>JAHDCU010000001.1 GCA_020629715.1 Saprospiraceae bacterium
AACAATAGATAAGAAGTAATAGCTCCTTCGTCACTACTACTCTTATCATCATCCGGTAATGACAGCATATCTCTCATACGTCGAGAGACGCTGCATACCATCATCCGTTATGCGTAAGCAAAAAAATGAAATGAACAGAATAAATATTTATTTCCAAACAATTATAATTCTATTTCTTTTTAGCGGTTGCGTACAAAAAACTAAAAATGAACTTAGAAGGCTATCTACAGCTGAAACAGTTAAGCAACTTAAAGAAGGAAAAGTAAACCAATTCAAATTTATTTATAAAGACTCACTAGGAAGTGATTTAACTCCTGAACTTTCGAAGAAATTTAATTCCGGAAAAATGATTCGTGAATTCTACGTAAATCAAGCGAATGAAATCATTGAAGTTCGATTAAAGGAATATTCTCACAAAAAAGTGTTTCACGAAATTCTAATTAGGGAATTACTAAATGATCCATTTAAGAATTATCAATTTATAGATATCAAATGCGAAGAAGCAGAATCAATACTCAAACATGTATTTAATGAAGACCAAGAAGTCTTCAAAATGTTCGTTAATTTCCGCCTTGACGAACACATCCCTAGGGATAATTTCTACCGTGTTCTCAAGGATATTCTAGATTTAAGTTTTATCAAGAATAAAACCCAGTTTTGCTATGCTTCTAAGATGGGGAAGTCTTCATAGAAGTATCAACATCAAGACATTCTCTAACCCTACACCACATAATCCCCTTTTTTAACAAGCGCATACATATCATCCTCTAGGGCCAGTAAGCCATAGTCATAACAAAATTGGTACTTTTTACCAGACTTAGTTGTGTAGGTATTGGTCATAAACTCAAATCTAAATCCGCTGTTAAGTAGTATTTGCCTTGACACTTTAGTTTTTCCATTAGGGTTGAGTCGATGAAGGATAGTACGATTGCGTCGTAAAATGGAATTTACCTTACTTAAAAACTGGTTCACTTCCTTATTGAGTTTATTATTGTACGATGTACGGCATGAACCATCACAAAACCTTTGATCAGCTCTTCCCCTTAATGGTTCACCACATTCTAGGCACTCTCTATTTTCCTGCATAACAATGACTTATAAGATGCAAGATAGAAATCTTATACCTAAAATCAACTCATAATATCCGTTTATTAAACGTTTATAATCGTTTATAAACGGCTTTAATCGTTTATTTGGCGGATAATAGCAAAATATGATCTCATCTTTGGATCGTCAAAAACATTAACTCACAACTCGTGAGAGATTACTTAACAAAACATAACATTGCTATTATGAACACCATTAAAAACAAAGTACAACTTGTAGGTCACTTAGGCGCAACTCCAGAACTCAAAGAACTTGAAGGCGGTAAAAAATTAACAAGATTTTCGATTGCTACTAATGAAAGCTATCGCACAAAAGATGGAGAAACCAAAACCAACACTTCTTGGCATACAGTAATCGCCTGGGGAGCACTAGCACAAAACATAACTAAGATTACGCAAAAAGGAAATGAAATCGTTATAGTTGGAAAATTGGCGTATAACCAATATATAGATAAAGATGGTAGAGATCGTAAGACTGCAGAGATTGTTGCTTCCGAATTTATGAAGATGGGAAAAGGAACTTCTAGTTCAGTTTAAAGTTGAAAGTTTGGGGTTTATTATTAGGTCATGGATTACGGGTAATAGTTTACAGAAATTAGTAAACTTTAGTACGTATACCATGGCCCCCAAACACTAAATACGAAACACTCAACATAACTATGCTTCATTCATACTTTGGGTAATCCGTTGCACAATCTTAAACTCTGAAAAGAACACTCTAGCAATTACTCGGAAAACAGTATATACTGGTATAGCGATTACCATTCCCAAAATACCACCTATCTTGGCTCCCATGAGTACCACGATAAAAATCTCCAAAGGATGGGCTTTGACAGATCGGCCAAATATATTGGGTTGCAATAAAATATTATCCAATAATTGCATAACGCCAAATACTGCCAAAACTTTGATCAAAAGCGGTAGCAACTCGTCATAAAAACTAATATCGAGATTTGAAGAAATAGTAATGATTACAGCAAAAGATGCTCCCAGTATCGGTCCAACATAAGGAATAACATTCATCAAAGCTGCAAAAAAACCAATCAGGAGCGCATTCCTAATCCCTAAAAATCCCATGGCTACCCCTACAAAAATGGTAATCGTAATGATCTGGGTTGCTACACCTATAAAATATCTTATCAGTAGATCAGAGGTATCATTAAGAGCTTTACTTGTTTGGCTTTCATACTCTGTAGGTACTATCGCACTTAGCATATTGCCGAATAAGCCTTGCTCTTTTAAAAAGAAAAATGCAATGAAAAGTATAGCCAATAGTGCTACTAAAAAATTGCCAAAAAAGCCTATAATAGAACCAAATAGCTTCTGTACCTGCCCCGGATTGATAAAGCTTACTACATTATATTTGACCCGGTCAAAAAAGGATTCACCCGTCGTTTTTTCAAGTTCATCAGGTCTCGACTTATCAGCATCTTTTTCGATATTCAGTATTATCGCATACGGTAATGGACCAGCCTTCATGGTATCTCCAGTAGCCATGATCATACTATCCAATCTGATTATTTTAAGGGCCTCACGTGTTAAAGTATCATCTTCTCTAGGTGCAACCTCCACTGTATCAATGCTTCCAGACTTATTGACCTGTTCGATGAGACCTTTATTAACCAAAAAATTCTCCCAATCATTGATCGGCTCTTCCAGACTGCTTAGCACTTTATTGTAGTCTAACCCCGCTAAGTTTCTCGCTTGCTGCAACAATGGTGGTATAAAAATATATACCAATGCACTAGTGATCACAACAAACAATCCCAATGTCAAAACCGATGATGCCGACTTACCCAAAAAACGCCTTAAAAATTTGACAATCGGGGCTCCAAGCATAGAAACTACCCAGGCCAGTATCACATACGTGACGATATCACTAAAATAGTACAATGCACCTCCAATGATCGCTATCGGAATAAGGGCTAGTAGATAACGAGAATTAAATTTCAATGCGTATAGTTATTCGATGTCGGCTAAAGATAGCGCTCTTCCTTTCTTTAGGGACATAAATACCTAATGATTTTACGTATCGTAGAGAAAATTGATGTTTCTTTTCAAACCTTTAAATTTAGTCCTCCTTACTGCTGATCCTGTGAATAAGTGATCAAATACCTCTTCTGTAATCTCCTTCCAATCCCTTTTAGACATCTTCATGAGCTCTTCTTTAGGCTCAAAGTCTGGCTCCTGATGCGGCACAGAAAAACGATTCCAAGGGCATACCTGCTGGCAGATATCGCAACCAAACATATAATCCGCCATCTTACCTTGAAACTCTTGAGGGATTTGCTCCTTAAGCTCTATTGTTAGATAAGAAATACATTTGCTACCATCCATGATGTAGCCCTTATCATCAATCGCATCCGTAGGGCATGCATCTATACACCTTGTACATGTACCACAATGGTCAGAAATAGGATGATCAGGTTCTATTTTGAGATCGATAATCAATTCTGCCAAAAAGAAGTATGAACCTTTTTTGGGATTGATGAGTAAAGTATTTTTACCTACCCATCCAAGGCCACTTCTCTTGGCCCAATCCCTTTCTAATACGGGAGCTGAGTCTACAAAACATCGACCTCCAACATCTCCAAGCTCTTCTCTAATATATTGAAGTAGCAATTTGAGTTTTTTCTTCACGACTTTGTGATAATCCCTCCCATAAGCATAGCTAGCAAGCTTCGGGGCTTCAGGATCACTTTGACTATCCTCTGTATAATAATTATACGAAAGGCTGATTACGGTTTTAGCACCTGGCACAAGCTTAGTTGGGTCTACTCTTAGTTCAAAATGATTACTCAAATATGACATTTTACCCTGCCTATCCTGCTCAAGCCATTTTTCCAAGTTACGAGCCTCTGGCTCCATTTGCTCAGCTTTAGCATATTTGATATCCAAAAAGCCCAATTCAATTGCTTTAGCAGAAATCTTTTGCTTATAAGAAATCACAATCTCACATTAAAACCCAAACCATAATCTGTATTACCCGTTGACTCAAGAGCTCCTAAAAACACCTCATTATGCGTAAATAACTGGATAGAATATCTATGTAGAAAGTCAACATTGAATCCTAAGTAACTCGTAATATAATCTTCACTTCTCTTAAAGATTTCTATTCTCTCTGCTACCCACTGATTTTCAATAAAAAACTGAATTTGATCAATCAATTTTATCCTAGCATTGAGTAAATATCCTGGCTGTAAAAACAATCGATCACCAAAATCATTGATTCGAAATCTCCCATTTTCGGTATCGTAAGAAGCTCCGATACCAAATGAAATATGAGTCTTAGGATTTCCTACAGTAAGAAACACTTGTGGATTAATTGTCAATTTTTCAAATGATTCAGGAGCACCAATCTTAAGCTTACTTTGAAAACGAAAATACTGAGTAAACTCTACAGCATGAGCGACCCCTAGATAGAATGTATTGATACTAAATAAAGAATTATTAGAACTACCCACTGAGATCATTAGATTAGCTGGCGCAAGGTGATTGAGTATCAAGGTAGAGTATGCACCTCCATTCTCTTGCCAAAAATACCTATAGCCAAGGTCTCTTTGACCTACTTCTCCAGAAAATGCACCTCGATCAAACAGTAGATCTATGGTGTGATTATCCTGCGCAGACAAGGTAGATATACTCATTAATAATGAAAACATCAGGGATATAACTCTGCTCATTTCCTCAAGGTAATCATTATTTAACTTAGTATCTGCAGCTTAGCATATTTGAGCATGATTCGCTTTTCTGGAGTATCTACAATTTGATTGAATCGTATGGTTGCAACCATTCTTTCATCTACCTTAATCACCTTTCCATTCCCAAACTTGAGGTGCAGTACATCCATACCTTCCTTAATTTCCTCTGCAGGACTTGCCTTGAAGTCAGCGGCTGAGACCATAATCTTTGGCTGATGAATAGGCTTAGGGCCTAACCTTCTTATGCCGCCAGCTGTTTTGGGCTCTCCAAAGGGTGAAGCTTTTTTACGGATAGAGCTTATCGCATCAATATTTTCTGGCGAAATCTCTTCCAAAAACCTACTTGGATCGTTGAATCTCATATTACCAAACTGATAGCGACTGTTGGCATGACTCAAGGTCAAATACTCCTCAGCTCTGGTAATAGCAACATAAAATAATCGTCTCTCCTCATCTATCTGATCTGGTGATGATAACGACATGTATGAGGGAAATAGATTTTCCTCCAAACCTACTACAAATACAGATCTAAACTCCAAGCCTTTGGCACTATGCGTAGACATCAGAGTTACATAATCATTTCCTGTTTCCTCCTGATCAGCATCCGTCATCAACGAAATACTTTGCAAAAATCTGGCAAGCGATTTATCATCTTCTTCTACTCCAGGTTCTATCACATCGTTATCCACGAACTCCTTAATACTATCCAATAGGGCGTTTATATTATCTACACGTGACTGTCCTTCAGGTGATGTATCTGCTTTCAGAAGGTCTATAATACCTGATCGTTTCACGATATAGAGTGCAGTCTCATAAGCATCAGCCGATTGTGCTTTTGATTTGAAGCCCTGAATCATTTTAGTAAACTCACCGATAGTTTTTTTGGACCTAGCATTATATTCCATCTGCGTCAACACCTGCCACATGGCTACATCATTGTCCGTAGCTAGTGCAGCGATCTTCTCTAAAGTCGTATTACCTATCCCCCGACGCGGGTAATTGATAATTCTTTTAAGTGCCTCATCGTCTCGATCATTAACCGTCAGTCTGATATAGCAAATGACATCCTTGATCTCTTTTCGCTGATAAAAAGACAGACCTCCATAGATTTTATACGGGATATTATAGCGTCTTAGGTGCTCCTCAAATACCCTTGACTGCGCATTAGTTCGATATAAAATAGCAATTTCATTATTCGCTAGATTAAATCTATTTTTTTGCTCAATGATGGAGTCAGCTACTCGTCTTCCCTCTTCATTATCGGTCATGGTCTTGATGATCTTGATCTTTTGACCTTCTGTACGATCTGACCATATTTTCTTTTGTATTTGTCTTTTATTGTATGAAATCACCTCATTAGCAGCCGCCACGATATGATTAGTTGATCGATAATTTTGCTCAAGCTTAAAAGTCTGCAGCTCTGGAAAATCTGTTTCAAACTGTAATATATTTTCTATCGTTGCTCCACGAAATGAATATATACTCTGAGCATCATCCCCTACAATACATACATTATGATTGGACTCAGGATACATGGCTAGTAGCTTGATGATCTCGTACTGGAGGTAGTTTGTATCTTGAAACTCATCGACCATGATATACTGAAATTGATATTGATATTTCTTTCGTACATCATTAGGATTTTGATATAACAGCCTAAACATCTGCAGTAGTAAATCATCAAAATCCATGGCACCAGCCCGCTCACAGGCTCTCACATATTTTTCATAGATCACATGAGTCATAGGTCTTCGATTCATCCGATCATAAGACATCAAGTCTTCATTGGTCACATAGTTTTTGGGAGTAATCAAATTACTTTTTGCTGAACTTATTCGAGATCTTATAGCGCCTATATTGTAGACTTTTTTATCTAGACTCATTGACTTAATGATCGTTCCTATTAGGCTTTTACTATCATCCGTATCATAGATGGTAAAGTCATTTGGGTATCCAAGTTGATGCGCCTCCACTCTTAAAATCCTTGCAAATAGTGAGTGAAAAGTACCTGCCCAAACTTTATTGGCACCACTTCCTACTACTTTTTCGATCCTTTCTTTCATTTCTCTAGCCGCCTTGTTGGTAAAGGTCAAGGCTAAAATCTGCCAAGGTGCTACTCCACTCTTGATAAGATGTGCAATTCGATACGTCAGTACTCTTGTCTTTCCAGACCCAGGACCCGCAATAACCATCACAGGGCCTTCCAAGGCCGTTACGGCATTTCGCTGTATTTCGTTTAACTCTTCTAAATATGAATATCCTACTTCTTGCATAGCCAACAAATGTCGAGAAAATATATAAAAAAGATATATTCGTTATTTCTAAATTTGAAATCTTACTTGATTTGAGCCATACACTTAAAGAACTATTCGCATATATAAGGCAACCACGTATACTTTCTGAATATGATGGTCCCGAGGCACAGCGTTTTTTTGACCTTCATATGATGCTTATTCTAGCTCTATTTTCATCTATGTTTTACATGAGCTTCCTCAGTATATTTATAGATCTAGATTCTTTCCAGCATCAGATGGACCAAGAAATGGAAATTATTGGTCCTTGGGGTATTTTTATCGCTGCAGTCATCATTGCACCACTCATGGAAGAATATTTCTTTCGATATGGTATGAGGTATCACCGATCATTCTTATCAAGTATTATTTTAGCCTTGGGTTTTACTGCTTTTGTGTTTATCCAAGGACTATCCTTAATTCCTGCGGTTATTATCTCTCTAAGCGTTCTTGTGATTTTCATTTACGCTAAGTATCGAGAAAGCAAACTTTCACAATCCGAACGAGGTATTCGTATATCTAATGTTATTCATCATAAGTTCTTTAGTCATGCCTTCTATTTTCAAGCAATTGTATTTGGTCTTGCACATATGAGCAACTTTGTACTTGACTCTGGAACCAATATCTTGATATTACCTTTATTGATCGTACCTCAGCTTATTTTAGGTCTTATTTTGGGTTTTGCTCGTATGAAATACGGTTTTATTGCCAATCTATACTTACATGCAATTTATAATGGCATACTTATGACTGTAGCTTTTATGGCCAATAGTACAGCTACGATCTAATTCTACTTTACCAGCACTACTTTGCTGCTTGATGCGCCTGCTTGAAACACCGAAACAGTATAAGCTCCTCTCTCAAAAGAACTCATATCCACTTCAAATTGTGCAGCTTGTACTTCTTGTTCCAAAACTTTCAAACCATTCATGGTCGATATTTCAATGATACAATTTTTTTCCTCTGTAAAATTTACTAAAAGCTTATCGGTAACTGGATTAGGATACACAGAGAACTTAGGTTCAATATCTACAGAATGGGTATTAGATGCTATTGATGGATTTTGAATAACAAAAAGACCATTTTGCATATCCGATACTAATATGTTGCCTGATTTCAAAAAGGGATATACTCCCCATGCACCTTCGTATGAGTTTCTTGGAGAGAGCTCTGAAGTTTTATACTCCATAACTCGCACTGGCATTGCTGGATCTGAAATATCATAGACCTGCAGACCATCATAATAGTATGAGACATAGAGGAAATCTCCAGCTACTACCTGATTATGAGCGATAGAAAAGGGATCTTCATTATCAGCATCAAATGTACCAATCACCTCAGGATTCAAAAGATCACCTACATCAATAACTTTCATATCAGCATCCCAATTTTCATCGGCCATATAGTAATGCGTTTTATCCTCTGAAACATAACCGCTATGATTATATCCTGCATCAGGATATTCTCCACTTTCTAGAGTACTTAATACTTGAGGTTGATTGGGATCGGTAAAATCAGCAATCATAAATCCTCCAGGACCAAGATTGAGATACCCTATACCTCCATCAAAGTAGCCATCATGAACTTGGCTTATAGGTACTCCCTGAATATCATCGTAGGTTCTGATAAACTGAGGATCTGCGCCATCGGCAATATCAAACGATGCCATTGCGGTAAAAGGGAACGCATTACCACCTGCTATACATGCATATAAAATACTTTCTGTAGTATCGATAAATATATTATGTGATCTCCTAATATACTCTCTAGAGTCATATAAAACTGGTACCGAGTCAGGCAAGGTCGAAATATCCATTATTTGAAGCGTAGAAAAGCCCTCATCAGACACTGCGTATAGCAAACCATTATGATCATGATAGTCACGATGTATGATCTGTCCTCCAGCCGATGCGCCTGCCACAAAAAACGCCTCTTCTACATTATCTGTATCCGTTACATCGATAAAATGTGTACCTGCCGTGGATCCGATTATGGCATATTCTTTATCATTGACATTTAGGCCCCAAACTTCATTATAGGTATTATCATAAGCATCGGAACCAACTAATGAAGAATCTTCCCAATGAGCTAGAAGTATACCCTGAGAGACTTCTTGGGAAAACCCAAATAGGTTTGACAATAAGACAATTGAAGAGATAAAAAGAATCCTCATGACTGAATTTTTATTGTCTCAAATCTAGCTAAAAATTTAGGATCAAAATCAGCACCGTGGCCTGGGGATTCATCCACCGTGACAGTCCAGTCATTATGGTAGACCATTCCTCCGACTATAGGGTCTTCTGATTGCATCAGCGGGCTATCCAGGTCGTATTCTACTATATTATCCCATGCCATCGCAAAATGTGTCAGAGCAGTAATACCAAGTCTTGTTTCTGAAAACGAGCCTACCTGACAGTATATATCAGCTCCTTCGGCAATACCGGCAATCTTCATGGCATGATGAATACCTCCTGATTTTCCAAGTTTGATATTGATCCAATCGATACAGCCATGCGCTATGGCCTGATGAGCATCTACATGCGTAAAGACTATTTCATCCCCCATCAATGGTATAGATGTGCGACTTCTTAAAAGTTGCATATCATCATATCGTCCCGCTTTGAGAGGAGCTTCACAGTATTGAATATTATAGTCTTCTAATGAGGTAAGTGCATTGGTTGCTTCATATAGGTTCCAACCTTGGTTAGCATCTATTCTTATTGGGATCTCAAATCCTATTTCCTCACGTATAGCAGCTATTCTTTTGACATCCTCCATTGCTGGTCTTTTACCTAATTTTACCTTCAATATCTCAAATCCATCATCAACAAATACTCGGGCTTTAGCAGCCATACGATCAGCTTCCAAGAGACTTACAGTCATATCGGTTTTGATCTCTTTATGTGCATCCCCACCCAAAAATCTAAACAGTGGAAGTCCCACAGATTTACATACCAGGTCGTATAGTGCCATATCAAATGCAGCTTTTATAGAAGCGTTGCCAGCCAAGGCTTTATCCAATATTGCCATATTTGCTTTGATCTCGTAAGCAGATTTTCCGAGAAGTAGACCCGCTAGATCTTTACCCGCCGCCACGGTACCCTCTTGTGTCTCTCCGTGAATAGTGCGATATGGACAACACTCTCCTACTCCATAGATACCATCTGCATATATCTTGACAATCGTATTCTTGGCATAATACAACGGCCCTTTTGATATCACGAATGGCTCTTTAAGTTTGATTTGAACCGGAGTAATTTCTATTTTATCAATCTTCAACATAGCAGAGATTTTTGAGACTTGGAGATATTTAAAAATAAGAATTTTATAGAATCACAGCATCATCAGACATAGTCCATATTATTCGTATTAGAGTTTATTTCCAACAACTCATACAAATACCTTTCTTGATATCATGAACATTCAAGCTCTAAACAATGTACAGTTACTATAAAGAATAATCAAAAATGAAAAACCATAGTTACCTTCTCATATGCCTACTCTCTTTACTCCAATCTTCTTGTGAAAGTCAAACCAGTCAGGCTGAACCTAAATTTAATATGGTGAGTGATGAAGCTAAAAAGTATTGGTATGATGGGAAAGCAGAAATAAACAGCTATGATCTTGAGCAGGTCAGATATGGCAAAATTCGTCAAGGGAAGGCTGTATTAATATTTGTTACAGAACCATTTAGCAAAGTAAATTATACTAAAGCTGACCAAAGCGCTGCGGATAATTTATCAGTTTTAAAATGCAATTCCACAAAGTCCTTTCTGACAGGTATTTATCCATATCAGATGATGACTAGTTCTTTTATTCCTTTCGAAAAGCCTAATACAAGCTTGAAAGTGACGAGTTCTATCCAAGAGTGGTGTGGACAGACTTATATGCATTTAGTGAATAAAAAAGGAACTTTTGAGATCGACTACAATTCATATTTCCAACATGAAAGTTTTCAGAAAAAAAATATGAAAGACGCTCTACTTGAAGATGATATTTTCAGCATTATAAGGCTAGATCATAAAAGTATTAAACACGGAACTCATAAGATGATACCAAGCTTTTTTTACTTAGCATTAAAGCATAAGGACGTAAAATCTTATGAAGCCGTTATATCCATAGTCGATCACGACTCTACTACAAAAAATCTAAGTATTGCATATCCGGCACTCAAACGTACCGTACAAGTTAGATACGAAAATAAATTTCCTTTTACTATCTTGAATTGGGTAGAAAGCTATCCTGAGAATGGCCAAATGATGACCACAAAAGCTAGCCTAATAAGAAGTATGCAGAGCGACTATTGGAATAAAAGCCAACCTCAAGATACTATACTCCGGCAAAATCTTGGTTTATAGTTTTTACACTATTCTAAGACCTAGATATGCATCGCTCTATCTCCCGTTGCAGCCATGGCTGCTTCTTTGACAGCTTCTGTATATGTAGGATGAGGATGACATATACGAGCCATATCCTCAGCACTTGCCCTAAATTCCATTAGAGCTACAGCTTCCATAATAACATCAGCAACTCTTGCTCCTACCATATGTACACCAAGAAGTTCGTCCGTCTCTTTATGTGCTAGTACCTTAATCATACCCTCGGTATCCATACTTGCTCTTGCTCTACCCAATGCTTTGAATGGAAACTTACCTGATTTATACGGAATACCTTCTTCCTTGAGTTGTCCCTCCGTCTTACCGACTGCTGATACTTCTGGCCACGTATATACTACTCCAGGAATCAAATTATAATCAATATGAGGCTTTTGACCTGCAAGGTATTCTGCGACATAAACTCCCTCATCCTCTGCCTTATGGGCTAACATGGCTCCTGCTACGACATCACCAATAGCGAATACTCCTGAGACATTAGTTTCTAGATGATGGTTAGTTTTTACTCGACCTCTTTCATCAAGCTCTACACCTATGTTTTCCAATCCAAGACCCTCTGTATAAGGACGTCTTCCGATAGCGATTAGACAATAATCAGCTTTGATATCAAACGATTCTTCGCTATCTCTTTTTTGGACAGAAACCGTCGTTGAAGTTTTCGTAGCTTTTACATCCACGACTTTATGTTTTAGATGAAATTTCACTCCTATTTTCTTCAATGATCTCTGTAGCTCCTTACTACAATCTTTGTCCATTCCTGCTATGATACGGTCTTGAAATTCTACAACTTCTACCTCCGTACCTAATCTTGCAAATACAGATCCTAGTTCCAACCCAATCACTCCTCCTCCGATCACTACCATACGTTTAGGCAGTTTCGTGATATTTAGAGCTTCTGTAGAGGTAATGACTCGATTTTTATCATAGTTAAACGCTGCAGGAGTTATAGGCTTTGACCCTGTTGCTATAATCGTCTTTCCAGCAGAAATGGTTTGCTCCTTCCCGTCAGAGCTGGTGATTTTGATCGTATTGGCGTCTACAAAAGAACCAACTCCAGTAAAAACAGTGATTTTATTTTTCTTCATGAGAAACTCAACACCCGAACAGGTCTGAGATACGACGTCTGATTTCCTCTTAATCATTTGGGCAAGGTCCACTTTCAATCCAGAGAGCTTGATACCGTGCTCCTCAAATGTATGAGAAGCATTGTAGAAATGCTCTGAAGAATCTAAAAGTGCCTTGGAGGGTATACAACCTACGTTGAGACAGGTGCCTCCGAGCGTATTATACTTTTCAATAATGGCTGTTGTCATCCCTAATTGCGCTGCTCTGATGGCCGCAACATATCCTCCTGGACCTGATCCTATTACTACTAAGTCGAATTTCTGATCTGACATGTATTGATGTATTTTAGATATCTATAACGATAGGCTAATTGGATGGTTTTTGGCCACCATTATTTTCATTATTTCTGCCTCTGTTAGATTTTTTATTTCTATGATTTCTTGATTTATTGGTCTTTTTTACGGGCCGATCATCCCAAGATGGTGCATTAGATTTGGCATTGTTCGTCTTATCCGACTTTGGATTTGAATTTTTTTGTCGGTTTTCAGATTTGCTATTATGCTCCTTTTTACGTTTGACTTCTTGATTACGCTTAGGATCTGATTGACCTTTATCTTCTTCCTGCGCTCTATCATTACCCTGACCTTTTCTCCTATTCTTTGGTCGTCTTTTTTTATTCCTTTTATTGGGACGTCTTCTCTTTTTGACTGATGGTAGTTCTATCTCACCTGTCACATCGGCAAATTCTAGTTCGACATCATCTTCATCGATCTGAGGCACAATCTGTACAGATCTTAGATCTACTGGTTTTTCACCTCTCTTATTCATGGCTAGTATCTCCTTCACCCGCTCCTTATCTAAAGCAACGACCGGACCACGACCTCGCTCCAGCTGTATGGTATAATACATGATACCTTTGAAAATATCTGTCTTTAGGAGTATAGCTTTACCTGCTTCTGTACGAAGACTATCGGCATGTTTAGGAAAATGACTGAGCGCTTCCATATACGTATCTAGTTCGTAATTTAGGCAACACTTCAATCTACCGCATTGCCCAGAGAGCTTTACTTGATTAATTGCTATATTTTGGTATCTCGCAGCAGTGGTAGTCACAGACTTAAAATCGCTCAACCATGTAGAACAGCAGAGCTCTCTTCCACAAGCACCGATACCACCTATACGAGCAGATTCTTGCCGAGCACCGATCTGTCTCATTTCTATCTTTATTCTGAACTCTTTGGCATAAGATCTTACAAGTTCTCTAAAATCTACTCTACCCTCTGCTGTATAGTAAAAAGTTGCTTTTCTCTTATCTCCTTGATATTGAACATCCCCAAGTTTCATATCTAATCCAAGCGTACGAGCTATAACTCTAGCTTTGACCATGGTTGTTTTTTCAAGGTCTCTCGCCTCTTTCAATCTATCCAGATCTCTTTGATTAGCTTTACGAAGTACCTTGAGACTTATTCGATCTTCGGTGACTTTTCTCTTTTTCATTTGAAGTCTTACGAGTTCACCGCTTAAGGTGATAAGGCCAACGTCATGTCCGCTCGTACTTTCCACAACCACCATATCACCCGTGACTAGTTGTT
This sequence comes from Saprospiraceae bacterium, assembly GCA_020629715.1. Taxonomy (GTDB): domain Bacteria; phylum Bacteroidota; class Bacteroidia; order Chitinophagales; family Saprospiraceae; genus JAHDGW01. Next base: position 14,150 of record JAHDCU010000001.1, read on the forward strand.
TTTCAGGGCTTAGATGATAAAATTCCTTGGTTGCTCCATTTTTAAAACTTACTTCAGCAAACTGATATCCAGTAGGGTCATTTAACTCTTGGTCGCTCAACCAATCGTAGGTATTCCTACGATTACAACCTCCAGAAGAACAATGTCCTTTATTTCCACAGCCATCAGGATTAGAACCTCCCGATGAACCACATGATGCGCATCCCATCTTATATATATTTATGCAAATAAAAATTATTTGCTAATCATTAAATAAGGTAGCGGTATTGCGTAAAATGATTATTGTTTTCTCATGATATCACCTACGATAATACTGCTTGAGAGTAATGCCAATTTCATATTTGCATTACGTGACATTAAAGTTACTAAAGAATCTAACTCCTTTGTTATATATTCAATTTTATCATATGAAATAATTTGCTGCATCTTCATCGCATTACCCTTTTGTGATGAATCGATCCGCATTTCATAATTCTGATCATGCAACCATATATGATATTCTCTAAAAAATGACAATCCACTCGTCAAGAATAGCTCTAGTACATCTTTTCCTTGGCCTACCATTGCCGCGATCCAGTCTACGATATTTTGAGGATGAGATCCAGCTTGATATGAAAGCCTCAGCCATTGCAATAAATCTTCAGAAAAATCTTTTGCTGATGACTCTAAAAACTGAAGAGCAAGTCCACAGTTTCCATCAGCTAGTTTGACGACTTTTTCAATAGTCTCAGGATCGAATACATTCTTTTCTATGAGGTATGTATTCAACGCTTGATCCTCTACTGGTAGTAATTTAAAAATCTGACATCTCGAGGTGATGGTTACGAGGAGTCGTTCAATAGCCGCTGAAACCAAAATAATTTTGGTGTTTTCTGGAGGTTCTTCTATGAGCTTCAGAAGTCTATTAGACTCCTTACCCAAATATTCGGGAAGCCAGATGATCTGAACCTTGTATCTACCTTCGAATGCCTTTAAACTCAGCTTTTGTATGATTTCATTACATTCTTTGGTGTTGATATTTAGCGATTTATTGTCAGCACCAATCCAACTTACCCAATCTTGATGATCGAAATATTGTTTTTTTTGAATGATTGATCTCCAGGGAGCCAAAAAATCTTTGCTTGTTGTTTCATCTCGTTTTTTATCCGCTTTTTTCACAACAGGGAAAGCAAAGTGAGTATCGGGATGTATTAATTTAAATGATTTGGAGCAAGACTTGCATTTACCACATGCCTTACCTAGACCTTCATCACAGTGTAGGGCTGCGGCAATATTAATGGCCATACTCAACCCACCAAATCCTGGATCACCGGAAAGCAACAAAGCATGAGGCAGACGATCATTACGTATCATTTCCACAAGCGATAACTTTAACTTTCTCTGACCTGGTATTTGATAATCAATCATAAAACGTCGATTTCATATTCAAATGTAAAAACAATCGTCGAGTATGATCGTTTGGTCTTTGATTTAACAATAAAATATGAGAGTTTCTATAATAAGAAAGGCCCATTTCAATGCGGCACATCGTTTACATCTAAGGGGTTGGTCTGATGAAAAAAATGCCGAGGTTTTTGGATTGTGCAATAGCCCACATTACCATGGTCATAATTATGATCTTGAAGTCAAATTAACAGGTGAAACAGACCCTGTCACTGGCTATCTCATGGACCTCAAAGACTTAAGTGATATAATTAAAGAGGAAGTCGAACAACGTTTTGATCATAAAAATCTTAATCTTGACACTGAAGAATTTAAAGATCTTAATCCAACCACGGAAAACTTTGCGTTTGTTATCTATCAGCTCTTACGTGCTAGGTTAGATCCTAAGTATGATATTAAAATTAGACTTTGGGAAACGCCACGAAATAGCGTGGAGTATCCTGCTGACTAGAAAAATTGATTCATGTCATACTAAACACAATTACCTGTAAATAGGTAAAATGTGTATAGTCCGATTATAAAAAAAGGCTAATCTAAAATTTAGATTAGCCTTTTTAATTTTATTTGAAATATTGCTATCTCTTACTAAGACGCAATACTTTTCTCATTTTCCCATCCTCGTCAAACATCCTCACCATGTATATTCCACGTGGAAGGTCAGATACATTATGACCTCTACCTCCAATATGGGTATTTTCATAGACCTTTTTACCTAGAACGTTATGTACGCTTATCATGGCTACTCCATCATCTTCAGATATCTGAAATAAATCATTGGTCGGATTAGGATACACATTTATATCATCAAAACTAATATCTACAGCATTGCTTGGATCCATAACAGAAATAGCTACAGGAAAATCAGCAAATACATCCGCCTGATCAGCAGAAGAGAAAAATGACATTCTTATATCTTCCACGGCTTCAACTCCGTTAGGTGCAATTTTCAATGTACATAAAAAAGACTCCCCAGCTGCAAATTCATTGGGCTTCGAAGTAGGTGCGGCTTCTACTCCAAATGCGTAACACGTTACTTTATCACAGAAGGAAAACTCCCATGCATCAGGAATAGATTGACGATCTAAAATCCATAATGCACTCAATGGACCATTAGTTACGTTAGTAAGCTTGATGTATACATCAAAATCTTCTTCTGTAGGTAATCCAGATAAATTTATTTCATCGGGCTCTACTAGAAGCTCTTGAGCGGTCACTCCACCGCCGAAGATTAATAAAAACAGAAAAAGTAAATTTGCTTTCATATACGCAATTTTCACTAAGATATGATCTTTTCTTACAATAAGAGCAATATTTTATAGTTAAGAGTTCGTTATTGTCGGATGAAAATCAAAAAGCCCCGAAATGATAGCATTTCAGGGCTTAAATTTTATTGTAAGATCATCTAACTAATATTAGTCGATCACTACTAGCTTTCTAGTTATCGCATCAGCATCCACGTTAATGATTACGTTGTAAATACCTGCGCTCATATCAACAGTTTCAAGTCTTAATTGAGTAGAACCATTTTGAGTACCATAAGATTGAGAGCTTACTAATCTTCCTACCTGATCAACAACTTGAACATTAATATTTGCGGCCTCTTCTAGGCTCAAATCTATAAGTGCAAAATCTGTAGCTGGATTAGGCGAAATTGAACTTACCGAAGCTTCAAGTTTATTTGTATTAGTCACCGCTTTTACTTCGATATTGTCTATGTATAGCATATCGCCCCATGCAGAAGTCATTTTCATTCTTACGATGATATCAGATCCAGCATAAGCACTTAGGTCAACTTCATTACTTACCCAGTCTCCACTAGAAGCAATGAAATATGCATTGTTTTGATTTAACTCCGTAGCAGTTGCAAGGGCTGATCCTGACTTATCCCAAACTGTTGTAAATGTTTCTCCACAATCAGTAGAAATTTGCATCTCCAATCTATCATTAGAACCGCCCCATGTTGTAAATGCATGGTCAAAAGTCAAGGTAGAAGATTCGCTGACATTATGCTGCGTCAAGACATCTATGGTACCTACTGCATCAAGACTAGCAGGATTCCAGTTCCAATAGTTGATCATAAGCGCATTTTCAGATTCTCCAAATGCACCAAAACTTCCTACATCACCAAATGCAGCAGAGTTTACCGCTATACCCATAAGACCTAAATTTGGTAAATCGCCTAGCATATTTGCTGGTCTAGCACCTATCTCTGTACTCTCAATATCCTCTAAGATTTGATCCATAGGAAGAGTTGCTTTTCCAATCTGTACAGGCGCCGTTTGGTTATTTCTCGGAGTTACGTCCGCTGTAGTACTAGAAAGGACGTACTCGACTGTGTTGTTACCTGGTGCCAATTCTATTGTACCAAAATTAATAGTCTCAGTTTGTCCATCAGCAATGACACCACTTACACTCTCTGTGGCTTGAACAGTACCATTCAATACAAAATCAACCGTTACATTTTCCGCATCTAGACCAGTAGTACTGACTATTGCACTTGCATTGTAATCGTAATCACATAATCCTCCTGCAGAACTACCGAATGAAGAAATGCTTAAGTCTGTAGCAGAATCAACCTCTTTAGCGTGACTAACACCGCCATTCACTACAGATCGATCATCATCATTTTGAACCCATGCCACCACAGCAAGATTTCTTAAATCATATGAAGTAGATGGTACATCCACATCCGTAAAATCAATCATCATTGATGCTCCTGGCATAATCATTCCCACATCCTGACCAGCAGCGGTGGTAAGAAAGCTCTTCATCACATATTCGAAATCTACGATAGAAGTAGATCCTGGAGGTGAATCCCATGAAATAATTTCTTCTACAAATGCAACACGTAGTTTATCATTAGCAAGATCATAAGCAGTGGCGCCATCGTTAGTCAATGTTACTGTAACCGTCCCAGTTGCAAGATTATCAGCAAGTACATGGTCTACACCTACCGAAATTGGAGCACCTGAGTTATAGCTTCCATCAATATTAGCTTGAGTGATAAGCTCGGGAAAAACGGGACCAGTAGGCACAAATCCATCTACCAATACAGAAGGTACACCCGTTACACCATAATAGTCAACCCTAGTCTGCACATCAGCTTGATTATCCTCATTCATTGGGTCTACACCAGGCCAAGAAGTCTGATATCTAATCTGTACGACTTTATCTTCGTTAGCTATAAGAGTTGCATTTAGCTGGGGAGTACTAGTCTCACATGGAGGACAACTTGCTTGTGTAAATTCCTCAACAAATACCATGCGCTGAGATTGCGCATTCATGTTAAGAGAACCAAGCAGTAAAACTGCAAAGGCAAAAGAAAAAGAAAAACTTGAAAGTAGATTTCGTTTCATATTACTGTTTTAAGAAAAATTTTAATCAAATAATTGCCTGAATATAGGCATTATGAAAACTTCTCAAATAAAGAAACTATAAAAAAAGTGTCTGTTCAGAGACTTGCGATTTTTTGAGATTAATTTTGATCACCGATTTATTGCTTTTTATTCGCTTCGTTTCGATCAAAAATTATTAGATATTGCATTATTGAAAGATTTCAAAAATCATAGACAAAACACTTGGAATTAAATGAAAACTCCAGACTCTGCTGTTCTTCGCATTCATTGTACTGATCAAAAAGGGATAGTAGCTCATATCACTGAATTTATACTTGATAACGGTGGTAATATATTAAAGCTGAATCAGCACGTAGATCATGCTGCTAACTATTTTTACATGCGACTAGAATGGGATATAAAAGACTTTTCTATCCCTCAAAGTAAAATAAGAGAATACTTTGCTACCTTGATCGCTTCCAAATATGGCATGCATTGGGTGATCAACTTCAAGCATAGCATACCTCGAATGGCCGTCTTTGTATCTAAATACTCTCACTGCTTTTTTGATATCATGTCAAGGTGGGAATCTAAAGAGTGGAATGTAGAACTACCTATCGTCATTAGCAATCACGAAAAACTAAGAGAGGCTACAGAACGCCTGGGTATTCAATATCATCATATCCCGATCAATAAAGAAAACAAGCTAAATCAAGAGGATAAGCAGATTAAACTCCTTAAACAGCATAAGGTAGATTTTATAGTACTTGCTCGCTATATGCAGATCTTATCTCCAAAACTCGTAACAGAATACCCTAATCAAATTATAAATATTCACCACTCCTCATTACCAGCATTCGCGGGTGCTAATCCTTATGGAAAGGCTTTTGATCGTGGTGTAAAACTCATGGGAGCTACTGGGCATTATGTTACTAATGAACTCGATGAAGGACCAATCATTACTCAGGATGTTATCCCTATCAGCCATCGAGATAGCATCGCTGATATGAAGAGAAAAGGTAAAGACATCGAGAAAACAGTATTGGCTAATGCTATATGGGCTCATCTTAATTACAATGTCATAGCCCATAACAACAAAACAATTGTTTTTTAAGTTTTATTAAGGTTGTTTGTTCATAATCTAAAAACTACTAACTATGATCTACAAATTATTTTCCATCTCACTCTTAGTACTTATTTCCTTATCGTCTACTGCACAAGAAATTACTCATTTTCAAACTTTCTGGGGTAGCGCCTACTATGAAGATGGTGAATCCGTAGACATGAGCTATATAGATAGCGTTATGAAAACAGATCCTACTTCCGAAGAACATTGGAAGAAATTTAAACGAAATAGAAACGCTTTCATCGTAACGGGAATAGCTCAAATAGGATTTACGATATGGATGCTTGAAGACATATTTGACGATGATTTCGGTCGTAGCAGTGATCTTGACATTGTTCCTGTGGTAGGTGCTACCGTAAGCTTAGTCGCAGGCTTAGTATTTCAACTCAGGGCACTTAAATTTCAACGAGAGGCTATTCACAGTTATAATCGCACATTTGATGTAGCTGAAACCAGTTATATCTCCCCTAGCCGAGAAGGATTAGGAATCGCATTAAATTTTTAAAAATGCGAATGTGGTTATTGTAAAATTGTAAAAAAAGCATTTGCTTTACGTAAGGATGAAAAAAATGAATGTAAATACAAATTGGTGGTGGCTTCGAGATAGACCTTCTATTCCGGGAGCATAGCCATACATTTGTAAATAATATATAACGGCTTGTCGATCTCGGCAAGCCGTTTTTTTATGAGTATAACAACATGAACTATAATACATACACAAAATCATTTCTGGCAGATCTGACTACTCCAGTTAGTCTATACCTCAAGTTACGCGAACGATATAGTCAAGTGCTACTTCTAGAGTCATCTGATTATTCTTCTAAGGAGGACAGTTCCTCATTCCTTTGCTTTGATAGTCTTTCTTATATTGCCCTTACTGAGGGTAAAGTGGTTAAAAATCACACTACTATAGCGTCTAACAATATTGTTGAGGCAGTTAATGAATTTCTAGGTGATCATGTTCCAGTAGAAAAGGATAATCTTACTCCTGCCGATGGAATATTTGGGTTTTCAGGATTTGATGCTGTACAGCACTTTGAAGACATAAGCTTCAAAAAAGCAAAGGCAGAGGATATACCCACTCTTCGATATGACTTTTATCGATTCACTTTCGTATTTGATCATTTCCATAATACCCTGACGCTAGTAGAACACTGTCCTAAGGGGGAAAAATCTCAGCTCAACGAGATTGCTGCACTCATCAACATACAGGATAATCAAAGTTTTGATTTTAGCCTCAATGGTGAGCGAACAAGCAATATGGATGATGACTCCTATCTAGAACTTGTACGAAATGCCAAAGCGCATTGTCAACGAGGAGATGTTTTCCAATTGGTACTGTCTAGGCAATTTCAGCAAAAATTTAAGGGAGACGAGTTTAATGTATATCGAGCCTTGAGATCTATCAATCCTAGTCCTTATCTATTTTACTTTGACTATGGTTCTTATAAGATTTTTGGTAGTTCTCCAGAGGCGCAATTAAAAGTAGAATCGGGTATCGCTGAGATACATCCTATTGCGGGCACATTCAAACGTACGGGTGACTATCAAAAAGATAAAGCCCTCGCGGAAAAATTATCACAGGATCCTAAAGAAAATGCGGAGCATGTCATGCTAGTAGATTTGGCAAGAAATGACCTCAGTAAGCATACTACTGACGTAGAAGTCGTCAATTATAAAGATGTTCAGTTTTTTAGCCATGTGATACATCTGGTATCAAAGGTCACGGGTACACTTAAGACTGATCAAACCGCTTTTCAGGTTTTTGCTGATACTTTCCCTGCAGGCACTTTATCAGGAGCTCCAAAATACAAAGCACTGCAACTCATCGATCAATATGAACCTCACCAACGTAGTTTTTATGGTGGAGGCATAGGTATGATTCATTTCAATGGTAATCTGAATCATGCGATCATCATACGATCTTTCCTGAGCAAGGGTAATCAATTGCATTATCAAGCAGGAGCAGGATTAGTTATCGATTCTGTAGATAGAAATGAACTGCAAGAGGTATACAATAAACTTGCAGCGCTAGAAAAAGCCATAGAAATGGCTCAAAATATATAGAGGATGAAGAGAATAGTAATCATAGATAATTACGATTCGTTTACGTACAATTTAGTGCATCTCATTGAAGAGATTGTAGGTCACGAAGTAGATGTCAAGCGAAACGATGATCAGGATGTATTAGCACTCGAAGAATACGATTACATCGTACTTTCACCAGGACCCGGTATTCCAGATGAAGCAGGTAAACTAAAAGAGATCATCGCTAAATATGGGCCGTCAAAAAAAATATTTGGCGTATGCCTCGGTCAACAAGCCATAGCTGAAGTATATGGTGCTGCACTTAAAAATCTGGATCGTGTATTTCATGGTATTCAATCAGAGATGCGAGTGCTTGATAACGAGAATGTAATCTTTCAGAATGTTCCTAAAAAATTTCTAGCAGGTAGGTATCATTCTTGGGTGATAGATAAAGAAAGTGATACATCATCGATAAAAACTACCGCTGTAGGTGAGTATAATGAGATCATGGCCATCCAGCATATGACTTATAAAATCCAAGCGGTCCAATTTCATCCAGAGTCCATTATGACTCCTGATGGAAAAACTATGCTTAGAAACTTTTTATCCCAAAGCTAATGTGATGAAACAAATACTAAATCAATTATTCGAACACAAGAAACTAAGCGCTGATCAAGCGAAAGAAGTACTTGTCAATATCTCCAAAGAAGTATACAACCCTGCTCAGATCGCAGCATTTATCAGTGTATACCTGATGAGGAGTATATCTGTGGAAGAGCTATCAGGATTTAGATCAGCATTATTGGATCTATGTATCCCTGTAGACCTTGAAGAACGGCAGACTATAGATGTCTGTGGTACAGGTGGAGATGGTAAAAATACTTTTAATATCAGTACGACTACTGCATTTGTGGTGGCGGGTGCTGGATATCAAGTCGCCAAGCATGGTAATTATGGTGTATCTTCCATCTGTGGATCGTCAAACGTATTGGAATCTCTAGGTGTCCGATTTAGCAATGATACACATAAGCTAAAAAAACAACTGGACGAGGCAGGTATCTGCTTTTTCCATGCTCCCCTATTTCATCCTGCTTTAAAGTCTGTAGGCCCAATAAGAAAGCAACTTGGTGTCAAAACATTTTTTAATCTCCTAGGACCGTTGGTCAATCCTGCAAGACCATCGCATCAATTGGTTGGAGTATTTAATCTCAAAGTGGCTCGACTTTATCAATATCTGCACGAGGCTTCTTCCAGTAATTATACCATCATACATGCTATCGATGGCTATGACGAAATTTCTCTTACCGGTGATGCCAAGTTGATCACTCAGAAGGAAGAACTCTTGATCAATCCAAGTTATTTTGGATTTAAAAAACACGAACAATCGGCCATCTTCGGTGGCGATACTATAGAGGACGCTGGAAAAATATTCATTAAAATTTTAGATAATGAAGGTAGTCAGGCACAAAACAATGCGGTGGTTGCAAATGCTTCCATGGCTATAAAAACTTTCAAACCGGATCAATCCATAGAAGATTGTGTAGCAGAGGCTCAGGAAAGCATACTATCAGGCCGTGCCAAAAAAGCCTTTAAATCTCTAGTCTCTCTTTCTGCTTAATTACGACTCCATGAATATATTAGACAAAATAGTTGCCAAAAAACAAGAAGAAGTCAGCCTTCGAAAATCATTAACTCCCATAAAGAAATTGGAGCAAAGTGTTCATTTTGAGGCACCTACCGTATCACTGGAGTCCTACCTACGTAGAGTGGATAAAAGTGGGATCATCGCGGAATTTAAACGAAGATCGCCATCCAAGCCAACCATCAACTTATACGCAGATGTAGAAAATGTCAGTATCGGATATATGCAAAGTGGTGCTTCTGCTCTTTCAATCCTTACTGATGAAAGTTTTTTCGGTGGTCGTGATACTGATCTACAAACTGCTAGAAAATTTAATTACTGCCCTATTCTCCGCAAAGACTTCATCATTGATGAATATCAAATCATAGAGGCTAAGTCAATCGGGGCCGATGCTATACTTTTGATCGCAAGTATCCTGACTAAAAATCAAATTCAACAATTGTATAGTGCTGCACATGCTTTGAATCTAGAAGTTTTACTCGAAATACATCATGAAAGTGAATTAGAAAAGATAGAGAATAATTACAATATCTTAGGAATCAATAATCGAAATCTAGACACCTTCGAAACAGATTATAGGCACTCCTTGCAGATGATTGAAAAACTGCCAAAAGGTGTTTGCAAAATTTCAGAGTCAGGATTGCATCAGATTGAGCATCTTTTGGAGCTTAAGCAAGCTGGCTATCATGGTTTTCTCATTGGCGAACGATTTATGAAAAGCGCAGATCCCGTGCATAGTTGTAGTCAATTTATAGAGGCATACCAGCGATTATTAACCAAGGAGTTAAGTATTGCATAATATGAAACTAAAGGTTTGTGGCATATCAGATATCAACAACTTAAAAGCTATTGATGCATTGGGCGTCGATTATATCGGGTATAATTTTTATCGCCCTTCTAAACGTTATGTTGGCGATGATATATCAATCGCTCAGCTTAAAACCAATGCTCAGCGCTTCGGAGTATTTGTCAAGGAAGATTATGATACAATCATTTCAATAGCGGACTCATATGATCTCACTCATATTCAGTTCCATGGCGATGAGTCCGCCGAATTTTGTAGAAAATTTAGCAATGATTTTCATCTGGTAAAGGTATTTCGGATCGATGATAATTTTGATTTCGAGATGCTCAAACCATTCGAATTTTGCGATTATTTTTTATTTGACACCAAGGTATCAGACTTCGGAGGTTCTGGTCAAAAATTTAAGTGGAACATACTAAATCAATACGTAGAAAATATCCCTTTTTTCTTGAGTGGTGGTATAGATCATAATGATGCAGATCGTATTTTGTCGATATCTCACCCGATGCTATATGGGCTCGATATCAATAGTAAATTTGAGTCTTCACCTGGTATCAAACAGGTAGAGCAAGTAGCCTCTTTTTTTAAAAAAATATCAAAAACTTAGATATGAATTATCATGTAGATGAACGTGGATTTTATGGTGAATTTGGTGGAGCTTTCATACCAGAAATGCTACATGGAAATATCGATAAGCTTAGACAAGAATATCTTCAGCATATGGAAGATCCGAGCTTTAAAAAAGAGTTTGATGCATTGATGAAAGATTATGTCGGTAGACCTTCTCCTCTTTATTTTGCCCCAAGACTCAGTGAGAAATATGGTGCTAAAATCTACCTCAAACGTGAAGATCTCAATCATACTGGAGCACATAAAATCAATAATACCATTGGTCAAATCTTATTGGCCAAAAGACTTGGTAAAAAAAGAATAATAGCAGAAACGGGTGCTGGTCAACATGGTGTTGCTACAGCTACTGTATGTGCTCTCATGGGACTACGATGTATCGTATACATGGGTAGCGTAGATATCCAAAGGCAAGCACCTAATGTGGCACGTATGCGTATGTTAGGAGCAGAAGTACGGCCCGCCGAAAGTGGTAGTAAAACACTTAAAGACGCGACCAATGAGGCCATACGCGACTGGATCAATAATCCAGTAGAGACGCATTATATCATTGGCTCCGTGGTAGGACCACATCCATATCCAGATATGGTAGCCCGCTTTCAATCTGTGATATCTGAAGAAATGAAATGGCAACTTCAAAATCAAGAAGGTCGTGACTATCCTGATTATATTATGGCATGTGTCGGTGGAGGAAGTAACGCAGCGGGAGCAATCTATCATTACCTCAATGATGAACGTGTAAAGATAATCCTCACAGAAGCTGCCGGAAAAGGCATAGACACAGGAGAGTCCGCTGCGACCAGTATCTTAGGATCTAAAGGCATCATACATGGTAGCAAGACGTTGCTCATGCAGACCGATGATGGACAAATCATAGAGCCATATTCCATATCTGCTGGTCTTGATTATCCTGGTATAGGTCCGATGCATGCTCATCTCATAGATACCAAAAGAGCTATCGTACAATATGCTACTGATGATGAAGCCATCAAGGCTGCTTTTGAACTATCAAGGATAGAAGGTATTATACCTGCTCTTGAAACTGCTCACTCCTTTGCAAGTCTTGAAAAAATGAAATTTCATAAAGATGATGTCGTCGTGATAAACCTGTCTGGGCGGGGCGACAAAGATCTTGCTACCTATATCGAGTACCTCAATGACTTTAGCCAATCATAATTTTCCCATCAGACATCACTGATCAATCGAATATCATATGAATAGAATCAAGTCTCTCTTTCAACAAAAAAATAAGGAAGTACTCAATATTTACTTTACTGCTGGGCATCCAACCAAAGATAGTATTCAAGATATAGTTTTACAATTGGATAGTTCTGGTGCTGACATTATAGAGCTCGGTATGCCATACTCTGATCCTCTCGCAGATGGCCCTACGATCCAAGACAGCAGTCAGAAAGCTTTGGCTAACGGTGTTACTCTAAACTACATATTTGAGCAGGTTTCACTCATCAGAGAACACTCTCAGATACCTATCATCATGATGGGATACTACAATCAAATGCTGCAGTTTGGTGAAAAAAAGTTTCTAAAAGCAGCACAGGAAGCTGGAGTTGATGGATTGATCATCCCAGACATGCCAATGTATACGTATGAAGAAAACTATAAAGATCTATTTGAGAAACACAATATCACCATCTCATTTTTGGTAACTCCAGAAACCTCAAAAGAGCGAATCGTACAGGCAGATAGATTGAGTTCGGCATTTCTATACATCGTCTCTCAATCAAGTATCACAGGTACTGCTTCTAAAGCAACAGAAGCTCAAAAATCATATTTCAATATGCTACAAGAATTAGAACTTAAAAGTCCTAGCTTAATAGGATTTGGTATAAAAGATTATGAAAGCTTTCACCATGCATGTCAATATGCCAATGGGGCTATTATAGGTTCTGCATTCATAAAAACTTTAGAATCTTCGGAGCTCCCCATAAAGGAGACCGTAGATCAATTTGTTAAGCAAATAATAATCCCAGCCTAATGATTATACAATTAGAAAACCAAATAAACCCAGCGGCAAAAGCCAAACTAGATCAAGCGCTACAAGCTATCAAATACTCTACCACCGAGGTGAAAACACAATTCGGCTCATATCTAATTGGTATCGGTAAATCAGAGTTCGATATCAGAACTATTGGCAATTTAGAGGGTATCAAAGATATACACCGTGTCAGTGATGCATACAAGCTGGTAAGTACCAAGTGGAAAATCGGTAAAACAAATATTGATCTAGGTGATGGTGTATCGGTAGGAAATGGTGCATTTCAAATCATGGCAGGCCCCTGCTCTATCGAAACAGAAGAACAAGTCATTTCTGTTCTAGATCACCTCAAAGAAAATAACATCAAGATCATGAGAGGTGGTGTATATAAGCCGAGAAGTTCCCCATATAGCTTTCGAGGCTTAGGTATACCCGGATTAGAATTTTGGTACAAACAAGCGAAGTCATATGGTATCAAAATCGTAACTGAAGTCATGCAAGTATCACAGATAGAAGCCATGCTACCTTATGTAGATATCTTTCAAGTAGGTGCTAGAAATAGTCAAAATTTTAATCTTCTCGATGAATTAGGTAAAGTGGATAAACCTGTACTCCTAAAGCGAGGAATATCTGGTACAATTGATGAGCTTTTACAGGCAGCGGAGTACATTTTCTCTAACGGAAATGAAAAAATAATGCTTTGTGAGCGAGGGATTAGATCATATGAAAGTGCATATAGGAATACACTAGATCTCAATGCCGTCACGATACTGAAAGATAAATCTCATTTACCCGTGATAGTTGATCCTAGTCACGGGATAGGTGTAAGAAAGTATGTATCAAAAATGGCACTAGCCGGAGTCATGACTGGTGCAGATGGGGTAATCGCAGAGGTACATCCTATCCCTGAAAAAGCATTTTCAGATGGTCAGCAGACATTGAATTATAGTGAAGCAGAAAAGCTATACCAAAATATCCATAAAACAAGAGAGCTATATCAAGAGCTATAAGAAGTTAAGATCTTTAGTAAATCGTCCGTCTCGTATAGAATCTAGCGTAATAGGTGATAATCCGACACCTAGAAGTTTGGAGGTCGCGATATTGGAAAACAAACCATAACCTTCGGATAAATTAGTAAAAGTCGGAATATCTTGAGATGAGGTAATTCCTAGATTCGCAGATACAACATTGACATAATCGGCAATATCCTGATCGCCAGAGGTAACTACAAAGTCTATACTCATAAACTGTCGCTGCTTAGCAGGATTTGCATCGATTGATGATGAAAGAAAACCATAAAAGTCTAAGCCCTCTTGATCGATCTCTGTTTCTTCACTGTTTTTGGCTATAGTCCATTTGACTGATTTTTCTTCAAAGTTAGTGCCTTCAAATTCCAAGTAGTTGAATATCAATGTTGCATCATGGATAGTAGAATTTTCGTCCCCTAACCAACGGAACGTAGCAAATCCAATCTCAGGAAAGCTCAATACTGATCCAGCATTGGGTTTTGTGATCCTTGGTTTTTCTATAAGTGTAGTTTGAGCAGTAACTAATGGAAGCTCATTTCCACGTTCTACTTCTAGTTGATACTGATTACCCTCGATAAGCGGCAATTGAGTGTTTTTTATTTTGTACAAGTAGTTAGGTGCTTGTGCAAATACGCCTTGATCCCTTACATACCCTTCAAGATTTCCATCTACCCGCTCTAGTTGATACGTTTGATCATTATCAAGATTTCTCAGACGAACCACCGCATTGCTATAATAAATGGAATCAGGATTCTGCGCAATCTCCAGAGCAGATACATCAGCATCTATAAATGCTCTTTCTACTCTAAAATATTGAGCAGTATCCACATCTGTAGAACCATTATTGATCAAGGCATAAATAACTGGAATATCTCCCTGAGGATCAATGAGATCTAAATCATTATTGCATGACATGAAAACAAAGATGATAGCTAATAAATAAAACAACTTGAAGTCTAAAATTTTCATAGTGCAAAACTAACGGAATTGCATAGAAAAGAACTGTCTTTTAGAATCATTTATGAAAGAATAAAAAAGAAATGAACAACAATTTTTGGAAGCTTAATAGCCACATAAAATATGATTATTAACTACATTGTAAAAAAATTGATCCCATGTCAACCGCTAAAAAAGATGTGAAACGGGTAACGACGCATGTACTTGCGTCGATGAAAGCTCAAAATCAAAAAATATCAATGCTTACGGCCTATGATTATAGCATGGCAAAAATCATTGATGGTGCTGGTATAGATATTATTTTGGTAGGAGACTCGGCAAGTAATGTTATGGCTGGTCACGAGACTACTCTTCCTATTACCTTGGATCAAATGATCTATCATGCCTCTTCGGTGATACGTGCCGTAAAGAGATGTCTTGTTGTTGTTGATTTACCATTTGGCAGTTATCAAGGCAACTCCAAAGTAGCGCTAGACTCAGCCATCAGAATCATGAAAGAAAGCGGGGCCCATGCTGTCAAACTTGAGGGTGGTGAGGAAGTATCAGAAAGTATCAAACGAATCATATCTGCTGGAGTACCCGTAATGGGGCATCTTGGTCTTACGCCACAAAGCATTTACAAATTTGGAACCTACACGGTACGAGCTAAAGAAGAAATGGAGGCACAAAAGCTTAAAGAAGATGCCTTATTGCTACAAGAACTAGGTTGCTTTGGTCTAGTGATGGAAAAAATTCCTGCTACACTAGCAGGAGAGGTCACGGCATCGCTAGAAATACCGACGATCGGTATCGGTGCGGGAGCGGATGTAGATGGTCAAGTACTTGTAAGTCACGATTTATTAGGAATAACAAAAGATTTTCATCCAAGATTTTTAAGGAGATATGCTGAGCTACACGATGTCATCGGCCATGCGGTAGAGCATTATATTCAGGATGTGAAAAATGGAGATTTCCCAAGTGATAAAGAGCAATATTAAAAGAATGAAAAGAAAGCTTCTATACTCCTTTTTACTTCTTTTTTTTATTGGATTGGCTATTGCATATTGGGGATATCGACAGATATATTCTCCTAATGTGATATTGACAGAAGATCATGTTACGATTGATATTCCTAGTGGATCTTCTTTCAATGATGTGCTCCAATTATTAAGTGATCAGAATATCATTCATAATACTGGCAGCTTTAAGAGAGTAGCGGGACTTATGAACTACAACAAAACAGAGATTCCCTCTGGCAGATATACTATCACAAACGGAAGCTCCAACAAGCAACTAATCTCTAAACTTAGATCAGGAAATCAATCAGCGGTCAAAATCACATTCAATCAGGTCAGGACATTCGACCAGCTTTGCGGACGAATCACAGATGGTATAGAGTTAGATTCTAGCAGTTTCAAAAACTATGTTTATCAGCAAATAGACGAGGGAAATATCCCATACAACCGCGATAATATCCTTACCCTTTTCTTACCAAACACCTATGAAGTCTATTGGAATATAAGTGCCGAAAAACTATTGGCTAAAATGGAGAATTACCATGCAAGCTTTTGGGAAAATCCGAAGAGAAAAGAGGCTCTAGACTCACTCAATCTCACGGCTATCGAACTATACACATTGGCCTCCATCGTAGAGAAGGAAACCCTGGCAGCAAGAGAAAAATCAACCATAGCCGGAGTATATTACAACAGAATTAAAAAAGGCATGAAGCTAGAAGCGGACCCTACTGTAGTATTTGCTACTGGGCTTTTTGACTTAAGAAGGGTACTTTTTAAGCACCTAGAATATGATTCTCCTTACAACACTTATATGTATGAAGGCCTACCACCAGGGCCTATATTTATGCCTGATCTGAGCACCATAGATGCTACCTTAAATGCTGAAGATCATAGTTATATCTTCTTTTGTGCCAAACCTGATAACTCAGGTCTACATGCATTTGCCAGCACCAATGCAGGTCATGAGGCCAATGCTCGTAGATATCGACAGTGGCTCAATAAAAATCGTATAAGGTAAATCTACTATTGCCTAGTAGGAAGGTATTCACCCCTATTTAGTTTAGCCTGTCTACTATTGGTTTCGTAGTTAGCTTGACCAACCAGAACAAGCACATCTCCTGATAATTTCACTTCGTATTCCTCAGGTCTCTTGGTGTAATCATCATCTGCCATTAGTAGTAGTCCGGACGTGATGCTGTAGTGATATCTACCAGATCCCATTTTGTCTTCATAAAAGCCATACTCATAAGTATGATCATCTTTAAACAATACCCAGTGTCCGTCATGAGGTTGGGGAGCATTCATTGTTTTTCCATCAAACAGAAATTCATAATGCCAAATATTGATGGTCATCGCTGCAGCAGCTTTTGGCTCTTCCTTGAGTCTGAAGTCCATTGTATTTCGAGCAAATTCATTTTCCTTGGTATAATCGATGTTGGATGTTGACTTTATTCCTGGCTTAAGTCCTGCATCTGGATTATTGAGATTCGATTTTTGCTTGGAGTCCCCTCCGCAAGAAATCAATACCATTGCGACAAACATTAAAAGTACATTATGAAATTTCATGAATTATAATTTGACTCTGCAATCCTGTATTTTTACGGTATAAATGTATAAAGACTTTTATAAATATGTCATAAAGCATCGTCTTTTTGATGACAATGACCGATTGCTAGTTGCTGTGAGTGGTGGTGTAGATTCTATGGTTTTGGTACATCTTTTACATTATCACGGTTTTAATTTTGAAATTGCCCATATCAATTACCGTTTAAGAGGAAAAGAGTCGAATGAGGATGAAGCTTTAGTTTCTTCCACATGTAGAAAATTAGACGTTCCTTTCCACTGCTATAAGGTCACGGATCAAGAACAAGCAGAATTAAAATTATCCAACCTTCAATCAAAAGCAAGGGATATCAGATACACTTTTTTTGATAAAGTCATTCAACATACGGATTGTACATTATTACTTACCGCTCATCATCAAGATGATAAAATAGAAAATTTCATGCTGTCCGCCTTCCGTGGCACTGGTCTTAAAGGACTCGTAAGCCTTAAATCAAAACATGATAACATAAGAAGACCTTTACTCTACTCTAATAAAAATGACATCCTAGAATTTGCCAAAACTCATGCTGTCACCTACAGAAAAGACTTGAGTAATTATAGCTTGGATTATCAGCGAAATTTTATCAGACACGACATCATTCCTCGATTAATTGCTCGGGACCATGGTTTTCGTCATAAAGCAAGTACTACCATCTCCAATCTTACGAAAGATCATCTCTTATTTCAAGAATTGCTGGATCAAAAGAAGCAAGAGCTCGTTAAGGATCAAGGAAAATATCTTTCGTTAGACCTAAGCACAGAGCTGAAGCAAAGTGCAACTCTATTTTTCCAAATTTTAAGAAAGTACGGTCTAAATGCGACTCAATCAAAGGATCTCATAGATAGTACGACGGGCACTCTTATCAAGACCGAGAGCCATGAGCTACTGAAAGACCGTGGGCGTATTTTGATTAGGAATAAAAAGCCAAAAATTAAGATTTATTCTACAATTGAGCCGGAGGATCTCGGCATGGTTATCAACTATCAATCGCACATTCTAAATATTGATTTTGAGCAATTTATATATATCGATAATAAATCATACAAAGGATCTCTCATCCTTAGGAACTGGGGAAATGGAGATACCTTCAAGCCTTATGGACTCGGGGGCGCTCGTAAAAAAGTAAAAGACTACCTCACTGATAAAAAGGTGAATCGATTTGATAAGGAGGATACTTTGGTTTTGGAGAGTGAAAAACAGATTATTGCCCTACTCCCTTATGAAGTATCATATGACTACCGTATTACAGATAAAACAGAGCAAATACTTCAAATCAAAAAGAAATAGTTGTGGCTTGACCATATGACATAAAGTTTATAGTCTATCCACGATCTGAGTCTGTAGCACTTCTCGATCAATGCTATGATTTCCCACAAATTTTAAAAAATTCACAGCCATGTTGTTTTTCTTGGCAATCAAAATAAGTTGCTTCTCTCGTTCTGGATTTAGATATTCATCCTTATCTCCTATAAGATGTGTCACCGTGATATCAGACAAGTATGTCTCTAATGATAAGAAATCAATATCCTCGGGTATCCATCCTGCATAGCTGACGATATGGTCTAGTGCTGGCTGATGCCGATGTACCCATCTAAAAATAGTTGCACTTCCTTGCGAAAACCCAAATCCAATAAACTTACAATCTGAGTTAGCCTTTTCTTTTAAAGTCTGCAAGATTGAACTTAGATAATTGGAATAATCCTCTATCTCTTCTATCCTATTTTTCTTGGTCATCCATGAGGATACAACGTCACCCGTGACTCCTTTCCAATAAAACTTTGACAAGCCTTCTATAGATACAACGTGATGAATATCAGAATTAAGCATATCAAATTTTTTTATAATATGATCGGCTCTCTGCGCATATCCATGGCAAACTAGCCAAACATATCGCGTATCCTCTGTCAGTTGACCATTGGTATAGTAAAATGCTGATTTTGATACTTGTATCTTTTTTTCAATGATCTTCATAGAAAGAATAAATTAAGGTCAACCAAAAGTACATTGCCATGTTGAGAAGATCAGTATGACACAAGAAAGAAATTATCTTATCCATCCCAGTTACATTATCATGATTTTGGTTTTTGCTGGTATCACGGCTCTTTTTATAGGATTTTCAGGTGCCTATTTATACAGCCGAGTTCAGACTGGATCTCCTGCTATCCAACTTCCAAGCCTATTCTATTACAATGCGCTGCTCTTGATTGGAAGTGGTTATACGCTCAAAAGAGCAATGGACTATTACAAAAGTGATCAAACTAAAAACTATAGAATGTCATTGGTATTAACCTTGATCTTGACCTTGGCATTTCTGGGAGCTCAAGTGATTGCATGGTGGCAGTTATTCAATTCTGAGGTATTTGTCAACTCCAGTAATATGGCTGCATATATGTATCTGATCTCAGGGGTTCATTTTGCCCATGTCATTGTAGGCATACCGTTTATGGCCTGGTTTATTATTGAATCAGTACGTAAAATGAAATCACCCGTAAGTGTTTTGGTATATTTTTCAGACCCTGATAAGAAACGAAATCTGAACTTACTGACGTGGTACTGGCATTATTTAGACGGACTTTGGATATACCTAGTTTTCTTTTTCTTAATCAATTATCTCATCAAATAGGATTTTGATAATAAAGCTTAAATGTTTTGCATAAAGCGAAAAATTAAGCTGCGCAACAATTGACTAGTGATTCATAGTCTGGCCTATCAGCGGCGGACTGATGTATAAAACTATCTCTTATCTTACCATTTTCTAACAAAAAAATACCCGGCATCTGGAAGCCATCTCCGATCTGTTGAAGACCTATCATGGTTCCTTTCATGGTCACTTCAAAACCTCGTATCCAATTTTTTAGACCGAATAACTGCTTGAAATTTCCTTTCACTAAGCCATATTCTTGGTAATATCTACACTCTGGATCACTCACGTGATCTATGCCCTCTAGATTATATTTTCTAAAATAAGCGTATGCAATCTCAGGATCTGACATATGTACAAACACCAATTTAACTCCTTGTGCTTCAAGCTCCGCTCTTTTTTGACTCAAGTCCTTGAGGGCTTCTCGACAAAAAATACAACCAAAATGGCGAAGAAAGACAAGCATGACAGGTTTTTCGTGGGATAAATCAGCAATGAGCTCACCATTTGTGGTTTTCATGTCTGCCGGTATCTTAAGATCTGTTATCATGCTTGCCTAACTAATTATCTTTTAAAATTGTTGACAGATTATAAAAGATTCATTCCCTTAAATGTATCCATGACCTCTGTCACGTGATTAGCGCTGTTCTTTAATAACGCTTTTTCATCGTCATTTAATTTGAGCTCTAGTATTTCGGTAATTCCTTCTTTACCGAGTTTTACGGGTACTCCTAGATACATATCATCTAATCCGTACTCTCCCGTAAGTCTAGCGCAGCAAGGGAAAATTCTATTTTCATCTCTTACGATAGATTCTACCATCTGTGCAGCTGCAGCACCAGGAGCATACCAAGCAGATGTACCCATAAGTTTTACAAGCTCTCCACCACCTTTTTTAGTACGTTGTACAATAGCATCAAGTGCTTCATCAGATATCATTTCTGTCACTGGGATACCAGCTACTGTAGTATATCTTGGAAGTGGTACCATAGTATCACCATGTCCACCCATCAATACAGCTTGGATATCTTTAGGTGAAACACCCAATTCTGTAGATAAAAATGCTCTATACCTAGCAGTATCTAAGATACCCGCCATACCAAATACTCTAGATGCATCCAAACCAGAAGATTTAAACGCAGCATAAGTCATTACGTCCAGCGGATTAGATACTACGATGATAATAGGGTTAGGAGTATATTCTAGGACAGATTTGGTTACGGAAACTACAATTTTAGCATTGGTAGCGATCAAGTCATCTCTACTCATACCAGGCTTACGAGGTATACCTGCGGTGATGACTACGATGTCAGATCCCGCTGTATCTTTGTAATCATCAGTACCAGATAGCTTGGTGCTATAATAATCGATAGGTGCCTGCTGCCAAGAATCAAGTGCTTTACCTTTAGCCATATCACCTTTTAGATCTAATAATACGACTTCATTTACGAGGTCTTTATGGGCTAGTACGTTGGCTACTGTAGATCCCACATTTCCTGCTCCAATTACACTTATTTTACTCATATAATTTCGTTGATTGATAATTTAGTTTAGAAATATGCCGCAAAGGTATTTAATTATTGATGTTAAAGTATTAAATATCTAGGGCTAACGTAAAGAAGACACTTGAAAGTCATGCAAAGTTTTAAATTTGTAATTCATTTAAATGAAATTATCATTATGAGATTGACTATATCGATCATATTAGGATTAATCTTTAGCCTATCAGCATTTGCTCAGGGTCATATTTGTGGCACCCATGAGACCCCTGCTTCTTTAAAACAATTAAAGAAAAACAGAGAACTTCTAGATCGCGGTGATCTACGTTCTGCTCCTAGATATATACCTGTGACTTTTCACTTGGCTGCAGAAAATGATGGTACCGGAAGAATAGCATATGGAGCTGTATTAGATCAATTGTGCAAGATGAATAGAGACTATGCTGATCTAGAAATGGTATTTTACTTATCAGAAATGAGATGGAATGAAATTGATAATTCTGGGGTATACAATAATCCTAATGCTTCTCTCAATATCGATAATATTGTAGATAACAAGGATCCTAATGCCATGAATATCTTTGTCACTGAAAATGCAGATACGGGTGGAAATAGCGTAGGCGTAACGCTAGGATTTTATACATTTTTTAATGATTACATTATCACACGTAAAGCTGAGCTTGTAGACACTTCATCAACGATCTCGCATGAGGCTGGTCACTTTTTCTCTCTTCGTCACCCGCATTATGGCTGGGAAGATGCTCCATGGGAAGAATCAGTACATGGTACCACGGTGACCCTGCAGACGGTCGGATCTTCTCAGACAGGAGGAAGCTCTCCAGTAGAAAAAGTAGATGGATCTAATTGTACAGTAGCAGCAGACCTAGTATGTGATACACCGCCAGATTATAATTTTGGAATCACCAGTGGAGGATGCAACTTTACCTATGAAGTGTACGATTGTAATGGCGATCAAGTTTTCCCACAGGTCAACAACTACATGGGATATTTTGGAAATTGTGCTAAATATCAGTTTACAGAAGAGCAAGGAGATCTTATGAGAATTGACTTTGACTCTCCACGTAGATCTTACCTCAGATCAGATTATGTACCTAACCTTAATGAAGTAGAAGGTCCTGTGGTAGTCAATAGCCCTTCACAAGGGCAGACGGTAGACTTTTACAATAGTGTAACCATAGAATGGGACGCAGTAGCTAATGCAACTGATTATCTTATCACTGTCACCGGTAATGGACAATCTACCGAATACTTTAGAGACACTAACTATCTATTTTTAGATGATCTAGAGCCCAATACAACCTATTTTTATTTCATAAAGCCGTTTAATGAAACTTCTGCCTGTGTAACTTCGCCTACACAATTTTTTCAAACTAGCGATGCGCAGACAAGCACTGAAGATATTCAAGGTTTTAGTGACTTCTCTATATTCCCTAATCCTCTATACGCTAATGACGTATTAAATATCAGATTTGAATCTTCTATTCAGACGAAGGCACTTATCAAAATATTTGATACCAATGGAGCTTTAGTGAAAGAGCTAGAGAGTAACATAGTTAACGGTAGCAATACAATATCGGCTGACACTAGAGATTTGAATACGGGCAGCTACGTGTTTAACATGACGCTATCTGATGGAAAATCAATGGCTAGAAAATTTGTCATAAACTAAGCCTGTTTTATAAAACAATATCAAAGCCTTGATCATTGCTTTAAATAATGGTCGAGGCTTTTCTTTTTTATCGACTATAAAAAATCTACTTTTGAGTAAAATTTGAGAATATGAATCTTCACGAATATCAAGGCAAAGATCTTTTGACATCTTATGGAGTAGCAGTACAAAAAGGTGCTGTAGCTGATACCGTAGACGATGCGATCAAAGCTTACAATAAAATACAAGCTGATACAGGAGCTGATCTTGCAGTAGTAAAAGCTCAAATACATGCAGGTGGTCGAGGTAAAGGCGGCGGTGTAAAGCTTGCGAAGAGCCTTGCTGAACTAAAAGAGCATGCAGGAAATATCTTGGGTATGATGCTCAAAACTCCTCAGACTCCAGGTGGTATGGAAGGACCAGGAAAGTTGGTTCGGAAAATATTAGTTGCTGAAGACTGCTATGTCCCGACTTTTGACAGTTGTAAAGAGTATTATGTTTCTATCATGATGGATCGTGAAAAGAAGCAAAATGTCATCATCTATTCAACAGAAGGTGGTATGAATATCGAAGAAGTAGCTGAAGAGACTCCACATCTTGTGCATAAGGAATACATAGACCCACATCTAGGTCTTCAAGGATTTCAAGCGAGAAAAGTCGCTTTTAATTTAGGAATGTCTGGCACAGCGATGAAAAACATGGTCAAGTTTATTTCTAAGCTTTACAAAGCATTTGTAGGATCTGATTCTTCACTATTTGAAATCAATCCTTGCCTAAAAACTGGTAATGACGATATCATCGCGGTAGACTGTAAAGTGACTCTTGATGAAAACGCTTTATTCCGTCACCCAGACTTAGAAGCGCTTAGAGATACCGATGAAGAAGATCCAACGGAAGTAGAAGCTAAGGCTTTCGGTCTGAACTATGTAAAGCTGGACGGAAACGTAGGATGTATGGTAAATGGTGCTGGACTAGCGATGGCTACCATGGATATCATCAAACTCTCAGGCGGATCACCTGCTAACTTCCTAGATGTCGGTGGTACAGCAGATGCTGCAAGAGTAGAGCAAGCATTCAATATCATCCTAAGAGACGATAATGTAAAAGCAATATTGATCAATATATTCGGTGGTATAGTACGATGTGACCGTGTTGCTCAAGGTGTAGTAGATGCTTACCGAAATATGGGTAATATTAATGTACCTATCATCGTAAGACTACAAGGTACTAACGCCGATATCGCAAAGAAAATAATCGATGAAAGTGGACTAGAAGTACATAGTGCCATTCAACTACAAGAAGCTGCAAGTATCGTAGAAAAAGTGTTGTCTGCCTAGTCAGGACATTTACTTATAAGAAATAAAAAGCGGAAATGAATATGATGTTCATTTCCGCTTTTTTAGTGTTTAGCTTTACTAAATTGATGTTCTATAAATCTTTGGAACATTAAATCTCAAACGGATCACTATACTTAGGATCTTCAAGTAGCTCTGTATCTGTTAAGGTCATTAAGAATGCCTTGAGTGCATTGATTTCTACAGGAGTGAGATTTAGTCGGAGTGGATTACCGTTAATATCTTTTAGTCTAAAATCAAGGTTGTCATGAGCTTTTACACCAGTATTGTAGTGCTCTATGACTTCATCAATCGTACGGAATCTACCATCATGCATATATGGTGCCGTGAAAGCTAGATTTCGTAATGAAGGTACTTTAAAAGCCCCATTACCAGCTCCTTGATCAGCACTATGGATATCTAATCCAATATTAGCTGTGGCAGTTCCCGTACCGCCGTAACCAAAACCACCATCAACGATAGAGATGGTACTATTTTCAAAATCAAAGAAGGAGTTACCCATCACGGTATGGCAACTATTACAACCAGACTCCATAAATACTTCACTGCCTAAGGTTTCTAAAGCAGTAAGTCCATCCATGTTATTTTCGAAGGCAACGTCAAATCTAGAATTAAGCGATGTGATAGACCTAAGAAACTGTGCCATAGCCTTTGAAATTCCTTCTTCAGTAATCTGAGTAGTATTGAAAGCTTTTTTAAACAACTGATTGTAATACCCTACTCCATTGAGTTTCTCAATCAAGAAATCCATATCCTCCATCCCCATTTCGATATGGTTCGCTATTGGTGTCACTACTTGTTGTTCCAATGAGCTTTCAGAGAAATCCCAGAAAAAGAAATTACTCGATCGCATATTCATGATCGGTGGTGAATTACGAGTTGTTTTTACACCTCCAAAACCAACACTCTTGGCCACATTATCAGAAAAAGCTAACTCTTGTTTATGACATGATGCACAAGAGACTGTATTATTGATAGAAAGATTTTTATCGTAAAAAAGCACTCTCCCTAAAGTTGCTCCAGCATCAGTCATCTGATTATCATTGGGAGTATTATCCGAGAAAAACTGACCGTTGGTATCTTGCGTTGACAGATAGTCATACTCTACTCCAGGTAGGTTCGGTTGCGATAATTCAGTTGGATTTTTATCGTCACTACATTGTACGAGCAATAGAACAAGAGCACTGAGAGAAAGGAAACGTAGTATATGTTTCATAACAAGGTTTTTTCTAATTTACAAAAATTGAACTAGACTTGATAGTCAAATAACTTAGTTATCAGAGTTTTATTTTAAAATTGATGGATAAAGGCTCTTGTATATCAAAAACTAGCTCTGAAGTTTTAGCTATATCACCGTTTTGACCATTGAAAGAGCTCTCTTGCCTAAAATTTGAATAGGTAAGATATAAGGTAGACTCTGTCCAGATCGAGATTCGATCATTAATCAAAAAAGAAATCCCTACCACAGGACCATATCCCACTAAAAACCCTCTGCCATTACTTTCGAAACTTGACCCCTGATCACTTTCTGTTTTAAAACTATTGTACCCGAGCACTACATCTTGACCGTAATGCATTCTAAAACGCGGGTGAATCATTTTTCGTTTTTCTACTCCGAATCGTAAATTGGTTGAGATCCCTCTTGTACTACGTTCGTCGTCGGTACCAAAATCGTCTTCTACTTTATCATTCGTAAATCTAAGATCTAGACCAAATCCAAATCTGAAAAATTTATCCTTATTCGTGGTCGATCTATGAATCATCATCGTATAAGGATCTTCAATAGAAAAATCACGATCAGAAAAACTCAGATAGCGAGAAATAAAATTATTGATATTGATACTTAATTCCGTAGATCTTGCGTCAGCTACATCTTGCGCTGATAACAAAAATCCATGGCACATAAAATAGCAGAAGACTATAGACTTTAAGATTGATTTCATTGGACACCCTTTAGGATAAAAAAATATTACTATCCTTGTGATAACGAACGAATGAGCGATTACGCTTACTTGAGATGTTAATAAAATAGAATGCCACAAACTCAATCATATTCGCTTTTTGAACTCAATGAGTATCTACGTAGGGTCATTGCACTTAACTTTAATGAAGCAATATGGATAAAGGCAGAAATCTTTCAGATCAAACCATCAAGAGGTAATTACTACCTAGAGCTGGTCGAAAAAGCGGAAGGCAGCAATGATATTATAGCTCAAATGTCTGCCGTTATCTGGGTAAAAAGCGCATTATTTATTAAGCGCAAGCTGGGCGAATTGCAGGATGCAATACTAAGTGATGGTACTCAGATTTCAGTCAAAGTAAGGTTAGACTTTAATGAACGATATGGTCTTAAGCTTATCATAGAAGATATTGACCCTAGTTATACTATGGGGCAATTGGAATTGATTAGGCAAAAAATCATCCAGCGACTCAAGTCCGAAAATCTCATACATCTCAACGGTCTACAAGAGATTCCAGCGGTAGTACAACGAGTCGCTGTAATAAGCTCTAAAACAGCCGCTGGATATCAAGATTTCATGGCACAGCTACGAAATAACCCATATGGATATCAGTACCAAGTAGATCTATATCAAGCAGCCATGCAAGGTAAAAATACCGAGAAAGAAGTTCTCAGCGCTATGCAAGATATAGCGGATCATCATAATCAATACGACCTCATATGCATCATCAGAGGTGGTGGCTCAAAAATGGATCTAGCTGCATTTGATAATTATAACATCTCTTATGCAATATCACAAAGCCCACTTCCCGTGCTATGTGGTATAGGGCATGATATAGATCAAACAATTGCAGATATAGTTGCCCATATAGAGCTAAAAACTCCTACAGCAGTTGCAGATTTTCTGATAGAACATAATCTTTTCTTTGAAAGCGAGCAGCTTAGGATGATAGAGCAAATTAAGTCGCTCTCCATGATGACCTTACAACGAGAAGAACAAAAATTATTGCAATATGAGTATCAAGTACAACAGCTACCACAAGAGATATTAAACGACTACAAACAACAACTAATCTTACTAAAAGAAGGCATACGATCTGCTACTCGCCGTAATATTGACCGTTACGAATCTTTGATATCCAAAACAGAAGCCGTTGCTCAAGTAGTTGACCCTAAGCATGTACTTAAGAGAGGCTTTGTGATGATCAAAAAAGGAAAATCTATTGTAACTACTAGCGACAGCTTAGAAGTGGGAGATACTGTAAAAATAGAATGGAGTGAAGGATCAAAATCCGCAACCATCACCAAATAATCAAACTCATGTCATACCAAAAAGCCAATACTGAATTAGAAAAAATACTGCAAGACCTGCAAGAGGGAAATATACCGCTGGATAAGCTAGCCACCACGCTTAAAAAAGCCTCTAGCCTCATCAAAGAGTGCAAGACCAAACTTAGAGATGTCGAAAAAGCGCTTGCTGATTTTGAACAAGAAGATTAAGGCGTAAAAACAGCACCATTAGGTAATAAACCAGTGGTAAATGTATTTTTAATCATCCCAGCACTATCATATATTGTAAGCTCTCCAGCAGAAGCAAAGTCCTTGGCGTCTAGTACATAAATATCACCACTGTTGGGGTCGACATCCATACCATACGGATTAATATTTGGTATCAATAAGTTCATTTGTTGTGCAGTCTCTCTATTAAAAAAG
Source organism: Saprospiraceae bacterium (assembly GCA_020629715.1). Taxonomy (GTDB): domain Bacteria; phylum Bacteroidota; class Bacteroidia; order Chitinophagales; family Saprospiraceae; genus JAHDGW01. Next base: position 42,575 of record JAHDCU010000001.1, read on the forward strand.
CTAATGACTCCATCAGAGGTGGAATAATAAGCAGTAGTGCCATCAGTTACTAGTTTCTTTGCTCCGTATGGTAAATCCAATCTGTACTCTATCAGATCAGATTCGACACCGATCTGGATTAATGCCCCTGGCGTAGTCATTGGATCATCGGGGTTAAAATTATTGAAACCTCCGCAAAGTATCCAGATATCGCCATCAGCATACGATGCTAAACTATTGGGCTTATCCGCAAACTCGAAGGTTCGTTCAATGGACTGACTCGTGGTATTTATTTTGTATACTTCATTACTACTTCCAAATCCTCCAGAATTGACCACATACATATAATCACCAACGAGCAGCATCTCCTCAGGACCACCTCCGACTGCAATACGGTCTATGACATCTAGACTGATTGCATCCGCTATGATAATCTCTCCGGATACTCCATCCGCTCCCCATGAACTTATATACACCTGATCATTACCAGCATCAGTGATATATCTAGGCTGTGAAATATCTTCTATAGTCCCTATAAACTCAAAGGTACTGGCATTTACTACCTCTACTTTTGCCGCATTATTGGCAGCCAGAAAGGCTCTATCCCCTACAATCGTCATCGATTGTAAGATATTACCAATTGCAGCACCTTCATTGACAATACCATAAATATCACTAGTCAGTACTCCATCAGTATCAATAAAATCTACCGTACCCGTACCTGAACCAAAAGGTCCCTCATTGGTAATAAAAACGCCACTTTCGAAGGCGTCCATCGGCATAGGGTCAACTGGAGGATCTACATTGGGCATCTCATCTTCACATGAGACAGACAGTAATATTACACTAACAAATAAAAAATGCTGTAAAGCCTTGATCATTTTTTTAGAATTCTATTTGAACTCCAAAACTATAATTTCTCAATGGTGAAGGATAGAAATTGACAATCTCATACTCGGCATTTAGCATATTTTGAACTAATACAACTAAGTTGATATTCGTGTCGCGGTATTCAATTTTACGATATAAGCCTAGGTCTGTGACCATAAAAGCATCAATTGAAACACTGTTATCAGAGGTCGAAAAACGTTTGGACGTATATCGATTATTGATCTCAAACTTTGAATTCTTATAGTGCAGTTTTAATTGACTAGACCATACATGTCGAGGTATATAGATCAGTTGCTTGCCATTAAGAGAGGCATCGGCTTCATTGCGCAGTGTAGAGTGAGTCCATACATATTCTATAGTATGTTCTACAACAAATTGATGCGCTATATTTTTTCTAAGCTTATGACTGAGCTCTAGCCCTCTAGACCAGACCGATCTTCTGTTTTCAGGACTCCACATTCCAAAACTATTAGGTGCCCAAACAATCCAATCTTTACCTTGAATAGAAAAAGTATTTAGAGCAAAACGACCTATTGGTGACGACCATTTACCAGTCAACTCATGTTGATATCCTTGCTCAACATCGAGATTCTCATTGCCACCTGTCGGCCAGTAGAGATCATTGAAATTTGGTAATTGATAATGTCTAGAAAAACCATATGTTAACGTGATATCTTGCCAATTATATTCCAACATACCGCTGTAATACATTAGCGGTCGATGATCTGAAAAATTTTCGACCCGCACATGTGTTCGAAAATTCCATCTATCGGCTAATGTATAAGTCAAGGCGTTCCATAGTGCCATTTGCTGTCGATTTACATCAAAAGTGTTAGCATTATTGGTAAAGCTGTCAAAAGTATAATTGGCTCTAGTATCTTGAAGATCGACCCCAGAAGTCAGCTTCAGCCTTTTGAACGCTGTGCTATGAATAAACTCTGATCGGTAACTTTGAGATCGAGTATCGGATTGCTTAATCAAGTCAGAATCGTAAAAGATGCCTTCTGAGAGGTAAGCGGCACGGATGCTCCATTGATGAGCTCCTTTCTGAAGATTCCATTGTCCGTGTACACGAAGATTATCGTCCTCTAATCTTGAACCATCATAAACTGTTGTGGTAGACGGTGCAATCTCACGACCTGAGTTTTGATACCATATATCAAAATCCAAATGTTGGGTTTTGCTCAACTCCCATTTTAGCATAGATGCCAGGTCAATCGCAGAGCGATGGTTATGCTCTCGCTGCAAGCGTTGTGATCCAGAATTATACGAAAATCGATTTTGATTATCGACATAAGAAAACTTATTAGTCCAACTTAGTTTGGATCTTTTCAAATTATATCGACCTGATAAGCCATGATTACTAAGGGTAGAATAGTCATATCCAACAGAAACTGACTTAGGACTTTTTACCTCTTGCAATATCACTGCCCCTGCTTGTGAGGCGCTTCCCAGAATAACTTTAGCATTATCTTGAATCAATTCAGTATTATAAAAAGCATTGGGTATAAGATTAAAATCCAATGTTCCGTTTAGAGGACTTTGCAGATTCCATCCGTTCCATAAAATGGCAAGATGTCTAGCTCCTTGCCCACGATGGAGGATGGTTGCCAGTTGATCAGGACCATTGGTCTGGATATGTACGGCGTCTTCTGTTAGAGTTGTCTCTTTTTTTAATTCAAGATCATTTTGAATCTTCAAATCAGTAATTACCACCGGATTGCTATAGTAACTTAGACTATCCTGTGCTATACACGATACAGCAAATAGAATTACTAAAATAAATAGAACAAGCCGCATCAAGATGCCTTCTTTTTACCAAATAATTTGATTTTTGGAATACTCATCTTACGGTCTTTCGCAGCTAATATGGTCAGAAAAATACTGATTGGAAATAGAATAATACATGGCAACCATGCTAAAAATATCGGGTCAGCATCAGGAGATCTCACCAGTTTTTGACTCATAATCGCCGACATCATAAATATCATATAGAAAACAATCGCTGCCAAAAGCGGAAATCCATAGCCACCTTTTCTGACTATACTGCCAAGTGGAGCTCCAATAAATAAAAACAAAATACAGACTAGCGAAACTGCAAAATGCTGATGTAACTTGAAGGTAAAACTCTTCCTTTGCTTTTTGAGCTTATACTGGGTAGAAGCAGAAGATTGTAACTGATCTCTGACACCCTTGGCCTTTGTATATGCTTGCTGATATATAATACCGAGCTGAATAGAATCAATGGTCTCAGCAAAACTATTTGCTGATGCGAGATCTACTCCTTCTGCTCTTTTCAGCTTGAGTTTATTTCGACCACGTTTTCGCATGGCTTCTCTGGTTTTTTTATCCAGTTTCTTGATATTATTTTTCAGGCCCTTTACCTTATTTTTTAGAGATTGCTTAGATGGATTTACTTTAACGGATGATGTCGTCTTTGTAGCTGGTATTTTTTTATCGTTATCAACTTTTGCTTTTACAGAATCCTTCACTTCTTCCTTTTGGTTAGATTCTTTTTTTTCTTTTAAATCATGATCAGGTTTTTCTTCCTTGGTCTCCTCCTTAAGAATAGAATCATCACCAGTATAGATCACTTGAAATCTTTTGGCATTGGTATCATGTTCCAATTGTAGCAGCCTAGATAAAGAATCTACACCCTCTACAAGCTGAAAACTACTGAGTAAGTCATGCCTATTTCGCCCCATATTATCATCGGACAGCTCTAGCCCAAACTCTGACATGTCAAAGATCTTTTGCCACTCACCAAACTCTGTCCTCATAAAGGGGTATTTAGTAGAGTTTTTATCCCGCATCTCTCGCTTTAGCTCATGGTACTGCGTCCCATTGATGAGATTCATGACGAATAGATTGCCATCTTCAGAAACGTACATTTCCCCTTTTTCAGCATAAGTGGCATTGACCAGGCTCTTATCATTAGCTGTATGATCATATACCATGACATCTTTGATATCCTTGCCATTGGGGTCTTTACTATCTACACGGATAGCATAACCCCGAAAATCTTTATTGAATACACCTTGCTCTATCACCAGGGACGGTTTAGACTTTCGGATGGCTTTCAGTCTTCTATTAAATTCAAAATTGGCTCTCGGCACCAAATAACTAGATGCCACTATAGACAGCAATGCAGTCATCACCGCTAGCATAATACCACCTCTCATGATACGTATAAGAGAAACACCAGCAGATTTCATACTAGCTAGCTCATACCGCTCTGCCATATTGCCAAATACCATAACCGATGAGATTAAGATCGTCAGAGGTATCGAAAGAGGAATGATCGTCACAGCAAAGTAACTGAGTAGCTGCATGATCTCGAAAAAACTAATCCCCTTGCCTAAGATATCATCAACGAACTTCCACAACAACTGCATCAACAATACAAACTCTGCAACAAAAAAGGACACCAAGTATGGCCCCCAAAAACTACGAAGTACTAATCTGTCTATTTTTTTAAACAAGCTAAATCAATTTATTTGATGCGATTGCAAATGTCGTTAATTCTCAATTTATAATGACTAACAATCCATTGGTAAACGTAAAGGGTTTGAAATTGTATGACAAAAGCTTTTAGTCATCGTTTAAAATATGGTTTATTAAGAAAAATTTAAGAAGGATTGTAACTTTCTGATATGAAGAGGCGTCATCGTAGTGAAATGCAAATGAATCAATTTATGGAGTTAGTATTACCCTATAAAGACAAACTATTCAGATTTGCTTTTCGGATCCTAGGGGATCGTTTTGAGGCAGAGGATGTAGTGCAAGAAGTACTGATCAAAATTTGGAAAAAGAAAGAGCAGTTTTTGGGCATTACAAATAAAGAAGCATGGTGTATGACGCTAACCCGTAACCTTGCGATCGATAAGACTCGAGCCAAAAAGAAAGTACAGACTAGTGATATAGACGGTTACTTTCATATCAAAGACAAAACGATGACTCCAGATCGTGCTACTGAAAGCAGTGATACGATGGTACAGATCAGAAAAGTAATCGATGAATTACCAGTCAAGCAGCGTGATGTGCTGCACCTCCGAGATGTAGAGGGATTTACATATCAAGAGATCAGTGACATCACAGGGCTCAAAGTAGATCAAGTAAAAGTTTATCTACACAGAGCCAGAAAAATATTAAGAGAAAAATTAATCAGATTTAGAAAATGAACAAACTAAATATTGATCAAATCATAGAAAGATACTGGGAAGGTGAAAGCACCTTAGATGAGGAGCAGCTCATACGAGAGTATCTACAGTCTGACCAAGTGGCTGATGAGCACCTTGAGCTGAAAGCACTATTTGGATATTTTGCGCAAGAGATGTCTATAGGCTCCTCGCGATCATTCGATACACAGCTTTTAGAAGAGACATCTTCTGAAGCCAAAGTATTCAACTTATCGAAATACGTAAGAGCAATGGCAGCAGTATTTGCATTAGCTATCTGCGGATATATCGGATATCAAGCGGTCAATACTATGGATGATCCTACGAGCAATATGGTGTATGAAGTTGAAGATCCTGAAGAGGCGCTAGAAATAACAAAGCAAGCGCTTGCCATGCTTTCTACTAAGCTTTCTAATCAGACGACTCAAGTAAGCAAGGATATGCAGCATTTAGAAACTGCAACCATATTTAAATAAGACCAAATCAAATTTTAAAATAACCTAACCATTAACTGGCAAAAGCTGTCAGTAGAACCATTAAACATATTCTAATTATGAAAAATTTATTCCTTTTAGTTGCTTTCGTTTTTTCTGGAAGCACAGTATTTGGACAACTAGATGCCATCGAGAAATATTTTGAAAACTATATGGATGACGAAGACTTTTCTGTAGTCTACGTAAGCCCTAAGATGTTCAAAATGGTCGCTAAAGTGGTCGATGAAGACACCAATAAAGAGATCGCTGACGTTGTAAAAGATCTCAAAGGTCTGAGAATACTAAAAACCTCCAAAGATAGTCGAGCATTCTATAAAGAAGCGAAATCGAAGATCAATACCAAAGAGTACGAAGTGCTACTGACCGCTCGTGACGAAGGGCAAAACATAGAGTTTTTGACCAAGGAGTCCGGAGACATCATACACGAACTCTTACTACTGGTAGGCGGAGCCGATGATTTTGTACTCATGAGCTTTGTAGGAGACCTTGACCTAAATAAGCTCGGTAAATTGGCTAAGTCACTAGATATTGATGGTGCCGAGTACTTAGAAGAGCTAGGAAACTAATCAAAAAAGCCTCTACTCTACTCCACATGAAAGCAATACTAACCATATGCAGTATAGTGATACTGACTATACCTGGACTGCATGCCCAAAAAAGTATCAATAAGTTTATTGATAAACATAAGCAAAAGCAACATTCGCTTGCCATGACATTACCTGGTTGGTTGATTCGTACAGGATTCAATCAAGCGAATAAATATGCAGAAGACCAAGACGAAAAAGCTATCTATGAGATTGGTAAACACATCAAGCAGCTTAGATTTTTGGTCATCGAGAAAGAAGCAAAAGTACCTTCTTCAGAAATCACAGAGTTGATCGCTTACGCAGATCGTAGGGATAAACTTGAAAGCTATACCACAATAAGAGATGGTGATACTACCGTGAATGTGCTGATGAAAGAGAAAGATGATAAGATCAAAAATCTGGTCATCATCACTTCTGATAACGATCATCTTGCTGTGGTAAATATCAAAGCAGATCTGCCCTTTGAAATTTTTAGGGCCGCCAACTTTTCATTTAATCAAGAATAATCTACCTAACCTAACAAATACAAATCATGAAAAAAATCATTCAAATAACACTAGTTCTTTTGTTCTGTGCCTCAGCAACATTTGCTCAGAAAAGTGTAGACCAATTGTTTAATCAATACAGAGATACTGAAGGAGCCATTAAGATGGATCTTACCGGCAATATCCTAGAACTGCTAGACGACGAACTAACCAAAGGTATTGGCAGCAAAATAGATGATATCAATATTGTCATTATGAAAGAAGGATTTGATTTTACTTCTGACAATGCAAAAGAGATAAAATCTGCTCTACGTAGCTCTGAATATGAAGAACTCATCAATATGAGAGATGAAGGAAATCAAATAGGCATCTATGTAATCGAAAAAGGTGATATCATCAAAAACCTATTTTTGATGATCAATGGCAGCGGCGAACAAAACGTTCTTGTCAAAGTATCTGGCAATCTAAGCTATGATGACTTCAAAGATATAGATCTAAGTGGTATCGATGGTCTAGAGCAACTTGGGAAAGTGGCCAACAAAAAGATGTAAAAACAGTACATCAATAACATACAAGAAGTCATTCATCATTAGGTGGGTGACTTTTTTTGTTTACTCGATATAGTTGAATGTTTGTAAAAGAGATCTGTCTAGACTGAAAAATATATTTTTTATGAGGATTGAATCTTAATGAGAAATCCATCCTTATAATCAATTGTATATCTAGCTCCAATTTTCTCAGCTCGACGTTTCATACTAGTCAGCCCAAGTCCTGATGACGTTTTTTTGCTTGCCTGAAATGAATCCCCATTATCATGGATAGACAATAAAAAATTGGTGCCACGAACTTGAAGCTTGATCTTCATAAAATCACCGTTAGAGTGTTTGGCAGCATTGGTAACCGCTTCCTTAAAAATCAGATATAATCCTTGTCTAATTACTGGATTCAATTTTGTTTCAAAACTTTCTTCATTATATGCAAAAACATACTGTAGTGCATGTCCTTCTAAAATATCATATAAGAAATCTTGCATACGATATACCAAACTTTTGACATTATCACGACGTGCATCTATAGCCCATACTGTATCACGCATATTACCCATGGCATTTCTTGCCATCAAGCTAAGCTTATCGAACTTTCCCTTTTTACTCTCATTGGCTTCAAGCCCTAATATCTCTGACTGCATCGCAATAGCACTGAGTAAGGTACCTACATCATCATGCAAATCCTCAGAAATCCTACTTCGTAAACTATGAAATCGATTGAGTTGACGTATGCGCAAAAGGTGAAGTAGATATAAAACCCCAAGAATCAAAGCGATATAAATCATATAGGCCAAGGTACTCTTATACCATGGTGGATCGATGACAATTTCTATAGATTTACTTCCCTCAAGTTTATCATTGGCTTTATTACGCAGCTCTACACGAAAATCATATGTACCAGGTTGGACATTTTTATACTCTGCGAACCGTTCATTGGATAGCGACCAATTTTGATATCCATCATCCAAAATGGTATAGTAATCTACCTGATCGTTACAAGCTTCGGGTGCTACGAAGTCAAATCTTAGGTCTTTCTTATCATGCGGAAGTTGGACAAAATCGGTATTTCGGATATGATTACTAAATACCTCGCTATCTACTGTCACATCGGTATTGTTAATACTAAACCGATGAATGTCTATCTCATAATACTCCTGCGTATGCTGTAACTTATCCAAATCAAGGCTCACAAGCCCAGACTCTGTTGTCAATAAAACTCGATTAGTGCCAATACTGAAAAGCTCTATTAAGTGAATATTCGTCAACCGATATCTGGGATCTAGATCAAATCTACGGTACTCCGTTTTATCCAAATCTAAAAAGACAATTTCATTTTCGGAAATAAACCAAAGATTGCCGCTATTATCCTCATGATAGCCTAAAAAAGAATACTCCTTGAACGGTAGATCATGTGAAATAACTTCAAAACAGTCGGAAGATTTCTGATACTCCAGGATGGCCGTTTTAGCCAGTAGTAAAAGCCTCCCTGATCGCATCTGCATGAGATAATAATGATCATTAAATACTGTAGGACAGTCATCTGTAGCTTGTAAATAACTATTGAGCACATTGAAGCTACTATCCAATTTAACAACACCGTGGTTGACTGTACTGATCCAAATATGACCTTCATTGTCTTCCTCAAAATGCTTACTATAGTGCCATATTTCTTGATCTGGCATTGCTTGAGCAAGTCTATTGGTCACGCTAAAAAATCCGTCTATATAAGGCGCAAGGCTGTATATTTTAGAATTTACCCCGATACTATCTCCTTTTATGGATTCCATCTGATCGAAGAAGGGTACGTTATCGTATACACCTACCTCTTTCATCACGGAATCAATCTCCGTCAAAATACTGTTTGGATACGAAAAATTAGACCCATCGTCTAAGGTCTTGATCACACTACCGCTCAACCAAATCGTATATTCATGATCAACATGAATGTTGTGAAAAAAGTACTTATCTGACTTTTCATATAGCGTAGAGGCCTCAGTCAGGTCCTCAGAGATCAGATCAATACGTCTATCTGTGAGTCCTATATATTGGCCATTTTTATAGGGTAAAATTTTGGAATAAACTTGCTCTTGATGAATTTGAAAAACTGAGCTTCCAGTGAAATACTTTTTCAACTTCCCATCTGTCGTGACGCCTATCAAATTACCATTAGGATCATATTCGGAGGATCGTATGACATCCTCGCTCAACTGCCCTTCTATCCTTTCTTCACAATAGTTATATATCTGTAGATCACCCGCAGAAGACACCCATACTGAACATGAATCACGATCATGAAATCCATAAATGTAGCCATCGAGATTGTTCTTTATATACTCCTCAGTATTTCGATCAAATGTATATCCTTCTTCCGCAATCCATAGCCCTGTGAGCAAATTACCATCACTTAATTCTATGATAGAGCTGTGCTGTAGGTTACTTCCACTTTTTTTATACTCCTTAAATCCTGTCTCTGATGAACCAAGCAATAATGAATTATTGATCAAAAGCGCAATTGACTGATCTTGTAAAAGAAGCGACTTATAGTTATTGGAGTTCTTACCATAACGTTCTGTTGACAGCTCTTCTACTTTGAGTAGATCTTTACCAATATCGTAGGTATATATTTTACCATATGCAGGTAGTATCCAGAGCTTCCCACTTGCATCCACTGTCAAGTCAGTAACCATAACCCACTTAAAGCTATCAGAATCTGGATTTTCAGTTTTAAATTCAGAGAATACCTCCGTTTCATAATCAAAATGTAAAAGGCCATTGTTACTGGTACCAATCCATAGATTGTAGTTGGAGTCTTGTGCTATACTCTGGAGTTCTTCATAAGGCAGGCTATTGGGATTAGTAGCATCGATCGTATATTGATAAAGCTCGTAGCCATCATATCTAAATAAACCATCATCGGATGTAATCCATATATAGCCCAAGTGATCTTTCAGTACATTTTTAAAACTGCTTTCATACTGTAAAGTCCGAATTCCTGAGGGTATGATTTCTTCTGCGTATATTTCTTGACTGTAGGTATCTGGAGACCATAATACTATAAAAAGCAAGATATACATCATGTTAAATAGCAAGCTCCGAATCATAGGCCTCTATTTACTTGTACGTATATCATCAAAAATGTATTATTTGGATGTTATAAATCTACAATTTTAGTAGGTAGTAAAAAAAGTGAAATCAGATGTAACGGATAAAGTCATTAACATCTTACAATTATTGATCAGCTGCATGTAATTTAACAGCTAAATAAATTTGAAAATCTTAGATAATAATGTCTACTAACATTAGGAAATTACATTTTGAATAAACTCCTGATTAACTTAACTTTAGCGAAAAGGTAGTTATGAAGAATATCCTTACTATTATAACAATATTTATTTGTGGCAGCACCTCGGCCCAGACTCTTCTGACTGATGAAATACAACACTTTGAAAGAATTGAAGGAACAGTCTACTTTTATGAAATAGATGGAGGAATCAGATACCTGTCTGAGCAAGATGATAAGAGGGCCTTGGTGATTCAGATACAAAATAATATCATGGATACCCTGCTCTACATACGTGACTATATAGATATGCCGATTAGTTACTTAAAGATCGTAGAAGAAAAAATATTTGTGATTGCTGAAGATCAAACTATAATCTACGATACAAGATCACTCAGTTCGCAATCCTTCAATACACCTAATATCCATTTCGGCAGAATACCACTACTAACAGATAATCACTTTGCTTATTTTGATAGGGTAGATACTAACAATTACATTATCAATTTGACAAGTGGAGAAGAATCCTTTCTTCGACTCAGTAACGCTGGAAATTCATATATAGAAGTCTCGAATACGGATCTCTTAAGCAATAGTTGGGGCAATCTAATTCATGTAAATACAATTTCAGGTTCAGCAAAGAAATTAAGCTCAGAATTTAACCCAATGGTTAAAGTAGTGAATGGAACAGTATACCATGTAGCAGATGATATCATCTATGAGTACAATGTACAGACTAGAAGCGAAAAGGAAGTAATGGCTATTGACCCAAATACTTTTGTAAAACTTGATGTTTTTGAAGAACATATATTTTTGATCACTCAAGATGGCGAGACATTAAACATACAATCTCTTCTTGATCCCGAAATCAACTTAAATTACTGTTGCCAGAGTGAAGAAGTAAATAGTATAGAGGTAATCATAAGACATTATGATGCGCCACACCGTTGGCATATTTCTATTCTAGACACCTTATTTCTGTTTAAAGAAAATCAAGCGCCTACCTCATTAATAGACTTTAATAGATTTGAGATCATATATGATAGCCAACAAAATGAGGAAATCTTTATAAGCAGAGATAACTTACAAGCGACATACAACTTTCAAACCGAAACAATAGATACTATCTCAGAACTTGGAGGCTTTCGCCCGAGTTTTTTACATGGCATAAAAAAGGATGATTCATGGATTGTCCAGTATATGAAATCACTTTACGAAATAGACTCATCCAAGGAAATTACACGTATAATAGATGCACCTCCTACTTCATACGGATTTCACACATCTAGCTATCTGAAAAAAGTAAAAAATGATCTCTTCTTACTTAGTTATGATGCCGTGTATAGACTAGAAAACGATCGATTCCAAAATATCAATGGGTTTACTCCAAGAGAATATCATTACAATGGTAGAAACAGTGCATTACTTTCCTTTGGTGACAAAACACTCCTAATAGGGACATATCAAGAAATGGAGGGAATTTTTACACTTGAAAATGGAAAGATAACGCTCTACCAAGCAGGCATAGAACCTGCACTGATAACCGATGATGAAAAATATATGATATGCACAGACATTGAGTATGAAAATGAAACCAAGGTATACCGTATCGATAATCAAAACACTAAAGTCGTACTTCCCGATGTAATCGTCAAAGGAGATAATGCAAAATACGCGATCAATGCCCTTGACAATAAAAAAATGCTTATTAGAACATCAGAACCTTGGTCGAGTAATGATACGGTCCACGTATATCATATTGAAAATCAAACAGTAGACTATATTGCCGAGATAACAAAGGGATATTCTCATTACATAGACCAAAAAAGAGTGAATAAAGGTGAATATAGTGATCAGGCTCTTATATATATAAATACCAAAACAGACGTTATTGATACCTTTGAAATCGAAGATTATCAATTTTCGCAGATAGAAGCTACTTGCAATAATGAACGATTATTCACGGCATTTTCTATCGATGGTTTAGGCTTATATAAAACTGACGGAACTCTAATCGGTACATCTATGCTGTATGAGATACCTAAAGATTTAAAAAGCTATAAACAAATTACAGGGTTACATACAACAGATTCTGAAATTCAAATCACACTTCCATACCAAGACGACACCTATGAAAGGCTTATATATAATTGCGAAAATAACAGCTTTAGAGTAGTAGAACAGGATGAATATGTTGTGGTATCCCAAGGTAAAGTTGCTGATAAGACCTATGCCATATCTATTCACAATGATTCTCAATATACACGTCTTGGGATTATCAAGGATGATCAATTTGAGATTTGCGGGAAGCTTAATACTGAGATAGAGTATGATCTTACTAAAAATTATTTTAGCCCTGAGGCGTATGATTGCTCAACTATCCTTGATATAGAATTACCAGATACTGGTAAACTCGCTATCTTAAATACTACTGACAAAGGTGCTATACTCGTAAGACTTAATGCCAATGGTACATGGACTCAACTTGCTTTTTTCCCAGATGGTTTTTTCAATAACTATTACAGTAGGAGATTTTCTCTTTCCAATGAGACAATGGAAATAGAATGGCATGACGATCAGTTGATATTCTCTGCTATAACTCCCGAGCGAGGTCTTCAGTACTATAGTATACCTTACACGACTCAAAATACAGAAGACAGTACCAATGATGCATGTGCATCTCTTGATATCCGTATTTTTCCAAATCCGTCAAGCGACCATATTCAGGTAAATATGAATGGACATATCGGAGATCATATTAAATTTTATAATAATACCGGACAAGAGCTAAGTATACCAAGGCTAGGTGATCGAACACATAGATATGATATCTCTCAACTCCCTACTGGTGCATATCTGATCACCACGACGATCGAAAACCAAAGCTGCGGTGCCAAGTTCATCAAGATCTAAGTTGGTTATTTTATATTATTCATCGCTTGATGTTCAATTAATTTTTACATCTTATTAAACGCCATAAATGATCTGGGTATAGAATTATCTCAGATCGTATTACTTAATTAAACCCCAAGATATAAGTATATTCAAGGCAGTACTTTCTTTTACTAAAAAAATAGAACTACTCCGTAATGCGACGTATCACAATTATCCTTGTCTGCATACTATCCCTAGGTCACATAGAAGCCCAATCCGATGACCAACAATTACGTAACGCCATCACCGACCTAAGATCCTTCCTTTCCATTCCTAATAGTGGACTCTCCGCAGCGGATGTAAAAGCCAATATTGCATGGCTTCAACAAGAACTGAACGAACGTGGATTTCATACCAAAGAAGTCCCTACACTATCCAATCCGATTCTATTTGGAGAGTTAGCCATTGATAAGGGTCTGCCTACCGTATTATTCTACATGCACTTAGATGGCCAAGCCGTAGATAAGAGCAAATGGGATCAAGAAGATCCTTTCATACCCGTACTTAAAAAACAAAATGACCAAAGAGAATGGCAGCAAATCGAATGGTCTGCAATGGAGCATACAATCGACTATGATTGGAGGATATTTGCTCGATCTGCGTCGGATGATAAGATGCCTATTGTCGCTTTTCTACATGCATTGGATCATACCGATAAAGCTGATCTAAAATGTAATATTAAGATCATCATCGACTCAGAAGAAGAGCTTAGTAGTCCTAATCTTACCGCAGCAGTAAAAGAAAATTTAGAACTACTGTCTGCCGATGCATTGATCATCAATGATGGTCCCGTACATCGATCAGGGCAGCCTACCCTTGTATTTGGTTGTCGTGGAATCACGAGTTTTCATATCACCACTTGGGGTCCGATCCGACCACAACATAGCGGTCACTACGGCAACTATGCGCCTAACCCAGCATTGATGCTTTCCCAGTTATTAGCTTCGATGAAGGATGAGGACGGACGAGTGACGATAGATGGATATTATGACGGTATTACGCTAGATAAAAGGACCAAACAAATATTAGCTAATGTCCCGGATGATGAAGATGGTATTCTCGAATATTTACAAATCAATACACCTGATCAAGTAGGTGCCAACTATCAAGAGTCATTACAGTATCCTTCCCTCAATATCCGCGGGATGAAATCGGCATGGGTAGGTGCTCGAGCAAGGACCATCGTACCTGATATGGCAACGGCGGCTATAGACATTCGATTGGTACCTGAGAGTGATCCTACTCGATTACTTCAGTTGGTCAGAGATCATATCCAAGACAAGGGTTATCACATACTCGACCGTGAACCCACTACAGATGAAAGACTAGCATACCCAAAAATCGTAACCATGGCTACCAAAGGATATACCCTGCCCTTTAGGACAGATATGGACGCTCCTATCGGACAATGGCTGACCAAAGCGATACAAGCTAAGTATAATCAAGATCCTGTTGCAATCCGTATTATGGGAGGTACTGTGCCGATGGCGCCATTCATCAAAGCATTAGAAGTGCCCGCGGTCATCGTACCGATGGTCAACGCGGATAACAATCAGCATAGCCCCAATGAAAATGTAAGATTGAGTTATATTGCCAATGCGATGAAAACATTTAATGCGATTTTCACAACTTCAATGAAAAACTAATAACTAAGGATATGTCAGGAGGAGATTGGAAAGCGATGTTTAAAGGTATTCAAGATAATGATCTGAATCTTGTAGAGTTTTATCTGAAATCAAGTATTGATCCTAACTATCAACATCCCGAGTATTTGGCACTTCCATTGGCCGAAAGTGTTCGATATGGTCATATCGATATTGCTAAGCTACTACTTGACAATGGTGCTGATCCGAATATAATCGAGATGGAAAGTAAAATGACGGTATCACAATTAGTGCAAAGTAAAGAGGATGAGGCGTTTATTGATTTGGTGCAGAATTATGTTGGTGAATAGTATGAGCTTATGGCATCGAGGTGGAACAGCTTGATGATCTGATTTGGCATAAATTGACAATATTAAAATTTGTACATATTTTTGTACATATAAAATCAATCATTATGCAAATTACCACTGTATCTGACTTCAGGAAAGACATGAAATCATATCTCGACCGCGTAGTAAAGAATGTTGAAACGCTGATGATATATCGTGGTAAGGATACGGGAATAGTGGTGATGTCTCTCGATGAATACAACTCTCTTATGGCTACAAGCCATGAATTGTCATCTCGTAAAAATGAACAGAGACTCGACAGTGCTATTGCTAAGCTCAGCAATAAAGAAAGCTTTGCCAAAGACCTGATTGAAGATTAATATGAAATACATATTTGTCGATGAATCTTGGGAAGACTACATCTATTGGCAGAAGACGGATAAAAAGAAGCTGAAAAAAATCAACGAGCTTCTAAAAGATATATCAAGAAATCGTTTTGAGGGTCTTGGAAAACCAGAGCCCCTGAAACACAAGTATGCAGGCTTTGGGTCAAGGCGCATCGATAGTGAACATCGATTGATATACAAATATCAAAAGGGTGAGATCTTGATTGCAAAGTGTCGGTTTCATTATGATAGAAAGTGGTCAGTTGATTATAATTCTATGTACGTAGCTAAAGCTATAATTTACTTTCTCAGTTTAAGATTATTTCTTGAATACAATTGATAAAATAGCATTAGCATATTGCATCGTGATTAGACACTTCGACGATCTAAAGGAAAAGGAAGTAACTCCATAAATCCATGAATTAGTTTACATTTAACGAAACTTTATTTATATTTGGGTATTTAAATACACGTAGACCTTAATGAAACCGAACTTCGAAATAGAATTATTGCCAGAAGCATTCGATTTTATTAAAAGTCAGGAATTTAAGACCAGAAAAAAAATACTTCAAAATATAAATCGGGCCAAGCACTCACTTGATCCTAAACTTTTCAAGAAGCTGAATAGCGAAATTTGGGAATTTCGAACTAGATACAATGGTATTCAATATCGATTGTTAGCCTTTTGGGATAAATCTGGTATAACTGATACCATAGTCTTTGCCACTCACGGATTTAAGAAAAAAACAGATAAAATAGCTCAGAAAGAAATTCAAAAAGCTGAAAACATAAGAACTCAATACTTTAAAAATAAATCATGATGAAGTCATATAAATTATCTGAAGCAGAAGATTTACTAATCGGGTCAAAAGGAACTCCAGAACGAGATGAGTATGAATTTGAACTAAAAACGGAGCTTATTGGAGATATGATAAAAAAAGTAAGAAAAGAGCGTCAATTAACACAAGAACAATTAGGCGAATTAGTAGGTGTGAAGAAGGCTCAGATTTCTAGATTAGAGAACAATACCAAAAATGTTACGGTAGAAACAATAATCAGAATATTCAATGCAATGAAAGCGGAAGTGAACTTCAATGTACAAATCTAGATACAAAACCGTATTTACCCAGACATGGAGGCACTGGAAACTGTGTCACAAAAACACCATGTAGAAGTGGGACACCTCGACGATCTTCGATCTGAAAATTAAGTTTCCTTAGGAGTTATTGACGTTATAGTCATAATTTCAATCTGAGCTTAAAAGTTAGATTACGCAACGTTTCCAAATTAGATTGGATATCGATTTATACAATTTGAATCATAAAATGACGGCAATGTATTTATAATTTTTCCAATAGCATCGTTAAAAAGCCTCGCCGTAGCTTAGGCTATGCCTGCGTTTTTTGCCTTAATCTTGAAATAATTATTAACAATATCTTATCCGTCATTCTACAACTCAAATTGTATTACAAATGAAAAGTATGAAATTTTTCCCTTTAGCTTTTTTGTTGTTTATGCTTCTCAATCATGCTCTTGATGCACAGACCCTGACAGAGAGTAATTTACCCATAGTGATCATCGACTCTGAGAGTAATGAAATTCCCGATGAGCCTAAAATTCCTGGCACTATGGGTATCATCGATAATGGTCTTGGGCAAATGAATCATGTGGATGACGCTTTCAATCATTACAATGGACATATCGGTATAGAAACACGTGGAAATTCAACCCAACTGTACGATAAAAAAACATATACTATTGAGCTTTGGGATGAAGAAGCAAATGAGATATCAACGCCGTTATTAGGCATGGGTAAGGAAGAGGATTGGATATTACATGCGATGGTTCTTGATAAAACTCAATTGCGAGTTCCATTATCATTTGACCTTTTTAGGCAAATGGGGCATTATGCCGCTAACTATAGATTTGTAGAGCTGATTGTAGACGGAGGATATCGAGGCACTTATATTTTGACAGAAAATATCAAAAGAGATGATGACCGCGTAGATATAGCAAAGTTAGATGCAGATGATATTGCAGGAGACTCACTGACGGGTGGATACATCTTACGTATCGATTGGACGTGGGATGTTATTCAGGAAGATTTATTTGAATCTAATTATAATTCTCAGGGAGGAATTCCAATGAAATATCAATTGTATTATCCAAAACCTGATAGAATTCAACCAGAACAAAAGGAATACATCAGCAATTATATACATGATTTTGAAAGCGCCGTTTTTGGTCCTGGATTTACAAGTCAAGATGGGGTCCGGTATACAGACTATATTGACCTAAATTCTTTTGTTGATTTTGTTCTGATCAATGAGTTTACCAAGAATTCTGATGGATTTAAATTGAGTACTTATATGCACAAGGACAAGGATAGCAAAGGAGGCAAACTTACCGCTGGACCCATTTGGGATTTTGATCAGTCCTTTGGCTTGTCTACGGTATGTTCGAGTCACGTTACTTCAGGTTGGACGTATTTACAGAATCAAGAAAATTGTGAAGATGTAGGCACGATGCCTTTATGGTGGCGAGTCATGATGGAAGATCCTATTTTTATAAACCGACTTAAGTGTAGGTGGGAAGAGTTTAGGAGTAGCTTTTTACAAACAGATTCTCTGTTTCAATGGATGGATACACAGGTTGCTTTTCTTGAGGAGCCATTAGGTCGAAACTTTCAAAAGTGGGATTTTATAGGAAATAATATTTGGATCGAGCCATTTCCCATTCCAGAAACATATGATGAAGAAATCAGCTATATGAAAACTTGGATAGAAAATCGCTTAGAGTGGTTGGATGCTAATATGTACGGGAATTGTGAAGACGATATTAGCTCTACTATCACCGTGGATGGTGATCAAAGTTTTTCTTTTGCTCCCAATCCAGCCCTCGATTATATTTCTCTCTATAATCTAAAAGGAGATCGTATTGAAATTCATGATACGAGCGGAAGGAAACATCTGGCAGCCACTATACAATCATCTGAAAAACAACTCGATGTAAGTGTTCTATCGAGTGGGATATATTTTATTACTGTAGAGTCTCCGACAAGAAGAGTGACCAAGAAACTTATTATTCTATAGGGTATAAAAATCAGCTTAGACCATCGAGGTGGAACACCTCGACAATCTTTAAGAAGTGCCTGCGGTCATTGTCCCAATGGTCAACGCGGATAACAATCAACATAGCCCCAATGAAAATGTAAGATTGAGCTATATTGCCAGTGCGATAAAAACATTTAATGCGATTTTCACAACTTCAATGAACAAACAATAACAAACCATATGTCAGGAGGAGATTGGAAAGCGATGTTCAAAGGAATACAAGAAAATGATCGAGAGCTAGAAGATTTCTACCTGAAATCAAGTAATGTTCCCAATTATCAACATCCAGATTATTTGGCCTTGCCATTGGCCGAGAGTGTTCGATATGGTCATATCGATATTGCTAAGCTGCTACTAGACAACGGTACCGATCCTAATATCATCGGGATGGAGAGAAAGATGACGATGACTCAATTAGTGCAAAGTAAAAAGGATGAGGCGTTTATTGATTTGGTGCAGAATTAAGTTAGGGAATTACTTGAGTTTATGGTATCGAGGTGCTACATCTCGAATATTTGTAATACCTCATAAATAGATTGCGCCTTTAGTACCGTGTTTGGACTCCTTGACTTTATCTAGTCATCTAATACAATTTTAAAATAAATCATAATACTAACGAACTATATTAGTATCTTTTGGCATTAGTAAGATATTGTATATGATAAAAAGCTTTGGGAATAGTGAAACTGAGAGAATTTGGTCAGGTTTATATTCTTCAAAACTGCCAAACGATATGCAAATAGTTGCACGACGTAAACTGCGGATGATAAACAATGCTCACTCAATAAACGATCTGAGAATACCGCCTGCGAACAGGCTAAAAAAACTAAAAGGAACTTTGAGAGGTAAGTATTCTATAAGAATAAATAAACAGTGGCGAATAACTTTTCAATGGATTAACCAAAATGCTGAACAAGTAAAAATTGAAGATTACCATGACTAAATTACCAAATATACATCCAGGTGAAGTTCTATTGGAAGAATTCTTACTACCGATGGGCTTAAGCGCTTATAAACTTTCAAAAGATTTGGGAATACCTCAAACTAGAACAAGTCAAATCATAAAAGGGAAGCGAAGAATAACAGCTGACACAGCGCTTCGGCTATCAAAATACTTTGGAACATCAGTCAAGTTTTGGTTGGGTCTACAAAATGATTATGATATCGAAGAAGAATTGAAAACACTTGGAGTAACACTAGATCAAATTCCTGTACTTATTCCGACCTAATCGAATTCATCCAAAAGCAAACTGTTCTAATCTCGATTTACATATAGTAATCCTTAACGACTAGACGTCAAACAAATATAAGATCTATTGACTAGATAGATGTTATCGCTCATATTAGCTAAAACTGAATAGCTATGCTAAAACATATAGTCTTCATCTTAACTACTTGTTTCATAAGCTCCTGTCTTGGTGATAGAAAAGCTTATATAATTGATCACAGACGTGATCTATTTACATTACACCAATCTGATATTCCAACATATTTATTTTTGGATGAAGAAAAGTCTTGGTATAAAACAGAGCTTCTTAATAATCAGGGGAAGATTGTAGCCAAAATTCTAGATAAAGGCCAATACAATACTGATAAAGACACTCTTTTTCTTTACCCTATGAGTAACAGCCTAAAAAGAGAATATCATCGATTTCTTGATCAAGGGCAAAGTATTGTCAAACCTCATTTAATGGAACATTTGGATGGTACTATTACAGAATTTCTCATGGGAAGGCCAAAAGATAAAACGGACAAAAAGACTACCGGAAAAATCTGGAAGGCCTTAAAAAATGAAGGCGCCGCGGGGAGCGGCGCCAATCAATAAACCAATCTCATAAAAAATAAAATATAACGAAAAGACGAAATCCGTGTTTGTGTACCGATTCGTATTTTAATGATCGCCCCTACTCGGCTCACTTAAAAAGTATCGATCGGCATGTGAAAGGTTCTAATCAATCACGCTTCTCCGGTCAGTCCTCTCGTATCTGAGATATACTGTACTAATCTACATTGTCATGCAAGAATGAATTATTGGATCGTATGATCGGTCCGTCTTCATCCATACTTACGGTGTAGTTAGATTTTTTGTTTGCTTCTACATTCGTTTCATCAAGCTCCACTTGCCTACGCTTGAATGCTGGTACATTTTCCATATCATTGATGATTTTTGGACTGTCCAGGTGCTTAGACATTTGCTCTCTGAGGTATCCACGTCTTGCATTTTCTGCTTCACGACGCTTTCTTTTGATCGCCTCCATTTCCTTTTCGTACTCTGTAGGTTCTCTTTTTTCTATATCTGCTTCGTATCCATAGCCTAGCTCTTCGATGGTACGACGTACATCATCCGTACCGAAGTCTATCACTTGACTCTCTTCTGACTGTGCTGAGAATACGGACTCATCGATGATACGATCTGCCTTCTGAGCATCTTCATCTAGTGATACTTTCTTAGCTACTTCTGGCTTTGCCACTCGCTGTATCATACTCTCTTTATCAAAGCCCGTTGCGATCAAGGTTACGCTGAGCTTCTCGCCCATAGTCTCATCTGTACAATTACCCCAGAATAAGTCTGTGCCGTATCCTGCTTCTTCTTGTACATATTCTGTGATCTCTGAGATCTCATCCATCGTCACTTCATGAGAAGAAGAGCTGCTGATATTCAATAAAATATGCTGTGCTCCACGGATGTCATTGTCTTCTAGTAGTGGTGAATTTAAAGCCGCATCTATGGCTCTACGAGCACGATCCTCACCCCCTACTTGGGCATTACCCATGATGGCTACTCCGCTATCTCTCATAACGGTATTCACATCTTCAAAATCCACATTGATATCTCCTGCTACAGTGATGATCTCTGCGATCCCTTTTGCTGCTGTGGTCAATATATTATCCGCTTCTGCAAAAGCCTCTGATACTTTTAGATTGCCGTGTATCTCTTTGAGTTTTTCATTAGAGATAACGAGTATGCTATCTACATTCTTTTTGAGTTGCTCTAGTCCTTCTAGTGCTTGTCTTTTTCGGCGTAAGCCTTCAAACTTAAACGGAAGCGTCACGATCGCTACGGTCAGGATATCCATCTCCTTCGCCGCTTTGGCAATGATAGGAGCAGCACCTGTACCCGTACCACCACCCATACCAGCGGTAATGAAAAGCATCTTCGTATCATCGGCAAGAAACTTTCTTACATCATCGATAGACTCTATGCATGCTTGCTTACCTACCTCAGGCTTAGACCCTGCTCCACGACCTTCCGTAAGGCTTGGCCCTAGTTTGATCCGAGTGATGACAGGATTATTTTCTAGTGCTTGATTATCCGTATTGCATACTGCAAAATCTACACCTTGGATGCCTTGCTCAAACATGTGCTTGAGGGCATTACCACCACCTCCGCCTACACCGAGTACCTTTATGATAGTCTTTTCTTTATTGGGTTGATCATCGAATAGCATATCTAGTGTTTTTGCTTTTTTGTAAGATTGTTTCTTTTCTAAAATTCTGTATCAGGAGTTGCTTCAAAAAACTCTTTGGTATAGGTAAAGATCTTATTGTACCATTTACCTCTACCCTGCTCTGCTGATAGCACTTCCTCTTCTTCAATGATATTGTCATCATTGCCATCAGTCTGATCTGCTGATTTCTCGATCTTCTGCATGAGCTTATTATCAATCGCCGTAATCAATAGACCTACTGCTGTCGAATATATCGGACTAGCCAAGCTACCAGAGTAGCCATGTGCTAGATGATCTACGGGTCTACCTACACGAGTAGGAAGCGTCGTATGCATCTGCGCTAGATAGTTGATATGTCTCAAGAGTGAACCTCCACCCGTGAGCACCATACCCGCGATGAGTTTATTTTCAAATCCTGATCTTGTGATCTCCCACAATACATAATCGAATATCTCCTCTACTCTAGCCTGTATGATCTTTGCCAGATTTTTCTCTGATATCTCTTTAGGATCTCTACCTTTGAATCCTGGGATCGTAATGATACGATTGTCCACGATCTCATCTGCCAGTGCTGATCCAAATTTCACTTTAAGTTTCTCCGCTTGATCATGCATCACCGTACATCCTTCTTGTATATCCTTAGTGATCACATTTCCACCGAAAGGAATGACCGCCGTATGTCTGATGATCCCATCTTTGAATATGGTAATATCTGTAGTACCACCACCTATATCGACGAGTGCAACACCTGCTTCTTTCTCTTCATCGCTAAGCACCGCTGCTGCTGATGCAATCGGCTCTAGCGTCATATCTGCAACTTCGAGACCTACTTTTTCTACACAACGTAGTATATTTCTTGATGCGCTGATCTGTCCTGTGATGATATGAAAATTGGCTTCTAGCCTTACGCCTGACATACCTATAGGATCTACTATATCTTGCTCATCATCTACCGTAAACTCCTGAGGAATGACATGTAAAATCTTATCACCCGGAGGCAATACCAACTTGTACATATCTTTGATGAGCTTATCTACGTCTTGATCAGAGATTTCCGAATTGGAATCATGTCTGACCAGTAATCCATGATGATGGAGACTCTTGATGTGCTGACCTGCGATACCTACATGTACGATTTTAAATTTGATACCTGCGTTTCGCTCTGCCATCGCAATCGAGTCACGAATAGCCTTCACCGTTTTATCAATATTCGATACTACACCCCGAGATACTCCCTCAGATTTGACTGTACCTAAACCTAAAATCTCTACTTTGCCGTACTCATTACGAGCACCTGCAATGGCGCAAACCTTGGTAGTCCCGATGTCGAGGGCTATCGCCAGTTCGTTTGGTTTGTGATCTGTATTGTACATAATCTATGAGTTTTAGTCCAATGCTATAGTGGTTTCATTATTACCTGTCCTTTATATCTGATATCTAGGACAGCGAACTTATCCCAGCCTTCTCTTGGAAGACCTTCTTTATAAAACCATTTTAGTCGATAGAATTTTTTATCTATATCTTCAAAGAATCCAAATTTGATTTTATCTCTACCGAGCTTAGGAACTAAGGTAATTTCACCGTTATCCTCCACATATACTTGCTCTACGAGTGCATCCAAAAATGGATCTTCTTTTACTTTTTTCATTAATTCAAAAACATCCTGAAGCGCAGTCCTTTGCTTCGCTTCCATAAATCCTTGTTGATAATCACCGATCTTTCCGCTTGCGATCGGTACTCTTATCGCTGATTTTTTTTTTAGCGGTACCTTATTACCGTCTTTGTCCAAGTAGTATCGTTGACCACTTTCTGCATGTACCCGTACAATTGGCTCTCTTTGCTTGAGCTTCACATGGATACGATTTTTACTATCGATATAGACCTCAGCCTCCTCTACTCGCTTATCCTTGAGGAGTAATGCTTCTAGTTCTACAATTTTCAACTCTTGCAGACTAGCCATTTCGATATCAAAACCTAGATGATTTCTAAATGCACGTAGTACATCTTTCTTATCCACAAGATTTCGTTTACCACTTAATGACTCGATCTCTATGTATACTTTCGTGATACCAGAGTTTGCTTTTCTATTGACTGATAAGATCAAAAGGCTGGCCATGACTACCGCGGCTGCTATCCATGCTAGTCTGATTTTCATGTTGTTCAATATGCCTATCTTCGATCTACTCATCTATATTTTTAATGCGTTTTTTATACTTATTACCTCCGCTCCGATATCTCCTGCTCCTAATATGAGGAGGACTTCGGGGCGTCTATTTTTCAAATTTTCTATCAATTCACTTTTTGGTAGCAGTTGTTTATCATCATGCGCTATGGCTTCCAATAATACCAGAGAACTTACACCTTCTATAGGCTTTTCTCGAGCTGGATATATAGGTATCAAAATCAATCGATCTGCCTCCGCCAAACTCTCTGCAAAGCCTTGCATAAAGTCTTGCGTCCGAGAATATAGATGCGGTTGAAAAACTACCGTTAACTCTGCTTTTGGAAACAAAGATCTTGTAGCTTCAATAGCACAACTGATCTCTGTCGGGTGATGTGCATAATCATCTATCATATGCAAATCCTCCTGATCCAAAATCCGCTCATATCGCCGCTGGATACCTTGAAAAGCCAAGAGCTCCTCTTGTATATATCCTACATCTAGTCCTAATAACTGAGCGATACCTACCGCAACACTGGCATTAAGCACATTGTGACGACCTGGCATTTTCATGCGAAAGCTTTGTACTCTTTCCTGAAACTCTACGGTGAATATTTGAAGACCATCCTGAATGTATTCTTCTATAATTCTGAGTTCATTACTTTCATCAGTACCATATTTGATCACTTGACACTTCAGTGCTTTGTCGTCATCAAATCTGGAAGACAAAATCTTCCAAGCCTCTTGCTCTATGAATAGATATCCTTCCTCGACTATATTGCGAGCATAAGCCTCGAAAGAGTCTTGCATCGCGGTAAAGCCGCCGTAAATATCTAGGTGATCAGGATCTACTGAAGTGATCACTCCGATATACGGATGCAGGTGCAAAAATGACCGATCAAATTCATCGGCTTCTGTGATGAGATATTCATCCTTGCCTTTGATATAATTAGTCTTCGTTGCCGCCGGGATACCTCCAAGTATAGAACTAGGATGTAAACTGCTATCTGTCAAAATATGAGATATGATGCAACTCGTAGTGGTCTTACCATGTGTCCCTGCCACCGCAATTGTTTTGGCATTTTCACTGAGTAAACCTAATAAGGCTGCTCTTTTGAAAATCGGTATATCCATAGTCTGAATATGATTCAATTCCAGATGATCTTTAGGTATTGCAGGTGTATAAACCACTGCATCCAGATCATGAGGAATCAGATCAATCCGATCTTCATAATGTATCAATATCCCTTCGTCTTCCAACGTTTTGGTCAAGACGGTTTGTGTCTTATCATATCCATAGACTTGTACTCCGCGGTCATTAAAATACCGAGCTAGAGCACTCATACCTATGCCTCCTACCCCGATGAAAAACATGCGTTTCCACTGGTTTACATCCATAGGACTTAGATAAGTTTTATAATCTCATTGACGATGTCTTCAGTTGCATTTGGACGGGCTAATGCCTTGGCGGCAAGACCTATCTGGTGCAACTTTTCATCATCATTGATGAGTTTTATCATTTCAATCGCTAAGCTTTGCTTAGCTTCTTTATCAGCAATCATTATTGCTGCATTTTTATGGACTAATGCTTGCGCATTCTTGGTCTGATGATCTTCTGCGACATTTGGAGATGGGACCAAAATCGCTGCTTGCCCGACAAGGCATAGTTCTGATATTGTCAAAGCACCTGCACGGGTCACAGCTAAGTCTGCTGCTTGATATGCGAGGTCCATTCTATCGATGAATGGTAATACTTTCACATGATCTAATTGAGCTGTATTCGTTGCCTTGAACTCTTCATAGTAGAGTTTACCGACCTGCCAAATGACATTAAGGTTTTTTTGTTGCTCAATGATCTCATAACTATCTCTCATCGCTACATTCAGTGATCTTGCTCCCAGACTACCTCCAAAAAGTAGTAGTGTTTTCTTATTTTGGTTTAGTCCAAAATGTTCAAAAGATCGTAGTCTCGATTCAGTATTCTCTATTAAGCTTTTTCGAATAGGATTGCCAGTATGCGTCACTTTTTGTTGATCAAAAAATCGATCCATACCTTCGTATGCCGTGCATATATGCCTCACTTTGCTAGCCAGTAACTTATTGGTAATTCCAGGATACGAGTTTTGCTCTTGTATCAAGGTCGGAATCCCCAATTGATTGGAAACATACAGTGTAGGCCCGCTTGCATACCCTCCTACTCCCACGACTACGTCCGGCTTGAATGCTTTCACAATCTTTCTTGCCTTCCATATACTCGTGATGAGCTTGATAGGAAATAGTATATTTTTAGTTGTCAATTTTCGCTGAAAGCCACTGATCCAGAGACCTTCTATGCGATATCCCGCTTTCGGGACTTTTTCCATTTCCATCTTGCCTTCTGCTCCTACGAATAGGATCTCGGCATCTGGATATTTTTCTTTAATCGTATCGGCAATTGCTATTGCCGGAAATATATGTCCGCCTGTGCCACCACCACTAATGATTAGCCGCATCAGACTCGATTTTACTCAACTCTATCTGTTCAAGCTCCGCTTGCTCTACATACTTACTTACACTCAAGATGATCCCGATAGACATACAAGTGAATATCAAGGACGTACCACCACTACTAATCAAAGGCAGTGTCAAACCGGTCACAGGTACTAAGTCTACTGACACCGCCACATTGGCAAATGCCTGAATCACAATATTAAGACAAAGTCCCATCGCTAGAATAGCTCCGAATGCTTTTGGGCATCTAGTGACGATATTGATACATCTAAAGAGTAGCCACAAAAACATGGCGATAATAAATACTCCTCC
The DNA here is from genome assembly GCA_020629715.1 of Saprospiraceae bacterium. GTDB lineage: Bacteria > Bacteroidota > Bacteroidia > Chitinophagales > Saprospiraceae > JAHDGW01. Next base: position 69,795 of record JAHDCU010000001.1, read on the forward strand.
GATCAGACCATACTCTTCGCATATGATGGCATAGATAAAATCTGCATAAGCAAAAGGTAAAATATTACGTTGGAAGCTATTTCCAGGACCTTCTCCGATCCATTCTCCATTAGCAATAGCGATCTTGGACTGGTTTACTTGCCAAACATCATTTCCTTGCAACCTGCTGATCCAAGTATCCAATCTGAAGTAATCAGCCGTGACTTCCCACGTACCAAGCATTACCAATATGGATAGCAATACTAATCCCATAAATACAAGCAATGCCACATACTTGAGACTTACTCTACCTATAAACATCATCAAAAGGCATGTTACGAAAAGTAACGCCGCCGTAGAAAAATCAGATGGTGCAATCAATCCACATACCAATACTACAGGCATGATAATAGGTAAAAAAGCACCTTTAAAATCTTTGATATACTCTTGTCTTATTGCCAACGATCTCGCTACATATAGAATCAAAGCCACCTTTGCAATATCCGAGGGCTGAAAGGTATTATTGATAAAAGGAATCGTCAACCATCGTCTAGAATCATTAATCTCATCTCCAAAAATACCCGTATAGAGCAATAAGGGCACAATGATAATCATGAGCACTGGTGCAATATTGGAATAATGGATATAATTGAGTTGATAGCAAACATAGGTCGTAAACATACCTAAGATCAACAAAATCAATTGTTTGATCAAAAAATACTCAGTGTTACCACCATGCCATTTATAAGCTTCGCTACCAGATGCGCTATACACGATCAGTACTGAGAATAGACTCAGTACGAAGAATATGAGCCAGATGGCTTTATCTCCTTTTAGGTTACGGTATAGCTGTATAGCTGTTGACATCTATGAGTTTCGTTATGTATGGTTTTGACAATTAGTCATTAACTAATCATCGATTTTATCTTTTTTAAGACTGTGCCGTCTCTCTTATTCTCTCTACCTCTTTTTTAAATTGAAGACCTCGGTCTTCATAGTTTTTAAATAAATCAAAGCTTGCACATGCAGGAGAAAGTAATACTACCTGTCCACTCTTTCCGAGTTCAAAAGCTTGTTCTACTGCAGCTTTCATACTCTTGGCTTCTGTTAGTACATGATCATTGCCGAAAGCATCTATCAACTTGGTGTTATCCAATCCCAAGCAGATGACATGATTTACTTTTTCATCCACTAATGACCGAATCGTATCATAGTCATTGCCTTTATCGACACCACCTACGATCCAAATCACTTCTTCATCCATTGCTGCTAGCGCATATTGAACCGCATCAATGTTAGTTGCTTTACTATCATTGATAAATCGCAGTCCGCTTACTGGAGGTAATTCCTCCAATCGATGTTCGATCGCCTGAAATGTGCTCAACCCTTGTTGAATTGATTCGTATGACATTCCTAGAATCTCACATACTTGTACTGCACAATTTGCATTGAATATGTTATGTGTTCCTTTTAGATTTATTTCAAAACTTGTTGCTCCATCCTTTGATAGAACCTTTTTATGTTGATTCGACACCTTATGTATCGATGATTTTATGTTTTGCAAGCGATCAGTAATCAATCGATCTTCTTGATTGATAATCAAGTGATCAAATGATTTTTGCTGAGCGGCAATCTTCATTTTAGCTTCCGCATACTTACCAATATCATAGCCATATCGATCTAGATGATCGGCTGTGATATTGAGTACAACTGCGATATCTGGACTAAATTCCATGACATCATCTAATTGAAAACTACTCAGTTCCAAGACCCAATATTCATGATCATCTGAAACTAATTGCCTCGCCCAACTGTGACCAATATTTCCTGCTAGTCCTACATCATATCCTCCGTTTTTCAGAAGCTGATAGATAAGACTCGTGGTAGTAGTCTTGCCATTGCTCCCTGTGATCGCAATAATCTTCGCATCGGTATATTTAAATGCAAATTCGATCTCCGACACAATCCGTACATCCGCTTCTCTAAGCTTTTGGATGACTGTTGCCTTTTCAGGAATACCTGGACTTTTAACTACTAAGTCCGCTTTCAATAATCTTTCAATAGTATGACCGCTTTCTTCAAAGTCGACCTTATGATCTTGAAGCGCTTGCCGATAGTGATCTTTTATAGACCCGTATTCTGACAAGAATACTTCTTGATTTTTATGTTTTGCAAGTAGTGCTGCTCCTACTCCACTTTCGCCGCCTCCGAGAATCGCTATGTTCATATTAGCGAATCTTAAAGGTGATGATCGTTAAGATGGCAAGCATAATACCGACGATCCAAAATCTGGTTACTATTTTGGATTCGTGCATTCCCATTTTTTGGTAATGGTGATGCAATGGCGACATCAAGAATACCCTTCTTCCTTCGCCATATTTCTTTTTGGTGTATTTGAAATAACTGACTTGAATCATGACTGACAGCGTTTCGACTAGGAAGATTCCGCAAAGAATTGGAATCAAAAACTCTTTTCTCAAGAGTATAGCCATTGCTCCGATCACTCCACCGATCATTAGACTTCCAGTATCACCCATAAAGACTTTAGCTGGATATGAATTATACCAAAGAAAACCAATGCATCCACCCAAAAAGCATGATGCAAAAATGGTCATCTCAGAAGCTCCGGGGATGTAATAGATGCTCAGATAATCTGAGATTATAGCATTTTCTGAAACATAAGCGATCAGGGCTAATACAGCAGCAATAATAGCTGAAAGTCCTGCTGTCAAACCGTCAATTCCATCCGTCAAGTTACTAGAATTTGATACCCCAGTAATAATGAATATGATGATAGGAATAAAAACAATCCAAGCTAAACTGGCTGCATTATCTCCCAAAAACCATAATAAACTGGCATAGTCAAACTTACTTTCTTTCAAAAATGGCAGATTAGTCCATGTACTCTTAACAAAAGCGACTTGCTGCGATACTGCCGAAGAATTGATAGATGAAATACGAGTTTCGAACTGCTCAATGACCTCCATATTCTGTGCTTGCGCCACTTCTAATGGTACTCTGATCACTACATCATCATGGAAAAGCATAGTCAATCCGATCAAGAGCCCTAACCCTACTTGACCAAGAATTTTAAACTTGCCTTGTAATCCATCTTTATTCTTTTTGAATACTTTAATATAGTCATCTAGAAAGCCTACCGCAGCCATCCAAGCTGCAGAAACAATCAGTAAGAGGATATATACATTTGTCAAATCTGCCAATAATAGACATGGGATCATTATGGACAGCAGGATGATAAATCCTCCCATTGTTGGAGTACCAGCTTTCTCGACTTGACCTTCGAGACCAAGATCACGAATGCTCTCTCCTACTTGCAATCTTTTCAAAGAACGAATGATCCGACTTCCGAAAACCATAGATATCAATAATGATAAAATAATGGCTACTCCAGAACGGAACGTAATATATTGAAACAGACTTGCGCCTGGCAAATCATGTTGTTTCTCTAAGAATTCAAATAAATGATATAACATCGTTAAAACTTCACTTTTAAAAGAACAGCGCAGTGAACGCTCCAGAACGTTATCTGGCAATGATGTTCACCGCAACTGTTAAAACCAACCTGAGAATGATAATAGAACCTACTCTTAAATATCTTATCTACATGAGGCTTAGACGGACCTCATAGTGTTGATGTTATTATTTGTTTATCGTCAAATGGCAACTTTTCGCCATTAATTTCTTGGTACTTTTCATGCCCCTTGCCTGCAACTACGATTATATCGCCACTGGCAGCGAGCATGACTCCTGTTTTTATAGCCTCCTTTCGGTCCACTATACGCAGGTATTTTTTATTCTTTGCCAATCCTTTTTCCATATCATCTAGGATACTTTCAGGCTTTTCAGACCTAGGATTGTCACTTGTCAAAATCAATATATCGCTGTACTTTTCAGCAATAGCAGCCATCTTGGGCCTTTTTCCTTTATCACGATCTCCACCGCATCCGATCACGGTAATGATCTGAGCTTTCGATCGCTTCATCTCTTTGACATTTTTCAAAAGATTATCTACCGCATCCGGTGTATGAGCATAATCTACAATGGCAGACTTTCCACTTTCAGGATTATGACTGTAGTCAAATCTCCCTTCAGCACCTTGCAATCCACTCAGCACAGGCAATATTTCCTCTTTAGGAATATCAAACCCACTTGCTACGCCATAAACAGCAGCTAGATTATACGCGTTGTATGCTCCTCTTAGCCTTACAAAAACTTCAGATCTATTAAGCTCCAGGTGTAGTCCTGCAATTTCATTTGCCACGATCCTTGCTTTATAATCTGCCATCCTTCGCAAAGCATAGGTTTTATGCTCCGCCTTACAATCATGTAGCATTACTTCTGCCTGCTTATCATCTGCATTTACAAGTGCAATAGCGTCTTTATTCAGTATGTCAAAAAACTTCTTTTTAGTCAAGACATAATCATTATATGTCTTATGGTAATCCAAGTGATCTTGCGACAGATTGGTAAATATCGCCTGACTAAAAGTCAAGCCTTCAATTCTACCTTGATCGATACCATGCGAACTCACTTCCATAAAAGCATATTCACATCCTGCATCTCTCATCTTCGCTAGCAATTCATTGACCTTGATAATATCAGGTGTCGTATGAGTCGCTACCTCTTCGTGATCGCCAAACTGATATTTAATTGTAGATATCAGTCCAGCTTTATATCCTAAGCCAGTAAAGAGCTGATGCAAAAGCACGACTACCGTACTTTTTCCATTCGTCCCTGTCACTCCGACTAATCGAAGATCTTGACTTGGGTCATCATAGAATCTCGTAGCAAGATCAGCTATCATTTGTTTAGGTTTTGACCAAGAGACATACGTGACGTGATCATGTATATCTTGAGGTAAATCCTCACAAAAAATCACTGAAGCTCCTCGCTTCACAGCTGAATCAATATAGTTATGACCGTCTACCGCTAGACCTTTCATCGCTATAAATGCCATACCTGTTCGCGTAGCTCGACTATCTAACACAAGCCCATTGACTTGCACTTGATCGCTTCCCACTACATTGATCCTAGGATCACTTGGCAATATTTCAAACAACTTCTTGGAATACAATTCCTATTAGTTTAAATAAATTTCAATCTGTTGACCCGACACTTTCGCCCCAGGCTTAATACTTTGTTTCTTCACTTTCCCTACACCTTCAATCTTTACATCTAATCCTACATTTTCAAGGATGTAAACTGCATCTCGAAGCCCCATACCTATCACATTAGGCACTTGATCACCTTTGATTTTTTTCTTATCGATGGTCAGTTTATTTCGCTCTGGCGCTATATCTACCCACCGACTTTTAGAATTCACTTCGACGTCGAGATCGATGTGATTGATGAGTTTTGCGTAGTCACTCGCATAACCCGAATGCTTGTTAGGCATTTTCTTATTTTGAAGTTCAGCATATTGCTCTCGGACAGGATCAAGCAAATCACCTTTGACTTGATATATCTTTTCAGCAATATTCTTAAAAACAGGTCCCGCTACACTGCCACCATAGTATCCTTTTTTAGGATCATAAAACATGACAATCATCGAGTATTTAGGCGCATCTACCGGAAAATATCCAGCGAATGATGCGTTGTATTTTTTTCGTTCTTCTTTTTTAGTATAGTTTACTCGTGCCGTACCCGTTTTACCTGCGATCTTTACAATATCAGATTTCAATCCTTTACCAGTACCCGACTCCACTACTGACTCTAACATATACTGTAGCGTCTCAATATTTGATTTAGAAGCCATCGCCGACACTTCCACTTTTGGTTTGATTTCTCTCAATATCTCAGCTTCATGCGAAATTTCTTTCACCAAGTACGGCTTCATTAATCTACCATTATTAGCGATACCGTTATAAAACTTAAGTATCTGCAACGGAGTCATACTCGACTCATACCCATGTGCCATCCAAGGCAATGTCGTACCTGACCATTTAGCCTTATCTTTCACAGGATGTTTGACTAAAGGCATTGGCTCACCCGCAATTTCTATATGCGTTTTATCCGTAAGACCAAATTGCTCCAAATATGAAACATATTTCTTTTTACCCTCTAAGCCCTTGAAATGCTTTAGCGCAAAACTTGCTATTCCCACATTAGATGATTCTTCGATTACCTCTAAGAAGTTCAGCATATTTCGTCCATGACGATGTGAATCTTCCATCCAGAGGTCATAAAACTTTTTCCTACCACCTGAGACTTCCACTCGATCTTTCAAGTCAATATTAGATCCTTCTAATAATGCAAGCGCCGTAAAGAGCTTCGCCGTAGACCCAGGCTCACTTGATGTGCCAACTGCATGGTTATAAATCTCTGCATAGCCACCAGACTTTAGCTTCGACAAGTTAGAAATTGCTTTAATCCCACCAGTTTCTACATCCATGACCACTGCACAAGCAGCTTCTGCTTCCTGGTGCAATACCATGGATAACAGCTCATTATGAACAATATCCTGCACTTCTACATCAATTGTAGTATATAAATCTGCTCCACGCTGCGTCTCAAATTCTGATGGATCAAAAACTGGAATCCAAACTCCTCTATCTACCAATCTCTCCAATCGCTTTTCTTCTTTACCTTTTAAAAAAGTATCAAAAGCTCCTTCGAGACCAATTTTAGAAGCATTCTGACGATCAACTCCAATCGTCCTAGAAGCCATCTCTTTATAGGGCTTTCCTCTGCGAGAAGTCTTATCGATAATAATCCCACCAGAATTTCTACCCTTTCGAAAGAGTGGAAATTTCCTTGCTTTATCAATCTGCTCAAAAGTTAGATTTTTTGCTATCGGAATACTTTTAGAACCCTTTTTCTTATGCTTTTTCCATCCTTGCCTTGCATCGACAAGTCTCTTCTTCCATTCCGACGGTGTTTTATTAGCATTTAAGTGTTTTGTAATCAAAATACATAAGCTATCTATCCCTCTTTCGAAGGAATAATCCGTTGATACCGTCGGATCCATTCGTATGTCAAAGATCATTTCAGAAGCTGCCAGCAAGCTGCCATCTTCCGCATATATATTTCCGCGATCAGCCTTTACAGGCTGCCACTTCACATATTTGCCACCAAGCTCTCGCCACTCATCACCCTCTACGACACTTACATTAAAGAGTCGCAAGACTACTACCAAGGCTACAGCTACAAAAACCGCCATCACCAAATACGCCCTTATTAGTAGTTCGTTTTTCCTATTCATTTGAGCCATTTTCTGACTTCATTGTTTCTATCCTCTTGACTTTCCGCCCATCGGTTTTAAGCCCAGAATCTTTTACTCTCTCTGCCACCTGCGAATGCACTCCGTCATATACGATCTTATTTTTGACCTGCATATACTCGTAATTGAGCTCTTTCAACTCTTTTTTAAGCACAATCGCTCTTCGCTGCTTTTTTTCAACACTATGCACATTTGCAATGTAGACGACCCCCAGAATGATCACAAAACATAAGTACCCAAGGTGCTTATAGATCCACTTTACAGCCTGGAATCTAAAAAATGTAGTTTTCCTATTTTGATCGTCGTTCATATATAGCTTGCTTTTCAGCAATTCTCATTTTTGCGCTTTTCGACCTTGAGTTAAGCTCCATCTCACTTTCAGATGGCAACACAAGACCTTTTCCTACTTTTTTCATCATCACGGTTTGCCGACCATACTCATCTTGCTGTGTATGATACTTACCTGCAATCGCTTGCTTAGCAAACTTATCTTCGAGCGAATGATAACTAATCACGACTAGCCTTCCACCAGGATTCAAAAGATCTATCGCATCTTTCAGGAACTCCTTAAGCGCATCGAGCTCTTCATTAACCTCAATACGAAGCGCCTGAAAAACCTGAGCCAGATAACGATTGCGATCTCCAATCCTTATAGATTCTAGCACAGTCATCAACTCTGACATCTGACCAAAATCACAAGATCGTCGCTCTCTCACTATTCTCGCTGCAAGCGTTTTAGAATTACGGACTTGGCCATAATCACTGAACACTCGTACGAGATCTTTCTCATCGTAGTACTTCAAAACATGTTGAGCAGTTTTTTCTGAAGCTTGATTCATACGCATGTCCACTGGACCGTCATATCGATATGAAAAACCTCTTTCTGCCGCATCAAACTGCCAGGATGATACTCCTAAATCTGCCAAAACACCGTCAATCCCTGACTCTCCATGATATCGCATCCACTGTTTGATATATCTAAAATTAGATCGTATCAAAGTAAGCCGCTCATCATTAAACTGATTGGCAAAAGCATCAAAATCCTGATCAAAACCATACAGACGCCCGTTAGCGCCTAGGCTATTTAAAATCGATTTGGAATGTCCTCCAGCACCAAATGTTACGTCAACATAGATACCCGAAGGGTTAATTTTTAGAGCTTCAATACTCTCCGCGAGCAAGACTGAAGTATGGTAGTCCGACATTAGCTACATCATTAATTAAGCATAATGTTATTTTGCGTATCATTTCCAAATATCTCATTGGCAATGGAAGCAAAATCTTCGGGTTCTTCCGTTAGCATTTTCTGATATTCTGCTTTAGACCATATTTCTATTTGCTCTTGATATGCAAAAAGGACGATTTCTTTTTCCATCGTTGCATAATCAATTAAGCCCTTAGGCAATAAGATCCGATCAGCACTATCTGGAGCAATTTCAGTTGCGCCGCGATAAAAATATCGAATAGCTTGTCTCTGTCTTGTGTTGTAAATATTGAGCTGGTTTATCTCATTTACTTTCTTATCCCAAACGTCTTTAGGATAAAGCATAAGGTGTTTTTCAAATCCTCGATTTACCGTAAATCGAATCTCATCCATACCACCTAATTGTTTGAGCAATGCACTCGGAAGCTTTAGTCTTCCTTTCGCATCCAACTTGCAATCATATTCGCCAGTTAATTGGTGCATTTTCGCTCACTCTCTTTTCGTTGAGTCAAATATAGGGCAAGAAATCCCACATTCTCCCACTTTTTAACACAAAAAATGAAAAAACATTAAACTTTTTTCAAATTCATAGCTCACTGTAAGCATATTGTTTACATATTATAAAAATATTGCTTATGTCACGTAGGAAATATAAGCTCTTCGTTCGTTACTATCTTTAGGTTGGAATATATGTAAGTGACTAATTAATGATCAACTATACATACAATACGAATATATAATAAATTTATTTAATATGTAAGTGGTTGATGAATTAAAGTCGATGTTTGGGAGTCGTTATTCGAAAGTCGGTAGCCGTTGTTCGGAGTTCGAGGGATCGTTATTGGTGGGTCGTTGATTGTGCAATTCATAACTGCTCAACTCATAGTTTTAACCGATTATCGAATTAAAAGATTAAAAATTTGACTACCCCATCTCCCTGGCGAACAACTCCCCCACTAGAAACTACACCTTATAATACCCTTTCAATCCTCGCCACCTCAGTTTGATGACTCCACCGATGGCTTCATATATTATAGAGCTATCGAGTTTAGAGACTCCTTTTTCACGATCCTTAAAGATGATGGGTACTTCGGAGATTTTAAATCCATTGATGCGGCTGGCATATTTCATTTCGATCTGAAAGCCGTAACCGATCAAACTGATCTTATCAAGATTGAGTGTATCTAATACTTTGCGAGAATAGCAAATAAAACCTGCTGTAGGATCCTTTACTGGTAACCACGAAATCATACGTACATATAATGATGCCCCATATGACAATATAAGCCGATCCATTGGCCAATCTTTGATACCACCTCCTTTAGTATATCTAGAACCTACTGCGATATCAGCATCAGTATCTCGACATCGCTCTATAAGACGCATCACATCCTTAGGGTTGTGACTAAAGTCTGCATCCATTTCGATCATATAATCAAAGCCATGTTTTAATCCATATCGAAAGCCTTCTAAATATGCTGTACCCAAGCCCAGTTTTCCTGATCTCTTCAAAAGATGCAATCTGTCACCATACTCTTTTTGTAACTCTTCAACTTGCTCTGCCGTACCGTCTGGACTATTGTCATCTACCACCAATATGGTCAACATATCATCCTGAGACAGCACTGCGGGAATAATGTCATTGATATTTTCAATTTCATTATATGTAGGTATGATGACTAGTGCTCTTTTCAATTAGGGTTTAGGATTATGGGTTTAGGGTGGAAATAAATATTCTTATTAACTGTAAGTGGTCATCGCTAAATGATTAGCCATAAATGGTAATTATATATTACTCCTCAATTACCCTTTTAATCATTTCGAAAACGTTTTCTGAATTTGGTTTAGTATAATAATCGCCATCCGATCCATAGGGAGGTCGATGTTCATATGCTGCAAGTGTTGCTGGCGCAGCATCAAGATATCTGTATGCTCCATGCTCATCGAGTACCTTTTGCATCATATATGCGGTGCCACCACCTTTGACATCTTCATCTACAAATAGTACTCTATTGGTCTTCTTGATAGATGCCGCGATAATTTGTTCGAGATCAAATGGCTGCAGTGATTGTACATCGATTAACTCTACAGAGTAGTCATACAGGTCACAAAACTTCAAGGCTTTCTGTACTTCTCGTACACAACTTCCGTAAGTCACGACTGTGATATCCGTACCCTCTTGTAAAATCTCAGGCATTCCAATAGGTACAGTATACTCATCTATATTACTTGGCAATGCTTCTTTATATCTATATCCGTTGAGTGGTTCTATAATGATAGCTGGATCATCAGATTGTAACATCGTATTGTAAAATCCTACAGCCTGCACCATATTACGAGGAGTCAATATACATATACCTTTGAGTGCATTGAGCATCATACCCATAGGACTACCCGCATGCCATATACCTTCGAGTCTATGGCCTCTTGTTCTTATAATGGCTGGCGCTGCTTGTATCCCATTAGAGCGATATCGCAAAGTTGCCAAGTCGTCACTTAATGCTGAAAGACCATATATGAGATAGTCGAGATATTGTATTTCTGCTATGGGCCTCAATCCTCTCATAGACAAGCCAATGGCATATCCCATGATCGTCCACTCTCTGATGCCCGTATCAAATATCCGATTGACTCCGTATTTCTCTTGAAGACCTGCAAAACCTTGATTAACATCTCCAATATGCCCAACATCCTCTCCGAATGCCACTAGTCGGTTATCCTGCGCAAATTTCTTATCAAAGAATGTATTTAGAATTTGATACCCATTAAGCATTTTGGCATCATCAGCGTATTCTGGATGAATGATAGGCGCCTCTATTGCTTTTTTATCTGTCTCACTATATAGATGTGTATGATATCTATCATCTGCAATTGCTCTTTCCCTTGCTATTAAGCCATCAAGTACCTCGATATGATCTTTATTAGCATTTTTTTCTATGGAAAGCTTGATACGCATCTGTCTGAGGTGTCGCATCATATCGCTTTGCAGTGGATCTATCATTGACTTGAAGGAGTCAACTTGTTCTTTTATTCCTGAGGTGGTACTTTGTTTTGCAATATCCTCACTGATATGAATAATTTCTTTTTTGAGCGACTTGATGGGATCCATATAATTGGACCATGCTTTGATTTTACGCTCTCGTACATACTCTTTGGCTTCTTTTCTGAGTTGTTTAACTTCTTCCAAAGAGGCTATTCTACTTTCTATAATCCACTTTTGCATCTGATCTATGCAGTCGTAATCCTTTTCCCAACCTAAGCGTTCTTGAGTTTTATATCGCTCATGGCTACCTGAGGTAGAGTGTCCTTGTGGCTGCGTAAGCTCCTTCACATGTACCAAACATGGAACATGATCCTTCCGAGCTAGATTGAATGCTTTTTCAAAAGCAGCACAACATGCAGGATAATCCCAGCCATTGACCGTGAAGATATGTAGCCCATTGCCATCTTCGTCTACTAAAAATCCTTCAAGTGCTCTTGATATAGAAGACTTTACAGTTTGAAGCTTTTTTGGTACAGAGATACCATATCCATCATCCCATACTGCGGTGACCATTGGTATTTTATTGACCGAAGCTGCATTCATCGTTTCCCAAAATACTCCCTCTGAAGTACTGGCATCGCCTATGGTACAAAAGCATATTTCGTTACCCTGATTACTACTTTCTGTCAGTAAATCCTTATCATCAGATTTTCTAAATATCTTAGAAGCTAAAGCCAATCCAGCTCCTCTGGCCATTTGCCCTCCAGTACAAGATACATCCGCACTTATATTATATTGATTGACTAAAGAGACTAGATCTCCGTTTTCATCAAAATTACGCGTGGCAAAATGGGCATTCATCTGACGACCACCGGAAAATGGATCATTGATAGCATCTGCATATAGTTGAGCAAAGAAATCTTCTACACTGCATTCCCCTAATGCCATCATAAAGGTCTGATCTCTATAATATCCTGATCTCCAATCTCCTTTTTGAAAAAAACGAGCAGCCGCCGCTTGTGGCACTTCCTTACCGTCTCCTAAGATCCCAAATTTTGCTTTACCCGTAAGTACTTCCCTTCTTGCTAATAAACTAGTCTCTCTACTGATCAAACAATACCAAAAGTCTTCAAGAACTGTACTTTCAAATTGATTAGAATTTTTCAATTCTTGTATAGAAGTTGGCAATTCGATAGAGAACTCGGTCGCTTTTGGCATCTATTAGGTATTAGGTTGTCAATGGTGTTACAAAGGTAATGATAATAACAATAACCGCACGACTTCGGTTTTCCACAAATAGTTGAAGGAAGACAAATATTGTCCTGCTCAACAGTAAATTCAGCACTAAAAATTTCAAAAAACAACTTCTGTACTATATCCTATATTCACTTATCATAATATTACCACCTTGATAGGGATGACGATAATCATATTTTTCTAGATTGGCGGCCGATAAGTTAATCTTATATAATGATTACAAGGATAATCATAAACGAATTCTGACTTCTGGGTATTTACAATAAAACCTGATACTAGAGAGAGGCTATTTTTTCTTCTATAGCTTCAGAAACTAATTGATTTAACGAAGTACCTTTCAACGATGCAAATTTGAAAGCTTTTGAATGAAGCTTTGGAGTAATCCTAACGTTAAATGATCCTTTAAAAGACTTCATTGGCTCTTTGCCTAATTCTGCACATAGTGCAATATAATCTTCTACAGCTTCTTCAAAAGATGTTTTTAGATCTTGAACATTATCACCTTCAAATGTAACAAGATCATTTATACCTTCAACTTTTCCATAAAACACAGAATCTTTGGCTGAAAAGTGGACCGTGCCTATGAATTCCTTATATAGTAATTTATCAGTCATATCAATTTTTTATCTTTTAATTCTGAAACGATTTCTCTTTTCACATAGTCTTTCAATTCATTTCCTGGATGTGGTTTATGTAATCTTATGATATGTTTATTTTCATGATTAATAAATGCAACTCTTGACCCTGAAGTTTTACCTTTCTGTGTTACTTTATAGCCAAGTTTACCTAGCAAATATTTTATCTCCTGATAGGTAATTATTGAATCTCGATTTAACAGCTTCAATACTACTTTATCGTATTTACTCATCCCGAATGAAGTTAATTAATTTATTTATACTTTGCAACCGTTATTTAGTCGCAATTTCTATCACTTTAAAGACCTGCAGAAAATGGTCCACTACTTGCTCCAAGATTGGATATGGTAACCGTACCTAGGCAAGTATTTGATCCTGTTTCTGTTCTCCACGTATCTATTTGCACATCAAATTGTGCCACAAGACTCGCTGAAATCAATAATAAACTAAAAATGAAAAAGATTTTATTTGTATTTATCATAACGTGTTCCTTTTAATTATTTAATTGATAATTGAAAATCCGGAGAATACCTTCTTTTCCTTGGCTTCCGTGTATATATCTTTCTAAAAAGAACAGTTGATTTTCAGTAGCATGAAAGGACTTTAATCCTGTTTCATAACCAGATTCATCATGGTATTTTTCAAGCAATTCAAGTTTATTTGTTGACATGTTGTAAATACCGTACATGGACGCATTAGACATATAAAAACTTATTAACTCTTCGCTGATTAATTGTGAGTTAGTAATATTAAGCTCCTCAAATCCTGTAGGCAAAGTAATTGGATGTATTTTTAGTTTTAATTCATCCAGGTTAAACGCTACAAAGCCATATTCTTGAGGGCAAATAATACTATTGAGTCCAAAATGATAATGCGTATTAAAAGTATTATAGATATAAGGATTATATTCATTACCGCAGACAAGAGTCACTTTATCTTGATCTACCTCATGCTTGAGCTCTCCCGTATTTACATCATAACCTAACAGCCACCCTCTGCCTAATATAACCCAAAATACATCATCTACCACACATATAAAATTGCTGAAATCCCCAACAATCCTATTTGGGGGTTTGTCAACATATCGTTCGAAGAAAGTATCATACTTCTCTGGTATTCCTGACTTCCACAGCTTATTTCCAGTGCTTAAGTCATATGCTTGTATGGCGGTATTTCTTTCACTATCCTCATCGTATTTTTCACGATTCAATAAATAAGTATTGTGAAAGTAGGTCATGAATAATCTTTCCTTTGGTTTCCATAGTAAATTATAGTTTTGATCTACAACTCTGTTTCCGTTACGGTCCTCCTCTTTTTTTTATAATATAATTACCCTTTGCGTAATTATTAACTAATATCGAGATATGTGTTATCTCTTTCTTACGATAATTAAACTTATATCCATCACCATACATATCAATCCAATATACGCTGCCATCATATTCTTGATGTTTAATTACTTGTCCTCCTGAGAAATCTATTCCTTCTACGCTGGATATACATTCTAGAGAAATCTTATCCATGACAAAAACACCGTCTTTAGCAAGTAAATATATATGATCTTGTATGATGTCTAAACTATACACTCCTATAACACTTCTTTTGTGATTATTCATGATTTTGATTTTTGGATATTCAAGTGTCATTATTCCCCCATTAACAAGCTATTAACGAGCCTTTAAGAAATATGGGTCAAAAAATTGCTTTAGATATCTTACCTTTAAACTAGCAAAAAAAGAAATCATGTATAAATTATTATTTTTCGCCAGCATCTTTACCTTGATGTTCACATTTGCAGAAGCGCAAGAGATCAATAAGGTAGACTTCAAAAAAATGGAGCAAGCTGAGCAAAACGAAGTACCTACAGAGGGACCAATCATGACGTTTGAAACTAAGACTGTTGATTACGGTACGATCGAGCAACATGGTGAGCCTTTACGTAAATTAGCTTTTACAAATACTGGTACTGAGCCACTCGTGATCAAAAACGCTAGAGGATCTTGTGGATGTACTGTACCTGAATGGCCAAAAGAACCTATCATGCCAGGTGAAAGTGGAGAAATTGAAATTCGCTACGCTACCAATAGATTAGGTAAAATAAATAAAACGGTAAAACTTACTACCAATGAAATAGGTATTGCACCGCATGTACTAAAAGTAGTGGGTATGATCAATAAACCTGATACAGAAAATGTACCATCAAGTGAGCCTTCGATTATCGGAGGAGGTAAATAATCCATACTTGATTAAAAATATCAAAGCCTTGAGAAAAACTCTCAAGGCTTTTTTTGTTTCTATAGACAACTAAACATCGATAATAATTCATGTCTCTACTCAGCGTAATTTCCCCTGCTAAATCGTTGGATCTCGCATCAAACACTCCAGATTTTGAAGGTCTGCCACGTTTTCCCAAAGAAACTAAAGCTTTAGCGAGTAAGCTGCGCAATAGTTCTCAAAAGAAGATCGCCGAACTCATGTCTATTAGTAAAGACTTGGCAAGTCTCAATGCCCAACGATATAAAAATTTTTCAGAAGAATATACCGCTGATAATAGCCGTGCTGCTATTTACACATTCAACGGGGATGTATACCAAGGATTGGACATACAAACTTTAGATAGTAATGCGCAGGAGTATGTACATCACCAAACCAGAATATTATCAGGATTGTACGGACTATTGCGTCCACTAGATGCCATGCAGCCCTACCGATTAGAAATGGGTACTCGATTAGAAATTAGAAAGTCAAAAAACCTTTATCAATACTGGGATCAAAAGATCACTAATTTACTCAATGATGATATCAAGGAGCTGGGAGCAACGACTCTAGTCAACCTCGCTTCACAAGAATATTTTAAAGCCATCAAAAAAGCAAAGCTGAATATCCCTGTATTGAATATACACTTCAAAGAGTATCGAGGTGATGCCCTGAAAGTGATTTCATTTAGTGCAAAACGTGCTCGTGGGATGATGCTCAGATATATGGCTCAGCATCAAGTCAATGATATTGAAGATTTAAAGGGCTTTAATCTAGACAATTATCGATTTGATTCTGATCATTCTGATGATAGCAATTGGACATTTACGAGGTAGTTTCGTAGATCGTTGGTCGTGGATCGATGGTCGATTTTCGTTGATACGGCAATGTTATTTGATTTTCGATGGATCGATAGTTAGGTGTCTTGCGTGATGGATCACATCTTTCATCATAAAATGACATATCGGCAAATCTCCCTTTATTAAACTGAATGAGTATCTTACCTTGTATATAGTTGAGATATGAAATTTATAAAATTCTTCATTTGGGCGGGTGTTCTCTCTGTCGTGCTCTCCTTTATGCATTCGGGACTGAAATTCGGAGATACCAAACTTCCAGCTTTAGGTAAATTATTTGATCCTATCAAAGGATTCTGGGCTAATGCTGAAACTGGCTTTAGTGATCAAACCTTACAAGGCATCAATATAAAGGATGATATATCCATCAGCTTTGACGAGCATATGGTTGCTCATATTTTTGCCTCCAATACAGAAGATGCTCTATTTGCTCAAGGCTATGTAGAAGCTTATCATAGGTTGTTTCAAATGGATCTTTCTGCGAGATCAGCTGGTGGGCGATTGGCTGAAGTTCTTGGCTCTGATCTTATTGAAAAAGATAAACAAACAAGGCGCATCGGTATGACATATGCCGCCGAGAATGCTGTGAGTGGCTGGCAAAAAACTGGAGAACAACAAAAATACATCCATGCCTACGTAGATGGAGTCAATGCTTATATAGATCAATTAAAAGCTAAAGATTATCCCTTTGAATTCAAGTTATTGAATTACCAACCAGAATCATGGTCGTTGCTAAAAAGCGCTAATATACTCAAAGCCATGTCGCTAGTATTATGTGGATATGAGGAGGATGTGGAGTTTAGCAATGCGTACCAAAAATTTGGAGCAGAGGACTTTGCACTTATGTATCCTGAGTACGATATGAAAAATTCTCCTATTATTCCAAAAGGCACCCAATTTGTAAATCTTGACTCCTTAGAGCAAGTAAAAAATCAAAAAGACTTAGGCTATCATGAGACCATCGAACGATTTAGATCTCCACCCGGAGTGGGGTCTAATAACTGGGCTGTAGGTGGCTCTAAGACCAAGAGCGGCAAACCCATATTGGCTAACGACCCTCATCTAGGACTTAGCCTACCATCGGTATGGTATCAGCTTCATATACATACGCCAGAGTATTCCGCTTATGGAGTGAGTCTACTGGGTATGCCTGGAATTATGATCGGATTTAACCAAGATATCGCTTGGGGTGAGACCAATGTAGGACATGATGTCATGGATTGGTATACGATCGACTGGACAGACGATCAAAAAACGAGTTATAAACTTGATAATGGAAGTGCAGATGTGACCTACCGGGTAGAAGAAATCAAAGTAAGAGGCGGCGAAAGCATACTAGATACGGTAAAGTATGCTCACTGGGGTCCCATACAAGATAAGAACGGTCGCTCTTTAGCCTTACGTTGGATAGCTCATCAAGAACCCGATAAACCTGAATACCTTGCCTTCATTGATGCTATGAAAGTGAAAAACTATGATGAATACCTTGAAGCGACTAGCAATTTTTTAGCTCCAGCTCAAAATTTTGCATATGCTGATCGACATGGAGAGATAGGGCTACGAATCAATGGTAAACTTCCGATCAAAAAACAAGGTCAAGGGCGTATGCTCAGCGATGGTAGCAAAAGATCATCTGCATGGGAGGGTTTTATCAAAAGAGAGGATAATCCTCAAACCCGTAATCCCGAACGTGGATATATCTCATCTGCTAACCAGTGGAGCACTGACGATACGTACCCTTATTATTATAACGGAAACTTTGAAGCTTATCGAGGTAGAGCAGTTAATAGAGCTCTTGATACATTGAAAAATATCACTCCAGAGACGATGATGCAAATGCAGATGAACAGCTTTAGCATCAAAGCCGAAGAATCCCTTCCTATCATGCTAGATGCACTGACAGAGAGAAATCGCAAGGATAGCTTAGCCATTATCCTACGAAGCTGGGATTACGTTTATAAGGCCAATGCTCAAGCTCCCGCATTATACAATGCATGGTGGTATTATCTAACTCGCGGACTCTGGGACGAAGTGAGACAAGAGAAAGACATAGACCTACCCTACCCAGATGATTGGAGAACAGTCCAGATACTTACTGAAGGTGATGAAAATAAATTTTGGGATGTAGATAGCACAGCTACCAAAGAAGATATGGCTATTATTATCAATAATGCCTTTACCGATATGAAAGACTACCTAAAAGAGAAATCTGATGATTTTAAAAGTCTAGAGTATTCTCACTTCAAAAAAGTGAATATCTACCATCTTACTCAAGTCCCCGCACTTTCAGAATTAGGAATCATATCTGATGGGCATAAAGATGTAATTAATGCGGTAAGTTCGACTTTTGGACCATCATGGAGAATGGTCGTAGGCCTTGGTGATACTCCTGATGCATATGGCATCTATCCCGGTGGGCAAAGCGGCAATCCAGGCAGTAGATACTACAAAAATATGATTGCCGATTGGTCTAAGGGAAAGCATATGAAATTGAATTTCCCTCAAAGTCCTTTTGAGCTTGATACTACATTATTCACAATTGAAATGAAAGCACATGAAAAATAATCTATTAGCATTTACATTGATAAGTATAGGTTCATTTCTTTTACTACAGATCATGAATTGGTACTGGGTTTTCATTTTAAGTTTTTTGGTTGTATTACTGATCAAGGTGTCAAAACGTAGTGGAATATGGATTCCTTTTTTTGCTATGCTACTACTCTATCTCATAAGTGCTGGATTGCAGAATGCTCAAAATAATGGTATCATGGGTGATGTGGTGGCAGGATTACTACAAATCGGGAACTCATGGATCGTTCTAGTCGTTGGATCGCTTATATTTGCACTATTAGCAGCATGGAGTGGCTATTGCGGATTTTTACTTAGAGACGCATTTACACCATCTGAAGCAAAAGCGAAGATATAGTTTGGTAAAAAATTATCTTAGCATATAAAGCCTTTCCATAGTCATTGATAATAAATTAAATCATGAAAACAAAACTTGAAAAGCGAGCTAAAAACAAAAGATCCTTCGTCATACTATCTGTGATATGGATTATCCTAACTATCTTTTTTCACATAATATATGTGATGAATTCTTCCGGTAATGGGTATTGGCCTATCTATCCCATTATGGGTATTGCTATTCCTGTAGCAATCATGGCTGGCATTGTGTTTATTGATGAGTTTGAGGCTAAAAAGGAGGAAGAGCAATCGTTAATTAAAAAAGGATATGCTCCTGATCTAAACAATGCGTTCAGCAGTAATGAGAATAATCGCTCTGAGAAAGAGATGCTAACCATCAATTATAATCGATCTGACCTTGTATAATAATTTAACAATCAGAATAGCTGCGATAATACTCGCTTCTATTGCACTATTATATTCCTGTACTGGACAAAAAAATCTAGACTCTCAGAGCTATAAAATTAATACCGAGACAGAAGGGAAAAAGCTTATTTTACAGGATCAGGTAGAAGGATTTTTCGATAAGTTGTCTAACCTTGAAATGAGTATCCAGCTCAAAGATACTAGTACAATGAGTATTGAAGAAAGAACTACAAAATTTGAAGCTTTTCTAGCGAGTGAAGTATTAGCCTTTGATGCGGCTGACTCCATCATCATAAGTGCAGTGATGGATAGTGCGATATTTTTGGTAAATAAACTAAACCCCGATCTTATCCCTCGTACTATAGATCTAGTAAAAATCAACACCAATCATTACGGCCCCTCTGTTTACTACACCAGAGAAGATGGCATTTTCATACCCAAGGATGCACTCACTCGTTCCAATTTTGATGAACTATTTGCGGTCATGCTTCATGAAATCAGCCACATTGTGTCTAGATCTGACATCAAACTTAAAACTGCACTTTACAATCAGATAGGTTTTAAAAAATTGGATCAAGAAATTGAATATCCCGAAGTCTTAAAAAAACGGATATTAATCAACCCTGATGGTGTCAATGATGACTTTTATATTCCAGTGAAATCGAAAGATGAAGGTAATATGATAAAAGCCGTGCCTATCATTACATCCAAACGTAAAAAATATACATTGTCCTCTCCCCGTTTTTTTGATTACTTGCAGTTTGATCTTTACGCTTTAGACGATGAGTACAATGTGCTATGCAGTCAGGGAGGGAGCTCTACCTTAGAAATGGATAAAGTAACAGGATTTTTTGAAGAGATAGAAGATAATACGGGCTACATTATACATCCCGATGAAGTGATTGCAGATAACTTTATGCTGTTGATTCAAGCGATTGAGACGGGCGATAGATCTAAGTTTTCAACAGAGGGAAAAATACTTCTTGAAGATATTGAGCAAGTACTCAGGACATACAAAAGATCATAGATTACTAAGAGAAGAATGGCATTGACGGTACGAGATAAAATCAGAAAAATCATCTTTGGATTTGATACTCCGGCTGGTAAAGCATTCGATATCTTACTATTGGTTGCGATAGTATTTAGCGTCATTACGGTAGCACTAGAGACCATAGAGAGGTATGATCTTGTCTATCATACACAGTTTCAAGTATTGGAGTGGATGTTTACTATCTTTTTCACGATAGAGTACGGGCTACGTTTGTATAGTAGTCGATCTCCTTGGAAGTATGCGACTAGTTTTTTTGGAGTTATCGATTTGTTAGCGATTTTGCCCACATATCTAAGCCTCTTCCTCAGCGCTGCTGGTTTTGAAACTCTTCTTATCATAAGAGCGATGAGACTACTCAGAGTTTTTAGGATTTTGAAGCTAGCCTCCTTTACCCTACATGGTCGTATCATCATATCTGCCTTAAAACAAAGCCGAGCTAAAATTGGCATATTTCTATTTTTCATCATGGTATCGGTGAGTATTCTTGGAGCTATCATGTATATCATCGAAAACCCTAGACAACCTACTACTTTTAGCGATATCCCAACTTCAGTGTATTGGGCAATAGTCACCTTAACTACGGTGGGTTATGGAGATATTACGCCGATCACTCCCTTGGGTAGGTTTATATCGGCAATGATCATGATCTTAGGATATGCTGTGATTGCCGTACCTACAGGTATCATAACCAAGGAGATTATAAGCCCACTAGACTCTTCTACTAATAGAACCTGTACACGTTGCAAGCAAATCATAGGCGATACCAGTGCTAATTATTGTAAATACTGTGGAGAGGAACTTCCTGATAATAAAATTCAAGACGTACGAAGCTGATCTTTATCATTAAACGATGGACAGTATATCCAAAATGCTTGAACACTCGTACGTTGGGATGATATCGGAGTTGTTTTCTAGATTCTTCTCATTGAACCAAATGCTATCTACTCCAAAATTGAGTGCCCCTCGAATATCTGACTTTAAACTATCCCCTATTACTAGGACCTTATCTTTATGTGGTTGACCGATCTGACTCATTGTATAATAAAAAAAGGATATATCTGGTTTGGAAAAACCAATCTCGTCGGAGACCACAATGACCTCAAAATATCTTGTGAGATCTAACTTGTCTAAACATCTTCTCTGGTTTTCTTTCAAACCATTGGTGATGATGGCTAAGCGATGCGTCTTTAATAGAGCATTTAGCAGTTCTTTCGTATCCTTTTTCAGTATAGCATTATGATTAAGCCTATCTAGATAAAAAGCATTAAGCGCCATATAGTCCTCTTCAATATTATTTGCCTGACAAAATCCCTGAAACCTTATATATCGTAATGTTGATGTGTCAATTTCATTATTTTCAAAGGCTTCCCATGCAGCCCGATTATACTTTTTATATGAACGATACAATTCTTCGGAAAACGTTCGAGCAAGTCGCATTTCGCATAGATCGATGAAGGCCTGATGACTAGCAGCATCAAAATCGGTCAGCGTATTATCTAGGTCAAATAGAAGCCACTCGTATTTTTTCATATCACTTGGGCAATCTCATTACGTAAAGTAGTCTCTTAATACTGTACTTTCCCGCTCCATTGGCTACTAAGAGTAGTAGTCCACCAGCGATAGCCATATTTCGACTGAAATAAAGGGAATGAAGTCTCTGAATTTCTACAGGATCGTTCCACCAAGAGTAGACTATAAACGTAAACGGAATCCAATATAATAAAAGGAGACAAGCACCGAGCTTCGCACCATATCCAATCAATACGAGCGTAGCACCCAACATAAGCAGGAAAATGATAACACCAAGTATAATACCTGGCTGCCAGGTTATTCCATAATCTACCATGGTAGATTTAGTAGATTGAAAGTGAAATATGCTATCGAATCCTTCAAAAAAGAAAATAAAGGAAATCAATATGCGCCCCACGATATCTGCAACATCTCTCATCCCTCGAATATATGAAGAAAAATGTCATAGATCATGAGACGCATCATTATATGTATCTCTGCGATGGTATAATTCAATTATTATGAACTTCGATATGGTGGATCAAACCAAGGTTCTAATCTAGAAATTTTCGCATTTCAGTTTTACAAACTCCTCACTTTTTTTGTATCCTAGTTCCGAGCTCAAACTGAAATCTTCACAAGCTTCTTCTGTACGATTCAACAGAACTAATGACAGACCTCTATTGAATAAAGCCTTAGGGTCGTCTTCGTTATAACTAAGATACTCATCAAAATCATCTAATGCTTCTTCGTAC
The DNA here is from genome assembly GCA_020629715.1 of Saprospiraceae bacterium. Lineage (GTDB taxonomy): Bacteria > Bacteroidota > Bacteroidia > Chitinophagales > Saprospiraceae > JAHDGW01. The sequence goes on from JAHDCU010000001.1 coordinate 92,851, forward strand.
TCACCATAGATCAGGTTGATACCACCTCGTATAAAGTAGTTTTCTATTTTATCTGGATCTAGCTCTATTGCCTTATTCAATTCTACGATGGCCAGCTCGTATTCTCCTAAAGATTTGAGTAGCATGCTATAATTCACGATGGCTTGATCATATTCCTGATCTATCGTGATTGCTTTTTTATAGCTTTCTTTTGCCTTTCTTACATTTTCCAACTCTTCATTGAGCTTAGCTTTAGTAAAATAAAAATTAGCAAAATTTTCGTTGAGATCTATCGCAGTGTCCAAGTCCCTTTTTGCCAGCTCATACTCTCTGAGTAGCTTGTAACAGATACTGCGATTATGATAAGCCAAGGCAAAGTCAGGCTTCATCTTGATGGCTTTATTAAAGTGGGTAAGTGCTTGATCTATATGCCCAGATTTTAATTCAATAAGACCAGTAATGTCTTCTACGATGACTTCATTATTAGGATTGACAACCACCTCATTGAGATAGGATCTGGCTCGGTCTAGTTGTTTCTGCTCTAGTGCAATGATGACTTCTTCCATCAGATCTTGTTGTGTTTTTTCAAGGTCTTGACTTTTAATAACCAATTGATAATTGATCATAGATATTGGTGACTTGTTGAAGGTCATGAGGATGTCTGAATTGTCCTTGTTGATCCAATCAAAAGAATATGTTTTCTTAGCAATTTCTTGTGCCCTATGGTTGCTACTTACATATAGGTGAGCATAAGGATTGAGACGCTTTGCAGTCTGGAAATCTTGTAAACTTTCATCAAATCTGCCTAGTAGACCAAGCACTTTAGCTCTTTGTAAATAAGACTCCGCATTATTAGGAAAAAGGTTGAGATGGAGATTTATCTGATCAAGTGCCACTTCATATTGACCTGAAACGATGAAATTATCTACCAAATCCATTGGATTTTCTTTTCCATAATTTTGACCATATGAAGGTTGAAAACCTAGGAAACAGAACAACGTAATAAGTAGGGTATATTTCATGACATTTATTTTTAGAAGTTTGAAAAGCCAGCAGCTTAAGATCGAGGCTGCCGGCTGTCGAAATTAGTATGTTATTCGTCTTCGAGGATGACAGGTAAGTCACCATCAGAGACTATAATTTTTGCGTTTGGCGAATTGGCCAGTTTTTCAAAAGCCTCTATAGACTTGAACTTCAAGATTTTATTATTTAATCCTTCGGCTATGATCAGTTGGGCATCTCTTACTCCACGAGCTTCTATTCTTTTTTGCTCTGCTTTTCGCTCAGCTTGTTGGAGTACAAACTGCATCTGTTGCGCCTGCTGCTCCGCTTCTAGTTTATTTTCTATGGCATTGGACAGGCTTCTTGGAAGTTGAATACTTTTCATCAACACTGCTTCTATATTGATACCTCGGTCATCTAGATAACCCATCATGCGCTCTTTGATCTCTTGCTCAATTTCAGAACGTTCTCCAGTATGCATGTCTTTAGCAAAATACTTGGCTGATACATCTGCAACCGACGACCTGAATACAGGTAATATCACATTCATCTCATAATCTTCTCCGATATTTCTAAGAAGATCAGGAGCTTTTCTAGCATCGACATTGTAAAGAATACTGATCTCAGATTGAATATTTAACCCTTCTTTGGATGGGATATTGAGTCCGACTTCTAGATTTTCAGTCTGCGTAGATATTTTTATAATCTTAGTAGTTAGTGGATTATAAAAACGTAAACCCTCGGTATATCCTTTATCGGCAAATTTACCTAGTTTTCTTTTGACTCCTACTTCTCCTTGCTTGATAGTTGCACAACTCTGCATGGCAAAGGCTAAGATGGCTATCAACATTGCTTTTAATTGAAACGATTTTATCATGGCATAAAGTTTTAATTTCAAACCTAAACTATCCTTAATAATAGTATTACTTTCATTTGTAAGTGTAACTATATTTTGAGCTGAATGTTCGAAAATTGGAAATTAATTTTTAGATTTTATCGAACTTCTAAATACCATGTCTGGTAATAAGAACATGACAAGTATAAGTACATGGATCAAAACTCATCAATCAGAGGAGCGCTCAGTCATATTTATGATGATCTTGGGTTATCTATTCCTAACCATACTATGTTGCCTCATATTATTACTACCATGGTCTAGAAATATGGAACAACCCTTTGTAGATCATATCTTTATCGCCGTGTCTGTAGTAAGTACTACTGGGCTTAGTTCTATTGATTTTTCTAGTACATATACAACCTTAGCCCATTCTAGCAGTCTTGTTTTCATTCAGCTTGGAGGTATCGGATACATGGCATTAAGTTCTATGATCATACTCAATGAGTATAATAGAATGCCTCGTCTTTCGACTAGATTACTCAGATTAGAATTCAATCTTCCCAAAAGATATCCTTTACTCCATTTTGTATACAGCGTTGCTATATTTACCGTACTCATAGAGACTGTAGGAGCAATTTTTTTATACTACGGTTTTAGAGACGCTGGAGTAGAAAATCCTATATGGAATGCAGTTTTTCATAGTATATCAGCCTTTTGTACTGCTGGATTTAGTTTATTTTCTGACTCTCTTTCTAGCTTTAAAGAGTACCCCCTAATCGCCAATACGATCACAATTTTATCACTTCTTGGCTCTATTGGTTTTATCGTTTTACTTGATTTCATTTACAGAATCACAGGAAAGAGAAGAAGTATTACGCTTACTTCAAAAATCATCATCAGTTCGACCTTCATCATCTGGATAGTAGGTAGTATCATGTTATACATATCTAATACTGATGGATGGGGCTCGGGTTGGGCAGGTATCAAAAATGTATTGTTTCAGTGTATGTCAGCTCATACTACTGTAGGATTCAATACCATCGACTTAAGCCTCCTCAATCCGTCGTCCATACTTATCATGATCTGTCTAATGCTTGTGGGAGCATCACCATCTGGAACGGGTGGTGGCATCAAAACTACGAGCATATCCGCAAGCTTTGCAGTACTAAAATCGATATTGACGCGATCCAAAACCATCAGCTTTTTTGGAAGGGAAATACCAAGTAATAATCTGTATTTGGCAATTTCAGTTTTTATCAGCTACCTTGTCGTTATGATCAGTGGTCTTTGGGTATTGCTGTGTACCGATGGAGATCAACATTCACTTGCCTCTTTATTTTTTGAGGTGGTTTCAGCTTTGAGTACTGTAGGACTCTCTACGGGTATCACGGGTGATTTAAGTCAAGGTGGAAAACTATTGATATCCCTACTGATGTTTATAGGTAGGATAGGTGTTTTGACATTTGGGCTTGCGCTCATAGCAAAAGCTCCATTAATGAGAACCAAGTGTAAAATCGAAGATATTGCACTGTAAAATATACAATCATGAAAAATCTTATTTTCGTTTCTTTGTTAAGCTTTTGTATACTCAGCGCTTGTGTTGATATTAAACCAAATGAGAATATTGAGGGTGAAGATCGACTCGAATCTTTAGAAATTTCTCAGGATATCGATGTAAAAAATTTGGCATATCAAGACATTGTATATGTTCCAATTTATTCTGACATCTACTTTGATGAATCATCTGAAAAGTGCCTACTTTCAGCAACGTTGAGTATAAGAAATACCAGTTTTCAAGATTCATTATTTGTATCTAAAATTGACTATTACAATACCGCAGGCCTTTTAGTAAGATCATACCTTTCTACCCCGATATCACTCAGCCCAATGGCTAGTGTAAATTATGTGATAGAAAGAGAAGATGATAGCGGCGGATCTGGTGCCAACTTTATCGTAGAGCTAAGCGGCAATAACGAAAAACTCAAACCGATCATAGAGGCAGTGATGATAGGCAACTATGGGAACAAATCCTTTTCGTTCTTATCTCCTGGAGAAAGTATTTCGATGGATTAAGAAGCCATAGATTTTGCTACGGCCTTAGCCACTCGCATACCATCCATACATGCACTAAGGATACCACCAGCATAGCCAGCACCTTCACCACATGGAAATAATCCTCTGACATTAGGATGTTCAAGATTATCATTACGAGGTATACTGACAGGAGCACTGGTTCTACTCTCTAAGCCGATAAACTGAGCCTCTTCTGTATAATATTTTGGCATCTGATCTTTAAGTTGAACAAGTGCTCTTCGTAATAATTTGGATACAAAATCAGGCAACAGCTCTCGCATATCTGCACTATAAATACCGGGTATGTAGCTCGTACTAGTTAAAGAAGATGAAACCTTACCCGAGACAAAATCAGTGATTCGCTGCGCTGGTGCTTGTTGGCCCCCACTACCGTGATTGAAAAAACGCTGTTCTACTTCTTTTTGAAAATCAAGACATGCAAATTTTCCAGTATACCCTCTCCTACTTAGATCTCTGACCGAGATGCTTGTCACAAAACCACTATTAGAATACGGAGAATCCCTTCGCGATAGACTCATGCCATTTACAACTAACTCTCCTGGTGACGTCGCAGCTGGAACTATCAGACCTCCAGGGCACATACAGAAAGAAAATACTCCATGTCCTTTCACTTGGCAAGCTACGCGATATGAAGCTGCTGGTAAATGCTCTCCTCTATCTTTCAAACGATACTGGAGTTCATCTATTAAGGCTTGTGGATGTTCTATACGTACTCCGATAGCAAAGTCTTTTGCACTCATCGCAATCCTATGCTTATCCAATAACTGATAAATATCTCTAGCACTATGCCCCGTAGCGAGTATAAAATGATCACCTAAGAACTCTTCTCCATTTTCGCATTGAACGCCTACGATCTTTTTCTTTTCGATAAGTAGTTCAGTCACCCAATGATCAAACAATATTTCACCTCCATATTGCTCAATAGTATCTCGGATTGCACTTACAATTTTGGGCAGTTTATTACTCCCGATATGAGGATGTGCATCGATCAGGATGTCCGATTTAGCTCCGTGATCTACTAAGATTTCTAAAATGTGCTGGATATTACCTCGTTTATGAGATCGAGTATATAGCTTTCCATCAGAGTATGTACCTGCGCCACCCTCTCCAAAGCAATAGTTACTATGAGGATTAACGATGCCATCTTGTTGTATGGCTTTGAGATCTCTACGTCGAGCTTGTACATCTTTGCCCCTGTCTAGTACGATAGGCTTCAAGCCTTGCTGTATACACTCTAAAGCTGCGAAGTATCCTGCAGGTCCTGCTCCCACGATGATGACCTCTTTCGAGGATTTCACTTCTTTGAGTTTATGCTGAAATGGCTCATGACTTTTAAACTTTCGGACTGTATTTACCTCACAACGAAGCTTATATATCGGTCTTTTTCTAGCATCCAAGGATTTTTTAACTATCCTGAAATCCTTGCAGTCTTTGGCTTCCAATTTCAGCTTCTTGACGGCTAGTTTTCGTAAGAGATCGATCTTCTCTATATTTTGAGGAAAAACATCTATTTCTACTGTCTTGATCATAGTGATATCACCGTCTCTCTCAATTTACAAAGCTTGACCAAGAGGTCTTCTATTCGATCTAGTTTAAGCATATTGGCCCCATCAGATTTAGCTACACTAGGGTCCGGATGTGTCTCTATAAATAAGCCATCACAGCCCACTGATATCGCTGCTCTAGCAATAGTCTCTATCATATCAGGCCTACCTCCCGTTACACCAATAGTCTGATTAGGTTGTTGCAATGAATGAGTACAATCCATAATTACAGGTACTCCAAAACTTCGCATAGTAGTAATACCTCTAAAATCTACCAATAAATCCTGATAGCCGAAAGTCGTCCCTCGTTCAATCAGTCCCACTTTGTCATTTCCAGAATCTTGAACTTTCTGCACGGCAAACTTCATAGACTCAGGGCTCATAAACTGTCCTTTTTTAATATTGACTTGCTTACCAGTCTTAGCAGCCGCAACTAATAATGAAGTCTGCCTACACAAAAATGCTGGAATCTGTAATACATCCACGTAGGCCGCGGCCATGGCTGCTTCATCATCTGTATGTATGTCAGTAGTGACTGGAACAGCAAACTCTTGCTTGACCTTAGACAAAATCTTAAGCGCTTTTTCATCACCAATACCCGTAAATGAGTTTATACTCGATCGATTGGCCTTACGATACGAACCTTTATAGATTAGATTTATATGGAGTCGATCACAGAGGTTGACTAAATGCTCTGCGATATTCATGGTAATTTCTTCGCCTTCCACGGCGCATGATCCTGCGATCAAGAAGAAGTTATCTTGTTTTTCCATATCCTTTGATTTTTTCTCGCATAAAGGTCTATAAATAATTCTTCATTGTCAGTTATATCCTCTTTGATTCTAGGATTATTCATTATTGATCAATTAAAGCAATCAACAAGCGTATATTTAGCATATTTACAGAAGTCTAAATCAGCATACTATGGATTATTATAAAAAATCAATAGAATTACATCGAAAGCATAAAGGGAAGATCAGAGTGAGTCCAAAAATGGATGTAAAGTCTACCACTGATCTATCACTAGTATATTCTCCAGGAGTAGCAGGTCCATCTCAAGCGATTGCGGATGATGAGTCGCAGGTATGGGATCTGACCATCAAAGGCAATACAGTAGCCATAGTTTCTGATGGTTCGGCAGTATTAGGTTTAGGTAATATTGGTGCCAAGGCATCTATTCCTGTTATGGAGGGCAAAGCTATGTTGTTCAAAAAATTTGCAGGCATAGACGCTTTTCCAATATGTATCGATAGTCAAGATGTCGATAAGATAGTAGAAACGGTACGACTTATATCTCCAGTTTTTGGTGGCATCAACTTGGAGGACATCTCTGCCCCTCGCAGTTTCGAAATAGAGGCACGATTACAAAATCTTGGTATTCCTGTTTTTCATGATGATCAGCATGGTACTGCGATCGTAGTCCTTGGAGCATTGATCAATGCATGCAAAGTACTTGACAAAGATATACATGACCTGAAAGTAGTGATCAATGGTGCTGGCGCCGCTGGTATTGCTATTGCACGATTACTACGGTGTATTGACAACCAAAATGATAAGGTCTGTATACCCGTAAAAGAGGTCATCGTTTGCGATAGCAAAGGAATCATTCATAAAGATAGAGACGACTTAAATTCTGCTAAACGGGAATTATTGTCGTACAGTAATCCAAACCATAAATCAGGTTCTCTTCAAGATGCCTTGGTAGGGGCCGAAGTATTCATTGGAGTGAGTGTAGGTAATTTATTGACTGCCGAGGATATAAAAGTCATGGCAAAAGACTCCGTCATATTTGCAATGGCCAATCCCACTCCTGAGATTATGCCCAATGAGGCCTATAAAGGTGGCGCAGCCATAGTGGGTACAGGTAGATCGGACTTACCTAATCAAGTCAATAATGTTCTTGGATTTCCTGGTATCTTCAGAGGAGCATTAGATGCTAAAGCGAAAGTAATCTCTCCAAAAATGAAACTTGCAGCTGCCTATGCTATCGCAGAATGTGTACGATATCCTAGTAAGATGGAGGTAATACCTGCTAGTCTAAATCTGAATGTAGCTAGTCAAGTGGCAGAAGCTGTAAAAAAAGCCGCCCTTTCCGAACTTTAGCGAGTGATCATATCTTCAATTTTGGCAAAATATTGATCAACTAAGCTATCCCAACTCAAATGTTTTGTGTATTGAAGACCAAACTGAACGACGTCGTTGTATCGTCTTTCGCTAGACCTTAGAAGCTCTATTTTCTCCAGATAAGATTTAGGCTTATTCGGATCTACTAAATATCCATTTCGTCCATCCTCGATAAGAGATAGACTGCCTCCACCTGCAGCAGCTACACATGGGAGACCCGATGACATAGCTTCTATGAGTACATTACCATAGCTTTCAGAAACAGACGTAAAACAAAACACAAAAGAGGATGCATAAATAAAAGCAAGTTTTTGGTGATCCACATGTCCAAAAAAGTAGGCATTGGGCATCACTCTTTCTAATTCTTCTTTAGCTACTCCATCACCCACTATGATCATTTGATAAGGTAGTTTTTGTTTTTCTATACGATGGTATATTTTGATCAATGTCTTCAGGTTTTTTTCCCAAACCAACCTACTTGCAAAAACAATTTTTGGATTTTTATTACCCGTAATTTTATTGAGTCTTTTGACATCTTTCTTAGCTGGATTAAAAATCTGACGATCGATTCCCCTACCCCATATCATAAAACGAGATGCATTAAATCCGTAAGATCTAAGTTCATCTTTCATCGTTTGTGTAGGTATTAGTACGGCATCACATTGATCATAAAACTTTTTATTCGATTTTATCACCTGATCTTTTGCCGTATTCACCAAAAAGGGCATTGACCTCAAGTAGTATTCTACATAGCTCAAAAAGTGAGTATGATATATTGTGAGAACCGGAATACCCATCTCTTGTCCCAACTGTAGAGCATGATTACCTAGTGGAGAAGGTGAAGCAATATGGATTATATCTGGCTTAAACTTTTTGATTCGTTTGTCAATCTTTCCACTAGCTAAAAAAGGTAAGGCAGCCTTATAGTTACTATTAAAAGGTATGGTAACACTTGGTACTTTTACGACTTTACTACTCATCTTTTTGCGCGGAGTAATACCTGTAAAAAACATAAATTCAAACCTATCACCCGGTATTCGATTGATTATTTGGTACATCGTCCTCACGGCACCATCAAAGTCTTCTAGCAGTATATCAGAAAAGAATGCGACCCGTATTTTTTGTTTTTTTACCAACTATTCTTAAAAGTTTGACTTAGTACAAATTACGTGAATAATGAAATAAGTCTTAGATCATATAACTTTAATTTATTACTATCAATGAATTTGCCTTATTTTACGCCTAAGATGAATAATATTACCACTATGAAATATTTTATAACACTTCTCTTTATCGGCTTCTATACTTTTAGTATTGCACAACGTGCAGATTCGGTTTCGGACTTAGAGCTTTCATCAGCTCAACTTGGCAGTTACGATCTGAATTCATCAGATATAAATGTGGCCTATATGATTACAGATGCCCAAAATCAAGAAAATATCAATAGGCTTAATGCTAAACTTAGAGAAGACGCAGCACGTGCAGCACTAAGTCGTATTGATGGGAAGTTGAGATTCTTTAGCTACGGTCCCAACAAAGAAACAATTTGTAATTGCTCTGCAGATAAGACCGAAAAATTGATTTATTACTTGAAAACGGATGGAGAATATAACTGTAAGGTGATCAAGTAGACCTCTTAAAATCCACTGCATCTTAATATTATCTACTATTCTTTGTAGATCGTAGAATAAGTCTACCCGCTACGTCGATCAAAATCGTACATTTGCGTGGATTTATGAAAATCGACTGACAAGAATGGATAAGAATCAAACAATAGGTATTATACTCATCTTTGCATTGATCATGGGTTACACTTGGCTCAATGCTCCAACAGAAGAACAGCTAGCACAACTACGAGAAGAGAGAATACAGGATAGTCTTGAGCAAGTTCGAAATCTTGAATTAGAAAAAGCTGTCGAAAATAAAATTGTTGAGTCTATAGCACTTCCTGATTCTATTTTGATGGCTCAAAATCAAGGAACATACGGTGCTTTCTCTAATGCCTCCGTAGGATCAGAAGAACTTGTAAGTCTCGAAAACGATAAGATAAAAATCACTTTTTCTAGTAAAGGAGCCTCCATAAAAGAAGCCGTACTAAAGGATCACTATCAAATCATATCCGATACATCCAATGTAGAGACTAAAGTCAATGTAAGTCTTATGCAAGATGTCAAAAATAGAATTGGTTTCGATCTGCCTGTGACAGGAGTTGCAGGAGGCATCGTGAATAGTGGTGATCTCTACTATAAAATTAATCAGCAAGGCAACAGCATCGAGTTTGTAGTGCAAAGTAACCAAGGTGGAAGATTTATACAAAAGTATACAATAGCAGAAGATTATAAATTAGAGTACGAATCAAAACTAGAAAACCTCCAAGGTGTAGTCATTCCACGGGAAGGAGTAATCCCTTTTCAAGCAACTCATTTTCTAGAGAAAATAGAGGTAAATGATCCCTTTGAAAAGCGCTACTCAACTGTATATTTCAAAGAGTCTGATGAATCTAATAGTGATTATTGTAGCTGTACAAGTAGCGCAACTGAAGATCCTGAATCATCTATCGCCTGGTTTTCTCACAGTAATCAATTTTTTAACACGAGTTGGATAGCTAAAGATCGATCTTTCAAAAAAGGAATTTTTGAAACAGATATGCTTTTGGATGATAGTAAAGAGCTAAAAAAAATAGTGTCATCTGTTGATGTGCCTTTTGATAATGCTCAAGCTTCATCCTTTGTCATGGATATGTATATTGGTCCCAATGAGTATGATGATCTCGCCTCATACGATAAAGGTCTAGAACAGATCATTCCTTTCGGAACGAGTGTCTTTGGCACCATCAATAGATATGTCATACGTCCTGCATTCAACTTCTTGACAGGACTCATTAGTAGTAAAGGGTTAGCCATTATTTTAATGATATTCATCATCAAGATGTTACTCTATCCGCTTACCTATAAGATGTTGTATTCTCAAGCTAAGATGCAGGCTCTAAAACCAACGCTCGCAAAGCTTACTGAAAAATTTAGTGACGATGCGCAGAAAAAGCAGGTAGAAACGATGAAAATATATAGGGAATACGGAGTCAGTCCTCTCGGTGGCTGTATGCCTATGGTCATTCAGATGCCCATCTGGTATGCATTATTCCGTTTTTTTCCAGCGTCGATTACCTTTAGACAAGAGAGTTTCTTATGGGCAAATGACCTTTCGAGTTATGATGTGATAGCTTATTTACCCTTTGAAATTCCAATGTTTGGAGCACATATCAGTTTATTTACGATTTTATGGGCAGTTACGACCGTACTGTATACATATTACAATACTAAGCATATGGATATGTCCGCTAATCCCGCTATGAAATATGTTCAGTACTTTATGCCACTGATGTTTTTATTCTTCTTTAATAACTATGCATCAGGTCTTACTTGTTACATGTTTTTCAGTAACTTATTTAATATTTTACAAACAGTGCTGACCAAGCGCTTTGTGTTTGACAATGATAAGATTGCGGCAGAACTAGAAAAACAGAAAGCTAAACCAAAGAAAAAAGGTGGATTTCAAGCTAGATTAGAAGAGGCCATGAAGCAACAACAGCAGCTAAAACAACAGCAAGCCGCAAAGAAAAAAAGAAAATAATATTGATCAATGAGTAAACCCGTAGGTGTAATAGGAGCAGGTAGCTTTGGTATCACTGTGGCTAGTCTACTGGCCAAAAACGTGGAGGTACTCCTATTTTCAAGAAGAGAATCTGTCGCGGTGGCCGTCAATACAGAACATAAGCATCTTGGCTATGACTTACATCCCAATATCATCGCAACAAGTGATATGGCCAAGCTCTGTAATGAATGCAAACTTATTTTTCCTGTAGTGCCGAGTAAGAGTTTCAGGTCTATGATGCAATCATTCTCAGGATATCTTAACCCCAGACATTTACTTATACATGCTACCAAAGGCTTAGATTTTGATGATCAACTTGATATCAATGCGGGTAACCCTTTTGCTCATAAGGTGAGTACCATGAGCGAAGTCATTAGACAAGAATCTACTGTAGTACGGATAGGAGCTATGTCAGGACCTAATCTAGCCAAAGAACTCATGGCTGGTCAGCCTGCAGGAACCGTGATTGCCAGTGAATTTGATGAAGTGATAGCCGCAGGTAGACGAGTATTAAAAAGTAATAACTTTTATGTTTTTGGGAGTCATGATATGAAAAGTGCCGAGCTTGCTGGCGCTTTCAAAAACATAATTGCCTTGGCGTCAGGTATACTTGGAGGGTTGAAACTTGGTAAAAATATCCAAGCATTACTTATTACTAGAGGTCTATCAGAAATTATAAAATTTGGTAGTGAAATAGGTGCTGATAAAAAGTCTTTTTTTGGCATCTCAGGTATGGGAGATTTGGTGGCTACAGCAACCAGTACTGATAGTAGAAACTATAGCTTTGGGTATAAGCTAGCACAAAACCAAGATAAATCAATCAATGAGTTACTTGATGAATCAAAAGAAGTAGTAGAGGGTGTAAGAACCTTGAAAGTGGCCTATATGCTTGCCAAGAGACAAGGAATACATCTACCTATCATCAATATTATATATAAGATCATCTACAATGGATTTCCACTACAGGATGCCATAGAGTTTTTGATGAGTTATCCCTATACGACAGATGTAGATTTTTAAAATAAAAAAAGGCTGAGTAGATTACTCAGCCTTTTTATTTAAAAGTTTATGGCAATAGACATCATGAATCAATCACCGTAATAAGAAGAGTAAAACCTTCATCGCTTTTAGTACCGCAATCCTCAGTAGAATTTTATGTTAAACTTCATCAAATGGATCATTTGATTGTTTAGGATCAGGTCCATAATCATTAGGACCTTGATCGCCTTCAATAACTAAAAAGACAAATAAAACTACAATACCTATAATGGTAAAAATAATGAGATACCACCATCCTGATTTATTGGTATCATGCAACCTTCTTACCGTAACAGCAAGGCTCGGCAGAAATGCTATAAGACTGTAAATATAACCTACATATACAAAAGCCTCGATACCTATGGCCGCAGCAATACCTCCAGATACAGCACCAACTAATAGTGAGATTAAGGTATTGAATAGGTAAAAATTCCAATATTCTGCCCTACGAGCTCTTCCTTCAAAATTGGTATAGTTTTCCGTAAAACAAGAAGTAAAATACTCCCATCCTGATTTTTTGTTCATTGTGTTAAATTAAGTTGGTTAATAAATGGGTTAAACCTTTTTCCTAAAGTATCAAATTTTACTTACAAATCCATGTAAGCAGGTAGCTTGATTAAAAATGATTGAATTAATGTCTTGGCAAAAGGTCATATTTTTAAACAACGAACTATCAGATCGTACTATGCTAGTCTTGTAAATGCCATAGATATTATATATTTACAAAATCATAATACATAATACGTGTCCAATACTATCCAAAATATTTCCTGCCCTAATTGTAGTCATCAATTTGATGTCGAAGATGTGCTCGCTGGCCAAGTAGAAAAAAGGTTGAAATTAAAATTTGAAGAAGAACGAAGTGCATTAAAAAAGAATTTTGAGCAACAACAGTCAGTTTTACTGAAAGAGCAAGAAGCTTTCGAAGAGAAAAAGAAAAACGAGAATAAAATCTTTAAAGAAAGATTGGCTACGGCTATGTCCAATAAGCAGAAGGAACTAAGAAGTGCTGTAGAGGAAGAATATGCGTTGAAGTTGAAATCACAGCAAGAAGAACTTGAAGCCAAACGCAAAAAGCTTATTCAACTTCAAGAAAAAGAAATCGAAATCGAACGGCTAAAAGCCAAAATGACTGAGCAAGAAAAGGATATCGAGCTCAAGTATGAAAAGCAAATGCGACTCAAAATGGCGGATAAAGAAGCTGATATCTTGAAGCGCATCACAGAGCAACAAGCATTAATCCAGCAAGAAAAAGACAAGCAACTGGAGATGCGTCTATTGGAAAAGGATAAAAAGCTCGAGGATCAAAAGAAGCTAATCGATGAAATGAAAAGAAAGTCGGAACAAGGGTCTATGCAACTCCAAGGCGAAGTACAAGAGCTTGCGATTGAAGAAATATTGAAGTCCAACTTTCCATTTGATAATATCAGTGAGGTTGCGAAAGGAATCCGTGGAGCAGATTCTATACAAGAGGTCATCAATGATCAGCAGCAATCTTGTGGTACAATCTTATATGAAAGTAAGCGAACTAAGAGCTTTGGTGGGGAATGGATCGCAAAACTTAAAGAAGATCAAAGACAAGCTGGAGCTGACATTGCTATCCTCGTTACCGATGTTTTTCCCAAAGGCATGACTCAATTTGGCGATTATCAAGGTGTATATATCTGCAAGTTTAATGAGATGCTGAGCTTGGTACACGTATTGAGACGTTTCCTTTTGCAGCGTAAGTCGCTCATGAGTGTTCAAGAAAATAAAGGTGGCAAGATGGAAATGCTATACGATTATCTTACTGGAACAGAGTTCAAAAATCGTATTACTTCTATCGCTGAGACTTTTCAAACCATGAAGATGGATCTAGACAAAGAGAAAAGAGCCATTATGAGTGCATGGAAACGACGTGAAAAGCAAATAGAAATTATGACTGATAATACCCTATCGCTGCATGCCAGTGTGAAGGCGATTGGAGGCAAAGCCATTGAAAACATAAACTTCTTCGAATTACCAGAAGGTGATTAGTCGTCGAAGTATCGGTACTTGTAGAATTTATGGAACTTTAGAAAGGTATATTACCTTAATGAGCTGAATACTTACTTATCGTATGAATATAGATTTAAAAAATATTTTTGGTGACTTAACGTCTTTAGAACCTAAGTTCACCTCAACCATACTGAAAGCTTTCAAAGAGAATAGCAGTGATCAATTAGATTATTTAAAATTTAAGCAAGCTATACTCTCTTTGGAATCGCTCAACCTTGATGAAACTACACGTATACGATCAGCTCTGACGACCATGCAGGCCATGGGCGTCAAAAAACAAGATCTCATCAACTCTGTCAAGCAATATGATGCTATCCTAGGAAGAGAGCAATCTGAGTTTGTAGCAGCGTTGAATAAACAAATCAAAATCAAGATCGATGGTGAGCAAGATCGCTTAGCTAAGTATCAAAAAGAGATCGAGAATATTACTAAGAAGATCGAAGAGCTTAAATCAAAATCGCAGCAATATCAGGAAGCTATTGATCAAAGCGATTCAAAAATCTCAGAGGCTAGAAGTAAAATACAAGCCACCAATGATCAATTTGTAAAAACATACGACTATTTTAAAGGCTTAATAGCATCAGACCTGGCAGCTATTAAAAATCAATAATCAAAACGAATAAATATCATGTCTACAAAACCACAACCCAAAACTTTTTGGCAAAGACCTGAAGGAAAGACTGGAGGATTTTTCATGCTTGCGATCCTAGCAGGTATTGGTTATGCATTATTCACATTTGCAGGTCCAATCTTAGCCGCTTTGCAAGGAGCAGTAGGGATCGCTGTAACTGTTGGTGTATTGGGTCTTATCATATATATGGCGTTAGATTCCAAAGTACGTACCACCATTGGCTATATGTATAAAAGCATCATGCGTAGCATCACAGGATGGTTTGTCACTATCGATCCGATAGGTATACTCAAAAACTATGTGTCAGATTTAGAAAAGAATCTCAGAAAAATGAGTGAACGCATAGGCGATATTAAAGGTCAGATGCGAAAGCTCAAAAACATGATGACCAATAATAATAAGGAAATCGAAGAAAATATGGCTATTGCCCGAAAGGCCAAAGAGCTTAATAATGAAAAGCAAATGTTGCTATCCTCTAGAAAAGCTGCAAGACTCAAAGAGACTAACGGTAAGTATGCTTCACTTCATTCTAAAATGGCGGTACTCTATAAAGTGCTTACTAAAATGCATTCTAATAGTGAGATCTTGCTTGAAGATACCAAAGATAATGTACGAGTTAAAGAACAAGAGCGTAAGGCAATCCGTGCAAGTCACAGTGCCATGAGATCTGCGATGAATATCATCAAAGGTGATCCAGACAAGAGAGCTATGTTTGATCAGGCGATGGAAGTTATTGCCGATGATGTAGCTAATAAAGTGGGTGAAATGGAGCAGTTTATGGAGATGTCTTCTGAGTTTATGGATAGTATAGATCTTCAAAACGGAATGTTCGAAGAGAAGGGACTCAAAATGCTAGAAGAGTACGAGAAGAAGTCTACCCTACTTTTATTGGGCGGCCAAGAATCTCTTGATGATACTTTAGATCTCAATATGCCAGAGGCGCAGAAACAATCTCGTGGAGGAAGCTCTGAATATGAAGGGCTTTTTGATTAACAAATGAACACTTACGACGTGCTTACATTATTCTTGTATGGCACGTCGTACTTCAATAAAAGACTACAACAAAATAAACTCGGCTGATGATATCGACCGAGTGATAAAAGACAAACGTATCCGAAAACGGGCAGATAAAACCAAGCAAATACAGCGGCAACGCCACTATCGAAAAGTACTACTCAAAAAGCTTAGTAGTAATTATTCTGAAGAGGAATAACTCAAGTCGTATTCGAGACTTGATTCCGTTTTCAATATTCAAATCCGTTAAATAGCTCGTAACTTATGGTTATGAAGGTTAATGGTTTGATTTTTATTTTGGTATCAATAGTAACAACCGTTTCCCTTGCTCAGGGATATGACTCATATAAATCTAAGTGGTTTACTGATATTTCGGAAGCATCATTATATCCCGATCGAGTATTTCAATTAGACCTCTCCAAGCAAAATCTAAAAGAGGTACCCGCTGAAATAGCATATTTCAAAAACATAGAAGCACTTAAGTTATCTGATAATAAAATCAAGACTCTTGACGGAGTACTTCGCAATCTCAAAAATTTAGAATTTGTAGAATTAAGTGGAAATAAGTTGACTCATTTTGACTTCAATGAACTCTACGGCTCTAGGCATGAAATCACAGAGATATACATGAGAGACAACTATCTGAGTGAAATTGATACAAGCATCAATATATTATCCAACCTATCCATTTTGAATCTTGGGAATAACCGAATAAAGCAAATCGAACCATCTGTACAAATTCCTGAATTACGATATCTCTATCTAGATATAAATAGGCTTACCTGTATTCCAGATTTGATTCAATCTTCAACCGCGCTAAGGGTCTTGAATCTTAATAATAATCAGATAGAAAAACTAATCTTAAATTATCCATTACATACATTTGAAAGTATCAATGTTGGAGATAATCCCTGTGACAGCTTGGTCATTGGCGAAGGTTTCGATCGAGTTGAGACTATGATTTTAGATTGGCTTGACATCTCTCCCGACATTCAATTTCCTAGCAGAGTTAAAACGCTTTCGTTAGAACATTGTAATCTGAATGCCGTACCAGAAAGTATTTATTCTCTTAGAAAACTTAAGGAACTTTCTTTGCTCTACAATAATCTGAGTGCTCTTGAAATTTCTTCTGATTGGAAGAAAATGGAAAAGCTTTGGGTAGGTGGCAACCCACTGCCCCCCGAAAATTTGGAAAAGTTAATCTCAAGCGACATTGATGTAAAGCTGGGGCTAAATACAAACAATTAATAATCCTGCTCTCTAAGATATATGGAGTAATTAAAAAAAGCACCGCGCTGATATCGCGGTGCTTCATCATCACTAATTACTATTAAATCTAAACCTAATTCCGTGTTTAATTATTCATTTTGATCATCTTGACTCGTTGGATATCCTCTCCTACTTGTAGCTCTAAGATGTAGATCCCTGATGTACCATGTACTACTTCGCCATCTATGCGGATGTAATGCTCTCCTCTGTCATAGATCGCTTCTCGGTTGTATAGTACTCTTCCTAGCTCATCTTTGATGCGTAGTATGCCTTCCTGTCGCTCTTCCATAAAGAACTTCACTTGCGTCTGATCTACCCATGGATTAGGCTCATTTTGATATAACTCAAACAACGATACCTCCGTATCTATTTGCTCTACCTTGAGGTCGATATCTCCTTCGCTCTCCTTGTATCGAATTTCTATTCCACCTTGTAGCTCCTCTCCTGAGTACCACTCATTGTAACTTGATGACTCTACTATACTTAACCAGTCTTGGACATCCTCATCTCCTCCTATTCGTGATCCACTCAGCTCTACTTCGATGAAGAATAATGGTATCTCCTTACCTACCGTCACTGATCGACTCTGGGCGTCTGTCCATATAATCTTGTAGCGGTTGGTTTGCTGATTGCTTGCCTTAGCCTGCTTCGCATAGGACTCCTCTCCTACTGATATACTGCCTGATCGTAAGCTCGTAATTGTAACATGATCTGGTGTCTCTATCTCCAGCTGCATACCCTCCACATCTCTGAAGTTGTCACTCATCACAGGAATAGAATATCTTCTTGTATTTAATCTTGTACTTGCACTTGAACTTAATTCTGCATTCGTTTCAGCTAGCTCACTTGGGATCACCAATACTAGATCATTGTCCCCTCTACTTGCTAAACTTGTGCTCTCCTCTCCTTCCACTTCTTCGCCTTCACTACTGGCCTCTACACTGCCATTCACATCTCCTACTTTCACGCCTACAAAATCTATCAGCATGTGCCCACTCAAACTATCAATCGAATAGCTCTCTGGGATTCCACCATACCACGGATCTTCGCCATCCTCAAACTCATGTAGCTTATCTACAAATCTCCAGCTCGTATTATTCGGAAACTCATCATAGACGCCTAACAGTAGCTTCCTTAACTCGATCAAATCCACTGCACTAATGTCTTCGCTTCCATTTATATCCGCTGCTATTCGATCATAGCCCTCTTCTAAGCTCTTGATACCCAAGATATGCTTCTGGATCAATACCAAGTCCAAGGTACTTACTCCGTTCAGTGGGTCATCATTCTTACTTGGCACTACCTCGTATATTCCTCCCATTGCCATGCTCGGGAAGCTATACATCCCGATCGCACTCGTCGTATCTATAGTCGGTACTATTGTTCCCTCTAGATCTACTGATACTGCCTCTACAGGTTCACTCTGTCTTGTGCTTACTTGTCCACTGATATTCAGCATCCCTTGTGCTGTGCAGATATCGACATCATTGTTGTCCTGTACCACCACAAAGGTCACACAGAAGTCTTGGTTGCCATTACTATCTGTCACCCATAGCTCGATCGCCTGCTGCCCTAGATCATTACAATCAAAGATCACCTCTGTATCTGTCACATCTGCACTAAAGCTAAACGTCACTGGATAGCCACAGATATGATAGCTACTTCCATCAAAGCTACTCGCCTCCAACATCACCATCTCCGCATCTGGTATGCCATCATTATTTAAATCCATCGCTACTAGCTCTGTACTCAAACCTTGGATACATACGGGTGTTGGATTCGTCGCATTTCGTACTTCAAATAGATAGTCTCCCTGTACAATATTACCACAGCCGTCTAATACTTCCCAGTAGATCCTATGGATACCGATTGGGTATGTGCCACTGGCATCATTGCCACTGTTACTGATATCTATACTGCCGTCATTATTCGCATCGATCTCATATCTGATCGTTAGATCTTCCGTTGTGGTACAGTCATCTGTTGCTGTCAGTACTAGATCTACTTGTCCGTCTGCACAGTTGGAGTCAAAAGTCTCTACTACTACATCCGCTAGACTACTTGTAATCTGTGGTGCTATGCTATTCGTCACTTTTAGTGTCTGCTGGTAGGTGTATTGTGGAATCGTACCATCTGGATTACGTCTACACCAGTCAATTACTGTCCAGTCTCTCAATACTTTGAAGCAAGCATCTGTACCCGGTACAAAACCAAACTCTTGATCTACAAAACTCATCGCCACTTGACTACAGGCATCTCCTGTGTCTATGATCGGATACCCTACGCCTGGAGCTAGATTATCTGGATGTAGATCTTGCATTGTACATACATCATTATTGAATGTCATATCCGATGGCCAGTCACTTGCACTTGGACCCATATATGGGCTACTATCTTCAAACGTGATGCGTTGTGTACAGCTCATCGTTCCTCCTTGTCCATCTGGAATACTGATCGTTCGCTCTACTACTCCTAATCCACAGTTGTTTCGGTTATCTGCTACTACTTCCGTGATCGCATTCGCTGATGTACAGTTATCACTTACACTTGCATCTCCGAAGGTGATACTCATATTATTCGGATCGAATACGGTACCGCACTCTACGGTCATATCTGCTGGGCAACTGATGCTTGGTAGTTGCTTGTCCTGTACTTCTACACTGACCATACACTCATTATAATTGCCACTCATATCATATACTCGGAAGATCACCATCTGTTCACTACCACCATCCGCACAACAGAAACTGACACTCTCTCCAAATACTAGATTATCTGCATCATTGCAATTATCACTCATTCGTGCAATCTCAAAGCGGTCTATTCCACAATCATCAAAACTGCCTTGATCTACATCTATCGCATTCAAGATACCTACTCCTGCACTGTTCAGTGCTACTACCGTGTTGACTTGACAGATTGCGATCGGCTGGCTCTCATCCATCACCGTTACCGTCATCGTACAGCTGCTACTGTTGTAGCATTCATCATAGGCAACATAGGTGATTACATTAGCTCCTGTACTTAGTACTACTGATCCGCCATTTTCATTATCTAAAAAGCCGCCTGGGTAGATTACATCGATCTCTACCTGTGCTGGATTACTTCCACTTAGGTTACATTGCTCTACTGCTGTAGCAGATGGTAAGCTTACCATCGCTTCGCATACATTCACTCCACTTGTACTTACCGTCATATCGGATGGACAAGTAATGATTGGAGCGGTATTATCTTGTATCTGAATGATCTGAGCGCCCATCACGGTCATATCTGCATTGCAGTGCCATTCCCCTACTGTCCAAGTCCTTGTGATGGTTCTTACACAACCTACCGTACCGAGATCATTATCCTCATAGCTGACAAATCCATTGCAAAACTCCATCGGAATATCTGGGAATAGATCCGTACCTAAGTACGTCGGTACACCTGTTACACTCGGATCAGGATTACCATTCGCATCTACCGCATAGCCGCTTGTGCATTCTAAAGCTGTATTGCTTAACGCTTGGAAATTCATGCTTGGCATCACCACATCTCCTAGGTCGATACGCTCTAAGAAGATATTGAAACTACATACTTCACTTACATTGCCTTGCGCATCTGTAGCTTGGTAGCTTCTTGTGATTCTTCTGATATAGTCTGGATCGCAACCCCCTAGATCATCGATCGTCTCATTCAACAAGGTCAACGTATGGTCACCACAGTTTTCCATCACCGTAGGCTCTCCTACACTTGGTAGTGCCGTACAGGCTATCGTCATATCCGCTGGACAGTCAATCACAGGAGCAAACTTATCTTCTACCGTTACCTTACTCCAGCAACTGATATTGTCACATAGCGGTAAGGTCACCGTAATGAAAAACATTTCACCAATATCGGCGGCCGTAAACGTACCGTCTACTCGGATATTACCATCCATATCTCGTATCTCTACTGTATACACGTAATCTGGATAGGTCGCTGGACTCAAGATCATACTCGGCGTAAACGTCGTGCTACAATCCTCATCTAGACTGATATTGATCTCTGCATTACAGACAATCTCCTCACAGACTAATAACCATGCTTGATCGTGATCATCTTCATCTTCGCCTGCTCTTCCGTTTTCATCGATCTCATCATCGCTATCGCTATATGGCTCTAGACCATTATCATTGGTATTGTCATTATCATTGACACTATCAATATCCAAGCCTGTACGGTCGTTGCCCATATCGTCCTCTGCACTTACTATCTCACTGTAGTTAATCAACTCTGATGGCTCTTCGCTAATCACCTCCAGCCATATACTAATCATCGCACAGTCGCCTACATTGATCACGGGCATATAGTCATACGTAGGATTCATAACATCCGTAGCATCCCAGCCCATATTCCGCGCATCAGCTATATATTGTAAGCCTACTGGGATATAATCTATGATCGTAATATTCGACGCATTCTCTGTACCCTGATTGCAGATCTCAATCATAAACTCTACTTCATCTCCCAGCTCTACTGGAACTAAAGCCGTAGTCTTGCGTAGGGCTAAATCGAAAATCGGTAAGGCTGCTGGATCATGGTCGTCCTCGTCCATGATGCCGTCGCCGTCCGTGTCATTACCGTCGTCCATAATAACATCATCTGAAGGGCTGTTTGCAACGCCACCAGTATCATTATTGACATCCGTATCAGGATCACTATCGATATCAATCGTTGGATCTGTTTGTTCATCTTCCCAATGGGCTTCCGAGATTTCCGCGATATTTAAAAGATTATCTTGATTTGCTTCAGCAGTAATGACTAAATCTATTTCCACCTGGATACTATCACCAGGAGCTAGAACAATATTATCAAGTGATAAAGTGTATTGTGATCCGTCACTACTAGATGGCCTCCATCCATTGGTATCGAATGGGCTATATTCAAAAGCATCTGTCAAATAATCTGTGATAAAGATATCTTTTGCATTTACATTACCTTGATTATACACCGTTATGTAGAATGTAACTATATCACCCGTCAAAGGATAGGTTCCATCTGGCACCGTTTTGATCAAGGCTAAATCAAAGATTGGGACAGCGGCTGGGTCATGATCGTCTTCGTCATCTCCTAATATCCCCGCCTCAAATATCTCATCATCGTCATCACTAAATACAACTCCTCCTGAGTCATTATTAGGATTATTATCCATTTCACTATCAATATCAAAACCTGTCATATCGTGTCCTTCGTCATCTTCTGATGAAGAGATTTCCGCAACATTGATAAGTTCATCAAAATCACTGATATCGCTAACTATGAGATCTAAACTCACCGTCTCTGAATCCCCGGGTAGTAACACTTCATTAATTGTAGTACTATAATATCCATTGATATCAGGTCCTATCCAATTTCCTGAGTAATCATTAAATGTATACCCTGATGGCAAGTAGTCATGTACCACTATGTTACTAGCGGCAATATCTCCTTGATTAAATACAGTAATATTGAATCTTACTAAATCACCCTCATTCACAGTTCTAGGATTATCCATTTCCTTCCTTAGTGCTAAATCGAAAACCATGACATCCGCTCCATCATGATCATCTTCATCATTTGGATTATCTATTTCATCATTTATATTATCGTCATTATCAGGATCCTGATCTGGGTCACTATCTGAATCTACAGGAGGATCATTGCTATCATCTAGATCATCGTCTGCCGCGATGACTTCAATAAAATTATCCAAATCCATATCCATAGCTCCTGGTTGTACAACAAGCTCTACCCTTATTGTGTCTGACTCTAACGGCATCAAAGGTCCAGCATAATTATAAGTCGCGATAGAGTCATTGACGCTCACCCATCCTAATGGATTATCTGTATTTAGTCTAAAACCTGCATTTATATAATCAACCAATTCTATATTGTAAGCTGCTATATTTCCCTGATTATAAACTACAACATCAAACATTGCAATTTGACCTACTACGAAGGGGCCATCAAATCCTGAAAATACTTTCTTGATCGCTAGGTCGAATATTTCTATGACTTCAATGTCATGATCATCTTCATCGTCTAGACTGTAGATTTCATCATTTATCAAATCATCATCTAATGGGTCATCATCAGGAGTACTATCTAGATCAAGGGGATGATCACCTTCGGTATCTTCAAAATCATAGATTTCAGCTATGTTATAATATGCGTCTTCTTCGTAACATGGCACTAATTCCACTGCTAGATTAAGGGCTATGGAGTCACCAGCTGCTATTTCTTCTGTTACAGTAGTAACATAGTAATCTCCTTGTGCAGACCATCCTAGGTTTTCACTAGGTAAAAAATCATAACCGCAAGGTAAGGCGTCATATACATCGACATTTGTAACTGGTACATTAGATTGATTAAATATTACAATCCTAAAATTTAAAATATCACCATACTCATACGGAGCACTTTCTAGTATAGTTTTTCTTAAAGCTAAATCATAAAAATTCAAATCTTGACAAGTAGAATCTTGAAGTTCAGGCATTCCATCATTATCCGTATCTATTGTTGCTGTATTAAATAATCCTCTTTCATCATTACTCAGATCTCCTCCATTATTAGCGCAATCAGTATATATGCCATCTCCTGGTCCATTTGATGATAGATCCAATTCTATCCGAACCGTCAGTATATAGCTATGGGTAGTACTAGCATCAATGGTCTCATCATCTGCCAATTGCCACTGTGATGATGCAATATCCAAGGAGCCATTATTACTTGTATTACTTGTGAAAGAAGCATCCAAAAATATGATATCGTCATCAAACGAAGGGTCATCGAATAAATCATATATACCCGCGGCAAGTCCAGAATTCACTACCTC
Source organism: Saprospiraceae bacterium (assembly GCA_020629715.1). GTDB lineage: Bacteria > Bacteroidota > Bacteroidia > Chitinophagales > Saprospiraceae > JAHDGW01. Next base: position 116,907 of record JAHDCU010000001.1, read on the forward strand.
TATTGTATACTGAATGGTAAAAGAACCATCACTGTTTTGGACAAATCCAAGAGGCGCTTTTTCCAAAGAAAGTATCGGTAGATCGGCACAAGTACTATCCACTATATCAGCTATACCATCATTATTAGCATCTAATACTGCTTGATTAAAAAGGGCAAATTGATCGATGTCGGGATCGTTATAACCTTCATTACAACCGACATACACATTATCTCCCATCATCCTATACAAGAGGCTTTCCTTCAAGGAATCTTGAGGTGTATAGTACTCAATATCAGCTAGATCAGCATTCTGTTGATCCTGATTTCCTATCCATAGTAAACATGAAAATAGCAATAGCATAGCCATTGCAGCATACCGCAATTTATTCATAATTGTAGTTTTCTTAGACGTATTTACGCCTGTACAAAATCGACTGTTCTTGGATATTTCAAAAATGATGGTGCGGTCGAAAAGACCACACCATCTATATTATCTCTACCTAATCATCTAAATCTAAACATAGATCAAATGTCAGGATATATGTATCTGTTTTGCCAATAGCTATACTCTGATCATCCGCTAATGGAAGCGTAGTATCAACAGAAAGTGAGCCCCCAGTATTACCAGAAGCATCTGAGCCATAGCTAATTGAATTAATCGTTATATCATCATCAAATGCCGGATTATCGGATAGATCATAGGTTCCTTCCGCACCGCCATTGTTAGAAACCGTGATCTGATAGACTACAGTATAACAGTTTGCTGTTGTCTGTGTGGTAGAAACGAAAGTTTTTTCCATTTCTAAATAAGGAAGATCCTCACAAACTTCGTCTTCTACATCTGCATCACCATCATCATCAATATCTAATAGCGCTTGATTGAATAAACCTTGATTTGCTGAAGGTCCACTTCCACCACCTGATCCACAAGCTGTATAAGTATCATCTCCAACTACGCCATCATTAAGCTCTAAATCGATATTCACGGTGAGTGTATACGTATCTATTTCACCAGCAGCTATAGTTTCATCATCTGCTAGATCCCAAGGTGTTGTTGTTAATGTACCACTTAAACCGTTGGTAGCAGAATAGCTAGCGCTATTGATCACAACATCATCATCATATTGAGGGCTATCATCTAAGTTGTATAGACCATCGGCTCCACCAATATTTTCTACCTCTATCGTATAGGTAATCGTATATGAACCATCTGTATTTTGGACACTATTCACGAACTCTTTATCTAATATCAAGAATGGTAAATCATTACAAACTGTATCTAATACTTCAGCAGTACCATCATTATCAGTATCTAATAAGGCTTCATTAAACAGTCCCTCTCCAGCAGAGGATGTACCATCTCCACTTCCTGATCCACATTCACTATACATATTATCTCCAGTTGAAGATGATTCCAAATCAATTTCAACCTGAACTGTAATAATATAACTATCTATTTCACCAGCTCCAATTGTTTCATCATCTCCTAATAACCATGGGGAAGATGTAAGAGTACCGTTTAATCCGATATTAGATGTGTATGAAGCAGAATTGATAGCAATATCATCATCATATTGAGGATTATCTGTAAGGTCATACATTCCATCTGCACCACCTTGATTTTCTACATTTATTTGATAGACAAGACTGTAAATATTTCCTGATACTTGAGTCAAGCTTACGAGAGACTTTTCCATTACTAAAAATGGCAGATCACTACATACTGTATCTTGTACATCAGCTGTTCCGTCATCATTTACATCAAGTAATGCTTCATTAAATAAGCCTTGGTTAGCGGTAGGACCGGATCCTCCACTACCACCACAAGGGTCATAAGAATCATCACCATTGTCTCCATCATTAAGATCTAATGTAACATTGACGGTAACTGTATATACGTCGGTCTCATTGGCATCTATAGCTTCATCAGAGGCAAGTGACCATGGAGTTACTGTCGAACTAAGAGTACCTGAAAGACCTACGTTACTTGTATATGTGGCCGTATTGATAATAATATCATCATCATATTGAGGGTTGTCTGATAAGTTGTACTCTCCCACAGCTCCACCTACATTTTCCACAGATAATGTATAAACTATGGTATGAGAACCATCATTATTTTGAGTAGAACTAACCAACGCTTTTTCTAATCGTAGATACGGTAGATCAGCACATGTACTATCGACTATATCGGACATTCCATCATTATTGGTATCTAGGGTAGCTTGATTGAAAAGTCCTTGTCCCATGTCAGGAATTCCATCTGAGTTTCCTTCTCCACATGAATCATATTCGTTATCTCCTGTCGGCATCATCACCCTAGGAGTTAGGGTATCATTGACCATAACATAAGGAGAATGATTTACGTCAATTTTATGAGCAAATTCAGAAATAACTAAAGAATAAAATGGTTCTTCCCCAGTACTTTTCTCTGCAGAAAGGTTGATACTTAGCCCTAAATAAAAGACTAAGAGTACAATCATTAAAGTGTATCGTTTGTGTAAGTTGTTTAAATACATAATACGTTAATCAAAAAAAATTATAAAATCATAAACACCCTGGATTGCTTTCAATCCATGACAAGTCATTAACATTCTCTCTATCTGTATTAGATGAATGATCACCTAAATCGTCTAGTCATCTAGATCAAGGCAAACATTAAAGCTCAAAGTATAAAGATGGCTTTCACCCACTCCAATCTCTTGATCATCTGCAATGCTTAAACTTGGCGCTATTACAAGAGTACCTCCATTATTCCCACTAATATTAGTTGAGTAACTGATATTATTGATCACAACATCATCATCAAAAGCTGGGTTATCATTTAAATCATAGCTACCAGTTGTAGTCCCAGTATTAGAAACTGAAATCGAATACTGTACTACATAACAATTAGCAGAAGTCTGAGTAGTACCAATAAAGTTTTTCTCCATAGTGTAATAAGGTACATCTGGACAAGCATTATCGGTAAGATCTTCTCCAACCCAATTTACCGTTGCTACATTGAATAATCCTGTACCCGCGTTAGGGCTAGTCGTACCACAATCCGTTAAAATGTCATCACCTGAACCATCAGAAAGATCTATACTTACATTGACCGTTACAGTGTAATCATGTTGTTGACCCAAAGGTAGATTTATATTATTTCCTAAATCCCAATCAGTCATTGAGATATCTAAGGGAGAAGGACTTCCCAAGTAATTCGTATAACTGGCAGAAATAATCATAACATCATCATCATAGTCTGGCGAATCTTGTAATGAATATGTACCAGTTGCATCACCAATATTCGAAACCGAAATCACATAGATTATTTGATAATTATTACCCCCTAGATCAACTACTGAATCAACAGTTTTAGATAAGGTCAACTCTGGGTCACATGGTTCTGCTGCATTGACAGTTTGGGAGACACTACAATCTTGTGTAAATCCTGCTACAAGGTCGTAGGTCATAGCATCGGCCGTAGCAGTAAAAGTTACAGTTTGCGGTGATAGTACTCCGCCACTTACATCAATGGTTTGAGTCATTCCTTGATAACTTACTACAAGATCTGTATTTACTGGTGGTCGATACCATGTTATTGTAGTATTAAGTTCAAACTGACCTTCATTACAAAGAGAGGTGTTGGTATCCGAAATTTCAATTTCACATCCAAGGGGAATATTGATATCAGGTTTTTGATTATCTGTACCATCTGAAATACATGCAATATTTTCTATAAAATCTTGATCTGCTGGAGGTATTTCTGTCAATTCTGTCTGATAACACAACGTAAATGCTTCGCCAATTTCCAGAATTTCCGGAAAAAACCAACCTGTTTCGTCTGCTGGGAAACCACTATTGGGAGCAGAATTATCCATGACATCTACAGTTTGACCATTGATTTCGTAATATGTTGAATTTGGTACATAGGAGAAGTAGGGACTCAATGTATCAATTACTGATAGCGTATTTTCTGCATAGTTTAATTTACCCACGTTAGAAACGCAAATACAGTACTCCATTGATTCTCCTAGGTTGAGTAAGCCGTCATTATTGTTATCCTTAAGAATGCCTCCTAGTTTGGAAGATTCGAATGCTACACCACCAAGAAGTGCAGTACCTACATCAATAGCTGGTGATCCACCTGAAGCGGTATTGGGATCTTGACCCCAAACTGCTGAGACAATTGCCTCACTGCCATCACAAACCCAGATAGACATTGCAGTTTGATCCCCATCTGGATCATATAATCGTTGGGATTGCAACTCTGCAAGGCTGACAGATGTATCGAAAGAATTACCAAGTGCATCTGTCATAGATCCACCATCACCATTATAATCAACACAAATTTGAATCGGAGCCGAACTGGAAGTAGTATGTACTGCAGTCACCCATATAGGCGCAGAATTTTCTGGACTCGATCCAGTATATGTTGGATCTTGACCAGCTGCCCAAGCCGCGCCTAGTACTTGACCCTTTAGTGATGACTCAGGAATCATCGTAAATCCCCAATCATTAACTTGATTCCCTCTACTGCCATCCGAAAAGCAATTTACAGAAGATTCTGGTCCAGAATCTATTGTAACTAAAGCCATAAAATCATCATCGGAATAAAATCTACTTCCGCTTAGATTAGGTATCGTGACAAATGTTGAAGCCATGGGTCCAAGATTTATCTGTGGCTGTGTTCCTGATGGATAAAAAGTATAATCTATCGTAATCGATGATGAGGATGGATTATATAAATGAACCACTGTGGCCTGAGTTGCAGGAGTGGCTACTGGATTGATATAAGCATTAGAAATTCTTTCGTTTCCATCCAATTTAAAAAATCTTGCTTCGTGTAGATCACATGGATCTCCAGTTACGAGGGTAGCTGCTATTGGATAGTTTGCACTTACTGTTGCACCAGTTTGTAAACCGCCATTAATGAGATGAGTTTCACCTTCATTTAATGTAACAGTCAGATCATCAATGCCGTCATTATCCGTATCAATATTAACTACTGTATTGTCCTCTGAAGCTTGAAAAAATAATCCCGTATAAGAAAATAAATTGTAAGTATTGACATCTTCTCCAACTGGTACAGTGAAGTCAGTAGAGTAATCATCGACGGATAAAACTGCTGATGCACCCGCTAGTAAGGTATTAGATCCTGCCGACCATGTTGCGGCAGACATGAGTATATTCTTAGTCGACGATAGTTTATCTCTTCCATCCAACTCTATTGTCGTCGCGGTATTTGGAGTTGTAATAGTCATATCCAATACAATGACATCACCTGGAGCAAACATATCAGCTGGTACATTTGGGGGAAATCCATTTGTAGGGTCGCCATCACCCCAAATTTGGGTAGTTGATTGCGTAATTGCTATATCAGGATCGAATTCATAACCATCTTCCCAGTGATCGTAATAGATGATGGTGTTTGATCCTAAAACATTAATAGAAACATATTTAGAGATTGGATTGACACTATTGTATTGATCATATGCTGGATTTTGGCAATCAGCCGTCCAACATCCATTGTTGATTCCAGGATTTATGGATTGTATGAAATCGAAAGTCTCATCTTCTTCATAGGGTATGAAGTAAGTCTGTCTTACTACATTATTACTACATTGTTGAGCCCAAATATTTGACGAACCAAAAAGTAATAAAGTAAATACACCCAAGTATAAACACTCCTTATAATAGATCATAAAACACAGCTTTATTATGCTCTATTACTCATCTCTAGGTAAATAACTAATGTAAATATAACAAAAAAATATAATATGTTAATTTTTTTTATACCCTATACTCTCTGTTTGTCTTATTCCGTGTAATTGTGGGCTTGATTGTAACATTTAGTGTCATAAAAAGCACCGCGCTGATATCGCGGTGCTTCATCATCACTAATTACTATTAAATCTAAACCTAATTCCGTGTTTAATTATTCATTTTGATCATCTTGACTCGTTGGATATCCTCTCCTACTTGTAGCTCTAAGATGTAGATCCCTGATGTACCATGTACTACTTCGCCATCTATGCGGATGTAATGCTCTCCTCTGTCATAGATCGCTTCTCGGTTGTATAGTACTCTTCCTAGCTCATCTTTGATGCGTAGTATGCCTTCCTGTCGCTCTTCCATAAAGAACTTCACTTGCGTCTGATCTACCCATGGATTAGGCTCATTTTGATATAACTCAAACAACGATACCTCCGTATCTATTTGCTCTACCTTGAGGTCGATATCTCCTTCGCTCTCCTTGTATCGAATTTCTATTCCACCTTGTAGCTCCTCTCCTGAGTACCACTCATTGTAACTTGATGACTCTACTATACTTAACCAGTCTTGGACATCCTCATCTCCTCCTATTCGTGATCCACTCAGCTCTACTTCGATGAAGAATAATGGTATCTCCTTACCTACCGTCACTGATCGACTCTGGGCATCTGTCCAGATCATCTTGTAGCTATTTCCTTTCTCTCCTTCTACTTGATCTTGTTTCGCATAAGACTCCTCTCTTACTGATATACTGCCTGATCGTAGTCCTGTAATCTCTACATACTCCAGAGTCTCTATCTCCAGCTGCATGCCCTCCACATCTCTGAAGTTGTCACTCATTACTGGGATGGAGTATCTTCTTGCACTTGTATTTATACTTGAACTCAATTCTGAATTCGTTTTGCCTAGCTCACTTGGGATCACCAATACTAGATTATTATCCGCTCTACTTGCTAAGTCTTTGCTTTCTTCTCCTTCTATCTCTTCGCCTTCACTACTAGCCTCTACACTGCCATTCACATCTCCTACTTTCACTCCTACAAAATCTATCAGCATGTGCCCACTCAAACTATCAATCGAATAGCTCTCTGGGATTCCACCATACCACGGATCTTCGCCATCCTCAAACTCATGTAGCTTATCTACAAATCTCCAGCTCGTATTATTCGGAAACTCATCATAGACGCCTAACAGTAGCTTCCTTAACTCGATCAAATCCACTGCACTAATGTCTTCGCTTCCATTTATATCCGCTGCTATTCGATCATAGCCCTCTTCTAAGCTCTTGATACCCAAGATATGCTTCTGGATCAATACCAAGTCCAAGGTACTTACTCCGTTCAGTGGGTCATCATTCTTACTTGGCACTACCTCGTATATTCCTCCCATTGCCATGCTCGGGAAGCTATACATCCCGATCGCACTCGTCGTATCTATAGTCGGTACTATTGTTCCCTCTAGATCTACTGATACTGCCTCTACAGGTTCACTCTGTCTTGTGCTTACTTGTCCACTGATATTCAGCATCCCTTGTGCTGTGCAGATATCGACATCATTGTTGTCCTGTACCACCACAAAGGTCACACAGAAGTCTTGGTTGCCATTACTATCTGTCACCCATAGCTCGATCGCCTGCTGCCCTAGATCATTACAATCAAAGATCACCTCTGTATCTGTCACATCTGCACTAAAGCTAAACGTCACTGGATAGCCACAGATATGATAGCTACTTCCATCAAAGCTACTCGCCTCCAACATCACCATCTCCGCATCTGGTATGCCATCATTATTTAAATCCATCGCTACTAGCTCTGTACTCAAACCTTGGATACATACGGGTGTTGGATTCGTCGCATTCCGTACTTCAAATAGATAGTCTCCTAATACAATATTGCCACAGCCGTCTAATACTTCCCAGTAGATCCTGTGGATGCCGATTGGGTATGTGCCACTGGCATCATTGCCATTGTTACTGATATCTATACTGCCATCATTATTCGCATCGATCTCATATCTGATCGTTAGATCTTCTGTTGCGGTACAGTCATCCGTTGCTGTCAGTACTAGGCTTACTTCTCCGTCTGCGCAGTTGGAATCAAAAGTCTCTACTACTACATCCGCTAGACTACTTGTAATCTGTGGTGCGATGCTATTCGTCACTTTCAGCGTCTGCTGGTAGGTATATTGTGGAATTGTACCATCTGGATTACGTCTACACCAGTCGATTACTGTCCAGTCTCTCAATACTTTGAAACAAGCATCTGTACCCGGTACGAAACCAAACTCTTGATCTACATAACTCATCGCCACCTGACTGCAGGCATCTCCTGTGTCTATGATCGGATACCCTACGCCTGGAGCTAGATTATCTGGATGTAGATCTTGCATTGTACATACATCATTATTGAATGTCATATCCGATGGCCAGTCACTTGCACTTGGACCCATATATGGGCTACTATCTTCAAACGTGATGCGTTGTGTACAGCTCATCGTTCCTCCTTGTCCATCTGGAATACTGATCGTTCGCTCTACTACTCCTAATCCACAGTTGTTTCGGTTATCTGCTACTACTTCCGTGATCGCATTCGCTGATGTACAGTTATCACTTACACTTGCATCTCCGAAGGTGATACTCATATTATTCGGATCGAATACGGTACCGCACTCTACGGTCATATCTGCTGGGCAACTGATGCTTGGTAGTTGCTTGTCCTGTACTTCTACACTGACCATACACTCATTATAATTGCCACTCATATCATATACTCGGAAGATCACCATCTGTTCACTACCACCATCCGCACAACAGAAACTGACACTCTCTCCAAATACTAGATTATCTGCATCATTGCAATTATCACTCATTCGTGCAATCTCAAAGCGGTCTATTCCACAATCATCAAAACTGCCTTGATCTACATCTATCGCATTCAAGATACCTACTCCTGCACTGTTCAGTGCTACTACCGTGTTGACTTGACAGATTGCGATCGGCTGGCTCTCATCCATCACCGTTACCGTCATCGTACAGCTGCTACTGTTGTAGCATTCATCATAGGCAACATAGGTGATTACATTAGCTCCTGTACTTAGTACTACTGATCCGCCATTTTCATTATCTAAAAAGCCGCCTGGGTAGATTACATCGATCTCTACCTGTGCTGGATTACTTCCACTTAGGTTACATTGCTCTACTGCTGTAGCAGATGGTAAGCTTACCATCGCTTCGCATACATTCACTCCACTTGTACTTACCGTCATATCGGATGGACAAGTAATGATTGGAGCGGTATTATCTTGTATCTGAATGATCTGAGCGCCCATCACGGTCATATCTGCATTGCAGTGCCATTCCCCTACTGTCCAAGTCCTTGTGATGGTTCTTACACAACCTACCGTACCGAGATCATTATCCTCATAGCTGACAAATCCATTGCAAAACTCCATCGGAATATCTGGGAATAGATCCGTACCTAAGTACGTCGGTACACCTGTTACACTCGGATCAGGATTACCATTCGCATCTACCGCATAGCCGCTTGTGCATTCTAAAGCTGTATTGCTTAACGCTTGGAAATTCATGCTTGGCATCACCACATCTCCTAGGTCGATACGCTCTAAGAAGATATTGAAACTACATACTTCACTTACATTGCCTTGCGCATCTGTAGCTTGGTAGCTTCTTGTGATTCTTCTGATATAGTCTGGATCGCAACCCCCTAGATCATCGATCGTCTCATTCAACAAGGTCAACGTATGGTCACCACAGTTTTCCATCACCGTAGGCTCTCCTACACTTGGTAGTGCCGTACAGGCTATCGTCATATCCGCTGGACAGTCAATCACAGGAGCAAACTTATCTTCTACCGTTACCTTACTCCAGCAACTGATATTGTCACATAGCGGTAAGGTCACCGTAATGAAAAACATTTCACCAATATCGGCGGCCGTAAACGTACCGTCTACTCGGATATTACCATCCATATCTCGTATCTCTACTGTATACACGTAATCTGGATAGGTCGCTGGACTCAAGATCATACTCGGCGTAAACGTCGTGCTACAATCCTCATCTAGACTGATATTGATCTCTGCATTACAGACAATCTCCTCACAGACTAATAACCATGCTTGATCGTGATCATCTTCATCTTCGCCTGCTCTTCCGTTTTCATCGATCTCATCATCGCTATCGCTATATGGCTCTAGACCATTATCATTGGTATTGTCATTATCATTGACACTATCAATATCCAAGCCTGTACGGTCGTTGCCCATATCGTCCTCTGCACTTACTATCTCACTGTAGTTAATCAACTCTGATGGCTCTTCGCTAATCACCTCCAGCCATATACTAATCATCGCACAGTCGCCTACATTGATCACGGGCATATAGTCATACGTAGGATTCATAACATCCGTAGCATCCCAGCCCATATTCCGCGCATCAGCGATATATTGTAAGCCTACTGGGATATAATCTACGATCGTAATATTAGACGCATTCTCTGTACCCTGATTGCAGATCTCAATCATAAACTCTACCTCATCACCCATCTCGACCGGGACTAAAGCCGTAGTCTTGCGTAGGGCTAAATCGAAAATCGGCAAGGCTGCAGGATCATGGTCGTCTTCGTCCATGATGCCGTCGCCGTCAGTGTCACGTCCATCGTCATTAACCATATCATCGGTTGCATTGCTTGGATCTCCACCAGAGTCGTTTCCTTCATTTCCGTCTGGAGATGAATCAATATCCATATTAGTCATATCCTCACCTGATCTATTATCTGCACCAAAAATTTCTGCAAAATTGGTTGTATTATCTAGACCTGCTCCAATCTGAACTTCTACTTCCATTTCTAATATCAGCGAATCCCCCGCTGCTAATAATCCTGCAAATGTTTTTTCATAAGATTTATCGATAACACGAGTCCAACCATTGGTATCTGTGCTACTTAGTTCTAATGCCTCTGGTAGGTAGTCATACACTGTAATATTTGTTGCATCTATATTTCCTTGATTATAAATCTTGATCGTATGCGTTATAATATCACCTGGAATGATAGGTGTCTGATCAATTCTATATTTAATCAAGGCAAGATCAAATATCGGAGGTTGAGCGGGGTCATGATCATCCTCATCTTCACCAGCATTATTCTTTCCATTACCATCTACATAGTTATCATCAGAGGAATACAATTCTCCACCCTGATCATTATCAGGATCTGAATCTGCTGTACTATCGACATCTAACAGAGTACGATCGATATCAAACTCGTCAAATGCAGAGCTAATTTCTGCGTAATTAATTAAGTTATCATAGTTAGCTCCTTGCTGAACCGTAAGCACAATTTCGATCGTAATCGAATCCAATATTGGAATTTCGTTGATCGTATACTCCGCATTATTAGCATCTATAGAGGTCCAGCCTATACTCGCAGGGCTCAAGGCAAATCCAGCAGGTATATAATCCCTGACTTTCACATCCTTAGCCTGAATATTACCTTGATTATAAACCGTAATATCAAATTTTACATCATCACCTACTAATACAGGATCAACATGATCAGTCGTCTTTTTGAGTGCTAAATCAAAAATCAAAATAGCTTCAAGATCGTGATCATCTTCATCTCTGATGCCATCTCCGTCTAAATCTTGACCATCATCTAAAATATGATCATCGGAGTCCGTATTGAATTCCGCACCAGGATCATTATCAGGGTCCTGATCTGGCGTAGAATCGAAATCCATAGGCATGTTACCTTCAAGATCTTCAAAAGAGCTTATTTCAGCATAGTTGATATAATCCTCTAATACCATAAAAGGTCCTACTGTGAGCACTACTTCTACAGAAATACTATCACCTGCTGCCAAGGGATCTGAAAGTACCTTGGTCAACATAGAAGGATTGGTATCATCCCAAACATTAGGATCACTAGTGCTGTAACTTAGACCGTTAGGCACGTAATCAGTGATTTCAATGTTTTGAAGCGGCATTGTACCTTGATTAAACACTGTAATTTTAAATCGTACGTCATCACCTACATTGATTACGGTATAGTCAATTGCCAAAGTCTTTTTAAGTGCTAAATCTGCAAATGGAGGAAGCGCAATATCATGATCATCTTCATCACTATCAGAATTATCCGTGATATCATTTGATGGCACTCCATCATTATCTTCATCACTATCAGGAGTACTATCGATATCCTCAATATCATCACCATTTCCATCATGCGCATCTGCTATCTCAGCAGTATTGGTGTATGCTTCTCTAAAATCCGCATTATCTACCTGCTTTATAATCAATGAAATAGGAATAATCAAGGTATCCCCAGATGCTAATGCTCCAGCATGATTATAAGTTAGTGTAGCAGGCGCAGTAGCTGGACCTGACCAACCAGGATTTATACTATAATCAATATCATATCCTTGAGGAACATAATCAACTACAGTAATATTACTGGCATCTATCGACCCTTGATTGATCACTAATATTTCATAATCAATAGCATCACCAAATACAAAGCCAGACATGGCATCTAGATTGGAAATTCTCTTTATTGTAGCCAGATCAAAGAATTCTACTATCGCTGGATCATGGTCATCTTCATCGTCTGTACCATTGCCATCTACTTGATCATCTGTAGCTCCAGTTACTTCACCACCGCTATCGTTTTCGCTGTCATTATCTCCTGTGCTATCTGCATCAGTTTGTGGATTTCCATCAGCATCTTCGCCACCTGTGATCTCCGCTATATTAGTATAGTCCTCTGCTCCGTTAGCTTGCTCGAGACTCAATACAATATCTACTGAATCTACCATACCCGCTGGTATCACATTGCTAAATGTATAAATCACTTCTGGGGCAGATGTATCGTCCCAATCACTATTCGCAGCAGCATCGAAACCTAATCCAGATGGGATGCTATCCGTCACTTCTACATTGTAGGCATCTACATTACCTTGATTATAGATGTATACTCTATACGTAAGATCATCGCCATATGAATATGGTCCTTCGGTTACTAGACTCTTTGTCAAGGCTAGATCGTAGATCTCGACCACTTCTGGATCGTGATCATCTTCATCACCATTGCTATTGTCCGTGGCATCATTTTCTGATGTTCCATCATTGGTACTGTCATCATCGGCTGTACTATCGATGTCTTCATCTGTCATGTCATTGCCATCCGTATCTTCACTGCTTGTGATCTCCGCTATATTCGTCCAGTTTCCTGCACTTCCATTCAGACATGCTTGTACTTCTAATTGGATACTTACTGTTGTACTTTCGCCACTAGCTAAGACTGTAGAAATGGTTGTCGTCGCTGAGCCTGTACCATCATATGTCCATACTCCATCATTCACTGCTAAGTAGCTTAAACCGCATGGGATGCTATCTTTTACAACAATATTATTCGCATCTATGCTTCCTTGATTGTATACCTCAATTTCATAGGTAATCACATCGCCATAACTAAATGGTCCTGTTTGACTAGTTCGTTTTACTAATGCCAGATCATAAATCTCTACTATCGCTGGATCATGATCATCTTCATCATCTGTACCATTGCCATCTACTTGGTCATCTGTAGCTCCATTAACTTCGCCTCCGTTATCGTTTTCACTATCATTATCACCCGTACTATCTGCATCAGTTTGTGGATTTCCATCTGCATCTTCACCGCCTGTGATCTCTGCGATATTGGTGTAATCCGCAGCTCCATTCGCTTGCTCTAGGCTCAATATGATGTCCACTGAGTCTACCTCACCAGCTGCAATCGCATTGCCAAATGTATAACTCACTTCTGGTAAAGCCGTATCGTCCCAATCACTATTTGAAGCAGCATCGAAGCCTAATCCAGATGGGATGCTATCCGTCACTTCGACATTGTAGGCATCTACATTACCTTGATTATAGATATAAACTCTATACGTCAGATCATCACCATACGAGTATGGACCTTCAGTCACTAAACTCTTCGTTAAGGCTAGATCGTAGATCTCGATCACTTCTGGATCATGGTCATCTTCATCGCCATTACTATTGTCCGTGGCATCATTTTCTGATGTTCCATCATTGGTACTGTCATCATCTGAGGTACTATCGATATCTTCATCTGTCATGTCATTGCCATCCGTATCTTCACTACTTGTGATCTCCGCTATATTCGTCCAGTTTCCTGCACTTCCATTCAGACATGCTTGTACTTCTAATTGGATACTTACTGTTGTACTTTCGCCACTAGCTAAGACTGTAGAAATGGTTGTCGTCGCTGAGCCTGTACCATCATATGTCCATACTCCATCATTCACTGCTAAGTAGCTTAAACCGCATGGGATGCTATCTTTTACAACAATATTATTCGCATCTATGCTTCCTTGATTGTATACCTCAATTTCATAGGTAATCACATCGCCATAACTAAATGGTCCTGTTTGACTAGTTCGTTTTACTAATGCCAGATCATAAATCTCTACTATAGCTGGATCATGATCATCTTCATCGTCTGTACCGTTACCATCTACTTGATCATCTGTAGCTCCATTTACTTCACCACCGTTATCGTTTTCGCTGTCATTATCTCCTGTGCTATCTGCATCAGTTTGTGTATTACCATCTGCATCTTCACCACCTCTGATCTCCGCTATATTGGTGTAATCAGAAGCTCCATTCGCCTGCTCTAGGCTCAGTACTATATCTACTGAATCTACCATACCCGCTGATATCACATTGCCAAATGTATAACTCACCTCTGGGGCAGATGTATCGTCCCAATCACTATTCGCAGCAACATCGAAACCTAATCCTGATGGAATACTATCCGTCACTTCTACATTGTAAGCATCTACATTTCCTTGATTATAGATGTAGACTCTATACGTCAGATCATCACCATATGAATATGGTCCTTCGGTCAATAAACTCTTTGTTAAGGCTAGATCGTAGACTGGTAATATAGCAGGGTCAGAATTATCTTCATCCGTAGCTGCAGAGCTATCACCAGGGTTACCAGTACCATCTCCATCAATGGAATCATCAGCATCTGTATACACTGCTCCTCCGGCGTTATCATCAGGATCACTGTTGAGATCACTATCTATATCTTCATCGCTACGGTCTATTCCTTTTTGATCGAAGAATTCACTGATCTCAGCAACATTGGTATAATCTGTACCTTCGTCTGGAGTATTTAAAGTCAACCATAAGCAAACTGACTTTTGAGCAGTTGGGTATAAATCTTTAATATACGTTCTGACCGCATCCGATCCGTCAACATTCCAAACACTATTGCCTGATATAGAGGCATCAAAACTAAGACCATTAGGAATGTAGTCATGTACAACCACTGAATCAGCGATCATCGTACCTTGGTTATGCACTGTAATCAGATATTTGATCGTATCACCGTATTTAATATCGAGAAGATCAACAGATGGATCAATCATTTTAGTCAGTGCTAAGTCAGCGAAGACTACATTTACCTCTTCAATATCATGATCATCCTCGCTACCAACTTGATCATTTCCTGTGCTTGAAATATTATTATCTCCAGGACTATCAGGTGCTACATTATTTTCATTATTACTATCTGAGCCAGGCGTAGAATCAATATCAAATGGTGCTAAATCTCTACCTGTATTCGGATCATAAGCAGCCATGATTTCAGCTGCGTTAATATAATCAGAGCTACCAGATGCGAGTTGTGCCTCGAGATATAGACATACCGTATCTCTTTCTCCAGGATTCAATAGACCAGGAATCGTAGCTTGTACTGACCCATTCCATCCTGCTGTTTGATTAAGGGGTTCATTTTCATCAAAGATATAACCTGCAGGTACATTGTCTTGTACAAGTACATTTTCTACTGGTATGTCTCCCTGATTAATAACTATTATATCAAACTTAACAAGCTCTCCAATAGCAATCGGCTCTGCATTATAGGATGAGTTTAATTTTTTCATCAAAGCGAGATCCATAACTTCTATCTCTATCTCTGCGGGATCGTGATCATCTTCGTCATCGTTTCCGTCTCCATCGAGTTGATTATCGGAATCTCCACCTGCTTGTCCACCACTATCATTAGTAGGATCATAATCAGCTTCAGAATCTACATCTGGTAGATCAAATTCATTTTCAAAAGAAGAAATCTCCGCATAGTTGGTAATCGAACTTCCTGTGAATCCAGAATCCATCATAAGACTTATAGAAATCTCGAGATGATCTTCTGGTTGCAATTCATCAATTGTAAAACTACCTGATCCTGAGGCAGTTACTTGAGCAGTATTCCCAAGATGAGTAGTCACGGAACCATCCGTACCAGAATCATAGCTCATACCCGTAGGAATCAAATCTGTAACAGCAATATTTTGTCCTGCATAATATCCACCTTGGTTATAGACGCTTATTGTGTAAGTAATGACATCTCCAGGGAAGTATGGTCCAGGATTAGTTGCTGTATCTACCTCTTTCATCAAAGCAAGGTCAAATGCTGGATAAAAACCAGCATCTACAGTCCAGTTACTTATGCCATTTGGCACAAAATATGAGCCTGTAAAACCTGAAGAAGTATCGGCATCTGAATCATCCTCATCATTACCTTGATCTTGCAAAGTAGGTACTAATTGATGATAAGGGGCCGTATTTCCTAGAGTATCGAATCTGACCACATAATTACCTTGTGGCAATGGTCTAAACACATAAAAACCATCGGCATCAGTCATTGTAGACTGTATAGGAGTACTAAGATCCGTATTGTTGTATAGGTATACTGTAATACCCGGTATGCCTGGCTCTGAATCATCTTGAATCCCATCTACATTGAAGTCATACCAAACCGTGTCACCTAGTGCTGTACAAGCACAAGTTACCATACTTACCTCTTGGATAAATTCCGCAGCACAACCATTGGCATCTAGATAATCTAATCTAAATCTTGTGGTCTCACTTATTTCTGTATCGACCATGGCGTTAGCCTGATCTGCATTATTAATATTTGCAGAAGCATCTCCCGAATCTACAGACCAAGCGTAGTCGGAGCCATCTAACGGTCCCGATAATGGGAAAGAAAATGCTGTATCACCACAATCCGTTATAGGTCCGCATACCTGATTGCTTATCTCTGCATAGGTCTCTGGATAAATATGTACTGTAATCGTATCAAAAGTGTAGCAACCTTGTGCTCGCGATACTCTTAAACCATAATCCCATACGATAGTCTGCCCTGTATTATTGTCGTATGAAAAATTTGCAGGACTTACACTTGTCGATGGACTTAAAGCTGTGAGGTCAGAACCTCCTAAGCTAATCCATTCATAGGTATACTGATCGTTATCTGGACCAATAGATATCGTTTCATTAGAACATACGAAAACATCATCTGGAAGCTTGAGATCCAATGTAGCATCAAATTGGAATGAACCAGATTCTTTACAACTACAATTTTTTGCGATATCAATATATGCGATCAATCCACAGGATGCACCCGCTGGAATTGTAATTGTTTCAGTTACCGTTGTTGATTCCCCAGGAGTAAGACTTACTTGGAACTCTAATGATCCTTGTATAACATCACCATTGTCTACCCTTCCATTATTATTTACATCATCGTACAAATCTACAATCAAATCAGCTCCTTGAGCCGTCTCAAAATTTCCATTGTTAATGATTTCTGCTTCAACTGTTAGCATTTCATCGGCACCATTGGCCATAGAACTTGCCGAAATACTGGTGATGGCTAAATCTGCTTTATCAATAAATATATTGGCAACGGCCTCATCACTTATTGATCTAACTGCACAATCTTCATCAGTCGCATCACAATACGCAATACCTGATTTGAACGTCTGTACCGTGATTGGATAATCTTTACAAGCTTGACCAATATCATTGGCTTGAATAGAAAAGCTAAACTCCGCAGAAGAACCAGGATCTAGACCATTTATACCCCAGTAAACCACATTGAGTCCTGAGCTATTTTGAACAACTGGAGGATCTGGTAACGGGTTAGTACCCTGTACATAAGAACCAGGCACAAAAGAAATACCAGCTGGAAGGATAACTCGTATAGAATCTTCATCAGTTGTTGAATCTGAACCACTTATACTATAATTAATTGTAACTGGAGCTTGATCATTATTACAAGCATTGAGTGCCGAATCGTCTAAATCTATTTCTGAAATAAAAGGCTCTGGTGCATTGGATACGGCGATCAATTTGCTAAAGTCTTTTTGTATCGGAACTAATGGAGTTCCGCAACCTTCTTTTGCGTTTGACTCGAAAAAGATCCTACTTCCTGATCCAAAACCACACTTTGTTTCTATATCAAAACGAACGTTTACCACATTGGTATTAAAAGCTGAACCTGCAGAACCTATAAGTCCAGTCTCAGCAAGTGTAGGCTCATTTTCGGAGATTTCTAATCGGAAGGTATTGCCGTATAAATAGTCGGGATCAGTTACTGAAATAAAGTCCGCATCTGGTGGAACTACGGCTAAATTAGGATCTGCAGGGTATGCAATCGCAAAAGATCCTGGGACGTACTTCACATCTAATGGAAGATTCATATCTAAATAGAGATCACTTAAAAATCCAGGACCAGCAGCTACAAAATTAAGTACATAGGTCACGGTATCACATAAGTCACCAAGTACAGTATCCTCCGAAGGTTGCTTAGTTGCCATACTAAGGCTTCCTCTAACAGCTTTGAAGGTGATATCATCCTCAGAGCTACATATCGCTTCCTCTAAAATAGAAGGTGCATTGACACAATCATATCCTGAGTAAACAGTGAGCATTTCTTCTTCGCAGGTATTGACATACATACATAATTCATAGAGTTCATTGGCATTTCCATTAAGATTACCAAGATCAAACATATTAAACTCATTACCCAAAACAGGATCTGAAGCTCCACCAGTGATTCTCGTCAAACTTGAGAATACAAAACCAGTACCTTGCGAAGCAAAGCTTAACCATGTATTATTAGCCACTGAAGTACCTAGATTTCTTACCCTAACTCTAGAACAAGTTGGAAATCCGTCTACACTTATACAATCCTCAACTGCGGCTATTAAAATTTCTGCTCCTCCATCATATCGAAGGTTTGTAAGTTCATCTTCAAAAGTATATGAGGTGCTACAATATAAATTTTCGCTCGTTTGATGCGTTGCTAACATTTGAGCATTTTCTACGGGTCCAGCTTCAAGATTACAAGTTGCAATAAAGTAAGGCTGAATACTCCAACTATATCCTTCGTCGGAGTCAGGATATGTACCACCATTGATATTTTGCTCAGCCAAAAAAGCAGCCATATCGAAATACAATTGGCTACCTACTATGGTAATAGCCGGATGTGAAGCTTGGATCTCAATACCATTATTGGGATATTGACCACCTGAGATCGTGCTTCCTAGATTATTGGCTCCTCCTGCATTCTTTCTACGAATGTATATTCGCATATAATTGAACACCGTACCACTTGGGATATTAGTCTCAAAGTTGGTTATGAAATTTACATTATTGATATACTCTCCTGGAAAATAATCCACATTAGCCGATCCCAATCTTGCGTATCCTCTATAATACGGTGTACCTGTAGCACATCCCGAAAAACCAACTAACCCAGAGTTGAAATAATCAAAATCTGATTGAACACCTACCTGACTAAGCCTATAATCAATAGGTAATCTACAAGTATATTCTGCACCACCGTAAGGCTCATCGCTGGCAAACATTCTGGTACGTTGAGTCAACTGTTGGATATCACCAGTAAACTGCTCGGTAGGCGTATAATAGAAGGTCAAAGCAAATGAATCTAAGTGTTCATACGTTGTTGGAGTAGTACATCCATTAGCCTGCAGTCTTGGAATAGACAAATCAGTAACTAGGGTTGTTCCTATAATCTGTTGAGTCAATACAGTGCAGGTAAAGCTGCCACCACCTTCTTCAAAAATTGTTACTTCTCCTCCAAGCGGGATAAAATTGGTATCTGCAAAATCAACCTCGGCATATACATAATCAAAATTGCTAAACGAACCGCCATTCGCAGATACGTAACCATTCATTTCTACTTTGATACTATCTCCTTTAAGAAATCGATCAGTTCGTAAAAGCCCTTCATTATATGGATCACCCTCGTTAGGTAGACCGTTATTATCTGGATCACTTGTATACAAGTTTACACGTGCTGCTTGCGTATCCGTATGGACGAATCCATCACACTGACAATCGTCATCCATACCTGGACACTTAATGACCACTGGTAGACTAGTTTCACATTCGATTGTTTCTGTTCCACAACCTGCACATGCACCTGAGCTCCAAACCGTAGATTTAGTAATTTCATCATTGTAAAGAACAGGGCTACAATTGGGTCCTTCAGCTAATTCATTGACGCAGTCAGGCGTATAATCGAAGAATATTCCACTTGCTTCTGAGAATATGTCCACACCATTAGGCGCTTGTCCCGTCCAACGCAGAATAAGCTCATCAGGGCCACCATCATTATCTGTATATGATATCATATCAGGTATCCATTGACTACCATCATCATCATTCCAACTGGCACTACCAGGAATATAATCTAATCCATTTGGCAGTGTAAATGTGATCTCCGTATAGCAATCTGTACATTGATTTCCATTGAAATAAATACTATTGCGTTCATCATCATCTTGCCAGTTATATCCTTGATTATTAAGATAACTGTTGGTATAGTTAGTGACTGTAGTCGATAATGTGCTGGTTTCACCTGCACAATTAGTTACTGGAGATTCCATAAAAGATCCTAAATCGACATCAAAATTAGGCCAAGCTACATTGTCTCTAACGAGCTGTTCTTGTACGACAGTTCCACATAGATCCTCAATTTCAAAATCAGCGATATCTACACCAAATCTTCGAGGGACAGAACAACCACCACATCCGCATGGTACAGGATAGATATCATATGAAAAAATAAGTTCTTGATCAACATCAAGCATTAGATCTCCAAACGTCACATTGAATCTTGATGCAAGATCATCACTATTACCGTATGCATTACCTACACATGCTGAAAAAGATCCAGTGGTCGTATTGCTGATGGTAATATCAGTGACTGGAGTACCATCAATAGTAGCAACTATGCTTGTAATATCAATTGGCGTTTGCCCCCCGAATTCTGTAACGTAAGCATTTATACTTCCAGCTGGAGCTGTACCTTCATTTCTTAGAATCCATCGTTGAGTTTTTGGTGATCCATCAATACAGGTAGGATCAAAAGGCTGAGTAGGATCTATATATTGGATGATTTCTGGCACTCTCGCTCCAAAATCTAAGGTTGCACTATATTCTGAAACCTGACAGATATCAATAAGAGGGTCTAAAGAACAACTTGTAGCCGCCCCATAAGTAGCTTGAGGTATTTCCGTGCCTGGACAATCCGTAGTTAGCCATTCAGTACAGATATCGATGCCCTCATTAGTAGAAAATCCATCGACGCCAACAGTCATCTGATCCATCCAATAATAGCTACGACCACCATCTGTAGCTGCTAAATTTAATATTTGGCCAGTCTCGCAAACAAATACCGACTGAACTTCCATAAGCGGATGATCATCTACGAAAAAGAATAAAGAATCAATATTGGCTAGGCCTTCTTGAACGACAGTTGTAGTCAAAGTATCAACCTCATTAAGTACAGATATAACCGTATTTTCTGTATTTCTACCTGGAGTACCCTGTGGTGGAATACTCACAGCTACATCTAACACAACTAGAGGCAATGAAGTGAACGTACATTGCTGAGTCATACCGTCTGCATCTATATAATCAAACGAGAAATTTACGGTTTCATCATCTGAAGCTCCACATTGCGCTTGAAGATCAAAAGTAAATGAAATTGCTCCACCACTTACATCTGGAATTATTGAAATAGATGGATCGGCAGAGGATAATGATCCTCCTGTCACATTGCCCGCAAATACAAAATCATTGGGTACAGGGAAATTAGCTACAATATTACTATTGGATCCTACTTGAGCTGAAAACGTAAATGTACCAGGGTCTCCGCATTCATTAAAGTTGGAATAGGTACCAGAAATTGCTGCGAATGGATTATTGCAATCCATAATGACTGCCTTCTTGAACTTATACTCCTTTAGCTGTTCACAAGTAAGCAAACTTTGGAAAATAGGATCTTCTGTCAAAGAACTTCCAAAGGCTGTAGATGCCACTTGAAAACATACAAATATGAAAGCAATTAGCTTTAAGCTTATTCTAAAATACATTGTGTAAGATTTTATACTCTTAAATGACTTTAATAAGCTCTATTATGGACTCTGGCGTATTAGGCTAAGGTTGGTGAGGTCAAATTATCTAAATGAAAGCAATGCAAAAATCAGAAATAAAATTCTAGCTTTTGTAATTACTCCTTTATGCAAAAGTAACGATATATCTACAATTAATTTATAATATTATTTTTTTTACTAATATATAATAAGCTAAAAAACAATATTTAACACCTTAAAGACGTATTTTATTTCTCAATGTCACATACGGTGACTAATTATATCTAAAATTATAATTCTAGAATGTGGATATTTACAAGTGAAAAAAAATAGGCTCTAGTGTAACTAGAGCCTATCGTATTAAATAAAAGGTCGCTTATTTAATCTTTATCATCTTGATGGTTTGACTTCTACCATCTTCGAGCTTTAGCTCAACATATGTCATACCATCGTAATCGAAATCTGATTTTTCAATAATTATACTATTGATTCCTCTATTACTCCTTCTTGACTCATTGTAGAGAAGTTTTCCAGTGAGGTCATAAATAGTGATTTCTGCTGTTTGAGACTTCTCAATGTAAAACTCAATAGTCGTAACTTCATTCCAAGGGTTAGGCTCGTTTTGATATAGTATGAAGTCTCCTTCGATATTTTCAAATTTCTCAAGGTTGAGAGATCCTATTTCAAAATTATTCAAATAGATCTCAGGCTTGAAATTAGAATCATCTAAAATATCAATACTAGATCTGTCTATCACTTGACTTGAAGATATAGAGAACAGTTCTTCTCCTTTCTCCACATTGATCAACTCAACATCATTAATACTGATAATAATTTCGGAATTTTCAACGTAAATATTAGCGGGAGTAACTTCAAATAGTTCCGATGAAATCTGAATATCTGCCAATTCTTGAGCCGAATAAAGTTTGAGCTGCATACCATAAGCTGCTACACTTTCATCAATAGTGAACGAAACACTATACTCTTCTGATTGCTCCATTTTGATAGGAATAATTTTACCATTTCGAGATGTAACAGATTCTTCTTGCATACTTGGACTAGTCCAACTACTATTGACATCTCCGATTTTTACTCCAACAAAGTCGGCGGTTATACTATTAGAAAGTAATGGCACCTCAACTACTTGATTATATGGTTGCTCCAATGGACTAATATCCGAATTGAACACAAAGGAATGATCTATCATTTTCCAAGAAGTATTATTCGGGAATTCCGCTATTGCACCCATGATTACTTTTCTAAGTTCAATAATATCTGCAGCAGAAATATGCTCAGAGTTATTGACATCACCTGCAATATACTCATATGGTCTATCCAGTAAATCAATACCAAGTATATGGCGCTGAAGTATAATCAGATCTAATGTAGATAGACCCTGATCATGTGGTGTATCCATATTTGGAATAATATTGTATGATCCACCAGAGAACATTGATGGGAATGCATAATAACCTTCCAAATCAACATTAATGATAGGAAGATTACTCCCTTCTAGATTAACTTCACTGCCTATCAAAGCATTTCCAGAGACTGATTCGATATACCCATCCACAATATTTGGTGGAGAAGTACAAAGTCCATCAGGATCTTCAAGTGTATAACCAGTCTTACATCTAAAGAAATTACCGCTTTGATCAAATACTACCACGTATATATCTTGTATGGGGGTTAGATCATCACAGCCTAATATAATATTTGGAAATAATGTAGTAGGAGGAACATTTTCATCATTAAATGGCTCTGTAAAGAAGAATTGAAAATCTCCTTCAACGGTGCAATTATCAGTTAATTCACATACAAACTCAGTCGGTACGATTGTGAAATCGCCTTGATCTGTAATATCATAAAATGCCTTTTTACACTCAAAAGAAGGTTTTTCAGTATCTGCTAAGACTGTCAAGGTGAATGTTTCGCTAGTTTCTAAACCACATACATCTACCGCTGTAACTGTAATATCGTAAACGCCAGCTGGATAAGTGCCACTAGCATCAGCAGTATCATTGGAATCAGCAAATGGACTATTATTTGAGCTACTTGCTAATCTACATTCCATAATCTGAGTCTCTAGATTAATAAATCCAAGAGGGCAATCTACAGTCAAATCATCGGGAACGACTAATACTGGTGCCGCATCATCGACAACGACTACCGCTTGATCAAATGTAAATACACCAGCATCATCAATAGAGTTTAACTGGCAGGAATCGATGACGGTCCATCTTCTTGAAAGAGTATCAGCACTACAAGTTATTGTTTCATTAATGATTTCTTGACTTATCGAAATTCTAGAACAATCTAAATCTGAATCATCCACTAGTACCATACCAGGTAGTGTAGACAGGTCCAAATCCGTACACGGATCGATAAATATAGTATCCATTGGGAACGTAATATCTGTCTCTACAAGTGGATTATCTCCCGTCTCAATGGTAATAAATTGACTACATTGAAATGACTGATTGGTCGTAGGATTAGTAGCTGTAAAAGTTCTAATAATTGTACCAACGTCACATGCATTGAGATCCATCGTTACACTTTCTTCAATCACTAGCTGATTACAAGCATTGACTACGGTAGGTTGCCCAAAAATACTAAGATCTGAAATATCCGAACCACAAGGTATCGTCACATTGGCTGGGCAATTTAATGACTCAGTTTCAACTACAGTTACCTGAACCTCGCATGATACTTGATTATCAGTACCATTACTGACGGTAACCATGACATTGTTATCACCGAGATCTTCGCAACCAAATGTACTCTGTGATAGAGAAATCGTAACTGGGTTACCACAAGAAGTCGCACTACCGTTATCAATATCTGATGATGATACTGTGACCATCCCAGCATCTCCTAATTCTACCGTGATATCAGCTACTGAACATACAGGCGTTGAAATATCGACAACTGTAATTGTTGCTTGACAAGTCGTCACATTATTACCATTATCTGTAACGGTAACGGTAATCAAGTTATCTCCAATATCAGTACAATTTAGAGAAGTGATATCACTAGTAGTGGATACAATCTGACCACATGGATCCATCGTACCATTATCCAGTGCAGATAAGTCAATTACAAAAGTTTCATTTTCATCGATACTGACTGTAATATCCTGAAGCATACATATTGGTGCTTGATCATCAACTACTGTCACCGTTGCGGTACATGTGGAAGTTGACCCATTACTATCATCTGTTACTGTTAAGGTCACTATGTTTTCTCCAATATCATTACAAGCAAAAAAGTCTGGCTCTATAGAAAACGAAACGTCATCTGAGCACCCTGCTGTACTACCATTATCAATATCTGATGCCGAAATATTTGCTTGGCCATTTTCATCGAGATTTACTGTAATATCTTGTACCATACATATTGGTAAAGAAATATCTTCTAAGGTAACCGTCGCTGTACAGCTTGTAGTGTTACCACTATCATCTGTAACCGTAACTGTAATCAAATTATCACCAAGATTTTCGCAAGATAAAGTAGCTGGTATCGCTTCGAAAGAAACGATCGAACCACAATCATCGAATGATCCATTATCTAAATCTGATGCTACAATATTAGCAGTATCATTAGCATCTATACTTATGGTGATATCCTGGAGAATACAAGTGGGCGCAGTATTATCTACAACAGTGACTGTTGCTGAACAGTTAGTGGTATTTCCACTGAGATCAGAAACCGTTACGCTGATTATATTATCACCAATATCTGTACAATCAAAGCTATCTTCACTTAAGATGAAACTTAGATCATTATCATCGCCACATGCATCACTAGAACCATTATTAAGCATTGTTCCAGTTATAGATGTAGAACCTCCTTCGCTCACTTGTACTGTAATATCTTGTAGTTGACATACAGGAGCTACATCATCTGTAATCGTAACTTCAGCGGTACAAACCGTTGTGTTGCCGCTGATATCTGTCACAGTAATATTCACAGTATTTAAACCAATGTTATCACAATTAAATGTACTTGGTTCTACCATAAGGACAACTGCATCATCGGTACATGCATCTACAGAACCATTATTGAATTGATCTCCAGTAATAATCGCACTATTATTATCAAGTTGCACCGTAATATCTGCAACATTACATATTGGACCTGTAATATCATTTACTGTGATATCAACAGAACAAGTAGAACTATTACCACACATATCTGATACAGTGTAAACTACAGTTGTAGTCCCAACTGGGTATGTACCCGAAGCACTTCCATTATTGGAATCTGCAAAATCAGAATTATTAGTCACCGTAAAACTGGATATACAATCTGTATTTACAGAAGGGACATCTAATTGGACTGAAGCACTACATGTACCAACAGCAGCATCTACCGCAACACTTGATGGACAATCAATTATAGGTGTAGTAGTATTAAACAAGGCTATATTTTGATCAAACGTACAGACAAGTGGAAGATTACCACAATTGAATGTCACAGACCATGTACGTGTTATATTCGTACATCCATTACTACTATCTGTATTAGTCACGTCATTGAAGTCAATATCGAAATCACCACAAATACAATTAGGATCAACCGTAAGCATACTTCCTAATGCAGCTGGAGATAGAACAGTATTGCAGGCCGTCACTTGAATATCAGAAGGTGGCATTATACAATCCTTAGGATCTATACATACATTTACATCATTATTATCTTGTACATCCACTGTAGTAGAGCAAAAAGATGTATTTCCATTTGCATCTGTAACCCATAACTCAACGGTTTGAGGACCAAGGTCTAGACAGGTAAATGTTATTTTATCATCATCCACATCTGATGAAAAACTTAGATTGATAGGCGTATCGCAAGAGTGATAGCTACCTGCATCTACATTTTCTACATAAAGACATGCTTGTTCCTCATCTGGGACTCCGTCGCCATCGAGATCTACTGGCTCAAGTGCAATACTTATACCATCGATACAATATGCAGTAGGTGTTTTACAACTCAATACAGTGAAACTCTGAGTACATGCATTTACATTTCCACATGCATCTTCAAAACTCCAGATTATACTATGAGTCCCGATTGGATAATTTGCACTAGCGGATACTGTAGATGATGAACCCGAAACAGTAATTAAATCTTCACCATCACTAAATTCATCTAATACATATGTCCAGTTTAATAAATTTCCTGGAGTACAATCATCTGTAGCAGACATGGTAAGGTCTACAAAAGCAGGACCACAATTTACATCAAAACTACATGTCTCAATTGCATCGCAATTACCTGTAAGCGTAGGAGCTTGATTATTACTTATTTTTATTATCTGATCATAGCTTTGAGTCAATCCATTTTGACACCAATCAATCACTGACCATTTTCTTAATATTTTTAAACATGCATCCGTATCAGGTACAAATTCAAATACTTGATCTGTATATGCATAGCTAGTGAGATCACATGCATCCTCAGAAAGGATAGGAAAACCGTTTTCTGTAGGAAGGTTTTGAGGATCTAGTGAATTTCCTAAACATTCAGTTACAGTCTCATAATCTTCAGGCCAATCGATATCCATATGAAAATCAAATGGGTCATTGTTAATAATTGTAATCGTCTGGGTACAATTAGAGAAGCCGTTAGCATCACTTGCTTGAAACTCTCTGGTAATAGTACCTACCCTACATTGAGATATATCAGAAGTGATTAATTCTCTCATCTGTACTTGACATGCGTCTGTAGCAGTAGCTACTCCAAATTCTGAAAGATCATTTAAATCATAAACATAATGGCAATCTATCGTCACATCTGCTGGACATGTAATGACGGGTGCAAACTTATCTTGCACCTGAACATTGACCATACAATCATTAAAATTGCCTTGTACATCATATGCACGGAGTACTACGACAATGGTATTGCCAACATCAGCACAGCAAAATCTAACAGATTCACCGAAATCGGTGATAGCATCTCCGCAAGATGCACCCTCATCCATTCTAAATACCTCTAGTCTATCTAAGCTACAATCATCAAACGAACCCTCATCAAAACTCTGCGCAAAGACAGTTGCTTCACCAGTTTGATTAATGCTCACGACAGTCTCTTGATTACAAATAGTCACTGGAGCTGTCTCATCTACAACAGTTACCGTAAATGAACAACTTGAAGAATTATGACATTCATCGTATGCCGTATAAGTAATTGTATTTATCCCAGAAGATAATGTAACGGCACCACCGTTAGCATTATCAATAAATCCATCAGGATAGGTGATATCGACAACAATATCTTCTTTATCCGAACAAATATCATACAAATCAGCACTCGGTAAGACTACTGAAGCAGTACATGATACTCCTCCTGAAGCTACTGTCATATCTGCTGGACAAATTATTTCTGGCTCTGTATCATCTTGAACCTCAATTGTCTGCATATATGTGATTGGAAGATTATTACTACAAGTCCATTCAAAAATGGTCCAAGTTCTAACTATTTTTCTTACACAATTAGACATCAAAATTTCCTCGTCATTATATACTGCCACTACACTACATGCCTCCGCAAATGTTGGATATAGAGGCATACCGTCTAATGAAGGAGTACCTGTTACGAAAGTAGATGGTCCTCCATTTTCATCAAATGGATATTCACCACATTGAAGATTAGTATCATCAGAAACCATAAAGTTATCTGGGTACACAATAGTCGAAATATCCAATCTCTCCACTGTTATATTCTGAGTACAGATTGCGGATTGGTTTCCGAAATTATCTGTAGCTTGATACTCTCTAGTTATTAATTTTACATTATCGGGATCACAGTCCAATGGACTAATCACCTCTGAAAGCAACGTCACGGTAGGAGAAGAATCACAATTATCAATAGCTAGTGGACCTTCATAAGTAAGCATATCATTACATGATATTGTGATATCCTCACATACAATACTTGGTGCAATCTTATCTTCAAGTGTAACGGTACTCCAACAAGAATTACCACTACAACCATCCATGACCTTTGCCATAATAGGAGTCCATAAATGTTCAGAAGTTAAAGTTGCGTTGGGTATAATTTCTCCATTGCCATCCATTAACACTACAGCATATGCTGCAACTGGATTAAGAGGACTAGTCAATAACATTTCAGGGGTTATCTCTACCTCACAGTTTTGACTTGCAGAAATATTGATAGAACCTATACATGCTAGTGCAGAGGTTCCACTTCCTACCGCAACCGTTGATGATACAGGAGCAAGGCATGAGCCAGCTAATGTAACAACAAGTTCTACAGAGTAATCACCATTTGTTGTACCCCAAGCCACATCTATACTTGCACCTGTAGAGGCTCCAACTATTGTACCTCCAGCGGATACTGTCCATGAATATGTAGCACCTGAAATTTCTGAAGTACTATATGTCTCCGTACCCCCACCACATACGGCTAATGCCCCGTCTATATCGGGATCTGTATACGAAGGAGGATTAGCTTGACCATTTAAGGTTTCGAAACGACCCTGACCATCCGTTAATGTTATGGTATATCCTTGTGCATCGATATGTATTCCGTCTAAAATATAAGATGAGACACCGTTACCTAGAACTGTTTCAGTCATATTGGCTCCCGCAGCACCTGTTACAAAAGCAACTGGATTTGCAGGTGGTGCAGGACTTGTTGAATCAAATAACCCATTCACTTGAAATATATACCATGTCTCTCCAGACGCTGATACTATTTCAATTCTATCCAAGAATTGACCGTCTGTTGCATTTGATGCATTACCTAAACACTCGTTTTCAATAATCAGACTGCCTTCAACAATTATTACTCTTGCAGGATCATGATCATCTTCATCAACAGTACCATCATCGGTAATATTATTATCATTACTTGATCCTGCTTCTCCCCCAGTATCATTATCTGGATTATCATCAGCTGTCGAGTCACGATCATCATTGGATCGATCATTACCATTATTATCTTCAGCAGATACTATTTCAGCTATGTTGATGAGTTCTGTGCTAGTGACATCAGCTTCAATATTAACTGTAATATCGACACTATATACCTCTTGACTAGATAGACCTCCAGGTACATTGACTAAAAAACTAGCTATCCCCGTACTTGGATCACCATTCAGATAGGACCAATCGTCGTCTGCCAAAGTCATCCCAGTAGGTAGATAATCATAAATTGTAATATTATTGGCTGTAACTGACCCTTGATTTACCACATTGATTGTAAATGTAACTTGCTCACCTGGTGAAACAGTCTCGGTTGAAATAGTCTTGAATAAAGCTAAATCAAAATAATCGATACGGAGTAAAGCAGGATCATGATCGTCCTCATCTGTTATTCCATAATCGTCAATCTTATTGTCGGTAATACTATTAGGTTGTCCTCCAATATCATTTGTAATATCTCTATCAGGCTTAGAGTCAAAGTCTTTGCTCAAAGGATTACCTTCGGCTCTAGACATACTGATTTCTGCATAGTTTATGATATCACCTGACTCATGATTATCCGATATCTTTAGTATGATCTCGTGACTTCTACTTTCTCCTGGTAATAATCTATCCGTATTTGTTAAAATAATTTCTGAGTTGGATTGAGCAATCCAATCAGCATCATTTTTAGCAGCATCAAAGATCAGTTCTGTTGGAACATAATCAATAATCTCGTATTCCGAAGCTATTTCTGATCCTTGATTATAAACTGTGATAATGTATGGAACGTCATCACCAGCTTGATAGACAGCTTGTGGAAATTTTAATTCCTTTCTCAATGCTAAATCAAGTATCAAGACTCTTTCAGGATCATGGTCATCTTCGTCTATCGTACCATTGCCATCTAAAACATCATCGCTGTTCGGTGCATTAGGAACACCACCTGCATCATTATTACGATCTTCATCTGGTGTTGAATCCATATCGTCACCTGAAAGACCGGTGGAGACATCTACCGCACCACTAATTTCTGCGACATTGATGTAGTTTAATGTTGGACTAGCTTCCACTAAAAGGTGAACGTATATGGAAGTGTACTCACCTGGTAGCAATTGTTCATCGATATTATATTTTAGAATTCCATCTCTTTCTTTCCAGTTGGGGTTGATATCATCTATCCATGAATATCCACTTACTAAGTAATCCACTACGGAGATATCAGTTGCCGCCGCTGTCCCTTGATTATGGATCTGAATTTCGAAGGTTGCTGTATCACCTAAAGAAACTAAAGGATCACCTTGTAATAATTTAATGAGGGCTAGATCAAATGATGGTAATGAAACAGGGCAAAGTCCTATATCATAACTATGATTTACGGGATCAGCATCGGATACAACAACGTCCATTTGTGGTGTAACAATATTTCCATTGCACGAACTCAACAAAGATAAATCCGAATCATTTTCATCAGCCTGTACTCCTGTACCAAAATTAGTAGAACAAATTTCAAATTGATCAGTACCAACACGTACACGATTTTCATTAATTAAAAATTGGCTATCATGTACGACGATGGTGTATGTTACATCTGATCTTAGACCATCGAATGATCCATCTAAATTAGAATCTACATTAGAATTATTGAAAAAGTATTGTCCTGATGAATTAGAAATCGTAGTACCTACAACTTGACAATCATCATTTACAAGATTTATGATTAAACCTGAAATTACATCTTCATCTGCATCCTGAATACCATTACTATTTTCATCAAACCAAACATAGTTTCCAATTTCTTTCGGAGGTTTTGGACAGATAGATACGATGTCTCCAAAACCAGTAGCTTTGCCCAATTGAAGATCAATATTATGAGTATAAAGCTGTATAGCGTCAAGCTTTCTTCCATTTATGGTGCTATATCTATGTAATCCTCCAGAGTAAGTATCATAAATCGGATCATATACAGATGCTACAACTTCCGAAGTTCCGGGTAAAACGAATATACTTCCCAAAGCTAATTCCGGGTGATAATTTGGCCCTGCTAACCAATAATCATCACCAAAAAATTCACCTCCTCCGGGTCCTTGGGTATTTCCAACACCAGATCCAGTCAGAGAACCTGCACTACCGTTGCTCTCTAGTGTCCACGTTCCATTATTATCCCAAGCAACAAGAAGATCAGGATTTTGAAAGTCCACACGATTGAGAGCATTATCACAATAGATATGACCTACCCTATCAGAAAGTGAGATAAGCATATTTCCCTCTTCAGTAAAATCTATATCGGTTAACCAATGCATAGGTTTTTCACCATCAGAAGGTGTATCGTACCAAAAACCCTTAATATAATTGGTAGAAAATATTTCTGTAAATACTTTAGAATTAGGGTCAAACTCATAAACTATTGCTCTTGAATCATTTTGATCTTGTGAGTTTTCAGCCGTACACGTTGTTCCTAAATATATTTTACCGTCGTACATCTTTAAAGCAAAAGGTATATAATCACCTCCGACACATCCAGGATTTGGTGTGGCTATTGATTCGGTTGTACTCACATTGGGATTATCAATATTGATCTTTACTAAAGTTTTTTCTTTGAGGTTTATTGTGTATAGATACTCGTCATTAGGACCAACCACTAGTGAGCCCAATCCCATTCGACCCACTTGTTTACCATATTGACAATCTTGTATATCACCAACTGGCTCACCGACATCAATACCTAAATCGCTCAGAGTTACCCAAGTTTCAGTTATTGGCGTATTGCCGAGGGTAGTTCTGAATATAGCTCCTGCACCATCTGCAGTCAAACTGGTATGTTGTTTTACAAAAGCTGATGAAAATATCTGTGACCTTCTATCATCCCATGCGATTCCCCAGATACTACCCGTCTGTGACTTCATAGCTAATTTCTGTGGACTTGTAGCTGTATTGAACTGATGATCGAGCTGTATGATTGTTTCTATATTATCATTTTCACCCTGCTGACCTTGAACAAAACAGGTTAGTACAATCTGCGGATTTTCACCACAAGACGATGCCTTGGATCTCAGCCCCAAATTGATATCGCATGAAGGCGCTTCTACGAATTGCACTTTTGTACCGTTATCAGCAGAATATACAGTGCTAGTTTGATCGCTAGTAAAATCAAATTCTACTCGATAATCCTCTCCGTTAGAGAGTCCAAAAATGGAATAAACTCCGTCACTACTAGTAATATCGGAACCAGCTAGATTATTGGATGAATCAT
Organism: Saprospiraceae bacterium; assembly: GCA_020629715.1. Classification (GTDB taxonomy): domain Bacteria; phylum Bacteroidota; class Bacteroidia; order Chitinophagales; family Saprospiraceae; genus JAHDGW01. The sequence continues at coordinate 150,107 of JAHDCU010000001.1, forward strand.
AAGCCTTAACCATAATATTACCTTGAAAAGTATTATCATCATTAAAACCATTGCCATCTTGATCTAGATAAACAACTCCAGAAATTGAATTAGGGAGAGCGTTGCATTGGGAATGAGCTGTGTAACCCATAAAACCAATAAACATGATGAGCAGAATAGACATTCTGCATACATAATTACGTACGAGTACTCGTACGTATGACGTAAGTATTGTAGTCATAGTGACCTTAGCTTTGTGTACTAAAATGTAAAATCGGTATCAAGGGGTATTCGTCAACCTTGACAAATGTTACTGTTTTGGATGTAGTAGTTTTCTTATGGAACCGGGGAAAGATTCCACACTATAATTCAAAGATATAAATAATCAAATAAAAATACATTACATATTATAATTTTATTTAATTTAACATAAATCAACAACTATAAAGACATGAATTACAAACATTTAATTCAATTATATACTCCTAAACAACAGTACCCAAATCATATAAAACATAGTAGACATAGTAGTTGGCCTTTTGACATTTGCTCTCAATACTCGATAAACTTTGTCATTGGACAAAAAAAAAGCCCTCGATATGAGAGCTTTTTATTTTCAAATCTTAGTGTATTATTTTTCAGCAGTAGCAACTTCACCACCACCAGCTTTTGCCTCAGCAGCAGCAGCACTCTTAAGAGCTCTCGGAATCTCAACTAGTGCTATAGGAGTTGCACCTTCAGTCATAACCTCGATACCCTCTCCTATTTCTAAATCTCTCACTCTAACAGCATCTCCCAGCTCCAGACTAGAAATATTTACATATAATCTATCAACAAGATTCTTAGGCAGAGTTTTAATTTTTACTCTTCTCATCTGCTGGATAAGCTTACCACCAGTTTTTACTCCTGGTGATACTCCTTTAAATAGTATTGGAACTTCCACTTTTATAGGAGATCCTTCAACTATTTTAAGAAAATCAATATGTAATATTGCTTCTGTCAAAGGATGAAACTGCATTTCCTTAATAATAGCCTTATGCGATGTACCATCTACGTCTATATCAGCCAATTTGAAATCTGGTGTATAGATCAACTTTTTTACTTCATTATGGGTAACACTAATATTAATATTTTCCCCACCACCATAAATAGTTGCAGGTATTCTACCAGATTTTCTAACAATTTTATTGTGTTTTTTGCCTGTTGCTTCTCTTTTTTGCGCTAGTACATTAAGTACGTCCATGATCTACGTTTTAATATGATCTCTAAAAATGACTGCAAAGATATAAAAATATAGTTTCTATAAGCTGCCTTAATGGAATAAATAATTTATACTAGATATAACTCAAAAAACGAAGACTAAAAATCAAGCTCTATCGTATCTCCTGCTTGCAACTTTTCATTATTCCCGTCATGTTTGTTCTTTGATTCTTCGCTCACTTTCACCCGTTCCGTTGGATCAATTTTCTTGATTTTAAATTCGCCAAGTTTATTCCCTGCCGCTTTCCAACCCTTGACATCTATAAACTCATCCAATTTTAACGTTTGCTCTTGCTTCTGCCCACCTTGCATATAGCTAAAGATGACCTCATCATTACCAAGTGCCGATGCATAATAGAGCTTACTACTTCGATGATCAGAGATGTACTTATATCGCTCTCCTACTTTTGATGTCTCTATCAAAAAGCGCTTAACCATAGTCCAGCCCTTATCTCCCTCATAATAAACCGCACTTACCGCTTGCTCAGGCGTCCATTTGTGGATATCTAATATGGAATTGACATCATACTTTCTTTCCATGTTTAGATTTGAAACCTCGTAACATCCATCTTTATAGAGTGCCAGTATTTTATTACCCGTATCAAAAGCACCTAGGTACTTACCTCTTTTTTCTTTATTTAATCTCCCACTGACTTCATCCATCCAAACCTTTATTGCACCTAGACTTGATTTTCCCTTTTTAACAAAAGTTACTTTCCTTACTGGATACTTGGTTACAATATTGCCCTGAGAGCCTCTGCCTTTGATCGCAATATCCGCAAAGTCAAATTCAAATAATTTCTTTTTTGCACTACAGCCAGGGGTCAATTGTATATTTAATATTTCAGATTCTCCATTTCGATTTGCAGAAAAATAGAGGACTTTGGAGCCTGGTGTACCTTTTGTAAGAAGATATGGTTTATCTCTGGTTATGGCCGTCACATTGAATCGTTTTGCCATTGTTCTTCCGGATGCACCATCTAGATAGATTAGGTTGTACGTGGTACGATCATCGCCTTTCTTCCAAACGGCAGCATGCATGATATTTTTACCTATAAATACTTTGTCAGAAATCCGTACTACTTTGAATTCTCCTTTTCTGGTAAAGGCAATGACATCATCGATATCTGAACAGTCACTAATGTACTCATCTTTTTTGAGCCCAATACCTACAAATCCTTCTTTATAATTTGCATATAATTTGGCATTATTGGCTACTACTTTTTGTATCTGTATATTCTCAAACTCAGTGATAACAGTCTTTCTCTCTCTACCCTTTCCATATTTTTCTAGGAGTCTGGAAAAATAGTCAATGGCATATTCAGTAAGATGTGATAAATGATGTTTTACCTCCGCCAATTCATCATTGGTCTTAGCGATCAGTTCATCAGCTTTAAAGGTGTTATACTTAGATATTCGCTTGATCTTAATCTCTGTAAGCTTTACAATATCGTCTTGTGTAATAGCCCGCATGAGCAAAAGCCGATCATCAGAGGCTTTCGCTTTTTCTTCAGGCGTACGAACATACTTCCTTAATCCATCTTCTATAACCTGAAGTACATCCTCCCAAGTTTCACATTCTTCAATATCTCGATAGATTCTTTTTTCAATAAATATCTTCTCTAAACTGAGTAAATGCCATTTTTCCTCTAATTCGCGACGTCTGATTTCTAATTCTTGACGTAGCAAATCTTTCGTATTAAAAGTAGATTGCTCTAGAATATCAATCACTGATAAAAATAACGGCTTATTATCAATAATTACACAAGCATTTGGCGAAATAGATATTTCACAATTGGTGAAAGCATACAAGGCATCTATTGTAACTTGAGGAGATACGCCGGGAGCTAGATCTATGGCTACTTCCACGTCTTTAGCAGTATTATCGACTACCTTCTTTATTTTAATTTGCCCCTTATCATTAGCTTTTATGATAGAATCGATTAGCGAGTTGGTGGTAATACCATATGGCAATTCTGTTATCGCTATTGTATTTTTATCCAATTGCTCAATCTTAGCTCTTACTTTGATCTTACCCCCACGTTTGCCCTGATTATAATCAGTAACATCGATCATCCCGCCCGTCTGAAAATCTGGGTATATTTTAGTTGTCTTGCCTTCAAGTATTTTTATACTTGCTTTTATAAGTTCTTGAAAGTTGTGAGGCATTATCTTGGTAGACAGACCAACCGCAATACCCTCTACTCCTTGTGCCAAGGCCATTGGAAATTTGACAGGCAATAAGATCGGTTCTTTTTTTCGACCGTCATATGACATTTGCCAATCCGTGGTCTGAGGGTTAAATACCACTTCTAGCGCAAACTTGGTCAAACGTGCCTCTATATAACGAGAAGCGGCAGCACGATCACCTGTCCTGATATCTCCCCAGTTTCCCTGAGGATCGATGAGTAAATCTTTTTGACCTAAGTTTACTAATGCATCACCAATAGCTGCATCACCGTGTGGATGGTACTGCATGGTCTGTCCAATGATATTAGCTACTTTATGGTAGCGGCCATCATCCATAACTTTCATACTATGAAGTATCCTACGCTGTACTGGTTTAAATCCATCCAGCAGTGCAGGTACCGCCCTTTCCAAAATAACATATGAAGCATAATCAAGAAAATATTCCTTGTACATGCCAGAAAGATTTACGATGTCCTCGCTGTTATTTTGATTTTGAGTTGGGGCCAATTCTTCATTTTGATCACTCATGCGCTCTGCTCAATTTTAGAAACTCAAAATTACATAAAAGAAAATAATTATACACAAATTGCTTAAAACCATGTGAGTACATATTTATTTCTGGGTAATCATACGTGAATTGGAAAAATTAGATTTGAACTATATTCTAGTATATTAAATCCCTAAAAAACTACTTTAGTAATTTTTTAACTTGCCTTAACATTGCAGAAACTATTAATACGCAGCTATACTCTTAGCTTCACCGTTACTATATTGTACTTTAATTGCCATAAAGGTATTTATAACTGGTATCATGGAATTTGTCTTAGACGTTCATAATCAGGAAAAGGATTTTATAAAAGCATGTGCAAATCAAGAACGATGGGCGCAGCAAAAGTTATATGAAGATTTTTATCCGAGTCTAATGCCTGTTTGCCTGCGATACGCCAACAATGAAAACGATAGTTTTGACATCCTCCACGAGGCTTTTATAAAAATCTTTAGAAATATTCATAAATATCAGTCTGGGACTTCTTTAAAAGCATGGATCAAAAGAATCGTAGTCAATACAGCAATCGATTATTACAGAAAAAATGCCAGACGTCGAACTCAAAATATCGAAACTGCGTATTCTGTTTATGATGACTCCGTTGATGCCGTTTCCCATATGTCAGCAAAAGAAATCATGGCATGCCTACAGCAACTTACCCCAGCGTATAGAACTGTTTTTAACCTTTATGTAATAGAAGGATATTCTCATAAGGAAGTGGCAATAGCGATGGGAATCACAGAAAGTACATCTAGATCTAATTTGGTAAAAGCCCGAAGTAAATTACGAATACTGCTAAAAGCTAAGAGCATTGAATATGGATCATAAATCCTTTGATCAATATATAAAACAACAATTGGAACAGCTCAGTGCCGATCCAACATCAAGCCGATGGGAATCATTGGCTTCTCGTATTGATGAGCAGCTTGGAAGTGATTACACCTCTATTGAGGATAATAATTTGGATCAAGCCATTCGCCAAGAGCTTCGCAAAGATGGTATCCCATTACCAAAAAATCGGTGGCCTAAATTGGCTGATAAGATTGATAATTACATATCCGTAGATCGTACTAGCAGAGCGGATGCTACTTTAGATCAAAACCTAAAAGAATCTCTGATAAACACTGATATACCATTTCAAAATCGATGGGAATCTTTAGAGCAAAAATTGATCGAAAGCCAAAAACGCCGACGAAAGTTGATTTTTATAAAAATCACAGAATTAGCTATTTTATTGTTATTATTTTCAGCACTCTATAACGCTGGGCTATTCGATGGTAACCCCTACGGCAATACTAATGCATCAAATAGTACTACTCAAAATGGAATAACTGCTGTTCCGTTAGTCGACGTACTTACAGATGAATCAAACTCTACCTCATTATTATCCAATAATATTTTAGATTGTGACCAACACCTAAGCTGTAGTGTGGGTCTAAAAGACACAGGAAAATCATTTGGGAATGATATAATATCAAATAGAATATTACAAGATACTCGTAAGGTACTAAATATTGCTCCCATAGATAAAAATAGAATTCAGATTGGGAACAGCTTGCCTAAGATAAAAGCTTCTATAAAGCCCCGTATTTCTAAAAAAATGGCTTCGCTGAAACTTGAAAATAGAAATATAATTGATTTAGAAGTAACTCCGTTTAGCAAGAAACCATATGTGCCTCTCATTTCAGAAACTAGAAAACTTAGTGTATCTGATGTGGTTTCCATAGATAATTCAGACAAGTATCAAAAAGCAAAATGGTGGATAAATAGCTTTGGCGCTTTAGATCTCAACTTGATTAATTCACCTTTTGACTTCGTATATGAGTCATCGGCCTATCTTATCGAAGATTTAGGTTTGTCAGGAGGTTTAAGTTTATCTTATGATACAAAGCTTGCAGAATTAGAATTAGGATTTTTATACTCTGAAAAAAATTACGTTCCAAGAAGAATTGGAGAAATAACAGGAAGTTTTAGTGCAGGATACAGACGTACAAGTCTCGAAGAAATAAAGTATACCATAGCAAGTATTCCAATAAACCTAAAACTACATGCTAATCGAAGAGGTAAGTGGTCATATTATGCAGCGATAGGTGCCTCAGCCAATCTTATTTTAAATAGTCATTTTGACATTCAAAACGAAATATTAGATACACCCGCTTTTGGAGCTGATGGTGCAGTAGCTAATCAACCAAAACTTCAGAATAAGCCATTTGAGGAAGGTATTGTAGAGGGCGGAAGCTGGACTGATAACACCTTTTTCACAACTCAAGTAGGTCTCGGAGTACAACGGGTATTGTCTAAAAACATAAGCGCTTATGTCCAGCCCAGCTATAGCTATCACATGTTTGATCAAGGTGTTGGGCCTAACAAGGATTTTTTGCATACACTATCACTTCAACTAGGAGTAAAAGTGGCAATTAATTAGAGATTCATTTTTTTTATTCGATCTAGCTCTCTTTTATTATCCTTTTGTTTTATCGAATTTCTTTTGTCATAGGAGTTTTTACCTTGCGCCAATGCTATCTCGAGTTTGATCAGACCACGATCTGAAAAATACACTCGATACGGGATTATAGAGAACCCCTTTTCTTTTACCTTTTTTTGCAGTTTTTTAAGCTCTGTTTTTCTTAAAAGCAGTTTTCTATCTCGTCGTGTCTCATGATTATTGATGTTTCCAAAATCATACTCAGCAATGAACATGCTGATAACGTATAATTCATCATTTTTAAAAGCACAATATGCATCATTGAGATTTACGTTACCTGCTTTGATCGACTTCACCTCCGTACCTAAAAGTTGAATACCTGCCTCAAATTCTTGATTAAAGTGATATTCATATTTGGCCTTCCGATTTACGATTTCTATTTTTTTAGGCTTCGACATAAGGTAAAGTTAGTTATAATCACAAATAAGTCGGATAATCGTTTTAAATGAACAAATACATATGATGGTCAAAAACATATTATCATTTCTGAGCATAATTATCATTGCTACTAGTTGTAATACGAATGATTGTGAAAAAAATATCTGCCTTTGTGTTGAATGTGGCCTAGTGATATATGGATTGGATATCAGAATCTTTCAAGATGATCGCAATGCATTATTGGATCAAGATTCTATGCTGATAAGTCCTAATGCAGCGCTACATAATAACAATGCTTCTTTCCATTACACTTTACCGATTACAGAGGATGGCATTATTCAGTATTACTCTGATCCAAGCCCAGAGGTTAAACTTGTTGTCAATCATTTAGATACAATTCATATTATACAAGATTATAATTTACTAGCTCCAGATGAAGGCGAATGCTGTGAGGCTTTGAAACTTACTAGTTTTGTAGTTGACGGACTTCAATATTGTAATGAAACATTATGTCCAACACAGATAGAAATATTCTTGGATTAAACTATATTTTTTTTCGAGGGTCTGAGTAGAATAAGACGTCATTACATAAAACAAAAATATCTATGAGAGTCCTTTCTATCCTACTGTGCTGTTTGTCTACATTTTTCTCCTTTTCACAAAATAGTGAAGGTGAAATTATTTACGAGGAAAAGATCAACATACATAAAAACCTTCCGCCTGAGGCTGAGGGGATGAAAGATAGAATACCAGAATTTAGAACTACTGAAAAGATTTTATATTTCAACAGTAAAGAAGCTTATTACACTAGAGTCCCTAAAGAAAAGAGCAAGAAAAAGAATGAAGAATTCAGAGATCGTAGAAATGGAAGAAGAGGTCGTGGAATGCGCATGATCGGTGGCCGTGGAGGACGAGGAAAATTATATACCGATATATCTAATGGAAATACTCTTTCTTCTACCGAGCTTATGGGTAAAAAATTTCTAGTTAGTGGCAAGAAGAAAACATACCAATGGAAAATGACAGGAGAGTCAAAGCAAGTGGGTTCTTATCTATGCCAAAAAGCGGTTCATCAAGATTCTACTTCCACGGTAGTTGCTTGGTTTTCTCCAATGATACCTGTATCCATAGGGCCAGATCAATATAGCGGCCTTCCTGGTATTATACTTCATCTTGATATCAATGATGGAGATAGAACCATTACAGCACAAGAAGTTACCTTAAAAGAACTCGAAGAAAATCTCATCATTAAACCAACGGAAGGAGAAGCAATTTCTCAAGAAGAGTTTAAGGTCATCCGAGAAGAAAAAATGGAAGAAATGCGAAAAGAGTATGGTGATAATCCAAGAATGATAATGAGAAGAGGAGGACGAGAGTAATGGGTAAATCAGTAAAAACTTACTTAGCTCTTGTTGTTTTTCTTCTTTATGCAAGTCTATCTGCAGGTCAGCTTTCGGTAAATGGCAAAATTATCAATAAGCTAAATGAAGCACTACCCAGTGCCACGGTTGTGATACTAAATACGCAAGATTCTACTTTTGTAGGTTTTGGGCTTAGTGATGACAGTGGTCTCTTCGAGTTAAAAGATATAAACTCAGGCAAGTATACCGTGCAGGTAAGCTATTTGGGATATGAGCAATGGGATCAAAAAATTGATTTAGTAGAGTCCATCGACCTCGGTAATATTACTTTAAAATCATCTAGCAATCAAATCAAAGAGATTGTCGTAAAAGGTGAAACAACACCTATAGAAGTCAAAAAAGATACACTCGAGTATAATGCCAATGCTTTTACCACTCAAGAAAATGATGTAGTCGAAGATTTGCTTCGTAAAATGCCAGGCATAGAAGTAGAAAGTGATGGGACCATAGTAGCCCAAGGAGAAGAGGTAGAAAAAGTACTGGTAGACGGAAAGGAATTCTTTGGAGACGATCCGAAAATTGCCACTAAAAACCTACCAGCTAAAGCCATAGACAAGATCAAGTTTTATGATAGTCAAAGTGATCAAGCAGAATTCACAGGAATAGATGATGGTGAACGTACTAAAACCATGGATCTCAGCCTGAAAGAAGAGTATAAAAAAGGATACTTTGGTAATGTAGGAGGAGGATATGGAACAGATAATCGATATGAGCTCAATGGATCAATCAATCGATTTGATAAAAAACTGCAAGCCTCGCTTCTCGGTAATTTTAATAACATCAATGAACAAGGATTTTCTACTACAGACTACTTTAATTTTATGAGTCGTGCTGGTGGTGGACGTGGACGTAACAGTGGATTGCAGATCAACAATGGTCTGAGCGACGGCTTCGTTACTACTGCATCTGGAGGACTTAATCTCAACTACCAATTTAATCCGAGATCTAAGCTCAATGTATCTTATTTTTTAAATGATATTGAAAATGAGATTGTACAATCATCGATCAGAGAATATTTCTTAGAAGAGGACAACGAATTATTTCAAAATGAATCTTCAGACCAAACCAATACAAATACCAGTCATCGATTACAAATGGAATGGGACTATGAAATAGATTCTACGCAAGACTTAAGAGTAAGGCTTACCGGTAACCTAAGTGAAGGTAGCATCATCAATATTGCTAATACTACCGTAACTACAAATGCATCAAATACCAATCCTAATAATCAGACAATTGCAACTACCCTATCAGAAAGCGAAGAAAGCTCCATAGGTGGTAACTTAAATTACCGAAAGAAGATTAGTGCTAAAAACCGAATACTTTCTTTCAGCGGCTCTATTAATGATAGCGATCAAAGTGATTTTTCAGATGTTATCAGCGAAAGTTTACTATTCGATGATCCCTCTAACCCTACTATAGACCTACTTGAGCAGATAGCTGATCAGTCTAATACCAATGGCAACTATAGTCTACGAGGCTCATACGTAGAACCTATAGGCGGTGGTAAATACTTAGAGGCATTCTATAACTTCCGAAATTTTAGTACCGATCTTGATCGTATCGTTGACGACATCACCAATGATGCAACCATAAACAACGAATCACTAAGCATTGCTTATAATCGAGACTTTTGGTATCACAAATATGGTCTTGCTCTCCAATGGAATACGGAGACCACGAGCATGAACTTTGAAGGGGCCTTGCAAAGCTCAGTCCTAGACGGCACCATTAAAGATGAAAACATCGATATTCGCAATGATAATATTGCATTTCTGCCTCGTGCCAGTATCAGGCACGAACTAGAGTCAGGAGCCAGAATCAATCTCAGATATAACACCTCAGTAAACGAGCCTAGCCTCGAACAATTACAGCCTATCGTAGATAATAGTGATCCACTCAATATCTACATAGGTAATCCTGATCTACAGACAGAATACAGTCACCGCCTTAGATTGAACTATATCAAATTTGATCAATTTAATTTCAGAAGTTTATTTGCCTTTGTCAACATGACTTACAGCCGCAATACAATTACTAATCAAACTTCCTTTGATGAAAGCTTTAGACAAATCACTACTCCAGTCAACGTTAAGGATGACTTTAGCATCAGCGCTCGTGTAAGTTATGGTTCGCCGATCAGAAAGCTGGGAATAAAATATCGTCTCACGACCTCCTCAAGCTATGATAATAGTATTGTCTTTATCAATGCTATCGAAAATGATGTCAATCGATACCGTGCAAATCTCGGATGGACTTTAGAAAATAGAGATAAAGATTATTTTGATATCAGTGTAGGTACTAATTGGACATACAATCTCAATACATTTTCTGAAAGCGCTCAAAGTTCGCAGTCCTTTTTCAATCAAAGCTACAATAGCCGATTAGCCGTTAATACTTTTAAAAATTGGTCAATCGAAAGTGTCTTTGATATCCAGGTCTTTGACGAACAAGATTTTGGAGAAGCTCTCAATATTCCAATTTGGACGGCTAGTGTTTCCCATTTTTTACTGGGTCGGAGACTAGAACTTAAACTAAAAGTATTCGATATCTTGAACCAAAACCAAGGCCTCAATAGATCCAGTACATTAAACTATGTAGAAAACGAAGAAGTAGTATCTCTAGGTCGCTTTGCTATGCTTTCTGCATTATATCAACTCAAAGGGTTGGGAGGATCAAGTCATAAAAGCAATAATAAACAGATGATTAGATTTTAAATATGCTTAACTAAATAAGCATAATGTCTATTTTAATGCTTTTTGCATTAAGTAATTAAATTCATAGTTGCTTAATCAATATTGCATATTATTACATTTATGCTTAATTCAGTAAGCATAATGGACAAAAAATTAAAAAATATAGACTCCATCTATGAGGAACATCAAACAATTATCAACCAGTTTGAGCCCCGCTTCCGTCGATTCTATATTGATGAAATAGATTGGGATGATCGACTTAGCTTCATATTAGGTCCAAGAGGTGTGGGTAAAACAAGTATTATCCTTCAACACATCAAAGAAACTCATGGCACCGATCGTAAAGCCCTGTATGTCTCCATGGACGATTTACTCGTCTCCGATATGCGATTATATGATATAGCACAATATCACTACTCCATAGGTGGAACTCACTTATATGTAGATGAAATACATAAATATGAAAACTGGAGCTTAGAACTCAAAAACATCTACGATAAACTCAGAAAACTCAAAGTAGCAATATCGGGATCTTCAATCATGGAAATACAGAAAGGCAATGCAGATCTTAGCAGAAGGAGTGCCGTATACAAAGTGCCTGGATTATCTTTCAGAGAGTATATCAATATCGTCACAGAACATCAACTTGAAGCCTACAGCCTTACCGATATAGTAGAAAATCATGTTGATATTGCACATAGTATAATTGATATAGTGAGACCATTAGAGTTTTACAAGGATTATCTTGAGCACGGTTTTTATCCGTACTTTCTAGAAGGAAAAAAAAGTTATCTGCGAAAACTCAATAATGTACTCAACCTAATACTAGAGGTGGATATGCCTAGTCTACTAGGTGTGGACATCTCCAATGTATCAAAACTCAAAAAACTAATTTATATAATTACGACTCAAGTACCATTAACCATTAACTCCTCAAAGCTTTCTACAAGTATCGGCCTTAATAGAAATACACTAAATAGCTACTTACACTATCTAGATCAAGCAAGCATTTTCAAATTACTCTGGAATGATGGACGCTCCTACTCTATTTTGGCTAAACCTGACAAACTACTATTGCATAATACCAACATATTGCACCTTACAAAAAGGGAAATCAATATAGACACCTTGAGAGAAACATTTATCGCCAGTCAACTACAACACGAGCATACCATAACATTACCTAAAAGTGGTGACTTTCTCATCGATCAACACATCACCATAGAAATTGGAGGACCTAACAAGGATTATACACAGATTGCTAATCTACCCAATACCTACATTGCTCAAGATCGGTTAATGATAGGAAGCGGAGCAAAAATACCTTTATGGTTATTTGGTTTCCTGTACTAAAAGATTTGAAATCCGAAAGGTAGGAGTGCCGACAAATATAAATCATGGATACTAACCTAAGCAACCATATACAACGCATTGTAGTATGGGGGTATAAAATATCAACCATGATTAAGCATTCCATATTAGTTGTACTTTCTGCGATATTCTTCGCAAGTTGCATAGGAGATGACATTATCAATGATAGAGTACCTGAAAGGCTCACTATCACCGATAGCATTGACACGTTAGGAGTTGGAGATACACATCAACTCATGTATCAATATACCAATAATGTCGGTCAAGTAAGTGGTGCAGATGTTTTTTGGGAATCATCTAATCCTGAAATAGCTACAATAGATGATACGGGCCTAATCAATGGCATCAAAAAAGGTAATGCCACTATCAAAGCAACTACCATTTCACAAGATTTTGAGGACGATATAGAAGATAACCTAAGTATCGTGATAGACGAAGAAACAGTAGAGCCAGATCCTTTGGGTAGTCGATCTGGATCGCTCGAAACTACAAGTAGTTATCAGCTTATCGGATCATTCTCTTTGAATGAAACCGAAGGAGATCAACTCATATTAAATTTTGGAGAAGACTTCAAAACCTCAGACGCTCTGCCAGGACTATATGTTTACCTTACCAACAATCCAAACTCTGTAAATGATGCCTATGAAGTAGGACCTGCAAAGACCTTTGTGGGTGCACATAATTATGACATCGACAGTGAAATAAGTCTCGAACAATTTTCTCACGTATTGATGTATTGTAAGCCATTCAATGTCAAAGTTGGAGACGGAGCATTTGAATAAAAACTTCAAAAACAGAAATCATGAGACACATATCTATCATCATATCCGCAGTATTCCTATTATCACTCTCTTTACAAGCAGGAGGAGGCTGGCCACAACCCAAAGGAAAAGGCTATCTAAAACTATCTGAATGGTGGATCATTTCTGACCAGCACTTTACAGATACGGGAGCTATAGATCCTAATGTAACCACAGGTTTATTCAATACCAATCTGTATTTTGAATATGGTCTCACTGATAGATTTACGGTCATTGCCAATGGAGCTATTTTCAGCAGAAGTTTCAACAACAATATTGTATCCGGAACTACAGGAGAAATACTGGATACAGGTGACGCCATCAATGGCATAGGTGATATTGATCTTAGTCTTAAGTATGGTCTATTTAGTACAGCTGGATTTTCAGGAAGTGCAAGTATAACTTTCGGTTTGCCGCTAGGAGAGGAAAAAGGAGGACCACAAAAAAATCTTCAACTAGGTGATGGAGAGTTTAATCAGATGCTACAATTTGATCTTGGAAAATCGTTTGACTGGGGATACGGTAATGCCTATGCCGCTTATAATAATCGTACTGAAGGCTTCTCAGACGAATTTAGATTTGGAGTAGAGGCCGGCACTTCCATATTAAACCGTAAACTTTCTCTCACCATAAGAGTATTTGGCATCTTGAGCTTGCAAAATGGTGCAGAAAATCTGGAGCCAGCATTTACAAGTGTATTTGCCAATAATACGGAACACATAAGCTTTCAGCCAGAAGTGAACTATAACTTTAATGATAAGTATGGCGTAAGCGTTAGCGCTGGTGGAGCATTCTATGGGCGATTGATTTTCGCTAGTCCTAGTTATTCCGTGGGCTTTTATGCCAAGATCTAGGTCATCACAGATGAGCAAAAATTAAAGATCCTTCTGATATCGTTTGACCATTTCTGCTTGTGTCTCTTCAGGATTATTGGTACCTAGTTGATCATTCAACATTTTTCCCATCGTAGGAAAATCTTTTCTTTTGATTTGAGCCGAAGCATCCCACAATTTAGATCGCATGAGTGCTTTAGCACAATGTAAAAAGACCTCCTCTACCGTGACCAAAATACAGCATTTGGGAGGTATTCGTTCATTTGAAAATAAACCGAGATATTTATCTTCCGTCGTGATTTCAGCGCTGCCATTAAGACGTAATGTTTCATCTACACCAGGGATCAAAAAAAGCAATCCTACCCTACCAGTATCGACAATATTTTGAAGACTATCGAGACGGTTATTTCCTTTGGCATCTGGAATTAAAATATGCCTATCGTCTAGAATGTGGACAAAGCCTGGGGCCCCACCTCTCGGAGAGCAGTCCATATTACCACAACTATCACAAGTACTCATGGTTAGAAATGGCGATGTTGCTATGAAATGCTTACTATGCTTTTCAAGGGATTTTAAGGTTTTGATTTTTGCTCTACCGCTTGCTTCTGGATATAAAGGGCGAAGTTGCATAGCCTAAAAATTTAAAGTTAATCCTACACCATTGGGAGCAACTTTCATATTGATATTAAAAGAACTAGATTGGTCACTCCCCAAACTTTCAAGTGCATTTGACATTGATTTATGTGCCGCATTATCCAATAAAATCGAAAGTAAACTACCTCCAATAGAAAGCCAGTATAGACCATCTCCCACGACATCAACATCTTCGCGTAGGCGCTCCACGGTACCGAAGCCTAGAAAATAACCACTCACTCCTCCAGTTATATCCGCTAATACATTCAGTAATTCCCCATTGCGGTATTTATTATAAAGTTGAGCATCTTGTTTTAATGCAGTCATTGCCTCAGTTTTGGAGATTCTTTGGCCTTTATGATAATACCTTTTCCCTACGAAGCCTCTTTCCAAAAAATAATCACTGCCTTCATATCTAGACTCAGGATTGACAATATCCTCCACGGATACGTCATCCAAAAATTTAATCATTCTTCCATTTTCGTACTTAATGTAAACTACTCCCACCAGGTCTCTTTTATAGACTTCAGCATCGTCGCTTTTCCACTTCTTATAATGTATGAATTCTTGATCTACCGATTCTATCTTGACCAACATCATCTGATCATTTTCAATGGCAATGATGTCTTGACCATAGTTTACAGTTGATATAAAGCAAATTAAAATAAAAGCAAGAGCAACTCTAATCAATACCATATCGGATCAAATTACTTAAAAAATCAAGAGATTATCTTCCCAGCCTCAAACACAACCAGTCTCCACGTTGATCAATATGCTGGATAACAAATCCAGCTTTTTCGTATGTCGAGCTTACGAGATGGCGATCTTCATTCAATATACCACTTATTAAAAGTATTCCATCATCAGATAAGTGACTATATAGAGCCGAGACATGCTCCAGCAGTACATGTCTATTGATATTGGCAAGAATCACCTGATATTGTGTCTTTTCAATATTCGATAATTCAGCATGTTTTGAAGTGATTTTGCTGCACTGATTAAGTTCGGCATTCTCAATGGTATTATTCGCTGATTCTATATCGTAATCAATGGCCAAAATATCTTTAGCACCAAGTTTTTCAGCTAGGATGGCAAGTATACCCGTCCCACATCCGTAATCAAAAACCTTCTTACCCCTAAAATCAATAGATTGCATGGCCTTCATCATCATGTAAGTCGTCTCATGATGCCCCGTACCAAAGGCCATTTTAGGGCTGATCACGATCTCATGGTCAAAATCATCATCAGTGTTGTGAAATTCGGCTCTAATTCTACAAAAATCATCTATAGTTATGGGTTTGAAATTGGCTTCCCATTCTGCATTCCAATTTTTGTTTTCTACTACTTCTCTTGAATATTCGAAAGTGACAAAGCTTTGGAGCTCATCTATCAAATGATCAAAATCATTCGGTATATCCTTTTCTTCAATATAAGCCAGAAGATCTACATCTCGTTCTTCAAATGATTGAAAAGGGTACTGCGATAGCAAAGCGATCAAAATGGTATGATCCCCTTGAATCGTGGTAAATGTATACTTATAAAAAACCGAGTTGGATTTCATAGGATAGCAGTTTTAAGCCTGTTCGCGATGTCGTAAAGTCGATGCTGCTACACCTAGATCTTCATCAATATTACATCCAGGAAAATGGTGTCGTATGCCCATTTTAATGATTGCCAGGTGGTGTATCGCATGATCATAAGCATACACCAGCTCCCTGCCGAGTGTTGATTTTACGATTACTTGATCATGATCGTTGACAGTAAAGTCGGCAATCACATCTATGGTTTTGTCTTCATCACAATCTTCTAGTTGATCTCTTAAAGTGCATAGACACGATAGGGCAAAATTGGAAGATTCTTCGATCGTAGTATTTCGCTCTCTCTTGGAGTAATCCAGTATATCTTTTTGACTAGCATGTGTGACGGTGGCATAGAAATCATGAATATGTCTCACATGCTGCCCAATGGAAGAACCATTAAATAAATCCAATTTCTGAGCATATTGATCCACGGTCAACTGATCAATCAATCTTTCTATTTGATCCATCATCAGATGGCAACTCTTTTTTGTATTCATTGGAAGTGGGTGCTTTAAAATTCGATTTCACCCTTAGCAGCACGTAGTGTATTCTTTAGTAAAGAAACGACCGTCATCGGACCTACTCCGCCTGGTACTGGAGTAATATAACTGACTTTATCAAGCACATCATCAAAGTTGACATCACCTGCCAATCGATATCCTCGTTTGCGGCTGCTGTCCTCTACTCTATTGATCCCAACATCGATGATCACTGCTCCTTCTTTGACCATATTAGAGGTCACAAAAAATGGAATACCGATTGCTGCGATAATGATATCCGCTCGTTTGACTTCCGCTTCGAGATCTCTTGTTCTACTATGCGTAAGTGTTACGGTAGCATTTCCAACTTTGGCCCTACGTGACATTAAAATACTCATGGGAGTTCCGACTATATTACTTCGTCCAATCACGACACAATGCTTGCCGGAAGTTTCTATATTATATCGCTCCAGCATCTGTAAGATACCAAATGGTGTTGCTGGTAGATAGCTATCCAAACCCTGCGCCATTCGTCCAATATTGATAGGATGGAAGCCGTCAACATCTTTCTTATAATCTATCGCTAAGGTTACAGCATGTTCATCGATATGCTCTGGCAATGGAAGCTGTACAATAAAGCCATCGATATCTGGATTTTCATTTAAATCCTTGATCACATCCATGAGTTCTCCTTGCGTGATAGAGCTTTCTTTTCTGATCAGCGTTGATTTGAAACCTACTTTTTCACAGCTTCGGACTTTATTACCTACATAGGCCTCGCTCGCGGGATTATTTCCCACCAGTACAGCGGCCAGATGCGGTGTCTTAAGACCCTGAGATTGCATTTCTTGTACCTCTTGGGCTATTTCTTCTTTTATGGTAGCGGCAAGTGCCTTGCCGTCGATGAGTTTTGACATAGATATATAGGCTATGACGCAAATATATTCTTAATGCTTCAAATGCAAGGTGCATTTATTTGTTTTATACTTAACACAAGGTTTAGATTTTCAAAAAGCTTAATTTACATATACCACTCAATTCTCATGCAAGATCTAGCCTATAATTGTCTTTGTACAATCCCCTATCTGCCACCAACATATCGTACCTTTGCCGCCGCTCAAATATAAACTATGAAGTTACGATTTCTTGGTCAGTCAAGTTTTTCAGTGGAAATGGGTGGAAAACAGCTCATCTTTGATCCTTTTATATCCGCTAATCCAAAGGCTACAGACATTAATATCGAGGATTTAAAGGCTGACTATATACTTTTATCACATGGCCATCAAGATCATGTTTTGGATGCAGAGGCCATTGCCAAAAACAATGAAGCAACGATCATCAGCAACTATGAAATCGTGACTTGGTATGGTGCAAAAGATATCAAGGGACATCCTCTCAATCATGGTGGACAATGGAAATTTGATTTCGGAAATGTGAAATATGTCAACGCTATACATAGTAGCGTATTGCCAGATGGCACATATGGCGGAAATCCAGGAGGATTCGTAATCAATAACGATGAGGCTTGTTTTTATTTTGCAGGAGACACGGCCTTGACTTGGGATATGAAATTGATCCCAATGACCTCACCCAAATTAGACTTTGCCATACTCCCTGTTGGAGATAATTTTACTATGGGCATATCAGATGCTGTGATAGCAGCGGAATTTATCAATTGTGATAAGATTGTAGCTTGTCATTTTGATACATTTGGGTACATCGAGATCGATCATCAAGCCGCTAAAGAAGCTTTCGCCGCAAAGGGGAAAGAGCTCATTATTTTAGAAGTTGGAGAAGAAATAGAGATATAAATAGATGTCGAAAGTAATAGCAATAGCGAACCAAAAAGGTGGTGTCGGAAAAACCACCACTGCCGTAAATCTTGCCGCAGCTTTGGCAATATTAGGAAAGAAGGTACTACTTATAGACAGTGATCCACAGGCCAATGCAACTAGTGGCACAGGCTTGGGACAAGTAGATTTTGATTATGACACGTATGAGATCTTGATCAATAATGTGGATGCCAAAGATGCCGTATTAGAGACACCCACTCCGAATCTTTATGTAATACCCTCTTCTATTGATCTTGTAGGTGCGGAAGTGGAGCTGGTCAATCGAGATCGCAGAGAATATTATATGAGAGATGCTTTGAAGACCATCAGAGATGACTACGATTATATTTTTATCGATTGTCTCCCTTCTCTAGGTTTGATAACTGTCAATGCACTTACTGCTGCGGACTCGGTGATTATCCCCGTACAATGCGAGATATTTTCACTTGAAGGATTGTCTAAATTGAAAGATACCATAGCCACCGTAAAGGCAACGCTAAATCCAGATTTAGAGATAGAAGGCATCGTGCTCAGTATGTATGACAAGCGACTACGCATGGCTAACCTAGTCGTGGATGAGGTAAAAGCAAATGTTACAGATACGGTATATGATACCATCATTCATCGAAATTCTAAAATAGGAGAAGCTCCGAGTATGGGTCAACCTGTGATCCTTTATGATGCTAAGAGCAAAGGATCTATTAATTATCTTAATCTTGCTTCAGAGTTTTTAAAACTCAATCAAGATCAACTACATACTTCAAAATAATATCACATGGCTAAGCGAAAGGAATTGGGCAAAGGAATCAGAGCCTTACTGAACAATATAGAAGAAAAAAATAGTCCTGAACAACGAAGTGAGGTAGTCAAAGAACTGAGTAAGAGTATAGGTCAGATCCCAATCGATCAGATTGAGGTCAATCCTTTTCAACCTCGTGTAGAATTTGACCCTATTGAACTGGAAGAATTATCTACTTCCATAAAAACGTATGGCCTTATACAGCCTATCACTGTCCGACGCTTGTCAGACCAGAAATATCAGCTCATCTCTGGTGAGAGAAGGCTACGTGCCAGTAAACTTGCAGAACTCAGCGAAGTACCTGCCTATATCAGAATCGCCAATGATCAAGAGCTGATCGAAATGGCTTTGGTAGAAAACATACAGCGATCTAACTTAAATGCTATAGAAGTAGGTATAGCTTATCAGAGACTCATTGATGAGTGTGATCTTACGCATGAGACCATGGCCGCAAGAGTTGGAAAAAATAGGAGTACGATAACTAACTATATCCGTCTACTCAAATTACCACCACAGATACAAGCTGCGCTTAAAGAAGGGAAAGTATCGATGGGACATGCAAGGTCTCTCGTAGGAGTAAGCAATGTAGAGGACCAGTTATATGTATTTTATGAGACTGTAAATAAAGGGCTCTCCGTAAGAGCATTAGAAAAACTCATCAAAGGTCTACATGCTCCAAAAGCTAAAACTGAGTCAACAGAAAGTAAAGCCTTCGCAGCAGAACTCCAAAAAATGAGTGATACCTTAAGTCATAAGTATGGTGCAAAGGTGAAGATCAAAAGAGACGACAAAGGACGAGGACAGTTCATTTTTGGATTTAATAATGATAATGAACTCAATGATCTTTTTGAATCTTTTGATGCCTAGCGTAACAGCGAGGCTATGCCTAGCGTTTTATCATTTGTGAAAGTTATTAGTCATATCATTTTTTTAATACTGCTGAGTATTACGTGTATATCTGCACAAGATATTGTTTCTGACAGTACAGCTGTAGATTCAACTAATATCGTTTACAAGAAATCCGAAGGGCCATTTAAAAAATTATTTAGAGGGAAACCTGGCAAAGCTGCGCTTTGGGGACTAGCCATACCTGGTGGTGGTCAGTTTTATAATCGTAAGTACTTGACAGGTATCATAGCTGCAGGTATAGATGCCACTTTCTTGTCTATACTTATTTATAATCAACGTCAATTCAATAACCTCGATGATATTTATTTTTGTAGACTTGAGAGTTGCCCCACTGATCTTGTAGGTATAGATACGGATGTCATCATCGCTGCACGAGATGTAGCTCGACAAAACAAAGAACAATCCATCTTATATTTCGCTGGGGCTCACCTCTTTACAGTTCTCTGGGCTTATGTGCAGGCTCACCTGATGGAATTTGACGATAGTGATGATCTCAGTTTAAAATGGGAAATGCCAGAGTATAAGCAATTTGCTCCATCACTATCTAACTACCCACAACTGACACTTTCAATTTCATTGAATTCGGGTGCTAAAAAGATCAATACAGACAATCTTATCCAACCTTAGTATTATTGCTTGACTCCGTCTTGAAAATGCATGACATACGCATTTGGATATTCACGATGAACATATGATTTCATAAAAAGTGTAGCTTCTTCTTTTGTTTGAAAATCTCCAATCAAGTAATAGTAAAAATCGTTGATCTTAACTTCTTTAAGTTTTACATGCTTGCGGTAATATTCATGTGTTTCAGGCAAACTGCGATTGGTGTAGTGAATTACTATTTTATGACCAGTATATCCAGGATAATGAATGACAGTATTTGCAGATGTATCCTCCTCTCTGATAACTTTTACAAATACCTCTTTTTCGATACTTGTATCGTTTAGATTCTGATCTGTACCTGCTGGAGTTTTGATTGGATCATTATGAAACTGTGGATTGGCATCATAAGCCTTTGCTTTTTCTACCTGCGAATCCACCTTTTCTTCAATGCTATTGACTCGCTCCTCCACTGTCGAATCGACTATTTTTGATGTAGATTCTGCTTTCATCATCTTTTCCACTTCCGCTTCTAGGGCAGCTTCACTTTGGATCAATTCTGTTTCCATTAAAGGATTTATTTCTTCAATCTGTACATCATTGACTTCCTTGATAGTTTCGATCACGGTTTCCACAATCTCTACATTCTGAGAATGTTCAACTTTTACTGATTCCTTTATGTTTCCGTTTTGGTCTGATGATTTTTGCTTTTGCGATTCAATATATCTACGTAAATCTTCTGGCATTTCATCGCCAGCGCTTACTTGTACGGTTTCTTCTTCTAATTCTTCAAGGATTTCATCCATATTCTCGTCTCGCTTCATACTGGCCAGTGATTTGAATACTTCTTCTTTTTGATCTAATCCAAGAATTTTAAGCTCTGTTCTTCTATTTTGGGCATGCTCTTCCTCATCACATTTTACCCCATCTTGGCATTTGTTTATAAGTTGTGACTCTCCATATCCTTTGCTAGTGATTCTATTAGCTGGAATGTCATATGTTCTGCGTAGATAGCTTACCGCTGAATTTGCTCTTTTCTGAGATAGATTTTTGTTAAAAGCATCACCTCCACGACTATCAGTATGAGATCCGAGTTCGATATTGAGTCTCGGGTTATCCTTCATGAAAGTACCTATTCTGATTAGCCGCTCTTTACCCTCCTCAGTGATATTCCATTTACCGAGCTCATAGTAGATATTTTCAAACTCTATTTTTTGACCTATAAATAGTGGTTCTAATTCTACATTGGCTAGCAAGGTACCCGTCACATTACCTTCTGTCAGATTATCTGATACCCCTGGTTCTACATCCCCTAAGCCTTCAAAACATAAGATACATCCTTCAACATCAACATATGCCTCCATTCTTTTTGCTAGGAAACCCTCTTTTCTAATCAGAATGGTATAGTGATTACCCTTGAGCATATTGAGTTTAAAATCTGGTTCTTTGTAATCTTTTAAAACCATGATTTCTTTTCTGGTCGTATTGTTATATACTTCGATCAGGGCTCCTTTGAGACCATCCGTTGTTGCAGCTCCTTCAAGTCTGCGTTCTGCCAGCGTAATATCAAAAATATAGCCGGGTGCCCTTTTCATTTCTAATTTCACAAAAGCCTTTTCAGTTCCTGCTTTTATCTCAACCTCCTTTTCTAATGGAAAAAACAAATCTTTCTCAGCTAATACTTTCAATCCAGTGACTCCTGCCTGCACAGAAAACGAAAAGAAACCATCAGAATTAGTTCTATCCGAAATGATTATTGCTCCGTATTGATCTAAAAGACTTACTGATACTTCATTGAGATATCCTCGATTTCCAGTTTCATAAGCATATCCCTCTATCGTCATAGATTGTCCAAAAAGGAATACATTACATATACAAAACAGAAGTATCCAACCTAACCGAAATGTTTTCATAATCTTGATTTTCCTAAAATTTAGACCCAAATAATATACCTAAGTTACATTTAGTTAATAATCTTTGTATCGTAGCAATTGAAAAATTAATTTCTCAGCTCTATCATCAAGGGCTCTACTGTCTGACTTATCAAATCAATACTTATGAGGATAATATTTATGGGGACTCCAGACTTTGCCGTAGCAAGTTTAAAAATATTAGTAGAAAATGAATATGATGTCGTAGCGGTAGTCACTGCTACTGATAAGTATGGTGGACGAGGTGGTAAGCGATTGATTGAATCAGCAGTCAAGAAATATGCACAATCTCAGAATATCGATATCCTACAACCACCCAATCTCAAAAATCCCGAATTTGTAGAAAGACTTAGGTCATACGAGGCAGATTTACAGATTATCGTCGCATTCCGGATGCTGCCAGAAGTGGTATGGAATATGCCAAAATCAGGCACATATAATCTACATGGATCATTGTTACCAAAATATCGTGGTGCGGCTCCTATACATTGGGCGGTCATCAATGGAGATAAACAGACGGGAGTGACTAGCTTCAAACTCAAGCATGCCATAGATACTGGTGATCTTGCTCTTCAAAAAAGGATGCCAATCTACAGCGACGATACAACGGGTACAGTCCATGATCGTATGATGCATATTGGTGCTCAGACTATATTGGAAACGGTTGAACTCATAGCTCAAGATCGTATAGAACTACATCCTCAAGACGATAGCCTGAAGTGTCCAGCACCTAAACTTAATCAAGAAAACAGCAAAATCAACTTTGATCAAAGTTGCAAAACAGTGTATGATTTTATACGAGGAATGAACCCTTTCCCTTCAGCATGGACAGAATTACACGGAAAGAAACTAAAAGTCTATGCTTGTAACTACAGTTTCCAAGGTCCTCAAGAAAATCCTGGTCAAATTTACTCCGATCGAAAAACGTACATTCAAATAATATGTGCAGATGGCCACATAAACTTACAGGATGTTCAATTAGCGGGTAAGAAAAGAATGCTAGTATCAGATTTTCTTAATGGATACAATTGGCCTGATAGCTTGCATTGATGATATCTTCTGCCTTATTGATGATAAAGTCAATGATTTTGGTATCCGGCAGCGACTTTACGATGCGATCACTATCCTGAATAATACTATTGAGTGCTGAAATGTCTTCTGTATGGAGAGACATACTGTAAAGGTATGCTGCACTACTCATACTGAGCATGATAAAACAGCATAAGAGGATTTTTTCAATTGTTTTTGATCTCATTGCAGTAGTTTGATTGGTATAGAGTTTACTTACATAAGTAAGTGACACAAAAATATAACGAGGGTTGCATCCGATAAGTTACACTAGGGTTAAAAAAATTAAAATTTTCTTAAGAATGGAACGATTTTGAGAGGTTATCAGCACATCAGACTTCTACAAAATCGAATTTCAAAATGCCAAATTAGAACTTCAATACTGGTACACTAGCTAATAAATTCTGCGTATAGGCAGTCCTTGGGCTATCTAAGATCTCATCCTTATATCCTATCTCAACTGCCTTTCCCTCCTTCATCACCATGATACGATCAGATATAAATCTAATGACGCTAAGATCATGCGAGATAAACAGATAGGTCAGACCAAACTGCTTTTGGAGATCTTTTAGAAGATTCAAGATCTGTGCCTGCACCGATACATCCAATGCTGAGACCGATTCATCACAGATGATAAATTTGGGTTGCACAGCAAGCGTACGAGCTATGCTTATTCTCTGACGCTGACCTCCAGAAAACTGATGAGGGTATCGCTCATAATGTTCAGGGCTCAACCCTACGAGCTCAAGCAACTCTAATGTCTTCTGTTTTCGTTCTGATTTTTGATAAATGTTATGTACGTCCATTGGTTCTTGGATAGCCACTCCGATTTTCATACGAGGATTGAGAGCACTATATGGATCTTGAAAGATCACCTGTATATCTTTACGAGCTAGACGCATAGATCTATTATCTAGTGTCAAAAGATCTTTTCCTTCAAAAATCACTTGCCCACTTATATTATCTAACATCCTGACAATACTCATACCCAAGGTAGATTTACCCGAGCCACTCTCCCCTACTAAACCTAAAGTCTCACCTTGTTTGACTTGAAAACTCACATCATCTACCGCCTTGGTGAAGCTTTTAGCTTTGCCATACCAGTTGCGACTTTTGACATAGTATTTCTTCAGATTTTTTACTTCTAAAATATTAGCTCTAGCCACTAAGGACGAGTTACGATTTTGAGTATCAAATATTGATATTGCATGCTCCTCGTTGAACTTGACGATATCGAACGATTCTGATTCTAAAAAATTGGATACCGTAGCTAATCTAGCTGTGTTTCGATCCAATGGCGGTCGGCAGGCGATTAATCCTTTGGTATATGGATCTTTTGCATTTAGGAATAGATCCCGAGTACTGCCTTTTTCTACCACTCTTCCTTTGTACATTACAAGTACTTCATCCGCTATCTCATTGATCACTCCGAGATCATGAGATATAAAAATAATAGCACATCCATATGTAGATTGGAGATTTTTAAGCAACTCAATAATGGTCTTTTGGACGGTAACATCAAGTGCTGTTGTAGGTTCATCAGCAATAATTATTTTAGGCTTACAAGAGATAGCCATCGAAATCATGACACGTTGTATCTGCCCTCCAGATAACATGTGTGGATAAGAGTCAAAGATGCGATCTGGGTCGGGCAGATCTACTTGCTCAAACAAAGAAATGACCTCGAGTCTAGCCTCTTCCTTTGTCATCGTGGTATGAAGCATCAGGGCTTCTTGAACCTGCTGACCACATCGATGAGATGGATTGAGCGAAGTCGATGGATTTTGAAAGATCATGGATATATCCTTACCTCTGATTGCTCTGATTTCTTGCTCTGACATACCGAGTAAATCCCTAGTCTCCCCATTGCTAGTAAATGATATTTTACCATTGGGGTAATGCGCTGGTGGACTTTCAAGCAACTTCATGATAGATAAAGCTGTGACAGACTTTCCAGACCCCGACTCCCCGACTATACCCAGCACTGAAGATTCTTTAAGCTCAAAGTCAATTTTATTAACTGCTTTTACAACATCATTTCCATTGCCAAAGTGGACTGATAGATTTTCGACCTTGAGTACTGTCTTTTTTATGATCTTAAAATTTTACTAATACGTGTAAACCCTATGTGATCCTACTTGCGATAATCGTCATATTTGATATGTTCTATAGACCATAGGATCAGATAAAAAAGTTACCTGACATGAATTTATTCTTTAATCGATCAAGAAAAGAACACTTTCGATAAAAAAAGAGTCTAAACATTAAATTCGGTTTACCAAAGCATAGAATTACGTATATGAAGGTTTTAAAAAAGATATTTAAGTTTTTCGGTTATACCTTATTGCTTCTGCTACTTTTGATGTTCTTGCTACCTTACCTCTTTCAAGATAGAATCAAAGAAGAAATCAAACTTGCCATCAACGACAATGTCAATGCCGAAGTAGAATTTTCTGACGTAAGTCTAAGCCTTTTTAAAGAATTCCCTTATCTCAATATCGGAGTAGAAGATATCAGCGTATTGGGTATCGGTGATTTTGAAAATGTACTTCTTTTCTCAGCGGATAATGCTGGATTGAGCATCAATCTTTTCTCAGTTTTCAATGATGATCCTTATGATCTAAAGTCTATCCGCTTAGATAATCCTTTTATCAATGTATGGGTCAAAGAAAATGGTATCGCTAACTATGATATCACGAAATCCGTAACTACTGAAGAACCTACAGAAGATTTATATTATAAGCTTGCTCTACAGTCCTATAGTGTCAACAATGGACATATCACCTATAGAGACGACCAGCTGCAGATGCTTCTTGATCTTACGAATATAGATCACGAGGGTAATGGTGATTTTACTCAGGATATCTTTGATTTAAGGACTCAAACCAAGGCAGATGCCATGACCGTCCGATACGAAGGGATGACCTATCTATCTAGGGTTCCGCTCACAGCCGATGCCGATATAAATATAAACATTACCGAATCTAAATATACCTTAAAAGACAATCGTATATCTCTCAATTCTCTCGATCTAGAAGGATCTGGAATGGTGCAACTTGCTGGAGATGATATCATCACAAAAGCCAATATAACTGCTCCTAAAAACGAATTTAAAGACTTTATTTCGATCTTACCTGCAGCAATCATTGGCGATCTGAAAGGTGTAGAGACTTCAGGAACTGCTGATATCAATCTCAATATCGATGGTACTTACGGTGCTATATCGGGAAAACTTCCACTGATAAAATCAACCATAAATATCGTCAATGGATATCTAAAATACCCTGATCTACCTGACGCCTTGAAAGATGTAAACGTGGACCTTAGTTTTGAAACTTTTGATAATAAAGCGCAAAATTTTGAATTGAATATCCCAAAGCTTAAAGCTCTACTTGGCAGCAATAGCCTAGCCGGTAAACTCTCCGCGAAAGGAAATCAATCTAACCCAACTTACGATGGAGTCTTTACAAGTAACATTAATCTGGCAAGCCTACAGAGAGGGTTACCTCTCGAAGGAATCAATAAGCTAGAGGGGCTATTTGATGCAAATCTGTCACTTAAAGCCACTCAACAGGATATCGATGCTAGCAACTTCGGCGCTATCGCCTTTGATGGAAAAGCCGATCTTAAGGATTTCGTTATCGAAAATGAAGGACAACCTGCAGTATCAGCATCATCTATTTCTGCTAGCGCAAGTCCTGCAAGAATGACACTCAAAACCTCAAAAGTGAAGCTTGGAAAGAGTGATATGACTATCGATGGTGATGTGAAAAATCCTTTAGCCTATTTCATTAATGACCAAATGATGGAGGCTAATGTAAAAGTACAATCGGATTACTTGCTAGTCGATGAATGGTCGTCAAGCACTACAACAGAAGAATCAGAAGTACCCTCAGAAACAATAGCTATAGATAGCCTAAATGAAGCCTTTATCACAGATGCTAAGATCAACTACAACGCTGATTTTCAGCATATACAATATGAAGATGTTGCAGTAAAAAACCTGAGTAGTAGTGGCACCTTAAACGCCAACAATATCGCCATCAACAATTTTTCTGCGAAACTAGATGAGAGCAATATACAGATGAATGGAAACATCCAGAATGCATATAATTACTTGATGAAAAATGATACGCTTAGGGGTGATATAACTGTATCTAGTAAACGCTTAAATCTCAACCCGTATCTTGTCGAGGATACTGACTCATCCACTAGTGAAGAAGAGTATATCACACCGATCATTCCCAAAAAAGTGAAAATCAATATCAATACTGATATCGATGAACTCAACTACACTAATATCGATATGTTCGATCTACGTGGTATGATGCGTATTGCTGATGGAAATATCGTGATGCAAGATGTGAGCACTCGAGCACTTGGAGGGAAAATGAAATTTGATGGTCTATACAGCACCTCTGATCCAGAGGACCCAAACTTCTCTTTTAAGTACAATCTCTCTGAAATCAAGTTTAATGAAACTGTAGAAAAGCTGTTGACAGTAGAGCAGCTTGCACCAATTATGAAGTACATAAATGGGTTTTTCAATTCTACCCTAGTCATGAGTGGATCACTAGACGACAAATTATTTCCTAAGCTTGAGAGTCTGAATGCCTCAGGTTTTATAGAAACACTCAATGGTGCAGTAAATGGCTTAGAACCACTCAATAAGATAAGCGACAAACTGGGAATCGAAAAACTGAAAGGGATAGACCTCAGTAACACGAAAAATTGGTTTGATATCAAAGATGGTAAGTTTTTCATTAAAGAGTTTGACTACAACTATCAAGATATCGACATGAAAGTCAGCGGTAATCATAGCCTCACTCAGGAGATGGACTACCAAATCATAGCCGACATACCTAGAGAAATGCTCAAAGCTAACGCCATTACAAATGCTGCGAATACTGGTCTGAGTTTGTTAGAAAACGAAGCCGACAAGCTGGGACTTAATATCTCTCAAGGCGACTATATTAAGATGCAAATCAACCTAGGTGGTAATATCACACAACCATCAGTAAAATTAAAGCCTCTATCTAGTGGAGGTAAGTCTGCGAAGGATGCTGTAAAAGAAGAAATTTCCAATAACATAGAGGAAGCCAAGCAAAAAGCACAAGACAAAATAGATAGTACAATCACTGTTGCAAAGGATAGCATCACCAACGTAGTCACTGAAAAAGTAGACACCCTAAAAGCTCAAGCAAAAGAGAAAGCTACTGAAGTCGTCAACCAAGTCAAAGACGAAATCAAAGATCAAGTCGGTGATAAGGTGGACTCAACCCTCAAAGAAATACTCCCTGATAGTCTCGGCAATAAAGTCTTAGACAATGTCAAAGATCAGATCGGGGATAAAGTCAATACAGAGGATATAAAAGATAAACTGGAAGGTTGGAATCCGTTCAAAAAGAAGAAAAAAGATAATGATTAGTCGATAGATCAAAGATGAAATAGTAACTTACAGGAAAGACATTGTTATGAAAGACCTGAAGTTATTATTTCCGGAAATATTGATACGTTTTGTGATCTTTCTAGTGATCATGAGTCTTTTAGATTTACTTCTTTACGATGAATTTAGGGTTTTTAAGAACATTTTGATTTGGCTTGTGCTTATACCCTTTGTTGAGATTCCAAGAATAAGAGACACGAGAAGGACACTTGCTCAAATTGGAGTTGATCTCAATGAAGCTTCTCAATTAAATACAACGCAACAAAAAGTAATACAGACTCAAAAAACTCCAAAAGCGCTAATAAATGCGATTTCAGAATATGATTTGATCAAGTTAGAGGTGTTGAGAGAGCAGGAAAATTCACTGCACTTAGAACACAAGAGACCATGGTTTTATGCTAACGATATCATTACTATAGCATGGAAGGAAGTGGATTTGGAATACACATATGAGATATCTAGTAAACCTAAATACGCTTGGCTAAAAATAAACCCGGATCACGGTAGAGCTCATTACAACCTCAAAATCATTGAAGATATATTGCTGGATAATCGATCAATCTTTTGTTATGCTTTCAATGACTAATCGCTAAATAAGTCTATAGCCATAAAGTCATGAGCTTCCTAAAGATTTGTTAAAATGACAGTAAAAAATAATCTTTCCTTAAAGACATCTTAACAGGCATATTAGACTTTGGTTAATCTTCTGAAAATGTGTGACTAATGCCCTAATTTTCAATTATTGTAAGACAAATAAAAGATCAATCCAATGAAAGCAAATCTACTTTACCTCCCCATACTTTTCCTTTTCCTTAGCTCTTGTGCTCCTAAGATTTGGGTTCAAGATGCTTTTTCTCGTCGCCCAGAAATTGATGCCACAAAGGACGTGGATATTAATATACGTTTCGCTGGTGATGCACTCAACTACTTAACCTTCGAACTCGACATCGACAATCATAGCGATCAAGACATCATTCTTTCTAGAAAGGACATCAATATGGAAGTTGACCTGAATACTGGTGAATATCTCAATCTAAAACCACTTGATAAGTATCGTGTAATTAATGATCTTGAAAATGCTCAGGAGCAAGTCAATCGTGATAAAAAAAGAGCCACCCGAAACGGGATCTTATTCGCTGCACTAGATATCGCTACGGTTGCAACCACTGGTACGGATGTAGCTATACTTGCAGGTGGATCTACGGTAGATATACTCAACACCCGAGATCGTTTCAAAGCGCTGGAAGGTAGTCTAGAAGATCAAATGGCGTATGTCTATGATTGGGTACTAGATCAAGATACCATAGCAGCTGGCACCACTAAAAGTGTAGATCTATTATTTGAAAGTGGATTATATACAGGTGATGCCATGCTACGACTCCAATCGGATTATGGCAGCTATCGTTTTCCTTTTACCATGAGTTTAGTGGAGCGAAAATTGTGATTTCGGCGTCTGATAAGATAGGCTATATGTTAGCATGATATCTACCTCCTCTTCATCCTAGAAAAAGGATAACCACCGCATCCTTTCATTAAATTAGCTTTATCGGTATTGCTTTTATCTCTAGCTTCTTCAGCAGTCATTTCTTCATAACTGCTAAAGCAGAATGCCCACTCGTATGGAGGCATATTCTTTAACTTTTGATAATCTATTCTGGTATATAGAGATGGAGCATAAGTATTCAATGAGTCGTTTTGAAGTATTAAAAATTGATTCTCTCTATCTACACTCAATATGTGAAATTTATCATTTGGGAGTAACCAGAACACTTTTTCATCAATTTGATATTGTATCCCATAATCATCTTCAAACTCACCAATCAAATATTTTGGAATGCCAGACTTGTTGATCTTAGTGGAAGTTGAACATGAAAAATGTACAAACCCAATCAGAAGGAAAACTAGGATAATCCGATTTATCGTTTTTAGAGATATTACTTCTTTCTTCAATAGAAACCTCATTGTAGTGATAGTACAAATATATTCCATTCACCAACAAAACAGTCTTCTACAATCATATTCACTCCGGTATTTATAGTTATAATTCCCATATCTGAGCGTAGCTGCTTTAGTATTGAAATCAGACGAAAAAATAACGTCTTGATTCGATCCAGCGGAGTTATCTAGTTCAAAGTTTTCCCAGGATGCACTCTGCATATCAAAAGTCATGGTATTTTGGGACTGACCTGACAATGGAGCAAAAGTCTTAAACAGGCTATTATCCGTATCAATATCAATGGTGGCACCTGCCTCAAACAAAACGGTAGGATCGGTTACTGCCGATCCATGTCCGCTAACTAATATAGAAGATGACTCTGCTATTAAACTACTAGTGGCGTCTACGTACAATGCTGATTTTTCTACGGTATTGGACCTGCGAGCCACTTGTACGGTTGAAGTGTCTATAGTGAACATTCCATTATTAATCACGTGTATTTCTTCAAATACTTGAAGGGCCCGATTCTGTGCTGCACTGCGATCTTTTACAAAGAGCTGACCACCATCAACATAAATATTATCTAGTCTTAAGCGAAATGGCAGATAGACATTGGCTTGTACATTCGAGTTTTTAAATAGCATGGTATGAGCTGTTCGATTTCCCGGAAAGGTGATCTGATTATCATCGATCTGAAAGCTTTTATTATCAAAAATTAAAGTATCACACGTCGATATTGCTCCAGTACCCGCTGGACATGCCCCACTACTAAATGACCAATTTTCTTGATCATCCCATACTCCTGTACCACCAATCCAATATAATTTTCCCGCATCAGTATATTGTGTAAAGTCAATATTCTGATTATTTCCATCATCGATTCCGTCTGGCGCATTTAGAGTACCCATCTCTACGTGAATGTCATTGAACTCCAAAGGTCCTTCGACACATATATTTTTACCAGCAAAAAGCTGTGCAGTAGATTGGGTAGAAGCAATCATCTCAGCACCAGCACTCAGTGATGTGATGGATTCATTAATGTAAATACCATCAGTATCTCTGATAGCAAGCTTAGCTAAAGGACTATCAAAAATCAGCTGTTCAATGGTTGTTTTACCGACAGGAGATCCAAAGAAACCAATCCTAACTTCAGTTCCTTTTAGAATGAAACGTTCAACATCTATTTCTCTTCTTGGACCTTGGGCAGTAACTATATTAGTCATTTGAATTTCATAAAATGTACCGTCATCTGCAAGAAATTACTTACAAATAATAGTGGCTTCATCACCATCATAACTCAATTGATCAGTTACTCAAGGGTCCAGATCAAATGGACCATCTACAGTAACAGTACTTGTTCCAAAATCTAATAGGAGAGCATCTGCAGTGAATGGTTCAACGCAAAATTGAATCGTGATGATATCATAATTATTTGTAAATAATTGTCCTATTTTGAAACGAAAGCGTTCGCAGTTCAAAACAGAAAGAAGACTAATTACAGGATTAGAATTCTTGGTTGAAATGGTAGGCATGAATACATTTTTTGTATCCAATTCCATATCAGGACTGATAATATTGATTTCTACAGATTCGTGAGCATTTATGATCATATTAGGTTCAAGCACGATGTCACCAAAGATATACATGCTTGGGTTCAATTGAACTGTTGTAGGGAAATTTATACCAATATTAGAATGTTGATCTGCATTCCAAAATAGGGTTTTAGCGTAAGCTATTTTATCATTTTCTATTTCTACCTTTTGATTATCCGACGTAAAGCTATTATTATCGAACATTACATTATCATTTAAGGAAGGTAGGCAAGAGGTGCTAAGCGGAGCACCACCAGAGCTCAATGACCAATTAGTAGATTCATGCCAAGATCCGTCACCACCTACCCAGAAATAATTCTGACCTGCAGAAGGAGCTGTCACCGTCCAAAAGCTTTCAGTAAGTAAAACGATACTATTTAGGGCATTGAATGTAGCTCCAGCACTTGTTTTGATGCCTTCGATGATGGCATTTTCTATATTTAATGTCCCGCTTGTTTTTCTAAAAAGAAATCAGAAGATCCATCATAAGACCATCGGGATAAACCACCGCAGGAATGATCTCGCTCATTTATGATATCACCGCCAATGGTCAAGGTAGCTGACCCATTAAACCCTTGTAGCACAATTTCACTAGTATTCTTTATGGTAAAATCGCCATGTATTGTTCCACCCTGATCAAGTGTGAATTTACTCTCGGTATCCAAGACAAGATGCTGGACAGAACCGCCAACCTGTCTCAGTTCTCTATCATATGGTTCAATTGGATAATTATATATTTCGACGGTATCGACATCTGTTCCCCCTAGATAGGCTTAAGCACATTTTATTTTATAGTCTCCAGAAATGAGTAGCGATCCATAATTAAATGAAGCTTCAAACAAATTGCACAGGATCAATGATCCATCAAAATCATAATTTTTAGTTGGACAGTTTGATCCGCTACAATTGCCACCGATGTCAAAAACATCCGTGGTAAGATTGTATCCATTTGTTGTTAAATCACCAATTTCAAATTCTATACGATAGCTGACCAGTAAGTCAGAAGCTAGCTCAATGAACGTCTCAAATTCTTCATTCCTAATCTGATTCATATCCACACCTTTGGTATCCAATACATGTGGTTCGTTACTTATCAAATGCCACGTATTTGTTGGTGAATTATCGTATGTCATTGTTACACTGCTGGTCAGACTAATATTACCATTTACAAAGATATCTACGGCATCAATCGATGTAGCTCCAAGTAAATTGAATTGGACAGTTTCGTTCACACTGGGATCTATATGAAAGTCATGAATATAGTATACTCCGCCAGGAAACTCAATTACGGATGTATTGCTTAAACCAGATTGGTTGTCGAAAATCACATTGGTAAAAGCATCCGGTAGACAAGAAATATTAGCGGGTCCGCCCGAAGAAGTAGAGAAATGATTAATGTCATTGAAATCGCCTGATCCCCCAATCCAATATAAATCGCTGATGGCAAGGTTATCGAAGATGATACCTGTATTACCTCCGAAATCGATCCCATTGACGGTGGTGAGACTTCCCGACCCGGTATGAGTCGTTCTTCTAAAATTAATCCGATCAACAGTCAGGGCATGGTTGGTTTCAATAGTGGCCGTTGAAGTGCTAAAGTAGCTCTCGGTCGTGACTGCTGTACAACCATTAATGATGGTTAAGTCATTTTCAAGGAGCAGGTGATCATTCGTTCCAAGAATAAACGTTGAGCCCGCATCTATATTTAATTGATTGCTCACTTTGAGATTTCGAAAGAGGTTGAATTCTGTGGCATTTATCAGGGATAAGTTGGCGATATCCGAATCAAAATTATCATCATTTGCTCCACCAGTTTTTATACTTACATTTCCTAAGTCACCATCCAAAATGACCGCAGGGTATTCAAAGTCTGCTCCAGGATAAAATTCGGAAGAAGTGATTTCGGTATTGGTGAGCTGAAGGGTAAGTAATGTGGCAGCATCTACAAATTTCGCATCCCAAGTTCGGCATTGAATCATTGTATTCGTTGCATTGAAGAGAACAGGGTCTGGGCCTAAGAATTCAATATGATTTTCGGCGGTTAAATGGTATCCTGATAGATTGAATTCTCCGCCAGTCATAAGTAGATCATAGCACAATAGATCGGATGATAGATTTACAACAAGATTTGCGTCTATGATATGTACCCTTGGAAGTCGCTGATCGTTAGAATTCAAGGATCGTGAACCTGTTCCAACGAAAAAAAGATTCATATAAAAACGTTGAAAAAATCAACCATGTCATTTCCTATATAGTCTCCAGCTACATCAATATTTACAATTGAACTGGGTATAATATTTATTTCTTCGTCCAGTGTGGAAAAGTCAATTCCCGCAGTCTCACATGTGCCTGTAGACATATTTACCGTTCCTAGTGCAGAAAAGCTTGCTGCATCAAAAATTACCGTATTTGCAGAAGTCGGAACAGATGCTCCACTAGGACCACCACTTGTGGTAGACCAATGCGCTGTATCATTCCAACTCCCTGTACCACCTACCCAGTATCTATCCTGCGCTAGTACAGAGGAGATCGATAAAACAATGAATAAAATTACTAGGGATATAGAAAAACGAGACCTGGCTTTATTTTTCGTCAAAATTAAATCATGACCAGGTCTAATACTCCACCCATATGGGTGAATATATATTAGGAAGTGACTATACTTCCAGTATTATTCTGATGATTGCTATTCTATCGTTTTAAAAGGTTGGTATGTTTATCCCTATTAATATTTTCAGAATTGTAGCATTGAATAGCTATAGTTTTTATTATTCATGAGTTAATGTGGACGATTATAAAGTGTTGAATCGAACAAAAACGATTCACTTAAAGTATAGCAACTAATACACATTAAGAATACATAAAAATCAACTATGAAAATTTCTCAATTTGTCATTTCAGTTTTATTTGTTGCCTTTATTACCAAAGTTACCGCTCAAGAAATAACCGTATTTCCAGGATTCTGGAGTGAGAAATACTATCAGGACGATACTCAAATCTCTAAAAAACAAGTAGAAACTCTAATGCTAAGTGATGCTGAAGCTAGTACGTACTGGCAAAAATCTAAAAATCATATGACCATAGCATGGGTAGCTTTTGGTGCTGAGGTAGGATTTCTAGTTTGGCAACTTAATCGGGGAAATAATGGGGATAGTCAAACCGTACCATTAATTGGTGTTTTGGGATCTGCGGGTGTTGCAATAGGCTTTGCATTATCCTCTAGCAATCTTAAGAAAAAGGCCATATTGAGCTATAATAATAATCTAGAAACGAATACTCTTTATTTAGGTCCTACACAAGATGGTCTTGGTTTAAGTCTTAGCTTCTAATTCTTAAAATAAAAAACCAATTTTTTTTGATCGATCCGTTAAAGTAGATTCTATTATCGTTTGGATTAATTATTTGAGTGAACAATTAGTAGTCTTATGAGCTTAAAGAGTTATGAAATACATCGCACTCCTCTTTATAGCAGTCTTATTATTCTCTTGTAGTAAAGACTCCACCGATCCAGTCTCACTTAATGGTGAGCGATGGACAGGTCCAACTATTACATTTTCAAAAGCCGCCGGAGCAGACCCAACTCTAGCAGAAAATCAAGATCGCATCACGGATAATGTTTGGCTTACCAGAGGTAACGACGGCGGTCAAATCTATAATGCCGTCACTGAAACTAACGCCGATAAGAATGACAGTCCAAACGGGACTTCCTGGGCCATCGGTACAATCGATAATATTGAAAATCTAGAGTTCAAAAGTTTCCGATCTACCCTAGAAAAACCGAAAGATCACATCGGCACTGAGCTCGTACTCTACCTTCAACAAGATGAAATCTACATCAGCTTCAAGATTACCTCTTGGCAATCCGGTATGCAGGGCGGATTTAGCTATGAAAGGTCTACGCCTTAAAATAAGGATTATGAAAGCTCTTATTACATTCAGTATTCTACTACTAGGATCCTACGGACTTAGTGCTCAAACGGATTTTGTTCTAGACCCATCACAAAGTATGTTGATGACGGGTAAAGGACCTGGGCAAGATGGCACTATCAATCCATACGATGGTAAAGACTGTTACGCTGTCATTGAAAGCACGGGTGATGTAGAGTTTTATATACGTATCCAGTCTAAAACAGAAATTGTACTTACACAAACTATTACACCAGGAACTAGTGAAAAAATAATATTGAAAGCAGGGCAAGAATTATACTTAGATCCTAATGAAAAAGCTACTGGTAATGCTCGAGTTTCTTATGAACCCTTAAAGTAAATCCATCTCCGGTTTCGATAATTTCTATAAAATCAAGCCCATCTCTGTAACCTTATCTCAACTGTTGCGACTATCCTCTTGAAAATCTTAATTTCAAAAGATGGCAGAGGAAAAACAGCAGCGATTTTGGAAAGCATATGAGGAGGCTCACGAAGCTTTTCTAAGATACTGCTCTGCCCTATCCTATGGTAAAATGGATACCGAAGACCTTGTTCAGGACGTACTGTTATCGGCTTATAAAAACTTTGATAAGATCAGTCCAGAAAAACCTTTCATACACTACTTAATCCGTGCCGCTAAAAATAGGAAGATAAGCATTTGGCGAAAGCTTAAATTCAGTACAGAACTTATCGAACAACAAGCTCTCAGACTACAGTCAAAAGATGTAGCTCCAGATAAGATCTTAGAAATCCAACATCTCTATCAAACACTAGATCGATTGCCTAAAAGCCAAAAAGAGGCGATCATACTTTTCGAAATTAGTGGATTTTCCATGCGAGAAATTGCGGAGATTCAGAATAGTACTGAAGGTGCCATAAAAACAAAGGTGAGTCGCGGTCGTACAATGCTGAAAAGGCTACTTCAACAGGAAGATAATCATCTCAGCACAAGCATGAATAATCTCAAAACGATAATGCTATGAATCCAGAACTACAGAACATTCTTGCTCAAGCACGATCGGTCCCAACTGAGCTCAGTACTGAGGAAGTACGTGCTATGTTTGATACAATCGTACCTCAACCAGAGCAAGCTGAATCAAATAACCACAAGCTTACCCCTAATCAAATAAAACTAATCATCATGAGCCTTACTACTCTTAGCCTGAGCCTTGTCATTTACTTTTTTGGATTTGCAAACAATATCAATTCAAGAACTACCAGTGTTATCGCTCCATTGCAATCGTCGAATCAAAGCGAGATAAAGTTTCAAAGAGAACTAAATGATCTTGACTATTTCATTAATCAAAATTATACGAAACAAGAAAGAAGAGCTCGAACAGCGGAAATAGAGTCCCTTTCCCTGCTGACAAAAGGTACAAATCAAAGTATTTCGATTCCCGAAAGAGATATACCAAGTGTTGATATGAAAAAACCAGAGTTCGAGGATACCCAAGATCAAGCACAGGATAATAAAATGAAATATTATTCCAATTATGGAATTCTACGATATCATGAAGTGACATCTGATCCTTTGCCCGAACTATCGAGTCGTACAATGCGCCGCATGAAACGAAAATTATACAAAGAACTAGTGAACGATCAACTGATCCGAGCAAAAGGAATACCGGTCACAATAGAATTACATAAAGACCAAATCACAATCAACAACCAAGTTTTGAATAACGAGCTGGAGATAAAATACTACCAAATCACTCACAAAGCTGGTACGGGTCCAAATCGTAAAATCGAAATGCATTCTACGTATATTAAGATTGGAGATTTTACCTCTGTTGGATTTAAAGGTTCAGGTCTAGGAACGTTTGAAATGGAAGGTCCACTAGAGCTTACTGCGCCAAATGCTCCCGAAGATCCATGGAATATTCTCTGGAAAGAAGAACGAAATGCACTCAATCAATTCTGCGAAAATCTTCTTGATCAAATGGAACATATTCCAGGTAAAAATCCACTTTTCAGCGTCAATATAAAAGACAGCGAAAAACTCAGATCGCTTAGCCAATCTCTAAGAAATGCGCTAATCGAAGATGAATATATTACAGATCCAGAAGATTTTATTTTGATTACTCATCAAAAAGATAAAATGACCATCAATGGTAAAACTCTGGATGACAATCAAAGAATGAGCTATGTAGATCTATTAGCAACTTGTAAGGTAAAAGCAGCTCCAAACCGCATGGTCCGTATGAGTAAACATACCATTTCAATAGGTGATTTTACTCCCCAAGAATTCACTGGTACATTGGCTAATTATGAAGATTAGGGTAAGGATAACAGATTTGGGCTTACAGGTTACCTTCTAGCCTATGTAATTTTCAATAATCGAAGTCTCCATATGTAGTAGAGACTTCGACAATCTTTATCAAGATATTTCCAAATGAATCATCCTAATTCCTCCCTGCAATCACGCCGCCGTCGGTATCCCATATCGCACCTGTGACCCATGATGCTTTATCAGATAATAAAAACACGATAGAATTAGCGATATCATCTGGAGTACCATTACGACCAATGGGATGGAAGGCATGGAATCCTTCTAATGCCTCTTCAGCTTCGGATTGACCGCCGAATACACCATGATAGACTGGAGTGCTTACCACAGCTGGTGATACAGCGTTGACTCGGATCTTATGATCCGCTAACTCCATAGCTAAGTGTTGAGTCAGAGAATGTAATCCTGCTTTTTGCATAGAATATGCAGACGATGGAGTTGCTTTGACGGCTTGTTTTGCCCACATCGATCCAACATTAACGATTGATCCGCCATTGGTATCTTTCATCTTATTGGCTACGCCTTGGGTCAGAAAAAAGAAGCCTCTATTGAGATCCAAATAAGAATCATAGTCTTCCGGTGTATGATCTAAAAAGGCTTTAGGTCCAAAAATACCACTGGCATTGACGAGGTAGTCTACATTATCCATAGCCGCTACTTTTT
This sequence comes from Saprospiraceae bacterium, assembly GCA_020629715.1. Lineage (GTDB taxonomy): Bacteria > Bacteroidota > Bacteroidia > Chitinophagales > Saprospiraceae > JAHDGW01. Next base: position 189,752 of record JAHDCU010000001.1, read on the forward strand.
GTACGAACTGGCTAACCTGATCTCTATCCGTGATATCGACTCGGTGTTTGTGCAATCCAGCGCGGTCATCGACTTTATCGATGCTTCTACCTAGGATATGCACCTGTGCTCCTTGATCTAATAATTGCTGTGCAGTGGCTTTTCCTATACCACTCGTACCACCGATGATGATGGCAACTTTGTTTTGTAAATCGTTCATATTATTAAAATTATACAGACAAGTCTGTCTTTTTATGATTAAAAAATTTTATCCTATAATTTTCGACGCGATAGCCTTAGCGCTCGTGATGGGCCAATCGGCCTGATGCAAGTGGCTTTCTGATACTGCTGACTCATACAACAGATAAACCTGACGTGCCGTATTACGGCGCTCACCTACATCCTTGATATCCATGAGCAAACTCTCTATGAAGTCAATCAGTTGATTTTTCTGTTTTTGTATTTCTTTACGGATGCGCTCATCTTCACGAGGGATCTCTGCCACCGTTTTGATACACCAGCAGCCATTGAAATCTCGGTCTTGAAAGAATGCTCCCAAGAAATCGAAAATCGCCAACACCTGCCGTCCATCAGCAGGACGAGCATCACAATAGGATTTAATGTCCTTCACAAACACCTCATGCTTATACTGCAAGTAAGCAATACAGATCTCATCTTTGGAACGAAAGTGATTGTACAGCGTTGCCTTGGCAATCCCCGACTCGGCGATGACTTCATTGATCCCCGTACGATTATATCCATTACGGTAAAACAAATCGGATGCTACTTCTACTATATGCTGTCGGGTACTTGATCTCGGCATGACTGCAAGATATAACAAAATGGAAGACAAAGTAGACAGATTTGTCTACTTTGTCTTGAGGGCGATGGTTTTTATGTTGGTTGGCTTAATTATGGCCAGATCCTTAGACTTCAGCATTTTACGCTTTAGGAATAAACGTTGTTATGCTAATTAACACCAAACCTCCACTTTAAATGCTATTTTAGGGTATGTGGAAATTGTTCCTGTTATACTGGAGTTGTACGACATAAAAACTAAAAGAAGTGAGAGAAATTGATTTAAGACAGTTTGATGATATATTCTATCTATACTTTGGTGTAGATCAACATCATGTAAATGCTGAAACTCTTGCAAAATCACTTTTAAACTTTACTGAAGGGCTTAAACGAACTGAGAACATTGTTAATGTTGGTCACGAATTAGAAATTATAGTTGAGACTTTAGAGAACGGAAGTTTCAAGGTCAAATTGAGACAAGTCCGAAAATCACTAAATAATGTCTTCAGTAAACAGAATTTAACAGCACTTGGAATATCACTACTTGCCGCCGCAATTTGGGACTTTGCTACTCCAGACAAAGAAATAAACATAATCGTAAATACAAATGAATACATAATTGAAACTGAAAAAGAGCGAATTATCCTACCAAGAGAAGCTGAGCAATAAATTGAATCAATCAAAACGGATAAATCAATAAAGAAATCAATAGAAAAGACCTTTGAATCATTAGATAATGATGATGAAATCATCTCATTTGAAATCTCTAAAAAAGACAACAAGAGACGAAAAGACAGAATATTGATTGATAGGACTCAATTTCACAATTTAAAAGTAATCATTGAAAATCCTATAGATGAGAAATTAATATTTAGTGAAGAGATTTTAATAATCATTAAAGCAGTCTTGGAGAAAGGAAAAAGGAAATGGGAATTCTTAATGTCAGGAAACAAAATTAATGCTCCAATTTTAGATGAAGTATTTTTTGATGAATTCATTGCTCACAAAATCACAATAGCACCTGGTGATGCTTTGAAAGTAAAGTTATTAACTATTCGGAAATTAGATCCAAATATTAACCTATATGTAAATCATAAATATGAGATCATAGAAGTACTAGAACATATTCCAAAATCTGAACAATTAGACTTAATATAAAGCCTACTAAATGAAGAAGTTCCTTTATTATCCAAATTTCGAACCGCCAAATACTGAGTGGTTAAAGTTGGCAGTTTTATATCTTGACAAATTTGAAAGTATTGTTCCTTATGGAAGGCAACACTTAATAAGTGATAATTATAGAAGATTGACGGATGAAACTGATTTAGTAGAAATGTTTTCGCCACATCCTGATCAAGGAGAAAGAGCATCATTAAAGGCAATCGAAGAAACTGAAAAAATACTTGAGAATCCTTATAAGAGGAGCTTCCTTTTCAATCGAATCAATTTAAGAAGAGATTGGACAGACGAAAACAATTGGAATTATCAAATCTATTCAGAGAAATTCTCATACCACTGGGGACAATATTGTGAAGAGCAAGGAATTGGAAGAAGGAATAATGATGGTCTCTCATTACCCTCCGAATTAGCCTATTTATTTATGACTCATTTAGCAAAAGAGATATCACACGAAAGAGATGGTTCAATAATTACTGATAATGTAGATTTCGATAACTATTCAAATTTCTCAAGAGTTCATGACCCTCGAATTCGAACCCGACATAAGTTCATGAAAGGGATTATAAACTTATTGATCCCAAGAAATATTTCTCAAATACCACTGAACTCACTCATTCAATTTAGAACCAATAATCGAGAGGCAATAAGAGAATTTAATAGACAAATTACCGAAATGGAAGAAGCCATTAGTAATGGCATGACTGAAAGAGCATTTATAGATAGCTTTAATAACATTTATTCTGAGCTAACACGTGAAATAGTTTTAATGGGTGTAGGTCTTGCATCTATTCCATTTGCTGCTTACGTATTAATAAACAATCCTCAGGCACTATCAGCAGAATATGCAAAAGAGGTACTTGGTGCCTTAGGTATTGGTCTTGGCGGAACATTTGCTGTAAAAAGAGCCATGTTTGACACCAAAGGACAAAGAAGTTGTAAGAAATATTTGACAAACATAGAACGCTTAAGATGATACGGCGTACAACAAACTGTGTTTAGGGAATCGTTCCTTCGTCACAATTCCTTATACAACCAAACCTTTTATGCAAGCCTTTCGAATATTAATTTATCTGAAACCAATGCAAACCAAAATCTTCCAATTCACAGTTATCGTAATCTTGATCATCACATACGGATGCAGCAACAACAATAGAAGTTATCAAATAAGCGATATTGACCCAGAACTAGAAAAAGCCGAGATACTAGTATGCTTAAATAATGAAACCAAAGCTGCTTTTGCCAGAGACTATGAGTTATGGACAGAGCACTGGATACATAGAGATAATATATCTAAAACCTACATCAATTATGTAGACTCTAGCTTTTCAGAATCCATAGGCTGGTCAGAGATCAGTGGTTTTGTACATCAGTTTATAGAAGAACATCCTACACCAGAACCTACACCAAAATTATTGGAATATATCCACGTACAATTGTATGATTCTGGTGCTTGGGTTAGCTATAAGCAGATAGACTCATTAAGAGGCTTAAAACGAGAAACAAGATTGATGGAAAAGGAAAACGGGAAATGGAAAATTGCAGGGATGCATACAAGCATTTATGGATTTGATAGTATCAAATGATACTATCATAAGTATTAGACAATTCATTACGCCATGTATACATCTGGTTCAGAATAAGGCAGAATAGAAGTAACAAGTGTCTTTTTAAGATGTGCCCCCTTCGATTTGAATTAGTGATCTAACTATTATACATTTAGAGATATTCTTAATCATCTATTCATTTTCTTTGCTTTTGACATTCATCTCACTCTGTTCGTCGGATATCGGCGAAAACGAATCAAAAGAAAAGACGCCCGCTATGGCGGGGAATTTCCCCTCGTCTAAGACGGGAAAAACCATCAAATAAATCCTAAAACTGCTCCAAGGTTTCACAGTTTTTAAACGGACTAATTTGATATATTCTGGTGAAAAAGAAAAGTTACAATCTTCGATTGTTTTAATGTTTATCACCACTATTCCTTACTCAACTGTCATCCGACCTCCCTCACTGTGACTAATAAACTCAGGCGCATACATACTCTGAATACTGGCCATACCTACGGAGTAATCCCCTTCATGTACGACACGTAAAGGATACTCAAATACGTATGTACCTTTCGCTAAATGACCAATGTAGAAGTGAGAAGCGAGGTCTCTCGTGCTTTCATAGTAGCCGAATCCTGACTTCCATTTGTATTGGCTGATTGTATTTTCAGGCTCTAGTCCTGATGGTCGAAGATCTTTGAGATGTAGATAATTCATCGATCGATCTGATCGGATCTCGATTCTACTGATGATGCGATCACCAGGTGCCAGTTTAGCTTTATCGTCGAGTTCAATCAACTGTGATCCATAGTCTGTGCTGATCTCTTTGAAGAGTTGCTTTTTGACTTGAAGTGGATTGTCTTCATGAGACTTGACCTTATCTATATCCTCAAAATACTGATAGTAGGTACCTCCCCAAGATACTTGCTCATTGGGATTATAGATTTTGACACTATTTAGGTTTTCATCCAATGATGCCTGACCCCATGATTTTTTGAAATATCCAGTTGCGGTTTCCAGCTTATCTTTCGTGATCTCCAATTTCTTATCGTCTAACCAAATATCTGCGCTACCCTCTTCCATAATCCATGGTGTAATACCTTCTGATTCACCATCGATCAAGAGTGCATAGATGGCTGTTGCCGTGGCACTACCGCTACGCCAGTGATTGGTTCTTTTATTGTTGAGTAGCCAGATCTTAGCATCGGTGATGAAATTTTTATCATAGTTGATCTCGCTAAAGAATGACAACAACATCGCATGTGACTCGATCGGTAGATCTTGCCAGTGATAGCCATTGCCCAAATTCCAATATCGACCTAGATCATCTCTGTAAAATGATCGCTCCACGAGAGAGGCTTTGATTTCTTCATAGGTAGCGTCATCATTTCGGTAGAAATACAATCCCATCATCGCTTGGGCATACAGGTTTTTAATATTCCAATGCTCTTGAGACTCTTTCCCGTAGAAAGAATATGCTTTTTGAGCTTTGACAGGTATCTCTTGTGATCGGAAACTACGTAGGTATAGGTATTGGATACTGAGGTAATCCAAATGATCAATATCATCAGTCCACGCATTAGGGTGATACTTCAGTACCGTTTCGTACCGTTTTATCAATTGCTCATCTGCATATTGATATGCTCGATTGAGCATATTTTGGATCTGGTAGTTGCTTTCATCTAATGCATCCAGAGAAATCAATCGCTCCAGTGACTCGATTACTTGCTGTGTAATGCTAATATTCTCACGACCACCTTTGATCCAAGGAAATCCACCTGATGGCAGCTGTATATCTGTCAATTGCTGGATGTCTACTTGCAGCTCCGCCTTCATTCTCTCATTGTCAAATAGAATCGAAATATCCTTTTTCTGCTGGGTCTCACCCTGTGCAGTTCTCACCCATGGTGTCTCTTCTAGCAATGCAGATTTGAGTTCGATATTCTTTTCCAGATTACTTTTTAGCGCAGCAGAGTTTTCTGCGGTCCATCGCTCATACACTTCTTTGATCTTAGGATTTGCTTTAGAGATGCGTTGAGCAAGCATATTGGCATAGATACGATGTTGCAAGGAGCTTGCAGTAGGGTGAGGACTTTTATGTAGATACGGCAATGCCTGTACTGCATACCAGACAGGACTACTACTATACTCCAGGGAAAATTGATAAGGATTTGCCGTATTACTATCCCGATTATAACTACCTAGATCAAACTGCTTGGTCTCACCACCTTTGACATACAATACCTTGGCTTCTGTGACCATGATCTGATCTGTCAATATGGGCAGTATATCCGATTGACCATCAGTGTGATCATTGGCTTCAACGGTGACTACATATTTAATAACTCCAGTATAAGCTTCTGGTACTTGGATGGTCCAAGCTACTTTCTCAGATGCTGATTTCGCAACATCGATTTTGATATACTTCTCCTGCAAGCCAAACTGATCGCTCACGTCCTCTCCAGAGAATACATCCAGTATCTGAAGCTTTGCTTTTGCTTCGAAATCCTGATCCGATAGATTACTTACTGTTGCTGGAAACTTAATCTCATCCCGACATCTCAAGAATCGAGGTGGTTTAGGTAAGATCATCACATCTTTCTGTGTTTTTACCGTTTGTGTAGCAAAGCCATATCTCAATTGTTGATCATGCGCTACCGCTTGAAACTTCCAAGTAGTCAAGGCATCATTCATTTTGAAATCCACTTTTATATTACCATCACGATCTGGCTTAAGCTCTGGATAGAAGAATACAGTTTCGTTTAGGTTTTCACGGATAGCAATATCCGTGTCATTTTCTTTGTCTTGTTGTGGAGATGTAGAAACTTCAACGTTTGTGGCACTTGCCATTACAACAACCTCATCTATTGTACCTGAATCAACGTTATCCATACTCATCTCTGGAGCTGGCATTGATTTAGATCTCTTTTGAACTTGACCAACGGCTCTAACACCGTCTATATAATAATCAGTTGCATTACTTCGACTCCCTCTGATCCGAATATCACCTAGATATCCATTTTGATATAAAAACTGATTAAAGCCAATAATACGTGCAGGAACTGGGTATGAAAAAGACTCCCTAGGTACTCGATATCGATGATTACTCAGCACGGATCCTAAGCCAAAATGACTAGTACCTGAACTCAAACTTGAATAATGCGATGGGTATGGTGACCATCCAAACCGATGTTGTACAAACTGATCTAGACTCTCATCATACATGGTCGCTAATAGCTCTCCTTGGTAAGGTTTACCTTCATGATCTATCACCTGCAAGGTCCACGACTCATCCGTGCCAGGTACAATGAGATCTCTGAAACTCGTCAGCTTCACTTGAAGCTGCTTGTCATCCCAAGGAATATTGAAGTCAATCCGATCTTGAAATAATCGATTTTGATAAATGTAGTTGAGATGTAAGCTTATACCGCCTTGATCTTGAGCTCTCACCTTATGTTGTAAAGATTCAGATTGCGATACCGTGATCCAACCGGCTTCTACTTCACGATGACCATTCATCCATTGATAGTAGATGTCTACTTTTTCTGCAGTAGCATTCAGTTTAACGTTTAGCTGCTCTCCTACTCTATAACTTGACTGGCTTTCTGTTTTATGCAATAACCTTAGTGGTCTATAGTCATCTTTTCGTGCATTATTGACGGCGATATATTTGATCTCTTCTACATGATCACCTTCATAGTTTTCTGTTGATTTTAAACTGATCTTATAGCTACCTGAAGATAGCTCTGATAATATTGCAAATATCTTTTTATCAGGACTTAACAAGAGCTTCGTTTTGAGTATTTCTTCCAATTCAGGATATTGAGAAAGATCTGCATCAGTAGATGCCTGACTATTGCCTCCTCTATACCAATAAGATGGCACCCCTTGCTTACTCCAGTAGTCTGATCGCTGCCATTCATTGGGTTCTTGTAATTTTACCACAGTTAGCACTGCATCAGACTTTACCGCAACCTGCTTTGCATTAATAGCCTCGATTTTTATTTCTTTTAAATCATTGACATCTACGACTTTTTCAAGGTCAAGTTTGTAGGCATAAGGCAGCTTGGATATTAAGATCGATTCGTTTGCTGATCTGGTTTCTCCATTGGCATTGGTGACATCTACGTTTATACTATAGTGCAGCATGGGATTACCCTGCACGTTCATATTGACAGGAGCTTGCGCTAAAAACTCAAAGCTAAAAAGTCCTTGATCATCCGTTTCTATTTCTGCCTGTGCGACCTGTGTTTTATTGTTATTCTGACCATACCAACGGCTCCATCCAAAATATCGATATCCTTGCTCCACTTTGTAAGTCAACTTGCTATTGGCAATCGGTACACCTGCGTAGGAGATCGCTACACCGCTCACGGCTACTAGATCTCCTAGTCGATACTCTGCCTTCATAGTATCCAGTTTTACCTGAAAAGTAGGCCTCTTATATTCTTCTACCTTAAAGGATTTTCGTCCACTCCCATAGTATTCATTATCGTCATCTTCATCAATGAAATCATCATTTTCTAGGCTGGCTTCTAAGGTGTAATTCCCCGTCAACCTTCCTTCTGGGATCGTAAATGAACCCGAAAAGCTACCGTATTCATTTGTCGTGATTTCAAGTTCGCCTACTTTTTGATAATTGGCATCCATGAGATACACCGTACCATTCGATTTTGGTGCTATATGGGGAATTTTATACGCATCATATCCGATTGCAATTCCTTTGAACTCTACAATCTGCCCCGGTCTATAGATAGCTCGATCCGTAAAGATTTCTATGTTGCCGTCAGGCAGATAATCATTGATTCTATTTCCATATACATTGGTCCGTGGAGCATATTGATCTTTACCCTTCTCATGAGCTAATATTAAATTTCGATTCTTGTCTGATAAGAAAGACTTACCATCCATATCTGTCTTTGCTTTATTTAGCTTTTTATCTCGATATCGTCTTGCGCTGCGATCATATTCTTGCTTATAATATTGTAGCTCCACATCTTTGACGGGCTCTCCAGTGATCCTATTTCGTAAAAGGATATATGGCTTTTCTATATTAGACATGACCGTCAGTCCTAAGTCTGAGACGGTGATCATACCCATCTTTATGATATTTTGACCATCTTTTAGATTCTCAGTATTGGAGACTGCTATCGCATACTTTCCGTAAGGTAACGGATCATAGGTAAGCACTTTACTATGAAATCTATAGTCCTTTTTCAATCCACCGACTGTAGTAGTCATCATAGGTTTGAGGTCGATGATGTTCTCGACTAGATTTTGATTATTCCGCTGATACTCATCTATATCCATCTTAGAGATATCAAAAATCGATATGAAACTCTCTTCTAAATTTTTAGAGTTTATCTGAACCTTAATAGAATCTACCGATGTATAAATATCCTCCACCTTCAGCTGTAGATCAATTGATTCGATCTGAGCAATCAGATTTTTACTCTGTGCTACTACAACATGCTCTTGGTTCCTTTCTATAAGTACTTTGCACTTTGTTATGGCTTTTTTATACTCAGCTTCACCAGATAATTGCTGCGCATATCGAAAACCAAAAATATCCCCTAAATCATGCTGATTATAAAAAGTCTCAGCCTCTAGATTAAATCGTTTAGCCAGTTTTTTATCCCTTAGTTGAGAGATGAGATAATCTGCTCGCTCTATATCATACGATCTTAAGGCTTTATAATTCTCTTGAGATAAATGATATGCCAGAATATCCTGATACAATTTGAGCCGCTTGAAATCAGTAGATATGCTATCCTTACTTGTAAGCTCCAATTTGATGAAATCCTCAGCGGAGACGAGATACTTATTTTCTACTCTAAACTTAAATGAAGGTCTAGTGCCTAAATCATTTCCCGCCCTGAGATAGTTCAGCACTCTATCAACTAGAAGATCGTACAAATTGGGTCGTAGGTTATAATCTATAAGCGTAGAGCTATGGCTTTGAAGTAGATCCTTCACTTCTTTGGTATCAACACCCCTTAGTTTTTGGTCATCAATCGATTGAAAATATAATCCAGAAACGTAGTCTCTATAGTTATTAGTCGTCCAAGTACGGATATCGCCAGTATCAAACTCCTCGAGATCGGTTCGTTGGCTTATGGTCCAGTGATTTCTTCTAAAATAACTCTGTACTAGCTCAGCGGCTTGACTTTGCAAAATGGATTTGGCAGGAAATGCTGCCTGATCAATCTTATCATCCAGGTTTTTTATCGCTAGCTCTAGTCCGAGCTCCTCCGTATTCAATATGAGATTGGCCTCAAAAATGGTCGCTTTGACTTGTTGATATGTATTCTTATCATCTAATGCCTGAGCATAGATTTTCTGAACCTGCTTGAGTGCAGATTTAGGCAACTGCTTATTCAACTGTTTGTTGACTTCAGTCCAAGCCTTATCGTAGTCAAAATCATTGTTTGATCCACCTATCATCATAAGCATACTAAGGCACAAGGTAAATGAGTAAAATTTCCAGTTAGCTCCCATAGCTTTCGTTTTTGATGATTCACGTAGAAAAGATGATTTTATAATGTTAAGACGTTTTCAGAGACAGATGTGGTTCACTGAATCATAGATATCTTCTTAAAGACTTGTTAAAGATTAAAATCAACACTTAGTGCTATTTGCGACTTAGTGCCTTAGTGATCATATTCTCCTTGATCAAAAGTCTGTATGTATTCAGGAATTATGAAATCAAATAATGCAGGCAAATCTTTGATATCATCCAAGATCATTTGACACCGTGCTTCGATATCGGCCTGATTGCCCTCCCCTTGAATCATGAGTAAAGCTTGATTAAAACTTTTAATAATCGTATTATATAATACTTGGGAGTGAAAACGATATTCCTTCATTAAATAAACACCACACTCTGTATTATGCAGGTAGATATCAATCATTTCAAAATCTAACAGACCCTTTTTCTCAAGCTCCTTCAGGAGCACATTTACCTTTTGTATCCTTGGACGTCGTGGTCGACGATAACTCTTGGTCGCATATTTACCGGCGATATCCTTTTTTGCCTTAAGCAATACTCGTTCACGATCTTTCGCAGATCCCAAGTCAATTTTATAATGCTCACGTACCTCCTTAAGCTTATCATAAAGCATGAGCAACTCTTCCCTGAGATCTTGCTCTTCAAGGTGTTCTAGATGTTTTATAAATTCTGATTTGCGCATGTTCTTAAGTTTCTGGCCGTCATATGGCGGTGAAGGTCACAGATTTTTGTTTTGTTTATCGATTTTCAGTATAAATGTGCCGTATTTTGGTAAAAATGCAAGCTAGTTTACATAAAAATGCAGAAAAGCTACTTTTTTCGGGGCATGCACCATCCTATCTTTATAGTGTTGTGAAATAGGAATGAACTTAAAGAAGCGAATTCGAAAATTATTTAACTATTAAATTTTGGGTGTTTATGAAAAATTTACTTGCATTAATCGCACTATGTTTGTCCACTTACGCTGCATCTGCCAACGTAATGAATACAAATCCTACTCTTCCAGCAATGACAATAGTAGAAGAGACATTTTCTTTATCAGTAACTGCTGAAGACAATACCTTTTTTAATAGTGTATACTATTGTACTATTGTCGAAAAGGTATGTTTCAAAGCAAAAGCAAATATTGAAATGGTTCAGGTCACAGATTCTAATCATGACATTGTAATGTTTTTGCCAATAGGCTCCGATGTTATGCACTTATCTATGGACGAGCTTAACAAAGGCGATTATACTATTAATATTATGTTGGAAGGTACCGATGAGATCATCAAAACCGATGTTTCTAAAAAATAAAAACTCAACCAAGAAAGCTTTAAAAAGCAATGATATAGGGTGTCATATGCTTATTTCAAAAAAAAGAGATGTCTGCTTAGACATCTCTTTTTTTTGTGTCCTAAATTAAGACTTTTAAACTCTACCTTTTCCTGTTCAACTGATATAGATTACAGGGAATTTACTTATTAGCTAGAGGTTTTTACATTAGATTGATACCAAATATCGTGTTAACAGTAATTTAAGTACAGGCCCATTAATTATTTCACTCTAATGACCGTTAACCAAATCATATGCTAAAAAAAGGACAAGTTGCAAGTATATAGCGATAATTACCCATATGTCTTTTTATCATGATGACTGACACTAGTACGATTTTCGGTAAATAATACCGATTTACAGCAATTTTGTAAAGTACTTGTCATTAGTTGTCCAATTATGACTTGTTATGCTTCTTGCTTGTCTTTACATTTATAATATCCAAAGTGAATAATTATTACTTGGATCGATTTTAAAAAGATAATAGGTACGTTTATGAAAAATCTAATTACAACTTTATTTTTAGCGTTAGCATTTTTGAGTTCTACAATATCATTTGCAAACGTAGAGCCTTCGACAGCTAATCTTCTCATTGAAGAAAATACATTTACCCTTAACATGGCAGAAGAAGATAATTTACACTTCAATAGTGTTTATTATTGTACTATAGTAGAGAAAGTATGCTTTAAAGCTAAAGCTCAGATTGATATGGTACAAGTGATAGATTCCAATGATGAAATCGTAATGTTCTTACCTATAGGCGCAGAGGTTATGCATTTATCTATGGATGAGCTCTCTTCAGGTGATTATACAATCAATATTATACTTGAAGGTGCGGATAAAGTTGTTAAAACCAACGTAAGCAAAAAATAAATTTTCTCTAGATTTCACTCTTATAACGATGCTTAAAACATTGAATAATAGTGATCTGTAAATCAATTGAATAATATTTGAGACAACCCGTCTGTTGATGGTTTGTCTCTTTTTAGTAGTAGGACATATATGTAATTAGATTTTGTATTTTTGTAATATTACAAAATCCTTTAATGCAAAATCCTCATTTAGATCCATCAGATTCGAGCTTTACAGCTGAAGAAAAACAGTACGACAAGGCACTTAGACCGCTAAGTTTTACTGACTTTGCTGGCCAACCTAAAATTGTTGAAAATCTTGAGGTCTTTATCAAAGCTGCAAAATTAAGAGGAGAAGCACTCGATCATGTTCTTTTGCATGGTCCTCCAGGTCTAGGTAAAACTACCTTATCTCATATTATTTCAAATGAAATGGGTACAAGTCTCAAGATCACAAGTGGCCCTGTACTTGAAAAACCGGGTGATCTTGCAGGTTTATTGACTAATTTAGATGAAGGGGATGTATTATTTATCGACGAAATACACAGGCTCAATACCGTAGTAGAAGAATACCTTTACTCCGCGATGGAAGACTATATGATCGATATCATGATCGATTCAGGTCCGAATGCCCGAAGTATACAATTATCATTGAACCCATTTACACTTATAGGAGCCACAACACGAATGGGATTACTTACTGCTCCAATGAGAGCAAGATTTGGGATCATATGTCATCTGGATTACTACAATGTAGATACGCTCAATAGTATATTGCATCGTAGCGCCAAAATCCTAGATATACCATTACATGAAGATGGTTCTTACGAAATTGCAAGCCGTAGTAGAGGAACACCTCGTATCGCCAATGCCCTACTGCGACGCATCAGAGACTTTGCCCAGATAAAAGGAAATGGTACTATAGACCTTAAGATCTCACAATTTGGTCTCAATGCACTTAATGTGGATGAATCAGGTCTAGATGAGATGGATAATAAAATATTAGAGACCATCATCAGTAAATTTAAAGGTGGGCCTGTAGGTATCAAAAATATAGCTACTGCAGTTGGTGAAGAAGCGGGTACCATCGAGGAGGTACATGAGCCATTCTTGATTATGCAAGGATTTGTATTACGTACTCCTAGAGGACGAGAAGCTACAGAAAAAGCTTATCGCCATCTAGGAATTGCTCCCAAAGCAGAACAAAACGATTTATTTAGCTAAGTAAGTTTCTAGGCTTGTGCCGTAGGGGTAAAGTTAAGTGGTGCCATGGGAGGCTGTTGATCAGGCCCCTTTATAGGTCCAAACTGTGCCTCATATTTTTTTACGTTATCGGCCAATGCTTTTAGAAGTCTCTTCGCATGAAAAGGAGTAAGTAATATTCTAGACTTCACTTTAGCCTTAGGTACATTAGGAACCATTCGTACGAAATCAACAACAAATTCACTATGAGAATGAGAGATGATTGCAAGGTTAGAATAGATTCCCTCCGACACTTCTTCTGGTAATTCTATATTGAGTTGATTATTTTTTTTAGTCTCTTCAGCCATGATCTTCCTTATTTATTTAGTAATAAAAATACGAGCTCAAGGTACTCAAACATTTTCTTTTCACTTATATAAGCGTCTGTGATTTATAAATACTTGTCGTCGTGCATCTTATAGATATTAAATTAAAAATATAATTATCAGTGCAATACATATTAAAATTATATATAATATCAACTAGGAGATCTATCAATATCTTATTACCTTTCGGAAGTAATTAGATTCCCCAGATCTTATTACTCATACAAGAACCGATATTTATGAATTTTGCTTCTACTTTACGGAGTATACCAAAACTTATTTTTTCTCTGAGTATAGATCAGATAATTCTATGTGGTATGATGACGATTGGTGTCGTTGGATTTTCCTTTATAATTCATAGCAAATTTGAGGAGCCAGCATTAGTTCATAATAATTCTTCTTTGGATATCGATAATACCATAAGTACATCACCTCAGAGGTTATCTTTTACCGAAATACAGCGATGCGATGAGAAAAACAGGGTATCAATCAAGCTTATCTCCGCAGATTTTAATGATAAGTTTCTAATCGATTTTGGAGATGGAAAAATAAGTACAATACGTGAGGCTGATTTTACCTATGAATACCCAAAGCATGGTCACTATGTGCTATCTCTAATCAAGAAGGATGCCTTTAAAGAAACAGTTCTAGAAAAGAAGTCACTCGACTTTTTTCCAATTTAAATACTGAAAATTAAACAAATAGAGCAATTTATCTATTGTTTTTACGTACTTTATTAGAAGCCATGAAAAACATTAGATCATATATTGATAAATATTCCTTCGGCGTATGCTCCTATTTGGCCTCAAAAATGGGAGTAAATGCTACTAGAGTTCGGTTATATTTCATCTATACGAGTTTCGCAACCTTCGGATCACCTTTTATCTTTTATTTAGCTATCGGATTTTGGATAAACGTAAAAAAGTATATTCGTAATAGCACCAAGCTAATATTCGACTAGTCTCCCATAAATACATATTGTATCAAATTAGCTCCCATTTTTAGCGCAGCTACTCTTTTTTCTTGTGGATCTTTATGTACTTCTTGATCTTCCCAACCATCACCTAAGTCACTTTCATAACTATAAAAACATACTAATCTTCCTTCATGTATGATACCAAAGCCTTGAGAAGGCTTATCATCATGCTTATGTATCTTAGGAAGTCCATTATCAAAATCAAATTTTTGATGATATACCTCATGATCAAAAGGCAATTCTATAAACTCATGCTCTGGAAACACTTTTTTCATAGCAAGACGAACATATGGGTCCATGCCATAATTATCATCAATGTGCAAAAATCCACCAAGCAATAGATACTTTCTGAGATTATCTGCTTCTTGATCTGAAAAAACGACATTACCATGACCAGTCATGTGAATAAACGGAAATTTAAACAGCTCAACGCTTCCTATATCTACCGTAGAATATTCGATATCAAAATTAGTATCCAGCGTTTGATTACAGAAAGCAGCTAAATTATTAAGTGCTGTAGGATTACTGTACCAATCACCTCCTCCACTATATTTCAGTACAGCCAACTGCAATTTAGATTGAGATGATAATGAAATGGAAGCTAAAACACCCAATAATATCGGTAACCAAATTTTCTTCATATTTCTCAAACTCTTTAAAAGCTAAAGTACGACTAGATGGTGGTATTACAATATCACTTCTAATAATTCACTTACATATAACTTAAATATTTAATATAAGTTATATTTTTATATGCGCATTTTAATGATTCAATTTCTCATATCTTACTTGCATGAAACAACTTATAACTTCTTTGCTCCTAGTTACCTTATTACCACTAAATTATCTCTTAGGACAGACTCCCGAGCTAATATTCAAATTAGATCAAAATTTTGTAGAGCAACAATTAGAAAATGCTCCACTTATATATTCTGATAATTATGAGAAAAAAATAATACCCATTGAGCTTCCTACGCCTGAAGGAGATTTGCAAACCTATCAAATCATAGAAATGCCTATGATGGATGAAGAGCTACAAAGACAGTATCCAGAAATTAAAAGTTATATCCTATCAAGTCTTGAAAATCCTGCTATCAGTGGTACATTATCTAAAGGAATAGATGGTGAGATTCATGCTACTATCATAGGACCTAAAGGCACTAACTACATCGAATCAATAGATCCGTCAAAACTAAACTACAGAAGTTTTTATTCTGACGGCAAGATCCCTCACAATGCAGACGATGCGTTTCGAATAGATCAGAAACACTTACACCAGCATGATGCTGCTGATGAGGCTCATGAGCATGATATGAAAAGAACGGATCCTTATAACATAGGTGGGCAACTCAGGACATTCAGAATGCATGTCATTGCTGATGGTGAATACTCTGTCGCAGTAACTAGTCCATCAGCACCTACCGTAGCTGACGTAACTTCAGAAATAGTTGATGCACTCGCTGGAATGAATGCATTTTATATAAGAGATCTTGCCATGTCCTTGATGCTTACCAGTAATACAACGATACATCTAGACCCTGCAACAGACCCTTTCACTGATGGTAGTGGAAGTAATTTAATACATGAATCCGCTTGGCAACATGAGGTACTAGATGGCAATGGTTCAGGTGCTGTTCAGTACAGCACTTACGACGTTGGGCACTTATTCTCGGGTAGAGGTGCCGGTGGAGCTGCTTATGTAGGGGTAGTATGTTTAGATCAAGAATTCCCACTCACAGGTTCCGCACTACCACAAGGAGCTCCTTCAGGAAGTATGGGTGTATATAAAGCTGGAGGTGGATCTGGCATTATGAATGGCGGTGGATTTTCAGGCCCACAAGGGCCTCAATGGATAGAGCTATTGGCACATGAATTCACTCATCAATTTAAGGCTGACCACACTTGGACAGGTTCTGATGGTTTTTGTTCTGCAGGTCAATGGAGTACTGGAGGGCAGACCTCCTATGAGCCTGGCAGCGGCTCTACGATAGTTGCTTATAGTGGTATCTGCGGTAGTCATAACATACCAAATGCAGGAAATACTGGGTATTACCACACCGCCAATATCAACGAAGTCAATAATTTTATTAACCAAATAAATTGTGCAACTAATACATCATCTGGAAACGATATACCATCAGCTCTTGTAAATGAATGTGGAGGAAACACCAATATTCCGAAGGCAACACCTTTTGAAATTACTGGTGGTGTAGAGGATGTTATGAATAATGGCATTACTTACTGTTGGGAACAATTTGATTTAGCACCTGCTCAAAATGCTCCATGGAATGCTCCAAGTACGACAACCGATCCTCTTGTGAGAAGTTATTTCCCTACCAGTAGTCCTACTAGACAGATTCCAGCAAATAATCTTTTATTAACTAACGATTATAATACTTCTGGTATGACTCCTGCTCAGATACAAGCAATATGGCAGGGGGAGTTGCTTTCTGACGTAGCAAGAAATATAACCATGCGTTTAACGGTGAGAGACAATCATGCCATCGCTGGTGGTGTCGAATATGCTGACTTAGAACTTAACGTTACCAATGATGGACCATTTTTAGTAACTAGTCCAAATGGTGGAGAAACGATGTCTAGCGTATCACCTAATAACATCACGTGGGATCCTGCAGGAACAAATATGGGAGTAATCGATTGTCAAACGGTAAATATATTATTATCCACCGATGGAGGCAATAGCTTTTCTACTACCCTTGCCTCTGGAGTTGCTAATGATGGAAGTGAATCTATCACATTCCCATCTGTAATGACAAGTAATGCAAGGATAAGAATAGAATGTGCTACAAGTGACTGCATCAAATTTTTTGATATATCTAATGATGAGTTCACTATAGCTCCAATATTACCAGTAGCACTCTCCGATATTACAGCAAATCCCAAGGAAAATTCTGTGAAATTAAACTGGACCACGATATCAGAAATTAATAATGAAGGATTTGAAATACAACGATCTAAAACATTGAATTCATCAGAATTTGAAGAAATAGCTTTTGTGGGTGGAAATGGTAATTCAAACACTGAAAACCAATATGAATACGAAGATTTCGAAGTAAGCGTTAATCAACCATATTACTATCGACTGAAACAGTACGATTATGATGGAAAATTTGAATATTCTCCCATTGTAAGTGCGAAGATTGTCCAAAAACAAAAGGTAGATTTCAGCATTAGCCCAATTCCTGCCCGAGATATATTAAGTATTTCTCTTTCTGGTCTAAGTACAACGACCATATCGCTTGAGATTATAAATACACAAGGGCAGCAAGTAAAAGCAATACAACTAAATCCTGCAAATGGATATGCTGTAGATCTAGATATACAAGATCTAAGTTCTGGCATATACTATGTCCGATCTTTGAATCATGACCAGGTATCTACCACCAAAATAATTATAGAATAATTACATCCTTGCGTTAAGGACTGAAGCAACATATACACCTGCTGTTTCAGTCCTTAACCTACTAAAACCAAGGTGACATCTATTAAAACCAAACGATTCGGCGCTTTTTACTTCATCTGGGTGAAACCCTCCTTCTGGCCCGATACAAATACTTATATTATTGCTCCTATCCAACAATTTCGTGATATGGGGCGAAATCTCGTCTTCCGAAATATATGCAATAGCTTTATCAGCCGAATTACAATTTTTAATAAAATCAGAGAACGAAATCATCTCTGAAATCCAAGGAAAATGAAATTGTTTGCTCTGCTTGGCTGCAGAGACTATAATCCGCTCACATCTATCAAGTCTAATTTTCTTTCTTTCACTATATCGAGTCACGATAGGTACAAAAGAGGATACGCCTATCTCGGTTGCTTTTTCTAAAAACCACTCAAAGCGGGCCATGTTTTTAGTAGGAGCCATGGCTATTTCAAGCTGCAATAGTGGCTTAGGATGTGTTTCAATATTTAATATTTGCAGCTCCGCGAATTTCTTTTTGATCTCTATTATTTTAGACTCGTAGCTAACGCCGCGACCATCTAATACATAAATAATATCGCCCACTTGCTTGCGTAAAGTCTTAGCTAGATGAATAAGCTCATCTTCTCTTATCACTATTTTATCATCTAAAATCTCTTGACTATAGAAATATTGCATAAGACAAAACTACGAAACAGCAAATAGATCACAGCTATTGCAGCTAATGACTCTAATGTATTACATTTGCACTTTCAAAAAAACCAGCGCTATGTATCATCTTTGAAGCATAGTGTCTAATCGATAATAACCCTATGGGCACCTTAATAACTATCGCTCAAGTCATATTGAGTTTATCTATATTAGTTACACTGCATGAATGCGGTCACTTTTTTCCTGCAAAATGGTTTAAAACCAAAGTAGAGAAGTTCTATCTATTCTTTAATCCATGGTTTGAATTATTCAAATTTCAAAAAGGTGAGACCGAATACGGTATAGGTTGGCTACCTCTCGGTGGGTATGTTAAGATTGCGGGTATGATTGACGAGAGTTTTGATAAAGAACAAATGCAAGGCCCTCCTCAACCATGGGAATTTAGATCAAAACCGGCTTGGCAGAGGCTGATCATTATGATAGGTGGTGTTACTGTCAATTTTATCCTTGGTTTTTTCCTTTTTATTATGATTACATGGGTATGGGGAGAATCATATACGCCAACGCAAAATGTAAGCAATGGTATCGTAGTAGATAGTATGGGCTACGAAATGGGACTAAGAGATGGAGATAAGATCTTAAAGCTTGGAGTTAATAATTTTGATAGATTCAGTCCTGGAGCGGTAAAAAGAGAAATTATTGTAAATGGTATCAACACCATCACAGTGGAGCGAAATAGTGCTCAAGTAAAAGTACCTGTGGATATCTCTCTAGCCAAAACATTGACAAGTACAGCTAAAGGTGCTAACTTATTCACAGCAAGGTATAGCAATGAAATAGGTGCAGTAAGGTCCGATTCGCTCGGTGCTCAAGTAGGTCTACAAGTAGGAGATCAACTTATCAGTATCAATGGTCAACCTACTCCTTACTTTGAAGATTTCAGAAAAAACTTCATGACTAGCAGAGGCTCAGAAATAAACTTTGAGGTGCTTCGTAATGGAAGTGATACCATTGCATTATCCGTAAGCCCCAATAAGCATCAGACATTAAATATCAATCCTGTATTCCCAGAATCAAAGGTAGATTATTTTAGCCTTGGAGAATCCATACCTAAAGGACTTAGCAATGGTTGGAATGCCCTTGCCGATCAAGGAAAAGCATTTGGGAGAATGTTTAAAGGTGAGATATCAGCTAAAGACAACTTAGGTTCTATCATTACGATAGGTAAAGAGTTTGGTACTACCTGGGATTGGAGACGCTTTTGGTCATTGACGGCCATGCTCTCTTTGATACTAGCCGTAATCAATTTATTACCTATTCCTGCATTGGACGGTGGTCATGTAATCTTTTTACTTTTTGAATGGATCACAGGTATCAAACCTAGCGATAAGGTGATAGAGTACTCTACCCTAGTAGGATTTTTCTTATTGATGGGTCTTATGATATTTGCACTTGGATTAGATATCTCAAGGTTATTTTAATGGATAATTATTTTGATTTTTTTGGTCTTGAGATTACGTTCAGTATCGATAAAGCATCATTAAAAAAGCAATACTTTGTTAATACTAAAGCCTATCACCCTGACCGTTATATCAACGCTTCTCCTAAAGAGCAGCTTGCAGTACTCCAGAAGTCAACTCTGAATAATACTGCTTATAAAACACTCAAAGATGATCAAAAGAGGTTGGCTTATATTCTTACATACTTTGGTAAATTAGGTGAAGGTACGACTCCTGAAATTCCCCAATCATTTTTGATGGAGATGATGGATATCAATGAAGAAGTGATGGAATTGCAAATGGATTATGATGGTGCCAAGCATCATCAAATACAGGAGGAAGCCAACAAAATCATCTCTGAACTTGATGACGAGGCCAAAATTATTTTATCCAGTGAAGATCCTATCGAAAGTGGTGATCCACGTTTAGATGAAGCTTTAGCTTATTATTTGAAAAGCAAATACATCCGTAGATTACAAGAAAACTTAGATAAAATAGAAAGCTAATTTTTTCCTTTTGAATAGATGATTTTATCTATTTATTTACTTTACATTTGTGTCCTCGAAGCAAATATCGATTTGCACTTTTGATGTATAGCGATGTGGAGGTTCCGATAACTATCGGAAGGAAGACACATCTTTTTGACATAGGCCGATGTGGTGGAATTGGTAGACACGTTGGATTCAAAATCCAATGTCAGCAATGACGTGGGGGTTCGAGTCCCCCCATCGGTACTAACTTGTGGGTAATTTTCGTTTTATCTTGAAAAAGAGGTTTAAATGTTTGTTTATGTTCTATGTCTATATTCTTTATTCTGAAAAATTTGACTCCTTCTATATAGGACAAACCAATAACCTCACCAAGAGGATCTTAAGGCATAACAAAGGCTATGTAAGGTCAACTAAAACCAAGAGACCTTGGGTGGTCTGCTACTCCGAATGTTATGATTCCAGAGCTCATGCCATGAGTAGAGAAGCTCAACTAAAAGCATGGAAATCGAAATCCAAAATACGTGAATTAGTAGACGTATCCCGATTTTAATCGGGATGTCAGCAATGACGTGAGGGTTCGAGTCCCTCCATCGGTACGAAATAAAAAAACCTAAGTAGAAGTCTGCCTAGGTTTTTTTATGGTATAAAACACGTATCGCTTTGCGGTCTACCACCATACCGCATAAATAACTGCCAGTAAACCGAATACAGCAATTGCTGCTCCTTTAAATAACATTGAAGTCTCAAATAATGACTTCTCTAATTCTATAGCTTTCTCGTCATCGCCTTGATTGGTCATCATGGATATCGCAATCATGATAATAGATAGAATCACGAAGCTTACTCCCATTTTATTGATGAACGGCAACGTGCTTTCTGGAAATGCTATATCAATACCCAAACTTAACGGAAGGGATATCAATACAACCGCCATGGCAGCTTTTGCAGAGGCTCTTTTCCAAAACATTCCAAATAGGAAAATCACTAAAATACCTGGACTGAAATATCCTGTATATTTCTGTATAAAAGAGAATGCACTTCCTAACTCTTTAAACTGAGGAGCTATACATACACCTATAAATAATGCTACAGCTGCCGTAATTTTGCCGATAGTAACTAATTGTTTTTCAGACTTATTCTTACCAAAAAATGGCTTATACAAATCCATAGTAAAAATGGTCGAAGCACTATTGACCATAGAGCTGATGCTCGATCCAACAGCCGCAATCACAGCTGCAAAACATAATCCTTTAAATCCTGCTCCGACGAACTCATTGAGTACCCAAGCATAGACCTGGTCACCTTTCTCTACATTGGCATTCATAGCAAAGGCTACTATACCAGGAAGTACAACGATAAGTGGCAATAGTATTTTCATAATCGCTGCAAAGGCAATACCCTTACGAGCCTCGCTAAGGGACTTTGCCGCTAAAGCTCTCTGAATAATATATTGGTTCATGCCCCAGTAATATACATTGGCAATCCACATACCTCCAATGAGTACTCCTAGGCCAGGTAGCTTTTCCCATACATCTTGGGTTGCGCCCTTATCATCGATATAAGTAAGTTCTCCTTTGAATACTATCATGTTAAATTTATCAGAAAACTGGTCAGTCAATTTACCGAGTCCTGCCATCGCTCCATCCGCTCCACCAAAAGCATCTAGCGCTAAATAGGTGGTAAACAATCCACCAACCACCAAAAATACCACCTGTATCAAGTCCGTCCATACCACTGTTTTCAGACCACCAAAAATGGAAAAAGTAGCTGAATATAGTGCCAATCCTAAAACACCTATCCACATATTAATACCTAAGGTAGCTTCTAACGTAAGCGCTCCGAGATATAACACTGAGGTGATGTTGACAAATACGAATATGAGTAGCCAAAATATTGCTAACCCCGTACGTACATTACTATCAAACCGCTGCTCTATGAATTGAGGCATCGTATAAATACCCTTTTTGAGAAACACCGGTATGAGAAACCATGCAACAATAATCAGAGTAGCCGCAGCCATAAATTCATAGGAAGCGATCGCCATACCAAATCGGAAAGCATCACCGGACATTCCAATGAATTGTTCTGCAGAAATATTACTGGCAATCAATGATCCACCAATAATCCACCAAGGCAGTGATTTTCCTGCCAAGAAGTAGCTCTCTGTAGTCTCTCCTCCCTTACTTTTACGTGTAGAAATATAAACGGCGATACCAATGACAACACATAAATACCCTATAAAACTGATATAGTCTAAAGTTGAAAATCCCATAATGTATGATTAGTTAGTAACGCTATATTACTAAAAATACATCATAGCAAGGTACTTAATGGTCATTTTACACGAAGTAATAAATTACTCCGTTTAAATCTTTACAAACTTCGTAATGGCGGCATCTTGGGTTTGAATAAAATATACGCCTGACTCTAAATCTTGTATATCATGCTTCGCAAAAGACTGAAAAGATCTAATGACTTGTCCCTGTATGTTGATAATATTGAATTTTTGAACAGTTTGAGTATTCGGACTTGACTGCACCTCAATGTACTCAGCTGCAGGATTTGGGGTAACTGTTAAAAGGTCTTTTTTAGTATCAAAGGTCGATGTGGAGCTTGGTAATTGATATTGAGCGAAAAAATTCCAGATCTCTTGCGATGCATTGAAGTCACGATTAGTCACTCCTATATCAATACTAGCACCGGGCCAAGTATGGGCACCATCTTGTATTTTATAAAACGCTACAGCTACGTCATCTTCACAATCGTCATAATCTATTCTGATAGCAGTACTTCCATCATTTGGATTAATGTCGTCAATGAAAGTAGTATCACCCATCGCAGCGCAGGAATTTTCATCTACCCAAAATCCTACCACATCTTCGATCGGAGCACTGATAAAAGGTGTCCCATTATAAAATACGGTAGCATCATCAGTGCCATGTATTTGCATGACTGGAATCTTTCTGGATGGCTCGCAACTATTGATACTTGCAGGTAACATGGCACCTGTCACAGAGGCAATCGCAGCTATCCTATCAGTTAATTCGCATGCCAAGCGATAACTAAAAAAACCTCCATTGGACATACCACATGAATAAATTTTAGACTGATCAATATTAAAATCATCTGATAATTGATCAATCATGGCCTCAACAAAACTTACATCATCGCTATCTGAATTGATACTCCACCCAACATTCCAAGCGTTATCAATACCCTCTGGGTAGCAAACCGCAAAATACTCCTCGTCAGAAGTGAGATTCATCCCAGAGTAGAATTCTTGTTGTACAGCATTAGATCCGAATCCATGAAAGTTAAATACCAACGGAATCACGTCTCCATCCACGTAATCTGAAGGTAGATGTAAAAGAAATGATCTTTCTACCCCATTAACATTGATATTGTATCTATCAGATTGTGCCGTAAGAATAACAATACCCAATAGGCTGAAAACTAAAACAAATAACTTTTTCATAATCAAAAATTCTATCTATTTGCACTCCTTATCTCTAACGCCTCTGGCCTTGAAAATGTTGATCAGTCATTCATGATAGACCATAGCCTATCTTTCAACTCCGTGATCCCTTCTTGACTGACTGAGGAGATGAACATGTAAGGAATATCAATATTAAGTTCTGCTACTAACAGCTCTTTTAACTCTTCATCGATAAGATCCGCCTTGGTGATAGCCAAAAATCTAGGCTTAAACATCAGCTCTTTATTGAATTGCTCCAACTCATTGAGCAAAATCGCATACTCTTTATTGATGTCTTCTGTATCTGCAGGTATCATGAAAAGCAATACTGCATTACGCTCTATATGTCTTAAAAATCTAAAGCCAAGCCCCTTCCCTTCATGTGCCTTTTCTATAATACCAGGGATATCTGCCATCACAAAAGAGCGATGATCTCTATATTTTACAATACCCAAATTAGGGACTAAGGTCGTGAACGCATAATTAGCGATTTTGGGTTTGGCAGCTGTGATGCTGGCTAGCAAGGTTGATTTTCCAGCATTCGGAAAACCTACAAGACCAACATCAGCCAGTACCTTAAGCTCTAGTATCTTCCACTCTTCTTTCCCTTCTTCTCCTGGCTGAGCATACCTCGGTGATTGATTAGTTGGTGATTTAAAATGGCTGTTGCCGAGACCTCCTCGTCCTCCTGCGAGGAGAATATGGCTTTGACCATCTTCGGTAATTTCACAAACAACTTCTTGACTTTCAGCGTCTTTAGCTACTGTACCTAGTGGAACTTCTAATACAATATCTTCACCGTAAGCACCACTACTATGCCCTCCGCTTCCGTTTCCACCTGCTCCAGCAATAATATGTTTTCTATACTTCAGCGGTAATAGCGTCCATAACTGGGCATTTCCTTTTATGATGATATGACCACCTCGACCTCCATCACCACCATCTGGACCACCGAATGCATTTCGCTTATCTCTAAAAAAATGGGATGATCCAGCACCCCCACGCCCTGATCGACAACAGATTTTTACGTAGTCAATGAAATTCTTTTCAGCCATAGGTATTGGATATTTCTCGAATAAACGGTTAGAAGAGTTTTACATAACCCTAAGGCTCGAAACGTTTTAGATATTAGAATCTATAGCTTTACAAAGTCTCTCGAAGATCTCTTCTATAGTCCCCATACCATCTACCGTGGATGACTTATGCTGCTTTTCATAGTGTCCATATACGACTGCGGTCTCTTTATGATAAACTGCAATTCTCTTACGGATGACTTCTTCATTACTATCATCAGCTCTTCCAGACGTCTCTCCTCTTTTGAGTAATCTTTTGACAATTTCTTCTTCATCCACATCTAATGCGATCAATGCATTGATATCGTCACCCGATTCTTTGAGGTATTCATCCAGCGCTATACATTGAGGTGTAGTCCTCGGGAAACCATCAAAAATAAAGCCTTTAGCATCTTGATTAGCATCAACTTTATTTTTGAGCATACCAATCGTCACTTCATCTGGTACTAAATGGCCCTTGGACATGAATTCCTTTGCTTTAAGACCTAGCGGGGTATTATTTCCAATTTCATATCTGAAAAGATCTCCAGTAGATATATGCACGAGTCCATATTTTTCCTCAAGCTTTTTGGCCTGCGTTCCTTTTCCAGAACCTGGAGGACCAAATAATATAATATTTATCATGCTCAGTGTTGTTTTCCTTGATAAGAGGGCGAAAATAAGTTTTCTTATTCTTTCTAGCATAATAAAGAGACTTAAATTAGAATGGTTCCAAAAATAGAAGTATTTCTAGAAGTCAGTGTACGATTTGTACCTATTGTAATATTCTTCTTGCATAAAGATACTTATCACTCCAATAGCTGGAACCGTAGATCTCATCGATTCTGACTCCTTTTTTACTTGTACTATGGATCACGTAGAGTTCGTCATAATCCGATTCTAACACAATGGCACAATGAGATACCTTTCCATTAGATCCAAAAAACACAAGATCTCCTTGCTTGATCTCTTTATCAGCAATTTTCTTTCCCTGTTTAGCAAGTTGACGAGAAGAACCTGATAATGGAAACCCATTGGAGCTAAAAACATAGGTCAGTAAACCTGAGCAATCAAATCCTGAAGAGGGCTTTTTTCCTCCATAAACATAAGGTGTACCTATATATTTCTTGGCATCCTCAGCAATCTCAGCTCTTATTGCATTACTAATATCACCTGCACTAGAGCTATCATGGTTCTTGGACTCCTTCTTGGGATAAGCTTTGACTACAGATGTGTTTTGCTTGGCTTTCGATCTACTCTTGGTGTATGTCGGGATTCGATAGGTCTCACGAGAAGAATGGCATGACGACAAGAGTAGTAAAACCAGACATGGAAGCAGCGCAATGGAAATTCTGACGTTTTTCATAGTGTAATTATAAGCTCTAAGTCAAGAAAGAGTGATAGTTTAGTTTTATACGATATTTAAAATCGTATAAGTTAATTAGTTGTAAAGTCCTGCCTGAAAAACAGGACTTTTTACATTAAACTATTTTATAATATATCAAGAATAGTGCCATGCACTTGATCGTGTTTGATTAACAACAACACTCCATAGTATATTGAATATTCCTATCTCTTTCTAGGTATCGTCAAAATCTCCTTTTGCCTACCATCCAAATAATAGAAACCATCTTTTCCAAATACACCATCCTCTTCTAGCATGATCCTGACGATCTGCCCCCACTCATCTACCTCTGTCGCAGCGAATAATTCTATAGAGTAAGCCGTATTTTCATACAAAGGATAATCTCCTCTTCCCTTTACACCGTCTTGCTGATCCCACATACCTATGGTCGGTCCAGCTGCATGACCGTGCAAACCAATGGGATGCGTATATACTGATGCTGAATATTTATTTCCTTTGACTTGATCAAGCGTAGCTTTAAGTATCTCATTCCCTGATCTACCTTTTATAAAATTTGATGTCAGTACATCTTGCAGTTCATTACCATTTTTAAAGGCTTGCGCCAATCCTGTAGGAACTTGAGATTCTCCATCTTGAAGCACATAGAAGTGTTGCTGTTGATCCGTATTAAGTCTAAGGTAGGTAATCCCAAAGTCAACATGGAGCAAATCTCCTTTTACGATAATCTGCTGTTTCGGTCGCTTAGAAAATGATCTTAGAAAATCGTTTTTACCATTACTACGGCGCTGTATAGATACCGAAGGATGAAACCATGTATCTAGCCCTAGATCGTTGACTCTCTGGCGTAACCACCAGACTACATCATCTGTCGTGGTGATACCAGGATGTATGTGTCGCTCTGAGAGCCCCTCTTGTAGTATCTGATGTGCCATGTGACATATCATCGGATATATTTCTAACTCTCTTTCTGATCTAGTCTCTAGCCATGCAATCGCCAAATTTTGAGCCGAGACCACTTTTTCTTGATCTTTAGCGGATAGTTTTTCTAAAAATTCAGAATATTCAGTATGTACAAGACCATCTGCCAATGCAAAATCCTTAGATACGTTTATTCCTATTTTTTTAGGATTTCGTTCTTTTATAATATTGACTAGAGCTTCCCATTGATCAGGGAATACATCGAGGTTCCATTCACCTTTGAGTAACTTACCCACGTCATATCTGGCAATAGCTATTTTTTCGAAGTCTCCTTTTTCAGGCTGATGAAAGACCATGATGGTTCTACGCCTAGCAGATAGCCAGGTGCTGGGAAGCATCGCCTTCATCACTGGATCTTCATTGTACTCACGAGATATGATAATCCACATATCTATACCCTCTCGTCGCATCAAAGACGGCAGTAAATTATCTAATCGATCTTCCAATATCTCATCGACGACTTCCGCTTGCTTTTCTAGAGAAAGGATCTGTGGGAGATATGATTGAGCATATGTAGCCGCTGCAATCAACGCTAATAAAGCAGGTAGTAGTAGATATCGTTTCATAGTACTTCCCAATTTAGCTCTTAATATTGAAGAATCTAAAACTTATAGCGTAGAGCTAATCTTGCGGAGTTGAAAAAGTTAATGGAATGATGAAATGTCGCCGTCTCTCTGAGGAACGAAGAGATATGCGATCATATCTATTAATAGGCATCGTGCTTCATCTACGCTGGCTTAAGTTCAATTGACAAATTAAGTGCACTAATAAGTAAAGAAAAGTTGGATAGTTTTATATCTTCTCCTTTTTCAATTCGCGAAATGTAGGGTCGTTTTTTTCCAATCTTGTTCGCTAGTTCTTCCTGAGTCATTTTTAGGCTCTTTCTTCTATCTTTTATTATTTCAGCAAAGTAAAAAGCAAACGCTTCCTTTCGGAACTTCTCTCTTGATTGCGTTCCAAGTTTACCATATTTTGAACTCAATAATTCTTCCGCTGTGTATAGTTTTTTATTCTTCTTCATCAATTAAATTTTCTAGTATTTTACGTGATTCTCTAATTGCCTTCACATAGTCCTTTTTAGATTTCTTTAGAAATGCATGTAATAGTATTATGCTTTGAGATTCAATCAAGTTTTGTTGTGAATAAGTAAAAAGAATTACTCTGTATTCATTTCCCGCCTTAATTCGCAGTTCGTAAAATTCTGTTCCGACTAATTTTTTAGCTACCTTATTAGGAACAACTTTGATAGTAACAAGAACTTCAACAAGTTGATAAAATTTCTTCTCAACTCTTGAGTTTTGTTTTTCAAAGTATTCTTTACACTCAAAACTGATTTCAATTTTCCTCACATTACAAATGTAACATTAAAGTTACATTATTGTAAGTATTTTACGATTCAATTTTTGCTTTCGCATAATGCCTAACGTATAATGCTATTTCGTCGTCTCTCCGAGGAACGAGGAGGTATGCTGTCATATCTTTTGTTAGCCTTTCGTGATTCTATTTGAGTTTAAAGTATGTCAAGTTTCTTTTAATATAGTTCGTTTGAAGTTTAAGTATATTATTCACGTTTGATTCAAGGTAAAATCTTTCATCTAACTTGTTTAGTGGATTTTCATCCAAAGACTCTATTTTGTTTGCTATGATATAGTTGTTTGCTTCTTTCACAATTTCACCATGATTTTGTGCACCTATCATTTCCATGAATTTTGGTATATCTTCGGCTAGTTCATATCCTCTATTCGAATAAAATTGGCTAAACCCACCATTATTTACTTCCATTTCAAGTAAGTATGTTTTATAAATTACTCTCTTTTGAATTGGTAATTTGGTAAAATAATCCATATCAACTTTCTTATCAATCCAAATCTCCTTAGCAATTGATTGAAAAACAGCATGCACTATATCATCTCCTTCTAAACTTGCTAATTCATCTGTTTTCATTGTTTCAGTATTTTGTTTGTCTACATTGTCAGTTTGTGATTTGCATGAAAATGTAGATGTGACAAAGAATGATAATATGATAATTTCCAACAGGTGCATTTTTGTTCTTTTTTGATTTTCACGAAAGCTAACAACTAAATATCAGTAACAAATATACATAGATACAGATATACCCTTTATGTATAGGCATACTCCATAATACCATTCAGAAATCACCTTTCATAACACAAAACTACAACCAAAAAAAAGACCCAACTGAAAATCAATCAGTTGAGTCATATTTGGTAGCGTGAGGCAGGCTTGAACTGCCGACCTCAGCATTATGAATGCTGCGCTCTAACCAGCTGAGCTACCACGCCATTAGATTTTTATGACGCTCTAACCTTCCGATAGCTATCGGAAGAGCCACCACGACATTCAAATCGAGCGCAAATATAATCGATTATTTTTCATAATCGCTATTCCTTAATTCCATTTTTTTCTCCGAGCTTACATTCATAGACTCTTAAATAAACATTAAGCTTGGTGTTAATACTCTTTTAAGAAAGCAAGCTTTTGTTTACTTCTGTTCCTCTTGCGCAGTCTTCCCAATGATAAGCAAATACAACCTTCAAAAGTGAAGGTTATTCTGAAAAGAAGGCTTGTCTTCTAATTGTATTTTGATCAGCATTTTTTGAAGAAGCCGTTCCGCATAGTGCTTGCAGGATGGCTTCTTCCGTTTAGGACTCATACGATGTGCCGTACATTATTTATATCTTCGTTGCATGTCGCAGGTTTGCTACTTTGTATCTGATTTTCATCTTGGTCTTGACGTGCTAGATAGCTCCCGTGATCGGGAACTTAAAGTCGTCCGATGGCTTCAATCTATTGAGTCAGAAATTGGGAGACTTTATATCGTAGGAGACATTTTTGACTACTGGTTTGAGTACTCTTCAGCCATCCCAAAAGGATATATCAAGTTTATCAGTCAGCTAAGTAGGATGTGTGATCTTGGGTGGAAGATTGAGTTTTTTACTGGCAATCATGATATGTGGCAATTTAGATATTTTGAGGATGAGCTTGGTATAGTCACACATACATCTCCTATCGATATAGTTTTACAAGATAAAAGAATCATTCTAGGGCATGGAGATGGCCTAGGCCCTGGCGATCATGGTTATAAAATAATCAAAAAGATATTCTCCAATCGGATATGCCAATGGCTCTATGGCTGGATACATCCAACGGTAGGATTAGCGATCATGAAGTACATCAGTGGGCGGAGCAATCGTGAAAATGATCTCAACCGGTCATGGCAAGGAGCTGATAAAGAATGGCTGGCACAATACGCAGAGTCACACCCTGATCGTGACGAGATCGATTATTTTATTTTTGGTCATCGACATTTAGTCGTTGATTATGAATTAAAAAACAAGAAAACTCGTTATATCAATATTGGAGATTGGATCCATCATCGATCGTATGCAAAACTAGAAGACGGTAACATTAGTATCCATTTTTATGAAAACCCTGATGCTCAAATATCTTATACCAATCGTACTCCTACTTAGTAGTTCCTATTATTCTGCGCAAGCTCAAAGGCCTGAAGTCGTATCAGATACTATTCATCAAGTGAAATTTTTTGACATTGATATATTAGGTCAGGTCATAGTCATCAGTAATAGCGATGAAGTCAGAATTACAAATCCCATACAGCGACGTATGGTACCTTATCAAAATGACATATTAGGAAATCTAACCCATGTAGATGTAGCCAATCCCCAGCGTATTTGCCTTTTTTATCATGATAATCAGACTATCGTCCTCCTTGATGACGCTTTATCAGAAATAAAATTGATAGACCTTGGAGATTGGTCATATTACGATATATCTGCTGTCGCGGTAAGTAACGATAATGGATTTTGGCTATATAATGAGATAGAACAGAATATCATAAAAGTCAATGATGAGGGCGTCGAAGTGACCAGAAGCTTAGATTTCAGAGATATCAATATGGCTGATGTTAAAGTGATCCAAATGAAAGAGCGGAACAACGAGCTTTACCTATTGACAGAAAATTATGGCTTGATGATATTTGATAATTTTGGACAATATGTCAAATCAATCCCCTATCTCAAAGGCGTTAGAGATATACAATTTCTTAAAAATAGGATGATCTATGTAAGGGACGGAGCTGGCGCTGCATATGATAGAAAGGCGATTGAAGAATACAGCCTAAAGTTGGATACCAATATGGTTCAGCTTAAAATCTGGGAAAACCAAGCATATATTTTGAATGATCAAGGTGGACTTTACACCACTAGACCTTCAAAATAATAGGATTATATTGTCATAATATCCTTCTCTTTGTTTTCACAAAGCTCGTTTATCTTGGCAGTGTATGACTTGACCATACCATCTACTTCTGCCTCCATGCGTTTACCTTGATCTTCTGGATAACCATCTTTGACTTCTTTTTTGATACCACCGATCATTTTTTGCCTTGCAGACCTGAGTCCTACTTTTGCTTCTTCTCCTAGAGCTTTAGCTTGCTTACTTAATTGCCTTCTACGATCTTCAGTCAAAGGCGGAATGATGATTCTGACAAACTCCCCATCATTCATGGGAGTAAGTCCTAGGTTGGCACCAAATATGGCTTGTTCGATAGCTCCGAGCATGCCTTTTTCCCAAGGTTGTATACTGATAGTCTTAGAGTCAGGAGTTGACAGATTAGCCACTTGTGTAAGCGGTGTCGGCGATCCATAATATTCCACCATAATACCTGAAAGCATTGCTGGGCTTGCCTTACCAGTCCTGATCTTATTTAATTCGTCAGAAAGCCTAGCTATGGATTTATCCATTCCTTCTTTGCCTTCATCCATATATAGATCTATCATTTCACTCATAATGCTATTTTTATCAATCGTTGTGCTAATGTACAAAACCCGAAATAAATCAAATCATTTCGGGTTTTGCAAATAATATTCTAGTCTTCTAGTCTCTTCCTAAAAACTGTAATAAAAAGTATAAGAACATAACTAGCGCTGACAATGCCGCTACTACATAGGTCATGGCTGCCCACCAAAGTGCATCTTTAGCGCCATCGTATTCTGCTCCATGCGTAACTCCAGTCTCATCAAGCCATACTAGTGCTCGCCTACTGGCATCAAACTCTACCGGCAATGTCACCAATGAAAATAATGCTGTGATACCAAAAGTGACTACCAATGCAAGCATCATGATATTACCCAAATATGGACTAGCCATTGCTCCGAAAATAAATCCCATAAATAGGAATTGTTGAATTCTACTTGATATCTGTACGACAGGCACAATCTTAGATCTAAACCCAAGCATGGCATATGCAGTATCATGTTGTATAGCATGTCCTACTTCATGTGCTGACACTGCTGCTGATGCTACAGATCTTCCTTGAAATACTTCTGGACTGAGTGAGACGGTCTTGGTCATTGGGTTGTAATGATCCGTCAACATCCCTTGTCCCATCACTACCTTTACACCAGAAACTCCATAGTGTCGAAGCATCGCATGTGCAACATCTTCACCACTCATACCGGAGCTAGTAGGTACTCTGCTGTACTTATTAAATTTTGATTTCAATCGATTACTTACCAGCCATCCGACGATTCCGAATACACCGATAATAACATAATACATCATCATATCTTTTCAATTTTATTTTATGACGTCAAATCCTGTATAAGGTTTCAGCGCTTCTGGAATTTTTATTCCATTGGCTGTTTGATTATTTTCTAGTAAAGCCGCTACTATTCTTGCCAATGCCAAGGCACTACCATTGAGCGTATGAGCAAGTTGCGTCTTTCCGTTTTCACCTTTATATCGAAGTTTCAGTCGATTAGATTGATAGGTTAAAAAATTAGATACTGAACTTACTTCTAACCACTTTTTCTGAGCTGCAGAATACACTTCAAAATCAAAGGTTAAAGCAGAAGTAAAGGTCAGATCTCCACCACATAAACGCAAGATACGGTATGGCAGTTCCAATTTGATCAATAAGCTCTCGATATGCTTGAGCATTTCTTGGAGCACATCATAAGATTTATCGGGATGCGCAATCTGTACTATCTCGATTTTTTCAAACTGATGCACTCGATTGAGTCCTTTTACATCTGATCCATAAGATCCAGCTTCTCTTCTAAAACAAGGTGTATGTCCTGTCACTTTCTGTGGAAAGTCAGATTCTTTGAGGATAACATCACGATAGATATTGGTCAGTGGTACCTCAGCCGTAGGTATCAAGTATAGACCATCACGCTCCATTTCATACATTTGGCCCTCTTTATCCGGCAGTTGGCCCGTACCTCTTGCAGAATCCTCATTTACCAACAATGGTGGCATCACCTCTTCATACCCAGCGGCAACAGCTTCATCCAAAAAGAACTGGATCAATGCTCTTTGCAGTTTAGCTCCATGACCTCTATACAAAGGAAATCCGCTTCCAGTTATTTTTACACCTAGCTTAAAGTCAATCAAATTATATACATCGGCAAGTTCCCAGTGTGGTTTAGCATGATCACCTAAATCAGGAAGATCACTAGACCAATCTTGATACACCTCATTATCCTCTTCTGTCAGTCCATCAGGAACACTATCATGTGGTATATTTGGTATAGTCAATAATACTTTATAAAGCTCCTCCTTTACGAGTTTCATCGCTTCTTCTTCCTTAGCGGCACTAGTCTTTAGTACCGAAACTTGATCTTTTATAGCATTGGCTTCCTGTGCTTTACCAGACTTATACAACATTCCAATCTCTTTGGAATGAGCATTAATAGCTGCAAGTTTTTGATCAAGACTCGTCTGTAATGACTTCCGTTGATCATCTAATACGATTGTGCGATCAAGAGACTGTAGCCTTTCTTGATCAAAACCTCTCTTTTTGAGGGCTTTCTTATAAGCCTCAATGTTTTCTCTAATTTCACTTACTTGCAGCATAGCGTCCGTTTTACTGTTAAAATTTCATATATATCATCATGATTATATGAAGGTGCAAAAATAGTATTTTGAATTTCAATATATAAATGTATTTTTGCGTTGATTTTAAAATGCTTGGATAATCAATCAGGCATTCCCACAACACTTAACCCACAACAAGATCTTATTCGAGGATCCGATTTCAATGTTCTAAGCAAAGAATATAACAAGTTCAAAACAAGATGTACGACATTCTACAATTAAATGATATGCTAGTGCCCGAACTCCGCGATCTTGCGGAAACACTAGGATTGAAAAGCTATAAAAAGTTAAGCAAGCAAGACTTAATCTACAAAATATTAGATGAGCAAGCTCTATCTTCTGATGGTGGCAAAGCAGCTGAAAAACCAAAAAAAGCTGTAGCTGAAAAACCTAAACGTGAGCGTAAGCCACGGACCCCAAAAGCTAAGGAAGAAAAAACCGAAGCTGAAAAACCAAAAGCTAAGGAAAGTAAAGCTGCTAAACCTGAGTCCACTCCTTCAAAAGAAGAAGCTCCAGAAAAGCCAAAAAGGACAAGACGTACTAGAAAGACAGATAGTCAAGCGACTAAGTCCAATGCCGAAAACAAAAGTTCTGAATCAGAAGAATCTGAAGAAAAGACTTCTGGCACTGAGAATAGAGAAGAAAAATCAAAATCGCAAGATAGACCGGCTAGAAACAATCCTCGGCCTAAATCGGAGGCAAAACCTAAACCAGAACCTGCTCCAGAACCAAAATTCAAAATTGATATCGATGGTCTTGTAGAAGGCGAAGGTATATTAGAAATGATGTCCGACGGCTACGGGTTTTTAAGAAGTAGTGATTATAACTACTTAAGTTCGCCAGACGATGTTTATGTAAGTCCAAGTCAAGTAAAACTTTTCGGACTTAAAACAGGAGATACCGTAGTAGGTGCGATCAGACCACCTAAGCCAGGAGAGAAGTATTTTGCTCTATTAAGAGTAAGCTCCATCAATGGAGTAACTCCTGAGAAAATTAATGAAAGAGTACCTTTTGAATATTTGACACCACTCTTCCCTACTGAGAAATTTAACCTTTCTAACCACCCAGCTGGAAAAGATTACGGTAATCGTATGATCGACCTGTTCTCGCCGATCGGTAAAGGTCAGAGAGGTCTTATCGTAGCACAGCCTAAGACAGGTAAGACTTTCTTACTCAAGGATGTGGCTAATGCCATAGCAGATAATCACCCTGAGTGCTACATGATTGTATTATTGATCGATGAGCGTCCTGAGGAAGTTACGGATATGAAACGTAGTGTAAAAGCAGAGGTAGTAGCCTCTACTTTTGACGAACCCGCTAATAATCACGTACGTGTAGCCAATATAGTATTGGAGAAAGCTAAAAGA
This sequence comes from Saprospiraceae bacterium, assembly GCA_020629715.1. GTDB lineage: Bacteria > Bacteroidota > Bacteroidia > Chitinophagales > Saprospiraceae > JAHDGW01. The sequence goes on from JAHDCU010000001.1 coordinate 225,717, forward strand.
ATGGTAGAGACAGGTCACGATGTAGTGATCTTATTGGATTCACTCACGAGACTTGCTCGTGCATATAACACTGTATCTCCTGCATCAGGTAGAGTACTATCAGGTGGTGTGGAAGCAACGGCACTTCATAAACCTAAAAAATTCTTTGGTGCTGCAAGAAATATCGAAGGTGGTGGATCTTTGACCATATTAGCTACTGCATTAATCGACACAGGATCCAAGATGGATGAAGTCATCTTTGAAGAATTCAAAGGTACAGGTAACATGGAGCTTATGCTCGATAGACAACTAGCCAATAAGCGACTCTATCCTGCCATCAACTTGACTAACTCTTCTACTCGTAGAGAAGAATTGCTTATGGATGAATCTACGCTACGTCGTATGTTTATGTTCAGAAAATATCTTGCAGATATGAAACCTGACGAGGCTATGGAATTCTTGAGAAAGCACATGAATGGTACGAAGAGTAACGAAGAGTTTTTATCATCCATGAATAGATAGATAAATAAGCTTCATTAAATTTGAATATTAACAAAGAAAGCATACTTTTGCACTCTGTTTGTAAAAAGAACTTATTATGAAACGTACATATCAACCATCGAAGAGAAAAAGAGCTAATAAACACGGATTTAGATCTAGAATGAGCTCAAAGAATGGTCGTAAAGTTTTAGCTAGAAGAAGAGCTAAAGGAAGATTACAGTTGACTGTTTCTGACGAAAGAAAAGGTAAATAGTATTTGTAAGTTCCTCTGGAGCAACAAAGCATGAAAATAATCACCCGGATGTGTAATTGCGCATTCGGGTTTTTTATTTTTGGATAAATTATGAAACGATATACCCTCGGCAAAGAACAAAAACTAAAAAGTCCAGAAGCTATATCTGAATTATTTAGAGGAGGGCATTCATTATACAAGTATCCGTTAAAACTCAAATGGTCACTGACTGATAATCAAGAAAAGACAACACCACAATCTAAATTCGGAGTAACAGTTCCTAAACGTAGATTCAAGTCAGCCGTAAAGCGTAACCGTATCAAGCGGCTTATACGTGAAGCTTATCGACTAAATCGCCCAGAATATATACCCAACGATAAACTGAATTGCTCTATACAGCTGTTATTCATGTATATTGCTGATCAAGAAGAGTCTCTAGAGACTATAACCAAATCAATACAATGGCATTTACAACAACTACAAACCAAGAGCTGCAATGAAGAATAGTGCATTATTATTCATTATTATGTCATGCTTCTGCAATAGCCTCAGCAGTCAGATCTATCTGCAGATCGAAATATTCAATAATCCACGAACTATAAAGTATCATAGTAATGATGTGATCGAGTTTAAGGTTAAAGAGTATCCGGATACTTGGAGAAAAGAGCGTATTGAAGAGATTATTCCCGATGGTAATGTGCTTTTATTTAGTGATGGTTTTGAAACTATTGATAATATCATCAAAGTACGTCGTATAAATCCACCTGCCAAATACTTAGGAAGAGCACTGATGGTTTTCGCGGCAAGTTACGCTATCTATGGAGTGATCGCAGATTTTGGATTTGGAGATGATGCCATCACTGGAACTAATATTGGTATTACAGGTGCCTCACTAGGTACGGGATTTTTACTGGATAAGGGTTTTGGCCAAAAATATTATGGAATTGGAAAAACTAGCCGACTCCGTATTGTGGATTTGAGATTTCAGGTGGATGTGGATGACTAAAATAATGATAGCACAAATGAAATTCTGGATAACAACTATTACAATTTTATTGGCCCTTCATGTACATGCTCAAAAGACTTCAATTAGTTATGAGCTCAATGGCAGGTCTTCGAATATACAAATTCAAGATTCACTTGAGCTATCTAAAAATCCATTTGCAAAGTTTATAGGTGAATGGACGCTTAAAAACGATATTTGGATACAAAATTGGGGTAGTGAAAATGATACTCTAAAGATATCTGAACATCATACGATATCTGCACAAATAAATACTGAAAATAGCCTTTTATCGATTATCGATGGACCAGAACCAAACGGTCATATATTTTGGTCTTACAATCCTAATACCCGAGAAGTAGATCATTTGTCAAGCTTTGGAACTAATAGAGCTGGAGTTGGAAAAGGCAAATTTTACGGCAAAGGTAACTTAAAGCTAAAGGTAAGTTTTGAAGGCGAAGCTTTAGGAACCTATCGAATATATACTTATAACTGGATTAATGATAATGAATATGCTCTCTTATCGGTGCAGTATGATAAGAATGATAAGCCAACTGGTCTTTTTTATAAAGGCAATTTTATCAGGGAAAATAACAAGGATAACCTACAAAAAGCAATTAAGAAAATCCTGAACGTCTTAGACGATCATAGGATCTCAAAGGAGCAGCAAATCAAGGTTTACGCCGATGATATTGTGCATATGGCACCCAATCAGGAGGTCATCAATAATAAACAAGATTTACTTACATACCTTAACAAACAAAAAAGCTTTGGGTATGCCAAAATGGAGCATAAAATTGATGACTTGACGGCATATGGTGACCTTGTCATAATGAGAGGTAGTGTAAGTGGCTTTTTCTATCCAGTAAATGATGTGAATGGAGTCCAATTCCGAACAAAAAACCTGATCATTTTTAAAAGAATAAATGGGATGCTGAAAATTACGAAAGTGATCTACAATATGTCCCCAATCGAGTAAAGAAAGGTAAGGTCAATAATAGGTTATCCCTCTTACGAGATATCTCTTTTTATTAAGAATCCTATCCCTTCCTGATACCCTGCTAAGCCCTTACCAACAATACAATGTACCGCGGCATCAGTAATATATGAGTAATGTCTAAAAGGCTCTCTTTCGTAGACATTAGAGATATGCACCTCTACGACAGGCGTTTCTATCCCTTTAATAGCGTCGTGCAAGGCGATCGATGTATGGGTATATGCACCAGCATTAAGAATCACCCCAACATTCGGCATAAATCCAATTTCGTGTAGTTTATCTAGAAGATGTCCCTCATGATTGGACTGAAAATATACCAAGTCAAGATTTAGATTATTACGCTGGAGCTCTTCAAAATAGTCTTCAAATGATCTCGCTCCGTAAATATCTGTTTCTCTCTTGCCCAGTAAATTTAGATTGGGACCATTAATGATGTATATCGTTTTGATCATAAATCTTAATTCGCCATTTCTGACATGAACTTAATCCGAACCATACTGATCTCCTCTAGGCTTATATCATCTTCTTCCAGTTCTTTGAATGCCTCATCGATACTGTCAGAGTCCGCCTCACTGAAATGATCATATATATCCTCCAAGGTATCTTCATCCATATTTTCCTCTAGATAGTAGTTGATATTTAGCTTGGTACCTGAGTCCACAATATTATTCATCTCTTGGAGCAGATCTTCGAGGCTCATGCTCATATCATCGGCAAGGCCTTCTAGCTCCAGTTTTTTATCTATCCCTTGAATGATCGCCACTTTATTTTTACTCTTATTAGCGACCTGTTTGACCACAACCTCCATCGGTCGATCAATATTATGCTCTTCGACATAATCCTTGATTAGTAAGATAAAAGGCTTAGCATATCGCATGGCCTTACCACGACTTACACCACTAATATTTTGCATATCTTCCATGCTGATGGGATACAGTGTTGCCATTTCTATCAAGCTGGGTTCTTGAAAAATCACCCAGGGCTGTATTCCTTTTTTCTTGGCTTCAGTTTTTCGTAAATCTTTAAGCAATTGAATCAGTACGGTATCCAATGCTGTTGACTTAGAGTCATCAGAGCTATTAGAGCTTTCTTTAGAAAAATCACGATTGAGCGGAATCATGGCGGTTCGTGGCTTAGCCAAAAACTCGTGTCCACGATCAGTGATTTTTAGGATACCGTATTGCTCAATACTTTTTTTGACAAGATCATGTAGTATAGCTTGTCGATATATACTATGCCAGAAAAGGTCATCCTTATCTTTTCCTGCTCCAAAAAGCTCACGATCTACATATTTGTAGTCTTTCATCAGCTGCGTTGATTTTCCTATAGTGAAATCAACCAGTGGCTTGATGGTCAGGTTTTCTTTTAGCTCTTTGATGATTTTGATTCCAAGCGCCATTTCTTCTTTCACCTCCAATTTTTCTTTGGGGTGCCGGCAATTATCACACATATTGCTGCATGCTTCATCATCATAGTGCTCTCCAAAATAGTGCAACAAGTACTTGCGTCGACATCCAGCAGTCTCAGAGTATGATACTACCTCATCCAATAACTGAGCACCTAGATCTCGTTCAGAGGCTGGTTTATCACGTAAAAACTTCTCTAGTCTAAGTACATCCTTATAGCTATAAAAAGCATAACAATCACTTTGAATACCATCTCTGCCTGCCCGTCCTGTTTCCTGATAATAATTTTCGATACTCTTGGCGATATCATAATGTATCACAAATCGGACATCCGGCTTATCGATACCCATACCAAATGCAATAGTTGCGACAATGACGTCTACCTCTTCCATCAAAAAATCATCCTGTGCTTTGACTCTCACTTTAGAATCTAATCCTGCATGATATGCAGCTGCTTTGATGCCATTAACATTCAATACTTTGGCAATTTCCTCCGTTGATTTCCGAGACTGCACATAGACTATACCTGACCCACCTTCCTTCTTTTTGATGATCTGTACAATTTCTTTGAATGTCTGTTCTTTAGATTTTTTGGCTCTAATCTCATAGTACAGATTGTCCCGATTAAATGAAGAAACGAATTGATTTTCGTTCTCCATATTAAGATTTTTGACAATATCCTGTCTGACTTTGGGCGTAGCAGTTGCAGTCAATGCAATAATAGGAATAGACGTATTGATAGCCTCTATCATTTGTTTGATACGACGATATTCTGGTCTAAAATCATGCCCCCACTCCGAAATACAATGTGCCTCGTCGACAGCTATAAAACTAATCTTAACCGATTTTAGAAAATCTATATTTTCTTCTTTGACCAAGGTCTCAGGTGCTACGTATAAGAGTTTCGTTTTACCTTGTACGATATCATCCTTTACCTCTTTGATCTGAGTTTTGTTGAGAGACGAGTTTAAAAAATGAGCTATTCTGTCATCACTTCCATAGCTCCTGATGCTGTCCACCTGGTCCTTCATTAAAGCGATCAATGGAGAAACAACAATGGCAGTACCTTCAGAAATCAAAGCTGGTAACTGATAACACATGGATTTTCCACCACCCGTGGGCATAATAACAAAGGTGTCTGTCCCAGAAAGTATACTTTGTATGATTTTTTCTTGCTCTCCTTTGAAGGTATCAAAACCAAAATACTTTTGTAATTCTGCCCCTAGATTGAGACTTGTAGATATATCCATATTGTTTTTTCGATCGTTGAAACCCGTTTTAAAAAGTCAAATGTCGCTATTTACTAAAATACCAAAATAGCTTCAATACCAAGCCAAAATAAAATTGAAAATCAAAAAATTGACATTATTTGGACTTAGAATTACGAAGTAGTAACACAACTATTCAAAATTGTTTATTTAATATTGAAGTGAAACTAAACTTATCAGCATTATCACAACAAAAGAACTTGCACTGCATACCTTACAATTGGAGACTAAAGCAATACAATCTTTGTATTCAGTCATTAATGAAGAGTTTGAAAAAATTATAGAAAATATATATAAAAGCAAAGGTCGGCTCATTGTTTCTGGTATTGGCAAAAGTGCAATCGTTGCTCAAAAAATGGTGGCTACACTTAATTCCACAGGAACTCCTTCTATCTTTCTGCATGCTGCAGATGCTATACATGGGGACCTAGGTATGGTACTTCAAGATGATATCGTATGTCTTATATCTAAGAGTGGAAACTCCCCTGAGATACAAAACTTAATGCCTATTCTGGATCGAATGCCTAATCAGGTGATCGCAATCACCAATAAAAAAGAAAGCGCTCTATACCAATACGCTGATTCAAGAATCTTGATTCCGGATACACCAGAAGCTGATCCCAATAATTTGGCTCCGACCTCTAGTACCATCAGCCATATCGCTATAGGTGATGCAATTGCCGTATGCCTCATCAAAAAAAGAGGATTTAGCTCATCACAATTTGCTCAAAACCATCCGGGAGGTCAGCTTGGTAAGCAGCTACTACTAAGGATTAGTGATCTTATTAAAAGTCAAGAAAAACCTTTAGTATTCGAAAATGCATCGATCCATGAAGTAATACACGAAATATCATCTAAGAGGCTTGGAGCAACAGCAGTCATCAATAATCAAGAGCAAATCTTAGGTGTTATAACTGATGGAGACCTTAGAAGGATGTTGAGTAATCACAATCACATAAATTCACTTAATGCTCGCGATATAATGACTCCAAATCCTATAGAAGTACAACCTGATATGCTTGCCGCTGAAGCACTGAAACTACTTAACCAGAAGAACATCACCACGCTACTGATTTCAGAAAATGGTATTTATTCGGGTATCGTGCATATCCATGATATACTCCGAGAGGGAATACAGGTCTGATCTTAGATTTTTGGCTCTGAAACTTAGGAATAGTAATTAGCGTTCTATTATTAAAATCAATAACTATGAGCAATATGATGGTCACAATCAAGTATTTCAACGACCGATTTGAAGCCAATGTATCCGCGAATAAGCTCGAAGCCAATGGTATTCAAAGTTATATCCATCATCAAGATTCTGTAATCGTAGATCCTGGTACATTCAGTGCAGCTAAGATCGAACTTAAAGTGGCGGCCGGTGATGTAGAAAGAGCTATTGATGTACTAAATCACTAAAACAAGCCTTAATTACTGAATATCAAATCTTATTATATTAATATTTTTTATAATATTTGTATATGAGTTGGCTGCATTTGATAAAGAGTTTTACGCAATATCTACGATTGGAACGCTCTCTTTCCATGCATTCTATTGAGGCATATGAAAAGGATGTTCTGAAATTATATCAGTTTATTCAAATGCATCATCCCGATAGTAGTCCTGGTGACCTCAGCTATCCTGTTCTACAAGAGTTTTTAGCATGTCTACATGATTTTTCTTTATCTGATCGATCTCAAGCTCGTATTATCTCAGGCATCAAGGCATTTTATAAATTTTTGCTAATTGAAGACGTCATCACGTCTAACCCTGCAGAATTATTAGAAGGTCCTAAACTCGGACAAAAGATTCCAGACTTCTTAAGTATCAAAGAAATAGAGCTCATATTGGCGACCATTGATATGAGCACTCCTCATGGTCAGCGCAATAGAGCCATACTTGAAACCCTATATGCATGTGGTCTTCGAGTGAGCGAGCTGATCAATCTCAAGATCAGCCAATACTTTCCAGATATTGGATTCGTAAAAGTGATCGGTAAAAATAATAAAGAGCGCATAGTACCCATCGGCTCGGAAGCTATCAAACAGATAGGACTATATATGGATCATATCAGAGTTCATCTAAAAATTGCAATTGGGCATGAGGACTATATTTTTCTCAATAGAAGAGGAAAAAAGCTGAGTCGTATCATGATTTATAATATCATCAAGACACTTGTAGCAGAAGCCGGAATTAAAAAAAATGTAAGCCCACATACATTCAGGCATTCCTTTGCTACGCATCTTGTAGAAGGGGGTGCTGATCTTCGAGCTGTACAAGACATGCTAGGCCATGAATCGATAACTACGACGGAAATCTATACTCACCTTGATCGAAACTACCTAAGAGAGACCATTCTGATGTATCATCCTGCATGTCAGAATTGATTTTTATCCAAAATCTAATATTCCTTTCATCCTTCATTTTATCCACTTCGTAGACCAAAATCTACCATTGATATGATGGTCTAAAATGATCTTAATTTCTAGAGTAACCTTTTAGGCTTTTATACGTTTCTCCTTCGTATTATATCATCAAACGAAACCACAAAACGCGTGAAGAATATTGTAAGGAGCGTTCTATTAGTCTTCTTGGTCCAAATAGGTTTATCAGCTCAAGAGTCCACCATAAGCGGCTATATACGTGATGCTAGCAACGGAGAGACCCTGATCGGAGCCACTTTGAGTTTAGAAAATGATGCCACAGGTACCATTACTAATGTTTATGGATTTTATTCCTTAACAATAGAAGCTGGACAATACAATGTCGTGGCAAGCTATCTAGGCTACGAAGACCAAATTATCAGTGTAGATCTACAATCAGATAAGACATTAGATATCGAATTGAAATTGCAGTCTAACAAACTACAAGAGGTCGTCGTAACAGCCGAAGAAAAAGACAAAAATGTCAAAGACATCCAGATGAGTGTCAATAAATTGGACATTAAGACTATTGCCAAGATTCCTACCCTACTTGGAGAAACTGAGGTACTTAGAAGTATTCAACTTCTACCTGGAGTTACATCGGTCGGTGAAGGTGCAGCAGGTTTTAATGTACGTGGAGGTAGTATTGATCAGAATCTGGTACTCCTTGATGAATCACCCGTTTACAACTCCTCGCATCTCTTTGGATTCTTCTCCGTATTCAATCCAGACGCAGTAAAAGACGTGAAGCTTTATAAAGGAGGTATCCCAGCAAGATACGGTGGTCGACTCTCTTCTATACTCGATGTACGTATGAAAGAGGGAAATAATAAAGGTTTTGAAGCCAATGGTGGTATCGGAACAATCTTTTCTAGATTAGCTTTAGAAGCACCTATTGTCAAGGATAAGTCAAGCTTTATAGTAGCGGGGCGAAGATCTTATATCGATATTTTGGCTCAGCCATTCTTATCGGATGATCTAGGTGACACCGCACTCAACTTCTATGACCTGACACTTAAAACCAACTATAAGTTTAGTGACAAGGACCAACTCTTTCTATCAGGATATTTCGGCCGAGATAATTTTAGCTTTGGAGATGCAGCGGGATTCAACTGGGGTAATGCGACTACAACCTTGCGATGGAACCACTTATTTTCACAAAAGCTATTTTTCAATCTGACGAGTTATTATAGTAACTATGACTACAAAATCAATTTTGGAGATACAGACCTAGATAGTTTCGATTGGAATGCTCGTATTATCAATTACAGCGTAAAACCAGAATTTTCTTGGTTTATCAATCCTGAAAGTGTTTTGCGATTTGGTGGACAGAGTATTTACTATATTTTCGAACCAGCGAACGCGGTAGCCGTATCTAATGGTACCACTGTAGATATTAGTGTAGATGAGCAATATGCTTTAGAATCAAATGTTTTCGTTGAGCATGAATTGAGTTTTTGGGATCGCTTTAAGGTAAACTATGGACTTAGACTTTCTAGATTTGACTATTTCGGAGGTCGAGATGTATACACCTTCCAAGAGACAGAGCCAGGTCAAGAAAAGCTCCTAGTAGATCAGCAGTTTGCAGAAAGATCTGAAAACGTGGCAAACTATACACGACTAGAGCCTAGATTTGCATTGAATGTAAGCCTTGATGAAACCAGCTCTTTAAAAGCTAGCTATAATCGTACAGCTCAGTACATTCACCTGCTTTCTAATACAACAGCCTCCACTCCAGTAGATATTTGGACACCAAGTACCAATAATATCGTTCCACAGATGGCCGATCAAGTAGCGCTAGGATATTTCAAAAATCTAAGCGATAATAATATCGAACTATCCGCAGAAGTCTACTATAAAAAGTTTAATCACTTAATAGACTACATAGATGGTGCGGATCTCATCTTAAATGAATACGTGGAAGGACAGACGACAGAGGGAGATGGTAGAGCTTACGGTCTTGAAACTCAACTCAAGAAAAATACAGGTAAGTTTTCAGGATGGATCAGCTATACATTGGCTCGAACAGAAAGACAAATCAACGGAATCAATAATGACGAGTGGTACCCATCTCGATATGATCAGACCCATAATCTCAGCCTAGTAGGATTCTATGAACTTACCAAGAGATTAACCTTAAGTGCAAATTTTGCCTACATAACCGGGACACCCACGACTTTTGCGACAAGCAGATATACACAGCAAGGCATCGTAATTCCGAATGTTGATAATAATGGCAGAAACAATGTACGTATACCTGACTACCATAGATTAGACTTAAGTCTTACGCTCGATCCTAAGGATCGTCCAAATCGTAGATGGAAAGGTCAGTGGGTATTTGGGGTATACAATGTTTATGCCCGCCGTAATGCATTTACAATCAACTTTGGTCAAGAAGACGGTAGAGTACCCGCAGGTCAGCCTGTCAATACAGAGGCAACAAGACTTTCTGTGATAGGTAGTTTCATACCATCCGTTTCTTACAACTTCAAATTCAAATAATCATGATCAGAAATAAATATATAGTATTAGCATTATTTACTGGATTTATTGCCCTGGGACTAACTAGCTGCGAAGATGTTATCGAAGTGGAAACAGGCTTTGAAACTCCTCAGCTAGTCGTAGATGCTTGGATAGATAATCGATCACAGGATCAGACCATAACACTATCATTGTCACAAGATTACTTTGACAGTAGTCTTCCATCAGGTATTGAAAACGCAAGTGTAGTGGTCAGAAAAGATGACTTTAGCTACGAGTTTAATCATACTGAAGATGGAAAATACGTTTGGTCACCAAATGATGGCGAAAGCCTCGGTACTGTCGGCGATGAATTTGAACTGGAGATCAGGTATAACGAGTCTACCTACGTTTCCAATACCAAGATAAATAGAGTACCTGTCATAGATTCTATAGCGCTTATTTTTGAGGAAGCAAGCCCCATATTTGAGGAAGGTCTTTATGGAGAAGCATATGCTATAGATTTTGTGGGCGAAGGTGACTCTTACTGGATGAAAACATGGGTCAATGACACTTTACTCAATAAGCCATTTGAATTAAATATCATTTGGGATGCTACTTTTGATCCTGGATCTGGACTTGATGGAGTTACATTTATACCACCAAAGAGGCGTACGATCACTCCCATCGACGATGACAATAGTTTGATTCCTTTCGTATCGGGAGATCATATTTATGTAGAATTACATTCGATATCTAATGATGCCTTTCAATTTTTAGCCATCACATTTGAGCAAATTACCAATAGTGAAAATGGAATATTTACTCTTCCCCTAGCCAATGCACCAGGTAATGTCGTCAATAGAGATTCTGGTGAATCTGTACTAGGCGTATTTAATGTAGCCGCCATAACTACGAATGAACGAACAGTGGAATAATCTTGATAGAAGATAAAGCTTTTCAAAAGCAATTAGAAGGAAGGCTTCATTACCTTTGTGTAATGGAGCCTTTTTTAGTATTTGAGCAAAAACTTCAAAAATCGATCGACCAAGAATCGATTCAATCTATGCGTCTAGTAGATCGCAGCCGATCCGATATGGAGATCAAGCAAATTCTGGTCAAAGCTGTACTGCTAAAAAAGGGATTTAGATTACAACTTGTATACCGATATCAAACTAAGGATATCACGAAAAATCTGAATAAAAAAGAGGCATATAATGCTTTGTTGAATCATGCCAAGCATGACTATAAGCAGATTACACTTACCATGGCTGATGCCGAAATACTGCTTTCCAAAAACCCTAAGGGTAAATACATCATCAAAGAAAGGGCTATAGCTTCTACAAAAAAATCAGGAAGCCATGATCACCAAAAGCATAGGCTCATCAAGAGTGACCGCTCTTTCTTACATGCCTTAGGTGTAACAGATATCGACGGTAATATCAAAAAAGATAAACAAGCTAAGTTCCGTCAGATTAATCGCTTTATAGAATTACTGGATTCTAAAATACCCATGTCAAAAAGCCTCAAAGTTGCCGACATGGGCAGTGGAAAGGCTTATCTCACTTTTGCATTGTATGATCACCTGGCGAGTAAAAAATTAGATAAACTAGAGGTAGTAGGAATAGAAATGCGCTCAGGTCTGGTGCAGCAATGTAATGATCTGGCTCAATCATTAGAGTTAGATAGCATATCTTTTCGTCAGGGTACCATTCAAGAAAACGATATTCAAGAGATAGATATTCTAGTTGCCTTACATGCATGCGATACTGCCACAGATGATGCTCTGATCAAAGGCATACAGTCCAATGCACAGCTTATCGTGGTCTCCCCATGCTGCCATAAACAAGTCAGAAAAGCCATGAATACTCAAGGTGCTCTGGCTGAAATCACCAACTACGGCACCTTCAAAGAGCGTCAAGCAGAGCTTTTAACAGATACCATTCGTAGTCTCTACCTACAAGCATACGGCTATAAAGTGACCGTCAGTGAATTCGTAGCAACATCCCATACCCCAAAGAATATCCTTATCATGGCGACTAAAGGACAAAATAAAAACGAATTAGTTGATAGAACAATCCTAGACAAGATCAATGATCTCAAGAGCCAGTTTGAAATATCGCATCATTATTTAGATCAATATCTGGTTTAGGGTTTAGGGTTTAGGGTTTAGGGTTTAGGGCTATTATTTATATCATATTCATATTTCTTTCTCCCCATTTTTCATTTTGAGCCTGTCGAAAAATCTTTTTATACAAAAAGTACAAACTCATGTTTCATATACTCCTTTCAAACCATTTTGCAAATTCAAAGCTTATCGATAACGTAAATTTTTAAATCGACAATATTCCTAAATCTGTTTATGAAAGCGATTCAGCTAGTACTTTACTATAGATAAATTTCAAAATCTCTATATTGATACAAATTGTAGCCTATGGAAGCCTACGCTCAGGTTTTACTCATCGCGATACCCGTTTTCTTTGTTTTGATAATCATAGAGGCACTATACGGCTATGTAAAAGGCGAGCAAACCTACAATGCCATGGATACGATATCAAGCCTCAGCTCTGGTATCACGAATACGCTTTTCGAAATCATGGGATTGACGCTGGTCGTGATAAGCTACTCGTGGCTAGTCGATCATCTGGCACTGATGACTATCGAAAATACAATCTTGATCTATATCCTTTGTTTTATCACTCTTGATTTTGCAGGATACTGCAATCATCGACTACAACATTCCGTTAATTTCTTTTGGAATATCCATATCATACATCATAGTAGTGAAGAATTTAACCTAGCCTGTGCTCTGCGACAGACTATATCTAATCTCTTTGGAGTTGGGGCTATATTTCTTGTTCCAGCAGCACTTATAGGGATACCTGCCGAGGTTATCGCTGTTGTGGCACCGTTACATTTATTCTTACAGTTTTGGTATCATACTCGACATATTGGCAAACTTGGATTCCTTGAATACATCATAATCACTCCATCTCAGCATCGAGTCCATCATGCGATTAATGATATCTACCTAGATAAAAATATGGGTCAAATATTCTCATTTTGGGATCGGATATTTGGAACATTTCAGGAAGAACTCGAAGCAGAACCACCAGTCTATGGAGTCAAACGAGCGGTAAGAACTTGGAATCCAATCACCATCAACTATCAGCATCTGAGTCTACTCTTTCAAGATGCTTGGCGGACAGATAATATCATCGATAAATTTCGTATCTGGTGGATGCCTACTGGGTGGCGACCCGCTGATGTAGCCATACAATATCCTATTTCTTATATAGAAGATCCACATGAATATACCAAGTATGGTCACCCAATGAGTAAGGCTCTGCTATACTGGACTTGGTTTCAGTTTTTACTGACGAATGCGCTTGTCGTAGACTTCCTGATCCATTTTGCAGAGATGGGTTGGCGGCAAGTTCTGCTTTATGGCTGTTTTCTTTTTACACAAGTGTATGCATACTCTACTGCAATGGATCATGATCGTAGAGCGCCGATCTTTGAGTTAATTAAGTCAGTATTCGGAATATCGATTCTGTGGCAAATTGGTACTTGGTTCTTGATTGATCAGGCTTTTGCTGCGGGAAGCTATTTTATGTTAGGATATTTGATTATTAGTCCGTTAGCAGTCTACCTACTAACTGATAAAGAGTAGTAACAAGGTTTCTATTATGCTCTTTTTCTAAGTAAAAAATAGATAGGATTGGAAAATAAGTACATTGTCTCTACTGAAAAGCAATTATTGGATATTGATATGATTCATAATTTTTTATCCACTAAAGCGTATTGGAGTCTTAAGATTCCAAAGGAAACTGTAATTAAATCAATAGAGTACTCACTTTGCTTTGGTGTATATAAAGATCAAGAACAAGTGGGGTTTGCTAGAGTAATATCCGATTATGCGACGATAGCGTATTTAGGTGATGTATTTATTCTCGAGCCATATCGAGGAAAAGGGCTCTCAACATTACTGATGAATTCTATAATGGATCACAAGGAGCTACAAGGATTAAGAAGGTGGATTTTACTTACAGGTGATGCGCATGGCCTTTACAAAAAATATGGTTGGAAAGAATTAGCTGATCCAAGCTTATGGCTAGAGCTTAATGATAGTGAAGTTTACCAGAAAGATGAAAATATGATTGTCTAGAATATTTTAATCCTTCATTATCCTATATAGATCAATCAGGCAAAATTTACTTAATGTTTATACAATGATTAGTCTACTCTGGATTCCAGTTTACCTTATGAATTAATTCTATCATTCTGATTTTTTCATTTCTGAGTCAATACAAAAAATGTTAAATTCAGATCTTATAACCACATTAAAATAAACTATTATGAAAAAAATTACCGTAATTTTTGCTTTAGCAATCTTCTGTTCGTCATGTTATACCGTAAGATATAACGTAGGTCAAGGACCTAGTACGGGAGTGGAAGTCTCTGCAAAAAATCACTTTTTGATTGCAGGTCTAGCACCAGTAGGAGATCAAAAATCACCTCAAGAATTAGCTGGTGATGCAACTGATTATGAAGTAGAGATAAGCCACACTTTTGTAGATGGACTATTAAATGCACTTACATTTGGAATCTATACACCAACAACAACTACGATCCGAAAATAAGGCTATGAGAATAGCAAAAATCATTTTTTACATCATTTTGATTATATTAATTGTAAGTCAGATTATAGCGATCTTGGAACATATAGATATTAATGAATCATATAATCAAGGATATGTTTTAGGAAAATTAATCGTCATAATTTTAGCATTTATAGGTCTTTTTATAACCTATAGATACAAGCAATCAATGCAATGAATTGTAATAGATAAGTTCTAAAGAAATGGGCTGTTTTTCAGGATGAAAAATCGCCCATTTCTTTATATACTACTTTTTTAATCAGCTATCCAAAAAGATAAAATTTAATTTGCTAAATCGAACAGGTACTTCGCTATTCTTCAATTATCACTTCGCCACTAAAATTTATATCACGTAGGAAAGCATTCCTTTATTATTAAAGTTAAGTTAATCCTGTAATCACTACTTTCATTAGAGCACTATTTACAATAATCTTTGTTTTTTACCATATCAACAACAGGACTATGACATACTTTAGAGAATTCCCCTCCAAGAGAATTTTGACCTCGAAATATTTTACTTTATTGGCTATCGTTCTGATATGCTGTCTTACTATATCATGTACTGATGATGATCCAGAAGTCATCGTTGAGCCTGATACTTACATATATCTTGTAACGCTCAATGAAGATCCAGAACTTCAATCTTTAACTATCATAGATTCATTAAATGGAACAGGGAGTATGGTAGTACCAGATATACCCGCTCATCTTTCAAGTAGATTTGAGCTTGTAATTGATAGGGTAGATGATAGCAGGGCAAATATATCCGCATCTCAACCCAATAGTCCTGGGATTTCAGATGTAACAGGTGCTGGCTTTTTCACAGCTGATAGTGTTTATGTAGAATTGATCATAAATGGGTTTACTAATAGAGATATTCTATCAGGTAATAGGTAGATTATATTTGTAATACTGGGCTGAAAATCAACACTAATTATTATTACCATTATTGGGATTCAATCTTTTTGGTTATTAAGAATTTTAAGTTAAATACATGGTACCCAATCTATGTGGAAGAGGTAAAACAATTATAATGCGAATTATAAGATGTGGGTATTTTATACATTCTTAATTAAATTCAAATCATATTTTTTAAATCATTAGCTCTAAGACTGCACAAGGAAGAGTCGACATAAAAATTACATGAAAATAAAAGTAGCTACACTTCTGTTAAGTATTGTTTACTTATCTAGCCTATCTGGACAAGTTGAATATTTACGATTGAGCCCTGCACAAAAATCATTCAACGGGTAGGTGCAACTGATGTTGAGATAGAGTTTTCAAGACCACAGATCAAAGGAAGAACTATATTTGGCGGGCTCGTACCGTATGGTCAATTATGGAGAACAGGCGCTAATGAGAATACTAAAATTAAGTTCAACCATAGTGTTCGGATCGGAGATACGGATGTTGCCGAAGGCACCTATGCATTAATGACCTTACCCAAGAAAAAAACTTGGAATATATACTTGTATACCGACACTCAAAACTTTGACATTCCCGATCCAATAGATAGTACAAAATTGATATTTCTAACCACGGTAGAGACACATCAATTACAAGAGCCAGAAGAAACACTGGTTATCAACTTTTATGATATCACGGAGACTTCAGCTTCGCTCGGGATAAGCTGGGAAAACACAGCTGTAAAAATACCGATACATTTTTATACCCATGAGGCAATGACTAAAATGATTGAAAAAGAAATGAAGCAAAATGTCATGGACCTTAATATAGCAGCAGCCTACTATGCTCAAAGAAATATGGAACTTGATCAAGCTAAAAAGCTTCAAGAAATTGTAATGCAACTTAGAGATGAGCCAAGTGCATGGGCATATCACGAGTATGGGATTACCTTAGAAAAACTCAATAAAAATGAAGAAGCAATAAAAGCCATAGGGTATTCTCTCCAACTGGCTCAAGAGTCCAATAATGATTATTTGATTCAAGAGAATGCCAAGATTCTCAGTCGATTGAAAAGTAGAACGGATCCTTGATAGGATAAGCAGCAAGATATATCACTATTTCATAACTGATTTTCTTTAATTTAAAGATTGATCTTAAATCCTTGCATCATGAAGTTCAATATGTATATTTTGCTTGTAGCATCCTTGCTCATTATTAGTTGCTCTTCCAAAGAACAATCTACTGAACGGCCAATGACCTCAGAAGAATCTACTCTTGGCGAACTCCAACATGGATTTAAGCTAAACCCAGTTACACAAGAAAAATTTGATGAAGGTCTACTCCTACTCCACAATTTCGAATACGAAGATGCACTGACGGCTTTCGAAGCAGCGACGGAATCAGATAGCACTGAGGTACTGGCGCATTGGGGAGAAGCTATGTGTCATTATAAAGCACTTTGGAGATTACAAAATACAGATAAAGGGAAAGCAATACTTACCCGATTAGGAAATACAGCACAAGAACGTATTGCAAGCATCAATGATCCCATCAAAAAAATCATGTGGGAGCTTGTAGAGATCATGTACGGCGAAGGAGAATTTGACGAACGCAATAACATGATCAAAGAGCACTTAGCTACAGCTCACCAACAATATCCGGAACATCAAGAAATTGCAGCATTTTATGCTTTATCACTGATATGGGCAACAGAAGAATATGGTGATGGTAGCGATGATCTAAGACTTGCTGCATCCATCACAGATAAGATTACTAAAGTCAACCCCTTACATCCAGGTGCATTGCACTATAAGATACATGCCTTAGACGGTCCTACCTCTGCTAAAGAAGCCCTAGATGCGGCCGATGCATATGCTAAAGTTGCTGCAGATGCCGCCCATGCCCTTCATATGCCATCACATATATATCTGGCAACTGGAGATTGGAAAGGCGTGGTCGAGTCCAATCAACGATCATATGATGCAAGTGTGGATCGAATGATCGCTAAGGAATTGGAAGATGGCTCTCGTGGCTATCACTCTTATGCTTGGCTGCATTATGGGCTATTACAACAAGGGAAGTATAGCGAAGCAGAGAAGATCTTAAAAGACATGATCATGTTAGTACCTAAAGATCCTACCAAAGGAGCAAGAGGATACTTATTAGGAATGCAAAGTCGGCAGCTCGCAGCAACCGAGAATATGTCTGATGAAGTCAAAATGGATACTGATGTAAAAGTCGATGATATCGGTATATTACCGCAATCCGTCAGAAGTTTTCTGAAAGCACAGATCGCTTATGACAACAAAGATACTCAGACCATCAAGTATGAAATTGACTGGCTTGCCAATAAGATTACTATAGCCTCACAGGACATTAATGAAGGTGGTGCAGCCATGTGCTCCGCTGGTACAAGTAGATATGCGCCAACCGAAAATGCTGTACGAAGTGCTAGAGTCATCATGAATCAAATGGAAGGCTTTGTTGCATTGCTTAATAAGGACAGTAAACTATTTGAGAATCATCTCCAAAAAGCGGTAGAACTCGAAGATCAAACCAACTTTCCTGCCGGTCCGCCCAGGATCACGATGCCATCATATGAGCAATATGGAGATTGGTTAGTTGCTCAAGGCAAGCATGAAGAAGCAAACGAATTATTTGATAAAGCTCTACTGCGTATGCCAAGAAGAACCAAGTCTCTACAGGGTAAGGTGACTTGTCTTAAGGCGCTGAAAGAACAAGATGAGCTTCGAAAGGTCGAAGAAGAACTTCGATCCATTTTTGATGAAGCATAAAGTAAAGCTTTTGGTCAAGCTGGTGAATAGTGCTTTTTAGTTTTTCTGATTTTCGATAATCAGCTTTCAGAATGATCTTATTTAAAGATGATCATTAATACTACCTTATTTCAGCTCATCAACTTATAAGAAATCATTGATTTTTAATGAATTGGGGCTATTAAAATATTCTATGATTCCTCTGATTTAGAGCTTGTTCATTTTTTCAGTCGAAAAAACCGAACCAAAAATTCTCGTCAAAAAAAATACCTTACAGTCAAACAGGTTTTGGACCTCCAATCGCCCGAAGGCAGAACTAGATAAACCTAACTCATAAATACTTAATATTAACTCTATGAGAGTCACCAAATATCACCCTTAAAACCACTTTATCGTAAAATCAATCAAACGTTGCTTGAAATTGTCATAAGGAGGCGTAAGCAAATCTAAAGCATTAGGTACATGTTGATTAAATACACCACGTGCATTGGAGAATGATTTGAATCCTTCAAAGCCATGTGCTTTACCGATACCGCTATTATTAGATCCACCAAAAGGCAGATTGGTATTATAAAAATGTGCGGCATTGTGATTGATACAAGTCCCACCAGCTCTCGTATTGTGTATGATATGCTTTATATTCTTCTTGTTTTTACTATATATGTACAGCGCTAATGGTTTTTCACGAGCATTGACTTCATCGATGACATCATCAATATTTCGGTACGTAAATACGGGTAATACCGGTCCAAATATCTCCTCTGTCATCAATTTAGAATCCTTGGCTACATTAGTCATGAGCGTTGGTGCAATGTAGTCCTGATTTTCATCAAAAGTGGCTCCAGCTTCTACTTTTGCACCTTTTGCGATGGCATCATCTATATAACTTTTGACTCGATGATAGTGACGTTTATTCACGATCCTTGCATACGAAGATTCCTGGGAAGCATCTTCCGTAAAAAAGTCCTTCATCTGCTTCTTATACTCTTCCAGAAATGCCTCCTTTTTAGATTCATGAACGTAAGCATAGTCCGGTGCTATACATACTTGACCATTATTGACATATTTTCCCCAAGCAATTCTTTTGGCTGCAAGCTTAATATCTGCGGTCTGATCTACGATCGTAGGCGACTTACCTCCTAGCTCGAGTGTTACCGAAGTCAAGTGTTCGGCGGCAGCCTTCATAACTATCTTTCCGATGCTCGGAGCACCCGTAAAAAAGATATGATTGAATGGTAGCTTCAATAATGCGGTTGACGTCTCTACTCCACCCTCTAGTAAGGAAACTTCATCTTCAGTAAAGACTTCTCTGACTATTTTACCCATTAGCGCAGAAGCGTTAGGCGTCATTTCTGAAGGTTTGATCATCACGGTATTGCCCGCAGCTATGGCCGATGCCAATGGCCCGAAAGTCAAGTTTATGGGGAAATTCCAGGGAGAAATTATCAAAACGATACCTTTTGCTTCATACCTGATGTAAGAGCTGGATCCCATCATCGCCAAAGGCGTTTTGACATCTTCGCCCCTCATCCAAGTTTTGAGATCTCGCTTGACATGTTTGATCTCACTTGTTACAGGATATATCTCAGTTAAGTCTACCTCGCTCGGATGTTTCCGGAAGTCTTTGTACAAGGCATCCTTTATCTGTGGTCGATATCGTAACACAGCCTCATGTAGCTTCTTCAATTTCGCTATACGCTGATTTGCTGTTGTATTAGCAACTTTATATTGACTCTTTTTCTGAAGATCAAATATTCTACGAATTTCAGAATTTGAAGTTTCTGTAGGCTTAGTATCAGTAGGAAGTGCTTCGGTTATCATAAGTAGATCTATTTATTAGCATGGAAAAGATAGTGATTTATATTGAGTTACTGATTTTAGAAAACGTCTAAATCAAAACACTTCAAGTCTTAAAATATAAAATCATTATCTTGTTAGTGAACATGGAAAAGTCGAAAATTAAGGCTGATTCTATCGACTCCATGACAAAATGAATTTCTATGGAAAGTGAAATAATTAGCAAAGTCATACCGATCAGTATGCTTTTGATACTTGGTATGTTAGAAGCTCTTGGCGGTCTCTACTTAGATGATAAAAGGACCAGAAATGATTGGACGATCGAATTGATCAGCCTATTCACCTTACCGACATTGATACAGCCTGCTATATTCATAGCGGTTATATGGCTGGGTCAGACCTTTTTTTCAGCGTATGAAGATGCACTTGTTTCTATAGCTATAGGATGGCAAATTCTTGCATTTCTAGTACTCGATGATATGACACAGTATTGGTGGCATCGTCTATCGCATTCCAATCGTATGATGTGGAAACTGCATAGGCCTCATCATGTGGTTGAAGAAATGGGTGTGATGGTTACGTATCGAAATGCGATGCTCTATTATGGTCTTATGCCTGGTATTTGGCTATCGGCAATACTCATTTTCTTGGGTATGGGTTATGTCTATCTTTTCTACTTACCTATCAAACTGACTATCATCTTACTGGCACATAGCGAAACGAAATGGGATAGAGTTCTATATAAATATAAATGGCTTCACCCTGTTGCTTGGATAATAGAAAGGACTATCTCTACGCCCAGTACTCATTTTGCACATCATGGACTTACTGCCGAAGACGGCGTATCTCATCCTAATGGTAATTATGGAAATCTGCTTTTTATTTGGGATATTATTTTTGGTACCGCCAAGATCACCAGAAAATACCCAACCCAATTTGGTGCATGGAATCAAGTCAAGGAAAGCTGGCATGTACAGCTCTTTTTTCCATTTATACGCTCATCAAGACCTGAGAGTGAATTACACTCTTTAGTAACCAAAAACGATTACGATCCATCGATTGATTATAAAGGTTTTGATCGGTAACACTGAGTAACAAAGTACATATGCGGAGATTTCAACAAGAACAATCTTGATTTTACTTAGTTACGCATAGGAATATGAATAATTGTTACTTTTGAGCATGAAACCAGTCTCTACTACATAGCTTCACAACCTTGTCATGTGGAGACCTATGAGGTCTCAGGAAAATAATAATCCAGAATGTCACTATTGATTCCCTGCTGCTTATTGATTTTAGGTTTTTTTGTACTCATAAAAGGTGCAGATTGGATGGTCGACGGTGCATCTATTCTGGCCAAAAAATATAATGTTTCGGACCTCACCATAGGATTAACTATTGTAGCATTCGGTACATCTGCACCAGAACTCGTCATCAACTCGATTGCATCTTTTGATGGACAGTCAGAGATTATCATTGGTAATATCATCGGTAGTAGTAATTTTAACTTACTAATGATTCTAGGTATTACAGCAATGATATGCCCAATCAAAGTGCAGCGTAATTCCGTATGGAAGGACATTCCTATTGCTTTGGGTGCGGTCCTCGTATTTTTCCTACTTGGTAATGGTTTTTGGATTCAAAATGAATTTTCCATTGATAGAATTGAGGGCAGCATAATGATACTTTTGTTTTTAGCCTTTCTTTATTACGTCTATCAAAAATCGAAATATGAAGAGAATGAAGATTTAGATGAGGTAGATACCGATACTAAGAGCTTTAAAATTTGGCTATACATTATTGGGGGTATGGTAGGACTTATTGTTGGCGGTAATTTAGTCATGGATAATGCCATTCTTATTGCTACCGATTTTGGAGTCAGTAAAAAGGTAATTGGCCTTACCATTATTGCAGCAGGTACTTCATTACCAGAACTAGTCACCTCTGTAGTAGCTGCGCTTAAGAAAAAGAGTGATATGGCTATTGGTAGTATTTTAGGTTCTAATATATCGAACATACTACTCATCATAGGAGTGAGTGCCTTGATACATCCTATTGATTACGACCCATCCTTTAATTTTGATATGCTTATGTTAATGGCGGGTACTTTCTTTTTGTTTGTATTTATGTTCATTGGCAAAAGAAATACCCTAGGACGAGCAGGGGGATTGATCATGCTTGGTTCTTTTATTAGCTATACGATATATTTATTGATGAATAATTGATCATAAGAAATTGAAGCTATGTCTATTAAACTAGACTGTATCTAGCTCCAGCACGGTAATCTCAGGCCACATGCCTACTCTACCAGGAAATCCAAGATATCCGAAACCTCGATTGACATACAATTTCTGATCTTTTTCTTCATATAATCCAAGCCATCGCTTATATCTATATTGAACTGGACTCCATTGCATGCCTGGCAGTTTTATCCCAAATTGCATTCCATGAGTATGGCCGCTCAAGGTAAGGTCTATATGCTGAGGATGCTCCAAAACTTTCTGTTCCCAATGTGTAGGATCGTGAGATAGCAATAGATTGAACGTATCGAGATTTGCATTAGCAATGCTTTTATCGAGATCTCCCTTTTTAGGAAAGTGTCTACTTGACCCCCAGTTTTCTACACCCAAAAGATTGAAATGCTGACCATCTTTTTCAATACGACGATGATCGTTCATGATGAGATCAAATCCCATGTACTCAAACTTAGAATAGAAATCATCCCAATATGCTTTCTTTTCTTCCTCACCATCATAATATCGACCGCCGTAATAATCATGATTTCCTAATATGGCAAACTTACCATATGGTGCATCCAAGGAAGCAAAAATATCCATGAAAGGATCGATTTCATCTTTATGACTATTGACCAAATCGCCCGTAAATACGATCATATCTGGTTTTTGATCTTGTATCATTTGGATACCTCTGGCAACCTCTTCTTTATCATCCCAGCTACCCGCATGGATGTCACTTATTTGTACAATTTTGAAACCCTTAAAAGCATCGGGTAAAGAACTAAATCCAAGTCGCTGCTTATTAACGGTAAATTGGTATTTCCCTTTGGTAATACCGTATAACATACTAAAAAACGGAACCGCCGCAGCTCCTGCAGCAAGCAATGAAATAGCCTGTCGTCTACTCGGTACAAAACCATCTCCCGAATCATTGCTAGCAACCAAATTGTAGGCACCTGCAAATAATCGACCGATATCCTGTACAGCCATAAATCCTGAGAAGATCAACTTCGTAACAAACATCGTAAACCCAAAACCTAGTAACAAGCTAAACGTAGTACTCGGCATACGAAATACACTGGCACCATTCATCATGGCATAGACCAAACCAAAATAACCTAATGCCGATAATCCTACATATAATGCTAGCCAATATATCTTGTAATCTGAAGCACTGACGATAGAGTTTACTGCTCCGAAAACATAAAATTCTAATGTAGCAAATATTAAGATCAAGGCGCCGAAGGCAACCATTCTTTGTTCGGTCATAAAGATGATAGCAAATGAGCAAATGATAATGGCCATTGCAATGAATGGCCCTAAGTTTTTAAGTTTGTTTTTCACAATAGTGTAAACGAAATAGAACTTTTATGTTTTACAAAAAAGGTCCAATTGTCGAAAATACTCCTCGAATGGTAATGTACCATCACTGAATATATAGTATGATCATTTTCTTGTATATGAAAACAACCAATCCAATTGGTCATGCTCTGACATCGCTCTTGTCCATACATCATGCGTTCCGTCTGGATATTCGATGTACTCATAATTTGCTTTTAGTTTTGCCAATGCTGTGGCAATATTCCTAGAGTTCTGCACTGGTACTACTTTATCCAATGCACCGTGATAAATACGAAGTGGCGTTTGCATAATTTTACCTACATTGAGTAAATCAGCACCCCCACATATAGCTATTGCGGAGGCAAATCTTTGAGGAAATCTTGCTAATAAATCGAATGTGCCAAAGCCACCCATCGATAGACCTGCAATATGTATACGTTCAGTATTTATAAATGATCGCTTCTCTAATTTATCAATGATTTGAATAACTTGATTCATAGATTTGGTAGGATCTTGGCGACTATCCACTCTTCTACGTAGTGAATCTACAGAAGCCCAATAATCATCCTTTGCACATTGAGGAAATACAATAATAGCAGGAAACTTATTTCTGATGGAGTCTTGAGTAAAAATAGCAGCGATATGCTTCAATTGGTCTATATTATTATCCCCGCGCTCTCCTGCTCCATGCAAAAACACCAAAAGGGGATAACTACTGTTTGGATCAAAATTAGATGGATACATAATTCTATACTTATATCCATTTTCTAATGAATCTACTTGGTAAAAATCTTGAATTACATCTTGTGAATTTCCAAAATTAACGAAGATCATACATAGTAACATCAGACTTAGCAAAAGCACTAATTTCCTTTGGATAAATTTTATGATAGTAAAACTCATAATGACATTTATTTAAACAAAATGATGTACCGCTCTATTTCTAAGGTAGATAATTTACTACATATGGCAATACAAGTAATAGCTAAAAATCAACAAGCGGAAGGGTCTTTCAATAATGGTGCAATTATCGAAAACAAACCAATTGGATTCCCAAATGAAGGTGGAAGGGTATCGACGTATTCTAATCTCTTTTATTGGGCTAATGCTGAAGCACTTGAAGATTCTACGATTGGGTTACATCCTCATAAAGGATTTGAAATTATGTCATTAGTTTTGAAAGGCAGTATAAAACATTACGATACGCTCATCGACGAATGGGTTACACTAGACGAAGGTGATCTTCAAGTGATTAGATCAGGCAGTGGTATTCAACATTCTGAACATCTAGAAGCTGGATCACGTATATTCCAAATATGGCTAGATCCTGATCTAAGAAAATCACTGGCTACAGCTCCTAGCTATGATGATTATAATGCAGATGAATTTATTACAGAAGACTTTCAAGGTTTCGAAGTCAGAAAACTCATCGGTGGCCCATGCGAAGTAGAGCTCCATAGCGAGGTCACTTTAGAGGACTGGAAAATAAGAGAGTATGGTGAACATTCTATAGCCTTGGATCCGAATGCAACATATTCAGCATATATCATTGAGGGTCTCTTCAGTTTAGATCAATGGCGGGCTGGAAAAGATGACTTTTGCATTATCAAAAATCAGAATCAGCTAACACTCAAAGGGTCAGGTAGAATGATAATACTTAAGAATCCTACGCAGATATCCTATAATACTTATGGTCAGCGATTAAACCAAAGCCAAGTGGCATAATACTTACCTGTAGTTCTGATAATTATAATCGGCTCTCAAGTACAGAATATTGCCATCTGCATCTACACGGTAACTCTTACGCTTACCATGTAATTTTATTCCCTTGAAATCTCGCATACTAAGGTTACGTACATATGAATAATGATCTTTATGCTTGACCATATTTCCTTCCCAAGCACCTGTCTTTTTATTGAAATAATACCACCAGATATCACGATCAGGATTCTCATTTTCGTAGTTGACCTCTAGCACATCGACGAGAATCTCTTCATTAGGCAACTGTTTTTCACCTACATATCTGATATCCGCATTCCCATCAATGAGTCGCCAAGGCATAAACAACACATAGTGACTTGCTTTCAATTTATTGATACCATCCTGTTTTTTAGAAGCATCATACATTCCATTTTTGGCATACTTAAGCTGATCTTTTGTGTAGGATATTTTAGTCCTTACCGAGTTTATGATCCATTCAATTTTACCACTGGCTTCTGTCATATCATAACTATGAAGCTCAAAATTTTTGGATTGCTGGTTTCCGTCTTCCCCATAAAAAATAACCTCTTTAAGATAATGCATATTCCCCAGGCTATCAAATTTTTCTTGACCACCGGCATATGCTATTGCCTTTTCAATAATCGCTTTGGATTGTTTATCCATATTTCTGTTACCTCCTAGTATAGCACAAGATGACATACCCAAACAGATCACCATCAGGAAAACGAAATTACGAGTATTAAAATTCATATAGTGAAGATAATAGAAATGCATCTTTCTTGGGTCATGAAAAATAGCACTTTTAGTATCATCATATATTCTATTTTGACTCATTGCTTAATGAGCGCCAATGGTCTAAATAATATTCCATCAAAATCGGTTGATCAAGTGTATTTTCTATAATACCCAGAGCACGATTATCCTTTGGAAAATAGAAGATGTGATTGAGCATGTCTTTTTCTAAAAACTGCGTTTCAATATTCGAATTATAGCTTAATATGAGAGGCTGATGACTAGCCATCACAAAACCCCAATTGCCGAAGCTCGGAACATTGACTTGATAAGGATATGTGTAATTAAAACCCGCATACCGTAGCGTCTCCTCTATACACCAGAAGGCATTCGCCGTCAAAGTAGGACTCGTAGCTTGAGAGATTACGATCCCCTTTTGAGCAAGTCGAGACTGTAGCAGATTGTAAAAAGCATTGCTGTATAATCTTGCCAGCGCTTCACTAGTAGGATCAGGAAGATCACAAATTATAAGGTCATATTGGTCTTTAGATTCCATCAAATAACGGAATGCATCATGATTATGAACATTTACTTTTTCAGAAGAGAGAGCATTCTCGTTAAGCGTTGTAAATAGCGGCATTTCTAAAGCTAAATCTGTAATAGCAGGATCAATATCAACGATATCTAAGTGATCAATATCATACTTTAGAATCTCTCTCGCAGCTAAACCTTCTCCACCTCCAAGTAATAATATACGTTTTGGATCTTGGTGCTGCATCATAGCCACGTGGACAAGAGCTTCGTGGTATCGATATTCGTCTTTAGACGAAAACTGAATCGCTCCATTAAGGTATAGTCGAAACTCATGATCGGTCTTAGTGACTGTTATATCTTGGTAAGGGCTCTGCTCAGTATGTAAGACGGGGTGCTTAAAAATACCTCGATTCCAACGCTGCATAAAACTAGCGCTCGTGGCAAAAGAAAAGATGATAAGACTGATTAAGCTTAAGCTAATAATAAGTAATAAACGTTTTTTAAAGCGAGGCATCGAGATCTCCTGTCTAAAAAAGAAATAGGTAATCACTCCAATTGAAATATTGAGCATACCAAAAAAGAGGGAAGATTTGAAAATACCGACTATTGGTACCAAAAAGAAAGGGAAGGCAATAGTTGCCACCAATGCGCCGAGATAATCGAATGCTAGGATATTGGAAATATTGTCACTTAGATCATAGTCTTTCTCTAGAACTCTGGTCAACAGAGGAACTTCAAGCCCAGTCAAGGTACCTATCAAAGAGATAAGAAGAAAAACAAATAAATTGAAGCCTTCATAATCTGCCAACCAAAAGTAAAAATAGCACAAGGGTACTGAAAATGCGCCAAGCAAACCTAGTGCAACTTCAATCCAAATGAAATGATATATCAGATTAGTTTTAATCCATTTGGCTAGATATGCTCCAATACCCATAAATGCCATGTAAAAACCAATAATCAGCGAAAATTGCTTTACGCTGTTACCTAAAAAATAGGAACTTGCTGTTGAAATTAAAAGCTCATACACAATGGAGCACATCCCCACGAGTAAGGTTGTTATGATCAGATAATTCTTCTTGCTCATCTCAATAGCATATTAAAATCCTAAGTTTTTACCCTTATTCAATACTTCCGCAAGGTCGTACTTTTGATAAATTATTGTACCTTTCTAATAAACTAATTCGTTATGGTAAAGGTAAATCTAAAAAAGGGTAAAAAAAGCTCTCTAAAAATTACGAAAGTATTAGGTCTAGGACTTTTAGTTGGTAGTCTTGCTTCTTGTGGATCCAATGTTGAGTACGAAACTACAGAAGTACTTGATCCTACTCAAGGTATAGTTACTACCGTAAAAGAAATGGAAGCTGATCGTTTCAGAATTACGGATGAGGAGATCGTAGCTACTGTCGCGGACTCAAGAATCATCGCTCAATATATGGATGGAGAGATCGATACGTTTACACTACAAGAAGCACAGCTCGTAGATGCTGACGATGGCGGACGTAGAAGATCTATGCGAGGAGTCTTAATGGGCGGTATGATGGGATATATGATGGGTAAAAGCATGAGTACTCCAATCTCTCAAGGTGCATATGCCAATACTGATGCTTACAACAAGAGTGCTACTAAAAACAATGCATTCAAGTCAAGCGCTACCAAAAGAACAGTAAAGACACCTAAAAAAGGATTCGGATCTAGCAAGTCTTCAAGATCATATGGAGGATAGGGTCATTGTTGGCCAGTATCGGGCAGAAGAAAATATCAGACAAGCAGGATACAGTTGGTATCTAGATGGCGAAAATGAGGAATATCTTTCTGGAGATTTGATAATGATTTCCAAACAAGAGATCGAAAACTTTATTCAAAGCAGCCAAGAACTTTACCAGCTCTATCTTGCTACTACACAGCATGTTCAAAAGTTTAACCTCTGGTCTCAATTAGGTATAGCAGACGCCATGATTCCTCTTATGGAACTTGATATTCAGCGCAATGTGCCACATATGTTGGGTAGATTGGATCTAGCTGGTGGTATTGAAGGACCAGAGATCAAAATGATCGAGTTTAATGCTGATACGGCTACCTTACTACCTGAATCAGCATACTTTCAGTCTTGGATTCATGAACCCTTACGACTTGATTATAAGGGTCAGCACAATTTTCTGGTACATGATCTGTCTCAAGTATTTCGGCAACTCAAAAATAAATTTTCGCAATACCCCCCAACTTTATTGCTCACTTCTCTCGGCTACATAGAAGATAGGCTCAATATGCGGGTATTGGAAGAAGCGGCGATCAAAGCAGGTTTTGAAGTAGCCTATGCCGACTTGCAAGATGTTACCTTCTCAGAGGAGGGCGTATTTCTAGAAAGTGAAGAAGGATATACCCAATATCACTTTATGTATAAGCTCATACCTTGGGAATTCATCATGGACGAAGAACCTGAGCTATTGGAGATATTGACTCAGTTATCTCAAGATACAGGGCTAATAGTGCTCAATCCTGCATATACGCTGGCCATGCAATCTAAATACATGATGTGCCTCATGCATGAGTTATACCCTCATCATAAAAATCTACTAGCCAGCCATAAGTCCGATATACTCTTTCAAGGGAAGCGTCATGTACGTAAGGTCAATTTCGGTAGATTGGGTGAAAATATCAAAGTGATAGCCGCCAATGGTAAAACCGTCAGTAAAAGCGGTGGTGATTTTGGTCATTATGGTAAGATGTATCAAGAGTTTACCCCACTCTATTCGGATGAAGACGGTGATCTCTATCAAGCTGGGATGTACATGTGCGACGGTAAAGCTAGCTGTCTATCTTTCCGTAGAAGAGATGGGCTGATCATCGATGATGATGCGGAGTTTATTGGGCATGTTTTGTTTTAAAAATCTATTGATTTTAAAAGAGTTTACAGGTTTGAGTTTACGTTTTGCAGCTTCTTGATTCTTGATTCTTGATTCTTAAAATATGTTGACCGTTTTTTAATAGTTTATGTGGGTTATGAAAAATACGATTTTATCATGTTTGGTTCTCTTAGTACATTTCATAAGTTGTAAATCCAATACAGCATCTAAGGAGATTATTTCTGAATTTTCACCTATCCTTTGCAGCCCCGATCCTATACCCAAATATGACGGAACTAATGCCCAAATATTAGATGACAACGGAAATCCAATACAAGATACTCTAGTCAATTTGGTAGAAAAGAAACGGGAAGTGTTCAAACCCTGTAGATCTATGATCTATAGAGCTATATGGAAGGATAAATCGGGTAATGAAATCACCAATAGTCGTATCAAAATAATGGCTTCGGGAACTAGATGGGAATTTGCCACGGAGAGTCAGGACGAGATAGTCTATCAACTCGAATTTTCTGAATATGATAAAATACAAACAGAGAAGCATCAACTGAACAAAGCATTGGAAAGCCGAAGATGGATGGATAAAGGCTATGAAGGTATCATTGAAAACGTTGAAGAAATATGGATGCATCCTATGAGAGCTAATCAATATTCATTTACTGAAGTTGCACCTTTCCCAGAAGTAAAACTTCCTCTAAGTGT
This sequence comes from Saprospiraceae bacterium, assembly GCA_020629715.1. Lineage (GTDB taxonomy): Bacteria > Bacteroidota > Bacteroidia > Chitinophagales > Saprospiraceae > JAHDGW01. The sequence continues at coordinate 256,253 of JAHDCU010000001.1, forward strand.
TGGTAAAAAATGGAGTGGAAATCTAACGATTTATGATGGTTGGGGAGATTGGTCAAACACATCTGGCTATATGCAATATGAGGTGATAAAACAGCAAGATCTGGAACTTGTCTATGGAAATCTTAAGGATTGTTGGCTGATAGTATCAAAGGCAACGTTCCCGTTTGGAGAATCTGAACTTAATTTCTGGTTTCATCCGGAATTAGGTTTTGTAAAAAAAGAGTATCTAAACTATGGAGGTCAAACCTTAAGTATCGAGCTAGAAGAGGTATATGAAAACTAATTGAACTATAACGCCAGTCCCCTCTCAAAAGCCCTCGTATCATATCGCAGAGATTTAAAAGCCTCAACCAAATATTGAAAAGCAGCCTCAATATCCATATCCTCACTACAGGTAAAAATATCGATAGCAGCATAGCCAAACTCTGGCCAAGTATGGATGCTTAGATGACTCTCTGCAATGATCACTACTCCACTGACACCTTGTGGAGAAAACTGATGAAAGAAATCTTGTACGATCGTGGCTTTACTTCTACGAGCCGCTTCCATCATCGCTCCTTGGATAAAATTATGATCATCTAATAAATCTACATTACAATCATACAGCTCTAACATAGTCTGTATCCCTAACGGTTTTTTCATACTGTAATGCTACAAAAAACTATTGATGATTATGAGCATATTCGTTTTCTCTTCTATATGGATAAAACCTTAGCTTTGAAATCAAATACGAAGCTCATGATACAGACCGACACTATCGTTGCACAATCTACTCCAACTGGTGAAGGAGCCATAGGTGTAATTCGAGTATCGGGGCCCAAAACCATAGAGTTTGTAGATGAGATATTCTATGGTAAAAACCTCAAAGAAGTCGATGGAAATACGGTCCACTACGGTAAGATCAAAAATGAAAATGGACAGATCGTTGATGAGTGCCTGGTTACCGTATTTAGAGCACCAAGATCTTATACCAAAGAGGATTGTATAGAAATATCCTGCCATGGATCGAGCTATATTATTCAAGAGATCATAAGAGTTATCATTGCCAAAGGCGCAAGACCTGCCAAGCGTGGAGAATTTACCATGAGGGCGTTCCTCAATGGTCAATTGGATTTAAGTCAAGCAGAAGCCGTAGCTGATTTGATCGCATCAGACAATGCTGCCAGTCACCAAATGGCGATGAATCAAATGCGAGGAGGGTTCTCCGATCAAATCAAAGAACTAAGACAGGAGCTTATCGACTTTGCGGCATTGATTGAGCTAGAATTAGATTTTGGAGAAGAAGATGTAGAGTTTGCTGATCGTGGAAAACTTGAAACATTGGTTACCGATATCAATGCAGTGATTCAAAAACTGATAAAATCTTTTCAATATGGTAATGCCATCAAAAAAGGAATACCTGTAGCCATTGTGGGTAGTCCTAACGTTGGAAAGTCAACCCTGCTCAATGCCCTACTCAATGAAGAAAAAGCTATTGTCAGCAATATTGCAGGTACCACCCGTGATGTGATCGAAGATCAGATTACCATCGAAGGAATACCTTTTAGATTCATCGACACTGCGGGTATCCGAGATACCGATGATACGGTAGAGTCCATCGGTATCGAACGAGCTAAAGAGCAGATCACCAAGGCACAGATCGTGATATTCATCTCAGAGATAATTGAAGATCACAATGAGATTATCAATGAATTCAAGTCACTCAATATCAGAGACCATCAGAAGTCTGTCATCCTACTCAATAAATCCGATGCCTTTCACACCTGCCATAGCTATGATGTAGAAGAAGCAGTAAGCACTCTCACAGGTAGAACACCAACACTAGCTATTTCTGCCAAACAAAAAACCAGAATAGAAGAGCTAAAATCCACTTTGATAAAACTAACAGGTAGTGCTGATTTCCGAGATCAAACCATCGTCAACAATAGCCGTCACTACGATGCACTCTTCAAATCAAAAGTGGCATTGGATAAAGTACTCCACGGGCTACAGTCAGGTATCACCGGTGACTTCATTGCTATGGATATCCGTCAAGCGTTACATCATCTAGGTGAGATCACCGGAGAGATCCATACGGATGATCTGCTGGATAGTATTTTTGGGCGATTTTGCATAGGGAAGTAGTTTAACTTCTCTTTCTTTCCAACCCCTTGTTTTTGTTGACTTTATAGCGGTTTACTTGCTCTTGTTTGTTGCCAAACTTCTCTTTATTCCGTATATTTGTTGCCCACCTGTTGCCTGAGCATCAAATTTGTTGCCCAAATGCATCAGCTGGGGAGATTGGCGAAATCATGCACCATACAGCACCATTGAGCTACAATTAGCACCACACAGCAACAAATGAGTACAAGAATATCAATTCCTAAAATCTGCCAACATTGTGGCAATTCGTTCATAGCTCGAACGACAGTAACTAAGTATTGTGGTGATAATTGTGCTAAGAGAGCCTACAAGAAAAGAAAGAGAGACGAGAAGATAAAGGCATCAATTGAAGAGACTAAACAACAAGTGCAAGGATTGCAAAGTCCGCAAACTGTGCAGACTCCAGATATACTGACAAAGCAGTTTTTATCTATCCAAGGAGCTGCCAAACTTTTAGGTGCAAGTAGATGGACCATACAGAGAATGATACAACGTGATCAGCTCAAGTCTGCCAAACTTGGAAGGAGAACTATTATAGCACGATCTGAAATCGACAACTTATTTAACTGATGGAAAATGAAAGTAACACTGCGGAAGCGAAAGAAAGGCAATAAAATCAGCCTATACCTTGACTACTATGACAAGGGAAAAAGAGAATATGAATATCTAAAACTCTATCTGACTCCTGAGCCAGAGAAAGGATCTCTTACCAAAGCTCAAAAAGATGAAAACAAAAAGATATTAGCCTTAGCGGAGAACATTAGAGCCAAGAGACATCTGGAAGCTCAAAATAACATCTATGGATTCCGAGACAAGGAAAAGGTAAAAGGCAGCTTCTTAGAGTATTTTGATCTATTGACTGAAAATAGAAAAGCCAGCTTGGGCAACTATGGCAATTGGAATGCAGTCCGCAAACTCCTATCGGAGTATGCTCCTAAAGGCGTAACCTTTGAGCGATTAGATAAGAATTGGGTACAAGGCTTTAAAGACTATCTCGACACAGAAGCCAAATCCAGAGGTGACAAACTCCTATCACTCAATACTAAGTACTCATACTTCAATAAGCTGCGAGCAGCATTGAAGCAAGCCGTCAAGGATGGCTTAATGTCTCACAATCCATCTGAGCAAGTAGAAGCATTCCCACAAGATGAAGTAGAAAGAGAGTTTCTAACCTTAGAAGAATTGATAGCAGTTTCTAAAGCTCATTGTACCAATTCGACTTTGAAGCGGATGTTCCTCTTCTCATGCCTTACAGGCTTGAGATGGTCTGATATAGAAAAACTAAAATGGTCAGAGATACAGCATTCTGAAAACTTAGGTCACTTCATAAGATTCCGTCAGAAGAAAACCAATGGAGCTGAGACCTTACCAATATCAGATGAAGCAAGAGAATTATTAGAAGAACAAGGAGAACCGGATAAGAAAATATTTACAGGCTTGAAATATGGCAATTGGAATAAGACCCATATCAAAGATTGGATGATCGAAGCTGGTATTACTAAGAAAATTACGTTTCACTGTGCCAGACATACTTACGCTACGCTACAGTTGTCTTTAGGCACTGACATCTATACAGTGAGTAAGTTACTCGGACATAAGAATCTAAAGACTACAGAAATCTATGCTAAGGTGATCAATGAGAAAAAGGTCGAAGCAGCAACTAAAATCAAAATAGGGCTATAATGGAATTAATCATCTTTAACAATATACTGTACGGATCATTAAAGCCTTGGCACTGTTCTGAGGTGGACAATAAATACTATCGTCAACGTCTTAGTCCATCACTAATGACTCCCGAGCATCCTGATGATTATTTCTTAGAATTGAAGAATATTCATCCAGAGAAGACAGAATTATATGTTGATGATGGATTGGATGTATATCAAGCAGTTAAAATAACAGATAGGCAATTCATTATAAATGCTCCATTAGTTACAACTGAGCTGGCAGCTCCATTAACCTCTACACAGAGATTCTACCACTACCTACTTAGTAATGAAACAACAAGAATTACAAACAGAGTATATAATACCTACACCAGAGACATATCTGAAACATCAAAAAAAGGGATTATACAAGAGGTGGTTAAATCAATAAAAGACCTACTTCTCAAAATAGGGACAGACTATCAGACATTCCCCCAAGATGAATTGTCCCAATATGTAATACAGCAACTCATTCAAAATCTTATCAGGCTACTCAAAGAAATAGAGCTTCTATTTCCAACAGATCTAATTTCTATAGCCTCAACTAAAGAGGAGATCTATAGCGAATTGCTTGGAATCGAAATACCTGAAGGGGATATTAATAAGCTTACCCCCTTATTCACAACGGTTAAAAATCAACTACTAAATTCAGACAACTACGAAATTGCTAAATCTGATAAATTTTCATTTGGTTACAAAAACGGAAGCCTTGAAAACCTAAAAACTGTAATGGGGAGTCTACAAAGACAAGTGGAATTAGTAGACGAAGATAGATGCGGCATTAGCGACTTGGTTTCTATTCTTACAAGCAAGGATATTGTTCTTGGTACTCAACCAATTTATCTGACATGTGAGACAACTCAATTCAGCTACATCATTTCAAAACTCAGTCAGCATTTCACCAATCTTACACCTACGGCAATAGAACAATCCAATCTCTTCTATTCTAAAAAAGGGACCGCATTAAAAAGGAATAATCTATATAAAAACAAGACTCAATATCCTAAGGATCAGCAAGCAATAGACACCATACTGAAAGGACTTTAAATAAAAACAGTAAGATCAGTAAGATATAATAGTAAGATGTGACCATCTTACTCATTACCAGCCAGTTACGAAAGAATTTTACCATCGAATTATTGGTAAACATTTAAAATTTCGTAACAATGAGTTCAGAAAATTTAATCTTAGAAAAGCTCACATTATTAGAGCAAAAAATTGACGAGCAATCTTTGCTCAAAAAAGAAGTACTCAACTTCAATGAAGCTGCCAAGTACTTGGACATCAGCAACTCTCACCTCTACAAACTAACAAGTCAGAAGAAGATCCCTCACTTCTGCCCCCAGGGCAAGAAGCTCTACTTCAATAGAGTGGAGATAGACGAATGGCTACAGCAGAACCGACAAAGCTCATCAGATGAAATAGAGCAAGCAGCAGCCGATTATCTCATCAAAAACAAAAGAAGATAATCATGGGATACTATAGACTTTCTGAAGAAGAAGTAAAGAAGATTAATGACAAGTTAGATGATGTAGTCTTGTTACTCAAGAGCAAACAAAGGACAGATCCTGAGCAAGTATGGTTTGATACTCAAGAGTTCATACAGATTATGAACATCAGTAAAAGGACAGCCGCCTACTGGCGTACGTCCAAGACCATTGCCTACTCTCAGATAGGCAACAAGATCTACTATCGTCTTTCTGACATTCTCGATTTGCTACAGCGATCTACGATCTCTGCAAATCTATCTCTCACTCTAAATAATACAACTGATGGCCAAGTCAACAATATTTAAAAATTTCAATCAACCGATAGAGAACAAGTCTCTTATCGTCATTCTCAAAAACATAAGAGAAGGTAAATACAAAACGGAGGTAGAACATTATCAGAATCTAAAGCGAGAAGGCACCAAAGCAGCAGCAGATAATGCTAAGAAATCTCTATTGGCTTTTACTCCGTCAGCCACCTACAAGGATGGTCGGAAGGTTCACCTTGTAGATGAGTACTCTGGTTACGTACATCTCGATTTTGACAAGCTATCATCTGATCAGATGGCAGCTGCATTTGGTATAATCAAAGCATCTCCTTATACCTTTGCTTGCTTCATCTCCCCATCTCGTAACGGCTACAAAGTATTTGTAGAAGTAGACAGTACAGCAGAGCAACACGAGGACACTTATAAGCAAGTCCAAGCTCACTACGAGCAATTATTAGGGATAGAAGCTGATGCCAAATGCAAGGATATTACAAGGCTTTGTTTCGTGTCTTACGACCCTCAATCATTTACTCATACATCAGCTAAGAAGTTTGTGCCAAAGTCTCAACCAATACTCTTAAAATCGAAGCCAACTGACTTCACAAAGAAGTTTGAAAGAGCCATCATATTCACTAACAATAAGGAGCGATATGCAGAAGGAAGTAGAAATAACTACATCTATCTATTAGCTTGTAACTGTAATCGAGATGGCATACCACAGATAGATGCTGAACAGATGATACTCAAAAAGTTTGACCATGAGAATACAGCAGAAGTAAGGAAGAGCATTGATAGTGCCTACAAAAACAATGGTGCTGACTTTGCAAAGTTTGCAAACATTGCAGAAGCTGCAATCTCCAAACCGATCATCATAGAAGCAACATCAGAAGACTATCTCAAAAAGTCAGTGACTATACCGGACCATCTATTTGAGAGCTTACCAGACATTCTAAAAGAAGGAGCCAAAGCATTTACCGAAAGGAGAAAGCGAGATGTATTCTTTACTACAGCTCTCTGCATCATTAGTGGTTGTCTGCCAAAGGTCAAAGGCATATATAGCCATGAAACGATCTATCCTCACCTCTTTTGCTTTATCATAGCACCACCTGCGAGCGGCAAGGGAGTTCTCAAGAATGCTAAGCGATTAGGTGATCAGATACATCAGAGTAAGCGAGAGGAGTCTAAGAAGATGCAAGAGCAGTTTGACTTGGATAATGAAGAGTACAAAGCCTACATGCGGAGTAAGAAGAAAGATGCTCCTAAAATGGAGAAGCCGCAAGAACCACAAAGCAAGCTCTTGTTCATTCCTGCAGACTGTAGCCAAGCGATGATGATACAGCTACTCAATGAAAATGATGGTCAAGGCATCATCTGTGAGACCGAAGCAGATGCAATGGGCAATGCTCAGAAACAAGATTGGGGAAGTTACTCTCATGTTATGCGAGGAGCATTCCATCATGAGAAAATATCTGTAGCAAGAAAGACGAATAAAGAACTCTTAGAAATTGCTGAACCAAGATTGGCAGTGGTTCTATCTGGGACACCTAACCAAGTACCCAAGCTGATAGCATCGGCTGAAGATGGACTATTCAGTAGGTTTATGTTCTATGCGTTCAAGAATGACATCGTATGGCAAGACCCAAGACCACAATCAGGGTTAAATCATACAGATCACTTCAAAGGATTGAGCCAAGAGATGACGAGACTACATGAGTTCTTATCAAGTAGTCCAACAGAAATAAGACTATCTACACAACAATGGGACAGGCTTAGCGAGACTTTCAATAAGTATTTGACCCAAGTAGCGGTATTTACAGGAGAGGATGCAGTCAGTGTAGTATTTAGATTAGGATTGATAGTATATAGAATGGCGATGGTATTTACCGCTTTACGCAAATATGAAAATGCAGAATTAGAATCTATAATGGTATGTGATGATATTGACTTTGATAATGCCATAGCTCTATCTGATGTCTACCTCAACCATTCCCTACTCATGTTCAGCAACTTAGCAGCACAAGAAGAGTCGCAACTATTCAAAATGCCAGAGAATAAACGGAAACTCTATCAATCATTACCACAACAGTTCAAAAGAAGTGAGGCAATAGAAATAGGTCTTCCATTACAGCTAAGTGAGCGATCTATAGATGAGTTTCTTGCTAACTCAGTACCTAAGTTCCTAAAGAAGGTAAAAACTGGCATATACAGAAAGGTCTAATTTGTTCTTGTTTTTCTTACATTTGTCATTATTTGTCAAGTGTAAATATTACCAATGCATAAATTTGGCTCTTTAGTTAGATCAAAAAGAGAAGAGAATGAGATGTTGCTACGACACCTTGCAGCTAAGCTCGACGTAGATACTGCCTTGCTTAGTAAGATCGAACGAGGTGAAAGAATAGCTAAGCGTCATCATGTGGATGGCATTATTGAAATCCTAAAATTGGATAAGGAAAATGCCATAGCTCTTTGGCTTGCAGACCAATTGGTAGCACTTATCGGCGACAATGACCAAGCTCGAAAAGCATTAGAAATCGCAGAATCTCAAATAATAATGGTACAAGAAGAGCAAGCTAAATATGAAAAGAAGTAGAAAACATATAGAAATAAAAAACGCATCCGTAGAGATGCGTCGGCCCAAGGATACTATCCTTAGGGATGTTCTTTGTGATACAAATATGCAAACTTTTATTCACTTTGAAAAGTTCCACGATGAATAAGTTGATACGAGTAAGCTATTATATAGACGGTTTTAACCTCTATTTTGGTATGCGTTCTAAGTTTCCGCAACTAAAATGGTTAGATGTCAATGCCTTATGTAACAATCTTCTGCGTCCAGGTGAGGTCCTATCCGAGTGTAACTATTTCACCGCAAGAGTGAGAAATAATCCAGATAAAGAAAAGAGGCAAAAAACATATCTCGATGCATTAGCTACGACAGATACAACAATGATTTATGGTAAGTTCTATTCCAAACCAATAGAATGTAGAAGATGCCACAATTCTTGGCCTGGCAATGAAGAGAAGATGACGGATGTGAACATAGCAGTAAAAATATTGACTGACGCTATGGAAGACAAATATGATAAAGTCGTAGTCATCTCAGGAGATAGTGACTTGACACCACCACTAAGAGCTTTAAAACAATACTACAAAGACAAAAGAATAATAGTAGCCTTCCCTCCCAAAAGATCATCTTTTGAATTGAAAAATATTGCTGACAATTCCTTCACCTTAGGTAGAAAGAAATTAGCAGATTCACAGCTTCCATTATCTCTTGACAATGGCAAAGGTTATATGCTAAACAAACCCCAAGAATGGAATTAAATAATAAAGCCCATACAAAATAGATGTCAACAAAATTCTTTACAAACGAAAATGAAAATACTCTTCTAAATAAATTAGAAGGAATATTCCAACATAGAAACATTCACTTCTTCGATGCTCTTGTAGGGTATTTTAGAGCCTCGGGATACTTCAGAATAAGACCTTTTGTAGACAAAGCAGAAGAGATCAGAATACTTGTGGGTATCAATATTGACAAACTTATTTATGATGCTAATCAGAAAGGCTTACTATTTCAATTCGATGCTAACAAAAGCAGAGAAGATTTCTTTAAGGAGATACAGCAAAATATTCAAGAAGCAGAATATGACAAAGCAGTAGAAGAAGGAATGGTTCAGCTGATAGCAGACCTATCATCGGAAAAGATAATAATCAAAGTTCACCCAAAACAAAACATCCATGCTAAAATCTACATCTTTAGAGAAGAGGAAAAACATGATCATGGCTACGGTTCTGTTATAACTGGATCAAGTAACCTTACAGATAATGGACTCTCACAAAACTTTGAATTTAATGTAGAGCTTAGGGATAACTCAGATATTGATTTTGCAACAGAGACTTTTAATAAACTATGGGAAGAAAGTATTGAGATAGGAAAAGAATTTGTAGACAGACTCAAAAAAGAGACTTACTTAAACGATGACTTCACACCATATGAAGTCTATATGAAGTTCCTAATAGAATACTTTGGCAAGAGTATAGAGTTTGATCCCAATTCCATTCAAGATCTACCTGCAGGTTTCAAAAAATTATCATACCAAGTAGATGCCGTAGCAGATGGTTATAGCAAGATGATGAAGCATAAAGGGTTTTTCCTAAGTGATGTAGTAGGATTAGGTAAGACGATAGTATCCACATTAATAGCTAAGAAGTTCTTTTACTCTAATGGTTTTCCAGGTTATCTCTCTCGTACACTTGTGATTTGTCCTCCTGCACTCCGAGATAATTGGGAGGAGACCTTTTATAAATTCGGGATGAATAATTACAAAATCATCACATCTGGGAGCTTACATAAAATCAGAAAGCATAGAGATTTCGACTTAATAATAGTAGATGAAGCTCATAAATTTCGAAGTGATACAGCCGAGATGTACTTCCATCTGCAAAACATCTGTAAGTCACCTACACGTAAGAGGTTAGCTGACGGTTCGCTTCAAGAGAAGAGAGTAATATTAGTCTCAGCTACACCACTTAATAATAAGCCTGAGGATATTGCCAATCTTATGTACTTATTCCAAGATGCTAAGAACTCGACTTTAGAAGTAAGTAATCTGAGACATTTCTTTAGACAACATATTGATACGTATAAAAAACTTAAAAAGGAATCTGACATCGCTAAGGTTACGGCAGGTGTTAAGGAGATATATCAAGACATCAGAATAAAGGCTATCGAACCACTAATGGTAAGAAGGACCAGAACAGACCTTACTCAAAATGATGACTATGCTAAGGACTTGGCAGAACAAGGAGTTGTATTCCCTAAAGTTAGAAAACCAGAAAAAATATTTTATCAATTAGATCCTCTATTGGATAGTCTATATGACCAGACAATACATTTACTGAGTGATAGATCAGAGGGATTGACATACTTCAGATACCAAGCCATCAAGTATCTAAAGCCTGAAAAAAAGGTCAAATATCAGCAAGCAGATAGAATATCCACTCAGCTTGCCTTCATTATGAAGACACTTTTAGTTAAGAGAATAGACAGTAGTTTCTATGCCTTTAAACAATCTCTTATCAGATTCTATGATGCCACCTCGGCAATGGTAACGATGTTCGATAATGATAGAATCTATATAGCACCTAATCAAAAAGTAAGCGAATACATCAATGCTGGAAAAGAGGATGAATTAGTTCAGATACTTATAGAATTACAAGAAACAGATCCAACTATAGAAATTTGTACAGCTGATGATTTTGAGCCGGGCTTTCTTACAGGCTTGAAGGGTGACCAAGAAAAACTTAAAGAGTTAGTGGAAGCATGGAATGTAATAGACTACGATCCAAAGCTCGATATTTTCATTGACTACATTAAGAACCGATTACTCAAACCTAAAATTAATAAAGAGAAAAAACTCGTTGTATTCTCTGAAAGTAAAGAAACTACATCCTACTTATTTAAGAAACTCGAAGGAGCAGGTATAGAAAAAATACTCGTTGTAGATAGTTCTAATCGTAAAGACAATTTTCCTAAAGTAAAGACTAATTTCGATGCTAACATACCATTAGACGAACAGAAGGATGAATATGACATAGTGATAAGCACAGAAGTATTAGCTGAAGGTGTAAATATGCATCGTGCTAATGTAATAGTTAATTACGATACTCCTTGGAATAGTACTCGTCTGATGCAGCGTATAGGTCGTGTCAATAGAATTGGATCTAAATCAAGTGAAGTACATATATTCAATTTCTTCCCTACTGCCAAAGTCAATAATGACATTGATTTAGAGAAAAAGGCAATTATGAAGCTCCAGGCATTCCATAGTGCTATGGGAGAAGATAGTCAGATATATTCCCCTGATGAAGAGTTTGAGTCATTTGGTCTCTTTGATCAAAATGTAAATGAAGAGAAAGATGAAAAGTTAAGAATACTCTTAGAGTTACGCCGATTCAAAAGAGAGAAACCAGATGAGTTTAAAAGGATCAAAAATATGCCTACAAGAGCAAGAGTAGGTCGTATTAAAGAAGACTTAGGCGAGAGCACCATTACTTTTATAAGAAACCAGAAAAGGGATGCTTTCTTATTGGTTAATGAAAACGGAGATATAGATGAATTGACATTTATGCAAGCCTATGAACACTACTATGCTAATCCTCCTGAAGAGGGAGTGCCATTACATAGTCTGCATCATGATCAAGTCAAAGCGGGTATTGAGTTCTTTGCTCAGAAAGCCAATGAAGAAAAAAACAAAGAAAGAAAGATCGACACAACACAGGGACCCAACGAGAAGAGAGCCTTATCATTTCTAAACGCCATAAGTAATCTGAATCTATCAAATGAATTAGAAAACGAATTAATCCACAATGCAAAAGATGCAATTCGTTTAGGCAAGTTCCAACAATTACAAAGGGACATAAATAAGTTAGCAAGAGCTGTGAAGAAAACCCCTTTGAAGCCAGCAATACTTTTAGAAGAATCCATCAAAGTATTGAATAAATATCCTTTACAGAAAATAGATGATGACGACAACTCATCTATTCAACCAATATTCAACACTAAGGCTTTCAAGCCTGAAATTATTATAAGCGAAAGTTTTACTCAATAGAATATGATGCAGGCAAAAGAGATTAAAAACATATTGTCCAGTCGTTATGACTTTACTAAATGGAGGTCTGTTCTTGACTTTATCTTTCCCAAAATTCAATATGAGTCAAATAGTATTGTTATACCTGACACTTCTGAGATGGTACAGCACATACATCAAAAAGGGCAAATAGATTTAACCGACCATAAGAAAATAATTATACTCGAAATCCAAGTAAAATCTAAACATAACATTGCTCGTACTAAAGTAGGGTTTAACAATATAGCATCTAAATATATAGATCAAGCAAACAATCACGGACTCTTAGTATTTTACACATCAGAAGATCCTGAGCAAACTAATTATAGGTTATCCTTCATTTCTAAGGAATCAAGATTTAATGAGGATGGTGAGTTCAGTGAATTTACAACTAACCCCAAAAGGTACACATATCTCTTGGGGCCACAAGAGGCATGTACCACAGCTGCATCTCGATTTATAGAATTAGCTTCTAAGCGTAATACCTTCGATTTTGTTTTACAAGATGTCATTGATGCATTCTCGGTAGAAAAATTAAACAATCAATTTTTCAAACGATACAAAGACCAATTTGACATATTCACTCAACATCTTTCTAATCCTCAAAATGGCTACAGATACGATGTTTTCAAAATAAGTGAAAGTGAAGTAGAAGCTGATAAAGAAAAGAATGAATTACCTATTAGAAATTTCACTAAAAAACTTTTAGCCAGGATAGTATTTATTTACTTCTTACAACGTAAAGGATGGATGGGTGTGACTACTCCAAAAGGAACAGAAAAGATAAAATGGTCAAACGGGATTAAAGATTTCGTAGCAGCGTTATTTACTGAAGTGGATGATAAAGATAAATTTCATAGCAAATATCTTTCTGAGCTATTCTATAACACCTTAAATAATGAGAATAGGAACAACTTTACATTCTTAGTCGACGATATGTCACCTTTTAAGAGTAGAGGCACGGTAAGTGTTCCCTACCTAAATGGTGGGCTTTTTGACAATGACCTTCCAGAGGCAAATAGCATAGACTTCCCATCGCCTCTCTTTCATGATCTATTTGAGTTTCTTAATCAATACAACTTTACAATTGATGAAAATAGCCCAGAAGACCATGAGGTAGGAATAGATCCAGAAATGTTAGGGCATATTTTTGAAAATCTATTAGAAGACAATAGGGACAAAGGAGCATACTATACTCCAAAGGAAGTTGTACACTACATGAGTCAACAAAGTCTAATTGCATATCTCAATAGTAAGTTACAGAGTGAGACTAATGAAATCAGAGACTTCATTAAGGCCAAATCAATATCCCCATTTATAGAGGCAAATACAGACAAGCTAATTTCATTTCTTAGTACGGTAAAGGTATGTGATCCAGCTATTGGATCAGGAGCATTTCCAATGGGAGTCCTAAAAGAAATATTCACGGCTCTATCAAGTCTGTACAAATTAAAATCCCCCTATACACCTCTTAATGAAGCTCAGATAAAAAGAGAAATTATTCAAAACAGTATATACGGTGTAGATCTTGAAAAAGGAGCTGTAGATATTGCAAGGTTAAGATTTTGGTTAGCATTGGTAGTAGATGAAGAAGCACCAGAACCACTCCCAAACTTAGATTATAAGATTGTTACTGGAAACTCATTGTTACATAGATTCCCTTTAGATAACCCTATTGATGAAGTATTTAAAGATTTTAACAAAACCATTCAGTCGGATGATTACAATAATCATGTAGTCAAAAACCACATAGGGAATAACAAAGTTGATCTTGATTATTACAAAATATTAGTTAGTAACTATCTCAATGTTTCATCTATTGAGAAAAAAGAAACATTCAAGACGATCATCAAAGAGGTAAAAAGTGCATTCAAAACCTCATTCTCAAAGTCAGAGATCACCAAAGTTGCAAATGCAAGGGCAAAAGTTGACAAGTTGACATTTGTAGATGTTTTTGGGAAACAGGTAGGCACTAAGACCCAAATAAAAAATGCAAAAAAGAAATTCAACGAACTTATAAAGGATAGGAAGAAGGTAGAATCTGGTATAATTTATAAAGACGCAATCGAGTGGAGATTTGAGTTCCCTAATCTATTGGATGAGAATGGAGACTTTAGCGGCTTCGATATTGTGATAGGTAATCCTCCTTATATCAAGGAATACACTAATAAAAGTGTTTTCAATGGCCTTAGAGATAGTCCTTACTACATGGGCAAGATGGACATATGGTATTTCTTTGCATGCTTCTGTATTGATCTACTCAAAGATGACGGTGGCATACAGTGCTTTATAGCACAAAATAATTGGGTGACAAGTGCTGGTGCAGCACGACTAAGAGACAAAATACTAACTGATACGGAGATGTTATCTTTTATAGATTTTGGAAATTACAAAGTTTTTCAAAGTGCTGGTATCCAGACAATGATATATGTACTCAAAAAAACATCACAGCCAAAAGATACATATACTACTACTTACTCAAAATTATTAGTTGAAAACATAGATAAGACTTTTTTAGACCACTTCTTACAAGCAGAAGAGACCACTGATCAAGACAAGTTTGAAAAATTAGACTTTCTATTTGTACCAAGTAATTATGAAAATGGTTATATCACTTTTGCTAATGATAGTACGGGTAAAATATTAAAAGCAATTCAGAATAATGAGGTGGTTTTTCTCGACAAGAATGAAGTTGCACAAGGAATAGTTTTTCCTCAAGATTTCTTAAATAAGAAGAATGCACTAAAATTAAATAATGAATTTAAAATTGGGTCAGGAATATTTGCTCTAAATAAAAGTGAAGTTCAAGAATTAAATTTATCCGAATCAGAGAAGCATCTTCTCAAACCATACTTTTCTACTGATAGCTTCAACAGATATTTTGGATTGAACGAAACAAATAATGTGTTAATATACACTAACTCCTCGTTCAAACGTCCAGAGAAAATTGAACCTTATCCAAGTATAAAAAGACACTTAGATAAATTTTCAAGTATTATTACCTCTGACAACAAACCATATGGCTTACACAGAGCAAGAGATGAACGGTTTTTTGTAGGTGAGAAAATAATAGCACAAAGAAAATGCCCTGGACGGCCAATATTTACTTACACAGATTTTGATACTT
The DNA here is from genome assembly GCA_020629715.1 of Saprospiraceae bacterium. Taxonomy (GTDB): domain Bacteria; phylum Bacteroidota; class Bacteroidia; order Chitinophagales; family Saprospiraceae; genus JAHDGW01. The sequence goes on from JAHDCU010000001.1 coordinate 271,616, forward strand.
ACGTCTCCGCAACTTTTTATCTTATAAAAACTGATAGCCTTAATCATAAGTATCTCACTGCATTACTAAATAGTAAGCTAATTGCTTTCTGGCTTCGCCACAAAGGCAAAATGCAAGGATCAAACTACCAAATAGATAAAGCACCATTAGTTAATATCCCTATCAAGACACCACAAAATACAATTTCGTTTGAGATACTATGCGACTACTTAATATTGCTAAATGACCCTACATCTGCAAGCGTAAATAATTATACAATAAATGGAGATGTTGCTTACGTGTTTGAAGAAGTGTTAGACATGATGATATATGAACTATACTTCGAAGAGCATATGACTGAGAATGACCTTGATGTTATGCAATTTATTGATACAGCCAAATACATAAAGCCCATTAATGATTTACCATCTAAAGAGAAATCGAAAATAGTAGCTGATTGTTATACTTGGTTACAGAAAGAAGATAATCCGATTAGAAATAGAATAATGTTAGCTAATGTTAGGAGTAAAGACTTCATTGGTAAAATAAATAGTGCTACTCATTAGACATGGCTAAAATCAAATCTATATCAATACAGAACTTCAAGTTCTTTGCAAATGAAACTACAATCAACTTAGATAGTAAGCATCTCTTGCTTTATGGCGAAAATGGAAGCGGCAAATCATCTATCTATTGGTCTATCTACACTTTATTAGAAGCAGCTAATAAGGAGAATCCAGATGATGTCAAAAAGTACTTTGAGGCAACTAATGATGAGAATCTACTTAATATTAATCTTAGCCAAGGTCAGGCTAATACTCGTAAGTCAGAAATATCAGTTGAACTTGATGATGGCAACAGTCATACATTATCGTTAGCAGATACATCAGTTTTAGGTATAACAGCAATTCAAGAAAGCAACTGGGCATCCGACTTCATCAACTATCGACATCTTCTCAATATATCCTATTTCAATCACAGCCAAGAGATAGATCTATTTCCATATTTCAGATATACAATTCTACCGTATGTTAAGTTTGGTACTACCTCTATTTACAAAGAGGGTGACCAAGTTGATACCATTAATGCCAACGAAATTACAGAATACATTTTTAATAAAATAGGCCCACCTCAAACGGGAACAAGTGGCGTTGGTGATAATCATTATCCAGAAAGAGGAAGTGCTGATTATACTCATTTTGATACAGCGTTCAAATCATGTAAAACAGAATTACAAAAGCTACTAACATACATTAATACAGAAGGCAACCCAATATTGCAAGATGAGCTTGGCTATGATATTACGTTCAAGTTGACACTAAAAGACGCTAAGTATAAACTCAATAAAAGAAGTTACAAACCACCATCATTCAGAGTTATTCTAACAATACCCAAATACGAAGGTCATACTGGTAAAATCAACAAGGCTCAATCATTTCTAAATGAAGCCAAATTAACAGCAATTGCCTTAGCAATAAGACTTGCAGTATTAAAGAAAACCTTAGTAACAAATGCAGGTGCCTCACTTAAAGTGCTGGTCTTAGATGATTTGATGATTTCCTTAGATATGAGTAATCGAGAAAAGATACTTGACTTATTGATGAATAAATATCAACATTCTTATCAAATACTCTTGATGACACATGATCGGTCGTTCTTTGAAGATGCTAAGTTTCATATTAGTTCTAACTATGGCAATGATGATGAAAGGGATAATGAGTGGCAACTTTTAGAAATGTATCAAGCTAAATCCGAAGATGGTTTTCCAATACCATATATAACAAAACACAGATCGCCAATTCAAAAGGCCTATTATTACTTTAACGAACATGTTGATTATAATGCCTGTGGAAATAATCTTAGATCAGCATTGGAAGAGCATTTTGTAAACTTTTTACCACAAAAATATATTCCAGCCAAAAAAAAGAAAAGAACCCTTGGATCATTATTAGAAAAAGCCACAGAGTATTTCGACTATGTTGGATTTATTAAAGACTCATTAACTAAATTAGAAAGATATAAATCGAGATCACTAAACCCTACATCTCACTACAATCCGAAATCAAACTTTTACAAAAATGAGCTTCAAGATATTTTTGAAATTTATGAGACTTTAAATAGAATATCTAACAAGCCTTTAGTTGATACAGATGAGGTAATATCATTTACTGTAGTAACCGAAGAAGGAGACAACTATACTTATAATTTCAAATTACAGGATGACATATGCATATATGACAAACAAGATGGCTCAAATCCAGATATTCTACTCATTGATAAAAGAAGCTACGTCTTAGTTTCTTATGCTAAGAATGGTGGACAACCAACAGTTCGTGATGTTAATGAGAACGACCATACTCTTCAAGAGCTGTACGACCTAACATTACAAAATATACGAGATAACATTCATCAGTCTCCAATTGTAGAAGCAGATATAAAAAAAGTGATCATCAATTCAGATGGAATTACATTAGAAACTTTAATAGCATCATACTGAAAAATCTATCGTTAAATATCATCCCATTCTCTCATCCAAATGAATTATTGTCTTTTGGATTTACCACTGAGAAAAGAGAAGGCTACTTTCCAGTCCATCGATCACTACTACCTCGTGTAATCACCAGTGAGCATTGGGATGATTTCAGCAACACAAAATATTTATACTCAAATTTTAAGGACACTATCGATTGCGAGTACATGGGGCAAGTTGATTTCTACAAGGATAACAAGTTTGTTAAGCATTATTACAGCCAACTAATTTTAGAGTATTTCAAAGACAAAGCAGCAGTTGTAGATTACAATTTTGTAAACGATGTGGAGATATGGTTTAAGGATAATACACTGACTAAACCAAAATACCAAGGCTATCAAAAGTTTACTATAAAAGTCCATTTTTCTAAAATAGCAAAAGGCCCTGCCCTATTGGTTTCTTATAATGGGGTTTCTAAGGCATGTACCCAGAATTTAGCAGAATTAGAGTGGCCAACGAATAGCATTAGCAAAGTCTTCTGTGAAGGTAGATTATATAAATTCAAAAAACTGCCAAGTGAAATCAAACAGAACTTAGAAAAAATATATCCGCTACTATCAGTACCTAAGCAGGTCGAGTTGAAAATAGACACCAACAAAGATCCATTCGCCAATCGTTATATACCATATCAAACCAAAATAAAACAACTCTACGGAAAATATCTCAATACAGATGAGTTCAAAGATATTATCCAGCATAGCGGCAAAGGTTTTTTCAAAATACCTGTAAATCAGGTAAAAAGAACTACATCAGAGTCAAACATGCTACAATTTGCTTCTAAGTCATTTGTAGACCCTAAAGAAGGAATGAAGCATGGGCCATACAAATCATCAATTCATGATAATGTTAGATTCTTTTTCATCTATCATCAGCCTGACAGACAGGAATATGTGGCAAAATTATATCGCTATCTCAAAAACGGAGTAAAGACTTATTTCCCACCATTGGCACGTCATATTAAACAACCTATACATTTTGATGACGGTACCAGCTTAGCTTTTGAATCCCCAGACACCGCCTTACATGAATTGAAAACCCATCTTATAAATTTACAGAAGATACCGGATACAAGATACGTAGCTATCTATGTGAGCCCAATACATAAGGAAGCAGATGAACATAATGAACTATACTTTCAGTTTAAAGAAGAACTCTTAAAGCATGAAATCACTTCCCAAGTAATTTACAAAGAGAGTATCAAAGACAATTATTTTGCATCCTTTATGGCCAATATAGCTCCAGCTCTATTGGCAAAAATTGACGGTATTCCATGGAGATTAGAGAGTAAATTACAACCACAGTTAATAGTAGGTATAGGAGCATTTAAGTCTAATCAACTAAACAGAAGATATATTGGGAGTGCATTTTGTTTTAACAACAAAGGTGAGTTTAAAGGATTCGATTGCCTTTTAGATAATGAGTTAGACCTATTAGCTCAGAAAATAGAAAAGAAGATTCTTAACTTCTTTGTTGATCATGGCCAACATGCAGACAAGTTAGTGATACACTATTACAAACCCTTTAGCACAAGAGAATTAGATCCGATAAGAAAGACTTTAGTGAAGTTAGGGCTTACGATACCGATAGTAGTAGTTACAATTAACAAGACTGAATCAAGCGACTTCATTGCCTTTGACAATGACAGCAAAGACCTCATGCCAGTAAGTGGTACATACTTTGAAATAATGACAGGGAAGTTTATTCTCTTTAATAATGCAAGACACAATCCTGAGCTTCCTTCACCACTTATCAAACATTTTCCAGTCAAGTTATCTCTCTTCTGTACAGAGGAAACCTATTTTAATGACAGTGATAATATCAAAGAGGTAATAGACCAAGTGTATCAATTCAGTAGAATGTATTGGAAGTCAGTAAGACAGCAAAACCTACCTGTTACAATTAAGTATCCTGAAATGGTAGCAAAGATATTTCCATTTTTTGAAGGAGATAAGATACCAGACTTCGGAAAGAACAACCTTTGGTTTCTATAATAGTTTACGGTTCAAATTCTGCCTCGTCACCCCATCGAGGGGATTCCTCACCAGTCGCTGTAAAGCGGCGTTCCTACAGTCGGCTTGGCATATATGTCGCCATACTCTTTCATTCCTTCACCGCTACTAAGCAATCCCTCAAAGCCAAGCATTTAGTATCAGATCGTCATTCTCAGAGTAACAGCACTACTACATTGCATTCCGTAGAGCTTTGTCATCATATCTGCAGCTTCACCTCCTTTCGTCACACGTGACTACTCTCATATCCATAGAGCTATTACTACATTCGTTCAGCTACGGCTGTCGCCTCGTTCTCTCACTCCGTACCATTGCATTATAGCACTCTGTATCTGACCGTCACTTATTGTTTGCGGGCAGCTCTGACGGCTGCGGCTTCGCTAATCTCTTTATAGTACTACCACCTCTGGTGGTATGTTTTCAGCGGCATCCCTTAAAGGGATATTAGCTCGCTGCGGCTAACCCACAATGCTGCCAACCCTTTCTCATTTCACCAGTCGCCTCCTATCGTCGTTGTCTGGCTGCCATTACGAGCCAACGCAAAAGCAGCAACTTCACCTACATGTTCCTACGTCACATTCTCGGTTCACACCTTGCCGTCGCCCGCTTTCTGCCCGTGTCATCCTTCGTAAGTCGTCATTTCGCTTTCATTGCATTACAGCTTCACTCCTTTGTTACTCGTCTGAGTTTACAGCGAATTATAAAGTCTTAGAGTAATTAAGAATCAGTCCGTCTGAGTTATAGAGTTTTTTAGTTCTCGTTTCAACAAGAGAAAATAACCAAAATGCAAGGTAGGCTGCGTCAGTATTATTACAAGGTCTCCCACCCACAAGGCTCAACACAGCACTCCTACGGAGCGATCCACCTTGTAAAAATCCTTCCTTAGCTCAATTGGTTGCATATGGTTTTTATCACCTGCAGGTCTGTTTTTCAGACCAAATACTTTTTAATCAATAAATTTCAACAAAATGTCTAAACTTCAAACAGGAAGAATTTACCTAACCGCAACCATCAACAACCTTATTGCAGATTCTGAAGACTTTGCAAAGTTTGCAATCAATGCAATTGCAAGACACAAGAACTGTGACTGGGGAGATGTCTGTAAAGATGATGCAATACAAAACACCTATTCTTTAGAGAATGGCAGTCGAATTATCTCATCATATAACTTGCCATCTACTATACAAGCGTTGAATGATAAGGTGTGGATCATTACAGAAGCTGATAGACAGCATACAATAATGCTATTTCCATCTGAGTATTAATAATTGATATAACCCTAAGTAGATCTTGTCTACTTGGGGTTATCTATCTGACTCATACATAAGCAATGCATAACTAATACCTAAAGGCACTATGAGTCACCTTTCTACTGAAAACTGATGCAAATAAAAAAGCCCATCCAAATGGACAGGCTTCGACTTTCTGAAATCTCTAATTAACTGATGGGAAAATTAGAATATCGTATCAATCTTCATTGCATTACCTTGAGCAAAAAGATATTGTGTACCATTAACCTCTTGATAAAATTCTACTCCTAATATATTTATCACAGATACATCAGCTGTAAGAGTTGGAGTATTAGGAAGAGTACTAACCAAACTAACTGCGGAAGTCATAGCATTTACAGGCATGTAGGCTGAATACTGTACATCCTTCAAACCATCATTGGCAGCATCCTTTGCTTCGTACACCTTAGTAGTTTCATTGTACTCATAATCCGAAAGAACAGAAATAGAATTAATCAATCTGAAATGCGTAGCACCAGATGGAATGAAAAGTCTATCCAAAGGATTGAATGCCGGCACGTCTAAAGTAGAACTATCTCTTGTCGCCGATGGCGTTATCGTATAGCCTGCATTAAATACTCCACCTAACGAAGTGTTTTTATTAAACTCAAATCCAAGTAGGTACTGAGGTGCTGCAGATATTAAAACAGCTCTTCGACCTCTTGCCTCAGATCCATCTTCTAAATTGATCTTCTTCATGATTGCTGTTAATCGACCAGTCACCTGGCTATCGCCATTGTTCCTGATCAATCCCATGATAGGAGTTCTTAGTGCTTTACCTGCGGTAGCACTTCCTCCAAACTCGTTCATGTTTTCACGAGTTCTTTTAAATGCAGGATCTGATGCTATTTGTTCGGCGGTCGGGCCGCCAATCATTCCAGCAAAGAAGCCTTCATTTCCTTTAATTTTAAAATGACGAACATCTCCTAATGTTCCTACATACTTTAATGGACCTTTCTGTCGTGCCATAACTTTATAATTTTTATAGAATTAACTTCTAATGAATAATGTTATAAAATTAGTTCGTAACTTATTGATATTCAATTTATTAAACAGTGCATACAGATGCAAATAGACGTAACACATCAAATGATAATTAGAAACCACTTTGAAATAGTAAAAGTGATAGACGGTGATGGTCTAATTGTCAAAAATATATTCACTAACGAAGAGGAAGAAATAAGACTTTACGGAATCGATGCCCCAGAACTAAGCATTGGAAGAAAGATGAAAACAGATGAACGAGAGACTCATATGCCAGCTCAACTTTTGAGAGAACTTGGAATGAAGTCCTACGAGTTTCTAAAAAATAGAGCTAAGATTGGTAAGTCTGTCACCATTATTCAAGAGCTTAAAAACAGAACAGACAAGTACGGAAGAACTCTTGCATACGTCCTCTTGCCTAACGGCAATTCGTTGAATGAAATATTGATCCGACAAGGCTATGCTAAGCCCTACAATAAGACTTACTGCAATGAACTACCCAACTATCAAGAATTGCATTTAAAGGCTAAGAGAAGGAAAAAAGGTCTATATTCGATAGTCCAATCATTCTAAGGTATTTGTCTTTATTTGCCTTTGTGTTCTATTGATTATCAGGTTTTTGTTGCCCATGTGTTGCCCTACTTACATAACTAATTGATTATCAGCATTAATGACTTTTTGTATTGGGAAGTAAATAAGACAGCAAATCAACATACAATTTGCGTAGTTGAATTTATCCCGTATGGGATCCTGAGATCTTATTTTATTCAATGCAATACGTACTCCAACTTATCCCGTAGAGCTTAAATTATTGGATACCGCCTCCTCATACTATCTTAATATTTTGCTATTACACTTATATAGTTTCATTTGTTGATACAAAATTTTATATGTTTGTATCAACAGAACCCGCCAAGCTTCTCGTCAGATCAGCTCAAATGGGCGGGTCTTCGCTTTTTTAAACAGCTCTTTTTTTATATCTCTATACACTGAACGAGTGAAATATACCAAGCCAGCTGTTACATTTACCGATCAAATACAAATCCTTAGAGATCGAGGACTTATCATTGATAATGATGAAATAGCTGAAAAGCATCTATCTAATATTAGTTATTATCGATTACGTGCATATACTTACCCTTACCAAAATAACAAGTTAGCCAACCATCCTTTTCGTGAGGGCATTACATTTGACGACATCATAGCGCTTTATACCTATGATAGAAAACTCAGATTATTAGTCTTTGATGCCATCGAAAAAATAGAAATAGCAGTAAGAACTCAAATCATATACCAATGGGCATTGACTAATGGAAGTCATTGGCATTTGGAATCCCATTTATTTCTTAACTCTAATATCCATTTAGAAAATCTTGTAACATTAGAAACAGAGGTGGATCGGAGCAAAGAGACCTTTATAGCACATTATAAAAATAAATATACAGACCCACCACAGCCTCCAGCATGGATGAGTCTCGAAGTATCTTCAATAGGCTTATTGTCTAAATTTTTTAGACTCCTCAAAAGAGGCTCTCAGAAGAAAAAAGCAATCCAACATTTTGGCGTATATGATATCAAACTATTTGAAACATGGCTCAAAAGCTTTTCAGAAATAAGGAATATCTGTGCTCACCATGGTAGATTATGGAATAGAAGAATGACTACTCATGTAGAATTCCCCAAAAAACCGATATACCCGTTTATAGTCAATAAAAATGTGCTACCCTACAAAATATATGCAGCCCTAAGCTGTATGACTTACATTCTTGATATTATTAACCCAGAAAGTGATTTCAAAAAAAGAGTCATTCGACTAATTGAAAATTGCCCCAAAGGTCAGTTGAAAGAAATGGGTATACCTAAAAACTGGAAAAAAGAAGACTTTTGGAACGTGAATAGATCATCTTAATTATAAAGAGTCTTCATAATGACCAAGGGATATACACTCTTACCGTAATGGTAAAATCTACGAGGACGATAATGTATCGTTAAGCTTAGTTTACTTTCAATTTAAATTTATGGCTACCTTTAATTTTAAGGTTCAAATTATGTTAAATTGCTAGATTCTCTTTAAAACAAAACAACCATGCCGCTAAGCTGGAATGAGATAAGATCAAGAGCTATTTCTTTTGTGAAAGAATGGGAGGGAGAAAGTAGAGAATGTGCAGAAAAAGATAATTTCTGGAATGACTTCTTTAATGTATTCGGTATCAGCCGTAGAAGAGTCGCTACATTTGAAGAACCCGTAAAGAAGCTCAATAATAACTATGGATTTATTGATCAAATTTTAAAATAGATATATATGAATTTTTATTCAGAATATCTTCTAACGATATCTATAATTCTAAAACAAAGACTTAGTCTCAATTGGAGAGTTCTACCTATGCTTCGTGTTAAAAATCATCAAAGGAAATGAAAAGTAATCTCTATATAAAATACAACTCCTTAGTATGGAATAAATGGCAAATAGCTAGTCAAGGTAGCTCCTACTTTATAACCAAATATGATAAAGAGGATCACAACGATGTATTAAATGAAATGAACGTGACGGAACATGATCTAATTGAGTCTACAAAAAATTATGGTGGTTACTATTGGAGCGGATTTAAAGGGTACATCGATAGCACCCCGTTGGGTGTGGGAATTATAGCACTTCAAATATTGAGTGCATCCAAAATGACACAACGAGAGTATAGGGAAGGGTTTTGCAAACTTATGAACATAACTGTTGCTCATTTACAAGAAGCATTTGATTACTCCCAGCATAAGATTTGGGAAGAGTTTGCAGTTTCACTTGAAAGGCATGGATTCAAATCGAACATTGAAGCAAGACAAGGCCCATGGTGCTTTGTCAACTACCCTTTGTACCAATCCTATTTAAATCAGCAGGACATTGAGAGTATTGTACCATATATCCAGTCACTTAACATCAATCTATCTAACAAATTAAAGTTTGATGACTTTATTTCGCTATATAGATTGGATGAAATTTATCGATATAGGTCTTACATTACAATGCGTTTTATTAGGAAACTTGAAAACAAAAATTTCAGCAAAGAAGTTATCTATCGCCAAATTTATCAGAGATACCTATCCTTACCTGAGGCATCACCAGCAACATCAACGGGTAAGCGATTAAAAAAACTTGGTCCTTCTTTACTATGCTATAAAAAAAATGATGGGTTTTTTCAGATTGTCGGAGATAACATAGTGTATTTTTCCACAAGATCAACATTGGATACATTGCTAGAACTAGGGTACAAAATGAACAAGCCCATTTTACTTAAATACGATAGTGGGATGATGGAGTATCAAGAAGTAACAAGATTTGATCGAACCGATAAAGTTTTAATAGTAACACTTAGCCAGTTTTCCGCATATCAATTACTTGCTCAAAAGATTATTCCTCAACCGTATAATAATGTCTTTCTTTTTTTCATTGATTCTATTGAAGAGTATGCTAAATTACTCGTTGAATTTACTAGCAAGAAGGACTCGTCTATTCAATTAAGCGGTGGATTAAAGATTCATAGGAAAGCCTACTTATATGGCTATGGACCTACTATTACAGCAAAACACCCAACAATACTATTTTTAAATAATGAAAAATATGACTTGCAAATAGAGGATCGTATTGATCTTACATATAACATCCCTGGCTCTTACGAAATTGAGGTACCCGATGAACCTGTTTTTAGTTTTTATATCCAAAATTTAAAAAATAATGTAGAAGTCATACAGAGATCTGATGGTTTAACATTAGCAACTTTGAGACATGATGGTTCAGATTTATATGGTCATGAGATAACCATTGATTACGTCGATTTAGAGATCTCTACACCTAGAGCCTTTATCAATTACACAACTAATACCTTCTCTAAAGAGAAAACTCCAAGAAATCTTGTATTTAGAAATATTAAAAGACAACATAGATGAAAGCTATTTTGAAAGCGTGGGAGAAAAGGCCAGATAATGATCATGGAAAATTTAGTGTCCTTGCATACTGGTCGCAAGAAAATGGAGAACTAGTAACAGATCCTTATCGTATCAAAGAAGTATTCCTTAATGATGGAAATGTTTTCGAACCCTCCTTTTACCTAAACTACTCTAGCTATTCTTCTAACAAATATATAATTGCTGAAACAACAGTGAACCTGCATGAGAAAGCTATTGACAAGTATAAACTCAGTACTGTAGTACGGGAAGTAGAGTATACAGTTATAAAACATGAGGGTTTTTTGATCGGTGATGATTTAGTTGATCTCTCCTCCTTAGATGGTATTTCAACTCCACTCAAGAATTTCTATGCTAGATATCACAATAAATATTGGGGCCCTTTTAAGAAAGATAATAATGGAAACGTATCGTCTATTTCAGCAGGTAGCATTGCGATGTACAATGAACTCACATCAATATTTGACGATGAAATTGAGTTGGTTTATGAGAAACCAACTCAAGCGGAACGTAATATTCCTGGGTATACAACCTCTGGAATAAACAAGTGGTTCAGGTCTGTAATACAAGGAATAGAGCATCCAGTCACCCTTGCAGTTCTTGGTAGCAGAAAATGGTATAAAGAATTAAAAGAAGTAATTTCCTATAATGAACAATTGACTTCAAGCCAGCTACAACTTGCTCTTCGTCATATAAAAGGAGTGGAAATTACCTATGCTGAACTGAAAGCACTTTTAAAGCATAGCGATAATCAGTCAATATTAAATAGTAGAATTGATTCTCTTAAAAATGAAATCAAAGCTGAACTAGAAGATGATATAAAGGCAAGAATAATAGAGGAATCTGAAGAATTAAAAGACCTATTACTCAAAAAAAATAAACTTGAAATTGAGCTAAGTGATATAAAATCAAAAATTAAGATCGAGAAAAGTCAGTTACAGAGCTCATTACAGGATCTAAAGAATTCCATCGCAGAAAAGAAGAACAGTCTAGCGAAGATTAAAGAGGAAGAGAACTACATTAGTGAAAATAAAGATAGGCTTCTATCCGACTTGCGAATAAGCCACCAGGTGTTACAGCCTAGCTTACAGCGATCAAATGAAGTTCACTTTGTTGACTACGAATTAGTCAGCAAAACACCATATGATGTACCGAAGGATATTATTGATGTCATCTCAAATTCACTAACTAGCCGCTATATACCTGTTCCCCCAGATTGGCAATACAAAGATTCACTAGCAAGAATCATACAACGACAAGGAATTTTAAGCAATTCACTTGATCTTGTGTTAGGGCATTTGAGAGCTTTTGGAAGATGCAAGGTTCGCCATATAAATGTACAGGCAAATTGGCTGACTCATAAAGAGTTTGGATCTTGCCATATGGATAAGATGTTGTTGGAAGCATCTAATGATTCTGATCATCACTACTATTTAATTTTACAAGACTTCAATATTGCTAGTCCAGAATGCTATTTGAGACCATTCATAGACTTCATGCAATGTATGGTGCCCAGTTACAAATCGTATCAAGGCAAATGGCCAGAAAACTTCCACGTAGTAGGCATTGTATTACCAACACCTGAGGTCGGTATAGAAATGACAAGTTCTGTACTGTCAGCCTTTGATAGTTTTGAGGAAATACCGCCTACTGAAGTTAAAGCAGGGCCATGGCAGGATTCTAATCTTTGTATTTCTGATAATATGATAGATATGCTAAAAGGAATACAAATTGACTATAACACAGCTAAGTATGCTTCTTGATCAAAAGCAAAAAGCTCTTTTATCTTGGTTTAGCTATATCCAAGGCACTTCAGTATCCAAGGAATTGGCACTTCAGGCAAGTGGCACAATTGATATGGATAATCAAAGTAAATATTTTCTCTTGAATAGCCTTATAGCATTGGGGTTGATTGATTACACTTATGATGGAAGATTGACCTTAACTCAATCTATGATTCTACAAAACAAAGGAAAATACATCGGTATAAATATTCCAGCAAACTACTGCATAGATCATTTAGCTCCGCTACAAAATAATGAAGTAGCGGCTATTCAAGAAAATACATCTATACAAGTAGCTAATTGTAAGCCTATGGCTTGGCTGTCAAGTCCAAACATAAAACTTATTATAGATACCTGGGAATTATATGACTTGCAGCAAATTGATTTAAATTCCTTAGACCAACTAACGAATAGGGGGTGGAGTCCAGCGACTAGTATAATTGATGGCGTTTATAGATTTAAGGATTATCAAGGTTCCTACATACTTATCTTTCAATCAGGTAAGTGGTATAAATTGCCATCAAATAGAAAAGAACCTTATGCGTTAGATTTATCGTTTCTTGCCACAACTGTACTCTTTGATAAGGTAATTAGAATTAATGCCAACTCGAAAAATAGAATCGAAATAGATACATATCTTTTTCCTCCAATACTGTTACGGTTACTTATCCATTCTGTTTTCTTTGATTGTTTTTTTTCTAATGGATACGGTAAATTGATACTGGCCGAAAAACCTAGAAAATTTTCACTTTCGAAATACAAAAACATAATTCTTTGATGAGATCTTCAATTCAAAAGCTACACGATAAAATAAGAGATAGTTATCTCAAGTATATAAATACTGGTTTAGCATTAAGATACGACAGCGTCGCAATTGAGAGAGCTACATTATTTGAAGAACCTGGAGTGGTCAGTAAGAGCCCAATCATTGAGTTGCTACCTAAATATGAAGAGAAAGAAACCTTGTCAGATCTACTTGATCGACTTGAATTGGATGGTGATTTCGCCAAATTTGCAAAGTATGGCTTGTTCTCCGACAAGTACAACCTTTATAGGCATCAAAGTGAAGCAATAGAAGCGGTGTTGAAGAGAGATAAACACCTTGTTATTACAACAGGAACAGGCTCTGGTAAGACAGAGAGTTTCCTCATCCCTCTATTGTACAATTTGTTCCAGGTAGCTAAAGATAAAAGATCCAGTAAAACGGCGGCAGTTAAATCTTTGGTACTTTATCCATTAAATGCCTTAGCAGAAGATCAGATGGTAAGGCTAAGAAAAGCTGTCAATAGTGGAGAAAGTCTAGATGAAGAGGGAGCATGGAGCTATATACACAACCATTATAATACACAAATTACATTTGGAAGATATACTGGAAGTACACCTAATATAAAGGCATCAAATCGTACAAACTATAAAAATCGTCTGCACAGAGAATGGCAAAGAGCACTTGAGTCCAATGACAGAGATGAGCTTAAATATTTAGTCCCATCTATGAAAGATAATTCTGCAGAAATGTGGAATAGGGTAGACATGCAAAATACACCACCAGATATTTTGATAACCAATTATAGTATGCTAGGCATTATGTTGACTAGAGAAGTGGAACAATCAATCTGGCAAAAGACGAAGGACTGGCTCCAAGAGAGTATTAATAATAAATTTCATCTAGTTATTGACGAGCTACACTCCTACCGAGGAACTTCAGGCACTGAGGTAGCTTATACCATTCGATTGTTGCTGGATCGTATCGGGCTGCATCCTTCATCATCTCAATTAAAGATTTTATCATCAAGTGCAAGTCTTGAAGATGGTAAAGGAGCAGAAAGCTTCTTGTCAGGTTTTTTTGGTATTCCCTCTGAAATCATTCTGGATAAATTCGCTATTGTTAGTGATCATAATGGCTCTAGTTTAAATGTTCCTGCCCTCTTTTCAAACGGTAGTAACATAGATTACACTAAATCAATTTCTCAGTTGTCACTAGATAATAACTGCACTGAAGAAGAGATTTATTCTCAACTGCATGACCTATCAATCAATAGAGCGAATGACTCTCCAACTCATCCTATGAGAGCTCACCTTTTCTTTAAGAATATTGATGGCTTATATGCTTGTAGTAATGCTGATTGTGATGCTCTTGAAGACGCCTACAAAGATGAAAATAGAACTATAGGAAAGCTCTACAGATCTCCAATCTCAAATTGTACTTGCGGAAGTGTAGTATTGGAAGTTCTATTTTGTAGAAATTGTGGTGAAATATATCTTGGGGGAAAATCCAATTTAGATTCCGACAAAATCCAATTACATATAGATACCGGTCGTTTTGATGGAAAGTATTACACAATATACCCAAAGTCATATCGACCTTCAGGGAAAAATGGTATGCCTTCTAATTGGATGAGAAGAAGTTACTCAGATAGACATGGTGTTATTTCTGAGAACAATCCTCCAAATGCTTGTTCGTTTACTGCATCTGAGGATTATCCAAGCATTTTCCCGGATTACTGCTTGAATTGTGACAATGAAGATAGACTATCAAATGCCAATGGATTTACAACAATAGGTCGGCACTACACAGGTGTCCAAAAAACAAATCAGATTGTTGCGGATGCTTTGTATTCTGAACTTAGAGATATTACAAAAAAGAATAACCCTAAACTAGTTCTGTTTTCAGATAGTCGCCAAGCAGCTGCCAAATTATCCGCTGGTATTGAACTTGATCACTATAGAGATTTACTAAGACAAAGTATGATTAAGTACCTGCTTAATCGAAAATCAAATGCCAAACTATATCAAGCTTGGATTGAGGCAGCGGGGAACCCAAAGCTTCTTACCGAAGAATTAAGAGTCCAAATTAATAATACTCGGATAGCAGATACAATTTTTGCGGCTAATCTTCAAAATATAAGTTCAGCACTTACATGGGGAGAAACGCCAAATTTAGAGGCTTTTGGAGCAGGTGCTAATGTCATTATGAATGACTTAATAAGTCCTATATCACAAGAACTTCTTAAGCTTGGTATCTGCCCTGGTGGTCCCAAAAATTCATTAATTAGGAATAAGGATTGGGTCGAGCTCTACAATTGGAAGACTTATGGTGTCTTGCCAAATCTTAGTCCACAACAGCAGAACCTGTTTGTGCAAATCGATGAATCTCTAAAAAGCGAAATGCTTGTAGGTTTATTTGTTCATGGAAAATTGTCAGTTGAATCACTTGGAATTGGGTATGTCACGGTAAGAAATCTGGCTTCTAGTGCATATCCAATTGATTTTATAAATTCTGTAATTCGAATTTTAGGAGAGTCATGGAAGATTAAGGGAATCCCAAGAAGGAGAAGATCAGGTTCTTGGCCTCGTAAGTTAGGTCAGTATATTAAAGCATGTTATCCTGATAGTGTTCGATCTACTAAAGACGAGTTAGTCAGCATTCTTCTGAAAGCCAATGTCATTGAAGCCGATAATGATCGGATTATTAAACCATTCGAATTAGAAATAATTCCTTCGAGCCAGATCTCTGTTCCATATAAATGTGAGAAATGTAATACAATTCATCTTCACTCAAGTATGGGTGTATGCATTAATTGTAGTGGGGAAGTTAAACTAATTACCAAGGATCAGTTAGCTCGAAAAGGAAAAGAGAACTATTATATAGATATAGCCACATCAAGAGAAACTTACCGCCTTCATTGCGAAGAAATGACAGGACAAACTAATAAGGATGATGCAAGGACTAGACAAAGGCTATTTCAGGGTATCTTCATGGATAATGAGAATCAAAAAACTGATGAAGTGGATCTGTTGAGTGTGACTACCACTATGGAAGCTGGAGTGGACATTGGTGCATTATCGGCCGTAATGATGGGCAATATTCCACCAAAGAGGTTCAATTATCAGCAAAGGGTTGGTCGAGCCGGCAGAAGAGGACAAGCAATTTCATATGCTATTTCTATAGCAAAGAACACTAGTCACGATCAGATCCATTTTGCTTCACCAAAACGAATTGTTTCTTCAGCTCCTAAAGCACCTTATCTCGTTTTAAACAGACCAGAGATTGCTGAGAGAATAATAAATAAAGAAGTACTGCGTAAAGCTTTCTTATCTATTGAAATAGTAAAAGGTGATAAAAATGTTCATGGCAACTTTGGACTAACTGAAGATTGGCCATCTCATAAAGAAGAAATAAAAAACTGGATAGACAATCACAAGGAAGAGATTTACAGAATATGTACGGTTATCACTATCGCTTCGTTAGAAATAAATCAAGAAAAAATCGTTAGCGATATAATGGATTCATTACTTTCACGTATAGACTCTTGCGTTGATTCTAATTCCTATATTGAACAATCTCTGAGTTGTCGTTTAGCTTATGCAGGAATCTTACCTATGTACGGGTTCCCAACAAGAGTGCGGTATCTATATCAAGAAATGCCAAGAAAATTTGGAGCACATTCTTCTGTTGACAGAGAACTATCTATGGCTATATCTATGTTTGCACCTGGTAGTCAATTAGTGAAAGACAAAGAATTGTTGACCTCGGTAGGAATTGTTGGTTATGACTCAGAGAGAGGAAGTTTAAGAGAAATTGATGGCCTCAACTTATTTGATGATCCTGCACAGCATTGTTTGGATTGTTCATTTTATGACTTTGCCCCAACTGATGATAAAATTTGTAAGAATTGTAATTCTACTTTGGTTCGTGAAGTTTTGATTAGTGAACCTATGGGATTTTGCACGGACTATAAGAAGCGCTCCAGTGCTGATTTTAATGGCCGTTTTGAATATAACCCTCAATCTTCCTCAGTTTTCTTAGATGCATCAAAAAGTACATTAGACTATACCAATAGATTTGCAAATATTGTCTTAAGTTCAAATCAAATACCTAGGAATGGACTGGTAAGAGAAATAAATGATAACGAAGGTGAGCTCTTTAGACTAATGTTGCATAAAGATAGAGATAATAGAGAATATCGTTGGATAGCAAAAGATCTGATTGACTATCCCCAATCTTACAACTTTAATAACGATGATGTTAAAAATGTTGCATTCGTTGCTTCAAGACATACTGGAGTTCTAGCTCTTCAATTTGCTAATTGGTCTTCAACATTTGCAGATGTACATATTTCAAGAACTATTCGTCAAGCCTTTCTGTCTTGGGGTTATCTAGTAAGAAAAAGTGTATGCTATTTTTTAGAAATTGACCCATCAGAACTTGATGTTACTTTCAGAGTCAATCTAGATGGCATACCAGAGATAGTTCTTATTGAGAAAATGGAAAATGGGGCTGGCTATTGTAATTATATTAATGGCTCAGCCGGTACCAATATCTCACAGCAGGCACTTGTTGATCCACTCTTGAAATATGGGGTTATCTATAATTCGCTCATTGATGCTACTCATAATTGTGATGGTTCCTGCTATGATTGCTTGAATGATTATAATAATCAAAAATATCATGGAGATCTAAATTGGAGAGTAGCCTTAGATTTTGCTCGACTATCCAAAGATAACAATGCTAGTTTAGATTTCTCACAAGATTATTGGAAGGAGTTTTTGGAACCCACAATGAATTCTCTTTCCCTAAAACTGAATGGTAGATTAAATTATACTGAAGATATGCTTTCTATACAATGTGAAGACACTACCTACGTGATTATGCATCCACTTTGGGGTTCTAACCTTAGACTTGACTTTCAATCTGCCATCAATGGCAATTCTACAATAGTTGAAATTCATAACCTTCCTTATTTAAGATTGTGACACATGTATTTGTTTTATGGATATTTTAGATAGTCCTCTTCTTTGTCTCCCATGGAATAGATTTCATATCAGTCTCCGTAATATTGTGATACTCCTCTTAATTGGTATATCTATTTCGCTAGAGTGCTTGCTTTACTGCTCTTCGTCTCGTTTAGTTCAGCATTCATAGTAATCTAATTTTCCTCAATTAACATATCCTAAAATCTGCTCTTGGGTTATTCTCTCTCTTATAATCTATCTGAAATCTTGACAACAAAAACGTAGTAAACATCACTTGACAGTAATTTCATTGTCAAACCAGCTACTCCCCCAACCCACTTAATACAAATACCACTCTCCTGTTCGGTGGATAGTACCCGCCTTCTTCTGGCATCTTGATCGGTCTACTACTTCCATAGCCTTCCGTTTTGATGCGTAAGCCTGAGACACCTTTTTTGACTAGATATCTGGCTACTTTATTCGCTCGCTTTTTGGAGAGTTTCAGATTTGCCTCTTCATTACCTACTACATCAGTATGACCTTCTATGAAGACTGAAACATCAGGATGATCAAGCATAAACTGTGCAAAGACATCTAGTTCACGATTGGAGACCTCGAGGATCTCCGCCTTCGCTCTTACGAATTCTATATTCTTTGGAATATACTTTTCAGCCCGCTCCACGGTCATAGGTTCTTTTATCGTCTCTACTGAAGATTCTACTGGTTTAGGATCTGATGCATTTTCCACAATGGCTGGTGGCGCTTCCGCTATTTTAGCTTTTTTCGGAAGCTGGACTTCCGCAATCGTAGGTACTGGCTTTTCTGGCCTGATGAAAAAGTTGCTGCGGATTACCTCGTAGTTATATGTTACTCCAAAGAGCCTTTCATACCATGACTGCTCATCTTTAGACTTTTCCATAGCCCAGAGCAATCGAACTTCGCCTTCATTAAGGGCATTGAAGTACTCTACTTTCAGATCATATTCTTGATTAGCTACGAGCTTGGTTGCTCCAGCAAATACTCCCACATCGTTGAGGTGCCATTGATTGATGATGATTTTTCCATCGATCCAGACTCGTATTCCGTCATCTACCCTAGCCGAAAAGAGATATTGGGCAGACTTTCCTGGTTTAAGTTTACCCGTCCATCGTATAGAGCATACTTGCGGATCTACACCAGGCACTGGAGGTTCTCCCCACCACTCATCATCGATGTTGTCTACATACGTAGAGGAAACAAAACGATCGAAATTTTGACCATCGTAGTATTCTGCCAATAGTCCATTTTGCGACCATACAGTAAACGTTGATATCACAATTAGTAAGAGAGACATCAGTATTGTTCGGATATATTGGAAAAAAAGTTGCTTTCTCATCATATCATTAATTTAGCCGTATTACGAAATAACCGCCAATTTTATCTATGAGAAGGTGCAATAAATAGATGAAGAGAAGCCTTGATTACTCAATATACCCCATCATGAGATCCGATATCAATTAAAATGATCTGATCATCTTTGATGATAAAATCAAGAACAATACAGTATTGCATATTGATACTTACCGAATGGAAGCCAGCTTTATTACCCTTTAATTTATGCAAGCGTAAAGATGGATGATACGGGTTGGACTGGAGTAGATTAAGAGTCTTATGATATTTTTTAAATAGGGAAGGATTAGCTTGAACTAGTTTGGTTGCTTTCTTTTTAAAGACCTTAGTCAAGATGATCTCATACATCTAAAGAGCATTTTTTATTTCTTGGATATGGTCTTTAACAGATGTGGTATAATCTCCATTTTTGATATCTTCCATGACTTCCTCATAGGCTTGGTCTAACTCTCTAGTCCGCATATCATCATAGTCTTCTACAGGCATGACGACATACTTCACTTTACCACGTACTGTAATTCCTACTCGTGGTCGTTCTTGAAGCGCCTCTTCGATGGCTTTTACTCCCCTAGTCTTGATTTCATTTGCAGTGATCATATAGCACGATTGAATAGTACGGTAAATAATACTATTTAAAAGTACGATTAAATAGTACGATAATCAAATTTTTACTTTTTGGCCTGGTAGTCTGAAATCAATTTCAATATCTCATCAGCATATCGATCCATAGTCTTTTTACCGACCCCTCTTATACGAGAGAGACTTGCACGATCCACAGGTAATACATCACAGATACTGACAATAGATTTGATGGAGAGTATACTTGATGCCTGAGTTCCTTGATCTGCTGCTGTCTGAGCCCTCCATGCTTTGAGGCTATGATAGAGCTGGCTATTTTCGAAATTATCGTTGTTGACGATCTTATTGTTTTTATAAATGACCGTCTTTTTTGCCTTAGCCAAATGGTCATCGAAATGAAGAGGAGATTTAGCACGTATCTCGATGAGCGATTCCATTTTATAGCCTTTCGTAAGAGAATCGTAAAGTTGCTTACTTAAAAAAACCTCCCACTGGATATCCTCTAGGTATTGAGTGATCCGCTCCATGGCAGTCGCATTATCCAATTCTATTTCCAATTTGGCGAAGCCTATCCATAATTGATCTTTGAATATGGGTAAGAAATACTTTGCTGCACTTTGAAGTCGCTCCAAAAGATATTCACTGTCTCTAACGGCCTCAAGTTCCTGGAAACTATGCTGTATCAGGTTAGAGAATTTTTGAGCTACAGGATCCACCTCTTTATGAAAAATAGAAGCCAAACGATCCAGTTTAATTGTACTCGAAAGTTGATGGTCTTTCAAGAGTTTTTTGATTAAATCCTGAGTATCGTCCAAGGTATATCTTAGCTTTCTATAATTGAATATGTCGAGTAAAAGATATCGTTCAAACTCCTTACGTGCCTTTAAAAATGTAGATTGTGTTGGTTGATTGTCATGATAGCTCTTTTCATAACTTACGACCTGTCGATCATTTCTGATAGCAGATGAAGATATCTTAGATCGCAGTTTTATACCCTCTAAAGTCCTGCACCTACTCAGTGCAACATAAACTTGTCCATGGGCAAAAGCCGCTTTAGCGTCGATCTCGACATGATCAAAAGTAAGACCTTGACTCTTATGTATGGTAATTGCCCAAGCTAGACAAAGGGGTAACTGGCTGAATGCTCCGACCACTTCTTTAGTCAACTCTTTGGTTTCTGGATCAATCGTAGTTGCCGTATTTTCCCAAGTTTCATAATGTACCGTAATCATCTCACCGCTGTCTGCTCTTACTTCTGCATAATCTAGATCATCTTCAACTGTGATTAATGTCCCTAGTTTTCCGTTATAGTATAGTTTGTCCTCCGAGAGATCATTCTTGATAAACATGACTCTTGCTCCTACTTTGAGCCTTAGATCTTCATCATTAGGATACATAGAGGGTGGAAAATTTCCTTCTACCTCAGCTTTATGTATTGCGCTGGGCTGATCGAGTGCTTGTAATCTTTCCTCATTGATCTTGAGGCTCGTACGACGGTGAGATGTAAGA
The DNA here is from genome assembly GCA_020629715.1 of Saprospiraceae bacterium. Taxonomy (GTDB): domain Bacteria; phylum Bacteroidota; class Bacteroidia; order Chitinophagales; family Saprospiraceae; genus JAHDGW01. Next base: position 293,355 of record JAHDCU010000001.1, read on the forward strand.
ATGATAGGATCATACTCTAGGTCGAATGTTTTATCATACTGTGCATTGAGCAACGCAAGAGATTTTTCTGAGATTCTATTATTTCTCACTTCGTTTAGGATATCTACAAATTGCCCAGCTTGCTGACGATAGATATGCTTTAGCTCTATAGTAATCAACGACGATTCTAGTAGTGCTTTGCTACCAAAAAAGTAATGTGTATTGTAGTCTTGAGAAAGCGTATGTACTTCATCGGATCGAACCACAGGAGGCAACTGGAATAGATCTCCGATCAACAGCAGCTGCACTCCACCAAATGGAAGTACATTACGACGCAATTTTCTTAAGATATCATCGATAGCATCCATGACATCCGCTCGGACCATACTGATCTCATCAATAATGAGTAGATCGATACTTCTTATGATCGCTCTTTTCTTTTTATTATACTTTCGAGCCTTAAGTTCTTTTTGTTTTTCTGGAGCATTAAGGGTGCCAAATGGAAGCTGAAAGAAGGAATGAATCGTCATTCCTTGAGCATTGATGGCTGCCACACCTGTAGGTGCTAAGACTACATGTCGTTTAAATGTGGTATTTCTTAGATTATTTACAAACGTGGTCTTACCGGTACCTGCTTTTCCTGTGAGAAAAATATTTTGCCGAGTCTCGTTGACATATCGTTCTGCAAGTATTAGTTGGTCGTTTTTTTCTTTCATAACTAACAACTCAAAGTTAGTATTTCTATGTTGAGTCTAATACCAATAATTCAGTCTCAATACCAAAGCTCGATTATTGGCATCTATATTTCGTCCCATAGGTTGACTTATGACATCATAGTTATCGACATATACTATAAAAAGATCGCTCATGGGAGCAAACCGCCATTGAAGTCGGCTATTGATACCCATAAATTCTGACTGATCGACATATTGAAATACATTAGACCAAAAAAGATTATTGCTAAAGCCTATCTCTAAACTCGATAGCCATGCGGTGATTGTCTGACTACCAAACTCCTCTGGAAATGACAAATCATTCCATTGATAACCAAAACTCAGGCTCCCCCAATTACTAAATCTTAAATCCAAATTACCTGCCAAGCGGTTTAGATTTCCATTGAAGAAATTCCCTAGACGACTCTCTATTCCAAAGGCAACGGACTTTCGTTCGTCAGAGCTATACGATGCTTGCACAAAGGAGAATTCATATTCTCCAACAGGTAAAGCTTCACCCTCACTTACGAACCTAAATGGATACAATAGGTGGGTTTCATTATTATTGAGCGAGACTCGAAATTCTGCTGTAGACCTGAACGCAATCGAATACCCTAAATTATGATTTCGCTCATTGAGACTACCATCTAGATTGAACCAAGCTCTATTTTCAGTAAAAATATTATGTCGTGTGATAGGGCCAGATTGTGGCCGCATGGTATAGGTAAGATTGACCACATTTTCATTAAATCCTTGCCTGATCGATGTATCTCTTACAGCGTCATAGTTTTCTATTCGCTGTACAAAACCTAGATCTGTGAAGTAGTTTTCTTCTATCACTGCTGAAGCTATCAAAAGATTCCAATTGGGATTTTGGAATGTGAAGCCTCCAGTATAAAAAGCAGTTTTATCATCATAACCAGCCTTGAAGGAGTGATGTCCCGCTGCCCATACTGCGATCTTACCATCATTGCTTTGGTAAGCGGCTTCTATACTTGTATTGCGCCCATAATCGTCCTCTATGCTTTCTGCCCCATCAAAAGCTTGACGATTGAGAAACATCCCTTTGATGAAGGAGCGACCAAAGAGTTTTTGAGCTGTAATAGCCGTTTGATTTTGTGCTGGAGAGGATGAGCTGCTTCCTTGATGGATATTCATCACTCCTATACGAGTGCTAGGAGTAAGATTGCCCGTCAATCTTGCACCGTAGACAATAGGCACCGCTCTACGATCAGCATCAAGTCCTATCGTTCTACTAAAAAATGGACGTGCCGCTGGATATCCAAAATCAGCAAATAGGTCGCTGTTTTCTAAGAAGAAAGTCCGTCGTTCTGGTAAAAAGATATTGAACCGTGTCAAATTGGTCACCAACTCATCGGCACTTGCCTGAGAGAAATCAGGATTGAATGTCAAATCAAGATTGAGCGTGGGAGTGATAGATGCTCTCGCATCTAGACCAATATCAAAATCAGTATCAATATCTCCATTTTGCTCTTGCGAAAATCGACTAGTTGTATATGGGATGATATTGTAGTTTCCTTTTTGTACTTGAGGAGCTTTATCAAAAACCAATGCTCCCGCAAATGCTGGGTCCGGTGGCCAAAATGATTCTGGTACCGCGGTCCAGTTGTGGTATTCATTTTCGTTCATGTGATTGCGGACGAAGTTCATCCCCCACTCCGTGCTCTCCGCATCAAATCTTAATATCCTAAGCGGTATCGCCATCTCCATACTCCAGTAGCCATCACCTACATGTGTAGCGCTATACCATTTATTACTCCAGTCACTATTGAGATTATCTAAAGATCGCAGAGCATCCCATTGTGCCCCTACTGCCGTGACCCCAAACATAAATCCGTTGACACCACTATTGAGCGGGTCGAGCATGATCGCGATACCATCATTATCCCAATAAACATCACGCTCCAGTGATTGTACAAATACAGGTTGCTCCTGATGGCATTTTGCCGCTACGTACAGATTTTTAGAATCATAACTGAGCATCACCTCTGTCTTAGGGTCTGCCCCTTCGGCAAAGTATGGCACTTTGAGCCAGAAGTCAGAACCAATGTTAGCCGATTGCCAATGTGCATCATCTAGCTTACCATCGATTTTGATATCCGCTGTTGCTTCGGTGATCTCTAATCTGAATATAGATTTGAAGTCCTCTACCGCGGGTTGGGCAATAGCCGCTTCTATTATACCTATAATGGCTAATATTACTACAAAATATCTCATGCTCCTCCCTTTGCTTTCATTTCAATACAAAGATATGAATACCTCAATTATAATATGTATAATCTTCTTTTGTAAGACATTAGCTTAGATGTTGTGATTATTAGGATATCCATTTGCTACAACCTCTAGAGATCTGATCGCTTCGAGCGATGTGATCTCTTTTCTTTCACTTAATGATTAAAATCAATATCGAGCTGTAAGATAAAGTCGAAGTACTGAACTTCAAGTTTGATAATCTTAGCACATCACCATTATCAGAGCCATCACTTGACTTCTTGAAATTGCTCAAGTGTAATCTTCCATCATCTCAGACGTAGCCGCAACCACGCCATTTACTGCGTAGTATTACGCAATTTCAATAAGAAACACTTCAGATTTTAACATTTCAAAATAGAAATTCCTAACTTAAGATTACTTCGATATCGCCGTGTAAGGAGTAATGACAATTTACCTCTTAACTACCGGCTCGAGTTTAAAAACACCTCGTATTATATTCATCATCAGCGGTATGCTACAAGCAGCCAATGAATAAACACGTACAGTTATGTCAAAAACATTGCGAGTAGGGCTAGCCATGGGAGGTGGCGTATCTATGGGTACTTTTTCTGGTGCAGCACTGACAGAAAGCCTAAAATTACTATTGCTATATGGTCAAGATGAAGATGGCGTCCCATATGATCATGTGGTGGTAGATTGTATGAGTGGAGCTAGTGCTGGCGCTATAGCGCTGGGCATTATGTTGAGAGCATTATTGGATTATGAGTCTGTTTTGAAAAAGGTAGACTATCAAAATCGTGATGAGGTTGTACAACAACTTAAAGCTGAACACCCAATACTCAATGATCCTGGAGTAGCTCGGCAAAAAATGGAAGATCTAGTTGCACTGCAAGTAGCACAGAGGTTACAAGAAAAACTATGGGTGGAATTACTAAAAATCGAAACCTTATTTGGTGACAAAATGGATAAAAAGAGCTTCAAAAGAGACCATGCTTTTGGGCTATTGGATCGTAAAAATATCATGACTCTTGTAGATAAATACTTATGCCAAGACGTAGAAAATATTCAAAGTAATACGATCAGAGTAGTCAATAAAGATCGCTTTTTATTTGCCTGTAGCTTATCTAATCTTACACCTATCCAAAAACCCGATGTGATGGGACGGTACAATAAAATTGTAGAGAATGATAGTCGTAATCAATACGAACATGTACGTAATCTACTGAGTTCGGTCTCCTCCTATGATCATGCAGAGCTGCGAGTGATTGATTTTATATTTAGTGACATCCATAAAGAGATTCCATCTGATGAGCGATGGTTATCCTTCTGTACTGCGGAGACTTTTGATTCTTGTAAAAATGATAATAAATTCGGTTTAAGAGATCCTCAAACATGGAAAATACTATCTGCGTCCACCATTGCTTGTGGTGCTTTTCCACTTGCTTTTGAGCCCGTATTGCTCAAGCGATATTATCAAGAGTTTGGAAAAGCTTGGCCACAAGAATTCCAAAATCTACAAGAAAAATTAAACCCTGAAATCTCAACTGTAGAGAACAAATCAAAAATAGATAAAGAGTCTATTTTAGATTATAATTCCTTCAATTTCGCTTATGTAGATGGTGGTACATTCAACAATGAGCCTATCAAAGAGGCTTTTAAAATGTCCTATTTTCAGGATTTTCATAATGATGCAAGTAAGCAAAAGATCGATCGTGTAGTATTATTTGTCGATCCTATAGTACCCCAAGGAAATCCAGTATTTCAACTCCCCACTTATGCCACTATTCGGAGTACTATGAAGGATGGAAAGCTAGAAACAGATTGGAATTCAGAGCTCAGTAAAGCTGCCTCAGTGAGTGGGTCTCTGATAGGAATGTTGACAAGACAAGGATCTATCAAAGAAGAACATAAATCCGATCACTTTATAGAAAATGCATCACTCAACTACCAACTACAAGCATATCTGGCTCAATCCACTACTATATATCAGCAAAACCCTAGATTGATAAAAACGGCAATTGAAAAAACACAAGCTTTTTTAGAAAAAGGAATGATCCCCGCAGGGACAAGGTATCTGTCAGAATATTTTCACAAATTAATGAACAAAGAAATTGAATTAGACAATGGTATTCCTGCTCGTTTAATCCCAATTTTTGATCATGTTTCTAGTGTTGAAGTTGCTACATTTTTAGTTGAGTTGAAACAAAATTCTTATCAACTAGACATTGCCGTAAGTAATACATTCCCAGGAGGCATACCAGCTCATTCTGCTTCGGAAAAGGATGTATGTAATGCCTTCTTAAAGTTATTTTTACTTGCACTAAGTGATATAGGTCTAGAGACTTTGGGCAAAAATGTAAAAGCCCTTCGTGTAGGCATCACTCCTCACAATAATGAAACACTGGAAGTGGTTGCACTTCCAGGTACAGAATTATATGCTTTTGGTGGATTTATGGACGAGAATATTAGAAGATATGGCTTTCGATATGGCAAATTATGTGCTCTAAATATTTTGAGCGATTCACAATTTAGACAATACCACAACAAGGCTCTTGCCATCGTCGATAATCCCAAAAATTGTCCTTTGATTGATCATGCCCACCTTCCTACTCTTAAAACGAAATTCAAAAATGAAATCCATCAACTCAGAATCTACGAATCGGGGATGGACCAATACTCTGAAAAATTGTTTAAAACTGGATTTGACCTTGCGTTTAAGAGGATTAGAACCATGATAGATATCAACAAATTTGAAATCATTGGAGCAAGTTTTATCTCTTTTTTAAGTGGAACTCTTAGCTTATTCAAAGTACCCCTATTTGACTATTTACTAAAGTGGTTTGCCAAATCAAAACTGTCTGTTGACAACCAGAGAATTGTATATGGTTTCCAACCTATTTTTGTTCAAATCAGAATTCCTGATCATTCATTTTTGAGTCTAAATTATAAATCTCATCAAAATTCTAATTACCGATCACTTAACTTCCAGCGTCGTACAGACGAAAAAAATAAGGAGGCATTGATTGAGTTACAACTACATATGAATCTAAAAGAATCTTCTGATGACCTTGATCATAAGTTATACGCGGTCTCACATACCAATATTAAAAAAGTAGACCCTAATCTGAATAAATTTATTATTCCTGAAGATCCCATTACAGAATTCAAAATCACGAACTATTGGAACATGATACCTGGAAGCATAGAATTTATCTTACCTATCCAAAACCTCGTTAATGATCGTAAAAAGAGTATATTCTACTCACTTAAGGCATTGAATTATCATATCAACCCAATGCTAAAAATTACAATCGACGAACAAAACAACATAGACGTTTTATTTGAAGAAGGTACTACATCTTTTGAGCTATTGGATAGAACTAACTCTGCCCAATCAAATAACGGATTAGCATAATTATAATTCTTCTATGACATTTAGAATCTACATACTTCTAAGCAACTGACCTTTTATTGAAAATTTCAAAGTAATTATATGTAAATCTACTGTATCAATGAAGCCTTTACCAACCAAGTAAAGACTAGCTATAGTCAACATAACCACTAGTTTTATTTACTAAATCTCCCTCTTACCTAACGTTGGTTTCGCGATTTTCTACCCGAAGTAATATCCGCTCCGTAATCAATATCCAAAAGGGACTTATCACAATAGTCAGACTTATCAAGGAAATGGTAAAGTCATAACCATAGGTGGTGAGTAAACCAAAATTGAAAGCACTTAGACAGATTAAAAAACTGAGTTCACCAATCTGGCCTAGCAGAGCACCTCCTAGAAGGGCATCTTTCCAACTATCATTGTAGAATCTAAGAATGCAGCTATTTATGAGGTGATTAGTCGCATAAACCGCAAAGAGTACTATGCTCAAGGTCTTCCAATGTGTAGTAATAAAACTAAGATCAAGCTGTGCCCCAATACTAATGAAAAATATCGCGACGAATAGTATTCTAAACGAATGTATAGCATCATGGATCCAATGTGATGCCTTTGCAGCATGCATCACTAGTCCACCTATAAATGCACCTAGAGCCTCTGAGATATGAAAAAGATTGGCAATAAGTGCTCCTGCAAAACAGAAAAATAATGCCATGAATACTTGTAGCTCATGGTCTTTCTCAACTTCCTTTTTGAAAGGAATCCACTTGATCTCCTTCTTGATATAAACGTAGACGATGACCGCGATGAACAATAATCCACCAACTAGCGTCAACCAATGTGCATTTGAACCCTCATCGCTCTTACCTCCTATCACGGAGATCATGATGAGTATAGGTGCAATAGCAATATCTTGCGCAAGCAAAATATTGACTACGTGTTGCCCTATTTTCTTATCCATCAGCTGCTTTTCTTCTAAAAGCTTGAAAATTACTGCCGAGCTCGAGAGGGCTATGACCATACCTAGCACTAATATCCTAGCTGTACTCCAATCATAAAAATATCCGATTACATATATCACCAATACACTAAGTAATATCTGAGCCAGAGTACCAAACACGGCTATGCGCCATCCTTTTAGGAAGTAGTTGAGATCGATCTCCATGCCGATAAAGAAGAAGAGGAGAATGATCCCCATTTCGCCCATTTGTTTGATATTCTCCTCATTTTCTATCAAATCAAGGCATCCAGGCCCTATCAATACTCCTATGAGTATATATGCAACCAAATTAGGCTGATGCATACGTTTCATCACGAAACCCAAACATACCGCTAATAGCCCTATACATACGATAAGACCTATTGAAGAACTGCCAGAAGAAAGGAGAGCGATCATATTGCTTTATTCATTGGTCTCAAGGTACTGCAATCTTATGATTAATCAGCTTCCTACACTATATTCACTCGGAGAACATCTTTAGTTCAAAGGGGTTTAGTTTATTCAAACAATCGTACTTCACAATACTTTATTCTCGTATTACCCACAAGTTAGAGTTTGATATCAACTTTAAAATCTATGATATGTTTCCATTCTTGATTAAAGCATTCTTATGATTACTCAAAGTCTCTCTACCCCTGACACAGTAAAGTCCACAGATTTATTTGAGCGGATGAGCAAGCTGCTAGAAGCATTATGCAATGGCCTGTACGAACGCGAAATCCCTGTTTATTTATCTCTACTCAGTGCTATTGCTGGAGAGAGTATATTTCTATTGGGCCCACCGGGAGTCGGTAAAAGTTTGATCGCTCGTAGGCTCAAAAATGCTTTTAAAGGTGGTAAATCATTTGAGTACCTCATGAGTAAATTTAGTACTCCAGATGAGGTATTTGGACCAGTATCTATCAAAAAACTAAAGGAAGAGGACCGATATGAGCGATTGACGGATGCCTATCTGCCTGGTGCCAATATTGTATTCTTAGATGAGATTTGGAAAGCAGGTCCGGCAATCCAAAATGCTTTACTGACGATCCTAAATGAAAAAATATTTAGAAATGGTGATCAAGAATATAAAGTAGATATACACAGTATCATCTCTGCTTCCAATGAGCTACCGCTACAAAATACAAATCTAGCTCCTATTTGGGATCGTTTCCTGATCCGGCATGAAATAGGTGATATCAAGAAATTCAAAAATTTTCTGAATATGATCACCGATACTCAAGATGTCTATCAAGATGATATACCTAAAGATTTACAGATTTCTTTAGATGAACTAAAAGCTTGGAATGAAAGCATCAAGCAGATAGAGCTCGGGCCTGAGGTGCTCAATATCATACAGATGACCAAAATTAAGATTGATGATCATAATCAATCTAATTCTGGAGTAAATGCCATCATTATACATGATCGACGATGGAAAAAAATTGTGAGATTACTGAGGACCTCAGCATTTTTAAATGGTAGATCCAACGTTGATCTCATGGATTGTTTCTTGATGAAGCATTGCCTATGGTCAGATCCTACTCAGCGTAAGGTCATCAACACCATACTCGAAGAGGTGATCGAGCAACATGGATATACCTTGACAGTCAATATTTCTAACATCCAAAAAGAGGTGATCTCATTCAAAAAAGATGTCGATAAAGAAATCCAAATACCACAGACTCGGTCTGATAACCAGTTGATGGTTTTCCATGATCAATACTTGCAATTGTCACAAGTAGATGGTCGTTTTCATGGTAATCTTATCCTGATCAAAGACTTCAAAAAACTAAAGTTGGGAGAAGAAAGTATCATCAACTTCTATGACGAAAATCAGAATCTCGTAAATCGTATCAATTGCTCTCGAGGTGATGAGGAACATAGCATTCAACTCAACATGAGTAACTCTTCTACCCTATATCATCTAAAAACCAAAATCATCGAAAAACAAGAGATGGTCTATAAAGCACCACATACTGTTGTGAGACAATACTGGGATCAAAAATATAAGCAAATCGAAGAGTACATCACGGAGAAGAAAAGTCAGATGGACCTTCATGCTGATAAACTACTCAATGGAATAGAACTCAATCTTTTCGTTGAAGATCGGTATGCAGAGATTGTCAAATCCAACTTCAATCGAGTCAGTAAGCAACTGGATCAAGCCCGTCTTGATATCGAAAAAATACAATACAGCTACAGCCATCAATAAGACCAAGCTCTATTATGATCACGAATATACCTATCGAAGTTGAGCTAAAATCAGCATGTGATCGATTCGTACAATTTGGTACGATGCTCGACCAAAAGATGCGATCGTATCTCGTGCAGTATATCCTTCAGCAATTTTATGAAACGGAGCATAGCATCCCTGACCTGGACGATCGATATTACCAATATTTCAGTACCGCTATATCACGGATATTCCAAATCAAAGATCTCCTGAACTTAACGAAGATCAATAGTAATATCAAGAAACAAGTCATTCTAGATACTATACACTGGCTGAAGAGTACATACCAAAAAGCTACTCAACATAATCCATATGATGATGAACAAAATGACCTCAAAAACTGGGGCATTACCCCGCATCATATGCTCATAAAACGCTGGAAAACACTCTGCAATTACCTAAAAGTCAAATACCGCCAAGAAGAAATTGACATTGACTTTTACGTATCCAAGTTTGCCTTATATTCCGAGCAAGACAGTGGTAATCATGAAAAGCAGCGGGAACAATTTGAGATGATCTATCATGATCTTTTACGACAATGGGATGCACTTCTACATGCTAAGATCATTGCCTATCATCTTGAAAAACTGGAAGAAGATGGGAAAAAATATACAGAGTACCTTGATCAAAAAGTAAAGGAGTATAGTAGCTTCAGAAAGCTGCTTAATCCATTTACCGATTTTTTTGGCTGGGATATGAGTCGAAAGCTTTGGGAGCAAACGTCCTTTGATATCATTCATCAGTATGACGAGCTTTTAGAAGACGAACAATCGATTAAAGATCTTGCAGATCTATTAGGAAACCTCCGAGAAGCCCAGATAGAACTCCAAGATGAAAGTTTTGAGAAGACAATGATCAGAAGGGAGTGGATTTCTGATACCAGTCTAAGATCTGAGATTGTAGGTATCCAAGAAAGTAATGACCTCAGCACTATGCTCAGCAGTGAAGTAGCCCTGCTGTCTGATGATGATACCGAGACCCTATTTTTAAAAAAATTTGTGGATGAACAACTCCTTACTTTTCGATATGAGGATAAGATACTTCGTGAAAGTAAAGAGCAGTATATAGAAATCAATCAAAGAATAAAACAGAAAGAAAAGGGCCCATTCATCATATGCATAGATACGAGTGAAAGTATGGAAGGTAGGCCCGAGCAGATTGCCAAAGTACTGACTCTAGCGATCTTAAAGATGTCGATGCATCAAAATAGAAAGGCCTATCTCATTAATTTTTCTGCGGGTATACAGACCATAGACCTCTATAATATCGCGGATCAGTTTCAAGAAATAGTTGCTTTCTTACAAATGTCATTTCATGGAGGTACGGATGTATCACTCGCATTTTACGAAGCGCTTAAGCAACTCGAAAAGCACGACTATGAAGATGCAGATGTACTAATGGTATCAGACTTTATCATGCATAAACTTGAAGATGATATCGAATCCAATATTGCATATTTCCAGCAAAACAAAAACACTCAATTTCACTGTCTAACGCTTGGCAAATACGCCAATACTGACATCCTCAAAATATTTGACACGAATTGGGTCTACGACACGGTAGAGAAAGGAATCATTAAATCCCTAAACAAGGATTTTCAAGATATTATGAATCGGTACTAAACCTAGTTTTTATTTAAGGGCAAAACAGATGTCCGTTACTAGCTGATCTTCTGGAGTATCGGCGGGGCTGTTTCGGTAGATTTCTATGGGATGATAGCCTCTTTTGACCTTATACTCCTTACTTCTGACCATAAATTGAGCGGCACTCCAAGCATTGCCAATATGCTTATATGGACCGGTATGTCTCACTGTCATCATCGATGCTGCGGGCAGATCACCTAAGATCATCCCTTCTGGTGCATTTTCAGCTTTCGATTTGACGCCTAACCCAGCAGTATACTCCACAGTACCCGATCCAAAATTAAACTTATGATACTGCGAAAAAAGAAGACCATTACTATCAACATCTGCAGATAATCTATGAAGTCGCTCAAAATCTGCGGCCATCTCTTGAGGCATATCTGCTATAGTAGTTTTCCGCTTTATTCCTATGAAACTAGATCCATCAAAAGACTGTGGCTCGGGAAAACCTAAGTTACTAGGTACATTACCTTGTTCAGATAAGTCTTTGAGCATCTTGAGTCCGCGCTCATAATCCATTCCTATTAATCCTTTCATCATATTTTTCATGAAGAATAAAAAGAATGGCATTTTAGTATCCATAGACCAGCTCAACTTAGTATTCTGGTCATCTATAGATTCTAATTTCATGTACGTTTTTGCCTTAGACTTCCAAGGTTTGAAAAACTTTAGATCAAAATCAATCTCTGTGTCAGTTTCTCTTTCTACTGTCATTTCGCCCTCACCTACTCGAGGACCTGTCCAGCGATAATATTTACCATCCTCTCTCACATCAACTGTAGCCTTGGGATCCGTAATCAACCAAGGAGACCACTTCGGCCAATTGTGAAAATCATTGATTTGGTCTAAAATTTTTGCTTTTGGAGCATGAATTACTTCACTTCGCTGGACGTGTACTTTAGGCATAAGTTGATTTTATAACTTCAAAATAACGATAATTACGTGATTAGAAAACTGAAGTGCCATTTGCTTTTAGCAGATATTAAAGGCTACATCACTAATAAGCCTGAATAAAAAACCAAAATAAAATCTAAAGTGTTAGTCGTACTCGTATATAAGCATGTAATAAAAAACTACTTTCTATGAAACTGATTTCAATCTTGGCAAGCTTATTCTTAGTCGTACATGCTTATGCACAAAACTTTGAAGGAAAAATCATTAATCAAGATCAAGAAGCACTTACGGGAGCATTGATCTATAATAGCTCTCAAAACCAGCATACGCATAGTGATCTTAAGGGTCAATTTCTGCTCACAGACAATACTGCGGGAGATTCTATCTTAATTTCATATCTCGGCCATACAAATGCCCTAGTTGTATTCGACCCTAAGGTCTCAAGCTCGGATATTGTGCTAAACGAAACTGCCTTGGCATTAAATGAGGTAGTGATCAGTCCTGATCTAGATGCGCTCAAAGTATTTTCTGACATCGACGTACAGCTACAGCCTGTCAATTCTTCCCAAGAGGTACTCCGCCAAGTACCAGGACTTTTCATTGGTCAGCATGCAGGTGGAGGTAAAGCAGAACAAATTTTTCTTAGAGGATTTGACATTGATCATGGTACGGATATACGCCTTACAGTCGATGGTCTTCCTGTGAATATGGTAAGCCATGCACATGGCCAAGGGTATGCTGACCTACATTTTTTGATACCTGAAACTATCAAGCAAGTCAACTTTGATAAAGGAAGTTACCATGCTGATCAAGGAAATTTTGCAACAGCAGGTCATGTCGGATTTCAAACTCGTGATCGACTAGATTCTAATGTACTGAAAGCTGAAATTGGTCAGTTCAATACCCAGCGACTCATGACCATGCTTTCGCTAAAAGGTACTGATAGGCAATCTGCATATGTAGCAACAGAATATCTTAGATCAGATGGTCCTTTTGAAAGTAGCCAAGATTTTAGTCGAGTAAACTTACTTGCCAAATACCGAACTAAGATCCAAGAAAATCAATATCTCTCCCTTATGGGTAGCTACTTTCAAAGTAGCTGGGATGCCAGTGGTCAGATTCCTCAAAGATCAGTAGATGATGGTAGCATCACGAGATTTGGAGCCATCGATGATACAGAAGGCGGTAATACTTCTCGAGTTAATCTACGGCTGTCGCATTTGATCGAAATCACTAGCCACAGTCAAATAGAAAATCAAGTATTCTATAGCTACTACGACTTTCTATTATTTTCAAATTTTACATTTTTCCTAAATAACCCTGAGCGAGGTGATCAAATCAGACAAGAAGAAAGAAGAAACCTATTTGGTCTCAACAGTAAATACCGTAGTTTTCATGATTTCATAGGTGGTCAACTAGATTTCAGAGCAGGGTTGCAACTTAGGTCTGATATAAGCCAAGATAATCGCCTTGCAAGATCTGCTAATAGGAGCGAAATATTAACCACTATACAGTTTGGTGATATTCACGAAGATAATCTCGGCGCCTACTTAGATGCACATTATAATTTTGGCAAATGGACCATAAATACGGGCCTTCGATGGGATCAATTTAGATATAGCTATGAAGATTTTTTACAAACGAACTATTCAAAGCAATCAACATATGCATCAAGATGGTCACCTAAATTAAATCTCCTATACAATCAAAGCTTGAATCTTCAGTACTACTTTAAAAGTGGTATAGGTTTTCATTCTAATGATACGAGAGTCATACTTGCTCAACAGGCGGATGATATCCTCCCTGCCGCTTACAGCTTAGATGTAGGCATGATTGCTAAACCTAGCAAAAACCTATTGATCAATGTCGCTTTTTGGAATCTATATCTGGAGCAGGAATTTGTGTATGTCGGTGATGAGGGCATTGTAGAACCCAGTGGTGAGACCATCAGACGTGGTATCGATTTAAGTAGTAGATATCAATTTTCTGATTGGTTATTTTTCGATTTAGACGCCACATACACCGTCGCCAGATCGATCGAAGAACCAGAAGGAGCAGATCGTATTCCATTAGCACCATTAAGCACAGTAACATCTGGTATTACTATAGATCATTCATCAGGTTTTACTGGAGGTCTGCATGCAAGATATTTAGGTGATCGACCTGCCAATGAGGACAATTCCATTGTAGCCATAGGATATACCGTATTTGATGCCAATCTAGGCTATCAAATCGGAAATTTAAACTTTGGTATTCAGATCCAAAACTTATTTGATGTTGATTGGAATGAAACTCAATTTGCTACCGAGTCGAGATTACTCAATGAAACGGAATCGGTAGAAGAAATTCACTTTACAGCAGGGACTCCGTTTTTTGCAAGATGTGTGATCTCTCATAGTTTTTAGAGCTATACAGAGTTTGATTTAAATAGACTAAGTAAAATATTTTTTTTAGATCTAGATATAGGGACTTTACTTCCATCACTTAGAGATACATGTCCTCCATCTGATTTTATTAATTGATCTACGTAGCTGAGGTTAATCAAATGACTTTGATGTACTCGAAAAAATCCCTGATCTGATAATATATCATCAAAGTGCTTAAGTGTTTTAGACACTAGTAGCTTAGTATCATCGAGATAGATTGTGGTATAATTGTCATAAGCTTCACACCTGATGATGTCCTTGGTTTTTAATACCTCATATCCATTTTTGATGGGTACTATCAGTTTATCAGAAAAGCTTTTTTCACTATTTACCATCTTAGATATATCGCTAATATCCTCGTTGCTCAATTTCCTATTGGAGCGAATAATTTTTTCCAGTGCAATACTCAGACGCTCTCGACTAATAGGTTTGAGTAAATAATCTACCGCAAAATACTCGAATGCTTTAATCGCATATTCATTGAAGGCCGTCACAAAAACAACCTTCATCGATCCTCGATCATCCAATAAATCGAGTAGATCAAACCCACTTAACTTAGGCATGGCAATGTCCAGAAATAGTAAATCAGGCTTCTCCTTTTTAAGAGCTTTTAAAGCAACAACTGGATCATCATAGCTCGCAATGACTTCGATATCATGAGATATTTTTTCGATCTCATACTGAAGCACCTCAGAATTACTGGATTCATCATCTACCAATATTGCTTTTAAAACTTGTGTCTTTATCATGCTAAAAAAACTTCCTATTAGATATTGTTTTGCTCGCAGGTCAATACAACTTTTGTTCCCATAACTATACCATCTGAGTCTTTAAGATCATTGACCGAATAACGGTAATAAAAATTACCTTCGCGATTTATATTTTCAATTCTTTGATCTGTAATACTCATCCCTAGTGACTGCTTTTTATCTTTTTTACCTGCATTCAGCTTCCGACTCTCTTGTCGTCCTACTCCGTTATCTGTTAAGGTACAGCTAAAACCACTGGGAAGACTTTTATAGTCTAACGAGATCTTACGATTTTCTTTACGGTGCAAAATGCCATGCCATATCGCATTTTCTATAAAGGGTTGTAGCAAAAGGGGTGGTATTTTTTCATGCTCCACATTTAGATTATCATCTACATTGATTTCAAATTCAAATCCATTTTTAAATCTCTTTTGCTCAATCTTGAGGTAATCAGTTATCCATTCTATATCATCTGATAAAGAAATGAATGCTAAAGAATTGTATTCCAAAATTCCTCTTATGATTTGCGAAAACTCTGATATGTATTCACTGGTTTCCTCTTTGGTTTTAAAGAGGGCGTGGTACTTTATGGAGTTTAATGTATTGAAAATAAAATGAGGATTCATTCTATAGCGGAGCATTCGATTTTCGAGTTGAATGATGGTATTTTCTATCCTCAAGGCTTCCTGTTTTCGTTTTGCACGATAACTTACGATAAGATATGTGAGAAAAAGGATACCAAGCAGAGCTAAAGTTTTGAACCACCAAGTCTGCCACCAAGCCGGCGTTATTTCAAAGGAGATAAGTTCATACTCCTCACTTTGATGAGCACCTATACTAGATTTTAGTTCAACGGTATATTTTCCTGGCGTCAATCCAGAATAATTGATACTTGTATTTTTACCATTATAATTCCAATCATCTGCTCCCTTAAAACGATACCAATATTCTAATTTATCAGTCCAATGATACGGGCTGGCATAGTCTAAAAAGATATTGTTTTGATGATGAGCCACTTTCACATGATCGATATAGTTATGGAGTTGAGCTGTTTGATAATTTTCTGCGTTAACTCGTACATGAGTTAGTACTGCATCTTGGAGTATCTTTATATTTTGACCAATGCCCGATTCTATGATATTGAGTCCCTCCGTACCCCCAAAGAGTAAGGTATTGTCTTGTGCATGTAAGGCAGCTGCAGTATTAAATTCGTAAGACTGTAGTCCATCAATTAGATCGTAGTTTATCGCTGTAGAATCTTTAAGATTCACGGCACTTAATCCTCTATTTGTTGCAAGCCAAACTTGCTCCGTTGCGTCTTGAAGGCAACTGTACACAAAATCATTAGAAAGTCCTTGATCCGTAGTCCAAGTCGCTTGAATCTTGTAATCATCTTTATTCAAGCATAGTAATCCTCGATCAGTAGCTAGGAAAATATTCTTTTCTCCGATGTCAAAATATCGTACCGAACGACAAAATGAAATTAGATGATCTAGGTATTGAAAGCTTTTACTTCTGGTATCGTAGATGACCAAACTCTTGTTAGTAGTCGCTAATAAAAGTTGATCTTCAGAGAGAAAATCCATGTGTCTAATGATCAAGTCATCACTTTCTGGAACTAACTCATCTTGCAAGCTGTACCTTCGAGAACTAAAGTCATAATAATGCAGACCTTGCTCACCTCCCAGGAATACACCTCGATGCTCATTTCTACATAAAGCATACAATTTTTTATTCTCCGAAATATCGGATTGAAGTTTTTGAAATTGATTCGTTTTGAAATCAAATTGTAATAATCCATCCCAACTTGCTATCAGCATCTTGGAATCCGATAAAATCTCAAAATCGTAAATATTCATGGCTTCACGATCTAAGGTCTTACTGGTATATTGCTTTAGCGTATTTCTGCTTGGACTATATACTTTAAATCCCTCAAAGAGTCCTCCCATGTAAATATTCCCTTGACCATCCTGCTTGATACCTAGGACCATATCATCCTGAATATCTTCGTTGATATGTGATGGTGTAAGTCGTTGTATGCTTTCAAGTTCATTGAGTAATACTGAAAATCCTCCTCCACTAGTACCCGCATAAATAAAGCCTTGCTGCCCTTCGAAAAGATCAAGAATAAAATTTGACTTCAAACCACTCAACCTCAAGGCATCATTCGTTTTTGCAAGTACTTGAGTATTGATATTATATCTATATATGCCACGATCTCGGGTACCTATATATAGCTTTTCCGCCTTCTGTAGGAGCATGGATGAACTGCTTAGTGAGTCATCAAGTTTGGACTGAATTGCTCGTAGACTATTGGATGCATCCATATACCAATGCTCAATTCCACCTCTAGATCTCTGTACAAAGAGATGATGATCATCACCAGCGATATTAACTATTGGAGCATTTGACTTGCTCGGTAATCTCAATAAGGAAAATTGATTGCCTTCTCGACGAAAAATCTCTACACCACTGTAGCATAAGAGATTAGAGTCAATTAATCTGCAGCTTTCTATAGCTACCGATTCCGTAGGAAGAGCAAGTTTTGAAATCGTCTGACTTGGCACTTTGTATTCAAAATAGTCGTCATCCAGTCTGTAATAAATACTATTGGCAGTATGATCGATCCATTGAAGAGGTAGATCTGAATCGATTACTAAATTGGGGAATAGTCGATCGGGTAATAAAAATTCACCGTGAATGATATCAAAAAGAAGTAATCCTTTACTCATACCAACCAACAAATATTGATCATCCCAAAAATCAATAGCATAAATAACCGAACCATAAGATCTGGTCACCGTATCATCAGGAACAAATTTCCGAAAGCTGGAGCCGTCGAATCTATTGAGACCATCAATGGTGGCAAGCCACAGCATGCCATCTTTAGATTGCTCTATATCATAGACCGTATTTTGTGATAAACCTTCTGCAATTCCAAATGACTTGAACCTTAGCTCTTCTGAAATTTGTCCATACAATGTGCCCCGAATACCAAACGTAAAGAAGATCGATAATACCGCAATAGATAGAAATCTAACTCCTGAATTTATGTGAAGATATTTTAGCATAATGATAAGCCTATTCAGAAGTCTTGGTTTTTCTATAAGTTATGAAAAATGATCAAAAAATCAACTACGTTGCATCATTCCAAAGTTAGAGCTTAACTGAGATTTTGATCAGGTCAATTTCCATTTTTTAAGGACAAGCTGTCATACAATCGCCTGTGCAAATACATCCTTGATTGGTCAATAACCCTTCAGGTATAATTGTATTAGCATCTAGATACATGCGTCCCGTTGGACTATTGGTGAAACTACTCAATTGCTCTATAAAAATACCATAGCCATTATTTCCTCCTCCTGCCGCAGGGAACAACCACATACCATCATTGGTCATCGAACTCGAACCAGAACAATACAGCATATAATCGCTCATATCAAATCCATTAGCAGCATCCATAGTGACTGGACCACCAATAAAAGCATTTCCTTGATTTTGTAAAACTCTACCTGGTATACTTGCAAAGGTATACCAACCGTCTATAATATTAAGCATTCCCGTATTGGTAATCGCATTTCCCGAATTAAAAATAAAAAGCCCTCCTCCTTGTAAGCTTAGAGACCCATGATTAGTAATGGATGCAACTTCGATAAACGAATTATTGCTGCAAGTAGCGGTGGCAGATATGATCACATCGTGACATGAAGTAGGCAAGATACCCTGCGACCAATTTCCTGGCTCTTCCCAAAGGTTGTTGATCGTTTCGGAGAAAACATTTGTTTCTAGAGCGGCACTTTCATCGATCTGTCCATCGCAGTTATTATCTAGTCCATCACAGAGCTCATTTGCTCCTGGATAAATAGTACTATCAGTATCATCACAATCAGAATTATCAAGTACATAACCATTAGGTACACTGCAAGTATTTACAGAATTCATAGCATTGCCGTATCCATCACCATCAGCGTCTCGATAATAAGTAGATTGCGCTAGAATAGGATTTGACAAGTTCAACTCAAAATATTCCGAACAAAAATCTATTGTATTTTCAATTTCGATGATAAAGTTGGCATTTCCGATGGCATCACTATTGAAAGTAATTTCATTAGTAGTATGATCATAAGTACCTGCTACTGTAGAGTAGTCGTTAAGGTAAATCTGATCTGATACTATGAATAAACCAGTTCCAGTTCCACTAAAAACAGGTCCTACTGGATCAGAATAGCAAGTGAGTGCATTGACTTCTTCTAGCCCCCAACCGTCATGAGCAGTAAGAAGTGAAAGTATCGTACCATCATCGTTTTTTAGAAATCCATTATTTACAAAATTGAGTGTATTGCTAGATCCTATATTGGCATTCCAAGTCAAGAATCCGTTATTGGTGAGAGTACCATTATTGGCCACAGTACCATTAATCTCACTAATTCCACAATCGGCAAAAGTAAGTACTGCATCATTCACTACGACTTGTATGCTCGGATCATTATCAATGATTAGATTATCGATCGTCATATTACCATTATTACTGATACCCGTACTGCCATTGATCTCTAGATAACTTGTACCATTTGCTGTGATTACCCCTTCATTGATAATCGATCGATTATTGTTCCCTATAAAACTCATAGAACCCAACTGTACCGACCCGTCGAATCGATTGAGTAATCCTTGACCTACATTACCTATGGTAATCATCCCGTCTGAATTGTCGAGCAATCCAAAATTATCAATAGCATAATTGATACTTGGATCATTACCAACCTCAAGGCTTTCAAGATTAGTCAATGTAGTGTTTTCTTCCAATATGATAGTCCTGGCATATGCAGGGAATATTATCTGCACATCACTCCCATCAGTAATGATAACATCTGTGCAATAATCAGGAACTGCATTAGGCGTCCAATTTCCAATATTATCCCAATTGTTGTCGATGGCACCACTCCAAGTCAATGTCGTAGACGATAATCCTTCATCAATATCTCCGTCACAATCATTGTCTATTCCATCACATATCTCCGTTGACCCTGGATATACGGCAGCATCAAAATCATCGCAATCATCTATACCCGCAAAAAAACCATCTCCATCAAAATCAATATCATAGTGGATTGTCACCGTCCAGCTATCATCGTCTACTTTATTAGCTGTTGTATTGCAACCACTCGCTGCAGTAGCAAACGTCCTCCATGCTTGAAGATGAAAACTAAGTGCTGCCTCTCCAGCATAGGTTCCATTGGCAATATCGAGTCCTGTCCTACTATAACTATATGTGCCAGCACTATTTCCCACCCCTGCACTCACAGCTACTTCGGCATTACTCGTGGTAGAGCATACAAGTCTCGACCTCTGATCTGACATCCAAGCGGGATTACTAGCAGTCATCGTATAGCTCACATCCATAGAAACCACATTGATAGTTACTCCTACAGGCAGTATTACATCTAGAGGAGTAGCAGCTCCATTGCAACCAGGATCATAACTTGAAAATGATGTGGGGATATCGCCAGTTGTGTAGGTCGTACTCATAGAAAATTGTGCTTCCAGTCGGGGACTAAAAGCACATATTATTAGAGAAATGAATGCAACTAGTTGCTTAGTATTAGTATTCATAAGGCTAGTTTATTTTAGTAAGGTCTCATGATTTGCTTTTTTCTAATCGAGCTCTGCAATAATATTTATCAGTTGAGTTTTTAGTTGTTTATTCTCCGCCTTAATCTGATTTATCTGTTCCTGCTGCTCCTGTATTGATTTGATGAGCACTGGTATGAGCTCTGTATAGTTGACTGCATAGGTATCAAGTTCTACTCTTTCTTTGGTGCCATCTTCATGGTAAATGGTATCATGTGTTTTGACCACCTCAGGTACTTCGTTCAATAATTCCTGAGCTGAAAGCCCTAGTTTACGTTCTTGATCGGGGTCATCTTTGAGTACATAGTTGATGGTACTTAGCTCAAGTATCTCATCCAATCCATATCCCAGATCTTGAACTTCCTTTTTAGCCCGCATGTCGGAGATAGTATTGAAGTCGTCTGCATAGATATCATCCCATGCTGCTGAAGTAGTCCCCATATCCCTAACCAAATGAAATTCTGAAAAGAGTCCTGCGTTAGTAAGTAACTGCCATGTTCCACCATCTTCCCATTTTTCTGCAGTTCCTATTGTGATTCCATCTCCTGTATTACGTCCTACATTCAATAAACTGTTGTAATTAAAGTTTCCTATACCTACTTTTCCATCTCTTCTCACTACCATAGCGTTGGATCTTGCAGCATCTGATGTACCATTTCCAACAATGAATACTGGAGATCCATCAGTAAGATCAGCTGTGGAAGATTGAGGTGCCACTACTTCAAAATTATAAGATCCTACAACTGTACCGTAAACGGCATTACCAATGAGATGCGATCCCAAAGTAAACGAATAGAGTGCATTATTATCGTTTCGATTACCTACGCTAAAAGATCCTGCTCCTTGAACTTCATTTAATTCGCCAAATGCATAGGACGCGTTGCCATCCACTGTGTTGAGATAACCTATTGCCATAGAACTATTCCCATTCACTTCATTAGCAGTACCTCCGCTAAATGAGCCATAACCAATAGATTCATTTCGTTCACCATAGGCAAATGAAGCGGTACCAGAAGCTCGTGACCCATTTCCAAAAGCAGCTGAATAAATACCCACATTAGGATCTGCCCATGCATCGGATGGCTGCGGATGGTTTGGATCTTGTAAGAATAAGTTTACCGTAGTCGCTCCTGCTCTAAAGGCTGCCTTATTTACATCAAAGAACATCAATGTATCTCGAATTGAGGTAGAAGCTGGTGGTAAAGCATCACTCCCAAATACAAAATCGTCTTGTGTATGATCACCCGTTGATCTAATGAGCCCACCTGTATTTTCGAAAGCACCTGTCTGATCTTCAGACCAACTAACATTACCTGATCCATCTGTGGTCAAGACTTGACTTGCAGTACCATCCGTAGTTGGAAAAGAGTATTCATTATTGATGTTCAGTTCTCCTCCGATTCTCAAATAGTCATTGGCAAATTCTCCATAGATCAAGGATTTATCGTGTTGATTGGCGATATGCAATACATTCGAGTTAGTATCTTCATAACCTGCATTATTTCCAATTTTCACAACTCCTGATTGTGTAAAATCAGTATATCCTCCGAACGAATCATAGGGTCCTAGAATTGTGTTATTGTTGCCTCCTACAAAATAGGGTGATCCAGCTGATTGTCCTATTAATACATTCTCAGAACCTGCAGTCATATTACCTGCAGCAGCATTTCCAACAACTGTATTGTGATGCCCATTCACCAAGCTTTGTGCAGCTTGGTATCCCATTGCCACATTGGATCTCAAATCTACGCCAGAGCTTAATCCTACACCTAAATCTTCCAAGGTATGTGCACCGACCGCGACGTTATTACTTGTGTAAACCCCATCATTGACTTCTGTAAGCGCAAATGAACCTATTCCGATATTTGAGGTGCTGGTCTCATCATTTCGTCCCGCATCATCACCGATGAATAGACTCTCATTTGCAACTAAATCTAAAACATCCAATTTGACTGCATTTCCCACTTGAGATAACCTCAAAGCTTGCTGTCCGTTGACATCAAATCGTATATGATCACTAAATCCGATGGGGAAATCCGTGGCTACCACTTCGGTATCACCATCTATATCTTCAATTTTGGCTACTCTTCCTCCTAACTCATTCCAATCAGCACCATCATAATACCAAATAGTTTCAGTAAACATATCATAGATAAACATGCCTTCCTCAGGAGTGGCAATATCAAAACGACTGACCCCTTTAATTTTTAAAGCATCTTCTAATACTTCGAGAGTTGGAGTTTGAGCTTGCATAGCTTGTAATACCAACACTACCAACAAAAGCAATCCAATAATTCTTTTCATATCACTGACTCATTTTATACCACGAACTTCCTATAAATGATGACACAGGATATCTAATGATTAGTATTCCGTAATTTTGAATTAGGATTTTGCAAGAACTATACAATACTGGAGAATAATACAGAAGGATTTATCTCTTCAATATTAGAATGGGCATTCCACCACTTAAATTATTTTTTATAAATTAGGCATAATCAAAAAACTCACAACATGAAAAAAACAATTGTAACGCTAGCTTTCGCAATTCTTTTATCTATATCTGGATATTCTCAGATTCAATTTGGCGCCGGTGCTTCCTTAGCGCTAGACGGAGATTCTGCTCTAGGTTTACAGGCGAAGGGACTAATTGGTATAAATGAAAAATGGAGTGGCGCATCAGAATTCACCTTCTGGTTGAAAGACGGTTTAGATTTTACATTTAATGCTAATGCCATGTACAATCTACTTGATATTGGCGAAGGTTTTGATCTACGCCCAATCGCAGGTTTAAACTTTACCAGAAGTTCATTTGGTGATGCATCAAATACTGATCTCGGCCTTAATTTGGGTGCAAATATTTTTCTGAGATTCGACAAATACGACATCTACTTGGAACCTAAGTTTCAGTTAATTGGTGATTTTGATGGACTTGTCCTTTCTGCTGGAATTCTATTCTAAAATTTAGAATGATATACAAAACAATTAAAAGCTCTCAACTCGAGGGCTTTTTTATTTTTATTGAAAGGCTTTCCGTTACCGATTAATATTTGATCTAACTTTACACTCATGAGATGGCAACGCCCCGTAACAGATTGGCTACCAATCACCAAAAAAGAAGTAGAAGCCCATGGTTGGGAAGAGTTAGATGTAATTCTAATCTCTGGTGATGCCTATGTAGATCACCCTGCATTTGGAGCCGCCGTGATTGGTAGAATTATCGAAAGTGAGGGGCTTAGAGTGGCCATCGTACCACAACCTAATTGGCAAGACGATCTTCGTGATTTTAAAAAAATGGGGAAGCCCAAACTCTTTTTTGGCGTCACCTCAGGCTGTATGGATACCATGGTCAACCACTATACCGCAGCCAAAAGACGAAGATCTACAGACGCCTATACTCCGGGCAATGTCTCAGGTTTTAGACCAGACTATGCGGTGACCACCTATACTAAAATACTAAAGAAGATATACCCTGATGTACCTGTACTGATAGGTGGTATCGAAGCTTCACTGCGTAGAGTCACCCATTACGATTACTGGAAAGACGAACTCTTTCCAAATATCCTAGAAATGAGCGGTGCTGATATGCTTGTCTATGGCATGGGAGAAATGCCACTACGAGCAATCTTGCAAATGGCCAAAGAGGGCATCCCTTTCCATCAGATGACTCATATTCCGCAGACGGCATTTCAAATAGATAGACGTGACGAACTTCCAAACCCTGATCTCTGGAAGACCATTACCCTCTCTAGTCATGAAAAATGCCTTCGAGATAAGAAAGCGTTTGCTGCTAATTTCAAACATGTAGAGCAAGAGAGTAATAAAATCAAAGCTGATCGAATCATTCAAGCAGTAGGTGATCATATGCTGATCGTTAATCCGCCCTACCCTCCGATGTCGGAGAAAGAAATCGATGGAAGTTTCGATCTACCTTACACCCGTATGCCTCATCCTAAATATGATAAACGAGGGCCAATCCCCGCGTATGAAATGATCAAGTTTAGCATCAATATGCATAGAGGTTGCTTTGGTGGATGTAGCTTTTGTACGATCTCAGCACATCAAGGTAAGTTCATCTCGAGTAGATCAGAAGAAAGTATCATGAAGGAGGTTGATCAGGTCACCAGTATGCCAGATTTCAAAGGATACATCAGTGATCTTGGCGGACCATCAGCCAATATGTATAAACTCAAAGGCAAGGATGAGTCTATCTGTGAGCGATGTGTCAGTCCTTCTTGTATTCATCCTGTTGTATGCTCAAATCTTGATGCCGATCATACCGCGATGACCGAGCTTTATAGACAGGTAGATGCACATCCTAAAGTCAAAAAAGCTTTTGTAGGTAGCGGGATAAGATATGATCTCTTAGTACCTGAATACAATAAACAAGATAATGGAAGTATCGACGAATACGTCGAGCAAGTAGTAACTAGGCATATCTCAGGAAGGCTCAAAGTCGCCCCAGAACATACAAGTGATGATACGCTTAAAGTGATGCGAAAGCCGTCCTTTAAACACTTTCATACCTTCAAGGATAAGTATGAGCACTTCAATGAGAAGCATGGTATGAATCAGCCGCTGATTCCTTATTTCATCTCAAGTCACCCTGGATGTAAAGAGGAGGACATGGCTAACCTTGCAGCTGAGACTAAGGATATGGGATTCAAACTAGAGCAGGTACAAGACTTTACACCTACTCCCATGACCGTTGCAACTATTATCTACTATACAGGTCTTCATCCTTATACTTTGCGACCCGTATTTACCGCTAAAACACCTAAAGAGAAGAAAAATCAACACCTATTTTTCTTCTGGTATAAAAAGGAAAATAGGCAACGCATCAAGGATAAGTTGGTCAATATGGGTCGCCGAGATTTGCTCAAAAAACTACTTACGGAAGAAAAACCTAGTCGACAGCGATCATTTAAGGAAGATACACGACCTTCAAGAGCAAATCCAAGGTCTAAGCGTAAGAAGAGGAGACGCTAATCAGAATAATTAAACTGATATCCGAAACAAATTAAAAACATGAGTACAATTTATTAGGTAGGAGCTGGAGGATCTTATGGATCTATTCCCATTGTACAAGATTTCAATAAAGAACTTTTAATTTTTAGTTCAAAAATTAAAGACTACATAAAAAATTCATTTCTCGATTATAATAGAAAACGGATACTAGCTGTGCTATGTCAAGACTTGGATATTCTTGCAGAAAAATCCCTATAATATGAAACACTTGATACTTTTGCTCAGCATTTATACAATCAAGGTCCTATCTCTGAATACCCAAAACTAAATCTAAGAAGACTGAAATTATGTCTTTCTATCTTTATAGCGTATTGCCAAATTACTAAAAAAGCTCATCAGCGATATAAGTATTTGTTTACCAAGTACGGTGCAAATATAAAGACATCAAAATCTCATATTGAATCTCCATTTTCAATAATTACATGGAATTATGATATTCAAATTGAGTTAATGATTCAAGAAATGTTTTATAACAACTCAACACCTCAATATTTACTTGCGACAACTAACTCAATAAATAGAGATAAAAGATCAGTTGAAAATGAATTAAGTATTACCCATTTAAATGGTATCGCTGGTATATTTTCTGGCTTTGATAGTGAATCTAATCATCTTGAATTCTGCTTAATAGATAAACCACATGAAATTAATTTTATGAGTTTTATGGGTGATGTAATTGGGATAGCCTCGAATTTTGAAAAAAATAATTTGATATCAAATCAATTCTTCTCTTTTCATTGGGAAAAACAAAATACTAAGGCAAATGAAATTAAATTAAGAGCTCTCGACCGTATAATTAAATCAGATAAATTGATAATTATTGGATATTCATTTCCTGATGATAATCGACAGTTTGATGAAGAATGGATGTCTCAAATTGGCTCACAGACAGAAATCATTTATCAAGATCCTAACCCAGAAGACTATTTTATTGAGAGATCAAAAAAGTTAAATTTAAATGTAATCTCGGTACCTAAAACTAAAACATTTCACATTGCCCATGAATTGACTTAATGAAAAATCCAACCCTACTGTCTTTACAAAAGGGATAACGACAATAATACTGATCAGACCATATCCGTTTCAGCTTAAACCAGTGATATTTTCTACCTTCTTCATCCTTTATTAACTTTACAGAGAGTAGATTCTAAATTAAAAATCAAATTACTGATGAAAAATATCTTATTGCTGTTCTCACTATTCTGCATAATTTCCTGCACCTCGATCACAGAACCCACCCTTGTAGATGTCAAAAACGTAAAAGTACTCGACATGAATAAGGATAAAGTCGATATCACTGCAGATATGATTTTCAATAATCCAAATGCTTTTGCTCTTGATCTTGCCAAAGCTAATATTGTGGCTTCCATAGATAGTGTCGAAGTATCAACCATTACACAGGAGTATGATGCTATTATGCCTGCAAATGCAGATTTTCCTATGCCTGTACGCATTACGATGGATCTCAAGAAACTATATCAGCAAGATGGGCTCATGGCGATAAGTAAGGGTCTGAAAATCATGTCTCAGCGTAAATTGGACGTACATTTTAAAGGAACCATAAAAGTAGGTAAGGGTGGAGTGAAAGTGAGTGCTCCGATCGATAAGGTAGAGACGGTCAATTTTTAATTTAGTGATCCGTCTAATATCAAGATAAGTTGACCAAAGAATTTTGTAAACCATTGAGAGCACAAAGATCACGGAGAATTTTTCTCTAAAGTAACTCGAACATCGATAGAGGTTTCAAGACAATAAGGCTATAGCTAAGTATAAAAAAAACGGTCAACGTATTTTAGGCATTAAGAACTAAAAAACTGTCAACTAGCCACAATCAACTGTTAGTTCGATTTTACTTACTTTTGCGGTCAATTTGATAATTTATAAATAGATCCTACCCTCATGAGTAAAATCATCTATACCATTACAGACGAGGCACCATATCTCGCAACTCACTCTTTTTTACCTATTGTTAAAGCATTTACAGGTAAAGCAGGAATCGAATTAGAAACGAGAGATATCAGTTTAGCAGGAAGAATTTTAGCTGTTTTTCCAGACTATCTAAATGATGATCAAAAGGTAACAGACGATCTCGCATATTTAGGTGATTTAGCAAAAAAACCAGAAGCCAACATTATTAAATTGCCCAATATCAGTGCTTCTGTACCTCAGTTGAAAGCAGCAATCAAAGAGCTTCAAGATGATGGATTCGCCATTCCAAATTTTCCGGATGATCCACAGACAGATGAAGAAAATGAAATTTTAGCAAGATATAATAAGGTAAAAGGTAGTGCTGTAAATCCTGTGCTAAGAGAAGGAAACTCTGACCGAAGAGCGCCGGGTCCTGTAAAAGCTTTCGCAAGAAAAAATCCTCACCGAATGGGTGCTTGGTCTTCAGATAGCAAGTCGCATGTATCAACGATGTCAAGCGGTGATTTTAGAAATAATGAGCAATCGGTTACTACTAGTGCAGCCACTTTTGTAGATATCGTTCATACGGATGCATCTGGTAATCAAACTACACTGAAGGCAGGTATTACTTTACAAGCGGGCGAAGTCATCGATGCAAGCTTTATGAGTAAAAATGCTCTGATAAGCTTTTTAGAAGCTCAAGTTGCTGATGCTAAAGCCCAAGGTGTATTATTCTCCTTACATATGAAAGCCACTATGATGAAGGTAAGCGACCCCATCATCTTTGGTCATGCTGTGGAGGTCTTCTTTGCACCTGTGTTTGAAAAGTTCGGAAAAGAACTCGAAAGCGTAGGTGTAGATGTAAGAAACGGTTTTGGAAACTTATTGAAAAATATAGAAGAGTTACCGGCTGATCAAAAAGAAGCTATCGAGAAAGCGATTGCCGACTGTTACGCAGCTAGACCAGATCTGGCTATGGTCAACTCTGATAAGGGAATCACCAATCTGCATGTACCTAGTGACGTCATAATCGACGCTTCTATGCCAGCTATGATCCGTACGAGCGGACAGATGTGGAATAAAGATGGAAATCAACAAGATACTAAAGCAGTGATCCCTGACAGTAGCTATGCGGGTATCTATCAAGCGACTATTGACTTTTGTAAGGAGCATGGCGCATTTGATCCTCGTACTATGGGTACTATCCCGAATGTAGGCCTTATGGCTCAAAAAGCTGAAGAATACGGAAGTCACGACAAGACATTTGAGATACCAAAGGACGGAAAAGTAGAAGTCATTGATGCAGATGGTAATATATTGACAAGTCACAATGTAGAGACTGGCGATATATGGAGAATGTGTCAGGTAAAAGATGCACCTGTCCAAGATTGGGTAAAACTTGCAGTGACTAGAGCAAAGGCGTCAAAAACGCCTATCGTATTTTGGTTGGATGAAAAACGTGCTCATGATGCTGAGCTCATTAAAAAGGTAAATGTGTACCTACCTAATCACGATCTGAGCGGAGTAGAATATCATATACTCTCTCCCGTAGAGGCAACGAAGTTCTCATTAGCAAGAATGAAAGATAGCAAGGATACCATCTCAGTGACAGGTAATGTATTGAGAGATTATAATACGGATCTCTTCCCCATCCTAGAGCTGGGTACTAGTGCAAAAATGCTCTCTATCGTACCTTTGATGAATGGTGGCGGTCTCTTCGAAACAGGAGCTGGAGGATCAGCACCTAAACATATCCAACAGTTACTTGAAGAGAACCACTTACGTTGGGATTCTCTAGGAGAGTTTCTGGCACTTGCGGTATCTCTAGACCACTTAGGTACTAAATACGACAACCAAAAAGCGATCATCATAGGTGAAGCATTGGATAAAGCAACAGAAGCATACCTCAATGAAAATAAATCCCCATCTCGTAAGGTAAATGAGCACGATAATCGTGGATCTCACTACTACTTAGCGATGTATTGGGCACAGGCATTAGCTAACCAAAGTGCAGATGCAGATTTGGCGTCAGAATTTAAAGCTGTAGCCGAAGCATTAAGTGCAAATGAAAGCAAGATCAATGAAGAGTTGATTGCTGTACAAGGTCAACCAGTAAATATCGATGGATACTATTCTACAGATACGGATAAGACTTATGCAGCAATGAGACCAAGTGCTACCTTGAATGGTATTATTGATGGGATGTAGAATATCGGGATTCGGATTTCGGAGGTCGTGATTCGGGAGCCAATGATCGGATTTCGATCTTCGAGCAATGAATATCAAAATATAAAGAGCAGTTGGACTTTGGTTTGGCTGCTCTTTTTAGTTCCAAATATATCAAGTTTTAAATTATCTTAGGTGTAATAGGAAATTGATTAAATCAAAAATCCAACTCACTTTGAATAGTAAAACATGGCAAGATTCGGGCGCATATTTTTCCTTTAAAGAATCGAATATATTTTACAAAAGAACTCCAGATTCAGATAAACCGAAACTCTTACTCATTCATGGATTTCCAACCTGCTCTTGGGATTACTATAAAGTTTGGGATCGCCTTTCAGAAAAATTTGATTTGATCACATTGGACTTTCTTGGATATGGATTATCAGATAAACCGAAGCTTAAAAAATATAGTACCCATCTACAGGCAGATATAGTAGAATCATTATTAGAATACCTCAACATAAATTCCTGCCATGTACTTGCTCATGACTTTGGAGATACCGTCTTTCAAGAGTTGCTTGCTAGAGATTTAGAAAGATCTAACGATCAAAAAATATATCAAAGTGCTGTATTGCTGAATGGAGGTATACTTCCAGAATTTCATCATCCACGTCCCATTCAAAAGGTATTGTTGAGTCCTTTTGGGATATTGATCACTCCTCTACTTAGTAAATCTTTGGTCAGAAGAAATCTTACTCAAGTATTTGGGAAAGATACGCCTCCCTCTGATTTTGAAATCGATCAACTCTACTCTATGCTTACGCGAAAAGGAGGAAAATATGTTTTTCACAAATTGATCAGATATTTGAATGATCGAAGAACTTATGCTCAACGGTGGACTAGTAGCCTGCAAAATGCTGAAATTCCACTGGCGATGATCAATGGACATCTAGACCCTGTATCAGGTAAACACCTTGTAGATGCAGTTAGGGTTAAAATACCAAATATGATTATCTGCGATCTGCCAGACATAGGCCATTTTCCACAAATTGAAGCTCCTGTTCGTGTATTGGACGCTTTCTTCGATTTTCATGCAAAGCTCTAAATTTTAGCTTTGGTTCTGGGTTTCCATTCTTTAGAGGCATTAGATTTTTGTTTTGAAATTTTGTCTTTAGCCTTGGCTTCTGCCTCGGGATCGTATTTACTCATCAGATGCAACCATAGTGACCTTGACCCCCTCAAAAGTGGTAGATAAGTGACTATGACCAAAACTATGGCAAATGCCATCCCCTGATTGACTGTCCACTTGAAGTAAAATACTAGTAATAATGTGGGTAAAAGAGCCATCCAGCCACCAATGATGTAGGATAGAAACATACCGCCATAGTAGAATCCAGGTTCGGGCATAGTCTTTAGACCACAGTACTTGCACTCCTTTGGCATGGCTACAGGTTTGGAGATATCGAGTGGTTTGTCGAAAATATCCCCTTGCCTACACTTTGGACATTTATAATTCCACATAGATTTACAAGAAAAACTCATCGGATAGGCTCGCTGGTTATTTTATAAAATTACACATCATAAAACTTTGGTTAAAGATCAGAAATCCGGATACATTATTTACCCTAAGTCTAAATTATTATCATCAACTTCACCTTTAGAACTTTAGTAATAGATCATGAGTATTTACACTATTTTAGATAAACGATCAGAGGAAGCTTGCGAGTTATGTTTTTCTAATGAAGAACTGCAATATACTTTAGTACCGCCTAAAACAACCGAAGATGCTAAGCATATGATTGTGATATGCAATACCTGTGTAGTGGAGCAAAATAAATCTGAACTTGACGATCAATATTGGCGTAAACTACATGATAGTCTTTGGACTCAAGTACCTGCAGTACAAGTAAGTATATATCGATTACTCAGCAGACTTAATGGTGATTGGGCTGGAGATCTCCAAAACCAAATGTATCTTGATCCAATCACCCAAGAATGGGCTGATCAAAGCTCTAGGGCGGCAATCGTACATAAAGACTCTAATGGTAATATTTTATCATCTGGGGATAACGTATCCTTGATACAAGATCTCTATGTAAAAGGCGCCAACTTTACTGCCAAACGCGGAACTACAGTACGGCGAATCCGATTAGTAGCAGATAATGAAAACCACATTGAGGGTAAGATAGATGGCCAGCAGATAGTCATATTGACTAAGTATGTCAAGAAGCAAGCATAACTACTCTAAAGTACCATAATCACGAAATTCCCATACTTTATCCTTAACACTTATTAGAGAGTCTAACCACTCTTGCTGTACCGCTATCATTTGCTTATCTGAAATGGCGTATTCTTTAGGTCGATGATCGCCATTACATTTTGAATGATCATGGGCCATCCCTTCTATCTCAACCATATTGGACATTAGATTCTCGAGTTTTCGCTCTACTCTTTTTAATTTAGGCGTATGCAACGCATCAATCTCCTTTTTCACTTCATCAGCTATCGCAAGTCCTTGTTTTTGAATATCAAAAGCCTTGATTAACTCAGGTGAAGATTTGTGCTCGTGCTTACAAGCGAGTATAGATATCAATATCAGAAATGAATACATTAGATCTTTCATGAGAAAAAATTTACTATTAAAAATAGAGTTTTAAGTATAAAAACTCTACTTATAAATAACTCAATAAACTAAAGATCGATCATATTCCTGGTGATTAAAAATTATATCATATATTGAGGGCAAGGGGGATATTGTTATTTCTCAAATACTCTGGTAACCAATTTAAATAATATGAATAATAAATTATTAACTAATTTATGCTTGCTACTTGCACTATCCATGATCTCCATATCTGCTCATGGGCAGAAAAAGAGGAAAAGAGCGAATAAAAGAGCATCGACAACAATTGATAATGCTCGAATTGATCTACCTGAAAAATATAGAGCTTTTAGTCTTGGTTTTGGCCCAAGGTTTTTATCAACTGATTCAGGTGATATAATACTTAACTTCATAGACGACTCTCCAGCACCAGATGCGATCAGCACAACCACCACTTTAGAGGGTTCTTCCAACTCTATTGGAGTACAAATAGGATTTAACTTTGGAAAGTATAATGGGATCTCTCACAGCATTAAAGCTGATATCAGTATTAGTAATAATTTGTTGGGTATCGTTACATACTCCTTGGGTTATAGTAAAGCTGCGAGCATCGGTACTAAAACCTTGCTCATCAGGCCTGCTCTTGCCGTGGGTTTTGCCAATGCTGGATTTGATCTCGGGGACCTAAATAATGATACTGGATTTATCCAATTTGGAAATAATATTTTCGCAGGTGATAAATTAAAAGCGACATTGCGATCACAGACTTTTGTATTTGGTCCTGAAATAGATGGACTATATATGATTTCTAACAGAATAGGAATCTATGCTTCTTTGGCATATGACTTTAGCACTGACAATGACAACCCTAGCTTAGAATTCACAGATAGCGATGGTACCATCTTTGGCACTTATGATATTGATGGTGATAATCCCGATATCATTTATAATGATGAGAAACTGACTACTTTACCTTATACTGTTGGAGGCATGAGAGCTTCCATCGGAATATATTATTATTGGAACAAATACTAAGCTAAAAATTAAGACTAAATAATCATGAAAAATATATACGTAGTACTACTCAGTCTAATAACCATGGGTTCTTACGGACAGCAATATGCTGTGGATGTAATACTCAACAAAACTAGTACAGATCAATCGTTGAATTTAGATGCGCTTTTTGATCATCTGAATACAAATTATGATGGATGCCTTGAATTTATACGTGTTGATAGATTTAACAATGCTCAAAGTCCATATACCTTGGAAATTTGGGATACACCTTTTACTATTGGTACCAAAATTTTACGAGAAACTAGAATCAAAGAAGTAGTCAACAAGAATAATCAAAAACAAGAAAAACGATACGTCTTTAACGGCTTTCAAACAAGGACAAACTATCATCTTAATTTTAGATTGATAGAAACGCAAAGTCGATCTGTGTTGGATGTTTTTAATCTCTCAGGTACATTCCTGTTAGATGAAGAAAGTGAAATCGTACAAGAAAGTTGGCCAAGTGCTAGTGGTAAATCTACCATAGAATATAAAAAAGCAATTAAAGAAATAGAAGACATAATTTTTGACGAATATCCAGAAGTACCCGATAACCTTGAATCTCAAGCTAGGGATAAAATCAAATCAGCGTTTACTAATGTCATAAAAATACGTCTATCTCATGCGCTGTTGCCCCCACTTTATGTGTCTGAAACTGCCAAAGTGAAGGGAGATAAAGTCAAAGAAGTTATTTATGAAGGATGTAATGATATAGACGTAACAGGGTTTGGCATGTTTTACTACCCTTTCCTTTCCAATAAAAAGGTTGGAGACTTTGATGCATACACTCAAATATCCAAAGGATATGTCAACAGTAAAGACGAAACATCTAAAGTACTAGGAGTTCGTAAAAATGAAAAAGAATTACTAGTGGCAATGAATAACAACGAGGAAATTATTATTGCAGATGTGGAAAACCTACCTCAACGTAATTTAAATGCCAATAAAGATGAAGAACTTATTGACTTATCTATTCTACTGACTTATGAAAATAGTAGCGCATTTACATCTTTTGATAAAAAATCATTATTACTCTTATTTCAAGCTCATTTCTTAAACTACTCAAACATGAGAGTCATTGCATATGATACGATGATCAATAATGACAGTGAGACTAACGAAAAAATAAGTAATACCATAATCAATGTACATATATCAGATATGCTCGATACTAAAAAGATCAATAAAGCAAAAAAAGGACTATCTAAGTTTTTAAAAGAGGAAGATAAGGACCTCGGAAATCCTAGAGATAGATTTATGTATGCGACTCTTAGTCTTGCATTAGATGATGACATCTATGAAGATAAGATTGAACTCCAAGGCTTTTATACCAAAAATGTCTTACAAATAGTCTCATCCACATTGAACTTCGAGAGTATCAATCAAGCCATCATAGATGATAGTGTCGTGATCATAGAAACTGATAAAGTAGAAAAAGATAAAGTAAAGACATTATATGTAAGATCTTTTGCTCCGATGCAAGATGGGAAGAAATATAAATTTTATGATACTCCCAACATAGGTAAGAAAACAAAAAGCCTCGCCGAAATAAAGATCAAGGATGTACTATCATCATATCTAGGATTAGCAGAAGTAAAAGATGGAGATAAGAATCTTTATAAAGCTTTAAACTCTGATCAGGACCTATACTCTAAAATTAATACTGGTGGTTTCTTCGGGAGTGATGGGTTTAAGAATTCATTCAAAGGATATATAAGCGTTAGTAAACCCGACTATCGTGTCTATGATTACAATCGAAAAAGATAATCTTAGGCTTTAACTGCGCTAAAACAGGATAATCTACTGACACCATAGATATATAACGAAGGGTAGAATAGACCGAATTGAACCAGTATGAAAATTCATACTGGTTCAATTTTATAAGACATATGTTGACCTTCAAATTGTAGATTTGTACTTTTAAAACACATAGAGAACGTAAATGAGTTTATCCTTAAAACATCAATTAAGTAAACTAATAGTAGTTGGAGATCGAGTACTTATCAAACCTCAAAAGCCAGAAGAACGTACTAAATCTGGTTTATTGTTACCTCCTGGACTTATTGATGAAGAAAAAGTCATGAAAGGTTATGTTATGAAAACAGGTCCCGGATATGCCTTACCAGTACCTGTGGAGGACGAATCGTGGAAGCCTCAAGAAGATCGAGTAAAATATCTACCGCTGCAAGCTCAAGAAGGAGATCTTGCAATATTTCTACTGAATGGTGCAACTCAGATCAAGTATGCGGATCAGAAATACTATATCGTACCTCAAGCAGCCATTCTATTATTGGAAAGAGAAGAAGATTTGTGATACAAAGTATCAATCTTAAACGTTATCAAATTATGTAAAAGGTATTCTATGAAGTTTATTTCAACCCTTGTCATTTTAGTTTTCTGCCCTCTTTTCCTCCTGAGTCAAAATACTTTATTAGTTAACAAGGTGGCTATTGATGAAGACAGGTATAAAGGAATAAAAGGAAATCCTTACTACTTCGAAGCCCCTCAAAAAGCAGAAATTTATCTCGATGACTCAGAAAAACCGTTTGAGGTGTCGCTAAACATAAATATATATAGTAATGAAATTGAGATGTACGATGGTGAAGGAAAATATTCGATCTTGGATCTACGGCAGGTTCGGCAAATCATTATACCTGAAAATCCTGTAATAGACGATCTTCATATCTATCATCTCAAAAATCAATTGTACTTTAAGCTATATCAAGGTAGCAAATATCAATTGGTTGAAAAACCAAGGGTTAGCCTTGAAGAAATCGTGCAACGTCCGCCTGGGCAAATCATCAAAATCAAGAGATTCAAAAGAAATGACAAACTTCTGTTAGAAACTAAAGACACTAGTGAACCTATAAAGGCTAAGAAAAAAACTGTCACAAAAGTACTCGGTAAATCAGCTAAAAAACTGATGAAACAAACTAAAAACAAAATGAAAAATATCGCTGATCTTGTAAGGCTTCTTAAAGATTTAGAATCCTCAGAGACAAAATAATATTCTCTAATTAAAAGTAATGGCTATACCTTGTTTTTCGGTCTCTTGAATAGGTAGTATTTCGCAATTATCCCATATCCCATTAACCAGCGTATTGGCATAAGCATCTGGCAAGCCATGAGTTTTCATTAATTTTTGCGCCTTTTGATAATCATAGCTCAAAGAATGAAACTGAGTATCATAAGCCCCATTGACAATTTCAATTGTTGCAAACCAGACTCTCGAAGTACCGTCATTAGCCGGCATACCTAATACCCCAGGATTGAGCCAATACCGATCTTGTCGCATTTGTAAGAAAGGAAGTCCACTATGACCTGCAACCATAAGATCTACATCCATCGATGATAATGCTGATGCTTTCAGCTCCCATGGTGTAGACTCAAATATATAGTCAGATATATAGTCCACCGAACCATGAATGACACCAATTTTAACGTCGCCAACTCTTATTTTCAATTGATACGGGACAGATTTCAACCATTTTTTAGAATCTTCAGTGACCTTAGATACCGCATAAGGATACCAGTCTTTAGAAAAACTTTCACATCTGCCTCCTGACGTAAAATCACATGCACAATCTTCTTGACCATATCTGATCTGGTCTTCGACATTGCCCAAAATGGTATGAATCCCCCAATTTTTGATTTCTTGCAAACACTCTTCAGGCTGGGCACAGTATGCCACTATATCTCCATTACAAATGATTTGTTCTGGTGAAAAACCTAACTCCTTACTTTTTGATTTTAAAGCCAAAAGTGCTTGATAATTACTGTATACCCCTCCAAACACTAGCAGTCTATCGGTATCTAAATGAAGATCATGGACGGGATAAGTCATTATTCTATTTTGATAGTTTTAAAGTCCTTATTAAATATAAAATTGCACAAAAAGTAGCTTGCAAAAACCAATATGGTCACTATTATATTGATAGATAACAGTTCACTATATGCACCCGTGCAGAAATTAATTGATTCGATACCTAGACCTGAAGAAAACCATAGCCCTCCGATGATTCCTATAGACACAGTGACTAAAAATGAAATAGGATTAGAAGCTTTGGACCAAAAGAGAAAAACAGGTGCAAGCCCCAAAACCATAGTACCGCTCACCGTAGTAGCACTCAGTATTTCAGCATCCAAAAATATCGGAATGGTACCGAGTATACAGAACACGACCATGGCTATACGACCATAAGCCAAAGGAGCACTTTTGAAAAAACCTAAATCAATAATCGTTAGTTTCGAAAAGGAAGACATCGCACTGTCTAGCGTAGATGCCGCCGAGGTAATCATGATAAAGTTGATCATCAACATCAACACTATTCCAGAATACTTGGCAATTTCGACTGTAGCTTGTCCTGCTAATCCGATATTTTTTGCCGTGACACCTATTAAACTAAATAAGAATATACAAACAAAGCCAATCAATCCTGCCCATAAAAAACTCCGAAGTGTAGTCCTGGGATCTGATATAAAAGCACGATCTGTCATCACCGAATCATGAAATGGGTAGCTAAATACTTGAATCAAGGCTACGATCATCAAATTGAGCCCAGAGCCCCAATCCCAAGATCCACTCGATATGATTCCTTGAAAGCCTTGATTAGCTTCATGCGGTAAGACGATAGATAAGATAGCGACCAAAAGTACTCCAAAAAAGATCATCTGAATACCATCCGTTATTAAAGAAGAACGCATACCCCCTTTCAAACTATACAATAAAGTAAGGCCTGTAAATACCAATATAGACAGATAATACGGTGTAGATCCACTCTCTCCAAAGTATGATCCGATAACCATCGTATTGGACCAGATCTCATTGTAAAGTCTGATGAAAATCAGAACGCTAAATAGCAACATTGCGGTCGCTCCAAACTTCTGGGTCAAAAATTCGTGGATACTTTTATACCCTCCTTTGGTCCTAATGTTATATAAAACAATCCCTGCCACCAAGAAACTGAAGTAATAACAAGCATAGGATAAGCCTCCTACGATTCCATAACTTAAACCTAGATTAGCCGCATTAGTAATCGATTTTGCAAAAATCCATGAAATCACTAGGCTACTTGAAAGTATCCAAAAGCTGGGCTTTTTTCCACTCTTATTAGCCGCCTGAAAGAAGCTCTCTAAAGTCTTTGCCCTGGGGGCAAATATTAAGAAACCTAATCCAAAGACTAGGATCAAAATCCATTGAAGAGTGATTGTATCGTTGATTAGACCTAACATCGTGTTAATTGATATCCCACCAAACTCTACTGTTTATTGAATTTTGATTTTCGGCTGTTGCATCATCGAAGTTTACTGCATTTAGCGCCGCTTCATCCGTTGGATAAGGCATCCGTACTGGTATGAGATCATTATTTAAACTTGCCAATACAGGCAGTAATTGAGGATGACCAGTTCGTCGATATTCTATCCAAGACTCGTAGCCATTGATGATATTAGACAACCATTTTTGAGTAATTATCCGACCCAGCCCCAAACCTGATCCTATGGTAAAATCAACACCATCAGATTCTAGATAGTCGGAAGGTAAAGCAACATCCCAATAGTCAAATGACTGTCTGATGCCATTTTCGTAAAATGATTTCACATCTGCCTGAATATATCCCCTCAGCGCAGCTTCAGCCAATAAGAATGAGGTCTCCCAACTAGTCATGAAATTACATTTTAGCAATCCAGTATTTTCTCTAAATATCTCTCCTGATAAGGAATAATTAGAAATAGTTATAGATGTTTCAGAAGCGTCAGGACCATTTCGTAATCCATTGAACGTCAGGTTATCAAAGCTGCGAGGTCTGTAAAACAACTGTTCACGAGGATCATTAACATCCTGAAACTCAAATTGTGCGGTTTTGGACATTACAAATAAGTTGAAATCACCATCCCTTAGATTTGCCATCCTAAAATTATTAGGTTGACCTGAAGAAAACTGAAAAACAGCATCATCATCACCATCAGTAATAAAATTACCTTCAGTATATAACTCAGAGATCTGCTGCTTGACATCGAGCACAGAAGATATGCGCATCAGATATTTTAATTTTAGAGAATTTGCAAGTTTCACCCATTTTGAAAGATCTCCTTGGTAAAAGAGGTCTCCCTCTAAACCAATGGCGCCTGAATAATTATCTATTGCGTTGATCCCCAGATCCAATTGCGCTAATATACCTCCCTCTCCGACATAAATATCTTCTTGACGATCATAGGATGGCGTTACTACTCCACTTTGACCTAATAAAGCTTCGCTGTAAGGTACATCTCCATAGATGTCGGTCAATGCTGCAGTCATATAGGCTTTCATAATTCGTGCTGGTCCTTCGTAAACACTAGCAGCGTCAGAACTGAGCGATTTTTGAAGTAGAATTTCATTATCTCTCAAGTTTTTGTAAATCACTGGCCAAGGATTACCTCCAAACTGTGGCTCGGTCAAACTATGACGATCAAATAGATTGAAATCAACTGCCGTGAAATATTGACCAAGTAAATTGCCAGCAACAAAACCTTCATAAGACATCTCATCTCCGTAATTGTAAATGACTTGGCGAAGGAGCAGACTAGGCTCTACTTCAGTAGGTGAAGTTGGATTAGTATTGATTTTCTCAAAATCTTTAGTACATGATACCAAAGCTGAGAAAAGTAATAAGTATATGATATATTTTTTCATAATTGCTTTTAATTAAGATGAATACTACATCTGAATATTAAGACGAATACCAATGCTCCTAGACGTTGCATAAGACATATCTTCTACTCCACTCACGAATCGATTGCCTTGTACAGCTAATTGTTCTGGATCAAAATGTGGTATTTCACTAATGGCAAAAAGATTTCGACCGAATACCGAAATATTGACCTGTTGTCCTTCTTCTTGAAACCAACTTAGATTCTTGAACGAATATCCAAGACTAAATTCTCTCAACTTGAGATAACTTGCGTTGTATACGTTATTCTCCTCATGATTGCGATCATAATATTGTCGATAATAGCTTTCTGCAGATACAGTTTGAGTATTTGCTACCCAACTTGGGCTTTCGACAGTCCCTTGATTGACTACTCCCTGTGCTACGATACCTTCTTCAGGACGATTTGCAGTTTCTTCTAGTTGCCCCCCTACTGCTGCCAAAGCAAGTGTCCGAGATACGATCTGACCGCCATGACGCCAATCCAATAAAAACTGAGCATTCCAATTTTTATAGTTGATCTGATTGGCTAATCCAAGTACATAGTCAGGGTTATAGTTACCTAGTTTCTTCAAAGCATTGTCAACTATGTATCGACCGTTGTCATCGATTATAAAATCACCATTTTCATTTTTAAGATAGCCTGTACCATAAAGATCACCTACTTCACCTCCCTCTTCTACTTGAAACCATACCGTCTGGTTGACATTATCATATACTCTAGAGTATGCCAAAGTCAGTCGATCTATATCTCCAGGAAGTTCAAGTACTTTCGTCTTATTATGACTAAAATTAAGGGCAGTATTCCATTTGATATCTTGATTTCTGATCCAGTCATATGATACCAATAGCTCAAGTCCTCTACTCACCACCTTACCGCCGTTGATCACTTGTTGATTAAATCCTGACGATATCGGCACAGGCAACGCAATGATCTGATTTGAAGTCTGTGCATCATAATATGTCGCATCTACTCGCAAGCGATCATCATAGAATCTAGCATCTAGACCGATCTCATACGAGCTGGTTTTCTCTGGCAACAACTGAGTATTAGTTATGAAATCTTGAGCTGAAAAAGTGGGTTGACTATTGAATGGAGTCTGCGCTACAAATGCTGGCGCTGTCTGATATGGATCGGTATCATTACCGACTTGTGCCCAACTCAATCTTGTCTTTAAAAATGAAATATCTTCAGGTAGATCAAACATCTCTGAAAGAATCAATCCAGTAGATATCGATGGATAGAAAAATGATGCATCTGCACTGCTACTTTGTGTTGCCAATGCACTGGACCAATCGTTTCTACCAGTGATATCGATATATAGCCGATCTCTATAGTTTAGTTTGATGAGACCATATATTGAGTTTATTCGCTTATTACCACGAGTATCAAACGACTCTATCGGTGATGCTGCATTGGTAAGACTAAAAACTCCTGGCTGAGCTAAGGATAATGTTTGTAAAAAACCTGAATTCGCTTGTTGATCCAGGCGATTAGCCCCAGCAGAGATTTCATATTCCCATTGATTAAAGATATCTCTATAACTTAAAAGAATATCTGTATTGTTCTCCACATAGGAAACATTTTGCTCCGCATAGGCGCCCTGCCTAAAACGATTAGTACTATACGCTCGCTTAAAGGTCCTGAGCTCAGAAGAGTAATCCGTACCCGTACGTAATGCTAACGATAGCTTGCTGGATAGATCATATCTCAGGGAAATATTACCGAAGAATCTGTTACGACCAAGAGCGTTCTGGTTTTCTTGAAGTATAAAATATGGATTATCAAAAAAGGTATAGTTGAAAGAGTATTGCTGAAGTCCCTCTAGGCCGGGTTGCCAATAATCTTGCAACAGTGATGTATTAAGTGATCTCGGACCCCAAGCTACCAGAGAATAATTTACATTTTCTGATCCGTATCCATTAGAAGGTCTATTGTCACTTGACGATCTGATATAATTGATCGAGCTACTGAGGTGCAGGCGATCAGCAATTTCGAGATTGAGATAAGCACTTAGATTTTGCCTATTAAAATTACTACCAGGTATGATAGATTCATTTCTCATATCTCCCAGAGATACTCTCATGCTACCATTATGAAATGCATTGGTAAGCGAAAGATGATTATTAAGCGTAGTACCTGTACGATAAAAATCCGACAGGTTATCTTCGTACGATACAAATGGTGTAGCCGTAATCTCCGCACCACCATGTACGACAACATCTCCACCACGTACTATGCTACCGTCAGGAGCCGATACTGGACTATCAAATTGTGGAATCAAAATACCTTGATCCAAGGCTGGTCCCCAACTATAGGTGATATTATCATTGACTCCTGCTCCAAGACCATCTACAAATTCAAATTGTCCTGAATTTCCTTGACCATATTGATTTTGAAATTGAGGCAACTGAAATGCTGTCTCCACGCTAGCCGTACTAGTATATGATATTCCGAAACCTTGCTGATTTTCTCCTGTCTTGGTATTGATCAAGATAACACCGTTTGAGGCTCTAGTACCATACAATGCCGCAGCACTTGGGCCTTTCAGAACACTCACACTTTCTATATCCTCACTATTGATATCCATGGCACCATTTCCAAAGTCAATCTCTTGAAATCCTGCCGCCGCTTCATTAGTCACATTAAGAATAGTATTATTATTGATAGGCATACCGTCTACCACAAACAAAGGGGTATTATTAGAGAACGATGCCTCACCACGAAT
Organism: Saprospiraceae bacterium; assembly: GCA_020629715.1. Taxonomy (GTDB): domain Bacteria; phylum Bacteroidota; class Bacteroidia; order Chitinophagales; family Saprospiraceae; genus JAHDGW01. Next base: position 336,409 of record JAHDCU010000001.1, read on the forward strand.
AGAGATCCTTGATGTAGACCCTATACCTGTAGCTCCTTGGCTGACGCTTACTCCCGCTACTTTCCCTGCAAGGTTTTGTACAAAATTGACTGGTTGTACTTCAGATAATGATTTAGTAGTCAACTTTTCAACTGCGTATCCTAGCGACTTAGACTCTCGCTCTAGACCTAGTGCTGTGATAACCACCTCATCGAGCAAAGTATCTGATTTTTTCATCACAACATAAGGGTTATCCTCATTAGCAGCAAACTGGATGATCTGCTCTTCAAATCCAATATATGAAAATGCGATGGAGTCTGCGTCTGACTCTCGATCAATGCTAAATGCACCATCCAGATCAGAAATACTACCTCGTTGTGTGGCGAGATTATAGATCGTCACACCAGAGATACCATTACCAGTATCATTATCCAAAATGCGTCCCTCTACCCTCAAACTCTGAGCAGATAATAGCGAAATTGTAAAAAAGCAGCATAGCACTGCTATGTTTCTTAACATGATAAATATTTAAAAAAATAAAGTAATACTTGAATCTTAATGCAAATCAAGCAAAGCGAGGTGGCCCTCGAAGAGATAGATGTAGCTTCTTAGTTAGTCCAAAAAAAGAAAAATATAATTGGACAAGAGGCAAGCAAAGTGTTTTGAAAATGAGATCCAATATTCGTTGTGAAACACCTGCCTGAATCAACTCATTTAGCAAAACTAAATCATGAGAAGTCTGATCAAAATCATCTAGCTTTTCTAGATGAAATACGCTGGAACTGATATCATGATAATCAGCCAAAGCGGCATATAAATGTCCCGTTTTCCAGGGTAATTGCTTCATCCTATGCGCATCAAACGTCTGTCTTGATAGGCCTAGTAGATACACTCCTCCATCTCTACTAGGACCTACAACTATATCGTGGTCCTCTAGCTGACGCCTCGCTCGATGAAGATGCTCTACTTGAAGAGAAAGTGTATCATTACCCACGATAATAATTCGCTGATAGCCTAAATCAAAACCATATTGAAAAGCATTGGTAATGCGATCCCCGAAAGTATCTCCCTCTTGTAAGCTTGAATCATAGGTATGAAAATCGATACCTGATTTAGCCAATACAGCTTTTGTCTGACGGATGAAACCTGCGAAAAGCCTTGATTTCTGATGAAAACTTAGTGGGAAACTAGTTCCCTTAGTATCTATCTCATCATGGATAGATCGGGTAAAGAGAATTATGGCTGTATGTTGCGTAATCGAGTTGATACCGCAATACTACACAACAATAGTTACAATCTTAGTCTTAGACTTTACAAATGAAGGGTCTAACAAAAAACTCTATCCGCGTCGAGCGATCATTCGCTCCATACCATTCGTAAATTCTGATACCGTTTTAGTATATCCAGTCTTACCAAGTGCCGAGATATTAAATCTTCCTTCAGTATCTTTTTCGAGATCAAACAACCATACTGTAGGAAATCCTCGTACTTGAAATGCTTGTTGCAAATTATTGTTTTGAGTCTGCAGGTCAGCAGGTAATCTTTTCCTTCTCGGGAAATCCAATTCAAGTAAGACAACATTTTTGTCAGCCCATTTTTTAAACTCATCATGTACAAAAACAGATTTTGTAAGTTTGATGCACCACCCACACCAATCACTACCCGTGAAATTAGCAAGTATCGGCTTACCAGTTTTTTTAGACTCTTCATATGCCTCATCTATCTTGACTAACCACCCTTGATTATGTGGTTCATATCCTTTCTGCGCTTTAGCACTAGAAAGCACTAAAAGTGAAACCGCGAAAATCATCAAATACCTCATGAGCATATTATTTGTATCAAAAGTATAGCTAATATGTATATAATCACAGAATTCCAAGATGACTTAACGAAACTTTATGGCTTACGACAGTTGATTAAGTAATCCTGAGTAAAATTAAAGTTAAGGTTCGGATTTTAGGATCCTTATCTTTAATGATAAAAACGATGTAAACCATCAAAACTCATCTGAATATTGATTTATCATCTGGCGGTAATCTTGTAATAATTAATATAGTGATAAAATGCGACCGCCATCCCAGACTATATAGGGCCATTCCTTTCCAAAGTAGTTAAATTTCAAAATTTGGTTATAACCGTAAACTTATAATCTATGGAAAATACAAATTCTGCAACCTCAGTGTAAAAAACATTTGGCAAAATTTTGACTGGAAATTACCGATATGATTAAATTATTAATCGGTAATTGGCGTAAATGGCAAGCTTTTTGCACTATATAATGATGTTAATGTCCTTGTAATAAGAACGAAAGGGTTTAGTTACATGGTGTTGTTAAATCAAATTCTAGTCATGATGATCCGATCACTGGTGATTATTTCCTTTATATTTATTACCCAATTCGTAGTTGCTCAATTGTCTCCATTTGATATATATTTAGTAGGTCTAGATAATCAGATAAATGACTATCATGATTTTTCTGTTGTTATCAGGACGGGGAAAAACATTCATAAGGATCAACAATTCGGCTTATTAAATGCCGAGTATAATGAAACTAATGAAAGTTGGATCCCTCAAAACGGTAACCTTGTAGAATTCCTCTCATTGACTTGGACAGGATCGACTATAGCAAAGGGAACGGATATTGTCATAATAAGCGACTTGCAAAATCTTGATAAACCATTCATTATAAAAGATCAAAATTTGAACGATATCACTCATTTCTTCGAGATAAAGTTTAAAGTAGAGTTAGCCCAAAGTTTTTTGGGGTTTGAGAACACCAGCATATATTTATATCAAGGAATACTTCTAGATCAAGAAAATCATTACACCAAGCTATTAGGAACTATATTAGATGGTTGGCATTATGGGTATGATATAGAAAAATATAAGGCTCTCGATATTCCTATTGAACTAATTTCCAAAGATACCTATCTAGGTAATCTTACAGGTTCAATTAGTTATTTTAATCCGCTAGGTGGAGATGAGAAATCTCCTTGTTGTGAAGACCCAAAAGAAAATACTTCAACAGAAATCGTTGGTGGTAAACCGATGTTTTTTACTGGTTCTTCAAAACTAGATTTTTATTCACCTAAATCTTACTCTATAGGCAATACAACATTAGGTGCATCTTCCATAACTTTAAGCGGAGCAACAGCTCTCAATAGTACAAAAAATGAATGCTGCGAAGGTATTTTAGAACTTGAGGCTTCAGGCTGTGAATTAAACGTTGTATACGATCCTTGTGAATTTGGGCTACAAAAAACCTATACCATTATTGATAAAATTACCAATGTCGTAGTATATAATGGAAGTGGTCCTATTGATGGATTTAATTTTCCTTCAACCGGATCCTACGTGATCAATATAGAATGCAATCAAAGTAGAAATCAACAAACTCCATGCTCATTTGAAACCGTCATAGACGCGGATTGCGAAGGTTGTAATCGAGACATTGATGTTGAATTAGATGATGATTGTATTGCGCATGTATCAGTAACTAATTGTATAAATCCTGTTATAAACTGGTATCAGCAAGGAAGTAATACAGTTTTAAGCACTGGTAGTAGTTTTATTCCTACATCCAACGGTATATATGCCTATGTAGTAAGCGGTTGCAATAATTGTGATGATGCTACTGGGATCATCCAAGTTGGTTGTTATGATGAGCCATGTGATTGTCCATTGAGCATTGATGTAGATAAATGTCTAGCTACCGCAAGTCATCCATGTCATCAATATCAAGGTTTGTGGTATGGATCATATTCTTCAGGAGAAAGTCTGACCTTGATCTCGGGATCAACTAATAATTCTATAGATCTTAGCCTATACCCTTTCTCTTATTTTACATATTTATACGAAGATGGAAATTGTAAATTTTCTCAAGAGATAGAAAAACCACAAATATGCCAGGATAATTGTGAAGATTGTGATGTAGCAATTGCTCTCACCACTGATTGCACTAACCTTTATTTTACCAATAATTCATTAGCTTGCCATCTTCTCCTTACAGATCCTACCCAAGGATATACACCAGTATATGTTTTTGATGATGGCATTTCAGTAGATGAAGGACTCAACTACAATGAATTCTTTGATATTAACCCAAACGAAGATGGCACATACTACATACGTTATGAAAAAGATGGATGTGATGATATCCTTACTAATGAAATCATTGTAGACTGTTCTCCAGAATGCGGAGATTGTGATAATCTACAACTTATTTATGATGATGAAAATTGCACGTTAAGTTTATCTCCTGATCAAAATTGCCTTCAAATTCTTGCATCATTAGGTTTTACTATAAAATATTGGTACTCGCCTGACCCCATGACATTTCTTTATTCAAGCGAATATGTTGCCGATGATTTTTTTGGGAATGATATTGAAAATGGATCTTATTACATAGAGTATACGCATGAGGAGTGTCAACTGAGTCAAAACACCACTAATACAATACTAGTTGACTGTAATAAATGCCCCAGTTGTATCCCAGAATTCGGGAATATAGGAAGCTGTCCAATTTCAATGAATTGCCATCAAGAATACATAGATGCACAATTTGATATAGTGTATAAACTGAACGGACAAGAAATAAGCTATGATCAATTCATGAGTGATGCTCCTGGCACAGGAATATTTGAGGTATCTTATACGAGTACCACTAGTGCTACCAGTAATTGCTCATCGATAAATATTTCTCAATATTATGATTGTAACTGTTTGCCGAGCAATTGTGGTATTGAGTTATTCCTTGACAACAACTCTTGTACCTTGAGTATTGAGGAGAATAATTGTGGTGAGAGCCTTTTGAATGGTCATGCAGGATACACTCCTACATACTTCATCGATGGTCAAGAGCAATCTGGGCTTTCCATGATGGATATAGAAAGTAATTTCTTGGCTGCGAATACCAATGGATTGTATAAAGTGGTATACAGCAAGGTAGGATGTATAGATATTGAAGATGAACTGCCAGTGTCTTGCAATCCTATCTGTACCTGTACACCTACTGTATATGTAGATGATTGTGTACTTATAATAGATGACTGTGGGTACAATACCAATATTTATTTCAATAACGCTAGCTCACCTATTGCTTCTAATGTAAGTCACTATAACATTGATAACGGTGCTGGTGATGGTTTTTATTCAGTAGAATTTACGAGTACCGATTGTGCCCCACAAGCTACTTGGTCTCAAAATATAAACTGCGCTTGTAGCTGTGATACTCCACCATTATTTGGTTTTGATAATGCTACTTGCTTTCTGTATAATTTTGGCTGTAACAACTATGCTTCTAATACTTATACAGATCCTCAAGGTACAAGTGTAAATTCCGTAAGTAATAATAGTGAGTTTTATGATGTCTTTGCATCTATAGTAGATCAACCAGGCATACATACCATGACCTGGTATAATACTCAAAATAACTCTTGCAGCCCTATTTCTATCTCTATAAACGTCACTCAAGATCAGCTAGATGCATGTGCTCCTGATTGTGATGATGATCCTGAGAATGATGCAACTACTCAGAGTTGTGATTATGATTTACAAATTATTAATCCAAATAACGGAGAGTCTGACCGAATAGCATTGAGTCTTAATACAGGAAGTACCCAACACAATTTCATATACAATGAAGAAACCACAAGTTGTACATCTAGTGAATCCAATACATTTGTATTAAATAACCTTTCTGAACTTGCCTTGTATAAAAAAATAAATGCAAAACTAGACATAGGTAATGGATTTGGTGAAGGTGACTACTTGACTGAAATAAATATATGGGATGCAGTTAATTTAATTCCGTATAGTTTAAATCTGAATCCCTATGATCCGAATGCTTCTTTAAACGGCTGTGCTGGCAATATTTCAATTAATGACTTGATCTTTGACGGTAACTCATACAACGAATACTGTGAAAATCTAGAAATCTTAATTCAAAATAGTATATGTTCTCAAATTGATAATTCTTACTTAGAGAATAGCCACTACATTCTCAATATCGAAAGTCAATTAAGTTTAGATGGAACCGAGGTAAGAATCTACTTAATTTGGACGATTAGATATGACTATAATTCAGGTCCTTGGTTAGGTTTTAGTGGTTTTTTTGACGGTTATAATGGCCTAAATCATACATATCGATATCTTGAAAGTTATAATAATTCAGAACCCTTTGCTACTACTGGGGCCTTTGTATTTGAAATGCTTAATGATAATCAATTTTCAATCAGTAATAACCTTTCCTGCACATCCATTAACGAGAATATAAATATCTCTCAGATGTCTAATATTGTGGGGTCTTGGCATAATTTTAGTGCTAATTTTGTCCAAGGATTTTCAGTAATAAATGTAGTTCCGAATGGTTTTAGTCAAAATCGTCCTATAAATTGGAATTCCCCCTTCCCGATTACATGTAATGAAATAAATTTATCAGTCACCAACCAATGCCCCGACGCCACCAATTATGTATGGAGCACCGGAGCTTTGACGCCAAGCATAAGTGTCCCACAAAATAGTGGAGAATATACAGTGACCTTTGACTGCCCAGACGGATGTACCTATGAAGTTTGTTTCGATACTGATAATCCTAACGGTGTTTGTAACCCAAGCACCCTACAATCCACCGAAACCAACGAGCTCAGCCAGCAGCTTACTCAACGAGAAGTAGAGGAGCTAGATAAGCATAATATCAAGATCTCTCCCAACCCAAGTAATCGATATTTTAATCTAGAGATCGTACATGATGCAGAGGAGCAAAGCATGCTCTATATACATGATGCCACAGGTAAGGTGATGCAACAAAACAATCTCAAACTGAATCATGGTATTACCGAGCATAGGATAGATGCCTCCAGTCATCCCCCAGGCCTCTACTTCCTGCAAGTCGAGACCCAAGACTATCAGTACCCTATCCAGAAGTTAATTATCATTAAATAAAAAAACACGGGCTCTTGCTCGGTCTAAAATATAATAGATCATGAGATATATCATCTATACCTTAGCGATAGCATTCCTATCTATATCACATACGGTGGCACAGTCAAGCTTTGTCACTGCACCCTCTGCTAGTGTAAGTAGCACCGGTAAGCAATCTAGTGTACCGATTAATTATAATAATGGTACTGCCAACTTCAACATACCCATACATACGATCTCCGAGTATGGACTCAATCTTCCCATCAGCCTAAGCTACCAGACGGGTGGTATACAAGTAGATCAGCTCGCCAGTAACGTGGGCCTCGGATGGACGCTCAATGCTGGTGGTGGTGTATTTAGAGAGGTGAGAGGGTTGCCTGATGAGTATTATAATGAAATTCATAATAGATTTGGCTATTTACAAAGAAATTCCAACGCAGCAATTAGTTGTACAGATCAATATTGTGAAATAGATAGTGAACCTGATATTTTCTATTTTAATCTCAATGGAGCATCTGGTTCATTCTTTTTTGATGAGACTGGAAGTCTTATATTGAAGAGTAAATCCGATATTAAGATTGAATGGAATATAGGTACAAGTCAAGCAACATCCCCTACTGGCTATAGTTCTTTCAATCAGATTAACACTATAAATTCATCAGAAAATATTTTGACGTGGAAAATAACGACCTCTAATGGAACAATATATAATATTGGAGATTCAAATATTAACGAATATCATGAAATACATACAACCTATTTTAGTAAGCTTAACCAGATGTTTTGCAATCTGCCTTACGAGGAAAATTGTTTCCAAGGGATAAATTTTCTAAATGGTTGGTTCATAAAATCTATTCAATCTACTACACTCCACGAAGTAAGCTTTGACTATGAAATAGAACAATACTTTGATCTTCAAAATGCTCCTCAAGAAATTTGGATAGATCAGTCTTGTAATATTGATCAAAACACCACCGATGATTACATCTTGAATGACTTTCCCGATTTTTTTTCATCTCATGGAATGAACATAAATGTTGATTTTATCAGGTCATCAAGATTAATAAAAATCAATAGCCCAACAACGATTATAACTTTCAAAGGTGAAGAAAGAGAAGATTTATTATCTAGAGGAATTATGCCTTTAGATCTGGATGCTAGCATTCTTTCTGGTAGAAATAAACCTAAAACAATTAATCAAATTTTAATATCTAAAAGAAGTCAAAGCCAGACAGCAAACTGCTTCAAAATATTTAATTTGAAGCATGAATACTTTATCAGTAATGAACACGGATTTAATGGATTCCCTCAATATGTGACCTTTGCCTCACTTAATATCGGAGATCACGATTTGAAAAGACTCAAACTTCTAAGCTTGGAAGAAAGATCTTGTGATGGATCGTTAAATCTAGAAACAACCTTCGAATATCATTTCGAGGATCAAATGACAAGAAGGCTTTCAACAGCTAAAGATTATTGGGGCTTCAATAATGGAAAAACTGATAATAAAACTTTGATCCCAGAGCTCAAATTTGAAAGCACTTGTATACCATCATTGACCTGCAGTTTAAATAATATAAATTACTTCGGGGATCGAAATCCATCTTTAAGGCATACAATGGCAGGAGCTCTGAAATCAATAAAGTATCCTAATGGCTATTTTACAGAATTTGAATACGAATTAAATACTATAAGAGCGAAAGATCATAATTCAGGTAAAATATATAGTAGACCAGTCGGTGGCTTAAGAGTAAAAAGCATCACAGATAATGAAAATTCTAGAGTCCTAAATTATGATGGCACTGAAAAGTTTGAAGAAACATCATCGATCAGTATTGAAAGAAAAGAATTAAGGATTTGTGAACGATGTAATAATAGTGCAGATTTAACAGATTCTGAGCAGAGAAGTGCTTTAGTACCTGAAGATTATGAAGATTCTTGTTTAGATAATCGATACGACAACAATGTATTTAGTTATAATTGTGGTACTTCGGGTTATATAAATTTGAATATTGAAGTCAGAGGATGTCAGGCAAACAGTCCTAATGCAGTCCACGTAAAGTTACTAATTAAGGGTCCCAATAATTTTGAAGAATATATAGATCGATATTTTCCGAATACTTACCAATTTTCATCGGAGAATATTGGTTTAGGCTCTCTAGGGCTAATACCTGGATATAGCTATTCTATAAGCTTAGAAAACCTTTCCGCCCACCCAGAATTTAAGGTAAATGCCAGTGCGACTGTTATCCTATCTCACTCAACAAATGTCATTTCTTCTCAAGAAGGAGTATCAACTGGTCACTTATCATTCTACCCTGTTTATGCCAGTGTATTAGGCAGTCCTGAGGGTCAGGACACCTATTTTAATGAAGAGTGTCATGATGGTTTAGTTTTCAGCTTAAGATCTTCGCCTATTTCACTACTATCAGGACTCAACGGAGGTATAGTTACTTACGGTAGAGTCGAAGAAGCTTTGGTCAATAACCCAAGCGGAGCGAAAGTTTATTACTATTCGACAAAGGACAATGAAGTCAAAAGAGATTTTTACGAGAATTTAATAATACCCGAACTGCCAATTCATACCTCTTTCCCTGCTAAAACTCAAATGTCAATGGGACCAAGATTTGGCCTACTGAAAAAAATAGAATTTTTAAATAATTCTAATGCAATTGTACAAAGTAGTACATATGACTATCAGATACACCAACGAAGCTATCCTTTCTTGGTTAAAGGTTCTTACTTAGGATGTACTAATGGAGTTGAAGATTATGATGTAAACAAAATCACTTGGAATAGATTAAGGTCTTTTTCAATTCAGATGATTGAAGAAACAAAGTACTTAGACGGGGTAACCTCTATTATTGAAAACGAATATGACTCTAGATTTCATTATAACATCACCAAAAAGACTTTATATGCTCAAAATAAGCCGGACGATGCAAAAGTTATCAATTATAAATATGCTCATGAGCTATCCCAACAAAATCTTATAGATCGTAATTTTGTAAGCACTCCACTAGAAGTTATCATCGATGATTTTGCAGGTGGAGGTTCAAAAAACGAATTTACTATAAACACTGACGGTCAATTACTCAATCATGCTAGCTATAGTGCAAGGACTGATGGTACATGGAAGCTTAACGAAAGAATACTATCGTGGAATTCTGATGGATTACCAACCTTAATCAAAAAGAGGGCATCGCTCAATACAGAATATACATGGGACAATGGTCTATTGACTGAAATCAAATATGGAAATATGATTGACAGTTATTCATATGATGCACTGCGAAGGCTAATATCTTCAACTGATAATGCCAATATTGAGACGATTTATCAAAAATATGACGGGTTTCATCGTCTTATGAAAAAGAGTAGCTTAAACGGTAGAATTACTACTAGCTATGAGTACTTTATAAATCCTGATAGCAACGACAAAGAAATAACGACATCTACATTCAATTCAAATTCTTATCCCATAGCTGATAGAATAACTGAACGAGAATTTGATTTTAAAGGTAGATTAATTAACAATAATGAGCTTAATTTTACTCAATCAGGATCTGATTACAGAAATTCTAATCAATACAATACTGTAGGACTTTTAGAACTTTCTTGTGACCCCAATCAAGGAGGTTGTACCATATATTCATATGAAGAATCTCCTCTTGGTAGATTGATTGAGTCCACTCCAGCAGGAAGTGCTAAAACGGTCAAACTTAGTTATGGAAGTAATACAGAAGCGATTGCAGGTTATCCCGTTGGTAGTTTATATAAGTCAAGCATCACCGACGAGGATGGATTAAATAGCATAAGTTACAGCGATATATTTGGAAGATCCGTTGCTACTGTAGATGCCCTCGGTCAGATGACCACTAGTACCTATAACGATCGTGATCAAGTACTCGAAGTTGTACCACCTGGATCTAGTACAGGCAATACCAATCTTAACTTTAGTTATAGTTACTATTCCGATGGCCTGCTAGAAAGCTCTAGAGTACCTGATAAAGATGCTGCAGACTTCTTTTACTATGACCCCAACACTGATGCACTTATACAAGAGGACTTATCCAACGGACATATACTCACATATACCCTACACCCCGACCATCCTAACTTTGTAGAAAATGTAAAGTTAGATGGTCAAGTGATTAAGGAATTTACTCCCTACTTCGCTGATCTTAGCACCTATTGGATCGGAGAGTCTAAGACTAAAATTCTGGGTGAATCTAATATGCTTTCCAACATATATACCTATGATGATGTAGGCAGAGTATTGACAGAGCATGATGAGTATCATCAAGGTCACTCAGACTTTACATATACCTATGATGATATGGCCAATGTACGTACCACCCAAAGAGTACATCAAGGAGTCGGTGGTGATGCATTTACGCTGGACTATAACTACGATTTTGATAAAGGACTACGACCTATAAAAACAGTAGGTACATATCCCGATGTAGGCAGTATCACACAGCATGAACTTAGCTATAATGACAATGACTGGCTGACAGCCAAGACTATTGGTGGAGGTATACAGACTATAGACTACGGCTACACCGGTAGAGGGTGGCTCAAGTCCATCAATAAGATTGCGGACACTTATTTAGAGGATGAAGACCCTTGTAATGAACCTCCTGATGATGGCCCTACAACTCCAGATGACTGCGAAAAAATACTCTCACGTACCCCAGCTCTAGAATACAAAATAGCCATCAGTTATAATTGCGAAAAAATAAGGCTTAACCTAGCAACTGCGGTCAATATCGATATCGAAACCTTGCGTAGTGATACTAAAGCACATGTATCTACTAGATCACTACAACTGCCGTTGAATGGCTTTGCCCTAGAGCGAGAGGAAGATACGGATACTCAAAAAGAACTGTACGAGTATGCCCATATCCATACCGGTGATATGACAACCTATGTAGTAGGATTGATCGAAGATTGTATGAACGCCTATGGTAGCCAAGTACTCAATGAGGCTAACCTACATCAAGTAAGACAAGGGGTCACCGCAGCTTTTACTATAAATAGCTCTAGCGATGCTAAAGTATTTGCTCAAGAGATCTATTATGAATCTGGTAATAACGATCTTGAAGCAGATGCCAGATACAACGGCAATATTGCCTGGATGAAATGGCGAGTACGTGGAGAAGCCAAACAAGCGTATGGATTTCAGTACGATGATCTAAATAGACTCCTACAAGCCAAATATGGCAATGATTTAAATGAAACTTGTGATATCAAAAAACAAAATTGGTACGATGTCACTATTAGTGAATATGACCCTAGAGGTAACATAGGCACTATTACACGAAATGGTGCAGTACCATCTGAAGGAGACATACAACAATATGATCAGATAGATGCATTATCAATGAGTTATGATGGCAATAAACTTACCAACGTATCTGACGGTGCATTAGCTGAAAGAGGGTATAATACAAGCGGAGGATCATATGACTATCAAAACGGAAATCTAGTCAGTGATAGTGGTAATGGTATCACCAATGTGGTATATAATTATCTAGACCAACCCACCGAAATCACTTCTACCCATGGGACGGTAACTATACTTTATGATGCCAACGGACGTCAACTCAAGCTGACCCAATCGCCAACTGATGAACCTACAAGCACCTACATCTATCACGCTGGTATAGAATATAAAGATGGAAAGCGAGAGAGTATTGCCAGTGCCGAAGGACGAGTAGTATATAACAGTGAGCTGGAAACGGTAAACGGAACTATCAGTTCTTATATGGAATGGATGATGGCTGATCACCTCGGTAATACTAGAGTACGATTCGTTGATAAAGATGGTGATGGCTCTATTAGAATCGATGACGAGGCTACGCCAGAAGAATACGAGCTTGTCAGCTCTTACCACTACTACCCTTTTGGTATGAAAATGCAGGGAACTTTTACCGAACATCAAGGCGTTAACTATAAATATCAATACAACGGTATTGAGCATATGGACTTTCTAGGGCATGGTATTAGCTTGGCAGGGTACAGAATACATGATGCAGCTGTCGGAAGATGGTGGCAAGTGGACCCAAAGGGAAATCAAGCTTCTAACTGGTCCTCTTATAATGCAATGTTTAATAATCCAATTGGATTCTCAGATCCAAACGGTGATTTCCCATTTCCATTTATGTCTTCAGAACAGAGTATGACATCAATAAATGGTTTAATAAAAACCGCATTTAATTCTCCAGAAGTTGCTACGGGTGACGCTGAAGTAATAGATAGTCGATATGTCGGAATTGAGCATATGAGTAATAGCCCCTTTAGTGGCTTTCTTTTCGATAAAGGCGGTTCAATCTCAGCAGGCGAATACAAATTATACAGCGGCTTAGGAACGCTTAACTCAGGGCATAAAGCACAGGTATGGGTAGCTAGAAAAACTACCTCTAGGGGTTTTCAAGATGATTTTGTTATAAGTCTGGATATGGTCAAAGAGTTTCTATCAAAAAGAACAACCTATTTTATTATTGCTCAGACTGTAGATATGGGGCTAGCGATGGGAGGAGATCCTGGATCATCTTATTGGGATCAGGTCAAAAAAGGATATACTCCTGAAGCTATTCTTACCGGAATTACTATTTTTGGGGGAGGTATTTTGAAAAGTCCGAAGGTAAATGTCGCTACAAATACCTCTTCTGCTGCTAAGGGAGGCATTAATCCAAAGAATATTCACTTTATGCAAAGTAGCATAAAAAATACTACTGGAAATTATACTGTTCTTGGGAATGCAGAAGCATTATCAAATGGTAGTTTAAATCCCAACGTTCTCAGAATGAATGTATGGAAAGATACAAATGGAAAAATTTGGTCTTTAGACAATAGACGCCTCGGAGCATTCAGATTATCAACACTTGATGAGGCTCCTGTAAATTGGGCGACGCCTCCTCAAGTTAGAAGTCAAATGTGGAAAATGACTACAAAAACAGGTGGGGTATCCATTAGATTAAAATTAGGTGGTGGAAAAAATATGATCATTAAATAGTGAGATATGCATCAAGAAATAAATAAAATAAAGAATAAACAAGATTTTCTAGATTTTCTTAGTCTTTATATAGAAGACTTTCGTAACAATAAAGATACTTGGGAAAATAATACAATAGAATCCTATTTAGAGGGCTTAGAAAGTTGGGTTGAAGATATGGAAGGATATTACGAAAATATGAATTTACCTATTCCGAAAAATGTTGATTGGAAAACTTTTGCTGAAATATTATTTGCAGCAAAAATGTATGAATAAAGAGTATAATATCTCTGCGGATAAACTTAACCTTTTAAGAGGGACTCCATTGAATTATACTCCTTTATTTCCATAGATTATGATAAAGACAAGAGCACATATAAAACTTTTTGAAAGAGGGCGTAAAACGCCTTTCGTTAATGGTTACAGACCGTTATTCAGTTTTGCTAAAGAAATGAAAACTTCAGGCAGCATAACATTGATTGATAAAGACGAGTTTCACCCTGGAGAAGAAGGAGAAGTTGAAATTATTTTTCTAAATCTCAAATATTTAGGTTCTTCTTTTGATAAGGGAAGTAAGTTCTCATTTGGAGAAGGTGGACCTTCTTTAGGAGAAGGGGAAATATTAAGTTTTGAAGAAGTTAAAAGCCTTGCATAACGCTGCTTTTCATTGATAGGCCGTTCGTCCGTCTTAGCTTTCTCCAAAAGCGGACCAGTCTAGTCTTAATGTGATATGACTAAAAAAGTCCCCTGATGGTCGAGGTTTCCTCCAAAGGCGGACAGGTACAATTAAAATGAAATACAGTCATCGATGATTAATAATCCCATTAGTTTTAATGATCCAGATGGTGATTTATTACCTGCAATTGCCGTAGGTGCAGCTGTAGGAGGATTTTTAGGATCTTTCAACCCCTGATGGTCCAGGTTTCCACCAAAGGCGGACAGGTACAACCTCGATCAAATACGCTTTCCATAGATTTTCAAAATTACAAGCACATTGATATTACTTATAACATATAGTCATGGTAACAAATACTTAGAGGATCTGGATAGAGCATAATTGTGTATGGCCTATCTCTCAATTACAGTAAAGAAAAGTATGCCTATCTTGTACACGTGAACGGGCATAAAATCATTAATCAAAATAATATTCACTATTTGACCTTTACGGTGGTAGGGTGGCTAGATATTTTTACACGTAAAGATTATAAAGACATCATCATTGAAAGCATGATATATTGTATCAAGCATAAGGGTCTTAACGTACATGCTTACGTCATTATGAGTAATCATATACATCTTATTCTTTCTGCCTCTACGGGAAATAGTTTATCAAATATCGTTAGAGACTTTAAAAAACATACCTCTAAAAAAATAGTCAAAACCATAGTTGAAAATCCCAAAGAAAGTAGAAGTGAATGGATGCTTGGATTATTCAACCCGAATTATGCATTTTTATATTCAAATGCATAACAGACGATTGATTATCAGAATTTTATAGTCAATCTAACAAAGCCAATTTTGTGAAAATCAATGCCTGGGTAATCCTATGACAAATCATTGAATTTCAATGATTTCGTCTACCCAAAGGGCGGATTCTTCAATCCTATTGAATAATCTGGGTTCAAGTATTTCGCCAAGCACAATGCTAATAATACTACATATCAGCTCTGGCAAAGAACCAATCAACCTATTGAGCTAGTCTCCCCGAAATGGATTAATCAAAAATTGGCTTACATCCACATAAATCCAGTAAGAGCTGGACTAGTAGATCTTGCTGAAGACTACGTGTATAGTAGCGCTAGACAGTACCTAGGTAAGGATGGCTTGGTATCCATAGTTGATATACTGACTAACAACAATGACAACTATGTAGATATATGACTTTTGATAAGATGAGCGTATTACATCGAGGTGAAACACCTCGACGATCTGTGGTGAAGTGAAAATTTGATTATTTTCAAGTATTGAATACATATCCCTATCATAAACAAGTATGACGAATAAGAGCTATTTGAGTTTTCTGGGATATTATCAGATTGTAGGCAGCGCATTTTTAGCCATAACTGCACTGGTGTTATACATAGACGAATTCTTGATGCTTCTCATGCTTTTGATAGTAGTCTTGATCAATATAATTATTGGCATTTCATTAATAATGAAAGACCCTATCGGTAAAATAGGAACAATTATCAATTTAGTTATTCAGATACCTATATGCTATTGTATTGATTCTTTCTCCTTTAGCTATTCACTTATTTTTGATTTTAGCTTTTTATTTCATTTATCAGAACTGGAAAGTATTGCGAACCTGTCTTTTAATTCAATATTTTATATGTTTTTCGAAGATTGTACTAATCATACAATAGGAATTAGCATAGTACCTCTTTTATTACTCTTAGGTATGTTTAGAAAACCACGAGATGAAAAGAACCCTCCGTTTTTTAGTTTTGATACAGATGGTAGTATTTAAGACAACCTTTAGCCCTTTGTTCGTCTGGGCTTCCTCCAAAGGCGGACAGGTATAACCAAAATGAAATGTGCACATTGCATCGAGTTGGAACACAAAAAAGACCAAAGAAGTCTGCTAAATAAAAGATACCTCCATTACAGTCGGTATGAAAAGGAGAAAGATTTTGATCATGATGTTTATTAATTATATGCTAGAAGTCTACTATACCTACTTATTTCCAAGAAGAAGCAGTGAAACTCCTCGAGGATCACTACTATTCGAATAGCATAAAAATACTTTATATAAATAAAAGCATGATATGTCTATTTGTGTACCTTTGAGCTTTAATAACCTGAGACTATATTTTTATGGTCTGCAACAAGCTTAAGATGGCTGTAGATGTTATATTAGGATTACAATGGGGTGATGAGGGGAAAGGAAAAATTGTTGATTTTTTAGCAGATAAATACGATCTCGTTTGTCGGTTCCAAGGAGGTCCAAATGCGGGGCATACGATCAAGATCGGTTCAGACAAATATGTATTGCATACGGTCCCTTCTGGTATATTTAGACCTAATGTCCAAAATGTGATCGGCAATGGTGTTGTAATAGATCCTATTACACTTCTTAAAGAGCTAGCAAAACTAGATCAAGCCAAAATCCCGTATCGTGATCGTCTATATATTGCCAATAAAGCTCACCTTATCTTACCTACCCATCGTATGCTAGATGCAGCATCAGAAGCAGCTAAGGGAAAAGAGAAAATAGGGTCTACGCTCAAAGGTATAGGTCCTACTTACATGGATAAGACTGGTCGAAATGGTCTACGTATCGGAGATATCCATCAAAGTAATTTTTCAGAAAAGTATGAAGCGCTAAAGCAAAAGCACCTCAGTATGCTAGGTCTGTATCCCGAAATAGATTTTGATCTGGATTCGCAAGAAAAAGAATGGCTGGCTGCAGTCGAGACGGTACGAGGGTTGAAGAATGTTGACGGGGAGTATTTTGTCAATAAAGCATTAAAAGAAGGTAAAGCAGTACTAGCGGAAGGAGCGCAAGGATCCATGCTAGATATTGACTTCGGTACGTATCCATTTGTAACTTCATCTAATACGATCACTTCCGGAGTATGTAATGGACTAGGTATAGCTCCACAGCAGATCGGCGAAGTCATCGGTATCACCAAGGCTTATTGTACTCGTGTAGGATCAGGGCCTTTCCCATCTGAACTTTTCAATGATACAGGTGCAGAACTCCAAAAACACGGAATGGAATTCGGTGCCACTACTGGTAGACCTCGTAGATGTGGATGGATAGATATCCCTCAACTGAAATATACCATCATGATCAATGGCGTTACTCAGATTGTATTGACGAAACTAGATGTTCTCAATTTCTTCGATAAAATCGGAACTGTGGAGCAATATCAGATTGATGGACAAACCACTGATGAAGTACCTTATGACCTCTGTATTGATGGCCTAACGAGTGATGTTACATATTATGACGGTTGGAAAGAACATGCTCATTTGACTGATGAGGGGGTACTACCTGAAACAGCCGCATCCTATGTAGATCATCTAGAAAAAATTCTAGACACCAAAATCTCGATTGTAAGTGTTGGGCCCGAAAGGGATCAGTTGATTACAAGAAGTTAAGTACCGTTTGATTATTTTTCTGCGATTACGATATATTGATACTTTAAGGATTGATCATCCGATTCTGTAAGGGTGTATCCGGCATCTATCAATACTTGTTCGACATCAGAAAGATGCATTCTGTATTCTGTGCTTGGAGCGAGATGTTCATCAATGCGTTTCATTTTGAAATCCATGATCAATATAGACCCTCCTTCTTTCAGCTTAGAAGCCAAAGATTCTAAATAAGCTTTTTTATCGTCAATGTATGCCAGGGTATTTACTATTAAAATATGATCAACTTCTGCATTATTCAACTTAGACTCGGTAGGAGTTGCAAGACGAGTCTCGAATCTTGATGCATATAGCTGACTTAACTCTTTACTAAACTGATCCATCATATCAATCATCATTGGATCGATATCTATCGCAATTACTTTAGAAGCTTTAGGCACTAATCTAAATGAAAAATATCCTGATCCTGCACCAATATCAGCTATGACCTTTTCGCTAATATCTCCAAGTTTATTGATGACCAGATTAGGTTTTTGCCATGATGTCCTACCCTGTTCTTGAGTGGTAGGTACTTCTACATCATCCGCTTTATCGGATTCTATATGCTCTACAGCGTCTTCTTTAACAGTTTGCTGTACATCTCCTATATTACAAGAGGATATAAGGAAAATGAAAAGCAATATATGAAGTAGAGAAATACGCATATCTTAAATTATGAATATTTGTAGATGTCCGTCATGATTTGCTCCAGTTTTTTTCGAATTGTACTATGCTTTTCTTCAAAACCATTGACAATTACCGAAAAGCTAACCCACTTATTTCGTTTATTTTTGATAAATCCAGTGTAACTTAATACCCTACTCATAGAGCCGCTTTTAGCGAATACTCGACCTCTTGCCGGACTACCTTTAAACATACCAGCAAGCGTACCGCTTGCACCTCCTCTGGGCAGTAACTTTATAGTTTGCTCTAAGCCATTTTTATCCGCATACTTTTGGAGGAAATTTGCAAAAAACAAACTGCTTACGTTATTCCTTGCTGATAAACCACTTCCATCTTCCATGTGCAAAGAGCTAGTCTTGACCTTCATCTTACGCAGATACTTCTTGAGTATGTACATACCGATTGTACTTTGTCCTTCAGTACCTTTTTCTGCTCCTAGTTTTTTTAATATACTTTCGCAATAGAGATTATTGGACTCTGCATTAGCACGTTTGACAATATCTCTTAGCCTTGGAGAATATACTTTGTCTAAGCTTTTCTTTCGCTTTCTAGAATCTTTAAAATCAGCTCTAGCCTTTTGAGATTTTATGTTCTTTTTGGCTAGTGAATTCTGTAATAATTGTGCTACATATAGTGGTGGATCTGGTATAGATCCTTTGATTATGAAAGTACCGCTACCCTTAGGTATAGTACCCACTATTCGTTTGTAAAAATTATATGGCCCACCGAATATATATGCATTATCTCCTGTACCTGCGCTATCTATCATTACTTCATTGGATAGTTGGAGATTCGGGATTTTAGGATCTGCATACTTAAGCTTCGCTCGACTCCCTACAGTTCCTTTATTGTTAAATGCGATAAGATACTGGTTTTCATTGATATTGAGTCCCCAAGCGCCTGCAGCATAATAATTACCAAGATCATTCCATTGCCAAGATGGACTTATAGGATAGCTATTATAGACACTTTCATCCGCCACGATATCGCCATCAATACAAGTAATACCTGCTCTTCGAATGGCTTTCACCCATCGGTCCATGAGCTTTTTGTAGTCAGGTATGCTGTCAAACTTATACGTACCCAAAGTAGGATCACCACTACCGATGATATAGATATTCCCATCTAAGGTACCATCAGGCGCAATCTTACCATCGTACGCAAGTTCCGTTTCAAACTTAAAATCATCTCCTAGTATATCCAAGGTTGACATGGTCGTAATCACCTTGAGGGACGAAGCAGGGATCAATACTTTATTTTCATTGAATCCCGCGACCTGCTTGCCTGTTTTGAGTTCTACGACAGATACACTAAGATTAGCATGCTTAAAATATGGGTGACCTGCATGGGCAAAAAGCTTGGACTTCAGCGAATTTTGAGCTGATAATATCTGTGAAGATCCCGCAAGCAACACAATCAAATAAAAGTATATTCTCGCTTTCATACTATTCCTGTCCTATATGAAAAAGTGCATCACCTGCATTGACTACACTAGCGTTATTATGTCCAATTATATGCCCATCTCTATCGGCATACACAGAGAACTCCTTTCCTCCAAAGGGGCTTTTTACCATACCCAGAGGTTCTCCTTTTTTGACATAATTACCCGACTTTTTAGACCAAATGAATAATCCAGAATGAGGTGATCGTATCCAAAATGTCCGATGTAGATAAGTATAATGCTTTTGCTCTTCTTTAACTGAGCTATCCATATTTAAATACCTTAAGACATTCCGAAGTCCTTGATATCCTCGGTCAATTGCATACCCGTCCAACCTTACTGATTCGCCTCCCTCATAAACCAAAGTTGCAATCCCTAGTCCATGTGCAACCTTTCTAAAAGACTTAGGTATCACAGGCTTTTCAATAATATAAGGCGCATTAAAAGCCTGTGCTAATGCCAATGATTGTTCATCTCCTTTGGTCAATCTTATTTGTGGGTAATTATATCTAGATGCACCGCCAGTATGGTAATCTATAGCAACATCGACATATGGAATAATCTTTTTGGTCAATGTCCTGGCGACCCGTGATGCTAGCGATCCTTTGGAACTACCTGGAAAATTACGATTTACATCTTTACCGTCAGGTACTTCCCTACTGAAATTGATAAATCCAAAAACATTCAAAAGTGGAATAGCAATGATAGTCCCTTTTGAGATATTATTAAACATACCTTGATCGACACTCTTACGGACGATCTCTACTCCGTTGATCTCATCACCATGCACTCCTCCTTGGACCAAAATCACAGGTCCCGGATTTTCGCTTCTGAAAATATGTGCCACTATATTGATTCTCGTATCCGATGGCAAACGTCCTACTTTTATATCTACAACAGCTTGCTCACCAGGAAATATTTCTGTCTTATCTATGATAATGGGGTCACTATGATTAAAATCGAGTATAGGTGTCATTTTCTGTAATTCTTCTCCACGTATTCAATAATCTTATCTGAAATACTTACTCTGGTGGTGGTTTCGATACCTTCCAGACCCGGAGAAGCATTTACTTCTAATATTAACGGCCCAGCACTTGTCTGCAACATATCTACCCCTGCAATTGAAAGTCCCATGACTTCAGCAGCTCTAATTGCTACTTCCTTTTCCGTCTCGGACAAAGTAATCAATGAGGCTGATGCTCCGCGATGTAGATTACTTCTAAATTCTCCAGCTTTGGCCTGTCGCTTCATCGATCCAACAATTTCACCATCTACGATAAAGACCCTGACATCGGCTCCTTTGGCTTCTTCGATAAACTCCTGGACCATTACCTTTTGCTTGCTTTTATAAAAAGCTTCTAGAATAGATTCAGCATTTCTGTATGATTCTGAAAGTATCACTCCGAGACCATGTGTCCCTTGTACCAATTTGATAACAAAGGGAGGTTGTCCTAGCTCACGGCTGATACTTTTAAGCGACTCATAATTATTGGAAAGTGCTGTTTTAGGTACAGGTATTTTAGCTACTGCTAAGGCTTGAAGGCAACTCACTTTATCACGAGCCAGCAAAAGTGCATTTGGGTCTAGACTACTAAATACACCTTGTCCTTGAAACTGTCTTATCACAGCAGCTCCATGAGAAGTAGCACTAGTGCCGATCCTTGGAATAATAGCATCAATATTTCTAATCCTTAAACCTTGATAGATGACCTCCAATTTTCCATTTTCGATCACTAGATCACAGTGCATATGATCTACTACCCTCACCTTATGCCTTCTTCGACGGCATGCACGGACTAGACTATCCGTACTGTACAATGCAGGGTTTCTCGATAGTATTAGTATATTCATGACAAGTTAATGTGCTAATCTTGATCTTGAATGCAAGATATCAATAAGCTTGCAATGATGCTCATAATCCCAAATAAATAGATAATGGCGAATAATGCTTCTCTCAACAATAAAAAAGTAATCAACGCCTGGGCGTTATTTGATTGGGCCAATTCGGCATATGCTTTGGTGATCAGTACAGCTATATTTCCAGTGTATTTCATCGCCAATACTCCTGAGTCCATTTCGTTTATGGGAGCAGATATTCCAGATAGTGCATTCTATTCTTACGCAGTAGCATTTGCATATGTTCTTATTGCGATTATGTCTCCATTACTCTCTGGGATGGCCGATTATGGCAAAAGTAGACTTCGATTTTTGAAAATATTTACTGTTATAGGATCTTTAAGTTGTATTGCGCTTTATTTCTTTAAAGGTCAACCAGAATTATGGTTGGGTACCTCTGCATTTATATTAGCGACAATTGGATTTTCAGGTGGTATTGTTTTTTACAATGCTTACTTACCTCAGATCGCAAGTGAAGATCAATATGATAGAGTAAGTGCAAAAGGTTTTGCATATGGTTATTTTGGAAGTGTCATTTTACTTGCTTTCATCCTATGGATGGTACTTAGCCCAGCGACATTCGGTATTACGGATGAAGGCTTACCTGCAAGAATTGGTTTCGTACTGGTAGGGCTATGGTGGATAGGATTTGCTCAATATTCTTTTAAGCATCTTCCTAAAGGTGAAGGTGTAAAAAGGGTAACCGGACTCTTTTCAAAAGGCTTTAATGAAGTAAAAAGTGTATTCTTCATAATCAAAAAGAGGCCGAATATGATGACCTTCATGGTCTCATTTTTCTTCTATTTTGCAGGAGTGCAGACTATCATAAATTTAGCTACTGTATTTGCCGAAAAAGAACTCAATTTTGGAAGTGCCGAACTCATCGGTATCGTACTCATACTACAATTAGTAGCTATAGGAGGAGCTTATCTGTTTGCATGGGTCTCAGATAAAACAAGTAATAAATTCTCATTAACCACCATGGTTTTGATTTGGATCGTAATATGTATAGTTGCGTATTTCACAGAAGGTAAAACCTTATTCTATTTCCTATCAGGAATGGTAGGTCTAGTCATGGGTGGTATACAATCATTATCTAGATCGACATACTCCAAGATGGTCAATGAATCACAAGATCAACTCACAAGTTACTTCAGTTTTTACGACGTGCTTTATAAGTTATCCCTTGTGATAGGAACTTTCCTATTTGGATTTGTAAATCATATCACAGGAAATATCAGATATTCAGTATTGACCCTTGGTCTTTTGTTTGTCATTAGCCTTGTGCTACTCAGTATGGTAGACTTTGAAAAAGCCGAGCAACATTAATCCTGAAACTCAAAACATCCTAAATCTGGAGTAATTGGATCTCGCAAAAGATTATTTTTATCTATCGTAATATTCGATAATGGAGTGGCTATATCTCTTGCAATAGACATCGTATCCAACGAATAATCATCCATATCGAGGTCTAGAAAGAGCGTATCACTTAGATCTATATTGAGGCAATTTTCACAATTATTGAAAAAGTCAGGAAACTGGTCGGTTTCAATAAGCTCATCAACTCGTACTATACAATGATCAAAATTATATTTAAAAAATTCTGGTTCTTCTCCTAGTGTTGCGTCAGAGAGTACGATTTCATCACTTGATGATCCCATCACGATACAGTTGGTAAAATTAGCATTAAGCGGGCTCACAAATACACCTTCAAGACAAAGTGGATCATTACATCTAAAATTGAGTAAACTCAACGCTTCACCCTGATTACCATAATTAGCAAATGTGCAATAGTTCATATTGTATTCACCACCATATACTACTTGAACAGCATTGTTCCCATTGGTATGAAACAAGCAATTATTGGCTTCTACACTAGCATTTACCGCTACCAATCCACTGCTAGAAGTATTAGATATTTCGCATGCTGATAGGCTAACTTGTGCCGCCGAGTCCACTTGTATACCCACTATAGAGTTTTTGATAAGTGTATGCCTAAGGCTATTTCCAGTACTGCCACTGAGAAATCGTACGCCTGGCCACTGACCACTGATATCTTGAAATTCTGGTTCGAGACGATCTCCCTGTATGACGACAGGATCTTCTAATGTGCCCCTACTCGTGAGAGAAGCATTTGGTCCAAATAGCCATAAACCATCATTGTAGATACCAAAATCATTATTAGCAATACCTCCATGAATATATACCCGCGTTCCCGGAGGCAAGACGATATTGCATCCTCTGACAAGGTATAGCCCATAAATCACGTATGGCTTTGGGTCATCCCAATAGACCGTATCAAAATTGCAAAAAGTACTCATGGTATCTATCCCGTTAGCCCCAAATCGATTAGGGAGATAATTTGCGTTCTGCCCCCAAGCCTCCAATCTTATTAATTGGTCATTGCCATTGGTATTAAATAATACTTGATCTTCTACCACAAAAGGACTTACACTTAAAGGCGCATCTGGATCGATGGTCACTTCTGTAAATACCCAAAGACTATCATTTGGTAATATTTTGATATTACTGATATCATTATTACTAAAGCCATCAATATTGAGCCTAAAAAAAGAAGATTCATTCGCTAATCGAATATTAGAAATCTCTATAGATTCATCAAAATCGTTGAATACTTTAAATGATCTTGTAGCAGAACCCAATTGCGTAAATACGGTATCAAAACGTAATGTATCTAGTGAAAATCTAAGCATGACTTCACTTGACATATTGATACTATCATCTTTACAAGAGCTCATCGTGCTGCACCATAATGTAAAAATGCATAGTGCAAGTATCAAATACATACTACGAATAAACGAAAGGCTAAACTTCATGGATGACTTGTCCTAGTTGAAACATTTTAATTCACATCAAATGTACTACTTTTGGTCTCGAAAGATCATTTAAATCTTGATGACCAAAAATAATCCTATAATTGATGTAATCATACCCGCTTATAACGAGGAATCTTCGATAAAAAGTGTAATTCACGATATTCCAAAGGAGCTAGTACGTCATATCGTGGTCTGCAATAATGCTAGTAAAGATAATACAGCTGACAATGCAAGATCAACGGGTGCAGTAGTGGTAGATCAACCCATGAAGGGTTATGGAAATGCATGCTTGAAAGGTCTAGAGTATATCGCTAATCAAAATGTAAAGCCTGATATTGTGGTCTTTATAGATGGAGATTATTCCGACTATCCAGAGCAATTACCCGAGCTTATTGCCCCCATTATTGATCAAGATATGGATTTAGTCATTGGATCTAGAGCCACTGGCGATCTAGAAAAAGGAGCCATGCAACCACAACAAATATTTGGCAATTGGCTTGCAACGACATTGATAAAACTGATATATGGATATAGTTTTACTGATCTAGGACCTTTCCGAGCGGTGACATATGATAAGCTACTGGCAATAGATATGCAAGATCGTGATTTTGGGTGGACAGTAGAGATGCAAGTAAAGGCCGCCAAACTAAAACTTAAATGTACTGAAGTACCAGTCAAGTATCGAAAGCGAATCGGCGTTTCGAAAGTATCTGGAACAGTTAAAGGAACTATCCTTGCCGGTCATAAGATATTGTGGACTATTTTTAAATTAATATAGATGAATCTATCATCTATAAATGCTGACAGATATACATGGAAATCGGAATAATCGATATTATATACTATTCTATTGCTCTCCTATATTTTGGGACACTCAGCTACATTACGGTGTATTGTCTGATGCAGTTTCATCTACTTTATCATTACAAAAAACATCATAATATACTTAAGATACATCCAGAAGAACATCCGCAGCTAGATGATCATACACCAATGGTGACTATACAGCTTCCTATATTTAATGAGATGTATGTGGTAGAGCGACTAGTTGATAATATTATTGCGATAGATTATCCCAGAGAAAAATTAGAAATACAGATATTAGATGATTCGACAGATGAAACGGTCAATATCTCTAGAAGAAAAGTAGAACAATATCGAAAGCAAGGATATGACATCTCGCTAGTGCTTAGAAGTGATAGGAAAGGCTATAAAGCTGGTGCTCTCAAAGAAGCAACTACCCATGCCAAGGGTGAATTCATTGCTATATTCGATGCCGACTTTTTGCCAGAACCCGATTTTCTGAAAAGGACCATCCCATACTTTCAAAATCCAAACGTGGGAGTCGTACAAACGCGATGGACTCATATCAATCAAGAATATAGCTTGCTGACTAAGCTACAGGCTTTTCAACTCAATGTACATTTTACTGTTGAGCAGCAAGGTCGAGAGTCTGGTGAATATTTGCTTCAATTTAATGGGACGGCTGGTGTATGGCGAAAGTCTACCATTGACGATGCAGGGGGCTGGGAAGCAGATACTCTTACGGAAGATCTTGACTTAAGCTATAGAGCTCAATTGAAAGGCTGGCAGATTATGTTTTTAGAAGACTGCACAGCTCCTGCTGAATTACCTGCAGAAATGAATGGATTGAAAAGCCAACAATTTAGATGGATGAAAGGTGGTGCAGAAACCGCAAGAAAAATGCTTCCAACGATATGGAAATCTGAATTATCCCTATCACGAAAGCTCCACGGAAGTTTACATCTTTTGGCAAGCTCCGTCTTTCCCTTTGTATTCGTGATGGGTGTGATGAGTGTTCCCTTTTTATTTGTAATCAATCCATTAGGTATCGACACCAAGATCCTTTCGATATTCATGATCAGTTTATTATCGATCATCATGGTATACTTTGTAGCTAATGTACAAGGAGTGGAGCATGAGGTATCTAGGACTAAAAAACTAATTAAATTTATCTTTCTTTTCCCTGTTTTCTTAGCGCTATCGATGGGGCTTTCTTTACATAACACAGTAGCCGTTATTCAGGGCTGGCTAGGAAAGCAAAGTGCATTTATAAGAACACCTAAATTCAATATCCTAGATATCACTGATAAAATCAAGAGTCAAAAATATCTACAGACTAATGTGTCTGCAATCACTATTATGGAAGGTATTATGACATTGTATTTTTTCATTGCCATGATCTTTGGCATTTATACGGGTAATAATACGCTGGTTATTCTTCATGCGTTACTTGGTTACGGATATGGAACGATCTTTTATCTATCTCTTAAGCATGTAAGGTCATAGCATGCATAGCCCAAGTGTCGTACGAAACTCTAGTCTTGGGTACATATGGCTTGCTATATGGATGATCTCCGTAGTTGGCATGGCTACTTTTCCTAGTCAATCTGACTTTGGTATTTATTTACCCTTTTTATGTATAGCATTTACTAGTTATGCCTATCTGATCATTAAGGAGCTGCTTACCATCAAGACGGCCGTAATACTCGGTATCATTGCAAGGGTTATGTTAGTATTTAGCTTTCCTAACTTATCTGATGATGTATATCGTTTTATCTGGGATGGAAGACTTATTCTACAAGGCATGAACCCTTACTCCATGCTGCCATCGGAGGTATTGAGTCTCAATATATCTAGACTCGATCCTGAACTTTATAGTAAGCTTAATTCACCTGATTACTATAGTGTTTATCCGCCAGTAGCACAACTAATATACAGTCTCGGAGCATTGGCAGATAGTTGGTATTGGTCAAGTGTAATTATGAAAATTACATTATTGGTTGCTGAAATATGCTCCATATTTCTAATCATCCGTATTCTAAACAGATTAAAGCTTCCTTCTCGAAATGTGCTCATTTACGCTTTGAACCCTTTAATTTTAGTAGAGCTTATGGCTAATATGCACTTTGAAGGAGTTATGATTTGTTTTCTTTTATTAGCCCTCTATTTCCTCTTAGATAAAAAAATGCTTAACGCTGGAATTTGGCTTGCTATGAGTATTGGTACAAAATTACTTCCGCTCATGTTTGCGCCTCTTATTTGGAAATATACCAAGCACAATAAGCTGCTATTTATCAGTTGTTTTACAACAACTTTTATATTATTCATTCCAGTGATTTCAAGCATAGAAATCACCAATTTTCTGAGAAGCATCGACCTCTACTTTGGAAAGTTCGAATTTAATGGAGGTATATATTATCTATTACGAGAGATAGGGAGATTTATATCTGGCTATAATCTGATAAGATATATCGGACCTCTTATGGGCATTGTCACTTTGATCGTACTCTATAAAAAGTATCAAAAACAGAATCAATCGTACGAATTATTACTTCACTCTCTATTCACCGTTTTTACTGTTTACATATTATTGACTACCACTTTGCACCCTTGGTATCTTGCAATTCCTATCGCCTTAAGTTGTTTCTTAAAGTATAGATTTATTCTAATATGGTCATTTTTGATTTGTCTGACCTACATCAATTACAGTTATCCAGTGTATCAAGAAAATTATTGGGTGGTAGCGCTTGAGTATAGTCTTGTACTGGTAATGCTATCATTAGAATACCGTAGATACTATCTTCCATCTAGCCAAGCAGAAGTATGAATACCACAACAAAAAAAGGTGACCAACTTGCATTGACCACCTTTATATACTTTAATCTTAAGAGCTTACTCTAGTAAGTCCAAAGATCGTGTTCAAAATTAAATAGCTCGGCCTTGATCTTTTCTGATTCTAGCAGTCTATCTATACCCGCATTATCATAACCATACCACTGATCTTCTAGACGAAGATCAAGGACATTGGACTTCTTATAAATAAAGCTAGCAAAGAATCGTTGCTCAAATAGGTCAAACCAAGTCATCGGAGCGATATCATTAAAATCATTATATACTCTATGCTTTGCGAGGTACTCTCTTGCTTCAGGATAGTAAATCCAGAACAAAACCTGATTACCTAAGAATACATCATTGTCATCATAACGCTCTTTGATAGCGCCTATACCAAGAATTCGGACGTCCATACGAGAAGCCTCTTCATCGAAATACCAGATCTCTTTTACACGGAATCTTTTTACATCTTCCCAGTTGATGATACTCTGAATAACTTCAATCTTCTCCTCATAAGTTTCCGGATCATAGTCTACAATAGTATCAAGACTATTTACCACACTATTGAGCTCATCTAGAGTCATAGGCTCCTTAAATTCCTCATCTTTAAAAGCTGTGATATCACCACTTTCTACCATTTCTTGGATTAGTGAGAAAAATGGCTTTATCGGGCTTCTAAAAGACATATTCATTTTTTCACGAGTATCGATAACTCTCCATATCCGCTTTTGCCAAGGGATATCAGCTTCACGTAGAGGTTCATAAGCTAGTACTCGATTTTCCTCGATGAGTCGAGGCTGCACGATACCATCAAGGTACTCAGTTTCAGTAGCGCTTTGATCAATAGGATCTCCAGCTTCATTGAACTCTTGTGCATAACTAGAATAACTCACTAGTAATAACAAGAATGAAAAAATATTTAAGTACTTCATCTTAGATGAATTTAAAGTTGTTTCAAAAAATAATTATTTAACACCAAAACTGATGTTACCCAGATCTCTAGGAGCAGGATCACCAGGACATTTACACTTGATATTATCAAATACAAACCTATCTCCCGGCTTAGCCTTGTCGATAAACCTCTTGGAGTCTGTACCCCATTTCCATCCTGGATTTTTAGAGATTTCTAAGTCTTTTCTCTTCGCTGCAAATAGAGTTGTAAATCCAACAATATCGCATTTAGCATCGAAATCAAAATTCTGGAGCACTGGGAAAATACCTTTAGATATTTTCAACTGACCTGATTTGATAGATCCACCACGATTTTTTCCAATCATAGGAGTTGGATCAGGTATTCTCTTTACTCTAAAGTTCTTGCTAGCATTTAGTCCATCAGCAGATACGTTGATAGTGGCAAACTCGCCCTTAAGTGTAGGTCTTGTAACTTTCACATTGTAAGTACCATCACCATTTTTGGTAATCGATCCTCCACCTTTACCGCCCATTGTAGGGTTGATTTTGTTACTATTTACACCTGCAGCTGATATCTCTACTGGATTATTTACACCAATATAGAATACATTCATATTAGTTGGTGAAATCGCAACAGAACGTTCTCCTACTTCATAAGAGAAAGTCTCTTTGTACGATTTTTTCTCACCTGTAACAGGGTTAGTAATTGTTGCGGTAGCAGTGTAAGATTTTTGACCAGTGCTAGATGCCGTCTGCGTAAATGTAGCTTTACCTTCTTTATTTAAAGGTAGGTTTCTACCACCTACAGAAATAGATACACCAGTATTAGAATCTGATCCAGCAGAAGCGGTTAAGAATAGATCCGCTTTGTATTGCTCTCCTTTGATAATATATGATTTCTCAGGAGCAGAAACTACTGCAAACTCATCAAAAGTCACTTTTACATCCGTACCTACTTCATTAGCTAGATAGTTTAAAGCTGCAGATTCTGTAGATTTAATATCGTTGATATATTTAGTGAAAATCGGAATCACGGCTTGAAGAGGCATATGATCAAAATTCATATGAGACCATGACTTTTTATCTTTTCTCCTCCAAGTTTCATCGTCCACTTGCACCGTTACATTATTAGCAAAAGCTTTTTTATCCTCGTCATCAATGTAGCTCATAATAGTTTCCTTATAAGCTAATAGCTTTGCTTTGATTTCTTCACCAACTCCAGGATTACCTTCGTGATCCATCACTAATGTACGAGTCGTGATATCAAAGTCTTTCTTTCCTCTAAGCTCATCAGTTTCCTGACCAGTTTCGTCATCTATCACATATCCTTGAGTTTTTTCGATCATATCGTCTACAATACCTTGTAGATAAGAACTCATTTCACTTGATGCATCTCTGATAGGGTCTATTCTCTCTGCGTAAGTAGCGAGAGACTCTCTCTTCTTTGCACCGTCTCTTATAAGTTTTGGTAAACCTTTATTTGCTTCATCTAATGATTTATTAGATTCTACAAGGCCTTTGTCTACCAATTTAAAAGCGTTAAATATTTCTGCTGATACATTCAATGCAAGTAGTGCAGTAAGCACTAGATACATGATGTTAATCATCAGCTGTCGGGGTTCCTTAGGAATTGACATTGTTTACTTTCTTTTTTTGTTAACTAAAATTTATAAACAGTCAATTCTACTTCATTCCTCCTTGGAATGCAGAAAGAACATTTCCATATACACCATTAAGTGATGCAAGATTTCTATTCAAAGAAGACATCTGCTCCTTATATACTTTTGTATCTTCTACAGTTTCGTTTAAGCTAGACATAGCATCGCTTAACTTAGAGTAGAAATTTCCCATTCCTTTAATCTGCTCACCTGTCTCACTGAAATCTACTTCTTGTAAAGCTTTTAGCGATCCTAAACTTTTAGACATATTTTGAAGCTCATCAAGCATTCCACCTAATTTACCCTCTACTTGCTCAGCATTTAAAGGTCTTGCGGCACCTGTAGATTCTCCCGCAGTAAGTGGAGCTATATTAGCATTGTAAGAATCGATTCCTGGATATAGTTTTTCCCAATAGTAATCTTTTTCTGGAGGTAATATTCCTAGTAATGCAAATAAGAACGCCTCTGTAAGTAGACCAATCGTGATCATGATGTTACCCATAGGGTGACTCGTAATCTTCATCCATGCTCCAATCATTACAACCGCTGCACCGACACCAATAATAAAGTTCTTTAGATATTTGAAACCTTTAGATTTAATAAAGCTCATTTTTCTATTTTTTAAGTTTAGTTAATATACATCAGGCTATACTAGCGAGGTATTGCCTTTATTTTGAGTTAAAAAAATTAATTTTTTGTTGAAGATTGATCTTAAAAATCATTGATAGATCTTCCCAAGAATGTAAGAGCACATCTAAATCCAATATAAGACTTAGACGTATCTTGATATTCCCAGTGTCGTGAACCAGTCTGTAGATAATAACTGATATCTTTCCATGATCCACCTCTGATTACCTTTCTCTTGTATACATCAGGATCAGAGTCTTTAGCGTCATACTTCACATCAGGGTTAAGATCATGCTGAAATCTATATGCATTTTCAACATAAGCTGATTCTGTCCATTCAGACACATTACCTGCCATGTTGTATAATCCGTAATCATTAGGGAAATAAGCGTCAGCTTTTACCGTATATTGTCCTCCATCTTCAGGATAATTTCCTCTACCTGGCTTGAAGTTAGCCAATAGACATCCTTTCGCATTTCTTACATAATATCCACCCCAAGGATAAGGAGCTAAGTCTCTACCACCTCTAGCAGCATATTCCCACTCACCTTCTGTTGGTAATCTGAATTCTTCCGTATTGGGCTCGTCCTCTCCTTTGTATTTATTCCAAAGCTTAGTTCTCCAATGACAGAATGCCTTAGCTTGCTTCCAATTGACACCAACTACTGGATAATCATCAAAAGCAGGGTGCCAAAAGTAATTTCTTGTAAAAGGCTCATTATAACTATACGCAAAATCTCTAATCCACGATAAAGTATCAGGATATACCTCGACGTCGTCCTCCGTTTGTATAAGGCTTGTTCTGGTTACGCCAGATTTTGATCTATTTGCTGCTCCTTTCCAATCTATCCATTGGTATGAGTATGTTAGCTTTTCTGTGTTTAGCTCTTTTTTACCATCAAAAGCGTTATCACCTTCATAGTACATTTCAGCTAGGTCTTCACCTGTATAGTCTAATTCATATTCCCAATCTAAAATCTCATCACCATTATCACCTACTTCAATGTAATCGCCCATAATTGCATGAGCTATAGAATCTCTTACCCAATAGACAAACTGACGGTACTCATTGTTAGTGATCTCCGTATCATCCATAAAGAAACCTTGGATAGAAATAGCTTTTGGACGCTGTGTATAGGCATGAAAGATATCTTGATCACTCTGACCTATGTGTCCAGTACCCGATGGTACGTATACCATACCGTATGGATTGAGCCCTGTCCAAGACGGACGATCTTCTACTCCAGTCAATTGACCCTCTTCGGTCACCCCACAACTACTTAATAATATAAGTGCAGAGAATACACCTATCAGTGAAAATTTGATGTTTTTCATTAGAGTTACTATTTATCCAATTTGTTGTCCCTCATTATTTTAGACCTCCCAAATATAACTTCGTTATTTAGAAATCAAAAATAAAATCTAGAATTACTAGAACGTTAAGAGACTTTATCCAAACAATGAATACCTTAAACGGCAATTATCTCAGTTTATTTCACCTAACTTCAAGATATTCATATATTTATATCAATAATCTATAATCAACTTATACAGAGCTAAAGGTATCTTGGATTGTATATAATCTTGGGTGAAATACCTTGACCAATAAGCCTATCAAGTCGATAGTTAATTAAGATTTCATGAGTTCCTTCATTTACCCTTTTTAATGACGATAAACCAACATCGTAAGCATAGGCAAAAGAAAGTCTACTAGAAACATTAGTGCCCACTTGTAAGACTAGGGCATCTATAGAAGAAGTACTATAACCTCTCAAACCTAATCCTCCAAAAATATTGCCACTGTGTTCAAATTGTAGAAAAACTTCAGTTTGTAACTGTGCTTTATTTATTTGAGCTATCATAGAAGGCTTAATGATAAGATCATCAGACCACCTATACTTTCCTTGAAAAAACACATTCCAATGAGTACTTAGCTCCAAAGGAGTATCATCAATATTGACCACGTAGCTTGGTAATTTCGTAACATTTATCCCAACATCTAGATATCTCGTCCTGAGATAGCTACCTAAGCTCCAAGATGGCGACCAGGCACCTACATTGATGTTGTTAAACAAAGGATCATTATGATCAGGAATCATATTTTCGTAAGTACCTTCTGGTGTAATCAAATTCTCACCATTGATACTCAGATTAGCAGCACCGACTCGGATTCCTAGCGATAGTAGAAACTGTGGCCTATCGATAATCTTATTGGCCGAGAGACTTACCGCTGTCCTTCTAAAATTTCCAAGACTTTCATTTTCCATCATAAGACCTGCACCTATGCCTAGAGCGTAGATAGGGCTATGCGCATTTACAAATTGATTTTTAGGTGCTCCTGCTAGACCAGAATATTGAGATCTGATACCAAGATTTAGATCTAAAGTATAATTGAGACCTGCATAAGCCGGATTGAATACATAGGGATTATTGGGTGATAAGGAGTATAGAGGTGTTTGTTGTGCATTGGCGTATGCTATGCTAAATCCTAATAATATGGCTAATACTGATTTATACAAAAGTCAATCTCATTAAATGATAATGTTGAATATAACTAAACTATAAATGCCTAAACTGTATAGCGTCACTAAAGTTTTAAAATTTGTCCGTCATAAGCAAGATTAATATCCGATGGAAGTCTCCCATTGACCTCATCATGGAGACCCATATAATGACTCATATGCGTAAAAAAAGTAGTATCTGCCCCTATATCTTTGGAGTAATCTATGGCTTCTTGCAAGGTAAGATGAGCATGATGATCATATTCATGTAATGCACTCAAAAGCAATACTTTTAGACCTTTCAATTGCTCTAGCGATTCTTTTGGAATTGTTTTTACGTCCGTCAGATAAGCGAAATCTCCTATCCTAAACCCCACTATAGGAAGCTTACCATGCATCACCTTCAAAAGCTTTATTTCTAGATCAGCTATTTTAAGCGTATCAAAATAGCCGATTTCATTCATTTCAAATCTCGGCACCCCGGGATATGGTGATGGTTCGAAAGCGTAAGCAAATCTTTTTTCTATATCCGAAATGACCCTTTTCAATGCATAAATAGGCATAGGTTTTTTAGCTCTAAACATCAAAGGCCTTAGATCATCCATACCAATCATGTGGTCAGTATGCTCATGACTGAGTATGACTGCGTCCAGATGAGTAACTCTCTGATCAAGCATCTGAGCTCTAAAGTCAGGACCACAATCGATCAAGACTTTGGTATTTCCCTTTTCTAATAAAATACTGACTCTGCGCCTTTTGTCCTTTGGATTATTGGAGAGACAAACTTTACAATCACAGCCTATAACAGGCACTCCTTGAGAAGTACCAGTACCTAATATCGTGATATGTAAAGGATCCATAGTATCCAATATAAGCCTTATTTGTATAAACCTTGATAATCTAGACTAATACTCTAAAGTGACTATGCTCTTGACCTTAAAAAACCTTGCTCAGAAAGGAACTTTCTCGATAACGCAGATAACTCTGAATAATCGATTTGCACTTGTGATAGTATATTTTGAAGTGTCTCAAACCTTGCTTGTACATCAAAAAACTTATTGACCACTACAACATTTGATTCATGGACATAACAATATCCTGATTGAAAATTACCCTTTTCATATCTCAACTTATAGCCCAGCTCCTGAAAGACAGACTCGATTTGTTTGAGGTATTTTGCTTTTATCTTCA
Source organism: Saprospiraceae bacterium (assembly GCA_020629715.1). GTDB lineage: Bacteria > Bacteroidota > Bacteroidia > Chitinophagales > Saprospiraceae > JAHDGW01. The sequence goes on from JAHDCU010000001.1 coordinate 371,832, forward strand.
CATTGTAAATATATAAATTTTATAAATATGATATTTACAGATACATTTTTTAATTTTTTCGTTTAGTATTGGAGTACAAGCCATTTTAACCTATGAAAAGCTATCCATTTTACACTTTCCTTACTGTCCTACTTTTGATTTCGAGCTCATCTAAGTCGGATGCTCAACGATTTAATGCATTTGCCATCAGTGGTCTGACTGCTTCACAGATAGATGGGGATAATCTGGCAGGATTCCGTAAACTTGGATATACATTAGGTCTAGGTGTCCACTATGACTTTAATCAAAAGTACTATGGAGGATTAGAATTGCTCAATACTCTTAAAGGTAGCCAATCCAAAATATCATTATCAGGTACTGGAAGTTTTAGCAATACTTCACTTAATTATTTAGAGGTTCCTATATATGCAGGTATTAGAGATTGGTATATAGATGGTGAAGATTATTATAAAGTAGGCGCTGAAGGTGGATTATCCATAGGCAATTTAATCAGTGCTTCGAGCGAAAATACAGCATATGAAAATAGAACTGATGAGTTCACAAGAATAGATATTAGCTATCTACTGGGTATATATTATGCCTTTTCTAAAAGATGGACAGTGGGTGCTAGATATACAAGAGCATTCACCAATTTATTCAAAGATGAATCTACCGGAATCGAGCGTTTGAGATCTTATAACTGGAGTTTCAGATTGCAATTTCATTTTTAGCATTGGGCAATGCAATGAAAAATACGATCTTTGGAATATGAAGAATTTATTCTATGCATTTTTTATGATCATTGTATCCGTAAGTGTAATATCTTGCGGTGCTGATAAATCTACAAAAACTACCGAATCAAGTGCCTCAACTCAAGCTACGAAAGTCGAAACGGTAGAAACCATCACAGGTCAAGCAGGAAATCCTTTCCAAAGCATACCAGGTGACGTGATGAGAAATCTATGGGAAAATTGTGAACTTATAGACTACATATTCTACGAGCTACCATTCAGTATGAACCAAAGCGAAAAAAGTGGTATCCAATCTACTATTGCACAGGTAAGTACTACAGCACAACAATCCTATCCAGCTTCATGCAAACCTATAGCTCGGCAGATGTATCAAGTAGGAGGAGAGATAGTGCTAGAAGCAGATGTCTATTTTAGCCAAGAATGTCAGTTTTTTGTATTTATGGAAAATAATAAACCCAAATACGCCAATCAAATGACTAAACAGGGAGCAGAGTTTTTTGGGAATATTATCAATCAAGCCATGAAAACCAGAAGTAACATTGGACAGCAATAATTATGCGGTCATAGATCTGGGATCAAATACATTTCATGTTCTCATTTTCTCATTTGAGGAAGACCCTTTCCGACTATTATATAGGAATAGAGAATATGTATTCCTATCTGAAAAAGGAGTGAAAACTATAGGTGATGAGGCCTTTCATCGCGGTATGAATTGTTTGGGTGAATTTCATAAAACTTGTGAATCATACAACGTAAGCGCTGTAAAAATAGTCGGTACTGAGACCTTAAGAAAAGCCTCTAATGGTCCACAATTCCTTAAGGAGGTGAATGATCGATTTGGATGGTCCATTGAGTTAGTCTCTGGTCAACAAGAAGCGGCCTTGATTACCGAAGGCATTAAATTATCAGGTGCTCATACCCAGGATACAGATCTCATTATGGATATCGGGGGAGGAAGTGTAGAGTTTGTTGTGATACAAAATACAGAGGTGCTATTTTCTGAAAGTTTTCCAATCGGCTTATCAATATTGAAAAATACATTCCACCACAACGAACCGATGAATGTGGTCGAAAAAGAACAGATGTATAATTTTGTTCAAAAATCACTGCATAGCCTATTGAGTTTCATTAAAAACAAAAATATTGATAGCATCATAGGAGCAAGTGGTTCTTTTGAAGTATTGACTTCGCTCACTCAAAGTACCACCTTAAATAATCATTGCGTCGAGGTAGATCTAGTTTATACTGCTACTATAATTGAAGATATTTCAGGACTTAATTATGATGAGCGCTTAGGCTACAACGGCCTTCCTAATAGTAGGGCTAAACATATGGTAGTTGCACTACAACTCATAAAAGCGGTCATCGACATGGTCAAACCTAAAAGACTTATTGTGTCTGACTTTGCCTTAAAAGAAGGTGTAATAGCCAACTGGAGGAACAATATTTAGACAAGACTAAATATTTATTTAATCTGATTTAATTTTTCTATTTTAGTATCGTGATTGAAATTTTAGAACAACTTATTTCTCCTTTTGGTATACGTGCTATCATAGCATCTTCTATGGTAGGAGTGATGTGTGGAGCGATAGGTAGTTTCATCGTATTACGTAATATGAGTATGATCGGAGATGCATTATCTCATGCCATACTTCCTGGTATTGTGGTTGCGTTTTTACTCATAGGATATAATACACTTGGATTTTTCATAGGTTCCGTTTTAGCAGGTCTTGCTACGGCCTTTGTCATCACATGGATACAGCAAAATGTACAGACTAAAAATGATGCGGCCATTGGTATCGTATTTACCGCCATGTTTTCAATCGGCGTCATTGGTATAAGTCATCTGAGTAGGCATAGTGAAGAAGGAGTCCATCTTGATCTTAAGGACTTTTTGTTCGGTAATGTATTGGGAGTCAGCAATGAAGATCTAGTCATTACTGCAATTGTACTCGTATATACATTGATCTGTATCTATTTATTTTATCGATATCTGTTTATTACTACTTTCCAACCCATAATAGCTAAGACGATGGGGATATCTGTGAAATATGTCCATTATTTTTTAATGCTATTATTGTCTTTTGCAGTAGTTGCTTCCTTACGTACTGTAGGAGTTATTCTAGTTGTTGCCATGCTTATAACACCTGCTGCTACTGCCCTACTCCTCAGTCATAGACTCCAGAAAGTCATCGTAATCTCCTCTCTTATTGGATTGATATCGGCAATACTTGGTACGATAGGCGCATTTGCCCTCGATACTACTCCTGGTCCATTGATGACGCTCGTGGCTACACTGATATATGGTATTGTAATCATATTTGCTCCAGAGCAAGGGATAGTAGCGAAATATAGAATCAAGAGAAAGCAATATTGGAAAATATTGCAAGAAGATATCTTGAAACAGGTATTTAAATCTTCAGATAAAGGTGCTACGGTTACCAGCGTCGCTGAAAAACTAAATGTGAGTATCAAGCAGATTGAACGATCAATTCAAAAAGCATCTATTGATAAGTTATTTATCAAAAAAGGTGAACAATTAGAACTCAGCTATGCTGGTCAGCAACGAGCTAATTCACTGGTAAGAGCACATCGTCTGTGGGAGTCATATCAGGTAAATACTATGGGGATTGACAATCAGCGTATTCACCAAGAAGCTGAGATACAAGAACATAAACTCACCGATGAGCTTCTTGACGAGATCGAACAAAAACTTGGAAATCCCAAAGTGGATCCTCATGGTAGTCCAATCCCTGAGAAACGAAAACTACCTAATCGAGCTTTATTATCTCTTGCAGCTCGTACTAAAGGCACCATTGCGAAATCACAAATTAGTGACAAAATAGAAAGTGAATTGTGGGAACTAGGCTTAATGCCATTGACAACGTTTACCCTTATCGCAAAGGACCGGAAATCTCTCAGAATCAAACAAAATGATCGAAGTATTAGAATTCCGAATACATTAGCTCAGTATATCAATATCGAAGAATAGCTACTTTTCTTGATCTCCCATTTGGTTTTTATCATACAGATTATCAAACAATCGATCTACGCGATCTATCTCATCTAATGTATCGTCAAGATAAATTTCGATACTTGGTATACGTCTTACATGCTTACGTATACGTCGAGATAATTCTGATTTCAACAATGGAAGGTGCTCTTGTAAATTCAAAATCACTGCCTGCTTATTCTCAGTATTATAGACGCTCAAGTATATCTTAGCCATCCCCATATCTGGAGTAAGTTTGGCATGCGTAACCGTCACAAATGCATCCCCATAAATGTATGATCCTTGTTGTTGCAAAATAGGTCCAAAATTTCTTCTCACTAATTCTGCCACCTGTCTCTGTCTCTTGGTTTCCATAATTGCTTATTTATATTCGTATTACAAAGCTAAGGGAGAAACCCGATTATATGGCATCTTGTTTATAATTTGCATATCGAAGCATAACAATCTTTGGAAAAAGCACAGCATATACTTGATACACCTATAGCCTACCTAAAAGGTGTGGGTCCTCTACGTGCAGAGCTCTTGCAGCAAGAGTTGAGGATATTTACGTTTAGAGATATACTGTTTCACTTTCCATTTAGATATGTTGACAAAACTAAAGTGCATCGTATCAGTGAAATCAGAGAAGAAGGTCAGCAGGTATTACTAAAAGGAACACTGGTCTCTTTAGAAAAGGTATCGATGAATAACCGAAGATATCGACTCACTGGACTATTCAAAGATGCTTCCGGCTTTATCGAGTTGACATGGTTTCAAGGGGTGAAATGGCTAGAAAAATCACTGAAGCCAGGGAGACAATATTCAGTATTTGGTAAGCTATCTAAGTATGGTTCTAAAAAAAGTATTGCCCATCCAGAAATGGAAGAAATAGATGCTAATAAGGCAAGTATACAACCCCAACTATCTCCGGTATACCCTTCTACAGAAAAGCTCAATAAGAGAGGATTAGATGCCAAAGCAAGAAGGAAAATGATCATAGAGGTCTTTCAAAAGTTAAAGCCAAGAGACATCCCCGAGACCTTACCACAATATATTCTTGACAAAATCAAACTCATAAATAGATACGAAGCCATACGGGATATACACTTTCCAAAATCAAGTGAGAGCCTCAAACTTGCAACTAATCGTATCAAATTTGAAGAGTTTTTTATGCTTCAGATGCGTATGCTTTTGAGTAAAAAAAATCGCCAGTCCAAACTCAAAGGTGCCATATTCGGCTCTATAGGAGAGCAGTTCAATTACTTTTTTAAAAACATACTTCCCTTTGCACTGACAGGTGCTCAAAAGCGAGTACTCAAAGAGATACGACATGATCTAGGTAGCGGTATCCAAATGAATAGACTCCTTCAAGGTGACGTGGGAAGTGGTAAAACAATAGTCGGCCTGATGACCATGCTCATGGCCTTGGACAATGGCTTTCAATGCGCCTTGATGGCACCTACAGAAATATTGGCACAGCAACATTTTGCCAGCATAGCCGAGTCTTTAGAGCATATGGATATCCGAGTAGAGTTTTTATCAGGAAGTGTAAAAGGTAAAAAACGTAAACTGATATTAGAAGATCTCGCAGCGGGAGAAATATCCATATTGATCGGTACTCATGCGCTTATCGAAGATCCCGTACAGTTCAAAAATCTAGGTCTTGCCATCATAGATGAGCAACATCGATTTGGTGTCAAGCAACGATCTAGGCTATGGACCAAAAACAATGATATCGCTCCCCATATCTTAGTCATGACTGCTACTCCAATACCTCGAACTCTGGCGATGACCGTATATGGTGATCTCGACGTATCCGTCATAGATGAACTACCACCCGGTAGAAAAGAAATCAAAACCATCCATCGCACGGAGAGCCATCGATCTAAGATTATCAGTTTTATGCATCATGAGATCGGCAAGGGTCGTCAGATCTATGTGGTATTTCCACTAATCGAAGAATCGGCAAACCTAGACCTCCAAAATCTCAATGATGGCTATGAGCAATTATTACAATATTTTCCTAAGCCAAACTATCAGATCAGCGTTGTACATGGACGTATGAAAGCTGCTGATAAGGATGCCGAAATGCAAAGATTCGTGGAGGGCAAAACACAGATCATGGTCGCTACAACAGTCATTGAAGTGGGTGTCAATGTCCCCAATGCTTCGGTCATGATTATCGAAAATACAGAGCGATTTGGACTATCACAACTACACCAACTACGCGGTCGCGTAGGTCGTGGAGCAGAGCAAAGCTATTGCATATTGATGTCAAGCTATAAGGTATCAAAAGAAGGTAAAGAACGGATCAAAACCATGGTGGAAACCAATGATGGTTTCAAAATCGCAGAAGCTGATATGCGGTTACGTGGACCTGGGAATATTGAAGGCCTTCAGCAAAGCGGCATCATGGATTTTAAGCTACTCAATCTTGTACAAGACAATGAAATCATCAAAGTCGCAAGACATTACGCCGAGCAAGTTATAGAGGACGACCCCAACTTAATGAAAGATGCCAATCTACCATTAAAAAGGGCAGTCATGGGAATGCGAAATCGTATAAAAGACTGGGGGCGGATCAGTTAATTACCCTCCTCAAATGGATCACTATACCCTACTAGTCTATCTGCATAGTATTTTTGATATTGATGATCTTCCACCAAACCTCTCGTTTGAGTCATGTGAATAAAAAATATCGTATCACTCATCATTCTAGACACAACACCTACATGACCTATACGATTATCATTTTTATTTGAGCCCTTGAAGAATATGAGGCATCCCGGTTCTACATCTTTACTGGTAATATGCTTTGTATACATATACTGAGATCTTGAATCTCTAGGCAGATCGATACCCACTTTTTTATATAATTGTCGAGCAAAAGAAGAGCAATCTAATCTATTGAAGTTTTGCCCTTTCTCAGTTTTATACTGTTGTTTTAACTCTGACAACAAAGCCAATTTTATGTTATCATCCCGAAATGCATAGATTCGAAATATCAGCGCTAAGACTAAAATCACGAACCACTTCAATTTTGTCATACTCTATTAACGATAAGCATATTTATTTCTTATTAGAAAGTATATCGTATCGAACAAAATAACTAATGGAGTACTAAGATGAGTGTAATCAAATGAAAATACAATGGAACAAATAATATCTCAAAATGCAAATGTACAAGCTCAAGAATCAATTACTAAATATAGAGTCTTGCTTGATAGACTAGATGAAATGATCACTACAAAAGGTAGAGGCTACAGAGTCACCGAAGAGATCAATGATGCCTTTTGGGAGCAGATAGACATACACAGGGATCGGCTTTCGGAGCAAATAAATCATCTCAAAACTGATCCAATTAATCAAAACTTAAAAGAAGAACTGAAGCAAGCTGACTCTATCTACGAGGCAGCCCGAAAGTATATCAGCAAGTATTAATGGGATCCGAGATATCAACTTCAACCCTTTTTATAATCAAATACTAATCAAAATGACAACTACCATAGAATGTCCCTTTAATTTAAGCCCAGAAAATCGTAAACACATAAAACAATTCATGGACAACTTGGGGAAATATGAAAAAAGGATTACTCAAAGTAATGTCTTTTTCAAAGAAGATGATGGAAATACTCCTAATGACATCTCAGTACAAATACGTGTAAGAGTACCTGGAGAAGATATATTCGTCCAAGATACCGATCCACAAGCTATGACTGCTTTTGGAAAAGCATATAAAAGTCTTAAACGACAAGTCAAAAAGCGTCGCGAAAAACTGAATGATCATCAGTCCCCAATTAGGGAATTAAATGAAATTGTAAATAATACATACTAATGAAAACTCCGCTCAAATCAAGGATTACGATTATCTCTGTTTTGATCGTAGCTATAGTTATCATTATTAATTTACCCAAGTATTCTTCTAATGGTATACCTGTAGATAACCAAACTATATCAGAACAGATAATTACGGAGCAAGACGGTATCCAAATTTCCAAAAATGATACCCTCATCACACTGAAAGATAGTCTTACTCCTAGTACTATAAAACCCTAGATTCAGTAGAATCATATTGAAGATTAGAACTTCAAACCCTAACATAGAAATCAATTATTTATAAACGTCAGTCATGACACTTAAAAACTATACAACATGTTAAGATGGATAATCACTTTTTTAGTAATCGCATTTATCGCAGCAATTTTAGGTTTCGGAGGAATAGCCGGTGCAGCAGCAGGAATAGCTAAAATTATATTTTTTGTTGCCATTGTACTCTTTGTACTTTCTCTAATCAAACGAATTGTGAGTAGAGTCTAGAAATCATTTTATACTCTAACCTTTTTTTTAACTCTAAATCAAAATCAATTATGAAATATTTTAAAAATATACTTCCTATATTCTTATTAGCCATAGGAATAACATCATGTGATGTACAACAAACGAAAGAAGGTGAATTACCAGACGTGGATATATCAGCAGAAGCTGGTACTTTGCCTGAATTCGATGTGGACTGGATGGATGTCAACGTCGGTACTAAAACGAAGACAATAACAGTCCCTACAGTAGAAGTAGTCATGGAAGAAAAGACTGTGGAAGTACCTTATATAGAAACTTCATGGCCTGATGAAAAAACTAAACTTTATGAACAAACAATTATGGTGGAGGCTGAAATCTCTAATCAAAATAAGTCACTAGAAATAGATAAAATATATGCAAAAGGTGATCGACTGATTGTGGTTTCAAGTTTAGAAACTACGGAAGAATCGTTAGGAGATAAAAGCATAAGAGTCTCGGATCAGGTAGTTATCAAAGCTCCAGATCTTACTGTAAAACACTATATAATCGGCGATAAACCGAACAGATCCTTCAACAACAACTATAGCTATATCAAAAGTAATGATGACATAGCATCAAAAATAGACGGCGCCAAAGTAATTTTTGGATAATATAAACTCCTTCAATTAAAATCTAAAGGCGCGGACCAAACTGCGCCTTTTCCAATAATCACAAAAAATTATAATGAAACATTTACTAAATACTTTAATCATACTATTCGGTACTACTGTTGCCTTTTCACAAAACGTAGGTGTGAAAGGTGGATGGTCACTTTCTAATCTATCATCATCTGACGGACAAATCGAAGATGTCAACGCCAGAAATGGATTCACTATCGGTGTATTCTCGAGGTACGATTACGATCTTATTGGATTTCAAGCTGAGCTTCTATATACGCAGAAAGGTAGCAGCTATGAGAGTTCGCTTTTTGATGTAGAGGTAGAAAGCAATTATCTCGAATTACCTCTAACTATGCATCTGAACCTTCTTGAACCGTTTTACATCTATGCTGGACCTCAATTTAGCTATCTGATGAACAGCCAAGTAAGATATTCTGCACTTAACGGATCAGATGTAGTTAATGATAATGATGAATCCAACTATAATCGCTTGGACGTCGGTGGTGTAGTCGGTGTAGGATTCCGATGTACTGACCATGTTGCCATAGATGCTAGGGTAAGTAAAGGTTATATAGATTTTGACGAAGATCGGACCTTTGGAGATGTTGTAGAAGAATCTCAAAATCTGAAGAATTTCAATTTTCAACTGACCACAGCAATCTCATTTTAATCATAAATGCCATCCCAATAAGCAATTACAATCTCATGTTACATACTCCTTGTAACCATTTTAAACAAGGTTATATAGCAAAAAGCTATCCGGTTTTACCGTTTAGCTTTTTTTTATTTTATCCTAGATATATTAGAACAATCAGGTCAAACTGAGGTATGATAAATGAGGCATCACGATAAAAATTTAACGCTAATGATATCAAGTATAAACCCCGTCAATAATCAGAAAATTAAAACATATACACCTCATAGTAAAGAGGATATACATAGTATAATCAAGGCAAATCATGCTGCTTACTGCACATTGAGCAATAGTACTTTGGAGAGTCGTATTGCATGCATCACTAGCCTAGCCGAAAAACTAAACGATGCAAAACCTAAACTTGCAGAGCTCATGACTCTAGAGATGGGAAAAACCTTACATCAAGCTACTCAGGAGATCGAAAAATGTATATGGCTTTGCCAATACTATAATGAGCAGGCGCCTAGCCTTTTGGAAGATAAACATATCGAGACTGATGCTCTAAAGAGTTATGTAAGCTATCGACCACTGGGTAGTATACTTATGATAATGCCATGGAATTTTCCTTTTTGGCAAGTATTTAGAGTTGCAGTACCCAATATACTTGCAGGAAATGCTTTGATACTTAAGCATGCTAGCAACGTAACAGGCTGTTCTATGGCCATTGAGGATTTGTTTTCAAGTATTGGACTACCGCCTGATTCTCTTAGAAGCGTTGTACTGCCCTCAGACCGAATAGAAGAAATCATATCGCATCGCTATATCCAAGGAGTAAGTCTGACGGGCAGCGGTCCTGCAGGCTCATCTGTAGCCAGTCTAGCTGGTAAATACATTAAAAAAACGGTACTAGAACTAGGTGGATCTGATCCTTATATCATATTACCTGACGCTGATATCGAACTAGCCGTATCTCAATGTGTAAGTTCTCGAATATTGAATGCTGGCCAGAGTTGTATAGGTGCCAAACGATTTATCATACATCAAGATATCTATGATTACTTTTCTCAATCGTTTATTGATAAAATGGGCGATCTCATGGTAGGTGACCCTAAGACCAATGTCGATCTCGGGCCACTAGCAAGAGTAGATTTAAGAGATGAGGTACATGATCAAGTGATGAAATGTTTACATCTTGGAGCTGAGCTAAGATTAGGTGGAAAGATTCCTGATATGGAAGGTGCTTATTATGTGCCAACTGTCCTTGAAAATATATTGCCAGGTATGCCAGGATATGATGATGAAATCTTTGGACCAGTGGCAAGTTTGATAAAAGCTTCAGACGAAGATGACGCCATCCGAATAGCCAATGACACTGCCTTTGGTCTCGGAGCTGGGATCTTTACCCAAGACCTAGAAAAAGGAGAACACATCGCTAGATACAAGCTGAACGCAGGAAGTTGCTTTGTCAATCAATATGTAAAAAGCGACCCTAGACTACCCTTTGGCGGTATTGGTATCAGTGGTTATGGAAGGGAATTATCTACAGAAGGGATGCGAGAGTTTGTGAATGTCAAAACCGTTTACATTAAATAAAATCTTGTAGGAAGTACAGCATGAGTTGATATGAAAGTCAATAGCTGTTTATGAGCATCACCTATAATTATAATCTCAACGGACTTTTCTAAAAACACCAAAAAATGTCATTACATAACTCACTAGGATATTTACTTAAAATCGCTGTTTTCTTGGCGGTATTAGGGGTGGTTTTACTTTCACTCACCGTTTTTATATACTCATTTTATAGTATTTTCAAAGTCATAGATTTGGTTCTGTTCCATAAACCAGAGGATGGAGAAGTTATTCTAAAAGCACTCAAAGCGATTGATTCTGTGCTACTTGGAGTTGTATTCTTTATGATAGGTCTGGGACTCTATGAGTTATTCATCCATAAAATAAATAATCTCCCCGATTGGCTTCAGATTAGAAATATAGATGAATTAAAAGCAATGTTGATCAAAGTAGTTGTGCTCGTGATTGGGATCTCATTTACAGGTAGAATAGTCACATGGGACGGCAATTCTGATCTATTAGGTTATGGAATAGGGCTTGGTGCAGTAATTGCAGCATTGAGTTTTTTTCTACGTGTCAAAATCAAAGAGGAAAAGGAAACAAAATAATACGTTGTCTTTTGGTTTATTCTAACTATTTGAGATAAAAAGGTCTTAGTAGGAGATTGGCCAATTAGACAACCATTACATTTCCATCTTGAAAATGATCACTCCATTCACCAAAACACCTTAACTCGACTTTTATCTACATAGATATATGCTGAACAACCCTTTAAAACAAAAGTCAATTCTAATTAGAACTGACTTTTCTTTTTTCATAAAAGCGCTTGATTATTTTGACTATAGTGGCTTGTATGTAGGCGAAAAAAATATTTTTCATTTTCATTATGTTTTTAATCATTAGATCGGGTGAATCTAAATTTTGGGTAATCTGATAAAAAATCTCTGTGCTATCTGTAATCAATTGATCAGCATCGTATTCAGTATTTTTCTCAACTTGATGCTGCTCTTCTGGTTTGATTTTCATACTCCAAGAACTCATAGCTCTTTTTATGCCCCATGTAAAAATGGATATTAGAATAATGTGCAACAGAAGAAATATTCCTACGATGCTATATACGTTAAGACCAGCAAATTGAAAGAACAATACAACTAATGCATTTATACCGATGTAAATCATAATTACTGATAGCAGAATCAAAAAAATCATTACCGCCATGGCAATGATTTTTTTGCTTATCTGACCAGCAAATGCTTGAAGATATGTTTTCAGGAATTCAGGCATCGCTATATCTTATTTTAGTTTAATTGAGCCTTCGCTTTCGCTTTTACATCTTCGACCTGACTGGTAATTTGATCTATTACTTGAGCGGCCTGTGTCTTAAGCTCCGAAGACCTTGATTTGAATTTATCGATCTCTTCATTGATTATTTCGAGACTAGAATCTTTCAAATCTTTACCTACGGCTTCTGCCTTAGACAAAAATTTCTGTCCTTTTTCTGATTTTAAATAAAGAGTGGTGGCTGTCGCTGCTGCAGCACCTAATATCATTCCAGCGATTAATTTTCCTTGTGATTTCATTAATGTGATTATGGGTTAAGTAAATGTGTTTATCACTTTTCTTACTCCTTCAAGAACTGAACTGTTCGATAGGCAACTCAAAAAATATTTCAGAAATCCTCTGCATCACCGTGGATCGAACATTTATGATATCACTATAGTAAGATGATAAACTGCTTATGAAATTTAAGAAACAGAAGATCAAAAGAACTGATACAACTATAAGTGCTTCGAGACGCAATATATTAATGAGACTGTTACCTAAACATCGAAAGCGATTCTTGAAAACAATACAAGAAATGAAAATTTCACAATCACATAAATTAAATCAGATATGACACCAAGAATAAAAATACTCCATGTAGACAGCAAATGGACTAGCATCAGATATGTAAACTCCAATGCCAAATCAAGAATAAAAACGGAACAATTGAAGAGTGATTTCGAAAAGGGAATTCTTGACGTTGTAAATCCTCAATCTTTAAAATAATCAAATCATGAATATACAATCTATAATATCAAACCATGAACAAACCCCTAAATCCTATCTGCAATATGTTGCTCAACTTGCTCAAGAATTGAAGGCAGCTGTAACATTACGTACAAGAGTACCCGCCATGCATCTTGCACCTATGGCAAGTCACTCTTACAGCGATCCAATATCCAGTATGCCAGTAGGAAATGTGCTCCAAGAAAAAGTAAACAATCATGTAGAAGAGCATATGAAGCGTCATATGGAAACGATAAAACAAAGCTACAGTAAAGTAGATTATAAAATAAACTACGGTGAAATACTCTCTCATGTCGAAGATATCGAAGATCAAACAGATACTCTTCTTTGGATACAATCACTAAATAGTACGGACAGCTTTACCAATCAATTTTTCGGAACGCGAGAAACGGAGCTATCTAAACTGACGGAATCTCCTTGTCTCAATGTACCTCAAGGATTGAAGTATAAAAAGCCAAAATCATTGACTTGCTTCATACGAGGTATAGACCAATCGATAACCAAAAAACTATTCGAGATTAAGAACCGCCTGGGTTTTCATATTAATTATGTCTTTGAAGGATCTGAAGATCATGCACTTTCTATACGAAAAGCATTATCCAATATGGACATGAACATGGATGACCTAGATGGTACTATCAAAATTTTAGATAATGAGCTTGACGGAGGATTCTTTGCAGATTACCTTCCCAAACTTCAGTCTGATTGGATCGCCTTTGTCGGTTTTGAAACAGACTTTTTTGGAAGACTAATGTCCGTCAGTACCAATGAGCTCATACTTAAGACTAACAGACCGACCCTTATTTTGTAAACATTATTTTTTTAACTAAAAAGACTTTAACCAAATGAATTATTTAGGATTACCTAACAAAAAACTAAAGACCGTAGCACAATCATTGAATGTACTACTCTCCTCATATACTGTATACTATCAAAACCTCAGAAGTTTTCACTGGCACATAAAAGGTGATAATTTCTTTCAACTACATGAACTATTTGAAAATCTCTACAATAATGCCAAGTCAAATATCGATGAAGTGGCAGAGCGAATTTTAACCTTACGCTTTAAACCCTTAGGCTCTATGAGTGATTACCTGACTCACAGTACAGTAGATGAAGCTAGAGACGAAATGAGCGATGAACTCATGATCACAACCTTGATCAATAACCATCAGCAACTCATCAAAAATATGAGAAAAGTGCTTAAGCTAGCTGGTGAAGTAAATGATGAAGGTACCATCGATCTAGTAGCTGGATTCCTAGGCGAAGTCGAGAAAAATACGTGGATGCTAGATGCCTGGAAAAGCAAAAAATTTAACCCTACAATCATGTAAGATCATGACAACCAACTTAAAAAATGCATATTACTTTATAGCCACATCGATTTTGATTGTTGTGGCTATGTTTTATCTCAAATTTGCCTTAATACCGTTATGCTTCGGAGCATTATTGGCTATCTTGATCAATCCCGTGATTCTTTGGATACAAAAGTTTGTGAAGATTCACATCCTCGCATACCTTATGGTCACCATTTTACTCTTGATCATTTTTGGTATTCCTCTTACACTAATTTCACTCTCAGTAGTAAGCTTGGTCGAAGATCAATCTCTTGAGATGGTAGATGTCAGCAACACAGTAGCTGATTATCGAAAGACGATCGAAACTTCTCAATGGAGTCAGTACATCGATATGAGTAATATTAAAGAAATCTTAGCCTCTGGTGCTTCAAAAGTCCAAGAGTTAATGACTTTTGTAATCGTTGATAGTGTAAGCTTTATCACCAATGCGGGTTTAGCCATTCTATTTTCATACTTCTTATCAGCCTATTATACTAATGCTAAACGTAAGATCCTTGAAGACTCTAATCGTGTAGAACGAAAAAGGATCAAAGAGGTCATCTCTAGGATACCTACTGTATTGAGATCTTATGTATTCGGTACTGGTCTGGTGATGCTCATCATCAGCATATGTACATACGTTTTATTCCTAATGGTTGGATTAGATCATGCTTTACTTTGGTCAGTAATCATAGGTCTATTGACGATAATCCCCTTTATTGGATCAGCCATAGGCATCATGCTCCCATTAGGATATAGTCTGATGCAAAATGGATCGGTATCCGAATTCTTAATAATCCTATTTGGTTATTTAATCATTCAGCAGATAGAAGGAAATTTTATTACACCAAAAATCGTTGGAGATAAGGTCGGACTAAACCCCTTTATCATCATTATATCAATGCTATTACTATCCCAAGTATGGGGTATAGCAGGAGTGATGTTAACCATTCCTATTGTGGCTGTGATGAAAGTACTATTGGAAGAATATCAAATGGATTTATTAGCAGAAATTGTCTTTTCTAGCAAAGAAAATAATGATAACAAGGAGGATTAAATCATTAAACGTAATGATGTTACTTCATTTTACGAAAAGCCCATCGTTCACCATTATTCCATGACTTAGCATTATTCCCAATGTTCGGTATTCCATTATTTGATTTCAGCAATCCTGCCATATGTAGAAGGTTGTAAGTCATAAAGGTTATGTTACGATTAGTAAAATCATTATCCTGCGCCTCACTTTCTTCATCTAAATATGAAGGACCTGGACCTACCTCGCCTAGCCAGGCGGCATCTGCTTGAGGAGGTATCGTATATCCTATATGCTGTAATGCATACAGTGTTGACATGGCGACATGCTTTGCACCGTCTTCATTACCCGTGATGATACATCCTCCTACCTTACCGTAATATAAATATTGGCCTTGAGCGTTGGTCATACCAGATAGACCGTAAAGTCTCTCTATCAGTTTGACACATTCTGAGCTTTTCTCACCCAACCATATTGGTGACCCGATAACTAGAATATCAGCATCGAGTATACTCCTTTTAATCTTACTGAAACCATCTGTTTGATAGCCATGCTCAGTCATATCAGGATATACTCCTGCAGGAATATTATAATCTACAAGCCGAAAGTATTCATTATAAATACTAAGACGGTCAAGTATATCTAGGGATAAACGCATTAACCCTTCCGTGTGGGAAGGGTTAGGAGATTTTTTAAGAGTACAATTAATATAACATGCTCTTAAATTAGAATCTATATTGCTCATGGATTATGCAACTTTTAATTCTTCACTTTGCAACACCTCTTTGAGTTTCTTTCTTGCAAAATTAATTCTGCTTTTCACCGTACCTATGGGAATATTTAATTTCTGAGATATCTCGTTGTACTTAAACCCCTTGATATGCATGATGAGAGGCATTTTGCTTTTTAGACTAAGATCTTCGATATTTTCTTTGATTTCATTTACCCTAATGCTTGATACAGCATCATTTCTCGTAGTGTAAGCATTTTGAAGAGCGAAAGTAAAATCCTCTATTGGAGCATTGACGACTGCACGTTTCTTTCTTTTATTATATCGAGTTATAAATGTATTTTTCAATATGGTAAAAGACCAACTTTTGAAACTCGAGTCTTCACGAAAATTATGCATCCCTCGAAAAGCTTTTATTGCAGTTTCTTGCACAAGATCTTGAGCTTCAACATCATTTTTAGTCAATTTTCTGGCGAAATTGATCAACGCTGGTTTATGCTTCTTGAAATATTTGGAAAATTTAGAATTTGTCATAGTAGGTATTTTGGTTAGATAATACACTATAATAACTTAACACAAACACTAAATGTTCGTTTTTTGCACATTTAATTTACTTTTTATTCACATTTCCTTATTTTTCACATTATTGACTGCCTTTACCATAGTCTCGTTATAACCTAATCCTCTCTCCAGTAGGATCATTAATTCATCAATCTCGTATTTGAGATCATCATCGGCATCTCCTCTCGCTTTACGGAGTTTATGCACGGACTTAAACCCTTCGGCTATTTTCTGCACTTTCATGGTATCCTCAATAAACTGGAACACCTCTGGATCACTAGATTCTATTGAACCTAATGGTTCAAGTGGATTCTTAATCTCTGCTAAGGTATGGGGATCGTGCTCGACACCATCTTTGAACTTCAATAATATTAAGTCTCGTAGTCGGATGCTGAATAGTTTGGACATATTCAATAAAACTCTAAGTCTGGGTTCTACATTCTTGGTTTCATACGCTGTGATATTACTTCGTTTTATGCCAAGTTTATTCGCTAATTCATCCTGACTCCATCCCAGTCTTTTCCGATAATAGCGAATATTATGCGCTAAAATGCTGGACTCCTTTTGCATAATAGAGATATTTTATTCCCAAATGTAATCTATTTGCACGATTTTATTACCTTGTACATAATATTAACTTAGATATGCTTTAAATATGCAGATTAAGACTAAAAACATACCTCTTCCAACTTCTTTTGGCAAAAATCTCCGCTATCTACGCAGGGTGAAAGGTATTAGCCAAGCCAAACTAGCTACAGAGCTCGGACTAAAACGTAATAATATAACATCTTACGAATCAGGTATCGTCGAACCCAAAGCGACTACTTTTCTTAAAGTATGTACATATTTCGATATCGAGCCAGAAGTCATGTTGCAATCTACTTACACTGAAAGCAGCTTATCTAAGGCAAATGAAAACAATCAAAGAGGGATTATCAAAGATTATATTGCGGGCTATCTAACTGAATTTATTGTCTACACTAATGAACTCACCAAAATACATGAAGGATATCAACAGTTTCAGGAGTTGAGGACTACTTCTGTAAATACTCCTCTGCCATATCACAAAGCTTGGCGAGATATGATGAGTCTGATCAAGTTTTACTTAAATACTAATTGGTCTTTCATACAATCATTTTCCAATAATGAAGAGGAGTAGAAAAAATACATAGCATATCGAACATCTTTTTGATCCGTAGAGTAGGATAAGCGAAACATAAATTATTTAACTCTAAACCATAAAGATGAATATCGATCAAATAAAAAGTTCTCTTCAAGATTTAATCATACGATTACAAGATGCCGAGAAAGGCTATTTAGAAATATCCAAAGCTACCAGTAACATAGAATTCAAAAATTGGCTAGAAAAATACGCTAATGAACGACATCAATATCATAGAGCTCTTGAAATGCATTCAAAAGCATTAGGTGGTAACCCTGAAGTGAAAACAAGCTTTCTAGGTTCTCTACACCGAATATTTATAGATATTAAACTCAATGCTATTGATGACGATATAACGGATGTCATCGATGAAATCGAGCGAGGATCTAATGTCTTGATAGAAGATTATGATAAAGTGATCAACGAAGTCAAACTTCCTGAAAATATTGCTTCAACCATATTGGAGCAACGAACAAAAATTAAAGAAGAAATTGAAGGCCTCAAGGCCCATAAAAATATAGTAGAGGCTGTAGTAGCCTAGATTATGGTTAGAGTCCCGCATGAGAGATCATGTGGGTCTTTTTTTCTTATTTTACATATGCCCAACATGGGCATTTTTTATTTCAACTAAATAGACATTTATGATTCAAGACCTCATCGATAACCTGAAAGGATATTACAATGATATCATCGCTTTACTACCTAAACTTCTATTAGCAATAATCGTCTCCTTCGTTTTATATTCACTCATGAAGTGGGTCAAACGAAAAACGATCAGCTTTCTAAGAGAACGTGCTGATGATAAATTGCTCATCTCATTTGTCAATAGTATATCTAACATTATAGTGGGCATAGTCGTGACTCTGGTCTTTTTAAGCATTATCGGATTGGGTAATGTAGCAGGATCAATACTTGGGGCTGCAGGTATCTCGGCTTTCGTGATAGGATTTGCACTTAAAGATATTGGTGAAAACTTCTTAGCCGGAATCATCATGGCTTTCGATCGTCCCTTTAGATTAGGTGATACTGTCATGACAGGCAGTGTAGAAGGTACTATCACGCAAATGAGCCTGCGTGATACGCATATCAAGACCTTTGATGGAAAAGATGTATATGTGCCTAATGGTCAGATCATTAAAAATCCGCTTTATAATTATACCATAGACGGATTTATGCGTGGTAGTTTTACGGTAGGTGTTGATTATGGAGAAGATATAGAAGTAGTACGTAGCATAATACTCAGTACTATTCAATCAATACCTGGAATACTGACAGAACATAAGCTACCCCGAACTCATGTCAAAAATCTGAATACAAGCACCATAGATATTGAAGTCCACTATTGGATTGATACATTTGATAAAAAACACTCCAGTTTGGAGATCAAATCACGAGCTCAAGCATCAGTCATCAAAGCTTTAACAAGTAAGGAGGTAGGTATGCCAGCTGATATTGTTGAGATTAAAAACTACGATCAAAAAGTTAAACTAGAGCAGGTAGCTAGTGTATAATAATATTCGATACATGCCAAAAGTCGTAATCTTAAACACCAGAATTACGGCTTTTTTTTTCAACAGCACAGTATATGATATCAGATTTGAAAAAGTTGCATTTAATATCACTTAAGATTTGTTATTTGATATCGGAATTATGATATGCGGAGTAAGGCCGCTGGCAATATTCAGTCTTATCTATTTTTAGTGGTGATGTTTATTCTTTTAAAATTTATCGACAATTATCTTTTCCCAATAAAAATGGCGCTTGGTTTTTAGTCCTAATCGCCTTTTTTGTCAATAAGCTTCTTTGGTATTAGTGGTTTAGTCTTTGCGATAAATTCATTTGAAGCTAAAGGACTTACTTTTGTGATTAGTTGTTAGTCGGTTTTAATAGTTTGAAGAAGACCACTGAAAAAAACATAAAGAAAAACCAATCGTTGATTCCATATATTGTGTAGAAAATTCCTGCCATTGTATCCTTCTCAAAAACGGACGAAAGACTGTTTTTCATTATCCAACTAGTCCAATTAACAGAATAGATAAGTTTCTCTAATACAAATACACCTATAAGCCATTTCAATTGTTCATATTTCTGTGACATTGTTATATAAATTAATCCCCATACAGCTATCTGAACTAGTCCAAAATCAGACATCACATTAGGGTCTATTTCTGGTATTGTTTCATTAGTTAGAAATCTAGAAAAAATTAAAGGCCTGTAATATTCATTATGCCGGCAATAATAAATCCCTTTTTGATTATTTCATCGTTTAATTTCATAGCATTCTACATTTCATTCTATTTTTTACTTTAACTCTTTCAATAGAGTTTCAGCTGCTAGTTTTCCTAATTCATTAGATGCTAAAGGGCTTGATCCAGTAATTAATTTTCTGTCAACACAAACGGTTTTGTCCATCTTTGTATTCATTAAGTTTGCCCCAAGGGATTTTAGTCGTTCACTTAATCCATAAGGCATTTTGCCTGGCAGATAGCCCATCATTGGTGTTTGATTATCCACTGAATCAGGAAAAACAGCTAAGTTATACCCCTTGTATAGAAATTCTTTATTATCTAAAGTTGTTGCAAGGAATGCTCCGGGTCCGTGGCATAGACTTATAGTAAATAAGTTATTTTCATGTGCCCACCTAAGTATTGTATCGATATTCTTGTCTTCAGGAATTCCAATCATGGCTCCATGACCTCCAGGAATAAATATGGCTGCATAGCTTTCCGATTGGTCAAAAGAATTGTTTATGAAATCTGAAAGGCTAAGAGGTTTTTCAAAATTCGATTTAAGTTGATCATAAATAGCTTTAACCTGTTCGTCTTTCTTAGGGAAAGCCCACATTTCAAAAATTGCTGGTTTTCCAGTTGGCGTTGCAATTTCAAATTCGAAGCCTGCATTTTTTAAATGAAGCATTGGCAATAAGGATTCAACTGGATGGTTTCCAGTAGAAAAGTACTTACCATTTTTCATTTTTAAATTCTTTTCTTCTGTGCAGATTACCAAGATCTTAGATTTCGGTCCTTTGTATTTCTGGTACGAGATATTTTCAAAATCTGTTTTATCAGACACTCCTATTTTTAGTGCCAATTTAGAGGGACTGTAAGATCCATCTGATTCTAGTTTTGGTGCTATACCAAATAGTTTTTTTAACATTACTTTTGTTTTAAATGTAATTCACTAATTCTTCAATAGGTTTCCTAACTTTTACAAGATTTACTAACCAATCATTACCCGCATCTCTATACCCTATGGGTAAAAGTAAAGTGCTTTTAAGACCCTTTTCTTCTAAATTCAATATCCCGTCTAATGCATTGGAATCAAATCCCTCCATAGGTGTACTATCAAGACCTTCTGCTGCGGCCTGCACAATTGCTGACATAAATGCAATGTATGTTTGACGAGCTGCATGTTCGAAATTTTGTTGAGGATCTTTTTGTGGATAATTAGATAATAGCTGTTGACGATAATTTTCCCAACCCTCATTTTTAAATCCCCTGATTTCATTGGTTAGATCAAACATATGATTTATCCTATCTGCGGTATAGTGATCCCATGCTGCAAAAACTAATAGATGTGAACAATCTGTGACCTGAGATTGATTCCATGCGATCTCTCTAATTTTCGATTTCACCTCTTTATCTGTTATGACAAACACTTCAAAAGGTTGCAAACCACTTGATGTGGGAGCCAATCTTATCGCCTCTAAAATGTTATCAATTTTCTCTTGAGATACTACTTTGCCGTTCATTGCTTTAGTAGCATATCTCTTCTTTAGTAACTGTATATAATCCATTGTACTGATTTTGAGTACAAAGGTCAGTATTCAGAGGGTCTTAAAAATTGATCTATGGTAAGAAATTATGAATTTGAGATTTCCTTTCTGACTCGGCTTAAACTTTCTGGGGTAATTCCTAAAAATGAGGCGATTTGATAATTGGGGATTACTTTTTCGAATACTTCATAATCCTCAATAAATTTCTCATATTTCTCTTTTGCATTTAGAGTTAAAAGTCCAAAGATTCTTTTTTGAAGTGCGGCAATTCTATTTTGAAGATTCGTACGATTGATTAATCCAAACTCAGGAAATTTGTAATAAAGTCCTTCAAGTTGTGATTGCTCAATTATTACAAGTTTAGAGTGCGAAAGACTTTCAATACTGAGTATAGACTTTTGATTATTGAACAAGGTCATGTAATCGCTAATCCACCAGTTTTTAGTAGCAAATTGTAAGGTATGATCTTTGCCGTTTTCAGCTATGTAAAAAGCCCTTATACATCCACTTGATACAAAAATTTGGAGCTTTCTACTCGTATTTTTTTGAAGTATGACTTCTCCCTTTCCTACATTTTTTTCAATTGCAATTGCTTTTAGATCGTTAATAAGATCTTCCGATAAAGCAGTACTTTTTTCTATATATTCGATTAGTTCTTTCATTTCAATCCATTACCACTAACTATGTAATATCAATAACCTCTTTACATACCTCATAAATGATATAGATAAGAGAGCATCTTATCTTGGGAATACTGATATGAATTGTAAGGTTTAGGCTATGTCTACATCTGAGTTATTCGCCTTCATTTCGGACTAATTTTAAACATCATTCTTAATGACATCTAATAGCATCAATAGTATGCTAAAAATAGACTTATAAAGACAAAAACTGATGTTAATTTTAAGGGAGTGTAAACTACAGAATTTTTTTTAAAGATTAAATAGCTACCAGGCGAGGGAAAAGTAAATAGGTAAATGATCAGATCCTGTATTTCTCATAACTTTCAAGTTTTTGAGTTTAAATTGTGGACTACAAAAAACATGATCTAATGGTATTCTGAAAGGTGACCATGCTGGAAAAGTAGCATAAAATCCCCTTCCCTGACGAGGATCCCTTAGACCTGATATACGTTTAAATGCTTTACTCGTTTTACTCCATGCAACATCATTGAGATCACCAGCAAGGATTACTTTTTCAAAAGCTGGCAGGTTTTCGATAGAATACGCTGCAGAGAGCAATTCTAGATCTTTTGGCTTAGCAGAAGTGGCATGTCCAGCGATTGGCGGCTCTGGATGAACACCAATGATATGAATAAGCTGCTCGTCCATCTTAATAGTGGCATGAATAGAGGGAACATGATTTTTAATCCGGTGCTTAATTTCTGCATGCTCATACTTATACTTACTCATCATGATAAGACCATAAGTATTCTCTCTCAGTTCTTTGATGACGTAAGGATAAGCCTCTCGAAGGACCTCAAGACGCTTACCCCACTCGATATTTGTCTCTAGTAATAAAACTACGTCAGCATCTGAAGAACTTATGAGCTCAACCGTACTTTGGTAATCCGTATTGTCTTGATAGACATTGTGGACTATGCAGCGTATAAGATGTTTAGAATCTTTATCAGCGGTAGCTATTGTTACATTTGCCCAAGGCATGAATGCAGCAATACTTTTATAGCATACCCTTATAACACATATGTTTACAGCTAACAAAAGAAGTTGAATCCACCCATAGGGAAGCAGAAATACTACAAGTGTCAGCAATAAAATTGAAAGTATTAAATAAGGTATTCTCAGATTGATCTGGGATCTCCACAGCCAATACGAGCTGTTGAACGTAGGTGCAATAGTTAATAAAAATAGTACTGAGGTCAGTATGGTTATACCTGTAAGCATTAGGCAAACGATATTTTATAGTTTTCCTCTTTAGAGCTTTCATATTGCTCTCCTTTGACAAGCGCTTTTCCTATTTTTAAAAGTTGAGGTAGTTTATATAAAGACGAATCCCATATTTCTACTTCTTTGATATTGCATTTTACCAAGACAAGCGATTCCGATTTTGGACCATCA
Source organism: Saprospiraceae bacterium (assembly GCA_020629715.1). Classification (GTDB taxonomy): domain Bacteria; phylum Bacteroidota; class Bacteroidia; order Chitinophagales; family Saprospiraceae; genus JAHDGW01. The sequence continues at coordinate 395,459 of JAHDCU010000001.1, forward strand.
GGAAACCAAGCTCTTACGAAAGGATTGAAGTATTTTTCTTTCTTAGCAAGGCTAAAGTCCAATTCACTCATCGCTCTGATCGTCAAATAGGTATTTTTTTCAGGCTTCGAAATATTGAGCAACACTTCCTGTTCTTTTCTTAGCTCTGATACTTTTCCAGACGATAGATCAGTAAAAAACCAAAGGGCATTCTCTTCAAAACTGGCTTTAGCCATGGGTCTAGCAGACATCTTGTTATTTGTATCCTGAGATATCATCATACATGTAGTAGACTCTTGTATAACTTCCTTTATTCTAGCAATTTGTTCGTTTCTGTTCATTGTATTATGTATTTGATGAGTACTTATGTTATCTCATTTTTAGTCAATTGTTCGATAGTCATCGCCAAACAATTTGATATGGTCTGATCGAACAGTCATCGCATATGTCCAGTAAGAAGGGTGTATTGATTAACTAAACCCATCATAAATGAAGACCCTAATACATACTTTTATACTTTTACTATTTACCTCTATCACCTCTAACAGTCAAACACTCGTACATCACGACGCCATGATCAGCATAGATGGTGAAATGGTTCAAACCATAGAAATAAAACTTGACCCAAAAAAGGAGACCGTTAAAGACAACTTTGCAGAATGGATAGAAGATAACTATAGCGTAGATCTAGACGATAGAAAATGGTTATTTTTTGATAAAGAGTTCTTGTCAGCTGAAGGAGTTGTAGTTCCCACTATATCTAATAGAAAAATAGACTTAAAAGCCAAAGTCAGAGAATCTGAAAAAGGAATAACCACTATGAATGTATTTGCATCTTTTGGATATAATAATTGGATCACGGATAGAGATCATCCGAGCGAGTTTGCAGCGTTGAGAGGTATTGTCTATGAATTTGTTGAAGAGTATCTACCCGAATATTATATTGAGCAGATCGAGGATCAAAAAGATAAAGTAAAAGATCTTACCAATACACAAGAGGACTACCAAAAGGATTTCGTAGATAACCAAAAAAAAATAGAAGATCTCAGAGCAGAGAATGAAGAGTTATCAATGAAACTTAGAGAAAATCAAAGAAAAATCAATATGGCCAAGTATAGTTTGAAGACTAAAAATCAGGCTTATGATGAGATCATAGATCGCACCTCTGACCTAAAATAACATTATAGCTGGGCTAGCCAGAGAGCTTTTAGTTTTCTGGCTAGCATCTAAACTACTTTTCCAATATTCAAAAAATACTCTAAGCACATGGAAACCATAAACGAACAAATAAATAGCTCTTACGGAAATCTAGTCGATAAAATGACAGACTGGCTTAATGAGGCCATCCTACAATTACCTAATTTATTGATTGCCCTTGCGGTCGCAGTAGCAGGATTTTTCATCAGTAAATATGTCAGTACCATTGCAAAAAAGACAGCTAATAGATTCACAAATAATAAAACTGTATTAAACCTAATCTCCAATTTATCAGCAGCACTATTCGGTGTCTTTGTACTGTTTACAGTGCTCAGTATTTTGAATCTTGGCGAGACTATCAATAAAATATTAGCTACTGCAGGTGTTTTAGGCTTGGCAGTAGGTCTAGCACTCCAAGACCCTATGAATAATCTTTTTTCAGGTGTATTTATGTCGGTAAGGGATTTATACCAAATTGGTGATCTCGTCGAAACCAATGGCTATTTCGGAACTATAAAAAATATAGATCTCAGAGTCACCAAATTAAAATTACCTACAGGACAAGATGTAATTATACCCAATAAAGATGTCATCCAAAACCCGCTTAAAAACTATACCGCCTCTGGTGAACGCAGGATAGATCTAGAATGTGGAGTTAGTTATGGTGACGATCTGGAAAAAGTAAGGCGAATAGCAGAAAAAGCGATTTCAGCCATGCATTCTAGATTGGAAAGTAAACCTGTGGATCTTGTATACACATCATTTGGAGATAGTTCTATCAATTTTACACTAAGATTTTGGATCACTACCAATGGTCAACGAGACTTCCTCATTGAGCGATCTAAAGCAATTGTCAGATTGAAAAAAGCTTTTGACCAAGAGGATATTATGATTCCATTCCCTATCCGAACATTAGATTTCGGAATACGTGGTGGAGATTCTCTAAAAACTATGATCCCAAAACAATTTAAAACCAAACAACTTGATCCTGCTAATAATTAGTAGCGATCGACATTACTTAACCGCATAAATAAAAATAAATGAAAGCATTCGCTATAAATTCGACCACCGTAATTCCAAGACTCAAAATAATATTAGAGCAAGATCTTGAGGCCTTAGCAGAGCTAAAGAAACAGAACAATCAGTTTCAAAAATTTGTCAAAAGTCTCATGTCTGCCAAGAGAAAGATGATATCCATCCTACCTGGCAATATGAATGGGATGGAACAAGTACCTACTACTGGCTCGGTAGTATCACTAAAAAAGTATGATGACAAAATAGAATCTATGAATAAGGATGAAGTTGCCTTGACAAAACTCATCTATCAGACGGAACTTAGTCAATACGACTTTGTCAAAAAAGCGCAAGGTGAAATGGGCCTTCCTGTAGGACTACAAAATATCTTGGGCGATATAGCAAGCATGTATCAAAAGATAATCGATCAACTCAAACGAGCAAAAAATACGCATTCGCTTAATCCAATAGTAGTGTAGTAATAAATCATTGATCCTTAAGAAAGCTTAGAACTTAACGTTCTAGGCTTTTTGTAATTATATACCATAGTTGTATAGTATCCCTAAGAGAATTACAGAATCGAGAGAAGAAAAAATCAACTTACCAGTTTTTTATTTAGTAGAGTATGAGGAGTTCCAGATAAACTTCTACACCCAGCCTTGTGGAGCCTAGGGGAGTCGAACCCCTGACCTTTTGACTGCCAGTCAAACGCTCTAGCCAACTGAGCTAAGGCCCCATTACAAGATCTAAGGAACGTTAGAGTCCTATTCTTAAAAGCATATCGCAAATATAGAGATTCGATATTAATATAGGTTTACAAAGTAAAGCAATAATAGAAGAATGATTTCTTAGCGTTAAAAACTTCTAGTTCTGAAATGAATCGCTCAGTCCAAAACTGAAAAATTACTATATTCATTTCAATTAACTCTAATGTCATGCGCAGCTCTACTCTTTTTCTTCTCATCTTAAGTTTACATTCCTACGTTTTTGGTCAAACGGAGATTACATTATCGATCCAGCATACTCAGGGCACTGCAGCCTTCGAGCTGGGAAAAACCTCAACAAACAACCTAAATCATCAGTATAAAACAGATAGGTTGGAATATTACATTTCTGAAATTTCATTGATACATGACAATGGTACAGAAACTCAAATTGAAGATCTCTATCTACTCGTCGATGCTTCAGAAACCACGAGTGTAAGTCTTGGAAATTTCGATGTTACAAACCTTGAAAAAGTACAATTTCATATAGGGGTAGATTCCATCAATAACCATGGCGACCCAACATTATATCATGGCACTCATCCACTTTCACCTCAGGCACCTTCTATGCACTGGGGATGGACAGCGGGTTATAGATTCGTCGCATATGAGGGCTATAGTGGTACGAATTTGAATCAGCAATTCCAGATACATAGCTTAGGAGATATCAATTATTTCACTACTGTTGTGGATGCTGAAGTCAGTGCATCCAACGGTACTTTGGATATCATTTTAGACGCTGATTATAGCAAGGCTCTTCAGGATATTGAAATGAATTCTGGGCTCATCGTGCACAGTGATAATTTGCAAGCTAGACAACTATTAGAAAACTTTAGAGATTATGTCTTTTCTAATTCTACTTTAACCAATACCATTGACCAAATAGACGACCAGATAAAATTGGAAATTTTTCCAAATCCTACTCATGATTTTATTACCGTCAAAATAGATACTGAAAAAATTCAAGTAGAGCAACCAGTACTAAGAATTGTCGCATCGAATGGAACAATCCTTCATGAAACAAAGTATAATGGCGAATTCAAAACGATAGACTTTACATCGTTCTCCTCTGGCAATTATATACTACAGTTAATTTCAAATAGAGATATCATAAGCTCTCGACCAGTCATTGTCCATTGAGAACTTTAACCCTATTTATCATATTGTCCGTTTATCTATTGTCATGTGAAAAGGGAACTTCAATTAAACCTGACAATGAACCAGAATTAATGGTGATACCAATGGGATTCTCTTCAATCGAATTCCCAGAAGGTAATGAATATAGTAATGAGAGGTGGCTTCTCGGTAAAAAGCTATTTTATGATTCTATCATGTCTCGCGATTATTCTGTAAGCTGTGGTTCTTGTCATAAACAAGAGTTTGCCTTTGGAGACCATATGGATTTTAGTAGAGGTACTGAAGGTAGATCTGGTACTCGGAATACTCCAAGTATCGTCAATATTGCATATCACCCTTACTTTACTAGAGAAGGCGGTGTACCTACGCTCGAAATGCATGCACTTGTACCCATTCAAGAACATGATGAGTTCGATTTCAACATACTCCATATCGCAGACCGCATATCTAACGATGATCAATACGTTACACTCTCTTTAGAAGCGTACGATCGACAGCCTGATCCTTTTGTCATAACGAGAGCACTTGCTTGCTTTCAGCGTAGCCTGATTTCAGGTAATTCTAGCTATGATCAATATTTATATAATGGGGAAGAACTTTCAGAAAGAGCAAAATTTGGAGAAGAGTTATTTTTTAGCGAACGGACGCAATGTAGTGCTTGTCATGATGGGTTTAACTTTACCGACTATAGTTTTCAAAATACGGGGCTGTATGAAGAATATTTAGACAATGGAAGATTTCGCTTAACGGGTAAAGAAGAGGACCTCGCAAAATTTAAAGTGCCAAGCTTGAGGAATATTGAACTTACTGCACCTTATATGCATGATGGCTCTTTAGAAACATTAGATGAAGTTTTGGAGCATTATAATTCAGGTGGTCATGATCATCCGAATAAAAGCACTTTGATCCAACCATTGGCACTCAATACTCACGAAATAGATGCTTTAAAAGCGTTCTTAAAGAGCTTAACCGACCATTCGTTCATAAATAATGATTTTTTCTTACCAGATTAGTAAAATGAATTTTTTCAGAATTAAAAATATATTAATCCTCAGTGTCGGATTCATCTACTTAGTTTCTTGTTCGAAAGAAACTTCAGAATCAATAGCCGTTTATGATAATACACCATATAGTCTAGAAATTGGACATTTCCCTGAGCCCAATTTACCAAGTGATAATCATCTTACTATTGAAGGTGTCAAACTAGGACGTATGTTATTCTATGAAAAAATGCTGAGTAAAGACAATTCGCAGTCCTGTGCATCTTGTCATGACCAAAACAATGCCTTTACTGATACCAGCAGATTTTCTATCGGTGTAGAGCAGTTGCCAGGACATCGTCAAGCTATGTCTGTTTTCAATATGGCATGGAATAGTAATGCATTTTTCTGGGATGGCCGATCTGAGCAACTTCGGGATCAAGCACTACTACCGATTCAAGATCCTTTAGAAATGAACGAAACGCTTGAAAATGTTATCGATAAACTTACTAGTCAAAAGGTCTATCGTGATCAATTTATAAGAGCTTTCGATACGGAAGTCATCAATGCTCAATACGTAGCTATTGCTCTAGAGCAGTTTATGCTTAGTATCGTCAGTACCAATAGTAAATTCGATCAGTATAAAACTGGCAGTATTGAACTTACGGAAAGTGAAGAACGTGGACGTATTTTATTTGAAACAGAGTACAATCCATTTTTTCCAGAATTATCGGGCGCAGACTGTGCCCATTGTCATGGAGGCATTAATTTTGAGAATGACCGATATATGAATAACGGTATGGATACTGATGAGCAATTTGTCGATTTTGGTCGAGAAGAAGCTACCAACCTTTCATCAGATCGAGCGAAGTTTAAAGTACCCACATTACGAAATATTACGCTTACAGCCCCATACATGCATGACGGTCGTTTCCAAACCTTAGAAGAAGTTATTGATCATTATAATGAGCATATTGTGCTCTCTAGTACTATTGATCCAGCTCTGATACAGGTGGCTGATAATGGAGGACTGCAATTAACTGAGCAGGATAAAATCGACCTTATTAATTTTCTAGAAACACTAACGGACGAAACTTTCCTACAAAATCCAGCCTATTCTAATCCATTTTGATAGTTAAACATTTAATAAAAACCTGAAATCAAACTATATAGAGTATATCTTTATGGGGATTATAGCATGTCTAATTCAATAACATATCGCTCTTTTAGCCTCCTCATGGCATTTCTGATACTATTCAGTAGCTCTGGATTGACGATGGATATGCACTTTTGTCAAGGACATCTCAAGCGAATAAATCTTTTTGGTAAAGCTAAAACATGTGCTGAGGTAGTGAAGTCTTGTTGCCATGCAAAAGCTTTAAAAACTGCTTGTGGCATTAACGATGATCACGTAGGTTGCTGTAACAATACCGAAGTGCTACTCGATATGGACATCGAGTCTACAGCGCTGATTTCTACAGATATCAGCAATGATAACATCATATGGCTTAAAGCCTATGTTTCTATATTTTTAAAAAATCTCTACATCAGTGGCTATCATAGCTATACTGATTACGCTTACCTTCCACCTCCCGATCTGAAACAAAATACTGTAGTGTTGTTTCAGAATTTCCGTTTATAGACTTTCATATTTTCAGATTGATACAGTAGGAGCTTGTCCTTAGTCTCCTACTCATTATCTAATTACTAATATGAAATATGAAAAATATATATCTGTTGATGTTACTCATTATAGGAGGCATCAACATACAAAAAGGGTCAGCACAAGGACCACCAATTACAGCTGATAAGCCTGTAATGCTCGGTGAAGGTACTAAGTTGGTCAAAAGCTTGACCGAGATAAGAAACACTGAACGAGGAACTGTTACTTCAATACCTCTTATGGTTCATTATCTACCGAGTTCTAATAGCTTGATAGGTGTACATATACCTTATGTCAACTATAGTTTTGATCAACTCAATGAAAGTGGTTCTACAATTGGCGACATCTCTATTTTGGGTAAATACCAATTTTACCGTAAAGATCAGATGGGTAAGACCTTTCGTATAGTAGCGAAAACACTTCAAACTATAGGTACTGGTGATCCGCTCGGTATAGATGGTATGAGTCTTGGCACCTATCAATCTTATCAAGGTTTTGTCGCTGGGTATGAATCACTCAAATATGGAATTTCCAATGAACTGGGCTATAATCTTGTTCCCGATGGTACACGTGATGAAATCAGATACAAACTTGGGTTTGGTTTACCCCTTATGAAACCAAGCTATCCCGTAAATAAAGTAAATCTCTACTTTGAATATCAGAGTATGTGGTTTGTAGAAGATGAGGAGTACATGCTTCTATATGCTCAAGGTGTCCAATATGCCAAAAATCGTGTCACGGTAGAGGCGGCCATTCAATTTCCACTTATCCAAGAGCTCAAAGTAAGTCCAGAATTGAACTTCAGTTTATACTTAGGAGCTCGTATTATTATTTAAAAATTTAAAATAAAAACAATGAAAAATATCATTCTTATAATTAGCGCATTATTATTTATCACGCTCATATCACCATCTGAGCTTTCTGCTCAAAATGATCGAGACCAGATCACCGTACAAGTTGACGGACTAGGTTGTCCATTTTGTGCATATGGCTTAGAAAAAAAATTCAAAGAATTTAAAGGCATCAAAGATGTCAAGATTGAAATGGAAACTGGAATATTTACGTTTTCCTACCCAACAGAAAAAGCGATTACGCTTGAGATGATTGAAAAGCAAGTCGATAAAGCTGGCTATACAGCCGTATCCAGCCAAATTATTCGTTCAGATGGTACTACTGAAGAAAGTAAGCAGAACATCACAGAATTATCTGAAGAGTCTGAAATAGTCACTAAAGATATTTTCGTTGCTGGTAACTGCGGCATGTGCAAAGCTCGAATCGAGAAAACGGCTAAAGGAATATCGGGAGTCGTATCCGCAGAATGGGATAAGGAGAATAAACTCCTAAAACTGGAGTATGACAGTTCACAGACTTCTATTGGTGATGTGGCTGCAGCGGTATCAAAAGCGGGTCATGACACAAAATATACGAAAGCAGAAGATGACATCTATGAAGATCTACCTGGCTGTTGTCATTATGATCGAGTACAATAAAATCAAGATACCAAAAAATGAAATACTGGAAGAGCAGGTAGCTGCTCTTCTTTCAAAACCTAAGAAAATCATGATACGACATATAATAACCTTATCTATTTTTTCAGCTTTCTTTATTCGTTGCCAAAATATCCCGCAGTGGACTTATAATGATAACATACCACTCAATGATATTACACCGATTGGAATAGCCATTACAAACAGTAATTCGATCTGGGTAGCTGATGGAGATCATAATCAAATCATCAAAATAAACGGCGAAGGATCTCCTCTACTCTCGATGGATTCACTTGAGCGACCCATGCATATTGCCGCCAATGGAGATAAAATTTTGGTACCAGAGTACGGGTTAGATCGGATCAGTGTTATTAATCAAAATATTCAAGATACGTTACCACTTACAGCTGAGTTAGATGCTCCAGCAGGAATTGACTTCCATGATAATCAATATGCAATTGCCGACTTCTATAATCAACGAATCTTATACGGTTCAGGTGAGAAATGGATCAGTATTGGTAAAGAAGGAAAAGCGGATGGAGAATTCTACTACCCCACCGATGTACAAATTACGCATGACAAAATTTACGTTGCGGATGCATACAATAATCGAGTCCAAGTGTTTGATACAACAGGTAAACACTTACTTACTTTAGGCGCTAACGAAAAAATGAATGCAGCTACTGGCATCTATGTATCAGATAGGGAAATATTCGTAACTGATTTTGAAAATGACCGTCTGGTGATCTATAATCTCGAAGGTCAACTACAACAAATCATCACCGAAAACTTAGACAAACCTACCGACGTTATCATCGTAGAAGGAGAGATATGGGTGACCAATTACAAAGGAAAAAGTATCAGCACTTTTATCAAATCATAAAATATGAAGCATACTTATAACATAAGTGGCATGTCATGTGGTAGCTGCGCTGCTAAAGTAAAATCAACATTATTAACAATACCTGAAGTCACTTTGGCTGAGGTAGATAAATCAACTGATACTGCCGTTATTGGCATGAGCTCTCACATAGCATTGTCGACCCTACAGGAAAAGCTGAAAGCACTAGATCCTAAATACGATATCTCTCCAACGGCTCATTCAGAGATAGTAGAGCAATCTAAATCATGGTGGACCCAATATCGTCCAATATTACTGGTTTTCTTTTATCTATTACTCGTCACCTTGATCATCCAATGGAGCCGCGGAACATTTGATCTTAGTAGTTGGATGACCCATTTCATGGCAGGTTTCTTTTTGACCTTTTCCTTTTTTAAGATGCTTGATCTCTCTGGATTTGCAAATAGCTACATGACTTATGATATCATCGCTAAGCGATGGCGAGGTTGGGGCTATTTGTATGCTTTTATCGAACTAGGACTAGGCATCAGCTATCTTATGCAATGGTCACCATTGATCACCAATAGCATCGCATTTGCGGTGATGACCATATCTATCATCGGAGTGCTTCAAAGTGTCTTGAATAAACGTAAAATCCAATGTGCTTGCCTGGGTGCCGTATTTGACCTCCCCATGAGTACAGTCACCATCATTGAGGATGCACTTATGATTGCGATGAGTGGATATATGATTTTGACCTTAATCTAGACCTCTGATGTAGTGGCAATTGGGATCGATGCTCTTTTTATCTAGGAAGTCAGTTTACCTTTACAAGCTCTATAATCTGATCTTCCATATCCACATAGATCAGATCACAGTCCATGACCTCCAGCACAAAATTGGAAAAAATATCACCAAGAATAAAATTACAATCTAAGCTGAGTTCCCCAAGTTGCTCATTATAACTCCAAAAACCAGAAACACAAATAGAACTCATGAGCACCTCTGATTCATCAACATACTCTCCATTAGAAAGGAAAGCGATAATCTTCGATGGGTCAGACTTATCTTGCCATGTACCTATAATTTCGAAGTTATCCTCATCGCAAATCTTATTTTCAGAGCATGATAAAAACAGTAAACATCCAAAAAACATAACTAAGTGATAGAACTTCATAATTCAAATTTAACTAGAGCTAAAACGATCATATTGTCCTATTTGTATAAGCATTGAAAAGCATTCTTACGAATACAACGTTTATCTAGATCAGATAATCCAAACAATAATCAATAAAAATTGATTGACATGCGTAATTTTACGCATAATGAAAATAGCTTTTAAAAACACTTTTCGCCTATATCTACTTATAGCACTTATTCTTTGTGTTAATACAGATCATCATGCTCAAAAAGTCATAGATGATCGATATACTGACTGGAGTACTGAAGATCAACTTTTATCCGACGTAAACGATAACGGAAATAACTTAGACATACTATCCCTTGCATTTGATTATGATGAGACCTATCTATTTTTCAGAATAGAATTTGATCGAGAACTCAATCTCAATGATGATAATGACATCAGACTATCCATTGACCTAGATAATGATAGTAGTACGGGTTCAGATTCTGGTCAAGTCGGTACCGATATAGAGTGGAATTTTGGTGATCGTTATGGTCGAGTATTCCAGTTTGGAGGATTCGAATTTCTCGATCATGAAGATGTTGGATATGCTGCACTTCCTACTACCACAGGATCAATCTTTGAATTTGCGGTCTTACGCAGTCAGTTCTATTTCGGATTTGAGATAAGAGCCGAAAATACTATCAAGGCTGTACTAGAAGACCGTAGAACTATAGGCGATAGAATACCTGATAGTGGCTGGGCAGAATTTAGTTTGCCAGAGATCCAAGAAAGCATAATCATGCCGTACAGTATTGATAAACACCCTAATGCCGATTTACGCTTACTCTCATATAACTCATTACAGGATGGTCTGTTTCTGGGTGATCAACGTGATGCTCAACGAGATATCATCGCATCACTCGATCCTGATATTATTGCCTTTCAAGAAATCTATGACAACGGCAAAGATGATGTACGTCAAGTGCTAGAAGATATATTACCAGGCAATACCTGGTATGTAGAAAAGTACTTTCCTGATATAATCACAGCTAGTAAATTCCCGATTACTCGCAAGCGCTTTATTGCAGGTAATGGTGGTTTTATTATTTGTGTAGATGAAAACTGTGAACAAGAGATACTACTTATTAATGCCCACTTACCTTGTTGCGATAATGATAGTGATAGACAAGATGAAGTTGATCAGATCATAAGTGCTATTCGATCAGCAAAATCGAATCCTTCATATGATCTTTATATAGAGGAGAATACTCCGATCATCATAACAGGAGATCTCAATCTGGTAGGTGAATATAGTCAACTCAATACCCTACTTACTGGAAATATTTCAGATAATAACAGCTATGGTCCTGATGTCATTTTAGACTGGGATGGCAGCGATTTATATGATGAAACTCCTGTCATCACCAATGCTCCATTAAGTTATACTTGGTTTAATGATCAGACAAGTTTTACCCCAGGTAAGCTAGATTTTATCATTTATAGTGATGCTACTTGTTTTAGTGTCAATTCTTTTACATTAAATACTAATTTCTTATCACAAGAAGAACTTGACGAATATGATTGGGATGCTGACATCACAAGTAGAGCCTCCGACCATCTTCCTATTGTAATGGACTTTAATCTAGATAACTCATTAGATAATGATGGTGATGGATTCACAATAGCTGAAGATTGTGATGACACGAATGCTGATATCAACCCTGATGCGATAGAAATACCCAATAATGGAATTGATGAAAATTGTGATGGTCTGGATATGCTGACAAATATCTTAAATACAGAAATTGATAGTTTTTCAATATTTCCAAATCCGTTTTCAAATATGATTAATATTAAAGGACATATAGGCCAAACAGCTATTCATGTCTATGATAGTATAGGTTCGTTAATCTACTCTACATCGTCCAATAAATCTAACATCATAGAAACTAGTAATTGGAAATCGGGTGTCTATATAGTTGAGTTTAGGTATAGATCAGGAGGGAGCTCAATGCAAAAAATAGTTAAGCTTTAATCTTCAAGAATGAGATCTCGTACATATTCGAAGTCATTGAAAGGAATAAAATGACTCTTATCGCCTCGATCATGAATAGTCAAGATGGTGCTATCTATCTGTGTTTTACTAAAAGCTATATTTTCGGGACCCGGTGCAATCCAATCATTTATACAATGTAAATGGTGAACAGGTACTCGTAATTTTCCCCATATATCATGCACATCTTTCAGTTGCTGAGGATGCGATATTTTTTCTTCTGTCGCCACTTGTATAAAAGCTGGCATTAACGACTTTACCACCTTTAAATTGAGCAATTTTGCATACCAAAAGATCGGCTCGCTCTCAGGATCATTTACAGGAGAAAGCATGACAATCTTTTCTATACTATTTGAGTTAGCAGCTACATATGCCGATATGGGACCACCATAAGAATGACCTACTAATGTGAAGGCCCTATCAGGATATTTGTCCATGATATCCAAAATTATACTAGACTGATCCTTGATTGACAATACTGCATTTCCGGCATACGAACCTCCATATCCTAATCGATCTATCGCTATAAGATCGTATTGCTCGATAAGTAGACTATCAGTCATATAATCCTTATAGGCATCCCATGATCCAGGAGCACCGTGTATAAAAATAATTAAAGGTTTTACCGATTGTGTATCTACTGTAGCGATGACGTAGCGATATGAATTTCCTCCGAGCTCGTCATGCACAATATCTACCTGATATAAATACGGTTCAAAATATGCTATGATTTTTTCGTCAGAGAAATACATAAAAAATCCTAGCACATGCAATAAAGCCAAAATCACAAAAAATGAAATCGATATCGAAAGAATCAAAACCTTTAAAGACTTAAGCATAAGGCAATCATAGGGTTATTAATATTAATAAATGTAAAAGCTATGTTAATGTGACTGGTATAAATAGTTTGATGCATAGATATACGTAAAATTAGAAACAGAAACATTTTAGTTAAAGTTATCAATGCCAGCAAAGTATCTAAATAATACATCTCATTATTTCAACTGGATTTATATTGGACTATTGATAGGGCTAGTCATTTTGCAATATTCGATACAACTATCTCCTCCCATATTCACCTATGCTTATGCCCTACCTTGGTTTTTAATATTGGGAGCAATGGGTGGGCTATGTATAGCATGGAGCGCTGATAGGATAAGAAATACTCAACAGATACACTATGTATTATATATAGCCATAAGATACACAGCAGCATACTTTATGGTATTTTCTGGGTATGCAAAATTAGATGATTCATATTTCCAGACCTCTTTAAGGACACTTGACCAAGCGATCATAGAATTGGAGCCATGGCAATTGGCCTACAGCTTTTTCGATCATTCCTATCCGTATCAAGCCACTATCGGAGGTATCGAACTGTTAGGTGCAGCCTTGTTGTTATCACGATATACCGCCAAACTTGGCTCTTTATTACTTTCGGTAATACTAGTCAACGCGATTTTGATTAATTACACCTTTGAGCTCAATGGTGAATTATGGGCTTGGAGCATGTTCGCATTAGCATCTTATCCACTGCTTCTAAACCTAAAGAGACTATATCGATTCTTTATGACTAATGAAAGCCTACCGATTATTCAATATCCGTTATTTAACCATCGTCTTCTTTATAACAGTTTTAATTTCCTCAAGCTAGTACTCATCATAGGCCCTATAGTCATGTACCTATGGTCTGATGAACGCCGAAATAAATGGACACGAGCAAATTATGATCATCCAATCGTAGGCGCATGGATTATAGATGATGTGTCCTACAGCACAGACTCTACTTATCAGATACCTAAACTAGAGCGCCTTCTCATCAATAAAGGTCGCAGCGGTCATTTGATTACAAATGATAATCTGACCGGCTTCGAATACATCGTAGATACCATGTACCATCAATTCGAAATGTATAATTTTCATGAATTTCGGACTATGGATGTGAAAGGTAAGTATGAAGTCCAAGATGAAGACACCATATATTTTGTAGGTCGTAATCGGAAAGATTCTCTACGTTTTAAAATGATTAAAGATCAGCGATTTCGTGAGAGACTGAGATAAGATTTTCAGTAATAAAAGCACGTTTCTTTAAACAAATCTCAGAAAGCAATATATGTTAAGGTGGTACATGAAATAGCCCATTTTTTTTGTCTACTACTAGACTTATTGTAACTTTCTGCTTGGTTTTAGACTAAATAATCGCTTTTCTTAACAACAGAATCTGAGAAATGAAAGAACTGAACGACATTCAGGAACTAGATCTGAGATTACCTAATGGTGAGCCTTTTGAGATTCCTGTACAGGGTAGCTTAGGGTTGTTAGCACTCGGGGATATTGGTTTAATGGCTTGGAGACAGAAAAAGCTTCAATTTATCAAAGCCCAACAAGGTTCAAAAAACAACAATACGGAGAAGTAGATGAAGGGAAACGGCAAGAATAAAGTGTTATTACTTGGCTGGGATGCAGCGGACTGGAAAGTAATCAATCCATTAGTTGATCAAGGATTGATGCCCAATATGAAGAAGCTTATTGAAGGTGGTACTATTGCAAATTTGGCAACCTTAGACCCGCCTTATTCCCCTATGCTTTGGTCTTCGATTGCTACTGGAAAACGTCCTTATAAACACGGTGTCTTAGGTTTTACAGAAATTACTCCAGATGGTAAGGATGTGAGGCCTGTGATGAGTATCAGTCGTAAGTGTAAGGCATTATGGAACATATTTAATCAAAATAAAATGAGATCGCATGTCGTCGGTTGGTGGCCAAGTCACCCAGCCGAGCCCATTAACGGCATTATGGTCTCTAACTTTTATCAACAACATACCGGACACATTAATCAACCATGGCCAATGCCTTCAGGTACAATACATCCTAAGGTTGAAGAAAAGCTCTATTCATTTCTAAGAGTTCATCCTCAAGAATTAAATAGTGAACATATTTTACCCTTTATTCCTAATATGGGTAAAATTAATCAGAAAAAGGATCCTCGTGTATTCTCAGTTGCTAAAGTTACTGCACATGCTTCTTCATTACATGCAGCCTTTACTAATGCCATAAGAACTCAACCCTGGGATTTCGCCGCATTATACCTAGATGCCATAGATCATTACTGTCATGGTTTTATGAAATATCACCCTCCAAAGAGACCTCATATCATTCAAGAAGATTATGATCTATATAAAAATGTTGTGACTGCAGGTTACCAATTCCATGATTTAATGCTTGGAAGAATCATGGAGCTTGTAGACGATCAAACAACAATACTACTTATTTCCGATCATGGTTTTCAGCCTGATCATTTGAGGCCTGATAAAATACCAAATGAACCAGCAGGTCCTGCTTATGAACATAGTGATTACGGTATTTTAGTTGCTTATGGGCCTAATATTAAAAAAGATAATATTTCATACGGGGCTAGTGTAATCGACATAGCACCGACTATTTTGGCACTACACTCACTTCCAATAGCGGAAGATATGGATGGTAGAGTTCTAACTAGTATTTTCGAAACACCTCCTGAAATAAAGTTGATACCCAGCTGGGAAAGCGTAAATGGAGATTCTGGACAAATTAAAAATTGGAATTCAGAGGAAAAAGAAAATACTTCTAAGGCGGTATTAAAACAACTTGAGGATCTTGGCTACATTGATTCTTTACCAAAATCACAAGAAGGTAAAATTGAAATGACCCGAAATGAATGCAATTTCAATCTAGCAAGAGCCTATATTGATGGCAGTAAAATCGAAGAAGCAGTACCACTATTAGAACAACTTCGAAAAGTAGATCCTAGAGCAATACGATATTCCTTTAAGCTTGCTTCATGCTACCAGATGCTAGGAAGGTTGAGTGACGCCAGAGCTATCATCGATGAAATTCGTGAGAAAGAGGTATATAATAGTCCTGCACTAGACATGATGGAAGGAAGTCTATTGTTGGGCGAAAAAAAGCCGAAATTAGCAATTGATTGTTTTAAAGCGGCCCAAGGAAAAGTCAATGCTCATCATTCAAGGATCAATTTCCAGTTCGCGAATGCATATCTAATGTTAAACAGATGGTCAGATGCCAAAGAGTATCTTAATAAAGAAATTGACATCGACTATGATAATGCCGCGGCACATGCATTACTTGGAAGAACTTTTCTATTCGAAAATAAATATGAAGAAGCCTGTGATTCTTATCTAACGGCCATAGGTTTAGATTTCAATAAGCACAATTATCATCATGCCTTAGGAACTGCTCTCTTTAAAATAGGTAAATATCACGAAGCAGTACATGCCCTAGAAAACAGTCTAAAACTAGCTCCCGATAATAACCCATGTAGAGAACTATTAATCAAAATCTACGGAAATCATCTTCATGATACAAAGAATTATAATCTACATCGATCAAAACTAAAAATTCACAAGAAAGGATTAATATACGTGGTATCAGGCTTACCACGGTCCGGGACGTCTATGATGATGCAAATGCTAAAAGAAGGCGGACTTGAACTTTTTACGGATGGTAAAAGAGAGACTGATGAAAACAATCCAAAGGGTTACTATGAACATGAGGCTGTTAAATCCTTAAGTAGAAATAGAAAATGGTTGATACAGGCGGAAGGAAAGGGAATAAAAATTATTTCACATTTACTGAAACACCTACCCTCTAATTTCGACTATAAGGTAATATTTATGGAACGCAATATTTCTGAAGTTTTAGCATCTCAAGGAAAAATGCTAAGTAGACTTGAGAAGAAAGTAGATAATTCTGTCTATCCGACTGCCTTAGAAAAGAAGTATCGAGAAGATATAAACGATACCAAAGAATTTTTAGCTAATCAGCATAACTTTAAAGTTTTGTATATAAATCATCACGATATCTTAAAGAGCCCATTTTCTTCAGCTCTTGAAGTTGCTGAATTTGTAGATCAAAACTTAATAGTAGAAAAAATGTCAAACATCGTAGACCCTGCTTTACATAGAGAAAAGATGGTCTTAAACTAAATCACATAATCTGAGAATATGAAAAAAATTTACAAACAAAAAGGCAACAAAGTCAGCCTTTCAGATCGAATTAAAGCTTATAAAAAAGAGACTGTCTCCATTGGAGTGTTACCCTCTAGAAAAATACAAAGCAAAGCTTTAGCGGCAATGGGATTTTTAGCGGCATCTGCAATTGTTGGACCTGAACTACAGGCGCAATGCACCTTTACAGGAACTGGTGCAACCTTTCCTGTTGATTTTGATGGTGATGGAGTCAGCGATTTTTACTTTTTAATGAATCAAGTAAACGGTACAGGAACAAATAGGATTTATGTTGTAGGGGAGAACGGTAATGGCGTTGTTGGTACCAATGCTCCCTTTTTTAGTGCTGTTTATCCAGGTACAGCATGTGGTCCTTGTTATCAAGCTGGATTTGGAGTACTTTATTCAAATTATGGTACAGGCTACGGTAATTTTGCACCTGGAACTACCGGATTTTTTCCTATAGTCTACAATGGAGGAGCTTCAACTGGCTTTATTTCTATCACTGTAAATTCATTGACAAGTATTACAATAAACAGTGTATTCAATGAACTTATAAATGGAGAAGTTCCTACTCAAACAGGAGGAGTAAACGGTGCATGTAATGCAATTATTCTTCCTGTAGAATTCGCAAGTATAAAAATTGAAACTGTAGAAAAAAAGCATAAAATTATGTGGTCTACAGCATCCGAAATCAATAATAAAGGTTTTGTAGTAGAAAGATCAATGGATGGATCTAAGTTTGAAGAGATTGGATGGATAGAAGGAGAAGGAAATAGTTTTAGTATTAAAGAATACAGCTTCGTAGATGATAAAGCAAAGTCAAATATCTTATACTACTACAGACTCAAGCAAATGGACTTCGATGGCAACTATGAGTATAGTGATATCGTATCTGCCAAGTATGAAGATAAGAATGCACTGTCACTAGGAGACTTTGCTCCTAATCCTGCAAGAGCAATTGCGACCCTAGATGTCAATATAGGCGTTGAATCTAATGCACAAGTCATTCTTTTTGATCAATTGGGCAACGAAATACTAAATAAAACCCAAACTTTATTTGCTGGAAGCAATACTCTAAACATCGAATTAAATGATGTACCTCCTGCTACCTATTTTGCTAAAGTGATTATTGGTAACGAGATCAACTACAAAAGATTAGTTGTAGTTGACTAGTAGATTTTAACTATAAACTACATAATAACAAAAGCCTGGTTGAAATATCTCAATCAGGCTTTTTTATTGCGGATCTACATCAATATTAACCCTTACCGACTTGAGTCCGTTGGCATTTCTTAGCTCTGATCTTAGTTGTAAAACCATCTTTTTGATTTCTACGATCTTTTGAAGATTTCTCTCCATTTTGATGGTGATGGTCTGCAGATATTGATTTCGTATCCTACCGATACCAGGCTCGGAGGGACCGATGATACGTTTCCCTAAATGCTTTTTCAGCTCATGTGCCATGACCTGTGCAGCTTCGGCTACTGTTCTTGCATTTTTATGCTTTAATGTAAGCCTTATCATTCGATAGAATGGTGGATATACAAACTGCTTCCGTTCGATGAGTTCTCTTTCGAATAATCTGTGATAATTGTTATCCACGATATCAAGTATCACGGGATGATCGGGCTGAAAAGTTTGGATGATTACTTTCCCTTGCTTTTGCCGACGTCCTGCCCTACCCGCCACTTGCGTCAGCAGCTGAAATGTACGTTCATGTGCTCTAAAGTCAGGAAACTGTAATAGCAGATCCGCATTGAGGATACCGACTACCGCAATATTATCAAAGTCTAACCCCTTGGTAATCATTTGAGTACCTACAAGTATTTGAATTTTTTGATGCTCAAAGTCAGATAATATCTGTTCGTATTGATTTTTCGTTTTTGCCGTATCAAAGTCTAATCTACCTACTTGTACCCCTTCAAATAGTTCTTGGATAACGTCTTCAATCTTTTCGGTACCTACTCCTTTTTCGATGAGATGATCATTGCCACATGCAGGACAGGTTTTTGGAATCTTAGTCCTATAATTACAATAATGACAGCGCATCTCTTGAAAATGCATATGCTTGGTTAAAGTCACATCACAATTCATACACTCACTATTCCATGCACATACAGGGCATGAGATTGTAGGTACATATCCACGACGATTCTGAAAAATGAGTACTTGTTCTTTTTTAGCTAATGCTTGCTCGATAGCTTCGATGAGATCACTGCTAAAATGATCCTTGATCCTATTGGTCTTATATTGATACTTTAAGTCTACTAGTTGAATTTCTGGTAAGGCTACATTTCCATAACGCTCATGCATTTCTATGAGCTTATATTTATCGTTGAGTGTATTGCTATAACTTTCAATAGCGGGAGTAGCAGTACCCATTATGACATGAGCTCCAGTAAGCCCAGCTAGATATACGCTGGCATCGCGGCCGTTATATCGCGGAGCTGGGTCATTTTGCTTATACGACGGATCATGCTCTTCATCTACAATGATGAGTCCAAGATCTGAAAAAGGTAAAAAGACACTCGATCGAGCTCCTAGAATGATCTTTTTACCGGCTAATGCTGCTTTCCATAATTCTACTCTTTCATTAGCATTGATTTTACTGTGAAAGACACCGACTTGATCTCCAAATACTTGCACGATCCGCTTTACTATCTGCGTAGCTAGCGCTATCTCAGGCAACAAAAATAGTGATTGCTTGCCTTGAGCTAATGCATTTTTTATCAACTCGATATACACCCGTGTTTTACCACTCCCTGTGACTCCATGCAAGAGCACATGTTTTTGTTCATTAAATGCCAATTGAATTTGCAGTACAGCATTTTGTTGTTCAACGCTAAGTGAAGGTATTGGTGATAGCTCCATTTTATCAGCAACTATCCTACTCACTTCAAACTTCTGCTCTTCAAAGATCTCTTTTTTTACCAGCGCTGCTATATGACTACTATTGATCTCTGCCAAGTCATAAATAGATTTTTTATCTACCCAAGGATACTCTTTGGCTAGCTTTTGATATGCCAATATTGCCCGAGTTTGTGGATCTGATCTTTTTGTTTTTTCAAGCGCTTCGATTAAGCGATTTTTATCTTCATTGTAGTACGGAGTAAGGTTGATATATGATTCTAGTTTAGGTTTGAAACGTTGCACTAGTTCCTCTCTAACAGTTATTGCTCCCAGATCTAATAGCGATCGTATAATCGGATAAATTGATTTTCGATTGAGTATATCTTTAGCCTCACCAATAGATAACTCATGTTGTATCTCTAGTGCTTCGGTCAGTAAATATTCTTGATCATTTAAATCATGAACATCAAACTGAAAGTCTTGATTGAGAATTAGCTTTGTTTCAGAATTAAGCTTTAATCCTGCGGGTAGAGCCACATTCATGACTTCTCCTATACTACAGCAATAATAAGATGACAACCAATACCAGAATTCCAATTGAGTCTTAGTTATAATTGGATGCTTGTCAATGATAGATATGAGATCTCTCGCCTTATAGTTGAGTGGAGCGATATTTGAAATTTCAACTACTATCGCCGAGTATAATTTATTGCGAAGAGGTACCTCAACCCTGATACCAAACTGCATATGAGGAATCATCTCTTCAGGTACCTTGTAACTATACTGCTTAGGTACCGCAAGTGGTAAGATTACTGAAGCATATGTATGAGACTCAGACATAGAAGGATAAAGATATCTCTATTACCAACAATAATATACTACATATTGATCTTAGAAAAAGATATCCTGTGCTACTCGAAATGTATTGGCATGAGCTTCAATAATATCTCTGATCTCAGGAGAGTAACCACCCCCCATGCTGATTGCCACTGGAATCTCATTTTGATGACATAGGTCGAGTACATATCGATCACGTTCTTTACATCCTGCAATGCTTAAATCTAATCTTCCTAGTCGATCACTTTGGATAACATCGACACCACTTAGATAAAATATCATGTCTGGCTGCACTTCATCAATCAATCTTGGCAAGGTCTCTTTTAGTTTACTTAGATAGCTTTGATCGTCAGTATGATCTGGCATACCGATATCAAGATTGGATGTTTCTTTTCTTAAGGGATAATTCTTAGCACCATGCATACTAAAAGTAAATACACGATCATCGTGCTCAAAAATCTTTGCCGTCCCATTTCCTTGGTGAACGTCAAGATCAATCACCATGATCTGAGAACTATCTCCTCGATTGAGCAAACAATTAGATGCAATAGCAATATCATTGAAAACACAAAATCCCTCTCCCCTATCTGCAAATGAATGATGAGTACCACCTGCTATATTCATGCTTACACCATACTCTTTGGCAAAATAAGCACAATCTAAAGTTCCTTTAGCAATATATTTACCGCGCTCTACGAGTGCTTTAGTCATCGGGAATCCAATATTTCGTTCTTCTTTTCTACTTAGGGCTTGAGATTCGAGTTTATCTAAAAATCCCTTGGTATGTGTCAATATTAACTCTTCCCGAGTCAATTGTTCTGGATGAAAGAAATGATCATCAGTAACGGTGCCTTCATACAATAATTGCTCAGGTAACAACTCATACTTTATCATAGGAAACCTGTGCCCTTCAGGAAGTTTGTACTTATAAACAGTTGAGAAAGCAATTTTGAGCATACTCCATTACAAACTTGAGAACACCCCAATTGTTTATCGCAGTATAGTGATATCTCCTGTGAGAATTTCTAGCGCTGAACCAATCGATCTGTTATAATTGATCACGTAGACATATACTCCCTGTGACACTTCTTCTCCTTTAAAAGTACCATCCCAAAAAGGATAATTTTCAGAAAGTACACCTGGAGCACCGCGATAGACCAGCTCTCCCCATCGATCATAAATATTAAATTCCGCGATCAGTATATCTTCATTACTAAAGATCTCAAATGTATTATTTGCAGCATCTCCATTTGGGCTAAAGACATTAGGGATATAGATACTTGGCCCCACATCCAAAACGGGTACTGATAGCATCGCATCAATCATACAATCTTGTCCGTAGAATACTAGGGCTGTATAATTGGTTGTTATACTGGGACTGGCAATGGGATCTGGGCAATCATTACATGAAAGACCATCTGTTGGAGTCCAGAGTATTTCTGTGTAGCTACCTGATATATTGAGGTCCAACTGATAAGACTGACCCTCAGTTATAACCTCAGATGTGACATTGAGAGATATTGTTTCTATCGTGACCTCTACATTAATGATACTATCACAACCTGTAGAGGCTCCATTTTCTAAAATGATCTGATCTGTAGTGTTATTGGCATCAAAAGTCTCACCAGCAATCATAATTTCATCTCCATCACATATCATTTCAGATATAAAAGATTCAGCATCTTGCTCAAAGGATAAGTTCACCACAATTATACTATCACAACCCGACGAGGCTGCTCCAAACAACGTATCCTGACCTGTAGGATTATTGATATCGTATATAGTGCCTAGTATATCTATAGACTGATCAGCACAGAGTAGATCATCCAATATAGCGTTACTCGAGCTGTCGAAACTGATATCTACATTGATCAGACTATCACAACCATTGGCCGATTGTCCTTCTAGTACAACGACTCCCGTGGTGTTGCCTATATCAAATACCTCTCCACCGATATTGACCGATGTGATATCGCAATATAGGTCATCTAAATCATTTTCTCCAAACGATAAGAATTGTAAATCTACAGTAAACATCGTATCACATCCTGACAGATTGGGTACTAATTCCATACCACTAGGATTATTGATGTCAAAGGTTTGACCATTTACTAAAATAGATTCATCAGGGCACAAGACATCCATGATCATTGCTTCGATGACCTGAGCATCAGGAGCAAAATTGATAGTTTCAAAAACGTCTGGATTATCACATAACGCATTGGAAACACCAACAATATCGACATCCCACATTATATCTGCAGCCCCCAAAACTATAGACCCATCGAATACTAAATTTCCATTGTCATTACATACTTCGTATTGTTGAGACATCACCACAGGATTAAGCGTAATACTCAATATATCTCCTAATTCGGATCTAAATTCTATATCTACAGTGACGCCTGGGCCTCCACTTATTTCAAGAGTAAAAAATCCACAAGACCCTGTACACAATTGATTATCCAAATCTCCAAAACCTGCACTTGGAGGAGATACAATGTCAAGCATGATAGTAGAGCTATCTTTAGGACACTCTATGCCGTCACCTACGTTATACTGTATCATAATCTCTTCACCCGCTGCATCAGCCTGAGCGGTATAAGTAGAATTTAAAATCTGTCCAGTACCAGTTATAATACTGAATACACCTGGCATATCTGCTCCAATCAATAGATCAGTAAGTAATATATTTTCTCCCTCACAAACCAAAATGCCAACAACATCAGTGCCCGCAGAAACATTATCTACAATAGAAATAGCAATATCAGCGGTATCTGGAGTACATACCAAACAATCTTCACATACAACATATTGGTAGTTTAAGGTATTGTTACTCATCCCATTCGTTTCTACTTCTGTATCTGTAATCTGAGCACCTGTTGCAGCATCAATGAATATGCCAGGCAAATCTCCATTAACTTCTGTTTGAAGATCGACTATAGCACCCTCACATACTGAAAGAGATAGATCAGATCCTGCGTCAAGTTCTGGGAAAATAGTCAACTCAACCATAGATGATGACTCTGGGCATAGAGATGTTCCTGCAATTGTGTACGAAAATTGAAAAGTTTCATTTTGATTTACTGCAGAAATGTCAAGTGAAGTAGAATCACTCAAGTCGAGCGAAATCGATCCAGCAACTTGCGACCAAACGCCACCCGCATCATGTATCCCTATCAATCCGTCAAGATTAATGAGACTATCAGAAGCACAAAACTCAAGGATGGCATCAGATCCTATCAACGGTGCTTGAGCCCACTGAATATCAAGCTGAGCAGTATCACTACAGCCTGCGGATGTTATGGTATATTCGAAACTCAGATCTGTTCCAGACAGACTGGTAAGATCAATTTGGCTAGAAGGATTAATGATTATAGATTCATTAGATAATTCATTCCATGAGCCTCCAGCAGCTCCACTAGCCGAGATATAGTCATTAAGGATCAGTTCATCTTGATAAGCTAAACATGGACTGATGATACTATCCTGACCTGCATCTGGTGTATCAGTAATATTAATATTGATAGCTAATTCATCTGTACAAGTACCATTATCCGCATATAGGTAAATGATTTGACTAGACGTGATGATATCTCCAACATTGTAAGTATCGCCCATACCACCGCTTTCACTATAGTAGCCCGAAATTCCACTTACTCCAACGCCCAGAGGTGCCTCGATCATGTAAAAATCACAAGACGTGGTATCCGCTACGTTTAATAATTGCGGTTGTTCTTGAATGGTAACACTTATAGTAGTTTGTTGAGGATCACATCCTACGGCATTCACCAAATAATCAAATGAGTAGATACCCGGGCCTGCAACCGCAGCATCGAATGTATTTCCCGAAAGCGCCGCTCCAGCATTTCCAATATTATCATTAAATATTCCTCCGAGTGAAGCTCCTGATTCTAGTAAGCTACTTAAATTGATTATTTCGATTGAACAAGTATCTACAACCTGGGCAGCTCCAGCATTGAGTTCTGTTTCTACATTCAAAGTAATGGTCGCAGTATCATTCTCACATGGAGCATCGTTTTCAATGATATACTGATATATTTCAGCTGTCCCAACTGCTCCGGTTATCGTGATCATTGTATTGACACTATTTTCCTGATCATCTTCAAAAAAACCTCCGTTATCCTGATTATCCAGAAGCGTTGATAGATCTATCGTAGCACCAGCACATACATCTGTTTCAATATCGTCTCCAGCTGTCAATTCATTATTGATAGTAATATCAAAGGTGGGGTTATCTTGACAATCACCATGACTAGCATCAAAAATATAAAGAGTCATATCTGAGCTTATGATATCACCTTCATTAAATTGGATTCCTGCTCCTAATGGTCCAGTATAGTATAATGCATTACTAGATGTAGATCCTACGACTTGAATACTAGGTAAAATATATTCTCCACAAACAGACTGGTTTCCAGGGTTTTGGAAAGTCAAAGGTACTTCTAGCGAAAGCGAAATCTCAACTATATCGGATTCACAGCTACCATTGAATACCGAGGCATATACTGTATTTGTTTGGCTTGCATAACTATTAGGATTATTAATCTGTGAAGATCCATCACTAGATTCAAAATAGCTAACACTGCTTCCTGATCCATTATTAACTTGTCCATCCAAAGTAGTCAAATCAAATATTTCTACACCATTATTATCTACATCACAGACCTCTAACGCAGCAGGTACTGCAGATGGTTGAGTATTAAGCTGTAGTTGGACCGACTCCGGATTGAGCACCTGCCCCATGCATCCGCTATCATCACTTATCCAATTGATGGTCAATAATCCGCTTGTAAATCCTGCGGCAATCAATAATTCTGAAATCGTAATTGTATTACTATTATCATCAAAATCAGCACTCAATCCAAAACCATCAATACAAAGAGTAACAAATGGACTACTGGGATCTATGGTCATAATGCCCGAATCCGTAAAAAAGGATGATGAAAGCTCAAAATCCATTTGATAGCTTGTCGAACTTCCTCCGAAATTAATTGGGATATCTACACATTGATCAATACATATTCCATATGGGCCAGGATCAAAAGATACAGTAGGACCAGGATCAATATTTGGGTCATTTATATTTAATAATGCTTCACAACCAGAACCGTCATCCGCTACTACCCATAGATCATCTATTGCATTTAGATCTACATTACTAGGATTGGCAATCAATACACCGCCAGCATCAGGATCACCATCATACCACATAATTGTACTTCCTGGCAATATGCTATTATCAAAAGCAGTAAGATTGAAATTAGTCACATTATCCGCACAATCATCAGGAATATTAGGATCAACTAAGTTTGGTGAATTTTCAATGGTAAGCATCGCAGTATTTACTCCAATATTAGCTGCGCATCCATTAGCGTCTACAGCACTCAATAGCGTTACGCTATAAGTACCTGTAACGAATGCTGGAATCACCAAAGTAGGTGGATTCGCAATAAAATTTGGAAATGCTCCTTGAGAGCATACCCCTAGTTCCTCACCGACATTGAGTGCAAAAGCGGGAAGATTAAAAGTACCGAAAGGTGCTGGAAGATTTATTGATAAGTCAAGAGTAAATGGTTCTGCTCCGTTGGAAAAAATAAAAGAAAAACCTTCATTTGCAAAGGTACATTCCCCTACACATAATGATACATCACCACCAAAGTTCACATCGCCTCCGACGCTATTGTTTACTGTAACTAGCACCGATGAACTACAATTATTCCCGTCGGTAACGAGAGCATATAATTGGGCTATTGACGATAGATTTACATTGCTATGAGGATTGATTTCTATACCACCATTATATGGATCACCATCATACCAAGTTACATTTTCACTATTATTGACCGCTGACTCAAAGTCATTTAAATTAATCAATGAAGGAGCACAATAGTCAATATTTGGGTCATTGGCCGTTGGATCAGGTTCTACTGTAACGGTGAATTGTTCTTCTGATGTACATCCATTTCCATCGTCAACTTGTACCCATAATTCAATTGCACCAGTGGATAAATCTACAGATGTAGTATTAATAATGGGGCTACCTGTTGTTGACGGTTGTCCATCATACCACGTCACTGTTCCCGATGAGTTTACGTTAGAACTCTGAGAGCTTAAGTCATAAGAGCTAAGATTACTAGAGCAATCAGCTATAGGAAACTGAAATATAGAGGGGTTTCCTGTAATACTAACTGTAAACCGGACCTCTGTACTACATCCATCGCTACTTACAACTTCTACCCAAAAATCAAGTCCGCCACCAAATAAATTGACATCAGTAGGATCAGCAATAGGGCTTCCCCCTGCAGTAGGTTGACCATCATACCATATTACAGTACCCGATGTACTTACATTATTGTTTTCCGTAGTAAGGTCGTAATTTAGTAGTGTATTTTGACATCCATCTATGGTGATTGCATTTGCGTTAGGAGCCGCATTTATTGTTGGATTAATCTGTTGTTCTGAATCGCATCCTCCGTCGGATACCAATACCCAAAGATCTACAGGTGGATCTATATCAGCATCTGTAGGATCAGTAATTATTGATCCACCAGCTGAAGGTTGTCCATTATACCAGCTTACAACTACAGCTCCACTACTATTCACAGCATTGGTATAGCTCGTCAGATCAACATTATCATTTGCACAATAGGCAATATTGGGATCATTAATTGGTGGGGACGTTTGCTCTACTAAGACTACTGACTCTGTGGCAGTACAGTCATTTCTATCTGTTACTGTAAAAACATATTCACCTTCACTAAATGTGCCCGCTATTAAGGTTGTCGTTGTAGTAGTCGCAACCACCGAATTGACGCCCGTAGGATCAAATATCCAAGAGTATGGTCCATCTAGCGTAGTATTTGCAACAAGGTCAACATCTTCGCCCGGACAGTAAGTTACATCTGGTTGAGCTTCTACACTAAAATTCGTATTTTCCCAGCATAACAAAACAATATTAGAAAACTCTATTGTTTCTCCGTTGCCCCAAGTCTGTGTAGTGATTTGGAAGCTCGCATCTGTCCCCGTACCAGAACAAAAAGTTTCTTGTATTGTACCGTTGGTATCGGATTGATTATTGTCACCAACAAGAAAAGTATATTCCTCCACTCCATCAATCATAAACTCTAGATAGAGATAATCCCAACAGTTACAACATCCACCAGCAAGTGGATTATTTGGGTCTCCAGCACAATCGCCAAAACTACCACATTCATCAGCTGATTCTAAATTACCACTACCTATCCACTCGTCACCGCTATATTGTAAGGAAATCGTATAACTAGAACAATTACTTATATTAAACGGGCCGAAATTAGTAACTATGGCTTGATCACATGGTGCTACATTGCAAGGATTTTGATTAGAATCGCAATTAGGTTGACCTTCATTAGTATAAGTATTAGAGTCGTTTAAGAGGACAACTGGAAATTGAGCGAATACATTGAGGCTTAAAAAAAAACTAAGTAGACATAGAAGTAAAAACCTCATAATTCAGGGTGGTTCTAATTATAAAATTAGATTGATTTCTCTCGATTACAATGCAAGAATAAGGTATTTAAATATTCTTTTTTGGCATCCAAAATAAAGTTAACATAAACATCATATCTACCCAATTTATCAGGCTCCTAAATAAGATTGACTTTCATAAGAGCAATGATCAAGACTTCATTACTTTTGCGTCTATATATAAATAGCTATGCAACTGAGTGAACAAGAAATCGTACGTAGAGAAAATCTTCAAAAGATAATTGATCTTGGCGTAAATCCATACCCAAGCGAATCCTTTGAAATCAATGCTTATAGTAAACAAATCAAAGCTGAATTTAAGGAAGGAGATGAGACCTATCAGGATGTTTATCTAGCAGGTCGTTTGATGTCTAGACGTATTATGGGAAAAGCATCATTTGCAGAGATACAAGATCGTGATGGTCGTATCCAAATCTATGTAAGTAGAGATGATATCTGTCCAGGAGAGGATAAAATGATGTACAATTCTGTATTCAAAAAACTTATTGACTTAGGTGATTTTATCGGTATCAGGGGTTTTGCTTTTTTCACTAAAATGGGAGAGCTGACTATACACGTCAAAGAACTTACACTTCTTTCAAAATCACTTAAACCATTGCCTGTTGTCAAGACAGATGCCGACGGTAAAGTATACGATGCAGTATCCGACCCTGAGATGAGATATCGACAACGCTACGTGGATCTTGTGGTGAATCCTGAGGTGAGAGATGTTTTTGTAAAAAGAACCAAAATGTACAATTCCATTAGAGAGTTTTTAAACGAAAAAGGCTATCTAGAGGTGGAAACTCCTATCCTTCAGCCGCTATATGGAGGTGCTGCAGCTCGCCCTTTCAAAACCCATCACAATACGCTAGATATGACGCTATATTTACGTATTGCCAATGAGCTATACCTTAAGAGACTTATCATAGGTGGATACGAAGGTGTTTACGAATTTTCAAAAGACTTCAGAAATGAAGGCATGAGTCGCTTTCATAATCCAGAATTTACGCAGATAGAGCTCTATGTTGCCTATAAAGACTATGAATGGATGATGAATATGGTCGAAGAAATGATTGAAAAAATTGCTCTTGATCTTCACGGTACTACTCAGGTACCTGTTGGAGAGCATACTATCGATTTCAAAAGACCATGGAAAAGATATACCATGTATGAAGCTATTGAGCATTTTACGGGTGTAGATGTATCTGACATGGATGAAGATGCACTTAGAAAAGCAGCTAAAGAACTCCATGTATCTACAGACCCGAGTATGGGTAAAGGGAAACTCATCGATGAGATTTTTGGTGAGAAATGCGAAGCTCAGCTAATACAACCTACTTTCATCACGGACTACCCGGTAGAAATGTCTCCACTGGCAAAGAAACATAGAACTAAAGAAGGCCTTGTGGAACGCTTTGAAGCCATCTGTAATGGTAAAGAAATATTGAATTCATTTAGTGAGTTAAATGATCCTATCGATCAGAGGGCAAGATTTGAAGAGCAGCTTGAGCTTGGTAAAAGAGGCGATGATGAAGCTATGGTACTAGATGAAGATTTCCTTCGTTCTCTTGAATATGGTATGCCTCCAACCGCAGGTCTTGGGGTAGGAATGGATCGTCTAGCGATGATTATGACCAATCAAGACTCCATACAGGATGTTCTATTTTTCCCTCAGATGAAGAAGGAGGTATAGTTGTCTGTTGACTAGTTGTCATCGTCAGAGTCAGTGGAACTTGTCTCGCCTATGGCGGTAGTCATCCTTAATAAGTTAAATGTAAAATTGCTTGATCATTTTTAGATACATATTAGGTACCATAAGAGCGCTATTATTATTGCTATTGATGGCTATCATGCTGTTTCTATATTTTATCTCTATACCTATATTTGGAAATAAACCAGAAAGGGCTTTTAGGCTGCGGCGAAACTACATTAAGGGAGTTTTCATTATCATGAATATTCGTTTTGAGTTGAAGGGACTTGAAAATAGACCAGATGCACCAGCATTATACATAAGCAATCACCGATCATTTAGTGACCCCTTTTATCTCTGTCGTTATATAGATGCTTATGTTATTGCTAAAGCAGAATTAGGTGATATCCCGCTAGTCTCTCAAGGAATACGTACTACAGGTATTATTTTCGTTAAACGAGAGGTACAATCCAGTCGAAGTGCCACAAGACAAGCCATGGTGGACATCGTCAACCATGGCTATAATGTAGCGGTATACCCTGAAGGTAAAACGAGCGATGAGCAGACAACACTACCATTTAAGCCGGGAACTTTTGAAGAGGCCGTTGAGTTAGATATTCCCGTCGTTCCCGTGGTATTAGAGTATATGCATAGCCGTGCATTATGGGTAGAAGGAGGGATCGGGACTCAATTTTATCGTCAATTTGGTTATTGGTCTAATCCTGCCAAAATGAGTATACTTCCTCCCATGAAAGGGACGAATGGCATCGATCTCATGAATAAAGTCCGTGACTGTGTAAATACTGAAATCACCAATATGCACCAAGGCTGGAGTTTGGCCTTTCCTACTCCGCAGGAATAAACTTCATGGAGATACTGTTGACACAATGTCTTGTATTTTTTGCCGTAAGACGCTCACCTACAAATACATGCCCCAAGTGACCATTGCAATTATTGCAAACTATTTCTACTCTCCTACCGTCAGCATCTGGTAGTCGCCTAACCGCCCCTTCAATCTCATCATCAAATGCTGGCCACCCACAACCGCTGTCAAATTTTGATTCTGATCTATATAATGGAGTTTCACATCTTCGACATATATAGATTCCTTTGGCAAAATGCTTATCATACTCACCCGTAAAAGGCCTTTCTGTTCCTTTATGTTGGATAACTCTTTCTTCCTCAGCATTCAATTTATTCCATGTCATAATGAGAGACTTATTTAAGCTTGTGAGCAAATTTTTCCTTCAATTTCGCAATTTTAGGATTAATGATTATTCGGCAATAACCATAATTAGGATTCAGTTTATAAAAGTTCTGATGATAGTCTTCAGCTATATAAAAATCACCTAGGGGTGAAATTTCGGTTACAATAGGTTTATCCCAAACGGTGGGAGCAAATTCATTTTTAGACTTCTCACCTATCCTTTTCTGTTCTTCATTATGATAAAAAATAGCTGATCTATATTGTGTACCTACGTCATTGCCTTGTCTATTGAGGGTGGTAGGATCATGTGTAGTCCAAAAAATCTCTAAAATCTCTTCAAAAGAAATGACCTCAGGGTCATAAACCAACTGTGCTACCTCTGCATGACCTGTTTGCCCTGTGCATATATCTTTATATGTTGGATTTAGTGTTTGTCCTCCTGTATAGCCCGAGACTACCGATTTAACACCTATAATATCTTGAAACACCGCCTCGATACACCAAAAACAACCAGCTCCTAAAGTAGCTTTCTCAAAGTTTTCGTTTTCTAGCATTTCGTTTTCTTGTTTGATGAGCTGAAGATCTTCACCTGTAGGGTCATGCTGTCCACAGGCTATGAAGGTCGTAAAGAAGGATAACAACAAAAGTGACAAAAAGGGTTTATTCTGATACATTGGGCGATTTTTAATTTCTTTTCAGATTTAATTACAAAATAAGAACTATCTAAAATTTGTAAAGTTGTTATAGTTGCTATCTTTGCAATCCGATCGTAATAATGATGACGATTATTCATTAAAAGTCTGTTAAATCTCAAACCAAAGAGATTACTAAAATAAATATCGCGGCGTGGAGCAGTTGGTAGCTCGTCGGGCTCATAACCCGAAGGTCGTAGGTTCAAGTCCTGCCGCCGCTACTAGATTAGACCTAATTGATTGATTATCAATTGGGTCTTTTTTTGTTTGGCGTCTTTTAGACTCTTTATCTAACCAATTAAATTATCCAAACATAACATAAAAGTGTAGGTCATCCCGATAGCCATAGGGAGCCGCCGCTACAGAGAAACCCTTGTTGATCTCATGATTTTCAGGTGCTTTCTATTTTCATCTATTGTTTGTTATGGAAATTTATACCGTATACATTCCCTACTCTCAGAAATATGATAATACCTATTTTGGTTTTATATCTAACCTAATCAGCAGGTATAAGTCTCATAATCATCTTGCAACGAAAGGATATACTATCAAGTTTATACCTTGGAAGGACATCTATTGTGAGTATTATCAAACTAAAAAAGAAGTTTTATCCAGAGAAAAGCACTTGAAATCCGGAATTGGTAGAAGTTTTGTAAAAGGTAATAACAATCATTGGAAAAAGTTGCTATTAAAGGTATATTTCACAAATAACGAAACCCCTTGTCATTCTATCGATCTAACATCCTTATCAATTTCTCAGATACTTAATAACTCTTTCTACAATTCTTCAATAAAAGCTTCATTTCTAAATAATAATTTCTAAACACCGTAACTACAACAAAAAAAACCTCCAAACACAATTTGTATTCAGAGGCCTATTGTTAAAACATTACAATGCTCAAGGGTTATTTTCTTATCGTACTAGGCTCTTCTTGATGTGATTCTCTTTTTAAGGATGGTTCTAGCATAGTTTATCCTACTTTTTACGGTACCAATCGGAATATCTAATACTTCCGCAATATCGATATAACTATTACCATTGACATACATGATAAATGGTTCTCGGCTCTTTTTTGGTAATTGGTTTATCTTATCCCATAACAACGAACTCCGATCTTGATCTTCAGAATCCATTTCATTTTGTTGAACAAAATCGTCATGGAGATATTTATAATTTTCTAGTCTGGTTCGATAAACCTTAGTATACTTGATATTAGTCAGAAAAGTATTTTTCAAGATAGTCATAGCCCAACTTTTGAAATTAGATGATTTGTCAAATTTCTCTAGATTTCGAAATACTTTTAGAGATGTCTCTTGAATAAGATCATCCGCTTCGAATGGACTTTTAGTTAGATTCACTGCGAAACTATACAGATCCTTTTTGACAGGTGTAAAGTAGTGATCAAAGCATACAGTTGACATAGTTTCTAATTTAGATTGGGTTGAGAGATAGGTATGATTGGGGTTGAATTAATATTTTCATGTATATACAGATCTTCGAAATACCATGATAGTCTTTCAACCATCTCTGAACGAAGTTCAGCAGCGTTAATATTTAATTCCGAGTTATTCATTTTTGACTAATTATACCTCACCTATACCATTCACCGTGCCAAAAACACAACCAACTGTTTATCAATTATTTACAGTAAAATAAAATACCATTATTTGCTTATATTTAATCAATTGCTTAAATATAAGCTCTCGATACTAGCATGTCCCTAACTATTTTAACGCATTCAGAAGAGGAAATAGAAACCAATCATTTATCCAGATATATTATTATTCTCAATAAAAACCTGGCATAAATTATCCCTAAGTATTCATATAGCTCTGATCAAAATAGCTTGGTATACTCTACACAAGTGCATGAGAGAAAGTGAATGTATAAAATTGTAAAAATTTTGAATGTTGACGGCCATTGTTTTACCTCATATGGTTACTTCAAGATAAGATGGAAAGGATAATGATATTTTTTACATGCAAAGAAACTGAGCATCAAGTACATATTTACTCTATCATCTACAATTGATTGTGTAATACCAATCATAGTAATGTAATGGCTTATAAATTCTTTGATGAAAAATATTTAAGATCTAGACATAAAACGTAGGGATAAGCCATAGCTATCTCAAGACTTTTAACAACGAGATTGGATATTTATCAGACCTAGAATACGTCATTTTTAACTGAATTTAGTATAAAGTACTATCTCTAGAGCCAGATCCTATTTCTGGCTTATGTAAAACAATGTTGTATTTACTAAAACAAGCCTTGATGAACTCCTTGGAAAACAAATAAATCGAACAACCAGAATCATACAAATAATAGTCGTGTAATTTATATAATTTCAATATCATCGAAAATAACTCCAACAAAATCATCGGAGCATTATAGCGCCATGGACTTGGATTCTTAAAATCTTGTATTTTGGTGTTTCTGTGATGATATAATGGAAGTATTCTAGGCGATAACAGTTATCGTATATCTATGATTTCCATTAGATTAGCGAATGATTGAATAATTTAGTTTCTCTTAATCGTTAACTCTTTAATATTATCAACATTAATCAGTCTATTGACATAGATTTTTTCGAGAATATCATTCAAGATCAATGGGTACTTATCAGTAAAACGGCTAAGGTCATAGCCTATAAAAAGTCACTAAAGGAATATCTTGGAATCACTACATCAATAGATACTCTTTTTCAAATAAACCCCGAGTGGAATCTATTTAAATGGAAAAAGCTGATCTGCCAAAAGATCAATCATAATATACTTACTACAGTCGTTCAACATGGCGAAATCAAAAACGTAAATGTATCTCTGTACACTTTGGATAGCCAAGAGGGTAAAACAGTGCTATACATCATACATGACAGAGCACTCGCCAACCCAATCCTGCCAAAGGAGTCACTGACCGATATCAATTGCTCTACTAGTGAAACTAATGATATCAAGGAGACCTTTATCTATGATGATCTCGCCCCTAACCCTGTTTTTTATTTTAATGGACAAGGAAACATTACATATAGCAACTCGAAAGGGCTAATCTATAATGACCCTGAAGAGAATCATAAAAATGTAAATACTCTTTTTCTAGATTGCGATCTAGGTGATATGAGCACCACGATAAGTGAGTACCCCAGTAAAGATAAAGAAGTATTGGTACGAACGGTAATGAAAAGTAAGTTAGGCTTCGTTCCTGGATACGCTCGTATGTCTAATTTTAGCCATCTGGATAATGATAGAAGTTTTCGACTTGAATATCTCATTTCTGAAGACATGCAGCTTATTGATAAACCACTAGAGGAGGCTATGGAGCGGTTAGATCGTGGTGCTAAGAAAGTAGATGATGTAATAGAAATACATAATGATGCGATGTTAGGAAATTTTGATCTTTCTGATATCATCACCATCAGTCCTAACTATAAAAAGGTAATCAATCAGGTGATCCAGGTTGCTGACACCAATACTACTGTACTTATCACGGGAGAAACTGGCACAGGAAAGGAGCTATTGGCCAATTTACTTTTCAAAATGAGCGATCGACAAGATAAGATCATGGTCAAAGTAAATTGTGCAGCATTGCCCAAAGAGCTTATAGAATCAATCTTATTTGGTCATGAGAAAGGTAGCTTTACTGGGGCCGATCGCCGACAAATTGGAAAGTTTGAGTTAGCCCATGGAGGTACGATATTCCTAGATGAAATTGGTGAGATGCCTTTAGACTTACAAGCCAAATTATTAAGGGCTCTACAAGAAGGAGAAATAGAGCGCATTGGCAATCCAGAAGCCATACCCGTGAATGTACGATTGATCTTAGCTACCAACAGAGATTTAGAACAAATGGTGAAGGAAGGCACGTTTAGATCAGACCTATATTATCGTATATGTGTATTTCCTGTATATAACCTCCCACTCAGAGATCGTAAAGAAGATATCATGCCGCTGGCAAATTATTTTTTAAAGAAATCGAACAAAAGATCAGGAAGGTCAGTACAGTTTATAAGAAAGAAGGATTCTCAGTTGCTACAACAATATAATTTTCCCGGAAATGTCAGAGAATTAGAGAATATAATTGAAAGAGCGGTGGTTTCTTCCAGTACTGAAGCAGCAAACCTTGAATTCTTAAAAGCGTATTTCAGTAAGAATACGAATACCGAGAATTCTTATAATCTAGATGACGTGGTAATAAACCATATACAACGGGTCCTTAAACTAAAGAATGGAAAGGTAACTGGTCGAAACTCTGCGTCAGAATTACTTGGTATACCAGGAAAAACACTGGCATCAAAACTAAAAAAATTCAACATAAACCCAAACCTATACAAAAGTTGATCAATCAGAGATTTAATATTTCTAACCATATCAAAATAAGCCTTCGCGATAGCGATAGTACACCACTAATGATGATCTTTGTGGCATCTTGGTCACCCTTTTCAGAAGCCGTCAATACTATTGCCCAAAAAGTAAAATTTGTAAGAAATGACATAAAAGTTATGATTATAGATGTAGATCGATATCCCGAAGAGAAAAAATCATTTTCGATTCGTTCAGTACCAACTTTCATATTCATCAAAAATCAAGAGATTAAGTTTAAAAGGGAAAAAATGATGAGTAAAAAGGAAATACTACAACTCATTTAATCCTACCTTCCTTTCATCCAATATTTCCTCATCAGACCATAACATTGGTTTTCAAATTTATCTGATGATGCTATCTATTTATCCAAGGCAAACCCCATTATTCATCAGCATAGAATCTTGAAGAGTCTGTAGCAATAAGCTAGAAGATTATAAACAAAAAAGTCGATGAACCAGGCGGCACATCGACTTTACAAAATATAAGTATAGGGTGTTTATGCTTATCAAAATAATGGACGATCTTGACGAATCCGTTTTACGATATCTTTATATCGACTATTATAGATTATGGTTCATTTAGTTACAATACAAGATCAATAAAAACTAAAATTCAACAAGACCTCCATTATTGTTCTAAATCCGAATAAGTAGTATTAATCTTTTATGTTAAATGAGCTATTATTTTTTTGGACTCTTAATATACTTCTCAGTATTTATGTCACTTACTCTTTATTCAGAATTAGATGGACTTTTCGACTTTATTAGGTAATTATTCACAATTTTGATCGACTTTATTCTGAATGAAATTTTTCGCTTGGAGCTTTCTTTTATTGAGAATTCTAACTCATTCAAAACACTATCTGAATCTCTTTTTTTGTGAATTTTCCGTTCTTTAACAGAAAGTACAACCCTTATACTTTTTCTAATTTCATTTGTTCGAAAGACAAAAAATAATTTTTACTTTTTTGAAAAATATTCTAGGCGTTGAAGTAAGTATTCAAATCGGCAATAAGCTCATCATTAACTTCATTTGTGATCTTTACTTCTACAAGTGTAAGCTTATTATTTTCCAGATTAATACTCAAGCACTTGTGTAGCTCATCATAACTGCTTACACTGCATGCATCAATACCAAAGCTTTCTGCCAGTTTTATAAAATCAGTACTACCAAACTTAGTCCCGGTAGGACTTTCGTTATTTAATTTTTGCTTCCATTTTATCAATCCATATTCATCATCTTTGAAAACGACAATTACCCCTTTACAACCTGTTCTCTTTGCTGTTTCGAGCTCTTGAAAATTCATAAGAGCTCCTCCATCTCCCATCATGGCAACAATTTTTTTATCTGGATATACCACATTAGCACCTATTAGACCTGGAATAGCAATACCCATACTAGCCAATCCATTGCTTATGATACAGCTATTTGGCTCATAAACAGGAAAATTTCTAGCTATCCACATTTTATGGCTTCCGACATCACTCAATACTATACTGTCCCTTGGCAATAAATCACGAACCATTTGGATAACTCCTGGAACATTTATTGCATCTTTTTTCTTACCATACTGCTGGATCGAATCATGAATACGCTTTCTTATGGGTTCAAACCAATCTTTACCTTTCACCTTTAAGTTTAGTTCACCAACCAATGCTTGTAATATACCTCTCGTGTTCCCGATGACTTGTAGTTTAGCGGAGTACTCATCATATATTTCTGGGTAATTATGATTAATATGAATGATATCTAATTTTCTCTCAGCATTCCAATTTGTAGGTTCATATTCAATAATATCATAGCCTATGGTAATGACGAGGTCAGTATTATCAAAAACCTCCATAACATAATCTCTAAAACCGAGGCCTACCGTTCCTATAGATAGTTTATGATCTGCGGGGATGACACCTTTGGCCATAAATGTATTCACCACAGGAATATTATTTTTTTCTGCAAACTTCACCAATTGCTTGAAAGAGCCATCCCTAATCACTCCATTACCAGCAAGTATTATTGGTCGCTTGGCCCGGGATAATATATCTCGAATCGTTTCTACTGCTTCTTGTGAGAGTGCATTTAGACCACTCTCTATCTCTGGCAAACAACTATTGTAATTTGAAACTTCTATTGATGCTATATCTTCTGGTATCTCTATATGTGTAACTCCTGGTTTTTCCTCTTCAGCAAGTGATACAGCTTTTTTTACTATTTCCGATACTATACTTGAATTATATATGGTACCGCTCCATTTTGATATAGGTTCAAATATTTTTTTGATGTCGAGTAATTGATGACTTTCATGATGCAAACGATCCATACTACCTTGAGCAGTTATTGCTACTACTGGAGCCCCATCCAAATGTGCATCAGCAAGACCAGTCACTAAATTAGTAGCTCCAGGACCTAAAGTCGATAGACATACACCTGCCTTCTGAGTAAGTCGACCTATGACATTTGCAATAAATGCAGCTCCTTGCTCATGACGGGTAGGGATAAATTGGATATCTGATTTATCGAGTGCCAGTAACAGTTGTTCGTTTTCTTCGCCAGGTACTCCAAAAATGAATTCTACTCCTTCATCTTCAAGACACCTGACCAGTAGTTCTGAAATATTCATATGATAATGTTGAGAGGTTATACATTAATTAAAAATCATACTGAAAGCTTCCATTACCTTCAGTACCGTTGGTCTCGTATGTTTTTATTGAAACTTAGTTACTTATTAATTGTCGACATGCCGTTCCACTTATAAGAAGCGTAAATTGTAGCATCAATAAGCTTTAACTAATTTTCTTTCCTACTAAATTTTTACCCGTTTTGTTCGTAATGATAATGTCAAATAAATCTCGAAGAAAGGGTTCTAGCAGAGGGACGCTACCATTACGTATATTTTGATCTATGCAATGATAAATGAATAGTAGGTCTTTTTAATCATTAGTTGACCTTAACTAAAAACCAGTAGTTCAATAGCTGATTTGAGAAATAATAATATTGAGATAACATCATTGGAATTAAATTTCAATATTGCATATCAAGTAATCCAACAAGTGAACTACAAATGGAAAATCTAACTCGCAACCCAACAAACTATAAGTTCTATTCAAATATCTAAACAACTGATCCAAAAAGTAACATAAGAGCGTTTTGCAGTAAAGTCATTTTGTTATAAATTACCCTTAGAATATTCCTTAAAAAACAACGCTGCTTCAATAACAATGGAGTATAATTCACAAGATACTGATGCCATTTTGTTAGAAATGGACTCATGATTCGAAAACTTTTCACGTATGATTTCTGAGTGATGCTGTAGATAATATAATGTTCTTTCGACCTCACTGAACATAAAGCTTAATTCAGATGCTGTTTTGTCCTTATTTATATCTCTTAATGCACAAAATTGATACATTTCTAAACCAGCAGGTTGAATTCTTATCGATTTACCCAAGGTTTGTATCAATAATAGATTTATGGTCTTTTCTGTGAAATCTAGTTTGGATCGTACAAGTTGTGAAAATGCAATAGCAGTTTCGTTCATACTTTGTATTTCGATTTTTTGTAAATGTATTTTCGCTGCTTTTAATCGCGCCATGTAAGCCAACACCTCTCTTGCTAAAAATTGGTTCGATACATGATGACCACCCAATACGTGTCCTACTCTCTTCTTAAGCGTCCTTCTAGATTTTTGACTTGCAAAGCCGACCTGACTTTGATCAATTTCTCGTATCATACGTTAAAAGCTTATCATTACTGTGTAACAAGGATACTATTTGTTTTACCACTTGTTCGGAAATTTTACGTGTGATTAAATTTTATACTATGTTTTATGGGTAGAACATTCATTCATATGTACCGATCTTTCAATGAACTGTATCGATCAATATTTAAGATCAAATTATAGGGTCAATAATCAACAAAGCATATTAACTTTAAAAGAAAAATCAACATGCGAACAACAATCTATGTCGTTCTGCTCTGTATGAGTGGAATATCAAATCTGAACGCCCAGTTTTTTAATAAAGTTATAGACCGAGCTACGGATAAAATCGCCGATCGAGCAGCGGATAAATTAGCTGAAAAAATTGCCGATATGGCAATGCGTCCTATCAACTCCGCTATAGATTCCATGATCAGAACGAACTATGAAAATGATTCCATTAATGGTACATTGACAGTGGCGGATTATGAGAGTTTTCTATCCGGATTGGATAAATCAGAAGCTGTACCAGCAAGCTATAGTTTTGATATCATGATGGAAATGGAAACCACTGATAAAGGTGGCGATAAATCTAGATCTAAAATGTACTATACACAATCAGGTGATCATTTAGGTATAGAAAACGAAGACCAATTTTTCGTTTGGGATATGAAAAATGATATCATGGTCAATTACAATCAAAAAGATAACTCCGCCTTCGCTATATCTAGTATGATGAATTCTAAGTGGTATGCCAAAGCCGTAGAAGATCACTTTGAGCCATATACTCTAGAAAAGACAGGTAAAACCAAGAAAATAGCAGGCTATACATGTGATCAATATAAAGGTGAGAATAGTGAAGAAAAAATAGAATTCTATGCTGCACAAGAATTTCCTATTACATGGCAATCAGCCACTGGAGCTATGATGAAGCAATTTGCACCCGAAAGCTACTTTGACAAGCTCCAAGAAATAGAAGGAATGATTCTGAGATCTGAGCAAGAGGATAAAGACTCAGGGAAAAGAATAGCAAAATGGGAAACCAAAAAGGTAGAGGAAAAAACCACTGAACTACTAAAATCTGATTATGCATTTAAGCCTATGACCGACCAATAAATGTGTTTTAGAGCAAGATGAGTTTATCTATACTTTGATCTAAATACTGATGGTGAAACCTTAGTAAATTCTTTGAACTTACGATTGAAATAAGACAGATTTCGATAACCGCTATCAAAGCAAATCTCTGCTATCGTCATTTGCGTTTGAGTCAGTAATTTAGAAGCATGGTTTATCCTGAACTCATTGAGTATATGAGTAAACTTCTTCTTTTTATGCCTCATAATAAATTTGTAAAATGCAGATTCAGTCAAATTGATTACTTGTGCTGCATCTGCAATGCTTATATCATTTTGATAATGCTCTTCAATAAAGTCTAGTACCTTTTTGATACGACCTAACTGTCTTACGTTTACCGAGCTGCTGTATTCTCGATCACAGATGACAGTACAATCTTTTATTGTAGCTAAATATGACAGTAGCTCTAGGAGTTTTATAAGTTTAGTAACTCCTGTATTTTGAATTATATCTTTGATCATGAGTATAGACTGCTGCTTGGCTTCGCCCAAAATTTCAATACCCAAAGATGCTTTTTCTATCAGATCTAATATCTCTTTGCTTTCTGCAGCCCGCAGAAATTGACTACCCAAAAACTCCTTTCTAAATTGGATCACGTACTGCTTACATTCTTCTTGAGTAGTGAAACCATGTGGTAAATTTTCACCTAGAAGAACAAGATCATGTTCTTGGTAATAAGAGATTTTATTGCCCACATATCTTCGTCCACTGCTCCTCTCGGTATAACAAATTTCCACTTCTGGATGGAAATGCCACGCCGCAGAAAGGTTTGGACGATTAGGACGAGTGACAATTTTATTATTGAAAAGACCTTGCTGGCCTATACTCTCAAAATCAGGACGCATTATGTAATATTTTTCATAAAGTAAATTTAATAATTACAGTTTAGTATCATAGTTAGATAGTTTAATTCAAACTTGCAACTTATTCATAGACTTACATTTGCTTAGAATCAACCAACCAATAAAAGTTATACAATTATTTCTTGTGGTGGTTTTTTATTATCAATAAATAACTATTTATGAAATTTAAAATTACTCTATTTGCATTCCTCCTAATTTCCTCTGTTGGAGTTAATGCGCAAATTACGATTTCAGGGTCCGTTATGGATGATGGAAGCAATCCAGTTATTGGTGCATCCGTCGAATTAGAAGGTAGTTCTGTAGGTACTATTACAGACTTTGATGGAGCATACAGTATCGATGTTCCTTCTGAAGGCGGTACACTTATCTATTCCTACCTTGGTTACACAACACAGCGTAAGGAAGTTGCCGCTGGATCATCTAGTATGACTGTAGACATAAGCATGTCAGAAGATGCATTAGCTTTAGATGAAGTAGTTGTCACGGGTACATTTACTGGAAGAACACAGAAAAATTCTCCTATGTCTTTGACTGTACTAAATGCTGCTCAACTGGCCAAGCTATCATCCAATTCTCAAGCTGATATCTTACGTACCGTGCCAGGTATCACTGCTGAAGGTGGTGGTGGTGAAGTTGCGACTAATCTATTTGTAAGAGGTTTCCCCTCTGGTGGTCAATATGCTTTTACTCCGCTTAATATAGACGGAATACCAGTATTAAGTACTTTTGGTTTGAATTCTTCAGCACATGACGTTTACTTTAGAAATGATCTTGGTCTGAGAAGTCTAGAATTTGTACGTGGTGGTTCGGCTACTCTACAAGGAGCTGGTAGTGTTGCCGGTATAGTTAACTATCAGAGTGTAAGGGGCACTGACAATCCTATAAATACTGTACAGTTGGAGTGGGCTGAAGGTGGTCGTTTTAAAACAGATTTTCTCACAGCAGGACCACTTGCTGACGGCTTATACTATGCATTATCAGGTTTTTATAGATATGACGAGGGCCCTCTAGAGACAGGTCTTCCTACTCGTGGTTATCAGATCCGAGGTAATATCAAGAAATTGTTTAATGATAACAAGAGTTCTATCATAATCAGTATGCAAAAGATAGATGACAATGTACAATTCTATCTTCCCTATCCATTAGATAATTCTTCAGGAGAAGCAGTACGTCCTGTAGGAAATGACGGTGAAGAGATTTACACCATGTTATCAAGCCAGCTTAAAGATTACTCTTTTGATACTCCATTTGGAAGCTTTAAGTCTCCAATTGGTGATGGAGTTACCACTAACGGACAGTTTATCATGGCGGAGTTAAACCATTCATTTGGAAATGATTGGAGATTGACGGCTAAGACCAAGGCTGCATCTTATGATCACTGGTTCAATTTATTCTTAGATGGTGATGGTTCACATAATACTCCCGAGGATCAAGCTAATTATCTATCTGATCGCGGTCTACCCAGTAATGCTAGTTTCACCTATGCAGATAATGGACAAGCGCTTGCTGGAAATGATCTTTTATTCGAAAACAGAGTACTAGATAGAGAAAGAGATATGGAAGAAGTAGTAGGAGAAGTAAATCTTACTAAAACAGTAGATAATCACAATCTTACTATTGGTCTATTTAGTGCTAATACCAAAGCTCTAGATAATAACTGGATCCATAATGTACTCGGTGACTTTAGTAATTCTCCAAGAGCAGTAAGTATTGGATA
This sequence comes from Saprospiraceae bacterium, assembly GCA_020629715.1. GTDB lineage: Bacteria > Bacteroidota > Bacteroidia > Chitinophagales > Saprospiraceae > JAHDGW01. The sequence continues at coordinate 439,293 of JAHDCU010000001.1, forward strand.
TACAAACGCTGACGGATCTGACGTATCGTATTCTACCTCAGGATATGTAGAAGGCTCTGGAAGACAAACCTCTAATAAGACCCTACAAAGTAGTAAAATAGCGCTTTACCTTGCTGATGAAATCAAATTTGATAGATTCAACCTAGACGTAGGTCTGCGATATGAAAGAGCTAGTGGTATATTAAGTCTTGAAAATGGTGTAGGTAGCAATAACTTCAACAAGGGAGAAGTATCTGCTTCGGATGTAGCAGTCATCGTTGGAGGACTCTACAAATTAAATAAAAACGTAAATCTTTATGCAAATGTAAGTAGAGGATACTTTTTCCCTCAGCTGAGATCAGTAAAATTCAATAGCGGTACTCCACAGTCTTATGAAACGGAAACTGTAATCCAGGGAGAAATAGGTGCTAAATATGCAAGCAAAAAACTTGCCGGTACAGCAGCCTTATTCTTTAATACTTTGAGTGATCGGAGAAATGTAGACTTTATAAATTCTGGCAATGGTGATGTAGAGGAATTTGTACAACTACAAAGTACTCGTACCGTCGGTATAGAATTAAGTGCTAACTACAACGCTGGAAACGGCCTTAATCTCTTTGGTAATTTCACATATCAAGCACATGAATTCACAGAAGTAGAAGGTAACGAAGAGCAGGTGGGTAATAAGATCGCTCGTATCCCTAACGTAATGGGAATGCTTGGAGTAGCATATGATCAAAATAACTTTGATGCACAATTGAGCTCAAATTTCTTGGGAAGCAAATTTGCTAATAATAGTAATACAGTCGAGCTTGATGGATTTAATATCATGAGACTCGATGCAGGCTATACATTCGATTTAGGTGAATCTAATGAAAGTGTAAGACTTGGTATTTCAGTATTTAACTTATTAGATGCAGCTGGAGTGACTGAAGGATCTCCAAGACAAGGAAATAGTCAAGTTGCTGGCGGAAATTTCTTCGTAGGTAGACCGATACTACCTAGAAGAATATTCGTTAGAGCTACTTTCAATTTTTAAGTATTTTTAAGTGGTTTTTCATTGTAAAAGAAGGATGATAAATAGTCATCCTTCTTTATTTTTATACAACAAGCTATACTATGGCCTATATGGATACAGCCAAAAAAATCTTAGCTAATAATTGGCGTAATGGATTTTCTATACCCACTGATCGCCTATACCCATTCCAATGGTTATGGGATTCTGGTTTTGTAGCATTAGGCACCAGTCATCATGATCTTGATAGATCTATCGATGAGATCCGCACCATGTTTACAGGACAATGGGACAACGGAATGCTACCACACATTCTTTTCCATAGTGAAACAGAAGAGACCTATTTTCCTAATTATGACTTTTGGAATAGCAATGTAAACTCTGGGGCTCCACAATTTCCCAAATCTTCAGGGATCACTCAGCCTCCAGTCTTTGGTTTTGTACTAGAAGATTTACTCAATACCCATACTGATAACAGTAAGTTGTTAAGTTTCGCAAAGGAGATTTTTCCAAAAATCGTACATTTTCATAGGTTTCTATACCATTACAGAGACCCTAACAGAGAGGGACTATTCTTTATTTTTCATCCTTGGGAATCAGGTCGTGACAACTCACCTTTATGGGATGATGCGCTCAATAAAATCGACCTCAAAAAAGATGAAATTCCCGCATATACCAGAAGAGATACCAGCATTGCCGATGCAGATGAGCGCCCAACTAGCTTCCAATATGACCGTTACGTTTACTTACTTGAGTTAGGTAAAAAATATAAGTATGACGGAGAAGAAATCGCCAAAGAGTCACCGTTTTTGATACAAGACTGCATGATGAATGCTATTTTGATTAAATCCAATGAATCGCTGATCAAGGTGGGTAATATGCTCAATATTGACGTTAGTGAAATAGAAGACTGGCAAGTATTATCAAAACGTAACTTTCAATCTAAATTTTGGAATCAAGAACTCAAGCATTTTGTATCCTATGATCTTCGTCATGAAAAGCAAATGACACATAAAGAGATCGGAGGTTATATTCCATTATTTGCCAATCTCGCATCAGATACTCAGGCGAATGCTATCAAAGATTATCTGCAATCCGTGCATGACCGTGGGTACTATTTATGTCCTAGTTTTGATGTCGACAGCCCCTTATTTGACTCTAAACGATACTGGCGTGGACCAGTATGGCCGCAAATGAATTGGATGCTTTATCATGGATTGAAATCATATCAGTTTGATGATTTAGCAGAAATCGTAAAATCAGACTTCATTACACTGGTAGATAAGCTAGGATTCTATGAGTATTTTGAATCGAATAAATCCGATGTAGAAAACCTCTCTCATGGATATGGAGGAGGCAACTTCTCTTGGACAGCATCTACTTACCTTAGTTTTAAAAATATGAACGCATGAATTGGTTAGACCTCGGTATTATAATATCTTATATTTTAGGATTTCTATTCCTAGGTAACTTATTCAAAAATAATAAAGACTCTAAGGACTATTTTCTTGGAGGGAAGTCTATGGGATGGTTTCCCCTTTCCCTATCAACCATGGCTACACAATTATCAGCCATTAGCTTTATATCTGCTCCCGCATTTGTAGGTCTAAAACTCAACGGCGGTCTCCAATGGCTATCATTTGAGTTTGCAGTACCCTTGGCCATGATCTTTATTATGATCGTGATCATCCCACCCTTATTTCGGTCAGGCATCGTTAGTATCTATGAATATATCGAACGCAAATACGACTACAGCACAAGGGTGATTTTAAGTACTGTTTTTCAGATAAGCCGAGCACTCAGCACGGGTGTGATGGTGTATACTATCGCCTTTATCTTACAAGCAGTCCTAGGCATTTCTTTTGTCTATACGATATTGATTATCAGTGTGATTACCATCATATACTCTTGGCAAGGCGGTATGAAAGCAGTAGTCTGGGGAGATGCTATACAAATGATATTACTTTTTGCAGGGTTGATTATCTGCCTATTTTATGGCTATCAATTAGTAACGGAGAGTGGAGGTTTTGACACCAACTATTTAACGAATAGAAGCGAAGTAATTAAGGATAATTTCGGGCTTGGCAAAGGCAGCGAATATGGATTATGGCCTATGTTACTGGGTGGATTCTTCTTATATGCATCCTACTATGGTTGTGATCAAACTCAAGCTCAGCGTATGCTTTCCGCTAAAAATGAAAAAACGATCAAACAACTGATCCTAGCTAATGGGCTTTTACGTTTTCCAGTAGTGTTAGTATACTGTCTTATGGGACTTGTGTTGGGACAACTCGTATTTAATAGTCCAGAATTTTTGGCTGCAATAGAAGGCGTTTCCGAATTGCACTTTCCGAAAGAGTATGAAACTTCCGGCCTAAAAGCAGATCTCATGGTCCCTATCTTCATCATTGAATACTTACCGCATGGTGTCATTGGACTATTGATGGTAGGTATTTTATCAGCAGCCATGTCATCGCTCAGTAGCACCATTAATTCTTTAAGTGCCGTAACCTTAGAGGATTTTATAACCAGAGGAAATCCAGATTTTGATCAAGATAAATACATGTGGTACTCCAAGCTTGCCGTCGTATTTTGGGGGGTAGTATGCATCGCCTGTGCATTCTTATTTGGAGGGAGTGATAGTCCAGTTATTGAAATCATCAATGCCATAGGTTCCGTATTTTATGGTCCAGTATTAGCGACTTTTGCCTTAGCGATATTGAGTAAGAAAATAAGTCCTATCGGAATGAAAATGGGTATTGTGATTGCTGTTATCATCAATCTATTTTTATCTGAAAAATTTCAGGATATCATGGGAACTGTTATCCCTGCACTCGATTTTGATTTCGAAATTTTCTGGATATGGCTCAATTTTACAGGATTTTTCTTGACCATCATCATTGCCTACGTAGTAAGTATGATACAACCTAAAGTCTCTGAAGAAATGGAAAATGCTCCAAAGTTCGCTTTAACGAAAGAGATGGTACTCAGTAAAGAAGTACTTATCCTGTTTGGATTTTTCGTGCTGGTCCTAATTTTCAGTTACTTCTTGCCGTCGATATTAATCTAGTATGAATGTTTTAATAGCCCCTGATAAATTCAAAGGTTCTCTGACTGCTGATCAGGTATGCAATGCCATCGAAGTAGCACTAAAAAATTCAGCTACTACTCTTCACATCACGAAGCAACCATTGGCCGACGGAGGAGATGGCACCTTGGACGTATTACTATCCATAGAAAATTGGCAAACCCATACTATTCAAACGCAAGATCCCCTAGGGCGGAAAGTGACTGCCCGATACCTAAGTCATAACGAAGAAGTATTTATTGAATTAGCCGAGGCTAGCGGAATTACAAGACTGCATAGCTCCGAGCTTGATGTTATGACTGCTACTACAATTGGTACAGGTATCATATTTAAGCATGCACTTGATCAAGGCATGAAAAAGATAATACTGGGACTTGGCGGTAGCTGCACCACTGAAATGGGATTAGGTATCGCTTATGCTCTGGGATTCCAATTTTTAGATAAAAATGGTGATGAAATCATCCCATCTGGAGGGAAATTATTGGATATAGCCCAAATCAATCCGCCTATTACTTCTCAACCGTTTGAATTGACAATTCTTTGTGATATTGAAAACCCACTGTACGGACCGCAAGGAGCAGCTTATGTTTTTGGACCACAAAAAGGAGCTAGTGCAGAGCAAGTCATCACTTTGGATAAAGGATTGAAACATATATCTGATCTTATAAAATCTCAACTTAGCAAAGATATATCCACCACAAAAGGTGGCGGTTCAGCAGGTGGCATAGCAGCTGGTTTGATGGGTCTCATCCCCAATACAAAACTCATGAGCGGCTTTGATTATCTCAGCCATAAACTTAATCTATCAAATAAAGTGCAACAAGCGGATCTAGTCATTAGCGGTGAAGGAAAACTTGATCAAACCTCACTCAATGGAAAACTTATCGGCCGACTCAGCATACTTTGTAAGCAAAACAATGTACCCTTGGATATTATTTGTGGTATAAGCTCACTAGACCAAGAAGATCAACAAAAACATGCCATTAGAAATATATATCAAGTGGCGAACGAAGCTAAAACTCAAGAAGATGCTATTAAACATGCCCTACAATACATCGAATCCATGGAAATCAAAATGTGATGCGAAACAACTGATTATCAAGAGCTAGCAGCTATTATGATCACTACATCGTTACCAATAAAAAAAATAAATCAGATGAGGAATCTTCTAATACTCTTATCCTTTGGCCTTTTTGTGATCTACTCTTGTTCTAAGGAAAATAGCTGCGACGATATTAATGAGCTGCTTACTTCTAAATCTTGGGTACTAGCATCAGAACCTGACAAAAAAATCACTTTTCAAGAAAATGGATCGATCATTGACGAAACTGGAATGTTTTGTGACCCTGCATTTACATCTTGCTCTTGGAGCTATAATGAGGAACTTTTAGAATTGATAATGAATTTTAATTTTCCATTGGGCATCGCGGGTCCAACTAATTATAGGTTAGAAAAGATCAGCTGCGATGAATTTACGCTAAGTATATCCACACAGACCTGGACTTTTATAGCTGATTAAAGCTTGTACTTTTCAATGACATAATTATGTGCTGATTTGGTCAAGTTAGACCAATTTTCAGCATACAAAAACGGTACTTGCACCCATTCTTTCATTGCTCTACCCTTCCCAGAAGGATCAAAAAATTTTGCACCATCCAGTGTTAGTGCCTTCGAATGATCCTCTCCCGAAAGCTTAAATACCATTTCATCTTGGAAGAAGCAAACGAATGCCTTTCCCTTGATCTTAAAGCAGGGCTTACCAAACATTTGGCTCTTTTCAGCCTCAATAAGGTCACCTCCTAAGCTTTCAAATAATTTTAGGGCTTCCGACATAGAATACCAAATTTGAGAATTACATTTGATTATGACAAAATTTTCTCACCTAGACGATAAGGGCAATATAGACATGGTAGATGTCTCCGCAAAAAAAGTAAGTACTCGAGTGGCACAAGCTCGTAGTGTTGTGCAGGTAGAAAAAGAGATTCTAGAGCAATTTAACGATGGTGATATACATACTAAAAAGGGTCCTGTCTTTCAGACCGCACGTATTGCAGGTATCATGGCAGCTAAAAAGACGAGTGAATTGATACCACTTTGTCATCCATTGATGCTCAACAAGTGCAAGGTAGATATTGCTGTTGTGGATGATGCCATTCAGATTGATTCTCAAATTACGCTAGAAGGCAAAACTGGTGTCGAAATGGAAGCCTTAACCGCAGCATCCGTTGCAGCACTAACCATATACGATATGTGCAAGGCCTTTTCTCACAATATCATTATCGCAGAAACGAAACTTATGTCAAAAACAGGAGGTAAAAGTGATTTCAAACGTGAAGATTAAGCATACCAAACATACCGCTCTTGAGAAACCAATGGGTGGTGCATTTCATCGACAAGAATGGGGAATCATAGGTGCACCTTGTGATGTGATTACTGGTCTGGCCAAGGAATTAGAAGAAAAACTAGGATCGTTTCTTAAACTAGGATATCTCGATGCCGATCACAATAAAGGCCGCAAAAAGGATAAGTTTTTTACTAGCTATACGGATAAAATTAGTTTTCAGCAGATACAGACATTCGAGCCTTTCAGAGATAAACAAAATCGAAAATATTTCAATCACCTCGATTTACTTTTGGTCAATGGCAATCACTTTATAGCAGATCAACAAATCATCATTATCCACGAAAAAAAGAAAGAATCGCTGAGTCGAAAATTAGGTAGACTGACCAATGTCAAAATGATTCTTTTGATGAAGAGTAGTGATGAAATCTACGATTTCGTCATAGAACATCTCGGTGATAAAACAGATATTCCCATTCATAAAATCACCGATATCGATAAGATATCAAATGTGATTATCAAGGAAATCCAAGATCAGACACCACCGCTCTATGGTCTAGTATTAGCGGGTGGTAAGAGCCAACGTATGGGTGAAGATAAAGGTGCTCTATTCTATCATGGTAAAGAACAACGAGAGTATGAAGCTGATCTTTTACAATCTATATGCAATCGAGTTTTTATCTCTTGTCGAAAAAATCAAGATGAGCTTATAGAATCTCGGTATACCAAACTTTACGACACTTTTGACGGTCTAGGACCATATGGCGGAATATTATCTGCCTTTAGGGCTCATCCCAATGCGGCTTGGTTTACTTTGTCATGTGATCTTCCATTACTCGATGAAAAAACCATTAAACATCTATACAACAATAGAAATCCTCAAAAGCTGGCTACTTGTTTTCATAATCCAACAACCGAATTTCCCGAGCCTCTCATTACAATTTGGGAGCCAAGGTCTTATCCTGTTCTATTGGAGTTTTTGAGCATGGGGTATTCCTGTCCTAGGAAGGTATTAATCAATACGGATATCGAAGAGCTGGAAATCCCAAAGCTGGAAGCCATGAAAAACGTAAATGATCGAAATGAATATCTGGAAGTGAAAAAAATGATTCATTAAAATCATCGAGCTGACCATTCAATCAATAAAAGTACTTCGGCTACCTTCATGTAAAAATAACAAGTAATATAGAGGCGAAGAATAATCTAGAGGCGGTACGGGAGGTCAAAAAATTGATTGAGTTCGCCTCAGGCGACGAGTTTTTGTGATAAGAATTTTTAGTTCGATTTTTTTCGATTGAATAAATGAACACCCACGAAATAAAAGCCAATTAAAACTATTTATGGTCAGTAACCCTCTTTCATACTAACTCATCCATAATATTGGATAAACCTCACCTTTCTTAAACTGAGTTTTATCCGCAGGTAATTGCATGAAAGCATTTGCTCGTATTAAATTAGAACTATCACCTGATCCAGATGATTTCATCGGTATTGCGATTAATTTCCCTTCTTTATTATTTTCAATGTGCACTTGTAAGAAATAAGTCAATGCTGCCTTGAAATAAAAATCTTTGTCTAGGACTGCATATGCGACGGGAATAGGCTTTTTGTAAATGGATCTGTAGAGCCATGGGTAAACGTAACGTAAAGTACAAAGGTATGAGGAATTTGGATTGCCTGGCAGTGCAAATACCCTGCAAGACTCAGTAGTACCAAACCAAAAAGGCTTACCTGGTTTCTGAGCGACCCTATGAAAGTGCTTTTGGACTCCAAGATCAGATAATACATCAGGTATAAAATCAAATTTACCTTTCGATACTCCACCTGAAAGGATCACGACATCGTATTCTTGAAGCCACTTTGCCAAGTTCTTTCTAATCTGATCTTTAGCATCATTAAGATGTCCATGATCTGCTTTGATTCCAAAATGCTCCAGACTTGCAGAAACCCGATATACATTTGATCTTCTAATTTGATGCTGCTCTGGAACCTTATTAATCTCAACCAGCTCATCGCCAGTGGATACCACTATTGTCTTTGGAAGGGATACCACTTGCACTGCAGTCTTACCAACTGTGGCTAGAATGCCAATTTCACTCGCTTCAATTTCAGTATACTTCGGAATCAGTACTGCACCAAAGGACTTATCTCTACCCTTAGTATGTACATTTTGACCAAATCTTATCGTTTCTATTAAGATTTTGGCTACCCCATCTTGGATTTCTAAATCTTCATATCTAATGACGGTATCACATCCATTAGGCAATACAGCACCAGTCATAACCTCAATCGCATTTTCAGAATCTTGCAGATCTTTCTGAATCTCTCCAGCAGCTTGTATTCCTTCGATTTTAAAAGATCGCTTGCCCTTTTCAAAAGTATTAAATCCAATGGCTATCCCATCCATCATCACTCGATCGAATGGTGGTAGGTCTCGATCCGCTAGAATATCTTCAGCAAGGACTCGGCCTAAGCTATTCTGAAAAGGAACAGATACAGATCCAAAATCCTGAGTGTTAGAAGTGATTATTTGTGAGGCTTGATCTACTGATATCATAATGCAAGTTAGACGTTTAAAACCTAAAGTGCTCGTTTGTCAAAAATATAGACTTTCTACTTAGAAATATACTTTATTGTAGAGCTCACTTGACTATGCGGTATCAAAGTTATTTTAAATTCAAACATCACAACAAAAATTAAGTCTTAAGTACGACTAGGAGTTTTATCCAAATTTCTACTTTTTATAATTACATTATTACCAATTATCCTTATTTTTCAAGATGAAAAGGGTAATTGTAATTTCGATGTTTATTCTAGGTTTTCAGTATTCAGCTCTATTCGGACAGCTTTCCTGTCCAGAATTAATCGAAATTTGTAGTGACGGTGAGATAATTATCAACGGTGAATTTCCCGAAGGTTCTTACAGTATAATATTCGAAGATGACTTTGGAAATTATATTGGCTCAGTGTCTCATCAACAAGTAAGCCTCAGTCCTTTAATATTTACACCTTATTTCAGTATTCATTCAATCTATGGAAATTATACGGTTCATTATGCAACTCAAAATTTAGAATGTAGGGGAAACTACATGAATAACTTTTGTAGCCAACTATTTATTTTTGATACTCAGACTGGTTGTGAAGCAACGGATACAACCATTTGTTTTAATAACCCAAACCTAGACGAAGAAGCTGAATATAGAAGAATTGTATGTCAAGGAGATACAAGTATTGTATTCAAAAAAACATTTGATAGCGAGATAGGTATCGAGGTTTCTAATTTGATGCTGCTGCAAGAATTAGGAACTATTATTTCGGAGACAACTGAATTGGCAACTATTGTATGGAATGATACAGGTCTAGACTGCATGGAGGCATATGCCATAATTTTTAGTGAAATTCATGTATCAACCTACATCTATAATATTCCAATATCTGTACTACCCTCCTCCCCATTGGAATTGTATAATGAAAATGAATTATATACTACACAAGAAGTATGTAGCGGGGAGCAACTATCGTTAAATATAAAAGGTGATGATATCATTGAAGTAGTATGGGAACTTTCAGATGGACGATCATTCACTGGCCTCCAAAATAATATATCATTCCATAATCCTGGAGTATATGATCTTAGGATCAGAGATATTGGAGCATGTGAATGCAGGCCCATAGAGCAGTATCAAATCATTGTTAAGTCGGGACAAGCACCTAGTTTCAGTTGCAACACCTTAACATGCCCAGGAGAAGAAATCACCTATTTTGCCGATCAAGAATGTACTAGTTACATCTGGGATATTAATCCAAGCCCTATAATTACCCAAGGCGGTAGCCTTGATGATTCTTATATTTCATTTATCTGGAACCATGATACTCCTGGCACTATAAGTCTAAGTACCCCAGATTGCTTTAATGATCCCTGCACAGAATCACTAGTAGAACAAGTTTCGGTAATACCACCAACGCTGTATATAGAAGGTGAAATTGATGTATGTTCAAATTCAACGCATCGATATACTGTACCCTATATTGAGGGTGTAGAATATGATTGGGATATATCCTCTAATGGTACGATCGTCTCAGGTCATAAGACCTCATCACTAGAAGTGGATTGGAGATATACTTCTCTGCCTAGAACAAGCCAAATTTCTGTTTCTATTGAGAACTGTGAATTGGCATGTCAAGGCTCTGGTATACTGGATATAAATATTAGGCCGATACTCGAATTCTCTGTTCTTGATAGTGTTTGCTATGAGACAAGCAAGAACTTCTTTGTTTCCTTTGGATCAACGGTTCAATGGATTCTTAAAGACGAATCTGGTACCACGTTAGCAGATGTGACAGATGATAGACTACAGCATTACTTTGATACACAAGGCCAACATTCGCTTACAGTCAATGATGTAAATAATACCTTTTGTAGTGATACAGAGACTATTACTTTCGAAGTTCATTTACCACCTGACAGCAATTTACCAGTAGAGCAGAGTGATTTCGCTTGTGAAAACAACACCATACAATATTCTATACCACTTTTGAATCAGGATGAATATGTTAACTGGTATGTCCAAGACGGTAGCCTACCTATTCAAACCTATGAAACAAGTAAAATTTTATACCATAAGTGGGAAACTACAGGACCATATCAGATAGAGTATGAGGTGGTCAATATTATTACGGACTGTACTTCGGAGTTAAGTAGTATAGATATACTCTCTCCACAGATACATGGGGCGGGTCAAACTTGTACTAATGAGGTAGCACAGTATAGTATAACTAGTACAGGTACACAGGAAGGTTCTTGGCTATTATCACCTGCGAACAGTGGTGTTATTATAGCTGAAAACAATAGTTCAGTTGATATCCTTTGGTTGGAACCAGTTACCTCGGTCATCGAATTTCAGTCATGTAACTACAGTATCACAGAATCTGTAGATGTAAAAGAGCTAGCCGCATATAGTTACACTCATTTCCCAGACTGCAGCATTTTAAAGTCTGAACTTCAAATAAGTACAGCTGCTTCCAACAACATTGCCGTATATGATGAATTCAAAAATCTTATATCCACAGACTTAAATATTCTCCTCGATGAAGGCTCATACATACTGGAAGTAACGAACATACTGGGCTGTACCAAAGCAGATACCATCGAAATCATTTTGTCTGAAATACCTGCTATATCTATTGAGACTACACAAAGAACTAATATCTGTGAGACCGCAAATCAGATACATATGTTTGTATCTAAAGATCATGCAGGTCTTAGCTACCAATGGTATCGTAATGACGTGGCGCTTACCGGTTTAACTGATATTTCTTATGCAACACGTATAGCTGGAGAATATTATCTGGAATATACCGATCCTGAAGCTTGTACTAGAAAAACGAATTCCATAACCATCTATGATAATTGTGACGATGGAGGAGGCTGTGTAAGCTGTGACCCAGTGAGTATAGCACCATTGGGTACGGCAGTTATTGATAATGATTGTCTATCCAAAAACTTCTTGATTACCGATATCAATCAAAGCGCATTTTATGAATGGAATGTTGCCGACCCTTATAGTAACAATACCTTTTTTGTCGGGTCTGATATTGCATATCAATTTTCTGATTTAGGAATCTACGAAGTCCGAGTAACCTCCGATCGAGACTGTGTAGATCTTTCTTGTACACATTGTGACGACGGCCCATTTACATCTAGCTTGTGTCCTTCTTCTCGATTTGAAGTCGTGGTAACTGTAATACCTGATTTTTCATTTAAGACTGCCTGTACTGATGGCAGCATTCAATTTCTCAACGAAACACGATATCTATTTGATACATCCGTAAGTTATGAGTGGAACTTCGGTGATCCCAACAGTGGAGCAGATAATACGTCTTTTTCAAAAGATGCCAACCATACATTCAGTGGTTCAGGATTTTACACCGTAAGCTTAAGTGCCAGCGATGGTCAAGGCTGCATACTAAGCTTTAGTACTGAGGTAGAGGTAATACCCAACTTTGATTTAGAAATCATATCCGATGATGAAATCTGTCAAGGCAGTCGAATAGCTTTCGATCATAATGCCTATTATCAAAACTATGAATATCAGTGGGAATTTGGAGACCCCAATACCATAGAGAACAGTTCTGATCAGATAACCAGTTCGCATACCTACTATAAATCTGGAAGCTATATTGTAGAACTCAGTGTCATTGATTCCTTTAGTTGTGAAATGCGTTCGGTCACCAAAGAAATCACTGTACTCGAAAATAATCTAGATGCTCATATCGAGACAGATAAAAATCCGATGTGCAATAATGAAATGATTACGCTGAGCACCAGCCAATCAAATGTTGATATCATATGGAGCACAGGAGAAGTGTCTTCGTCTATTGAGATTACTACACCTGGAAGATACGGTTTGACGCTAACCGATCAGGAAGGCTGTACTGCTAGTGAGGAAATCGAAATCATAAATTATCAAGTAGAAGCACCGACTATCGTGGCTATCGATAATGAAACGAGCTACACCAATGAAATCAATATCTGTATTGGTGAACCTTTTATTATGATGGCAGACGGAGTAAATGGATTCGATTATCAATGGAGTAATCAACCAGACAATATTCAATCCATGACTTATAATCCCTATTTCAGCAACTTAGCAGTAGGCAGTTATGAAATAGAACTTGAAGTCACAGATATCAGAAACGGATGTACTGCAAGCTCCGAATCATTCATGATCAATATACTCGATCTACCTGAAGTTCCTTTGATCAATGATGCGAATCTATTGAGATGTGCAGGTACTTTGAATGAGGTCTCCGTTGAAAACTATGATCCAAGTCTGAGTTACAGATGGGATAATGGCCAGATAGGTCCTACCTTAAGGACAAGTTCAGCGGGTAGCTACTTTGTAATTGCTAGTAACTCGAATGGGTGTACCGAAGTAAGCGATCCGGTCGTTATCAGCAACCGACCATATCAACCAAGCTGGCTTACAGGTTGTATTGAGCGGTGCCTTCCTGATACGATTTGTTTCAATATGGACTTCCGTTACGACTACGAACTTGTAAAAGATGGATTAAATACTGGAATTACTTTTGATTATACGGATGATTTCGTAATCATAGATGAGGCAGGAGACTACCAGATATTGATCACAGGAAATAATGGATGTACTTTACTTACAGAAGAACTCAGCGTTAATCCCATCTCCGATAGCCTCTCCTTAAACGGATACGTATTCCACGACATTGATAAAAACGATACCTTCGAAAGTCAAGATATAGGACTCGAAAACATCTGGGTCGGACTTTTTATTGGTAATACTATCGTGGACAGTACATTCACTGATACTTCAGGTCAGTACGTTTTTGACAGTTTATCTTTTTCAGCCTTTGATATTAAAATTCGTTTGGGTGATCTTGATTTTATTGGAAAGCTGGACTCCACAATTATGTATAGTACATGTATCGAATCGAAGTCCATCGATTTTCCTTTAATACAACCTTGTGAAAATACATCTACTCGAGAAGAATATTGGAAATGCCCCATGAGTTCAATGATGTTGTATGGTTCAGAATATAGTCAACCTTCGATAGATAGTGTCTTATTTACAAGTCTTGCAGGTTGTGACTCTACAGTGGTCTTTGAAATCTTCAACTATGACGAACCAGAAATCACTTATAGTGTAGAGCCTAACTGTGATATACTTTCGGAAGCTTCTATTGAAATTACAACGATACAAGGCTTAAATCTTACTTTTTCTATCGATCCACAATCAGGATTTACAACTTCAAATACCATTGAAAATATATCTAGCGGTAACCAAACGCTATTTGTTGAGGATGGCAATGGCTGTCAATATTCATATCCCTTCGAAGTCATAGATCATTCTTACTCCTATACTATTGCCACTTCCCAAAGTTGTGAACTAGAGCCATCAGGTACTATGAGTATTGAAAATATTATTGGAGGAGTATCCTTCAGTTTGGAGCAAGATAATTTCAATATGGAGGTCAACTTTGAAAATCTTTCAACTGGAAATCACACTCTCTACACCATGAGTAATACTGGTTGTGTCGATTCACTAGAATTCAATATTGCCGAATATACATATAATCCAATTAGCCTCAGCATAGATCAACCCTGTACAGCTAACGATTCTGGTAGCTTAACCATTGACAGTCCTGATGATGACTATAGCTTTTCTCTGGATGGTCAGACCTTCTCCGATGAATTGCTGATACCAGATTTATCCGCTGACAACTATACCTTATTTGTAAGTTATGGTAATGGATGTATTACTCAAGAGACCTTTACCGTAGAAAATAATCAAATACCTATCCTCGATATCGAGATGAATAATACTTGCGAAAATACCTCAAATGCAAGTATTCAGTGGAACTGGGATACCAACCAAAATCATGAAATTGAATATAACGGAGCTATTTATTCAGAAAATACAACTGTAGAAAACTTAAGTTCTGGCTGGCATTACTATTCGATTCTATCAAATGGATGCACATATGTTGATAGTTTGGAAATCATGGAAATACCACTACCAACTCTAAGCTATGAGCTAAATAATCCTTGTGGTGCCGATAACTCGGGAATTA
Organism: Saprospiraceae bacterium; assembly: GCA_020629715.1. Taxonomy (GTDB): domain Bacteria; phylum Bacteroidota; class Bacteroidia; order Chitinophagales; family Saprospiraceae; genus JAHDGW01. The sequence goes on from JAHDCU010000001.1 coordinate 454,323, forward strand.
TTGAACTTATAGACCTTCCAGCTGAAACGCTTGTCAGTATCAATGGAAGCCCTTTCACTCCAAATACCACATATGATCAGTTAGAGAGCGGTACATACTCCCTTATTGTACAAAACGAAGATGGCTGCCAATCCCAAGAAGAAATTATCCTGGAGGCTCAGACGCTGTTGGAAATAGAGCCCATGGACTCGGAGCTTTGCGGAACCTCAGAACTTAGCATCGCACCCAATATTACGAGTCACAACGGAGATCTGAAATATGAATGGTCAGATGGATCGAGTTTAGATGAGCTTTCGATTGACCAAGCTGGCGATTATAGTTTAACAATAAGTGATCATTGCAATTCTGAAGTATTTGATTTCAGTGTCAAAATGTTAGATCCAAATGACAACTTGATTTACATGCCTAACATTTTTTCACCAAATCGTGATAATGTTAATGACTGTTATTTAGCGAATGCCAATCCTGCATTGGAAATAGTTTCCTATGATATTTCAATTTTTGATAGAAAAGGCAATGTGGTGTTCAAGTCGGATAATATAGACTCCTGTTGGGAAGGTATTTTAGAGGGCCAGGATATTATTTCAGGTGTTTACATCTACTCATTAGATATCGAATATGCATTTTGTACCGAAGTACGTGAGTACAATGAAGTAGGTGATATCACAGTAATGAAATAAGAATATTCCATATTCATCACTCAAAATTCAAATAAAACTGATCCAGTACTTTTAAAAAGGTTTCGAAATCGCCTGCTTCTATATTTTTATAGCCTCGAGCTCTCAATCGTTTAACAATGGGTCTAGCATTATCCAACATCAACTGACCATCCTTGGTAAGCTTAAGTTTAAATCGCTTAGCGTCTCCGTCAAATCGTTCTTTCAAAAGATAACCCATCTTACAAAGTCCGCCTATCACTCTAGAGGTCGTTGCAGGATTGCGATAACTCATCTTAGATATTTCTATTTGCGAAGCTTCATCTCCTAGTTCCTCTATACGATTTAAAATCACCCATTGCTCCATGGATAAAGCAATACCCGCTTTCTTAAACTCGCTCAAATACTTTGAAGTAATCTTCTTTAAAGTTTTATCGATGAGCATTCCATATTTGGTCGATTGATCCAAGCATTTCATTTTTAACCAATGCTAAAGTACGGATTCAAGTCAATTCATAGAATACAAACTTTATTTTTGTTGCACATGCAACAATTTTATGTATTTTGCGATAAATAGTTAAACTAGAAATACCATGATCGATATACAAGAAAAAACCACCGAAGTAGTAGAAAGTACAGATTTGATGCCTATTAACGGGACTGACTACATAGAGATGTATGTGGGAAACGCCAAGCAAGCAGCACATTTTTATAAGTCCGCTTTCGGATTTCAATCATTAGCATATGCAGGTCTCGAAACTGGCCTTAGAGATCGAGAAAGCTATGTAGTGGTTCAAGATAAAATCAGAATTGTACTGACATCACCACTTCAAAGTAATACTAGAATTGGTGAACAACTTGATAAGCATGGCGACGGTGTCAAAGTAATCGCTTTATGGGTAGAGGACGCGGCCGAATCTTATCACTCTGCCATGTCAAGAGGCGCAAAATCCTACATGGAGCCGCAAACCGAGGAGGACGAGCATGGGAAAGTAGTACGATCAGGAATCTATACTTATGGAGAAACGGTTCACATTTTCGTAGAACGAAAAGACTACAATGGCATCTTCTTACCAGGATATAAAAAATGGGAAACACCTAACTACAATCCCGAATCCGTAGGTCTTAAATATGTTGATCACATGGTTGGTAATGTAGAACTAGGTATGATGAACGAGTGGGTGAAATTTTATGAAGATGTAATGGGTTTTAAGCAGATTCTATCGTTTGATGACAAGGATATCTCTACAGACTATACGGCTTTGATGAGCAAGGTGATGAGTAATGGTAATGGAAGAATCAAATTTCCAATCAACGAACCAGCTGATGGCAAGAAAAAATCACAAATAGAAGAATATCTAGACTTTTACGAAGGAGCTGGAGTACAACATATCGCCGTAGCTACGGATAACATCATTGAAACAGTAACAGCACTTCGAAACCGCGGAGTCGAATTCCTAAGAGTACCACAAACCTATTATGATACCCTACTCGACCGAGTTGGAGAGATCGACGAAGATCTTGCACCACTTAGCGAGTTAGGTATATTAGTCGATCGTGATGATGAAGGATATCTACTCCAAATCTTTACTAAAACCGTGATGCCAAGGCCTACCATGTTCTTCGAAATTATTCAGCGTAAAGGGGCTCAGTCATTTGGCAAGGGTAATTTCAAAGCCTTATTCGAAGCCATTGAACGAGAGCAAGAATTGAGAGGAACCTTATAAGTTTAAGTTTAAAGCTACTGAATGATCGAGTATAGAGTGAGTTGTACCCTACATAAGGAACATGCACAACAATGGGAACAATACTTCTTAGAGCAACACATTGATGATGTCATGAATACAGCTTGTTTTGAGCGCTATGAGTTTAAGAAAGAACTTACAGATGAGAAAGATTCGGTCACCTATATCACGAGCTATTATTGCAAAAATATAGAAACACTCAATCGCTATAATGAACGTTTTGCCCCCGCATTGAAAGAAGATGTAATGTCAAAATTTGATGGTTTATTTAGTGCCAAAAGATCTATATCGTATATTCTTGAAAAGTGAAGCGATTTAAAAAGAAATAATAAGTCTTATGCCCATTTACCATAAACTTGGAAAAATACCTCAAAAGCGTCATACGCAATTTGAAAAAGCCGATGGAAGTCTTTACAATGAGCAGTTGTTTGGAACCATTGGCTTTGATGGTATGTCCTCTCTATTGTACCACATCCACAGACCTACAATGGTTTCTAAGATAGGTGAAGCGAAGGATGTAAGTCCAAAAATTGCAGTCGAAAAGAACATCACCGCACGTAAGCTGATTGGTTTTGATGTTCCTCCTCAAGATGATTATCTCGATTCTCGAATATCTCTTATGGTGAATAATGATGTCCATATTGGAGTAGCCGCTCCGCGAAAATCATTGACAAGCTACTTTTTCAAAAATGCAGATGCTGATGAAATGCTTTTTATCCATAAAGGCACGGGAAAACTCAAAACTTTTCTTGGAGAGATAAAGTTTGAGTATGGTGACTATTTGATCATTCCTCGTGGAATGATTTATCAAATCGAATTTGATACTGAAGATAATCGCATCCTATATGCGGAGTCCTTTCACCCAATTTATACTCCAAAGCGATATCGTAACTGGTTTGGGCAATTACTAGAGCATTCACCTTTCTGCGAACGAGACTACAAACTCCCAGAAAATTTGGAGACACATGACGAGGAAGGTGAATTCGTCATGAAAATCAAGAAACAAGGAATGCTACATGAGTTGGTGTATGCCACTCACCCATTTGATGTTGTAGGCTGGGATGGCTACAATTATCCATATGGTTTCTCTATTCATAACTTCGAGCCTATAACAGGACGAGTACATCAACCACCACCTGTACATCAGACTTTCGAAACCAAAGCATTTGTAATTTGCTCATTCTGTCCACGGTTGTACGACTATCATCCCAAAGCAATACCAGCGCCATACAATCATAGTAATATAGATAGTGATGAAATGCTGTATTATGTGGACGGAGATTTCATGAGCAGAACTAATATAGGGCCTGGGCATATTTCCTTACATCCGTCGGGTATTCCTCACGGACCTCATCCTGGCACTTATGAAGCAAGCATAGGTCAAAAATCTACTGAAGAATTAGCCGTCATGATCGACACCTTCCAACCGCTCATGTTGACCGAGGCAGCTACGGGTATTGATGATGGAAAATATTATCAATCATGGATCGAGCATTAAAGATGATTTATAATTAATCCGCTCTATTTAATGTTTAGAAAGAAATTTAAAGCTAAATATCATGAAAATAGTATTCACGATTTCCTCAGATAAATTGGCTAGTTTTGAATATAAATGGATTTTCAAAAGGTAAAATATGAACTACAAAATATCATTTCGGGAGAGAGCGGCGCAAGCTATGATGCACTTATCCAGACAGTTGCCAGTCACCTTAGAAGCGGCAAGAGAGCAGGTCCAATGGCTGAAGAAAAACACCAAAACAAAGCAAAAGAAACAACGAAGCTAGTTGAAATAGCTAGTACACTAGACCTTTTAATCGATCATATACCAGAAGAAAAATTCATTGCCAAAGGAGCAGAACAGAAAGTCTATATTTCAGATGAAAAATATGTAATCAAGCTAAATGATGCTATCTACTATGCTTCCTGGGAAGATTACTTTTACAACCTTCTACTTCACAACTACTTTTTTAGCGATACTGCTTACCAGCTCTTGGGATTTTACCATAAGCACAACATTCTGTATTCAGTTGTAAAACAACCTTATATAAAGGCAGATCGCATGACCGATTTAGAAAAAGTCAAGAGCTTCATGCTAGCAAATGGTTTTAAAAATAAACGGCTCAATGATTACTGCAATGATCAGCTAGGATTAATTATAGAAGATCTACATGATGAAAATGTTCTCACATCAAGCGAACACTTATATTTTATAGATACCGTTTTTTTCATTAAGCCCGATTTGTTTTGGACGTAGTCCATAGGCAGGAGAAACCAATAAAACATGATCATTAATATCCCCAGAAACTCTGACTTCTCTATACACAACATCCCATTCGGCATTTTCTCAACTCAGGACCGAAGTAAAAGAGTCGGTATTGCGATTGGCGATCAAATATTAGATCTTTTGGAATGGTCGAAAGCTGGATATGGAGAGGTTGATTCCAGCTACTTTGATCAAGAGGTATTGAATCCATTGATCAAACTGGGAAAAAAGATAACAAATCAACTACGTAGTGATGTCCAAGACTGGCTGAACCAAGATGCGAGTATGTATAATAAATATAGCAGTCTATTTGTAAATCAAATGGATGCCACTATGCATCTTCCTGTTGAAATAGGTGATTATACCGACTTTTATTCGAGTATAGAACATGCCACCAATGTAGGAAAGATGTTTCGAGATCCTGAAAATGCCTTACTTCCTAACTGGAGACATCTTCCAGTAGGATATCATGGTCGAGCATCTTCAATAGTAGTAAGCGGCACTCCTATTAAAAGACCATTTGGTCAAGTATTTGATTCTGACAATAATACTCCCAAATATCAAGCGAGTGAAAAGCTGGACTTTGAGCTAGAGATGGGATTCATCATAGGGAAAGAAAATACCTTGGGTAATCCCATTTCAGTGGATGAAGCTGAAGAATATATTTTTGGAATGGTTTTGTTTAATGACTGGTCAGCTCGTGACATTCAAAAATGGGAATATGTTCCACTTGGCCCTTTTTTGGGAAAGAACTTTGCTTCATCCATGTCACCTTGGGTAGTCACTATGGAAGCTTTGGAGCCTTATAGAGTAGAAGCTCCGAAACAAGAACCTCAGGTACTTCAATATTTACAAAGCGATCGATCCAGAAATATAGATATCAAACTTGAAGTGGAGCTAGAGACTTCCTCTGGCTCAAAGACCACTTTGTGCAAATCCAATTTCAAATACATGTATTGGGATCAAGCCCAGCAATTGGCACATCATACGGTCAACGGATGCAATGTAAGAGTTGGTGACTTGCTAGCCTCTGGAACCATATCTGGTCATACTCCAGAATCCTACGGCTCCATGCTTGAGATTTCATGGGGCGGGAAAAAGCCTATTACCTTATTAGATGGATCAACTCGTTCTTTTATAGAGAATGGTGATACTATTACTATGAAAGCTTATTCCGAGAATAATGGTGTACGTGTTGGTTTTGGTGAAGTTTTAGGGAATATAATCTGATCTAAGGAATTTTTCAGATATTACAGCAATAACCAACTTGTTATGCGATATCTATATTTCCTAATAACTTTGACTATATTTTTTTCATGTGCTGGCACCAACGTTCAAAAAAACTATAAAAAGTCATCTTCTATAGAAAACCTACCAGGCGTCATTTCTATAAATGACTCTTTGACCATTGATCGTAATGAGATCAGTAATATTGCTTGGAAGGAGTATATGCACCATAATCTCGTCACCTACGGTGAATTTAGTGATCAATACCAGTCTACATTACTCAAAAAAGACATTTATGTACCCATAAAAGGAATTGATGGTGAAGACTCCATTGCATTGAGATTATATATTGATCGATATGATATGCATCCAGTGGTAGGAGTATCTTTGGATCAAGCCAAAGATTATGCTAGATGGAGATCAGAAAGAGTGTTTGAAATGATGCTGGTCTCTTCCAGAATGAAAAAGTTAGAACATGCGAATGAAACCAAGAAAATGTATTCACTTGATGATTATCTCAAAAGTCCTATTGCAACCCAGTACAGAGATCTAGTAACCCACTATCCAGAATACTATATTCCTACGACTGAAGAATATAATGCAGCTCTAGAGTATATTTTAAGCAAAGACATTATCCTTATAGATTCAGAAACTTCACAAGTATTATATGAGGAGACACGACTTCCCATGGTCAAATTGAATTACGAGGATAAGAAAAAGATTAATCACCTGTTAGGGAACGTATCAGAGCTAACTTCTCAAGATGGAATAAGCTTCGGCGGCAGCTACAAAAACTCTCAACAAGAAATACTACGAGAAACTGTACGAAAAGAATCTACTCCTAGTAATCATGTTGGGTTTCGAAATTTTTTCCGTTGGGTAAAGATTAACTACAACGAACCAGAATAATGAACATTTTAATAAGTCCAAAAGAACTTAAGTCAAAACTCTCAGAAGAAAATCTGGTTTTGCTTGACGCAAGTCAAGGTCAATCAATCAATAAATTAGCTTCAAAAACGATTGTAAGAGCACGAAAAATCAATATCAAAAACCAATTTTCAAATACTAAAAGTTCGTTCCCCAACACCTTATGTTCTCCAGAACAATTTGAGCTAGTATGCCAAAAACTTGGCATTAATCATGACTCCAATATTGTCGTATTTGATAACCGCGGTACTCATTGGAGTCCAAGGATTTGGTGGATGTTCAGGACCATGGAACATGACGACATCCAAGTACTTAATGGCGGATTACCTGCATGGATTGATACAGGTTTCAGCATTGAACCACCAAAAGAAATACCATATCCCTTAGGAAGTTTCAAAGCTTTCCAAAAAGACGAAAATGTTGTTCAGTTTCAAGAAGTCCTTGACAATACGACCGACCCTAAATTTCAGATAGTAGACGCAAGATCTACAGGAAGGTTCGAGCGAATTAGTCCTGAACCCAGAGCTCATATTAAGAGCGGTCATATTCCAAATTCCATCAATATACATTACGAATCCGTATTAGAAAACGGAAAGTTTAAGGATAAAGGTACTCTTCGATCCATATTTGAAAAGGCTGGAGTCAATGAGCAACTCGATCAGGTATACTCTTGTGGTTCTGGTGTGACGGCATGTATCGTGATGATGGCTGCACAAATAGTTGGATATAGCAGTCTTAAGATATTTGACGGCTCTTGGACAGAATGGGCTGAGCGACAAGGACTATTCATATAAATTCTCTTTTACCTTGGAATAAGCCTGACTACCATCTGACAATGGCATAGCCGTCAGCGCCTGGGCCAGCTGAGACAACATCACTTTCACCACCTCCACCAGCTCCCTGACTTGAACCAAAACTAGGAAATCTTACATACAATATAGTACTACCATCTTTTGATGACAATGCTCCAGCTCCTCCTAAATCAGGATGAAAAGGACCATCACCACCTCTCCCATATTTAATGATTTCAGTAAACTTATTTGCATCGTATTCTGAGTAAGAAATCTCGTTAGACTTGCCGGTAGGGACTGTGAAAGTGTTGGTCTCAGCAGTATATAAGAAATCATCCTAGTTTTCATATTGACAGGAACACCAGAAGTATTATTGACCCCAACCGTTACTCCTCCATTACTCAGCACTCTTAGTTTGGTTGCTCCATCTACCTATACCCGAAGCGCATTTTGACATGAACTCGAATTCACGTGTAAGCGATCTGAAGAATTGGGAACATTGATTCCTACAGCCTGACTAACAATGCTAAATGGTAAAAAAATGACTATTACAAAGGCATACAGACTCCTCTTAATTCTGATTTATTTCTATCAGGTTGATAAGTCGAAAATCAAGAATACGATTCGAAAATCAATCGCCCTTTTGGGTAATTTATTAGGGTAGCAAGCTTTAAACTCTTATAAAGATTTGATGAAACCAATTATTCCATAATTAGAAATTGACTATTTCCTTGAGCGATTTCTCTATAACAGGATCACGATCTAGATGTCCTCCATCAACTAAGTGCAACTGAGCATTTTTCATTGCTTTAGCCAATTCCTCAGCTTGCCAAACAGCACAAATCTCATCGTGAATACCATGCACAATATGAGAAGGGGTACTGGCTATTGTTTCGATATGATCAAGGATATAGTTATCTGGAATAAAGAAATCATTCACAGAGTAATGAGCTTCTATTTTGGCAATATTCAAGGCTCGATCTTCTAAATCTCCGATATCACTTATGGCTTTACGATGACCCATGATCGCATTGCCATAGTTATGCCAGCGCATCGTTGCTGTTTTTGAAAGCGCCTCATTCTCAGATAAGATATCTTTCCATATCTGTGGAGCAACCTCTTCATTTCGCAATCCAGGGTAATGTGTAATCAAATCCTCCCAAGCATGCATTAAATCCAATCTAAGGTTACCGCATTCTAGATCAAATCGACTGCGTTTCGTCGCCAAGAAAATACCTCTTAAGATCATCAGCACTACCCGATGCGGATGTCGAATCGCATAAATCAAAGCTAAAGTACTCCCCCAAGAACCTCCAAAGAGTATGACTTTATCAATATTGAAATGATCTAAAACCACATTTATATCTGATACCAACTGATCCGTATTGTTAAAATCTAATTGCGGTTGCGGACTACTCAGCCCACATCCCCTCTGATCTAATAAAATTACGAAGTCCTTACTCAGGTCAAAGAATCGGAAATCAGCTTCTTTACATCCTATACCTGGACCACCATGTAAGAACAGAATTTTTCGACCATCAGGATTACCAGCGTATCGGATAAAAAGTCTAGCAAAACAATGCTCTAAATATATTTTTTGATGCAAAATATAGATCGTAATGAAGTACTAAGGTAAAGGAAATGCTAGTAAAATGATGATTTTAAATACATAGCAAACAAGATATAGACTGTTGTAAAATGTAAAGGTTTAACCATAAAATCAAAGTTTAACAGACATAACATCTATACTCATTTTTTAAGCAAAACCTAAAGAAATCCTAACTCCTCTTAAGATTTAAAAACTACATCTTGCTAGTATAATTACTATTCATCCACTATAAAAACATACGGATATGAAAAAGATAATATACACCATCGGAATACTAGTCATGATCAATAGTGCTGCAATCAGCCAGATCACTGTCGGAGCAAAAACAGGAATATATGTCTCTAATGCATCCGTAGATGGACTCATCAATGGGCTTCTCCCAGATACAAAAGTCATGATAGGTTCTTCAAGCGGATTGGTAGTAGATGTACCTCTTGGCAGCGGATTTTCTTTTGCTCCAGAACTGCTGTATACACAAAAAGGATTTGCACTACGAGAGGGTACATCTGTCAATATTCTGGGTATCGACATTCCGCTTGGAGCTAGTATAGAAAACCGGATCAACTACATAGAAACACCGCTACTGATGAAATACGGAGTTCGTGTAAATGACAAACTAGGAATTCATCTTGCTGGGGGTCCATCTATAGGGTTTGCCACTTCTGCCAGTACTACAACTAGCGCAACTGTACTTTTTGATATAGAACTAAATACAACCGATCTAGATCTAAGCAATGATCGATACAATCGCACTGATCTTGCTGGAGTCATAGGAGCTGGAGCATCCTATAAAGTCGGTACTAATGGAATGCTGTTCGCAGATGCGAGATATCAGCACTCATTCAATGATATCATACAAGATACATTCATTGATGTACAAATTAAAAATAGAGGAATGGGAATCACCGCAGGATATGCAATGACATTCTAAAGAAATATGGTTTAGGTTAGCTTAATAGTTTGGGAGGAAGTCTGGTCTTATATAGATCAGGCTTCCTTTCGTTTAAAAAAAATCAACTAGTCGTGATCAAAGATTTCTTCATCCGTTTTTCTATTTCTCCACCATAGAAATGCAAGTCCACCGACTAAAAAATACGGGAGCGTAAATAGATATAATATACCTCGATTTAAACCTTGAGTCTCTGTACCTCCATGCTTAAGATTAGACTCACCAGACAGCTTACACATAGCACATTGGGCGTCTATATCAATTGAGAAAAGCATAAAAGTCAGCAATGCAAAAGCGACAATTATCCAAGTTTTATTCATGACACAAATTTAAATGTATTCAGTCTATTTATCAAGATTTATTTAGCCATAACAAGGCTTCAACATCAGATAACAGATAGGCCCCGTAAGTGCAACATAAAACCATACCGGCCATACCCATCGAGCCATCCGCCTATGCTTCTCGATAGACATCGTGAATCCTCTGTTGAATGTCAAAAGAATAAAAGGAAGACTAACTGCCGCCAGCACGATATGGGTAATCAAGAAGAAGAAATATACATAACGAATTGTACCCTCTTGACAAAATTTAGTTTCCACAGTTGTAAAGTGATAAACTACGTAAGACAGTAGAAATAATCCCGAAGTAATCATAGCAGTAAAAATTGCTTTCTTATGGGCCTCAATATTTTTCTTTCTAATCTGAATCAAGGCATATAATAGAATTATTGCGGTTATTGCATTCAGCGTAGCATGTAGAGGTGGTAAAAATCCGAAATCTATATCCATGGGAATTTTTACCCTGCGCATCAGACCAACAAGTAATAATACTACTACAGATAGTACATAAGCGACAACATCCAATTGCTTCAAGCTATACTTCTTCATCTTTTATATTATTTGGCGATGATATCTTTGTTAGGAACTCGTGGTAATACAACAGCCAGATGTTCTACTACGTCTTCATATTGACTATCAGTATCTAATGAATACCATTGCCTTATCTGACCTGAAGTATCGATAAGAACAGCCTTATGCTGAGTCAATAGTTGAGAACTCTGATTTTGAGATAATTTCATATCTGATATACTAGACACTTGATTAGAATCTGATATTGAAATAGTTTTAAAGGTCATAGCATTCTTAAACTGATCTTCTATATCAGCAATGCGCTGACTATTGACCAAAGCTCCGTTATACAATAGCACTGTTGACCTATCTAGCTGTTTTGAAAGCTCTAAAGCCACCTCCTCACTTACTTTAGAATGATCTAATATACCTTTGGGCTCAAGTTGTTTCAAAAGCTCCAATCTAAAGTCATATCCCGACTGCAAATAGTACCAAGATCCCGCGGGCAAAATCACGATTAAGGCGAGTGTGACTATTCCTGCTATATACTTCATTTCTAGAATTATAGGTATAAAAAAAGCGGACCGCAAGTCCGCTTATATAATACTTTTAAAAGGCATTTTGTTTGGTAAAATCGTCGAATACCATGCCTGTTTTAGCTGTCGATATTTCTTTCTCGTTTGCATCCTTGATCCGGTCTCTTCTGTTTTGCCAATCACTACCTTCCCAGAAAAATGCTATGACTGCCCATACTAATAGTAAAGTAGGTAGTATAACCGTTTTCACCAAACCAGGTACCTCATACTTCATGTGCATAAACTCATACACGATAAGATAAGCTTTTACAATACTCATGGCAATCATTACACCACCTATTAACCAACCAGGCAGAGAGTGACCTTCTATTAAATGTCCTTTACCATATAGTGCAAATATTACCTCACTAAATGTTATCACTGCCAAAATAAGGATCACCTTAGTGGCTAGTGCTTTTGATTCTTGATACGTCAAATGTCCCATAGTAATAGATTACTAAAATTTCTATAATTACGATTGATGCTTAGTTAATTAGATAAGATAAAATACGAGGAAAACGAATACCCATACTAAATCGACAAAGTGCCAGTATAATCCAATCTTCTCTACCATCTCATATCCATTCTTACGTTCTACATATAGGCCTGTCATCGAGTTAAGCATTATTATAAGTAGAAATACAACTCCTGATAATACGTGAAAACCGTGAAAACCTGTGATAAAGAAGAATAATGCACCAAAACTCTTAGGACCAAAAGCCTCAGATTTGATAGCACCTTCATCGTCACCAGAAGTTACTTTATATTTCCTGTGTATATATCCATTCTCATCTACAGTAGCATCCGCATAATCACCAGCACCATCATAATGATGTGCACCATGACCATCATGATCATCACCGGTATGATCTTCTCCATGGCTTGCTCCATTCATATGTATGAGATAAGAATCTCCTACTTGGAAAGTATCTCCCGATGGTTGACCTTTATCATTAAGATACACTCCAGACTCTACATGAGTACCGAATGGATTAGTAGTGACCGACATATGCTCAGCATTGATCAGCGTATTCCATTCCCATGCTTGACATCCAAGGAAACCAGCTCCACCCAATACAGTGAGAAGCATCCAAAATACAACTCCTTTTCTATTCTCTTGATGACCTTCTTGTACCGCTCTTACCATAGTGAACGAACTAAAAAGCAAGACGAAAGTCATAAAGGTAACGAAGTAAAGAGGCTTACCCATACCTAAGAATGGGAAGGTCTGAAATACAAAGTCAGGTACCGGCCATGAAGGCATACTGAAACGTATAGCTCCATATGCAATCAAAAATCCAGAAAAGGTAAAAGCATCTGATAGTAGGAAATACCACATCATCAACTTACCATAGCTGGCCTTAAATGGTTGTGCGGCACCATCCCAAGCTTCTTTTTCGTCGGTATGTACGTCGTGTTCTAATGTATCTGTAGCCATATTATGTAGCTATCGCTATTTACTTAATAATAAAAATGCTAAAAGATATATCCATAAAAATCCCATAAAATGCCAATAATTATACGTTAATTGGAATCTATGTTTTCTTAAAGATGTAACTTTTTCTTTCAATGTAAATGCATGTATTACTGCTACAATTATAGCGGCAATACCTCCCAAAACATGGGCAGCATGTACTCCAGTAATCAAATATAAAAATGATCCGGAAGGACTACCTTTAAGGTCGACTCCAGAAGCATATAAAATATCCCATCCATTGTACTGCAAAGCTATAAAGGTAAAGCCAAGCATAAGACTTACCAAAAGTAACGCCTTGTAAGCTTTGAAATTTGCTCTAACAAAATTGGTATAAGATAGGTGTAAAGTGATACTGCTGATCACAATGATTGCAGTACTCCAATAAAACAAAGTTGGTAATTTAAAGTCTATCCAATTTCCACCAGCTTGCTTCACTATGTAGGCGCTTGTAAATGCACCGAACATCATGATTATGCTACCCATGGCTAGCCAAAGTGCAAATTTTTGAGGATGAACTCTATTTCGCGATGTACTTCTGTTTTGATCTATTGCCATACTCATACTCTATGTTTTAAGCAATTAGATAAATAATGAAGATCGCAGGCATATAGAAGAAAGAGAAGAACATTAAGCTTCTCGCCGACTCTCTATTATGACCTTTATAAAATCGATAACTGTAAATCACATATATCAAACTTAGCACGATGGCTAAAGATGAAATCCAAATCGTGGCATCACTGATGACGCTATACACTAAACATAAGGGTAAAAGCACAACTGCATAAATTGTGCTATGTAAGCCAATATTTCTATCTATATTATCACCAGTTGCTGGCACCAATTTATACCCTGCTTTGTGATAATCCTCAAAACCAAGGAAACCTATTGCCCAGAAGTGAGGAAATTGCCATAAAAACTGTATGGCAAATAGAACTAAACCGATAGTGGTTATCTCTCCTGTGACAGCAGTAGTACCAATAAGCACAGGTAATGCACCTGGTATAGCTCCTACCGCGACAGCTATAGTACTGTATCGTTTCAATGGAGTATATATAAATGCATATATAACCATGGAGATCATACCTAGAAAAGCCGTAAGTGGATTAATAAGTGCCAGACATATGATACCTACCAAGCATAAAAGTCCCGCAATCATCACACCTTCTGAAATTTTCATTCTTCCAGCAGCTATTGGTCGATCCTTAGTACGTGTCATGAGGATATCAAAATCCTTTTCTAATACCTGATTCAATGTATTGGCAGCACAAGCAACAAAAAAACCACCAATAAGTAGTAAGCTGAATATAAATGGACTAAAGCTGTATGATTGTGCCATGACAGCATAAGACAGAGCTGATGTAACCACTACCACAAAAGTAAGATTGAACTTAACCAATTGAGATAGGTCTTTTAGCTTGCTAATCGCAGCAGAAGTATAATTATATGACTTAGCTCTATTATTCAATGCTATGTAACTTAATGGTCACCTGCAACTTCTCCTTCTGCCATAGGTATATACTGTGGCGTATAATCTTTACCATCCTTACCATAGTCATAAGACCATCTGTGTACCGTTGGTAGATTGCCAGGCCAGTTACCATGTATCGGCTCTATTGGAGTAGTCCACTCTAATGTATTAGCCTTCCAAGGGTTTTTGGTTGTCATTTTCTTACCTCTCCAGATAGAATAGAAAAAGTTAATTACAAATAAGATTTGAGCTGCGAATGTAACTATTGCAGCAACTGTGATAAACTTATTCATATCATCGAAATGTGCAAAAGCATCAAAGTTTTCGAAACTATAGTATCTACGCGGCACTCCAGCCATACCTAAGTAATGCATAGGCCAGAAGATTGCATAAGCACCGATAAGCGTCACCCAGAAGTGGATTTTACCTAAAGTCTCATTCATAAATCTTGAATACATTTTAGGATACCAATGATAAATACCCGCAAACATTCCAAAGAATGCGGCAATACCCATTACAATGTGGAAGTGAGCAACGACGAAATAAGTATCGTGCATTTGAATATCGATAGCTGAGTTACCCAAGAATATTCCCGTCAAACCACCTGATATAAACATAGAAACAAAACCTATTGCAAACAGCATTGGTGTATTCAATTTGATATTACCACCATACAAGGTTGTAATCCAGTTAAACACCTTCACTGCCGATGGGACGGCTATGATTAAGGTAAATACCACAAAGAAGTTAGATATAAACGGATTTACACCTGACATAAACATGTGGTGAGCCCATACGATAAAGGCTAAAAATGCAATTGCTAAGATTGAGTATACCATCGCCTTGTAACCAAATATTGGCTTACGAGCATGTACTGATAATACTTCAGAAACAATACCCATGGCAGGTAATATAATTATATATACCTCAGGGTGTCCTAGGAACCAGAATAAATGCTGATATAATACTGGGCTACCGCCTATATAATCTAGAGCTTGTCCTTCGATGAATATTTCACTTAGGAAGAAAGAAGTTCCTAATCCTCTATCAAACATTAACATGAAGAATCCTGAAACTAATACTGGGAATGATAGTAGTCCAATGATAGCCGTCACAAAGAATGCCCAAATTGTAAGAGGCATTCTCCATAAACTCATACCCTTTGTACGTAGATTAAGTACCGTCGTGATATAATTCACACCGCCCAATAATACTGATACCACGAATAGAGTAAGACTAACTAACCATAGCGTCATACCCGCTCCTGAACCTGTGGAGGCTTGGGGCAAAGCACTAAGAGGAGGATAGGCTGTCCAACCCCCTGAGAAGGGCCCTGTACTTATAAATAGACTATAAAACATGACTACTCCCGCTAAAAAGAAGAACCAGTAAGAAAGCATATTCAAAAATGGAGATGCCATA
Organism: Saprospiraceae bacterium; assembly: GCA_020629715.1. GTDB lineage: Bacteria > Bacteroidota > Bacteroidia > Chitinophagales > Saprospiraceae > JAHDGW01. The sequence goes on from JAHDCU010000001.1 coordinate 470,280, forward strand.
TCTCTTGCTCCTAGCTGAAACGGGATCAGTAAATTACTAAAGGTACCAGAAAGACCTGCTGTCAATACAAAGAAAACGAGTATCGTACCATGCATGGTCACTAGAGCATAATAAAATTCAGGGCTAAGTTTACCTATACCCTCGGCATCTACTACTATCCATTTTCCTAATACTGGTTTTAACCATGTTAAACTCTCTTCAGGAAAACCTAATTGCAATCTAAACACGATTGACATGGCAGCACCAATAAGTGCCCAGATAATACCAGTTACTAAAAACTGACGAGCAATGATTTTGTGATCCATTGAGAAAATATAATGGCCTATAAAACTAGACTTATATTTATCTCCATGATGGTGATCATGAAAATGATCATTATACCCTTGCTCTTTTATAAGTTGTTCGTCTATTGACGGTGTCATTACATCAGACATAATTTTTTCTTTTTTGATTAAGATAAAATCCTCAATTCAGTACGTCTATTCACTTTTCTTCCTTCAGCAGTCTCGTTGGAGTCGATCGGCTGACTCTCGCCATATCCATTAGCGGATAATCTCGAAGCTTCTATTCCCTTGTTAGCAAGGTATCCTAATACTGTATTAGCTCGTCTAGATGATAAATCCAAATTCATGTCATCATCTCCTACACTGTCTGTATGACCTGCAAGTTCCACTCGCAAATCTTTATATTTATTCATTAATCTTGTCAGATTATCTAACTCATACTTAGATCTATCATCTAGTGAAGCATCACCTGTAGTATAGAATACATGCTTGAGTTGAACAATCTTGTCTGCAGCATCTGTAGAAGATACAGCTTTCTCTATATCAGAAGTCAATTCTTTACTTCTTTGTTCGATCTCCTGAGGATATAATCGATTACGATTTTCTTCAGGATCATTTTCAGTACCTCTAATATTGGTCAGATAGAAAGAGTTTTTTGTAGCTAACCATTCTTCATATTCATCACGCTCTACGATCTTGATTATTCTTTTCATAGAATAATGGCCTTTACCACATAACTCAGCACATGCAAGTTCATAGTTAAATGCTTCCCAACGCTGAGGACCCTCTGGATCTTCTGGATCAGCAGGTACTTGCCACTCAGGATATTCTTTTAGGTTTTGTCTATACTCTTCAGTAGTCAATATAGGATTGAAAATGAAGTATGTAGGAAGTCCTGGAATTGCATCCATTTTCACACGGAAATGCGGAAGGTAAAAATTGTGCAATACATCTTTAGATGTAATTCTAACCCGTATAGTCGTATCTACAGGTAGTACAATCTCATCAGATCCACTCAATAGTATATCGTCTACACTTTTATCATCTGTCCAATCTATACCTAGACTATTGACACCAGGTACGATTTTTCTAAAGTTCTTAGTCCCTAATGCACCATCTTCGCCTGGATATCTTAAATCCCAAGCAAATTGGTAACCAGTTGCTTCGATTTCTAAGTATTCACTTTCAGGATCTAGATCTGGCATAACTTCATTCCAAACTAATAGGCCTTGTACAACTAGAAATGTCATAACTACCACAGGGATACCAGTCCAAACTAATTCCAGATTGGTATCATGTGCAAAGAAGGTAGATATATTACCTTTCTTATATCGGTATTTGAACGAGTACCAGAATAATAGAATTTGGGTAAGTACAAATACAATCCCTGTGAAAAACAGTGTCGTATTAAATAGGCTATCGATATCACCACCATGAGCGGAAGCTGATTGATGCGGACCATAGCCTAACATTATATTTTTGTAATACAATGCTGATGCTACACAAAATATTAAGAAGGCAATCATAAAAACTACCAACCACAAGGCAGTACGATCATTTGCTTTACGCTCAGATTCTTCCTGACCTCTTATTTTTCTAGAAAGCTCGGATACTTTAGAAATCTGCAATAAGATTACTACAAGTAAAACGAGAATTAATATTGCAATTAAAAATGTCATGCTAAATTTTTAGCTTTTAAAATTATACGTGATGATGCAAACTCTCTTGTATATATGGATCATTCTTTGGCGTCAACGGAGCCTTAGCAAGAGCCATAAAAAATACAAGTAAAAACAATCCCATGAAACCAATGAAGGTTCCAATCTCAAGGAATCCAGGTAAATGGAATCCAGTCATAAACGCATGTGCTCCTTCTGCATGTGCTCCATGGCCATCACCATGATGAGCTAGTTCGTGAGCGGTATGTAAAGCTCCTGGTTTGATCATCAAAAAGAAATCTAACCAGTGTCCAAATAAAACCATTACGGCAGCAAATGTCAATGAACCAATTTTTCTCTTTGTACTATTACGCATCAAAACAAAAAATGGTAGTATAAAGTTGATCGCTAGATTAGCCCAAAATAATACAGGGTACTCTTGCATTCTAATCAAGAAATAGCCTGTTTCTTCTCCGACATTAGCATACCAAATCAACATAAACTGAGAAAACCATAGGTAGGTCCAAAAGATACTAAACGCAAACAAGAACTTACCAAGGTCATGAATATGCTCATCGGATACCTGGCTATAGTACCCTCTACTCTTAAGGTATAGTAATACTAAAATGGTAGTACAAATCATAGATACAAACCAACTAGCTCCAGAATACCAAGCAAACATAGTACTGTACCAATGTGCATCTAAAGACATGATCCATTGCCAAATAATCGCAGCACTTGAAAAACCAGCGATTGGTAAGAAGGCTGGCGCCCATACTCTCATCTTGTGATGATGCTTAAACTCCATAGTACCGTTTGCATCTTCATCAATTGATAGTGATCTCATTTTTCTTGCGAAGAAATACCATGTACCTACTATAATAAGGGTTGCAAATAAGTACCAATTCTTATTTAAGAATGGTGACTTACCATTCAATATCTTATCTGTTTCAACACTCTTGGCATCAGCCCAATGATAAAGTGTATTGTGTCCCAAACCAAAGTATACAACCAAGGCTAATAATCCCATTAAAACAAAAGCTGGAAGAAGGAATTGCGCCATAGCTTCCCACATTCTTTTAAACAGAGATACCCAACCTGCCCATGCGGTAATGCATACGCATAAGAAGAATAAAGCTGTGAAAGAAATACCCGTTACAAAAGAAGCATTGTGTAGAAAATTGGTCCAGAAACGAGTATGTGCCTCGTCATCCACCATCCATGTCCATCCCATGGAAAAAACTCCTATTCCAATCATAACCATAAGCGTCGTCGTAAGACCCTTGGTCATGCTGAAATTTTCGATTTTTACTTGTGTATGTGTCGCTCCCATTTTTTTTAATGGTTGTGTGATTCGTGATTATTAGAATTATCGTGATCATCAGAGTCACTATGGTGATCTCCGTGCTCATTTCCATGATCGTCTCCATGGTGGTCATCGTGTCCTGCATTGTGGTGATCGCCATGATGGTCATCATGACCTGCAGATCCGTGATTTTCATTAACAAAGACTACTGCATTAGGATCATATGAAGATGGTAATACCTTATATTCTGATCCTGCAGGTTGATCTACTGCATTTAATGTATTCACAAGTTGATTATACTCGGCCTTTTGCTCTTTGGCTTGGAGTGCTCTAATCCAATGTACTACTTGCCATCTTTCTTCTGAGTTCATCTTATCCGCATATCCACCCATCAGATTTTTACCGTACATAATAGCATGGTATAATCTTCCGTTACTCGTAGCCGTAAACTCTTCATTGATAAGTATTGCTGGCTGTACAGGATATACACCGCCGTCATCACGTACCAAATATCCAGCACCATCCCCTTTCGTACCATGGCAAATAGCACAGAAAGTATTGTACAAATCCTTTCCTCTTGCTAGTCCATCATCAGAAATAGGATATGGATTATTGATCAAATTGGCAGTAGCTAAAGCTCTTGAATCTTCTGTATCCACATAGTCATAGGGTATAGTTCCTGCGTCCTCTTGGCTTCTTCTCTTATTCTTCAAGTCTCTAGGCACAGTACCAGTTACAGGGAGTTTTGGCTTAGCATACTCATAGTATTCATCTTCAGAACCCCAAGTATTATTGTAGTAGTAGTTATAGTAGTTAGCCTCATACGCTATAGAGTGCCCCATGTCAGGCATATACTCACTACCAGCACTATTAGGACCAGCTTTTTTGCAACTAGCCAAAAACATGACTACCACAAATAATCCTATATAAACTGTTTTCTTCATCATTTCGATTCCGTATATATTATAGAGTCTTAGAGTTTATCTCTCCAGCTCCAGTATTCTTGAAAAATGAATTTGCTGTATGCTCGTCTACCTGGCTTTTATCAAAAGCGATGCAGAACTTATCATCCGTAATTCGATCGTCGAGTGTTTTTTCTTGTACCCCTGGACCCATTCCGCATACGATGTAGAATGATACTACCATACCGATGGCAGCAAAAAGTACCGTAAGCTCAAAAGTGATCGGAATAAATGCAGGAACTGACCAGTATGGCTTACCACCAAAGATGATCGGCCAATCTTTTGTAAAAATCCAAGTCATTCCTAAAAATGCAGTCAACGTACCAATACCACCATATACAAAACCTGCAATATGTAATCTTGACTCTTCTAATCCCAATAAAGGATCTAAACCATGGACAGGAAATGGGGTAAATACATCTCGTATTTCCAGATGCTCTGCATTAGCGACTTTGATGGCATCCATGAGATCCACCTCATCGTCGTACAATCCGTAGATATAGTCTGTTGTTTTTGCCATTTTACTTTCTTTTAATATCTACCTCCGTCAAGGTCGTCTTGTAATTTTTTCAAAGCATCCCAGTCACCTTTATCAGCTATAGCTGCCTGTGCTGCCCATGACTCAGGACTGTTACCTCTAAAGTTTCCTTCTGCATTGTCTAATATAGACTGAAGTGCATCCACTTTAGCCTCTGCTAGCTGACTGAAAGTTGAGATACCAGCAGCATTTAGTGCTTGCTCAACTTTAGGACCGATACCTTCAATCTTCTTAAGATCATCCGTGATCAACTCTCCTGTAGAAGCTACCGCTTTCACCTTTGGAGCAATCTTTTCTCTCTTAGGAGGTGTTTTTCCACCAGCATATTGATCACCGCTACTCTTAAGAATACTCTTAATCTCTGCAATAGCAACCACAGGTGCTACTCTTACGAATATCAAATAACATGTAAAGAATAAACCAAATGTACCTAAGTAAATACCTATCTCTACCCATGTAGGAACATAGAAGCTCCAACTTGATGGTAAATAGTCTCTTGCTAATGTTGTTGCAATAATCACGAATCGCTCAAACCACATACCTATGTTGATCAAGATCGACATGAAGAATGTGAATGCTATATTTCTTCTCAATTTCTTACTAAAGAAGAAGAGCGGTGAGATCACGTTACAGAACATCATTCCGAAATATGACCAATAGTATGGTCCTAACGCTCTGTTGAAGAATGCAAACTGCTCATATACATACCCGGAGTACCAAGAAATGAATAACTCTGTCAAGTAAGCAACACCTACAATCATTCCAGTGGCAACGATTACTTTATTCATCGATTCGATATGCTCGATCGTGATATAATCTTCCAACTTCATAATCTTACGAGTGATGATCATCAAGGTTTGCACCATTGCAAAACCTGAGAATATCGCTCCCGCTACGAAGTATGGAGGGAATATGGTGGTATGCCATCCAGGAATAACTGAAGTGGCGAAGTCAAAACTTACAATAGTATGTACTGAAAGTACTAGCGGTGTCGCAATACCTGCAAGAATGAGAGATAATGACTCCCATCTCTGCCAGTGCTTAGCAGATCCCGTCCAACCAAATGAAAGGAAACTATATATTTTTCTTCTAAATCCTTTCGCTCTATCTCTTACTGTTGCAAAATCAGGTACTAATCCTGTATACCAGAATAAAAGAGATACTGTGAAGTATGTACTAATCGCAAATACATCCCAGAGAAGTGGCGAATTAAAGTTAGGCCATAAAGGTCCTCTTGTATTTACATAAGGGAAAATAAACATAGCCATCCAGATACGTCCCATGTGTATCAAAGGGAAAAGACCCGCACACATTACGGCGAAGATAGTCATCGCCTCCGCAGCTCTGTTTACACCGGTTCTCCACTTTTGTCTAAAAAGTAAAAGGATCGCTGATATCAACGTACCCGCGTGACCGATACCTACCCACCATACGAAGTTGGTAATATCCCATCCCCAACCGATAGTACGATTCAAATTCCAAGTACCGATACCATGCCATATGGTCCAAATGATACAAAATACTCCGAATCCGAGTAAAGAAACAGCAATGATAAAACCGATGACCCATGTGGCTGAAGGAGTACGTTCTGTACCTACAACTAAATCCTCAGTAATATCATGGTAAGACTTGTTACCCGTGATGAGAGGTGGCCGTATTGCGCTAACTGGTGAACTCATAATTGGATTATGATTAAATTTTTATAGTTAATGACTAAGCTTCTATTGAATGATCTTTGTTGACAACTTTCATTGCATATCGTACTGACGATCGCACGTTGACTTCCTCAAGTACTTCATATACTCTTGGATCATCCCACTGCTTAGCTACTTTGCTTTCTTTATCATTTCTATCTCCGAACGTGATCGCTTCTGTAGGGCATGCACTAGCACATGCTACTTGAAGGTCCGACTCAATCATTCTACGTCCTTCTGATTTTGCTGTAAGTTTAGCTTCTTGAATTCTTTGAACACAGAAACTACATTTCTCAATAACTCCTCTTGTACGTACAGTCACATCTGGGTTAAGTACCATTCTTGTCAGGTTATCTGCACCGAAAGGCACTTCCTCACCGTTAACTGTTACTTGGTTAGCTGGGAAGATATCCGCTGTTGTATAATCTAACCAGTTAAATCTTCTCACTTTATATGGACAGTTATTAGCACAATATCTTGTACCAATACATCTGTTGTAAGTCATTTGATTTAGACCTTCGCTACTGTGGTTTGTCGCATTTACTGGACAAACATTCTCACAAGGAGCATTATCACAGTGCTGACACATGAGCGGCTGATACACCGTATTTGGATTTTCATATTCCCCAAAATAGTATCTATCGATACGCAACCAAGTCATTTCTTGATGCTTAGCTACTCTTTCTTTACCAACTACAGGCACATTATTTTCTGACATACATGCCACTGTACAAGCTCCACAACCAGTACAAGCATTCATATCGATATGCATACCCCAATGATGACCTTGTCTATACAGATTTTCTGTATACTCATCGAAAGGATATAGCGTATTTTCATTCAAGTGGTTATGGTGCTCTCTCTCGTGCTCTAGATCATGAACTTGCTTAGAAAGTGTATCTAATTCTGCAGTTCTAATGATAGATCTATTGACTAAAGCACCTTGGTAACCTTCGAATATATTTCCATATCCTGGTGCCAAAGCAGCTTCATCCGCATTCTTAGTTTCTCCGGCTTCATTCGTATCGGTAACACCCATGGTATGATGATACTGAACGCATGAAAAATGCTCTTCCTCCCCTACCTTATTCGATAGAGAAACATTTGCATTCATATATTGACCTAAGCCATCTTTCATGCTTAGTAAGTCATTCACTTTCTTACCAATTCCTTTTACTGCAAATCCGCCTTGATCACGACCACCACCTAGTGCAACTGAAATTGTACCTGGCATTTGACCAAATTGCTGTATTACAGGAAGAGTAACTGATTTATCACCTATAGTTAGCGTAACTAAGTCACCATCTTTAAGGTCATTATACCCTGAAAATTTCTTAATTCCATCAAACTTGATTGGCACAGAAAGATAATTACCCCAAGATGTACGAGTCACCGGGTCAGGCATCTCTTGCAACCATGGATTATCAGCATAGGTACCGTTTCCAGTACTGATCGGTTCTGTAAAGGAAAGCTCTAATCCTGAAGATGATGGCTTTGTAACATTGATTGAAGCTGCATCCATCGAGAAGTTTTCTCCAGCATTATTAACTGAAGCTTCAAATACACCTTCATATAAAACACCATTCCAAAAGGCATCGAAAGAAGCAAATTTACTTTGCATCGTAAACTGAGAAGACTTCCAAGCATCCTTCAAATACTCATAATAAGGCTGATCAGCAGTCATAAACGATGATCCTAAGACCATCATAATTGATGTTTCCATCTGCCGAGTATCGAATAAAGGAGAAATGGTTGGTTGTACCAATCCAAATTGTCCTCTTTTAGGCTCAGCATCACCCCAACTTTCTAGCGTATGGTGTACTGGAGCAATCACGTCACATTCCACAGAGGTCTCATTAGGACGATATGAAAATGCAACTTTTGTCTTTACTTTGGCCATAGCTGCTTTGAAAGCCTCACCATTAGCATATTCATAAACAGGGTTAGCATCATTAACTAATAATACATCTACCTGTCCAGCATTCATTTCTTTGATCAAATCAGCCAACTCAGACTCATCTCCTTGTCTTTGTAGAGATGCATGAGTCATACTTAGTGTCTGACCATAATTTCCAAGAGCATGGTTGATACCATTTACTAGTAGTTGCTCAGAAACATCGTTATTACCAGATACAACCAATGACTTACCGGCACTAGCTTTTAACCCCTTAGCAACCTGATCTAAATTTTTCTTAGTCTTAGCATCTAAACCATTGGTTGGATACGATCCACCAGCTACTTTATTATATAAGTAAGCAACTGCAGCTGATTGTGCAGATGGTTTTACTAAAATCCTATGATCAGCATTACTACCAGTAAGAGACATATGACTCTCCACTTGGACGTGACGAGACATTTTAGCCTTCTTATAGTTATTGATTTTTCTACCTTCTGTATATGCTTTTGCATATTCTGTCGGAGATATCCAAGTACCTAAGAAATCAGCATTAACAGAAACTATATATTCAGCTTTATCAAAATGATAAGCAGGAATTGCTTTTTGACCTAGTGAAGCCTCATTAGCTTTCAACATAGCTGCACTCGAAACAGGATCGTATTGAACAACTTTTACATCACCCAATGCCGTAGCAGCCTCGCCTAATAACTTTTTAGTTGTTGGACTAAGAATGGTATTAGATACCACACGTACTGATTTTCCAGCTACTAGATTAGCTTTGATAGCTGTATCTACATCACTCCATGATGCTTCAGCAAAAGATCCATCAGCACCTTTGATCTGTGGTTTTTTATATCTATTGATATCATATAGATCGAGAACAGCAGCTTGAGCACGTGCCGAAGTACCACCTCTCGTAACAGAAGACATTTTATTACCTTCAATTTTGATAGGTCGACCTTCTCTTGTTTTCACTAATACAGAACAGTAATCACCACCCTTAACAATACTTGAAGCATAGTATGTGGCAACACCTGGAATAATGGTTTCAGGCTTAACTATATATGGTATAGCTCTCTTCACTGGAACATCACATCCCGCAGCAATAGTGGCAGCACCAAGACCAAAACCTAAAAACTTAAGAAAGTCACGTCTGTTTCCTTCAATGTTTTCGGCAGTATCTCTATCACTAATGGCATCAACTACTGATGGTGCCTTAGTCTCAAGTTGAGCTTCTTGTATGAATTCTGGATCCTTATTTAAGTCTTGCGACCCGATCCATATTCCATTTTGCTTTTGACTCATTATAGTGTCTTTATTCGATCTACTTGATTACAAGTTCAATAATTCTTAATAATGGCATTTTTGACATTCCAGTCCACCTATATCTTCTACAGTCACTTTATCTCGCTTACCTGCTTTCATCTCCTCATGGTACTTCGCGAAAGAAGCGTAGTATTCATTGTCATTGAATTTTACTTCGGTCTTTCTGTGACAGTTTATACACCATCCCATAGATAGTGGAGAGTGCTGATGTACTACTTCCATTTCTTCGACCTTACCGTGACAAGTCTGACACTCTAGTTGACCTACAGTAACATGCTGCGCATGATTGAAGTAGACATGATCAGGAAGGTTATGTATTCTTACCCACTCGATCGGACCTTGAACTTTAGTCTTTTGCTCATTAGTCAATGACTCCACAATGTGATTCCATTGCTTATTTACTTCTTCCTCACCTTTCTCATCCAAGACATCTGTTCCTTCAGTCGCTTTGACATATTCGTCACCGATCCATTTAGTATAGATAGCTTTAACTTCTTCTTCAGACATTTTATCATAGACTTCTTTGTCTATATATGTGTTGTTTGATGGATTATATCCGACGGAAGCATATATTTTAGTTAATTCCTGAGTACCGTATTCTGAACCTACTTTGATAGCTCTGTGACAATTCATACAAGTATTGGCTGCAGGAATAACAGAGTGCTTTGATCTACGGGCTCCATCGTGACAGTATTGACATTCTATTTGATGAACTCCAGCATGCGTCTCATGTGAGAACTTGATAGGCTGATCAGGAGCATAATTTTGCTGACGACCAAGAGAAACTGCGTTGTTAACTGTCGTGTAACCTCCAAGAACTACCAAACAGAATAATACTAGCGTTACTAAATTTCTGCTAGTAAGGGTTTCCCATAGAGTCTTACCTTCGTATACTTCGCCTTCTTTCTCAGCAGCAATTTTATTTAAGCTTCCTACTACTCTAAAGAGCAATACAGAGAGTAAGGCAAGAAATCCAAAAAGCACATAATATAACCAAGTGTAATCAGCTTTTTCTTCTTTTTCTCCCCCCACTACAACTGGACTACCTGCAACAGCACCGTAAATGCCATCATACATTCCTTGAATGTATACCAATAAAGATTCAATATCATCATCAGAAAGACTTGGGTAGTCCAACATCACGGTTGGTTTCCAAGTTGACCATAATTCTAAAGCTCGTGGATGTTTATCCACATTAATCATAGTCTGAGACTGACGTATCCATCTATACAAATCCTCTCTTGGGTAATCTGCCCACCGCTCTTCAACACCTCCAAGTGCAGGACCTGTAGCGTCAGACTTCATGTTTTTGGCATGACACTGAGCACAGTTGGCTTTGAAAAGATTTTTACCTATGTCTGGAGAAACTTCAGCAAAAGAGAAAAAAGAAAACAGTAGAAAAGCTACTGTCAAGGTTGATTTTGTAAGGCGATGTATCGACATCATATTTTGCTCTTTATGATCACTCATTTTAAAGTACTTATTAGAAGAAGTGGTTATACATCCTCTAATCCACCACAAAAATATAATTAGGGCAGACTATTAAGCAATAATCATATGGCTGTTTCATTTATTTAGATAGTGTCTAAATAAATGAAAGCTCAGAACCCTATTTTCTCCTTTTTTTGTCTTCAAAACTGTCGTTTTATTGTCCATTTATACCCTAATAACGGTACAAGATAAAGGGTTATAAAACAAATAGAATAAAAACAACATGCGTATAACATTGATCATCAAATCAAAATATATAGACTGGCTCATTATCCTTCTTTTTCAATAAAATAAGAATGATAAGCAACTGTCATACAACCTATTAGAGTGTTGATAATTGGAACAATACCTTTCCAATGACTTAATTTTATGTAATCATATAATTCCCATTGACAATATGTATAGATTTCATTTTTACACAAAGAAGAGTCTGCTGATAAATATTATAGTACTTCTACTCGTAGGGTATACAAAAGTGCATGCTCAGTCATATAAATTGAGCAATCAATATGACTTAAAGAAAGATAATTCTATCGTATTCCAATTTTCTACATCTGAATCTTGGACTTCTAAAAACAGGAATCTTATCAAGAATTATGTACAAAAGTCGACAGTACTGGACATTGATAAGTCATTGATAAAAAACATCAGGAAAAACAAAAGTAATCTTATAGATTGGTCTATAGAAATTAATGGCAAAAAGACTACACTACTGTTATTTCCTTATCAAAACACTTCTGCCGATTACTTTAATACAAACTCTGAAGGAGAAAGAAACAATATTAGTTCTAAAGTAATACATTTCAGAGGTTATGTGAAAGGGGCACCAAACTCAATGGTATCGCTCAATGTATTTGAAGATGAACTTAGAGCTATATATTCTGCGAAGGGTCAGAATACTATAATCAATAAAGTAAATGAAGAATATATTTTATATCAAGAAAAAGATCTCAAAAATAAACCCAAAGGAATATGTGCTACTCATACGGAAGATTTAAACACAAATTTTGAATTGAATGATTCACCTAATCATCAAAGTAAAAACATATCAAGTAATTGCATAGAGGTCTATATCGAAGCAGATCATCAATGTTATTTAGATAACTATTCAGATCTAAACTCTACCCATGATTGGATGGTAAGTTTATTTAATGATGTTGCGACGATATATGCCAATGATGGTATGACAGTAAGTCTATCAAGTAGCAAGATATGGGAAACACAAGATCCTTACACCAGTAAATCTTCGCCAGGCAACATGCTCAGTAGCTTTGCTGATCAAGTTAAAAATAACTTTCAAGGTAGATTGGCTCATCTAATTACTACACGGCCAATTGATGGAGGTGTTGCCTGGGTTGATGTTTTATGCTCAAGTTATAGTGCTTCTTCTAGTAGCGGCCCATATGCATTTAGTGGTAATCTATCCTCAAACCATACGCCTTTCCCTACTTACTCATGGAATGTAAATGTATTTGCACATGAAATGGGTCACAACATAGGATCGCCACATACCCATGATTGTGCCTGGAATGGAAACAATACTCAAATCGATGATTGCGGAAATGTAGCTGGATTTGGTGGTGGAGCTTGTTTTGATGAAAATCATCCAATCATTCCTGATGATAATGAAGGTTCAATTATGAGCTATTGCTATCTCAACTCGGGCAATGGAGTGAGTCTTGCTGATGGTTTCGGTTCACAACCTGTAGCACTTTTACATTATAAAATAGAGCATGCAAATTGTGCAACTGGATGTATGGAAAGTACTTGTAGCGATGGGATACAAAATGGTGATGAAGATGGAATAGATTGTGGTGGAAGTATTTGCCCTGACTGTCCACCAGCTTTTAATGATAATTGTTCTCTAGCACTGGATATTAATAAAGATCTTAATTTAAATATAGGTCACCAAACGCTGGTATTTGAAAATGCAAATAATACTGCAACGGGTAGTGGCAAAAGTCCATCTGTTCCTAACTATTCAGGATGTAATACTTTCAAGAGCTGGTGCAATTATTCTATTCAGAAGGATGTTTGGTATAGTTTTACCGCTCCCTTAAACATGGCACCACCGCATGGAGCTCCATTAGCATTTATTAAAATCTCAACTCTAGGATCAGACTTCGATACACAGATTGCCCTTTATAAAGACTGTAATAGTAGTGCCATCTCAGCTAATGACGATTTCCATGGAGCAAGTGGCAGCTATCAAAGTCTTATTACTGCAGCTGTTATACCGGGTCAAACGTATTATTTACAAGTCGATGGCTATAATAATAGTAGTGTAGGTGATCTTCAACTTAACATAGATTATTTCCCTTTGTACGGTACTTGTGACAGTAATAGTAATGTAAATGATGCTGAATGGGAAGCAACCGACGAGAATGGATGGACGCATTATATAGATGAGGATGAGCAATCTATAGTTCTTTCTATCAATAAAAATGGACAAAATATTGGCTGGGTTGGTATCGATGACCATACCTCTTGCAAAGTAATGGCTGCCATGGATAATTCTAATCTCGGTACTGAAGGGTGCTCTGCTCCATATGCCAGTGTACCGCATTGGTGGGTATCACATAGGACTTGGCATATAGATCCTATGATGCAGCCTAATAGCCCTGTAGAAATTAGAAGTTACTATACGACTGAAGAATTTAACTCACTTATATCAAATCATCCTTTTGGTTTAGATCATTTACAGTTAGATCACTTTAAGGTTATAGGTCAAGAAGATGTCACCCTAGATGGAAATGAATGCCATCAAGATATAAATTCAGAAGAGTTTATAACATTTAAAGGTACTCACGGTGAATTTACCTATGGGAATTATGGTACCGACCACTATGCCCAATATCTTGTAGATGATCTCCTTGGAGGAGGAGGATTTGGCTTTATTAATACTCAGGTACAAACTTTACCTATAGATTTGATTTCATTCTCAGCGCGGGAAGACGGACTAGGAAATAAAATAAACTGGAAGACAGCTAATGAAATAAATAGTCAGTATCAAATTATTGAAAAGTCTTACGATGGTCTCGGATTCTGGCAAGAGGTAGGTAGGAAAGAATCCGTCAATGAGCTCAGCACCATCAATGAATATAGTCTGATTGATAAAAAACCATGGGGCAAAACCTATTATAGATTGCGATCCATTGATTTTGATCATGCAGAGCAGTTATCTGAAATTATCTATGTTGAAAGAAAAGACGCTAGTTTTGTCAGTAACATCTACCCCAATCCAACTTTTGAAAGTTTTAACTTAGAAATTAATTCTACCATCGAGGAGGAGTTAAACTGGAAAATCTACAGTCTTAAAGGTCAATTAATGAAAGAAGACACCGTGAAAAATAAGTTTGGCAGAAATATTTTCAATATTGACATCAGTGCTTTTCCCTCTGGAATATATCAGATATTAATAAAAAGAGGAAACACATCGGAGGTTATGAGAATAACGAAAGCATAAAAACTAGACAGATACTTTTGCTTTAATATGCGGATGTGGATCATATCCAATTAATTCAAAATCCTCGAAAGTAAAATCATCAATATCTCTTACATGAGGATTGATCTTCATGGTAGGAAGGGATCTCGGCTCACGAGTCAATTGTAGCTTCGCTTGCTCTAAGTGATCTTTGTATAAATGAACATCTCCAAAATGATGAATAAACTCTCCGTACTCTAGATCACATACCTGTGCCATCATCATAGTCAGAAGCGCATAAGAAGCGATGTTAAAAGGCACCCCTAAAAAGGTATCCGCTGATCGTTGATACAACAAGCATGACAGCTTACCATCTGCAACATAAAACTGGAATAAACAGTGACAGGGTGTCAAAGCCATATCCTCTAGTTCTCCAACATTCCAAGCATTTACAAGTATTCGACGGCTGCTGGGATTGTTCTTGATGAGATCAATACAATATTGGATCTGATCAATGACTTTCCCCGAGGGACTTTGCCACTTGCGCCATTGCTTACCATATACAGGACCAAGATCACCGTTATCATCGGCCCACTCATTCCAGATACGTACTCCATTTTCTTGTAAGTATTTTACATTGGTATCTCCTTTTAAAAACCAAAGTAGTTCGTGGATGATGGACTTCAGATGCAGCTTTTTGGTTGTAACCATAGGAAATCCCTCATTCAGATCGAATCGCATTTGGTAACCGAAAGTGCTTAGTGTTCCAGTTCCAGTACGATCTGGTTTGTCATTCCCATGTTCTAGTAAGTATGTGAGTAAGTCTTGGTAGGCTTTCATCTGAATGATTATGATCTGCCTCAAAAATACAAATCAAATCTTAACTATGTTATGGTTCGAAATATATTGTCTGTCGTATGTGACTATCAATTGATAAATGCCACTGGACACAGCACTTAAATCGTTGTGACCCGAAGATATATTCTGCACTATTCTACCCATATTATCTACCAAAAACATAGCAAGTTTAGTCTCATCAATCTCTGGACGCAGGTCAACTTTAAGGTGTTCGTGGCAGGGGTTAGGGCCAAGTGTGATGTAATCTCTCAAGTCTACTACCAGGTCATCTATAACACTTGTGATCATAAAATTTCCCTCACTATCCGTACGGACTATAAAGGTCGTGGCATTATTAGGCTCAAAATCATTTAGTAATATGCCCACAATGACATAACCTCGATCTTCAGTGGTAGTCACATCAATAGGGTAGAAGAAACTTGCCCCTGTTAGAGGGAATGTTTTAATTACATTACCCTGAGCATCGCATCGCATAAGTAGAAGATTGTCCTCTCCTTTGAAAAACACTATAACAAAGTCTCCATTGGGTAATACTCTAAATTTACTATAATTACCCACGGCACCAATATCATAATGAAAATGCTTAGACCAGACAATATTGCCCGCACTATCAATCTTCACCATCTGCGGTACGAAATGCGATAAATTGACATCTGCCGCCTCTGCCCACTCAAAAATGAGTAGACCACCATCAGGAGTACTTTCAATTTGCTTAGGGAACACCACTCTTGATTCACGTGGTATTAGCTTAGTCCACAGGGTATCGCCATCGGTGTTGAACTTAACAACAGCAGTGTTTGTATCAAATGGACTATACAATGCGTAGATAAAATCTGAAGAATCAATGCATATTGATTTTGGATGATAGTCATATATAGGATCGTTTATTGTTTTATCCCATATAGGAATGAGGTCAGGAGCAAATTTCCTGACCGTAAATTCCCGATATCCAAAACCCAAGTCATCATCAGTATTTGCTTCTATGGTGTATATATTTTCTTTACTATCAGATGTGAGATCAGCAGCTGTTTCTAATCGTGATGCGGTATCAATCTTTATTATTGCACTATAATTATTCTGCAAATTCACCGATGCTAAATAAAAGCCTCGGTATATGAACGAACTCACCGTGTCACTGGTAACCGCACCACAAAAATACAAAGTGCTATCCATGATCATTGAGGCACGGACAGAATAAGAAATGGTAGAATCTTCTTCGAAATAAATATAATCTCTCAGAATATCGCCTGTATCAACATTAAATCTATTAAGATAAGGCTTGTCATTATTTTCAAATACATCGGCATCTACAGCTCTACCACCTACTCCAAGTATCTGCTGCTTATAAATATGTACATCCTTAATACTTTCCCGTACTCCTAAATCATTATAATGGCTTATATGAAAGCCTTGGCCTCTGCCTGTCAATGCTGTAAAAAGCAAAGCTGATACAAATATAACTTGGGTAAATACTCGCATCATCTCACATAGGTATGACTTGCTATATGTGTACCCGTCTCTACTGTAAAGACATTGACTCCATCAAACAAAGCACTCGTAGGCACTTTTATGAGCAACTCTTCATCGCTTTGCAGAATTTTGGTATCAATATAATGAGTAGTAGCAGAGTGAAGAGATGAGTTGTAAAAGGACATAAGCCCAGCATCTCCGGTATTCTTTACATTAAAAAAGACTGAACCTATACTGGTAGGGTCGCCTGGCCCTGGTCCTATAACAATTCCATTGCATGGATCATACTTAATAGGTGGTGTAGGTACTCTAAACGAATTCTCTTGTGTGGCATTTGGGCAATCAATATTATCCAGCATAGCAGAATTAATGGCATGGACTCTAATTGTCTGGAGCGAACCATACGGCAAGTCATGGATAGGAATACAACCATTTTCATCCAATGTGATGGATGTACTAATACCTTCCTCATTAATGAGCTCCAACTCAAGTACATCCATAGTCTCGCTAGCCTCTATATCAATACAATATTCACAGATACTTTGGCTCGCACTCACTTCTATGGTAGGGCACTGGCAATTGACCTGATAACAATAATAATATTGATCAAATAAGGCATGATGTAACCAAAAAATAGTCGTACCTGAAGTAGCGGCTTGGCTCGTGTATGCTCCTCCCAATAAAAAGTGAACAGGCGAATGCATACTAGAGTTTGCCAAAAAATTACCGTATTCATCTCCAGTAGGATATTCGGCACAGTCATTTTCATCAAAGAATATAGCTGATCCCCAAGTCATATCAGGCGGAGCAAGATAAGTGGCGGTACCGCTTGATTGATTAGGGTTTCCATTTGTATTAATTCCACTTTCAAGATATTCTGGAATCATCTGGTTATAAAATTGCGGCGGCATGGCTTCTACCGGATTCCAGTAAGGTAGCGGAACAAACTGATCATGTCCTTGCTCAAGTAGCCAATCTTCTAATTTTTTGATGTATGATCGATGCCAGCTCAAAAATTGCTCGTTTTGATGATTTGCAATAGTTGCATTTTGATCACCCCATTGCGTATGCTCCCCTATAATATCATATTTGTACTCAATGTACGTAGTGAATGGATTGAGAGGATCAGGGCCACTGTCAGACCAATTAGGATTGGGACAACTCACTAAAAACTCTAAGATAAGGCTGTTAAGTAAGATTCTATCTTCATCATCAAACTCATCTGGGTCATTAATATTAACCCTGTAATCATAATCACAGAAGTAATCATCATTCTGCGCATTTAACACTAGAATTGAAGAAAGAAAGAAAGAAAGAAATGTGTTTCATAATCAATACTCTTTTACTTATTAATTGCTAAGTATACGAAACAACAACTAATATCGGTCAAAAAACTGGAATTAATTTTATCGAAAAATTTCCAAATTATAAAATTCTACCAAATGACCAGGCTGTCTACAAAATCATAAAGTCACCTACCTAGACTTCAGTGATTCAATAAATCTAACTCTATTGTGAGCAAAAGATAAAGTGACTTGTTAGTTTAGTATGATGTATAGTTCTATGCGACAATGTGCTGATGATCTTGAGAAGAGTGGTCAGCTAATAAGAATCAAAACTGAGGTAGATCCAGATCTTGAAATTGCAGAAATTCATCGCCGTGTATTTGATGCTAAAGGTCCTGCCCTACTTTTTGAGAAAGTAAAAGGGAGTCCTTTTCAAGCTATATCGAATATATACGGTACATATGATCGTACAGATTTTATATTTCGAAAGACAATAGAAAAGGTCAAAAAAGTAACTGAATTAAAAGCTGATCCTGCCAATTTCTTTAAGAATCCCATGCGATACTTGAGCGCTCCTTTCACAGCTCTTACCGCACTTCCAAGGAAAGCTATATTTTCTAAGCCAAGTAAGTATGGTCAGACCTCCATCGATCAATTACCGCTCATCAAATCCTGGCCCATGGATGGTGGTGCATTTGTGACCTTACCGCAGGTATTTACCTTACCGCCTGATAATGACTCCATGATGCAGTCCAATCTAGGTATGTATAGAATACAGTTATCTGGAAATGAATACCCAATCAACGAGGAGATCGGTCTACATTATCAAATACACCGGGGCATAGGAGTACATCATGAAGCCTATAATCGATCTGACAAACCTTTCAAAGCATCTATCTTTATTGGAGGTCCGCCTTCAAATGCATTTGCAGCTATCATGCCTATGCCTGAGGGATTGAGCGAATTGACCTTTGCAGGCATGCTAGCAGGACGATCATTCAAATATTTTAAGGACGATCAAGGACACATCGTGTCCGCGGATGCTGATTTTGTGATTACAGGTACTATCCAAAAAGGTGCAAAAAAGCCAGAGGGTCCCTTTGGCGATCACTTAGGCTACTATAGTCTCGAGCATGAGTTTCCTTTTATGAAAGTAGATCGAGTCTATCATCGTAAAAATCCATTATGGCATTTTACAGTTGTAGGAAGGCCACCACAAGAAGATAGCAGTTTTGGATATTTAATCCACAAACTGGTGGAAGCATTGACCCCTGGAGAATTTCCTGGATTGAAAGAAATCAATGCTGTGGATGCGGCAGGCGTTCATCCATTGTTAATTGCCATAGGCAGCGAACGCTACATGCCTTTTCGCGAGCGCAAGCCTGAAGAAATTTTGACCATTGCGAATCGTATCTTGGGATCAGGACAAACAAGCTTAGCAAAGTTCCTATTTATCGCAGCAGATGGTGATTCGGACCAACTGAATACGCATGATACGGAGCACTATTTTGAGCATTTCATGGAGCGGGTAGATTGGACTCGAGACCTTCACTTTCAGACAAAAACAACGATTGATACACTTGACTATTCAGGTACAGGATGGAATGCCGGATCAAAAGTAGTCATTGCTTGCTGTGGAGATCCAATCCGAAAACTTGCAAATGAAAAACCTACATTAGATAGTTTACCTACTCATATATCAGGGGCAACTATGGTGCAAAAAGGTATTTTGGCGTTGAGTAGCTCAAAGTTTGAAAATTACGATCAGGCAAAAGAAGAGATGCATCGTTTGGATCAACATTTACGAAAATCTAAATTGTCAGAAATAGCTATGATCATCGTTTGTGATGATGCCGACTTTATAGCTGCCACTCATAACAACTATCTATGGGCAACCTTCACCCGTGCAAATCCGAGCCATGACATATACGGTGTAGATGCTTTTACAGAATTTAAACATTGGGGATGCAGAGGTCCTATCATCATCGATGCCCGTATCAAACCGCACCATGCTCCAGAACTAGTCACCGATCCTGATGTCTCTGATCGAGTTGATCAGTTATTTGATAAAGGTGGAGAATTGGCGGGAATAATATAATGGTATCGAGGTGTCAGGGGGTTCAAGGTATCAGGGTTTGGAAAAATCTGTAACCCTGAAAATTACAGAGATTACTAGTTGTTCTAAGAACCCCAAACGGGGAACTCCAACTTCTATATAATTTTTAAACTTCTAAATCCCTGAAGCCCTTGATACCCTTGATACCTAATTTCAATTATCCCCATTCATTTTCCAATCCAACCACGTGATAGTCGCATTAGCCATATAGAAAATATACTTCCCAACATTTGCGATATTGAGTAGCATGATATTTTTGATCAATTGGACTACATTGTAGATCATCCAACTGAGCCAAGTCTCCTCATACTTGAAAATATTAGCAAAATTAGCACCGATCGATAAGCCAAAAGTAATGCTGACTACGATCAAAAAGCTATGATCCGTCTTTCCACCAAAAAGATAGGCTCCTAGATAGACAAGTGCAAAACCTAGAATCATACCCAAGATAACAGCAATATAGTACAGGCGATCCTTATCTCTTATCTTGACCCCTTGAGACCATTTTGTAAATGACGCCGTATTTAAAACTAACGATATCGGATAAGTGATGATGGCAGATCGATTACCAAACAAGAAGTCATGGACTCCTGAGATGATCGATGTAAAAATACCAATAGCGTTACCAGAATTTCTTTGTTTACCAATGAATCTTGTGCTCAAAAGTGAAAAGCAAGCACCTACAATAGAAATGATTCCTAAAGGATATGCTCCCATTTTCATTTTACTAAAAAGCTGATCTATACTTACTCCAAACTCTATCTCTCCTTGATAGAAATATGTGCCTTGAAAGTCTCTTATTAAGCAAAGTCCAACGATAAATAGAGCGCCGAGAACATCTATAAAACTAGAATTTACAAGAGACCTAAATACACTGCCTTGATGTTTATTTGGCTTTGAAATCTTTTCCATTACAAAGATTAAAGTTGTGGAATCTTGGGTGTTTTTCCAAGTACATTCCCGACCAAATCTTGTAATAAGTCTCAGCTATCCTTTGCTAAATGCAGATAAGAGCCTACCTTAAGAGCTTGATTAATACCAATAAATAGAATGAAAAACGTTTTCCTGAAGTTGAGTGGCGCCTTATTATTACTTTTAATACCGGCATTTGTTTTTGCACAAGAAGTTGAAAAAGGGCTCGATCAAAGAATAGATGAGGCATTCAAACCTATCTCAGATTTTTTCTCAAATGTTATATTTTTCAAGATAGGAGGCACTCCATTTGTTTTAATGTTGCTTGTATTTGCAGCATTATTCTTTACGGTTGCTTTTGGATTTATAAATATCCGCAGATTTGGTACCGCTGTAAATGTAGTACGAGGAAAGTATGATGATATTGAAAAACACGAAGGCGCATCTGCAGATGCCGCAGTTGATGGAGATATTCCTGATACCATCAGAGATGAAAGCAAGGATGGTGAGGTTACCCACTTCCAAGCTTTGGCCACAGCAGTATCGGGTACCGTTGGAAACGGTAATATCGCGGGAGTCGCCCTCGCCATTGCACTTGGTGGCCCCGGTGCAACATTTTGGATGATCATCTGTGGACTACTTGGTATGTCTACCAAATTTGTAGAATGTACTCTCGGTGTAAAATATAGAGATATAGGTCCTGATGGCACCGTATACGGAGGTCCGATGTACTACTTATCTAAAGGTCTTAAAGAAAGAGGTTTTGCTACTTTTGGAAAGATCGCAGGGATATTTTTTGCCATATTCTGCATTGGAGGATCTTTTGGGGGTGGAAATGCAGCCCAGTCGAATCAAGCAACTATTGTAATAAAGGATCTTTTGCAATTAGAAAGTACGGGAGCTGGTGCATTGATAGGTTTATGCCTTGCCATCTTAGTTGCAATCATTATCATAGGTGGTATCAAGCGAATTGCCTCAGTAACTGAAAAGGTAGTGCCATTCATGGCAGGTCTATATATCCTAGCATGTCTGTACATCATAGGAAGTAATTATCATTTAGTTGGTTCTGCTATTTCTAGCATTATTACTGAGGCATTCAGCCCTAGAGCTACTGTAGTAGGTGGTATTATCGGAGTTTTGCTAGTAGGATTTAAAAGAGCAGCATTTTCTAATGAAGCCGGTGCTGGATCAGCCTCTATAGCACATAGTGCTGTAAAGACGAAGTACTCTGCTTCTGAAGGCCTAGTAGCTTTATTAGAACCTTTTATAGATACCGTGGTGATCTGTACCATGACTGCTCTTGTGATTGTGATATTCAATAGTGGAGGAGTATTTGAATATGGTGTAGATGTTAGTGCAGATGGTAGTGGCGCAGTGATGATTGACGGAGTTTCTTATGAAGGTGCTGGAATCACCGCTCAGGCATTTGCGCAATATATCCCATACTCTAACATATTCCTGACGATTGCTGTTGTACTATTTGCAGTATCTACCATGATCTCATGGTCTTACTATGGTTTACAGTCTTGGAAATTTCTATTTGGTAGAGGGAAAGCTACGGATCTCGCGTATAAAATCCTATTCTGCATCTTTATCATTATAGGTGCTGCGGCTAACATGGGATCAATCTGGGCATTCTCTGATGCCATGATCTTTGCCATGGTATTCCCTAATATGATAGGTTTATTCTTCTTGTTCCCTGTAGTGAAAGAAGAACTCAACAAATACCTTACGGCCATTGGAATTAAAAAGTAATAGATTCTTCTTACCATGCATGAAGTAGTCCTTCATCTAGGAAGTAATATTGAAAATAGAGAGCAATATCTTGAAAAAGGTATTGCTCTTTTAGATATGTATGTCGGTAAAGTCATCCGTAGATCATCTATCTATGAAACTACAGCATGGGGAGTCACGGATCAAGCAGATTTTTTAAATCAAGCAGTACTACTCCGCACTAGTCATACTCCACTAGATATCCTCCACAAAACTCAAGCAATCGAAACTCTTCTTGACAAGAAAACAGCGTATCACTGGGGGCCTAGAACTTTAGATATCGATATCATCTTTATAGATCAAATGGTCATCGATTATAAAGATTTACAAGTGCCCCACCCTCTATTACATAAACGAAAATTTGTTTTAGAACCGCTGGCCGAGATTATACCCAACTGGAATCATCCAATTCAAAATCAATCCAACCATGAGCTTTTGAATGTTTGCACGGATCAATCAAAGGTCATAAAAATAACTTAAACAGTTCGTATTCATAACTAATTATGATTCGGTATCGCATTACGCATATCAGGTAATCTAAAAGTCGAAGTCCCATTTCCTCCATAGTTGGTTCCTATCAAAGCAAATAATGAGTTATAATCAGCGATCATAAGCTCTTGGCCCTCACAAGGTAGCCATCCTGCTGGTGTAAAACTATATGGCAATAATTTTACCTCACCTACCATCACTTGATCATTTGGACCGCCTGAGTTTGAAGGGAAGCTGCCTGTAGAAACAGCCATGAAGTATCTCAGGCTCGTCGTCCGACTAATAATATCATCGTCTGCATTGGAACCAAGATCAGTATCACTTATTTTTATACCTCCTTGAACTTCTAACTCATTTGTTATCAAAGCATTACCACTAAAAAAACCTGCATATGAATTTGGAATAGCGGATGCAAAACCTGCAATGGCATAGTTAGATTGTCCATTATATGAAAACCCTGCGACACCATAGTTTACGCCTGAATTAGCACTTAGACTACTACCATAAAGGCCGTAATAAGCTCCACCTCCATCACCCTCTGCAATACCTTCTACACCTTTCCATTTGGAACGTCCTCGAACACCCACACCATAATAGTCAGATGATACATGTACCCCTTCTATAGCTGGTTCATCATTGGATATACTCCCTACTTTCGTTACTGATAATCCTTGTTCTGTACTTTGGTCAACGGTGATCTCCTGACGAGCATTGACCTTGAGTAGCTTATTATCAAATTCACCATAAATCAAAACATCATTTTCCCCTCCAGTAGAGTTATGGATCATTAATTTATTGTCTCCTGTATAATTTTCTCCTGATTTAAATCCAAGGAATACGTTATTACTGCCCGATGAAAATTTACCTGCTCCATGACCTAAAAATGTATTTCCATTGCCATTATTTCCGTGGCCCGTACTTGACCCTAAATAGGTATTATTATCTCCAAAAATGGATGCTTCCGCTGAAAATGAACCAACAAAAGTATTTCCATTTCCAGAAGTTCTACTAACTCCCGCATTTCTGCCAATCAATACATTCTGAACGCAATCAACACAATCTCTTCCTGCCCCCGAGCCCAACATGATATTAAACATACCGTCGCCTGTAAAAGGATTAGCAGGTCCAAGGTTCTTACCTGTATTTTCACCAAACAATACATTCCTTCCTGAATTGAGAGCCTGTAATCGTACTCCATTTCCACTATCTGTATTCAAAACTTGTAGTTCGGGTGACTGTGCCAAAAGTCCTATTGAAAAGAGACAAAGAGTAATAATTGTGAACGCTATATTTTTCATTTTGAAATCATTTATTGATAGTTCAAATATGTCATTCTGATTGGGATAAATGAGTAACCCTATAGGGTGAAAAAAGAGTGATTACCAATCGATAAGCTAGCCTCGATTCGGTAAGAAATTCATCTTTTTAAGCAAGAAGAGTTATATTACTGTAAATAATGTAGCATGAGCATTGATACGACGATCAACGATCAAAAGGCTATAGAAGAGCTTAATCGAATATTCAAAAAGCAGAAAACGGCTTTCTTGAATGATCCATACCCATCACTTGCCGAAAGGAAAGAGCGCATCAGCAAGATCCCTGTAATGCTACAAAAGCATAAAACTGAAATCATAGAAGCTCTGAATGCTGATTTTGGTGGGCATTCTGAACGTGGAGCACATCTGCTTGAGATCATCAGCATGTTGGAACGAGTGAAATACAATTTGACTCAAATCAAAAAATGGATGAAACCCATCCAAAAAGCAGGTAATCTTGTCACTCAGGGCAACGCCAAAGTATATCTCAAATCTCATCCCAAAGGAGTGATTGCCAATATGGTTTCTTGGAATTTCCCATTTGACATAGGTCTCGGACCCGTTATCGATGCGCTGGGTGCTGGAAATAGAGTCATCATCAAACCCTCTGACCTAGGTCCGCACTGCGGAGAGCTCATGAAAAAAATGATCAAGGATACTTTTGATGAAGACCTCGTAGCCGTGGTCGCTGGAGACCTTGAGCTTGCCAAATATTTTCCAACATTACCATGGGATCATCTGGTCTATACCGGTAGTGGGAGGGTTGCTAAACTTGTCATGGAGAGTGCAGCTAAAAATTTAGTTCCAGTAACTTTAGAGTTAGGTGGTAAAAATCCTGTCATTGTACATGAAGACTCCATCAATGATGAGACCATAGCCATGATTGCTGGTGTAAAAGCAGTAAAAAGAGGACAGATCTGTGTAACAGGCGATTACTGCTTGGTCCCTGAGAAAACTCTTGACAAGTTCGTCAATAAACTGAGCACCTATTTTTCGCAACATTTTGGTTCTGATGATAATGGTGCCGCTCATGCTTGTGGCATCATAACGGATCGACATTTGAAGCGATTACATCATCTAGTACAAGAAGCTACAGATGTAGGAGCTAAGGTCATCAATACAGGTAGTGACATAGATTCTGCTGGAAGGCATATGCCCTTTCATCTAATCGTAAATCCTAGCCCAGAACTTGGGATCATGCAGGAAGAAATATTCGGCCCTATCCTACCCATCTTGACTTATAAAAACGATGATGATATCATCCAACATGTCAATGCGGGTGATCATCCGCTCGGTTTGTACATATTTGCAAAAGATCAAGCATTCATCGATAAGATTAGTACGTATACGCATAGCGGTGGTGTTGCCGTAAATGCGATTGCTATCCAAGCAGGTCAACCGTCCCTTCCATTTGGAGGTATCGGAGCTAGCGGTATGGGAATACATCATGGAGAGGAGGCTTTTAGAGAATTTTCTAATCAACGAGGATACTTTGTCAAAAAAGGTGGTGGTCTTTATGATGCCATATTACCTCCATATGATAAAAGTACCGATCAACTAATCGAAGAGGCAGCATACGCTCCATTAGCGCAACAAGCCTTATTTGCCCTTAAAAAATTACCCAGCAATATTTGGGGAATGATCACTGGAAAGTAAATTCAAAATATAATCCTGCACTATGCATATGATAGAATTATCAGCTGAATACCTGAATGATTTGATGACTCAACTTGTATTCATCAGTGTATTCCTAGGTGGGTTTTCAGCTTCCATATTAGGAACATTGATTACCACCGATAAAAAGAAGAGTAAGGTGTTGAGCAAATTAATAATAGGATCATCTCTGGCTGCATTATCTTTTATAGTTGCGGTTTTTGCGATGACCAATATCATCATCGTTACGATCCCAACTTATCCATTACCCTATGATGGATCTAGCGTTTCGACTTCAAGAGCGGTAGGCTTTGCTTCTTTCATTATTGGGATACTATCAATATTATTTGTAATCGGTACTTCAGGCTGGTTATACTCTCGCAAGCTCGGGATATTTACTACGGTTATTGGGGTTCTGGGGCTAATTGCTATCATTGCTTGTACTTAGTCATATTATGCTTCGAAATTTCACTTATGTTCTTCTAGGCTTCCTCCAAAGGCGGACAGGTATAAGCTAGATGAAATATGCTCACCACTTATAGCAAGAGCAAATTCAGCATATTTTATTGAGGTGAAACACCTCGACGACCGGTGTAGTTTTTACTTACATTAGCTATACATCAGAAAGTAAACCCCAGATAACATCCATTAGGAACTCCTATACCTAATCTTAAACTATGATTATTGAATACTCGTCTACAGCCTAAAACTCCCGTAGGGATAAATCTATTTGGTTTTCCAACATCGGCTTCTGTTCTTCTTTTTAAATAGGCTCCTCCAATAGATATTTCAAATAGATTACTATGTTTACCAAAGAGAAAAACAGGCGAAAGCCCTGCATAAAAATATTTATCTATTCTTGATTCTGAAACTACTCCAGTATCATTCACTAGACCTGCTTGAGCTTTCAATTCTATGGTAGAGGAAGAGGAGATTCTACTCGTATTATGAATGGATACTTCTAAGCTTTTAACGAATAATGCATGACCAACGGTGACTCCAAAAGAAGTATCATTTTTCCCTTGCGCATAGCCAATTGCTTTATTTGAATCTTGAGCTTCTAGCACGATCCCAAACAGGAGCAAGCAAAAGATGATTAATATGAATTTTACTGCGAAGATTTTGTTGATCATTCTTAAACTTAGGCATATTATTTTATCGATTCGGCTATTGAGTGACGGATTGCCAGTCAAATAAATCTTCTATTGTCAAGACATTTCGTGATTATGATTGTCTAGGTTTCCTCCAAAGACGGACAGGTGCAAGCTAGATGAAACACCCTCATTATGTATAGGAATAGTACATTCGCCATATTGCATCTAGGTTGCAAATCTAGACGATCTAGGCGTTATCTTCTAATTAACTTGAAGGTTATCTGATTCGTATTGTTTAGAATGGTCAAATAGTATATACTTGATTTTGTTTCTGGTACTTTTATAGTCCCTGAATATTTTCCTTCTGTTATAATTTGCCCTAAGAGGTCATAAATGATGAAGTATTCATCAACAAGAAGATTCTCAACAAAAATTTCATCTGAAAACGGATTCGGGTAAATTTTATACCCTTTTTCGAAAAGGTTCTCTTCAATACTTGTCAAAGGAGTGCAGGAACTAACATCAATTTCGCTGTATAAATTTGGGTCTTGGTTTGGGTCTTCGACCGTGTTAGCCATCATTGAAATTTTAACAATTTCATCACTTGTAGAAAAACAAAGTTGGTGAAAGTTGTCGTTGTCATTTATATCTGCTATCGAAATAGGTACATGCGGTATTAGAACTCCAGAACTGTCAGAATAGCCAATATAGTACTGAAATAAGTCAGATTCGGTATCACCACTTATATGCGGTGTAATGCCACCATTCCAAGCAACTTGAATCGTTTGTGTTCCTAAACTACATTCATTCAAATTGCCATCAATTCTTTGGGCAAAGAATAAACTTGGTCCATCATCGAGCGGAATAACATTCGTGGAATTGATTCCGTTTAGGTTTATAATTTCTGAACAAGCGGACTCTCCTGATAAAGTATCAGTTGTAAATAAATCCCCTACAACTCTAACTTCAACAGGTGGATTGGTAACAGCGGTACCAAATTCACCTAACAGAAGCACAGTTCGATTTTCTCCGTTTTCATTAGCTGGGGCCAAAAAAGCACAAATAGGGGTATGTATATTTCCAAGGCTATCTAAAACTTCAAAATCAGTTTCCGATAAACTGGATGCATCTAATGGAAATTTAAAATTAACAGGCATACCATCTAAGAGGCTTCCTGGTTGATTACATAGTAAACCTGGCAGTCCATTATCAAGTCCAAAAAAAGCCGACACAAGAGTATCTTGTAATTTTGCACTGGTAACAAAAAATAAAATTGCTATTGCTGAAAATAGGATTTTTCTCCTCATATTTTTGTCTTCTTTAATTACTTACAACAATGATATATCAGGAGTTCGTACTATTCAACACCATATACATATTAGCAAATAAAGCTAAACCAAATGTAACCGAACACTAATCCCATCCGCCAACTCAATCTGTTCACTTTCTAAAGCGTCGACTTTTGAAATACTATCACCAAGTACTTCATTTTTGATATAATCACCAAAATCAGTTACAGCGCCATCTACCGTTTCATCTCCAACATACTGAATATTGATGCGATCCGTGATTTCCAATCCACTAGACTTACGTAGATTCTGGATTCTATTGACGAGTTCTCTGGCAATTCCTTCTGATTTCAATTCATCTGTCAAGGTGATATCTAGTGCCACCGTAACATCACGATCATTCGCTACTTGCCAACCTGGGATGTCATCAGAAGTGATCTCAAAATCTTCAATCGTTAATGGAATCTGCTCGTCTTCTAACTTCAGAATATAGCTATTCGTCTTTTCAAGCTTAGCAATATCTTCTTGAGTCATCCCTGCGATGATCTGCGAAGCAGCTTTCATATTCTTACCCAAACGACGACCTAAAGTCTTGAAGTTTGGTTTGATTTTTTTCTTGATCACTCCCGAAGTATCATCGAGATACTCAATTTCCTTTACATTGACCTCTGCCAAAATGAGATCTTTTACTGCTTCAACTTGAGCTTGAAAACTATCGTTGAGTACGGGTAATAATATCTTTTGAAGTGGCTGACGAACTCTTAGCTTTTCTTTCTTTCTGATGGATAGCACCAAAGAAGAAATGCGCTGCGCATAATCCATACGCTCTTCCAAAGCGGTATTGATTTCTTCAGCATTCGATTTTGGAAAATCAACTAAATGAACAGACTCGGCTTGCTCTGCTCCACTAACTTCATTTAGATTTTTAAATAACCAATCTGAGAAAAACGGTGCTACTGGAGACATCATTTTGGCGATACTTGTCATACATTCATATAAGGTCTGATATGCTGCGATTTTATCCTGCGTATAATCGCCTTTCCAAAAACGACGACGACAAAGTCTTACGTACCAGTTACTCAACTGTCGGTCTACGAAGTCTTGAATCAATCGACAGGCTGGCGTCGGATCATAGTCAGCATAAGCCGCATCTACTTGATCAATGATCGTATTGAGGCATGAAATAATCCATTGATCAATCTCAGGTCTTTCTTTTACTGGAATACGGTCTTGCTCGTATGCAAAGCCATCAATATTAGCATACAATGCAAAAAATGAGTACGTATTGTATAAGGTCCCAAAGAACTTACGACGTGTCTCTTCTACTCCTTCTAAGTCAAATCTAAGATTATCCCATGGCGGTGCATTGGAGATCATATACCATCTAGGAGCATCCGCTCCGTACTTGCTCAGCGTATCAAATGGATCGATGACATTACCCAATCGCTTGGACATTTTGACGCCATTTTTATCTAAAACGAGTCCAGTAGAAACTACATTTTTATAGGCAACACTCTTCTTGATGATCGATGAGATCGCATGTAAGGTATAAAACCAACCACGAGTCTGATCCACTCCTTCACAGATGAAATCCGCGGGATAAAAACTTCCAGAATCTACCATTTCCTTATTCTCAAAAGGATAGTGTAGCTGTGCAAATGGCATCGATCCGCTGTCAAACCATACATCAATAAGGTCTAGCTCACGAGTCATTTTTTGACCATCATCAGAAACTAAGAATACATCATCAATATAAGGTCTGTGAAGATCTTTCGGTGTTTCTTGCGAAAGTCCTAGTGCTGTATTTGCTTTTTCAATTTCCTGACCTAAATGCTCGATACTTGAGATACAAAGCTCTTGGCTACCATCTTCTGTCCTCCATATAGGGAGCGGAATACCCCAATATCTTGATCTTGAAAGGTTCCAATCCAGTAGATTTTCTAACCAATTTCCGAATCGTTTCTCACCTGTATGTGCTGGCTTCCAATTGATCGTACTGTTTAATTGTTTCATACGATCCTTGACTGCAGAAGCTTTGATAAACCAGCTATCCAGCGGATAGTACAATACGGGTTTATCGGTCCTCCAACAGTGTGGATAGTTGTGATTATACTTTTGTACGTTAAAGGCTCGGTTTTCTTCCTTTAGTTTGATGCTGATATCGATATCTACACTTCGGTAGTTTTCTTCGTCACGATAGTCCTTCACATATCGTCCAGCGAAATCTGTGACCTCATCTACAAATTTTCCTTGTTTATCAACAAGCGTTAAGGCTCCTACTCCGTAGCGTTGAGCTACTCGCATATCATCTGCACCAAATGAAGGGGCAATATGCACAATACCTGTACCATCTTCTGTACTTACGAAGTCACCAACTAGCACTTTAAATGCTTCACCTTCTGGCTGCACATAAGGCATCAACTGCTCATAGGAAAGCAATTCTAAATCCTTACCCTTGAACTCAGAAAGTATCTTGTAAGGGATCAATTTATCTTCTGGTTTGTAAGCTTCAAGATCAAGCTCCGCTTGCTCAAGTTTAAACCATTTCCCGAGTAAGTCTTTTGCTAAAATTAGATTGACTCTAAGTTTAGTATATGGATTATACGTATTGATCAACACATAATCAATCTTCGCCCCTACTGCCAGTGCAGTGTTAGAAGGTAGCGTCCATGGAGTCGTGGTCCATGCTATGCAAAATAGATCACCTTCTCCTTTGGAATCGAATAAGAATTGTGATTTCTCATTTTGCTCGATCTTAAATTGTGCAACTGCAGAAGTATCTTTTACATCACGGTAACAGCCTGGCTGATTCAACTCGTGAGAACTCAGTCCTGTTCCTGCCGCTGGAGAGTATGGCTGGATGGTGTATCCCTTGTAGAGCAGTCCCTGCTGGTGCATCTGAGAAAGCAACCACCATACAGATTCGATATAGTTATTTTCAAAAGTAACATATGGGTTATCCAAATCTACCCAGTATCCCATACGACGAGTGAGATCATCCCACATATCTTTGAACTGCATTACTGTTTCTCGGCACTTATGGTTGTACTCTTCAATCGAGATCGTCTTGCCAATATCTTCTTTCGTAATACCGAGTTCTTTCTCAACCTTAAGCTCTACTGGAAGACCATGTGTATCCCAACCACCTTTACGATCTACTCGCTTACCTTTCATGGTTTGGTATCGACAAAAGAGATCTTTGATGGTACGAGCCATTACGTGGTGTATTCCTGGCTTCCCATTTGCAGAAGGAGGACCTTCATAAAAAACGAAGGTGTTTTCTGGGTCTTTAGACTCAATACTCTTATTGAATATATCTTCTGACTCCCAAAAAGAACGAATCTCTTTATCGATTGCTGGTAAATCTAATTGCTTGAATACTCGATAATTACTCATAATCTTAGTTATAATAAAAAAGCGCTGACAAATCGAATCTGTCAGCGCTTTTAGCTAGTTTTTTCATGCTTACAGATTCGATAATCTTTTATCAATAATGCTAATTATAGAATTCTGTATTTTCATAGTGAGCGCAATTTAGTGAAAAGCTTGGTAATAGTGTATGGTGAATAAGTGAAAAAAGCCATTTGCGCTTACTCATCAAAATGACTAATCTTTCAAAAGTCTTTTTTGGCAACAAGAGTAGCTTGCGTTATACGTAAAATATATTTATATTTATACGTAAATAGACATAAATGGATAAAAAACTAACGCTAAGTTTAAATCAACAAATTATCGAGAGAGCGAAAATTTATGCAAAATCTAATCGAACGAGTTTGTCTAAACTGATTGAAAACTATTTAAATACGCTAACCTACAAAAACGCCAAAAGTACCGAGATAGAATCAACACCGCTGGTGGATAGTTTATGTGGGATCATAGAGCTTCCAGATGGGTTCGATTATAAAAAAGCTAGGGCTAAGTTTCTTTCGGAAAAATATCAATAATGAAAATCTTAATTGATACCAACGTCATTATAGACCTTTTGGCAAAAAGGGAGCCCTATTATCCAGATAGTAAAAAGATTTTCGCTTTAGCAGACAGAAAAGAAATACAACTATTTATTTCAACCCTGAGTATAGCAAATACTCATTATATTTTAAATGATGTTCTTAAAATTCAAAATGTAAGAGACATCATAGGTCGATTCAAAGTTTTGGTTAGTTCTTTTTCGTTAACAGACAAAATCATAGAATTAGCACTTAATGATTCGAATTTTAACGATTTTGAAGATTGCATACAATATTATACCGCCTTCGAATCAAAATGTGAATTAATAATCACTCGAAATACGAAGGACTTCAAAAACTCTTCATTGGCAATATTAAGCCCTCATCAGTATATATCTCAAAGAGAATCTGAAATATAAAACCTAAATACTTTTCTTTGATAAAACGGACAACGTTTTTCAGGCATTAAGAACCTATAACTTATAACCTATCTACACCTCCACCTTCTTCCAATTCCCTTTTCTAAAAATAACGATGGCCAAAACAGCCAGTATAGAAGAAGCAATAGATATCGAAGCATAGACTCCAATCGGGCCATAACCCAAGAATTTCGAAAGAATGTAGGATAAAGGAATCTGTATCAACCAAAAGCATATGAAATTTAGTACCGTGGGGGTAACCGTATCACCAGCACCATTGAATGCTTGTCCGATCACCATTTCGTATGCATAGAAAATGTATCCCGCAATAATCACTTTGAGAGCCAAGCTACCCGACTCAAGTGCTATCGGGTCTTCGGTAAAGATGCCTATAACTTGTTCAGCCATGACGAAAAAGAGAACCGAGATAGTTGCGAGAAATATCATATTGTAATATGCTGCGAGCCAAACTGATTTCTCCGCACGTTCTTGCTGTCCAGCGCCCAAATTTTGTCCCACTAAGGTTGCAGCCGCCATTGCTACGCCCCAACCTGGTAATATGGTAAAAGCAATCACTCGCATCGCATAGGTATATCCCGCAAAAGACTCAGTCCCGAAATCTGCCAATATGCTAGCAATAAAGATCCAGCTGGCCGTCGTCAATAGATGCTGCCCCGCTCCACCAACTGACATTTTCAGAATCTGAACAATGATATCCAATTGTATCCGAAGTTTGGAGAATACAAGCTTGATCAATGAACTGCCATTGAACAAATGATAAAATTGATAGAGAACCCCAATTCCGCGACCTATGCAGGTCGCTATCGCTGCTCCTTGAATACCCATCCCTGTAATAGGACCAAGACCAAAAATCAAAATAGGATCTAGGACGATATTTAGACCATTAGCCAACCATAGAGTTCTCATCGCAATATTGGCATCTCCCGCTCCGCGAAAAATTGCGTTATTGACGTATAACAACATCATAATCACATTAAGTCCTAGAATAATCTGCGTATAGATCAGTCCTTCATCCAATACTACTTGCTGGGCACCCATTGTAAGAAGTAAATCTCCAGCAAAATAAAAACCAATCATCCCTAGTAAAATCGCTACCACAATTGAGATCACGATCGCCTGAAATGCAGAATCACTAGCACCTACTTCATCCTGCTCCCCGATCCTACGGGCTACTATTGCAGTGGCAGGCATACTTAATCCTAGAGCAACGCTCATCACTACAAACATAAAGGTCTCTGTCAGACCTATGGCAGTGACCGCAGCCTCGTTATCTAATCGACTAATCCAGAAAATATCCACTATAGCGAACAATGCCTCCATCGACATTTCTAATACTACAGGGATACTTAGTAAGATCAAAGCTCGACGAATACTCCCTTTCGTGAAATCTCTAGGTTTAGTTTCTAGCGAATCTTTAAGGATATCTATTATCTTTCGACTTATTGCTTTCATGAAGGTTGCAAAGATGAATATTTTGAATCAATTGCATCCTATAAACTGTTAAACTGGCATGTCTGAGAAAAAGTATTTGTGGGGAATAGATTTAGGAGGTACTAAAATAGAAGGCATTATTGTAAATGCCGATGATCATCATGATATACTGATCAGAACCCGAGTAGATACCGAGGCCAGCCAAGGATATGATCATATCATTGATCAAATAGGAAAACTAATCCATACGATGCGCGAGCAGTCTGGTATGAATCCTAACGCTATAGGTATGGGCACTCCTGGCACAGTAGATCCGATCAGCGGACTGCACAAAAACTCTAATACAACTTGTATCAATGGAAAGCCTTTTCAGCGAGATTTAGAGAAAAGGCTATCTATCCAATTCAAAATGGCGAATGATGCCAACTGTTTTGCCATTGCCGAAGCTTTATTAGGCGAAGCTGCTCAATTAGATTTTGATCCAAAAGTCGTTTTTGGCGTCATCATGGGAACAGGTGTTGGCGGTGGTCTGGTCATCAATAAACAGATTATAGAGGGTCGACAAGGTATAGGCGGCGAATGGGGACATATGTTTCTGGACGAGAGCGGAGGCCAATGTTACTGCGGTAAAGTCGGATGTGTAGAGACTATTATTTCTGGTACTGGAGTACAAAAATGGTATGATCTGAAGTCTGGACAACACCGATCGCTTAAAGAGATTGTTAAGCGATATAGAGAGGACTCAGATATCGTCGCTCGGGATGCTATGCATCGCTTATTTCACTTTTTTGGCAAAGGAATAGCTCAAGTCATCAATGTGTTAGATCCTGATGTGGTCGTATTAGGCGGAGGATTAAGCAATATTGAAGAACTCTACACATTAGGTGTCGATGAGGTAAAAAAACATGTATTTAACCCCCGATTGGACACTATATTTTTGAAACCGAAACTTGGAGATAGTGCAGGTGTATTTGGGGCAGCTTTGTTGACTAAGTAATAACTATCTCAATTGTTCCCAAATTTGGAATTTCACGTATTTGTTTCTAATTTTAGAGTGCATGAGGGTCATTGCCAAATCAACTTTAAGAAACTATTGGATGCAACATAAAGATGTTGAAGAGTCTTTGCTTTCTTGGTATAAAATTGCTAGTCATGCTTCTTGGGAGGATTTCAATCAAGTCAGAGAACAATTTGGTACTTGCAAGATTTTAGGTAATGATCGTATTATATTTAAAATCAAAGGGAATAAATATCGATTGATCGTGAAAGTCGCATTCGACAACCAACTCATTTGGATTAGATCCATAGGAACTCATGCTGAATATGATTTAATAAATGCTAAAGAAATATGATGAAGATTAAGCTTATAAAAAGTGAAGAAGATTATCTGAAAGCACTTGACCGTCTAGAAGTCATTTTTCATGCTAAAAAGGGAACGGATGAACATGAGGAGCTTGAAATTTTGGTCATGCTTATTCAGCGTTATGAGGATGAAAAAGTAGGACAGTTTCCAGACCCAGATCCAGTAGAAGCTATTAAATTTAAAATGGAGCAAATGGATATGAGTCAAAAAGATTTAGCAGAAGTTATTGGCTTAAAAAGTAGAGCCTCTGAGATACTTTCAAGAAAACGACCCATGAGTATAAATATCATTAGGAAAATAAGCAAAGCTTTATCCATTCCCGCTGATATCCTGATTAGACCATACGAGACCGTTTAGCACAGTACTCAACAACAATTAAAGAATTGACTTTTACAAAAAGTAGATCATGATAAAAACTGAAAATCTTGCAT
The DNA here is from genome assembly GCA_020629715.1 of Saprospiraceae bacterium. Taxonomy (GTDB): domain Bacteria; phylum Bacteroidota; class Bacteroidia; order Chitinophagales; family Saprospiraceae; genus JAHDGW01. The sequence continues at coordinate 506,728 of JAHDCU010000001.1, forward strand.
TTTCATACTCTAAAGATGTAAGCTTTGACTTCCCTGATATTCAGCTTGACGCGGGGCAAGAGCTTTTGCTTCTCGGGCAATCGGGAGTGGGAAAAACGACCTTACTGCACATCTTAGGCGGTCTTTTACCTCCGACGAATGGATACATATCGATCAATGACACCAAACTGAATGACTTATCTAAAAGTGCTCAGGATGGCTTTCGTGCCAAGCATATAGGGATCGTTTTTCAGAAAAATCATTTCGTACATGCCCTTAATGTTTCTGAAAATATAGATCTATCACAAAGCATTGCAGGTCATGCTGTAGATCGTGATTGGCGAGATCATTTGCTCAACGAGCTAGGGCTTTCTCATCGTGCCACTGCTAAAATCAAAAGCCTCTCTGAAGGAGAAAAGCAGCGGGTATCGATCATACGAGCACTGATCAATCGCCCAACTCTTCTTCTAGCAGACGAACCCACCTCGGCACTAGATGATGACAACTGTGATCGCGTAGTAAGTTTGCTCAAAAAACAAACGGATGAAATCAACGCAAGCCTGATCGTCGTGACACATGACACTAGACTTAAAGCCATTTTACCCAATCAAATCTTACTCTCATGAATCTATTGAAACTTGCTTGGAAAAATGTAGTCCATAGACCGCTCAATCTCTTGTTGAGTATCATTTTGTTTAGTTTGGGTATCGGATTGATCAACTTCCTACTCATGATCAATGATCAATTGACCGAGAAATTTGATAAAAATCTTGCCGGCATTGATATGGTCATCGGGGCAAAAGGTAGCCCCTTACAGATGATCTTATGCAATATGTATCACATCGATAATCCTACAGGAAATATCAAAATCGATGAAGCTAAGGCATTTTTAAACCCTAAACATCCCCTGATCAAAACGGCGATTCCATTATCGCTTGGAGATAGCTATCGATCCTATCGAATAGTAGGTACTACGCATGAATTCCTAGATCTTTATGGGGCTACAGTAGCAAAGGGAGATCTTTTTAGCGCTTCTATGGAAGTAACTATTGGTGCAACCGTAGCGGATATTTTGGGTCTGAAAATAGGAGATCAATTTAGCTCTTCACATGGATTTATGGAAGATGAAAACCTAGAGCACGGAGACACAAAACTTCGTGTCGTGGGTATCTTAAATCCAACGGGGTCCGTGGCTGATTTACTCATATTGACCTCGGCACAGACCGTTTGGGATGTGCATGCTAATCATGACGAAGGTCATGAACATGATCATACTGAGATGGGACCTATTACGGATAACAGTTCTTTACTCCAACATCCTAATGAGGAGATCACTTCGATATTAGTTCAGTTTAAAAACAAAACGAACTTCCAGGCCCTCAATATGCCAAGAGGCATCAATGACAACACTGATATGCAAGCAGCCACTCCTGCCTATGAGATTAATAAATTATTCTCGATGATAGGTGTAGGTACACGAGCATTGCAGATGCTGGCATATCTCATAGCGCTAGTCTCTGCGATAAGCATTTTTATCACTTTGTTCAAAAGTCTTCAAGATCGGAAGTATGAGCTGGCACTACTCCGTGTCTCTGGTGCAAGCCCGATGAAACTATTGACCATGGTCTTATTAGAAGGATTGATCTTGGGAATCATCGGATACATCGTCGGTATAGTATTGAGCTATCTCGCATACGGAGCCTTTGCAAGCCAAGCACAAGCCAGCTATCGCTATAGTTTTGGATTCAATGGATTTGGACAAAATGAGCTTCTGCTCTTAGCCATATCCTTATTGGTAGCATTTGTGGCAGCCATTATTCCTGCAGTACGAGCTTGGAAGACGGATATTCATGAGACTTTGGCGGCAGGGTGATGCTTTAGATACAGGGAATTTATCTGTAATTAAGAAATCATAAATGCTCAGTTTCAAATTTCAAAAAATTTACATTCTAGAATCATTAAGAAATGAAGATTTTAAAACATATTCAGGTGAATCCTTATTCAAGGACCTCAAATTAAGATTTCTTAAACAATCTGGTTATACATTAGAACATACAAAGATCAAATCCAAAATTGAGCTTATTTATGTTCTCCGAAAAATTCTTGCAGAGTGTCAAATTTCAGATATTGTCCCAATAATACATTTCAGTTTTCACGGGTATGAAGGAGGCATCACCATCAGTCCCAGTAATAGTGAAATTTCATGGGAGGAGCTTAAGCAGTATTTATTGCCAATTAATATTGCGACAAGATTAAATTTAATGGTAAACTTTTCATCCTGTTACGGTCAAAATATATACAAAGTTTATGATCCAGAAGAAAGAGCTGTTTTTCTACTCTCTATAGGACCTAAGAAGAAAATAAATCCTACAAAACTGTATCAATTTTATTTACACTTTTACGACTCTTTGGTTGAAACTAGAGAAATCGTTACCGCTATTGAGTCTCAAGGTGAACTCCATAAAGAATTTCTAATAATTTTCGACTTCAGCTACTTTCTCCGATATCTAGAAACGGCTAAAAAATCTTTTGGAGTTAATCGTTTAAAAAGTATAATTACTCAAAAAACAAACAAACTTATAAAACTGGGACATGTTAAAAAGGAGGATAAGAAAGAGATTATAGATATATATACAACAGCCATTAAAAACAGGATGATCTTAAAGCTAGCCGAAACTAATATGCATCACTTTATGATTGATTTATATCCCGAAAACGCAGAAAGATTTAGGGTTGACAAATATAAAATGACAAAAAACAGAAAACATTAGATGATGACAGAATCCGCGCCCACATTTGCCCTTCGGTCAAATATAAACGCGTATTCTAAGACCTATGAATCTTAACCTTTAGCCTTAATGATATAGCGGACGAGGACGTTGTATACCATTCTTCGTTAGCAATTGCGACCCCAACAAAAAAACAATAATCAAAATACTTGACTAATTAAGTCAAGTTTCTTAACTTTATACATGTTCGTTGTCGAAGTTAAGACGGGAAAGAAGGAAAAAGTTCGAATCTCACAGTTTAAGTCTTCTGAACTATCAAAATTGCACTCATTCGACTTTGAGTGGAGCAAGGAAACGAAATTTGAAGTCTATAAACTATCTCTAATTTCAAATGAGCAAGTTTTGGGATTATTATCCATTGATAGAGTGATTGACGAGTTAAGAATTGAAATTCGACTATTGGAGATCTCAACTGAAAACATTGGTAAAAACAAATTGTATGACCGAGTAGCTGGTATTTTAATTGCATTTACCTGTAAAGAATCATTCCAAAACGGTTTTTACGGCTTTGTCTCTTTGATTCCAAAAACGAAGCTAATTGAACACTACAAAGAAAAATACGGGTTTCAACAATTTGGAAGACACTTGGCGATCGAACTGCAAGCGAGTGAATTATTAATGAATAGATACCTAACTTATGAAGAAGGAAAGTAAAGAATATTCAATTGCACATCATGGACTGACTGATGCTGAAAAAGCTAAAGCCGACGCAGAATTAAGAACACTTAGATTAAATAGTTTAAAGAACATAAACGAAAACCAAAAAGTGTATGCCGACTTAATTAGTTTAAAATATAGCATGTTAGACTATTTGGAAATTGGCATATTTTCTAAGAACTACTTGTTCTCTGAATTTCTAAAAAAGTATGTATCAGTTACAAATACAACAAGAAGAAAACTTGCTGAAAATTTGAGTATTCACGAAACTAAATTTTCAAAAATCATTAACAACAAAGAGAACCCTGGACTTGGTTTTTTATATAGAATAGAAGAGCACTCAAACGGTCTCTTTCCTGCATCACTACTATGGCAATTAGTAGCGAAAAAAATGTTGATTGAAATCGACACAAATACAGTTGAAAAGAAAAAGCAATCAAAAGTGGTTAAGAACAAACTGAAATTAATAACTGCATGAAAAAGTCCTATCGCTAACATCGTGTGATAAAAGCATACCCTGCTGAAGACGTTAGATACATGTAATCCGTACAAAGCATCCATTCCATACAATCCACCTGAAAATAAGATGGCCTTGCACCTAAGTAACATTTCAATTTCCCTTGATGAGAATTGTCCATTAATCTAAATCCATGAAAAAATTCCTAGCACAATTCGGAGGTAAAATCAGCAAAGAAGACCTAGCTAGATACGAGCAATCTAAACATTGGAAAGATGGAAAATTCCAAAACTTGGAAGAGACGAATATGGATATGCCACTCCATAAAATACCTGGCGTTATTTATAAACAACTAACCAAGAAGGGTCAAAAGCCTGATCAAAATTTACCGATAATTCCTTTTGATAAAGCATCTTTTCTAGCTTCTTCTGATAGAGCTAAATTCATCTGGTATGGACATTCAGCTATACTTATTCGTATGAATAATCAGACTATACTCATAGACCCTATGCTGGGGCCAGATACTACTCCAATTGCTCCCATCGCAAACAAACGTTTTTCAGAAGGTAGTTTATCGCTGATCGATGATTTCCCAGAAATAGATCTTATTGTTTTAACGCATGATCATTACGACCACCTAGATTTTGATAGCATCCAAAAACTAAAACACAAGACCAAACGATATTTTGTTGCTCTTGGACTTAAAAGACACTTGGTCGAATGGGATGTTGGAGCTGATATAATCACTGAATTTGATTGGTGGGACGCTCTTAGCTTCAATGGAATCGAGATTACATTCACCCCAACTCGTCATTTTTCAGGACGAGGATTGACAGACAGGGCCAAATGCCTCTGGGGTGGTTGGGTTTTTAAAACTCCTCAAGAAAATATATGGTTTAGTGGAGATGGTGGGTATGGTAAACATTTTAAAAGCATAGGTGAGCGTTTGGGACCATTCGCTTTTGCATTTATGGAATGTGGTCAATATAATCATGATTGGCATCCGATACATATGTTCCCAATTGAAGCAGTACAAGCAGCAATAGACGCCCATGCTCAGAAAGTAATGCCCGTCCATTGGGCAGGCTTTGCACTTTCATATCAACATACGTGGACTGAACCTGCTGATGAGTTTATCAAATATGCTAAGCATGAAAAGCTTGACTATGCATTACCTAGACTAGGACAAATATTTTCCTATTCTGATCAGATCCTAGAAGAATGGTGGCGTTAATCTGGGTTTAAATACTTTCTAGATATGATAAAAAGCAGGAACTAACCCATTACAAATCATTTTCTATAAATCACGTTAAACAAGTGTCAAGCATGAATCTATCCAAAGCTAATTTTTCAAAAGCAAGGGATTTTATATTGACCAATGCGCGGATGATCGAACGACGGCTATTTCATTTTCATTTTGAAAACGATCATCCCGAAGGAATATATCATGCGATTTATGCATATCGAAACTCAGATGGTGGATTTGGTCATGGTATGGAGCCAGATACCTCTTCACCCGAAAGCCAACCACTTTTCACCATCATGGCCCTTGAAACTTTAGATGAGGTAGGATATCTCACAGCAGATATCATAAAGAAAGATTTTCTGCCATACTTTGAAAGTATCATCACCGATTCAGGTGGGATTCCTTGGATGCTTAGACCCAAAAGTGAATATCCCTGTGCAGAGCATTTTAAGACCGTAAAAGAGTGGGCGGCATTTAGTACAACAGCTCCTTTAGTTGCGATGCTTGAGAAATATAACGTAGATACTTTTTGGAAAGAAAAAGCAGAAGAATTTGTCTGGAAGGAAATCGAAAGAATTAAAGAGAAACATGTCTTTTGTCATTTATGTACTCCTCGCAGGTTATTCTTTTTGAAATACACTAAAAACCGTGTTAAAGCTGAAAAAGCACTTCAGGACTTAAAGAAATGGATACTAGCAGAAGGGGTAATCTTTAACGATCGATCTGACGAAGGATGGGGTCTTTATGGAAAACCGCATTGTCTTTACTATGCCCCATCACCGGCCAGCACTCTAAGCTCAATATTTTCTAAAGCCATGATAGATGAAGATATTAATGAACTCATAAGTCGCCAAAAAGATGATGGTAGATGGGATACTTGGTATGGATTGAGTGAGGGCATGAAGTTAGAATGGGCAGGTATACAAACCTTATGGACTTTAAAGACACTTAAAAGTTATAATAGAATAGAGCGTTAAAAGTAATAAGCTTCTATATTAAACCTTCAAAAGTAATATCAGTCTACCTATTATTGTCCAACTTAATACTGATCATACATGTCCGTTTCTACACGATGTTATTCCACATTTATTTTCCTATTTATACTATACACTCTAAGCTCACAAGTCTCTACTCAATGGGGACCAGATAGTTATATACGAATAGAAGAGGGATCAGGTGGTTTTATAGCAACATTGGATGCTGGAGATCGATTTGGTAGAGACCATGATGCGATTGGTGATGTCAATGGAGATGGCATTATTGATTTAGTCATAGGTGCTCGATCTGATGACGATGGTCAGACCGATGCAGGTGCGGTCTATATTTTATTCATGAATAGCGATGGTACCGTAAAATCCAACCAAAAAATATCAGCACTTGAAGGAGGATTCAATGAGAATTTGTCAGGCTCTAACTTTTTTGGTTATGGGGTCGCTGGCATAGGAGATTACAACGATGATGATATTCCGGATATCGCGGTCACTTCTGGATCTAATAATGCTGCTTTATACATCATTCACCTCAATACAGATGGTACCGTAAAGGATTATGTCAAGAACTCAAATATCTCTTCTCAAGGTCTTTCAGCCATTGGAGACATTAATAATGACGGCAAGATTGATCTAGTCGTTTGCGATCCGAATAGCGATATCGGTGGAATGAACCGCGGAGCTATACATATCATTTTTTTGGATGAGAGTTCTCAGATTATGGAAAACAATACCGTAACCATTGCCTCGGGCACCAACGGATTTGAAGGAGTTTTAGACAACAATGATCGTTTTGGTGGACGTGAAGTAGCCATGGTAGGAGATCTTGACGGTGATGGCTCTATCGAAATGGCAGTAGCCGCCTTTCAGTCCAATGGAGGTATAGGAGCGATCTGGATAATATCCTTAGATCCTACAGACTATCGAGTAATCTCTCAGATCAAAATAACAGAAAGCCTTAATGGCTTTGATGATACCCTATCTACAAGCACCAACCCCAATGGCACAAGCGGAGCACAATTTGGTCATGCCCTCTGCAACACTGGTGATCTAAATGGCGATGGTATATCTGATCTATTCACTGGTGCCAATCAACAGGGATTGGGAGATGCTTACATTCTGTATTTAAATTCCGATAAAACGGTGAAGACTTATGCAAAAATTGATGAATCCGAGGGAGGATTTGATCTTGAATTTGATGCTGGTGATGAAGAACGATTTTCACGTTCTATATCTTATGTAGGGGATCTTCGTGGAGACGGTAGCATCGCGATTAATGTAGGCGGAGGAGTTGGAGTCGGTGGCACAGGCACGATGTATTTATTGTTTTTCAAACCCTGTGAATTTGATCAAATCGAAGGTTTAAACTTTTGGAGTAGCGGTAATACGCTCTTTTCCAATTGGAACCATGGCACTCAAATGGTCATTGGCGAACCTTTGTCATTTGAGCAATGCACGTTCAAGTCTTTCGAAACGAATGCACCATACTTCACATACAACGAAGCAGATGGACGATGCATATGCAAAGATTCCACGGCCACCTTGGCAATGAGCACAGAATCAAGTACTGCTTATATTAATGAGTGTCAAAACCCCAACTCAACGAACAACCAAGATATAGACCTTAATTCTCTGGCATCGATTTACCCAAATCCTACGAGTTCTTTAATATCAATTAAGCTTCCTGAAGACTCATTTTATGATCAAGGTTTCCTTGAAGTATATTCGGTAGACGGTCGATTATTGCATACTAGGAAGATTACTTCTTCTTTGACTGATGTTGATTTGTCAGATTACGAAAATGGCATTTATCTATTGGTACTTACGCTTGAGCAAATTTCTCAGTCGTATAGGGTTTTCAAACATGAGTAGCCTTTGATGACTAATTTTTATGGTTTCTTCTTATTATAGCTATAATGCTTGAGAGGACGATAATATAAGCCGCCTCCCTTTTACTACCTTTATCATAATGATGAATGAGCCTTTCAGATCCGTCATATTAAAAGCAACAGGAGCAAGTGGTTTTTTTGAAAAAGAAATGATCCAGTCTCTTTGGAGTGGTTATGGTAAAATATTGAGAATTACATTACGTGGTGCTACGATAGAAAGTGTAGTTGTCAAACATGTACAACTTCCAAAATCCAAAAATCATCCCCGCGGATGGAATACAGATATCGGTCATCAACGAAAACTCAAATCTTACCAAGTAGAAACTCATTGGTATCAACAATACAGCAAAAGAAGTAAAGCCAGGCTACCACATTGTCTAGCGATAGAAACATATGATGATGAGGTACTGATGGTATTAGAAGATCTCGATCACGCTGGATTTCCTTTAAGAAAACATAGCCTCACATGGACAGAAATAGCAGCTTGTTTGAGGTGGTTAGCAGAGTTTCATGCTAGTTATCTCAATGTCTCCCCTACTGGCCTTTGGGATGTGGGCACCTACTGGCATCTAGAGACTAGGCCTCATGAATTAGAAGTATTGGATGATAAAAAGCTCAAAGAATCGGCGGAAGCGATTGATCAAAAATTGAATGAATGCACGTATAAAACATTAGTCCATGGAGATGCAAAATTGGCAAACTTTTGTTTTTCAGAAGATGGCCAAGTAGCAGGCGTTGACTTTCAATACGTTGGTGGTGGATGTGGTATGAAAGATCTTGCATACTTCATAGGGAGCTGTCTAACTGATAAAGAATGTGAGCGGCTAGAGAGTCAGATATTAGATACTTATTTTGAATATCTACAAGCTAGTCTACCTATTCCTAATGAAGCGCTTGAATCCGAATGGCGATCACTCTATCGAGTTGCTTGGGCAGATTTTCATCGATTCTTGAAAGGCTGGAGCCCAGGGCACTGGAAGATCAACAGTTATAGCGAACGCATCACCCGTGAAGTCATTGAAAATCTATAATGGTGGACTTAAAGAAACTTTGTGATATAGCTATTGATGCAGCTCAAGCTGCAGGTACAATCATAAGTCAACACATGGATCATGACATTGAAGTGCATGAAAAGAAAGCAGGCACTAGCCGTGCATCTCAAGTCATCACAGAGGTAGATCGAAAATGTGAGAAAGCCATTATTGATATCCTCACTCCAAGCTGTGAAAAGTACGATCTTGCCCTACTCTCCGAAGAAACAGAAGATGATGGCAGCAGATTTATCAAGGAGTACTTCTGGTGTATAGACCCTATGGACGGTACGCTAGCATTCATCAATAAACGCCCTGGGTATTCAGTCTCTATAGCTCTGGTTGCCAAAGACGGCACTCCACATATTGGTGTAGTACTAGATCCAAGTACTGCTCATCATTATCATGCGATCAAAGGAATGGGAGCATATAAAAATCATCATCCGTGGACGATCACATCTAAGAATAACCTTCTTACTTATGTCACGGATAAAAGGCTAGCCGATACTCCAAAAAAAGATCAAATAGAGTCGATGCTTGAACGTATCAAGTCACAACATAATCTAGATGGCATCAAAGAAATCCATGGCGGCGGCGCTGTATTAAACGCCATACAAGTACTAGAAAATAATCCCGCAGTGATGATAAAACTACCTAAAAAAGAAGAAGGTGGAGGCTGCATTTGGGACTATGCCGCCACGGCTTGTATTTTTCATGAGTTAGGTAGACAGGCATCTAGCTATCATGGTGATAAATTAGATTTGAATAAGAAAGACGGTGCTTTTATGAATGTGGTTGGAGTGTATTTTGAAAATATATGATCTGTTTTGGTCTATCTATTGACTTAAGCTCAAATTCTACATAACTTGCGATCAAAATGAATTATACTTATTTACATACTGCTTGTTGTTGCTGTTGTCCATTGCGTAAATGGAGCAGAGTACGGCATATGTAATTATTAAATACATAATTATAGAAATATCAAAGCCTTCTCGCTCACGTGAGAGGGCTTTTTTTATGACCCTACAATAATATAAAATGAAAATTTACGTCATACATGAAAACGAAGATTGGTTAGTTCCACTAAGAGCTGCCTTTGAAAAATTGAATGTACCATATGAAGAATGGTTTATCAATAATCTTTCGCTGGACTTAAACTCTACCCCACCTGAGGGTATTTTTTATAATCGGATGAGTGCTTCTGCCCATACCAGAGATCACCGATATGCTCCTGAGATGACAGCCAATATATTAGCATGGCTAGAACGCCATGGGCGCAAGGTCATCAATGGACGTAAAGCCCTACAGCTAGAACTCAGAAAATCAGAGCAGTACCTAGCACTTCAGCAATTTAATATACCTCATCCTAAGACTGTGATCTCAAATCATGTAGAATCATTATCCAAAGCTGTCGATCGATTAAATACATTTCCATTTATACTGAAACCTAATAGGGGTGGTAAAGGTACAGGAGTACAACTATTTCAGACTAAGGAGAGCTTATTACAATCCATTAAGAATGACCAAATCGGAGAGTCTTTGGATGGTATTTGGTTGGTACAAGAATATATCAAACCAGCAGATGGACGTATCGTAAGAGCTGAGTTTATAGGTGGCAAAATGATCTATGCGGTGAGTATAGATGCTCAAAATGGCTTCGAGTTATGTCCTGCAGATTCATGCAATATCGAAGATGCTTTTTGTCCCGCTAATCAAGACCAATCTTCTTCTAAGTTCGTCATCCTAGATAATTATCAAAATGAACATGTGGAGCAATACAAAGCTTTTCTTGAGTCTAATGATATCGGGATTGGAGCATTAGAATATGTCGAAGATGCTAGCGGAACTAAGTGGGTTTATGATGTCAACACCAATACGAACTATAACTCCAAGGCAGAGCATAATTCCGAGCGAAAGAAAGAAGGGATGCTGGAAATTGCCAAGTTTCTGGAGCAAGAACTGAGTAGTTTATATGCAATGGGGCTTGAATATGCTTAGGTCACATTTTCTAACGTCCTAGGTTCAAGTACGCTTGTATTATCATATCATCTTTGAATGCAGACTATGAAATAGCATAATGATTAAGCACAAAGAATAATCAGTCATGTGTATCACATCTAGTATACGCAAATCAGTTTTTTAAGAATTATTGCTCAGATATAAATATCCTCCTTTAAGAATAGCCTATACATTATAATATTTTACCATATTAGTGCTTAGTTGTTTATCAAAAACTCACGATAGTTATGAAAAAAGTATTTACCTCCATTTTTATGTTCACCATTGTATTGTCTTATGCTCAAGACTTCACACGAAGTGAATCTACTGGTCTAGGATTTGGAAACTTTGAAGTTGTAGATTTCAATAGTGATGGTTTCCCTGATCTAGTTGGTGTTGATTTTAATTTTAATAATCAAGACGAACTTTATGTTGCTATCAACAATGGAGATAGTCCTACTACCTATACCTCTGAGGTGATTTTGGTAACCAATATTACTGGAAACCCGACAACTGGGGATATCGATGGTGATGGCGATATGGATATACTATACACTAATGAAGATACTGATGAAATCAACTCTCTCATTAATGATGGCGCTCAAAACTTTACGAATATAGGTCTCAGTATATTCGGCATCAACAGACTGAAATTTACGGATCTAGATGGCGATGGCAATCCTGATATTATTGGCATCAACCGAAGTACTGATTATATGCTTATCAACTTTAGACTTCCTGATGGCACCAACCAATCTTTGGATATATCTTTTGATGAAGATGTGCAGAGTTTTGATGTGGTAGATCTTGATGGCAATACATTTGCAGATATCGTAGTAGGTTTTGAGGAGTTTGATGGAAAACAGGTATCCTTAGTCAATTTTAATAATTTCTTCCTAGAAGAGGAAGCGATCATTAGCAACAAAAATGATGGTATAGTACAAGTAAAATTTCATGATCTCAATGGTGATGATGATCAAGATATTGTCATATTATGGGATGATGGATTAAGCGTTTGGCTTAATGAATCTAATAACTTTTTTGATGAAAGACTACTTGTAGAAGCTGGCTTTTCGGATAATGTACGTTCGTTTGATATCGCGGATTATGACGGAGATCAAATCGATGATATCGTTTGGGGTACTAATAGTAATGGTATATTTTGGTTTAATAATACTGGAGCTGATGACTTTGTATACGAAAAGAAAGAAGTAGGCACAGTATCTCCAGCATTTCAACTGAATAGTGCTGATATAGACCTAGATGGAGATCTAGATATCCTAGCTGCTAATGGCGACTATTGGTATTATGAGAATAATCTGGGTACACCCTCCAGTAATCAAGAACTTATACAAGCTCAGATTACACTAGCCCCTAATCCTGCTACCGACTATATCGAGGTTATGGATACTAAGCAGCAATATATCAGCTATAGTATCATGAATATAGATGGTAAAGTGCTCAGACAAGCGGATTATACTAGTAGCAAAATAGACCTAAGTGATCTATCCCATGGTACGTATATGATATCTCTTATCAATATAAATGCTCAACAGAGCGTAGTGCAATTTATCAAGAAGTAGGTCTCATTTGGTTCTAAAACATCTAGGCTCAAGTACTTAGATTATAGCATAAAACGAATAGGTAAATCTAGGAGAACTGTCTTACCAGCTAATGTATGAGGTCTTCACTATGAAGAGGACATAACACTTTTTTGCTTCAGTGCAATATACCTCTGCTCTTCTAGGCTTTTGAACCATGATCATCTGACGTATTCTACAACATAAGTGTATTGGGTCGCGGTTACTAACCACGACCATTCTGGGGAAACTCTACCGTTTTAGGTAAACCTAATTTTCCAGAAGGAAGTATGGGCTATTATCACCCAATTCCTTTTGACTCTAATGAAACCGATACCTATTATATACGTATTCATAAAAATGGAAACTAGGAAAATTTTCAAATCTAAAATGATCTAGTGTAATTTTTCCTGGGTCTGTCCTTTTTAAATACTCTAAATATAACTTAGCTACGATAAACTTATTAGAACATCCAATGCTAAATTCTAAATGAGAAATTTCACTAAAGCTGAATCTTCCGAATTTTTCTGATCTCTTTGTTTTTGAATTAAATCTGTATACACTGTAATCCACAGTTTTCAATAGCTCTGAAAAATCTACCACAGGTTGCTTGATTTCATATTTATTGAAATGAATATTGGGATAAGTTACTAAATCCGGAACTATATACTCTTCTTTCTCAATCTTGCATTTATCCACAATTGTAATATTCTTGGATTCAATAAGACCTAATACAACGTTACATTGACTAGTAATCCATGGAGCGTTATTCTGAAATAAATCTTTGCTGTATTCTTTTTCATCCAAAAATGGTTCATAGAGTAAGACATATGCGTCTATCCCCTCAAACCACGATTTATCCATATCAAATGCCTTATCAAGACCTATATATTTACCAATCACTCTCTTATCTACTAAAGGCGAGAGATCTATCCATAAGATGTCTCCATTCTTAATTGTTTTCATTTAAAGTCGGTATACACAAAAAAACAAATTAATGATTATTCTCTTCAGTTTATGCAATTCCGAAACATCTCAATAACATTTTTAACCCCACCTTAAAACTCCAATTATCAGAAAAGGCTTTTCTTTGTGTCAATGAAATGGATTTCTTTCATACTATCATTTGGCTTATGTATCTCGAGTAGCAATGCACAAGTAGACTTTAAGTCTGATAATGTCTGGAGTACATTGAGTATGGTGGAGTTCAAGCAGAGCTATGATGATGTATATGGTATCCTTGTAGAGAAAGCGGAAGTAAGTCCAATCACCATGGCACTCAATGGTAAAGAAATAGAAGTGGAAGGCTATATCATTCCGTTGACTGGGAAAGTTGGTCAAAGTCATTTCATGCTTTCGGCGCTACCTCAAAACATATGTTTCTTTTGCGGAGGAGCAGGACCTGAGACGGCTATGGAAGTCTACATGAAAGGTGAAACTAAAATGGAATACTCCGACCAAAAAGTAAAGGTCAGAGGAATTTTAAACATAAATGCCAAAGATGCTTTAAGCTTATTATATACCTTGCAAGAAGCCGAAAAAATATAACTATGACACGATTGTTAATTATCATACTATCCTTGACTATTGCCTTCACAGCTGCTGCTCAAACTAAGCAAGCTCCAGAAGAAAATATGTGGAAGACCCTCTCTAAGATCACTTACAAAAAGGAATTTGATGAGATCATGGGCTTTAAAATAGATAAGCCCGTCTTTAGTGATCGAGTGAAAAAATTCGATGGAGAGTATATCACTATTTCAGGCTATATCATCCCTGTAGAAGGCTACAAGTCGCATAAAGAATTCATCTTCTCTGCATTCCCTTACAATATGTGCTTCTTCTGTGGTGGTGCAGGACCAGAAACTGTTATGGAAGTCATGGCTGCGGAACCTGTGAAATTTACGGCTGAGGCGGTTAAGTTAAAAGGTAAACTTCAGCTCAATCCTGATGATATCAACAGGCTCATGTATATCATGACGGATGCCGTTTTAGTCAAGGAGTAGTATTTTCCTAGATGTCAGATGTTAGATGTTAGATGTTAGCATCGCTAATTCAAGTATTTTATACAAGAGTTTGATGAACATTTTTCAATCCACTTGCACCATGAAACCATGAAACCATGAAACCATGAAACCATGAAACCATGAAACCATGAATCCATGAAACCATGAAACCATGAAACCATGAAACTTTCAACTAGCACTATACTACTTCTCTGCCTTAATCTTCTCGATTAGCTTTTCTGTTTCACTTGTATCGTCTCCGTTTTCGATTCCAAGATCTATGGCTCTCTTGGCAAAAGCAGTTGCATTGTACAAATCATCATTCTTGTAATATAGCCAGGCAGCCGTATCGTTGTTATACGCATTGCTTTCTATGCTAATAGATTGTAGCGCCCATCCTATGGCTTTTTCTACCTCTTCCTCTATCACAGAATTTTCAAAGATATACCAAGCCGCACTATTTGAAAATGACCAACTGTCTTGTGGCTTAGTGGTGAAATAATTATCAGCTAATCTCGTAAACTCAGCATTGGATACATCTATGCTACCATTCATCATTCTTTCTAGAAGGGATACAGTGTATTTATCTTCCCATGTCTTGGGAAAGTAGCTTTTGTATGCTTCTCTTAGATCTTTGGGGCTCGCATCGTCTGGAAGAGATCTATTGATAGCCCACTCTATTTTAGAATCTATCTTATCTGCTCCCAACTGAGTCCTAAATAGTTCAGCATTTTCGTGCATATGCTTAAAAAGGTGGTTGGATACATCGGCTCCACTATGGGTAAAGATGTATTCCATATTTTCTGCAGTATTCCAATCATCTTGAGTTTTCAAATATTGGTTTACCACTTCTTGCTTTTCTAAAGCGGCTTCAGCCAGTATTTCGGTATACTTTCTTAAGAACTCTGCACCACGTTCACCAGCTTCATGCTTTTGCTTTTGAGTAAGGTATTGGGTTTCAGGATTTAGAGCATTTTCTCCGAGCTGGATAAATTGCCCGATTGATCTTGATCCAAGTGCCAGATGAACAACTTCACCCTCGGCATTGAGAAATAGCAGCGTCGGATAAGCGTTGACCTTATATTTTTCACCAAAATCAATTCCCTCTCCTTTTTCCATATCTAGCTTTACATTGATAAATTGCTGGTTGTAGTAGGCCGCAGCAGACTCATCAGTAAATACATTTTTGGCCATCCACTTACATGGACCACACCACGTCGTATAAGCATCAATAAATATGAGCTTATCTTGGGTCTTAGCTTTTGCAAAAACACTTGCCAAGTCACCTTTTTCAAATGCAATAGTAGACTGCGCATTAATGATCGTGAAAGATAATAATGCTACAAAAAGAAGTAGTACTTGTTTCATTTGGTTTAGGATTTGAGATTTTCTATCTCTTCGATTAGTTGATCTGGTTTTTTATACCCAGGCGAGGCTTTTACCACATTCAGATCTTTATCGAGATATACTATAGTTGGATAGCCTAATCTACCATTTAGCATTTCTGCAGCGAGTTCATTGGCTCCACGTCTTCCATTTTTGACGAAATTGTAAGTCTTACCTCTATATTCGATAGGCTCTTTCTGTTCTGCGTTGAATTTTACGACATAGTACTTATCCTTTAAATACTCTTTTACTTTATCGTTTTGAAAAGTATTCTTATCCATTCGTTTGCACCATCCACACCAGTCTGTATACACGTCCACGAGCACTGGTTTTTTATTTGCGGTTGGAATCGTCTCTAGCTCTTCGATTTTCAACCAATTTAGATTGCCCTCTGCATCCACAGTCGTAGGTCCTTCAGCAGTACCACATGAAGTGAAGAGGATTGCCATAGCAACGACAGAAAATAAATATTTCATCTGAGTATTAATTTTAATACAAAGATAAACTCATTTAGGCTAAGGATCTAAGCCTAGATGAAATAATCACATTTTCCTAACGTTTGGATGACACAAAAAAGCAACCCAAATATATATTACTGATGTATTGAAAGTGCTAATTCTCTCTGTAAGTCTGATACGGTGTCTTTGAAAAGCGGATCTACATCCATCATATTTTGTACGGTCTGTACAGAATATATAACGGTACTATGATCGCGACCACCAAAAGCAGAACCGATTACCTTCAAAGAACTACCTGTATGCTCTTTCGCAAGAAACATCGATAATTGTCGAGCGACAACTACTTCACGCTTACGAGTCTTACCAGTAATCTTATCAAGGGATATGTTGTAATGATCAGCGACCTTTTGAGTAATAAACTCTATCGATAACTCCTTATTAACCTTTGTCACAAACTGCTCAATGACTTCTTTAGCTAGATCAACATCGATCTCTTTTTCATTGAGTGTAGATTGAGCTATTAGAGATATCAAAACACCTTCTAATTCACGGATATTATTCTTGATATTGAAGCAGACGAACTCTTTGACATCCATAGGGATTTCGATGTTTTCTTCCTCAATTTTCTTTTCAAGAATCGCCATACGTGTTTCAAAGTCAGGCGCTTGTATATCCGCCGATAATCCCCATTTAAATCTTGAAATAAGTCTATCCTCAACATCCTTAAGATCCTTAGGAGCACGATCTGAAGTCATGATGATCTGCTTACCTGCCTGATGTAAAGCATTGAAAATATTAAAGAATATTTCTTGAGTCTTAGGTCTCTTGGCTAAAAAATGAATATCATCAACAATCAATACATCTATGAACTGGTAAAAATTCATAAAATCATTGATCGCATTATTTTTGATGGATTGAACTACCTGATTGGTAAATCTCTCCATGGTGACATACAATACTTTCTTATCTGCAAATCTTGATCTCACCTCATTACCAATAGCTTGTGCTAGGTGAGTTTTACCCAAACCAACATCACCATATATGACCAGTGGATTAAATGCCGTACCTCCAGGATTAGCAGCGATAGCTTGACCCGCACTAGCGGCTAGCTTATTAGCATCGCCAACTACAAAGCGATCAAAACTATAAAGCTCATTGAGCTGGGGGTCAATTTCCAGTTTTTTAATACCTGGTATTACAAATGGATTTTTAATCTGCTCAGAAGAAAAATCACCAGGCTCTGAAGATGGAGCATTTTTACCAATCTTACGATGGTTATCCACTAATATTTGGTACTCCAATCTACCGCCGGAGCCCAGCTCTGTATGTATTGCTTTTTTGAGAACATCAACATAATGCTCTTCCAACCACTCGTAAAAAAACTTGTTGGGAACTTGGATAGTGAGTATATCATTATCGTTGCGAATGGCTTTGATAGGTTCAAACCAAGTTTTGAAACTTTGAGGATTGACATTCTTCTTAATGACGCTCAAACAATTGTTCCAAACTTGTGTATGTTCCTTTATCATGCTATTCTCGATTGTTCAATTCACCTAATACCATTTCACCCTACCCGAGGGTAAATTCTAAAAACAAATCAGTCTATCGGGAAATCTGAGATTGGTTGGGATTATAGATTTCTCTTGTTACGTCAAAAGTGACAAAAAATATTCAAACTGAGATACTGTTGAGGAAAGTATTTTATATTTTTTTTTAGAAAGCTAATAAATTGATAATCAATTACATATACCGATTAATATTGCTGCATAATACTTTGAAATTCTGCACTTTACACCTAAAGACTTTAACCTATTTATATAGAATTCATTTTCAGTTTACTGTTATCAAACCTTCAAGTTTCTACAACTCAAACATGATTTTCGTTTTGTCTTTTCAATCAAAATATCAACCTTCCCTAAAAGTATCCCTCCCCATCCCGCTTGATTAATCATTACTGCTTCCCCAAGCTTGTTCTTACGAAAATCAGGATTACTCATGAATGTATGTGTATGTCCACCAAGTATTATATCGATATTTTCAGTCATTTCAGCAAAACTGACATCATCTATCCGATGACCGCTAGAGTATTGATATCCAAGATGAGAAAGACAGACTACTACATCACATGCCAAATCTTGCTTGAGCATTTTAGCAGTATTATCGGCTATGTTAATAGGGTCTTGATATTTCGTCTTTCCGTATAAATCTGCGGGTACTAGCCCTTGCAGCTCTATACCTACTCCAAATACACCAATTTTTACACCTTTTTTATGGTATATTTTATAATCAAAAGTATTTCCTTCAAGTATTGTATCGCGAAAATCATAATTTGAGGTAACGATATCAAAGGAAGCATGCGGGAGCTGTTTATGCAACCCACTCAGACCGCCATCAAAATCGTGATTCCCTAAGGTCACAGCATCATAACCCATTTTGGACATTAATTTGAACTCCAACTCTCCGCCGTAATAATTGAAGTAGGGAGTCCCTTGAAAAATATCACCTGAGTCCAATAAAAGTATTTCTCCTTCTTCCTGTCGTATTTTTTCAATCAGAGCCGCTCTTCGAGACATTCCTCCTTTGCCAGCGTTTCGACCACCATCCATTGGGAAGGGCTCTATCCTACTATGCATATCGTTAGTATGCACTATAGATAGATGTATAAATTCTGGCTGAACTGCTAGATTAGCCATGACTGGACTTACAGCAAAGGCTAACCCAGCCGCCGTACTATGTTTTAAAAATCTACGCCTATTCATATACTATTCTATCTTGGGGTGATACTTCAATAAGTTTTCCTTTTGTCGTCAGGTCTTTAAGCTCGTTTATAAAAACATCTCTCAACAAGACCTTGGAATCTTCTCGCTTCGCTTCTGATAAAAAATCACATCGATCACCACCATTTGCAACATAATCGGTAATCAAAAAAGTATATCGAGCATTTTCATCTATAACGTTGCCGTCTAGATAGGCCAAAGTATCTTGATCGCTCACCCTGATAAGTAAATGTTCTGATATAGGCCAACCTCCGTAGTTTACAATTCTCTTTACTAATCTATTGACAATGGCACCTGTACTGTTCAACTTAGCAACTTTATTTTCAAAAGGCATTAGTTCGTATATATTACGTCTAGTCACATCGCCTTTGGGTAAATTAGGTATCCGTATACCTCCATAATTCAGTACCGTAAAATCTATATTATCATCAAATAATACAGTTGCTTGGTTGTATAGGGCATCTACCATCCAATTACCAAGAGATCCATTGGGTTTTGACTTATATAACATCGTAGCATTACTTCCTAAAACCTGATCCATCTCTCGATCTAGGGAGGCTTTATATGGAGCGATAATACTGTCATACTCTGCAATTCCCTCATTGAGCCATGGATTTATCTCATAGTTATGCGGATGTATATTGGCCACGAAACTATTAGTCTTGCAAGCGATCAACAATGTGACAATACTTGCGAAAGTAATAATGGTTAGCTTATTTCTCATAGTATTAAAATAGTAAGGATACTTCTTTTCTAATTGCTGCTTTTGCTTGCTCTATAGGGTTTATATCCAGTTCTCTTTCTGCCAATGCCAACTGCTGAACAAACTTATTTGCTGGTTCGCTAGCAGGTAAAGTAGATCCTGCATTTGCTATAAGGTTTAGATTTTCATTTTTTGAAAGCTGAATGATCTTCCACAGAGGTTCCGATACATATATCTGCTGAGAGACATTATGATGATATTCTTGCTCAATGGCTATCATCATGGCACTTCTCATAGACCCAACGGTCATCTCAGGTGTAATCAATCGATTTGCCAGTGGCATAATAGAAATTCGTTCTATAAATAGGCTTAGCCGCTCATAAGCTTGCAACTTTAGGGGTAAGGTTTCTGATCTAATATCCTTGTTGAGTTTCATCGACTCTAAATTGATCTGAGCATTGAGGTATTTCTTAAAAAGATGATATACCGTAAAAAACACCACCAAACCAGGTATCGTAAATTTTAGAATATCCAGTATCACCATTACAATTTCTCCAGCCATCTGTTTATTATTTTTAGATCAAAAGAACTTCAAATGACTAAGTTATGTTAATCATCATACTTAGTGTTACTATTTTTATAGGATCAATTAATTATTTTTGCAGTATAAAGAAAAGATCATGAGCGATACATCAACCACAGCAGTAGCACCTATTACTCTCACAGAAGGTGCAGTGACTCAACTCAAGAGAATACGAGAAGAGCAAAATGTACCCGCTGAGTACGGTCTACGTGTAGGTGTAAAAGGAGGTGGATGTAGTGGATTTACTTATATCTTGGGCTTTGATGAGACCAAAGAGCAAGATCAGGTCAGTGAAGTATCAGGTATGAAAGTGATTATGGAAAAGGCCCATGCCTTATACTTGCTTGGGATGGAAATAGACTGGGTAGAAGGCCTCAACAATAGAGGTTTTGCCTTTAACAACCCTAATGCATCTGATACCTGTGGATGCGGAACTTCTTTTTCAGCATAGCACTATAATACCTCTATTTCAAATTTTAGTGGTGTATTAGGCGGTACAAATCCTGGAAATCCACGGTCTGCATATGCAAGTCGAGATGGTGTTATCAATATAGCTTTATCTCCCTTTTTCATTTTTTTAAGAAGATGATTCCATGCATGGATCATCTGTCCTACTTTAAAAGATATCGGCTCACCACGATCACGACTACTATCAAATACTTGACCGTCTAAAAATGTTCCTTCATAATGAGCCTCTACTCGACTTTGGTGCTTTAGCAATTCTGCTTCAGAGCCTGTAGGAAAAGATTGTATGCTATAAAAGTAGCCTAGCTCATCACGGTCAAGAATCAAATCATGCTCGATGATATAATCTATGATTGCATTAGATTCTATCTGCTCTTGAGTCGTAGGATCGGCATGATAAAAAGCATAAAGCCTCTGTATATATGAGTCATTAAGTTCTTATCTTATAGTATTACCTTGAACTTTTACATCTGTCCGTTTGCCGTTATTACAGCCAATTAATAGGAACCAAAATACCGAAGAAATCGTAATAAGCTTGATATTCATCATAAAGTATGTTACGTTAACTATGGCAAAAGTAGGTTTTACAGAATTAATCAACGGAGAACAACCGATTTTGATCGACTTCTTCGCTACATGGTGCGGACCATGTAAAATGCTAGCACCGATCTTAAAAGAAGTGAAAGCTGATCTAGGAGTACAAGTGAGAGTGATTAAGATCGATGTCGATAAAAATGAAAAACTTGTAAAACAGTTAGGTATAATGAGTATGCCAACGTTACAGCTCTATCAAAATGGAGAACTTCTCTGGGAAACGATGGGAGTACAAACCAAGCAAGCTATCGTCTCGCATGTACTTGATAAAATCAAGAGTCCTGCAGCACATTAATCCAATCTTTTTTTGTCTGTTTGAAAACTCCCTCTATTTCGGCGAAGACTGATTGATCTTGAATCAGTTGACAATCTACTTTAATGTATGGCTGGTCAATCGATATGACCTGAGCTGATGCTTTAACCATTTTTTCAGCATCAGTAGAATGTAAAAATGATATATGGCTATTCTTCGTCACCGCTAGTTTACCCAATGTGTTGGCACAGAAAGCCATGATACTATCTGCAAATGAAAATAAAACACCACCATGCACAATATTGAAGCCATTAGTCATTTCCTCAGAAGGAATAAAATATGCATTAATCTGTCCTTCCGATATATGATCTATACGTATTCCTAACCATTGACTATAGGCATCACCAGCTAACATGCCGTCTAATACTATTCTTTCCGCTAGGGTATTCATCGTTTGGTAAACTAAAAAAGGTCTATAAGTTAGACTTACAGACCTTTATAAAATTGACTATTGTATCGTACTAGGCTAACTTCGCTACGTGATTAGTTAGCTTACTTTTCAAGTTTGATGCTTTGTTAGAATGCCAAGTATTTCTCTTCGCTAATCTATCAATCATAGAAATTACTTTAGGCAAAAATGATTGCGCTTCTTTACTATCCGTCATTGCTCTTAGCTTGGCAATTGCCGTACGAGCTGACTTTTTATAATATCTATTTCTTAGACGAATAACTGCGTCTTGTCTGATTCTTTTTTGAGCTGATTTATGATTTGCCATAATCTTTCTTTTTTCTAATCGGAGTGCAAAAGTAAACGAAATATTTTGAAAATACTCAAGACTAAATAAAAAATACTTTTACTCAGGCCACTTTTCTTCAATTTCATTCCTAAAGTGATGGATCAGGTCAGTTGCTTTTTGACGAGCACTCATACTTATCATTGTACTCTGGGACATTACAGTATCAATATATCCTTTAGAATGGTCACATATGCGAGGATCATGAGATCGTAAATAATTAGGTACATCATATTGCTGATATATCACAGATTGCTTTTCTGATAGTATAAGTATCATCTCATTACTAAACCTAAGCTCATTGAGATAGATTGTTAATTCACCAGCCTCCTCCGATGGATTGTTCATTTTTTTCAATCCTGTCTCAGTCGATCTTGCCATCTGATCTACAACATTAATAAGATCAGCTTTCAGCCTTTGCAATAATCCGTCATCTTGTTGCTTGATTTCACTTCTGAAAAAACGTACCTGCTGTAACAGTTCGTTAAACATATTTGGATTCCAGATCTCTACCGTGTTTCTACTCGCGTACCGTTCACTGAGGTGTTTAGAAAAAACATTAATTGTAGGATGCTCTGCATAGTAATTGATGGACTCAGTGATCTTATCATTACCTAGCTTAGACCAAATAAAAAGTTTCAAGCCGAGCAGTCTTGGATTCCTAAAATAATAGAATATTGGTATTTCATTGGCAAGATAGTACAGTTCTAGCTGAGGGATTTTATCTATTTGAGATAGATGATTAAACCAATTGGTAACATATTGCTCAGCCGTTTCATTTCCTAATCTGATGGTATCCGCCAAAAATGAGTAGGGTAATTCCTCTAATTTATCTTCATACACAAAGTAGTCTAATGAGAGCTTATAATACTTGCAAATAACTATGAGCTCGTTTATACTAAAGGAGGTGCGACCATTGAGCTTACTGTAAAGACCACTCTTTCCAATGTCTAGTATTTTACATAAGTCATCAAGCATAATATGCTTGTGAGTATATCCAGCACGGATTTTGTTTAAAATATTTCGGATTGTTAAGTTCATAAGTGATTATACGTATTGTGTAAATATAAATATATTTTTGACAATATGGCGTCCGACTTTGCCTTATGTTTGAATTATGAATTCATAATTATCTAGATAAAAGGAGATTAGATTGCTCGAAAACTCCCAAAAACATAAGTAGAGCATAACTAATGATTATTAAAAAATGAAAAAGCGAATTACGATGGCTTTGAGCTTTGTATTATTGACCTTACTAAGTGTACATGCCCAAGATCAAAAAGTAGATAATCTCTGTCATACAGAGCAATTTTCAGAACGCATTAAAGTGAGCCCTGATGTAGACTTAGAATCTCTCATCATTACGGACAAGCTTAAATTTAAAACCAAAAAATACACCAAAGACATTTATGAATATTTGAATGATAATGACATGCCAGCTAGCGATGCTAGCATATATGACACAGAGAATATATTTCCAAAGTGGTACTCATACTCAACCATTACCCGAACAGATGAGCAAGGAATCAGATCATACTACACCAATTACTCAAAATACCATAAAGATGGCTGGGTAGGAAGTACTGTATCAGAATCTATTAACGGTAGATATATAGAAGATCCTCGTACAGGAGAGCGATATCTGCATAACTATCACACAGAGAGGAGTAAAAAAGCATATTATAACTGGACCGAAAGAGTCACTAAGTATGGATATCTTTATAAATACCGATTTCAATATCCTACTCGTAAGGTATTATCCTCTCTCACGACGAAGGGATTCAGACTAATAGAATCTAAGAATACTATTACAGTAAGCAACGATGAATACATATTTGAATGGAACAACGAGACCAAGACCTACACCAAGCAAATATTTGAGTACGGCATACTGGTTAAAACAGTAAAAACTAGCTATGCGTATCATGAAAAACTTGCAGAACACCTCATCTCCAATGTACAAACTATAAAACCTGGAACATTCTCCAATGGGGACTGCTATGAGACCATTAGTAATATAAACTATAATAACTACAGCATAGACTGTGCAGATACTAATCTCGACGCAAGAAGCGCCGCTCCTAAACAAGAAGCATTATTGGCTCTAGAAATACACCCCAACCCTAGTCATGACTATATCAAAATACAAATGCCAACAGCAGATCAAGCGGCTAAGCTACAAATATATACTATGAGAGGAGAGATACTGATAGAAAAGAAAACAACTGCTGGTCAGAAACAAACAACGATCAACATCAGTCAATTTCCACAAGGTATGTATATGCTTAAAGTCATTCAGGCTAGCAAACAGTACTCCTCATCATTCATCAAACAATAAAATCATATCATGAAACATACAATAACAATTATAACATCGATCTT
Source organism: Saprospiraceae bacterium (assembly GCA_020629715.1). Classification (GTDB taxonomy): domain Bacteria; phylum Bacteroidota; class Bacteroidia; order Chitinophagales; family Saprospiraceae; genus JAHDGW01. The sequence goes on from JAHDCU010000001.1 coordinate 531,741, forward strand.
ATTACCTATAATGTCTATAGCACAAATCGAATCTACATCATCACAACTTATAGAATCAGATTGTCTAGGTAATCCTGTAACTATCAGTGAAGAAATATCTCCGGTAGCTCCAATACCTCCAGTATTAGGCTTCTTTGACTCAGATCAAGATGGCATACCGGATGAAACGGAGGGGACAGGAGACATAGATGGAGATGGTATACCTAATTATCTTGACCTGGATAGTGATGGCGATGGAGTGCCTGATAATGAGGATAAGTGCTATTCAGAATTTGGAGTGCCTCCTTTAGGATGCGCTGTAGAGCAAGACCGATATATATATTGGCTACATGGATATAAGGGTAATGATCTAAGTCTTACCATGCCAGGAAATGATGTAGGTGGTATTAATACCTCAGGAAATACTACAGGCAGATTTAAAGCTATCTCACATTACCCTGACTACAATCCTTCTCAAGGGACAATCCAAGAATCAGCGGATGATTTCAATACAGAACTTAGGCAACGTACCATCAACAGAGAAAGTACGGAAAATGACTTTATCATAGCACATAGTCTAGGTGGATTAGTCTCTAGACAAATGGTAAATCAGATGAGCGCAACGACAGGTAAAAAATTATTCAACGGTTTAATTACTTTCGGTACACCTCATCAAGGTGCTTATGCCGCGGATCTTTTACAAAATAAGAAATATATCCTTGATGCAGCTTTAGAGGACGCATGTAGAAATCTTTCAAAAGGCCCCATACTTGAGGCAGCAAATAATCTCACAGGTATTGTAGGATTACTAGCTAAAGTTGGAGTAGGCCTTGGTAAAATTGGCGGAGAAATAGATTTATTCTGTGACTCAGGTTCAGGAATCACGTCGGGATTCAATACAATACAACCATTCTTTGAGCAAGGAGTTGAAGCCGATATTAATACAACCGCTGCGCTTTCCATTCCCGATATGGCTACTGATCATAATGCTGTTTTTTACGCTATTGAAGACGGACACGACGATGATTCTCTTACACCAAGATTCTTTGGTGCTATACTTGATTCTCCAAGTAATTACCCATTGTATCAAGCTGATGTGACAGATGAGACAGGTCTCTGGGAAATTGCTCAAGCAGAAGGTTTTTATCATGCTCACTATGTGATTTACGATACCTTTACAGAACATGGTGGCTTTTTGGGAATTGATGGATTATTTGACAACTCTGATGAAATAAGAGATGCCTATTGGGATGGTTTTCAATGGTTCCAGAGACTGGATGACACATGGCAAGAGCTTATAGGAGCAAAAGAAACTATAATTACTACACCTGATGAATGTTTTCTTATAATCGATACTGAAATTGGCTACGCCGAGGTTCCAATCGATTGTAATGAACTAGATCCCAATAACCCTGATCACTGGTGGTCATTTAATTACAGCGTAACCCAAAAACTCTCAGACGGCTTCATCCTAAAAGAATCTGCCATGAATGCTCCAGGTGCAAACTATGAACCCAGATTTATGCCAGGATCTAACCATATGCAAATGAAAAATGATAAACAGATGGAAATCGCTGTAGATGAAATTTTTGTAAATGGCCTTGGAAAGAACTTCTTTAAAACTGATCCACGAAACTAATGAAAATGTTGAAACTGATATCATTATGCTTTATCACAAGTCTATTTTGGGCTTGTGATAAAGATACACCTATGGTCATTGATCCGCAGCCTCCAGTGGTAACAGATACGATCTTTGAACTACAATGGACAAACAGAATTGAGTTTGATGAAGAAACTGGCGGTGCTGATTATCAATTTATACACAATAATGACTTTATTAATTTTGGCGACCTCAATTATCCAGCAATAATTTACGGGTTTAATAAAATAGAAGGTGACAAAAGTTGGAAATATGAATACAAAGGTTGGGATAACTCAAATATTGACTATGCATACAAAATCGAGCATATTTTGATTTGTGTTACTGGTTTCAGAGTATTTGGATTCAACCTTAATCTACAGTCTGTGGAATGGGATCATAATCTATCAGAATTGAATCTTTTAAGAGATTCTGGTAACGTAGGAGGAAATAATAAATTCTATTTAAATGTATCAGAAAACTTTGACCCATTGGGTGGTTTTGATGAAATTTTATTGGAGTTTGATCCTTACACAGGTGAAAAAAAAGAAATTGTCAAATATACTCCTACCAACGCAGGGACTACAACACTTTCTCCGCCAGTCTGGAAAAATGGTATCATCTACTACAATCTTTATCCAAATGCGGAAGCATCTCCAACCATAAGCAGACAAATGATGGTAGCCTTTGACATGAATACCAATCAAGAGCTTTGGAGATCTTCGGTAACGGATGTATTTGCATCCAATAGTTTACACTCTCCCATCATCTACAATGACCTAATCATCACAGGTGGAGATTGGCATATCTATGCCTTCGACATCCATACAGGAGAGCAAGTCTGGAAATATGAAGAAACCAATACCAATAAACTTGCTATATGGAGTAATACTAATCATCTCATACACGAAAACAAACTATACGTAAATGCAACAGGATTTAATGTTACTTGTCTCAACCCTGCTACAGGTGAGCTCATCTGGAATAATCCAATGGGTGGGCCCAATTGTACTGATAATATGGTCTACTACGAGAAAGAAGACTTACTCGTATTTACATCTTGGGGCTATGGCTCCGTCATGATCCTAGATGCACTTACGGGGGAGACCATACATCGTGAAAATAGCTATGATGATAGTCCATACAATAATGATGTAGTCTATGATCCTGAGATGGATATGTTTTTTACCAGTACTTACAAGCATGCCATGGGATTTAAGGTAAGGAGACCTGAGTAAGTTTAAGTCAAAGTCAAAGTGCAAATGCAAGAAGAAGGTGCAAGTCTAAGGATCAAAAGTGATGTTTAAGAGCAAATACAAAGTGATTGATTACAGGCGATCGGCCTTATACATTTTAGCTTCAAGGCTTTAAAATATCCGTATAAAAGCGCATACTGTCTGAATGTAGCGATAGCGAAATGAGTTTATGCGGTTTAGGATATTTTGAAGGTTTGAAGCGTTTAGAAATTTATACAGCCTAGAGCTTGCCTCGCCAAAGGCTGGTTTTTGTTTCTTTTTTAGCACATTGTCCGCCTTGGAGGATGAAAAAAGAAAAGAACATTCACCAAATGATCTTAATCCACGTGATATGTTCATTTTTTTCAGTCGCTAAAAAAACGAACCAAAAAAAAGCTTGTCAATTATAACTCCCTCCAGTCAAACAGTAAATTGACATCAGCCGCCACCTAGATGTAGATCGCAGCAGATATGCAACTGATTTGTATTTATCTAAATTCAATATACATACCTCAACCCCTCTTCCCAACCTTCAACATTCAAAATGATCTCTTGGCTTCCCTCAACCCTAAGATCATATAAATCAAAAGAAACTTCTTTAGCAAAAACTGCAAGGCACTTTTCTGGATTTTCAAATGAAATTTTAATAAATCTTTGCTCGGGTAAAGATTCTGCAACTCCATCTGAATCATATGCTTCAATCATCCAACTAGATCCATCACATCCTGATGCTGAAATTCTAATATTTAGGCAATTATCCGTGATATTAACGTCTAACAATGTACCGCTCTCTAAAGATGCTGAATCGTATTGATCAGTACTTATTATCACCGAATCGTCACAAATATTTTGATAAGGTGGTATAACACAACACTCTTTGGTTTCACAAGCACTGAATAAAAGAATAAGCATAAATAGTTGTAGAATGTATTTCATAGGTTTAAGCATAATTTATGTTAAAACGTTTTTGAAGCTTATATGTCGTGATAGTATGCTAGTTTTCATCTTGGCTTCAGCAGAAAACGAAGTACAATATTTCCTCTGCTATACTCAAACCCACCTAGGTATGCCCTTTAATAATTGAATAAATTCAATTCTTGAGGCATATAATAGCACATTTTTAGACACATCTAAAAATCAGCATAATTCTAGTGTTAATATTTGCTTTCTTGCCAAATTATCCCTGTATGTTTACTTAGTACTACAAAAGAATAAAAACCATTATGAACGATTATTCATACGTATTCAATGCTCATCCTAGTCATATAGAGGCTAAGTATCAAGAATTCAAGGCCAATCCATCACAAGTAGAAGATGGATGGAGAAGCTTCTTTGAGGGTTTTGAATTTGGTCAATTAGAAGAAAATCTAGATACAGCAGCTGGTTCTAGTTCCAATTTGACAAAGGAGTTTGGCGTCATGTCGATCATACATGGTTTTAGAGATCGTGGTCATCTTCTGTCTACCACTAATCCTATCAGAAACCGTAGAGATCGTAAACCTCACCTGGACCTCGGTGATTACGGGCTTTCAGAAGCTGATTTAAAAGAAAAGTTTGCCGCTGGTACAGAGCTAGGTCTTAAAAATGCAAGTCTACAGCAAATCCTAGATCATCTGCATACACTCTACTGTGGAAATATAGGTGTAGAATATGCTCACATCGAAAACAAAGAGAAAAAGATGTGGCTCCGAGAAAAGTTAGAAGGAAGAAATATATCTTCTGACTTTGGGCATTCGAGTCATAAAAAGAAAAGAATGCTAGAGAAAATTACGGATGCCGTAGTTTTTGAAAAATTCTTGCATACTAAATATGTAGGTCAAAAACGATTTTCACTAGAGGGAGGAGAGACTACCATTGCTGCGCTTGATGCGATTATCAATACAGCAGCTAATGATAAAGTAGAGGAAGTCATCATCGGTATGGCACATAGAGGTCGTCTCAATGTACTGGCCAATATCATGGGTAAAACCTATGATATGATCTTCAATGAGTTTGAAGGAGCAGCTATACCAAATCTTAGTTTTGGTGATGGTGATGTAAAATATCATCTAGGCTTTTCATCTCAAGTTAAGACTATGGACGATAAGACTATCCAGCTCAAGCTTGTACCTAATCCATCCCACCTAGAATCTGTAGATCCAGTCGTCGAAGGATTTTCTAGAGCAAAAGCTGATATTCTATACGATAGTGATTATGATAAAATACTACCAATACTGATACATGGTGATGCTGCTATAGCTGGTCAAGGAGTCGTCTATGAGACGGTGCAAATGAGCCAACTAGAGGGATATTATACAGGTGGAACTATACACTTTGTCATTAACAATCAGATAGGATTCACCACCGATTTTGATGATGCACGTAGCTCTACTTATAGTACTGGTGTAGCTAGTATAGTGCAAGCACCGGTATTCCATGTCAATGGTGATGATCCTGAGGCTGTAGTATTTGCAGTAGAATTGGCAACCGAATACCGTCAAAAGTTCAACAATGATGTATTCATTGACATGGTTTGCTATCGTAAGCACGGGCACAATGAAGGTGACGACCCTAAGTTTACTCAGCCAGAGATGTATCAGTTTATCAATGCTCATAAAAATCCTAGAGAAATCTATCTACAGACGCTTCTAGAGCGAGAAGATATTGATAAAGGTACAGCTGATAAAATCGAACAAGACTTTTGGAATGACCTGCAAAATAGATTAGATAAGGTCAAGCAGAAGCCATTACCATATGAATATCAAAAACCAGAACAGGCCTGGAGAAGACTTAAAAAGACAACTTCTGATGAGGACTTTGAGAGTTCACCTGCAACTGGAATAACTAAAAAATCAATAGACCGAGTACTTGATCATCTCATGACTTTACCCGAGGACTTCAACCCTCTATCCAAGATCAATCGATTGCAAAAAGGAAAGCAAAAGCTTATCGATGCTCAGACTTTAGATTGGGCTCTTGCCGAGTTACTTGCTTATGGCTCTATTCTGTTAGAGGGTAAGAATGTACGTATGAGCGGTCAGGATGTCAAGAGAGGTACCTTTTCTCACAGGCATGCCATATTCAATGATGCGAAGACGTATGGTGAGTATAATCGACTCATGGGCATGGATGATGAGCAAGGTCGTTTTATGATTCACAATTCGCTGTTATCAGAATTTGCAGTACTTGGGTTTGAATATGGATATTCTCTTGCATCACCTAATTCATTAGTGATCTGGGAAGCACAATTTGGAGATTTTTATAATGGTGCTCAGACTATCGTAGATCAATATATTACTGCCGCAGAATCAAAATGGCAGCGTATGAGCGGACTCGTCATGCTCCTACCCCATGGATACGAAGGGCAAGGACCAGAGCATAGTAGCGCAAGGTTAGAACGTTTTCTACAATCATGTGCTCAAAACAACATGACAGTAGCCAATGTATCAACTCCTGCAAACTTTTTTCACTTGCTTAGAAGACAGCTAAAGCGTCCTTTTAGGAAACCACTCGTCGTGATGTCTCCAAAGTCAATGCTACGTCACCCACTTTGTCTCTCGTCAATAGATGATTTTAAAACGGGTAAAAACTTTCAAGAGATATTAGATAGAGATAACCCAGCTGCCTCAAAGACTAAGCGTCTTTTACTTTGCACAGGAAAGCTATATTACGATCTAGTACAAGAAAGAGATGAGGCTAAAAAAGATGATGTGGCGATTGTCAGTATAGAGCAGTTGTACCCTTTCCCAGAAAAACAGATACGTACGATTTTCAAAAAATATAAGAAGGCAGATTGCTTCTGGGTACAAGAAGAAAGTGCCAATATGGGAGCATGGGGTCATGTACTGCAATACTTCAGAAGAGATCCTATCGAATTGATTTCTAGACCTGCATCGGCTTCACCAGCCACAGGATATAAGAAAGTCCATGAAGATCAGCAGAAGGAGATACTTAAAGAAGCGGTTAGCGGTTAGTGGTTGGTGGTTGGTGGAAAATAAAGCGCTCATAAGCCAGCTGTTATCTAGGCCCGTTATAAAATACTAGGCTTATACCGATTGATCTAAATCCATCAGTGTACTTACCATCTTCTTGAGCTACTCCAAGATTATCTGCTAGCGCAGTGATATCAGTTTTGCCCCATGGCATTTCTACATATGGTACTAACGTAAATGATAGTCGTCCTTGGCTTGGCAAACGATACATGAGATAAAACCTACTAGAGTAATTAGATTCTTCAACGATCCCGATTCTCAGATCATCATCATTTGGGACATCTGTACGTATACTGACCTTTCTAGTTCCAAAGGTAAATCCATACCCAAAGTCACCGAAAAGAGTTTGATATCCCAAACTATAGCTGCGTACCCCATAAAACAATCGATTTCTGAATACATCACTTGAGAATGGATCAACTCCAGCTGCTTCATGATTTTTATTACCCGTCTGAAAGGAAAATTCTAGTGCAGATCGTCCCATTTTGTATCTGAGACCAATTGTAAGACCACTAACTAAACTTAAAGACTTCATTTCTTCCTCAAAAAAACCTACGTCTTGATTATAATCTGAAATGATCTTATCTAGTGAAGAAGGATTGAAATATGACAAGTCATATCCTACTTTAAGATTAATCTGAGCCATTGTCCCAAAGGAGCAGAATAGGAAGATAATTAGTATTACCTCAATTTTGACATTATTAATCCTCATAGAGTAAAGGTATTACTTAAAATTCAAACTTGATAAACTGAAATGATCAATCCCAATATTCTAAAATGGTATAATCAAAAAATCCAAAAAAATTATCTTTGACAAAGCTTTACTTAAAATGATCTCATGGGTAAGAAAATACAAAAATTAAAAGGCTCTGTCAAGACTGAGCAAACTAAACCACATGTAGATCAAGCCATCAGCATAAGTGCTCGGCTCTATGGCATGATTGCCTTATTTATATTAAGTTTTGCACTGTATATACAGACGTATAGCTACGAATATGTTCTAGATGACACTATAGTCATCACCGATAACCAATATGTAGCCAAAGGCTTCTCAGGTATATGGGATATTTTAACCACTGAGAGTTTTCAGGGATATTTTGGCGAACAAAAAGATCTCGTACAAGGAGCTCGATATAGACCATTATCGATTGTCACATTTGCTATAGAACAAGGTCTTTGGGGTCAAAGTCCTATGCTGTCGCATCTCATAAATGCTTTCCTGTACAGCATTGTCTGCCTCTTGCTTTACGTTGTTTTATTACAACTGTTTATAAATTATAAATCTACACAATGGTATTTATCCATAGCTTTTGTAGCTAGTCTATTATATGCTCTGCATCCTCTCCATGTGGAGGCGGTAGCCAATATCAAAGGCCGAGATGAGATTATGGCAATGCTTTTTTCACTAGGCACATTACTTTTTATCATCAAGAGCTTTGGATCTAAGAGAGTATTCAATTTAAGTATTGCTGCATTACTTTTTCTTCTTGGACTATTTGCCAAAGAAAATACTATTACATTTTTGGCCATCATTCCGCTCAGTCTATATTGCTTTCGTCCTTATTCGATAAAAGATATATCCGTTGCTATTGCTCCTCTTTTTGCTGTAGTGGTCGTCTATCTTATGATTCGGATAAATGTCATTGGATATTTGATTGACTCGGGAAAAGAGATTACTGATATCATGAATAATCCTTTTGCAGAAATGAAAAGCTCCGAAAAAGCTGCTACGATATCATATACCCTATTGGAGTATTTCAAGCTGAGTATTTTTCCACATCCTTTGACACATGACTACTATCCATATCATGTTCCTATTATGAACTGGTCTAAGCCTGCTTCTCTAGCTGGTTTAGTCTTATACACTAGTTTAGCATTAGCATCTTTAATTGGCATATTCCAAAAGCAAGTTTGGGCTTACTGTATACTCATTTACTTAGCCGCGCTATCTATCGTATCTAATATTGTGATCAATGTAGGTACATTTATGAATGAAAGATTCCTGTTCATGGCAAGCATGGGTACTTGCTTGTTAGTCGCATATATAAGTTTACATACCCTACCAAAATGGAACAAGAAAATCGGAAGATATATGGGTTATGTCATCATTGGATTAAGCATCATCGGATACTTAGCTAAAGATATCACCAGAATACCTGCATGGCAAAATGCACTTACACTCAATACTGCTGCTTCCAAAGTATCAACTAATAGTGCTAGATCAAATTCCTTTATGGCTACCGCCTTATTTGAAGAATATAAAAGTCTGAAGGGTCAAAGCGGAACAGATATCAGAGAGCGAAAAATAGCATTACTTGATCAGGCATACCCATATGCCATACGAGCTAAAAACATACTTCCTAACTATAAAAATGCGAATATCATGCTTTCAGGTATCGCGGCCGAGCGATACAACCTCAATAGAGATCAGACAGCATTACTGACAGAATTTAAGTCCATAGCTACCTCAAGGCCCGATGTTGAATATATAATGACATATTTAGAATACCTAAATGACAGGTCACCTGACTATGACGAACTATTGCGCTTTTATTATGATTTAGGTTATCGTATTTTACTCAATCAGAAAAACTTACCACAATGGGCAATCAAGTATATGGAACTAGGCTTAAAGGCTGATCCTACCAATAAAAATCTACACAATGGCCTTGGGGAATCATATGAGAGACTCGGATCACAGTATGTTTCGAAAGCAAATTATCATTTTTCACGAGGGAAATAATAGATTTACATTATGGAGGGGGAAGACTTGTTATATAAAATAGCACTGACTAAAATCAAAAAAGTCGGTGTCCTCAAAGCTAAGCTACTCGTAAGCTACTGCGGAGGTGTCAAAGAAGTATTTGAAAAATCTCAAGCACAACTTCAAAAAATTCCCAATATTGGGAGTGAGATCGCTAAAAAAGTAGCGACTACAGAGGCACTTTCTCAAGCTGAAGATGAGATCAAGTTTTTAGAAAAAGAAAATATATCCACCTGCTTCTATTTAGATAAAAACTATCCCAGCAGACTCAAAGTACATGAAGACAGCCCCATCATGATGTACTATCGTGGTGAAAGTCCGCAATATATGCAGCGATCCGTAGGTATCGTAGGCACCCGAAAACCTAGCGAAATAGGAAAACTCAATTGCGAAAAACTAGTCGAAGATCTTAAACCACTCGACCCTGTCATCATAAGTGGTATGGCCTATGGTATCGACGCGATGGCACATAAGTCAGCATTGAAATATGGTCTCAAAACTGTAGGCGTCCTTGGGCATGGATTGCACATGATGTATCCTGCACAACACAAAAATATGCTAGCCAAGATGCTAGAAAATCATGGTACCGTCATCACAGAATATGATCATCAGTCAAGCTTTGTTCCTCAAAATTTTCCTAACCGAAACCGAATTATTGCCGGTATGAGTGATGCCATAGTCGTTGTAGAATCTGCTCGGAAGGGAGGTAGCATCATCTCTGCAGTATATGCTAATAATTACAATAAGGATGTATTCGCATTCCCTGGTCGAGTACAGGATGAAAAAGCGCAAGGATGCAATATGTTGATCAAACAGCATAAAGCTGCTTTGATAGAATCAGCCGCAGATATAGCCTATATTATGAGATGGGAAGAAAGTGAAGAAATCAAAAATGTACAAGCACAGCTATTTATAAACTTAAGTCCAACCGAGGAGGCCATTGTAGATCAACTCAAACAAAAATCACAATGCACCATAGATCAACTGCATTATGCTACCCAAATACCACAATCAAAGTTATCCTCTATATTATTAAATCTTGAATTTCAAGGCGTGGTGAAGTCGCTTCCAGGTAAAAAATATATCTTGTACAAATGATTCCAAAATTTGCTTTTTCGACTCTTAAGCTTTCATGCGTTGTATTGATTTCTCTTTTTGCATGCAGTAAAACTACCATTCCCCAAGCTACCCCAGTGAATAATGTAACTCCCACTCTGGAGAAGTCACCAAAAAACATAATACTCATGATTGGCGATGGAATGGGACTAGGTCAGATAAGTGCTGGCCTGTATGCTAATGGTAACAAAAGTGCATTGGAGCGCATGGAATATATCGGCCTTCATAAGCCCTATGCTGGTAACAAACTCATCACAGATAGTGCTGCTGCTGCCACGGCTTTTGCATGTGGAGTAAAGACCTATAATGGTGCAATAGGTGTAGATATGGATACTATAGCCGTACCCTCTATCTTAGAGCATGCCGAATCAGATGGTATGGCCACAGGTCTCATCGCTACCAGTACTATAGTACATGCAACACCAGCATCTTTTATCGCACATGATGCCTATCGCAAAAATTATGAAGCCATTGCAGAAGATTTTTTAAAGACTGATATTGATCTATTTATCGGAGGTGGTGCCAAGTTTTTCAACCAACGAGAAGATGAAAAAGACCTATACCAAGCACTCCGAAATAATGGCTATCAAGTAGAGGATTACTTCAGTAAAGAGCTTGAAGACTTTGATTTTTCAGGGTATGAAAAAATTGCATACTTGACGGCCATTGACAGTCCTATACCGGTGGCGAAAGGGCGAGACTATCTTGCCAAGGCAAGCATAAAAGCTTTAGACTATCTAAAACAGAAGAGTGCCGAACATGGCTTTTTTATCATGATAGAAGGTAGTCAGATAGATTGGGGTGGCCATGCTAATAACACCGCATACTTGCTCTCAGAAATGCAAGAATACGATCGTGTAATCGGTGAAGTATTGGACTGGTCTCAGGCAGATGGAGAGACCCTAGTCATTGTTACCGCTGATCATGAGACAGGTGGGTTTGCCATTCAAAAAGAAAGCACTATGGATAGTATCGTAGGTGCATTTACCTCAGATTACCATACTGGCACCATGATACCCGTCTTTTCTGATGGCCCGATGGCTTCAGAGTTCAAAGGTATTTATGAGAATACAGCTATATATGATAAAATGATGAAGGCACTAAGTCTAAGTAATTAATATTACTCTGCCTCACTAATGCTAAAATTTCGTATTACATATAAGTCGCACCATCCCGCTGGATCAGGCAAAAGTAATGGTAGATCAAACTCGTAGTAGCAGCCAGAAATGGTAACTGCCATACCATCAGATTTGAATTCATCAGAAATATCCTTACTAGCTCCTATAATTGAGCACGTATCATTATCCAGATCATCAACGTCAACTGCCCAACTATCATAACAGGGAAGGTATTTCATAGTACCCGCCCGATCCTCCAAAACCAATAGAGTATCAGGATCATTGCAGACTAGTGGATCATTATCACTCTTATCCGAACATGAGCTGAAACTAAGAATGACAACAGTGAGTATAAAACATTTTATGATTGCTTTCATGACAACTGATTATTGGCTAGTAATAATAGATAAACGATCGAATCTTAATTTTGTGATTTTCCTTTTTCTTTCTCTAAACACAGCTTATTCGTCAAAAAAGGATATTTTCACATGCTATAGGGGTTGTTAAATCCAGTGCTAAATATTTTACTTAAATAGAAAGATTATGAAACTTGAGAAGATTCTTGATCAATTAAATACGCTCGAAAAAAATTCATTTTCTAAAATACTAGATCAAATTATTAATTCTAATCCTAAGAATAATAAGGCGATAACAAGTATACTTAATAACTACTCAGATACCCACCTTAAAAAACTAGACAGTCATATTGTATCAAAAGTATTCGAATTAGTAGGCGAAGAGTACTATCAATATTTAACAAGCTCTATTAATCAATCAGTTTCTCAGCTAGATATTCTAATTGACATCTTGGTAAAAGATGGAAATTGTATAATGTCTAGGGAATGGTTAGGAAAACTGTATGAAAACGAAACTAAGTCTATACGTTCAAAAATTCGTACGTTAAAAAGTGTTTTCGAGCAAGATGATCTGAAAGAGGTGGATGAAAGGCAAAGAGAATATCTGATATATAGAAATTGTGTAAAAGTTGCCTTAGATAATGATCTTGAAAATAATCTTGAATCAAAGATTACCCAAGACGAAAAGTCAATCCTAAATGAACTTGCAAAAAATCTAGATTTATCCCAAGAAGAGGTCAAGCTCATAAATTATAGTGTCCTAGGACTAAAGAATATGCAGCTAGAAGATATTATCAATCTTTTGAAGGATACAGGAATCATTTTATATTCTAAGAAAAATTTAAAACTGTTCATACCAGATGAGTTTGTCAGATTACTTAGAAGATTTAGAGGAAAAGAGGTTGCCGATAAATATCAGAGACGTATTTTGAACCTATTAAAAGATTCAGAATTAAACTTGATTTGTAAATCACATGATTTAGATAAGAAGCTTGAAAGAAAGCTTAAAATCAAACATATAATTAAGGAAGGTATATCCCTTAGAAATTTACTCAAATATGATATCCATAAAATTGGTACTACACTAACGGCAAAAAAATCTAAAATTAATGACTTAGTAATCAAAGGTTTAAGCCTAGACTTTCTTAAAGGTGCTACCATCGATCAAAAAATTGATTCTCTGGTAGAATATTTCAACAAAATCGAAGAAGAAGATAAAGTTGGTATATCATACAATGGGTATAGTTTATTGCTTGGCGATCTTAAAGACCATTTACCGAAAGCAAACAAAATCATCAAAAAGGAATTTGAATTACAGGCCGAAGATGTACTCTCGTCAGAATTATTACTAGATTATAATATTAAACCCAGAGATATTCTCGAAACGCTTTCTTCTGAAGAACTAAAAGCCTTTTGTACAGCAAAAGGTGTTACGCTTAGGGGTAATGAAGTTCTAAATATTCTTGCATCTTATAAAGACTCTAAGAATATTGAGTTAGAAAACTACGAAAACATAGCATTTAGAAATATTAGCCTTTTAAAAGAAAATGGTATTAGAATTAAAGAGAGTGAGTTAGGTCTCAAGTTTGAGGAGATGACTAGAAAGATTCTAACTGAGCTAGGATTCAATGTAGATGAGCAATTAAGATCCACATTGAATACAGCAAAAGATAAAATCGATATTGTCTTAAGAATTAATGACCAAGAAGTATTTATAGTTGAGTGTAAATCGATAAAGGAAAAAGGCTATAATAAATTTAGTAGCGTTTCACGTCAACTAAAGTCGTACAAACAGCTAGCAGAGAAAAATAATTTTCATGTAATTAAATCCTTACTCATTGCTCCTGAATTTACAGATGATTTTATCTCTGATGTAGACCTTGATTATGAGCTAAATACATCTTTGATAACCGCAAAGACACTACATAACCTGCTCTTAGCATTTAGAGAAAATAAAAAATTAACCACTCTACCTCACGTACTTTTTATGAGGGAGGTCATGATACAGGAAGAAAGGATTATAAAGGCTTTGAATAAATAACTTCCTACAAATGCCGCTCCGCATGGTAGCTAGATCTCACAAGTGGACCACTTTCTACAAAGTCAAAGCCTTTTGCAAGACCAACCTCTTTGTATTCTGCAAACTTATCAGGATGTATAAAAGAGTCAACTGCTAAGTGCATCTTAGTAGGCTGTAGATATTGTCCTATCGTTAGTACATCGCAGCCATGCTCTACGAGATCATCCATGATTTGAAATACTTCCTCGTCCTTTTCGCCAAGGCCTACCATGATGCCTGTTTTAGTTCGCTTGCCGAAGTCTTTTATTCTTTTGATTTGCTCTAGACTACGTTCGTATTTGGCTTGAGGTCGTACTTTCCGATATAGTGATTTTACCGTTTCCATATTATGAGAAACTACCTCTTGTCCACCACTGATCATCCTCTCTAGCGCATCCCAGTTGCTACGAGTATCAGGAATAAGCGTCTCAATTGTAGTTGTCGGTGATTGTTCTTTTACTTGTACGACGGTCTGGTACCAGATCTCAGCGCCACGATCTTTGAGCTCATCTCGATTGACAGAAGTGATGACGGCATGCTTGACCTCCATCAGTCTAATGGCTTCTGCGACACGTCGTGGCTCATCTTCATCATACTCAGGTGGTCTACCTGTCTTCACAGCACAGAACGAACATCCACGAGTACATACATTACCGAGTATCATAAATGTGGCCGTACCTGCACCCCAGCATTCTCCCATATTAGGGCAGTTTCCACTTTGGCAGATCGTATGTAACTTATACTCATCCACTAACCTACGGACCCGCTTATAGTCCTCGCCAATAGGTAATTTCACCCTTAGCCAGTCAGGCTTTTTAGCTCTCTTCTCTGCGGCATTTACTACTGGTAGATCTAACAAGGCTTTAGGTATTTATAAAATTGAAAAAATAAACTATTATTAGTCAACTGTCAACTGTCAACTAAATAAACCAAACTACTTGATGCTTCGTTTACCGAATTGCAAATTTAAGTAAAGATTGATAAAATAAGGTTTATTACTTACTTCCTCCGTCTCCACCAATATTGGAATTTTCTTAGCATATACATCTACCATACAACCGACTTCTAGTGCTCTGACCTTCTGATCAAATGCCCCTAGAGCGAAATGAAGTCCGCCCTTGGCTTGTAGACCTGGTACAAATGTAGTCTCTGTGATACCGTGAAAAAATCCTGCTCCACCGAAAATATCATTCTCATTAGTAAAGATATCGGCGTTGCTTTCTGAATATTTTTCTGTTCGTAGCTCTATTTCGTTATTACCCTCTGCACTTGGATAAAATAGCTCTAAAAAATAGGGTTTCAAAATAGCAATCGATGGTCCTATCTCATAATGATAGCCCAGCGCAACACCTTTCTTTTGTGCTTTCTCTGATAAGTACTTTTTACGACCTATACCACCTCGCAGAATATATACAGAATTACTCTTCCCAAATGTGAAAGAACGCGGAATAATCGTTCGCCCTTGAGGTCCTGCAAACGGGATGTTCTTATTTTGCCTTCTTTCTCTTGGATCTTTTATACTCCCAAACTCAAAGTGGTAATAATTAGTCTGATAATAGGTCTTTATTTTAGCTGAGTTATAAGCTACTGCCCATCCATTGGTATGCATTCGGAGATCTATAGACCATTCCTTTTTATACACAACTCCTTTATACGCAGTACTCATTTGTTTAGGCAACAAAGTGACTTGCCCTATGGCAAGGGAACTCAATAAAAGACAAACTACTGAAACTACGTATTTCATTTTTACAATATACTTGAAATATTAGTTAGAACAGATTCAGTTTTCATTATTCTACAATTATTAATATTTCAAGACTGTTTTGATTACATTTACAAAGATCAGCAAAGCCAAAATATATGCTTCACAACCTCTCTAATACTAATTCAATAAGCGATCATTTTGTTTCGCAATTGAGATCTGAATCTATCCAAAAAGATGGTATGAGATTTAGAAAAAATCTGGAACGACTTGCACAGATCATGGCCTATGAAATCAGTAAAACATTCAATTATTCTGAGTCAGAAGTACATACTCCCTTGGGAATTGCACATGAAGCTAAAATCGAAGATCAAGTGGTATTAGGTACCATTTTAAGAGCTGGCCTACCCATGCACCATGGTTTTTTAAGCTTTTTTGATGATGCAGAAAATGCTTTTATTTCATCATTTAGGTCTCATCACAAGGACGGTAGTTTCGAAATAAAAATGGAATACCTTACCTGTCCTAACCTAGAGAATAAAGTGCTCATACTAGCTGATCCTATGTTAGCCACTGGAGCGTCGATCAAAGCAGCCATAGAAGGATTGGAAGCTTTTGGGAAACCGTCTGCTATACATATTGCAGTCATCATCAGCTCGAGTGAGGGTGTCGATAATATCCGAAGACTATACCCCAAAGCCCACTTATGGGTATATCGTATTGATGATGAGCTGACCGCAAAATCATATATCGTACCAGGACTAGGTGATGCAGGCGACCTTGCTTTTGGTAGTAAAAGTCAAGACTAATGGGACTATCACCGGTCATCATATTGATCATCGTTGCTGCCTATTTTGGCGTATTGATGATGATCTCATATCTCACAAGTCGAGATAGTAGCAATGATTCCTTTTTTATAGGCAAGCGACAATCCCCATGGTATCTCGTTGCCTTTGGTATGATAGGAGCCACCCTGAGTGGAGTGACATTCATATCGGTCCCCGGGTGGGTAGCATCGAGTCAATTCTCTTACATGCAAATGGTATTTGGTTATTTAGTTGGATATACCATCATTGCTACCGTACTTATGCCGATGTATTATAAACTGCGGTTGACCTCAATCTATGGGTATTTAGAACAGCGCTTTGGCTTCTATTCTTATAAATCTGGTTCTGCATACTTCCTCATATCGAGGGTAATTGGGGCATCTTTTCGACTCTTTCTGGTAGCTATTGTCTTTCAGACATTTGTGATGAATTCATTCGGTATTCCTTTTTGGTTCACGGTACTGATTACAATCATCTTGATCTGGATCTATACTTTCAGAGGTGGGATCAAAACGATCGTATGGACTGATGCGTTACAAACAAGTTGTATGCTGATTGCGGTCATTATGACCATCTGGACTATATCTAGTCAGTTGGGTTTTGGATTTTCAGAGCTCGTAGAAACGATTAATGAAAGTGAGTATTCACAAATATTTTATTTTGAAGGAGGCTGGAGTGATCCATCCAATTTTTTCAAAAAATTTATAGCCGGAGTATTTATTGCTTTGACAATGACTGGTTTAGACCAGGATATGATGCAAAAAAATCTAAGCTGCCATAATATAGAAGATGCTCAAAAAAATATGCTTTGGTTTAGCATAGTATTGGTCATTGTGAAGTTTCTATTTCTTTGTCTTGGGGCACTACTATTCATCTACGCCGCCAAAATCGGAATAGACACCCCTACCCGACTAGTCGGAGGAGAAGAAAAGATAGCCACCGATCTACTCTACCCGACGATTGCCATAGAGCATCTCAGTCCTGTAGTAGGAGTTATATTTGTCCTTGGACTGATTGCTGCGGCTTATAGTAGTGCAGATAGTGCATTGACTGCCCTGACGACTGCATTTTGTATAGACTTTCTCAATGTAGAAAAATCTACGATCTCCGATGAACAAAAGAAAAAGCAGCGATTACTAGTGCATGTTGGGTTCTCAGTTCTACTCTTTATGGTCATACTAGTATTTTGGGGTATCAATGACGATGCCGTGATCAAAAAAATATTTGATGTTGCCTCTTATACCTATGGACCATTGCTAGGTCTTTTTGCTTTTGGCTTTTTGACCACTAGATTGGTACAAGATCGTTTTGTACCATGGGTTTGTATCTTATCTCCCATTCTTACTTACTTGATTTCTACCAATTCTGAGACCCTATTATGGGGCTATAAGTTTGGATTCGAACTCTTATTAGTTAATGGTCTTTTCACTTTTCTGGGTATGCTTTTATTATCAAAATCTGAAAATGAGTAAAAGAGCAACAGAGCAAGAAAGTCTATATGATGATCTGGATATCAAGTCGTCGCTAGAGCTGATCAGAGGTATCAATCATGAAGATCAGAAAGTCGCTCTCGCGGTACAAAGGGAGCTCTCTAGTATAAGCACTCTTATCGATGTGATCGTCTCAAAAATGCAATCAGGAGGTCGTCTATTTTATATCGGTGCCGGCACCAGTGGTCGACTAGGTATACTAGATGCTTCTGAGTGTCCTCCTACCTTTGGTGTCTCTCATGATCTTGTAATAGGTATCATTGCCGGTGGTGATGGAGCTATTCGTAAAGCTGTTGAGTTTGCTGAAGACGATACGCAGTTAGCATGGAAAGATCTTTCTGCCTATCATATTTCGTCCAATGATGTCGTCATTGGAATTGCGGCTTCTGGCACCACACCTTATGTGATTGGAGGGCTAGATCAGTGTCAATTGAACAACATCATCACTGGATGTATATGTTGTAATCCTGATAGCCCAATCCTGAAATCAAGTGACTACCCGATCTGCATAGCGGTAGGGCCTGAATTTCTTACAGGAAGTACCCGTATGAAATCGGGAACTGCTCAAAAGATGGTACTCAATATGATCACTACAGCCACCATGATACGGCTAGGCAAGGTAGAGGGTAATAAAATGATTGACATGCAACTCTCTAATGATAAACTTGTAGATAGGGGTACTAAGATGGTTCAGGAATATACGGGCTTGAGCTACAGAGAGGCTAAAAGCCTACTACTACAACATGGTAGCGTACGAAAAGCAAAAGATGCTTTTTTAAAAGTCTAATTCTTTAATCATCACCAAGTAATTTATCCATTTCTCGCTCCTCTAAAGTCTTTTCAAAAAGATCACGGGGAAAAAAGTATCGAGGTTCTTCATCTTCCCATACATGCTCCTCCTCTTCTTCACCTTCTTCTTTAACACCCTTCAATAAATATGCAGCAAAGATACCTACGATTGCACCAAATAAATGGCTTTCCCATGAGATACCTTCTTGATTAGGTAATATGCCATGAAAATAACCACTGTACATGATCAATATGACTAGTGCCAATACGATGGATCTCATATTGCGCCTAAATAAACCAGACCAAAACATAAAAGAGACCAAGCCATAAACAACGCCACTAGCCCCTATGTGATTTGCAGGACGAGCAAACAACCATACTGCTATACCGGTAAATAAATAGATAATAATGATACTCGGTATCGCTACACGTCGATAAAAAAATAAGATCATACTCATCAAGACAAATAGAGGTACACTATTGGAACTCAAGTGCTCATAGCCACTATGTATTAATGGCGACGTGAATATACCCGTGATCGCATCCCAAACTCTCGGTTGCAGTCCATATTTATACGCAGGCAAGAGTTTGAATATATGAATTACCCAAAGTGTAAGGACAACTAATGCTGGAATCCCAAATATTTTTTTGATGCTGTCTACGGTGCTATTCACTTTATGGCTTTATGCGGATTGTATTAAAGATTAATTTCTTAAAATAATTACATATACCTTCTCATCACGAGTGTTACTAAGTTTCTGGCCTTTCTTACTTTATCATCAGTATCCCACTCCATATCATTCGCTACACCTGCCATCAGATAAGACTTAGCATCACTGAAATTAGAAAGACTATTCAGGTGATTCATCGTATCTAAAAATAGATCTTGCTTTCCTCCAAATAATTCTTTGATAGTGAATATCTTTTCGTTGATACCCATACACTTTGTTAGATCTCCGATGGGTAACATGGTAAGTCGGTCGGAAAGATCTTTTATTTTAGTCTCACTAAATAGATCCATCATCTCTGGAGAATAGTCTTCTTTTGGTTCAGCAACTTGAGTAGGTACTTCTGGAACTGATACTTCTGGTTTATCCGTGACTACACTTTTTTCAGGCTCTGGTGCTGCAACCTCTATAACCTTTTGCATTACTGGCTCTGATAATATAGGCGCCTCTGATTTTGTTATATTTTCCTTCACAGGAGCCTTTTCTATTGCCTGAGTGGTCGTTTCCTCTATTATTTCTTTTACTAGTTCTTCAGAAACTGCTACAGCAGGTGCAGGAGCTAATGCTTCTTCCACGAGGGCTGAGGTTTTAGCATTTTGCTCTTCATTAACTTTTCCTTTGAGAGTAAGTTCGTAAAGGTTTTTGATATAACTCTGTAACAATTCTTTTTCTATACTCGATACTCTATCCTCCTCAGATATGTTATCAATCAAGTTTTTGATCTTATTGAGTTGCTTATTTATCTTCTTGAAATTCATAATTCCTAAATTATAGTCTTCTTTTGAGTCTTACACATTATAAAAGCTACTAATATCGCATAAAGTTTCATAAACATAATTGAAGTCCATATTATTGCGACGTAAAGATTTTATTGAGCTTCAGTAGTCAACATTTATGTTTTTAGAACCAAACTTTAGAGGTCAACGTAGCGGATGGATCGAAGTCATCTGTGGATCCATGTTTTCCGGTAAAACTGAAGAACTCATCAGACGATTGCGTAGAGCTAAGATTGCTAATCAAAAGGTAGAAATTTTCAAACCTAAAACGGATGTAAGATATGATGTCAACGATGTAGTCAGTCATGACTCCAATGCCATATCTAGTATACCCGTAGCTACAAGTAAAGATATATTTGACCACGTGCATGATGTCAATGTCGTGGGTATTGATGAGGCTCAGTTTTTTGATAATGACCTGATCAAGGTAAGTCAAAAACTAGCCGTAAAAGGCATCAGGGTTATCATTGCTGGACTAGATATGGATTTCAAGGGAGATCCATTTGGTCCGATTCCTCAGTTACTTTCGATAGCAGAGTATATCACTAAAGTACATGCAATATGTCCACATTGTGGTAGTTTAGCAACACATAGCTACAGATTGATTCCAGATCAAGAAAAAGTATTGCTCGGTGCAAAAGAAAGTTACGAGCCAAGATGCCGAGTATGTTATTCTATGGGTAATATCTTGGACTTCAAATAGGTCTTTTATAGTCTACCATTTCTGTTGATATCATGTTTATAAGCTAACCCGCTAACTTCCTATTATTTTATTACTTTTGCCGCTCTGAAAACATTCTCTTTTCTATGAGCAACACAAAGATAAAATCAGCCCTAATTTCCGTTTATCATAAAGATGGTCTTGCACCGATTGTTCAGAAGCTGCACTCTCTTGGAGTAGAAATTTATTCTACAGGAGGTACACAGAAATTTATCGAATCTTACGATATCCCAGTGAACAGAGTCGAAGATCTTACAAGCTACCCTTCTATACTAGATGGTAGAGTAAAAACCTTGCATCCAAAAGTGTTTGGAGGTATACTAGCCAGAAGAGAGGAGAATCATCTCAACCAGCTCAAAGAATACGACATACCCGAGATAGATTTAGTGATTGTCGATTTATACCCTTTCGAAGAAACGGTAAAAACTACGAATGATGAAATTCTTATCATTGAGAAAATAGATATCGGTGGTATTGCACTTATCCGAGCTGCGGCTAAAAATTATAAAGATTGTGTCATCATCCCGAGTATGGATGATTATGATCAATTTTTGAGCATCTTAGATGATCATAACGGCGCTACGAGCCTGGAGCATCGTAAATATTTCGCTCAACGAGCATTTGCCGTTTCATCAAACTATGATACTGCCATACATCAATATTTTGCTGGTGATAATGTGGAGCAACTTAAAGTAAGCTACAATGAAGGAAAGGCATTGCGATATGGAGAAAATCCACATCAAAAAGCTCAGTTCTTTGGTGATCTTACAGAAAAATTTGATATTCTAGGAGGTAAAGCACTATCCTATAACAATCTTGTAGATGTGGATGCTGCGGTCAATCTGATGGCAGAATTTAAAGATTATGAACCTACTATTGCAATATTCAAACATACGAATACCTGCGGCCTCGCAACAAGGCCATCTGTATCTGAAGCATGGGATGCAGCACTAGCGGGAGATCCTGTATCAGCCTTTGGTGGAATATTGATTAGTAATACAGCTATCGATCTAGCTACAGCTGAAAAAATAAATAAGATATTCTACGAAGTATTGATAGCGCCTGCCTTTGATCAAGATGCGCTTGAGCTTTTACAAGCTAAAAAGAAAAGAATCTTGTTGGTCATCAAAAACTTTGATCAACAATCAGTAACCTATAAAACGCTACTCAATGGTGCAATAGCGCAAAATGCCGACATGAGCACTCAAGTAGCTAGCGATCTTGAAACCAAGACAAAAGCTCAACCAACTCAAGAGCAGATCTCAGACTTATTATATGCAAATATTTGCGCTAAGCATCTTAAATCAAATACGATAGTCCTAGTCAAAGATCAACAACTCATAGGAATGGGATGTGGCCAGACTTCGAGAGTAGATGCTTGTAAACAAGCAATCGATAAAGCAAAACGTATGGGATTTGATATCGCAGGATCAGCGATGGCTTCAGATGCTTTTTTCCCATTCCCTGATTGCGTAGAGATTGCTCATAAAGCGGGAGTTACATCTGTCGTACAACCAGGCGGCTCTATCAAAGATCAACTAAGTATAGACTATTGTGACGAGCATAGTATCCCAATGGTATTCACGGGTACAAGACATTTCAAACACTAAGATATAGAGCTTGAATCTGTGTATTGATATAGGGAATACGAGAACCAAAACTGCGGTTTTTGAGGATCAGGAGCTGATTGATTATTGTGAGCAGAGTTTTGAGTCCTTTGTATTAGGCGAGACTTGGTATAGCTACGACCATGTTATAGTAAGCTCCACCAAGCTATCCAACGATGAGCTTAAAGGAATTCTCAAAAAAGAAACCATACACTACCTTTCACATGAGACAAGTCTCCCTTTAAAAAATACTTACGACACCCCTAAGACTTTGGGTAAAGATCGTATTGCGGCTGCGGCTGCGGCTCATATTCAATATCCTGACGATTGTACTATCATAATTGATGCAGGCACATGTATTACCTTGGATGTTGTCAAAAAAGGAAGCTATTTAGGAGGTAATATCAGTCCTGGAATAAGGATGAAATCCCAGGCTATGCATGAGTATACTGGTATGCTTCCAAAAGTAGATATCGTATTCAATAAACAGATAATTGGTACAAATACTAATAAAGCTTTAGAAAATGGTATTGTCTACGGCACAATTTGGGAAATAGAATCGTTTATTGCCCGTAATAAAGAAGCATTTAGCGATATTCGCATTAACGTTATTTTAACCGGTGGAGATGCTAAATTCCTTGCAAAACATATTAATTGTCCCGTATTTGTGGATGAGAATCTGGTCCTAAAAGGGCTCAATGAAATTCTAAGACATAATGTATAAATTCAAAAAGAGTATTCTCTCCGTATTAGCCCTTGCAATAGTAAGTATATCTGCAACAGCCCAGTACAACGCCAATTCTCCATATTCAAGATTTGGACTTGGTGATCCAGTTGATCAGAACTTTATGTCTGTGCGAATGATGGGCGGTATAGGAAGCGGATTTATTGATTCTTACGGGATCAATACTGTTAATCCAGCTTCATACGGCTTTATAGATGTCACCTCTTTTGATATGGGTGTATTTGCAAAATACTCAGAAATCAGTGATGATAATTCTAGTTCCAATTTATGGAATGGAAATTTAGCCTATATGTCCTTGGCATTTCCACTGACTAATCCTATCAATGAAATACTAGATCGTGTTGAGCGGAAAAGTAGTTGGGGAATGAACTTATCGCTGATACCACAAACATCAGTAGGATATAATATCACGTCTATTGATACATTGGCTAATATAGGAGCGATTGAGCGACAGTATTCAGGAAATGGTGGTACGTATAAATTTCAGTGGGGAAATGCCTACCGCTACAAAGATCTCTCTGTAGGATTAAATATGTCCTACCTCTTCGGCAAAATCACATATGAACGGAATACGAGTTTTTTAGATATAGATGCTTCTTACGATAATCTATTCCTAAATGACTTTGCCGTGAGCGGATTTTTAATGGACTTAGGAGTAATGTACCGACTCGATCTAAATAAGAAACAACGAGAGTTAAATAAAAATACTGATGCAAAAGTATTAGCAATTGGAGCTCATATAAGTTCACCTGGCAACTTTAATACCAACGGAACAGTAGTAGAGCAAAATGTACTAAGCTCTACAACCTTAGGAACATTCGAGTCTGATACACTACGTTATCTAGAAGACAATGAAGGCTCTGGTAAGTTAGGTGCATCATTAGGTTTTGGTGCAACTTACTATGCTGGTAATAAGTATGCCATAGGTATGAGTTATACCAGAAATGCATGGAGCAACTACGAAAATGATGCAAATCCCGCAAACCTAGAAGACACCTATAAAGTGTCTTTCGGCGGTTATGTACGTCCAAATTATAAATCTTTTACAAGTTACTTTAAACGAGTATACTACAGATGGGGTCTATACTATGGTACAGATCCACGAATTGCTGAACAAGATCAAATTACGAATTACGGAGCAAGCTTCGGATTTGGATTGCCATTTATATATCAACGAAAAGTTTCTCATGCCAATCTTGGCGTAGAATTTGGTCGTAGAGGTAAAGGCAGTCCTATACAGGAGTCATTTGCAACCATTAATTTCTCATTCACATTTAACGATGATGAGTGGTTCATTAAGAGAAAATACGACTAAACATGAAATTGAATTTAAAATTTGTAGCTGTATTATTATTCGCTACTTGGATGTCTGCCGACATCACTGCACAATGTGAATCTTGGGTAGATTCACCTAACAAAGATGAAGCTGAAACCGCCCACGTAGTGTATAGAGATGCTCTCAAGGCTAAAGATTATGCTTTAGCTTTTGAAAACTGGCAAACGGCTTATAAACTAGCTCCCGCGGCAGATGGTAAGAGATCATCCCACTATACTGATGGTATAGAGATTCTTAAATACCAGCTCGGTAAAGAAACTGATGAAGCTAAAAAAGCAGATCTTAAAAAACAGATTATTGATCTTTATGATGCAGCTGTTGCTTGCTACGAAAGTAAAAGTATTGCACTAAAGTGTAGTACAGATGAGTGTTATCAAGTGAAGATAGGTAAAGCAAGAGGACGTCAAGGTTATGATATGTTTTACTCGCTAAATAGCTTGTATAGTGACAATCTAGATGTGCTCAAATCTTCTATTATGAAAGCAGGATTAGAAAGTGAATATGTAGTATTTGCTCCTATTGCTAGCATAGTTGTTTATCAATTTGAAAAAGACCTGATAAGTAAAGAAGAAGCCCTAGATCTATACCAAAGACTAGAAGCTATTGCAGAACATCATATCGTAAATGATGAAAAATATGCGCTCTATTATGAGCAAGCTTGGCAATCCGCAAAAGGTACCTATTCTAAAATAGAGACAGATATATTTGATTGTGATTACTTCAAGGCAAAGTACAAGCCTGAGTTAGATGCCAATCCTACTGATCCTAAGCTCAATAAAACAGTATATAATGTACTCAAAGCAAGAGGATGTGCAGAAACTGATCCAATGGTCATGTCAAGTAAGAAAATATATGAAACTTGGGCCGCTCAAGAAAATGCACAGCGACAGGCAGAGTTTGAAGCAAATAATCCTGGTGTAGCAGCTAAAAAACTGTATGATGCTGGAGATTACCAAGGAGCTATCAATAAGTACAAAGAAGCTATATCAAATGAGCCTGATGCATCAAAGCAAGCAGGATATCAATTTTCAATGGCTTCTATACTTTTTAGAAAATTGAAAAAATATAGTGAAGCAAGAAAAAATGCCCGAGAAGCAGCTAAAAAACGACCAGGTTGGGGACGTCCATATATGCTAATTGGAGATATGTATGGCCAGAGTGCTCGTAACTGCGGCGACTCTTGGAACCAACGTCTTGCGATACTGGCAGCAGTAGAAAAATATAACTATGCTAAAAGTATAGACCCTGAGGTAGCACAAGAAGCTAGTGAAAGAGTGTCAAAGTACCGATCATCAATGCCTGATCAATCAGAAGGATTTATGAGAGGTGTAAAAGCTGGGCAGACCGCTAAAGTGGGATGTTGGATCGGTGAAACCGTTAAAGTTAGATACAAGTAATTAGAAAATATTTTATAAAAAGCCGCTTTCTCACCAAAGCGGCTTTTTTTTGCATCTTATTGAAAAGCTTTAATTATGAAAAACTTCCTCACATATATCCTACTCGCCCTTATCTGCTTTAGCTGTGGTGGACCCAAGCTAGCTGAGAAAATAAACTCAAATGCACCAGATATCAATACCACAGAGATTGATCCGGTTGAAGTCAGCATCAATAAATCTAATTGTATGGTGATATCAGAACTTAGCTATCCACTACGTGATGATATAGAAACAGCATATGTGATCTATCGAGATTTCGTAAAGGCCAAAGAATATGAAGAAGCACTACCCATTTGGAAAAAAGCATTTTATAATGCTCCTAGCGCGAATGGTAAAATCAAATACCAATTTGATGATGGAGTCGCAATTTATAAAGCCCTTCATGCTGCAACCGAGGATAATACTCTAAAGCAAAATTATCAGGATACTATCATGAGCATTTATGATAAACGTATTGAATGCTATCCTGAAGATAGAGCCTATGTAATAGAGCGCAAGGCATTTGATTACTATTATAGCTTTTATACGAGTACCACTCCACGAGATATCACCACTCTTTTTGAAACAGCGATAGATATGAAAGGAGAAAAAGCTGATTATTTTATCATCAATCCTTTTACCAAATTGATCTATGATGGATTTATTGATGGATCTGTAGATACTGTGGAGGCACAAACATATGTGACCAAACTATGGGATGCTATAGAATACGGTAATAATAACTGCAAGGGTAAAGAATGTGAAGCCTGGAAAATTATTAATGCATATGCCCCTGCCAGACTTGAAGCGCTAGAAGGTGTCGATGGATTCTATGATTGTGACTACTACAGCAAAAAATACATTCCTGTATTTCAAGCAGATAGTACAAATTGTGAAACAATCAACCTAGTTTATAGACGACTTGTCAGAGGAGATTGTGACTTCTCTAGTACGGACCTTGCCTCCGTTAAATATGCAAAAGACAATACCTGCTATACTCCGCCACCAGCACCTGGAGAACTAAGACAGGCCTATGATGCATATAATGCTGGAAACTATACTAAGGCCATAGATCACTTTGAAAATTATGTAAACAATAGTGATGACCCTGAGAAGAAAGCCAAGTTTTTATTAGTCATCGCAAAAATATACTATGGTGATATCAAAAACTTTCCTAAGGCTAGAAACTATGCTCGTCAAGCCGCAGAACAAAAACCAGCATGGGGCGAGCCCTTTATTTTAATCGGAAAACTATATGCTTCTAGTGGGCCATTATGTGGTCCAGGTACAGGTTGGGATAGTCAAATCGTGACTTGGCCAGCTATAGATAAATTTGAATATGCCAAAAAAATAGATCCTTCTGTAAGTACTGAGGCTAATAAATGGATTGCAACATACAAACAATATATGCCTTCTAAAGAGGATGTATTTTTTAGACCAGATGTGAAAGTTGGAGGAAGCTTTAAAGTACGGTGCTGGATCAATGAAACTACTACTGTCAGAACAGCGGATTAGTTAATGTCTATAGATATTTGTCCTATTTTATTTAATTTGGGACTATGATGGACTTTCGTACGGATAAAAGCAGTTGGGTACTTGTAGTGCTTATGATGATCATATCATATTTTCTCAATCCATTTGTATTACCCGATGGCTGGGGAATAAGCAACTTAGCCATGATGATATTACAAATCATCGCCTATCCAATACTCAGTATTGCTATAGCCTGTATACCTGTAGTGGTTGTATGCTTTATTGTGAAGCTTATTCCAGATATTGATTATTCTATACGGGTAGCATTTGTTTTTATGTTAGCCACTTTGATTTTTCAACTTAGCACCTAGAGACATCAGTCATTGATCAAAAGTATAATACAAAATCATGTACAGAAGACGTAACTCTAATCCATATGGCGGTATTCCTCAACAGCGTAGAGGTAGATCTGCTGGTACAGGTAGATTCAAAATATTTTTGATCATAGGTCTTGTGATGGCTGGATATCATACCATAAAGTATCTAGGGTCAACACAAGAAAATCCCGTCACTGGTGAAATGCAACGTATCTCTTGGACTATGGATGAAGAGATAGCCCTTGGCCTACAATCAGCTCCTCAAATGGTACAACAGCATGGTGGACTACATCCCGATCAACGAGCACAGCAAATGGTAGATGATGTGGGTAAAAAATTAGTAAGATCAACAGTAGCTGGCACCTCTCCTTATCCTTTTGATTTTCATCTATTGAATGATGACCGAACTGTAAATGCATTTGCATTACCAGGCGGACAATGTTTTATTACGTCTGCTCTGTATAACAGGCTTGAAAATATTGACCAATTAGCTGGAGTATTAGGCCATGAGATAGGGCATGTGCTCCATCGACATAGTGCCGTACGTATGCAACGAGGCACCTTTATACAAGGTCTGATCAATAGTGTAATGATCGGTAGTGGCGGAGATATGTCTATGGCTCAAGTGGCCAATGTGATAGGTCAGATGGGTAGTATGAAATATGGTCGTGATCAAGAACTTGAATCTGATGACTGGGGAGTAAGACTCATGATGGAATCAGGATATAATCCTGAGGAGCTCATCGGTGTCATGGATATACTAGAAGAAGCAAGTGGAGGATCGAGAGGAAATGATTTCAATAGTAGCCACCCATCTCCAGAAAATAGACGTGAACAAATCAGAGAGGCTATCAAGAAGTACAGTAAGTCCTAAATATTGAAATTCAACAACTTAAGGTTTGAAACATCTCGATTGCTTCTCAGGCCTACAGGAGACCAAGATGCAGGCTTTATTCTAGAGTTACTTAATAGTCCTGGTTGGATCAAGTATATAGGTGATCGAAATATACACTCCATTGAACAGGCCAAAGCATACATTGAGGAAAGAATGACCCCTCAACTATATCGTTTAGGTTATGGAAACTTTACGTTAATTTCTAAAGACAGTAAGCAGCCCTTAGGTACATGCGGACTCTATGATAGAGATGGACTAGATGGTGTCGATATCGGTTTTGCGTTGTTACCACAATACCATTGCAAAGGCTATGCGTATGAGGCTTCACAAAAGATACTGAACCTAGCTTGGGAGCAGTTTGGATTATCTATAGTAAGAGCTATTACTACTGATAATAACTATGCCTCTCAGTCCCTCATCGAAAAGCTAGGCATGAAGTTTATAGAAAAAATTACGCTACCTAATGATCCCGAGCAGCTCCGCCTCTACGAAATAGCTAAACCTTCAACAGTCCAACAAATAGAATAATAAAGTTCTAATGGGATATGATTGATTCTAGACGCTTATAGATCTTATATGCAGCAGGGCATACCTGAGTATTCGCAGTATTTAACTTTGGTCTTTTAAAATAATCCTCTTCATCAGTATGAGGAAATCTGCGACAAGCATCAGGTCGTAATTCATACACATTACATGTACCATTTGTATGTAAAAAATGGCATGGAACTTTATTGAAACTTTGCTCTCCATTAAAATCCTCCAGTATATATTTTCGAATAAATGCCTTTTTAGAAATACCCAAATGAGCTGAAAGTCTTTTGATATCACTCGGCGTAATCAAAGGTGGAGAGCTATTACAGCAATTGTGGCAAGATATACAATCTGTATTCTCAAATACCGCTTGATGGATGTTTGCAACTCCAATTTCATGATATCTATCTTTTCCCAACTGTTTCCAATGATACAATCGATGCATTATTTCCTTGTGCTCTGATTTAGCCGAAGCTAGCGTTTTTTTATGATCAGTATCCATTAAGAATATTGTCTTGAAACTTAATCTAATCCATAATTAATACCCTGTGTGAAGTATGTACTCCGTACTCATCGACAAGCTCTAAAAAATACATTCCATCATCATAAGCACTCACGTCTATGGTCAAGGATGAATTATTCAAAGATGGTATAATATCGACCTCTGCTCCAGTTAAGGAATATAGCTTTACGCTAGAGAGATTAACCTTATCATCTAGATTTATATTGATAATATTTGAACTTGGATTTGGAAATATTTCGATACTCCTAGATGACAAGTCCCCACTATGAGATACGTCCGAGGTTACAAAACTTCCTTCCAGTGACCAGTCTCCACAAAACTCTGTATGACCAAAAGGCATCACTCTCCAATAATATTGCTCATCAATATCCAACACAGGCAAGACCACTGCATCATCACTTACGATAGTATCGAGAATAGTAAGAAATCCTCCCGATGCCAGATTTACTTGTACCAAATAATGAGTCGCATTTTCGGCACTTGACCAATCTAATTCTATTTCTCTATAATATACCGATTGATCATCTAGAGGATACTCAGGGACTGACCCTTGATTTGTAAGAAAACCTGGAGAATCTTGATTTTCTAAAAGCTCTGATTTTTCGTCTATCAAGTTAGCTTTCATAGCTCCAATCTGCTCTTCTGAAAATCTGGAAGCACATATATCATTAGCATAAGACATAATAAGCGTAGCATCACTATAAAATTTTGCTCCAGTTGGATCAGTTTGCTCAGTATTGCTCAATCCTGTTGAGGTGTCACATGGCCATCTCGACCGTAAATAATCAGCCTTCGTATCACAGAAACCATCCGCCGCGATAGCACAATTGGATCCATCTAATAACTCGACGATAGCCGTATCTATAATCATGGTATCTAGTATCAGCGTATCCTTAAAAAAGGTATAGTCATACAAGACATACTCTGGAGCAGGATCATCATAACTATGAGGAATGGTACCATCATGCCCTATTCCACCCTCCCATCCTAAAAATGGATGTGGCAAGGATAGCGCATGACCAATTTCATGTGCCCACGTATGGTCACTAGGATCCATACAATTTTGTGATAGCGCAATACCCGCATATGGAAGATTATAACCACAGTTGCCTGCCGGATTACTTACGATATAATTATTGAGCGTATTTTCGATATTATTTGCAAACATCATCTCAGCACCTTGCACTACATTTTCATGTTCATTCCATTTACTACTATTGATATAATGTATCGGCCCTTCGATATAAAATTGTATCTCGGCATCTATAAAGTCTTCATTGAGGGTACATAGTGCTTTTTGCAATTGCGTTTCTCCATAAAATGCCGAGCCATCGTCATTACCTACAAAATGTATAGAAATAGGAACATATAATGTCACATTTGATCTGGTTTCAAATGCCTGAGGCTGTGCCTGATATTTTTTGAGCCAATCAGATCGATAAGAATGAGTGCCACAATCATGTTGTGCCTGAATGACAGGTAGATTAAATCCCAAGACAAGGATCAATTCTATAATTCCAAAAGTGCTGAATAATGTAATACAACGTTTCATATTGTAAAATAGTCAATACCGCACTAAATCAATATTAGAAAGCTCATTTTTCCTTAGAATTAAACTCTCACTTATTTTGTAACATCAAATAAAATATGAACCTATTCATAGGTTGAAAACTCATTTTTCCGTTATATAATTACATGCCATGCAACCATAGCCAATTTATTGTCGTCTTATTTATTATAGACACTTAAACCAATAAACTTAAAATACCAAACTATGAATCAAATCAAATCAGTGTTATCCTTAATATTCCTATTCTCTAGTCTCATTCTGATAGGTCAAAGTAGAAACTTCAATGATTTTAGTGGAATAAAAGTCTCAGGCAATCTTAAAGTCGAGCTGGTCAATTCAGATCAAAATATGGTCGAAATAGAGATGATAAAAGGTGATATAGAAAACATCATCACCGAAGTCAAAGGAGATGTACTTCACCTCAAAGTAAAACAAAAATGGGGTTGGGGTAATAAAACAAAAGCTAGCATTGTCTTATATCACGATGGAGTAAATCAAATAGATGCCTCTGCTGGTGCAACGCTTAAAAGCGTAGATCACATAAATAGCACTGAACTAGACATAGATGTCAGCTCGGGAGCAACGGCAAAAGTAGCGGTAGAATGTTCTAAATTGAAAGTAAATGTTAGCTCAGGAGCTACTGCTAAACTATCAGGACATTGTAAAGAACAATATATCGATGTGAGCTCTGGCGCCACTTATAAAGCAACCTCATTGGCATCAGATAACGTAGATGTAGACGCTAGCTCGGGAGCAAGTGCCAAAGTATGGGCTACTAAATCGATCACTGCTAATGCAAGTAGTGGCGGGAGTATCAAGTATAAAGGCGAACCCGAAAATACTAAACTAGATGCGGGGAAGTATTCTGGAGGGAGTATAAGGAAGATGTAATTGTCTAATTTATAAATTCTATGACAAAGGGGCAATCATATTAATTATGATTGCCCCTTTTATAATTTTTACTTGTATTTAATTTCTCTACACAGCAAAGCTCTCACCACATCCACAAGTCCGGCTCGCATTAGGGTTATTGAAGTAAAAACCTTTACCATCAAGGCCACCTGTAAACTCCAAGGTCGTGTTACATAGATAAAGAAAGCTCTTTAGATCAGTGACTACTTTGATATCATTATCCTCAAAAACTTGATCGTTTTCTTGAGCGCTATTATCAAAATCCATAGAATAACTCAGACCAGAACATCCACCACTTGTCACAGAAACTCTTACGAAGTAGTTATCATCCAATGACTTGGCAGTCATGAGTTCAGTAATTTTCGCTTTGGCACTATCAGCTACAAAAAGCATCCTACTTATTCTTTTCTTTATAATCGGCTATAGCGCTTTTGATAGCATCTTCTGCCAATACACTACAGTGTATTTTTACTGGTGGTAATGCCAACTCTTCTACAATATCCATATTATCAATGGCCTCTGCCTGATCTAGGGTTTTTCCTTTCAGCCATTCGGTTGCGAGCGAAGATGAGGCGATTGCAGATCCACATCCAAAAGTTTTAAATTTCGCATCATTGATTTTACCAGTAGCTTCATCCACTTCTATCTGCAATCTCATGACATCACCACATTCTGGTGCTCCAACTAGACCTGTGCCCACGTTTTTACTTGACTTATCAAGCGTTCCTACATTCTTAGGATGCTTAAAATGTTCTATTACTTTTTCTGAATATGCCATTTTTGTAATTGCTTTTATTATTCAAATTTATAACACAATGGACCAATACTTGGTTCCTTGTCTATTTATTTTAGTGTTCTGACCACTCAACAGCGTCTAGATCTACACCTTCCTTATACATTTCCCATATTGGGCTTAAATTTCTCATATGTTGCACTCCATTAGTTAGTGCATCTATGGCATAGTCTACATCTTCTTCTTTGGTAAATCTACCAAGACTGAAACGAATAGAACTATGTGCTAAGTCATCTCCTAAGCCCAAAGCAATCAGAACATAAGATGGTTCCAAACTTGCCGATGTACAAGCTGATCCTGATGACACAGCAATATTTTGATTGAAAGTCATCATAAGTCCTTCACCTTCAACATGCTTGAAACTAAGGTTGGTCACATGAGGCATTCTATGCTCTACGCTTCCGTTGATATACACTTCTTCAAGATTCTCCATTAGAGCTTTCTCTAGCTTATCTCTAAGTTTTGAAAGTCTCTCATTATCACTATGCATTTCTTTCGCAGCGATTTCAGCCGCTTTACCAAGACCTACTATTCCAGGTACATTGAGTGTTCCTGATCTCATTCCTCTTTCATGACCACCGCCGTCCATCTGGGCAGTCACCTTTACTCTAGGATTTTTTCTATTTACAAACAGAGCGCCTACACCTTTTGGACCATACATTTTATGTCCTGTAAAGGCCATTAAATGCACTCCTGTTTCTTTAGGATTTACTGGAATCTTACCTACAGCCTGCGTTGCATCACTCATAAATAATACCCCATGCTTGGCGCATATCTCACCAATCTCCTTCATCGGTTGTATCACTCCCGTTTCGTTATTAGCCCACATCACACTGACTAATATAGTCCTATCTGTAATCGCTGCCTCTAGCTCGTTTAGATCAACGAGGCCTTCTCTATTGACATCTAGATAAGTGACTTGTCCTCCTAGTTTTTCGACCTTTTTACAAGCATCTAATACTGCTTTATGCTCCGTTTTTAGCGTGATGATATGATTCCCCTTACGTGCATACATTTCAAATACACCTTTGATCGCAAGGTTATCAGACTCCGTAGCACCAGATGTGAATATAATTTCTTTACTATCTACTGATAATAAATTGGCTATTTGCTCTCTGGCGTAGTCCACTGCTTCTTCCGCTTTCCAACCGAAAGGGTGATTTCTACTAGCTGCATTACCAGGGATCTCATGAAAGAACGGCAACATGGCGTCTACTACTCGTGGATCAGTGGGCGTAGTGGCATTGTTGTCTAGATATATTAATCTCTCTTTACTCATTGCTCAGTTTTTATTGGGCTTTAAGACTGCAAAAATAACAGTAAGTTTGACAATATGTTCGGCATGATGCAACTTAATCTAGAGTTCTCCTCGTTATGGGTAAGATCTAGAAAACGGTGGCTTCGCGAGATCCAGAAAATGCATTGATTGCGAGTTAATGATTATCAATCTTTTGAAGCCACCAAATCTTATTAATTTGAGTAGGATATATACAAGAAAAGACGCTTTATTCTTTAATTCAATGCTAATGGCTTGATTAGATCTTATTTAACCAAAATAGACCAAAACCAATCTGGTTGTTAAAGAAATATCAAATTCATACAATTGATTATTAATATATTATACATTTGCTAAATAATTAATATTTAAAAATTAGAAACATTAACAATTTGTTTTTAACTGATAATACTAGGCTAAAGGCCTTACATTTTGCTATTCTTTTGTTGTCATTGATGATGGTACAAGACTTGGTGGCTCAAGGAGATTATTTCATCTCACCTGTGGATCATAAATTGGTGCTTGCAGGTTCATTTGGTGAACTCCGAGGAAATCATTTTCATAGCGGCATAGATATAAAAAGTTCGAACGGTAGTTCAGGCGACACCATCAGAGCGGCTGCCAGTGGAAAAGTATCAAGAATCAAAATCGAATATGGTGGGTATGGTAGGGCACTATATATCGATCATCCTAATGGATTGACCACCGTATATGCGCATGTCAAAAAATTTAATGCAAAAATTGAGGCATATTTATTGAGCCAACAGCGTAATGCTCAATCTTACAGATTAGATATTTCATTGGATACCATGATCATTGCTGTCAAACAAGGTGAATTTATCGCTCTGATGGGAAATGAAGGAAGATCATACGGACCACACTTACACTTTGAGATTAGAAATACCATATCCGAAAAACCAATCAATCCTTTTTTACACAATATAAAACCCAGAGATAGCAAAGCACCAGTTATATCTCACTTATACATCAATAGCCTAGATCCTGATGGCCAGATCCTAGAGAGAGCTGCGATATCTAAGCGGCAAGATAGCATAAGCATAGGAGCATGGAGAGTTGGTTTGGCATTTAATGGACATGATAGTATGGATGGTGCATCTAATAAAAATGGTATTCATTCGATCAAAGTTTTTGTAGATGATAAGCTTGCCTACCAAGCGGCGCTAGATAGCTTTTCATTCGACGAAAGCAGCCAAATAAAAGGTATAACGGACTATCAATTTAAAAAAGATAAAAATATTACTCTCTATCAATGCTATGTACTACCTAATGTAGACATATCTATAATCAGAAACCATAAGAGGAACAAAGGTATTATTCCTCTTTACAAAGATAAGTATCAAAAGGTCACCTTGGTCCTGGAAGATTATGAGAAAAATACTACCTCTCGAAATATCTGGATCAAAAGAAGCGAGAATATGAAAGAAATAAGCTCTAAACCATATAATATATTACTTCACTACGATCAAGAAAATCTAATCTCCACTCCAAGTTTTCAACTCAAAATCCCTCAAAAAGCACTGATCAAAAAAGAAAGAATCCAATACACTTTTAACCAAGATCCCATTAATCTAGAACAAAATAACCTGGAGATTGGTAAAAATAATATACCGCTACTCAAGTATGCTTCATTGACCATGAGTATACCTCTTTCATTTCGCGAAATAGATAAAA
The DNA here is from genome assembly GCA_020629715.1 of Saprospiraceae bacterium. Lineage (GTDB taxonomy): Bacteria > Bacteroidota > Bacteroidia > Chitinophagales > Saprospiraceae > JAHDGW01. The sequence continues at coordinate 568,156 of JAHDCU010000001.1, forward strand.
TCATTCTCGTCAATAGCGATAAAGGGGTAAGTTATGGCGGTGAAATAGAAGATCACGTCCTTAGTTGTCGTATTGATGAATTTGGATCTTATCATCTAGCATTGGATACAATAGCTCCAACTATTTTAACCCTAAAGAAAAATACTTGGCGCAAAAATGAACTGATCAAACTCAAACTAAGCGACAACTACCCCACTAAGGGCATCGCAAGATCTATAGACTATGATTGTTATATCAATGATATATGGGTACCAGGTGCTTATAAAAGTATGACACAGATACTCAAGATAGATCTTGGTCAATTGAAACTCAAAAAATCAAATCAATTACGAATAGTGGCCACAGATGACAGAGATAATACCACTGAGCGGATTATAAGTTTTTGATTATTGAACATATCCTAGACATGTACGTTTCCATAGTAATTTAAAGCAAACCACTATGGGTATATCACATCTAAAAGTTGGAGACAAAGTTCCTCATTTCTCTGCACAAGATCAGAACGAAAAGGAAGTCACTAATAAAACCTTAGAAGGGTCTAAATACGTATTATTTTTTTATCCGAAAGATGATTCTCCTGGTTGTACAAAGGAGGCCTGTAGTATAAGAGACAAATATAGAACGTTCGAAAAAAACGATATCAAAATTTTTGGAGTAAGCCCAGATAATGTTAAAAAGCACAACAAATTCATTGAAAAATATGAATTCCAATATGATTTATTAGCAGATACTGAAAAAGAGGTTATCCATGCATTCGGCGTATGGGGTCCTAAAAAATTTATGGGTAGAGAAATTATAGGTGTTCACAGAACCACATTTGTTGTAAATGAGACAGGGACAATTATCTCTATCATCGATAAAGTAAAAACCAAGGAACATGCCGATCAATTGATCAACGAACTTGGTCTATAATGTATTCATGATAAAATACTAAGAATGAAGAAAACAAAGGAAGAGCAAAATTCTCTATGAAGTCTTCATATACTTCTTCTTCATACTCAAGATAAACATCAGCATACTGATCAAAGCGATCTCCATAATAATGGATGATCGCTTTTTTATTATTTGATAATGTCCATCCCTCCTTACTTCTACGATTTTTCCGCAAGGTATAAGTAATTCCATCATGCTGCAGCGACCATTGAGAATAATCGCCTCTCCATTTGAGCCTTGCAGTGATCAAGCTACCCTCATAATTGATTTGCCATAGATCATCTTTTTCTCTCCACTTTCTTCTTATCTCACCATCCCCATAATCATCCGTACGGATATCCCATAAATAAAGATCATCGATCGCTACAGAGTTGAGCTCTAGAGATATTTTGGGATCATCTTCATCCTCTTGATCATCTGTATAGATATCCCAGGAAAAAGGGTCATCACTATATTTTTGATGAAAATCAGAAATCACCTGAGCATAAAGTGACCACTGAAAAAGTAAATTAAATAATATAATTATGCTAAAACGGTAGATCATCAAAATCCGCATTGGTAGTAGAGTCTGTAGAGTCTGCAGCTGGGTACTCTTGAGATGGAAAATCACTGCCGCCAGCCTCGGGAGCCTTAGCTTCTGCACTTACTGCCTCTACTCTCCAAGCATTGAGATTAGTGAAATATTTTTCATTCCATTCTCGACCTCTTAGATCAAAATACACCTTGATCATATCGCCCGTATTGACTTCATCTACGATCTGACAACGATCCTGAGTAAGCTGAAACTTAACATATTGTGGGTACTGACCTTCTGTTTCTATCACAAACTCTCGAGCTTGGAATGTTTCAGTTTTCTTTTCGGTATCAAATATTTTATGAACTTTTCCTTCTATTTCGAATGACATGCTTTGTGCTTTTCTAGTTTTTTGTAAAATTAATATGCTTTAGCAAATAGTACTCTACCTGCTGAAGGCTTTCCAGTAAGGATACAAGATCCCGCCTCTTCTTTAAAATCATTAGGTATACATCGTATAGTAGCCTTTGTCATCTCTTTTATCTTAAGTTCAGACTCTGAAGTACCATCCCAATGCGCTGATACGAAGCCACCTTTCTCATCTAAAGTACCTTTAAAGTCGTCCATACTATCGACTTCGGTGGTATGCTCTGTACGATAGTCTTTTGCTTTTTGGAGAAGTCCATTTTGAATCTCTACTAGTAATTGCTCAACATATCTATCTACTCCAGCTATTTCTATCGAAGTTTTTTCTTTAGTATCTCTCCTGGCTACTTCTATGGTACCATTTGCCAGATCTCGTTTTCCGAGGCCCAATCTCACTGGTACTCCTTCTAACTCATATTGTGCAAATTTAAACCCTGGTCTCTTTTTAGCATCTTTATCGATTTTGACCCGTATCCCTCTTGCCTTAAGCGCCGCAGCGATCTCATCAGCTTTTTCCATGATCTCGGGTAGAGGCTTTGGTATAGGTACGATGACTACCTGTGTAGGTGCAAGTCGTGGCGGTATTACAAGACCATCATCATCGGAGTGACTCATCACGAGACCGCCAACGAGACGAGTTGATACTCCCCAGGAGGTAGCCCATACATGCTCTTCTTTATTATTTTCATTCAAAAACTTAACATCAAAAGCTTTGGCAAAATTCTGACCTAAAAAGTGAGAAGTTCCTGCCTGCAGTGCTTTACCATCTTGCATTAGAGCTTCTATGGTAAAAGTCTCTTCTGCACCTGCAAATCTCTCATTGGCAGATTTTGCTCCCTTGATGACTGGCATAGCCATATAATCTTCTGCAAATCTTGCATAGACTTCATGTATAAGCCTTGCTTCTGCTAATGCTTCATCTCGTGTAGCATGGGCGGTATGACCTTCCTGCCATAAAAATTCTGCGGTACGCAAAAATGGTCGAGTCCTCATTTCCCACCGTACCACATTGGCCCATTGGTTGATTAAAAGTGGTAGATCTCTATAGGACTGAATCCAATCTTTATACGTATTCCAAATGATAGTTTCGCTAGTAGGTCGTACAATAAGCTCTTCTTCTAGCTTTGCAGAAGGGTCTACTACTACACCACTTCCATCTGGGTTATTCATCAATCTATGATGTGTCACCACGGCGCATTCTTTAGCAAAACCCTCTACGTGATCAGCTTCCTTACTCAAAAAACTCTTAGGTATAAAAAGTGGAAAATAAGCATTGACATGTCCAGTATCTTTGAACATAGAGTCTAATTGGGATTTCATATTTTCCCAAATAGCAAATCCTAATGGTTTTATAACCATACATCCACGTACAGCTGAGTGATCTGCCAATCCCGCCTTTCTGACGATATCATTATACCACTGACTATAATTTTCTTCACGAGTGGTTATTGCTTTAGCCATTTTTATATTTTTTACTTTAGATATGCCTTCATATACTTAACAGCACATCATCACAATTTTTCCTCAAAGATCTGTTACACAGGTAGTTTTGAAGAAATATTTAGCCATTTTTAGTTAAAAATGCGCTAAGATCTGTAAAAATAGAACCATTAATTCAGAGATTACGTCTAAGTAGCAAAGGTTTTAAAGTAAACCTTAAGAATATTAACAAGTCCAAAAGACATAATTAAATTCTTCTTAACCAATTAACCGATTGATTTTTAATAACTTGAGAATAATAAAGATTCTGTTTTGATTGCGACTTTAAAACATATCACTATGAAAAAATTAAAATTCACATGGCTAAGTTTAGCATTCTTGTCGATGCTTCTAAGCACCAGTATGACAGCTCAGTATGATGATCACTATTATGATGCAGATGAGTTTAACTCATATGATTATGATGACAATGATTATTATGACGAAGACTTTGATGATTACGATGATTATGATAGTGAGTTTGATGATGACTATTATACATACTACGATGAGTTTGACGTAAACTATGCCACGAGAATGAGAAGATTCTCTAGAGTCAATAGATGGGCAGCTAGAGGTTACTATGATCCATTTTTTGTAAATGCTTGGAATGATCCATATTTTGTAAATAACAGCTTTGCATTTGCAAGTTTTGGCAATCCATACTTCGGAGTATCTATCGGAAGACCTATCTGGGTAAGACCTTTCAATAGGTACAACAGATGGAATCGATGGAACAACAGATGGAGTAACTGGGGTAACCCTTACTGGGGATATACTACCACATTTGTCTCTAACGGATGGGCTGGAGGAGCTTATGCATCAGGTTGTCCTGGTTTCATCGGGAACAATACAGTTATTATCAATAATAACCGAGCTGGCAACAATGTAGGTAGTGTAAACGGAACCTATTTCGGTAGTCGAAGCTTTGGAAATGTTGTAAACCCAAACCGTGGAGATCGAAACTCAATACGTAACAATTCTGTAAGAGGTGACCGAAGAGTAGCTTTAGGATCTAGAGCAGCTCGATCTACAACAGAAAGAGCAAGTGTAGGTGCTACAAGATCAAACCGAAGTGTACGAGGTACTACATCTAGAAGTACAAACTCAAGATCTGCGGTAACACGATCAGGAAACAGTAGAACAGATGCTAGATCATCCACCCGATCAAATAGGTCCAATAGATCAATAAGGTCTAGTAGAACTTCAAGAAGTAACTCAAGTGTAAGATCTAACAGTAGTAATAGATCAAATAGATCTTATAACACAGGGTCTTCGTCTCGAAGAAATAACAGATCTTCAGCAAGATCTTCTTCAAGAAAAAACAACAGCAGTTCTTTCAGATCAAACAGTAGATCATCTTCTAGATCATCAGGATCATCACGATCTAGCAGGTCATCACGAAGAGGAGGTGAATAAATACCTCTACTAATTACTAAAAAATCAGGTGGATATTGAACTCTTTAATATCCACCTTTTTTATACAACTAGTTATCAACTTCCTATGAAACCTAGATATATTTTATTTTCTATCACTCTACTTTCGATTTCATTAGTCAGTCATGCTCAGACCGTTACCGATGCTCTTCGATATAGTCAATTCAATAATGGTTTATCTACAGCGAGAATGTCTTCTTTAGCAGGGGCATTTGGGGCCATGGGAGAAGATATTGGAGGTATAAGCATTAATCCTGCTGGATTAGCATCATTCAGACGTTCAGAGTTTTCGTTCTCTCCAAACTATAATTTTAATAACTCAGAAGCGAATCTTATCAACGGCCCTAGCATAGATGATTCAAATAGCCAGTTTGGCCTCGGAAATATAGGTGTAGTATTCGCTAATCAACCCATTGCCTCCGCATTCACGACGAGCAACTGGAGTATTGCAATTAATAAACGAGCAATTTTTTCTCAAGATTTTCGAATAGCCGGTAGCAATCAAGGATCGATCACTGATAGATGGGCGGCAAGGGCATTTGGTTTGCTCCCCTCAGAACTGGATAACTTCGAAGCAGGTCCTGCCTGGGATGTATTTGCATTATATGATCGAGATGGAGACACTTACCTTACAGATTTTGATAACTATGACGGAAATGTACCAAAGTCAGAAACAACCACTCGTCGAGGCCGAATCAATGAATTGAGTTTTGGATGGGCAGGAAATATAAATCGCAAGTTTAGTATCGGTGCTAATATTGGTATACCGATAATGAGCTATGAGACGACTAAAACATACCGCGAATCTGATGACCTGCAGGAAATTGATTTTTTCGATCGGCTTTCGTATACAGAATACATAAGTACCTCTGGAGCGGGTATTAATGCTAAACTAGGCATTCAATACGTAGGGCTACAAAACTTCAGATTAGGAGCAGCAGTGCATACACCTACGGTATATGGTTTGAGTGATAACTTTTTTACCAATATTGATTACACCTACACTGATGCCAATGGAGTGGAGTCTAATACATCCAGAAGTCCTGATGGTAACTTTGACTATAGAATGACTACACCTTGGACCTATATTGCAAGTGCTGGTTTTATTTATAAGCTTGGGGCTATCCGTGGTTTTATCAATGCTGATGTTGAATTTATTGATTATTCATACAACTCATTTAACCTGACGAGTAGTGATCGCAGTAGTGATGCAGATGCTGAGTTCGAAACTCAACTAAACGGACAGATTGAAGATGAGTTGAACAATGTCATGAATATCAGATTAGGTACAGAACTAGGGTATCATGCTCTAAGGTTTCGAGCAGGTATATCTTTAGATGAGTCTCCATATACTGATGAGTCGGTTGATGATAATCTTACTGTAGGCCTAGGTATAGGTATCGAAAAAAGAAGCTTCTCTTTTGATCTAGGACTACAATCTCGTCAGCAAAATGAGGAATACTATTTATATCAAGTCAATGCTCAAGATAACAGTCAGCAAGTAGATCTTTCCAGTAATATTACAGATCTTACAGCTACATTGGCATTTAGGTTTTAAACCTATCTTGCCAAACACTTTTCAATCTATAGCAGATCTGATATTTCTTAATGCACGTAGAGATTCTCTGGTCTTTGGAAAAATCAATTTTCTATGCTCTTTCAATTGATCAACAATAGTTTTGATAAATTTCCATTGATCTTTGATAATCTTATAGTTTCCCATCATGGTAGAATTGGGGTCGTAGATATGTAATGGTTCTGACTTTAGACCATTGAGTTCCATAATCTTGAAGTTACCTTGTCGTAGATCTTCTAGGGAGTTAGCCTTACAATCAATTCTGAAAAAGTGTAGCTCTTTGGAATCTTCATAAAACCTATTCATAGCTGCTAATAACCTCTTGTCTATCTCATGCTGGAGACTATAAAACTTCGATCCTCGAGAATAATTACCGATACGATGTAATACATATTTTTCAGCTACTGAAGGGATGTAATTAAGATCAGAGGCTAATTCTTCTTTCAGTAATTCTTTATCAATAAATGGGTTATTGTATTGATCTATAAGCTGCTCAACTGTTGAAGATCCATCACCCTCCACAAATGGATATTTTTTTTCAATAAATGAGCTAACCTCTCCAGTATCGGAGTAAGGTAATCGTCTATATAAAATTGAATATTCACATGTATAATCAACATACTCCTGTGCCAACCACTCTTTTGAAAAATCGATGTCATCTAAAACGCTAAAAAGTTGGTCTCTATTTTTGATAACATGTACATCATGACCTTTAAACCCAATATTGGGCTTAAGTACAAAAGGGTAATAGAGCTTCGGCTGCTCAATAATTTCTATAAGTTGGTTACTAGAATTGACCAAATATGATTGTATTAGATACCTATCATGTACCAAATTATAAACGTCACTCTTAGCATCATCTAACATACCTCCGAAAGGAATACCAGCATTGCAAACACTGAAGTAGGCTATATTCTTAAACTGAATAGCCTGCAAAAGGTAATGGACCAATGACTGATAGTAGTAATGCTTACTTATCCAATATCCACGGTCAAATATTTTCACAATTAGCTCACTTCATCGGTCATATAAGACTCGATAGGAGGACAGGTACATACTAGGTTACGATCACCATATGCATTATCCACTCGGGCTACAGTAGGCCAAAATTTCTTACCCTCTTTCAGATAAGCAATCGGGAATGCCGCTTGCTCACGAGTATATTCATAATGCCACTGATCACTGCATATCTCTGCCATTGTATGAGGGGCATTGCTCAGGACATTATTCTCTGCAGGTGCATCACCTGTAGCGATAGCATCGATTTCCTTTTTGATACTAAGCATAGCATCACAAAAGTGATCCAGTTCATCTTTATCTTCTGACTCCGTAGGTTCGATCATGATCGTACCCGGCACTGGAAACGACATCGTAGGGGCATGAAACCCATAATCGATCAGGCGTTTTGCAACATCTTCAGATCCTATATTTAGAGGTTTATACATCCGCAGGTCAATAATCAACTCATGCGCTGATCTTCCATTTTCGCCAACATAAAGTACAGAGAAGTCATTCTCCAATTTCGATTTGATGTAATTGGCATTTAATATAGCATATCTAGAAGCATCCGTTACTCCCTGAGCACCAAGCATTTTGATATATGCATAAGATATCAGTAATATGCTAGCACTTCCCCATGGGGCAGCGGATACAGCTCTATTAGCATTGTCTTTGTGAAAATGGCCTGGCAAAAATGGTTTTAATTTATCATTGCAGCATATAGGTCCCATACCAGGCCCGCCACCTCCATGCGGAATAGCAAAAGTCTTGTGCAGATTGAGATGACATACATCCGCTCCTATACGTGCAGGACTCGTAAGTCCTACTTGTGCATTCATATTTGCTCCATCCATATAGACCATCCCGCCATGCTTATGTACGAGGTTACATATCTCTTGGATGGCGGTCTCAAATACGCCGTGAGTCGAGGGATATGTAACCATGAGTGCCGCTAAATTGTCACTATGAACAGTTACTTTTTCTTTTAAATCATCTACATCAATATTACCTGCTTCATCGCATTTAACAATGACGACTTTCATACCCATCATAACAGCACTAGCTGGATTAGTCCCATGTGCTGAAGAGGGTATCAATGCAATATTTCTATGATGATCTCCATTGTTTTCATGGTACGCCTTGATAACTAACAATCCTGAAAACTCTCCCTGTGCTCCACTATTTGGTTGTAAACTACAAGCCGTAAATCCAGTAATTTTACAGAGATCTTCTTCTAGTTCTTTAAATACCTGCAGGTATCCTTGACATTGATCAAGAGGAGCAAAAGGGTGTAAAGCTCCAAACTCAGCGAAACTTACAGGCATCAATTCAGTCGCCGCATTGAGCTTCATCGTACAACTACCTAATGCAATCATAGCATGTACTAAGGATAAATCTTTATTTTCGAGACTCTTGATGTATCTCATCATTTTCGTCTCCGTACGATGCTGACTGAAAACGGGATGACTCATGAAGTCTGTAGATCGTTGTAATTGTGGTGGGACTTGTAGCGTTGTTATTTCTTCTGCTACTTGAGATTCTTTGCCCAGCGCCTTGGTAAAAATCTCTAATACATGCTGAATATCTTTTTCATCATGCGTCTCATCAATACTTATAGAAACGTAATCTTGCCCATAGTGAAAATTAGTCTCATGAGAAAGTGCAGTCTTTTTTAAGTTTTCGAGAGAGTCTGTATCAAGCTGCACTGTAATCGTATCGAAAAAAGAATCCTCCCTCAAAGTAGCACCCATTTTAATCAGTGTAGTCGCCAATAATTGAGCATATCTGTGTATACGAGTTGCTATTTCTATAAGACCATCTTTACCATGGTAACATGCATACATCCCAGCCATGATAGCCAATAAAGCCTGTGCTGTACAAATATTAGATGTCGCTTTTTCTCTTTTGATATGTTGCTCTCTCGTCTGCAAGGCCATACGCAAAGCTGGATTACCATGACGATCTACTGAGATACCGATAACTCTACCTGGTATCTGTCTTTTGTAATCCTCTTTAGTAGCAAAATAAGCGGCATGTGGCCCACCAAATCCCATAGGAATGCCTAGACGCTGAGTAGTGCCGTAGACGGCATCCGCACCCCACTTTCCAGGTGCTTCTAACAGAGATAAACTCAAAATATCTGCACTTACTCCAACTAATAATCCATGATTATGAGCTGATTGACAGAAACCTCTATAGTCCTCTACTGCTCCATATGTATTAGGGTACTGCAATAGGGCTGCAAAGAAAGTGTCATCTAATACTATCGTTTTCCAATCTCCAATTACGATTTCTAAATCCAAGGGATAGGCTCTCGTCGTGACTACATCAATCGTTTGCTGCAATACACCTTGATCTATAAAAATCTTTTTCGCAGGATTCTTCTTTCGCTTTTTGTTGACAATGCCATAAAACATGCTCATCGCCTCGGCTGCCGCGGTGGCTTCATCTAATAAGGAAGCATTGGCCAAAGGCATTCCAGTAAGATCAGCCACCATAGTCTGAAAATTGAGTAGAGCCTCGAGCCTTCCTTGTGCAATCTCTGCCTGATATGGTGTATACTGAGTATACCAGCCTGGATTTTCAAAAATATTCCTCAGGATCACAGATGGAGTAATCGTACCATAATATCCTTGCCCTATGAAGTTTTTATAAAGCACATTTTTAGCTGCAATCTGTTTGATATTATTTAAATATTCAAACTCTGAAAGAGCTGGACTTAGATCAAGATCTTGATTCAATTTAATAGTCTGTGGAACGGTCTCATCTATAAGTTGATCGAGACTATTTACCCCAATTTCGTCAAGCATCATGGAAAGCTCTTTATTGTTGATCCCTAGATGTCGAGAAGCAAAAGAGCGAGTTGAAAATGTTGCCATATTATGGTTCTAATTTGGAGTAAAATTATGTATAATAAAATTGTATATATGCACGAGATTTCCACATAATGTGGATTGAATCAAGTACATAATGCAGCGAATCTAAGTCTAATGATTGTTTATAAATTTTCCAAGTATATCTCTATCAACAATACCTAATACTTTACCTTGTTCATCTAAAACCTGAGCAATTACTTTACCTTGTTTTTTGAAGATTTCAAAAAGCTCTAACGCAGATAAATTACCTGAGACTGATGTCCATGCCGTGCTCATATATTGACCAAGTTTTTTATCGAGTTCTTCTTTGGTTTGAATAGCTTTTTGGATATAATACTCGGGCAAAGCTCCAGCAACATGATCTAAAGAATTATATATGAGAAAGTTACGTTGTAATCCTTGATGATATCGCTCTACAGCCATCGCAACTGTATCACCTATATGTAAACGAACCACCTCTTTTTGCACTAATGACTTGATCAAAGTCTTATTAAGTCGATGTTCTTGTCCAAGTTGTTTCATCTCATTACCAGCAGAGAAAAAAATGAATATCCCAATTATAGGCAAAGTTGTAGAGCCAATATAAACTCCCGCAATTACGAACAGTACAGCCATTATCTTTCCAATTGTTACTGCAATTCGAGTACTCTTTTTCCTACCTATCATGAGTGCTATAGTCGCTCGTAATATGCGTCCACCATCCATTGGAAAAGCAGGAATCAGATTAAATAAAAAGAGTGCAACATTGGTGATCATGATTATTCTAAGAACCTCATTGGGATTGTTTATTTCAGATACTGCTGCGCTGGAGGGTAAAAAGCCTATGCCATAAAGTATAACTAAGAGTATGGAAAATAGGATAGCGAGAACAATATTGACGAGCGGACCTGCGATGGTTATCCATAATTCATGCTTTGCATTTTTAGGAAATTTTTCCAATCTAGCAACTCCGCCTATCGGCGATAATATGATATCCCTAGTTGAGTAACCCAAAAATCTTGCAGTAAGTGCATGACCATATTCATGAAGAAGGACACTGCCGAAAACACCAATAACTAATATGGTAAACCACAGCACATTATCCCAAGCATATCCACTAGGCGCTGTCTGAAAAGCAATAAAAGGAATCAACAAGAATATCGTCCAATGAAGACGTACGGGTATATCAAATAATCGACCGATAAGAAAACTTCTACCCAAATTCATAACTTAAAAGTCGTATCTTATTTTGAAAGTATGGTCTCGTAGAGCTTTCCTTTCAAAATATTTCTTGAAATAACTACTTTCTGGATCTCAGAAGTACCCTCGTAGATCTGTGTAATCTTTGCATCACGCATGAGTCGCTCTACATGATACTCTTTTACAAAGCCATATCCACCATGTATCTGTACGGCTTCCACTGTATGTTTCATGGCAGTTTCTGCCGCATATAATTTAGCCATACTACTAGCACCAGCATAATCCTCACCTTGATCTTTTAGCCATGCTGCACGATAGACTAATAACCTCGCGGCCTCAATCTCTGTTGCCATATCCGCTAACTTAAAGGCTATAGCCTGATGCTTCGATATTGCTTTTCCAAAAGCTTCTCTTTCCTTAGAATACTTCACTGCTAGCTCATATGCTCCAGCTGCAATTCCCAAGGCTTGTGCAGCGATACCGATACGTCCTCCAGAAAGTGTTTTCATAGCAAACTTGAATCCAAAACCATCTTCACCAATTCTATTTTCTTTGGGGATTTTGACGTCATTATAAAGTATCGTATGTGTATCAGAACTTCTGATACCTAACTTATCTTCTTTGGCACCGATCTCCACTCCTTCCCAAGTAGCATCCACGATGAATGCGTTGATACCTCTATGCCCTTTTTCAGCATCTGTCTGTGCTATGACGAGATGTATACGACTAGAGCCTCCATTTGTTATCCAGTTTTTGGTACCATTGAGTAGATAGTGGTCTCCCATATCTATTGCCGTCGTACGTTGGCTTGTCGCATCTGATCCAGCCTCTGGTTCTGATAGACAAAATGCTCCAATCCATTCGCCAGTAGCAATTTTTGTTAAATATTTCTGTTTCTGTTCTTCAGTACCATATGTCTCAAGCCCCCAGCAGACTAATGAATTATTTACAGACATAATCACAGAGCAAGAATTATCCACCTTACTTAATTCTTCTATAGCCAGCACATAGGACATCGTATCCATATCTCCGCCACCATATTGAGAAGAAGTCATCATGCCCATGAAACCCATCTCTGACATCTTCTTGACTTGATCAGTTGGGTACTTCATATCTCGATCGCGATCTATCACTCCTGGTAAAAGTTCCTGCTGTGCAAACTCTCTCGCCGCTTCTTGTACTGCTAATTGTTCTTCTGTCAAGTCAAAAGTCATAACTATGATTGTTTTATATTTTTATACTCGATTACCTCCATAAGCGAAGCATAACTTACTGCTTTCTCTCCACAGGTCGATCTCATATTTTTTTCTATTTCTGGATGAAAGGCAGTCGCAAATTTTTGGAAAGATCCTAAACCATCACAAACAAATTGGATCGCATAGTTAACTCCATCCCTTTGATCTCCACCGATCAATCTATTGATACTATATCCAGTAAAAATTTTGGTAGACATATGCGCCTTGATAAAATATTGATTTACCCAATTAGACCATTCTTCAAAGAATGATTGCTCTATATTGAACGTAATATTATACCGTACTGGATTCATTTCTAATTAAACTCAAACGGAGTATTTTTGATCTCCCAATCAAAGATAAATTCGCTTTTTCTGGTAATACTTTGATTACTTCAAGGAATGATAAAAACTCAATAGAAGTTTCATAAACTATCTAATTGTACTAGTCCGAGTACATCAAGACAAACCATTACCTACATTTCTAGATACAAATCCGTTTCTAACTATTGTTTTTTGACAATATGTGGTAAGAAAGAGTTGTCAAATAGAATCTAAAGTTTAGTGTCTAGAAGAGAAGCTACTGCACATCGTCACCACGTAAAATCCTATATCGTTTACGGCTTTCTATAGCTAAAGAGGAGTCGGAGTACTCCAAAAAGAGTTTCTCATAGAGGGTTTTGGCCTGATCTAAATTTTCAAATCTTTTTTCTTCCAATTCTGCTAATTCGAAAAGTGCATTATCTGCTCTGATTTCTTCAGGAAACTTCTCTATGATATATTCGTATTGGCTTTTAGCTTCTTCGTACTTACGTTGCTTTTTATAAAGTTGTGCTTTTACATATGCCACATCATCTAGCAAGCTATGATCTGGGAATACCTGGCCAATAGAGTCTAATTTTGAGAATGACTCTTCATATTTATTCTGAAAACTTAATAATTCAGCATTTGCGAATAGTCGTAATGGTACATCTGTAGTATCTAGCCCCATATTATCCATAATAAACACCGACTGATCTATAGCGTCATTAGATATCAATCTACTCGTTGCTGACTTCAATACGTCATACTGAGCCTGTGCCCACTCAAAATCTCCATTAAAAAATGATAATCTTGCATTTCTATATCTAGCCTCTTCTCCTACCTCCTGCTCTTTGAATGCTTTATCAACTTGTGAGTATAAGAGGCTAGCATCCCAGATATTAGAGTTCATCAAATAGTAGTCGCCTAGTTGTAATTTACACTCAGCTAATAATTTTTCCTGAAGTCTATTTTCAAAAGATAGCACCTCATTTAAAATTTCTATACCTCTTGACAAATTATCACCTTGTACAACTAAAAACTCTGCATAGTCCATCATGATAGTGGCTGTCTGCCAATTGCTACCATAATCTACCAAGCAAGCTTGATGTATAGAATCTATAGTTGTCAATTGTGCCTGATCCTCGCTACCATCATCTATCCACTGAGCTATAAGACTATTGAGCTGATTGCGCTTAGCATCCAAATGAATACGAGAATTACGCGGTGTATTCTCTAATAAATATTCATAGGCTTGTAATGCGGTACTATAGTCCTTATCATTCTGTGCTGTCAGCCCAAGTCTGTAGATGTTATTTCCTTGATCATCCTGTTTGACATACATTGCTTTCGCTTGCCGTAGTGCTTTACGATAATCTTTACTCTGTATGAATACCCATTGCAATAGTTCCGTATATATGGGCATCTCTGGATACTCTTGAATCTTAGCATACAGCTGCTTTTTGAGCTCAGGGTAATCTTCTTCATCGAGTACTCGTTGAAAATTGACCTTTAGGCTTTGCGTTCGGTTTCCTACATTCTGGGCATAATTCAGATATTCTTCAATCATCTTATCTTTCTGACCAAGTCGATAGTATAGATTGGCTTTATAATAAGCAAAAGCATATTCTCGATCCAAAATTTTCTCCCCTTCTTCGTAAACACGTATAGCAAGATCAAATTTTCCTAATTCTCTTAGCGCTTGAGCTGTGTTGATAACGCCAGTCTGTCGTTGGGGGAGATTCTTGATGGTATTAGCATATTGTTCTTCTGCGGCTTTGGTTTCACCTTTTCGCTCCAGTAGATTACCCAGTGAAATATAAAGACTTACATCTGCATTAGGAGATTTTAGCTCTTCTCTTATTTCTTTCTCCGCCTTATCGTATTCACTAAGCGCCAAAAGACAATCAATGTACTTTCTAAAGTAAGCGAATGCACCATTTCTTTCCTCATAGATACTCTTGTAGAGTGACCCAGCTTTTTCATATTCACCTGAGGCATAGTAATGATTAGCCAACGATGGTTTTTGCTTTTGAGCAAAAGCAGGCATAGTCATAATAGAAGCAAACAGAATGATAAAAACTATAGCATAATTCCATTTCATAGTACTAAAATAACGAATCTATAACGGTAAAGTTATACCAAGACTAATGGTTTTAACTGAGTTACTAATTGTCAGTCTTTATTATCTATTTTAAAGCGAATCGGAATAGTATAATAACAATAAATTGTTTTACCTCTTTGTCTTCCAGGAGTCCAAAAATCTTCCATCTCATTCATGGATTCTATCACTTCTATAGCTGCTTCTCCACAACCCATTCCTATATCGCGAGAGATATTTACATCTTCTATAAAACCATCATCAGCAACCACAAATTGCAAAACTACAGTCCCTTCTAACCCATTTTCCCTAGCTTCCTTTGGGTACTTCAAATTTTTATAGATGTATTTCAGAAATTTCATCTCGGCACATCTTGCTTTCTCTGGATTTGAATCAAGATGCTCACATCCTGGAAATCGAGGCATCTGCTCTACTCGTTTAAATATCTCCTGTGCAACAATTGAACTACTAAATGTGAGTACAAAAAACACGTATAAAAGGGCTACAACAACACTTTTTTCATTTTAAAAATTTTTATAATTACATAAAAAAAGGCCAATCAATAGATATTGATTGACCTTTGTATATTTTGATGAATACAATACTATCCTTCAAGTTTGAATCTCACTGGTAGCGTATAGAATACCTTTACGGCACGTCCACGTTGCTTTCCTGGAGTCCATTTCTCTGGCATATTATTCATAGATTCGATCACTTTTCTTGCAGCCTCTCCACAACCAGCACCGATATCCCTTGCGAGAGTCACATCGTCTACTGATCCGTCTTTATCGACGACGAACTGGAGTACTACAGTACCCTCAACACCATTTTCTCTGGCGATTGCAGGGTATTTCAAATTCTTATACAGATACTTCAAAAGTTTTTCTTCTGCACATTTAGCCTTTTCCTTTTCACTTCCCTCATTTTCACAACCTGGGAATCTAGGCATCTGCTCCACTCTCTTGAAGATCTCTTCCTCTTCTGGTGGTGGTGGAGGAGGTGGTGGTGGAGGTGGTGGTGCATCTTCTACCGGCTCAGGTAGGTCTTCGATCACCGTCTCATCTTCTACCGTTTGATCCTCAAATACAGGCTCTTCCTCTTCCTCTATTTCCTCTTCTGGCACCTCTTCGATCACCGGTGGTGGTGGCGGTGGTGGTGGTGGAGGCGGCTCTGCTGTCCGTGGCGGTTCTATTTCAATTTCTTCATCTAGCTCCAAAGCATTGTCTGGAATAAAAATTTCTTCCTCATAAGTAGTCCAAGACATAGCTGCCAATACTAAAAATAAAGAAGCAACCAATCCATATCTTAAGAACGGACCAGATAGAGAAAACGCATTGACTTCTGGATACTTGCTTCTAGAATCTAGTGTCTGTAAGCCAGTATTACCTGCATACTTTTCAGATAGACCAGATGCATTTCTAAACTTCATCTTGAAGAAAATGATCAGACCTACTGTTATGAGTATTAAGAGCCCGAGGGAACCTAACACCATAGGAGTAGTAAACTCTAAATTTGATAACATAAATTATTTTTTAAATCGATTGTAAGCAATGAAACCTATCATTGCACCGCTAATATTAGCAATTATATCAAGAATCTCAAAACTACGGTTTGTCAAATTTGAAAATTGTAGAATTTCTATCAAGAAGCCGTAAGCAATACAAAATAGCAGTACTCGGTACTCATGTTTACGCATAGCATTCAAGCCTATGAAGGTCAGCGACATATACATGATAAAATGTATTACTTTATCGCTTCCGTAAAATTTAAAAAAATTTACACTGTTGACCGTATTACCATCCACAAGAGATCCATAGGTTATTACAGAAATGCAAACCAGAAATAAGACTTTATACACCCATGCATTCACAAGCTTAAACATAAGATGCAGTTCTTATTGAAAATGGTGTATGGAAATTATTTTTATGAAATTAATTCGGCGTATGCCTCAGAAGTTAGGAGTCCTTCAATTTGATCTTTATTAGTAATTAGGATTTTCACGATCCAACCTTTGCCGTAAGGGTCTTCATTGATAGCACCAGGATTGTCCACCTCATCTTCATTTAATTCATCGTTAAATTCAAGTACCTTTCCATCTATCGGCATAAACAGATCAGATGTGGTCTTTACGGCTTCGACAGTACCAAATACATCGCCTTCACTAACTTCATCGCCTAGGGTGTCCACTTCGACGTAAACTAACTCTCCTAATTCTGATTGGGCAAAATCTGTAATGCCAACGTAAGCAAAGTTATCTTCAACTCTAACCCATTCGTGGTCTTTCGTATAACGGAGTTCGCTTGGAATATTCATACCCTAAAGTCTATTGTTGGTTTTTATAAAAAAATTTGGGTTCTTATTATTAAACTAGTGCTTTCATTGCCTTGTAAGTCATTGACTTCGGTCTCTCTAGAGGGAATCCTAGTGCTCTAGACCAACACAGTGCTGAAAGTACTCCCAATGCTCTGGAGACTCCAAATAGTACGGTATAATAACTATACTCTTTAAGTCCGTAATGTACTAACAATGCTCCTGAATGAGCATCTACATTTGGCCAAGGATTTTTGACCTTTCCTAATGCTCCTAATACTCTTGGCACAATGTTGAATAGCTGCCATACAATATTTACGTAGTCATCATCTTTGATATACTCTTCTGCAAAGACTTTTTGTGCCGTAAATCTTGGATCAGGTTTACGTAACACAGCATGGCCGTATCCTGGGATTACCCGTCCTGAGGCTAAGGTATCGTTGATATATTTTTCAATGGCTTCATCCGTAGGCTTTGTAGTTCCAAGACTATCTACCATAGCGAATATCCACTTGATTACTTCTTGATTGGCTAGTCCATGTAGGGGACCAGCTAGAGAATTCATACCAGCGGCAAAAGATAAGTACGCATCACTCAAAGTACTACCTACAAGATGTACTGTATGTGCCGATGCATTACCACCCTCATGATCAGCATGAATCGTGAGATATAATCTCATTAAACTTTTGAAATCAGCGTCTTCTATACCCAACATATGTGCATAATTAGCAGACCAGTCTTGGTCCTTTACTGGGGCGATATGCTTATCATTATGATATACGCGTCTATATATATATGCTGCTATTCTTGGCAGCTTAGCGATCAGATTCATCGAATCCTCATATGTTGCATCCCAATAATCA
Organism: Saprospiraceae bacterium; assembly: GCA_020629715.1. Taxonomy (GTDB): domain Bacteria; phylum Bacteroidota; class Bacteroidia; order Chitinophagales; family Saprospiraceae; genus JAHDGW01. The sequence goes on from JAHDCU010000001.1 coordinate 586,383, forward strand.
TTCTTATTAAGGCCTTCTGCATATTTTTTAGAAAAAATACTTTCTGTCTGCAATGCACTTGCTGCAATACTAAACTGTGCCATCGGATGTGTAACTTTTGGCAAAGCATCTAACGCATCGAACACATATTGTGGGACATCACTTCTTTTTTCCCATTCAGCAGATAACCATTTCACCTCTTCCTGAGAAGGAATTTCATCTACGAGCATCAACCAGAAAAGTCCTTCCGGTAGTGGTTCCTTCCCGCCATCTACTTTTGGCAATTTCTCCTTCAATTCAGGAATTGAATAACCTCTAAAACGAATTCCCTCCTCTGCATCTAACTGAGAGGTTTCCCATATCATACTTTTCACTCCTCTCATACCTCCGAAAACTTGTGAAAGCTTCACCTCATCCACGACCTTATGTCCGTGCTCTTTACTAAATGCTTTCATTTCACTTTTTAGGGCTGCTGCCTTCTCCGCAAATTTTTTCTTTAATGGGTCCATGGTGTCTAGATATCTTTATTCTATAATGGTTTTCTTATCCTTATGGTTTATCACCTTCAATACTTATTATTTAACCTCAAGATGTAAATCGCAGTCATCAAATAAGTACACATTACATTAGAATACGAATTATTGTTTGCCTTACTACTGATATATCAATTTTACTCTCGTAATTTGCCACAATAATACTAAGCATATTGCATAAAATTCACTGTTTGAAGAATTTTGACAAAATCAATTGACCACAACATATGATCCTTATAGAAGACATACTGGTGAATGAAGATATAGTGAGCGAAAACTTCAAATGCAACCTCAATGTATGTAAGGGCGCCTGTTGTATAGCAGGAGATTATGGTGCACCATTAGATAAAGAAGAACTTAAGCAGATAAAGAGTTACGTGCAAGTAATCTGGCCTTACTTGTCGGAGAGATCGAAGAATCTTTTAGAGCTACAGGGATACTCGAGATATTTCGATGCTGCTAAGCTAGAAGGTACACCATTACATGAGGACGGTGCTTGTGTCTATCTTATAAAGGATGAAAAAGGTTGGAACCGCTGTGCATTTGAATATGCCAATGAAAAAGGAGAATTAGATTTTAAAAAACCAAAAAGTTGTCATCTCTATCCAATACGTGTACAAAAAGATAACTTAACGAATTTCAGGACTTTAAGTTATAATCGCTGGGAAATCTGCAGCGCAGCTTGTGACTTAGGCTTGAAAGAGCAGGTCCCGCTTTACCAATTTTTAAAGGAAGCGATTATCAAATCTTTTGGAGAAGAATTTTTTGAGGCACTTGATGCTGCTGCCAAAAGAGATCAATAACAGATAAATTTATTCTATAGAATTTAGATGTTTTGGACAATCATTATACACAGAGCTTTCAGCTGGCATACATTATAATGCAATCGGAAAGTCAATTATTTGAAAACTTCGCTAAAGCTGCTACCTTTGCACGGCTTTAGAGGAGCTGGTCATGTATAGCTCGCTCATTATATAAAATAAGACATCAAAATAATGGCTTTAATAGGTAAAATCAGACAGAACTTTTGGTTTGTATTAATCCTGCTAGGATTTGCATTACTTGCATTTATCCTCATGGATATGACTAGTGCAAATAACAGAGGCGGAGTAAGTATCTCAGCTGGGTCTATCAATGGTAAGGAAATTGATATGAGAGACTTCCAAAGAACCCAAAGTATTCTTTACAGTGGTTCTGGGGCAGATCAAGGAGCAATTAAAAATGCAGTTTGGGATTATTTTGTAGAAGATGCTATCATAACGGAAGAAGCCGAGGGATTAGGATTGTCTGTACCAACGCAGGAACTCATGGATCTACAATTCGGAGCAAATCCTAGTCCAATTATCAGACAAAATTTTGCTGATCGTGCAACTGGACAGATAAACAGACAAGTGCTGAATACTTACAAAACTGCAATAGAGGAAGGGACCTTTGACAATGAACAACAAAGACAGTTCTGGAAGCAACAAGAAAATCAAATCGTAAAGACAAGATTACAAGAGAAGTTAAATGCAATGGTATCAAAAGCCATGTATACTCCAACTTGGATGGTAAAAGAAAACTACAAGCATAATAATCTAACTGCAGATGTAGCAATGGTTAAAATTCCTTTTTCAGCGGGTGGTGACGTAGATGTCACAGATGCTGATGTATCGAGTTATATAGCCGATCATGCGTCTGAGTATGAGATCAAAGAAGAAACGAGAGTTGGAGAATATATTGTTTTTGATATCACTGCTACGGCTGCGGACTCCGCTGTTCACTTAAATACTGCTACCGAATTGGCAGCTCAATTCAAGAACAGTCAAAATGATAGTATTTTTGCGATATCTAACGGAGGATCTTATGTAAATTACTACTACAAAACAGAAGAGTTACCAGCATCTATACAAGATCAAATTGCTTCTATGGAAGTAGGTGATGTATATGGGCCATACCAAGAAAATGGAGCTTACAACACTTTTAAACTATCTGATAAAGCTATCGTACCTGATTCAGTAAAGGCAAGTCATATACTAAGAAATGTAGACCCAACTAATCCAACTAGCCTAATCGAAGCAAATAATCTTATTGACAGTCTGAAAACTCAGCTTGAAGCTGGCAACGGAAATTTTGCAGAGCTTGCCACTGCTAATAGTCAAGATCCTGGAAGTGCAGCAAAAGGAGGTGATCTAGGATATTTTGTACAAGGGACTATGGTTCCTGGATTTAAGGATGCTTGTTTTTACTATGGTAAGGAAGGTAATTACTATAAGGTGCAAACTCAGTTTGGAATTCACTTGATTTACATAGAAGATCAAAAGTTTTTAAATAGAGAACCTAAATTTAAATTAGGTTTCACTAGAACTGCTATCAAACCAACTGAAGGAACACAAGAGGCTGTGAATACAAGAGTAGCAGACTTAGTAGGAGAAAATAGAGACTTAGCATCTTTAAAAGAAGCTATAGCTAGCGATGCTACACTCTCGACTGTAACCACAACTGAACTAAAACAATCAGACTACATCATCGGTAATCTTGGTGGAGGTATCACCAGCGAAAATATAGTATCTTGGTTATTTGATGGCGATAATAATGTAGGTGATGTCTCTCCAGAAGTATACAACTATCAAAATCCGCAAGAATATTATTACAACAAAGCAGTTGCTGTAGGATTAAAAGCGATATACCCAGCTGGCTTACCTAAAGGCGAAAGAGCTATGAATCTGGTAGAGACTAAGGTAGCCAACATGTTGAAAGGAGAAGCAATAGCAGCTAAAATAAGCTCAACAGATCTTGCTTCAATCGCATCAAGTTTCAATACCACTGTAGATACGATTAAAAATCTAAAAATGATCACTGCCAGTCCTGACGCCTTAAATGGTGCTCCAAGTGCTGTAGCTGCAGCCTATGCTCAAAATGATGGTGACGTTTCTAAACCAATCATCGGAGAAGATGGCGTATACTTAGTAAAGACCATTACTAAGTATGCAGCTCCAGATGCAACTAACATACCTCAACTAAGATCAGTACAAAGCACTGCTGCAAGATCACAAGTCAACTTCCAACTCATACAAGCATTGAAAGAAGGAGCTGACATAGAAGATGAAAGATTTGCTAATGGCCTCTAGCCGTTTTTAACTTAAGTATATAACTAGGCCTAATTTCGCATTTTTCGAGATTAGGCCTTTTTTATTTATATCATTTACAATTGGTTAAAGCATCTCACCGTTATACACCTATGTTTTCAAAAGCACTCATATATAGCCTTTTATTGTTGTGTCTCTGTAGTTGTCAAGATAGTTTGCAAAAGGTAGAGATATACAATGAAAATAATCAACTAGACAGCATGTACTACGTTGATACTAAAAATCAGAAACAAGGACTTTTATACAAATATTATGCTGATAATAGTATCTCACTTCAAGAAGAGTATACCGATGGGGTAAAACATGGACAGCGCATATTATTTCACCCAAATGGGAAAAAAGAAATCGTAGCGCAATATGTAAACGGTAATATAGATGGTCCCTATAAGGAATATGATAAACAAGGAAATCTACATATCGAAACGCAATATGTGGAAGGAGTATTGGCAGGAACCTTCAAGAAATACTATCCCACTGGAAAGCTGCAAGAAGAAGTAAGCTTTGAAAACAATGAAGAAAACGGTCCATTTAAAGAATATTACGATAATGGCCAGCTACAATGGGAAGGGAATTTTCTCAACGGAGACAATGAGATAGGATTACTTATCGAATACTCAGAAAAAGGAGATACCTTGAAAAAAATGTGGTGCGATAGTATGTCGCTTTGCAGAACATTTTGGTCTTTAGAAAAAGGAAAAATATTAGATATTGAAATCTAAATATACACTTACCATTTTTGTCTCGTTTCTCATTCATACCCTGTATGCTCAGGTAAGTGGAGGAAGACATATTTATGAGTTTTTAAACTCTCCCTCCTCCGCAAGAATTAATGCGCTAGGAGGAACACTTTTAGGACTCCAAGATCGTGATGTAGCTACTGCAATACTCAATCCCGCCGGTCTCAACTCGGAGATGCATAGGCAGATACATTTTAGCCATAACTTCAACTTTGCCGGAATATCTAATGGCACTTTTAATTATGGACATTCTTTAGATTCTCTGGGATTAACACTACACGGTGGGATTCAATATATAAACTATGGCGACTTCATTGCATCCGATATAATCGGAAATCAACAAGGTACGTTTAGCGGTGCCGAATATGCCCTAGTGGTCGGAGCGAGTAGAAAGATCAACGATCGTATCTATGCCGGAATCAATACAAAACTCATATTATCCAATTTTGAAAGTTATAGTTCTACCGGTATTGCATTCGACCTATCTACCATGTATGTAAATCCAGAGAATAACACTACATGGAGTTTACTTTTTAGGTCATTGGGTTCACAACTTAGCACATATAATGATCAACGGGAAGCACTACCTCTAGACATACAAATAGCAGTCACCAAGAAGCTAACTCACCTACCTTTTAGATGGTCGATTACCGCACATCAACTTCAACAATGGAGTATCCGATATGATGATCCAGATCAAGTAGCTGAAACAAATTTATTTGGTGAAACGGAAGAAGATAGTGAACTCGGAAATGCTATTGATAATTTCTTTAGACATATGATTTTTTCAGGAGAGTTTCTTCTCGGTAAAAGTGAAAACCTAAAGATCAGATTTGCATATAATCATCTCCGTAGACAGGAATTGAAAGTATCTGAATTCAGAAGTTTTGGAGGTTTTTCACTAGGGTTTGGCATCAAGATCAGGAGATTTTCATTTGACTATGGGGTCGGGTATCATCATCTCGCAGGTAGTACTAACCAAATAAGTATTTCTACTAATCTATCAGAATTTAGTAAGAAAATATAGCACTGCGTAAAAATCACTCAATTGTAAAGTTGTTCTTTCGAAGCTCTCCTCAGCAAAGCACTATAATCTTGAATTTATCCCACGGCTAGAACTTGAAATAAAGTCCTATATTTACTTTAGTACTATTTACAATCATGATCCAACTAAACATTCAAGATGAGTCTTCAAGGCTCAAGGCCGTGGTACTTGGTGATGCCAGTAGCAACGGCCCAGCACCGACAATAGATAAAGCATATGACCCTAAGTCGAAGGAACACATACTAGCAGGGACATATCCAACGAACGAAAATATGTTGCTTGAGATGGAAGCTTTCAAGCAAGTATTAGAAAAACATGATGTAAAGGTTTATCGTCCTGAAACACTCGAAAACTACAATCAGATATTTTCTAGAGATATAGCTTTCGTTATTGATGACTGTATTGTATTGTCTAATATACTCCCAGAACGAGAGCGAGAAATAGAGGCTATCCAATATATCTTAGATAAAGTTGATGAAGAAAACATCATCATACCACCCGAAGAGGTTCATGTGGAAGGTGGTGATGTGATGGTCTGGAATGAGTTTTTATTCGTTGGAACATATACAGGACTCGATTATCCTGATTATAAAACAGCAAGGACTAATGAGCATGCTGTAAAATTTTTAGAAAAAACCTTTCCAAATAAAATAGTCAAGAGTTTCGAACTTAGAAAATCCAATGAGAATGCTAGAGAAAATGCACTTCATTTGGATTGTTGTTTTCAGCCTTTAGGTAAAGATCTTGCTATACTGCATCCTAATGGATTTTTAGTAGAAGAAGAATATCAATGGTTGCATGATTATTTTGGAGCAGGGAACGTTTTCATCATCGATAAAGAGGAGATGTATCATATGAACTCTAACATCTTTTCCATTGCACCAGATGTGGTCGTTTCAGAGCGAAATTTCACAAGACTAAATGCATGGATGCGATCCAAGGGCATTACTGTAGAGGAAATACCTTATGCAGAAATAGCAAAGCAAGAAGGACTACTCAGATGCTCTACTCTACCTCTATATAGAGAACCCAAAACTATCTGATCGAACTAATGAAACAAGCAACTAATACCATCCTCATGGTAAGGCCGATTGGCTTTAGAATGAATGAGGAGACGGCTATCAATAATTACTTTCAACAAGATATATCAGCCGCTAATACTGAGATAAATAGAAAAGCTCAATTAGAGTTTGACACATTTGCTGAAAAACTTAGAGATCACGGAGTTGAAGTAATAGTGGTGAGTGACACCAATGATCATGATACCCCAGATTCGATATTCCCTAATAATTGGGTTTCATTTCATGATGATGGTACCGTGGGCTTATACCCAATGTATGCCGAAAACCGAAGAACCGAACGTCGTCAAGATATCATCGATACGCTTATTTCACAAGGTTATCTTGTCAAGAATACAAAAGACTATACTCACTACGAAGCTCAAAATAAATTTCTAGAAGGAACAGGAAGCATCATCATTGATCGAGCTAACCAAAAAGCATATTGTGCTCTTTCTGGTCGAGCCGATGAAGGATTATTTAAAGTTTTCTGTAAAGATTTTGGTTTAAAACCTATAGTATTTACGTCATATCAACAAGAGGGTGATCAACGTCTGGCTATCTATCATACCAATGTCATGATGTGCCTAGGCGTAAAGCTTGCTGTGATATGTTTAGATACCATTGATGACGTTTCCGAACGAGAAAATGTAGTACAAAACCTCCAGGAAGATTATGATGACATCCTTGAAATCACAGAAGCACAAGTACATCAATTCGCTGGTAATATGCTACAAGTAAAAGGCAAGCAAGATGAATTATATCTTGTAATGAGCTCCTCAGCATACCGATCTTTAACAGCAGATCAAATACAAATAATAGAAAAGAGCTCAACAATCATACATAGTGATCTAGAAACCATAGAAACCTGTGGTGGTGGATCTGCAAGATGTATGATGGCAGAAGTATTTTTACCAAAATCATAGGCAGCTAAGATTAATGGATTGGATTATCTTTATGAATTAAATTGAAAATAGGTCATGAAGATTCTTGTCATCGGTGGTGGAAATATGGGACTTACATTTGCTCAAGGATTTCTCAAATCAAAGATTGTCACTCCAGACAATATGCTTATCCTTGAAAAATCAGCAAAAAAAGCAGATCAACTTAAAGAGCTTAATATTGGGACCGTACATGGTGAACCGGGATCTTGGATTCAAGCATGCGATTTGATCATTCTTGCCGTAAAACCTCAGGATATCCAAAAGCTGTTTGATACTATCAAAGACTACATTGGAGATCAACAAGTAGTGCTATCCATTATGGCAGGTGTTACGATTGATAAAATCAAAAAGGGACTGAATATCATCAAAGTCATCCGTGCTATGCCCAATCTTCCTGCTCAAGTAGGTATAGGTATGACAGCCTTTACTTCATCTGATGAAGTGACACGTATAGAGCTCGTCATGGTACAAAATCTGCTTAATGCAACGGGTAAAACCATCTACGTAGATCACGAAAATGATATAGATGCGTCCACTGCGATCTCAGGATCAGGACCAGCTTATGTCTTCTACTTTATGCAGGGTCTAATAGAACAAGCCAAAAATCTAGGCTTTTCTCAGTCTGAAGCAGAGCTATTGACCTATCAAACTTTCAAAGGAGCAGTAGAACTTTACAATAAACATAACTATACCTGTGATGAGTGGATCAAAAAGGTAAGTTCACGAGGTGGTACTACTGAGGCAGCCTTTGAAGTATTTAATAAAGAGTCGATCAACGAATTATTCAAGCAAGGGGTGAATAGAGCCTATGAGCGCAGTAAGGAGTTAAGTGAGTAGTTTTTATTCGACATCGCGAGTTCTCGACAACTCGATTTAGCGACTTAGAGCGGCTTATTTCATAATAGAATATTTAATCCATCCTGTCAGCCTAACCGAATTGAAAATATTGATAGCTGGATAGGATGTGCTTTCTAATTACTCAAATAATAATTTTACCACATCTTAGATTCGCGAACTCTCGAAATCGCAATATCTCGAAATCGAGACTTCAATTTGTCATCATCACTTAGTTAAGTTACTTTTGCCACTTCTTTAGAAAAAGTCAATAAATATGGATTTTAAGCAGATTATTTCTCATTGTAAAGAATATGGTTTCATCTTTCAATCATCGGAGATTTATGATGGTCTCAGTGCCGTATATGATTATGGTCCTAATGGTGTAGAGCTTAAAAACAATATCAAATCATTTTGGTGGAAAAGCATGGTGCAAATGCATCATAATATAGTCGGTCTTGACTCAGCAATATTCATGCATCCAAAGACTTGGAAAGCTTCAGGACACGTAGATGCATTCAATGATCCTCTCATCGATAATAAGGACTCCAAAAAGAGATATAGAGCTGATGTATTGATTGAAGAATTTATCGCCAAAGTAGAAGGAAAACTAAACAAAGAAATCACTAAAGCCAGAAAACGTTTTGGTGATAGCTTTGATGAAGCGCAATACCGAGCTACCAATGGCCGAGTGATGGGCTATCAAGAAAAAATGGATCGTATCGCTGAGCGATTAGGTACTGCTATGACAGATGGTAACCTTGAAGATATCAAAGCTCTGATCGAAGAGCTTGAAATCGCATGTCCAGTCAGTGGTTCTAAAAACTGGACCGATGTGAGACAGTTTAATCTCATGTTCAATACTCAACTAGGCAATATTGCTGGAGAAGAAGGTAAGCTGTACTTGCGTCCAGAGACAGCACAAGGTATATTTGTTAATTTCTTAAATGTACAGAAATCTACCCGTCAGAAAATACCTTTTGGTATAGCACAGATTGGTAAAGCTTTTAGAAATGAGATCGTCGCTCGACAATTCATTTTCCGTATGCGAGAATTTGAGCAGATGGAAATGCAGTTTTTCGTTCGTCCTGGTGAAGAAATGAAATACTACGAATACTGGAAAGAGACCAGAATGAAATGGCATCAGTCTATCGGTACACCAGCTGAGAAACTCCGTTTTCACGATCATGATAATCTTGCGCATTATGCTAATGCAGCAGTAGATATTCAATATGATTTTCCATTTGGATTTAAGGAGCTAGAAGGTATACACAGCCGTACAGATTTTGACCTTAGTCAGCATCAAGAACTTTCTGGTAAGAAACTTCAGTATTTCGATCCTGAACTCAATGAAAACTATGTACCCTATGTAGTAGAGACTTCAATCGGATGCGACCGTATGTTTTTAGCTGCCATTAGTAATGCATTGCAAGAAGAAACAGTACCTGACGCGAAAGGAAATGAATCTACTCGTACAGTACTCAAACTACATCCAGCCATTGCACCAGTCAAATGTGCCGTACTTCCACTATTGAAAAATAAGGAAGAACTAACCAAAGCGGCAACTGATGTATACGATCAGCTAAAGCCTCATTTCCTGACGCAGTATGATGATAAAGATGCAATTGGAAGACGCTATCGTAGACAAGATGCGTTAGGTACACCATACTGCATTACGGTGGACTTTGATACACTAGAGGATGGTACTGTTACCATTCGAGACAGAGATAGTCTAAAACAAGACCGTATTAAAATAGAAGACTTAAAGTCAACGATTGCGGGTAAACTTGCTTAATCATGATATGAAGCGAAATCCAACAATATTACTTCTACTCATTTGTACTTGCTTACTGTGCCATGTGCAGCTCAAAAGTCAAAGCGATGACCATATATCTTGGACCTCTATTTCACTGAGCAAGAATATTAATAATGACTGGACCGCAATCATAAAACCTATAACTCGTAGAAACAACAACCTCAAGGACTATCAAAACACCTCTATTGATTACTTACTTAGGAGAAAAGTCTCCAAGATGTGGTCTGCTCAAATGATTGGTAGGACATGGTTTATGCCGAATGCTGGTAATCGTCAGTTTATCTGGTTTGATGCTTTACAAACCTTAAGTCTAGGTAAGGACTTTTTAATGAAAAATCGATTTCGCTATCACTTGGCATTAAATATCTACGATCGTATTGATCCTGATTTTATCCGATGGGATGCACAATTCACCTTCAATAAGCCATGGAGAGTAGTTCCATACATCAGCCTAGAAACATGGTTTAGAACAGAAGGATTCAATGAAATCCAACGGACCAGATACATTGCAGGATTCAATGCAAAATTAACAGATCGGCTCGGATTATCAGCCCAATATTGGCGACAGCAAGAGTATAGAGGCAGCCTACTCAATGATGTCAATATCTGGGTGGTCAACCTGGGCTATAAACTATGATTTTTTAGCATACTTCCGTTTCATCAACCTGATGATAATCACACCTATCACTGTAGGTAATATCCATGGAATGATCATCACGTAGCCATCGAGGTGCAGCATATTTCTACCCCCAAACGCTAAAAAAGCTGTGTATGCTGCGATACCTGATACCACCATACCGCTCAGATGCTCGATCAACCAATTACTTTCTCGTCTGATCTTAGCTAAGGATTTGAATATTTCCAATGATCCTGGAAACCCAATGCCTGAAAAAATATACATAAGCATCGATTCTTCACTTGATGGCAACTGAAGACCGTAAAAGACAAGACCAAAAGCACCCAAGAATAATAGGTAGTTACTAATACGTCGGAAAGTCCAATAGATCGAACTAAACTCCTTTTTATTTCTTAAAATGAGATATCCATGCCATAAGGGATAACCGCTTAGGACCGTGAGATAACCCAAAAAAGCTGCGCTTGGATAATTCCCTAGACATAGATTATTGATACAGAGTAAGCCGGCAGATACCAACGTTATAGTCATAAGTACTACATACCAAAAACCCACTTTATTATGAATTTTAGATCCTTTCTTGGTTAACACTGGTATCCAAAAAAGTATAAGACTAATAGATCCCGCTATGATGTGTAAGGGTAATAAAATGCTGTGAATCGCTTGCATATTGTAAGTATTTGACCCAAACATAAGTGGGTTATGCGAAGCATCATAATTACTGGTATCAGTGTCAAGCTAAATGGACGAATATCAAGGTAAAGTGCTATATGGCAAGACTTTGGGACGAATGTCAAGCAAGTTTTTGTCTTATCACAGGTATATATTTACGAGATACTGGGATAAGATCAGCAGCAGTATCTAGCTTAAGACGAAGCCCTTGAGCATTACCTGAAACCTCCTCAATTTTACCCGTATTTATGATAAAAGATCGATGACATCTAATTATATCCTTATCACATATCTCAATTTCAAGATTTTTAAAAACCTGTCGAAATTTGCATTGCTGTAATGAATTCTCTTTTGAATAAGATATGGTTACATAATTATGCTGAGCTTCTGCATATAAGAAGTCTTCACTCGAAATTTCCAAAGCAATACCCCCTTCAGCATCCTTAATCTTTAAGATCCTATCCTGTCTGGTAATATGAGGTATGATTAAGTCTTTAGATATATTTTCATATCTAAGTCTATTCCTAACTACTCTGATGCTTCCTATGAAAATCAATGGAAAAATACTGAGTAAAAATGTCGAAAATAGCATCGAAACAAACCCTATTACGCCTCCCAGATCACGATATAGCATCTTGATATAAACGTAGTTGGCAATAGCAATCACTAATATAGTCGCTAATGTAGAAAGCAGCCATTTCCAAAATATCCAGCTATCTAGATCTTCACGAATCCCAAGAGCACCTGTTACTACCTTAATAAATATGATAACTAGAAAAGTAATCAACCCAAATCCAAGGCATACCACCCAAGTCTCGTGGCCTGCATTTTCGAGATTGAATGGTTTAAAGACATACAAGAAAGAAGCAATGAATGCTCCAATCAATAAAGCACTCTTCCATTTATCCGTATCCTGAGAATCTGGAAATGGTTGGTTGAGGAATTGAATCAATTGGGATAACATACTCTAATGTAATGATTTAGATGATCTTTGACTCTAGAGGCGTGGATGTTAGATGTTAGATTAGTTACAAATCTCCAAATGGATTGAAAGACCGCCATGTTCGATTTCTCATATCTGTGGTTGCCATGAATCCTTGACTCCCTGTAACCCCCCGTAACCCTGTTACCCTGTAACCCTGTAACCCTGTAACCCTGTAACCCTGTAACCGAATATACCCATCACACCACCCTATTCGGCACTGTATGCTTTTTTAAAATACGATACGACTCTTTTTTGACTTTGGGATGTTTTCTATGACTCCATATTTTGTCTCTAGCAGCTCTACCTGCTTCCTCTAGATTGAGTATGGGTCGATAATAATCCCTGTCCAAATCAAAATCATACATCTGCTGTTCCATGGGAGTCATAAGATGAGGCTCATGAATAAACTCCATCGGTATAGCTTGTAACTCTGGCACCCATTTTTTAATAAATATACCTTGGGGGTCATGATCTTGTGATTGCTTTACAGGGTTATACATTCTCACGGTATTGATTCCTGTAACTCCTGCCTGCATTTGCACTTGCGGGTAATGGATACCTGGTTCGAAATCCAAGAATTGTCTGCCTAACCAAACTGCTCCCTCTTTCCAATGCTGCCACATATGATGCGTTAAAAAAGAGATCAACATAGCCCTCATTCTAAAATTAATCCAACCTGTAGCAATGACACATCGCATATTGGCATCAACCATAGGGAATCCTGTTTTACCAAACCTCCAAGCATCAAATGCTTCTCGATCATCAGATTTTGCTAACGCATCGTATCCTGTATTTACATTTTCAAACTCCATTCGGTCTTCCATCTCAAACTTCTGGATAAAGTGGCAATGCCAACGTAATCTTGCAGAAAAGAAATTAAGCTGTTTACGATTTTCGCCTGCTTTCTGCGCTTGATAAACTTGCCTCATACTTAGGTTTCCATAAGCTATGTAAGGACTCAATCGACTGCACGACTTTCTACTTTGGGTAGGTTTAGATATATGATACGAATAAGATTTACTACGTTCTTTGACAAAAGAATCCAAGTATCGTTGTGCCATAAAGATTCCACCAATTTGTCTATCAGATAATAGATTATTGACCTGAGGTAAATCAGCCTCATACCCATTAATCTTAAGCTCAGCTAGTCTTATTCCTAACTGCTGTATGCTACATATATAGGTGTTTTGAGCCATATAAGTGTACCAAGCTTTGCGCCAGTCTTTTCTATTTCGTCTGCCTCGGTGTATCCCATTACTTTGATATTCTAGCCACTTTACTTTGTTTTGTTTGCACCATTTAGCAACAAGTTTATCGCGATCATAAGTTACTTTAAGCCCAGTTTCTTCATGACTCATTATTGATTTGATCATAAACTGGCTCTTCAAAGTTGAAAATACATTGATCACCTCATCGGTATAGATATGAACTTTGCCTCCATAAGGTATTAGTATCTGATTAATATCGCGTAAAGACTCTATTACAAACTGTGTATGACGATCATCCCAGTGTGGATCGCTCATAATGGATGGCTCGAAACAATACAATAATAAAAACGGAATATCGCTTTTCATCGCTTCATGAATAGCTTGATGATCTTGAAAACGAAGATCCCTTTTTAGCCATACTATATTGATAGGAGTTTTTGTCAATATTACTTTTTAAAATGAAAATCACATTTCTACTTGAACACTATATCACGGCTAGTACTCTATCATGCAACACTAAAATTACAGTCGTTAACTAAGCTATAATCTTTTTATCAAAATCACGAGCACTTATAGGAAGTATAATAGTCATATCGTACTAGAGAAACCCAACGAAGTTTAATTAAAAATCTATTCTCCAACTTATATTGATGGTTCGAGCTAAGAGGTCAGCCTCATTTCCGATAACACTATTAAAGGGAAGATCATCGCTATTGGTAAAAGTAGATACTACATTTTGAACGTACTCCACATTGTTTCTATTGAGGGTATTGAATACTCCTAGAGATATACTGTGTTGTGAAGATTTATAGCTAAAAGATCTAGCGATGCTAAGATCTAAACGATAGTAGTTGGGCAGATATCTAAATCTCGTATCTTTTGATTGATCACTGATATTATCATTTTTGCCGATACGTCTTACGTCCGTATACGGTCTTCCACTGGTAAAGACTATGTTAGAACCAAAGCTCCAATCTGACAGGCTTATCGAATTAATAAATTTGAGTTGATGCCTTCGATCATCTTCGGTTGGTAAATAATTGTTCCGATCTATTTCTTTATACCGATGCACTACCTCGCTCAATGTGTAAGCAAGCTGTCCTTGATACTTTCTATAATTTAAACTAAACATGACATCCATACCTTGACTGAGTCCTTCTCCTACAAATAGTTGGTATTGTTGAGCCTCATTTTCTTCATTGGGTTTTGCTGGATTGATCGCTGCAAACTCCAGAGCACCATTTATGTCTTTTCTATAAAGCTCTATGTCTAACGACCACAAGCGCCCTGAGTATCCACCACCTATCATATAATTATCTGAACTGAGTACAGGAATACTTTGATCACCCGCATAGATCCACATACTATTGGTCTCTCCTTGGTATTCATAGTACAATTTCCTGATAAACTGCTGTGTTTTAGTCCAAGCTCCTTTGAGGTAAATACCTGATGAAAACATATAATTAAGAAATCCCCTCGGAGACATATAATACGCATCCATTCCAGAATAATATAGCTGCTTGATACCTAGTCCAGCGGTAAATCCATCTGCGATCTGCCATGATACTTGTCCATATGTATTCCACTCAAAAGGATCGTCGGAACCAGCAAAAGCTATCGATTTGTTTTCTAAAAACTCAAAACTTATATCGTAAATCTTGAAACTTGACCCTAATGAAAATTTAAAGTTCCCGTAATCTAGACGAAAGTCTGCCTGCATACCTGAATCTTGAAGCTCATTATCTTGATCAGTTTCAAAATTTCGATCTTCTGGTGTTTCATTACCCCCTGATGATAGCATTTTCACTTTTCTAATGCTGAGATCTATATTTTGATTTTGCTGAAAGAATGAATTATAAGCACTTAAACTCGCAGAAAAATTATCAGAGGGATAGAAATTATAGTTTATTCCTAGAGCACTGCTGCCCCAAGACTCGTCATTATTAGCTGTTAGCCGTAGAGATTTGTCTTTATCTTCTCTTATGGTGCTAGAATAGATATTAGATAACTGATCATGGCTCCTAAAGTAATTGAGTTCGATGCTATGAGCGGTCCTAAAATCATATCTCAACTTTGCGTTGGTATCATAAAACCTAAACTCGGGACTACTATTTAAATTACTCACATTAGAGGCAAGCGATTGTACGAGCAACTCTCCCGATGAGCGTTCACCTATGGTATTAAATTGTGAGTTAGATACATTGTGATGCGTCCTACGGCCTGCAAAATCAAGCGATAAACCATCAGATAGTTTTGTTGATAATACAACTCCTGTAGTCAATAAATTAGCATTGAGTTTAAGCTTATGATCTGCAGTGTCTTTAGCGTCCCGCTTTATATCTACAAGACCCGATATCTTACAATCATACTGTATAGGTGATAGATTTTTGTACACATCGACTTGATTAAAATAATCAACATTGAAAACACCAAAGACACCATAGTAGTGATTATTGTAATAGATAGGCATTCCATCCATTACGATTTGTGTTTCATCCGTATTACCACCTCTTATTTTGATCTCTGTATTACTATCATCCGCCGCGTAGATGCCTGGTAGCATTTGTAGTTGTCGATTTAAATCTGTACCTGATAGAGATGAAGTAATCCCTTGTAGGAGCTTATTATCAATCTTTATAGCTTGACCCGATATAGCTGCTTTGACCAGTCCTTCTTTATCTTTTATAATGATTTCCTCTAATCGTGGAGTACCTTTTGATAGTTGAACAACAATAGGCTTAGTATCAAGATCTTCGATTTTATATCGTTCTGGTTGCAAGCCTACATAATCAATAACTAGATATTGCGACCTATGTGAATTGGGGATTTCTAATTCGAATATTCCGTTTCTGTTACTATAAGTACCTATAGTTGTATTCTCGATATACACAGCTGCATACTCTAAATAGGATGATTCTCCTTTGAGGCTTACCTGCCCTTTTAAAACTAGATGTTCATCTGCTAGCTCAGCACTAGATACTTCCTGCCGAAGTAAGATATCTTTTTCGTGATACACATACTCGATTTGTTTGGTCTCAAGAAACTGGAGCACTTCCTCTATCGAATCAAACGAATCATTTATACTTACTCGTTGAAGACGCAATGATGTCGCTGGGTACGAAAAACGAACACCAAAGTTGTTTTCTATAGACTCAACAAACTCGTCAAGACCACAATTATTGCACGAAAATGTCATCTCATCTCCGATCACTTGCTGAGCGGATGCACTAGAGCATATTGTAAAAATAGCTAATATGATGAGTTGCTTCAAAGTGTCGATATATTCTTTTTAGAAATACGAAAGATTTTGTCACTACCTTATGATAATGCTATCATTCCGCTCATAATATTCCAAGTTTAACGGCCATAAGACAGCTTTTAGCGCGATGTCTTTATCCTTTTTATTGAATTGCCCGGTATATCGCATGGTATCGTATTGAATGGGAAGCTCAATATTGACTTTCCAAACTCGCTCTATATCTTGGAGTACATAACTTAACAACTTATCCTGATAGTGGTATTCACCAAATCGCCAAGATCCTCTAGCCTGTTGATTTTGAATATCAGACTGGGTAGTTACTTTATGATCTATGGCATAGAGCGTCATACCTGGAGTAAGTAATACAATAGTATCCTCAGTAGAGACTCTTACTTTACCCGTCTCACAACTCACTTCTAATCTCTGATTTCTAGCATACACATTGAAGGTAGTACCTAATACACTGACCTCTCCATAGTCAGTCTCGACTACAAAGGATGCTCCTTTTTCAACATCAAAAAATGCTTCACCGTCAAGCTCTACTCGCTTATCATCAGACCAACCTGCCTTTTTATATTGGAATATAGTATTCGCATTGCTATATACTTCTGATCCATCAGGTAGTTCCGTCACGGTCGTGGCACTTGCATACGTTTTAACAACCTTATAATCTGTATTGAATACCGTGAAATATAACACCAATGCAATCATTGCAGCTGCCATATAAGGTATGGTTCTGCTGTAGATGCTCTTTGACTTAGGTATATCAGTCTCTGATATTATTGCCTCCCAGATCTTTTCCTGTGCATCTTTGGGTTTTGGTAAATCGTCAAACTTGAGGTTTAGGATAAGTGCTTGAGCTTCTTCAACCGAAGATCGTTTTTCTGGATGATCCTTTAAAAAAGACTCCCAAATCGCTGAATGACTATTATCACCTCTAGTCCATGCAATAAATGACTCATCCGCTACAAAATCTGTGATCGTATATTGTAAATATTTATCCATCCATTCAGTAATTAAATAGTTCATCTAAAAGTTGTAGCCGAGTATTCTCAGCATACTGCAAGATACAGCCCTGCTCCCCACTCTGCATTATACTTGTACATACGCCAGATTCGTCTGCATTATTATCATGAGATCTGCCTAGAACACAATGACCAAGCTCATGAAATACAAGATATTCCTTTTGAAAAGCATCTAAATTATTCCATCTGATCCGATCTATAACCACCTCATGATCACCACTGGCGTATGATCTACACTGACCCACGACACCTGCTCCTTCGATATCTATGATGAATCCACTTACTTGAGCTAGTTCCTCTGTAATATCGACATGTCGTAATGCCGCCTCGTATTCGAATGCTTGGAAGTAAGATTCCAACTCAGCATCGAGAAAATATTCAAAAGCGTCTTCACAGCTAAAGAGCGTGATACTAATGGTGAAAATTATAATAAGCTTCTTCATGGTAACTTTTTATCATATAAGTAGCTCATCGCCAGTATGTACTCAAAAAATATATAAAAATTAATATGATCGATAAACTCGAGCTTAAACTCTTAAGTGCTCTAGATACAAGATTGCGAGCGGACTGGTAATTGAGGTCCATGATTTCAGAAATTTCATCGTAAGAAAGATTGCTGTAATACTTAAGATATAAAATCTCCTTTTGACGACTAGAGAGCTTTGAAAATCCACGATTTAGCATGGCTGTATTTTCATTTTAAGACTCGCTAGCTACTATCAGCTCATCTATGGATAACTCCGCCTCAAAATGGTATTCTTTTAATTCCGTTGCTGATTCTTTCCTAGACTTCTTTATGTTCCTTATCAGTTTTCTTTTGAGACTCACATACAGATAAGGTCGGATATGAGTAGTATGAGATAGACGCTTTCGTCGGTTCCATATTTCTACAAACAAGTCTTGAATAGCATCTGAAACTTGACTATGATCTGGCGAGATACGTAATCCAAAATCATACAAAAAATCAAAATGACTCCTGTAGATAAATTCTAGGGCCGAACGACTACCAGACTGTAGGTCTTTCCATATATACTCATCTTCTTGATTAGAATATTTAATACTCATCGTACTCTAAGATATTAGAATCTGCAGGTAAACCACATAAACTATACGGCTATGTAAGGGTCCAAAAATCTTTTTTTAAAAAAATTTAATTTTCCCTGAGTACGAAATAGTGCTTTGGTGCTTATGAGAGTATATGAGGAGCAAAAGAGCTTTCACATATGTATCGTAAAAACTAAAACCCTTAATTATGTTATCCATGAAAAATGTAAAATTATTATTCTCTACACTTCTATTAATTTGTACGGTATTTCTGACATCATGTGACAAAGAAAACGAGGTCGTAGATACAGAAAACTTTGTTGACTCTAGCATCGAACGATTGCAAGCCAAGGCGTTTGGTAAGAAGACATGTCTTGAACTCATCTTTCCAGTGTCTGTAAACTTTATAGATGGTTCCACGGTAGAAGCTGATAGCTACGAATCCCTACGCGAAGAAATTATAAATTGGTTTACGACCAATGAAGTTGAAAAAACTAAGGAGAATAAACCTACTCTCGTATATCCTATTCAGGTACTGAATGAAGAAGGGGAAATCATAGACGTGGCAAGCCAAGAAGAGCTTAAAGAGTTAAGATCAGAATGCCCAAAATTCGGAAAAGGTAAAGGATTTTCTTGTTTCGATTTAGTCTTTCCAATCCAAGTTGACCTAGGAGGTGAAATCAACGCATTTGAAGATAAGGAGAGTCTCAAAGAAGCTGTAAAAACATATAAAATGGAAGCAGGTGATAATGCGGAAAGACCTAGCCTTGTTTTCCCCATAACCATTGAATATGAGGATGGAACCACCGCTTCCATAGAATCAAAAGAAGAGTTGAAAGCTGCTAAGCAAGCTTGTAGAGATGACGAAGGCTAGTCATTGATTATCTCAAAACACCCAGATTTTTTCATAAGTCCGTACAAGCGTTATCGTTTGTGCGGATTTTTTATGTCTATGAGCATTAATATACTACCAAAGATCATCCTAGAGGCTTCAATGCAGGAAGTACAAATACTAGTAAAATCTAAAGTAGTGCTCCGTTCAGTGGTAAGAATACTTTAAAAACTAGTTTGGTAAAATTCAAAGTATGGGTTTACATTGATGAGTCTTACGACTATCAAAAGCAGACCTATGACAAATCATTTAATTTCATTGATATCGTCTGTTCGGAAGGCGATTTATTCATTGTACTCAAGTAGATAGTGTTATTCAAGCTATCCGTCTTTATCATTACGACCAAATGGCTAAGCGATTTTAAGGATTCGTGAAGATGACTGCATATCCTTGTTGTAATTCAAATGAAATTCTTAAAAGCAATTCTTATAGCTATCCGATGAAGCAAAGAAGATAAACTCAAAACACGTATATCAATAATGCTTATTCTTTTTTTCAATTGATATCAAAAATAACACCAGGGAAGGTAGGTATCATCATATAAAAAGCTAAGACAGTCGTATATATCTATAATCTAGATATACAATCATTACCCTGAAATGCAAAAAGTAAAAACTATGGTCCTAAAAATCAAAAAACGAAATAAGGGCTCAAAACCTTCAAACAACCCGCGAAAACTAACTGTTTTTCATCATACAGCTATTATAAGCATAATTTAAATCGATAACGAGTGACTAGAGCGTTTCAAATCTATGATTAAACCAAATTAAAGCTTTTACATCGTAGATGAATAAATTCACTGCATGTACTCCTTCTGCAAGCGAAATATTAAAAAAAGCCTACCTCAAGTGAGGTAGGCTTTTTGATTTTACATTGTTCTATAAAATGTATTTAAGGCAACCCTTTCGGATCTCTCTTATAGCTTTTTACCGTTCTAGATCGTATTCGTTGATAGCATCTGAAATTTCATATCCTAACCGAAGACCCTCAGCACAATCTATACGAATGTGTACCCCTAGCGGGATTCTTGAAAAAGCATTTTCCTCAGCCATATCTTCAAATGTTTTAAATTTCCGTGGTCTACTTCTAAACTCAGTCCGACCTTCATGAGATCTGTCAGTAAAATTTGCCTCGCTACCATAAGCATCTATAAATACCCCTGCTGCTGCAGATGCAAAAGATGAGTGCCCTGATGGGTATCCTGGAAATGTAGGATTTGGCCATGGTATCAATCTATATAGATTAGTCTGGTACGACTCATCTATAAAGTCCTGGATGTATACACTTGGTCTCATCACCATATGCTCATACTTATATTTCCATGTAGCCACTGCTGCATCATTGAGGCTAAATCCTAGTTTTAGATTTAAGACTAGCGTCTCTTCGAGATCATTTCTAAATTTTTTGACTAATTGATTAGATATCGAAAACTGCCTCATTGGAGGACTAAACATCAGACCTTCGACATCATCACTCCAAAATTCTGCTATCCATAATTGCTCATTATCTTCGTCTCTAGCGGTATTATTTTCAGTATATACTTCAAGCATTTCGCCGTAGTATGGACTATTAGGGTCTTCACTATAAGCTATTGGGGCAACTGTGGTGGTCTCATCAGTGCTTACGATAAATGTTCTAACATTTCCCCAATACGGAAACAAGGCTCTTTCTGGCTCCGCTGAGAACGTCCAATATCCGTCTCCTGTAGGAGGTATATATGAAGTCGGCTGTGGATCCAATATTTGCTTTTCACCTTCTGCATCCGTGGCTGCATATGCTATGACTTGATTAGCCACGTAGTCACCCCATTCTATAGATTCTTCCACCCTTGATTCCGATACATTTCTACTTAATCTTTCTAATTTACTTGTTTCTAATTCAGCTATTCTAGCTCGTTGGTCCTCTGGTAGATTTAGTATAAAATGATCAATAGTGGAGGCATACGCAGCATTAAGGGCTATTTTATAATCTATCCGATCAGCCTTAAGCTCTGTATCGATCTCTAGGCCGTTGAGATACCCTACATTTGAGATATGATTAAGCATCGCTGGTTGTGCTGTTTCGTAAGCCGCGAGATTAATATATGCAAGAGATCGAGCAGTCGAATTTGGCCGCATCCCCGCCGCATACTGATCAATAGAAACCAAGAGATCAATCCAATCGGTAGAAATATCATTATCTCGAGACAATCCATTGCCCTGTCCATTGGATCCGCCACCTCTTTCGAGTACTGAATTTTCCGTTTCTACGAGCTCACTATCCTCCGAACAAGATTGAATTATCAAAAAAGAAGAAAAAAGCAAAATCAAAAATCCTAATTTTTTAATTGTCATAATAACATAGTTTTATACGTAAATAAATAAGAGAGTCCATTCCTCTCTTTAGGATACTGGGGTTGAAAAATTGATCATTTTTGAATCGGCCGATTCCTGTTACAAATCATTAGATTATTTGCATCATATACCGCTATAAGCACCGACTTATAGTTTTGTACTCATTTTTTTAGAAAAAATATTTTTCTTTTTTAGGGGTATACAATATCTCAATCATCTAAAGAATGATTATACAGTGCAAAAAGAGAAGATTATGATACATGCTACCAAATTTTTGATGCTTAAAGAATTTTCAGTTTTAGGTATCCTTAGTGAAAAAAGTCTCAATGAACTAGCTTCTAAAGTCTCCCACGAACGCTACATCAAAGGGGAGTATGTATATGAGCAAGGAGCTGCAATTGAGTATGTTTATATGGTGGAAAAAGGCCACGTCAAGCTAGGCTATCAGTCTGATGAAGACAAGGTGCTAATCAAAAATATCGTGTATGATCACGAGATTTTTGGGGAAAATATATTTACCCAAGCAACACAGCGTAATGAATTTGTACAATGTATGTCTCCGACTAGTATTTTCAAGATACCGACTGCGTATTTCAAAAACTTAGTGCTGACTGAACCTGAGTTTGCTAATAAGATAATACAGTTGACTATGGAGCGGCTACGCCACCTCGAAGATCGAGTGCATAATTTTGTATTCAAAAAAGCGAAACGTCGGATCATGGATTTCATTATCCGTACTGGAGAATTACGCGGTGTACAGATTGGATTAGATGAGTGCTTGATCAACCATGGAATGTCCCATAAAGAAATTGCCTTTTTAACAGATACTTCTAGACAGACTGTAGCACGGGTTTTAGGAGAATTAAAAAGGGAAAATATAATTCATTTTAGTACTCGTAAACCTGGTAAAATATTGATCAGAAATATGAGTGCTTGATTGAGTATTGGTTTTTTCAGTATGTTAATGATTAATTGATTAGAGGTATTTCTTCATGAGAGATACCTCTTTTTTTTAACATAAAGTTTTGGAGAATTTGCATGTGCAGCTTGGTCATTTTTTAAACCGCAGAGAACCTCCGCCATAGGCAAGACTAACAAGAACACAGAGTTTTCTTATACTTCTTTTAGAAATTAAAGAGCAAGAGAATTAGGTAATAAATTGACATTACGCCATTAATTCAATTAATTAAGGCACTGATATATCTGTGTAACCCAAGAGATATATTGAATTAACAATTTGATCCATAAAAATATTAAAGATATCTTTGTAATAACAAAAGCCCCGACTACTTCGCTAATGAGACGTTTCAATCGAGGTAATTGTACAAATGAATCTATAAGGAAATGAGCCTTAATATGACATTTGATCTTTTGAATTTAAGTCTTGTATCGCACTAAGTTTTCATGTAACACTTAGATCAAGACTTTGGAGTATCCAATCGCTTTAGCAACTTTTTTTTGGCATACTCCTACCGTGTTTTGGCACTTTTACCGTTTTCCCTTTACGCTTATACGTATAAGGTTCAACGAAGTGCCACTTGCGTTTTTTACTCATTATTTATTTAATGGTTAAAAGTCAAAAAATAGGAACGTAACGCAGTCCTTTATTCCGCGAAGTGGGATTACCTAAGTCTTCTCACTCGTACTGTAGTTTGAGTTCTTACCGTTGTTCTAATAGTAGTTCGAACTCTAACAGGTTTAGTTTTAAGTCTAATAACTCTCATTTTTGATAGTTTATAGATTAATGAATCCAGAATTAAGGAACGTCTGGTTTCGACCTTAAAAGACCATAGTTGCAGCTATGGTCTTTTATTGATATTTTTCTAGTGGCATTCCATCTGAATCAAACCATTCTTTTAATCCGTATTTCCATTCTGCTCCTTCATACTCTTGGTATCTTTTAAAAAGTACACTTTTTTTTGCCTTTACACTTATTGTTGCAGAGAGAGTACTATAAAATGATCTGCGATTTGATGAGTCCTCTAGTTTCTCATCAAATTCTGAGATATAATTCACAATTTGCTTTATTGATTGAGTTCTTCCAGCTACTTCTAAAGCCCACAAAGTCTTTTTTGTATTAGCCCATTCAGGATTATATTGAGGATGCTCTTTCTTTTTTGAAGAATCAAAAGTTATGCTCTCGATCTTGGAATTAATTTCAGAAATCCTTTTGTTGATCATAGTTTTTTCATCCTCTAGCTCCTTTATTTTTGAATTATAGGAAACTATTCGATTTTCTAGGTCATTCAAATTCAATACTAAACTTTGACTTTCTTTGAATAATTCTAAGACATTGATCATATGATATATTTTTTGTATCTTTATGACTAAATAAAAAAGGCTGTTACGGCTACGTTTAGACGCAACAGCTGAAAGTGTAAAGTGCAAATTACGTTTGGCGATGGAGTTTGCACTTTTTTTATACCCTATTTTAGGTATTATTCATATAAAGATACCCTTTAAAATCGAACCAGTCAAATTAAAGACACATAATTGTCTGTAATATTTTTAAAGACTAATAAATAAAATACATTACAGACAGTCATAAAAGATGACATACTCTCACAAACGTGGGCATAGAAAAAAGGAATAGTTATATAAAATTGCATAATAATAAGATATGTCTTATATTTATAGTGTCAAAACATTGATACTATGTGTAACAAGAAAAACATTAGAGACTTTGATAGCTTATTTGAACTCATATCATATTTCGACACAGAAGAGAAGTGTATTGACCATTTAATCAAGTGGAGATGGAATGGGGAACCGTCATGTCCTTACTGTTCATCTAAGAAAGTAAACGAGTTAAAGGGTAAGACTAAGCGGTTTAAATGTTATGGATGCAGAAAGCAATTTGGGGTTAGAGTTGGTACTATTTTTCATGATAGTAAATTAAGCCTTAGAAAGTGGTTCTTAGCAATATTCATCTTTACTGCACATAAAAGAGGCGTTAGTTCTCACCAGTTATCGAGAGACTTAAAGATTACTCAAAAGACTGCTTGGTTTGTTTTGCATAGAATTAGAGAAGTATTCAAAGCTGAAAAGCCTGTATTATTTGGTGAAGTAGAAATAGATGAAACTTACATAGGCGGTAAAGAGAAAAACAAACATGCTAACAAGAGAACACCTAAAACACAAGGGCGATCAACTAAGACTAAAACGCCTGTAGTTGGAATTATTCAAAGAGGTGGTAAAGTTGTAGCGTTACCAGTAAAAAAAGTAAATTCTAAGGCTATTCAGTCTTTAGTAGATTCTACAGTAACAAACGACACAAAGATTTATACTGATACTTTTACTCCTTACAGAGCTTTAGATAAGAAATACGAAAGAGAAGTAGTAAATCATGGTGCTGGCGAATACGTAAGAGGTGCAGCCCATACAAACAACATCGAAAACTTTTGGTCTCATTGCAAAAGAACAATTGTTGGAACTTACTTTAAGATAGACGAGCATCATTTAGCATCTTATGTAAATGAATTTGCTTACAGATATAATAACCGTAATTTAACGGACGGATCAAGATTTGATATAACATTAGCGAATGCAGAAAAAAGACTCACATACAAACGACTCATTGCTAGAAAACTTGCGTAAGCAATACCCAAACGATCTAAAACTAGATGGTGGATTTAATAAGGAATTAGATAAAGCCATCATTGAAAAGAAGACCATTAGGCAAATCAAAAAAGAGCTAGGTATTACAAATAGTGATCTAGCTCGTATGTTTGGTTATAAAAATGAAGTATCATACAATAACGCCAAAGAGGGTAAGAAACGGCTTGAACGTGGTATTGAAGAGTTATATGAGTTAATAGTTAACAAACTTGATTTAATCTAGCAATCTCATATTGAACTGCTTCTAATACGCCTTCGGTTGTCCCTTCAATTTTTGATAATGTACAACTTACGTTGCCCGTTTGATGATGTTGGGGCTTTTGTCTTTGATTAAAAAAGTCTTCACTATCTGAAAAACCACAGTTATTGTAAAGTCCGTCAATGTGATCATCTGATACACCGACCATAATGAAATATTCTCTTAACAGTATGTAGTCTGATTTTTGTGCATTATTAGAAATTATCTTATCACAAACATTTTTCAAGTCCTTCATGTACTCCAATAAAGCATCTTGTTTAGTTGTCTTATCCATATCAATTAATTTTAGAATAATGCTTTACTATATCATTTACTTTAAGTTCGCCTAATCCTAATAACGTATTATGCTTAGCTTTAATTCCCTCTACTAAGTCAGATGCTTGACTTTCAAGTTCTTCAATTCGATCTTTATACGTTTTAAAGTTATCATTTATTTCCTCTATTGCAGTTGATTTTGCAATATTCTGTTGTTTCCAAGTTAGAAATAGTATTACTGCTATAATTAAACCACCGTATACGGGTATAGTTCTTTGCATTACAGTAACCATTCCTTCTAATCGCGACATTTTGATCAATAAAGCATCGTATTCCGTATCATTTTGACAAATCAAAGCATAATCAACACTGGTTAAGGGATTAATCTGGCAACAAGACCAGTAGAATACAAAACCTATTACAAGAATTAAAATCAAAATAAGAATACGCTGCAACCACATCTAATGAAATCTTTAACTTTAGTCAAAGTTAAGTAATTATATATTATCATTAACCCACTGGGTTACACAGATATATCAGTGCCTTAATTAATATCTAATCATTATTCATTAATAACTTGGGGCTACACAATAATCTGACCTTCCTCTTTATTTCCATAGGTTTTATGAATTCCCGTATGGAAACGATAACCTGAGTACCAAGCAAGTACTGCATCGTATTGATGCCAATTCTGGATCGTTTCAACTCTATAAGGAAGCATAGCTTGTAGCACATTCACCGCATCCAGATTAAATTTCACCTTTTTGCCGTAGTGAGCCGCAATTGAATCTGTTTGCCGGACTAGTGCCCCTGGATAAGTTTCATAAAATGTGACATCATATTTTCTCCATAACTGTGTTGAAAGTCGAATTGCCCTCGCCGTCAGTCCACCCAAAAACATGGGCGACATTGCTCCTAGTTCTCGATCACAGGGTCTGTAAAAGTATGAATCCCCTTCTTTTGAGATCAAAGATAACGGCAATGATAGTGGAGCATCTATAAATACAATCTCAGGTTGTCGTTCACTGAAAAAGTTGGATATAAAAGCATCCGCATCCTTTTTCTTATCAGATTGTACAAGCTTCAAAATTTGATTATCTAGATAACAAATAGCCGTAGTGCCGGCCATCTTAGAACCATAATCAATACCTATCCATGATGACATTATACTCTAACGCTTGACATACCCCCGTCTACGCTAATGACCTGACCAGTGATCCAAGTAGCTTCCTCACTCAATAAAAATTTGCACATAGCGGCAATATCTTTGGCCTCCCCTACTCGCTTTAGCGGATGTCGTTTTGCACTTGCTTCTTTACGCTCTTCACTATTTAAAATCTTAGAAGCCAAAGGAGTGTCTACCAGCGATGGAGCAATACAATTGACTCTTATCTTGGGTGCAAACTCTGCAGCTAGCGATCGAGTAAGTCCTTCGAGAGCCCCCTTGGCTGATGATATAGAACTATGAAATGGCATCCCTTGCTGAACAGCGACCGTACTGAAAAATACAACAGATGGATTTTCCGATTTTTTAAGCCCTTTAAGACATTGTTTCAGAGTTTGTACGGCACCAAAAAAATTGATTTCCATCTCTTCTCTAAATTGCTCCATTCTCATGGACCGGAAAGGCTTCAAGCTTATAGTTCCTGGACAATATATAAACCCATCAATGGACTCAGGAAGTGAATGAATATCTCCTGCAGTCATGACGTCATATACTTCATGCTCTCCAGCACTAGATGCAGTACGAGACAAGCCTAGAACATGGTGACCTTCCCTGACCAATTGCTCCGCAAGCTGAGCGCCAATACCAGAACTAGCTCCAACGATTATATAATTTTTAGCCATTTTGAGCAGCTTTTAGTTCATCGATTTTTTTCAAAATTCCTTCTGATCTATCTATCACTCTGGCGTATTCCTTGAGATCACCTGATCGTTGGACATGCATGGCATGCTCCATGATCTCGCGATACTCTTTTTCTAGTTTCTTGATAGGGTCTTTTTTGAATAGTCCAAACATGTTCTTATTATTTATACTCATAACACTTGCTTGAACTATTAGTTGATTAAACCTTACACATGAGAATACAAAATTTCTAACCTAAGCATTTATGAATTCGTTAAAAAAGTTAGGAACCACTCCTTATGTAAATAGTTCCTAACTTACATTATAATGCTAATCGTTTACACATTTTAAACCCAGATACTTTCTTCTGAATAATGTAATACCTAGAAAATAAATGAATCCTAAAACTATTGCGATGTACTTAAAAAGAGGGTTTTCAACAAAAAATGAAAGGAAAAGTAAAATAAGTGCTAAATAACACGATAAAGCTATATACTCATTTACTCTTACGTCAAAGCTGACTTCATCTTTCGAAGTAAAATTAAGATTAAAAACATCGGAAGAACACCAATCTACCTCCGCCTTTATAAGAGAATTTTTAAGAGAATTTTCGTCTACCAAAATTTCTATAGTTTGGTTGTAACCAATCTTCTTTTTAACACCATTAACTGAAATTTCATAATTGCGAATAAGGTCAAAAGGAATACCAACTCTATTAACTACTATTTTTCTCATTTTAGTTAAGATTTTTCCAAAAATACCATGTGTGGTATGCGGTAGCTATTCCTTGAAGAGCAACTTGATCATCTTCAAAAGAATTTTCAGCTATACTGATCTTCTCCAAAAGATTTACCTCATCAGCTGCTTTGAAGGAATTTTCCAATTCTGAGTATAAATTTTTATGCTCATTAGGAATTGAAATTCGTTCCCCACTATTTATCCTATCCATAGTAGTCACAATTGCATTTTTGAAACTATCTGAAAAATGAAATTCGTTAAACCTCTCTCTACTTTTTAAATCGTTTATCATAAAGTCATAATATTCTTCTGAAGTATTTAAGTTGCTTCGATTCAGAATTAATTTATGTAACAGCTCATTGTGTAAGACTCCAATCGAATTAAAAGAATTTGATTCTCTGTCTAAAGAGTAAATTGTATTTAATGAATCAACATATCCAGAATTATCAGCATGAGAAATTTTATTTTGAGCATTATACTCTCGTACAGATCTGTAAGCGCCCACGACTGCACCTCCTACGGCAGCACCCATAGGACCCGCAACTGCTCCACCAACTCCACCTCCTTCCAACATACCTAATAAGTCTTCAGAAATACACCACCAGCAAGAACGAAAATCTAACTCATTGTCCGATTGATCAATTATATCTTCAACTTGAGGAAATTCAGCTTCGTCCTCATTACAACTAAATAGAACAACTACAGAGATTAATAACAATAAAAAATATTTCATTTCTTAATTTTTGTGTTTACGCCTTAACCTTTTAAATGGGTGGTTAACACTTCATATGCGATTACAATTATTATGTAATAAACCCAATGTTTCAGTTGCAACTTCTGAAGGCAAATCTAAGTAGTAATTTTCATTAATAAATTTTATATTTATTATGTATAACATAAATAATATTTATAGACATACTTAATAACCACAACAACTCATGAATTTTACTCTTCAACAACTAATAATCTTTCTTACTGTCTATCGACAAAAAAGCATTTCTAAAGCAGCAGAAATACTTTACCTAACACAACCCGCTATTTCCATACAAATGAAAAAATTTCAATCACAATTTAGCTTACCTCTTACGGAGGTAATCGGAAAAAAACTTCATTTCACGGACTTCGGCAAAAACATTGCCTACCTAGCTATGGATACAATTAATGCGGCTGAGCATATCAAATACAAGTCCTATGAGTATAAAAATTTAACAGCTGGTGAACTAAAAATATCTTGCGCATCTACAGCTAAATACTTAATTCCTTACTTCCTTAAAGGCTTCTTGCATAAATATCCCAGCATCGATCTTTCCCTTGACGTCTCGAATAAAACACGTGTAATACAGAATCTTAAAGAAAATTTAATAGACTTTGCGATTGTCTCAGTAGCTCCCTTAGATTTAGAAATAGAGAAAGAGGGGCTTGTAGAAAATAAAATCTATCTAGTAAATAACAAACCAGATATAGATGAAGATGATCCTATAATTTTACGGGAAAATGGCTCTGCTACTAGAGCAGCAGCAGTTAAATACTTTAATTTGACTGGAAAGAGAAAACAACTTCAGCTAACTTCTAATGAAGCTGTAAAACAAGCCGTCTTAGCAGGACTAGGTTATTCCATTATACCCATAATAAGTATGAAAAATGAACTCTCATTAGGTCAACTTTTTATAATAAAACGAGATGGATTACCAATTATTAATGACTGGAATATCATATGGAGAAAAGATAAAAAACTCACAGCCGTGGCTAGTGCTTTTTTAGAATACATAAAATCAGAGAAGAAAAGCATCACTACAAAACACTTCTCATGGTGGGAGGGCATTTGTTAATTATATTTTTATTACCTGTAAAGTCGTTTTACTTACCAATTATTACGCTTGCCGCGACCACCTTTATGACGCTTTTTACCTCGTCCGCTTTTCCCACCTTTTTTACCACCTCGACCCCCACTAGATGATTTAGACTTAGGTTGAGCGACTTCAATTCTTACCTTAAGTCCTTTATAGGTGCATTTTGCAAATGCTTTGAGCGCAGCATCTTCAAACTTTCTATCTAATTCGAAAAAGCTAAAACCCTTAAGCAGTTCTATTTCACCTATTTCTACGCCTTTTTGAGGGAGCGTATTATTGATGAGATCCAGCATTGATTTAGGATTCATCTTATGGAGCTTACCAAGATTGATAAAAAATCTAGTAAAGTCTACATCACTATCTCCACGTTTAGATCTGCGATCACGATCACGACCACCATCTTCATTTCTGCCTTTTTTATCTCTTCGATCTTTGACCGTACTTCGGTCATTGATATCCCGAGCACCTTTATAGTAGTCCAAAAAGCGATTGAACTCAATGGAAACAAACCTTTTAAGTATATCCTCTTGAGATAGTTCGCTTAGCTTTTCTTCTATTGCAGGCAAAAACTGTTTGATCTCGGCTTCGTTAACCTCCGTATTGACTACTTTATCGATATAATTAAAGAGTTGTTTCTCACAGATCTCCTTACCTGATGGTAGTTCTTTTTTGATAAAGTCCTTTCCTATCATTTTCTCAAAACCTCGGATTCTTGATAAGTCTCTACGCTCCAAAATAGCGATCGAGGAACCACTCTTTCCTGCACGTCCTGTACGACCAGATCTATGGACATACACTTCTCTATCGTCAGGTAACTTGTAGTTGATGACATGAGTGAGATCATTTACATCAAGTCCTCTTGCGGCTACGTCCGTTGCTACAAGTAATCGTAATTGACGTTTTCTAAACTTCTGCATGACGTAATCTCGCTGAGCTTGAGATAAATCTCCGTGAAGCGCATCAGAATTGTAGCCATCTTCTGTAAGCTTTGCTGCTATCTCTTTCGTCTCAGCACGAGTACGACAAAAAACTATACCATAGACCTGAGGATTCATATCCACGATTCGCTTGAGGGCATCATATCGGTCTCTATAGTGGACTTGATAGTAACTATGGTCTACGTTTTCGGCACTTATATTTTTCCTCCCGATAGTAACTTCTACTGGGTTGGAAAGATAGTTATCGGCTATTTTTTTTATCTCTCCAGCAAGTGTTGCTGAAAACAATAAAGTCTTTTTATCATCAGGGGTTGTTTCCAAAATTTCATTTAGATCATCTTGAAAACCCATCGATAGCATTTCATCAGCCTCATCGAGCACCAACCACTGCACATCGGATACATCTAATTTTTTTCTCTTGATGAGATCTAATGTTCGTCCTGGAGTACCTACTATGATTTGTGGCTTATTTCTTAGCCCTTTGATCTGATTAGTGATAGCTGTCCCACCGTATACAGAGAGCTGATCTATACCTTTAGAATACTTAGTAAATTTATCAATATCATTACCGATCTGTATACACAATTCTCTTGTAGGACTTAAGATTAGTGCCTGCGGTTTTTTGCTATGAGGCTCACAATGATGTAAAATCGGCAAACTAAATGCCGCTGTTTTTCCAGTACCTGTCTGAGCAAGTGCAATCATATCTTGAGGCTCATCCAGTAGATGCGTCAGTGACTGTACTTGTACGGGTGTGGGGGTCTCAAATCCAATTGCTTCAAGTGCTTTTTGAATATTAGGATTGAGATCAAAATCTTTAAATGATTGCATAAACTGTATTGTGCCGCAAAGGAACGCATATTTATTGGCTTGAAGTGCCTAATTTCACTATATCACAAGGTGATTTACACTTATGGCTATAAAAATTTGCATCGCCGGGCAACATAAAGGCTTCAAAAAGCACAATTACTATTGATAGGTGAACATTGCCAGCTTAAAGAAGTTAGGAATACACCAAATGATCATAAATTGAAGGCAAGTAACTTGACTGTAAAATCTACCGACTTAAAGCTAATATCAGCGATACTGGAAGGTAATCGAGCGGCCTTTAATGAACTATATAATCTGTACGCCAAAGACTTTTTCTTAACATGTCTCCGTTATGCTAAGAATAGAGCTGATGCTGAAGATTACCTACAAGACGCCTTTGTTACTTTATACAAAGACCTCAAACAGTTTGATAGTAGTAAGGCGACATTCAAAACTTGGGCTAGACGAGTAGTAGTGAACGTATGCCTACAGAAAGTAAGAAAAAGTTCGTTTAAAGTGATCATAGAAGATATTCAAAATCTAGTGCATTCCCCTGCAGGCAATCATATAAATCCTTTAGAGGAGTTGAGTCTAAAAGAGATGACAGCACTTATTTCTAATTTACCGTCTGGATATAGAACAGTATTTAATATGCATGTCATCGACGGATTTAGTCATCAGGAAATCGCAGAATATCTTAATATAACAGCTAGTACTTCAAGAACACAGCTAATGAAAGCCAAGAAGC
The DNA here is from genome assembly GCA_020629715.1 of Saprospiraceae bacterium. Taxonomy (GTDB): domain Bacteria; phylum Bacteroidota; class Bacteroidia; order Chitinophagales; family Saprospiraceae; genus JAHDGW01. The sequence continues at coordinate 619,571 of JAHDCU010000001.1, forward strand.
TTTTAAAAAAACAAATGCAATCGAAAGAGAGCTATCTCGCTGTACCTCAATATGGATAAGAATAACAACATATGGTTCGATAAATTTAATGAGCCAAAGCTCAGTAATGAGGATTGGTTAAATCCAAGCCCAGATATCTTAACGTCTATCAATGCCACTATCGACTTTGAACATGAAGAAAGAAAATCTAATTTTATTTGGTGGCTCTTAGCTAGCTTTTTTCTTCTTTCCATTCTTTCCTTGACTCTGTATTTGTACTCAAATAGGGAAAACTTGCCCGATGCACCAACTAGTCTGGTAGAAGATGAGGCTATAGCTACAATTCCTTTAGAGCAGACATTGTACATAAAACCTACTCAAGGAGACTTAGATAAAACCGAAGTGAAAACGAACGTAAATGAAGGTTTACCTGAAAAAATGCATACAGGCGAAAGCAATAAAATTTCGAATAAACAGTCTACTGAATATAAGAGCCCTTTAAGAAAGCATGAATCAGCTATAGCATTAATATCAAATAAAGAAATACTCGATAATTCTCCAAGATATATATCTAATTCTAACAATAAGAAGAATGTGGCAGCACCATTGGATGTAGTCAATCATGAAGTACGAGTTACTGATATTGCTCCTTTAGAAAATTCAGTTTCGGCATTATCATATAAAGAAAGAGAGTTAGATATTAATGCTAATCCATACGTCGATGAAAAAAGTAATATCACGGCTAAGCAAAGTCACGGACTGGCTATCTTTACCAGCCTTATGGCAATGGATTACAAGCTTAGTGCTGACTATTCTTCAGATCTTAATCCTGCAGACTTCCATACCGACCGTGGCAATCAATGGGGCATTGGTGTAGCTTATACGTATGGTTTATCAAGCAAATTGAACTTTCATACAACAGTTGATTATTCTTCTCTGAATTCTATATCTGGTCACAAGTCGAGTATTAATTATCATGTACAAGAAGAGATCAATGGTCTCACTGAGACTCATACTGACCTGACAATGGCAACACCGTTAGGATTTATAGAAACAGACTTATTACTTCAAAGATCAAGCGACAGTAGCGGTGATATCATTAGTTCATCCGCTAATGTACATTCTGAACAAGTTGTACAGGCACTAGGCATAGGCATAGGTTTAACGTATGATGTTCTTCAGATTTCTGATTACATATTATTTGTTGGGGCAGGAGTCAGAAGCAATATTATCCTTCAACTTTCTAATAATTTGTTTGGCCTTGAATCTAATTCAAGTGATTACGCCATTTCATCTGGCAAGGTTATACAAAGTCAGACGAATCTAAACAACCAATTTTTACAGACCAATGCATTGATAGGTTTGAGGCGTTCTTTATCTGAGAGATTTGATCTTCAGTTTCAATATGAATACCGTAACGGTTTTAGTAATATCTATACTCAAGATAATTACTCTTCGACGATCAATGCATATGGAGTCAATCTAGCCCTTATTTCCAAATTTTAGGTAAAAAAGCGTTTTGTTAAAACCATAATCGGAGTAAAGTTCTTATTTTGGTATATTCTCCTGATTAACAGCTATTTTTCATACTTTAAAATTGATTTTTTATTTATACATTAGCAAAAATTAAACTCAGAGTTCATTTTTTGAGTTAACTAAGTAAAATGTACAATTATGGCTAATTATATGAGTGTTGAGACGCTTAAGTTCTTAATGAACAATGTCCACGATCTCAACGAAGTCCTTAAAGCTGAACGTTACGCAGACTATGATGCTGAGAGCGTTGATATACTAGTAGATTCTATCAAGGATTGGGCTGATAAAGAATACTATCCATATTTCACTGAGATGGATGAAAAACCGGTAGTCTATAAGGATGGTAAAATCATAGTACATCCTCAGATTGGTAAAGTGATGAAACAAGCTGGTGAACAAGGCTTTTTAGGACCAACATTTGACTACGAAGACGGAGGAACACAAATGCCCCACTTAGTGCAGGCTGGATTAAATCATATTTTGGAAGCAGCTAATAACAATATACCTGGTTACATCGGTCTAACTAGTGGAGCTGCACAACTTATAGTCAACTTCGCAAGTCAGGAACTAAAAGATATGTTTGTACCCAAAATGCTTACCGGAGAATGGGGAGGTACTATGGCCTTGACAGAACCACAAGCAGGAAGTTCTTTATCTGACATCGTTACATCAGCCAAACTTAACGATGATGGGACATACGCCATTGAAGGTCAGAAAATCTTTATATCAGGTGGTGATCATGAATACTGTGACAACTTTGTCCACCTTACGCTAGCTCGAATAGAGGGTGCTCCTGCTGGTACAAAAGGAATCTCATTATTTGTTGTACCTAAACATCGACCTACCGCTGACGGTGGATTAGAATCTAATGATGTCATCACGGCCGGTGATTTCCAAAAACTTGGGCAGAGAGGTTATGCGACTACTCATCTAGTATATGGAGAAAACAATAACTGTAAAGGGTGGCTGGTAGGTGCTCCTAATAAAGGACTTAAGTATATGTTTTTGATGATGAATGGTGCTAGAATAGATGTCGGTATGACCGCTACTTCTACTGCTACGGCTGCTTATCATGCCTCATTACAATATGCCAATGAACGTCCACAAGGTCGGAAGATGACATCGGATGGATCTAAAGATGCAGCTGCAGAGCAGACTCTTATCATCAATCACCCTGACGTGAGGAGAATGCTTTTACTCCAAAAAGCAATAGTTGAAGGATCATTAAGTTTAGTCTTAGAAGCTGCTAAACAAAGTGATTTTGCACATACAGGTGAAGGCGATTTTAAAGAAGATAGTCATGATCGACTAGAATTTTTGACGCCAATAGCTAAAACTTACCCATCTGAAATGGGCAGAATAGCTATCAATAACGGTCTTCAAATATTTGGCGGATATGGATTCTGTATGGATTTTCCACTTCAGCAATATTACCGAGATATCAGAATCATGTCTTTATATGAAGGAACAACTGGTATTCAATCACTTGATTTATTAGGAAGAAAGTCTACCATGAAAAATGGAAAGGCACTACAACTTCTTGGCAAAGACGTCATGGAAGCCGTAGAAGCAGCTAAAACGTATGATGAACTCAAGCCATACGCTAATAAGCTAGCAGGAAAAATGCAAGAGGTTCAAGAAGTCATGATGGCCCTACTCCCTCATGCCATGAAAGGAGATTTTCAAAGATTCTTATCTGATGCCACTATATTTATGGAATATATGGGTACACTTGTGATTGCATGGCAATGGCTAAAAATGGCTACTCATGCCAAAGAAGCATTAGTTACCGGGAACTTAATCTATATTTCAGACTTTTATGAAAGTAAGATACATACGATGAAATTTTTCTTTAAATATGAAGTTGCACGTACATCAGGGCTAAAGGACATTTTGTTAGATCCTGAGGTTCTCACTATATTGAAGGAGAAAGAATTGATTTCTTAATAAACAAACTATAGAACAAAAGATATGAGCTTTGAAACAATATTAGGGGCTATCAATGAGCAGGCCAAAAACGTAGCTCCATTAGGAGATACCCTAAAATTTAAGATTGATGACCATACATTATTCATAGATGGTACAGGCGATAGCAATGTAGTAAGTACCGATGATAATGAGGCATCTTGTACCATAAGCTGCTCTGCTGAGACATTAACCAAACTAAAGGACGGTAGCCTCAACCCTATGATGGCAGTCATGTCTGGGAAGGTGAAAATAAAAGGAGACATGGGATTGGCTATGAAACTTCAGAGCCTACTCTAGTAAAAAGTAAAAAGACTTTTTTTTAAAGATTAAAAAAAGGGTGATGACTTACTATAGTTATCACCCTTTTTGTATTTTGGAAACTAGCTAAAAATCCAATCATAATATGGCAATTACAAGACTATTTGATATCGCATATAATCAATATCACAATTTTCCACAGAAAGCTTCGATGAGCAATAAACTTGAAGGTAATTGGACTACCTTCAGTAGTCAAGACATTATCGAGCAAGCAGAAAAACTGGCAGCGGGGCTCCTTGCAGAAGGTATAAAAGCTGGAGATAAAGTTGCCATGGTTGCTTATACCAATCGTGCCGAATGGTGCATCGTAGATATTGCTACGCAGCTCATAGGTGTGATCAACGTACCGATGTACCCTACTATAAGTAGTGATGATTACATATATATCTTGAATGAAGCAGAGGTGAAAATATGTTTTGTAGGAGCAAACGATCTAAAAGATAAGGTGGCTGCCGCGAAACCAAATGTATCCTCTTTGCAAAAAATATATGCCTTTGATAAAACAGACGGTGTCGATCATTGGCATACATGTTTTTCTGACGATGAAGCTTTACATGCACAAGTAAAAGCTCATAGTGACACTGTCAAAAACGAAGATCTTGCTACTATTATATACACCTCAGGGACCACTGGAAACCCTAAGGGAGTAATGCTTACCCATAGTAATGTATTGGCAGTGGTTGAAAATACACAAGATGCATTATTGGCTGAGACAGGAGAAAAGGTACTGAGTTTTCTTCCATTATGCCATATTTTTGAGAGATGCGCATATTTTTGTTATATCAATATGGGTGTCAATATCTGTTTTACTGGTACAGATAACTTAGGAGGCCCTGATGGTGACCTGCAGGCAGTAAAACCCGTATTCTTCACTACCGTACCTCGTCTCCTAGAAAAAGTATACGAAAAGATCTATAACAAAGGTCTAGAGCTGGAAGGAGTTAAAAAGAAACTATTTTTCTGGGCACTGTCTCTTACAGATGATTATGAACACGGCATAAAATATAGTGGCCTTAAAGCATTTAAAATGAAAATCGCTGATAAACTGATATTCAGTAAATGGCGAGAGGCTCTCGGTGGCAACATGAAAGGAATCGTTACGGGTGCAGCAGCATGCCCCGATAAAATTACGAAAGTATTTTCTACAGCAGGCATCCCTATTTTAGAAGGTTATGGTCTGACAGAAACCTCCCCTACGCTCACAGTAAACAGAGTAGATAATGGTAATGCTCTCTTAGGTACAGTAGGTCATTCTATCGATTGTGTAGAACTTAAAATTGATACCTCGGAAGGTGATTATAAACCAGGTGAAGGTGAGATATTGGCCTATGGTCCAAATGTGATGCAGGGATATTATAAACAACCAGAAAAGACTGCCGAAGTATTCAAAGATATAGATGGCAAAAGATGGTTTAAAACTGGTGATATCGGTAAAATGCTCGACGGACCTAACGGTAAGCAATACCTCAAAATCACCGATCGTAAAAAGGAACTATTAAAGACCTCAGGTGGTAAATATGTAGCTCCATCACCCATTGAAAATAAGTTTAAAGAGGACTTTTTAATTGAACAAATGATGGTTGTCGGTGAGAAAAAGAAATTTGTATCGGCACTTATCGTTCCAGCACCCGAGGCATTAAGAGATTTCTGTGAAGGAGAATGTATAGAATACAATTCTCTAGAAGAAGCAATCAAGGATCCTAAAGTAATTGCGAAATATCAAGAGTGCATAGATGCATTCAACCCTAAGTTTAGCCATATCGAGCAGATCAAGAAATTTACATTGCTTAATACTACTTGGGAACCTGTAAAAGTTGATGGATCTGAAGGTGAACTTACTCCGACTATGAAACTTAAACGAAGAGTCATACGAGAAAAACACAAGACTGAGATCGATCAAATGTATGATGTATAGTTTGTCTCAAAAAAATAATTAATGCAACACATTGCCGATCGATGGCTTCCTGTGCTTGACCCACAAGTGCTGGAAGCCATTTATATTAAAGACAGTAAAGGGACACTCTATGAATACCTTTCAGATAAAAGCAGAGCGCAACAGCATGTACAACATTACGAAGAGGATGCACTGGCATTTGACTACTTTGAAGGTCCCCAAGATGGAGCAACCATTCATGAAAATCATAGACTACACCAATCAATACTCAAATCTATAGATCAAAATAGCGAATACATTCTTGATGTAGGATGCGGCGGTGCATGGCTTGCAAAAGTTATAACCAAGCAAAAAAAGAATATCATATCCATGGATGTGAGCAGTAAAAATCCAGCTAAAGCAAGCAATACATACACTATGGCACATCATCTCGGTATGATTACTGACGTATATGACATGCCCTTCAAAAAGCATTCTATAGATACCATTGTCGCCTCTGAAATCATGGAGCACGTACCGAATCCAAAATCCTTTGTAAGTGCTTTACTCTCAATTCTAAAACCTACGGGAAGCCTTATTATCACTACACCATATAACGAAAACATCCAACATAGTCTCTGTATACATTGTAATCAAAAAACTCCACATCATGCACATCTTCATTCATTCAATGAAGAGAATATAAAAAGACTAATCCCTGTAGGTTACAAGTATAGTTTTGCAAAGTTTAGTAACAAATACCTAGCTAAATTGAGGACTCATGTTTTTATGAGATTTTTACCCTATTACATGTGGACCAAAGTCGACCATCTAGCCAATTGGATTTCTCCGAAAGAAACAAGACTACAGTTAGTTATTCAGAAATCTTGAATGCCATTTGTGATTAGCATCCAAAAGTTTAGATTATCCAAAATATTCTAACTTAAAGGAATAGACACTACAAGTTTCGCTGTTATTTGTCCTGTTTGACGTATTTTGCATGAAGCAAAATGCTCTGATAAAGAAATAGCTTCATATTTTTGAAGTACAACAAGCTAATATGAGATTTATAGTAAGCCTTACACTCCTTGTTTTTCTATCAATATCTGTACATGCGCAGTTTCAATACGAACGAGTATATCCGATACCTGAAAAGCAAATTTATATGGAAGAAACCGTTCCTCATGGTGGTGGTTTTTTCATACTTTCTACTGTAAGAGATACTGCTGAGCTTGATTACACCTACATGGTTAACATTACAGATCTTGAAGTCAAGGGCGGACTCCGTACCTCCTATGATCTAATATTTGGAGACTCTATAAGAATAGCTAATGTTGGAGGATTGGATCGTTTGGAAGATGGTAGTTTACTATTTTCCGTTGATCTAGATACATTAAGTCGCAACAAAGTCCTTGTGAATTTTAACCCAAATGGAGGTCAAGTAAATTGGGTCAATAGATATGGTATAGAAGCTACAGATGCATCAATTGCTGCATTGGATTATAAAACCACATCTCTTTCGGTAAATGACAGCACTAACCTGCACATGTCAAGTGCTTTTGATACACTGATGACGAGTGCATACTTGAGCTGCGTAGATAACCTCGGAGATCAAAAATGGGCCAGAGCATTCAATTATACTGTAGATCAAGAAGCTTTTGATGAAGAATGGGGAAGTATGACCACCAATATCTACGAAAATACTACCGGAGTTGGTCAGATACATGCTGATACTAATCTTGTTTGGATTACGCAGTTTGATACACTTGGACTACCCCTTTTCAGTAGAGAATATATGTTCGATGGCAATGATAGTCGGCGACTAGATGTTGCGTCAGTGGACCAGCTAGTGGATTCATCATATATGATTACCGGTACCGTTTCAGATAGCCTAAATAATTCAAGAGATCATGGATTTGTGATGAGAGTAGATACACTAGGGGAATTGATCTGGGCTAGATCGCTCGATATGCTCAATTCTACCAACGACGTTATCATTGTTGATGCCTATGCTAAATCAGATACTTCTATAATATTGGGAACTAGGACAGGTAGACTTCAAAATTTTGCCGCTCGTATGGTCGAAGTATCTATGAATGGAAATATCATTTGGGAACATACCTATAAAGATCTTACAGAAAACGAATTTTCTAGAAACGGAGGAGGTATAGCCCCAATCATGTCAGATGGTGGTATTGCCTATGTGACTACAGGTGTCACTGAACTTGACTCAGATGTCGGATATTTGATTAGAACAGATGCTATAGGTGCCACAAGATGCCATGAAGTGACTAGCGATTTCGAATTATTGCCTTTATCGATGAGTAGTGATACATTACTTTGGTCTTTCACAACGATACTAGGTCAAGATGATATCGATGTGAGCATTACCCCTTTTAGTAATTATGATATACCATCTCTTACATTGGATAATATTACATACTGTCCTAACGATGTGATTGATACTCTTTTAGATGCTACTCAAGCGCTTGGGTCTGCATATTTATGGGGTTCTGATGCCAATGGAGAAACTACCCCAACACTCAGAGTAACCGAAGAAGGCTCTTACTCCGTCAATGTGACAATAGATACTTTACATTGTTTTTCTCTATGTGATACCGCTTCTATTCAGAGATCATCCTTACCTCAGGCAAGTATTTTTCCTAATGACCTCTGGTGTAATAGTCGCTCTTTTGAGCTTATTGCTCAAAATACTAATCAAACTGTATCCACAGCATGGAGCACAGGAGAGACTAGTCCATCCATCATAGTGACAGAGTTTGGTACCTATTCAGTCACGGTTGTAGATAATTGTGGAGATAGTGCAAATGCCCAATATACATTTTCACCTCAGGATACTACGGCGGCGGATATGATAGCTATTCAGGTAGGTCCTGATAATGATTGTTTTACACCTAGAGCAGTGCTGGAAGTAGTTGACCTCAATAATATCGGAAGTGATATGCCTGGCTTCTCTAATATAGAATGGTCTACTGGTGAGACTAATGTTAGAGTAATAAGAGTGACTCAAACCGGTACATATACCGTAACTCTTACAGATGATTGTGGGTATGACTTAGAAGCTACCGTAGATATAATTCCAGAGGACTTTGGAAATATGGCTGACCCACAACTTACTTCATCTAACGAAGATTACTGTTCAGAACGTACATACACCCTAGTCTTAGATGATAGCAACATCTATGATACTTTTACATGGGATATTAATGGCACTACAATTATAGATGTCGATACTGTACAAGTAACAGAACTGGGCACTTATAATGTGATTGTGACAGATAGATGTGGAGAAAGTGCTACTGTTTCGATAACGATAGATGATAGCTTAACACCTGCTCCTGATGAGCTAGTGATTGAATCAAATTTAAACTTTAACTGTTTCGTACCACAAGGGGAATTAACTGTAAGCAGTCAAAGTGGCGATCCAATAAGCAATATAGCTTGGTCTACTGGAGCAAATACTCAGACGATTATCATCAACGAGCAGGAAGAGTATAGTGTATCTGCAACCGATGCTTGCGACTATCTAATAAATACCAGCATCATCACTGACCCTCTTAATCCCGCAATTCCAAATCCAGTACTTAGTACGAGTGGTATCCCTGATTTTTGTGACGATGGTACTTATTTCATCGATTTAGAAAATGCTAATTTATATACTATTATAGAATGGAGTACAGGAGATGTTAATGTAGAGCAATTAGTAGTAGACTCTATCACTACATACGGAGTAAGTGTATTTGATCAATGTAGCGACATACCTATGGTGGCTCAAATATTACCAGACGCCAATGAATTTCCCGCTTGCCCTTGTCTTGAATTTCCAAACTTGTTTGCACCTGCAACTGGAACGACTGCAGGAGGTGGACCAGATTCATTAAATGTTGTTTTTGCTCCTTATAATACTTGTGATGAAAGTCTGATCACGGCTTATGAGCTAGTTATCTACAATAGGTGGGGACAAGAAGTTTTTTCGAGTACTGAACTTGACACAGGTTGGAATGGACGTCGTGACAATGACAGAGCTCCGAGTGAAGTGTATCTATACTTTGCGAGATATATAACTCAAGGTGAAACCTTTGAGCTTGAAGGTCATGTGACATTGGTAAGATAATTCTATATGCCTCCCGTTTATGACGTAGTCATCATTGGTGCTGGTCCCACGGGTATCAACTGTGGAATAGAAGCTCATAAAGCTGGTCTTAGTTATATTATTTTGGAGAAAGGCTTATTGGTGAATAGCCTTTATCACTTCCCTACCAATATGACTTTTTTTAGTACATCAGTCAATCTTGAGATCGGTGGTATACCATTCATATCTCACAATGATAAACCTACTCGAAAAGAAGCACTAGAATACTATCGAAGATTATCTGCTCACTACAAACTCAATATTCAGTATGATACCGAAGTCATCAGTGCAAGGTCAGTAGAAAATATAAACGAAATTGTAAGTTCACGAGGTACGGTCCTCGCAAAATATATCATTGTCGCAACGGGTTTTTATGATCAACCTAGAATGCTAGAAATACCAGGAGAAGCCCTCCCCAAAGTCAAACATTACTATGATGATCCCCACCCCTATATAGGTAGAAATATTGTGGTGGTGGGTGGTGCCAACAGTGCATGTGATGTTGCCCTTGAGACCTGGCAGTCCGGAGCTAATGTAACCATGGTGGTTCGAGATAAATCACTATATGAAAAGGTGAAATATTGGATATTACCAAACATCAAAAACAGAATCAAAGAAGGGTCTATAAAAGCATTTTTCAGCAGCACTATCACTCATATACATCCAGATCAAGTCGATATCCAAACACCTGATGGCCTAGTCAACATTAAAAACGATTATGTTTTAGCAATGACTGGATACATGCCTGACTTTCCTCTACTTGAAAGATTAGGAATAAAAATAGCCTCAGATGATAATCGGATACCCGTCCATAATCTCGAAACTTTAAAAACTGAAAATCCCAATATTTATGTAGCAGGAGTAGTCAACGGAGGTATGAAAACGAGCAAATATTTTATTGAAAATACGAGACATCATGCGAAACTGATTATCGATCAGATCGCATCATGAGATTTTTTCTGCTTGTACCCAATCCATTATTTCATCATCTAAGGGCTGAGTCGAACTTCCATAAAATCCCTCTAGTTCTCCGTTTTTACTAATGAGAAACTTGCTAAAATTCCATTTTACAAGATGACTAGAGACCCCGTTGTGTTTTTTGTTACATAGCCATTTATACAATGGATGAGGAGTTAGAAGTATTTTGACTTTTTCTGTAATCAAAAAATCCACTCCATAGTTTAACTGACAGAAATTAGCTATCTCATCTGCATCACCGGGTTCTTGCCATCCAAAATCATTACATGGCACTCCTATGATCTGAAGCTCATCTTTAAAACTTTCATGCAATTCTTGCAGCTGGCTGTACTGCGGTGTAAATCCGCATTTAGAAGCAACATTGACAATCAATACTTTTTTGAATTTATAGTCTGCTAAATTGATTGGCTTTCCTGCGAGATCGTCTATTTCTATGTCATAAAAACTACTCATTAATTCGAATTTTTAAAGAAAACAACAGAAAACTATAATTGTTAAACATCCATTGATCATTTTATTCGGTACATACCTGTAAACTATACTTATGAAGATATTTATACTTTCAGTAAGCTTCATTATAAGTCTTACTTTGCATGCTCAAAAAAAAGAACTATCCATGGATAGCACAAAAGGTGTTTATGTAAACGGCGTTTATCTATATCTGGATCAAAATGGCGAGCCCTTTTCTGGAATCTTATATGCTCGACATCCAAATGGTAATATGGCTTCTCGCCAAAATTTTAGCAATGGAATAGGCATGGGTACGTGGATAAATTATCATGAGAATGGTATGATCAAAGAAAAAGGTACATATGATCGAAATAAGGTCAAGGGACCAATCAAAAAATATAATGAAGAGGGTCAATTAATCGCTGAAGGCACATATGATGATTGGAGAGTAAGAGTAGGACAATGGATATACTATGATCATGCTGGACATATAATTCTAACTGAAGATTATGGCCTAAAGGGAGATTATCGCGATGTAAAAGAATATTATGATACTGGTCAGATCTCTGAAAACTGGTACAATGATATCATGAAGCGTAAAGAGGTATATATAGACTAAAGGTCTTATATTGCTACCCTAAATCATAGCTATGAAACTAAAACAGTTAATTAAACTAGAAGATAAAGCCAAAGAGGTATGGGTAATCAGCCCTGGACTCCATTATGACACCGAGCATAAAGATTTTTCTGAGATGGTCAGTGTCAATTTAGGTCAAAAAACGAAGTACCGATATATAGTACCAGCAACTAAACAGGTGGCCAAAAATCTACAAGCCTATAAAAAACGATATAACCTGACAGAACAAGAGATCAATACCAATTTTTTGATCTTATTGCCCTCAGAGTTTAATCCTTTCTTATCAGAATGCGCCATATACGATGCCTCGACCAAGTGCATTGCATGTACAGCTCCTGCAAGGGAAGACAGTAATGATGTGATCCAGCTACATGCTGATACAGCGAAACAAATGGCCAAAGCATTTAAGAAATTATGGAAGACCTACAAAGGTACTAACCCTTAGTAGTTATGATTTATTACAGCGATGCACGACTAGAGCATCTATCTATACACTTCATCGGTAGTCACGCTGATCAAGAAGGCATTGTATGTTCTGAACAAGAACTTCAACTCAATAATGAACATCTACAAGAGCTCATGATGAGGTACTTCTTTGACTCGTTCAAAGAGCCTGAATTTTATAATCTAAAATTTAGTACTGGAGAAGTGGAGATGAATCCCATGCATCAACTAGCCTCTACACTCTTTGATAATCCTGGAGCTCATCATGAGCTTTCTATGCAGATCGCTAAATACCTGTATGACAACTCTAAGCATCCCAATATCAAAAGTGGCGACCTTATAGTAGCCTCTGTGGAAGACGTACTTATCGAAGACGAATTGGTAGAGGCGCTCTGCATCTTCAAATCAGAAAACAAAGAACCCTTCTTAACACTTGATGCTAAATCTCAAGAATACGCTCTCGAAAGTCATGAAGGCATCCATATCTCTAAGCTGGATAAAGCCTGCATAATCTTTAATACAGAGCGTTCTGATGGCTTTAAGGTTATCGCATTAGATAAATCAAATAGGCAAAAAGAGGCTCAATTTTGGATCAGCGATTTCCTCAGTCTTGCACCAAGAGCAGACAACTATTATCATACTAAAAACTATATTCAAGCTACCAAAAACTTTGTTGATGATCGGGTAAAACCTCTATATGATATTGATAAAGGTGATGAGGCTGGTGTATACCAGAGATCTAAAGAATACTTGAAAAATGCAGAATCTTTCGATGAGCAAGAGTATTTACAGCAGACCTTTCAGAGTGAGGAAGTGATACAGGCATTTGCTGAGTATAAGACAGATTTTGAGGAAGAAAAAAATGTGAAGCTAAGGCCACAGTTTGATATTCATGATGCAGCTGTCAAAAATCAATCAAAAGTATTTAAGTCAGTACTCAAGCTGGATAAGAATTTTCACATCTATATACATGGTGATCGTACTAAGATAGAACGAGGCAAAGAAGCGGATGGACGTAAATTTTACAAGGTATATTATGAGAAGGAAAAGTAAAGCAAAATACAAGAATGCTTTTTACAAATAACAATTATACATTTTGCTAATCCTATTTAACATTTTTCAGTTCGTATAATTACTATAAATACTACGCTATCAGTTGTAAAAACATGTTCTAGCAAAATCTATTTTTGTTAAATCAAATTAACAATTTTACATTTTGCTACTTCCATAAAACAACATTATTTTTAATACCATATAAAATGATATATGGATAGTCTTACGACACAGCAATCGGATACTCAAAAATATCTCTACAAAATTTAAGAGATATTTCATGAGCAAATAGAATATGATGCACGACTCATTATCATCAAAGGATATCGCGGAGTGGGAAAGACAACAATACTCAATCAACATATCCTCGATCAACGTGATGTACATAAAAGCATCCATCTAAGCTTAGATCATCTATATTTTACAGATCATAAACTGTTATATACGGTAGAGTCTCTATACGAATTAGGGTATAGAAATTATGTAATTGACGAAGTGCATAAATACGAAAACTGGTAAGTAGAAGTCAAAAACATCTACGACTCATTCCGTGATATTAAGATGCTCATCACCGCATCTTCTGCCCTAAATATAGATAGCGCAAGTGGAGACCTAAGCCGTAGAGCCGATCGATACAACTTAATAGGTCTTTCATTTAGAGAGTATCTTAATTTTGAGCTTGGGTTACAATTGCCCAGACTTATACTACAAAACTTGATCAATAAGTCAGCTACTGTAGAAAGTGAATTGAGAAATGAAATTGCTATCCAAAAATATTTCAAACGGTATCTATCAAAGGGCTATTTCCCTTTTTATAAAGAGGCAGGAAGTCGCTATCATGATCGAATAGCCAATATCATAAATCAGGTGATCGAGGTAGATCTACCGCCCATTTTTAGTATTGACTATAATACAGTGAGACAGGTAAAGCGATTACTCTCCTTAATAAGCCGTATGGCGCCATTTACACCCAATATATCCAAGCTATCAAGAGACCTTGGAATTCCCAGAAATAGCCTACTGGTTTACATAGATTATCTAGATAGTGTAGGCCTTATCAATATCCTGAAAAGCAATAAGAAATCGGATAGTGCTCTTACCAAACCAGATAAAATCTACCTAGAAAATACTAATATCTCGTATGCCCTGAGTATCGATGCCGTAAATACTGGAACACTACGAGAAACCTTTATGAGAAATGCGCTATCAGTACATCATCACTGCACTACACCGATAGCAGGAGATCTCATGGTCGATGATCAGTACGTATTTGAGATTGGTGGCCCTAATAAGAACTTTCACCAGATCGCTGATATGCCCAATGCTTATCTAGTGAAAGATATATTTACTCCAGGTGGTCAAGGTGTTATCCCGATGTGGTTATTTGGATTTTTATATTAATGCAAAAAATAAGGGAAGACCAAAATGAATTGATCTTCCCTTAAGTATTCGTTATAATAATTTAACTATTATTTCGCTACACTAAATCTCTTTCCTATAATATGGTTGTCACCTACGATTTGAATCGCATAATGACCAGATTGCAACATAGACACATCCAAGCTTAAGAATGAATTCGCTGCTTTATTTGTGTTAATCATCGTTTTACCCGCCATATCTACTACTACTACTTGTAGCGTCCCAGAAAGATCTAGACTACTTAAGTCTATTTGTAATCGATCAGCAGTAGGGTTAGGGAATACCGTAATTGAAGATGGATCAACAATATCTTCTGTAGTGGTAATCACGTCACCAAACATGTATTCACCTGTAAATGAATTTAGTGTAATACCGTATGTACCTTCTACCGTAGGAATATTTGCACCATTTTGTACACCTATGCCTGAAGGCCATCCTTCATCAGCGTTCGCTGGCCCCCAGTTTACAGCCCAGTCCATATCAGCTCTAAACTTCACACCTTGATCGTCTGCATCTGGATCTTTAGTCGTTACTGTAGCTTCTGGGATAAACCAAACTTGCTCATCATTAGGATCCTGCGTCATTGCAAAATCAGTCTCCCAGTCCGCATTTGGACCTGACATCCCGATAAGACCTATAAAATCATAGACGATTACTTCTTTAAAGAAATAATCTCCAGTTATTGAGTTAAATGTAATATCGTACTCTCCTCCTGTAATTGGAATATTGAATGCAGAACCTAATTCGCCAGTACCACCTGGAAAATCAGGACCTCCCCAATTAACACCCCAATCATCATTGGCTCTAAATTTAAGATCACCATCAGATAATATTGCTCTCAAAGTCCACATATGAGGATCAGTAGCATCCTGTACCATATCCACATCCGTATCCCAGTCTCCTATTGGAGAAGCATCTCCTATTATACCTATAGAACCATACTCTTCTATTTCTTCAAAAGAATATATTCCAGTTTCAGAATTGAAGTTTACAAAGTAATCCCCAGCATCAGCAACTAAGTTGTCTTGAGAGCCTATTGTTGCGGTATCCGCAGGAAATTCTGCTGGTCCTCCCCAACTAGTGGCCCAAGCACTATTAGCTCTAAACTTATACTCACCTCCTGACATAGTTACTACTCCACTCCAAGCATTGATATCATTATCATTTACCTTTAAATAAACATCAGTATCCCAATCACCTGTAACACCAGCTCCAATTAAAGAAATAGAATCATAACCCACTAATGCCTCAAAATTATAAACACCTGTAAGCGTATCAAAATCAACTCTGTATTTAGTTGCAAGTGCCACGGTTATATTATCTCCGTTACCAAGCACAGCGGTACCACTAGGAAATGTATTGGCTCCCCAGTTTACATCCCAACCATCATCTTTTCTAAACTTACATGCATCAGCACTGAGATCGACAATAGTGAAAAATTTATTGGGATCAGTCTGATCTTTATACATATCCCAATCCGTATCCCAGTCACCACTTGGAGTAGCAGGACCTATAAGTCCGATATCAGAGTCGTAGTCAAAGGTGTATTCTCCTGTAGTATGATTGAACGTAATGAAATAATCACCTGCAAATGCAGTAAGGTTACCCTCTCCTTGTAATCCAACTCCATTAGGAAAGTCTCCATCATTGTTACCCCAGTTTACATCCCAACCATCATTCGCTCGAAATTTAATTTCACCGTCGTTCAAGGTGACTTGTAGTGTCCAAATAGATGTATCCACGGCATCTTGAACCATATCTACATCTGTATCCCAGTCACCGATAGGCGTTGCCGGTCCAATGATACCTACAGATGTGACTTGCGCTTGGATACTCATTGCGAATAGGCATATCCAAACCAAATTAAGTATACGTATAATCATATTTTAGTTTTAATAAATTTTTAAGATACTTGAATCTAAGAAATTTTTAAAAATTCGCCGAAACAGCTAGATGAAAAAAAAGTTTAATCCTCTAGCCTTTAGTAATAATTTAAATTTCATTTTATATTGCTAATCAAACAATCAAATTACTACTCATGAGGTCATTTTTGAAATCAGGTATATTGGTTTTATTCTCAATATGCTTGGCACAGGTTGTACATTCTCAAACCAAAATAACGGGTATTGTTACAGATGAGTCTACAGGAGAAAGCCTGATAGGAGCTAATATCTCAGTAATTGGAAGTGATGTAGGAACGATCACAGATTTTGATGGTCTTTTTGAGTTGGAAGTTCCTTCTTCAGAATCCATACTTAAAATTTCTTATACTGGTTACCAAACACAACAGATCACAGTTGGCGATAGAACTAATATTGACATCCTGATGGCCTCTGGAGAACTGCTCGAAGAAGTGGTCGTGATAGGATATGGAACCGTAAAAAGAGAAGACGCCACAGGCTCTGTACAAAGTGTAAGTAGCAAATCTTTTAATAGAGGTGCAATCACAGGACCACAAGAACTGCTTGCTGGTAAAGTAGCCGGAGTATCGATCACTCCAAGCGCAGATCCAGGAGGTGGAGCACGTATACGTATCAGAGGAGAATCATCACTAGGGTCATCTAATGATCCGCTTATTGTAATCGATGGAGTGCCTATTGAGTCTGATAAAACATCAGGATCACGAAATCCTCTAAACATCATCAATCCTAATGATATAGAAACATTTACTGTACTTAAAGATGCATCCGCTACTGCAATATATGGTAATAGGGCTTCGGGTGGTGTCATACTGATCACAACCAAAAAAGGAGCTTTAGGACAAGGAATTAAAGTTGGCTATACAGGGAATTTCTCCGTAAGCGAACGACTGAATAGTGTAGATGTACTCAGCGCTGATGAATTTAGAACGGCGATAGAAAACAACTATGAAGAGGGTCATCCTGCTAGAGCATTACTGGGCAATGCAAATACAGATTGGCAAGATGAAATTTATCAATCCGCTACAGGTACTGATCATAATATCAATGTTTCTGGAGGAATCGGAAATATACCATACCGAGTCTCTTTAGGGTATACCAATAAGAATGGGATCCTAAAAACCGATAATTTCAAGAGATATACTTCTGGTATTAATTTAAATCCAAAATTCCTAGACAATAGACTCCAAGTCAATCTATCGCTTAAAAGTATGCAGATCGAAAACAGATTTGCTGATCGAGGAGCGGTAGGAAATGCTCTTGGTTTTGATCCTACACAAGAGGTATTTGATGAAGGTAATAGCTTTGGAGGGTATACCACATGGACGATCGCTGGAGATACCTTGGGTACTACCCCTAATGCCTTAGCACCTACTAATCCGATGGCACTTTTAGATTTAAAACGTGATAAGTCTGAGACTACACGATATATCACTCAAGCATCCATTGACTATCGTTTTTCATTTTTACCAGCCCTTAGAGCGAATCTTAATTTAGCATACGATTATGGTAAAGGGGAAGGTTCTGTATTCGTTCCTGATTTTGCAGCATTTGCCTTTGATGATATCAATGGAGGAGGAGTCAATAATGTTTATAGCCATGAAAAGAAAAATAGTCTTCTAGAATTTTATCTCAATTATAAAAAGGACTATGGTCAACATTCTCTTGATTTGATGGGTGGATATTCTTGGCAGAAGTTTGAAAATAACTCAGTCTTCAGAAATTCGGATGCAGCTAATACTATTTCAGAAACAGTTGAAGGTGAAGATCTGTATGAAAACTATTTAGTTTCCTTCTTTGGTAGAGCTAATTACTCATTCAATAATCGTTTTCTGGCAACCTTCACATTACGTAACGATGGTACCTCAAGATTTTCGCCTGACAGTAGATGGGGACTATTCCCAGCTGCAGCAATCGGAGTCAAGCTGATAGAAAATGATAACAATAGATTTAATTCTCTTAAACTACGAGCGGGTTGGGGAGTTACGGGTCAACAAGATATCGGTAATAGCGTAAAAGACTTTTATATATATCAACCTATCTATCAACTTGGATTTGAAAATGCTCAATATCAATTTGGTAATCAATATTATACCACGTATAGACCAAATGGATATAATGCCAATCTAAAATGGGAAGAAACAACTACGTATAATATAGGTTTGGATTATTCTATCATCAAAAATAGGCTTTCAGGAACTTTGGACGTATACCGTCGAGAAACTATCGATCTACTTAATGTAGTCTCTCCTCCAGCAGGAACAAACTTGACAAACAGAATTATCAGTAATGTCGGAAATATGGAATCTCAAGGTGTAGAAATCGCATTGAATTCTACTCCAGTAGATCGTAAAAACTTCATATGGGATCTAAGCGTAAACATGAGCTATAATACCAATGAAATCACTAAGCTTACAGAATTTGATGACCCCAATTACCAGGGTATCGAAGTAGGAGGTATCGCAGGTGGAGTTGGTAGTAATATTCAAATACATTCGGTGGGGCATGCTCCGTATTCATTCTACGTATTTGAACAAGCATATGATGAAAATGGTGACATTATACCTGGTGAATTTGTAGATCAGAATGGTGACAACGAAATCACTCAAGAAGATCGATACCGATATAAAAACCCACAAGCAGACTATAGCTTTGGTATGAATACCAATATCCAGATAGGAAATTTAGATTTATCTGCTGCAGGTAGAGCACTCATAGGAAATTACGCTTATAGCAATGTGGAGACTGATATAGGCTACCTAGCTAGACTATACGGCTCTACCGATGTTACTCAAAATGTACATCAATCTGCTATCGATAATAATGCTCAAAACCAAGGAGATCTGACGTTCAGTGATCACTTTGTTAGAGATGCTTCATTCTTTAGACTGGACCATGTCACTGCTGGGTATAACTTAAAATACTTAACGAATTTTGATAGTAGAATAAGTGTAACAATACAAAACCCTCTACTAATCACAGGATATGATGGAATCGACCCAGAGTTTGACAATGGAATAGACAATAATATCTATCCAAGATCAAGAACGATCGTTATTGGATTTAGCGCAAACTTTTAAAAATTACAGGAAATGAAATCATTCAAATATATATTTATCGCTCTTTCTTACATCAGTTTAGGATTCTTTTATTCTTGTACAGGAGATTTGGATACTATTCCTGTAGATCCTGATTTGAACACCTCTGAAGTCGTATACGACGATCCGAACTCGTATATCGGAGTATTGGCAAAACTCTACGCTGGTCTTGCGGTATCTGGACAGCAAGGTCCTGCTGGGCAGTCTGACATTGAAGGTATTGACGAGGGATTTGGTCAATATCTCAGAGCGTTATGGTATCATCAAGAGTTACCTACTGACGAAGCACTCATCGGATGGAATGATCAAACCATTGCTGATTTTCACGATCAAGATTGGACCGCTCAAGATGGATTTATCTTCGCTTGGTATAGTCGCGTATTCTATCAGATACCTTTAGCTAATGAGTTTATAAGAGAAACTACTGATGAAAAATTAGATGAAAGAGGAGTAGAGACATCATTAAGAAATGACATAGAGATCTATAGAGCTGAAGCCAGATTTTTAAGAGCACTCAGCTACTGGCATGCATTAGATCATTTCAGAAATGTACCTTTCGTGACAGAGGAAGATGCAGTAGGATCTTTCTTTCCCAATCAGACCAATGCACAAGATCTATTTAATTATATAGAATCAGAATTACTAGCAATAGAAGGCACTCTTATAGATGCTAGACAAAATGAATATGGTCGAGCTGATAAAGCTGCAGCATGGGCATTATTAGCTAAGCTATATCTCAATGCTGAAGTATATATTGGTCAAGCTAGATATACAGAATGTTTGGACGTATGTAACAAGATTATCAATGCAGGCTACAGCCTAGAGCCAGTTTATCAAAATCTATTTTTAGCAGATAATCACAATTCTAATGAGATTATTTTCCCGATTGCCTTTGACGGTATCAATACGCGTACCTGGGGAGGTATGACCTTTATTATCAGAGCCGCTATCGGCGGTAGTATGAATCCTACCCTATCGGGGGTAGTAAGTGGATGGGGAGGTAGTCGTACGACCAAACAATTGGTCAATAAATTTGGAACGCTTGGAGGAACTATCGTTGCTGAGCAAGATTCATTTATCAACTATGCTAAGATCTATGCTCCAGGAAGCTACCAAGGATTTGATCCTGAGTTGGATAATGCAGAGATAAGATCAAGAGATAACAATAATATTTTTGAAGGTTATAAATACTTCCCTCAAGCAGGAGGCAGCTTTCATATCAAAACCATACCCTCAGCAAGTGCTCCTAAACTTGGTGATAATGATGGTGACGGCATTCTTGATTTCCAAGGCGCTGACATTCCTGTATCCGAGGCTGGGCTTTACCGCATCGTAGTTGATCTTGAGAATAACAGCTATGAAGTTACTCCAATCGTTTGGGGAATAGTCGGAGATGCCGTAGGAAGCTGGGATGATGATATAGCCATGGAATGGAATGACGAACTAGAAGCCCTTCAAATTGAAGTAAGTAGTAGTGGAGGTCAATTCAAATTTAGAGCCAATGGCAGTTGGGATCTTAACTTAGGAGATACTGATGGTGACGGCGTATTACTATATGAGGACGAAAACATTAATATTCCTGAAGGTGGTTATGATATTACCTTATTCATCAATAGACCTGACTATTATTATTCGATCCGTCAGTCTAGTTTTGACACAAGAGGAATATTTTACAGTGAAGGACAAAATATCGAAATTGAAGATGTAGCTTTATTTACCGATGGATATGCAGTAACGAAGTTCAAAAATATCTACAGTGATGGTAGCGCAGGTTCCGATACTGATTTCCCAGATACAGACTTCCCAATGTTTAGATTAGCAGATGTCCATCTCATGGCTGCAGAAGCCATTGTAAGAGGCGGCGGTAGCATGCAAGAAGCAATAGATCATGTCAATGCCGTAAGAACTCGTGCTTTTGGCAGTACTGGTGGCAATATTCAGATGAGTCAGTTGGATCTTCCATTTTTACTTGAAGAGAGAGCACGAGAGCTGTATTGGGAATGCCATAGACGTACTGATCTCGTGAGATTTGGTCAATTTACCAATGGTGATTACCGATGGGCATGGAAAGGTGGTGTCAAAGAAGGGCAAGCCGTAGAATCATTTAGAGACGTGTATCCTATTCCTGCATCAGACTTAGGAGCAAATCCTAATTTGGTACAAAATGATGGGTATTAATTGAACTGATGTGTTGAAGGCTTAAAGTTTGCTAATTTCATAAATCTTCAACCATTGTATTTCATATCCAAATTTTGCTACATGCAATTGAGCCTCATACGATATTCAGCAATGCTCTTTATTGCAGTCTTGACATTCTCTGCTTGTCAACTGGATAAAGAACCTATAGAGCTAGATGTTAAACAGCGAAGAGAACTATCCAATATTTTGGATGGGTACGTGAAAGATGGGTACTATCCTTTTATATATGCAAGATTAGAAAACTTAGATGGCAGTCTGATCTATGAGCATAGCTCCGTAAATAGAGATCTTCTTCCCAGTGGCGATCTCAATGGAGATACTTGGTTTAGGATTTGGTCGATGACAAAAATAGTCACCATCAGTATTGCCATGGATCTTCAAGAGGACGGAGTCTTTGATATCGATGAACCAGTTACCAAATACATCCCTGAATTCAAAGATCTCAAGGTAGCTATCGGAGAAGACGGTAGTCGATTAGACACCGTTGCATGGGGTAATCGAAATGGTCAATGTCCTATCAAACTAGCAGATAACGACTCGATCATGACCATTAGACATCTACTCAATCATGAGGCTGGATTTTATTATGCGACCACGGGGTTTGATTGTCTAGACTCTCTTGTCACCGACCAAGATCTACCGAAAGCAAAAAACTCAGAAGAACTTATCCAAAAACTAGCACAGTTACCTCTAGTACAACATTCTGGAGCATCTTATTTCTATGGTACCAATACTACAGTACTAGGACTTCTCATAGAGCGAGCAACGGGCAAAAGTCTCAAGCAATTAGTCAAAGAACGAGTGACAGATCCAATGAACATTGCCGGTCTCCAATATGGATTACCAGAAGGTAAAAAGCTCTTCCCGAAGTATACAGGTAGAGATTCTATCCTAAGAGAAGCCGTCGATGGAGAATTAGATATTTTTGGAAATTACGTACCCGACTATGACCTTGATCACCCGCTTTATCTTGGTGGAGAAGGGATGGTAGCCACGACGGATGGATATGCTGACTTTATAAGAATGCTACTCAATAAAGGAGAACTCAACGGACATCGTTTTTTAGAAGAAACGACTGTTGAAGATATCGCATCGCCACATACTCAGCTGGATAGCCCTTATGGATATAATGGCTTCAATCTATGGGTAACTGGTGACTCCATGCGTATCAAAGGACAGGGAGACGCGGGCCTATGGGTAGGTGGCGGTTATGAATGCACCCACTTTTGGATAGATCCTGAACGTAAGTTCGTAGGACTCATCATGTCTCAAAACAATGAAGTTCGTGCACCGGGTTATATGATGAATGATGATTTTAGAGGGGCGTTGTATGAGGGGTTGTTAGGGGAATAATATAAAAGACGAACTAATTTATGCAAGTGATTAACTCAATACAGCTTGTGCTTGCGCCAATCCTCAAAATCTTTGCACTTTACATTTTATACTGGTTTGTTGTTAAACTCAGCTATGATCTCGTTTTTATACTTTATCTAGATGTTTTACAAGTTAGTTCTGAGGTTTATCCAACACCAGGTATACTAACCATAAGACCAGGAATTGGTACTGAACCATCACTATGGAATAAAATTTGCACCTCCTTTATCTTTGATTTCATCCTGTATGGATGGCCAGTCAAACCTTTCGAACTAATATTCTTCATCTTAATAATGAGACAGTTATTTTCAAACGAAAATAGAATCGAAGCTTTACATAAAGAATCCTACGTCATATTTCTAATCTTGATGGCTCTATCTCTAATATCCTTGTCAATGAAATTTCTTCTACCTGAGGATTCCCAAGTATTAATAATTACGAACGCCTATAATCCTATTCACCCGACTATGCTAGGTTACTTTTTATTAGGCAATACGCTTTACTATTTCATTTTAAGAATACTCTTAAAATTTAAAATCGTCTAAAACTTAAGCTACAGCTAGAAATTTATACTAAGCTTTCGATCCAGCCAATTTCCATCCCAATAACGCTGCAGGAATATATAGTATAAGATCAACCACTATGACCCACATTGGAGTCTGCGGCAACATCACTACCATAGCAATTCCTCCAAGCATAAAAAGCCCACCGATCACTAAAGAGAATATCTTCTGATGTGACAAACATATTTTAGATGCCACGAATGCACCCGCAAGAGCACCGATTGCATGAGCCAAAATAGGGACCATACAATTGGCAACACTAAATCTATCAATATTCGCTTTAAGACTTTCAATATCCTGAGGATCGATACCTTCTGGAAGTGGAATGACCGTGCCGTTTAAACTAATCAATAAACTATTGATGACACTGCCCACAAACATACCTAGGATGAATCCCAAAATATTTCTAACAATGACGTTCTGTAAGATTCCTTTCTGATCAGACATAAGTTGGAGTTTTGTTTACTACAAAATCGCCATTATCTATGATTTATCAAAATCATGATGAGTGTATATCACTATATCCGGCAATGTAACTTACATGAAATTACATTTTCACAAACCGACCAACACTTAGCTTATCTTCATGATAAATACGTATCGTAAATATTCCAGAACAGAATGACTCATTCATTTTTACAGAAATACGATTGCCTTCCGTACTATATGAGACTTGACTTAGAGTACCTGTAATATCAATCAGCTCTACCCTACTCACCTGATCAGCTTGATCATCTACAATAAAGAGGATATTTCCATTGAGCGGATTAGGATAGATGTTTTTATCCGAAATGACTAACTCATCCTGATTCGTGATAAACCCGCCTGGAGGAACAATTTTTTCACTCGTATATATTCTATATTCTCCGGCTAAGAATGGCAGCTTTTCATTTACATTAGTCACCTCAAGTTCCTCTCCTGTAAAGTACTCGTACCAAGTACCTTCATAAGGAAACTTTGGGTTGAAGTCTGTGGATCGAGTCCTGAAGTTGGTCAAGACGACCGCATCCATCTCAGCATGATTAAGCTGTAATCGCTTTAGATAGAGATTACTATCATCAAAAATATAGTCATCTGTACTGAAGGTGGCGTATTCTTTTTTAAGATGATTGATAGCTGCCACTCGATTGTATAGGAATGCTCTATCCTCATCAACCTGATAATCCCACCTGATAGGTTTTGGATCTAATCTACAGTCGGGACTTATACTCCCATTGGTACATCTATTGATCGAATAATCATATCCTAGTTCACCAAATTGCCAAAGCATCTTAGGCCCAGGCACCAATGTAAAAATAGAGCTAGCCGCAGCAATACGTC
Organism: Saprospiraceae bacterium; assembly: GCA_020629715.1. Taxonomy (GTDB): domain Bacteria; phylum Bacteroidota; class Bacteroidia; order Chitinophagales; family Saprospiraceae; genus JAHDGW01. The sequence goes on from JAHDCU010000001.1 coordinate 644,852, forward strand.
TCATAGCTACATCAAAGTCTCTCGTATCGTAATCACCTTCATTTGTACCAAAATTTAAAATCTTATAAGCCAAACGCTCTTCATCATGACTTTCCATATACCCGATCACGTGGGGATCATTCCATCCTCGTACTTTATAATCTAACCACTCCAAATCAGAGGTCCTACCCTCTGCTGCCTTTCCAAAATCATGGGTCATATTACCCCATAGCATCATACCTGCGTTAGCCAGTACGATCTCTTCTTCATTGTAAGCAAAGTGCTCTAAGATCACATAATTGTCCGCGTCTAGAGACCAAATATGATTGGCATACTCCGTCAATATATCGATACGACTCTGATCATACTGTGACATCAAATCAGAATTATCACCACTATTTTTTTGTGTAAATCCTTTCGACAAATCAAAACGGAATCCATCAAATCGATACTCCGTGATCATATTTTCCAGAATCTGTTTTACCCAATCTTTAGTGGCTTGACTTTCATGATTGACATCATACCCCACATTGAATGGATGTCGAGCAGTCACATTGAGCCATGGATTATCTGGTGTTGGTCTAAAGCCTACTGGGTCCCAATATAATTGCGCCAGCGGACTTTGACTGAATACATGATTATATACAACATCTAAGATCACCGCCATACCGCGACGATGACATTCATCAATAACGGCCTTTAGTTGATCGCGACTACCATAATACTTATCAATCGCCATATGGTAGGAGGGGTTGTATCCCCAGCTTTGATTACCCTCAAATTCATTGATGGGCATGAGCTGGATCGCGGTAGCACCTAAGCGATCTAGATAGTCCAATGTATCTAGCAGCGATTTATAATTTTTATCATTCAAGAAATCACGCATGAGTATTTCATAGATGATCAACTCATTTTTTGCTGGTGGTTCGAAATCGTTTACCATCCAATCATAATCATCTTCTTCTAAATCAAATACGGTTACTATCCCATCGGCACCTGCCGGATAATCTGGTAATTCTGCCATGACATCCGTAGGTACTCCGCTATCATTCCAAGGATCTAGTACTACCTTGGCATACGGATCAGCAACGGTGATGCCCCCATCTACTAAGTACTGGTATGTGTTTTTCCCACCTTCAAAAAGTAGCTTCGGTAGCTCAATCCAAAACGTAGCCTCATCCTCAGCTTTATTGAGTTGGAAGCCTAAGTCTATGCGATAATTATTTTCTGGACAGAGTAAGAATACATTTTCTTTACCTGGAGCATAAAGCTGAAATACATAACTCTGGCCACCTCTATAGTTAAGACCATTTTTAGTATTAGCAGGAGGATTTTGTAAAGTTTCATTCGGATCGAGCACAAAGTAACTGGTCGTTACAGTCTGGCTGTTACCTTCGGCGTCCTGAACAAAGATCTCAACTTCATGGAAGCCTAGTTCTGTAGGTGTAATCCAAATATTAGCAGCATCAGATGTAGTATTAGATACTTCAACTCCATTATCCGAGATACTAATGGTCGCTTCACGATTTACTTGCAATGAGACATTAATACTATCTCCTAGATAGATAATCGTATTCCCGTTCGTCGGAGTAATAAGATTGGTCAATATATCAATTGATGGAGCATATACTGGTGTAAAGATGTCCGCACCATCACTCGCTCTGCCCACGATACTTCCATCCGTATTACGAAAAACAAAGGCTAGCTCTTGGACCAATTCTCCATCAGGAATACCATAATACTCTTCTATATTATACTCCAAAGTATACACATCATCACCGATTGGCGTCATCAGTGTTTTTGGGAAAGGCACTCCCCATGTACCTTGTACATATTTCCAATCCGTCGGACTACTACTATTAGTCGTAATGACACCTGTATGTGCATATACGCTACCTCCAAAACCCTCTAAGGCCTTATTACCTTCTTTTGCATCGAAGTATACTGTAACGTCATCAAACTGAGTAGGAAAGGCTGGCTCCGTCCATACCACTTGTCCCGTAGATATGACTGATTGGTTTTCGGTTATGGTAATATCGGTATTGATAGTAGGATTATCGATAGTCTGTGTAATACCCGACGGCCAATGAATAATAAGTTCATCGACAGAAGTAAGATCGCCTATACCGAAGTGAAGTGCTTGGCTATTTTGTGACGCATATCCTGAGCCTGCCGTAATCTGATCCATCTGATAATGGTCGCCACTTTTTAGCTCTACCCTAGCTCCTATGCCATGACTATTAGAGAGTTCCCCTTCTAACCTGATTTGAACATAATTCTGAGATTCAGATTGATTTTGAAAAAGCTGATTCCCTAAGTCATCATAGTTCGCTACGATTATGTCTAGCATACCATTCTGATCAAGATCAGCGTAAGCAGCACCATAAGATGACAAATCACTCCAGATTACATCATTTTGCAAGGATTCTATGAACTGACCATTTCCTGCATTGGAGAGGAGTTTATTGGGAATATATTCACCATCTACAACAAACTCGGTCTCATTCGCGATGTAGATATCTTTCAGCCCATCATTGTCGCAGTCAAAAGCAAAAGTACCCCAGCCCATGCCTCGATCATTGATATCTTGACCTTGGGCGATTTGCATAAAACTCTTCTGACCTGTATTGAGGAATAATACATTTTCATAGAGATTAGTCAGATAAATATCCAGGTAACCATCATTGTTGAAGTCGGCTACCTCTGTACCCATTCCAAATCCTTCATAATCGGTATTCGACTCTTGACTACGATTGAGAAAAGTGCCGTTACCTAGATTTTCATAAAATAAATTAGCTTGATTGCCGTCATGACACTGATACAAGTCTTGATCACCATCATTGTCATAATCAAACCAAACGGCAGCCATAGATGACAAAGGATCATTGATACCAGACTGTAAGGTTACATCTCTAAATTGATCGCCATCATTTCGTAACAATTGATTTTGCTCCAAAAGCAGTGCTATGTATAAGTCCAGATCACCATCATTATCATAGTCTACAGCATTGAGCGATCTAAGATTTCCATTTGCATTGATCCCATATTGAGCAGTGACATCTGTGAATGTTGAACCCTCATTTTCCAATAGTTTTATGGGCTCAAATTTATTACCCAGTACCAAATCGAGATCACCATCATTATCCATATCAAACCAAAGGCTCATATTGGTATCTCCTTCATAATCCAAACCATACAAATGTGCTGATTCTTGAAATTGAAAATTTCCAGTATTTATATACAGCTGATTACTTCCTCCTCGCTGACTGATGTATATATCGTCTAAACCATCCTGATTGACATCCCCAATTGCTACACCATGATTATTACCCGCAGTATTAAGCCCCGTTGATTGACTTATATCCTTGAATTCTTGAGTATAACCGTTTACAACGAATAAGATGACCCCGATAGTCACGATAAACTGTTTCATACTGGATGATTTTTTACCAAAGTAATTGTTTTTGTAGTCAATCATGAATACTTTTTCTGTAAATATTCGATTATTGTCATGATGCTCTATTTCTGTTTTTCTATATTGATGGAATGAAGTTACATGCTGTACTCAGTCTACTCATATTACTATGTTCAATTACCATAACTGAAGCTCAAGAACGCTTCCCTGATCCTGGTTATGTATTCGATGATAGCGAAGTACCTCGTATCGATATCTTCTTGAATTCAGACTCGCTAGAGCAACTTCTATTACCAGAAAATAGAGATAGCCGACATGAGTATCCAGCCACTTTTTATTTCAAAAAAGGGGATCAAGTAGATACGATTCAAAATGTAGGATTTAGACTACGCGGTAATACATCTCGGAGTGCTCAAAAAAAGTCTTTCAAAATATCATTTAATGCTTTTGAAAGTGGAAAAAAGTATCATGGTCTAGAAAAAATGAATCTTAATGGGGAGCATAACGATCCTACCATAACAAGATCCAAAATGTGCTGGGATATGTACCGTCAAGCTGCAATACCTGCCTCCCGATCAAATCATATAGAGCTATATGTAAACTCCATCTATCGTGGCGTATATATCAATGTAGAACATATTGATGAAGAATTCTGTCAGTTGAGATATGGTGGCGAGGGTAATCTTTACAAATGCCTGTGGCCAGCTGATATGAAGTATCGCGGTGGTGATCCACTACAATACGCCGAACCAGAATCTTGGGGCAGGCAAGCCTACGAACTTAAAACTAATCTTGATGAGTACGACTACAGCGACCTCGCAGATCTGATCTATACTCTGAATATTACAGGACCAAATGACTTTGTTTGCGAATTAGAATCTCGCTTTGAAGTAGACGACTATCTACGGACCATTGCCATGGATATCTTGGTATCTAACTGGGATGGACCTATAGTGAATAAGAATAACTTCTACCTGTATAGCAATCCTAGGACTGGAAAATTTCATTACATCCCGTATGATCTTGATAATACTTTTGGGATAGATTGGTTTGGTGTTGATTGGGCAAATACAACCATTTATGATTGGTCTAGCTATTCCGGTGAAGATAGACCGCTCTATGATAAGATCATGTCTGTGCCTGAGTACCGCGATCGTCTAAGCTTTTATTTCAACCAGTTTATTCAAGACTTTTTTAACGTCGAGGTTCAAGAATCCAGAATCGAAGAATTGCGAGATGCCATCGGCCCACTTCGTAGTAATGACTCTTTTTCATCAAGTGATTACGGTTGGAATTTGAATGACTTCAATACTAGTTTTGATACTGGCATCGGTAGTCATGTAGACTATGGTCTGAAAGATTATATATCGTCAAGAACATCAAGTGTAGAATCTGAATTAGAACTAAATAATATTGTTCCATATGCAGTAAAAATCAATGCAAAAAGAAGTACCGCAGCAATTACCATAAACTACGCATTTGAAGATGACGAGGACTTTGAACTCTCCCTGATCTACAGTATTGATGGAGGGACGGAGCAAACTGTTGCGTTATCACATAGCGGAGACTATGATATAGCATATGATGCAGATGCTGAAATACTGCAATATCGGTTTGAAGTCAATGATGGTACCCATCAGCGCAGTTATCCATACTGTGGTGAGTATGAAGTATCACTCTTCAGAGAGGCTATACCTACTCTTGTGATCAATGAGATTATGGCGTCTAATGAGTCTGCATATGTCGATGAAGCTGGTGAATACAATGATTGGATAGAACTCTATAATTATGGCACAGAAAGTGTAGCGCTTGGCAAACTCTATCTCAGTGATAAATCAGATAATCCAACTAAGTGGCAATTCCCAGAATATTCGCTAGGTCCCAATGAGTATATCATTATCTGGGCAGATGAGGATGGAGAGCAGGGAGACTTTCATGCCAATTTTAAACTCAGCGCTTCTGGAGAATTCATAGGTCTTTTCGACTCTGATGATAATGCGAATCAAGTGATCGATAGTCTAAGTTTTGGTGCTCAAACAACAGATATTAGCTTAGCTCGTATGCCAAATGGTACAGGACCATTTGAATTGGATGATAATCATAGTGCTGGAGAGAATAATGATATTAATAGTTCTATTGAAGATTCACTTATTGATGATGTGAGAATTCATCCCAATCCAACAAATGGATTAATACTCATAGAAAGTAATATAGTTTGGCAAAGGCTTACCGTACTGAGTATTGAAGGTAAAGTTATCTTGGAAAGAAACTATACGCCAGTTCTTGATCTTTCAGACTTGACGGAAGGAATGTACCTTTTACAATTTTCCAATTTGGAAAGAAGTATTTTTAAAGAATTGGTTAAGTTATAGTTTGGGTTACCACATGCGATAATCCCAGGTGATTCTAAAGTAATTAATGTTTGTAGCATCATCATTTTCTGATAGTACCGCGGTCATTCTTACGCCCGATTGCACGGTCAATACAAGCTGTGGGGAAAAGTACTTTTCATAAAAAAGATCTATACCTAAACCAGCATTTATAACTTCTTTTTCCCTAATATAATCATCGTTAAAAACTTTGTAAAAATTGAAGTTTGAAAAAAGCGAAATGGTATAATTTGTTCTTTGATTAGGAAGATATCTCCAATCATAACCGTATGAAGCTCTTATATTTAGGTTTTGATCATCATCAAAAGATGGATTTCTAAATTCCTCCTCAAAAAGCAAGGGAATTTCATCTGAATAATTTAAACCAATTTCTAAGTTTTTATCAATCTGCCAATTTTCTGATTTGGCACTGTAATGATTTCTGACATATTCAAATCCTAAATTGTATAATAAGTTTTCAGAGTTACCTTCTTGTCTATCAAATAAAATCTCGTAATCTATCAAAGGGACGAATCCAACTTTATTTTCAATTCCTGACCTTCTAGTCGTGAAAGATTCATATACCCAGGCATCTCGTAAAACAGCAAAGAATCTAACACTTTCCTCTTTTAACCATCCTTTCAGTTTAAAATAAGATACCAATCTCTCGTATTCTGCAATAAGTTCTAATCGAAAATCGGTATTTCTTGTATTCTTAATCTTTCCTATTTCAAAAGCAAAAGCTTCTAGCTCTTCCGAACTTATCATATCTACTTTCAGTTCTCCCGCTTCCATTAACATTGAGAGAATTGTCTCTGCATGCCAAAGATCATTTACAATCTCGATCCTACCCTTTCCAATAAATATTCCTGGACTTAAAATTATCCGTGGCCGTAAAAAGACATTAGTAGGATTATCACTTCTCTTGCTAATGCTCGAAAGAGTAGAAAAATTAGCATCGATATCTAATTCTAAGAATCTCTCTGAATCAAACGAAGAGAATTTCTTATTCTGATTATTAAAATCCATATTAGCATTAATGCCAAATCTTTTTATAGGCAAATTATTGAGGCCTGAATTTACTCCTCCGACGACTCTTATAGTTTTTATTTGCTGAGTCAGACTATCATTTTTAAAGATTGATGAAAAAGCTACACCAGTAAATAATAAATCGCCATTCAAGTCTGGTCTTCTTACCTCCCAAAATGTATTCCTATTCGTTAACCTCGCATCTAATTCGTAAGATTTAATCTTTCTTTCTAGTTCAGGTCGATTGTAATTATTTAAATCATAGTAAGCAACTTGAGATTTAAGACTACTAAAAGCAACAACTAGAATAAAAAGTAATAATATACCCTTTTTCATAACTTATATTTTTTGAAAGATACTACTAGAACGAGGGGCAAGCAATAATGTACCGCTCATTTTCATACTTTCTCCATTTTCTACTTTCTTCCAGTCACCATCCACACCGATATCTCCAAATCGACCAAGATCAAGCTCGATCTCTTTATCATTTTTATTCAGAACAACCATAACCGTATCCGCCTTATCATATCTGAAGTATACATACACCCCATCTCTGGGCTCATAATGCATTAACTTTCCCTGATGTACAACTGTTGCGTCTTTACGCCATTGAAGCAAGTTGGACAACCAAGATTTGGCCTCCATCGCTATCGAATCTAATCCTTGATTTTGAAATACATTGACCCTATCGCCATCCCATCCTCCAGGGAAATCGGATCGAATCACTCCGTGACTTTCAGTGCCGCGATTATGCATGAGTATCTCTGTACCATAATAGATCTGAGGAGTACCCCGCATGGTAAGAATGTACGTCAACGCCATTTTATATAAATCGTAATCTTCATTGACTTGAGAGTATATACGACTCATATCATGATTATCAGGAAAGATCACAAGATCTTCAGGATGTGCATACACGTGATCATCCCCTAGCATTTCATAGAGCTTGGTGAGACCAGTTGACCATGTTTCGTCATCTCTTAAAGCTTCATGTAGCGTCATTACCATCGGAAAATCCATGAGGCTAGGAAGGCAGGAAGTATATCCATCTTGATTGACTTTATCTCGCTGCCAATAGGATATAATATTGGGATTACGTACCCACTCCTCGCCTACGATATTGAAATTTGGATATTCATCCATAATAGCGCAAGTCCAGTCTGTCATAAACTCTCTGAACGGATAGCTGTAGGTATCTTGACGTATACCGTATAAATCTGCATACTCAATCCACCATATAGAATTTTGGATCAGGTAGGTTGACATAAATTGATTTCGCTGGTTAAGGTCTGGCATAGCAGGCACAAACCAACCATTGGTCATAATCTTACGATCTGCTGGAGCGGTATAAGGATCTAGTAAAGTGGACTTACGATGATTAGTCTCTTGATATTCCAAATCCTGATAATTAATCCAATCCTCGAAAGGCGGATTATCCATCCACCAATGCATACTGCCGCAGTGATTGACGATGATATCCATGATCATACCGATACCCATGTCTTTACCCTTTTTACTTAGAGCTCGATATTCTTCATTGGTCCCAAATCTAGGATCTACTTTGTAATAATCAGTCGTTGCATAGCCATGATAGCTCCATTTTTCTTGATCATTTTCTAAGACAGGATTAAGCCAAATAGATGTAAATCCCATCTCCTTAATATAATCGAGATGATCCGATATCCCTTTGATGTCACCACCATGCCTGCCATAATCTGCTTCCCGATTGAGTCCTTCTCGCATACCTGCGATAGTATCATTACTGGTATCTCCATTAGCAAATCGATCAGGGGTAATCAGGTACATGACATCTTTATTGCTAAATCCGTTACGGTCAGCACTTCCAGCATCTCGCTCCCATAATTCATAGCTATATGTCCATCTATTTGATCCTTCAAGGACAATTTCGAAACTACCTGCCTTAGTATCTGCCGAGATATCCAAGTCCACAAAAAGATAATCTGGACTATCCGCTTTATGTACTTTCTCGAGTTTAATATTTGGATTACTGATAGAGACTTTAGCATCCGATATATTTTCCCCTGTGATCATTAACTGTAGTGCGGTATTATTCATACCTACCCACCAGTTTGGTGGCTCTATTCGATCTATCTGAGCAAAGCTGACATAAGAAGAAAATAAGCATAGAAAAACAAGAAGTCTAGTTAAGGTGGAGCTATAATTTTTCATGTGATCAAGATAAAAAAAAGAGCGGAAGATATGATCTCCAGCTCTTTTTTTGCTTTTTACTGTAATTCTTTAGGCTATTTTTCACCCTCCATCGAAACGGTAAGGATATCTCGATCAAACATATATAGTCCACTCTTCTCGTCGCCTATCAATTCTAATTTATCATTAATCGTACGAGCTAGAGCTTCTTCTTCTATCTGTTCAGCGACGTACCACTGGAGGAAGTTATGCGTTGCATAATCTTTTTCTTGAAGAGCAATATCTACACATCTATTGATACTCTCAGAGACCATAATCTCGTGCTCAAGCAATTGTTGAAAAGCATGCTTGATACTCGGGAATGTCAACTGCGGTTGCTCCAGCGCTGGTATCACTGAAAATCCTCCTCGCTCATTGATAAAGTGTATCAACTTAAGCATATGCTCTCGCTCCTCATCACTATGACGATAAAAGAATGCCGTGATATTATCAATACCTGGTTGTATTTCTGCCCAAGCTGCCATAGCAAGGTATACCTGTGAAGACTGTGCTTCTATTTTAACTTGCGCATTGAGCGCATCCTGAACTACTTTCTTTAACATAATCCTTGTGATTTATACGTAAATATAACAACAGTAAGTACCGTGGTGTTTCTTAAATAGCTGAAAGATTGAGAATATCTAATTAGACAAAGTAAAGATTGGGAGCTAATTTCTAGGTCTCTTTCTAGCCCCTTCTGGAATCTGCTTACCAAAATGCTGTACCCAGTATCGTCCTGATCTAGCTACCGCCATTTCATTTACATTGGGATTCATGAGCATTTTACAGTGGCTGGTACTTTTGATCCAATCATAAAAGACCTCATCAAAGTGGCGCTGACCTTCTCCGATATTTTCTCCAGCTACCGCCCAGTTGTATCCGTGATTATCTAGTCGGTCGCCTATATCGTCACCATCTATACTAAAGTGAGCAAAAAAATTGTAACGTTTCATTTCTCTGGCATGAGAGAGTGCAGAGTTATATAGCTTGTCATTCCATTTGACTGGAGTCGTTGGTTTCATACGTTTACCACCACATTTACAACCCTTGGCTCGGAGTTGATTTACTCTTTTAATCATATATAACTTAGCCTCCTCCGTAGGTGCTACATCCACTGTAGGGTGGCTCAGCATAAGATTGCTCAGTAATATGACTAAAATCCATTTCATTAGACTGATAAACGAGAAAATGCCAAAGGATGTTTTACAAAACTGAAAAAAGAGCTTTTATTTATGTGTATTGACAAATGCACGGCAAGCCGCATAAAGCATATGATATACACCCTCAAATCCACCTTCATAATACGGGTCGGGAACTGCTTTATTCATTCCAGGGGAAGTGTAATTTAGAATCAGCTCTACTTTAGCTAAATCATTTTCATTATCTGTTAATATCCTTACATTCTGAAAATTGGATTGATCCATGACCAGTATATGATCGAAGTTTTTAAAATCACTTCTTATAAATCTTCTTGATCTCTGGGATGTAATATCTATACTATGCGACTTAGCCACGGCAATCGATCGTGGATCTGGTAGGTCGCCATCATGAAAACCAGAGGTTCCAGCAGAATCAACTTGCCAGTCCAGGCTCTCGTCTGCGATCATCCTCTCGAGAATACCATGGGCCAGAGGTGAGCGGCATATATTCCCAAGACATACCATCAGAATCTTTTTCATACTTGTGTAACGCTTGGATCTTTCTAATCGCAGCTTAAATCAAGATAATATCATACTTGTGTAGCCAACCAATCTGCTTATTAGGCAATGCTACTTTATACCATTCATCAATATGATCTACGACCTCCAAGATCTCTCCTGCTATTAGGGCCATCCTCTCTTCACTTCGATAATCTGGCCCTGACTGCAGAGCAATGGCCTTTGATGTAATTGCTTGATTATAGGTATTTACTTCAGCAGAACTTATATAGAAGCAGATCAAAGAAAATATCCAAAACATAATTGATGAAATGAGTAGTGATCGTCCGTAGTATTTTTGAAAAAATGCTGATTGAAACCAACGTAAATACAAGATAATCAAGATGATTAAACCCAAAACTATCGAACATATCAGCCAAGACTTAGTGGACATAAATCGATACACAGATCGCCATATTCGTAGTAGGAAAAAGTCTTTGATGACTGGTATATCAGAATCAATCTGACTGACTAGAACTTCAAGATCTTGAGATAAAATGTTATCATTTGGGAAGTATTTTAGGCCTCTCAATGTTTGCTCCAAGGCATGGACATAGTTTTTCCTTTCGAAAGCAGCTTGAGCCACATTATGATAGTACTCTGGCGAATGTTTTTCTTTATTGATAAGTACATCATTCTGGTCTTTCGTCGCGTTCGTTTTTTCTTCTATCTCGGCATTAGCCTCATGTGCAAAGGAAGCTGATGAGCCATATATCATATTGCTGGAGTAAGCGAACAGCAGAAACAACAAAATATTTTTCAGTAGCAAATGCATAGTTTGAATTTTAAAATATGCTGAAAAATTTATAACCAAAATTACATAAATCTTGTACGAATAGAACTGATAGTTGTTTACCCTGCCAAAAAATATTCATTAACTAATCAAAATCTATTTTACGATAATAGATTCTAGATCTTTGGGTTTAAGAGCAATCAACCACTTAAACGCTTCGAGACGAAGCGTAAGAGGATTGATATCCTTGATAGGTGTCATGACTGATACAGACTCATCAAAGAATCGGATATTTTCTAACTCATCACCTATGAAGCTAAATAATATGCTACTGCTAGTAGACTGATTGGCTCCTATATACGCTTCTTCATCATCTTTGACATAATATATAGACTCTGCATTACCATTTACTTTCATCTTATCGATATCACCATCCTTGAAGTAAGCGTTAGTTACTCTTCCTTTGATCTGATTATATGCTTCTATGTCTACTTCGCTTATAATGAAGCTATTTTGTAGTAACTGTAGTTCATTGATTTCATCATTTTTCAGGAATATATCGATCGTATCGCCCTTAAATTGTGTGGTATCAGACCATAAAATAGGTGATCGAAATAAGTGAAATACCGAATCTTGCCTATTGTATACCAGTGAATCACATACTGCCTGCAGATCACTTTTATAAATTTTTGCTTTAGGATATGCGGACATCACCGATTGCGTATCGATTTGGACAGAATCAATTTGCTCATATACTTTTCTAGAATAGAGCGTATCTGCTGCTAAGTAAATAGTATCATCATCCATAATCTGCATGATATATGGTCTACGATCAGTCCGGCTTATCGCCTTTAGCTCATCTTCATTTCCATATTGTACTTCATCACAATAGATTGTACTCTTGGAGGCGGTATCTTGCAGTTGTACTTTGCCGATAGCGGTGCCGCGATCAATATTTTCGTTATATGTAATAGAGTCTGCCACAATGATGCGCTCATCCCGATCAATGAATCCATTGCCAAAAACTTCAAAAATGCCGTTTGATGCAGATCGTTTGATAAACTCACCTTTCACATAAGTGGTACTGTCTTGGTAGATTCCATTGCCCTCGATAATGGTATTTTCATTATTATCATCTATGAAAATGCGATGTCCCGTAGCTACACGAACACTATCTTGAAAACTAGCTTTTCCTATGAGTTCTACAATATCAGCTTGCGGCTTTAATATAATGGTATCAGCAGAAGCTTTTTGCTCATTACTTTTATATTGAGGATTGCCAGCAAATAGGCCTTCTTCAGTGGCTATAGAGTAATTACCTCGCTCACAGTAGAGCTCCTTATCTTCTTGTAAAATCTCCGTCGGACACAAAAATAAGAGCATCTCCATATCCATATCATAGGCCATTGAGTCCGCTCTGATACTTAATGTAGAATCTCGAAGAATGACGTCTTGATAAAAATATGCCTTTTTGTTAGCTATATCATATCTACCCGTAAGACTCTGGAGCTTAGTGTTTTCTCTTATCATCAATGCCGTATCGCGAAAAGTAGCTTGCTCTCTGCCAAAGTCATACCTCAGTCGATCTGTATAGAGTTTTTCATCTTGATTGTCAATAATGACATTTCGGTAAAAATTAGCAAGTTTATTGTTGGGTCTATACACCACTGAATCTGCATATACCTCGGTACTATCTTTCTGTACAAATACCACATTGCCAAAGGCAACGAGTATTTCATTTCTTACGTATGCTGAATCACAAAACATAAATACATCATCTTGGTATGCCTGTACATCGCCATTAAAATACTGTGTGGTGTCTTTTGATTCTTTATCGATAATTATCTGAGAACTATTAGCTTGTGGTATATAAAGACGGCTATTACCCAGTTCTTGACTATAAATGAGGCCAGAGCAGCATGATACTATAATAATTACAGCCAATAAGATGCGCATGTTGAAGCTAACGTATAATCTAGCCATTCTGTATATCTTGGATCAACATATCAGATATTTCTTTACCTACTATAGAGCCTATTGCAACTCCCATACCACCCATTTTATATGCCGCATAGGCATAATCATTAATCTTTCTTATGATAGGATTTTTATCCTTTCCGACACCAAGTATCCCTGACCACTTATACTCAAATTTTATACTCTTATGATTGGGAATTAAGTCTCTCAATTGATGAAGCAAATAAGTCTCAAGTGCTTCCGTATTTCCAAACTCCTTGGTTTCTTCTGTCTCTGGGAATTGGTTTCGAGCACCGCCGATCAACACTCTATTCCCGACATTTCTAAAGTAGATATATCCTTTATCGACATGAAAGCATCCTTTCATTTCTAGATTCTCTATAACATTAGTGACATAGACTTGATTACGTACAGGCATCACATCAGCCATTGGTAAAAGGTCTTTAGTATAAGCATTAGTTGCTATGATAAGCTTATCAAAGTCATATCGCTTGCCGCAGACATCATGGCATTGATTAGTATCAAAATTGATATGTTCAATATCTACATTGAAATGAAACTGAACTCCTTTAATTTTAAGTTTTTGCTGTAAGGCTTTTACTAATTTATAGGGATTGAGTTGTCCTTCTAAATGATTATATAGACAGGCATATCGATTATTCGACAACCACGGTAGTTGTACCTCGCTAAATACTTGTTTATTTGAAAATACATCACTGACAATTGCATTCGCCTCCATTATAATTCCCTTAATATCTTCCTTCTCTCGTTCTATTAACTCGTAAGCTCCGTTTTGATAATAATCAATATCATCCTCTCCTACCATTTTTAATAAAAGCTGTAGACCGTCCCATCTCTTTTGGATAAGTCTCCGTGTTTTTTCAGCTCCATGTAAATTGACATCTTCAATAATCTCTGTAGGACTTCCAAAACAAGCGAAACCCGCATTTCTGATACTTGCTCCACCACATATCTCGTCTCGTTCCAAAATATGAATCTCTATATTTTTATCAGATCTACACAAAAAATGTGCAGCGCTAAGACCCACCAGTCCTCCACCAATGATATACACTTTGCAAGCTTTATTATTATCGTGTTTTTGCCAAAAACTAATCGATTTACTCATTGATAAGAATATTTACTTTTCAGCTTAGATCTACGTAAAGAGTCTAGCACTACATCCCTTAACAGTAACATCAATTTTTTGATGATTAATATTTATGTCGAAAGTGCTAATATTGTATCGTAAACGAATATAAAACTAATATGATACAAAGGATACAATCAGTTTTTTACTTTTTAGCTTCTACCAGTTTTGGAGGTTTCTTTGCATTGCCTTTTGCTACTAGTTCCAATAACCAAGGTTCTTTTTTTAGTGACGGAATCTACAACATAAACGATAATGTCTCACTTCTTCTGGTGACTATAGCTGGTATAATAGCTGGAATGGCGGCTTTACTCCTATTTAAGAATCGCAGTTTGCAAAAACGTATAGGAACCATCGGTATAGTGATTTCCATTCTAATGCCCGTCTTAGCAGCTCTGTTGGTATTTAAAGAGGCATCCAGTATCAATACTGACAACCTTAATGATGGATTGGCTTTATATCTACCTATTTTATGTATTGTATTTTTTGCTTTAGGTAATCGTTACGTAAATAAGGATGAAAAAATAGTTAAGTCAATGGATAGGTTAAGATAAATTCCTGAAATGTCAAAATTTACTTTGATCAGCTTTATCAAGCATTTCAAATTTCAGACAATCATGAAACTTAAAAAGGTCTTTGAAGTAAACTTCAAAGACCTTTTTTCATGTATATCAAACCAGCTATGCTAGCTCTCTTTCTTCTTAGCAGAATAGTTGATCAATAACTGACCAGCTTTTCTTAGAGCAGTTTTAGTATCAGCAACTATACCCATCGTTACTCCCTTATCTATACGCAATGATGACTTGATACCACCATGCTGGGCCTCAGGAACTTTAGATCTATGTTGCTCTAAAAATAGAGGTATATCCGATAGATTTGCAAACTTATCACCCAACTGGATTCTTGCTTTCGTACCATACTCTTTTTTATACTTCTCAACAGGAGATCCAACGTAAATATAATTTACCAAAGACTTTTTCTCAAGCTTGGTAAGCTCTGTTGCCCTTGGAGTTTCAATCTCTACCTTCAACTCTGCATCTCTCAATACTGTTACCACCATAAAGAAAAATAGAAGCATAAAGATGATATCTGGCAAGGAAGCCGTAGATACCTCAGGAGAGGCTTTGCCTCTGTTCTTTTTAAATTTAGACATTCTTTCGCTTTAGTTGTGTTAAACAATATTATCCTTCGTCACCAAAGTTTGTTGGCTCTGCCTCTGATATAATCAAAGGTATCTCACTACGTACTTCAGATCTTTCTTCTTTGGTACAAAACTCATAAAGCTTTCCATACTTCTTCTCAGCATACTCATTTCTTAGCTCAGTATATGCTGCTTTAAGTTCATTGTATACTTCAAGGTATGTTCCGTACTCTGTACCTCTATCATTTTTAAGAGAAATGATTGCCTTTTTAGGCTCTTCAGCCATATCCTCAGCTCGCTGAGGGTTCATGATAAAGTTTTTAGCATTTTCTCTCAAATCATCTAACTGAGCAAGATCACCTCTTACTAGCAGTTGATTGTCTGCATTCACAAGTACTGAATAGACATTACGCTTTTTAAGTTTGGTAATATCTGGTTCATCCTCAGACCATGGCGGTAACTTTACAAGAACTCCTTTGTCCTCTGCTATCGTTGTGGTCACCAAGAAAAAGATCAATAACAAGAAAGCAATATCGGCCATAGAACCAGCATTGATTTCATTTTTCATTCGATCTCTAGAATTGGTCTTTGCCATATGCCTGTTATTTAAATGCGTTATAAATCTCTAATAAAACCATGGCTACAACGCTCACAGCAATTAGAATGATGGTAGCCATAATACCTACTGATATCCATTGGCTAGCTCCCTCTGCTACATCAAACTTCTGCAGTGTCAGTGCGAGACTTGATCCTTCAGCTGGTGCTGTAACTGCACCTCTTGCAAAGTTCATAATTGCTAGAGCTATAGCGACACATCCTATAATTATCCCATTTTTCTTCGGGTTTCTTATAAGTGCTACTACTGCGAATACAACGATAATAGCAAGAATAAGAAGCACTAGAATGATAGGAAATATAGTGACCCCATCAAAAAAGGCAAATTGCTGCTGCTCACCTACAGGTAGATTAGCATTATTCTTGAGAACACCATTAAGATCTGTACCTAATTCAAAACCATTCCCACTTATACCAGTAAATACCTGTATAAGTATTATTAGAATCACAAGAACACCTAGACCCAAGGCGAAACCTTGGCCGTTTCTTGTGAAAATGTCAAATAATTTTTTCATTTCAAAAATTTAAAGAGTTCTACAATTACTTGAATACGTTATTTCTAGCGATAATGTCCACTAGACCAATAGATGCATCTTCCATTTTGTTAACGATACCATCTATTTTAGAAACGATGTAATTATAGAATATCTGTAGTATAATAGCCACGATCAAACCGAATACTGTTGTCAAAAGTGCAACTTTAATACCTCCTGCTACTACCGATGGAGAAAGATCACCTACAGCTTCAATTCTATCAAAGGCCTGGATCATACCTATTACTGTACCCATAAACCCGAGCATCGGTGCAATTGCAATAAATAATGAGATCCAAACAAGACCTTTTTCTAAAAGACCCATTTGTACGGATCCATAAGAGACAATAGCTTTTTCTACTGCGTCTGGTCCATTAGGAGCATTTCTTAATCCTTCATAAAGTACACTAGCTGCTGGTCCAGGAGTAGACTTTGCCACTTCTTTAGCTCCTTCTAGATCACCATCCGCAAGATGTCTATCTATGTTGGCTAAAAGCTTATCTGTGTTAGTTGTAGCAATGTTGAGTGTAAGAATTCGCTCAATACAAAATGCTAATCCTAAGATCAAACAAATAAGTACTAAGATCATAAATCTCCAGTCACCCTGAATGAATTTTTCTTTTAGCGTCTGAAGAACTCCGCCTCCATCTGCCGCGTCGCCTTGGGCTAATATATCAAATGCTCCAAAGTAAGAAGCTAAAAAGAAAACACCTATTAATACAAAAATCTTTCGCATGGTCTGATTAATTATAGTTTGTTTTAAGAATTATTTTTTCGTTTAAGCCTTAAATTTAGAAATTAATATTAGAGTTACTACTTCTCTAAGTATTAATTTTCGATTTAGTCTGTTTAGCGAAATCTTCATAATTCTTTTTGATACTATTTAGATGCAATATATCGATGGCTTGGTGTATTTCATCATTTCATTAACTCCATTGATCATGAGCCCTTTATACATATTTACCAATCTCATACATTAGAAAATCCTTTTTTCTGATTAATCTTAACCGAAAAAAATCTTTCCATGCTTTTTTAAACACTATCCTTTTAGCGTTTAAAAATTGATAAACTTTCACAGTTGATTATGGTCTGAACTTAAATTATGAATTGACACGGGTATAAAATTAAAAGCAATAAGCTTCACACTATTGATCGATACAATTTTACAACTTTTACCCCCAGTTATTTTCAGAAAGATTTGTAATATAACCAATGATAACATCAGTTTACATTTCATTCTTTGAGGAGGAGGGATTTCCTCCTACGGCGAGATAAACTTCTCATCCCTTCTCTGCGGAGAGAGAGGGATTCGAACCCTCGATACGCGTAAACGTATATACGCTTTCCAGGCGTACCTCTTCAGCCACTCGAGCACCTCTCCGTAAATAATACGCAAAAATGGTCATTACTTAACAGAAATCATAATTGCTTATCACTCAAAAATTAATTTTGCGTTAGCCGTCGTAATTTTAGCTATTTCGGACAGCGGCTTTTCCTGAACTTCTGAGAGCCTTATCGCGATTTCATACAAATAAGCGCATTCATTTCTTTTACCACGATATGGTGTTGGTGACAGATATGGTGCATCAGTTTCTAATACCATTTGAGAAAGTGGTAACTGCGCTACTGTTTTATCTACTCCAGCATTTTTAAATGTAACTACCCCACCAATACCTAGATAAAATCCCAGATCTACAATCTCTTTACCTTGATCCACAGTACCATTAAAGCAATGAAATATACCTTTTAAATCTCCCGATTGAAATTTACGAATGCCGGCAATTGTATGATCTAAACTATCTCTAGAATGAATAATGACTGGAAGATTGAGCTCCATGGCCCATTCTATTTGTCGATAATACGCTTCTTTTTGGATATCAAAAGTTGATTTATCCCAATACAAATCAATACCTATCTCACCTACTGCCTTATAGTATGACGAATTTGACATCAATTCTTTTTCTATAAAATCTAGCTCTGCCCTATAATTTGATTTGACGTAGCAAGGATGCAGCCCCATGGTCGGCACTAGTATATCGGGATATTTAGATACGATACGTTTCATATCCTCAACCGTAGTACTATCGATATTTGGTAAATATATCTTAGAGCCAGATTTTGATTTAAATCTATTAATAACACTATCTAAATCAGAAAATTCATCAAGATAAAGATGAGCATGTGTATCTAATAATTGCATAAAATACCTATGTTTAAAGCCAGCAAAGGTAGCGCATTCTTATGGCTAAAAAACCAAAATATTATGTTGTTTGGAAAGGGCATCATCCAGGGGTATATCTCTCTTGGAAAGAGGCAGAAAAACAAATAAAAGGATACTCAGGTGCTGAGTTTAAATCCTACCCATCTATGGGAGAAGCAGAAATGGCTTTTAAGAATCCAGAAAAATTTAATGTACCTACTACAAAGACTAAAAAACCACGATACTACGTAATCTGGAAAGGACATAAAGCTGGTATTTATGATAATTGGATTGATGCCGCTAAACAAATTCATGGATTTAAAAAACCTGTTTATCAAGCATTTGGTAGTAAACAAATGGCCGAGAAAGCTTATGCAGATATACCTGAAAATTATCTTGGGAGAGGATTTAAGAAAACTCGGGATATGACTACTGAGGAAAAAATCAAATATGGAGAGCCTAACATGCTATCAATATCTGTAGATGCCGCTTGTAATAACAAAGGCGATTGCGAATACCAAGGAGTCGTAACTGATACTGGTACACAACTCTTTCATCTTGGCCCTTTAAAAGATGGTACCAATAATATTGGAGAATTTTTAGCACTTGTACATGCCCTAGCATACTTAAAAAAAAATAGAAGCGATCTACCTATTTACTCTGATTCAAAAATTGCAATGAACTGGATCATACGTAAAAAAGCGAATACGTCTAGTAAAAATGCTGATACTCAACACCTTATTACAAGAGGAGAACAGTGGTTACGTGCTAATGAGTACCCAAACAAAATCATCAAGTGGCAGACAAAGTTTTGGGGAGAAATACCTGCAGATTTCGGCCGTAAATAATATCAAAGCTTTATAAAGCGCATTCTATAATGAGCACGTACTTTTCCTTTACGTATATTCTCTAGCTTACGCGAAATCAATCGTTTTTTGAGTGGCTTTAGTTTCTCGGTAAATAAGACTCCTTCTATGTGATCGTATTCATGTTGTACGACTCTTGCATTCAGTCCTTCTAAATGAAGTACCTGAGATTTGAAGTTTTCATCTAAAAATTCAATTGAAATTTTCTTTTGTCTCTCGACATCACCTGTAAGTTTTGGTATACTAAGACATCCTTCTTCATATGCCCAAAAATCTCCCTCCTCTCTCGTAATACGGGCATTGATAAATACTCTCTTAATTCCTTTATCCTTCTCTCCATCTTCCATCATCTGCACGGTATCTATCATAAAAAGGCGAATAGATAAACCAATCTGTGGAGCAGCCAGGCCAACACCTGATGCATTATACATGGTCTCCCACATATTTTCTATTAGAGCAGGAAGATTATCATAATCTTCAGAAATATCCGAAGCTACTTTCTTCAGCACTTTATGGCCATATGCATATATCGGTAGTATCATTAAATATGTTTGAGATGTCGTTGTAAAATTAAAACAGCACTTATAAGATCTACTAAAGATTTATCTCTTCTTTTCTTCTTTTTAGCACCACTTGTCAAAATTATTGATTTTGCTTCCGAGCTGGTAAAGCTTTCATCTACATAGCAAACTTGAATTGAATCTGTTACTTTAATAATATACTTCTCTAACTCTTTGATATCAGCTGTAATGTCAGTCGGAGTACCATCTGTATGAGTAGGCCATCCAATAACTACCTCGTGAACATCTTCGGTATTGAGATAGTTTTTAAGAAATGGCTTCAATTCATGTGTAGCAACGGTCTGTAGAGGATTAGCCGTAATGCGTAGTACGTCAGTCACAGCTAGACCAGTCCGCTTTTTACCATAATCTATTGCCAATACTCGTCCCATATCATACAAAAGTATAAAAAAGAAAAAGACCCTCTCCAACATTATGGAGAAGGGTCCCATCCCAAAAACAGTAATTCTTTACTGAGGTTTTTGGACTCAGTATTATTTAATCACAACCATACGCTTAGTAGCAGTATAGTTATCAGTTTCTAATGTGTAGTAAAGGATACCTGTAAGGTTGAGTGCATCTTTATCAACAGTAATTACGTTCATACCTTTTTGATACTGACCAGAGTAAGTCTTAATTGTTTTACCTTGTACATCATAGATTCTCAATTGAGCATCCATAGCTTCAGGTAAGTTGAAAGCAACCTCGGTACTGTTATCAAATGGGTTAGGAGTATTTTGGTATAAAACATAACCTAGAGCATCAATATCAGCATTTTGATCTCCTACATTAAGTTTTACATGAAGTACTTCGTGGTTAGAATCATATGCTTCAGCAGATGTCATTTCTGACGTAAAGTCGATATTATCATTTAATGTACCACTCGCTGTAGCTCTAAAAACAAGCGTGAAAGCAATATCATTAGCTAATAATAATTCTGGAGTTACTGTGTTCCAGCTACTTGTAACCAATCCTTTATCAGCATCTTGTATTCCGTAGTTGTAAGACTCTACCAGAATCTCTCCCGCTCTACTTCCAACAAACTCTAAAACTGAAGGATCAAAATCTAAAGTATACTGGTATCCTAGGATATCCATATCATTATTTACGAATACTGGTACTTCAATCAATTCTCCATTTTCGAAAGACTTATTATTGATATGGAAATTTAATGTGGACTCATTTCTTACATCAAGATCTTTATTATTCAAGTTAGTTGCTGCAGTGCTATTTACATCACCAACTTTTACAGCGGTAAAGTCAATATTCATATCTGCATTAAAACCGTCTATGCTATAACTTTCAGGGAAGTCTTCAGTAAGTGGTTGCTCCTCGTCTTGGAAAGTATAATTAGCATCTACAAATCTCCATGATTCATTATTATTGAATTCTGTATGTACTCCTAGTATAAGTTTTCTAAGTTCTATAAGATCTACTGCTGAAACACCTTTATCGTTATTGATATCGGCTGCAATTACTTTGTAAGGACTATCTAAATCTTTGATACCTAGGATATGCTTTTGGATAAGAACTAAATCTAGTGTACTTACGCCATTTAAATGATCCACATTCTTTTCAGGCATGATCGTGTAAGATCCACCAAAGTTCATCTCAGGGAATGCATATTCACCTGATGCATTAGTAATCTCATCATTATTAGAACTACCATCTAGGGCAACATTTACTTCTTCTAGAGTCTCGTCTAATTCAGTAGCGATTCTTCCAGAAATTCTACCCATAGGATCTGTACCACCAGTACAAACCATATTATTATCTTGAATATTGATAAATGTAGTACAGAATGCAAAAGATATAATATTATCATCCGCATCTACTGCTGTAGCGTAAAGGTTAACCGTTTGCTGTCCTGTTGTTGTACAGTCAAAAACCATATTTTTCTGTGTAGTATCCTGAGAGAATGATAAAACGATTCTGTATCCACATGTATGGTAACTGCCATTATCAAAATCAGAAGCCCATAACTCTACCATACCTGTATCAGCTGTACCGTCACCATCTGTATCCATAGGCATTAGGTCTGTCGAAAGACCGTTCAAGCAATAAGGCGTCGGAGCTTTACAGTTATTAATTGTAAATAACTGCTCACAACTTGTTACATTTCCACATTTATCTCTAAAAGTATAGACTATTCTGTGAGATCCTACTGGATATTCACCACTAGCGTCAATTGCATTTCCAGTACCTGAGACCGATGGAAAGTCGAAAGAGCCATCGTTATTAGCATCTATATCATACTGCCAGCTTAATGCATCTGTACAGTCATCTGTAGCAGCCGCTGTAAGCTCAATAAATCCATTTAAACATTCAGCATCAAACGTACATGTAGTTTTCTCTGTACAATCAGATGTGATCGTTGGTGCAATTGTATTATTTACTTTAATTACTTGAGTCCAAGACCATGTTGCATATTGATTTCCAATATTTAGACGATCAGTTGGATCAGTAGTACTTAAGTCACACTGACTACCAAACTGACACCAATCAATTACTGTCCACTCTCTAATGATTTTAAAACAAGCGTCTCCAGTACCATTATTGAATGGGAATACTTGATCAACAAAATTAGTTCCCACTAAGTCACATTGATCATCAGAGAATGTCGGAAAACCTGTATTATCAGGACTAAAAGTATCTGAGTCAGGATCAAGACATCCAGTCATCGTATTATCAGCTGGCCATGTAATATCATCTGGAGAACCAAATGGTTCTACTATATCCTCGCAACCGAACGGTGATGGATTTTCAAAAGTAATAACTTGCTCACAAGTAGCAGTTCTAGAACCCGCATCTGTAGCTGTGAATGTTCTAGTGATAGTTCCAATATTACATTGATTTAAATCGAATGTAGCTGTTTGAGTCATACTAACACTACAGTTATCAGTAGCATTTGCAGTACCAAAAGTAGCGTCAAGATCATTAGAATCATATACCGTAGTACAAGTAACAGTCATATCAATTGGACAGGTAATATTTGGTGCCAACTTATCTTGAACATCAACAGTTACCATACAATCATTAAAGTTACCTGATGTATCATATGCTCGTAATACAACCGTTACAGGTGTTCCTATATCAGCACAACAGAACTTTACAGTCTCTTCAAAAGTATCAATATCGTCACCGCATGGAACTCCTTGGTCCATTCTCCATACTCTAACTCTGTCCAATGAACAATCATCGTAACTACCAGAGTCAAATGAATCAGCATGTACTACAGCTTCACCGTTTCCAGTAAGACCTACAACAGTAAACTGCTGACATACTGAAACTGGAGCTGTTCTATCTTCAACAGTAACAGTAAAAGAACAACTACTACTATTATAACATCCATCATATACTGTATAAGTAATTAAGTTATCACCTAAAGGTAATTCTACAGTACCACCATTTGAATTATCGAGGAAGCCTCCTGGATAGTCAATATCTACCTCTATTTCAGTATCACAGTTATCTGTAGCTACTATTGCAGGAAGAGTAACTGAAGCTGCGCAGTTTACTGAACCATGAGGACCTGTATAACTACCATTAATGTTAGTGGTAACAGTCATATTGGATGGACAAGTATAAGTAGGAGCCTCGCTATCAGATATTTCAATCATCTGAACACATGAAGGTATTGTTCGTGGTTCACAGTTCCACTCTATGATATCCCAAGTTCTAATTATTTTAGTGATACAACCTATTGCTGGTAACTTGACATCTGAATAAGAAGCTAAAATATTACAATATACATCTGGTGCTGGATATAAAGCTATATCTCTATCATTTGCAGGATTACCATCAGGATCGTTATCATTTTCAAAGTCTCCGTCTCCGTCAGAATCAACTGTAGAATCAAGATCTGTAGGACCCCAAGTGTCAAGAGTAAGATCAGTATCTAGCCAAGGTACTCCAGTCACACTAGGTGCAGGATTACCATTTTCGTCTGTAGCATATGTACCATCACAGGCCAATGCATCACCAGCTTGATCTAAAAATGCAGGAGGACAAATAATATTTGTGAATGGTGGACCTGGTATTCTCTCTACAGTAAACATAAGAGTACAAGGATCTGAAACGTTTCCTTGTAGATCTGTTACTGTGTAAGTTCTTTCAATTTGCTTCAATACATCATCTCCAAAAGTACCGTCGCACTCATTAGGAGTGACTACTTCAGAAACTAAATTGATTGTAAGACCAGCACAATTTTCTGTTATGAATGGAAAAAGATTAAATGCCGTTAATTCATAACAAATAAAAGGGTCCGCATCTATAGCAGCCTGAGCCGCAGCGCAATCTATCACTGGAGCTATTTTGTCTTCGACAACTAAATCACCCCAACAAGAATTACCACTCGCAGTATCTTCTACCTTAACAGTAAGTGTAGCTCCAATTTCAGAGGCACCCACGATAGGAGATGTAGTAATTGGATTATTATTAGCATCCATTACCGTAACGACAAAAATACCACCTGCACAAGAGGTAGCTTGATCATTTAGTATCATATCAGCTGTGATTGTTGCCGAGCAACTAGCATCAAGTGATACTTGTGTAAGTCCATTACAGGCCAATGAACATTGTGAGAAAGCCTGTTGCGAAAAAAACAAACAAACTAAAAGAAGGAATATTGAGCTGCAGAGCTGCGTCGTCCTCCTTTTGATTAACGTAAAATTCGAATTAATCATGAGATCCATTTTTAAGTTCTTAAATAAAGTTTACTGAATTGGGACATTAAGCTCTGCAAGCTTAAAATCATCCAAAACAAAAGGGTTAATAAAACCGCCGGAGCGGCAACTTCTTTGGATCTATTATATAATCAGGAAGGAGCTTGAGCAGAACAGCTCAAACTAAGGTCTATTAAAATGATAGAACAAATATATATAAATTTTATAATATGTCGTATTTCTAGATTTAATTTTTATAAATAATTTTCTGCCTCAAATATCCTTTACGTTATCAAAAAGAAAAGCCCCCCTTCAAATTAATGAAGAGAGGCCATCCCAAAAACCGATTTTATTATAACCTAGAGCAATAATGCTCTAGAGGTTATAATAAGTTTATCAGTTGATTACTCAATCACAATCATCTTCTTAGTAGCAGTGAATGTTCCTGATTGTAACTC
>JAHDCU010000012.1 GCA_020629715.1 Saprospiraceae bacterium
AAGGTTACAACAGCATCAACATTAGTAAAGATGAATTGAATGTAACAGGAGTATTGATTTACGAATTTAAATCTGATGCATATAAAGCTACTAATAAAATGATTTTGATTGAGTAATGGTTGAAACTGATTCTGATAATATCAAGGTTCACGACTATCAAAAAAAGCCCCGATCCATTGAGTAAGGAAAGGGGCCTTTTTATAAAAAGTGTTTCTGTAAATCAAATTCCAGGATAATTAAAAATCAAAAAACTGAGTAATGCGCCGAGCATAAGTACAGCCAACCAGAAGCGGCTATCCTTAAGCAAGTCTTCGTCCTGCTTGTACATAATGAGTTTGGTTTAGCAATGTTGATTTTAGTCATATCCACTTCGTTAAGTAGTTTTTAAAAAAGAGTTATTTGAGTTTGTCGTTGCCGACATCTACCTATATGCCAAAAACGATACCATCAGTTTTTTTTATCATGTGATATTTAAAGCCCTTTGAATATTGTTTTTAGGGGTTATTTCATTCATGATTACAAAATTTGGATCGTACTAGAACTGCTCTATAATTACTTATACATTAGAGTTTTTTCAATTCAAATTTTGTGATCATGTGTTGTTTTAAAAAAAATACCCTAAAGCTTTAGAAAGTAATTTTTGGATAAAAAAATGTACTATATGTCCTCTAGTGGGGAAAAGGTAGATATGTTAAAAAATCCGATTTAAAACATAAATATTTAGCTGATCAAGCTCTTATTAATCTTCTTGACCAAAGAAGGACCTTCGTATACTAGCCCTGAATATATCTGAATAAGAGAAGCACCTGCATCGAGCTTAGCTTTGGCACTTGCGGAAGAGTTTATACCACCTACACCAATGATAAAAAGATCTCCCTGCGTTTTGTCAGATAAGTACTTAATGACTTCGGTCGATCTATCTTGCACTGGTTTACCGCTAAGTCCACCATTACCAATTTGTGCTACAGCATTTTTGCTCGTTGTAAGTGGAGATCGTGCGATAGTCGTATTAGTAGCAATAACGCCATCTATATTAGTGACATCTACTATTTCAATGATATCATCTAGCTGACCATCGGTCAGATCAGGTGCAATCTTAAGTAAAATAGGTTTGGGCTTATCTTTTGTTTGATTGATATCTTGTACGGTTCGGAGTATTTCTTTGAGTGGTCCCTTATCCTGTAATGCTCTAAGATTAGGTGTATTTGGACTGCTTACATTGACAACAAAATAATCAACATATGGATATAGCGCTTCGAAGCAAATAGCGTAGTCATCTTTAGCTTGCTCATTGGGAGTGACTTTATTCTTACCGATATTCCCTCCAATGATAAAATCTAAGTTCGAAGCATTTTTTAATCTAAATACTAGTGCTTCTACTCCATCATTATTAAACCCCATCCTATTGATCAGTGCTTCATCTTGTGGAAGCCTAAATAATCGAGGCTGAGGATTTCCATCTTGACCTATTGGGGTTACGGTACCGATCTCTATAAATCCAAAACCAAGTAATGACATGGCTTGGTAGTACTTGCCGTCTTTGTCGAAACCTGCAGCTAGACCTATGGGGTTCTTAAATTTTAATCCCAGGTATTCTCGCTGCAATGATGGATGATCTACCTGGAAGTAGGACTTGATCATGCCTCTAAGGATAGGTATTTTACCTAGGATTAAAAAAGTCTTAGTTACAAAGCTATGCGCTTTTTCTGCTGAGAGTCGAAATGCAAGAGGCTTGATGAGGGCTTTATACACGATCTATATGAGTTGGTTAGTATTTCGACTCGAAAGTACTTACTAGCCGCCAATTCATCAGTGAATCTCTTGGGTTAATTGTTCTAGATCTCTGACCAAAAGTCTTTTCCTATTGAAGGTTATTAGATTTTTAGTTCTGAGTTCATTCAATACCGTGGTTACTGTTTGACGTGAAGTAGCGGTGAGATTAGCGATTTCTTGATGGGTAATGAAGTTCCTTACCACCCACTCGTAACCTACTCTTTGCCCTTTGTTTTCTACGAGATCTTTGATGTACTCCACAATACGACTTCGGCTATCCTTGAATACTAGAGACTCGAGTCTAGACTCCATTTTAAGAACTCTACTACCCATGATTCTCATCAAAAATAAGCTTAGTCCATTATGATCCTTAAGGAGTGACTTCATTTCATCTACACTTACGATGCAGACAGTAGCTTCATCCATTACATATGCAAAGTCCCTTCGTTGATCTTCACCTACTAGCGCCAATTCACCAAATACCTCACCTTGTCCAAGAATGGCTTTTGTTATTTCTTTAGAACTTTCACCAATAGTACCCACTTTGACTCTACCAGAATTTAAAAAGTAGATCTTATCAGAACTTTGTTCCGGCATGTAGATATACTCACCTTTTTTAAATACTTTATGATTGCCTGAATGGGCATCTACTTTTTTAGGACAAAATATTCCTGTGACATCTATATTTTCTAAATACCAGAGCGCTTGGTCTTTCATAGTCGAAATTGTTTGATACTTCCTATAAGCTTATATACGCAAGAAGGTTGCCTTACGGATGTATCACGAATTTTAAAATTATCTTAAAATCCCTCAGATAGTCAAAGATATTGATTTCTTATCGAAAACTTATTCGTTATCGGACTTGAGATTTAGCACATTTTTAAGCTTGATCAAGTTGGCGTTTTCGGTGGCCATAATCTCATATTTATCCTTATTTGTAAGAATCTTTTTTGGTGTAAATTTTTCTTGATCGGGGAACTTAGCAGCATCAATAATCACTCTTACATCCTTACCATCAAAATTAAAAGTATCTCTTATTTTTTGTAAAAGAGGAGCTTCTTGCTGCACCATGTCTTTTACGAGTGTATTAGGCACGTAGATATAAAGCCCGCTTTGCTTTAGCTCTAGTTCTGTATTTTTTAGTGCAGTTTTGGTAGCATTGGATTCTTCATGCTCGATGTATTCTTCAAAAACTGCTGTGATACCTGCTAATGTGGGTTCACTCTTCGTTTCTTTTTTTAGTTCTTCCTCTTTTCTGATTTCTTGACTAAGGTTGCCGAGGTTAAAAGAAGGGGTTATCATGAATGATTTCTTCTTATCAAGAGCTTCTGTTTTAGAATCCTCTTTATTGGGCGTAGTAGATTGGGAATCTTGGTTAGATTTATCTTCTACTTCGGTTGTTTTAGCGGCTTGCTCAGCAGTTTCTGGAGGATTTGGGCTTATTTTCTGCGGGGCTGCTGTCGGCAATGTAGTCTTCTTGCTTAGGTCAGGAGTTTTTTTTTCCTGTGAAATAGCTGGTTCGAAAGCTCTAGATAGATAACAGAGCTTAGTCAACGCTATCTCGGTATGGAGTCTTTTGTTTTTAGATCTCAGCAGATTGATATCTGCTTGGTTAAGGATATTGAGACTATTGACGATAAGATTTTGAGAACAAAGAGTAGCCTGATCCAAATAGCGTTGTTGCAGCTGTTCACTGACTTGTAATAAAGCGAGAGTCTTTGGATTTTTTGCCATCAATAGCTCTCGCATATGTTCTGATAGGCCTAATATGACCTGCTCGGGATCAAATCCTTGTCTGATAATCTGCGCAAATAATACAAGAATAGATGGTAAATCTTCTTGTAATATAGAGTTGACTATCTTGAAGAAATAATCGTAATCTAGGATATTGAGATTTTCTACTACATCCTTATACGTGATATCTTCAGCGGTACTACTTGCTATTTTATCATAGATGGAAAGTGCATCACGCATGGCGCCATCAGCTTTCTGAGCAATGACATGCAGTGCTTCGGTATCAGCTTTTATTCCTTCTGTTTTCGCAATGTGTTGGAGTTGACCAACGATATGATCAACTTCGATACGTTTGAAATCAAAAATCTGACATCGACTGAGTATCGTAGGTATGATCTTGTGCTTCTCTGTAGTAGCCAATATAAAGATGGCATACGGAGGAGGCTCTTCTAGCGTCTTCAAAAATGCATTGAAGGCTTGCTGTGAAAGCATATGCACCTCATCAATAATGAAGATTTTGTATTTCCCTTGCTGAGGTTGAAATCGTACCTGCTCGATCAAGGTACGGATATGTTCTACACTGTTATTAGATGCAGCATCTAGTTCGAGTATGTTAAACGAAGCATTGTCATTGAATGCTTGGCAAGAGCTACATTCATTACATGGATCAGCGCCATTCTGTAGGTTTTGACAATTGAGTACTTTCGCCAAAATACGAGCACAGGTAGTCTTACCCACTCCTCTAGGGCCACAAAAAAGGAATGCATGAGCTAGTTGGTTTTTAGCCAAAGCATTTTTTAGGGTAGCGGCTACATGCTGCTGCCCAATGACCTCATCAAATTTTTGAGGGCGATATTTTCGTGCTGAAACTATAAATTCGCTCATAGCGTTCTCAAAGGTAGTAATATGAAAACGACGATCAAGTTTATCTTTAAGATTTCGACTACTTTCGTACTATAAAATCGATTTATCCTGATGAAAATCACTATCGCTCAACTCAACTATCATATTGGAAACTTTGATGGTAATCTTCAAAAGATGCTTCAAGCTATTTCAGAGCACCATACAACAACAGATATTATATGTTTTTCGGAGTTGGCCACTTGTGGTTATCCACCTAGAGATTTTTTAGAGTTTAGCGATTTTATCGCACAGTCTGATGATGTCATCGCTAAGCTATGCGAGGCAAGTAGTACATACAATGTAGCCATTGTCGTAGGAGCACCATGTACTAATCCCGTGGTTGAGGGAAAGGATTTGTATAACTCAGCCTATTTTATTGCGGAGGGTAAAGTGCAATATATCCAGCATAAGACTTTATTGCCGACCTATGATATTTTTGATGAATACCGATATTTTGAGCCTGCAACCGAGTGGGGTATAGTGGAGTACAAGGGTCAAAAAATTGCACTTACCGTATGCGAAGATATCTGGAATATAGCCAATGAAAATCCACTCTACGTAACTTGTCCATTGGATGAGATGATGCAATACAATCCGGATTTTATTATCAATGTCTCAGCCTCTCCCTTCAGTTACAAGCATCCTCAGATGCGAAAGGACATTGTACGAGCCAATGTAGATCGCTACAAGATTCCGCTTTTTTACATCAATCATATCGGAGCACAGACGGAGATCATATTTGACGGCGGTAGCTTAGTAGGTGCTCCGGAAGTAGGTATTGCTGATGAGCTACCTTATTTTGAAGAATGCATCCGTACGTATGAGCTTTCTGATATAAAAGCAGCTACAAAAGCAAACGAAAATAGTGCTAGTAAAATGGATCTTATCCATGATGGTCTTGTACTAGGACTTAAAGATTACTTTGGAAAACTGGGTTTTAAAAAAGCGATTATTGGTCTATCTGGCGGTATTGACTCCGCCGTGACGACCGTACTAGCAGTCAGAGCTTTAGGTGCGGAACATGTGAGAGTAGTGCTGATGCCCTCACAGTTTTCGAGTGATCACTCCGTAAGTGATGCAGAGCAACTGGCTCAAAATCTTGGTATTCAATATGATATCATTCCTATCAAAGGGATGTATGATGCATATATGAAAGAGCTAGAACCTAGATTTGAAGGGCGGCCCTTTAATGTAACGGAAGAAAACCTGCAAGCACGGAGTAGGGGAGTATTACTCATGGCCATGTCCAACAAGTTTGGGAATATCGTCCTCAATACCTCGAATAAATCAGAAGCTGCCGTAGGCTACGGAACGCTATATGGAGACATGTGTGGCGGACTATCTGTGATCGGAGATTTATACAAAATGGAAGTCTATGCTTTGGCAGAATACATGAATAAAGACACCGAAGTGATCCCAGTAAACACGATCACCAAACCACCATCAGCAGAGCTAAGGCCTAATCAAAAAGACAGCGACTCCTTACCCGTCTATGAGATATTGGATGAGATATTACTACATTATATCGAAGGAAGAAAAGGACCCAAAGAGATCATAGACATGGGTTACGATGAAGCATTAGTCAAGCGAATATTAAGACTGGTCAATATCAATGAATTTAAAAGATATCAGACAGCTCCAACACTGAGAGTGTCTCCAAAGGCCTTTGGAATGGGACGCAGGATGCCTATAGTGGCTAAGTATTTGAGTTGATTTATTGATATGCTGATTCGATAATCCGATGATATGTAAATCAGGCTATTATTTTCTTTCGTAGATGAACTTCCTTTTTAAGCACATTTACCGAAAGGCAGATCAACCTAAGCAATGCTTGCTCCAGTGGGTGGAGACAACTATTTAATTTCAAGATAATTCTTAACTTTTGAGAGTTTGTTTAAAAGATATTTCGACAGGCTCAATATGAAAAGGTAGATATTCCCGTAACCCGTAACCCGTAACCCGTAACCCAAAGATCTACCAATCCTTCTTAGGCTTAGGTGCATTCGCGTCTTGTCTGATGATACGATCACGGAGCTTCTTCTCTTCTTTTTCGGCGATCTGTAATAGCCGTAGAGCCTCTTCTTTAGAGACCTCTTGTTGCATAAGACTGTCTAGTTGGGCTTGAGACAGGGAGTCTTGTGGACTTTGATTTTGAATACTATCTTGTTCTGCTTCTTGCTGTTGCTGTTCTTCTGATTGTTCTTGTTCTTCCTGCAGCTCCTCGGAGTCTTGTTCTTCCTGTTGTTGCTGCTCTTGTTGTTCTTGATTTTCTTCGTCTGATTCTTGATTATCTGAGTCCTGAGGCTGTTGCTGCTGTTCTTGTTGTTGAGCCTGCATTTGTTTGAGCTGTGTCATCGCTTGTACCAAATTGCTTCGAGTATCTTCATCTTGGTTATTATACCTTAAAGCATTTTTATAAGCTTCTATTGATCCTTCTAGGTCTTGATTATTATATAGCGCATTACCTTGATTATGGTATGCTTTTGCTCGATCTTCATCTTTTTCTAGATGATTTATAGCACTGGCATAAGCTTCTGCAGCTTCTTCATACCGCTCTTGTTGGTATAATGAATTTCCGAGATTGAAGTGACCTTGAGTGCTTGTTTCTTCTTCTAGTGATTTTAGGTAGAGCTCTTCTGATGAGCTATAATTACCTTCATCATATGCTTTATCTCCAGATCGTAGATAGCTATGTGCTGATTGACTCGATAGTTTGTAGCAATTCATCGCTACTAAAATCATGATGACGCTTGATATGTATAGCCGTGTATTCATATGCTTATCCTATCCATTTTTTCAATCCGCTTCCTGATACTCGATCAGCTAGAAGGTATTCTAATAGTAAAAGTAAAATGGCAAATCCCAGGAAATACTGAAAGTAGCTTCTCTTTTCGCTAAAAAGCTGCGATTCAGCTTCTCGCTTTTCCATCTTATCGATGGAGTCCATGATGTTAGAGATTACTTCATCGTCATCTTTGATGAGGTATGATTTTCCACCGCCTGCAGAAGCAAGATCTTTGATCAATAATGGATTGAGCTTACTCTTTACGGGAGCACCATACTCATCTTTTTTATAGCCTTGTTTTCTGTTTTCTACAATAGGGATAAATCCTCCCTCTGATGATCCTACTCCTATAGAATGCACGATGACCCCTTTTTCATTGGCTAGTCTTGCAGTTTCTATTGCTTGAGGATCATGATCTTCACCATCGGTGATCAGAATGAGTGCTCTTTTGAGTTGATCCTCTTCAGAGTATGCATCTAAGGCAAAATTTATGGCCTCAGATATGTTGGTTCCTTGTACAGCGGCTTGCTGCGGGTTGGCAGATCTTACAAATAGCTCGACACTGGCTATGTCATGCGTGATAGGTACTTGGAGATAGGCTTGCCCTGCAAAGAGTATTAAGCCTACTTTATCCCCTTTGAGTTCTTGTATGAGTTTTTGGCAAAATCGCTTAGCACGTTCTAGCCTGCTCGGTGATATATCTTCAGCAAGCATACTATTGGAGATGTCCAACGCAATAAATACCTCTGAGCTCTTGGCCGTAATCGTTTGACTTCTGTAGCCCCATTGTGGGTTGGTCCACGAGATGCAGAGCAATACTACAATCAATGCCATCATGGCAAACTTAATATGTTGACGTTGAGCAGAATAACCATTTACTAACTGTGAGACCAATGGTAAATCACCAAACTTTTTCCATCTGGATTGGAGGCGCTTCCATGAGAATAGATAAACACCTAGCATGATCAATACGATGATCAGAAAATAGAGGGCTGATATGTTTTCAAATTGAAACAAGGCTTACAGTACTTTTCTGATGAATGTATGACTTAATAAAAATTCGAGTAAAAGGATAAGTAATCCACCGATCAAGAATGGTCGATACTCTTCCGTATATCGTTTCATGACATTTACTTCTATCTTAGTTTTTTCGAGTTGGTCTATGGCATTGTAGATAGATTCTAGATCTTCAGATGATTCTGCTCGATAATAGTATCCTCCAGATTCGTTGGCAATATGATAAAGTAACTTTTCGTCAAGTTCTACCCTTGCTCGTCTATTGAAACGACCACCGCCATTGGCAAAACCATTGCTACCTATTCCAATACTATAGACTTTAATACCAAGTTCTTTGGCAATATTTGCTGCCTGATATGGATCGATATATCCACTGTTATTGACGCCGTCTGTGAGTAGGATGATGACTTTGCTTTTACTTTCACTCTCTTTAAGTCTATTGAGTGATGATGCAAGTCCCATTCCGATTGCAGTCCCATCACCTAGCATACCTGCTTGCAATTGACTCAAAAATGTATTGACGATCTGATGATCCGTAGTCAATGGCGATTGACTGTAGGATTCGCCACCAAAAATGACTAAACCTATACGGTCATATGTCCTTTTGAGTACAAAGTCCTGTGCAAGGGATTTACTTACGGTCATCCGATCAGGCTTGAAATCTTGGGCTTGCATACTCAGAGAAACATCCATGGCGATCATGATATCTATACCTTCAGCATTGATTTCTTCTTCTTTGAGTGTCTGCTGAGGTCTTGCGATGGCTATAGTTAATAGTGTAAATGCAAGTGCTCG
The DNA here is from genome assembly GCA_020629715.1 of Saprospiraceae bacterium. Classification (GTDB taxonomy): domain Bacteria; phylum Bacteroidota; class Bacteroidia; order Chitinophagales; family Saprospiraceae; genus JAHDGW01. The sequence goes on from JAHDCU010000012.1 coordinate 9,008, forward strand.
AAGTATCGGATATATCAATGAGATCCAGTCCAATTTTGAATCCGTAAATGCAGAAAGATCAGACATCCGCACATCTACCTCTCGTTGAGGTTTTCTCCATATTTGCCAGAAAATTACTATAGGAATAATGACCAATAGCAATAGAAACTCAGGGTTGAGAAATGATATGTTGGACCAACTAACCATCTTACTCTTCAGCGAAAGCTACTTCTTTAGTATTGTTGACAAAATCTAAAGCATCTTCCATAAATCGATCATGGATATCTGCAGGTGGCTTTGCTTTGGCAAATTTGATCAAATCGGCCATTTGCAATATATCACTTAGTTTGGCTTCATATTTTATATCAAAATCCTGTTTCTTAAGTGCTCTTTTGATCTCATCCGTGGTAGACTCCAGCGCTTTGATACCATATCTGTTTTCTAGATATTCTCTTATGATATATGTGAGTTTGGACTGATATTCTTTGACTTTATTATTTTGCCAGAGTTTCTCAGATTTCAATTGCTGGAGTGATTGCTGCGCAATGATATGCGCTGGTAAAGCTGGTTGCTCTGGCTCTGATTTTTCTTCAGTAGGTTTATTTCCGTACTTACGATACAAGATAATCGCTAAAGCAATCAAAACGAGTGCAATCAAGCCAAAAATCAACCAATAGAAATCTTCTACGGTACGGCCTTCTCTGATGATATCTTTGATAGGAGCTATCGTCTTAGCGCTATCTTGGGCTGTAGCCAATTGATCGGGTATTTCTACTTGGAGTGGGGTAGGCATATAATCCACCACGATTGTAGTATCCGCTGTCGCTATGCTTAGAGGAGGCATGATGTATACTCCTGACATCCAGCATTGTACTTTGACATCATTGATGAGATACCAGGCACCGTTGAGATTTTCCCACTTCAGAGACTCTGGTGTTAGTTGATTTTTGATCACTTCCCAGTTACCATAATTTACGATTTCAAAATCACCCTTGGACCCAACATCGTTGATAGGAAGTGCTTTATTTTCTAAAGTATCAAAGTCTGCTAAACTGACCGTAATATCAGTAGGCGGTCGTAGAGAGGTTACGGTATATTGTAGCTCGGCGACATCCCCTACATTGAGCGAATCATTTTTTAATACCACCTTAGAGGATAGCACTACGTTTGGTGAATTCTGACCCCAAACAAAAGCAGGAAATAAGACTAATATATAAACGTACCACTTCATCAGCCCTTCTTTTTGAAAAATTTGATTAATGATTTTACGTAGTCATCTCCAAGCTGTATTGTCAGTGATTTTGCTCTTGATCTATTGATGATATTAGTCAGATATTGTTGTCGATCATCGTATGCTTTTTTGAGCTTTCGTTTGGTGGATGCTGCACTAGTGTTAACCCATCTAGATATTCCTTTTTCAGGATCAAAGAGTTTCATCATACCAAGACTTGGCAGCTCCGCATCTCTTCGATCGGTAATATTTACAGCGATGACATCATGTTTTTTAGACATAATCTTCATAGCATCATCATAGCCACGATCTATGAAGTCTGATATCAAAAATACGATGGCTCTTTTCTTTTGTACATTAGATAGATACTCGATCGCTGACTTGATATTGGTGCCTTGATGCTCTGGTTGTACATCTATCAGCTCTCGTATGATACGCAGGATATGCTTTTTCCCTTTTCCGGGACTTATAAATTGCTCTACGCCTTCAGAAAATAAAATGGCTCCTACTTTATCATTATTGCTGATTGCTGAGAATGATAATACGGCACATAGCTCAGTGATGAGTTCATTTTTGAGCTGTACTTGACTACCAAAGTACGATGACTTACTGATATCTACAAGAAGCATTAAAGTAAGCTCTCGTTCTTCTTCAAATACTTTGATATGTGGTGATCCTGATCGTGCGGTTACATTCCAGTCTATATTACGTACGTCGTCACCATAATGATAGTCACGTACTTCGCTAAACGACATTCCTCTACCCTTGAAGGCACTATGATACTCTCCTGAGAATATATGATTGCTCAGACCACGGGTCTTGATTTCTATTTTTCGGACTTTTTTGAGTATCTCAGCCGTCTCCATAGTTTATTTCATTAGTCTCTTTCGGTAAGATTTTTTCATCTCGTCTTTGATCTCGCTATACGGAATTGTAAAACTTTGCGAACCGATCAAAGTATTATATGCGGTGCTAAATTTTAGTCCTCCTTCACTTAGTGTTATCAGGTCGTAAGATTGCTTATTGTACCAATCTTGTACCGCTTGATCTTGAAAATTTTGTTTTTCCTCTCGCTCTTTAGCTAAATAGCTCGGGATTATTTCTTTTGAAAGTTTATCGATATCGATCACGTCTTTTATTTCAACAACCTTCTCATCTTTGATATGATAGGTAAAAGTCTGGCTCATATCTTCTCCACCATCTAGACTATAGTATAACATACCGCTGATCAGATGAGCATCATAATAGTGAATATCTATCCATGCACCGAAATGTTTGATTAGTCTTTCGTCAGGGATATTATCCTCCGCTACTTGTACTTTTGAAGTTTTCATATAAGCGTCTACCATCTCCTCGATATAACTATCAAACTTGGATCCTGTTTTTGGGTATAGGATAGATTTTATCTGCTTATAGTCAAGGTAGTTTTGGCATTGATAAGCTAGCTTTCCGTCTAGTTCGAGGGTGGCTAGTCCTTTATCACCCTTTTTACCAGTTGCCACTAGTCCAAGGGAGTTATCTGAATATTTAAAACGTAAAACGGTATAAGGCAACTCCTCTACATCCAAAGTATCAGAGAATACAATACATGTCTCATTGAGGCAACTGGGATTGAGCTCTATCACTTCTTTTCCGTATATCAGCTCTGCCTTTACAAATTCTCCAAGCTCTCTTATAATCGTTAGTTGAGATGGCGTATCGACGATCTTTCCAGAGTAATACTCAGTAAAGCTATCTGGGCAGAGTGTAGGGTTTTTGCTTGTGGGATATTCTACAAATGCAATATCATGTGATCTACTTCCATCTAATGATTTCCATGAGCCCATGAGCCCATCTTCACTATCTGATAACATCAAATGCCCAGAAGCACGTCCTTCACTATCAAGCTCAGAAAAAGAAATCAGGTCTTTATCTTTCTTTCCTTCTACGGTAAATTGTATACCACTTTGCTCATACCGCAGTATGCCTCTCCATTCTTTGCCATTGGTTGCCATTCCAAGGGAAATAGGATGAGTTTTGTCTAGTGTTCCGATATATTTTTTGACCCATAGCTCTTTGTTATTTTTGAAAAGCATGGTGATATCTCTTGTCTTGATATCGCTGTATTGAGCATCAAGGCTACTGACTATAATAGTCAATAGTAATAATAGCGATAAGACCGATTTTAAATATGTTGTCATGGGAAGTTTTTTGGGTGTTTTTTATACGCTGGCTCAAGGTACTACTACGGTATTGAGTACTTGAGTTACAATATCTTCTTGGGTAATATTTTCAGCTTCAGCTTCATAGCTTATACCTATACGATGTCTCATGACATCCATACATACGCTTCTTACATCTTCTGGTATGACATAACCTCTTCTATTTAAAAATGCGTAAGCTTTAGATGCAAGTGCAAGATTGATACTTGCTCTGGGACTACCACCGTAGGTGATCAAAGGTGCCAGGCTAGAGAGTCCATTGCCTTTAGGATCACGAGTAGCGAATACTATGTCAAGGATATAGCTTTCTATTTTTTCATCCATGTATATGCTACGTACTAGTTCTCTTGCTTTGATGATCGTTGTAGGGTCTACTACAGCATCTATTTTTTGCATAGTTTCACCCAGTAGAGTCTTACGGATGATCTGGCGCTCATCATCTTTATTAGGATAGTCTATTTTTACTTTAAGCATAAATCGATCTACCTGCGCTTCGGGTAATGGGTATGTACCTTCTTGTTCGATAGGGTTTTGAGTCGCTAATACTAGAAATGGTTCTTCTAGTTTAAAACTTTCTTTACCAATCGTAACCTGACGCTCTTGCATAGCTTCTAGCAATGCACTCTGCACCTTAGCTGGAGCTCGATTGATTTCATCTGCAAGGATGAAGTTGGCAAAGATGGGTCCTTTTTTGATGCTAAATTCATTCTTACTCGGATTGTATATCATGGTACCTACGATATCCGCAGGTAACAGATCTGGTGTAAACTGAATTCTGCTAAATTTTGCATTGACAGATGATGCCAAAGTTTTGATGGAAAGAGTCTTAGCCAGACCTGGGAGACCTTCTAGCAATACGTGGCCTTTGGCCAGTAAACCAAGTAATAATCTTTCGATCATATATTCTTGACCTACGATGACTTTAGATGTAGATTCTTTGATAGTGTCAACAAAGGCACTATTGGCATAAATTTGTTGATTCAATGCTTCTATATCGATAGATGTCTGCATATTGTATCTGTATTTTGACTCATGTACAATTCAAGCACAAAAATGATAATTTTCTAACGTTTTTGTGGAGTTGGATCGTATTTTGAGATTTTCTTAAAAGTTATTGTTTTTGAGATTCAACTTTATCAAAATAGGAATACGTGATTCGAGGTAAAATTAGTTCCATTCTGCTCTTTGTTATAGTGATAACAACAGCTTGTAAAATCCAAGATACACGAGGATTAGAACTATCAGATAGAACAGTAACAGCCGAAGAGTACATTCGTCGTATTCATGATGGTTACTTACTCATAAGGATACCTAGATTATCGAAAAAAGAGGAAGCTCTGCAAAAGTTAATCAATAGCGATAGTAAAAATCCAGTTACTCAAGCAAGAGCCAAACAAAGGCTAGAAGAATTATATGTCGAACGCGAAGAATGGTTTGATCTTATATCCAAAGCTATGGAAGTATATGATTTTTCAAAATGGAAGATAATCCCGGATGATCAATACTCTAATTTTTTGGAAGGTAAAAGAAAGGGAGTTTTTCTAAGTGAAACGGGAGACTTAGACGAGAACTATGATTTAACTAATATGTCATTTGGGGTGCTCACGATAGATCGTGAATTTGAGGAGAAAAATATAATCTTCGTAGATGATAATAATCTGCCTCTCTTAAAACCATTTCCGCAGAGAGATAGACTTTTTACTATTGGTACGAGATTTAAAAACTTCTTTGTGGCGATGTTCAAAAATGATTCGCTTGCCCCAGATTACAACTACCATTTGAAAGAAATCAATAGAAAACTCAAAGAATACTACAGGGAAATAAATTAAACCTGGATTATGCATTTAGATATCCAAATGCATAACAGATGATTGATATTCAGAGGGTTATGGTCAATAATGTAAAACCAGTTTGGTGAATTTTAATGATTTCGTCTACCCGAAGGAAGATATTTGTAATTCTATTGCAAATATCTGGTTAAAACAAAGGCCTCACTTTACTTGTGTCTCGATCACGGATATATGCAGGTCGTTCTGCTCTGAATGGTCTCTCCACCTCCACGATACTATCGAGTAAGTCTATCTCTAGCTCTTCTATGATGATAGAGTCGATATGTGCCTGTGCATCTTCGAGTATTTTACGCCGGCAGTCTTTGTCTTTTGCTACTCGTATTTTCTGCAGTTTTTGATCTACGTGATATTGTATAAATGCATCTACCTCTTCTGGAGTAGCTTCTCTTGTGCAACTGCACAAAAGAATAATAGCAGATATGTATAGCAGATACTTCATTCTATAAGTTTCTGTATTTCAGCTTGATATGCAGTGAGTAGAGAATCCGACATATGGTTATATAATGAATCATACTGTCTATCACAAATCTGTGTCATACTCAGATAGAGACTGTCTTTCTGAGCATTTACGATCGAATCTACTTGTATTCTACGAGTTTTATTAAGCTTCAGCTCTTCTACCTTAGGTGCACAGGCTTGTATACACAGCAGTATCATGATGACCAGTATATAGGCTTTACTCTGATGCATGAGGTACTCGTTTTCTGAGTTCAAAGTTTTTACCGAGATAGACTTTTCTTACGATTTCATCTTCTGCCAGTTCTTGAGCGGTACCCGCTCGTAAGATGTTTCCTTCAAACATAAGATATGCTCTATCTACTATAGATAGTGTCTCTTGCACATTATGATCCGTGATGAGGATACCAATGTTTTTTAGCTTCAGTTTGGAAACGATCTCTTGAATATCTTCAACTGCAATAGGATCTATCCCTGCAAATGGTTCGTCTAGGAGTATAAAACTAGGATCTGACGCCAGTGCTCTTGCAATCTCTGTACGTCGACGCTCACCTCCTGAAAGGCTATCACCTACGTTTTTACGTACCTTCTCTAGACCAAACTCTTCTATAAGATCTTCAAGTTTTTGAGCTTGCTCTTCTTTTGACAATGGAGTCATTTCTAAGATAGCAGAGATATTATCTTCTACACTTAATTTTCTGAAGACACTAGGCTCCTGAGGCAGATATCCTATTCCTTTCTGAGCTCTACGATACATGGCTAGATCTGTGATTTCTTCATCATTGAGATATACTGATCCTTCATTGGGTTTTACAAAGCCTACGGTCATGTAAAAGGTCGTAGTTTTTCCGGCACCATTTGGTCCGAGTAGCCCAACGATTTCACCTTGACTCACATCAATGGATACACCTTTGACCACAGTCCTATTTCCGTATATTTTTTGGAGTTTATCTGCTCGTAGTATCATCTTATTGTGCTTCTCCATTTAATATTTTTTGTACGTCAAACTCTGACTTGTCTTCCCAGTTTGCTTTTAGTTCAGGAAGCAATATTGTGGCTATGTTTTCGGGGTAAGTTTTAGTGCTATAATCGGCACTATCCCATTCTCCATTACGATTTCTATCTTCTAGTATTTCTACAGAATATTGCCCTGGTTTCAAAATTGCTTTACTTATAGTAAACTCCTTTTGATTCGAGATGACATGTCTTTCGATTATTCGATCCCCGATTTTAAGATGGATGACATATTGTAGACTACTATCCAGATTAATGAATTTTGGATATAATGCTCCGAATTTCTCCTTACTTGAGGTTTTTAATGTTGTTTTAATCGTATCATTCGCTATACCAAATATATTATCGATTGCGCCGGGAAGTAGTACCACCTCATAGATGGTATCTGCTTGAAGCTGAAATCTTATATTTATTTTACGGTCATCGATCGTATCTAAATCTGCGGACTTGGCGATTACATTTTGAATAGTATCTGCTACGTATATTTTGTTGTGATCAACGCTCGACACAGGAGTAGTGAAGGTGATTTCGAAATTTTGATTCTTCAATATTGCATTACTATTTGTTGCATTTTGAAGCCCTATATAGGGTTTGAAAGCGGTAGAATCTATACGTTTATCCTTTATTTTAAAATCAATAGTATCACCTAAAGTAGTGACTTGAATGAGGCTGTCAGGACACTGCGTAAACCAAATTAAGAGGCTATCCCCTTGCTGTACAGAAGAGTATTCCATACTATCGAGTAGTGACCAAGGAGTACGTTCAGCGTTTTCTGAAAATTTAATCGCGATATGTCCAAAACTAACTAGTTCATCCGATTCTAGTTGAAGTTCTGGTTTTACAGGTGCAAGCGCTATATTGAATTGTCTATTGAAGCTATCTGTCAAAACAAAAGTCGAATCCATGAATGCGATTGCTTCTGATTTTCCATCGAGATAGTAATTTAGATTTTGGTCATCCAATACGAAGATCTGAAAGGTATCTGATTTAAGATTGTTGAGTTGAAAAGATCCATTTTTATCTGTTTTGGCAAAATAAAAGGGTCGCTCTTTATATACAGCGCTATCAGATAGATTGTCATAGAGTAATACTACTTTTTCACTAGCTACCTCTTTTGTGATGAAGTCTACCACTGTCCCTTTCACAGAGAGAGAGTCAATATATGGCCCGGTAGAAAATACATATGAGTAGTTGAGTAGTTTATTTCCCGCTCTATAATCTTGGATGGCCTCACCAAAATTGAATGTATATGTAGCATTTTCTTTAATCTCCTCTAGTTCATTGAATTTGACGGTCACCTTTTTACCTCGCTGCTTGATCTCTGGGAAGTTGAGCATAGGTGGTGAAATGAGGACTTGCTTAAATACATTTTTTAATTCAATATACTCGTCAAATACGAGTTCAAAACCTCTGTCTTGAAAGTTTACTTGATAGTTAGGGCTAGATGCTGATGCTACAACTTTTGGACCTTCTTTATCTTCTTTTCCTCCTGTAAGTACTCCTGGTTGAGCACAGGATGATATTAGCATAATGCCACAAAGCATCGCATATAATAAGAGTTTATATTGATATAAAATCTCCAATATTAGTTAATCAAAAATTATAAAATTCCCATTTTCATATATCAAACGATCATCGGCATATATACGGCCGCCATCTTTCATATCTGTGATCATATCCCAGTGTATGGCTGATTGATTTTTACCACCAGTCTGTATGTAGGATTGACCAATAGCCATATGTATTGTACCTCCTATTTTTTCGTCAAAGAGAATATTTTTAGTTGCCGTCTGTATATTATAGTTAGTACCGATGGCTACTTCGCCAAATTGACGAGCACCTTCGATTTCAAATATCTTATCCAATAGCTCTTGCCCTTTTTTAGCTGACCATGATTGTACGATACCATCTTTTACTTCAAGTATGATATCCTCTACTTCATGACCCATATAGACACTAGGATAATTGAAATGTACGGTACCATTGACAGAATCTTCTACTGGTCCAGAAAATACTTCGCCAGAGGGCATATTGTTTTGGCCATCACTATTGATCCATACTCTATCCTTTACGGAAAAGCTAATATCTGTTTTATTGCACTGATATCTGATCTGATCTACATTGTTGAGATAGTCAACTATTTGTTGCTGATGTGCTCTTACTTTGAGCCACTCTGCTTCGGGATTTTCGCTATAGAGATGACATGCGTTATATACAAACTGCTCGTACTCTTCTAGACTCATACCAGCTTCCTGAGCACTCGCCTGAGTAGGGTATTGGCATAGTGATCGTTTGAGAGATTTATCAGCCGTACGTTTGAAGTAAGTCTTTACCAAATCTTGAGTGCTCTCTTTTCTTATTTTCTGCTTGGTGCTATCTACGTTTTGCTCTTCTCTAAGATTGAAAGGTGCACGAATGACTAGATAGGCTTCAAATTGTTCCATTGCTTCTCGATAGAGAGGAGATATGTATTGTAACTGATGTTCATCTGCTTCATTCATAAAAATACGTCCCTTCTCTCTGAAGCTAAGATCTACTTCTGGATGAGCTCCTACCTGCAATGCAGCACGATATACTTCACGTACAAGGGGTTCTGCCAGAGTAGTAGATTTGATATATACTCGTTCTCCTTTTTTGAGTTCTAAGCAATAATTGACTAGGAGATGGGCATATTTTCTTAAGATATTCATACGATACAGAGGTATGTAATTATGTCTACCAGGTTTTGGGCTGGTAAGGATATCGGTTTTCATATAATTCGACAATCATAGACTTGAGATGTGCTCTCAATTCTTGGATGCCGTCTTTTTTCAATGCAGATATAAAACGTACGTCGTGATCATATCTTGTGGTGATACTATTTTTTAGTTCATTGAGTAAGTCTGTACGTGTCTCTTCTTCTAGTAATTTATCAAAGTAGAGCTCTTGATAAAGGTCTACTTTATTAAATACCATGAGAGTCTTTTTATTAGAAGCATCCAATTCTTGAATGGTTTTTTCTACAGTTTTGATATGATCTTCATAGTGAGGATGGGCCATATCTACTACATGCACTAGGAGATCCGCTTCTTTTAGCTCATCTAGTGTCGATTTGAAACTTTCTACAAGATGGTGAGGTAGCTTTCGGATAAATCCGACGGTATCACTTAGTAAAAAAGGCATGGTCTCAAATACTACTTTTCTTACGGTAGTATCTAGGGTTGCAAAAAGCTTATTCTCGGCAAATACATCTGATTTAGATAAGACATTCATTAAAGTTGACTTACCGACATTAGTATATCCGATAAGTGACACTCTGATCAACTGACCTCTATTTTTACGCCTTGTCCGGGCTTGCTGATCGATCTTAGCCAATCGCTTCTTTAGGAGAGATATTTTGTCTCTGACGATACGTCTATCTGTTTCTATTTCTTGCTCACCAGGTCCTCTCATACCGATACCTCCACGTTGTCTTTCTAAGTGAGTCCATAGTCCTCTTAGTCTAGGTAGCAGGTATTGCATCTGAGCAAGTTCTACTTGTGTCTTAGCTTGAGCTGTCTGCGCCCGATTGGCAAATATATCTAGTATCAGGGTAGATCGATCTATAATTTTCACCTTGAGTTCTTCTTCTAAGATTCCAGTCTGTTTGCCCGTCAGGTCATCATCAAAGATGACAAGGCCGATCTCTTCATGCGCTTCGATATAGTCGTAGATTTCTTCAAGCTTTCCTTTACCTACAAAGGTACGTACGTCGGGATGTGGTAGTCTTTGGGTAAACCGTTTTACGGTGACTGCACCGGCAGTTTCTGCCAAAAATTCTAGTTCATCTAGATATTCATTGACTTGTTCTTCGCTAGTTTTTTTAGTGATTACACCGACCACTATGGCATACTCCAAGCCTTTTTTTATCCCCTTTTTCTTCTCTTTACCTATTTGCCAGTTATCTGACATATGCTTTGTATTATTTATCGTTTTTCAAGCCATTTTTCTGGGTCTAGGTTTTGCTTTCCTTTAAACATTTCAAAATGGAGCTCAAAGTTACCACTATTATTAGACCTTGCGGTACCGAGGATTTCTCCTTGTTGTACGATCTGTCCTTTTTTGACCAGTACGTTGCTTAATTTTGAATATGCAGTAAGATACTCGCCGTGATTGATAACTAGGACATAATCAAAGCCGACCATGCTTACGACATCAACGATCGATCCATCTAATATTGCTTTTACTTCATTGTTACTACTACTCTCAAAGTCCAATCCTTTATTATCGACTTTAATAGATTTTAATTTAGGATGACTCTGTAGGCCGTACTTAGAACTGATACGCGATTGATCGATTGGCCAAGGGAGTTTTTTAGCAAGGACGTTCCTTACCGTCTTTTCAGTATTCGTAATTTTTTCATTACTATCGATTTTTACATCCTTTTTTATCTTAGCCGCAATGATAGTTGCAAGTTGCTGACTCAATTTTTTACTCTCTGATTGTTGTTTTGAAAGTTGGGCTTCTAGGCTTCTTGCATTATTACTATACTTTTCGACTAGCTTTTGTTTCGCTGCTTGTTCTTCGGCCAATAAACTTTGTTGTGATTCTTGTAATTTAAGAATATTTCGCTGCTGTTTTTCTTGGAGTTGTAGTTGATTTTTTTGGTTGTTGAGGCTTTTAGTTTTATCGTTTATCTGGCTAAGTTTCTCTGTGAGAAAATCTTGATATTGAGCCATATGTCTCCATTTTATGAAAGCTTCATTGAGACCGTTGACATTGAGCAAGCTGAGTAGAGGGTGCTCAAGTTTTTTCTTCCGATAATATGCCTTCATCAAAGTTCCATACTGTGATTTGAGTTGTGAAATTGACTGATCAAGGATAATTATATTGGAGTTGATTTGGTCAATATTAGTATTAGTGCTGTCTAGTTGTTCAGATACATTGAGCATAAGATCTTGACGATCTTTGATTTGTTTTTGTATCAGATTGAGCTCTTGATTGGACTGACGTTCTTGAGCTTTGATGTGTTTGATCTCCTTGCTAGTTGCTTCGATATTTTGGAGTAATGCCTCCTGTTTTTGTCGGAGGCTTTGACTCTGTTGAGCATGCACGTTTAAGCCCAATAGATAAAGAAAAAGTATGCTAATCGATGCTGATATCCTCATAATGCCTTGGAATGTTGAATCGAGTACTTTTCGGTTGATTGATCAGTATTTTACTCCATTTGATCTTAGTATTTCCTATTTCTAGACCATATCCTTGGTCTATACTGGATAGAAATTTTCGTTCAAATGCCACAGTATGTCCACTGTCAGTTTCTTGATAATCGTTGTATAGCGCTTTGATCTTATTATTTTTAATATCTGTTATTTTGATACCGCTTACAGCTTCTTTCTGATGATCAATGTAAGTTTCTAGATAGTAATCAGGGTGGCTTTCTTTGACTGTATACCCATCAGGTGTTTTGAGATATTGAGCTGCGGTGTCTTGAAGGATAGGTATATTGCCAATGAGATAATCTTGAATCTCAGAAAACGATAGATCCATGTTAAGCTGTTTTTTCATGCGATCAATTCCTCCTTTTTCGTAAGCTTTTTCAAGGCGATAGATGATGAAAAAAGAATCTTGTGTAATCAAGGCTTGAGCCGCTGTAACACCTAGTTTTTTGAAGGTCATCCAGATAATACTATCTTTTTTGACTCTTAAATACATTTTTGTACCAACGGTCAGTTCATCAGTATCGATCTTTGATTTTCCCTCTGCACAAAACCAATCATAATCAACATTATGTGATTGTATTATATCTCTTATTCTTTCTTCTGAAAGATCTTTTTCGGAAGCGGTACTATCCTTGGTTGACTTACAAGAATTAGCGAATAGGAGGATTGATAAACCTATTATTAAGTATGAGATTAATCTAATGTTAGTCATCATAGTTTAGCTTTCTGATGACGTACTCAGGATGTAGTTCTTTGAGTTTATGTAAGCATGACTGCGCATCACGATCTTTATCAAATTGATCATATAAGTAGCAAACCGTCTCTAAGGCTTGCGGATTTTTGCCGTAAGCTGTATGATCTAAAGCGTCAATTCGATTTTGGGCATCCGTGATTTTATCATTGAGGTAAAGACCAAATATTTCTAAGGTTTCAAAGTCTAGAGCTGCGGCTGGGTTAGTGGTAGCTATAATTTTGCCCTCTTGGATGTAATCCAAAGCATCCGTTGGATTTTGATCTAGAAGATGTGCCTTTGCAATGAGATAATATATACCTGCTTGATTGGGAAATACATCGAGAGCATCCTCACCTCTAGCAAAAGCTTCTTCATGTAGACCAGATAGCATGTAGCTGTCTAGCAATTGATACCATACTGCATAGACGGACTTTTTCTTTTTGATAGTGCTTTCATAGTGCTTGATAGCGGAAGGGTAGTCACCTATTTGATAATAATAGTCTCCCGATATAGCTTGCACAGCAGCACTGGTAGGATAATCACTTTGAAGGATTTTGATACTCTCCAATAGATCCGATTTCTGTAATGAATCAGTTTGTTGAGTCAGCTTAGAAATATATGGAATCAGTGTTTTTACTTTGTCTTCCTCTGTAAGATCCTGATTAGATATTATCGAGGAGATACTACTACCGCTAACCTCATTTTTTTTGATTAAATTAAACTTGGCTTTAGCATCAGAGGGATCTACTTTAAGTATGTTTTCATAAGTCTGTTTAGCAAGCTCATTTTGTCCCATTTGGGTGTAGTGGGCTGCGAGGTTATGTCGATATCTTTTTTCTTCAGGATATCGATCGGCTAGTTTTTTAAGTTCCGAGGCGGCGTGATCTTGCTTTCCCTGAGAGCTTAGGATATCATATTTACGCTTGATTAATTGTTCTTCGATACCGATTCTAGCTTCTAATAAATTGAGTGTTTGAAGAGCATTATCAGCATCCCCAGAGGATAGTTGGTGAAAAGCTAGTTTCTCGTAGTATAGCTGGTTTTCTTCAAAGTCTCGTATGAGCTTAGCATAGATGTCAGCTGCGGCTTTATGATTATAATTTTCTTCCTCTCGATTGGCTAGAAAGATCCAGTGCCATTTATTATTGGGATCCAGTGTGGTTGCTTTTTTACTAAATTCTATCGACTTTTCAAGATCACCACTTTGTTCATAAAATTTTGCAAGTTCAAACGCCGTAGCAGGCTGCGTACGATCAAGATCATATACTTTTTTGAGTTGGACTTCAGCTTTTTCATAATCATTGTTGATCATGAGAGATTTAGCTTTTAGAAAAGCCTCTTGAAACTTCATTTCATTTTCGCTATATCGCTGACCTATCTGTGCAATGGATGCTTGGATCACTGAGCTATATAACAATATAAAGAGTATATATCTATACATAAAACTTGATGTTTCGTTGAGGTATTCAACGCAAGTATAGCTAAAAGGATTTTTTTACCCTCGAAATTTAAGATTTCCTTGTGAAAATGAAATTTAGTCCACGATCGTTATTTTCATCATATTCGTTCTGAATCTCATTTTCAAGGGCATCGAACCTGTATTGACAAGGAGATCTCTCTTTTTTACTAATCCCTTTTCCTTCAATATTCGAGATAGATCTTCAATAGTCTCATCCGTAGAGCTAAACTTATCATAAAAGAAGGCCTTTACTCCCCACACTAGATTGAGGGTGCCGAGAATAGCTTTGTTAGATGAAAATATATAAGTAGGAATGTTAGTCCTAAAGCTAGAAATTTTAAAGGCCGTATATCCTGATACTGTAAGACCTATCACCGCGGTAGCATTAATATCTTCAGCTGTTTTTGCGGCATTAAAGCATATTACATCAGATAGGAATGTGCCTGCTTTAGGATCAGGTTTAGGTCTTTTACCTTGAATCTCATAGTGACGTTCTGCTTGATCTATGATTTTATTCATAGCTCTTACGACTAGATGAGGATGCTTTCCTACGGAGGTTTCACCACTCAACATTACAGCATCGGCTCCATCTATGACAGCATTAGCAACATCTGTGACTTCTGCTCGTGTAGGAGCTGGATTAGTGATCATGCTTTCCATCAGCTGGGTAGCAACGATTACAGGTTTACCTTTTTGGATGCATCTTTTGATTACATTTTTTTGGATCGCAGGAAGTTTCTCCATAGGTACTTCTACACCAAGGTCACCACGAGCAATCATAATGGCGTCAGATACTTTGATGATATCCTTGATATTTTCTATTGCCTCAGGTTTTTCAACTTTTGCTATAGTAAGTGCAGGGTGATTTCTTTGAGTGATGAGGGCTTTTAGCTCTTCAATATCACTTGCTTTTCTTACAAATGACAAGGCTATCCAGTTGACAGGTAGTGTAAGTATAAACTCTAGGTCTATAAGATCTTTTTTTGTCAAACAAGGTTGAGATATCTTAGTATCCGGAAGGTTTACCCCTTTATTGGATGATAATATTCCACCAAATAATGATTTTAACTTTACGATACTTTGTTGATCAGTTTCTACGACTTCAAAAACCAACTTACCATCGTCTATAAGTACCTTTTCTCCGACGGTTACATCTTTGGCAAACTCAGGATAGCTCATATAAATTTTTTCCTTAGTACCGATGCACTTTTCATTGGTAAAGGTAATGATGTCTCCGTCTTCGATTTCAATGCCGTTATTTTCGATTTTCCCTACTCTTAATTTAGGTCCCTGTAGATCGGCTAGGATACCTACATTCGTATTCAGCTCTTTATTCAGTTCGACAATTTTTTCTAGCGTTGCTTGATGAGTAGCATGATCACCATGAGAAAAATTGAGCCTAAAAATATCTGCTCCTTCTATGATTAGCTGTCTCAGCACATCTTTATCAGTACTGGCAGGACCTAGAGTGGCAACGATTTTAGTTTTCTGTCTGTTAGTTTGGTAGAGTTGATTAGCGGTCATAGTTAATTCTTATTGGCATTGATTAAATGCAGTCGGTTACATAGGTGATAAAGATAGTGTACTTTTTACACCAAATGCGAATAAAGCAACAAACATAACGATCGAAAGTATTAAACGTTGACTACGAAAGCCATTATTTTGAGCCATAGGGATAAATTTTTTAGATGAATAGCTTGGAAATAGCATGGGATATCTCGTTATTTGCGACATAATTAAAACATTACTATTATGTCAGATGTAGCTGATAAAGTAAAACAAATTATCGTTGACAAATTAGGCGTTGATGATTCTGAGGTAACTCACGAAGCAAGTTTCACTAATGATCTTGGAGCAGATTCTTTAGATACTGTTGAATTGATCATGGAATTTGAAAAAGAGTTTGATATTTCTATTCCTGATGAGGAAGCTGAAAATATTCAAACTGTTGGTCAAGCTGTTGAGTATGTTACAAAGCAAAAAGGATAATCCCTTAGGGAAAGAATAGCGTTTTTTTTCTTTCAGTCCACAAGCAGGTCATTTAGCCTACTTGTGGATTTTTTTTTGATTATTGTCGAGTAGATATTGTCGTTAAAGACAGTTACTTTTAATAATAAATCTAAAATATAGACTTTGTCATGAGAAGAGTAGTAGTAACGGGTATTGGTGCTCTTACACCTATAGGAAATTCATATCAAGAGTATGCTAAAGCACTCTTAGAAGGAGTTTCTGGAGCAGGAATGATCACAAGATTTGATACAGAATTGTTTAAGACAAAATTTGCTTGTGAAGTAAAGAATTTCGATGTCGAGCAGCATATGCACAAACGTGAGGCACGTAGGATGGATGTGTTTACGCAGTATGCAATGGTATCAGCGGCGGAAGCTATGCTCCATAGTGGTTTGGATACTGAGGCTATTGATTCTGATCGTGCAGGTGTGATCTGGGGTTCAGGTATTGGAGGACTACATACCATAGAAGAAAACATCGAAGATGTTACAAAAAGAGGTGAGCCTAAGTACAATCCGTTTTTCATACCCAAGCTTATAGCTGATATAGCATCTGGATATATTTCTATGAAATATAATTTTAGAGGCCCCAACTATGCTACGGTATCAGCTTGTGCATCATCGTCTCATGCCATCGCAACAGCGGCAGATGCTATTAAGTTAAACCGAGCTGATGTGATGATTACAGGTGGCTCTGAAGCCACGGTTATAAAAGCGGGTATTGGTGGATTTTCGGTAATGAAGGCTTTATCGATGAGAAATGATGACCCTAAGACAGCTTCTCGACCTTTTGATAAAGATCGCGATGGTTTTGTATTAGGTGAGGGCGCAGGTGCCCTAATTCTTGAAGAACTGGAATACGCCAAAGCACGTGGAGCAACCATTTATGCAGAAATTGCAGGATCTGCAGCGACGGCTGATGCTCACCATATCACAGCTCCACACCCAGAGGGACTAGGAGCTAGTAATGTAATGAGATTAGCAGTTAAGGATGCAGGTCTACATACCGAGGATATTGATTATGTCAATGTTCATGGTACTTCCACACCGTTAGGAGATATTGCAGAGTCCAAAGCAATTCTTAAAGTATTTGGAAATCATGCATATAATTTGAATATTAGCTCTACGAAATCGATGACAGGGCATCTACTCGGTGCAGCTGGGGCGGTAGAATGCATAGCAGGAATCGTGGCAATTCAAAATAATGCGGTACCTCCTACAATCAATCATTTTACGGATGATCCTGATATTGACTCTAAGTTGAATTTGACATTCAATGAAACGCAAGAAAGAAAAGTAAACGCTGTCATTAGTAACACTTTTGGGTTTGGTGGACACAATTCGTCCATAGTGCTCAAAAGATATGATGGTTAAGATTTGATAGGATTAAAAAAGGTTTACAATTATTACTGGTCACCGGATCGAGAGCTTGCTCGTAATTTAAAACGGGTGATAGGATTTACTCCCAATAAGTTATATCTCTACAAGTTAGCTTTTTCTCATAAGTCTCTCAGTAACAATAAGGATAACGGAAAATCTTCTCATAACAATGAGAGGCTAGAGTATTTAGGTGATGCAATACTCTCTACGGCTGTAGCCGAGTACCTTTTCAAAAAATACCCAAATAGGGATGAGGGATTTCTTACTAAGATGAGATCAAAAATAGTGAAAAGAACTACGCTCAATTTGATCGCTGATCGCATGGGGCTTGATCTTATACTATCTAAATACTCTCAAGGTAGAATGAGTAAGTCCATGATGGGAAATGCATTGGAAGCTCTTGTAGGTGCTATATACCTAGAGTACGGTTATGATAATACCAAAAAGTATATTGTCAAAAAGCTGCTAAGAAAATATCTGGATATACATGAACTAGAAAAGAAAGACGATAATTATAAAAGTATCTTGCTAGAGTGGTGCCAGAAGTACAATAAAGATGTAAAGTTTGAATTGATATCTAGATATAAGTTTGAAAAACGTGATCGTTTCAATGTAGGTGTTGTTATTAATGGCAAGGAAGTAGCTACAGCAGAAGATTTTAACAAAAAAGCTGCAGAGCAGTCTGCATCAAAAAAAACCATTGCCAAGTTAAATATTAAACAAAAACAAGCGGAAAGCGTCTAGCTATAGTGGATTCACTCACTCAGATTACATTAGGAGCTGCCGTAGGAGAGGTCGTTTTAGGCAAGAAGCTTGGAAATCGTGCCTTATTATGGGGAGCTATCGCCGGTACTATACCAGATTTAGACGTTATAGGAAATGCGTTCATGACTGAAATACAAAGTCTGGCTTTCCATAGAGGGATCAGTCATTCATTACTATTTGCAGTAGTTTTTCCTTTGTTATTGGCTTTTTTGACACAATGGCTATATAGAGACCGTCAGCTTCATCAAGAACGTTGGTACAGACTTATTACAACAGGTTTGAGTGTAATATTTATCATACTGGCCTTGTTTATTGTGAACTTCATATCGTATACTTTAGGTGGTCTTTATGGACTTGGAGTATTGCTCTTATGCACCCTATACTTACTTTATAAATCATCATACTGGCTAGTTTATAATTATATTCAAAAGTCTCAACCTATTATCGATCTGTCATGGAAAGACTGGTATTGGTTATTTTTCTGGTGCATCCTTACGCATCCTATCCTGGACTCCTTTACGGCGTATGGTACCCAGCTCTTCGCTCCCTTTAGTGATACAAGAATTGCTTTCAATAATATTTCCGTTGCTGATCCTCTGTATACATTACCATATATAGTTTTTTTGACTGCTGTGATTATGACTCATAGATCAAGTAAAAAGAGGAGAGTATATAATTATCTTGCACTTGGACTAAGTTCACTATATATGCTTTTTACGGTGTATAATAAGTATAGAGTAGACAATATCATGGAAGATACTATTGCAACTCGGCAAATAGAAGCTATCAGATTCACTACCAATCCCAGTATTTTGAATAATATTTTATGGTCTGGTACTATTGAAACGGATAGTTCTTATCTCCAGGGTAGTTACTCTTTTTTTGATAAGGATCCTATATTTAAGCTTTCAGAGATCCCTAAAAACCATGATCTTATATCCCATGCTTATGAGGACGATGAAACCATCAATATTTTGAAGTGGTTTTCTGATGGATACTACGCAATACTGCGAAGAAAAGACGGAAATCTGCAGATCAATGATATGAGATATGGTAGATTTTCCGAAGAACGAGATGGTGAAGACGATTATATTTTCCGATTTCCAATTTCCAAGGATAGTAAGGGTTACTACAGTCTAGTAAAGGCTGAGGGTGGGCCACCACCTGGCAATGAAGATGAAATTTTTGGTCAGCTTATCACTCGTATCAAAGGAATCTGATTAGTCGAGATTTCTTTATCGTGTTATATTCAATCGAGTACTTAAATGCCTATCCTTACTTTTGTAGTATTTTATCTAATGCCTCGATAAGACTAGTATAATGATCCTTAGACATGGTAGATAATGGTAGTCTTACATCTTGCTGACCTATACCGATATGCTGCATTGCCGCTTTTATACCTACGGGATTGCCTTCTACATAGAGCCAATGATGTAGGTCGTAAGTTTTAAAATTTATCTTTTTAGCAGTTTCAAAATCACCGTTCAGTGCTGCATTCATCATAGATGAAAATAGGCTTGGTAAGACATTTGCCATTACAGAAATGACACCATCACCACCACAAGCAATCAGAGGTAAAGCGACTTCATCGTCACCCGAGACTACTTTAAAGTGATCAGGTTTATTTTTTAATATTCTAGTAGCCTGAATAAGATTACCAGTAGCTTCTTTAATGCCTAAAAAGGTCTTACTCTCCTCTGCCAGTCTTACAGTAGTATACCACTCCATATTAGACTGTGTTCTACCTGGTACATTGTATAAAATGATAGGAATATCGCTATGCTCAGCCATAGCTTTGAAGTGTTGAAATATTCCTTCTTGATTAGGTTTTACATAGGCTGGAGAAGAGGATAATATGGCATCGATACCATCAAAATTGTACTTACCAATTTTTTTACATACTTCTGTGGTATTGTTGGCACCAAAGTTTCCAGCGACTAGTGGTTTCCGACCATTGTTTTTATCAATTATAAAATCTAAAATAGATCTAGATTCTTTTTCATTCAGCGTAGCTGTTTCTCCAGTAGAACCTAGCGCAACGATATAATCAACACCGCCCTGTATTACGTGTTCTATAACTTTAGCCAAAGAAGGGTAGTCTACTTGGTTATTTTTAAATGGGGTGATTATTGCTACTCCCGTACCTGAGATATTCAAACTATTGAGTTTAAGGGTTTAAAGAATCTATGGTATTTCTTATTTCTTGAATATAACTCAAGGTATCAAAATTTGATTCCATCTCTAAGGAAATATCTATACGATCTATTATCTCTGAGATAAGTGGACCAATTACGATCTGAGATGGGTTACATTGCAATAAGAAATCGAGAGTATGACTGTATGTATTTAAAAATAATAAAGTATAGCCATAATTACTAAATTTCAATGACTCTATGATTTCTTGATTTGGGAGCTCAAACCAAGTATTTTGACTTGGTTTTAATTCTATATCGGCATGCGTATAAGACTCATCAGAAATATTTATGATATAAGTGGTAAAACCATTTCGATTGAGAAGGGTTGTGTATTTTGTCAAATTTGAATTGATAAGGACCTGATCACAAATGATCAATATTTCATTTGTATTGGGAGTAGTAAAATTAGGCTTTAAAGAAGAGATTAGCTTGGATCTCTTGTATCGTTTGTACCATTGAATCATAAGGGGACACTATTCTCCTTCTACCAATAGGTCAAATTGTCCCATCTTTTCGTATTTGGCTATTCTTTTATCGATCAGCTCATCTGTAGGGATTTGCTTTAAAGCAGTTATCTCTTTTTTGATATGTGCTTTGAGCACTTTAGACATTTTTTCAGGGTCATTATGTGCACCTCCAAGTGGCTCTTTGACAATTTCATCGATGAGTCCAAACTCCAACATGTGTTCTGAGGTAAGTTTCAATGCCTCGGCAGCTTCTTCTTTATGGTCCCAGCTTCTCCACAGAATACTTGAACAAGACTCTGGCGATATCACAGAATACCATGTATACTCTAACATGCAGACCTTGTCACCAAGACCTATACCCAGTGCACCACCAGAAGCTCCTTCTCCGATAATATAGCATAAGATGGGCACCTTGAGTTGTGCCATTTCCATGAGGTTTCGGGCAATAGCCTCTGC
Source organism: Saprospiraceae bacterium (assembly GCA_020629715.1). Classification (GTDB taxonomy): domain Bacteria; phylum Bacteroidota; class Bacteroidia; order Chitinophagales; family Saprospiraceae; genus JAHDGW01. The sequence continues at coordinate 30,383 of JAHDCU010000012.1, forward strand.
TTGCCCCCTTTCTTCGGCTTCGATACCTGGATATGCTCCTGGCGTATCGATAAGGCATATTACAGGATAATTAAAACGTTCCGCCATTTTCATAAGTCGGAGAGCTTTACGATACCCTTCTGGATTAGCCATACCAAAATTTCGATATTGACGTAGTTTCGTATTAAGACCCTTTTGATGTCCCATTATGACTACCGACTGCCCATTAATAGTGCCTATCCCACCCACTATAGCTTTGTCATCACCAAATTTCCGGTCGCCATGGAGTTCGACAAACTTTTTACAAATCTGATTGATATAGTATAGTGTATAGGGTCTTTCAGGATGCCTGGAAAGCTGTACTTTTTGCCAACCATTTAGGTTAGTATAAATCTCCTTTTTCTTGCTTTTGATTTTATTCTCAAGCTCTTGGATCTTATCACTTACGTCTATATCTCCTTCCTCACTGATCTGTATGATTTTCTGAAGTTGCTCAGTAAGTTTTTCTAAGGGCTTTTCAAATTCAAGAAATACCATAATTGCAAGTTTTTGGTTTCTCCATATACAAAGTAATTTGGAGTCATCGAAATTACTAATTGACGATTATAGCGCCGAAGAAATGATGTAATTTTTATTTTTTATTTATAAATATTGGAAGAAGTCATGAAGAGTATTACATTTGCATCGCCTTCAAAAGTAAGGTCTGGTAGTTCAGCTGGTTAGAATACCTGCCTGTCACGCAGGGGGTCGCGGG
>JAHDCU010000013.1:0-10264 GCA_020629715.1 Saprospiraceae bacterium
TCTATGAGGAAACCATTCTTGCCAATCACGTTCACTCATATGAGAGTGAGTGTCTATTTTAAAACCACCAACACCAATTCTAGCAAGACCAGTATCAGTAGCCCACATAGCACCATTGTTAGTTAACACCATAGAGCATCCAGAAACAATGGGAGCAGGCTCTAATAGTTTGTTAACATTTCTACAACACTTGCATTCTTCATCTTGATTTTCTCTAACGTCAATAACGTAAGGGAAACCATCCGTAGCTACAAATATAGAATCTCTAGCAACTTTGAAGTTAATAATGCAATCATCTAAATTCATAAAACAATTCCAAGCATTAAACTTGAAAGGTTCACTAAACCAAAGATTCTTACCATCACTAGCGACTAATGATCCAGTTTCAGTGATTTGAATATTTTGTAAACACTCGTTTGGAACTTCATTATATTCTGAATGACACGCTTCACCTAAACAATCAGCAGGAACATCATCAACAAAAGTAATCATACCTTCTTGATATGGAATCTCTGCAACAAACAAATATGTAGAATTTACGTTAAGTTTGTAGTTACTCAATTCTATATTTTTAGCAACTAATGGATTATCAATATCAGGCTCTGTAGGAACGCCTCTATAAACACGAATATACAAAGGATCGCAAAAACCATCTGTCATTTCTGGGACAACAAATTCAATTTCAGCAGGACTATCATAATCAATATCTAAAACAAGAGAAGGTTCGGAAGGAATACTTTCCTCTCCAAATTCATTTACAAACGTATAAATATATGATCTAGGTTCTCGCTTTTTTTGCTCAAAAGCATCAGACTGCCAAGGTTCGGCAGTAGGAAATCCATGAAGATCGCAATAATCGTCAAGTTCTGGAGGCTCTGTTATTGTACCATTTTCTATATCAATTTCAGAAAGGTAATCGCAAGCTTTAAAGTTACCTTTAACAGTACAATCGTAATTACCTGTTACAACTTGCGGTCCAGCAACAGGATCGGTTAATACATACCCCCCTGTGATTTCAGGAATAGTTTCAGGTTTAGGTACACCTAATCTACACCATTCAACCTCACACTCTTGTTCGCAGCAATTATTACCTTTTTGAACTACGGTATAAGCAGGCCAAGGCATCACACCTGTACTAAAGACTCTTTCACAATTAGTATCACCTTTTGTAAATGAAGCACATGGGTTGTCTGAAGTTAGAAAACAACACTCGTGTTTATACATTGAACACACTTTTGATTCCGTCTCTAATTCTAAAGACGGGTATCTAAAAGGACGTAACGAGCCGTGTTCTAAATTTACATTTCTTGCTATACTAGCTCTTGAAGGTTGACCTGTACCTCTAGAATCTTTAGGCTTTATACCTCCGAATTGATTGATTCGTATGCTTGGCATAAATAGTCTCTTTGTTCTTCATTAAGATAATGTTTATATATAGAATAAGAACCTGTTATGTAAAATAAAGCTACAGCTTCTTCTTGAAGACAAGGTGTTTCATCTTCATCTACATAACTTTCAATTTCTAAAATGTCACCTTGGTCAGTAAAAACAACATTAGATTGAAAATCTATATCTACAATATCAAACATTATGGAGTTACCGTACTATCCTCGTTACAAGAGGAACACCCACAACACGAACCTCCAGTATACACAATATTAGTTCCGTTTGCAATACCACAAACTTTACCATTTCTAATTGTTAGAGTTGCGTTTTCATAAGTACCATCAGGTAGAACACAAGGATCACAATTATCTACACAAATATCTTCAATACAAGAAAGAATGTCTTCGTCAATATCAATAGTCCACTCGCAGCTATCTGAAGCAGGAGGTGTGATTTTAATAAAGTCAGTCTGACTTGTAGTTATTGTAGGTTCACAAATATCAGGTACATTTACGTAGTCGTCAATAACAAGTTTATTTACTTTAAAACAGGCACATCTACCTTTAGCATGTGATTGAGCCTGAGTATCACCCTGACCTCTTTGAATAACTATTTCACCATTAACACATTGAATTCTTACAATTTCTGTTCCTGTTGGAGAAGAAATTGTTAAATATGAATAATCATCTGTTCCCAATTCAGAACATAAAGTTGAAATGTCTGAATTTGATATTGGTAAAACTGTAGCAGTTCTATCTAACTTATCTATAAAGTTAAAACACATATTGTCTAAAAATTTAATAGGCATTTCAAACCTCGTAATCTGGAATATACACTTTAGAAGTGTTATTATAATTATTTGTAGGACATATCTCAGTCTCACAATCGTCTTCGCAACCTACATAACAAAGACTGTCAGGACCATTCACAACAGTTTCGACTTCTATGACATTACATCTAGGCCCAACTCTTAAAGGTAGAACCCCACAATCAGAACAACCTGACATAACGTGTGCCTCATACCAACCTTCTTTTAAATTTAAAAGTTCGTTAGGCCATTCAAAAACTGCATAACCGTCATCATCTATTTCTAAAGCACAAACATGAGCTACGTTAAGATCACATAAAGGTACGGGTTCAGGTTGACAACAAGCGTTATATTTTATAGGACTGTTACAATTGTACTGTCCTGCTCGTCTAATGTCAATACAAACATCACCACAACCTATAGAGTTTCTTAAACAAGAAGAACCCGTTCCTACTAGGATACGGGATACTTGGTTTCTTCTTGAAATTTCAATATATCGTAAAGGTCTATTGCTTTTACCCATTACCATCTCCTTTGAGAATTTCGTCTTTTAGTCCAATCGTAATTAGGTCTCATTTTTAAAGGTTCTCTTTTACCTTGTAAAACTTTTCTAATAGTAGCTCTACTAACATCTTCATTAAAAAGTTTTCTTCTGTATTCTGCTCTAGATACAGACGACCAAGGGCGATTTGGCATCATGTGTATTTCGGCTAATGCTCCATTTATAATAGCATCAAACCATTTATCGTAAAATTGAGAATTAACTTCACATGCATCACGATTAGGGATAACAATAACTTCTAAAACAATTACTTGATTATCGTCTTTAGTCGGCGCTGGATTTATATAGAGTTGATCATCGTCAAATGTAAAATCTACATTACCCCAAGACCAATTACATCCACAATCTAAAGATTCAAAATTTTCAAGTTTCGCACTTTTAACACCAATAATAGTTTCACAGTTCCTACTCTCTATAGGATAACATGTCATACCACATTGAATAGGAACTTCAATAGTTTCAGTGATCATACCTGTTTTTTCAGCAAAAGATATAGCAGAATTTCTAATATAAGACTGTGCTACATTTTCAGGTAACGAATTACCGCCATTTTCATCAAAAGTATTAGCTACGATATGAGGAACAAATTTATCAATACTTACTGTAGAATTAAGAAGAAACATTAGAAGTCTCCATATTAGTAAGCATACGTTCTGCTTGATGATAATTTTTCAATATCGTATAGAAATGATCTAAGTGAAACTTAGCCATATTTGCTTGTTGTGCAGATTCATCTTCTGACGAATAGGCACGATAAAGAACCCACTCAATTATAGGATTATGCATCCAGCTTTCACCTTGATAATCCTTATCAGATGTATCAGGAGGGCAAGCACAGATCACATTAATCTCTATACCGTCTTCAGGAGACGGTGGGTTAACGTAAAATATATTGTCTGAGGTTTCCTCAATAGAATACTCTTTGACTTCGTATTCGTTAGGGGTGAGAGACTCAGAGCATCCACTTGGGAACAACTCTCCAAGTCTCTCTTCAGCAGTAGATGCGATGGAGGACGACGCTCTACTGTTTCCACCGTCCACACCAATTACTTTAGTTAATTTTACACAACTATCAGGTAATTTTTGAACTCTACCTTTAGTAAGAGGTATGGTTTTACATGTTGTAAATTTATTTGGAATGAGCATGAATATCATGTTCACTGCATCTTGTGCATAGTGAGCAAGTTCGCTTCTTTTCCATCTTGTGAAATTATATTCAGGGTCGCAATCATAACTATCGTTCAAAAGTCTAGATGCTTCCTCTGCGATGTTATTGAAATATGCTGACATCAGAATAAGTTGTCCAAATCTACAGAGAGGTTTTTAGGAACAGTTATTTTACTTGATTTTAAAGGAACACCTTGAGGATTAACAAGACTGATTTTTTTACTTGCTATCTCAGAACCTTTATCTTCAACAATACCTGTTACATTTTCTTTATAAATACCAGATTTGAAAGCTTCTTCATCTTGATCAAAATAAGCCACAGTATCTTTAGGTATACGCATAGGATTTGTTAAAGGTGTGAATTCATCTGTGTCAGTGTTATATTCTCCGAAACAGACACCCTCTACATATCTAGGTGTAGACGCTACATTAGTAGCTTCATTAGTTGCTGTCATGGGTCCAAGAAAGACTCCATTATCAACATTATAATAGCCTTTTATAATAGGCATATCATTTTCCTCCACAGAAATGATTTGATAGTGAGCCAAGATTTTATACTTGGCTCACTTATTTATTTAGCAGTCGCAGTTATCCCAACATACACCTTCACAGTAATTTTCTGCACGGGCGTTTTTATAGAATAGAGCGGAACTGAAACACAAGTCGATTTCAACTGGACATGGACCATATACACCACAAGGATCACTATCTGCCGGAGCAGGAGTAGTGTCAGGCCATGCGTCAATTACAAACTCAATAGCGTCATTTGTGTCGGATGGTACATAAACATTAGCAGGGAACTCAATCCAACCATCATTAGCTGTACTACCATCAATAGTTCCAAGAACAGTACCATCAGAAGCAAGCTGAACAGTAAACTGTGCACCATCAAGAGGTGTATGTACTTTGAACCAGAAGTCCGTAGCCAAAGAGCTTGCCGGAATGATATGCGTAAGGAACGTATCACTTGCCGCAAGACCTGCGGCAGCTTCTTTAAGACCACACTGATGACACTTATCATTAAGAGACATGTGACGTACAGCGGAGTAATGTCCGCCTTCCCAGTGATGGGCAGGCTTCAAAGGTGTAGTCGAGCTACCATACTCGGGACGACCTGTAACTAGGGCATTCTGAGGATACAATGCCATATTGGCGTTATAGTGGGTATCACCACCTTGAGCAAAATTATATGCTGTCATTTTATATTTCTCCTAATTACACAGGTGTCGTGTCAAATTTGAACAAACCAACAGCAATACCTTCAGGGATCAGAGTACCGTTACCGTAAACCCAGAGACCTCTGTAGTATTGACCGAAGGATTTCTCAGAATCTTTAACTTCACAGTCTTCCATTTGCTGAACAAATGCAGTAGCATCTTTATGAGCAAAGATAATATAGTACGCATAGCTTCCGTCTGCCAAAAGTACGCGAGGCACATTGTTGGAGAAAATCATATCCCAACCTGCAATATTACCTGCAATTCCGTTCAAGTTATTATCGCAACAGTTTGGACCAATACCGGAAAGACCGCTATCACGATCAAGAATTACTGTTTTTGCAATATTTGGAAGAATAACGCACATCTTACCATCTTCCCAATAAGAACCTTCACACTGGTCAGTCATCATAATCTGTGCTTCAACAAGCTTAGATACGAAGTTCTGAGGTGTAATAGTGAATGGGGAGCTATAAGAACCAAAATCAAAATTGCCTTCAGGGCCTGCGTTGTTACCACGATTTTCTTTCGCAGAACATGTAGCCATTTCAATAAGGATTTCTGGATCAAGACGTTGCTTCAGAGACTTACCTGCGTTATCACAGAAACCTCTTGCCATTTCGTCAAAGTCACAAATTTGCATCGCTGTGACACGATCAAGCTTAATATTAAAATATTTCGCTTTGTTGATATGAACCCAACGCCAGCATGTTTCAGGCGATTGGCTATCAAGTGTTTGGTTTTCTTGATAATCGAAAACTTTAATTTTTTGTTCTGTTTTAAAACCAACAGACGAACCACACTTCTTAAGACCGTCTAGGAAATTACCAGTGGTAATTTTCATAACAACAGAGTCTTTATAAGTACGACCAATGATACGATTGCTAAACTGAGGTGTTTGCAAAGTATCACGGAACTGTGTATAACCAGCCGCAGCGGTAATACCGTTTGCTTGGTTTCTGTTAAAATTGGCGCTCATATTAAAATTTCTCCTACGTTGCGCTAGTCAGGTTTCACTCTACCTTCTGCTTCTGACTTAATGTATTTTTCATCAAATTTGAAAAATTCTTCTTGAGTGATCCGACCACGCTCAAACTTATTAAGCATTTCAGCATAATCGGAGGCTTTAAAGTCATATTTAGCACGTTTCTTCTTAACGCTGCTAGATTTACTTTTTTCAGGAACAACTAAATCGTCTAGAGAAGGTTTGACCTTTTCAGTTGTAATTTTTTCCTCTTCAGGAATATAAATCGACTTAAAGTCGTCAAAGAAACCTACAATAGCTTCATAATCTCCGCTTTTTACAGCTTCTGTATAATATTTGCCAATAGGATTTCCATATTTCATAGAACCTTGAAAATCTGACCATTCCTGAGAATTGATCACATCATCATATGAGATTCCATGATTAGAAAACTTTCTGTTGACATCAGAACGAAGTCTGTTTGCCAAATCAAGCATTCTATTTCTTTTAAAGGCTTCTACTTCTTGACGAAGTGTCTCTTCTGTTGCTGAAAGAGAAGATTTCTCTTCTTTTTTAATTTCAGTTTTATTGGTAGTTAAAAGAGATTTAAGCTCTTCAATTTCTTTTCGAAGTCTTTCTGTTTCAGACGTATCTTCTTTTTCTTTTTTAGGAGTAAGAGAAGATTTCTTTTTAGTTTTCTCAGACTTTTTGGTGAGTTTATTTTTAGATTTAGAAGGAGTTAACTCTACTTCTTCCTCTTCGTCTTCATCGTCATCATCTTCAGACTCTTCTTCATCTTCTTCAGACTCTTCTTCGTCTGTATCTTCAGTTTCTTCAACCTCATCTTCTTCAGATTCAGTATCTTCAACTTCTTCGGATTCTTCTTCAACTTCTTCATTTTCAATGAAAGAAGGTTCTTCTAAAATATTACCGTCTTTATCAAATTTCACACCAGACTCTTCGAGACTTTTGCGAACATCATTAGGCAGATCGTTAGCCATTATTGTTTCCTCCATAAAACAATTTAATTTTGAGACATATATATAACTTCTTTAATACGTCTAACCCCTTTTACAAAACCTCTAAGATACTCACTTGATATTTCTTGATTTGCATCTACTAAAATATCAATAGTTTCCTGTTCTGTATTAATGATCCAATCGATAAATTCTTTAACGTTTGGATCACCTTTTCTAAACACTTGAGAAAAACTTTGTTTTTGCCCAGAAGATATACAAGACATTACTTTGTACTTGCATCAAGTTTAGATGTACCTCGATTCATATTACCGAGAATAATCTTACTACCTTTTTTAGCAGGACCGCCAGTATTTCTAGCACCGATGGTATACTTATGACCACCTTTACCTTTTACTTTAAGACCGCCCATACCTTTTTTAGAAGATTTAAGTTTAGTTTTCATTTTCTTTTACCTCTACAAGAAGCACAACCGCCTCTGCGCCCACCCATAGCCCCAACGTGACGTTTTGCTACTCGAGTAGAACCTTTCATACCATTTCCAATTCTAATAGTGCTCATTGGATAAATTCCTATCTTTTATAATTATACATTAAAAAAATTCGAATGTAAATAGATATTATGAACTTTGTTCAATATTTTTATATCTATCATCTTGAATATTATGATATTCATTAAATACCATAGCTACAGCATTCCATAACAAATGATCTAAGTGAGATAAACCGCTTTCAGGATCATTGTCTTGACCTTCCATATACGCCCACAAGTGTCTTTGTAGAGAAGTTGCGATCTGACTTTGAGGTATACCCTTTTCCCAATTACGAGGAGCGTATTTTTTTGCTCCAAATTCAGCTACTCTACCATAGGCTTCATTGACGCACAGTGCTGGCATTAAATCATATCTAACGTTGTTTAGCTTTTCTCTTAACGCTCCTGTTTCAGCAGCAGGGAAGTCGTTAAAATCTTTAATACGATTAGGATCAATACCTTTACTAACTTTAATCTGTTTTACCATTATAATTCCTCCAAATTATATTTAAACATTTACAATTTTAATTTCTTGTTCACCTTTTTCTGGATGAATAACATATCCTTTAATTGATCTTGGTGAATGATATTTATTACTGGATGTATATTTATCTTTAGCAGATAAAGTTCTATGAGAACGCCAAAGGAACCCACCCCAGATATCTTTCTCTTGTTCGTGATGCACATGCCCTGTGTGGATATATCTATATTTAGATTGCCCATATGTAGAAGCGTGTTCACTAGCAATATATCCTGCACACAATTCTGGCTTACCTTTATCGCCATGATCAAAGGCTAATAGAGTATTACCGTAAAGTTCTACATGAGTACCGCTTTCGTTATAAAATACATGTACTCTATCATTATCTTCATAAGCAATTTCTAAGGCTGCAAAAAGAAGAACCATAGCGTCTTCGTCATGATTTCCTCTAACACCTCGAATATAGACTTCTTCAAACTTTTCCAATAACTTTTCAATCCTAAATCTATTAAGATTGATAACGTATTTTGCAGCTTGAGCAAAAGTAAGGTCAGTATCTAAACTATGTTTTGATGCTGGAGTAACTTTCATATGATCGTTGTTATGAAACTGATCACCAAGATTGGTGAGCATTACATAATTTGTAGACGGTAAGCTATTTACAAGCTCTTCGAACTTTGAAGCATATAGGTTAAAAGCTTTTTCAATATCGAAGTCTTCTCCGCTTTCTTGAGCAAATGCTCTAAGATTCATATGATCGTCTACAATATTAATCAAACTTAGACGATTATCGTTATCGGTTACTCTAAGTGCTGGTGATTTTACTTTAGGAATTTCTTCTTTGAAAGTTTCTAAAATAACGTCAGAAAACTTCTCTTCTACACTTTCAGGCTTACGAATAACCCATTCACCAGTTACAGAACCGTCAGCACCGTAAAGTGTGGAACGTCTTACAATCGTACCTGTGCGCTCTTCATCGTCAGTTTCAGGTCTAAGTTTATGTGTACGTGCAGTAACTGTACCTGAACCATCGGTGCTAACTTTTGTAGTCTTAAAACCTACAGGTGTTAAATTATCAATAGATTGAATTTGATCAAATCTACGACGATAAGTTGTACGAGGCATATCTAGATACTTTGCAGCAGCAGTTTTGCTACCGTATTTAATATACGCCTCTACAATATCTTTATCATTTATAGTCATATAGTCCTCCAAGACAAACTTTGATTAACTTATTATATATCAAATAGTTTGTCAAGGTTTAAGTTGGTAATCCGTTTTTACTGGCTTCTAAATACCAACTTTCATTAACAATAGCTAAAACTGCAAGAAATACCAAAGATACAACTGTAGTAGCCACATCTTCTGAAATAAAAGGTGTAGCAGTAGCTAGAGCACTAGATAAGTAGCGTAATGCAATTCTAATCGTTGGTGCATATGTGCTATAAGATATTTTACCTAAGAGTTTACTAATCATACTCTTTCTCCTAATCTTGATTTTAATTTGTTCATTGGAAATGCTGGTCCCGGATCAACTTTACGAGTTGGAGAAATATCATCGTGACCAAGAACATTTTCAATAGGTATGTTATATTCTTTCATGATAGATTCTACCAAATCAATTGTCGCATCCACCTGTGCCTCGGAATAAGGTTGCCACTTTCTAATAGGTCCACCATTTTTATGACGTTTACTTAACCAATTTGAAGTATCTACATTATCAGGCACATGTTCGCCTTTATAACCATAATTAACAAGTTCGATACCAATAGAATACTTATTCAACCCTGTGTGTTTTGTACCCCACTTAGAACGAGCTACTGATTTTCCAGCGTGCCATGCTTGATTTAACATGTTCACCATTTGAACAATTGTTCCGTCTCTACCAACTATAAAATGAGCCGAGACTGAGTAATTTCTGAATACCCGAATTGTTTTTTCTACAGAATCGTTAGCAGTATAATGAATAATTATAAAACGTGGACCTACAATATTTCCACCATGCTTTTTAGTAGATGCAAATCGAATACCTTCAAAAATACCTTTAGCTGCACCTAACTTATATTTAGGTTCCGCAGAAGGTAAAACATCTTTATCGACATTAGCTGAAGTAAATAATTCTTGTAACCATTTAAAAAACCACATAATTCTCACCACTTAACCTTATCCGC
>JAHDCU010000013.1:10364-15185 GCA_020629715.1 Saprospiraceae bacterium
AATTCTTGTAACCATTTAAAAAACCACATAATTCTCACCACTTAACCTTATCCGCCCAATAGGCTGCTGACATTTTGCCTTTTGAAATATTCTTAGCATGTCTAGCTTTGAAAGACTTTTGACGAGCTTTTTGCTTATCTCCTTTTGGAGAAGACCCTGCACCTTTTACACCTTGTTGACCAAAGCGAATAGTTTTAACCTTATCACCTTGTTTAGCAACAACTACATGTGACTTAGTAGGGTGACTAGGTGTTCTTTTAGGTTTATTGTATCCGCTTACACCAGCACGAGCTAATCTAGGGTCTTTAGACATTACGTCCTCCGTAAAATATCCATCATATCTTCTCTTAACTTAGATATAGCTTGTTCGATTTTATCGATACCATTTATAGCATATTCTCTTAAGTTCTTTTGCTCTATTTTTAAAATGTTTACTTCACCTTCAATTTCAGCAAACTTTATATCGTGCTCTGCATCTTTATCTCTTTGAGCACTAACATCTAGTTTTATTTGAGCTACATCTTTTTGAAGAGTCTTCATTCCAAATTGCATAGCAACAACTACAACAATAGCTGTTACTATCCAACCTGTAATTAGACCGATATTACCGAGAAACACATCGTATAACATTATGCAGTTTTACTTCTAGAGGTAGATTTTTCAGTATTAGTTTTTTCTTGAGCTTCACTCATGAGTTTTTCCACAAACTCAAGTCTTGGATCAGCAACACCCTCTTCAGGTTCAACATCTGGGATATTTTGTAGAATTTCCTGAACTTCTGAAATTTCATCTTGAAGTCGAACTATTTCTTCTTCAAATTCGATTCTTTGATCAGGTGTAACTTCTTTTAAAGATTCAATTTTACTTTTAAGCTTAGCAATAGTCATTTTATAATACCTTTAGAAATTTTGCGTAAACGTGCCGTTTGCGGCAGGATTGGTTACTGTATAAGTTCTACGACCATAACCATGCAACGATGTACGAGTTATAGTCCAATTGTTAGCATATAGGTAATAGTAAGCCGTAAAACTTGAATAATAAATACGACCTGCATCTGTTGCACCGTTCAGTTGTAAAAGACCTTGACCGTGACACGATACAGCGTAAATACGACCACCAGAACCATTAATATGTCTAATATAACCATGCCCATTTAAAGAATTATAATAAGCGTAATGTGTACCAGTTACATTTTGAGAATAGTATTGAGAATTACCAGCTACCGTATTATAATAACCTCTTAGATTAACAGAGTTGTTTGTATACATCTGAGAGGAAGATGATACATCATTATAATAGAAATAGCAACCTGTAGAAGTACCAGTATGATAAATAGTTGAGCCGCTTGAAATTGTCGAATAATGTATTCTACATCCTGTAGATGTTCCTAAGAAACGAGCATTTGCACGAGATTTAATAGTCGTACTATCCATAGCGTTAGTACCTGTAGTGTTATGCTGAATATAAGATACACCAGATAAAGAACAATAGTTAGCTGTCAACACACCTCTTAAAACCTGAATATAGGAGTAATCTCTCATACCAGTATATTGAGAGTTTAAAGTTGCTCCCGCAGAAACCAAAACTCTACCGTAATTCTGCATAGAACTATATCTAAGATAAACTCTAGTAGCTCCAGTGATAGTCATTTGAGAATTAGAACTATAATCACAACTATCTATAGTTAGCGAAGGAACGTTTTGCATTGCATTTCCAGAAAAACGTCTGAAATTAGAATAGTTAATACTACCAGTTGAACCTGTTGTATTAAAAACAGATCGTTCAAAATCACTATCGTTAATATTAACGTTTCCAATAACAGCAGTGGTTTCGTTAGTAAAAGATGCTCTACGAAGATAACCAGTGCCTACTTGTCTTACATTGGAACTATTATTAACGTCTAACTCATAATTGCTACCTGTTGTAATAGTAAGATCACTATCCCCTGAAATAGAAGATTCTAAAAGACTTCCTCCAGAAATAGTTAATGTTGAATTTTGATCAACAGTAACACCTCTAACAGTACCACCAGTATAAGTGATTCTACCATCGTTTACAGTATTATCTGTAACAGAAGTATTTCCCCAAGGAAAAGTATCAACAGAAACTTCTCCTGTAACTTCGTTATTTAAATTATCCTGAAGATCAGTCAATCTATTTGTATCAATATCGTAACGACCTTCCCAAGCAATTCTATCGAAAGTTGTTTTAACTTCAACATCAAGACTTAAGGTTTCTTCATCAACAGCATGAAGCATGATTTCAGCAGCACCTACCGTACCTCTGTTATAATCTGTAATCACATAATGACAGTTAGGGTCAAGAGAAGACGAATTACGAAGAGCTAATAGTGCAGCACGGGTCATTGGGTCAGGACAAGGAACTACAGAAGGCTTTTGCGCCTCACTGTGCCACAAATTAGAATCCCAAATAAATCTAGCATATTCATCAGGACCGATTTCAATCCCGTACATAGTAATAATAAAGTTACCTTTGTTGGTAACAATGGCAGACCATCCATTACGATTAATAGATGGATTGGCTAAAGTTAAAGTTCTATCCGCATCTGTACGTACACCAAAATGATGTGCGATATCTACAGTATTTGCAGCAGTGTCAATGTCACCATCAGCAGTAACTGTAAAAACAAGTTGCTCTTCTAGTAAATAACTATTATGTTCCATTTAATTTCCTTAAACGTCTATTGTAATTCTTGCATCAGCTACTGCAACAGGAACAAAGATAACTGTATCATTTAAATTTTCTGTTACGACACGAGCAGAAATAATAGCTCCAGTAACATTATTACGAACTTCTACTTCTACTTCAGGTTTGTTTAATCCGTGAACAATAGTATTGTTTCCAGCTACTAAAGGCTGGACAACTCTAAATACGTCATCTGGTAAAGGGCATTCCCCTAAAACAACAGTACCTGTAGATGTATCTAATGTCGTACCGTCAGCAGTTGTATAATAAGAGGCTATTGGAACACCGTCATTATCATAAACAATAGAGTATACAACCGTTTCGCTGTTACCCGAAGCGTCTGTAAAGCAAGCACATTTAGTTTGTACGGTTCTACAACTCATAATATTCTCTTTTATTTTTTAGGAAGAGACTCCCCGGTTTTGAGCTTCATTGATAGGCCGGGGGAGTCTATTTTTTAATTTACTTTATTATGCTAACAAAGTCAAGTCTGTAATCAGACCCAGAGGTGCTTGAACTGGACATGTATCACAATCACCAACAGTACCTGTTACTGTATAAGCTGTAACTTTATCTGTTTCAAAATCATCAACTTGTACAGGATCGATAACATCACCAGCAGCAGTGAAGGATGTTACAGAACGACGAAGGAATTCTACAACAGTACCGTCTGCCTGAACGTCACAAAGCTTTTCCCACTCCACATCAGGTTGAGCCACAGGGCATTGACCTGCCGTTACAGTACCTACAGAAGTGTCTACAACAGCGCCAGCAGCGTCTGTGTAATAAAGAGCTACGAAAGAACCGTTAGCATCATAAACAGTATTAGCAAATACAGAAGCTGGAACACCAGCAGCGTTGGTAAAGCAAGCTACCTCTTGTTCTACTTTTCTACAAGACATTTAAATTTTCCTTTAATTAATTTGAAAGAAGAGATAAATCAGTAATTACACCGATAAACGCTTCAGATTTACATGGTTCTGGACCACATACCGACCAAGGGCCTGTATAATTTTGCGTAATTGTACCATCCTCATAATATGCTGTCTGCATAACTGTTTCGGAACCATCAACTTCGCTAGTAATTTTACAAATCATAACTTTACCTACAATAGAACCTGAAGCATCCGTTATACATCCAAGTTCTGCCATTGAGGTTTCAATCATATTCTGATTACAAACTTCAACAAAAAGAGGATCAGTACAACTTGTTTCAAGTTCTACACTCATAGGTGGTGTATCACCACATTTTCCCACCAGTGAGGGGTCCACTCCTTCTTGTTTTGTAATATTAACGTCTGTTCCCGGCATTACAAAAGAAGGGTCATTAGGATCACCTAAAGAATATTTTCCGGGAATAGAAACAAGAAGTTGGTTGTTATCTGGACAAAGTTCAACCTGCGAACCACAAGACATTACAGGTTCCCAAATAACATCAGCAGGACGACAATTTGGACAGTCTCCCACAGCCATATAAAGAGGTACACAGTCAGTTAAACCCGCCGCTCTTAGAAGAACAGGAGAGTTTACGTTGAAGGGGTTATTTTTAAAACCCCCTCCATCCGTGTCATATATAAAGGATTGCTTACTCATTGTATTGTTCCTTTATTATGGGTTAGACCATGTAACTTGATCGACTGTAAATACATCTGGATTACCATTATGTGCATCAATACCTAAAATTTGGAAACTGAAGTGCGTCGAGCCGGGATAAGGGGTTACAGTATCACTAAAAGTCTGTCCAGCAGTAGGGATAAATGTAGATGAAACTAATCTATATTGAGCACCTGTTTGCGCTCCACCCGGAGACTGTTGATTCCAAAATCTAACAGCAAATCTAAGTCTATCTGTATTCGTATCTGGAATTGTAGGAACTCTGAAGTTAACAGTCAAATCTGAAGTTGGATTATCAAGAGGAAGTCTGCAACCATTGGAACTAGCTTCATTTTGCTGAGCAGTTGAGAAAGCTACAGCACCCACATCTTGTGTAAATACACCGTCACCAGAAGTTGCACCCGGCACAAATGTCCAATCTTCCAAATTCCAACAATTCACATCGCTAAAAGGGTCCATTGGTTTGGCAATAGGATTTGAAAGAATTACGTTAGAGAAAAT
>JAHDCU010000013.1:15285-22804 GCA_020629715.1 Saprospiraceae bacterium
TAAAAGGGTCCATTGGTTTGGCAATAGGATTTGAAAGAATTACGTTAGAGAAAATACCCGGATTAATTTCTTGAACAATTTCAATATAACAATCATCAGAACCAGAAGGCGTAAAACTTCCAATATTATACAAATCACCAGAGTTCAGTGTATTTGTAGTACCTGTTTCATTATTAACCAAATCCGTAGCTGTAGATGGAGTTGGTGTTGTAGCAGATTGGAAAATACGATAATGATATATACCGTTATTAGGAGTATCAGTATTAACAGTAACGTCAAATGTACCAGAAGCACCACCTACAGTTGGCTGAAGAGCATAAGAAATAATAGGTGCTGGAGGAGGCGCAGGCCAAGAACCTACAGTACCATCAGGAAACTCTACAATAAAGTCACCAACAGAGTAAGGTTGACCCCAACTATCAGTACCTGCGGCTGTTGCAATACTTGCTGTACCATATGTATCTAGAATCGTTTCAGTAATTGTTCCGTTATCGAGCACAGTGTTACCTTGTGCATCGCGAGTCATTACAATACAATCACAGTCATCAGAAGAATATACGCTAACGGCGCTATTGTTATCATTAATACTGTAAGTAACCCCATCAGGATTAAGAATAACTTGCGTTGGTAGATAAATCGTAGTGCTATCTGTACCATTCGTAATTGAATACTCACCGTTACCCAACGGAGCAAGAGTAATACAATCACAATCCATAGCATCTCGAACAGTTACTGTATCACCATTTTGATCAGTAATAGTAAAAGTACCGTCTGTATTAGGAATAACATCTGTTACATCTGTAGAACCACCTGTAGCAGTAATAACATTACCTGTGATTTCAATACCATCTCCTGCTACCAAATCAATAGGTAGCACAGAACCGTCAGACATAACTACGTTCCAGCCGGGTGATGTAGCGGACGGCATAATAGCCGCAATTGAAGTACCTGTAGAGCAGCATCCTGCCATGTCACAATCTCCTTGTGTATAATTATAAAGGTCCATACTGGACGATATGTTTGTTTTATAAGCTGTAGCGTTTTCAAACCAATTAGGATCGCTTAATTCTTGATCGTCTCTATTACCGAACATGAGTCTGTATTGACCCGGAATAGCTAAAAACAATTGGTTTTGAGGATAACAAACACATTCTTGACTACACCCTAAAGTGTAGTCAATCCATTCATTTGTCTCACAACCGTCAAGAATACGTCTCTGAATACCAACGCAATCCCCTTCCTGAAGACCATTTAAAGTGATAAGGGTTAAACCTAATACTTCAAATTGTGCAGAAAGGAATCCTGTAGAACCGTCTTGAGGAGGATAAATTCTATTCATTATTAAATCCTTTGAGTAGCTCTAGAAGCAGGTTCTCCACCATCAGATTGACCGATAAACAAACCTACAGCACCCGGAGGTCCAGAACGTTGTGCAGCAAAAATTTCTACTTTTAAATTACCAGCCATACCTACACAAACATTAAAGTCACCAGTTAGTCGGCTTTCATAATTTGTAGCAGAACCAAAACCAGTTACCGTCCCATCAGGAAGACTAGACCATCTGACTGTACCATCAGGGAAGGTAAGTCTGTAGAAAAGAGCTAGTTTAGATAGGGTTGGATCATTCTGTTCAATAGTTGCTCTAAAATCAATATTAAAGCATTTCGGACAATCAGCCGGAACATTATATTCAATCATACTATTGTTACCAACAAGTCTTGTTTCATCAACTGTATTATCAGCAACAGCTTGAACAAGCTCACCAGCAGTGTAAGGATTACCCCCTGTACCGCCTGCTAAATCGGCAGGCCAAGAATAACCCCCACTATCAGCAGGAAATAATGGTGTGGGATGTTCATTATGAGAACTTGTTACAATAATTGTATCAGAATCTTCATATTTAAATAGTTTTTGACAACCATCTGTATCCTCAACTAAGGCAATCTTAGTAACATTACAAATCCCTGTAGACGGAAGTGTCGGAAGATCATAACATTGATCGACAAGCGTTTGTTCTGCTGTAGGGATAGCTAGATTATCGCCATTAGGCATTGTAATTAAAGGTGTACCTGCGGTATATTCCAATCCAGAACTATCTGTACCAGAAGCACCTGAAATACTAATTGTACCAAATGTATCTGTATCAATTCTCGCCTGAATAGCGTCCATACAAACATCGTCAGCTATAAGAGAGCTACAAATTTCTTCAATATTTACTGAAAACCTATTACCGTCAATATCAATTCCGTTTTCGGCTACAAGCGGCATTGGAATAACTTCTCCGTCAGTTCTAATTAAATTAAAACCTGTAGGATCAGCTACAATTGCACTACTTACATAAACGTCAGGTGGTGTGCATCCGCTCATACCACAATCTCCTGTATTAAAAACTGAAGTAAGGTCCACATCAGACTTTACAACCTTGTAAAAAGCTTCTACATTCTCAAAATGAGACGAATCTGTTAAATGTAAATCTCTATTATTTGAAAAAAATAGACGATATTTAGCAGGTAGAGCTAAAAATATTTGATTTTGGGGGTAACAAATACACATTTGTCCGCAACAAGTTGGCGCAAATTCTGACCAGACACCATCGCATTCATTACCCGAATATACTTCAACACAAACAGAATCGCCTTCTTGTAAACCTACTACAGTTACAACACCGAAGTTAGATTCCAAGTCAAATTCTGTAGAATAAAGACTACCATCTCCGTTTGGAAAAATATATCCTTTTGTATTTTTCCCGGACATTAGACATAATCCCTATAATCTCTTACGATTTGAATTATAGCATCAACCATTTCACGTTTAACGTTCCAATTTTGTTCATCTTTAACAGGTGGAACGATCATAGGTCTTGTCCAAAAAAGAGTTTGCCACTCTTTACCGACTTGAGAACCTGATTCGTCGTATCTAACAGTTGTGTTGCTAAATTTTACTTCAAAGTAGTTTTCAGAAATACGAATTACTTTTCCAAAACCTCTTTGAACAGAAATATCGAATACTCTGTCATTTAAATTGACTATTTCACCATTCAATCTCATAATTATAACCTTTGTTTAGTTATTTGTCAACCGATTAGTGATCAAATCACAAATTGCGGTATCATTAACAAAAATATCACTTATCATCTCCAAAGAACTTTTACATCTCGGATAATAGCTAGACAAATCTTTATTCTCGTCTTTAATTTTTGTTATTTGAATTTCCATATTTTCGTAATAAGATGTATCGGTTAAATGATTACCGTCTTCGTCAATGGCAATAAGTCTAAACTTTCCATGAAAAGGAAAATAAAATGTGTTTTGACATCCACAAAGTTTAAGTTGGCAACATTCTAAATTAAAAGGTTGCCAACATCCGTCACATTCATCTCCAAAATAATATTCTACATAAAGACATGTGCCAGCAGGCATAGCTTTTACTTGAATAATAGCTGTTGAATCTTCAACAGTAAACTCATTAGAAATATTATATGCCTCTTCAGAAGGAAAATATTCAGCATTAGATTTAGACATATTTTTACCTTATCTTCTAACAGGTGGGGCAGGCACATTTGCACCTTGTGCTGCATTTACAGCTTGTGAACTACGATTGTCTACTTGGGGTTGCTGAACACCAACTCTTCTAGCAGCAGCCTCTGACTGTGCATCACCAGTAGACGCTCCTAAAGACTGAGGGTCGTAACCACTCTCACTCAATGTTTCATTAGCAAGCGCAAGAGCAGTCTCAGGCTGTAACTGTGCTAATACAGGTCCAAGTGCTTGTAGAAGCTCAAGCGGTCTTGCCTGACGTTGCTCTTGAGCAATAAGACCAGCAGCACCACGTACATTAATTGTCGCATCAGATTTAATCCCATCGTCATCATTATAAACCATATTAAAGAAATACATTTGTTTAATAAATTTTTCAATAATATCGTTATCAATATTAGAAATAATGGTTTTGATGCCCTTCGTAGCGCCCGCATATTGAAGCGAAAACGCTCCTAATGTCTGTGCAGAGCCACGGTCATCCCCATACATGTAAGGAGGAATACCACTAATTCTATGGCCTTTATCCCAAACTTCTTCCATTACGGCAGTTAACGCATTTGCGTTATTTGGAACATTGGTAAAGGTAATAGCAGGTTTTGCATTATTACCTTGAATAGTATTACTTTGAACAGGATATACTGACCAAGGTTCAATATTTTCAGGAGCTTCTTGATCAGGAAAACGAGAAACATCTACTTCAGCAATTGGACCAGCAGACATTCCCATGTTATACATTCTAGAACGAGCAGCCGCATTCAACTCATCCTGAAGATCAGCTAATACCATAGGAATACATTCGTGAGCAAAAGCACCCGGAACTTTAAAACATCCTGTAGAATAATAACCTCTATGTGGCACAGGCTTCTTCTCATTGAGTCGAGCCATAATCACATTTCCATTACAAACACGAATGGTACATTCGTAATCTTCGTAAGGATCGATTTCACCCCAAGGGGTTTCTACAGTGTCAAAGTTTTCTAGAGCGTCGTCAAGTTCCCCATCTTCATCAATAAAATCAATAATTCTGTCACCACTAATACGTCCATTGTATTCATATACATCAAACATATTACCGTCTGTTTTATTACCAGTACGTGCAACACCGTCTAAATCTTCGCGTTCGCCATCATCAACAGCAATAGACATATTTCTGTTGTATTGATGACCTTGCTCTTCAATAGTCAGATTAATAGCATCTTCGTCAAAACCTTTTAACTTAGCTGCGTTCTTTAAAGACGCACGAGACATACGCATTAACTCAACAACATATTCTCCGTTCTCACAATCAGTAGAATCTGGAGAAGGATAAAAATTGTTAGGGTCAATACGCTCTACGTAATAACGAGGCTCTTTTTTAAATACGTATTTGTTTTTATTCCAAACAGGAATTTCTTTGTATTTAACAACTGGACCTTTAAGGATAGCATATGGATATATAATTACATCAAGTAAAAACTCAGAAAGCACATCCCTCCAATCAGCTTCAATTAGCTGATCTTCGATAGTTTTTTCCATAGCTTTGACACTTTGAGCAGAAGCTTCAAATGCCATTTTGGATGCAGTATTTTTTAAAGTATCTATTACGCGCTTACGTTCGTTAGAATTAATACTTGAAAGTTGACCAGCAGATAGTTGATTTTGCAACTGATTATTGATAGCTTCCATAAGCTGCTCACGCATCTCTTCTGGAAGTTCAGGAATAGGTGTAGGATCAAGCGTCCAAGGACGATCCTGTGCATTAAAATAAGCATCCTTCAGCCAATTATAAGCTGAACGACATATCATACCTGTCATACCTCTATAAATCTGAATACCTTCAAATTTACAAATATCTTCGCTGTCATACTTTCCACGATAACGTCTCAAACAATCAATAAGTGTTTCAGTTAAACCGATATCATCTCTATGTCTTTTTGCGCGATCAAAGCACTTCATAACATGATCAGCCAAATCATCCAGATGCTCTTCGATCTGTTCTTCTTCAGCATCTAATAATTTACTCATATTATTATCGTCCTGTTAATTCTAAAGTAAAAGGAATAGGATAATTACTATCCTTTATCATCTTTTTTGGAGGCTTTGGTCTATAATTCATCGCTTAACTCCTCCGCGAGAATTACGTTTAAACGATCTATTCTTACCTTTACTTAAAGGTACTAAATTTCTACGAGAATTGTCACGAGGTCTATAATTCTTATGATGAATATCTCTTTCATCACCTTGATTAATTATACCAAGTCTTATAGCTTTACGTCTAGCTCTTTTACGATGTTTATTGTCTTCAAGTTCACCACGACGCCTAGCAGTTCTAGACTCCTGCTTATAATTTCGAACATAACCTTCAGAACTTGGCATGGTATAAACCTTCTACGATATAAAAAATAGTGGCGAACATGGTTACACTACACGTTCACCACTATCTGATACGAAAGGAAACAATATGGACACGCTTGTAATTATATGACAAAAATCCAACTAAGTCAATACTACCAAGGTGATTTTTTAGCACCTTTGTTATAAGAAGCGGTTTTTAGTATATTAGAAGATGAAGGAAACATATAATTAAGATCATAGATCATAGATAAAGCATCAATTGCGTCATCATGTTTTCCTACAGGAAATGGTATCATTTCTTCATTAATCATATCTGTAATAGGATCATATTCATTATCTTCTATATCATATGTTATGAAATTATCTGGCTTGTACCATCTTCCTTTATGCATGTCTGGAATAAGTCTTCGTATTCTTTCCTCTTTCTTGAGTTTCGTATGTACAGAGGTAATAGGAAAACGATAGTTTTGATTTTCCTGCTCGTACTGAATATGCTGAATATCAGAAGACGCTCCATAAGATTCATAAGCCGTTTGGATAGGTTGCCATTTTCTATGAAGTTCAATAAGTGTTCTGGTACGTTCAAGAAGATCAAGTTTTTCTCGCACCATATCAAGAATATAAAAATTACCATCTGCACCGAGGCCAAGGACAACCATTGCAGTATAATCAGAGTATTTCTTTTTAGTTGATGCTGGATCAACAAGTATATATACATTACAATTACCTCTGACATTAATCGGAGGTATATTATAACTCATTATCATACTGTCTGTAAACTCATCACCTGTGCTCGAACGAGGTTGACCTTGATACATAGAATACCAATCTCTTGCAAGCATAGACTCTCTAAGGCGTTCTAATTTCTGTTTACTATGTAATTCAGGAATAAGAACTTCGCCATACTCACGATTAAGAAAATCTATAGCTTTATCTTCAGGTGTCTCAACAAGAGCAGGAAAGTTAACAACTCTCCATCCATCATCAGCGTACTCTCGTAACAGCCAACCAGCAAGATCATCTTCATGCCATCTCTGGTGCATTAGAATAATACCGCCTTGACCCTCAAGTCTGGAAAGCACAGATGAGGAGTACCATTCTTTCAAGTCTTCACGTTGCTTCTCAGATTCAACATCGGCACGGTTACGAATAGGGTCGTCAATAATAAATACATCAGCACCCTTACCAATAGGAGTACCGCCAACACCAACAGTATTGAATTCACCACCACCGTTGATAACAAAGCTTTCAGCAGCAGCACGTGAACCTCGTTTTAAGCAGCCCTGAGAGCCGAATACAGCCTCATGCACAGGGGTGTTCATATTATCTCTAACCTTAGCTCCAAAGCGTGTTGCAAGGTCTTGTGTGTGGGAAGCTGAGATGATTTTCTTATTAGGATACTTACCAAGAAAATAAGCTGGTGCTGTTTCGGATGTTATAAGACTCTTACCATGACGCGGAGGTGCTGTAAGAATAAGTCTATCATGATGACCATCTAAAACTTGTTGAATCTCATAGGCAACAGCTTCGTGGAAATCAGTAATAATCATTTGTGGAAAAACTCCCATCGTATAAGACAGGAGGTCATTTCTCATAGAATCTAAAAGAAGTTGATTTTCAGCTTCTTCAAAAGAGATGTTACTCAT
>JAHDCU010000013.1:22904-27516 GCA_020629715.1 Saprospiraceae bacterium
CTAACTTTATTGTTAATTCTTTTAAGAAGCGCTTCTTTCTGTTCTTTACTTATTGTCAGATTGATATTATTAGTCACACTCCTGTTATCTTCAAGACCAAGAAGAGATGCTTTAGCTTTTACAGCGGAAATAGCAGCAGAGGGTTGACCCATATCTCTGGCTAACTGTCTATCTTCATTTAGCTCGGCAATGAGTGTAGGTAGAGTTTCGTCAGCAAGCTCCTCAAGCTCTTTTTGAAGATCATACATATACTTCGCAACACGATCACGTTTAAGAAGCTTGTTAGCATATGTAGAATAGTAAGACCTTGGTAAAGTGTTATCCTTATCAAAAGTTTTAGAATAAGCCTCTGTTAGACTATCTCCGTTAACAATATATCTACAGAATTTACGTTCTGCTAAGGTAGGTTGTGATTTATCAAAAGTATGAGCAATTTGCTCATACTCAGGGTCTTTTGCAAATTGACCTACTCCATGATTTTTAAAAAATATATCATCAAATTGATTGTTATCTACTTCAGTAACTTCAGAGTTCATATTCAAATTCTCTTACAAACCAATAAAGAACAGCGATTAATAAAGAGATACGTGCAGCAATACCAAAGTTATACATGTTATCCCAATATATAAAAGAAATGCTAGTCATAAAAGATAAACAAACTACAAAATAAAATACAAAAACTTTAAAGATATCATACAATAGCATACCAAACTCCTGTCGTTAAAGCTATACCAAATAGAGTCCCTAAAACAACACCGCGCCACATAGCACAGCATACACAATCAAGGTCGCGCCACAGGGGGTAGAATATATTACCAAACCAATTATCGTAACACAAAGCTCGTTTTACAATATTATCTTTCATTTTATTTTCCTCATCTAGTAGCTTTTTATTTGCTATAAACTTATTGAAATCTTCTGAGAATAAACACAATACAGTTTTAGATTTATCATTTCCTGTTTTATATCTAACTTTTGTTTCTATATTACGTACTTCACAATAGTTAGAAATATCATATTCCATTATTTTATTTTCCTTCTAGGGTGGAGCACAGGTCCAGTTATATCATTTAGACGTGCTTTCTTATCAAATCTAAACCAAGCGCAATCTTCTGTACCACTGTATGCTGAACCGGGTATCCATTTAACACGACCAATGGGAATAATATCAGTACAGATAGCCATAGAGCTAGACATGTTTTCATTGAAAGCGTATGCACCTTTTAAAAGCAGCCAAGTTGGGAGTAAACCTGACAAATTGTGAATAATAGAAGTCCTAAGAAACTTAGACTCAGCAGTGTTAATCCAAGGAGGATTGCTGATAAAACAATTAGCCCCAAGCTCGTGAATAGGATACCTCCCATAGTCGGTGTAGTCGTGTGTTTCAATTGTTGTATATCCTTTTGGATGCTTTGTATTACCAATAGCAGTTACTTGCGGATCAATGTCAGACGCATAAATACATAACATATGGTGTTTTGACAAATCTTCAATATGTCTGATAAGTGCACCGTCACCCGCAAAAGGTTCAATAAATTTAATACCGGGTTTATCCAAATAGTTAATTAGTGGAATAACAGCCTCTTTAGGCGTAGGATAAAAGTCCCTTGAGTTACGTTCAAAGTTTGTTGCGTGTTTTACCATAATTTATCGTCCTCCTCCTACAACGGAACGTCCAGCACGTACTCCTCCTGTATACTTGAAATAATAACAATATTCAAATGTACGTGTGGGGTCATCATACACATTGGAAATAGCTGCTACAAGTTCATAACCATCGGCCCACTGTGCATCAAGATCAGCTTCTTCCATACAAGACGAAGTTTTAACAACTCTATACTTAATCATCGTAAAAAGCTCCGGCCCTTGTATAACGTTCTCGAATACGCTCTTTAGAATTAAGAATAATAATATCGGCACCAACATCCATATCAAATAAAGTCTGCGCCATACGTCTGGCATCATTCATTGTAAGATTTTGTAAACAATCACTAGAAATATAAATAGACTTGTCTTCAGCTTGTGGCATATTAATTCTCCTATTTTAAATAGATGGTGTGACATTTGATTCTAATGTATTCATAGAATCATACGCTGTAAAATCAGTATCGTCAAGTGAAATGAACGTACCGTCAATCCTACACTCTTCAGGAAAGAATGGAAACTTATTTGTCACTTTGTTCTTCATACGATAACGTAAACAGTTTTCACGATAAGCACAGGTGTTGTTTACACAGGCTATAAAGCTTGGAGACCTTGGATCGTTAGGCTCATAAGTTTCTATCTGTTTTACATCTTCTTGCTTCTGTGCATCAGCACCGGGATCAAAAATATGATCAGGTAAGTTTGGATCAAAGGTATTCACACCCTCACTGATATACCCTTTAGGTGGTTCGGCAAACATCATAGGAGCGTTCTCATACTGCTGCGTTGCCAGACCACCATCAATGGTTACACCAATCTTCGCATTATCAGACCCTTCAAGAAAACGACCGTTCTGCCTGACAAATTCAGCCTCAATCTCTTCCGAACGCTCAAGCGCAATTAACGTCTTCTCA
The DNA here is from genome assembly GCA_020629715.1 of Saprospiraceae bacterium. Lineage (GTDB taxonomy): Bacteria > Bacteroidota > Bacteroidia > Chitinophagales > Saprospiraceae > JAHDGW01. The sequence goes on from JAHDCU010000013.1 coordinate 25,463, forward strand.
TTAATATTCCGTGTACCCTCAACCAACTTACCACTGTTAGATACAAACTGAGATGTCGATACATCTTGAACATCGTTCATATTCTCACGCATGGCATCAACATCAATAATGTCTTCAACCTTTACAGGCTTCTTATCATCACCTCTTAAATCTGTACCGGGAACAATATTGGAAAACAAAGCTTCAATATCATCGTCATCAGGCACATCCTTCTCGTCTACTTTCGGTACATCAATGTCCTGTTTCGCAACAGGTGTATCAAAAAAATCTGTCATAATTATCTTCCTACAATTGTAACTGGTATTCCATATTCCAGTTCAAACCACTTCATCTTAAGCTTCGCTTCAGGACTTACAATAACCCTGTGTGCATTACCTCCCTTAACATCAACCACAGTAAAAACATTATTGGAGTCAATGTAAGTAAAGTCAGCAATATAAGTGGTAACTTTCTTTGGCTTGTCTTTTGATGGACAATGGAGCGGGTATCTGACTTGGTATTGTAATTCACTAATATCTCCTGTCTGCTGTAATATTCTTAACTCATTATGGTAAACCCATTCAGCCGTACTGTCAAATACTCTAAGGCAATTTGAAGCACATCGTGGGCAAGGCTTACCTGTTGATAACTTATCCTTCTGTGCTACAACATAAGGCGTTCCAAAATTACACGCTTCACAACCAACCATCTTCTTAGATCGCTTACCAATAGCAGCACCAGAAGCTGTCATCTTTCTAGGCGACTTAGGTTGTTGATTACGTCTTACATTTGAGTTACGTCTAGGCATCAGACACATCAGGCTCTTGCGTTGCTGTACGCTGCGTAAACCATACCCTGAAACCAGCTTCAATCATCGTCTTAAGTACAGCAGCATCACTAAACTTCTTATGCGGATACGCATTCTTAAACTGCTCAATAGCAGAATCTAACTGCTCAGTTACAGGTACAGCCAATCTACGTTCTTTCGGTGAACCAGACTTTTTAAGCTCTGGCTCAATTCCATGTTTATCCCAATCCATTAACCTTCACCTTGATAGTTTGGTACTTCATTATAATAAGGCATGTTGTTCTCGTCCATGAGAGGCGCTGAGATGTAGCTTAGAGTGACATCAAAGTCTTTATCGAGTATAGGGTCATAACCATTATAAACAATGCCTACATGCTGGCTCTGAAGCTCTGAGGATACACTGTATGCCGTATGTACAGCATCCATAATATCATGCGTCTTATGAATAATATCTTCCTCATGGTCTTTAATAAATAGTTCGTACATTAAATATCATCTCCTTGTGGTGTATCTACTAATTCTAAGTTCTGTCCAGCAGACGCTAAACACGTTATTCCATTTGTCGCTGTAACTGTCGCTGTCCAAGTACCGCTCTCTAAATTAGCGTGTAATTGAAAAAACAATCCATCTGACGTTAACCCCTGTGCTACAACATATTCATTATACTGATTTTCCAAATAAGCAATTGCATCAGAATATTGCATACATGCTGGTTGAGCATATAAGCTTAGTGGGGCTAAAATTAAAAAGAGCGTCGTTATAAAATTTTTCATATTTTTTCTCCATTGACCAACTTATAACATATGATTCGCATCATGTCAATATATTTTTGAATCATTTTTATGAATCATTTTTTAAAAATATTTTTTAGAGGCGGGGGTTTGTTTACCACAACAACACGCACTCTCACACAAAGGGGCATACCCCCCTACCCCTAGCCTACAGCACCGAATCACCTCACGTCAAGCCCCTAGTTATGAACGGTGTTCACGCAACTCTTTTTAGAAACCTGCGCCAATTCTCGCCCCCTAGCTTGACAATAGGTGCGAATCGTTTTTACGCGCGCGTTTCTTTACTAAGGGGGGAAGTTTGCATACGTATGCAAGGCGGGAAATGCTTTGTGGGGTAGTATAATACCCCAATTAAACACCCTGGACTCGAAAACATCCCAACTGATTCCCACCGACACACGCGCAAGGCGTTGAAAACAAACAATTCTTTTCGTTTGCGAATCGTTTCAATAGCTGATTTAAGATGATTACCGAAA
>JAHDCU010000006.1:0-200307 GCA_020629715.1 Saprospiraceae bacterium
GTAGTTTTTTCGTCGAACAAGAGATCGATCTTGTTGAATCCAATGGAGTCGAGTATATAAGGGTGTACGGTCCATCGAATGTACCTAATTTTCCGATCCCATATTATGATTGTGATGGCAATGTAGCATGTAGCGACCTACCGCAGATTGGAACCACATGTCTTGATCCGGCTCCTGCTGTCATGAGAAATATACCGACCGCGGATATCATGTCTGGTAATCTGACATGCTCGCCTACATCTGGTGCAAGTGGTTTGCTCAATCAGGTATCTCTCGATAGTGACAATGATGGCACTTTTGATATGATGGATGAAGTTTGTGTTGATTTAGAAGTGTTTGATCTTGCCTTAACAAAGATTATAAATACAGCAGTTACTCCTGCTCCTTATACTGCTGGGAGTACAGTACAGTTTACGATTACGGTATACAATCAAGGAACATTGGATGCCTATGATGTAGATGTAGCGGATTATACTCCAATCGGACTAGGCAATGCAACTTTAGTAGCAGGTCAGACGGGTGTCACAGAAAATGCTCCAAATGACTTTACGATTGATTTTGTCCCAATTGGTGGTTCTGTATCTTTTGAAGTAGAGTCTACTATAGATCCTGCATTTACTGGAGATAGTTTGATCAATGATGCAGAGATTACTGGCGGTAGTGATACCGATGGTGGTCTAGATGTAGCTGATGAAGATAGTACTCCTGGCGATAACAATAATCCCAATGATCCTAATGATAATGATACAGATGCTACGGATGGTAGCGATGATCAAGATCCTGCAGTGGTGGAAGTAAGTATAGTATGTGAAATAGATGCTGTGGCTTTGACCTCTACGCAATGTGTGGATAATAATACTCCAAGTAATCCAAGCGATGACAGAGTACAAATAGGTATATCAGTAACAGGTACAGGAAGTAGTTTCACGCTATCAGTAGATGGTAGTACCACGATTACGCCTTCGAGTGGCACGATCGGTAGTCCAGGGTTGTTTTTGTTGGGCCCTGGTACTGCCGGCAGTGGCAGTACATATACAATTACAATAGAAGATGCAGCTGATCTTAGTTGCAATCAGATGATAGTAGTACAAGCACCTGAAAATTGTGAATCGGTTTTTCCTTGCCCAACAAAGGATTGTGGAGGAGTCTCAATACGAAAAATAGAATAATAAAAAATAGAATACATATTCGATAATTGATGTAAAGCAATTCATCAGTAATCGGCAAAATAAACATCACTAGTATTTTTTGGTAGTCTCCACGGTTGGGTGGAGGCTACCCCTTTTATTAAAACGAAAAGAATCTATGATGAAACTGACAATGACTTGTGAAATACCGGGTGTTATTTCTAATCAAGTTCATTTGGGCTATCTCAATTTGAGATAGCCTCTATTAAAAGTATAACACTTAATTAGAACATAGTCATTATTGTACTCGACTAGTGTAAGAAACTAAAAAAATTAAGAAAGCACGAAAAAAATATTAGTGCTTCGTTTGAACAGAAAATTGAAATATTATTGAGTCCAATGAATACATCATTACCATATAACATTATCCTATGCATAGGAATCCACCTATTTACTATATCAACAAATAAGGTTTCTTCCCAAGATTGTGATTGCAAAGAATACATATATCTCAATGAACCCAATGCGCAGCAGGTACATAAATTAGAGGTCTTGAGTGATGGTACATTGTCAGAGGTATTTGGTGGGGCAAATCAAGATCAAGTTTGGTATCCAGGAGACAACATCTCAGAGCTACCTAGCCCACATGGTCTAGGCACAGACTTAAATGGCTTTTTATATATCGGAGCAACTTCCGCATCAGCTAGTCCCATAAGAAGATTGCGATGTGACGGAGAGATTTTTCCTACTAATGTTTTTTCTTTGGAAAATACGGGTACGAAGCAAAACATATTTAGCATTGGTAGTACTCTCTACAATAATACTGAGGGAGGTCCCTCAGCTTGGGATATTTGTTCGGGAATGTCTTTAGGAAAAGTATGCCTGAATGAATCTGAAAATACCAATCTATGGGGTTTACACTATAATCCTATTACGGAATTATTTTATGCCACATCTGCGGGAGAAGGTAACGAAATATGGGTATGGGATCAAGCTCAAAACGAACAATCTCTTGCGGGTAACTTGTGTATAGATCCTTTGACAGACTTAGACGGAAGACCAAATTTATTTGGAATCACGAGTGATAGTGCAGAAAATATTTATGTGGTCTCAAGTAATTTATCGAGGACAGTATTTATATATAAACTAGACTCGAGCGGCACTATAATCGATTCAGTAGGACCCTCATCGCTAACAGATCCCTGGGCGGCTTTTGCAGGCATAGTATTTAGTGAAGATCAGCAAAGACTATATGTTTCTAATTTTACCGGAGACCCAAATGTTGATTGTGTTTCAATGTTTAATACAGATCTTGATTACGTAGGTACAGGACTGCCTAACCCAACGGATGGTAGTGGAGAAGCAGCAAAGGCAATTGCAATAATTAAAGAGTGCTGTCCAACAGTTGAATTATTAGAATTGGGCGAAAATATTTGTAGCAATGGAGATGGCGAAAAAATATTTTTGCAAGAAGTATTTACTTGTGGAGAAGGGATAGTATGTGAAGGTATGTGGACAGTGGAAACGCCAAACACGATGCAAGTTTTTGATGATTGTGATCTCAGTATTACTGTCAATGGAAGTGGCTGTGGTACATATGTATTAGAAAAAACGACAGGTGCTTCAGGTGCTCAACAATGCGGTGTATTCCGCGTGGAGTTGGAAGTATGTACTGTGGTACCTACAACCACACTTACAACTTCAGAAGGTACATGTACTGAGGAGACTCCAAACAATGATGCAATAATTGACATAGAGAATGTGATGAATGCTGATCAAGCAGGTATAAGTATAGGTAGTATATACTCAGGCCCTGTCTATAGCGATGCAGCTAATCTAGATATCTCTGGTGGTACAGGATCATTTAATGATTTAATGCATGGTACAGAATATACAGTTCGGATTTTTAATGGTAGTAATGATTGTTTTGTGGATTATACAGTGACGACACCAGATGTCGTTTGTGCACCCGTTTGCGAAATCGATGCCATCTCCATGACGAGTAACCAATGTGTAGATAATGCAACGCCAGGTAATCCTAGTGACGACAGAGTACAGGTTGGTATTTTTGTGTCTGGCACAGGTAGCACCTTTACATTGAGTGTGGATGGCGGTACGACGATTACCCCATCAAGCGGTACGATCGGTAGCCCAGGATTTTTTATGCTAGGTCCTGGTACTGCAGGTAGTGGCAATACCTATACCATTATTGTAGAAGATGCGGCAGATCCTGGTTGTAATCAGACCTTAGTAGTACAAGCCCCAGAAAATTGTGATACTGTATTACCATGTCCAACAGCAGATTGTGGAGGAGTCATGGTTCGAAAAAATGATTAAGAATAGAATACATGTTCGATAATTATAGTATATGCTAATTCATCGGTATACATGTCCGATAATTTGTCTACAAATTCATAGGCAAAAGATAACATCACTAGTATTTTTTGAAAGTCGTTTCCACTTTTGGCGGAGCGGCTTTCTTTATTTGGACATCATGTTTTAAATGTAAGGGTTGCTACAGCACCTACTGGAACGGCATCCTCTAATTTCAATCCAATCTTCATTTTCTTAGCAAGATCTTTACACATGGCCAAACCTAGCCCCGTTCCTTTATAAGAATTGTCAAGTTTGCTTTGCGTAAAACCGATACCACTATCTTCAATTTTTAATGTTAACTGCTTAGAGGTAGGTTTTGTTATATCGATATTGATCTCGGAGTCAGTTTTTGAAAACTTAATTGCATTTTGTATCAAATTTCTTAAGATTAATTGTAGACAACGTTGATCGCTGACGACAGAATATTCATCGTCGAAATGGAGGTTGAAGTTTAAGTTTTTACTCTTCAGTTGGTTTAGATATAAGTTAAATACAGTTGCTAATTCTTCATTTAAATTGAGTTCTTGGGTTTGCAGGTCTAATTCTCCTAATTCATTGATGCTCCAGTATAGTATATTTTTAAGATGTAGGTTAAGCGCAACTAGCTGCGTAGAAGACTGCTCAGCCATGGATTCCAATAAGCCATACTTTTCTGACGATAAGAGTTTTTTGATTTGATGACTTAATAAAGATATATTATTGATAGGTCCTCTAAGATCATGTGATAGTATAGCAAACAGCTTAGACTTAGTTTCATTGGATTTCTTGAGTTTTTCAGTCCTTTGCTCGATGAGTTTTTCGAGTTCTTTATTTCTCTCCATAATCGCTCTGGTTCTATATTTGATCATAGCATAGATGGATAGGAGTAGACCCAAGATAAGAACAGAAATAAACCAAACCGTCTTATAAAAGGGGCGTCGTACATCTATTTTGAGATTGAATGGGAGCGTAACTTTTAGAGGTTCATCCTTATTCCCTACAACATCAAGTTGATATTTTCCATAGGCAGGTTTAATCAACTTGAGTATTTGACTATCATGTTTTATCCATTTTGGATTTGCAGGTATCAGTTGGTAATAAAAGTCATAGTTTTCTATATTGAATAAGTTGTCAGCACTCAAGTAAATATCGATGTAAGTTTCATCTTCATAAAGTGTGATTTCATCGTCAGATTCTACATTGAGCAATGTTCTACGTTCATTACTAGAATTGTAAATGTCAATCTTCAAAATACGAAGCTCAGTAGTACTTGGTTCAATTTCAATCTCATTAGGATTGAAGTAAGTGTAGCCGTTCAAACTTCCTAAATACAGAGTAGAATCTAATGCATTGTAATGATGACTAAATGAATTCAATTCATTATTTGAAATGCCATCTTCTTCATCAAAATAATAAAATTGGTCTCGGGCAGCATTTAGGCAATGGAGGTATCTATCTGTACTTAACCAAAGTCTATCTTGTTCGTCTTGGAAAATATAATGTACAGCATTGCTTTTAAGTCCATTAGAGAGGTCCCATTGGACTATTTGATTTGTTTGTTGATTATATTTTATAAGTCCTTGTTTTTCAGTTGCTAGCCATAGGATTTTTGGGTCTTTCCGATCAGAATGAAGGTACCTGACATTGTATTCATTTAGTTTGGAGGACAAGGCAGTAATCTTCAAAGTATCATGAATTTCATCCATGGTATAGACACCATGAGACGTAGCCATTAAAATGCTACCCTTATGCTCTGAAAAATAATGGATTTCAAGAGGTCGAGTGGTTTTGGGCTTAGACCATTTTAAAACAGTCATCTTCTTGTTTTCTTCATCGATTTCTCCAAGAAGAAACCTTTTGCCGCCTACATAAATTTTACCCGATTTAGATGATCTGATAATCCCGTTCACATGATGAATATTATAGCAGTCCACTTTCTTTTTATTCAGGTCAATTCGTCTGCAAGAACATTGTCTATACAATAATATAGACCACAGAATATTTTCATTTTGAGGATCTTGATAATAGTGAAAAACTTTATTTTTCAATCCCACATTACGATTGTCAAAAGAGATATCTTTTCCTAATTCATTTCTTATCTTTTCACGACCTGCTGATCTGTAAAAAGTATATTGATCATTTGCGTAAATACCTCGTGTTGAATTTGTAATTTCCTCTACTGCAAGCGTCGAAAATTTTATTTCCTGATTCAAGTTATAGATGAAAACACCCTGATTAGTAGCGAGATATAAAAAGCCTTTGACGTAGTCAAAATCATTGATTTCCAAGTCCTTTAATTCTGGAAATAACTCATAGACTCCATTTTGAATTCGATACAATTGTTTTTTGTAAAGCGCAAATGGAGAATCGATTTTTATTGCTTTTAGATGAAATAGGTCGTTTCCTTTCGAAAAGCCAATGGGAGGTCCTTTGATTCGAATACTTGAATCTAAAACAGAATGAATTTCATAATCTTCATTACTAACACTGAGTAGTTTTTGTTGGACGGTCCTAAAATTGATAGCATTAAGGCTATCAGAAAGATATTCCAGTGTTAACAGTTGTCCGTTTTCATCCCAAATGGAGTAGTGATCAGTGGAATCCACGTAAAGCTGATACCCACCCGGTATTGGAAACATTTCTGCCTGAACATCACTTCTAAAGCGCTTTAAAGTTTTCATTGAACCGGAGTATATAAAGTCTTCACTATCGCACTTTACAAATATTTCATCTTCAAATTCTTGTACCAATTTGATTACTTCTGACGAGTCGATTTGATCTTCTAGAAAATGATGAAGCTTCATGAGTTTTTCAGTTTTAGGATTATATACATAAAACTCTTGATCCCAAGACTCAAAACCTTCTGTTGGATGTTGGAGATCTCTAATGATGATCCAAATCATTCCTTGACGATCTACTATAGTTTTAGGTTTATATAATTTGAAGTCAGTATCTAATTGGATAGTCTGAAAACTGTAGCCATCGTATTTAGTGAGACTATTTACACTTGAGATCCACAAATTTCCTTGTAGATCTACGCTTAGGTACTCTACAATCTGATCATGAAGTCCATCTTCTAATGAAATAATATCAAGGGGTTTAAAGTCTAATTGACCCAATACTTCTAACAAGGTTAAGCATTGGACACATAGAATAATTAAAAGGTATTTTCTATATTTCTTGAAGCGGAGGCTCATTTACGCTCGAAATTGACTTACAAAGCTCTGGATTTAAATAAACTTAATGAAAGAACATATTTAAGTCTATTAAAAAAAACATAGATATGGTTTTTGTCCTATTTAATTAGCATCGAGATTCATTATATCTACAAAATTGATTAATATTCTGAGAATAATTTTGATAGAAAAGAAAATTCATAGTGAATAATTTACTTCTTGATAGTATTATCCTAATGGAGGATGACCAACTATACGCGGAACTATTTAGCGCCTATCTTAAAGAGTCCTTCTCTACCGCTCAACTTTTGGTATTTAATCACCCAGATGATGCCTTATCAAGTGATATTTTGGCTTCAAGAGTCAAATACGTTTTTTTCGATCTATATTATTACGGAGAAAATCAAACGAGTTTTATCCAATCTATTTTAGACAAATATTTTAATGCAGAACTTATTGTTCTGAGCTCTAGTGAAAACGTAAACGATCTGATTAGATGTATGGAACTCGGTGCATCAGGATATATGATCAAGAGTCCTCATGAAGAAGAAGTTTTAGAGTCTTTAAGAGTGATCAAAGGCGAAGGTGCTTATATAAGTGCTACTATGGCCAAAAAATTAATGATGAAGTTTAGCCTTAGGAAAAAGACAAGCGAAAACATCGATGGTCTTAGCATTAAAGAGGAGCGAACTTTAAATTTATTATCCTTAGGTAAGACCTATGAAGATACGGCTAAGCTACTCAACATAAGCACCGAAGGTTTGAGGTCGAGAATTAGAAAAATCTACAAAAAACTTCGGGTAAAAAATCGGACGGAAGCCATAGAGGCTTATTACAATCGAAAATTAAAGTAGGAGTAGTAAAGAGATACTAGATCTATCATTAAGAATTATTAATGTGTTGTTGTACTACTGACTAGTTGCACTGTTTTTTCTAACTTTTTCAATTTTAAGAGGGGCGCAATAAGTATAAAAAAACACGAACGTGTGATTTTATTCGAATAATAATGAATAATTAACACATCTAATTTATTCATCATATGTTTGAGTGAAATTGATAATAAAAATTAGCCTAGAAACTCAAATATTTTAAACATTATAGTGATGAATACACCTTATTATCCAAATACGCTATTTATACTTCTAGTATTTTGTTTATCTATTTCGGATGTATTCTGTCAATCATGTGACTGCAATGAATATATCTATCTCAATGAAGTTAGTTCAAATGGTCGAGTTCATAAATTCAGTGTAGCTATGGATGGAAGCGTAGCTGAATTATTTAGTGATGGCTCTTCTGCGCCAAGTGGAACACCTCCGCCACCTGGGGCGGGTCCATGGTATCCAGGTACAGGTACTTCTGAATTACCTTTTCCACATGGTCTTAGTGTTGATTTGAATGGTTTTCTCTACATCGGAGAACGAGCAGGGGGTAACCTTCCGGCTAGTGGCGTAGATATTAGAAGACTCACTTGTGATGGCACCATCACTCCGGAGACAGGACCCGATGGTTTTGTTATCAATCTTTCTGGTGAGTTATTTAACATTGCATCCTTTAATAACGTAATATATACAAACGGGGAGGATCAAAACATATATGCTTGGGATCCATGTACGGGTAATTCCCTAGGATTTGTGAATGTTGGGGCAACGGACGATGCAGATGATTGGGGTTTTCATATTAACCCCAATACGGGTACATTCTATGCGACTCGGTATCGAGGCACCTCTGCAGATATAGGTGTATATGTCTTTACGCCTACCTTAGCAGATTTTAGTGCAAATACAACTTTCCCTGTTACTATTAGCCGTGATTTAACAAATTTTGGTATTGGTCAACCTTATGTTTTCTCTTCGAGGCTCCAAGGTGTAACTTCTGATCCAGCTGGTAATATTTACGTTGTGGAGGGGAGTGTAAACCAAGATTCTCGATTATTGAAATTCAGCCCAACGGGATTACTCTTGCAGATCGGCCCATCTGATAATGTCAATGATGGGATGGGATGGAATGATATGATTGGAGTCGTGTATAGTGAGACTTCTAATAGGCTATACACATCTAGTTTATCAGCAGCAGAACCTTGTTTGATCAGTTGGGATGCTGATGATATTACGGCTGCTCCAGTAGTACATATAAATCCTGTTACCAGCCTTGGTCAAGCAAAGGGGATAGCAATCTCAAACGAATGCTGTCCGACTCAAGATTTGATATTAACAGAAACTATATGCGGACTCGGAGGAGGAGTAGTCTTCCTACAGGATGTTTTAGACTGTGGAGACGGTATCATATGTGAAGGGATGTGGAGTGTAGAGACAGCGAATTCCAACCAAATTTTCAATGACTGTGATTTGAGTATTACTGTAAATGGTTCAGGATGTGGAACATATGTTTTAGAGAAGACTACTGGGGCAACGGGGAGTCAGCAATGTGGTGCTTTTCGTATAGAATTAGAAGTATGTACTGAAATACCAGAAGCGATGTTAAGTGTAGCGATGGGTACATGTAATGGAGAAAACCCTAATAATGATGCAAGCATCAACATAAATGGAGTGATGAGTGCAGGTCAAGCCAACTTCAGTGCAGGGTCGAGCTACAACGGCCCTGACTATAATGGACCAGGATCGGTTGATATATCTGGCGGTACGGGTAGTATTACAGACTTAATGCATAATACAGAATATACCGTAAGAGTATTCAATGGAAGTAATGATTGTTTTGTAGACTATACGATTACTACTCCAGATATTAGCTGTATGATTCCTTGTGAAATCGATGCTATCTCTATGACAAGCAACCAATGTGTAGATAATTCTACCCCTGGCAACCCAACTGACGACAGAGTACAGGTAGGCATAATGGTGACGGGCTTAGGGAGTACTTATACCTTGAGTGTAGATGGCGGTACGACGATTACACCATCTAGTGGTACGATTGGTAGTCCTAGTTCCTTTATGCTAGGCGAAGGTACAGCTGGCAGCGGCAACACTTATACGATAACGATAGAAGATGCCGCTGATCCGAGCTGTAATCAGACCTTAGTAGTACAAGCCCCAGAAAATTGTGATACTGTATTACCATGTCCAACAGCGGATTGTGGAGGAGTGACAATACAGAAGAATGAATAGATTGGGTTTCGTGTTACGGATTACAAAACAGGTTTCACGATAACCGAACAACGATACTCGAAACCCGAAAGAGACATCACTAGTATTTTTTGAAAGTCGCTTTTGCTCATGCAAGGCGGCTTTCTTTTTTATCAAGAAAATATTAGAAATCGGTACCAATACTAAAATATAACTTCGGATCAGTTACTTGCTTAGTCTCAAGACCATAGGCCCAGTCTAGTCGGATATAATACCCAAATAGTGCAGTTCGCATTCCAGCCCCGTATCCCATAATAATAGGATCTCGGAAGTATTCTACATTGACTGTGATAATCGGTGGTGACTCGAGGGTAAGAGTATTGAGTGGATTGTCATCTGACCATGGAGAAAATCCTACCCAAGCCGTACCTACGTCATAAAACCCGATCAACTGGAAGTTCCTTAGTATGGACGATTTGACACGTCTTCTGCTCAGTAACTTGATGATTGGCATTCTCAATTCTGCATTAGCAAGTGCATAACTACCTCCATTACGTACATTTACATCAAATCCTCTTAGGGATGGTGCTAATGCTTTATAAGAAAAAGATTCGTCTTGAGGGATAGGAATGGTTTCATCAAATTTAGAGAATAACCAGTTTTCTGTACCACCGAGATAGTACAGCATTTTTTCTGATCCAAAAGAGGTGGAGCCTGCCGCTCTAAGAGCTAAGACAGCATTTTTCCAAATAGGAATATAGTGACGTGCATCAAAACCCACTATAGTCGTAAAACCATCACTCAAAGAAAAGTCAAACCCATCTACGACCTGTAGATCAAATCGATTGATAGCTTCGGCGTAGAATTTATATCGTGTACCGTTTTTGATATTGAGGTCAATATCGATCGTATTATCAAATACATATTCAGCTCGGAGGCTTAGTCGTTTTTCGTTTTCAAAAGGTCGCTCAAGGGTAGTTGTGTTTATTGAGTTTTCATACAAACGATCAAAACGTAAGCTGGTCGTTAATCTCAAACTTTTATATATGTTGAATGGATATCGAAATTGTGCTAAACCTAGGAGTGATGTCCTCTTCGTTCTTCGTGTAGAAATATCATCTCTAAACTCGACATTGGATTTGCGATAGAGGGCATATTTTTTATCTATCAGTTTTTTACGATCCTCAAATACCAGAAAATACTCGCTTCCATCAAAGGTGGTTGGGATACGGATACCTCCCTCAAAGCTGTAGTCTTCGAAAATATCAAGGACATTGGCTTTAAGTAGAATACCCAGAGGTTGATTAGTCAATGATGGGTCTTCTCCCACAAAACTTTCAAGTCCTTCAAATAGCACCTCATTATCCATCCGAGTAGTGAAATTATCAAGGCGAAATTTTTTACGACTGGCGACTATTCTCGCTGGATTAAATTTCAAGATATCCAATGCATCTACTTCGATGACTTCATTTTTACTTTCAGGGTCAAAGCGGATATTCCTATCTGGATAAATCTTTTCTATGACATCAGGATCTCCAAATGGACTTTGAAAAAGATAGTCATCCTTCATATCAGGATATTCCTTGACGGGAGTTTGATCCTTTAGTAAAAGCAGATTGAGGCCTGTGTTTTCAACTGCTGTACCAATAGTATTTTGGTAATATTGCGTAGGGTAGGTTGCTATTGTACTACTCAGATCAGGATACTCCTCATAGATCTGATATGCACCATTGCGATAGTCCATGTACAAGTACTGATCAGATTTCGGCGATGCGGTATGTAGTATTATATTTCTACTTTTATTGGAGTTAGCATATCCATTGCTATCGTCATCTAATTCTTTGATATATCGATTAGCTATACCTGTGGCATTACGTATAAATGCTAGTTTTTGATTGATCAATAAAGGCCGGGACTCTGATACTTTTGGGGTGAAGGTAAGACGCTCTAGAGACTTGGTTCGATCAGTAAGATCGTAGAAAAAGATATCAAAATTTTCAATAGGCAAGATCGTATCTAGTTCTTCAGGTAGTAACAGATTATCGGTACGATTTGAGCGAAATAAAATACCATTACGATCTTTTGTTTTGATTACTCTTGCATCGAGGTCGTCATAGAAATCTTCGGTTATATTTTCAAACTGTCGCGTTTTATATTGATATATGATTAGATCAGAGTATCCTTTAGTCGTGGCAGACATGACATAGCTTTCTGCATCTATATAGCTGAGACTATAGATACGTTCTAGTTGCTGAGGTATGATTTGTGTTTTTTCAAATTCGTCAGTACTAGGGTAGTATTTTTCGAGGTAGACGACATCTTTCTTTTCGTATATAAAACTGAGTTCGCTGCTACGAGGATGCCAAGCAAGAAGAGGATAATTGAAGTCAGTTTCTTGAAATGGATTTTTGTATCCTTGTTTATGCAGGGTTTTGTCTTTACCCGTTTTTAAGTCACGGAGTATGATACGTAGCTTCCCGATATCATTGACGGCATATAATAGATATTCTCCATTTGGAGATAGTTCCATGGCACTTATTGGCTGATGGGATTTATTTTTGAGTTCTACAATAGTTGCCAAATTCTGCTCATATTGATCTTGCTCCGCATCAAATATATCTTGGTAATGTCGACTCCATTCTTGCAGTACAGTCTCATAATCTGTACTGAGTACATATAGAAAACTACTTTCTAGATTTCTATTGATACGAGTTAGATATAGGATATTGGAAATGGATGATCGTCCATAGTTTTGCTCTATAAAATGCCACATCGAGTGTCCTGCGATCTCGGGAAAATCGGCAGCAAGTTTATAAAAGTCGTAATACTTTGGTTTATTCTCAAGTAGATCTCTCAGCTCATCATCATACTCGTAGTCCCAAGATTCTCCTACGTAAGCCACTAGTCCATCTTTGTACCATTGGGGAACATTGAGTAACACCGCATTTTGTACGATCTCTTGGATATTGGATCCAAATAGTATAGAGTTAATATATACCGAGGCAATGCCCTCTCTGATTTTTCGCCGGAGGTTGAGGTGATTGCCATCGAAATAGACAAACATCTTGTTTCCTACGATTTTAGTTTCTCCTGTCTTACTGACAAAAGTCTCTTCGATACCATGATTGCTTTGCTTTAAGTCTGTAAGATCGGTATAGACTATGATTTCTATTTTATCATTGAATCGATGCTCCATGACACCTTGGATCTCATCATGATCAAGTTCTGCCATTTGTACTACAGACTGGGCAATATATCGTCCTTTTCCGTACCAGTAGGTAACGAAATTCGGAGTCTCATATACATCCCATTTATTGAAATCATCGTGATACTGTACCCTGTTTTTGCCAAATGTAGTGGCTATGCTTTGTGACCAGGTTGTACTACAGTAAAATATCGCAAGTGTAAAGGCGATCGCGGATATTTGTAGCTTCATATGGTTGATGGTCGTTGGCATTACAAATCTTGAAACAGAAAAATACAAATAATGATTACCAATCGCCAATATTGCTATTCAATTATCATGACAATTAAAGCTGTTTTGATAGTTTGAAACTTACCTTTAGGCACATAAATAAAAGTTTAACTTATGAAAGTTGCAAGCTTTGTCATGAATGCTTTTCAAGAAAACACCTATATCATTTATGATGATACTATGGAAGCGATCATTTTTGATCCAGGCTGTAATAGTCTTTCTGAGCAGCAGCAAATTGTCGACTTTATTGAAGTAAAGAAACTTAATCTTGTTAAGCTAATCAACACTCACTGTCATATCGACCATGTATTGGGCAATCGATTTATAGCCGATAAGTACGAGTTAAAACTTGAAGCACATGAAGGTGAGAAAATGATGCTTGGCAATCAACCCAACGTTGCTATGATGTACGGAATACCCTACGATCCTTCCCCAGAAATAGGTGTATATCTCAAAGAAGGAGAATATCTCAAGTTTGGTAATACGGTACTCGAGATGTACTATACACCGGGTCATTCACCTGCTAGTTTATCATTCTTTCATAGAGAAACTAAACAATTGATAGCAGGAGATGTATTATTTCGTGATAGCATTGGTCGTACAGATCTTCCAGGAGGAAATTTTGATACGCTTATCGAAAGTATTAAAACGCAATTATTTACACTTGGTGATGACGTGGTTGTGTATCCAGGACATGGTCCGAGTACTACTATTGGCTATGAAAAATTAAATAATCCATTTTTGAAATAACAAACATCATGAAGGTAGCCATAGTATCAAGTAGCACTAGAGAAGGAAGAATTAGCCATAGAATTGCATTAGCACTCGAGAAAAGTATTAATGGAAGAGGCCACGAGGCATCGATCATTGATTTGAAAACTCAAGAGCTTCCGATGTTTACCAAACAATATGGGCAGTATGAGAATCCTTCAGCTGCCATGAAGGAGATTGGAGATATTTGTGAGGAAGCGGATGCATTTATTTTTTTGACACCGGAGTATAATGGATCTGTAGTGCCTGCTTTAAAGAATTTTGTTGACACCTATGCTAAAGGACCGTTTGCAGGTAAGGCAATTGGAGTTGCGACATGCTCTACAGGGATGATGGGCGGTATCAGATGTGCTCATCAGTTGCAGTTGATCATCCTAGGTTGTTTTGCATACCCGATACCTCAGATGTTACTTGTAGGTCAGATGCAGAATAAATTTGATGCCGAAGGGAATCTTACAGATCCTGACTATGGTCAAAAATTCGATGAATACCTTGAGGACTTTATTGGTTTTGCGGAGAAGCTATAACCCAAGATTATTAGATATACGGTAGGCCACAAAAAAAAGTCAAATGACTGTTGTTAAAACAATTTGTACAAATTAGATGTTTAAACATCTAATTGAAATTATGTGCTAATATGGATCGTAAAAATTTTATCAAAAAAACTATTTTGGGTACAGCAGGTATTGTAGCTGGAAGCCAATCAATGAAAGCGTCAGAAGATAATCAAAGCAAAAGATCTACCATGGATAAGTTGCTTGATAACACTTCGATCCAAAATCAGCAGGTAGGTTTCAACCATTTACCAAATGATGAAATCAAAACAATGAAAAGCGTATTACACAAAGCAAACACTAGAGGACATGCTAATCATGGTTGGCTAGACAGTCACCACTCCTTCAGTTTTGCTAATTACTACAATCCTGAACGAATGAATTTCGGAGTACTCCGAGTACTCAATGACGATATCGTGGCCTCTGGCAGAGGATTTGGTACACATCCGCATGATAATATGGAGATCATCTCCATACCACTATCTGGCGACCTTGAGCATAAAGATAGTATGGGAAATACCACTGTGATCAAGCAAGGAGATGTACAGGTCATGAGTGCGGGTACGGGCATCCGACATAGTGAATACAACAAAAACAAAGATCAGGAAGTGAGATTCTTACAAATCTGGTTGTTCCCTAATCAGAAGAATGTAGAGCCTCGATATGATCAGATTACTTTAGATGCCAAGGCTACTAAAAATCAGCTCAACCAGATCCTTTCTCCCAATGCAGATGATGCTGGAGTTTGGATTCACCAAAATGCATGGTTTCATTTAGGAGACTTAGAAGCGGGTTGCCAAGAGAATTATACCCTAAATGATCCTAATAATGGACTCTACACCTTCGTACTAGAAGGAGATATCACCGTAGGTGATCAAAAACTCAACCGACGTGATGGCTATGGTGTATGGGATACTGCTGCGATAGATATAAAAGCAGACTCTGATGCCAAGGTGCTTTTAATGGAGGTGCCTATGGGGATGGGGTAGTGATGAAATTCTATATCAAGAAGCGATCTTATCTTTTTGCTAAGAGGAGATCGCTTCTTTTTATCAACATTCCCAGAGAGAAAATGTAGGTTGGTTTAATAATAAGTTCCATTAACGGAGTGCATTTTTTCGAATTGTATACACTCCGTGCCTCCATATAGTATATATCCGGGGCGATTACTGTAGGTTAATAGCCTTTTAAAAAAAAGACAAATTTGCTTTGGATATACTTATTAGTAAGCAAGCCTGTCTATCAAAAAGATCTGATCTTTTATAATATTCAAGTTTATCCAATGTTATTGTTACTGGATGATTTATCTACAAGCTTCTTAATAATGTCTTTCAACTACCATGGCGGGCATTTGAGTAGTCTTTACAACTTCAAATAAAGACCCATTAACTTTACTTATAGCCATAGACCGAGTCGCTTCATTGGCACCTGATGCTTCGGTAGAAGTCCAGAAATTGTTCTGACCATTCCACGGTTCGTAAATACCAGGTTCTATGAGCAAATCATATATTAATAAAGCTTCTTCGGAAGAAGCGATATGAGTATTAGGACCGGAATTGGTTAGTTGTTGGGTAAATGCGCTTGCAGGATCAGGTGGTGAAGGACAGTTTGTAATTACATCATTTGTGTTCTGTTCTCCATCTCCAAAGTTAGCGCTATCCGCTCCACTCACAGCAGTTGTTTGACAAGCCCAGTTATTGTAAATAAATCCAGTTTTACCAGCTGTTAGGTAGTTCCACGAGTATACATCTAATGTATCAATATAAAAAATGTACTCAAATATTCCATTACCAATACCCGAATAAACATCTAATCCTATAATAGAATCGTAAGCCACCCCATTGTCAATTAATTCTGTTGGTTGTATACCCCAGTTGATTAAAGATACGAGTCCACCTTCCAGATTTTTATGCATTTCGATTAGCAGTGTATTGGATGATACCCAGTTTGCCACTCCATTTTCGTCGCTCATGAGCACCTTGCCATCTCCCTGCGAGCCATTATCGATTTTAAGAGATCCGATGATTTCGACTTCTTGAGCTTGCATGACTTGGGTAATCATAAGGGTAAATAGTACTATTAATTTTGTTTTCATTTTCATAATTATTGTGGGTAATTAGTAGAGTAAGAGGTGAGTTAACTGTATATTGATTGTAGAGATCCGATCCTTCTGAAGGATCAGATCTCTTTGTTATTTATAAATATTCTTAGCATTACTCGACCTTGATAATCCTTGCCGCTAGTTGCTTGCCAGTGTTATTTTCAGTAAGCCTGATGGTATAGACTGCTGGGATGAGGTCTTGGGTGTCTAGTGTGAAAGATTGAATGCCTCCTTGTACGGTAATATCTCGTACCAGTGCTCCTGTCATATCAAGTAAATTTCCTGTAAATCCATTCGAATTATTGTTGAACTGTAGCTCTACAAACTCATTGAAGGGTACAGGGAATACTTTGAACCGCGCAAGATCTAAAATAGGATCGTCTACATTGACTACACAATCATTGATAGTATATACTAGATCGACATAGCTCGTGTTGCAGACTTCACCATTGTTGTTAAAAGACAATACCTCAACAGATATTATCCATGTTCCATTTAGGGAATAGTCATGTGTAGGCAGTGGATCACCTTCGATTACTTGATCAAACTCTCCATCTCCCCAGAATATCTGATTTATTCGTTGACAGCTTTCTAGAGTTGGTTCTGTAATAGAAACTTCAGCCCCATCAAACTCGATACTGGCAGAGGTAATATTTTGACATGCAGTAGCTTCAAGTTCTATATCTGTACCACAGCACATATCATCGGGAAAACAAAAACCAAAGTCAATACCACCAATAGTACTATTAGCATTTAGGGATATCATTATACCTCCTGCACCAATAGACGGGTTAGCATTAGTCGGGGTCTCTACTTCTACGGTATAATCTCCTTCTTCCACATTAGAGAATACGTAGTATCCGTAAACATCAGTAGTGGTAGTTTCTATTATTGCATTATTTTGTAAAAGACTTACCTCTAATCCTTCAAGTCCAGTATCTTGATTATTATTCAGGATACTGTCACATTGCATATCCTCGAATACCGTCCCAAGTAGGAACGCATTAGGATTGCAACATTCAGTAGCTTCAAAACCTGCATTAGTTACGGCCGCATTGATCTGCATTCCCATCGTCGCAGATCCATCATTACGTAATCCAGCTCTTAAGCAATAAGTACCACTCAATAAATTATGAGAAGAATTAGAAGTAAATGCAGGATCTAGAAAGGTACCAGTATCTGGTGGATTTTGATAATCGATCAACTCTTGTATTTCATTTCCTTGGTCATCATATAGGCCGATATTGATAAAATTATCTACATGAGCGGCAATATCCAATTGCACTACAGCCTCTTCTTGACATACACAAAAGCATCTTTCAAATATATATGGGTCTGAAAATGACTGATTATTACTAGCATTTGGAAATGGTGAAATGTATTGTGAACCGGGTAATTGATCCCATACAGCATTAGGATTTAATACATATCCAGGTCTGGGATAATTAATATCCTGATCAGGACCGCTTATGAGCTGCCAGTTGCTTTCATATTGTCCTATAGGTAGTTCCGCACCATTGATATCTACGCCTGTACTTAGATTAATTGAACCGGTATAGCAGTCTACTGGACACTCAGTTGGAATACAATAATTATTAGGATCAAGAAGTATATAACTTATGTTGCAAGTGGAAGTATTTCCTGCGAGGTCATTCACAAAGATATTTATTGACTGTGGTGTGGAAGTCAGATCATCACATGTCAATACAGGTATTTCAGAAAGAATCTGCTCGATACCACAATCATCAAAGGCGTCAACGCCATGAAGACTCGGATTAATAGTAGCTTGCCCATTTTCGTCTAAGATGTATCCTACTACAAAATCACTACATATTACCACTGGTGGTGTAGTGTCTTCATCGCAGTCATCACAGACTAGATCATTATCAATAATGTTAATGTTCACAGGGCATTCAGTAGCATTACCTGATTCATCATGGACAGTTACAATAATAGAGTTTTGACCGATATTGACACATGTAAATATTGACTGGCTAAAGTCATATCTAATCTTACCGGGACAATTGTCTGCGGCACTTATACCAAGCTCCGCAATTCCAATTGAAGCTAGACCATTATTATCTAAAGATAATGTAATAGGTAGAGCAGGGCATGCAACTGTAGGTGGTGTAGTATCATTATCACAAGGATCAATACATACTTCATCAAGGTCTATAACCTCCACTTTAGATGAGCAAGTGCTCGTATTATCGCTTTGGTCAGTTACTAATAGAATCACTTCTTGAGTTGTTGCTAAATCATCACACCCAAATGTATCATTACCTAAAATAGATAAGATCACGTCTCCACATTCATCTGCTGATCCAGCATCAATTTGCTGTGGACTTACTGTGAAAAAACCATCGTTGTCTAAAGAAACTGTTATATCAGATACAGCACAGATCGGATCTGTTTTATCTTCTACCATTACGATAGTTCTGCAAGAGCTAGAGTTACCTGACGCGTCCGTTATAAATAATGTCACCTCATTTTCTCCGATATCATTGCAGTTGAAGTTATCAATATCTATTTCTAGCATTACATCACTGCATTCATCAGCTGATCCAGCATCTATCATTTGCGGCGAGATTGAAGCTTGACCGTTTTGATCCAATGCAAGATTAATGGGTTGCACCAAGCAAGTCGGATTAGTCAGGTCTACTATGGTCACATTAGCCGAACACGATGAGGTATTTCCAGCTTCATCTGTGACAGTAAGTTCTACAATATTACTTCCTATTTCATCACAAGAAAACGAGTCTTGGTTGATAGATAAGGAAACTTCGCTGCATTGGTCATATGAATTATTGTTAATATCATCTGGAGATAACATAAGAAGACCATCCTGATCAAGCCCCACTGTTATATCCATCGTTTGACAGATTGGAGGACAATCATCTATTTCACATGGGTTGCCTCTTTGAAGAATAAGGTCGTCCGCAAGAAAGTAATATCTATTATCCGACCCATCAGTAGAACAACTCAATCCAAACATAATGGCCTCATAAGCTTTGGTAGGTGCCACATTTAGAATAATATTATAATTCTGCCAAGTAAGTTCTGGTAATTCTATAGGAATCCTACCTAATTCATCAAACTCATCTTCTTTACAATCTCTACCACTGATAGGAAAATTACAATTTGGAATACCAAGTACAACAATCTCTCCACGTAATACTGGTTTTGATTGAAAGGATTCACTAGGAGCTCCTATTAACATATTAAGCGAATATTGACCTTCTAACAATGATGAATTTAAGCATGCACCTATATATTCTATTTGATCCTGTCCATTCGCTTCTATTCCAACAGTTCTTAAACCTCCTACATAATGATCGCTACCATTAGGAGGCATTGCAGCTGACATAGGTGGATTTATTTCTGTTCGGGCTTGGTAATTTGAAAAAGAAAGAAAATCAGATGTCGCAGTTGTTGCTTGTTCCCAATCCTTTGCCTTATATAGTTGAGAATGGAAGGTTGGTTCATCTCCTGGAGTCGTCAACTCTTCGAAATCAGGATTTGGGATAATAGAGTTATCCACTGTTATAGAATCACAATCAGGCGATGTACAATGTAAGTTAGGATCAATCACTTGTACCCCTACTTCACATTGTGTGGAATTACCAGCATCGTCGGTTGCAATTACAGATTGATATATTGCTGGACCTCCAACTGCTTCACAATCTAGTTGAAAATTAACTTCATTTATAGAGACCAATGTGTCGCAGTCATCAATGGCTGTAATATTAAAATCGTTGAAACTAGCTGAAGCGATACCATTGGCTTGTATTTCTATAGTTAGCGTTTGTATCGGGCAATCTACGATAGGTGGTATAGTATCTATTGTACAAGGATCAATTGGCCGACAAGCATCAACGGAATTAAAGTCTACTGTATTAATGTTAATAGGTTCGGCAGCTACAAAAGTTTGTGCAACGGGATTAATAACAATCTCTCCGAAATTAATACCAAATTGAGTAAAAGCTAGCGTTGTATCTTGGAGGCATGGTTCAGATAAACCTTCACTTAATTTAGCAAGGAGTATATCACTCATTCCCAATCCTTCGCTATGATCTGTCCTTCCGTCAGTATAGTATATATTTCCACCATCTAACGTAACGTAACTATTAGCATATGACGTCTCGTTTTCCTTTAGAACCTTAAATTCATCAATAATGATGCTCTCGTTCATTATTTTTCCTTTTACGATAACTAATTCACCATTTTGCATTTTTCCTGTTGCATAAAAAGATTCGTTTGAACTTAAATGGATAGCTTCGAAAGCAATTATTCCTCTATTATCAAAATTGACTGCATCAAGATACTCGTAAGTAGAATTGAGCAAGATAATAGCAGCAGTTGGGGATGTACATCCTGTATTGCCTGACAATAGTAAGTTGCCAGATTGTAAAGAATTTATATTCCTGAAATTTACAGAACTTACCGTTTCTCGTACCCGTTCTATTTCACCGTTAAGAGCATTTATTTCTGATAATATTCCTTGACAACCGTTTTGATCTCCCATGAGCTGCAAATTACCATTGGGAAGCTCTTTCATATCTCTAGACCATTGATCATCATTCGTATTTGGATATGAGTTATACCAGTTTACATTGAGATTATCATTTACATTTGCAACTCTTACAAGATCCTGAGCAGTTGGAGTATTATTTGCATTGCTAAACCCCGAAATGTAATAAGGGAAATTTGGGTTTGGGGGGTTGCTATGTTTAATAATTCTAGTTAGTGATTCTCTACCTGGGAAATCATACATATTTGCTATTACTAAACTTCCTGTGCTTTCATTTAGCTTAACTATAATAGACTTGTTGTTTCTCCAAAAACCGTTAGGGTTCCTTACCGGCTCCTCTCTACCCACCAGTATTAGTTCATTGTTTCCTGTTGATATTACATCAGATAGAAGACTTGGAGTATCAAGTTGTGTTTGCCAAATTAGATTATTGGAATCGTCATACTTAGCTATAAAAGCATATGGTAAATCTGCTTGAAGTTCTTGCGCCAATATATATGTAGCACCATTAATCCTAAATATTCCACTTGGTGTTTCTTCGTTTTCCGACCCATAAATCTTGGCATCTCCACAGCAATCTCCAGATGGAGGGTCTGTAGTACCTCCACCACACTCCACAGTAAAAGTAAAAGAACAAGTATTAAAATTTCCGTTGTCATCAAATGGAAATGCTGAATCTACTACATATGTACCACACGGAAATTGATCATCATTGCCAGTCCAGAACTCTCCAGGTGTCCCATTTGGAGAGTTCACATCAATTGCAGCACTTTCGTAGGTTAGAAAAGAAGCACATACATCTGTGGCAAAATCATTAATATCAAAAGTATAGTAGTTTTGGCCAGAATCTAATTGGACGGTAAAGGGTCCATCCAAACATATTGGGGGTTCTGTATCAGAAGTGCAATCATTATCGTTAAATACAACTTCAATACACTGAGTGTATTCAAAAACATTTCCACCCCCATCACTCACGGTATGTATGATTTCGGTAAACCCTACCTCAAAAAAATCACCAGGCGCATGGGAGCTAGCTATGCTGTAACCCAAGGCACAATCGAGAAGAAATGGTTCATCAAAATATACATCAGTCCCACTAGCATTATTTGCTATGAATTCTTGATAGCTAGTATATATAGGCAAAATAAAGCCAGGAGTAAGAAACTGCCAGCATTTCTCATTACTATTGCCAAATGCTAAGCAATTCGTACCGTCCGATAAGACTCCTCCTACATCAAAACAATATTTGGTACCATCTAGCGGTTGAGGTTGGACAAGAGTAGAACCAAAAGTCCAGGAAGAAGTGACTTCTTGAGTGGTGGGATTACAGCTTTGATTTCCAAATATTGCAATTGCATATTCTGTTGGAGTAAATTGTGGTGTGATTGAAATATCTACAGTTTGGCAATCTGTTGATGTAAATTCATATAGAACGTCGCATGAATCGGTATTACTTTCAGAGCAGTCATTGGCGCTATCATAAGGTGAATTAAGAAGCCCATAATGACCGAGATCACCTTCAGACCAAGCTCCATCAGTACCAGTAGCTACTACAAAACCATTGTCACTAGCTACAACCCTGTACTCAAACTGCTGATCGGGTATAAAACTATTGGGGGTCATTGTCATAGAAGTGCTGGTTGCTTGTGGCCAAGGCATAGATGGATCAATAGGTGTCCAGGACTGGTTACAATTTTCAGTACTTCTGTAAGTCAT
This sequence comes from Saprospiraceae bacterium, assembly GCA_020629715.1. GTDB lineage: Bacteria > Bacteroidota > Bacteroidia > Chitinophagales > Saprospiraceae > JAHDGW01. The sequence continues at coordinate 22,890 of JAHDCU010000006.1, forward strand.
ATAATATTTTCCAGGAATAGCATCAAACGTTACAGATATGTTCGTCTGCCCATCGGAAGCCTGTACATTAGTCGGGGCAGCTAGTGTTGTTCCTGGAGAAAGAGAGAAAAACTTTCCTTGCATCGGACCTGATTCTGAACCAGGACATATTAATAAATGTAATTCATGACCAGGAGGGGCTACTGGTGAAAACTTGTAATTGTGATTTAGTTGTCCTTCGCTTTGATATTCTCGACAAGTTGAATAAGGATTGAGTACGTCAATGTAGTCATTTGTACTTACTGTACCAGCAACGGTAGGATGAGTCAAATTTAAAGAACTATATGATACTGGTGTTTCAATACCATTTATAGTTTCCACCATTTTTACTCGGACTAGGGTACACCCTCCTCCAGAAATATTGCAGCCGCAATCAGCAGGTTGATTTTCAAAATCTAGTGTAGTATTAAAGTCATCTACTGTGATGAGCATTTCATTGCAGTCTGTCCAAACTTGTGCGAATGAACATATTGAGCATACAAATAGAATAAGAAATACACATAAGATTGGCTTTGATTGGTTCATCGTTTTCGTTTTTCAATAGTTTTTAAAATTTCGGAGGGAGCGTCCATCACGAATATATTTTGGCGACCACTTTTGGCTGTGATCTGTATACCGAGTAGGTTTAAGTCATAGATTTTGTGGTATTCAACTGCTGCTATCTCGTCATACTTGAGTGAAAATTCAAGATTAGTATCAGAGAAGTCTTGGAGTACATAGTCTACTGAGAGTTCAGTGACGTATAAGGTTCCGTTTAGTTTTTTGAGCCCATCCCAGAGTATTGCTGGTACTACCATTATTCTCAATTGGTTAATGGCGGAAAGATGGGTAGAATTGTGATTTGTGAGACCAGTAAATTTTTAAGTGGTCGTAGTCAGTTTCTAAGTGGTCGTTTGGGTGGTAATTCTGGCTCTTGAATCTTTATCTTCAACCGAATAGCAGTACCCACTTCAGTATATTCTGGAGCTACCTTAATGTCAGACTCAGATAGATCGTTGATGATGGCAAGTCTCTTTTGAGTGATAGAGGTGCCGTACGATTTATGTTCTGGGTTTTTAGATACTTGGCGGCTGCCATTATCTTGTACGGATACATGAAGGTGGTCTGAATTCTTAGAAAAGGCGATGGTGATTTTTCCGCCATCCTTTTTGTCTTTCATTCCATGTATTACGGCATTTTCTACAAAGGGTTGTATGAGCATGGGAGGAATGAAGGTCTGGAAAGTATCAAGTGTTTTGTCAGTTTTGATTGCATACTCAAATGAATGATCTAGTCGCAATTGCTCTAGAGCTAAGTAGTTATCCAACATCTTAATTTCAGCTGCTATACTTATGCTAGACTCTGCGGATGACCTTAGCGAACCACGAATCAAAGAAGCGAAAGTTCCTAAGTAATCCATCGCTGACTCCTTATCATTTTTCATAATATAATGCTGGATGGAGTTAAGGCAGTTGAATATAAAATGAGGATTCATTTGGGCTGCAAGAGCTGATTTTTCAAGGTCGCGCATTTCTTTTTCGATGCTTGCCTTTGACTCTATTCTTTTGATGCGATTGCGATATATGAAATACGCTAAAGCAAATAAAATCAACAAGACCATTGCTCTTGTACTCCACCATTGATACCAAGGTGGGGATATAGAAAATTGGACTAAGGTGCTATCGCTCCATTCATCATTTTTATTCTGAGATTGTAGCTCTATTTGATATGCTCTAGGTGATAATTCTACTAACTGTAGACTAGTTTTTTGGGTTTCTGTCCACTTACTATCGTTGATATTATAGCGATAGTTGATATCTCCTGATAAGTCAAAATCAATGGTTTTGTATTGGATATCCAGTGTATTGTCAGAATAGTCAAGTTGACCGATATTGGTTATGTTGACATAACTACTATCTCTGGTAATGATTTTTTCTATCAAAGGAAGTGTTCTAGGAGCTTGGGAGAGCTCATACATATTTACGCTAGCTAAACCTTTGCCTGTAGCAATATATAGTGTATCACCATAGTACTCGGTATCAAAGACTTCATTAGAGGGGAGACCATGTGCTGTAGTATAGCTGCGGATTTTATATCCCGTATCTGTTGGAGTCATCATACTCAGACCAGAATAAGTAGACACATAGATCTGACCATTATCATTATTAATGCTAATTTCCTCAATGTTGTCACTTATGAGACCATTACCGCTAGTATACTGTTGTAATTGATCTTGGCCATCCCAGATCAAAACACCTGCTCCTTGAGTGCCTATGACATAGGAGTCATTCTTTTTTCTGATGGTATTGACCCGTTGAGAGAATACAGGAAATAAAGTATCGAGTTGGTAGTATTGATTGTCTTTCAAAAGATACAACCCTTTAGCGCTACCAAGCAAGTAATGATCTTGCTGATACTTGCATGCTGTTATTATGCGAATACTTCGATTGAAAGCACTTAATTCGGTATTATATTGTTCTTTAGCTGAAGGCAGAAAATATGATACTAACCCATTTGGAGAAAATAACAGAAGCTCATCATGGAACTCATATGTAATCCTGTTGGAATTTGACGAAATATTAATGTGTTTATTCCGATCCGTTCTGTAAAGCCATTTCAATTCTTCATTTTCTTTATAAATTGAGCTGTTGATACCACCTAAAGCAAAAGCATCTTGATTTCCAATATGTACAAGGTCTGTGATCTCTGATTCACTAGACATCCTAGTATTGATTTTCCCACTAGCTAAATTGTAAGATGAAAGTGTACGATCATTGCTAATAAAGTATAATTCACCATCTGCTGAAATCTCAACATCACTAATTTTTTGAAGCTTCTTTTGTCCAAGAGGAATAGTCTTAATGAACTGGTTTCGTAAAATAAACATACCGTCTTCCAATGTACTAACCCATATAGTACCATCATCGCTTATATAAATTGAGGATACGGAAAAATCCTTATGGATATTTTGATACTCATCGTTTTTAAAACCTTCAATAGAATCAAAATACTTCACCCCAATTTTATTCATCTGAGCTGTGTAAAATCCACCATTCGGTAAAGCGGTAATATCATTAATTATTTGCCCAGATTTGACATCGCATATAGAGTCGCCAATGATTAAACTATTATATCCATGAGAGGACAATAATACTGTTTCAGTATTTAGCTTAAAAGCGCAAGAACGGCCTGCTCTTGTCCAATTTTTATTGATAGGAATAGGTATTAATCTCCTTTGATATGATATATTTTGACGTTCAATTAGGTCGCCCTTGTTTAATCTGACATAAGAATCTGAAAGAGGCTTAAGATTATTATCAGAATTGAAATTGTCGCTGGAACGTAATAGGTAATTATCGATATGCTGAAGAATATATCCTTGATAAGGATTGTCAGAGTAGATTAATTCTGTATCTCCATTTGGAGCTATTTTAACTGCGTTATTACCTATAAAATTGATGTAAGTATTAAAATCCTTATCTATGATAATATTCTGAATTATCGAACTCTGCTTTCCATGCGCTTGTACAACATCATTATACTCATAAGGTATGATTTTATCCTTAGACTGCTCATACCTGTAGATGTTTTTGCTTATTGTATTAATCCAAATATTATCATTATTATCTAAAAATAGATTGAGGCAAGATATGTCCGCTAGACCGTCCACAACTCCATAGTTTCTGAAGGAGTATCCGTCATATCTTACCAGGCCACGATCAGTGGCTATCCAGATATACCCTTTGCTGTCCTGTACGATGTCATGGCATTCATTACTGGGTAGTCCATCATCTATAGTAAATTGTTGTTTATAATTATACTCCGCTTCCTGAGCCTGTAGATCATATCCTGTGATAAAAAAAAGAGCAATAACTATTATGATGAACAACCTACTCATCTCACAGCACCGCTCTTAGTTCCTCCATAAATGCTGCTTTCTTCCTCCGAGACAAAGGAATCTGTTGTCCATTTTTGAGTAAAATATAACCCCCATCCGCATTAGAGACTTCTGCTATATGGGTAAGGTTTACAAGATACTTAGTATGTGGTCTGCTGAAGTAGGCTTCTTTTAAAAGTGATTCTACTGCAGCTAATGATTTGCTTATGAGTACTGTTTTTTCATCTGTCAGAATAACCTTACAATATGCTTGATGTGCTTCGCAATAGATGATGTCTTGTTTATCAAATATTTTGATGCCCTCTTTAGTAGAAAGCTGGATGTGTTGTCTACTTTGATTAGTATTTATTGCCTTTTCAAGCTCCTTGAAGCTTGATGACTTTAAATCTCGTTCTATTACACGATTGATGGCACGTACGATATGTTTTGGGGTATAAGGTTTTAGTACGTAGTCTATGGCATTATGGTCGAAAGCTTGGAGAGCAAAATCTGAGTATGCAGTTGTAAATATGAGATAGAATTCCTTGAAGCTAAGTCTCTTGAGTAACTCAAAACTTTTACCATCATCAAGTTCAATATCTAAAAAGACGATATCGGGTTTCTCTTTTTCAATAACACTTACCCCCGATTCTATGGTGGCAGCGTCTGCTACCACATCTATTTTAGCGTAAAAATCAGATATAATAGATTGCAGTAACTGTAATGCAGGTCGCTCGTTTTCAATGATTACAGCTTTCACGGTGTTTTTAATTGGTTCCTAAGTATAGTCAATACTTTAGATAATACTGTTACCCTTTGCAACAAGAATATTTTTTTTGCGTAAAAATACGTAAGGTAGTATTGCTTAGCTAATTTTCTATTCCAACCGAAATACCCTCTTCTCAACATCAACAAAACACTCCCTACCAATCGAAAGCATACATTGATCCTTTATATGTCCAATCGGAAATCCATATGCACAGGGAACCTTAAGTCTCTTCGTTCGATCTTTGAGTACTTCCATTAATGTGAATGAGTATTCATCGGTGGGTTCACAGCCTTTAAAAATACCAAATAGTATCGCTTTTGCACCATCTAGCGAACCTGATGAAATGAGCTGTGTCAGCACTCGATCTATGCGGTAGGGTTCTTCTCCTATATCTTCAATGAATACAACTTTATTTTTAGAGTTTAACTGATAATTGGTGCCACAGAGACTTGCTAATAGTGTCAAGTTACCACCACATAACCTTCCGTTCGCTTGACCAGGATAGATGATATCGAAGCCTTCAGATTCAACTTTGATATCAAAGGGTTGATTTGGTTCAAATAGGGGCTTTAGGTGCTCAATAGCATAGTCTGATAATTCAGAACCTATCACAGGCCCATGATAGCAGGGTGAGCCAGTCTCTTGATAAATGGCTTGCATGAGGGCCGTAATATCGCTGTACCCGATTAATGGTTTGGGATTTTTAGCGATTAGCTTATAATCAAGATGATCAATGATTCTGGTAGTGCCGTATCCTCCTCTGATACACCATATTGCTTTGATTTTTGGATCAGCATAGTGCTGATGGATGTCAGCGATACGATAGTGATCTTCACCTGCTAAGTATCCATATTGATGCAATACTGCTGGTTGATAGCTATACTTAAGCCTTAGTTTATTGAGATTAGCAATAGCAGTATTCAGCCTATCTTTTGAAATTCTACCGGCAGGAGATATCAGGCCTATTGTATCCCCAAGTTTAAGTCCAGTTTTCTTTTTTAACAGATCTATGTTTCCGAGTATTACAGTTGCAGCTACTGATGAGCTTAATTTAGTAAAAGTCCTTCTATCCATAATCTAGAATATTTCTAACTGCTCATCCTTCAACAACCTAAAACTCATACGATGATGCGGTGTAGGTCCATATTCTGCAATGGCGGTACGATGCTTTTTGGTAGGATAACCTTTATTGCTGTACCAATCATATTGTGGATATTCTGCGGCAATTGTTTTCATGTATTCATCACGATGGGTTTTGGCTAAGATTGACGCGGCAGCGATACTGAGGTATTTTCCATCTCCTTTGATGACACATTCGTGTTCTATTTCTCGATAAGTATGAAAACGATTTCCATCAACAATGATTTTTTCAGGAGTAATATCAAGTTGATCTAGGGCACGGTGCATAGCTAAGAATGAAGCATTCAAGATGTTGATTTTATCAATTTCTTGATGGTCTACGATTCCTACCGCCCATGCTATGGCATATTTTTCTATATATGCTCTGAGTTCATTGCGATGTTTTTCTTGTACTTGCTTGGAGTCATTGAGCAGAGGATGCTCAAAGTCTTTTTTTAAGATTACGGCTGCAGCATGTACGGGTCCTGCAAGACAACCGCGACCAGCTTCGTCGGTGCCGGCAATTATGATATTGCTTGGATAATGTTTGAGCATATTACGTTGAACAATAATAAAGAATTATCTGGCAACAAAACTTAGGTAGATTGTATTATTACACAGGATATTGGAACTTTTCATAACCGCACCCTATGCTCTGGAATAAACTATCAGCACTATACCTAAAGTCTCGAAAAGGAATCATTGCGTTCTTCTCGGTTTTTTCTATTGTATGCGCCTTTTTTGCTTACAATATTGAGTTTGCATTCAGCTTTGATCAGTTATTTCCTGAAGACGATGAGGACACCGAGTTTTTCAAGCAATTCAGAGAAGAGTTTGAAGATGATGTCAACTTCCTCATGGTAGCAATTGAAAGTGAAGAAACCGCATTTGACTCTACCTTTTTAGCTGATTTTCATGATTTCACTTTAAAGTGTCGATCACTCCCTCATATTGTTTCTAGCCAGTCTCTGACACAGATGAAGTATCCTGTGAAAACTCCTTTCGGAGTCACCACATTACCCATCATCCACAGAGATAAGCCCGAATTGTATGAAAAGGATAAACAAAGAGTACTCGAAGATGAGCGCTTTCTAGGAACGTTAATCTCAGAGGATAGCCGCAGTCTTGCGGTGACGATGAAGACCATTGATACCATCAATCTGATACAAGCGCAAGAGCTAATGAACTCTTTAGACTCTTTGTATCAAAGCTATGATTTTAAAGAATATCACACTTTAGGCTTTTCTTACTTTACGGTAGAGCTAGTCAAGATGCAAGTGCAGAATATCGTGGTATCTACAGTGATTTCTGTGATGTTGGTCGCCTTCATAATGTTTTTATTATATCGTAAACCGATCGGTGTATTTATAGCCTTGAGCTCTATAGGTTTGGGTCTCGTAATTTTCTTGGGTCTACTGGCGATGTTTGGTCGAGAACTCAATGTCATGTCGGCGCTATATCCCGTATTGATGCTTATTGTGGGTACCTCGGATGTTGTCCATATTATGAATAAATATTTGGACGAGCTTAACAAGGGATTTGATAGAGAATCGGCAATATTGACGGCGATCAAGGAAATTGGTTTAGCAACGCTGTTGACTTCGCTGACCACTGCTGCCGGATTTTTATCCCTGGCTACCTCTAAAATCGGGACGATCAAAGATTTCGGAATCAATGCTGCCTTTGGAGTTATGGTAGCTTATTTGACGGTTGTATTGGTGACCACGGCTACTCTATCTCTTTTTTCAAAAGAGCAGATCACTCGAGAACGTAAGAAAAATGATTTTTGGGATCGTATGCTCAATAAGATCAATGAAGTCACTAAAGGACATAGTCGAAAAATTGTATCCGGGTCACTACTGATCTTAGTACTTTGCTTATATGGAATTTCACTTATTACAACTAATTATCGTGTAGAGAGCAATCTTCCTAAGGATTCAAAATTGACAAAAGACTTTTTCTTTTTTGAGCAAAACTATACGGGTTTTAGGCCTATGGAGTATGCTGTATTTGCACAAAATGGACTGCAAGCAGATAGTTATGAAGTCTTATCCGAAATAAATAAACTAGAGCAAGAGATTAGGTCTACAGGAAAGGTAAAAAGTATCATTTCGCTCACTGACGTCCATAAGTCTATCAATCGAATGTATGGTAGTAATCAAGTGAAGGCTTATACTTTTCCAGAAACAGAAAGAGAGTATAAACGGAACAAGCGACTTATTGATAAAATGCCAAATCAAGATGCTACCGTTTTACTTAGTAAGGATAAAACGAAGACAAGGATTAGCACAAGAATATTAGATATTGGAGCGGATAGTATACGTGTCTTGGGAAATAATATTGATGCATTTATAGCTGCAGAGATAGATAGCAGTATTATCAAAATTAAGCAAACGGGTACAGGGCTCTTGATGGATAAAAATGCCAAGTATATCACCAAAAATTTGCTCGAAGGTCTAGGGCTGGCGCTCATTGTGGTCAGTATTCTGATGGGCTTTTTGTTCAGAAGTGTCAAAATGCTGCTTATCTCATTGATCCCAAATCTGTTCCCATTACTATTTGCAGCTGCTATTTTAGGTTATTTGGGAATAGAATTAGAAGCAGGGGTATCTATAGTATTTGCGATTGCCTTTGGAATAGCGGTGGATGATACTATCCATTTTTTGAGTAAGTATAAGCTGGCAAGGGCACAGGGAATGTCTAAAGAGGATGCCATATCCATCACGTTCACAGAAACAGGGAAGGCGATCATTTATACGAGTATTATCTTGTTTTTTGGCTTTTTGGTGATGATGTTTTCGATACATCCGCCGAGTGTAAAAGTGGGAATTTTGATTTCGATCACCTTGATTACTGCGGTGATTTGTGATTTGTTATTGATACCTATATTACTAAGGAGGTTTCTATAACTTGAATTAATTGAATTAGGGAAACTAGATGGAGAACCATCTATAATATTACCTTTGTCGCATCATAAAACAAGTGCATTATGGATACTTCATTTTTAAAAGAACTTGGGCTAGAAGCCAAAAATTCAGGTAGCTCTACAGGACTTAACTCAGTAGGGTCATCATCAGATTATATTGATAGCTATAGCCCAGTAGATGGTAAGCTCATTGGAAGTGTAAGCGTGACTTCTAGGGATGATTATGAATCTATCATGAATGCTGCTCAGTCTGCTTTTTCTACATGGAGAACCATGCCAGCTCCCCAACGTGGGGAAATCGTAAGACAGTATGGCGACGCATTGCGAAAGCATAAAGATGCATTGGGAAAGCTTGTTTCTTATGAAATGGGTAAGTCTCTTCAGGAAGGCTGGGGAGAAGTACAAGAAATGATTGATATCTGTGATTTTGCAGTAGGTCTCTCTCGTCAACTTTACGGATTGACCATGCACTCTGAGCGACCGTCTCATCGTATGTATGAGCAGTGGCATCCCTTAGGAGTAGTAGGTATTATTTCTGCATTCAATTTCCCAGTAGCCGTTTGGTCTTGGAATGCAATGATAGCTATGGTATGCGGAGATGTTTGTATCTGGAAAGGAAGTGAAAAGACTCCACTTTGTACCGTTGCTTGTCAAAATATATTCCATGATGTACTCAAGAAAAACAATGTACCAGAAGGTGTAAGTTGTATCGTGACAGGTGATTATAAAGTTGGCGAAATGATGACTAAAGACGGTCGAGTACCGTTGATTTCTGCTACAGGAAGTACTCGTATGGGTAAGATTGTTGCTGCAGAGGTAGGTGCAAGATTAGGAAAGTCTTTATTAGAACTAGGCGGAAATAATGCGATTATCATTACGCCTACGGCAGATATGAAAATTGTATTGCCAGGTGCAGTATTTGGCGCAGTAGGTACTTGTGGTCAACGTTGTACTTCGACACGAAGATTGATTGTACATGAGTCACAATATGATCAAGTAAAAGAAGTTCTCAAAAAAGCATATGGTCAACTTAAAATAGGTAATCCGCTAGATGCGAATAATCACGTGGGACCATTGATTGATCAAGACTCTGTAAACACCTATCTCAAGGCTATAGAAAGTGTAAAAGCTCAAGGTGGCACTTTCTTGGTAGAAGGCGGTGTACTCGAAGGTAGAGATTATACAAGTGGTTGTTATGTACAGCCATGTATTGCTGAGATCGCACATGATAAAGAGATCGTACATCACGAGACTTTTGCACCGATTCTCTATTTAATAAAATACTCTGGAGACCTTAAAGATGCGGTAGCCATCCAGAACGAAGTTCCTCAGGGTTTGAGTTCGGCGATTATGACCAATAGCTTGAAGGATGCTGAGCTTTTCCTATCAGCCGCAGGATCTGACTGTGGTATTGCCAATGTCAATATTGGTACCAGCGGTGCTGAAATTGGTGGAGCATTCGGTGGTGAAAAAGAAACTGGAGGAGGTAGAGAATCTGGTTCTGATAGTTGGAAGGCTTACATGAGACGACAGACAAATACAATTAACTATAGTGACACTGTGCCGTTGGCGCAGGGTATTAAGTTTGATTTGTAGTCGTTTCTAATAAAAATAGAAAAAGCCCTTTCAATGATTAGTATTGCTGAAAGGGCTTTCTTTTTTACAGTACGATATGCCTCGCTAAAATTTTATCAAGTGATAAGCTTGGTTATTTATCTTAAGAAAGTAATTTCCTGATGGCATTTCGCTTGTACTGACCATGTTACTCTCATTATTAAGTTCTCCAGATTTCACTAATACTCCGTGGCTATCCAATATTAGGTAATCTAGATTTCGATTAACTTGTAGATCTATGATTATATGATTGGTAATAGGATTTGGCCCAATTTTAACATCAAAATACTCTTCTAATTCTATATTTGTCAGAGAGCAACTACCTGTAAAGAAGTCCCATAAAATACGATTTGGAGACGAACCTTCTATCTCCTCGCTAAACCATACATGACCTCCAGGTTTATCAAACTCTTCATTAATAGTATACAATGAAATACAGCCATTAGATATTCCATTAGAATATTCATCTAAATCAACTTTTCCACTACTCAAAGTAAAACTACTTATATCTGAAGTTGATAAGTCATTTTGATCTAACCAAAACTCTACAACTTCTTGTACCGATTGGTACCAAAGATTTCCATTATAGGGAAGGACCTCATCTTCTATTCCATGAAAAATAATAATTGGTACAGCTTCTTCTATCTCGCAATCCTCTTCGAGCATAGTCCCAGACATAATACCGATAGCCGCATAAGTAGTGCTTCGATTACAAGCTAAACTATATGCCATCATTCCACCATTGGAATATCCACAGGCATAGACTTGATTCATGTCAATATTGTACTCTGAATCAATTTTTGTAATCAACTCATCTAGGAAGAAAACGTCATTTTCATATATATTATCTAATCCAGAGTCACCAGGTTCCCAATAGTGATCCTCTTTTTCAGGTCGGTATGCACCTTGTGGATATGCCACAATAAATGACTCCTCTTGAGCGAGATCATTGAATTCATAAAAATTACCGATAGCATCGGCATAATTAGAAGCGCAATCACCAAAACCATGCATATTGATTACAAGCGGGACAGATGAATTACCATCTAAGTTTTCTGGCACATACAAGATATACTCTCGAGTAATCGATTGCCCATTGACGGATTGAGTAATACTTTGATAGTTAGGATGGTTGGTATTTTGGGAACAAGAGTTTTGAGCGGAGATTGATAATGAAGAAATGCATAGCAATAGTAGTATCTGTTGTAATATTTTCATACTTAGATTTTCTATTAAATAGTAAAAGTTGATATCTGTATAGTTTCAATAACCAACCCTAAATTAAAAAAACCCTCATCATCTTTCGACGATAAGGGTTTTTCATTGGGTTATAATCAATGTTGTAATACAACTATATTAAGCCGGCATTTTCATGTCGATTTCCACTGGATAAGGTACTCTGATACCCGCTGCTCCTAGGGCTTTTTTGATCTCTTTATAAGAGTTAAAATATACATCCCAGTATGTTGCATCCGTAGCATAAGGTCTTACTGCAAGCAATACCCCATTTTCATCAAATTTCTCTATTTCTATAGTAGGTTCGTCTGGTAGTCTTTCAGAGACATTATCGAGAGCTGCTCTGATAATACCTTGTACTTTTCCAAAATCTTCTTCATAAGGCATAGATACATTGAGATCTACTCTTAGTTTTCCATTAGAAGTAAGGTTTGTCATTATTCCGCTAGTAGCAATTCCATTAGGCATGATTACCTTTTTATTATCCAATGTATTGATGATGGTATTGAAGACTTGGATCTCCTCTACGTGTCCTACAGTTCCTTGGATATCTACTAAGTCTCCAACTCTGTAAGGCTTAAATATAAGAACCATTACACCAGATGCAAAGTGTCCTAAAGTACCCTGTAATGCCATACCGATAGCAAGACCAGCCATACCTAGTAATGCAATAAATGCAGTCATCTCGATACCTAACGTACCTGCCGCTGTAATGACAACCATTACTTTGAGTACTGCACTTATAAGTGATCCTAAAAAAGGAGTAAGATCTTTGTCAAGCCCAGATCTTTCCATTGCTTTTACAGCAAACTTTGTGATAATACGAGCAATCATAAATCCTATCCATAGGATGATGAGTGCAACTATAATTTTTGGTGACCACTCGACTACTGAGTCTATTAATCCACCGATTGATTTTTGAATATCGAAATCCATGTTGTAATTGTTTTTTGTTTATCAGATGCTTTTGAGACCTACAGGAAAGGGCAAGGTCACTAACAATTACAGAATTTTTCTATTTTGGGATATGTACGTTAGACTATTGACTATTGCTTTCTACCATATATTTTCAGGACTACACTTCTATTTTTGGCTCTTCCTTCTGCACTACTATTATCAGCCAGTGGATTGTCTTCTCCTAGTGCTTTTTCGACGATAGGGATGCCATGAGTCTTATTCATTTCACTTAGAAGATTCACTATGCTTTTAATACGATTTTGAGATAATATTATATTGTCTGCGCGACTACCAATATTATCAGTTCGACCTTCTACAATAATAGAATCGATAGAGGAATATGTTTGACATACTTCGTCTATTTTAGGATAGACTTCAGCAGCGATATCTGCTTTGCCAGACTCAAAGTAAAGGTCTGATTCTAATGCTAAAATTTCAGGAGCTGTCCTTATAAATATAGGCTTACAAGCCACAGTATCACTCAACATCTGATAGTCTAGGACGAGACCATATTTATTAGGAAAACCTTGAAAATACCAGAGCTTGGTGGGGTAAGTTCCTTTTTGAAGGTGGACAGTATCTACGACCATCAGCATTTTATGATCACCATCATTATCTAAGATGATCTGGTCGTCTATCCAAAGAATAGATCCATCATCAGAATTCAAAGAAAACTCGTAACAAGCATCTTTTCGAATCATGACTTCTCCTTTTAAAATTAAGCCAAGTGCCACACTTTGCTCGAGTTGAGGAAAATCATTTTCAGAGTTGGTTTCTGGGATATTTATATCCTGGAAGCGTACACGAGCTAGCGTATCAAAAGCTGTTATGTTGTCATTATAAAAAAGTCCTGCTCGTACAAGTTTTCGAGGTAGGTCGTATGCGTAACCTTCAAATGGTGAAAATTCAATAGGTGCTTGCCCCGAAATTCTAGTACAGAATAAGTAGACGATAAATAAAACGGGGATTAGGCTTCGCATAGCAACATTTCTTATCATGAAATAACGCTGGCTATGTAGTATATTATTGCTTACTGCCCAATCATCAATTGGAAGTTGCTCTGAAACATTTTTGCAGCAATGGCTAAAAGTATAATTCCAAATACTTTTCTGAAGATGGCAATACCACCAGGCCCAATGATCTTAGCAATACGATCAGCAGATTTTAATACGATATAGACAAAGATAATGTTGACCACTATACCCAATAGTATAGAGATGTTATCAAACTCTGATTTTAGCGATATAATGGTGGTCATAGTTCCTGCACCTGCAATAAGCGGAAACGCTATAGGCACTAATGTCCCCGATTTAGAAGTAGGGTCATCTTTAAAAAAATTACGACCTAAAATCATTTCCATCCCAATGAGAAATAGGACTATAGAACCTGCTACTGCAAATGATTTGATATCTACATGAAAGAGCGCCAGTAGTCCTTGGCCCATATATAGAAAGATCACCATCAGCCCTAAAGCGATAAGAGAAGCTTTTCTTGATTCTATTTTAAATTCTCGGTTTTTAAGATCTAGTATGACAGGGATAGAGCCGACAATGTCTATAACAGAGAATAGGATTAGACTTACCGTAATTACACTTTGAAGCGTCATGTTATGCGTTTTATACCACAAAAGTAGTATTTACTCCGCATTGTATTCATGTTTTTTCAAGTCTTCTAATGATACAATTTGTAGGGCATTGATATGGGTAGACTCTAAACGTACTGGTGGCGCTTTTCCTGCTTCCATTGCTTCTTTCCATCGGCTTGCGCAAAGGCACCAACCATCTCCAGGCTTCAACCCTGGAAAGTAAGATGTTGGCGTTGATAGATCATTACCACAAGATGAAGTATAGCTGAGAAATTCTTCTGTCATTACAGCACAGACCACATGTACTCCGAAATCGCTGGCCCCCGTATTACAATATCCATCACGGTAAAAACCAGTCATGGGATCTGTACAACAGGCTTGAAGTTCAGTACCTAATACATTTTTAACAATAGTTTGCTGAGAGGTCGTAGGACTATTGGACATCATAATTAAGAGGCTTATAAGAATGCTGAGCATAGGTCTTTTGATCAATTAAAAAGGTGAAACAGCAGGACAATAAAAAAGTTATGAACAAGGAAGTGGATAATATTGACTAGAAAAAGAAAATTAGTATATATTTGCGTTCCTGAAAAGGTCGCGTGGCCGAGCGGTTAGGCAGTGGTCTGCAAAACCATCTACAGCGGTTCAAATCCGCTCGCGACCTCAGAAATTGTTTCAACGAAATTGCGATACCCATTCTTCCTTGTATTAGGGGGCATGGGTATTGTCATTTTAGAACAACCTTTTTAAATCATGTTAACAACTTCCACTACTAGCAAGCTTGTTATAGCTTGTGCAATCCTCGTATTATTATCCTCTTGTGTAAGCAAGAAAAATTTCAATGCTCTTACTGCTGAAAAAGAAGCTCTATCCAAAAAAATGGATATGATGCAAAAAGATTTTGATGCTAAGATTGCTGATCTTGAAGCTGGTAAGCAGGATCTAATGGATCAAAATACTAAGCTTGACGGATCGATCACTGACCTCAATGGCAAACTCGAGACTACCAATGCTAAAGTTACTGCTGTAGAAGGTGATTTATCTGCATCTAATGCAAAGATATCTGCTATACAGTCTGAGCTTTCTTCTTCATTTGCTGACATCAATGTTGCGATGAGCACCAATGATCAGAGAATTAAAGAGGTAGAAAATATGCTTTATCTTGATCTTGATAATCCTTTTATTTACAACAGCGGATCTAATAATTTATCAAAAGCAGATATCGAGGTATTAGATTCACTTGCAAGTGTATTAAAGTCTAAGCCTAATCTATCAATGATCGTAGAAGGTCACACGGATAAAAGAACAATCTCTAATGAAGAGCACTCTGACAACTGGGATCTATCAGTCAGTAGATCTACAAATGTTGTAAGAAAGCTTATCTAGCTCCGCGTTAACCCTGAGCAATTGATAGCTGCTGGTAGAAGTGCTTATATGCCTGCTAATGAGGGTGATAGCAAAGAAGCATTACAAGAAAATAGAAGAATTGAGTTTATGGTCGTACCTAATGTAGGTAAGTTATATAAGCTCAGTAAGCAAAAGTAATTTTGACTTTTGAAAACACCAAGAGCTCGGATGGTATTTGCCATTCGGGCTTTTTTGATTTATAGATAAATCACCAATAGCATAGCTATGATAGCGGGGATAGTCTGTACAAAAATGATTTTTCGATCAGCCGTAAAGAATCCATATATACCTGCAACAGCTACACATCCTAAGAAAAATAATGCCACATTATCGCTCCATTGCCTATCCTGAATAGCAAGTGACCATATAAGACCTGCAGCGAGAAAACCGTTGTAAAGCCCTTGATTAGCAGCAAGTGTCTTGGTCTGTGGAAATAGCTCTCTAGGAAAGTTGCTAAAGACTTTTGGACCCCGACTTTCCCACGCAAACATCTCAAACCATAAAATGTACAAATGAAGGGCAGCAATCAGACCGATAAGTATTTTTTCCATACTGTCTAAGATAGTGAAAATAGAAATGAAGTAATATTACCGGGATTCTGCAGCTTATATTCTTAGATGATCTATAGAGTTCATGATCTTATTAGCTGAAGAATAATCGCGAAAAACAGTTTGAGCTCCCAATTTTGCAAGCATACCACTCGTGTTGATGTCTATCCCAATAAAACGTATACCTAGATTTTTGCAGGTCTTATAATCCCAAGCTCCATCTCCAAAGTATATAATTTCGGTAGGTTCAGCCTTTGTTTTAGCCCGAAGCTGCTTAATCACATCATTCGTAATATCTTCTCTTGAACGATAATGGTCGCTATTAGAAAAACAGATACTGGTTAGGTCAAGATTTATAGCGCCTAGTTTTATGATGGCAGATTGCTCCCATGCTCCGGTTGCAATTCCAAGTGCAATATCTTTTTTGTCCCTTAGTGAATTTAAAAAAGCTGAAGCCCCTGTTACTTCTGTAAATTGCTTAGAATCTCTTTTTAATTCAGTTTGCAAACCTTGAATCAGAGAACATCTCATAGTATCATACTCGGCATCAGTAGGGAGTCTATTTAAACGCTGCATGACGATTTCATCAGTGATCCCCCAATCCGTGACATGGGTTATGTCTTCCCATATTTGGTTTGAAATGTCGATACCAAAGGTCTTTTGAAACGCTTGAATAAAACAATGGTCATCCACTTGTTTCGTATTGGTTAGCGTACCGTCAATGTCGAATATGACGTATTTCATAAGATAGTCTTTATCAATGATTAATACAGGTATAATGATACAGATTATAACGATCTATAAGACTTCTATCAAAGTAGAATTCCCTTTACTATAATCGCCACAAGTCCACTGCCACTCTTCATGGAGGATGATTCTGCCATCTTCGTGTAAGTATGCAACAGAGTTACAGATACCCGTCTTGATCTCATGCTGCGCATTGACATGTTGATAGTTGAATGACAATTTATTTTCTGTAATTGTCCCTACAAGAAAGCCTTTTTGGATTTTGCCACCTCCATATTCTGCCCAAATTAGGTTTTGGTTTTGGTGATAATGAAAGACGGTCTCGTCAGACGCCTCTCCTTGTTTGGAGTTTTGTAATGCTTTGAAGGATTTTTGGTTAAGGTTCATGGTATTGATCAATGTATGTTTTTACATTTTATTCTTACCGTATCCGATACTTGTTAATAGCCTATCCAACAATCGAGCTTGACTCAAACTATCATCAAGACCCCAAATAGAAGACTCTAGTTCCCCTTCAGAAATACAATCAACAGCATGCTGTAGCTCATGATAGTATCCCGTAGAACGAAAAGGAATATCCATTTTCTGCACTCCTGATTCTGTGATGATATCATAAGATTGTCCTTTCCAAAAAGTAGGAAATACAATCTTCCCTTTAGTACCATAGATCGTGGCCGTATGTTCTGTATCGAGTTGCACTCCACATTGCAACTGTGCAGAAGTACCATCTTGATAATCTAATTGAAAGGCACAGCTTAGGTCAACACCAGAATTAGACATCCAAGCATGGGCATGCGATATTTGTGGTATAGACCCCATGATTAGATTGGCAAAAGCTAAAGGATATACGCCTACATCATAGAGTCCGCCACCTGCAAGTTGCGGATTTAACCAACGACGATCTTCATGATATTCGCTATTGAAACTAAAATTAGCAGTAATGAGTTTGACATCTCCAATGGCCCTAGACTTCACGGTTTCTATACAAGATCTTACAGCTGGCAAATAAGCCATCCAAAGGGCTTCCATTAGAAATACTTGATGCTTACGAGCACAATCGATCATTTTTTGTACTTCAGTAGCATTAAGTCCTATAGGCTTTTCACAGATGACATGTTTGCCAGCTCGGAGTGCCATAAGTGCATGCTCTTTGTGAAAATTATGTGTAGTTGCGATATAAATGATATCGATTTCAGGGTCAGCACATAGCGCATCATATTGATCATAGACCTTAATCTCAGAAGAAAATTCGGATTTTAAACGTGAAGCATTTGATTGAGATGCTATAGCATGAAGCGTCTCATTTTCTAGTTCCTTAAGGCTTTCATATACTTTAGGAGCAATCAAGCCATATCCTAAAAATCCCCATTTCATAATTCTGAAAATTTATATTGAATAGTATGATGGTAGTCTCGATCTGGTCCAAAAATACAGCTTGGAAAATGGCTGTGATTAGGGCCATCAGGATAATATTGTGGTTCAATACAGAATCCAGAATTTGGTCCTAGCGTATTTCCATTTAGGTCTTGAATATTAGGTATCCATGCTCCAGTATAAAACTGAAAACTAGGGAGTGTTGAAAACACCTCTAATTGAATGCTAGAGTCATGGTTTTGAACTTCTGCATGTTTACTGAGCGAATCAGAATTTGATTCACTCATGATAAAGCAATCATCATAATCCTGACCATTTAATTTAGAATGCCTAGAAAAGCGATTATCCTCTACGCTATTTCCATTCGGAATCATATTTTCCAATAGCAAACGCTCATGGCTATTGAATTTAAAATGATGGTTGGTGATACTACTGCTGTGCTTAGTATTCAAATTGAAATACGGATGATGGGTGAGACTTAAAGGTGTATTTTGATCTGCTTTTCCAGAGTACGATATCTGAATTATATTATCAATTAGTTCAAAACAAACTTCAAATTCAACTTGCCCTGGAAATCCATGATCACCATCAGGACTGGTGTATAGAAATACAGCTTTTAAAACGGATGAGCGTTCTTTGACATAGTGCCAATCTACTCGATCTAAACCATG
Source organism: Saprospiraceae bacterium (assembly GCA_020629715.1). Classification (GTDB taxonomy): domain Bacteria; phylum Bacteroidota; class Bacteroidia; order Chitinophagales; family Saprospiraceae; genus JAHDGW01. The sequence goes on from JAHDCU010000006.1 coordinate 41,738, forward strand.
ATTTCCATGAAGCGCATTTCCTTCGCTGCATGTAGGTATTTGATAATGTTGATCTCCAATATCGAATCGACCATTTTTGATTCTATTGGCATAACGACCGACGATAGCTCCGCAAAACCAGTCTTGCTTTGAGTATTCATCGTAGTTTAAAGAGAGTATAGCATTAATCCATTGGTCTTTTACATTTTTGTATTTCAAGTCTAGAAAGGTGCACCCTTTTGAATCTATCCTTGCTGATATATTTTCGTTTTTAAGATGTGCAATCATACTCTATTTGTATTTCACAAACTTATATAAAATTAGAGCCAGTATACTACCTAATACAGTAAAGAGGATATCCCAATAATCAAAAACAAGATTTCCAGTCAATTGCATAAACTCCCATATCATAAGTCCTAACGAACTTATGATCAATGACACCCAAAACCACTTATCTTGAACTGAAATATTTTTATGGGTCTGCATTTTCCAAATGGCCATCCCAGCAAAGGGGAATATTAGAAATGACGCCAAAAAATTAGGCGCTACTCCTAAAAGAAATTGTACTGCGTCGATACCTTGATAGCATGGACGAATATGTTCTTCAATTAAATGGTGCAACGCCAAACCGAGGATACACAGGATAGTCCATTTACTTTTATCCCATAACTTTGATATCATCTTTCTATATTAAGTCTTTATTCTTAAGTAACTATCCGATTGCCATGTCTCAAAGAAAAGTAAACCCGCTCACTTCCGAAGAACTTACAGGCCTTGAATTGAAGACGCCTGCAGATTATGCGGCAGGAGCTTATGGTGTCAAAGTGGCTTTGGATCATGCCATTTCGGAAATGGGAGCTGTAAGAGCTTTTCAGACTTTGGCTAAAATGAATCAAAAGTCGGGTTTTGATTGTCCAGGATGTGCATGGCCTGATCCTGATGATAAGCGATCGGTACTAGGAGAATATTGCGAAAATGGTGCAAAAGCTCTTGCCGAAGAAGCCACGTTGAAGCGAGTGGATGCTGATTTCTTTTCTGACTATACCATCGAAGAGATGTCTCAGTGGTCCGACTATAAAATAGGAAAGAGTGGTAGGCTTACCCAACCGATGTATTTGCCCAAAGGAGAAAGTAAATATATACCAATCAGCTGGTCTGAGGCTTTTGAAAAGATTGCAAAACAGTTGAATGCACTTAACCATCCTGATGAAGCTATTTTCTATACTTCTGGTCGATCTAGCAATGAAGCTGCATTTTTATACGGCGTATTTGCTCGGGCTTTTGGGACTAATAATATGCCTGACTGCTCCAATATGTGCCATGAGTCTAGTGGAAAAGCATTGAGTCAGACGCTAGGTATCGGAAAAGGTTCTGTGACCCTAGATGACCTACATAAAGCAGATGTGGTGATGGTCATAGGTCAAAATCCTGGGACAAATCATCCTAGAATGCTATCTGCTTTACAAAAACTGAAGGAGAACGGAGGCAAGGTAATTACTATAAATCCGCTGGAAGAAGCAGGACTCAAGCGATTCAAAAATCCACAACGAGTAGGAGATTATTTCGGGCGAGGAACGGCGATTACAGATGTATTTCTGCAGGTACGTATCAATGAGGATGTCGCTCTACTTAATGCCTTGATGAAGGGTTTGATAGCGAGAGATCATGAAGTAGGTGATATACTTGATCATCAGTTTATATCTGATAAAACCTCAGGGTATGACAAGCTTAAATCAGAATTGGTTCAGTATCAAATAGAAGCGTTACTAGATCGATCGGGTATAGACGAATCCGTTTATCAAAATGCCCTTGAGCTTTTGGCTCCAGCCAAAAAAATCATTATTTGCTGGGCTATGGGACTGACCCAACACCAAAATGGTATCGATAACATCAAAGCATGTGTTAACCTTCTATTGATGAAAGGTAGCATTGGAAGAGATGGTGCAGGTACATGTCCAGTACGTGGACACAGTAATGTACAAGGAGATCGTACGGTGGGTATTATACACGGTACCTCCGATAAATTGCACAAGGCACTTAAGGAAGTATTTCACTTTGATGCTCCTCGTAAGAAAGGTTTGGATGTAGTCGATAGTATACAAGCTATGTATGAGGGCAAAGCAAGGGTGTTTGTGAGTTTAGGAGGTAATTTTGTATCCGCAGCTTCTGATACGGAGTATACAGCAAAAGCACTTCAAAATTGTGATTTAACGGTTTCTATAAGTACTAAGCTAAACCGGAGCCATTTTATCACAGGACAAGAGTCGCTCATACTCCCTACATTAGGAAGATCCGAACAAGATTTCAAAAACGGCAAAGCAAGATTTGTGAGTGTAGAGAATAGTATGGGCAAAGTGCATAGTTCAGAAGGCAAACTCAGACCAGCTTCGGATCAGTTAATGAGTGAACCTGAGATCATAGCAAATATTGCAAGTTATACATTGAAGGATCAAACACAGATTCCATGGAAAGCTCTTGGTGAGGATTATAGTCTGATCCGCGATTATATTGAAAAAGTCATTGATGGATTCAAAGGCTATAATGATCGAGTAGAAGATGGTGGTTTTTATCTACCCAACAATGCACGGGAAGGAGATTTCTCTAAACTCCCGAATGGAAGGGCACAATTTAGTACGTGTCGTATGGCTGAGCAGACGCTTGAAAAAGGGGAATATATGCTGATGACTATGCGATCACATGATCAGTTCAATACTACGATCTATGGATTAGATGATCGATATCGTGGGGTCTACAATGAGCGCAGGGTTCTATTTATGAACTCTGAGGATATGAAACAGTTAGGATTGAAAACTAAAGACTTAGTTAACCTAACCAGTCATTATGGTGGTCAAGAACGAAGGGCAGATCGATTTCACGTAATTCCATATGGTATTCCTCAATCAAACTTGGCTTGTTATTTCCCAGAAGGGAATAGTCTCGTTCCAATCACGCATTTTGCTCGAGAAAGTCAGACTCCTGCGTCTAAGTCTATTGTAGTAAAAATCGAGAGAAAATAAAACGTATGAGCCTGGCCTACTCAACACCATAAGCAATGAAACTCATACGATATAAAAAGACTGTAGATTAGTGTTTAATACACAGTTTTGTGGTTTTCATTTGGTCTTTGTATCGAGCTTGTAGATAGTATAACCCTTGTTCTTCTATATTCATATGTTGGTTTTGAGTTGTAGGAAGAGTTTCGATAACTTGGCCTAGAGAATTAAGTAAAACGATACTCTCAGGTATGTTTCCATCGATATTAATCGCTATCTCTCCATGACTTGGATTTGGAAATACTTTGAGATGGTTTGTTATAAAATCTTCAGTGTTCTGAATAGAAACAACATCAGAATATTCGAATCTTCCGTCGAAGTCAATTTGCTTAAGTCTGTAATAGATCATTCCTCTTGATAGGTCTTGATCTATGTAGATATATTCGGATAGTTCAGAGTGATTTCCTGCGCCGTCTATATAGGCGATAGACTTCCAAGATCTACTATCCAATGATCTTTCAATGCTAAATCCATCATTATTGATTTCAGTGGTTGTTTTCCATAGCAAATTGACTTCATCTTCTTTTAGGATTGCTGTAAAATCGATAAGCTCTACAGGAAGTACTCCGCCATTTTGATTTATGGCCTCCCAACCGAAAACTTCTATATCTAAACTAGGAATGGCAAAAACGACTTCCCATGTAAAAGTATCTTGTACGGAGCAGATATCTCCATTGACAGTCGTCACTACAAGAGCTACGACGACAGAATCAGCAATTGATAATCCGTTAGATGGTAGATCAAGTATAAAGGACTCATTTGTATTTTGATTTATGACTGTTGGATCGTCAGTAGTAGATACCTCCCATGCATAGCTATGACCATTGTTTGGCGGAAAATTGAAAAATGCGGTATTATCAAATTGAAGATGGTTTTCAGAATACGACGGCAGTGTAATATTTACAAATTCACATCCACCAGATTGAGTCATTGCGAGTATTGGTAAACTCAGTAATCCGATAATAAATAGTAAAAGTCTCATGTGTAAAGGTTAAAATAGTGTTGAAATCAGCTTCGTTGCCTTGAGTCTGCAATATGAGGGCTATTTATGATCAGAACATCACGAACAGCCCTGAGTATTGATATTCACGTCTATGCGTGAAGGAAAAAAATGGGATATTAGTCGGGAAAAATGGGAGTTATTCTCTCTAGTAAGAAGCTTATATCGATTAGCATTTAAAATTTCGCATTCCTAGGTCTGCTCTTTTTAATATCTATCGGTATTATACTAGATATTTTAAGGGTCATATTGTCCTGTAAATGGTATTAGCTGGAGATTTTGATCAATTCCATAATGAGGGAAATTTTCATATACCTTGATTCTTTTATCGAAAAGTATTTATACATCCGTCTTAAAGAAGATCCGATACCGTCCACTGACATAAAGGCTTTTTGAGCTATTTCTTTATTTGATATCACAGGATCTTCCAATAGTATATTCATAACGGTCCAATCTGTCTCATTAATACTACGACCCGCTACTTGTTCGATTTTAGCTTTATCAAGTGCTATTAATCCAGACTTCAGATTAGTAGGCTTATTGAATTGCTTTTTGAGTTCTTCTAACTGTGATAATAATTTGCTTTGTTCTTCTTTATGCTTTTTGATCCTTGACTTTGTAAAGTATAAAATCAATGCAATAGAAAGAAGGCTGGCGATAATCAACAAAAAACTTCTACGAGTTTGCTTGAGTTTAAGCTTATTCTGTGTTGCTATATGCGTCAATTCCTGTTGATGTAAGCGCTCGTTGTATTCATTTAAAATGGTTTCTTTGATAATAGCTGTTTCGTCTTCTTCTTTCATCAAGCTATCACTATACATTTTAAACCTCTCATGCATTGCTAGAGCTTTACTTGATTGGCCATAGATTTTATAACATTTATAGAGTAACTCGTATACTCCAGATTTGATAGAATAGTCATGAATTGATTCGCAAGAAGGCAATATCTCTTCAGCTATTTTAAGTGCCTCAACGGGATCATTTTTTAAAAGAATTGATCCAATGAGAGTTTTTGCAACAATAATATTTGCGATATTTCCTAGTTCTTGGTTGAGTAGTAATGCTTTATCCGCATTGGCAATAGCTTCTGTTTCCAAACCAATATTTTCGTAAGCTTTGGCAAACATAAAATGGCAATCTGCCAGAGAGAGCATATTTTTTTGCTCTGTGAGAATAGGAAGGGCTTTTTTGAAATAAGTAATGGCTTCATGTGGTTTGTTCAGATACAGTTTTGTACTACCAAGGTTGATCCAAATCATTCCATCATCTTCGTAATTCTCGAAATTTTGATATAAGCGCAGAGCCTCTTCAAAGTAATTTAGAGCTTCTTTATAGCTATTAATTTCGTAATAGATAAGGCCAATATTATTCACAATATCTGCCTGAATACCTTTTTGATTTGTCTCTTTGAAATAGGGTAGACTCAGGTTGTAATATCGAATGGCTTCTACATACTGTTCTTTGTAGTAGTAGATGCTACCGATGTTATTGTATTTTTTTGCAAGTATTTCTTGATCATTAATATTAAGTGCCTGCTCTATTACTTTTTGCATTTCGACCAATGCAAGATCGTATTCTCCTTTTACACAATAGGCTAATGCTTTATTATCCAAAGCTTTGATTAATTCAGTAGAATTTTTAGCTTTTTTGGCACGTGTAAAATGTATATCAGAAACCGCAATTACAGAATCTGGGTATGAAAATGTATTTTCTATTTGATAGCTATTGATGGTATCGAAGAATATCGAATCATGGCCTTCAAAATTGGAAAAATAGTCCGCCGATCTTGTTTTTTGGCTATAGCCATAGCTTATAAAAGTTACTAACGAAAGTAAAAAGATAGTTATGCGAAATAATCCTATTCGATAATGATCAATAGTTATATAGAGTGGTCTTACGTACATCCGCAATGAAAGATAAAGCGGTTTACCATTTTTATCGCTAGTATTATAGGTAAAATGAAAACACAGTGCTAAGATAACTTACATCGCCTTCAACTTCTTCTTCAAGGCCAACATCTCATCCCTCAATTGAGCTGCCGTTATAAAATCCAGTTCTTTTGCCGCCTTTTTCATTTTAGCTTCGGTGGCAGCGACCATTTTTTCAAGTTGATCACGATTCATGTAAGCTACTACGGGATCTGCTGCTAGATCTAGTTCTTCGGGTTCTATATAAGCACGAGATTTTTTACCACGGATATCAAGGATTGATTTTTGTGCTAGAATTTCATCTTTAGTTTTGCTTATGGTAGTAGGAGTGATTCCATGCTTTTCGTTATGTGCAATTTGGATAGACCTACGACGATTCGTCTCATCCATAGTGATTTGCATACTTTCGGTCACTTTATCTGCATAGAATATGACGAGTCCGTTAGAATTACGGGCTGCTCTACCTGCAGTCTGTGTCAGAGACCTTGCATTACGTAAAAATCCCTCTTTATCAGCATCCAATATGGCTACTAATGATACTTCTGGTAGATCGAGACCCTCTCTCAAAAGGTTGACCCCAACTAATACATCAAAGACTCCCAAACGTAAATCTCTTACTATCTCGACTCGGTCCATCGTATCTACCTCAGAGTGAATATATCGTACTTTGATATTAAGTTTGATAAGGTATTTGGTCAGCTCCTCGGCCATACGTTTGGTAAGAGTGGTGACAAGTATACGCTCATCAATGTCTATACGCTGTTGGATTTCGTCAAGAAGATCATCGATTTGATTTATAGAAGGTCTGACTTCAATAGGGGGATCCAATAGTCCTGTCGGTCTCACGATTTGCTCTACTACGAGGCCTTCTGTTTTTTCTAGTTCGTAGTCTCCGGGAGTAGCACTTACATAGATCATTTGATTGACCACACTTTCGAATTCATCAAAATTGAGCGGTCTATTATCAAATGCTGAAGGAAGTCTAAATCCATTATTGACCAGACTAATCTTACGAGCACGATCGCCGCCCCACATACCTCTGACTTGTGGTACGGTTACATGGCTTTCATCGATCACCATTAGATAATCATCAGGAAAATAATCGAGTAGACAGAAGGGACGCGTCCCAGGTTTTCGTCCGTCAAAAAATCGAGAGTAATTTTCTATACCATTGCAATAGCCCAGCTCTCTCATCATTTCAAGATCGAATGTGACACGTTCTTTGATACGCTTGGCTTCTATATATCGCGCCTCGGCTTCGAAGAATTTTTCATGTTCGTTGAGCTCATCTTCTATAGCGTAGACGATTTCTTTAAGTTTGTCCTTAGGTGCTACATAGAGATTTGCTGGGAAAATAGCGGCATGCTCGAGCGATGTGATACGTTTGCCAGACTCAATTTCTAACTGATCTATTTGCTCGATTTCATCACCAAAAAAGGTAATACGATAACCAAAATCAGCATAGGGTAAATTGATGTCTACAGTATCTCCACGTACTCGGAAAGTACCACGTTTAAAATCACGTTCCGTCCTTGAATAAAGGCTCTCTACAAGATTATATAAAAAGACATTTCGTGATATCTTCTGATCTTTTTGGATACGGATAATTCCTGTTTTATAATCTTCAGGATTACCCATACCGTAGATACATGATACAGAAGCCACGATGATAATGTCTCGCCGACCGGTAAGTAGATTGGATGTTGCTTTAAGCCTAAGCTTATCGATCTCTTCATTGATGGAGAGATCTTTTTCTATATAAGTATCACTGGAGCTGATATATGCTTCTGGCTGATAATAATCGTAGTATGAGACGAAGTATTCTACAGCATTATTTGGAAAGAACTCTTGCAATTCGCTATATAGCTGTGCAGTAAGCGTCTTGTTATGGGTCAGTACAAGGGTAGGGCGGTTAAGATTGGCTATAACATTGGCCACTGTAAAGGTTTTACCTGATCCTGTGACTCCAAGCAATACTTGTGATTTTTCACCATCTTTTATACCCTGAGTAAGCTGTTTGATCGCTTCTGGCTGATCACCAGTTGGGCTATATTTTGATACGAGTTCAAATGACATAAGTAGATAAAGTTACATCAATTGAATATGTTTATCCAAAAGGGATATAGCTAAAAAAGAAAGAGGCGACCAGAAAATCTGACCGCCTCTTATAAAAGGGTGTTTAAAAAAATCTGAGGTTTATTTTATTACGATGAATTTTTCAGTTTTCACCGCGTTTCCTTGTTGTACCGTTAGGAAATAGATATTAGGTCCGAAAGCTTCTAAGCTTTGAGATTTATTATTATCTCCTGATACAAGTTGTACCTGTTCGGTAGTAATCAACTTACCGAAGGCATCCGATATACTTACGATTGCGTTCATATCACGATCGGTAGTGATATTGTATTGTAAGAAGTTAGTTGCAGGATTAGATTGGAAGCTTATGCTTACATCACTTGTGAAGACATCAGCAACAGATGTTGGGCTAGCAGCCAACATAGATGACATTCTTTCCATTAGATCTGCTTGAGAACCTGCATCACCAATAATGATTTCATCACAATTATCTTCTAAGTAAGCGATGAAGTCTTCGTCATTATCAAATGTAGGAGCATTTAAAACACATTCTGAGAATGGTACTCCACAGTCTGCTAAAACAGTTATAAATTCTTGAAGAAGAGTAAGTCCTTCTAGATCAGCTGTAAGTAAGCAGCTATCTATTTCTGTCCATGTATCATCTCCTCCTGTACCATTATCACATTCTACGATTGTGTAATCGTCGAAGAAACAATCCGCCCAGCATTCATTGATAGCCCAATCGCTGTACACTTCTCCTTCATATGTAATTTCTATACAAATACCTTCACCATCATTTGCAGGCTCATCGCTACAATCACAATCTTCCCATGGATCTACCCAGCCACAATCTTCTTCTGTAATCTCAAGGCCATAACACTCTGCCCAACATGCATTTGATACTTCGAAAATAACTCCAGAACTATCAATTACACAAACTGGATCATAGTCAGCTGTACAGTTACAGTCATCCCAAGGATCTACCCATAGACTATCACAGTCTACTATTTCGTATTCAGTGATTCCAATACAAGCTAGGAAACAAGTATCAGGTACCCACTCTGTGTAAGATTCTCCATCGAGTTCTACAGAAACACAAATACCTTCTTCATTGAATTCTCCTTCACAAGCACATGGGTCATCCCAGCTACAGTCTTCGTCTGAAAGTTCTAATCCGAGACATTCCGCAAAACAAGCATTAGGAACTTCAAATACATAACCTGTAGAGTCAACAACACATACTGGGCTGTATTCTTCTTCTCCACATTCTAAACATTCAAAACCAGGAAGGTCTCCACAATCTACTACTTGAGTAGAATCATAACCAGCACATTCTGCTAAACAAAGACTAGGGAATGGACAAATAACTCCTGTCTCAGCATCAGTCAATATACATACGAATTCTTCTGGATCAGACTCTTCACAGTCACAATCATCTTGCCATGGATCATCATAATCTTCGCATTCTACGATTTCATACTCTGTGATGCCAATACAAGCTAGGAAACAAGTATCAGGCACCCATTCTGTATAGCTTTCTCCGTCAAGTTCTACAGATACACAAATACCTTCTTCGTCAAATTCTCCATCACACTCACAGTCATTATCCCATGGGTCATTTCCACCAGTAGGGTCATCAAAAATACTTAAATCACACTCCTCTGTAGAGGGAATAAGACCAAGACAATCTGCCCAACATTGATTAGGCACAGCGAATACTACTCCAGTAGAATCGCTTACACAAATAGGATCGCCCTCAAAGGGACAGTCACATTGTGCAGTTGCTGATTGCGTCGCAAATAGGCTGAGTACAAAACAGCAACAGGTTAAAAAGGAATAAAAAGGTTTCATTTGAAAGGATTTATAGTTAATATAATTTGGTTCAAAAAATAAGAGTTAGTAAATCATGATTTGCATACACCTCTATTATAAAGTGCTGGCACAAAGTGCTGCACAAAACTTAAAATAATTTTAAATCTTCCATATTATACCTACCTGTAGACCTAGATATTGCTGGTCATAGGAGGTATTATGATAGAGCTGCTGCTCTTGGATAGATTGTCTGAAAACTACTCCTGCTGAAAGTGCAAGATTCTGTTTAATAGGTCTTATATACTGTATCCTAGAGGATAAAAATATAGAAGTATATCCGTCACTTGCAATATCTTGGATACTGCCATCTAGAGCTGCGAATCTTCCGTTTTGATGAAAATCGTATCTTAAGCTAGGTCCAACACTGAAGGTTAAGCTAGATTTTTTAATTCTTTGGTTCCAGTTTAATAAAATGGGTACAGATGCGTACCAATGTTGATTAAAGGTCAGCGTAGACTGCGTTGTAGATCTTGTTTTTACTTCGGTACCAGAGATAAATTGATCTTCACCATTTTCATCTTGAAAGACGTATGCATCAGGTACATAATCATTGTATTGTTCTTTCAGTACAGAGGTATATTCAAATTTAAGGATATCTCTACCGATGCTTAGCCCTGATGTGAGACTGAATTTTGGTGTGAAGGATTTTGTAAGATCCAAGTTAAGCTCGAGACTCTCTAGATTTTGATATATGTTGGAGTCAGATAGGTATTCAATAGAGGTACTATGATAGTCTGATTTAGAAACAAAACCGGCTATAGACAAACCAAAGCTTAATGGCATTTCGGGTCTATGTATTTTAGTTTTTGGTGCTATATACGGTACTAGTTTGGCTTCATATATTCTATCAAAAGGACTGATGCCTTTAAAAAGTAAAGTAGCCAATAAATTTACTTGCTCGACTGTCCTCGGTGCTATATCGGCGACTTCGATATTCTGATTTATTGGCGTTATTTTTTTTAATCTTGTAGTATTCGACTGATATCTTTCAGGCAACAAAGAATTGCTTATTGATTCGTTACTTTTTTGTTGAGTTTTTAGTGCTACATTTTTTATCGGTTTATTCTCTGCCACCAATGTACTTTCATTCGTTAAAGTAGAGTTTGACGCCTCGATGTAGTCTTTAGAAATAACGGATTCCTTTGGAGTATTTGTTTTATCTTCTACCGACGCCATAATTGGTGAAGATTCACGATCTGTTTTAGTTTTAGAATGGGCATACCAAAGTGCTGTTGATCCTACGATCAACAAAAGACCTAAGCTTAACCAAAGCCAAATAGCACCACGCTTTTTACCTGGTAGCTCTGCCTCTATGGCTGTCCACATTTCTTCTTTATCCCAGTCAATATTAACTTTCTCTACTGACCTTTTTAGCTTATTATCCATAGGGTCTAGCATAATTCTATTTTTCTTTGCTTTTCAATAAGTGCTCTCAACATAACTTTTGCTCTTGTAAGCTGAGATCTGGAGCTACTTTCTGTAATTCCAAGTTGCTCTGCGATATCTCTATGTTTGAATCCTTCAATTTCGTACATAAAAAATACGTTTCGATATATATCTGGCAAGCTTTGGACTATTTTGATCAGATCTTCAGCTTGTAGCATAGACAGCACAGTAGGCATTTTATCTTGATGGATAGAAGCTTCTACATCAATTTCTTTGAGCGGAAATCGCTTTTGTTTACGACCATACTGTAATGCTTCGTTGATTACAATACGAGTTAACCAATTATCAATTGTACCGCGGTTAGGATCGAATTGATGCAAGTTTTTGAAAATTTTCACAAATGCATTTTGCAATACATCTTTAGCAGCGGGAATATCATTGGTATATCTCAAGCTCACATTCATAAGCCGATCAGCAAATAGCAGATAAAACTCTTTTTGAGCTTTACGCTTTTGCTTTTGGCAAGATTGTATGAGTTTTAAAATTTCCAAGTCTTACTGCAGAATTGTGAAACCACCGAATATGATAGGGCAACCCGTAGTGTCATCTACAAGAGTCGAATTGAAATGACCTGATAAATCTCCTTGAATTCTTGTAGCATCTCCCACTATAAGGTTGTTGGATAATTCTAAGATAGTGCCATCGCTCAATAATAAATTTAAGCTGCTAGCGATAAATATATCTTCATCTATTGCTTTGTAGCTTATCTCAATGAAGGTGCCATCTCCTTCACTGAAAATTTTAAAATTTTCGTCATCTATATTTTGTACAAATACATTTGCTGAAAGATCGTACGTGATATTATCAAACCAGAAATTGAGATAATTGGTGTTATTCTGAGTGGAATCACATAAATCTAATTCTATGGATTCGGTTGGATCTTGAACGAAAATTTCATTTATCCAAGGCTGAGAAAATACTAGTGGTTCAACAAAAATATTTTCGGGAACGTCGCCACATATTTCGAATTCATGATCAAGAATACCTCCTTCTAAAAAGATATACTCTACGAAGCTAGGATTTTCAGGATCATCCGTTACGAAAATCTCGACATCTTCGTCTTGACCACATGAGGTAATAGACCCTTGTAGTGAAATGATGTTAGATTCAGGCAACTCAATATTTCTATCTTGAGCAATTGTATTTTCTGAGAATGGTCCAATGATTTCCGGATTACTATTAAAACTTACACATTGATTTCCTATCGCATCGATAGCAAGTAAGTACTGAGTGTCGGTTTTTAATAATAAATGAAACTCGCCATTTTCATCAGTAAAATCATAATCTATATAAGCGTTTACACCTAATCCAATTGCAAATACACTTACTTCTTGTGCTGCTTCGCCATCTATGAGTAGTCTACCTGAATATTCTATTAGGTCAGTTGTGTTGTGATCTATTATAGAAGCATCGTTTTGGTTATTATCATTTTCTAATAAATGAAGTTTTACACTTTCTAATTCTATGGCATCAGTTTCTACTAAAACTGTCCGACTTAGATATCCTTCTTTGTTGACTACTAGTCTATAGGTGCCTGAAATAAAATCAATTTGTTCAAAACTAAATTGTCCTGCAATATCTGTAGTCGTAGAGTGCAAGTGTTCTCCTTCTAAATAAATGTCAACCTGTGTATCGGAAAGACCATTACTAAACATGTCTAACACGGTACCACTAAGCTTTGTATCACTTACTTCTTGCGGATCTGGATCCTCTTCCTCTTCTATTGGATCCGTAATAAATCCTTCTCTATCGCATCCTGTCCACAAAAGAGCTCCAAAAAGAATTAATCCAAGAATATAAAATCTATTAATCATAAAACTATGTTTAACTTCTTTCTATATGCATGATTATGAAAAAATGCTGCACGAGTCAAAAGAAAAATAAAAGATCTTGACAAAATTAAACTATAAAGTATTTGGAGAGGGGGAGCCAGTTGTCATTTTGCATGGTTTATTCGGGATGTTAGATAATTGGCAGACATTTGCCAAAAAGCTAGCGGAAAACTATATGGTATATATTGTAGATCAAAGGGATCATGGTAAATCGCCACATACAAAAGAGTTTAAATACAATTTATTAGCGGAAGACCTTAAGACCTTTTGCGAAGATCAATGGATACATCAAGCAAGGTTTATTGGGCATAGTATGGGCGGTCGTACTTGCATGCATTTAGCTCTTCAATATCCAGACCTTGTAAGTCAGATGGTTATAGTAGATATGGGCGTTAAGACATATACTGGAGGACATCAAGATATTATAGATGCTCTACTATCAGTACCAATAGAAAAGGTCAAGAGTAGGGCAGAAGTAGATCAATTATTAGCAAAAACGATCACCGATCAGGGAGTTAGACTTTTCTTGATGAAAAACTTAAGTAGATCAAAAGAAGGAGGATATCGCTGGAAAATGAATCTACCATTATTAGCAAGAGAGTATCCAAATATTATGAAAGGACTTGATCAACATGAAAGATCAGATGTAGATATTCAGTTTATCCGAGGATCAAAATCTCAATATATTGTCTCAGATGATCTTGATGATATACTATCTTTTTTCCCTAAAGCAAAAATTCAAACAGTCGATGACGCTGGGCATTGGATTCATGCGGAGCAACCTCAGGCATTGCTCGAACTAATCTCAGATTATTTTGGTTCTTTGCACTAGACTAATGATTATATTTCGTCGTTAGTTTTATGAGTATAAATGAATATTAGGATTATGAAAAAAAGAATTACTCTTTTTCTGTTGGCACCTGTGTTGCTGCTAGCATCTGCCTTTACAGTAAGCTATAATGATAAACTCTATGAGATCGCCAAGAATATGGAAATCTTTACCAAAGTCTATCAGGAATTAAATATGAATTATGTAGATGATCTTGATCCCAATAAACTCATGCGTACGGGGATAGATGCTATGTTAGCTTCCTTGGATCCTTATACTAACTACATTAGCGAATCTCAAGTTACGGGTTATCGACTCAATAGCGACAGCAAATATGATGGTATCGGAGCTACTACCAAGCTTATTGGTGATTATGTAACGATCACAGAACCTTTTGAAGGCGGTCCTGCTTTCAATGCGGGTCTGAGAGCTGGAGATAAGATCCTTGCTGTGAATGGAGAGTCCGCTAAAAATAGAAGTACATCAGAACTTGCCCGCATAGTTAGGGGAGCTCCGGGTACATCACTCAACCTTAGAGTATTAAAACAAAAGACGGGTGCTACAGAAGATATCACCCTGCTTCGAGAAGTTATCGATATACCCAATGTTCCTTATAGTGGTAAGGTGGATGAGCATATCGCATATGTATCGCTATCTACCTTTACTGCTAATGCAGGTAAGAATATCGCTAAGTCTCTGAAAAAGATGAAAAAAGAAGATCCTGAACTGGAAGGTGTCATTTTAGATCTCAGAAATAACGGAGGTGGTCTTCTTCGCGAGGCTATTAGTGTATCTAATATTTTTGTACCCAAAGGGATTCCACTAGTAAGTACTAAAGGAAAAGTTGTAGACCGTGATAAGACATATAGTACCATGGCTGAGCCTATAGATACGGATATACCTTTGGTGGTTTTGATAAACAAAAGTTCAGCATCGGCATCAGAAATAGTCTCAGGCTCCATTCAGGATCTTGATCGTGGTGTTATCATGGGGCAAAGGTCATATGGTAAAGGCTTGGTACAGAACACTATGGAAGTAGGCTATAACTCAAGAGTGAAACTGACCACTTCTAAGTATTATATCCCTAGTGGAAGATGTATACAAAGTATAGCTTACGAAAATGGTGAGCCGATAGATATACCTGATCATCAAAGAACAGTATTCTATACCCGAAATAAAAGACCTGTATTAGACGGTGGTGGAGTTACCCCTGATATAAAGTTAGAGGTCAAAGAAAAGCCGACGGTAGTAAAAGCCCTTATGGATCAGAATATCATCTTTAACTTCGTTTCAACATATACGCAAGATATCGATTCGATAGAGGCGGCTGGAGACTATAGCTTTGATGATATAGCTGATTTTTATACTTATGTAGACTCACAGGACTTTGAATACAAAACGAAAAGTGAAGAAAGTTTAGAAGAGTTTGTAGATACAGCAAAAGGAGAAAGTGTAGATCAAATATTAGAAGTTCAACTAAATCAAATTAGAGCTACACTAAACCAAGAGAAAAGTACTGCATTGAAGGATAATGAAGCACTTATCAGTGACCTAATCGAAGAAGATATTATCTCAAGATATTACTTCCAAGGAGGTAAAGTACATCAAAACCTATCCGATGACAGTGAGGTACAGGAGGCTATTGCGGTGATCAAAGATCAGGAGAGGTATATGAGTATATTGAGTGGAAAGTAAGGACTTATTCTTCTATGGTTATTCCTTTAGCCAGATGTTCCAATTGTTGAATGAGATCACGTTTTGCCTTCCCAGGTGCAAAAACAAAGGCATCTATAAAATATAAATGTTTTTGATCAGGAGATAATAGCAAATAACTGATAAATGGTCCTCCCATAAAGTCATTATTGATTTCCCAGATACCTCGAGCCTCGAGTGCATACATGCCATTGATATCAATGGTATAATCATACATGGGGAGGTCTACATCATTGGTTCTCATAAAGCTACCTTCCACATCTGTAGATACATAAGAGTTTCCAAATTCATCACGCAGACGTTTGATCTCGGCTTTAGAGATTTGATCTTTATCTGTATATGGGATCTTTTTCAAAATAAAATTAAGAGTAGTTTCTGGATCATCTTTTCTCAGCCAGATCAGATTTTCATCTGGTTTTTCTAAGGCAAGCTGAAAATCGCCAGGGACTTTTAAGTTGATGCCAAATTGCTCTTTTAGTTTTCTAGTAAGACCTAGATTTTCAGGACGAGCATATACACGTTGGCTAAGTTGTTTGAGATCGTGCATATTGACCCTCTTAGCTATAGCAGAAAAACTTTTACGTATAGTTTCAGCCAGCGCCTCATCACTATTGGCATATAAATATATGACCAGTTGATTTCGAGCCCATCGGTTATTACCGACAGAATTGTTGTTTCCTTTGCCTTCTAGTGCTTCTAGATATTTTGACTCTCCAATATCTTGGCGAATCATTTTTGTAGAGTTTGCATTTTCATCAGAAATATTCCCGACGATCATATATGTCCGTAGTTCTCTTTTTAGCTTCTGATTTTTGATTTCTTCGGGTGTAAAATGTCGTAAATCAAAAAAGGGCTCTGGAGATGGCATGATAGGATAAGAAGATGCAAAGTAATATTGAATACTATCACCGACAGGCCCGTCCCATAATTCTTGATCAGCTACGACAACTATTTCATTCATTTTACCAAGAGCCGTAGGCATAGTCTGCATATTCTGTGAAACTTCATCAGAGCAGCTTGCCAAAAATCCGACCAATACAAAGGCAATGAATGATTGAAATAATAGATTTTTTACCATAGCTAAGAATATTTATGACAAAGACAGTTCGCGTATAGGATTACTATATAAAGATGAATTTACAGAAATAACTGGTGTACGGCTAGTAATACTTTTAGTGAAAACTAAAATACGATATAGAATGAAAGCCTTCTAATCAATATACAACAAACGCTTAAGCTGTCCGAAGATCCGTATTTATAGGAGTCCTTCGATGATATTTTCTTCTGTGATGCCTTCTGCTTCAGCTTTATAGTTTCTCACTATTCTATGTCGTAATACGTATTTTGCTATCGCTTGTACATCTTCGATATCTGGAGAGTATTTTCCTCTGATAGCAGCATGGCATTTTGCTCCTAGTACTAAATATTGAGATGCACGTGGACCTGCTCCCCAAGAAATGTATTTATTGACCTCGGTTGTAGCTCTTTCAGTATTAGGTCTTGTTTTGGTCGTAAGATTGACAGCATACTCCAGTACATTATCAGCGATAGGTATTTTTCGTACGAGAGACTGAAACTCAAGTATCTGCTCTGAAGTCAATACATTCTTAAGGCTGACTTTAGCATTGCCAGTGGTGCCTTTTACGACATCGATCTCCTCTTGGTAACTAGGGTAATCTAAAGGAATGTTGAACATAAATCTATCCAACTGAGCTTCAGGCAATGGATATGTTCCTTCTTGTTCAATAGGGTTTTGTGTTGCTAGTACAAAAAACGGCTTAGCAAGATCATGTCGTACGCCACTAACGGTTACAGATCGCTCTTGCATCGCTTCAAGCAATGCCGCCTGAGTTTTAGGAGGAGTACGGTTGATCTCGTCAGCCAGCACAATGTTAGAAAACAAAGGACCTTTATTGAATTTAAAAGTTCGATTTTCACCAAGAATTTCAGATCCGGTTATATCAGAAGGCATCAGATCTGGCGTAAATTGAATACGCTTAAATTCTAAATCCAATACATCAGCTATAGTACTTACCAATAGAGTTTTTGCCAGACCAGGTACTCCTACAAGTAAGCTGTGACCATTACTGAACAGTGAAATGATGACCATTTCCACAACTTTTTCCTGACCTACGATTACTTTTCCAATTTCAGCTTTTAGGCTTCGGAAAGATGCCGCCATCTGATCTATTGCTTGAACGTCTGATTTTCCTGTACTCATCTACTCTTTTTGTTTCAAAAAACAATGCAAAGCTAATCAAAATCAGCAAGGCATTATTTGCTTTAACAACAATGCTTAATAACGCAGTTATTATTCTTTTAGTTTGAGCTTGTTTATGATATATTTCCCTACTTGCTCTCCTTGGACTACCCCATACTCTATCGCTGGGCGATAATGTATACCACCATACAGTCTACTTACAGCTGCCTCCTCAGATGCTGCGTAAAAAGAATCAAATGACCTCATAGGCAGCCCATATTCTATCTCCACTGTATCATCAAATTGGAAGTTTTCACCATAAATGGATGTAAGTGCCACCGCTGCAGCTCTAGATATGACACTATGTCCACTTGTATATTCTGGAAATGGAGGAGTCTGTAGAAGCGGCATCCAATCTTCATCAATGGTCTCGTTGATCACAGTTTCAGGACGCGTTAAATTACTTCTATATTTTTCATCCCAGCAACTGATAAAACCGTCTGCCAAGGCAATAGAAGTTAATGCATAGCTCATTGCACTTTTAGCAAAGTCGGCACTATCTTTTTTGGCGACTAGACCTGTTATTCCCATCCAATGTCCTCCGGGAGTAATTTTTTTCGATGCATGCATGACATGTCCTGTCACATTCATGACAAAAGGATTACAGTCCCAAAAACTTGCTATCTCTTGTTGCTCTTTGTCAGCGGACTTACCGACTTCATATACTTCCATGAGTTCTTGATAAAAGGTACTTCCTTCTGTCATATCATAAGGAGTCGGTGGAGGAGGAGCAAATTGATTAGCATTCTCAATAACGAAGGGTCTTATTTCTCGCCAATGAGGTTCTATACCATCGAAATATCCTGGAGGAGTAGGCTTCCATCTAGCAGGATCTTCGTTGAGATCAAATTTGGGATACGATCTTGTTTCGTTGTACATATCGCCTTTTGACCAAGCTAAGATGTGTTCAGCTACTTTCTGACCGTACTCTTCGCTTTCTTTTATTATCTTTTTAGTGAGCCCTTGATCTTTGTAATGTTTTTCCACCTTGAGCTGATGGGTCTCCATTTTATCTTCTGAGAATATGAGTGCTTTGGCAACAGTATTAAAAGCGTGAACAGCCGCATAAGACATGTTGATAGTAGCAGAGTTGTCAAATTTTGGAGTCGGTTCAAGATGTTTGATTTGGGAAGCTAAACTTAAATATTGTTCATCAAAAGCCGCAACAACTTCATAGGCAGCTATACTTGGATATGCATAAACTCTACTTGCCACTGGAGGTGAAAAAATATCGTAGACAATTATGTCACTTAGTTTTTTCATAGATGAATGCAGAGGTAAAGCATTTTCATTTATTTCTTTATGATTAATGGTACCGTCTGTACAGGAGAAAAATAAAATAGAAAACAACACTAGATATAGGAAATAAGTGTTTCTGTATTTCATGTTTAAATTCTTGAAATGGAAATATATTTTATACAAATAACCACATTTAGCGTCAATTTACACGAGAGTAATGAGTTCAAAATGGGAGCAAATTTTTTTTAAAACCTTAAGAGATTGTTAACACCACCCAAATTCCCTGTTTATCAACTAGTTATGTATAATCAAAGTTTCGAAATTAAATATTACTGCCAAAGAATCATTTTAAATTTTAATTGGGAAATCGATATAAACACAATATTTTATTAAGTTTGAGCTAGCCTTTAGTGTAAAATCAACACTTAGTAGGTTAATTTGTAATCAATTATTTTTTAACTAATCGTTAAAACCACATGAAAATACTATTAACTAGACTGGGTAGTCTCCTTCTATTGCTGTGCATGACAGTAGTAGTGAGTACTGCTCAAAAATCCATCTCGGGAACCGTGACGGATGCGGAATCAAACGAGGCACTAATTGGTGCTAATATTCTCGTCAAAGATTCTTCTGCAGGTACCATCACTGATATTGATGGTAACTACACTATAGATCTTCCCGCAGGATCTAATACTATTATTGTGTCTTACACGGGATACTCTGACCAAATGGTCTCGGTAGGTGATAGATCAGTAGTAAATGTTGCTTTAGCTGTAGGACAACAACTCGATGAGGTCGTCGTAGTTGGTTATGGTTCACAAAGCGAAAAGGAAATCACATCTTCTGTAGTGAAAGTAAGTCGAGAAGACTTTAACCAAGGGGCTATTGCAGATCCTGCACAGCTATTACAAGGTAAAGTTGCTGGTCTTCAGGTATACAACCGAGGCGGAGATCCTAACAGTCAATCAACGATCAGACTTAGAGGTATCTCTACGGTAGGTGCCAATGTACAACCACTCGTAGTTGTCGATGGAGTCATCGGTGCATCATTAGAAAATGTAGATCCTAATGATATTGAAAGCGTAAACGTACTTAAAGATGGATCTGCAGCAGCAATCTACGGATCACGGGGATCAAGTGGTGTAATCATCGTTACCACTAAGAAAGGGTCAGCAGGATCTAACCAAGGTGTAAAACTTAGCTACAGTGGTCAGTTTGCTACATCTTCTCCAGTAAATGGAATCAAGAATATGACGGCTGACGAATTTAGAGCAGCAGGTGGTACAGATCTTGGATCATCAACAGACTGGATCGACGAGGTTACTCAAAATGGATTTACACAGGTACATGGTATTTCTGCAACAGGTGGTTTTGACAAATCATCTTTCAGAGTATCTGCTAACCTTAGAAATGTAGACGGTATTTTGAAAAATTCTGGTTTTGATCAATTCAACACTCGTCTTAACTTCACTACAAGAGCTTTGGATGATAAGCTTAAAGTAAGTTTCAATACCTCATACACAGACAGAGACCAGCAAAATGGTTTCAATGAAGCATTGAGATATGCGGTTTTGTATAACCCAACAGCGCCAGTACAAGGTGCTGATTCTCCATTCCCTTTTAATGCAGATCAATTCGGTGGATACTTTGAGACTTTAGGTTTATTCGATAGTTTCAATCCAGTATCATTGATTGAACAAAACATCAATAATGGAGATAGAACGGAGTTTAACTATGGAGCTAATCTAGATTATAGTGTTACCGATGCATTGACTGTAAGCATGAGAATTGCACAGCAAAAGACTGATTATGCAAATAGAATTTATTACCCAACAACATCATTGTTTAATGGTAATGCGACATCACCTACAAGAAAAGGTCTTGCAGAATTTTATGAGCAAAATACGACTTTCAAATTATACGAAGGATATGCTACTTACTTAACGGGTATTGGTGAAAATAATGACTTAACACTTACAGGTGGATACTCATATCAGCAAAATAATTTTGATGATAGCTTCTTCAGTGTAGGTGATTTCCCTAACGATGATTACATCTTCGCTGATATCTTAGAGGCATCTCAGGATTTACAAAATGCTGGATTTATCGATGCGAATAGTAATAGATCTCCTGATGAAAAAATTATTGCATTCTTCGGTAGAGCCAATTTGACTTTAGATAATAAGATTTTCTTAAACGCGTCTATCAGAAGAGAGGGTTCTACTAAGCTGGGACCAGAAAATAGATGGGGATGGTTCCCTGCACTCGGTGTAGGTGTTGACTTAAACCAATATCTAGACATCGCTGGTGTAGATCAGTTGAAAGTAAGATTAGGTTATGGTGTGACTGGTGCATTACCAGGACCTTCAGGACTTTCTCAAGAGCTGAGACAAGTAAATAATGAAGTAGGTACAGGAGCTGTTTCTACTACACTTTTAAGAGCTGCTAATGACAGTCTTAAATGGGAGCAAAAAGCAGAAACTAACTTAGGAGTAGAATTTGCTTCTGGTCGTTTCGGAGCTACATTAGATTTATACAACAGAGATATATCTGACTTTATCCTAGAAAGAACAGTTGATGTTGCCGTATTTGGTGTAGATAGAAGATTTGAAAATGCTGGTAAGTTAAATACGAAAGGTCTAGAACTTGCATTAAACTATGATGCTATCCAAAGTGAAAACCTGACATGGAATACTGGTGTTGTATTATCAACATATAAGACAGTATTAGAAGAATACGTACTTGACGCAGAGACTAGGGCTAACCTCGGTGCCCCTGGTCAGAATGGAACAAATGTAATAAGAGTAAAAGTAGGAGAAGAAATAGGACAAATATGGGGTCCTGTATACGACGGTGTAGATGGTGAAGGAAATCCGATCTTCCAAGATGTAAATGGAGACGGTATGCTAGTAACGGGACAAGATAAAGCACTTGACCCAGACGTAGATTTTGCAGTATTAGGTAATGGTACTCCTGACTTAGAATTAGGATGGACTAACCAATTGCAAGTTGGAAAATGGAATATCAATGCATTCTTTAGAGGTGCATTTGGTCACAGTTTAGTAAACACATTCAGAGCTTTCTATGAGCCGCAGGTATCTACTCAATCTTCATACAACTTTATGAATACTGATCTAGCAGTAGATGGTTTGACTACGGCAAGATTTAGTTCTCTTTATGTAGAAAAAGGTGATTTCTTTAAGTTAGATAACCTTACGATTTCTAGAGGATTTGATATCGGTGGATCTGCATTTGAAAATGTTCAGTTCTCATTGATCCTTCAAAATCCTTTAGTATTTACAAGTTATACAGGTACTGACCCAGAGCCTAGTTTAGTAGATTCAGGCCCAGCTGACAATGGTAGCAGAGATCCTAACTACGCTGACGTATTAGCGCCAGGATTAGATAGAAGAAATAGCTATTTTGCTTCTAGATCTATCACGCTTGGTGTAAATCTTAACTTTTAAACCAAAGAAACTATGAATAATTTTATAAAACTTCTTTTCGCTTTTGCAGTGATATGCTTTGCATATTCCTGTACAGATCTTGAGGAAGATCTAGTAGGTGATATTACCACCGATATCACAGATCCAGGGATACCAACAACTACTGATGGTCCTGGAGCAGGTCCGTTAGCTGCAGCATATTCTTCTCTTAGAGATGCAGGTACAGCTAATCATGGTGGATACTACTCTATACAAGAAATCACATCTGATGAAATGGCCATTTGTGCTAAAGGTGGTGACTGGTTTGATGGTGGTATCTTAATTGAGTTACATCGTCACACATATGGTCCTACACATGCATTTGTGAATAATGCTTGGAATGGTACTTATGGTGCTATTAATACGGTAAATGAATTGATCGCTGGTGGAACTCTTGATGCCAATCAAACGGCTCAAGCTAGAGCACTCCGAGCATATTACTACTGGAGATTAATGGACCTCTACGGAAATGTAAAGATCATAACGTCTCCCGGTGTAGATGCACCTCAATCATCTAGAGATGAGGTATTCGCTTTTGTAGAAAGCGAATTATTAGCAGCTTTAGGTATATCTGCGGTTTCTTCTAGCATGGACTTATCTTCAAGTTCTTTAGGAACAGATAACAATGCCTATACTATCAATCAATACGGAGCTTTAGGTATTTTATCTAAAGTATATTTAAATGCTGAAATATACACAGGTACCCCGAGATGGGGAGAGGCTATGGCAGCAGCTAGTTACGTTATTGATAGTGGGGTATACTCTCTATGTGATGATGGATGTACAGTAAAAAACCTTGGAAAGAGAGCAGGAGTTGCATCTGATCCTGAAAATCTTGAAGGATACGCAGCAGTATTTGCAGCAAATAACGATGGAAATCCAGAGAATATCTTTACTGTAAATTATGATGAAGCAGGTGCTGGAGGGATGAACTTCTCTCAAATGAATCTTCACTATTCTAGTCAATTTACTTGGAACCTAGATGCGCAACCATGGAATGGTTATGCAACCCTTGAAGATTTCTATAACTCTTATGAAGCGGGTGATGCACGTAAGACGGCTAACTTCGTAGTAGGAGAGCAATTAGACTTTGGTGGATCAGCAATACTCGATTACGCATCAGATGATGGAGACTTAGTATTAAACTATACTCCTGCGATAAACGAACTTGAGCCTAACTCACTTAGAGAGGCAGGAGCAAGACCTGGAAAATTCCAGTTCCAGCAGTTCGGTCGTCCTGATATGAATAATGACTACCCAATCGTAAGATTAGGAGACATGTATCTCGTAAGAGGAGAGGCAAGAGCTCGTATGGCTGGTGATTGGAATATGTCTCTATCTGACGTAAATGTTATCAGAGCAAGAGCTAAAGTATCAGAAATGACTAGTATCGATGCTGATGGTTTCTTGGCAGAAAGAGGTCGTGAGATGTTTCAAGAGTCTGCAAGACGTACTGACTTGATCAGGTTTGGAAAATATAACGATGCATGGTGGGAGCATCCAGCAGATGCATCTGACCATGTAAACTTATTCCCAATTCCGTTTGATCAAATTCAAGCAAGTGATGGGACACTTACTCAGAATCCTGGGTACTAAGATTTACGATTCTATTAAGATAATTCAGAGGGTTGCTTCATACGAAGCAACCCTCTTTTAGTTGCATCAATATATATGAGATTTTTTTTATACATCATTAGCGTTATCATCCTGCTGAGTACATCATGTACTCCGGATAGCGTGGAGTTTGCACTTTTCGATGATGTCTCATATGTAGCACCGTTTTATAATAAGCTTACATATACAGAAGAGTTTAACCCATACACTTATCGAAATTTCTACAACGGTGGTGGAGTAGCACTGGGTGATATTAATAATGATGGTTTATTAGATATTTATTTTACCGGTAATCAAGTGGATAACAAGCTTTATCTTAATAAAGGGAACTGGATTTTTGAAGATATAACAAATGCAGCTGGTGTTGCATGTAAAGGAGTATGGTCAAGTGGTGCTAATTTTGTAGATATCAATGGTGATGGATTACTTGATATCTATGTTTGTAAGGCTGGAAGCCCTGAAGGAGACCGTAGATACAACGAGTTATTTATCAACCAAGGAGACCTTAGTTTTATAGAACAATCAAAAGAGTATGGTCTTGATATCAAAGGCTTATCTATTCACTCTGCATTTTTTGATTACGACCACGACGGAGATCTAGATTGCTACGTACTTAACAATTCATTGAAGTCCGTTGGAGGATTTGACTTAGCGAAAGGACAAAGAAATGTTCCAAGCGAGAACGGAAATAAGTTTTTAGAAAACCAAAATGGAATGTTTATAGACGTATCGACACAGGCAGGAATCTATACAAGTGCTATAGGGTTTGGATTAGGGATTACCCTCACCGATGTAAATCTTGATGGTTGGACAGATATCTATGTTTCTAATGACTTTTATGAGAGAGATTATCTATATATCAATCAGCATGATAAGACTTTTAAAGAAGAAGCGCTAGATTATTTCGAGAGTATCCCACTAGGAAGTATGGGTGCTGATGCTGGAGATATCAACAATGACGGTTATCCAGATTTTATGATTACTGAAATGCTGCCTCGTAGTCAACGAAGAAAAAAAACAAAGGCTCTATATGAGTCATGGGAAAAATATAATAGAGCCATAGCGGCAGATTATGGTCACCAATTTCCGAGAAATATGCTACAGTTGCACAATGGTCATTCTTCATTCATGGAGATTGGTAGATCAGTTGGTGTAGATGCTACCGATTGGAGTTGGTCGAGTCTCATACAGGATTTTGATAATGATGGACTTAAAGATATTTTCGTGGCCAATGGCATAGGACAAGATTTACTTGACCGAGATTACCTTAGCTTTTATGCTAATGATGCTAGAGTCAAAAACTTAATTGATACCGAAGAAAATGCCATCATGAGTTTGATAGATAGCATGCCATCCTCTCCATTGAGTAACCACATGTTTAATCAGAAATATGATGGTTCGTTTTTAGATAAGTCAAAAAACTGGGGGCTCAATGAGTTGAGTTATAGCAATGGATGTGCATACGGAGACCTCGATAATGATGGAGACCTCGACTTAGTAATCAATAATATAAAAGGTCCGAGCTTCATATATAAGAATAACTCCACCGAAGGCAATTACATTCAATTAGACATTAGAAATAGTAGTAAAAATTCTCGTAGTATCGGTGCCAAGGTAATTGTTTATGCCTGTGGCCAACGCTATATGACAGAACAATACCCAGCAAGAGGATTTCAGTCTTGTAGCAGTGATATTCTCCATGTAGGGCTAGGGTCCTGTAGCCTGATCGATAGTATTGAGCTGTTTTGGAAAGGTTATCAATTAACTACCCAATTAGGTTCAGAGATTAATCAGCGACTTATAGTTGATTTAGATAAGTTAGTGGAGAGGCCTATCAGCTCATTGACATTGCAAAACTTTAGATGGGATACTTTAAATATCAAACATAAAGAGTATAATTTTAATCAGTTTAACAGAGAACGGCTCATAGGCAGAATGAACGCCAGAAAAGGACCCGTGATGGCCTTCGACAATAATGATAAGCTTTGGGTAGGAGGTTCCAAAAATATTGCTTTGAAGACAGAAGCACAGTTAAGTTCTTTGGAGTCTTTAGAGGAGTGGAGCAAAGCTTCTGAGCATACAGACATCCATTTTTTTGATAGTGACAATGATGGTGATCAGGATATCTATATGGCATATGGTGGCACAGGTTTTACAGCCTACAGTCCAGAGCTTAGAGATCAGATTTGGGTTAATGAAAATGGCTCATATAGAAGGCAACCAGTTTTTAAGAATCAGGAAGGAACATTTGCGACTGTTGCGGTAGATATAGCTGACTATGATCAAGACGGCTTACTTGATATTATAGCAGTCGATGGAGCAACTAATCAATATTATGGATCAAAGGGTTCTATATACCTTCTTCACAACGATGGAAATAACGAGTTTTCGAAAATCCATCCATCTTCTATAGATACTAAGGCAATTTGGTCTGATGTTCGGTTTGTTGATTTAAATGAAGATGATCGCCTAGATATTTTAGCTATTGGGGAGTGGACGTCTCCCGTCTGTTATCTACAAAAAGAAGATAGTTTTGTAAAAAGTGATAATGCATTATTTACAAAGGTCGGTGTATATAATACTATCCATATCAAGGATTTTAATGCAGATGGTAGAGACGATATTTTTCTTGGTGCAAGAGGACTCAATAGTGAACTAAATGAAAACTCAATCCTAGTGATTGGGGACTTTGATCAAAATGGAAAAACAGAATCTCTACTCTGTGAAAAAATAGATGATAAACTATACCCTGTCATCGATAAAGATGATCTCATGTCACAGTTTCCTAGCTTAAAAAAGCGATATACTTACTATAAAGAATATGCCAAAGCTACCATGATTGATCTATTTGGTAAAAAAGCGATGGAAAGTTTTGATAAAGTAGAAATAGAAAACTTAAAGAGTCAGCTTTTTTTGTCTGCTGGGGCATCGGAGTATATTTCAGTTGATCTACCGAAGGAAATTCAGTATAGTTCTATCTATGCAGTACAAAGTACAGAGCTCAATGGAGATGGCATTGAAGATATCATAGTAGGCGGCAATCATTACTTGGTCAAACCTCAATTTGGTAGAGATGACGCATCGCGAGGTTGGGTTATATATAGCAGTAAAGATTCATCTAATAATATTCAATATGATTATCTAAAATCTTTAGACCTTAGAGGAGAAATAAGAGATATAGAAATATCTCAGGATAATGAAATCTATATCGGGATCAATGATGGCCCCATCGTAAAAACAAATATTGAAAACTTAAAAATCAAGAATGAATAAATTACTATTCATACCATTATTGATGTTATTCTTGGTTTCATGTGAATCAGAATATAGTAGTCTGGTAAAACAAGAGATGGATTCTGGCGAAATCCATGAAGAACTCTTACTAGAGCTCAAAATGGGGCAAACTCGAAAAGAATTTCACGAGATATGTTGGAATTTAAATTCTAAAGGAATCATAGGGCAAGGTCCAGGAAATAAATATGCAAAATACGTCATGCCTCCTCTTAATGCAGATGATGATAGTACCTCTGTGGATATGTTATTTTACGGTATGTTTGACGACGATAAAATCATGTATGGGATGGATATGAAGTTACATTTTGTACGATGGTCTTTATGGAATCAAAATTTTAGTCCAGAGCGTTTAATCGAGTACATGAAGGATCGCTACATGAAGACTTGGGGAGGAAATGAGTTTATTCCTATTGATATCAATGAAGAGACAAAAGCTTTTGTCAAAGTAGATGGGAACCGTCAAATTGTGATCTATAAACTTGACGATATGGACATTGCTATCAAGATCAAGGATCTCAGGACGGATCGCTATTCAATTTCTAAAAAGGAAATAATATGAAATTAGTTCTACCAGTTGTTTTTATTGGTTCTTTACTTTTTTTGTTTTCCTGTCAGCGGGAGCCTGTAGTTAATAACACTCTTTTTGAGCTGTTAGATAACGAAACTATAGGCGTTAACTTCTCAAATAACCTGACCTCTACGAAGCAGTTTAATGTCTATAAATATCGAAATTTTTATAACGGTGGTGGTGTAGCGATTGGCGATATCAATAATGATGGTTTCCA
This sequence comes from Saprospiraceae bacterium, assembly GCA_020629715.1. GTDB lineage: Bacteria > Bacteroidota > Bacteroidia > Chitinophagales > Saprospiraceae > JAHDGW01. The sequence continues at coordinate 70,140 of JAHDCU010000006.1, forward strand.
AGATGTATATATGGTTTCAAACCAAGGTAAAAACCATTTATACCTTAATAAAGGCAATATGACTTTCGAAGAAATCGCTGAATCTGCGGGAGTGACCGGAGATCGATCTTGGTCAACGGGAGTTAGTTTAGTGGACATAGATGCAGACGGTGATCTTGATATATATCTATGCAACTCTGGAGATGTAGCAGGCGATAATAAGGAGAATGAATTATTTATAAACAATGGGAATTTAACATTTACAGAATCTGCGGAATCTTATAACCTTAATGATAAAGGCTACTCTACGCATGCCTCTTTCTTTGATTATGACCAAGACGGTGATTTAGATATTTATCTGCTCAATAATTCTTTTCAAGCCATAGGGAGTTTCAATCTTAGAAAAAATGAACGTCCAGTACGTGACGAACTCGGAGGTGATAAACTCATGGAAAACCAGAATGGTAAGTTTGTGGATGTAAGTGAAGCCGCTGGTATTTATGGTAGTGTCATAGGTTTTGGATTAGGAGTGACGGTGAGTGATTTCAATAGTGATGGATGGTTAGATATTTTTGTTTCCAATGATTTTTTTGAAAGAGACTATCTCTATATCAACAATGGCGATAAGACTTTTACTGAAGACCTAGAGGCACAAATGAGCTCCATAAGCGCAGCCTCGATGGGTGCTGACGCTGTAGACATCAATAATGATGGTCATTCGGATTTATTCGTTACCGATATGCTACCTAGTGAATACGAACGCCTCAAGACCGTCACGACTTTTGATGATTGGAATAGGTATCAGTATAATCTTAAAAATGGATATCATCACCAATTTACCAGAAATGTCTTACAACGTAATAATGGGAATGGCACCTTCAGCGAAATATCAAGATTGGCTGGTGTAGAGGCCTCAGATTGGAGTTGGGGAGCACTCTTCTTCGATATGGATAATGATGGTTTTAAGGATCTTTTCATCGCAAACGGAATCTATAAAGACCTCACAAATCAAGACTACCTTCAGTACATCGCTAATGAACAAGTGATCAAATCAGTAATCACTGATGATGGGGTAAACTACAAGGAACTCATCGATACTATTCCGTCTAATATGGTTGTAAACCATGCCTACCGAAATGCTGGAGGTCTGAGTTTTGACCCATGGACGGATTCAGGACTACAGGCACCTAGTTTTTCCAATGGATCAGCATATGGAGACCTGGATAATGATGGAGATCTGGATCTCGTCGTGAATAATGTAAACATGCCTAGCTTTTTCTATGAAAACAAACTTGATCAGTCCAAGCAGAACTATATAAAGCTTGTGCTGAAAGGCGATAATAAAAACACTTATGCCGTAGGCGCTACCATATCTATCCAAGCAGCTAATGGAGATCAATATTCGTATGAAAATGTCCCAACACGTGGGTTTCAATCTAGTATGGATCCTCGGCCCAATATTGGTATCGGACATCATGATGACGTAGACATCGAAGTCTCTTGGCCGTCAGGTAAAATTACACAACAAAAGACGGTAAAAGCAAATCAAACAATTGTGTTACAAGAGTCAGATGCTTTAGAAATAAATGAATCTTCAGACGACTTTAATCAAGTATTTTCTGTTGCAGAAGCACCTATAGAGTACGTCAAAGAAGAGAACAATTATGTTGATTTCAATCGAGAAAGATTGATATACCATATGAGGAGCAACGAAGGTGGAGAAATAATTAAAGCAGACCTCAATGGAGATGAAAAGGATGACTTGATATTACCTGGTGCCAAGGGAATAGTATCAGAAATATATCTCAGTGCTCGTGGTTCTAATCATATAAAATCGAATCAAGAATCACTTGAAAAATTAAAAGAATCAGAGCATATCTCTGCAGCAGTATTAGATGCAGAAGGAGACGGAGATTTAGATATTTATTTTGTAAGTGGAGGAGTGGAATTGTCTGAATATTCTGAGTATATGTATGATCACTTGATGATCAATGACGGTGAGGGTAATTTCAGTTTATCGACTCAGCGATTACCCTCAGATGGTCTAAAGATCAGTAGCAGTACCGTTTCTGTAGCAGATATTGATGGTGATGGCGATTATGATCTATTTGTTGGTGAACGTATTAAGATTGGTAAGTTTGGTGCTCGTACTTCAGGCTATATATTGGTCAATGATGGTAAAGGTAACTTTGATAATAAAACTTCAGATATTGCTCCAGATCTCAATGAGATAGGTATGATCACAGATTCTGATTTTAGTGATATCGATGGTGATGGTGACGATGATCTACTGATCGTTGGAGAATTTATGGATATCTCCTTATTTACTAATGAAGGTGGTAAGCTTCAAAAAACGAACCTAGATGCCAATATACCCTTGAGAGGATGGTGGAATAGCCTTCAAGTAGTAGACGTCAATCAAGATGGTCGATTAGATATCATTGCTGGCAATCTTGGATCTAATAGCAGATTTGAGGCATCAAAAGATAAACCAATAAGACTATACTATGCAGATTTCGATAATAATCGTTTTCCTGAAGGCATTATGACCTTTAGAGCAGATGATGGCAAATACTACCCGTATTCACTACGGCACAATCTGATTGATCAGATCAAGATTCTTAAGAAGAAATTTCCAGATTTTGAATCATTTAAAACGGCTGATATCACTCAGATTTTCACAAAAGAGCAGCTTGATCAAGCACAGGTTTCAGAAGTCAATCAGCTCCAAACAGTTGTATTGATCAATGAAGGAAGTAATAAATTTACTGCGATAGAATTACCAGAAGAAGCGCAATTTTCACCCATGTATGCGAGCGAGGTTTTCGATTTTGATAATGATGGTGATCAAGATATTGTACTCGGAGGCAACCTCTACAATGTAGTACCGGAAATGGGTATATATGATGGCAGCTATGGTTGTTTTTTAGAAAATAAAGATGGTCAATATTATGCACCTCAAGATGGATCGGGGCTATCTCTCAAAGGAGAAATTCGCGACTTTACCATTATCGACAACCAACTTATCGTACTTTCTAGTCGTGATTCATTAAGAGCATTTAGATTTTAGCATATGATGATGAAGCCTTATTTTGTCTGTTTATTCATTGCTCTATGTGCCCTGTGGTCATGTAATTCTGATGAAATTATTCAGCTAGACGAACAGTCCCTTTTTTCTATTAAACAGGAATCAGGGATAGACTTTAATAATTCGCTCAATCCTAAGGTAGATAATAATATTCTAGAGTATTTGTATTACTATAATGGAGGTGGCGTAGCCGTTGGTGATCTTGATAATGATGGTCTTGAAGATATATTTTTCACTGGTAGTGAAGTCGCCGATAGATTATATATCAATAAAGGAAACTTACAATTTGAGGATGTATCTCTAGAAATGGGAGTTTCTCAATCTGCTACATGGTCTTCTGGAGTAGTTATCGATGATGTAAATGCCGATGGCTGGAATGATATTTATGTCTGTAAAGTGGCGCCAGTCAGTGGAGAGGCAGTCCATAATGAGCTCTATATCAATCAAGAAGGAAAAGGCTTTATAGAGTCAGCAAAAGTATATGGATTAGATTTTTCAGGATATTCTACACAGGCCGCATTTATAGATTTCGATCATGATGGAGATTTGGATATGTATCTGCTCAATCATTCAGTCCATTCTGTAAGGAGTTATGGTAAAACAAGAAAAAGAAAGGAAAAAGACCCGCTATCAGGTGACAGATTATACGAAAATAAACTCAATGATTCAGAAGCCAAATTTGTAGATGTCACAGAGCAGTCTGGTATATATTCTAGCGCATTAGGCTATGGCTTGGCCATTACTATTTTAGATGTCAATCAAGATGGCTGGCAAGATATTTACGTAGGTAATGATTTCCATGAAAATGACTATATCTACATCAATAATCAAGACGGAACATTTACGGAGTCTTTCGAGGAATACCTGCACCATAGCACCAAGTTTACCATGGGAGTAGATGCGGCAGATATTGATCGCGATGGATATATTGATTTATTTGCTACAGATATGCTGCCATATGATAGTGAAGTTGCTTTGAAGTCGGGAGGAGAAGATACTGACCAGATTTTTAAGATCAGAGAAGACTTTGGATATGAGCCACAATATGCCCGTAATCATATGTTGATGGGTAGCGATACAGGCTTTGATGATATTGCGCTGGTGACTTCGACTTATGCAACAGATTGGTCCTGGTCAGCACTCATTCAAGATTTTGATAATAATGGTCGAGAAGATATTTTTATCTCCAATGGTATTGTCAAGAGACCAAATGATCTAGATTATATCAAATATCTCAATGAACAAGGCAATGATCCAACTAAAAAACTAGATCGAGCACAGCTTCAAAAAGCACTAGATGTCATGCCGTCTGAAAAGCTGTACAATGTCTTGTTTTTACAAAATGAACGACTCAATTTCTCAGACGTTCGTGACTCAGGTATGGGAACTCCGAGTTTCTCAAATGGAAGCGCATACGCTGATCTTGATCAAGATGGTGACCTGGATTTAGTCATTAACAATATAAACGATCCTTCTTCAATTTTTGAAAATTTAAGCAATAGTTCGGGGCATTACATAAGTATATCGCTTATAGATACGGTAAGCAACTATACCTTAAAAGGAAGCCAAGTATCTATAAAATATAATGACCAAACTATCACTAAACCATACGAAACAGTAAGAGGATATCAGTCCTCAAGTACTCATGATATTTTCTTTGGGCTAGGCGTGGTAGAAAATATCGAATCCATAGATGTTATATGGCCGGATGGATCTTATCAACAATTGGAAAATCCACAAATAGATACTAGAATTACGATTCAAAAACAAGCAAAGGGAGTTCAGAACGCAACAATTGAAAATATTTCTCAAGACAAGTATATTACTAGTGTTTTCCCAGCGACTCATGTCGAAAGTCCATTTACAGATTATAACCAAGAAAAGCTGATACCAGAGCGATTATCGACAGAAGGACCTACAGCTGTTGCTGCTGACTTTACGGGTGATGGTATCAATGAAATATTTATTGGAGGGGCAAGGTATCAGGAACCCGCTCTATTCATCGGATTAGCAAATGGAGAGTATAAAAGAGCGGATAACAAAGACTTTCGAGTAGATGCCAAATATGAAGACGTGGATGCGGCCGTGTTAGATTTTGATAAAGATGGAGATCTAGATCTTTATGTAGTCAGCGGTGGAGGAGATCTTAAAGAATTGGATAAACTCATGGAAGATCGCATTTATCTCAATGATGGTAAAGGTAATCTTAAGCGACTACCTATATCTCTACCGCATACCAATGGGTCATGTGTATCCATTGGAGATATTGATAAAGATGGGTTCGATGATATTTTTGTAGGAGCTAGATCTATTCCAGGATCATATGGTCTTTCACCCTTTTCATTCATATTGAAAAACAAAAAGGGATTTGGAGTCGAAATTGCTATGAAACAGCGGATGGGTATGGTTACAGATGCGAGCTGGGGGGACATGGATCGAGATGGTGATCCTGACCTTGTGGTAGTCGGAGACTGGATGGACATCAAAGTATATGAAAACACTAATGGCACAGAGTTTAAAGATATATCAAATGAGATAGGTCTAGATCAAACATCAGGCCTATGGAATAGTGTATTATTAGAGGACATCAACTCGGATGGTAAACTAGATATACTTGCAGGTAATATAGGTGAAAACTTCAAATGGAAAGCTACTGCGGATCATCCGGTAGAACTCCATGTAGGAGATTACGATGGTAATGGTCAGACAGAACCGATCATTTTTCATGACTACTTTGGTGTCAAAAAACCTTTTGCATCATTGGATATGATGAGTGCCCAATTACCTCTGATTAGGAAATCTTTCCAATCATACGTACACTATAGCAAAGTTCAGTCTTTTGAAGACCTAAAGCTCAATCCAGAACTTACTGTAGAACTTAAAACTCTTGAGGAAAATAGATCCATGATGTTTGTGAGCACTGATTCATTGTCTTTTGAAGCCGTCCCACTTCCTGATTTTGCTCAGCGATCGCCAATCCAAGATATGCTTTTAGATCCGACTAAAAGTGAGATTCTTTTTGTAGGTAATGAGACTAGTTATTTAACCGAGTTTGGTATGCAGATGGCTAATGCTGGTGCTTCAATTCAGACCGAATATGGTCGTCCCTATAATACCTTAAGTAGTCTTGGCTTACCCAAAGATGCGGTACCAAGACAAATTATAAAAATAGATGACACTAGCTACTTAGTGATATGCAATGATGGCCCGCATTACTTGGTAACAAAAAAGAATTAAGAGTCAAATATTTCAAAACCTAGTATGGTTAGTTTATCTGGTTGATTTATGATAAACTGTACAGAACTCTCTGAATGAAATAGGATCAGTTCTTTATGTATTTTGTCAAAAAAAGCGGCATCCTGATGAGCACATCGGATGATAAATACAAAACCAGCCTCATACTCAAATAAGCGCTTCCAAAAGAGCCAATGCTTAAAGAACCTACGCATCAAGAAGTTGTGGTTTCTGACTAATCGATAGAGCCATTTCCGTTCATGATACCTATTGATCAGAGATAAAAGTCTCTGTGTATCTGTGATCTTCTCCAAAAAATTCTGGGTAATCTCGTTAAGATCTAAAGGCTCATCCTTTTGATATTGCGTATAGTTTTTGACTTCTATGAAATAAGCTTTCCCATCATAAATCCCTGCAAAATCTACCCCACTAAAATCCGAACCTGATAACGCTCGATAGTATCGATGCTCATCGTATTTGATGACTTCCCAAGCGTTGGGAAAGGTGAATTTTAGGTTAGACTCTGTGAAGGTTTGCATTTTTTGTTAACAAAATTGAATAAACAGAGCAAAGCTAAATCAATTCTTCCAATGGAGATCATTATACATAGCAATAGAGCTAAAAGTAAAACTTTGGAATGTTTAGAGATAAGGTTTGATAATTTTTTCATGTTAAGAATATTATTTAAACTCAAATAAAGAGTGCTCTGATCATTTATACCATTACAAATCGTAAGGTTGTAATCAAATCAAAAAACTAGGATGAATTCTCCTTTTCATATCGAGCTTACTTGTCTCGCCAAAGGCGGAGCGAGAAATCTTTTAAACAAAAAAAGTATAAGTTGATAACACCCAATAGTCAGTATTTAAAAGTTATCTCCGCTCCAGTCGATATCAAAAACATTTGTAAATCTGTGCCAGTTAAAATCCACTTTTTCCGTAAGTTCAGGAATCGAACATCCATAAAATAGAACCCTATTCAACTGATGAACTCTATCAACCTAATAAACCAAAAACTTCTAACACTGCTCTTTCTACTTTCAGCTTTCCACTTAACTGCCCAATCCACTTGGCAAGTCGAAGCAGAGAATATAGATCCGAATAATTACTATGGGGTTACAGTAGCGAATGGAATGGTAGGTCTAGTATCCTCTCCTGAACCTTTAAAGGTCAAAGATGTGATTCTCAACGGCGTATATGACTACTATCAACGAGGTCGAGTATCTAATATCCTTAAAGTATTCAACCATGTGAATATGGATTTTGCCGTAGATGGACATTACATCAATCGAGAAATGATCCAAAACTATGCGCAGACTTTGGATATGAAAAAGGCCTCATTGGTGACAACATTCGATGTCGGTGATCAAGTAAGTGTCAGCTCTGAAATGATGTCTCTTCGACATTTACCATATAATTCATTACATGTGATTACGGTAAAGGCTAAAAAAGATGTAGAGATTATGCCAATTGCCATTATAGAAGCGCCGAATCATATCAATAATGTGAAACAGCTATATCAAATCATAGATCGACCACATGCGAAGATTCCTTTGATGAGTTCTGTAGGTGATAGTCCGTCTGGCGCATATGTAGTGTCAGCAACATCGAGCTTTATCTTCGATGAAGATATGCACGATCATCCTCATCTGATTCACGAGGATTGGGACTACAATCGACAGTTTTTGAAATTCAAAAAGAAGCTAAAAGCAGGAGAAACCTATCGCTTTAGTGTAGTGTCTTCAGTTTGTTCTTCCGTTACCTATCAAGATCCTCATAATGAGTCAGAGCGACTCAATATATATGCAATTTTGGAGGGTACGGATCGATTGATCAAAAGACACCAAGACGCTTGGGAAGATCTTTGGCAGAGTGATATCGTAATTGAAGGACGGGATGACTTGACTCGTGATATTCGATTTGCTCTCTACCACCTTTACTCATTCGCTCGAAAAGGGACTGCATTTAGTCTCTCACCGATGGGACTTTCAGGACTTGGATATAACGGACATGTCTTTTGGGATACGGAGCTTTGGATGTATCCACCATTATTGATGATGCAACCAGATATTGCAAAATCGTTGCTAGAATATCGATATGAAAGACTAGAGGCCGCAAAACAAAATGCATTTGCACATGGATATGATGGAGCCATGTACCCTTGGGAATCTGCGGGAGATGGCTCAGAAGATACACCTGTTTGGGCTTTGACAGGACCATTTGAGCACCATATCACAGGTTGTGTAGCTTGGGCATTTTGGAAGTACTATGAAGTTACTCAAGATCAAGAATGGCTAGAAACCCGAGCATGGCCTGTACTGCGAGAAACTGCGGACTATTGGACGAGTAGAGTAGAGCGAAATGGTCCTGGCAAATATGACATCGTCAATGTGGTAGCGGCGGACGAATGGGCGGAAAATGTAGATAACAATGCTTTTACGAATGCAGTGGCGATTTTAAATCTACAAAACGCCACGAAAGCTGCAATGGTATTAGATAAAAAAGCAGATCCAGATTGGAATCATGTTGCTGAAAATATTCCGATTTTGAAAATGGAAGACGGCGTTACTGCAGAGCATGCCACCTACAAAGGAGAAGAAATCAAGCAAGCAGATGTTAATCTATTGGCACATCCTCTTTATGTAATCACGGATCCAGAGCAAGTCAAAAAAGATCTGAAATACTACGAACCTAGAATGTCTCCAACGGGCCCAGCGATGGGTTTTGCGATACTAGCAACACTTTACAATCAGCTAGGTGATACAAAGCGAGCAGGAGAGATGTTTGACTATAGTTACAAGCGAAATGAAGTACCTCCTTTCGGCGTAATTTCAGAGACTGCTGGTGGTACTAACCCCTATTTTGCTACCGGAGCAGGGGGAATGCTACAAGCGGTATTGACGGGTTTCGGTGGTTTACACTTCGGTGAACGGGGTATTATTCAAAAGCCATCAAAGCTTCCCAGTGGTTGGAATAAAATGACGATCAGTGGAGTGGGAGTTGATCGAAAGACTTTTACTGTGAATTGATAGAATCAGGCTCTTTATGATAAAATGTTATCCTTATTTAGGAACAACATCTTAGTCCTTTAGTAGTAAGAACCATGAAAAACGAAAGTTACGCTTTAGTTTTTCATGGTAAATAAACATAATCTACCATGAAAATGTAAAGTAAATATAGAATTGATTGGCTTAAACTACTTTTTCCGTTCTGGCATAGGAATATACGTATCATCATCAGGAACTTTTGGAAACTTATGGTTTTTCCAATCTTCCTTGGCTTGTAGTAATCGCTCCTTACGGGAAGAAACGAAGTTCCACATGAGCAACGGTTCTTTCTCGAGTGGTTGGCCTCCAAACAAAAGTATTTGAGTGTTTTGATCTAAGCAAATTTCACATTGATCGTCTGTTTTGCTGATGAGCATTTGACCAGCATTCACTGTATGTTCGCCATCTTGAATTTGTCCTTTTACAATCACAAAAGCAACTTCACCTTCTATTGCACCCCCTAACGAAAGAGTAGTAGCTTCTTCGGTTTTGATATCGACCATAAACATTGGAGAAAAGCCTTGAAGGGGAGCACTCATTCTAAAAGCATTACCCGCCACCACTCTGATCGTGCATCCATTGAGTTCCGTAGAAGGTAATTGAGATTTATCATAGAAATCGAACTGTGGTTCCATTTCTTCTAAATGATGAGGTAGCGCCACCCATATTTGATACCCGTGCATGGTAAAAGCTTCACCAGATCTCATATTTTGCGGTGTTCGCTCAGTATGGGTTACGCCACTACCTGCCGTCATAAAACCGACGTCTCCAGGTTCAATCACCTTTACGCTGCCAATGCTATCACGATGCTCTACCGCTCCTTCAAATAAATAGGTCAATGTACTTAAACCAATATGCGGATGCTGATCCACATCCATATAACTACAATTGCCTAAAGTCGATGGTCCCATGTGATCTATAAAGGTGAATGGACCCACCTGTCGCTTTTTACGAAAAGGAAGAAGCCTTCCAACGAGGAAGTTTCCAAGATCAGCTTGGCGTTCGTCTACGAGTAGGGTATTATTTGACATCTTCTATATTTTTTCAATCAAATCAGAGCTCAAATATCGATCACCTCGATCACAACTGATAAATACGATGATTCCTTCACAAATCTGTTCTCGTATTTGTTTGGCAATATGGTAAGAACCGCCACTACTGATACCTACGAAAAGTCCTTCTTTTTGAGCTAATTCTTGGGCAGCTTGTACTGCATCTTGTCGACTTACATCAACGGTTTTATCTACTCTTGAGGGTTCGAAAATACTAGGGACCAACTCAGGACTCCATTTTCTAATTCCTGGTATTCGATCTCCCTCTTTGGGTTGAGCACCAATAATTTGAATATCAGGGTTTTTAGATTTGAGAAATGTCGAGGTGCCTGTTATCGTACCCGTAGTACCCATGGATGATACAAAATGAGTGATCTGATGATTGGTATCTTTCCAAATTTCAGGACCTGTAGTCTCAGCATGTGCCAGTTTGTTATTTGGGTTATTAAACTGATCTAGGATGATATATCCATTTTTATCCGCTTGTTCGGCGGCATAGGCTCTTGAGTATTCTATGGTTTTTTCAGCAGGAGTCAATATGACATCTGCACCATATGCTTGCATCGTTTTTACCCGTTCTGGAGTCGCATTTTCGGGCATCACTAGTTTGATCTTGATACCATAGTGAGCAGCAATCATTGCCAATGCAATACCGGTATTCCCACTAGTAGCTTCTATGATTGTGTCAGATAACGTTAAAGAGCCGTTTTCCAATGCTTTTGAGATCATATAGTAGGCAGCTCTATCTTTTACACTACCTCCAGGGTTGTTCCCTTCGAGCTTGGTATAAAGTTGCACTGGATCATTTTCGAAACGTGGCTTTAGTTTTACTAAAGGTGTATTACCGATTAACTTTAGAATACTCATGCACTGAAAATTATGGATTTATCATTGGATTCAACTTCTTGTGGGCATCCGGCATAAATAACCTTAGAGTGTGGCTTAACACTTTGCGTAATCCAAACATTTCCACCTATGATAGAATGCTTTCCAATGGTTGTTTTTCCTCCAAGGATGGTTGCTTGCGCATAGATTACCACATGATCTTCGATCGTAGGATGTCTTTTTTCTTTAGACTTATGCTTTGGAATACTCAAAGCTCCCAGTGTCACTCCTTGGTATAGTTTCACATGGTTTCCTATGATGGCCGTTTCACCAATCACAATCCCAGTACCATGATCGATGCACATATGAGTACCGATTTGGGCACCGGGATGGATGTCTATTCCCGTACAACTATGAGCGATTTCTGTTATAATTCTAGGTATTAGCGGAACCTCTATTTGATACAATACATTGGCAATTCTATATGCCGATAAGGCCCAAAAACCTGGATACGCTAAGATTACTTCGGTTCTATTTACCGCTGCTGGGTCGCCATCGTAGGTTGCCAGAATATCTTGATCTAGTTTTGATTTGACGCCTTGGAGTTGATCCATAAATTGCTGTACAATCTGTTCAGTATTGAAATCAGCTTGTATCAGAGGAAATGCTAAAAGTGATAAGAGCTTAGCTCTGATAGATGAATCAGAAGCTCGATCATAGCCTACTGCTAATCGCTCCGGATACAGCAAATCCATAGTTTCGTTGAAAAAAGCTTCGATCTGAGATCTGTAATGTCGCATAATGAATATCTAAAACTTTAGAACGTAGAAATCACCATCCTGTTTCTTTTATGGAATAAATTTAGAGTAGTTCAAATAACTATACAAACTCAGCGATCAAGCCACAAGTGAGCATACAAGTAATGAGCCAGTAGCTAGAATGATAGAATAGTTCTTTAGTGCTGAGTTTTTGTAAAAAGCCAAACAGGCTTATAAACGGAAGTGCTAAGAAAACAGATAGGATGGCACCATGAAAAACGCCATGCATAAAGTGACGGTGCTTATCTCCATATTTAGATAAGAAGTCTTGTGTGATTTGTACTGCTTCTTCACTTCCCATCATGATATCTGTGAAAAAGAGTTCATAAAAGCCCACTTGATGGATGACTAAGTTTACAAAACCGAAACATAGGGCCAGACTCGACAAGTATAACCAAACCACTTTACCTATTGAAGGTGTTAAGCTCATTACCTCATGATCGAGCTTAAAAACTCCAGCAATTACCTTGTTTCTTATGTACCAGAAATAACCGATTAATAGTGGTAGTACAGAGATTAAGGCGTAGTTGATTAGATTCAGTTTCATCCGGTAATGATTTTAATTAAGAGAAGACTTACGTTCTTTCACAAGGTTATGGTAATCAAAATCATTGAGCTCTTTAACAAAATTACTCTTATACAAACGTTCTATTTGGGCAACGACATTTCCTTTTGATAAGCTTTGGAGATCATCCGCGTATAAAGACTTTTGAAGCTTTTCTTCTTGCTGCAGTGTATAAATAAGATCAAGCAGAAAGCTTCCATCATTTTGTTCTACCCAGCGCAGATAACTTAGGCTTTTACCGTGCTCAGAATCTTTATAGATTGCCACGAATGGAGTAGGGTTGAAGGTTGTTTTACTTTCTACATACTGGTACGTATTGTAGCAACTGAAGATTGAGATGTCTTGCAAACAGAGATATTTAAAGAAGTCTTTTTCTATAGTTGATGTATCTCCAATTTTGGCTGCTGCAAAAGCAGTCACATAGGGAAGTCTAGTTTCATGTCCCAAGTCAAAAACAGCATTGAACCCTTCTTTTCTGGCTTGGTAAAGATTTTGAATGTATTGCAGTGATTCGGGTGTTAGCGATGTGTAGACCTCATCATATTGCTCATTGATGATACCTGAGTACAAAGAGTCGAAAGCATCAATAAGTTGAGTTTTCTTGGTATTACCACAGGAATTCAAAAATGAAAACACTAACAGAAGAAATAAGAATCTTATCATTTTAGAAATATACAAAGAAGAAGTGCTCTTCAGGTCAGAATCATCAGTATTCATTTATTCTTAAATGCTTTGGATACTTTACTTCAAATGCATTGATTAGAGATAGTTTTCCATTTTTTGGGATATTCTTGTTCCAACGTATAATCCCATTATCGTTTTGATAGGGCTGGCTAATATCTTCTTTTAGGCTTATTTCGATATCTTCATGATCACTCGTCGGCAGTTGATCTTCTACGATGATACTTGTAGCATACTCTTTCCTCGACTTGATATTGATTTCGTAGTAATGATGAGCCACTCGATCTCTGCGTTTTTCATCTATAAGACTCTTATTTTCGTTTTTAATACGTTCTATAGAATAGTCCTCGTCTATGCCCATCTCTATCCAAAGGGTATCAGTCAGCTTATCGATATTCAAGGACGAAATACCTGAAAAAACACCACTATTATAAATATTAAGTTTTCCATCCGTTAGTCCAAGAGAATCAGTATTGGTGATTCCGCATTGATAGAAAACATCGTTAGACACTACGGGTGCTGTATAATACTGCTCAATTGGGTTGATTTCATGATTGAATAACAGAACGTCATGATTCTGCCCATCACTTGGAATCGTATATGTACCAGCAAGACGATAAGTTTTGTGATTAAATGCATTTTGATAATCAACGTACACCGCCTTCCGTTTAATTTCTTTTTTCTTTGGTTTATAACCAATACTGGTGGCACTTCTTGTTACGACAAGATCTCCTAATTGGACTCCTTCGCTCATGACGATAGTCATATCCTTTTTGGCTTTCTTAATGATGGTATTATAGCCGGTATATGTTATTTCTATAGTTGCCCCTGGCTTTACATTGTTAAGTATAAAGAGCCCGTCAATATTGGTGCTGGTTCCATTATTTGTTCCTTTTACCCAAATATTAGCACCTATTAATCGTTCACCTGAATCATCCACTACCATACCTCTTATATAATGCTTACTTGTGGGAGCTAATCTTTTAAAACCATAGTGCAATGGATTAGGGCGTTTACTTTTTTGTAATTCTTTTATCTCTTTATTGGAAAGTTGGATCTTAATATTATCCCAACGTTCACCTGTATTTTGACGTACATAGGCTTTATGATCTAAATACGAATTACCATTTCTACGTACCCTAAGATCATAAAAGCTACTCCAACCTGCATTATCGATGAAATATTTCAAATAGATCTTACCATCGATATGTCTATTTGATTGCAAGGAGACAACAACCTGTAAGTGAGTATTCTGTGGATGTCGATAGTAATATTTTTTATCAATAATCTTTCGTTGCTGATCAGTAATTGATCTAAGACTCAACTCTAGCGCTTGACGTTGCTGGTATACCTTGGCTAGATCTGTTTGATAAAGGCTATTCGCTTGTTCTACAAGGTTTAAGTCTGTTCCATGTTCGGTGTCAAGATCGTTATTATCTTCGATTGTATTGATTTGAAGGTTTTTGATATAAATTAAATTATTTACAGCAGCTATAGTATCGGTAAGTTCCTGTATTTTTTGATTCCAGTATCTGACAGAATCGGCTTGACCATAATTACTTTTGACATAACGCTGGGTGATACTTTTTATCTGAATGTCATTATCTGCCCATACTTGAATGCTTTTCAGGTCTATCTCTTTTGGGATAGAGTCTAGAATAATTTGCTCTTCATTTTGAAAAATTGCTAAGCTTGCTTCCCTAGTAACGTAAGCGCCTTTTTGGTATACAGTGGCTTCTGTTATTTTGGAACTTAATGTAACTTGAGCCAGAGTGATTTGGGTAAATAATCCAATTGTGTTAATCATTAGTAATAGTCTCATAGTCTTGTTTTTTTAAAAAGTTAGATCAATGAGATTCGCCATGCTTGATAAACTAGTTGCCAAATAATTGCTTGCGACTTTAAGTAAGATTTTTGCAATTAATGATGTACTTTTCGCGACTACAAAAATGATAGTTACTTCATGATCAATAAGAAGGTAAGTGAACTACTGGGCTTGAATTTTAGTCAAGTCAATAAAACCATAAAACTCCTTGAAAATGGCGCAACTGTACCATTCATCGCGAGATATCGAAAAGAACAAACGGGAAACTTAGATGAAGTAGACATCCGAAGAATACAAAGTGCTTACCAGGCTTTTCAAGACTTAATTAAACGTAAAGAAACTATTCTAAAAGCTATAGAAGAGCAAGGTCAATTGACCCATGGGCTTAAGGCTAAAATTAATGATACATGGGATGCTATCGTATTGGAAGACCTATATCTACCGTATAAAAAGAAGGCAAAGACCAAGGCTACTATTGCTAGGGAGCAAGGGCTAGAGTCATTGGCTAAAATGGTCATGTCGCAGCGTCATAATGATATAGCCCAACAAGCGAAACGCTATGTTCGTGGTCCTATAAAATCAGTTGAAGAAGCTTTCCAAGGAGCACAATATATCATTGCCGAATGGATCAATGAGAATTCTAGAATTCGGGATATTGTCAGAGATTCTTTCAAAAAATATGCTTCACTCTCCAGTAAGGTGATTGCAAAGAAGAAAGATGAGGCTGCGAAATACAAAGACTATTTTGACTATTCGGAGCATATTAAAAAAGTTCCTTCACATCGAGTTTTAGCGGTTTTTCGAGGAGAAAAAGAGAAGCTTTTACGTGTAAAACTTGGAGTTGACACCGATCGATTGCAACAGCGGATTGAAGGTTTCTATATCAAAGGCTTCAGCATGAGTGAAGAGTATATCATTGAAGCGATAAAGGACAGTCTCAAACGCCTTTTACTACCATCGATAGAAAATGAATTTAGAAAGATTATCAAAGACCGTGCTGATGACGAAGCTATCTTGGTCTTTTCAGATAACTTGAAAGAACTTTTGCTGGCGGCACCTCTAGGTACGAAATCGATCTTGGCGCTTGATCCAGGTTATCGTACAGGGTGCAAATTGGTTTGCTTAGATGCACAAGGAGCTCTATTATATAATACTACGATCTATCCTCATCCTCCGCAGTCTAAGCTTCGAGACAGTGGGGAAACTATTATCAAGCTTGTCAAAAAATATGCAATCGAAGCCATTGCAATAGGTAATGGTACGGCGGGAAAAGAAACCATGGCATGGGTTAAAACGCTGAACTTGGATCAAAAAGTGGAAGTTTATTTGGTCAATGAAAGTGGCGCTTCGATTTATAGTGCTTCTGATGTTGCCAGAGCCGAATTTCCTGATCAAGATGTTACGGTTCGTGGAGCTGTTTCTATAGGTCGAAGGCTTGCAGATCCATTGTCAGAGCTAGTGAAAATAGATGCTAAAAGCATAGGAGTAGGGCAGTATCAACACGATGTCAATCAGAAAAAGCTTAAAGAAAACCTAGATCATACTGTTTTGAGCTGTGTCAACAAAGTTGGGATCAACCTCAATACGGCTTCTCAGTATGTATTAACATATGTCTCAGGATTAGGTCCGACTTTAGCCAAAAATATAGTGGATTATAGACAAGAGGAAGGTGCTTTCGATAGTGTCAAACAGCTTATGAAAGTCCCAAGGATGGGGAAGAAAGCTTTCGAACAATCCGCAGGTTTTTTAAGAATTCGAAATGGGAAAAATGTACTAGATAATACGGGTGTTCATCCAGAACGATATGATTTGGTAAAAGAAATGGCAAAAGATCAAGGACATGCATTGGAATCTTTGATTTCTAATGGTGATTTGCTCCGTACTATTCCACTGAAAAATTATGTAAGCGAAGATGTGGGAATACCAACGCTTCAGGATATTATCAAAGAATTACAAAAACCAGGGCTTGACCCTCGAGGTGCCGCACAAATGTTTTCATTTGCAGAGGGAGTTCAATCTATCCAAGATATTCGATCCGGTATGATTGTCCCTGGCATCATTAATAACGTGACCAAGTTTGGAGCTTTTGTTGATATCGGTATCAAAGAATCAGGCTTGATCCATGTTTCCCAAATGGCTGATCGCTTTATATCTGATCCTGCGGAGGTCGTTAAAGTCAATCAAAAAGTCATGGTCCGAGTGATGGAAGTGGATTTGGCAAGAAAGCGGATAGGATTGAGTTTGAAGGACATCTAGTTAACTAGTTGTCTGTGGCTAGTTAATAGTATTTCGATTTAGAAGGTAAACTGAGAAAATTGCTCTATACTCATGCTGGTCTCGCTTATGGTGGATGTTCTTTGTTGTATAAAGAGCTAGTTGATTGAAGCATATTTAATATGAGTTTTGAACCTACTCAAAAAACTCTATGAACTTGATGCCTCTATGGTTAAATGAAATAAGTAAAAGTTACCCTAGCTCTTTGCTTTAAAGAATGTCTCCACCCGCTTTGCAGCGAGGCGAGCAAGCTCGACAAGAAAACGTCTAGGATTAAAACCTCAAAGAATTGTATTTTCATAGCGGACTAATAACCAACTCATGAAAAACCTTGGAATCAAAATATCCCTCTTTCTCAATTATTTCGTTTTTGCCATACTGCTCAATAGTGTTGGAGCGGTCATTCTTCAGGTACAACGAAATTTTGGAGTATCAGAAACGGGAGCTAGTGTTTTAGAAGCATTCAAAGATTTACCCATTGCGATTGCCTCGTTTTTTATAGCCTCTTTGCTTCCAAGATTAGGGATCAAGAAGGGGATGCTGCTGGGGCTATCCTTGGTAGCATTGATGTGTTTTGCAATGCCGGTCATTGCGGATGACTTTTGGTATTTCAAGCTTTTGTTTGCAGTAATTGGTGTTTCGTTTGCCATTATTAAAATCTCTGTTTTTTCAATTATAGGACTGATCTCCGATTCTCAAAAAGAGCATAGTAGTTTGATGAGTTGGGTTGAAGGCACTTTTATGATTGGAGTCTTATTTGGTAATCTGTTCATATCACTATTTGTGGATGATAATAATCCAGATTCCACAGCTTGGTTATCCATGTATTGGTATTTAGGCTTGATGTCCATCGGTGCTTTAGTATTGCTGTTTCTATCACCATTAGATGAGTCTGAAGCACAACTGGAGGGGTCCAACTTAGAAAATGACTTTTTTGAGATGATGAAGTTGATTGCGAAACCTCTTGTACTTGTCTTCTTAGCGAGTGCTTTCTTATTCGTTTTGATCGAACAAAGTTTTCAAACCTGGACACCTACTTTTTACAAAGATGTAATCTCGGTTCCTGCCAGTATGAGCATTCAAGCGGGGGCCATCTTAGCCGGAGCATTCGCTATCGGTAGGATATTATCCGGATTCGTACTCCAGAAAGTTCATTGGCTCAGATTCTGTATCGTTTGTTTGATTATACTTGCTGCTTGTGTTTTGATCAATCTACCATTGACTAATTCTGCGTTGGTAAATGAAGATACCAATTGGTGGAATGCGCCATTGATTGCTTATATATTTCCATTGATGGGTCTATTTTTAGCACCGATATATCCAACTATTAATTCTGTGATCTTGAGTAGTTTACCAAAGCATTTACATAGCTCCATGTCGGGTTTGATTGTGGTGTTTTCGGCCCTTGGAGGTACATTTGGTTCTATTATCACCGGGTCATTATTCGATAAGTTTGATGGAGTCACAGCCTTTTATATGTCTCTTATACCTATGGCATTATTGGCTTTAGCTTTAGTCATGCTCAATCGATTTATCAATCAAAGAGCTGTAGTTTCATGATCAAAGCACCTGATGAAATATTTGGACCACTATTCGAAGCAGTCCAACTTAGTGGAATTTTTTTTGATTCGAAGACTTTTGTAGACTCTACACCCAAGGCTGGCGCAAGCTTTATTTTGAATGCTTATAAAGAAGAATATCAGAAGGATGGTTTTGATCTGAAAGTATTTGTGGAAAACCATTTTGAAATATTCAATGTAGAAGACTCCAGTTTTCAGCACAATCCTGATCATAACCCAGAACAACACATCTCAGCATTGTGGCCAGTCCTGAAGAGGCAGGCAGATAAAGACATTGAAGGAAGTAGCCTCATTCCGTTGAAGCACGACTACATAGTGCCCGGTGGACGATTCGGAGAAATCTATTATTGGGATAGTTATTTCACTATGGAAGGGCTACGAGTAAGTGGTGAGGTCGCCATGATAGAAAGTATGATCCAAAACTTTGCAGATCTTATTGATACCATTGGCTACATACCCAATGGAAACAGAAGTTATTTTCTAGGACGATCGCAACCTCCATTTTTTGCGAGAATGATCACTTTATTAGCTGAAATAGAAGGTGATGCAGTGATCTTAAAGTATCAAGCACAACTACTCAAAGAATATCAATTTTGGACGAAATCTACGAGTGATCATCATGATATGCGAATGATTTTGCTTCCAGACGGTAATATGCTCAATCGCTATTCTGATAATAAACCGATTCCTCGGCAAGAGTCCTATGTGGAGGATGTAGAGTTGGCTGAAGGTTTAGATAAAGGTCCTGCTCAAGTACTATGGAGACATCTAAGAGGAGCATGCGAATCAGGGTGGGATTTTAGCAGTAGATGGATGGATGATTCGAAAGATCTTGGCACGATTCGTTGTAGAGATATCATCCCTATCGACCTGAATTGCTTGATGTACCACCTCGAACTTACGATTGCCAGGACTTATGAATTGGAAGCGAAATACGACGAAGCAGCTGCATTTAAAGACACCGCTAACCAGCGAAAAGAAGCCATACACAAATGGTTGTGGTCCGCGGAGAAGCAGATATTTCTGGATTATGATGTAGTCAATAAAGCTCATAAAGATGTGCCTTCAGCGGCAATGCTATATCCTTTATTTTTTGAATTAGCGACAGAGACACAGGCGTATCACATAGCTCAATATATAGAGAACAATCTACTCAAAGAGGGTGGCATAGTGACCACAGAGATTCACTCAGGACAGCAATGGGATGCTCCAAACGGCTGGGCACCACTGCAATGGATTGCCGTCATTGGATTAGAAAAATATGGCCACCATGATCTGGCAAGATCGATAGCAACTCGATGGACTTCTTTGAATGAACGAGTCTATAACAACACTGGCAAGTTCGTGGAAAAGTACAATGTTGAAGATCTTAGTCTAGAAGCTGGAGGCGGCGAATATCCAGTACAGGACGGTTTTGGTTGGACTAATGGAGTATATTTGGCATTGAAAGAGTGGTTGCAGCTAAAAGGATAAAAAAACTTGCAGTCCTTTATGTTAATATGTTTGGGAAAAGGACCAATGGATAATTAAACTTGATATTATAGACCGCGTTATGAAAATAAATTCTACCATCATGAGATTCTATTTGCTGCTGTTTTTTTGTCTCACCTATGTTAGTCTTTATACCCAAAACACTACAGAAAATTTCGAAAAATATCACAACGGCTTTCATGAGGAAAAGCTGTATATCGCTACGGATCGGGACTACTATTTTCCAAGTGATACCGTATGGTTTAAGGTCTATTATCGCAATGGACGTACCCATGAGCGATTAGAAGCAGAGCCTTTGGTATATTTAGATTACTTAAATTCTGAAGGAGAAAAACTTAAACGAGTAAATCTTAAAGTTGAAAATGGGGCAGCCATCGGGGATTTGATTTTACCGGAAGATGCAGTATCTGGTCTGCATAGCTTGAGGGCATTTACACAGTACCAGCTCAATTTTGATCATAGTTATTTAAGTTCAAAATCTATTTTAGTACTCAATAACGAATCGAAAAAGACGGAGAACAAAGATATACCGGCAAACATAAAGATATTTCCAGAAGGTGGTGATCTCATAGAAGGGATCGAAACCAAAGTCGCCTTTTATTGTACAGATAAAAATGGTTTCGCCAAGGATATAACCGCGTCACTTTACAATGCTAATGGCGAAAAAGTACTAGATTTTAGCTCCATGAATAATGGTCGTGGATACTTCAATTGGCAGCCTACATTAGGTGATTTTTATATCAAAGCCGATGTAGATGGGAATGAGATTTGGGCAAATCTACCGAAAATCAAGCCTTCTGGTTTTGTCATACAGGCAGATATGCAAAAGAAGGGTTTTGTAAACTTGACTGCGCAGTCTAGCACTGGATTAAGCCTTGAAAACTGTACCTTATTAGGTCACTTAAGAGGACAACTTTTTTTGGAGCAAACCTTAGATACGGGTAATACGCAGTCGCTGTTGATACCGCTAAATGATTTACCGAGTGGAGTTTTACACTTTACCCTTTTAGATGAGCAAAGACTGCCAAGGTCAGAACGTTTGGTTTTCAACGATGCCGGTCTAGATAGCAGTCAATACAGTCTGAAGCTGAGTAAAGATGTTGCAGATTTACGAGATCTATTGAGTCTTGAAATAGAACAGCTCAAACCAAAGCTAGAAGGAGATTTTAATCTGAGTGTCTACTATGACGGTATCAATTACATCAATCCTCAACGGCAGTCTATTACATCTTACCTACTCATGGAGTCAGAGCTAGATGGACGTGCAACGGGCTATCTAAGTCTATTCGAAGATATGGGTAGTAGAAAGTCAAGAATCCTAAGAGACCTTATTATGATGACTCATTATTGGCGAAAATTTGAATGGGATGACATCGTAAAAGGCGCAACCAAAGGAATACAACTCCCAACTCAAGACAAGTTCAATTTGGCAGGTAGAGCACTGCACAAGCGCAAAAAGAAACCTATCAAGGCGGATGTACAGATCAGTATACTGGATAAAGATAAGTTCGTAAGCGTCAATCAGGTTACGGATGAAAACGGGATGTTCGTCTTTTCAGGATTTGAATTGAAGGACACTACAGAAATGATATTTGTAGCTTCTGAATATGATGAGAAAAAGAAGAAGAAACAAAAGGCTGGTGAAGGAAAGAGCATCGGTAAGAAAAACGTAAAATTGGAGTTTATCGATATATATGACGATCTATTGGAGCCCATTCAAAAAACAAATGCTAATCTCACTAAACTAGTAGATCAAGAGGCTTTTGAGATGCAAGATCGAGAGGAAATAGCTAGAGAGGCTTTTGCTGATCAATGGAGTATAGATTTGGATGCCTTCACCGTAAAGACAACGAGAGAGTCTGAAACCCAAATGCTGAAGAAGAAAACGCGGCAGATCTATAGAGATATGGGAGTACCACCATTGACGAATTCTCAGCAAGTTTTGGTAGATGATCTTGCGATTACGGGTGCAGGATTTACTGATATTTATGATCTGATCAGGGTATATGTACCAGGTGCTTCCATACGCGTAGACCCTAGCACTTACGTAAAGCGAGTACAGTTCAGAGGAATAGCCTCTATTACACAAGAGGTATATGCTGGGATCATGCTCAACGGGAGTTTTATCAGTGATCAGTCTGCCCGTACCATCGATCCTAGTAATGTATATCTGATAGATGTTACTCGTGGATTGCAAGGTGGCGCTGCGCTAGGTGAGGCAGCAGCGGGTGGTGTTATTTCCATAATCACGAAAGACTACGTCAACTCTACAGGTGATGTAAGTATCCGCGAAAAGAAGAATAGCATCATACTAAAACATCCAGGTATCTATCAAGCAAGAAGGATATATAGCCCAACGATCGAAGATCAAAGAAAAAGCCCTAATGTCCCCGATTTAAGAAAAACCTTAATGTGGGAGCCTTTCGTAGATCCATCCATAGATGCCGACTTTCAAATCATGACTGGTGATCTATCAGGAAAGTATATGATCCAATTAGAAGGAATCTTGGATGATGGTACTCCCGTTTTCGAGCAGAGGTCATTTGAGGTTAAACTTGATTGATTACGAAAGAAATGATGGGTCGAGTTTATAAATTAAAGTTCTAAATGACCTTAATGCCTCCATGGTTAGCCACTCATCATTCTAAAATCTAAAATCTGATATCTGACGTTTACGTCAAAACTACCAAACCTTTTCCACATTCTCATTCTTCACCCACTTACTCCATTTTCGGTTATAAGTATGTACTTTTTGGGTAGGCTCACCATTGATGTCTTGGAGCGGGTAGCCTCTATTCGCCCATTCGAAGATACTTCCATAGACATTGTAGACATTATTATATCCTTTCCTGACGAGTTTTTGCGCAAGCTTATCAGATCGATAACCTACG
Organism: Saprospiraceae bacterium; assembly: GCA_020629715.1. Lineage (GTDB taxonomy): Bacteria > Bacteroidota > Bacteroidia > Chitinophagales > Saprospiraceae > JAHDGW01. The sequence goes on from JAHDCU010000006.1 coordinate 93,489, forward strand.
GAGCAATAGATGTATATTTTTTGATCTTTCGGCACGTTGTTTAGGATTCTAAACTGAGGATTGTCATATCCTATCCATTCTGCACCTTCGATATGGCTTATTTTATACTCCTCATATTCACGGGCATCGAGTAGGGTGTAGTCAGTAGTATCGCTTTTGATATCATCCACATCGATGGTTCTGATGTTATCAGAGACCAGTTTGCTTACTTTTTTATGAAACTTAGGATCATCACAATGTGCATCGGTCTGAGCAATGGCAAATCTGATTCCGATCAATGATAATATGGTTAGTAGTAATACTCTCATGCTAGTTTTTTTGGTCCAGTACCTACTTGGTCTTCTATGCAAACTCCTGTAGTCAATGGCATCAATCGTTCATCTCTGAATTTTACGACTTCCTCTTTGATATGATCAGGATAGAGTAGATGTATGTTTGGCCCTGCATCGAGACTGAAATAAACGGGATGATTTGTCTCCTGACGATATGCTCTCAGTTCATTGATGATGGCAATAGTGTTGGGTTCTACCAGCATGTATGATGGATCACTACACATCATAAGCGCATGTAGCGTCAGCGCTTCATCTTCCGCGATTTTGCCGAAGGATTGTAAGTCTCCTTTTTTCAATGCAATCATGAGATCATGCATACGATCTTGGGCTTGCTGATATCTTGCTGCGGCATATGGATTTCCTTCCATGAGTGCATGACCTGCGGTACTACTTACTGATTTTTCACTTGCACTGACAATCAAAATATCATCGTGGAAGCTTTTGAATACATCATGAAGTTCGTCTTGAAATACGGTAGCATGCTCATCAGAAGAATCTGAGATATCAGGATGTACTCCCCAAGAAGCCATATATGGATACACAGATCTACATGCACTGCCTGAGCCCAGTCGAGCTACATGGGAGGCTTTGGTATAAAAAGCTGAGTCATCGGATAACGTACCAAATAACTGTTGCTCAATATCACATAAGCCTAATGCCAATACCGACATGCCAGAGGCAGAAGACGCTATACCAGACGAATGAGGAAATGTATTTTCACTATCAATAGTAAATTCTAGTTGATCGATAAATGGAAATTGATCTTTGATCGAAGCGAAAAACTTTTTGATGCGATTAGCAAACGCCTCATTCTCCTCGCCATGAAATCGGAATTTTACGATGATATCACTTTGGTTGACATCAGATTTCGATTGATAGATGATGCTGGTTTTGGAGTGAGCCTTATCTAGTGTAAAACTGATAGATGCATTGCGAGGTAGTTGTCTTCCATGCTTGCCCCAGTATTTTACTATCGCAAGATTGGATGGGCTGAGCCATGATACTTTTCCTTGTTTTTGTTGATTTGCTTCTAATCGAAGTGAGTGCCTATCGCTCATCAAATTTTTTCTTGATATACTTTAAATCCTGTCGTTTATCGATTTCGAAAGATAGGTCAAAATCTTGGAGTACGATATCTAAGATCTCGTATTTACCTTTTTCGTAGCCCTCTTTCAGATCATAGCTATATAACTTGCTGAAGTTATGCCATGTAAATGCCGAAAAACGACCTTTCAGTTTCCTAATCAATTGATGCATGGATAGGTTCAATTCGCGTTCGATCATTTTCATCATGATCTTACCTTGGAGTTTAGTTAGTTTTTTGAGCGGTTCTTCAAATTCTTCTTTAAGCTCAGAGTTGAGTCTTTTGACTTCTTTTTTAAAATCTCGTTTTTTAAGATGTTGCTCGGCATATTCTAGTTCTCTGAATATGGTAATGGCTTCCTTGGCATATGGATATACTTTCAAGGCATACCGTCTAAATTTTTGATACTTACGATACTCTTCATCACTGGCAAATTCTCGCTTAGAGCTTATACTTACATCCATCAAATCTGCCAATATCAAGGTGTCGCCATCGGTGACTAGAGCGGTATAGATTTGACCACGAAGCTCTACATCAATAGTCTCAGGTTCTTTGTACAGGATTTGATCATTGACATAATCTACCCGTTTGATGCCCTTCGTGATATCGATACGTTCATTGGTCGTATCTATGGGCATCGTGATAGTGTCTTGGCCGAGCAAGCAAAAAGGTAGGAATAGTATGTAAATTATTAATCTCATCTATGTACTGCTAAAAACGTAGCGACTAGTTCAAAGTTACATCATTATCACTTTTGAGAATTTATTAACGTAGTATCGCTATCATTTCTTTGACATCGTCATATTACCAAGTACTTTTGCACCATAGTGACAAAACTCATAGCACATACCATATCGGTGATTTTTCACCCATTGTTCATGTTGACCTATATGCTTGGGCTGATCTTTTTGATTAATCCGTACCTATTCTCTTTACAAGATGATCGTGCATTTGGTTTGGTTGTGATATCAGTGGTATTTATGACGATCTTGCTACCCTTAGTGGCTATTGTGGCCCTGCGATTTACAGGATTAGTGCAGAGTATCACCATGGAAGATCGGATGGAGCGCATAGGACCGCTGATCATTACAGGTATATTCTATTTGTGGCTATTCATGAATATAAGGTCAAATAATACGATACCTACACCATATGTGACCTTTGTTTTGGGAGCCACGATTGGTTTGTTTTTGTGCTTTTTTATCAATAATTTTTCAAAAATCAGCCTTCATGCTTGCGGTATTGCAGGAGTATTGGCTTTCATATTTTACCTGCGGACGAGCTATACTTATGATTTCTTTGTGTTGGAAGTGTTTCAGCATAGTTACAAGATTCATATTGATCTGATATTGATGCTGGTGATAGGAGCATTCGGGTTGGTAGCTACATCTAGATTGATATTGAAACAACATCGATTAAGCGATATATACGGAGGAGCTCTAGTAGGTATTATTGCTCAAATCATAGCCATAAGAATACTTGGATGAATTACGATACTTTAAGATCTACGATAGAACATATTTGGGAGGACAGATCTCAGCTCAAAACTGAAGATGGTAAGTCTGCCATACGTGCTGTGGTTGCAGAATTGGATAAAGGCGCTCTACGAGTGGCTCAACCTACAGATGATGGTTGGCAAGTCAATGAATGGGTCAAGAAAGCAGTGGTCATGTACTTTCCCATCCAAGAAATGGAAACGATCGAAGTCGGACCTTTCGAATTTCATGATAAAATCCCGCTCAAGACCGACTATAAATCTCAAGGTGTACGAGTAGTTCCACATGCTATAGCAAGACATGGAGCATTCTTGGAGCCAGGCGTTATTATGATGCCGAGTTATGTCAATATTGGAGCCTATGTAGGCAGTGGTACGATGGTAGATACATGGGCAACCGTAGGTAGCTGCGCTCAGATCGGTAAGCATGTTCATCTTTCAGGTGGTGTTGGTATCGGTGGTGTATTGGAGCCACTCCAAGCGACTCCGACCATCATAGAAGATAACTGCTTCATCGGTAGTCGATCTATCGTAGTAGAAGGAGTCATTGTCAGAAAAGAAGCCGTGCTAGGTGCCAACGTAGTCCTTACCAAATCCACTAGAATCATCGATGTCACAGGTCCTGAGCCCATCACCTATCGAGGTGAGGTACCCGAGCGATCAGTTGTAATCCCAGGTAGTTATACCAAAGAATTTCCAGCCGGAAACTACAATGTCAACTGCGCTCTAATCATAGGAAAACGTAAAGAAAGTACGGACAAGAAGGTGAGTTTGAATGATGCTTTGCGGGATAATGAGGTGGCGGTATAGTGTTTAGTTGACTGGTGGGTTGGTTGCTGGTGGTCGTTGCTGTTTAGAAAGAAATCTAATCAACGTAAGTAGAAGAATCTATCAAAAGCTCTTTATTCACTTCCATAAACTCTTCTATCGAGGATAAGTCGTAGTCGGAATCGTATTGTGGCATTGGTAAGCAGCGAGGAAAAGGTTTGAATTTATCAAAACCTATATCTTCCGAAGTCGTTCTATTCAGATCAATGAGTTTTATTTTATGGTCATATATTCCCTCATGGTAGAAGTTGAAAATATTATTAACTGACGAATCATTAAATATTTTATTTAGTATTAAGGAGTCTGATGGACCACAAGAATGACCCATTAGAAATACGTTTTTCTCAGATGATTCCTTCAAAATAGCAACAATTCTTTCAAAATTATTAGAGGATAGATATTCGTATTGTTTTCTATTAAGCAAAAACTGATTGTCGGACTTATTTAACAATTCTAAGGTGTCATCTTCATTTGCAGCGTAACCAAATATAATTGGATTATTACTATGGTTCATTAATTCGCCATGTATATGAATTATTTCATCTACATGATCCTTATAGAGATCAAGTGTAGATGTGTAATTAAAATTTATGACAATTGTCTTTCCATGCCTACGTAACATTTTGAATATATAATTGTAAGCTTCTATAAATTCTTTATTTTTCTCTTCGTCTATCAAGTATTGAAAAAGTAAGCTTTTAATTTTCCATAGTTCAGAATTTATTGCTTCTGGGTCTTTATGTTTCATTAGAAATGAGAAGTAGCTTACTTCCAAATCACTCCAAAACGGATCTAATTTATTTTCAAAAGATCTCATTAGGTGTCCAAGAGGCTCGTATCTGAATTTACCGTTGTGATGTAAATCGACTTTTTTGTAAAGTTGATTATGTATGTCTAATTTGAAGCTCAGAGATTCTTTGTGGGCTTCGATGAAATTATTATATGTTGTCTTTAACCCATGGGCCAAATCAAATCCATTTCCAACAAGAACAATATTTATCATAACATGTGATTTCTAGCAACAGCCTAAAGATAATTATAAGTCTTTTCCAGTTAACTGAAGGAGGATTAAACAAAATATATGTCCAAGAATTACAATTTTGTACTCACATCTTCTAAAACGTGTCCAAAAAATCGCAAATCGTGGACACGTTCTGTGCTACGTGTCCTAAAAATAAGAATCTTACCTATGTAGGTTCGAGTTCGCGATATTTCGATTTCATAAAAGGTGGTATAAGCCATACCTTGAATCCCCGACACCCTGGCTCCCTAATACCCCAAACTCCATAAACTAATCAACTCTATAAACCTATTCAACCAATCAACTCAATAAACTCCGTTTCGGTCATAATCTCTACCGTCCCAATCGCTTGAGCCTTTTTTAGCTTCGATCCTGCTTTAGCACCAACAACTAAGATGTTTAGATTACTAGATACGGCACTTATATTTTTAGCACCTGCATTGACGGCTAGGGCTTGCGCTTCTTTGCGGCTCATCTGCTCTAGAGTACCTGTGAATAGGATGGTTTTACCTACAAGAGGAGCATCATCCGCTACTTGTACAGGTTGATCTGCTTCGGTTTGCTTTAAGTTGACACCGTAGGACTCTAATTTTTGCAGTTGCTCGATATTGTAAGGTTCTGAAAAGTATGCAACAACATTTTCGGCAACTACGGGTCCAATATCTTTGATATCTGTCAGTTGCTCAAGAGACCATTTTTGTAGATCTTGGACATGATCGATGTGCTCAGCAATGATCTTGGATGCTTTTTTACCAAGGTGATGAATGCTGAGACTATGGAGCAGTCGGTATATAGGATTTTGCTTAGAATGCTTGATAGCATCTTCGATTTTTTGAGCAGATTTAGTTCCAAAACCGTCTAGCCCAGCAATCGCCCCGTAGTCCAAGTTATAGATGTCACTTATGTCCTTTATCCAACCTAATTCATAAAATCGCTCTACGTATGACTTTCCAAATCCATCGATATTCATGGCATCTTTAGAGACATGGAAGATGAGTTTTTGCAGGATCTGAGCGGTACAGGTAGCATTTACACATCTCCAAGCGGCTTCGCCTTCTTGTTTGATCAGGGTACTGCCGCAACTTGGACATGATGATGGAAATACGACTTTTTGCTCAGTGCCAGATCTTAACTCTGGGAAGCTTTTGACGATGTATGGTATGACATCGCCCGCTCGCTCAACGAGCACGGTATCACCTATTCTTAAGTCTTTTCCCAAGATAAATTCTTCATTATGAAGCGATACAGAAGATACCGTTACACCGGCCAGTTGTACAGGCTTCAGTTTGGCAACAGGGGTGATCGAACCTATTTTACCGATTTGATATTCGATATCATCAAGTGTAGTTGTTGCTTGTTTTGCTTTGAATTTATAAGCAATTGCCCATCGCGGATGATGTGCTGTAGATCCACATTTGGCTTGTAAATCTAAGTCATCTACTTTGACTACCATACCATCTATTTCGTACGGATAGGTATCACGTTGTTCTTGCCAATAGGCACAAAATTCGCTAGCCTCATGGATGTTATTACACTTTTTCTTTTCTGTTTTTGGGATTTTAAAACCTAAATCACCCAGCATATTGATGATCTCATAATGACCATCGAACTGACTAAACATATCATTGCCATCGGCATCCACGGCATATCCCATTTGGAAAATAAATGCTTCTAAACCACGATTTCGAGTCTCAGAGGAGTCTTTAGTACGAAGACCACCCGTTGCTGCATTTCTAGGGTTGGCGAACAGTTGTAAACCCTGCTGTTCACGTTTGGCATTGATATTACTAAAGTTATTTTTCTCGATGATGGCCTCACCTCTGAGCTCTACCTTTTGGATGCCATATTTAGAAAAATTTGCTTTTAGTGGTATTGCAGATATGGCTCTAGCATTGGGAGTTATATCATCACCTTGAGCGCCATTTCCTCTTGTGGCAGCTCTTACGAGCATATCATTTTCATAGATCAGAGCGATGCTTCCGCCATCATATTTGGGTTCTACGGTATAGTTGATATCGCCTTCTGTTAAGGTCAGTTTTCTGATTTGTCGATCAAAATCTTCTAAGTCTTCTGCATTGTATGAGTTGGCTAGACTTAGCATCGGTATGAGATGATCTACTGTTTTGAAATCTGCTGTCAGGTCAGAGGATACTCTTTGGGTAGGGCTATCAGGTGCTACTATGTTTGGGTTGACGGCTTCTAATGCTTCTAGCTGTTTGTAAAGTTGGTCGTATTCAAAGTCTGAGAGCAAAGGCTGAGACTCTACATAATATTTCCACTCATGAAAGATCAAGGCATTTTTAAGACTTTCATAATCTAGTGCTGTAGCTTTTGATGTTATGAAGTTTTTAGAAAGTTCAAAAAACTGCTGCTGTTGTGTTTTAGTATACATGAGTAAGCACCGTTTATAAATACATGAAAAAGGCTAATCCAAAATTAATCGAATTAGCCTTTTGTACCTGATAAAAGTATAATTATTACTCTTTTATAATTCGCAGAGTTTGCTGTTCATTATTGCTATTTCTAAACTGAACAAGATAAATACCTGTCGTTTGATCCGACATATCTATACTTGAGGATCCTGATATAGATCCTGTTGCAACTTTAGCACCGCTCAACGGGTAGATGTCGTATTGAAGGATGTCGTTACCGGCATAATCTACGCGAAGAACATTTTGTACAGGATTTGGATAGATACTTGATACAATTTCAGTATTGATCGTTGAGCTAGTCATCTTTTCGCTAATCGTTACTGATCCAGTACCTACACCATCTCCTGCGGGAGATCCATTGTCGTTAAGTGCATTACCTACCGCGTATACGTTGACATTTCCTGTGCCTGGGGCAGGGGCAGTCCATTTCATTGTGACGACGTTTGAGCCTAAAGAACCTGCTTGTTCTGGGTATTGTATTCCTGATACATCGGAGATCTGTACACCGCTGCTAGGGTTAGAAAATCCATTTACCCCATTGTTATTATCGTCAAGACTTACCATTTGGAAACCATAGCCATTAGGATTACCGCTAGCCACGATTCTCATAGTTAAGTCGTATTCGAGTCCAGGTTCGTATTCGTTGATAAGTGCTCCATTTGCATCTCTGAGCTCTATATCGAGATCTACATCGAACGCTCCTGCAGAGTGGCATCCTGCATTGGCACAGGTACCATTTGATATGGGAGAACCCGTATTATCTTGACCAAATTGTGATGCACGACCACCACTATTGCTGAGCAATCCGAAGATGGCGACGATAAATAATCCTGAGAGGAGAGGGTAAAGTTTTTTCATTTAGTATTATTTTGAGTTATCCCTAAAGTTATGAAATAATAAAGATCGCAGGTGTCAGGGTATTGACTTATATCAAGAGATCCCATTTTCAGGTATTTTACCTTTTACACCTCGGAAGTAAGAATAAATTTTGTCAAAATCTGCTTCCATATTATCTGTCATCATGATCGGCTCGTGTATTTTGATTTCCTTATTTCCAAAATCAAATTGCATCATGATGAGCGGTACATTTGCCAGTCGGCAGATGTGATAAAAGCCTTTCCTGAATGTATTGACTTTACTCCTAGTGCCTTCTGGAGCAATCACAAAAGTTAACTTCTCCTCTCTCTTAAAAAGTCCGACGATGGTATCAACAAAATTTGCCCTTGAATTACGGTCTACGGGAATACCTCCAAAATATCTAAAAAACCATCCAAAAGGAGGTCGGAATAAGGTATGCTTACCTAAGTAGTTTACTTGAATCCCATAACCGATCTTATACACTAGACCTAGGACATAATCCCAGTTAGAGGTATGTGGAGCGACGATAATCATCATTTTATTGATATGATGAGGATAAGGATCCTTGATTTTCCACCCTAATATACGTAGTGCTCCTCGGCACATTGCTCTCACCATATCTTGTAAGATTTAGAGGATATTTTGAATCTCTATTGACGATTCTTGACTGATTAAAGGTAATATAAAATATATTGATTAAACCTTCGATAATTTTGCAAGTCATAGAAGCATACAAACAATAAATACATTGATCAACGACCAGATCATATTATCTAAAATCAGTAATCCTACCACCAAAGAGGAGGGTTTTCGATTACTACTCAAGGCATATCAAGAGCGCTTGTACTGGCACGTACGAAGAATGGTAGAATATCATGACGATGCACATGACGTCTTACAGAATACGATGATCAAAGTATATAAAAGTATAGAGCGATTTGAAGGAAAGTCAAAGTTGTATACGTGGTTGTATAGAATTGCAACAAATGAGAGCCTTACCTTTTTGTCAAAACGTAGTAAAAAAAGTACGTCTTCGTTAGATGATGAACTCGAACATGTAGGCCGCACTTTGCAAGCCGATAGCTATTTTGATGGAAATGAGGCGCAGCTAAGATTGACTCAAGCCATCTATACGTTGCCAGAAAAACAAAAGGCAGTGTTCAATATGAGATACTTTGATGGTTTATCATACCGAGATATGTCCAATATACTAGGTGTCACAGAAGGTGGAATAAAGGCGTCATATCATCATGCGGTCAAGAAAATTGAAGCTTTCATAAAAAAAGGAAATTATGAATAATGTAAAACAAGAACTAGAACATATAAGCACAGAGCTCTCAAGGCATATCGAAATATGTAGTGGAGGCTACAAGGTACCTGATACTTACTTTGAGAGTTTAGAGCAGGACTTTACTTCTAAAATCCACTCGAATCCATACGAGACACCTGAAGGGTACTTTGATACACTAGAAGACACTTTGATGTCAGGTATTGAAAAAGCTGAAGGGGCAAAAGTGATCAGTATTCGCAGTAAAGTACAGAGAGCTATTCCTTGGCTGGTAGCGGCATCTGTTATACTTGTAGCTGGTGTATGGTCTATTAATTATAATATTAATGGTGTATCAGCGGATGAATCTATGCTTACTAGTTTATCCGTAGAAGACTTAGAGGAATATATGGAATATAATATCGATGAGATATCATTAGCAGATCTTGCAGTAGAAGATATTTCATTCGATGAGGAGCTATATTGGATTTCTGAAGATATAGATGATCTCGAAGAAGAACTGTTACAGACTGATTTGACAGAAGAAGAGTTACTAGAATTTTTATAAGAATAACATATTTAATAAAATGATTTCAAACACAAAAGTATTAACAATCTCTCTACTGATTATACTTACATGCCTTGGAAGCCTAACGGCTCAACGAGGAGAACGCGGTCAACGTGGCGAAAGACTAGAAGCACAGCGCATTGCTTTTATCACCAGTGAACTTGATCTTACTAGTACTGAATCTGAAAGATTTTGGACGATTTACAATGAATACCGTAATCTTGAAAAAGAACAAAGAATAGATGTAGATCGAAAAGCTATGAGAGGAGAAGTTTCTGACTCTGAAGCGGATGAATTATTGAAAAAAATGATTTTAAAGGAAGAAACTGCACTTGCCAACAAGAAAAGGCTAATCAATGATTTACAGCCAGTGATAGGTAAAGGGAAAATAGTGAAGCTATTCTCCGCCGAACGAAGATTCAAAAGGAAAGTACTGAATGAATTTTCTAAGCGAAAAGGAAGGGATAGAAGTAACCAAAACTAGTAGAATTAAAGATTATTTGAAAAAAAGGCTCATATCGCTAGCAGCGATATGAGCCTTTTTTTTGGTAATTATTATATTAAATAAAAACACCTGTAACATGATGCTCATATATTAGCTCATGTAAATTAGGATATTATGGTTTATACAATATTGCTTGATAATTGTTAAAAAGTTGATTGTCAACAAGTTATGGTGTTTTGTTTAACGTATTAATGATGCCTGTTATGTGTGGAAAACTAATGTCTTAGGTGAGGAATTTCTGAAGCTTTTTTCTCTATATTTGATGCCATTGTGTTAATCCTTTGGACAGTAAATTTTTATGGAACACAGAATAAAGCTGAATTCCCAACTGGCTGCGCTTGTATCTGACTTTGAAGAACGTACAGCCAAAGGCGATTATAAATACTTAAATGACAAGACTTTTCACCAACTTTTAGAGTTTTATGAAAAGGATAGTCAAATTGATAAAGCCATAGCGGTAGCTGATCTTGCTATCAGACAATTTTCATATAGATCAAGTTTTATAATCATAAAAGCTAGACTCCTGCTGTATGTCGGTGATCTAGATGATGCTTTTGTTTTGCTAGACAAAGCAGAAAGTATTGCTCCCTTTGAAAACGAGATTAAGATACTCAGAGCTAAAGCGCTAACCTTGGCTAGAGAGTATACCTCTGCCATGAAACTACTTAGTGATTTGAAAGACTCTGCAATTGAAACTGATCTAGTAGATATCTTGGTCTGTGAATCTTACGTACATGAGCACCTTAAAGACCACGATGCTATGTATGAATGTTTGCTAGAAGCATTACATATCAATAGAGCACATGAAGAGGCAGGTATTCGTTTTTGGACTGCAGTGGAGTTGAGTAGAAGATATGAGTCGGCGAAAGAAATATACGCTGATATAATCAATGATGAGCCTTATAATTCTATGGCTTGGTACCACCTAGGTCATGCATATGCGGCTACAGGATCATATGAAGATGCAATAGACGCTATAGAATATTCTTTTATCATCGCACCAGAATTTGAGTCTGGGTATATGGATTGTGCAGAATTGTGCTTTCAACTGAAATATTACGATAGGGCACTTTATTTTTATAAAGAAGCTAATAAGCTATTTGGTCCAGAATCAGACATTCTGATTCACATTGCAGAATGTGAAGTGAAGTTAGGTCGAGTAGATGATGCTAAACTAAACTTATTCGAAGCGCTTAAGATAGATCCTTACAATGATGAATTGTTTTATCATCTAGCAGAGTGCTATGCACATCAGGGTTTTTGGTACAAAGCCATCAATGCTTATCACAAGTCTATCGATATAGAAGATAGATGCGAGGATTACTATTTTGGACTTGCAAAGGCTTATTCTGCCATAGAGAACTCTGATAAAGCACTTTATTTTTATAGAAAAGCAGCTTTGACAGGTCTTGAGCAATCTTGCTACTGGGAGTCATATATCTCAGCATTGATCAAGTTGGGCCATTACGATAAAGCACTCAAAGTACTACAAGAGGCGGATCAATTTACTTTTGGTGCTGACCTAATGTACTGCGAAAGTGCCATACATATTATCAAAAATGATAAGTCAAAAGGAATGAGAATTCTAGAAGAGGCTTTGATTGAAAATTTTGATATCCACAGACTATTATTTGAAATACAACCTGAATTGGAGCTTGATCCTGAGATCGGAGCAATGATTCAGTACTATAAGCAGGAACTTGCATGAGTTCTTTGTGATTTAAAGAGACAATTTAACAACCAGAACTCGGAGCATAAGACACTGTTTTATGCTCCTTTTCTTTTCCAGTATGTTTTGGCAAGCATAATGAGTCTTCCTTCCTGATTATTGATCCAGTGGAGTTGCTCTGTTTCTGATATAGACTTATTGGATATCAAAAGTTGGTCGCCATATATAGCCTCTGTTTTAAATTGAAGCTGGATTTTAGTTAATAGATTCTCATCGAGATAAGATCTAGAGATTTGCGTAAGCAGCTTTCGACACAATGACTGATTATTGATGTGGTTATTCCAATCTAGATCATAGTACGATACTTGATCTACATTTTGATAATCATGACTATCCAGTGGCTTGAGATTGTACTTTGCTCTACTCAAAATATCTTGATCCTGCGGTATATGCTTTTCAAATATCTCGATATCCGCCACTAGAGGTTTACGTGTATTGAGATCTATGAGCGTCCATGTGCTGGTTGCCTTTACAATTGCTATTCCACTATGATACATATGATAATCACGATACGCAAATATCTTTTCAAATCCTGACGGAAATGTTTGTACCTCGATGATATCACCTAAGCTTGCTGTCCCACAGATTTCAATTTCTTTTTTGAGCAATACCCACGAGGTCTGTGCATCCTCCATATCCCAAAAAGACCCTCCTAATTTGATAATGTGTTGCATAGAAGTCTCTTGCAATAATTGTATAATTGCTGGATAACTGATCGTACGATCATGGTGTATCTCTTGAGAGCGGATCTGGAATCGTTGTTTATACATAATATATTTCTACAAAGAAGCAACAAATATTAATTGTGTGGGTACAAAAACTTTATCTATTGCATGGACCTTATAGAGTGGCATTGTTTATGTTATCTACATGTTAATTAAAATCATAATATGTTTTTACGTGCTATACTTTTTATATCGACGATTTCTGTTTTGCTTATGTCTTGTGGCGGTACCAAAGATTTGGTATATACACCTACAGAAGATTATGAAGAGCGTATTTTAGATACTATGCAGGTGGTTGCACCAGTCAAAGAGGAAGAACCAGAAGATTTTACACTACCAGTATATAATGCTAGCCATACTCGGACTATAGATATTGTTCATACGAAGCTAGATCTGGCTTTTGACTGGGCTAAACAACATGTCATCGGTAAAGCAGATATTGAGTTTACGGCTATGTTTTATCCGATTACAGAGTTTGAGTTGGATGCCCAAAACTTTGATATCCTTAGTGTAGACCTCAATGGAAAGACGGCTAAATATAAGTATGACGGTCAGACTATCAAGGTATACAGTCCAGTGAATATCACTAGGCGAACACAGATGATGGTATCTATCGATTACATTGCTAAACCCAATGATGGTCCTGTAGGTGGTAGTGCAGCTATAACTTCAGATAAAGGATTGTTTTTTATTAATCCATTAAAAACCGACCCTAATAAACCACAACAGATTTGGACGCAAGGTGAGACAGAAAATAATTCGCGGTGGTTTCCTACAGTCGATAAGCCCAATGAGAGATGCACTCAAGAAATATATGTCACGGTTGAAGATAGATTCAAGACCTTAAGTAATGGTACGATGATTTCTTCTACTAAAAATGCAGATGGTACTCGTACTGATTATTGGAAACAAGATCAGCCTCATGCGCCGTATTTATTTATGCTTGCAATAGGAGAATATGCCGTAGTTAATGACAGCTGGAACGGAAAGCCTGTAGATTATTATGTTGAGCCTGCGTTTAAAGAGGATGCCACAGAGATCTTTAATCATACCAAAGAGATGCTGGACTTTTTCTCTGAAAAATTGGACTATCCATATCCTTGGGATAAGTACTCTCAAGTGGTATGTAGGGATTACGTATCAGGAGCGATGGAGAACACCACGGCAGTGATTTTTGGTGAATTTGTACAAAAAGATCATAGAGAACTGATCGATAATGGCAACGACCTCATCGTTGCACATGAGCTTTTTCACCATTGGTTTGGTGATCTCGTGACTTGTGAATCTTGGGCCAACCTTACCATGAATGAAGGTTTTGCCAATTACTCTGAGTATATGTGGTTTCAGCATAAATATGGGCAGATGCGAGCAGATATGCATCGTCGAAATGAATTGAATAGTTATGTTTCTTCTTTTGAAAATCAAGGAGGCCATCCATTAATTCACTACGGGTATGAGGATAAAGAAGACATGTTTGATGCACATAGTTACAACAAAGGAGGGCTTGTATTGCATATGTTGAGAGACTATGTTGGTGATGAAGCATTTTTTGCATCCCTAAGTAAATATCTCAAAGACAATGAATATACAGAAGTAGAAGCAGATGAATTGAGACTGGCTTTTGAGGATATTACAGGACAAGATCTCAATTGGTTTTTTGATCAGTGGTACTTCAGTGCAGGACATACACAGTTGAGCGTAGCTTATGATATTGATGATGAAAATAATTTGATCAATATTGATGTAAGTCAAATTCAAAATACGGAAGAACACCTACCTGTATATATTCTAAATCCTACGGTACAAGCATGGGATGCGGCAGGGAATAAATATGAAACTCCGGTAGTACTAAATCAAAGAGAGCAGACCATAACACTTTCTCCTTCGGATCTAGGGATGTCTGAGTTGCCAGTCTTAGTTATTTTAGATGGAAAGGATATTCTACTCGCAGAAATTTTTGAAGATCGCTCTTCAGAAGATTATCTACTTATAGCTCAGTTTGAAACAGCATATGTGTATAAATTACAGGCCTTGAAAGCACTAAAAGCCAATAGTTCTGCCCAAAATTTACTTAAGGAACACCTAAGTCATGACTTTTATAACTTAAGATATCAGGCATTACAAAGTATGGATATAGATCAATCTATGTCTAGTGATCTAGTGGATATGGTAAAAGCCGATAAACACTCTAAAGTAAGAGCAACGGCATTGAAAAAGTTAGCAAAGCTCGATGCTTCATCCTATATAGGTCTTGCCAAGCAGGTAATTGCCAAGGAGCAGGCCTATCCTGTAGTAGCTGAGGCATTATCGTTACTTAATAAAGTCAATGATCCTGAGATTATCAAAACGGCAGAGGCTATGCAAAATGTGAGATCATCTTCAGTATCATCTCAAGTGGCAGATATTTTCATCAAGAGTAAGGACCCTAAATACAATACTTTTTTCGTGGATAAAATCAAGACGACTTCTATCTATGAGCTTTTTCCAATGATGAATAAATTTAGTCGATATATAGAGTATATGGGTCCGAAAGAGCTCCTTAGTACTGCACAGCAGTTATCTAGTATCAGTATGGATACTGGTGAGATTAGTTATAAAAAATATATGGTGACTAATGCCATTAGCAATATCAAGAAGCGACTCGACGGTATACCTCGAGAATCTGAAGATACTAAAGCAACATTAAATGGCTATAGCTCTAAAGTCAAACAGATATTAGAAAAGATTATCGCCAACGAAACGGATGAACAGCTCAAGGCTCGATATTCAGGATTTTAACCCTTTGAAGAGTATAGCTTAGTACTATGATTCTTGACTTTGCATGATTTTAAGCTTAAATTTATCTTTTAGGCTGCTATAGATTAATGTAGAGACAGCGAGATAATCGAAAACCATCTTTATCGAAGTACAACAGTACTTCTAGAATAAAGAAAAATATAATTGATGCCCGAATTGAGTAGTTACGATGTATTGGTTGATAAGCTAGATACCTTTATACGCAAATATTATATCAATAAGATCATTAGAGGCTCACTCTACGCAGTAGCTTTGATCATTGGATTGTTTTTATTATTTAGCTTGTTGGAGCACCAGTTTTTCTTTGGAAAAGGAGTGAGAAAATTATTTTTCTTTGGTTTCATAGGTACGTTTTTATTTGCGCTCTCCTATTGGGTGATTGCACCCATATTAAAATATTTCCGATTGGGCAAAACGATTGACCATGAGCAAGCTGCAAGTATTATAGGTAACCACTTTACAGATGTACAAGATAAGTTGCTCAACATATTGCACCTCAAGAGACAAAGTGAGTCGATGGCTGATACGACGCTAATCGAGGCAAGTATAGCTCAAAAAACCACCAAATTAAGTCCTATTCCTTTTAAAAACGCTATAGATCTCCGAGAGAATAAAAAATATCTCCGGTATGCATTACCACCTTTTCTGTTATTCTTAGTCTTACTCTTTGCAGCTCCCAGCTTGATCAAAGATAGCACCAATAGGATCATCAATAACAATAAAGAATTCGAACGAGCAGCGCCGTTTCATTATGTAGTCAATGCAGATGATTTAAAAGTTGTGCAATATGAAGATTATAAGCTACAAGTGAAAATCGAGGGCGAATATGTCCCAGAAGAAGTATTTATCAAGCAAGGAGATTTTAGCTATCGGCTAAAAAAGCAAGGTCAAGACCTGTTTGAATATGACTTTAAAAACGTACAGAAGGATATAGATTTTCAGCTATATAGCGGCAGAGTTGAATCAGAGAGTTATACGCTTGATGCACTTGACAAGCCTTCGTTGACGGATTTTGAATTAAGCTTAGACTATCCCAGATATGTACAGCGATCGGATGAGATCATTCAAAATGTAGGTGATATTACCGTACCAGAAGGAACCAAGATTAAATGGACTTTTGAGGCAGATCATACGGATCGTATTGACTTGAAATTTAGCGGCTCATCGGAAGAAAAAGAAGCAAAACGACAAGGAGAGACTAATTACCATTTTGATCGTACTGCCCGTAGAGATGAATACTATAAGCTATTTTTAGCAAACAATCTTATCGATACACGTGATTCGATTTCTTATAGCATTTCTGTAGTTAAGGATAAGATACCTACTATTAGTGCAGAGCAATTTATTGATAGCTTATCTAAAAATTTATATTTTTTCGTAGGGTCGAGTGCCGATGATTATGGCCTTTCAAAACTCCAATTTAACTACCGTATCTCTAGAGAAGATGGTAGAGCAGAGGAAGAGGTAAAAATACCAATAGGAATAGATAAGACAAGAGCCGAAGATTTTAGTTACACATTTGATATAGAAGAGCTAGGGCTTAATCCTGGTGACAATGTTTCTTATTACTTTCAGGTATTTGACAATGACGGATTTAATGGTCCAAAATCGGCTAAAACCGCAGTACAATCATTTAGAAAACCTACAATAGAAGAATACGAAGAAAAAGAAGATCAAAACGAAGAAGAAATCAAGGAAAAGCTAAAAGAAACCAAAGAGAAGTCAAGAGAAATACGAGAAGAGTTTAAAAAGATGAGAGAAAAGCTCCGTCAGGAAAAAGAGCTAGAGTGGGAAGACAAAAAGGATATAGAAAAACTGCTTGAAGAACAAAAGAAACTACGTGAGGAGTTAGAAAAAGCTAAAGAGAAGTTTGAGGAGAATCGAGAAAATGAAGAAGAGTTTAAAGAGGAAAAACCAGAGTTACAAGAAAAGCAAGAGAAACTCCAAGAGTTATTTGAAGAAGTACTAGATGAGGAGACTAAAGAACTCATGGAAAAGATCGAAGAGCTTATGCAAGAGCTCAACAAGGACAATGCCATGGAGATGATGGAGCAGATGGAAATGGATGATAAAGAGATGGAGCAGGAGCTTGATCGTCTATTAGAATTGTACAAGCAACTTGAGATGGAGAAAGAGATCTCTGAGCAAATAGAAAAGTTGGAAGAGCTTGCCGAAAAACAAGAAAAGCTGAGTGAGGAAACTAAGAATGAAGAAAAGAGTAATGAGGAGCTTCAAAAAGAGCAAGAAAAACTAAATGAAGAATTTGAAAAGCTTAAGGAAAAGCAAGAAGAGCTAGAGAAAAAGAACGAAGAACTGAGCCCACCGAAAGACATGGGGGATAAAGAAGAGAACGAAGAGCAGATGGAAGAGATAAGCGAAGATATGGAGGAGAGTCAAGAATCTCTAGAACAACAAGATTCTCAAAAAGCATCGGAGTCTCAGAAAAAAGCTTCAGAAAAGATGAAAGGGATGGCTGGTAAAATGCAGCAATCTATGGAGTCTGGCGAGATGGAGCAAATGGAAGAAGATATGGCAGCACTACGCCAGCTTCTTGAAAATTTAGTCAGCATGTCTTTTGATCAAGAAAGCTTGATCGAAGATGTACAAACTACTAATACTACAGTACCGCGATATGTAGAACTTGTACAGACTCAATTTAGACTAAAAGATGATTTCGCATTGATAGCGGATAGTCTTCATGCCCTATCCTTAAGGCAAGATAAAATAGAGGCATTTGTCACAGAGAAAGTTAATGAAGTCGAAGGTAGCATTAAAGAAAGCTTGACTAGGTTGGAAGATCGAGTTAAGAATGAAGCAATACTCAACCAACGCGAAACCTTAAAAAATGTCAATGATCTTGCACTTATGCTTAGCGAGGCAATGAATCAAATGCAACAACAGATGTCAGGAATGATGTCCGGAAGTCAGATGTGCAATAAACCAGGTAAGGGTAAGTCGGGTAAGTCTGGAAAGATGCCTATGGATAAGATCACAGAGGGTCAAGAAGGGCTTAAAAAAGATCTTGAAAAGATGAAGGAAGGCATGGAAAAAGGGAAAGATGGCAAAGGGGGTATGTCAAAGGAGTTTGCTAAAGCAGCAGCTAGACAAGCGGCTCTTAGAAAAGCTTTAGAGGGATTGAATGATGAGAAAAAAGAGCAAGGAAAAGGATCAAAAGAACTCCAAGAGCTCATCGATCAAATGGATAAAGTAGAGACAGAACTTGTAAATAAAAGGCTTAATGCAGAAATGATGAAACGTCAGCAAGATATCATCACGAGACTTCTGAAAGCAGAAAATGCAGAGCGCCAACAAGAATATGATAACAAGCGTAAGGCCGAACAAGGTAGAGATCAGAAACGTAAGCTTCCTCTGGCACTTCAAGAGTACCTAAAAAAACGAGAAGACGAAATAGATCTATATAAATCTGTATCTCCGGAACTCAGACCTTACTATAGAGCGTTAGTAAAACAATACTATGAATCGCTGAAAGCGGATAAATAGTATCTTGCCCTGACCAAAGACAATAACTCAATACAAGACCTTAAACTTAAATGCACCCTTTAGATTAAGTTAAGTATCATGAATGTGAAAACGTTGAAATTACCTTCCGTACCCAAATCGATTGTCAAGGTCGAGTCCTATGTACAACTGGTAGCTAATAGATATAAAATAAAACCGGATAAGTTTCCTAATATTCTTATCACTCTTACTGAAGCTGTGAATAATGCTATCATTCATGGCAATAATCAAGATGCTTCCAAGTATGTCAATATTAGATTACGTGAAACCACGACGGGATTATGTTTTCAGATTTGTGATGAAGGCAATGGTTTCAACCCTAGTGAAATACCAGATCCTACATCACCAGAAAATATCGAGTGCTGTGGAGGTAGAGGCGTATTTTTGATGAAAGAACTCAGTGATCATATAGATTATGATGAAAACGGAAGGATCGTAAACATTCATTTTAATCTCTAATTAATCCCACCTAAATACTCTGTGGAAATACAATTTTTTCAAGAAGACATAGACTTTATATTAGACAATCAAGATTTATACTTAGCATGGATTGATAGACTAGCCTCTCATCATCAAAAGATACTGGGTGATATCAACTATATCTTTTGCTCAGATGAGCATATTCTAAAAGTAAATCGAGAGCACCTCAATCATGATTACTATACCGATATTATTACATTTCCTCTGAATGACGACCCAATAACAAGTGATATTTTCATCAGTGTAGATCGAGTAAAAGATAATGCATCACAAGAAGACGCGTCATTTGATGATGAGTTAAAAAGAGTCATGGCGCATGGCTTATTGCATCTCTTTGGATATGGAGATAAGAGTGATGCCGAAGCTCAGACAATGCGCCAAGAAGAAGATAGAGCTATAGCTATGTTTTAAAATAAGCGTCATAATATTTCTATTTTAGACCTTCTCTAAAAACTATATATAATGCATAAGTTCATTACGATACTATTTTTGTTGTTGCCCATTTATACGCTGATTGCCCAAGATCGTATCACCGGTTTTCCACATGCTACGCGTTCTGAAGTTATTGCTCAAAATGGGATGGCGGCTACATCACAGCCATTATGTACTCAAGTTGCTATTGATATACTTAAAAAAGGTGGTTCAGCGACCGATGCCGCGATTGCTGCCAACGCATGTTTAGGACTGATGGAACCTACAGGAAATGGAATAGGAGGTGATCTATTTGCAATAGTATGGGATGCTAAAACACAAAAACTACATGGGTTAAATGCGAGTGGAAGATCTCCCAAAAGTCTGACACTCGACTACTTTAAAGAAAATGGATTAGATAAGATACCATCACATGGACCGCTACCAGTATCTGTTCCCGGTTGTGTGGATGGGTGGTTTGAGTTGCATGGTAAATTTGGTAAGCTATCTATGGATGAAGTTTTACAGCCCGCTATTGAATATGCCAATAATGGGTTTCCGGTAAGTGAACTTATATCTTACTATTGGGGCAGAAGTGTTAACTTTTTATCCAAATTTGACGGCTTTGCAGAGATCTATATGCCAGAAGGTAAAGCACCGCAAAAAGGAGATATATTTAAAAATCCAGCCCTTGCAAATACATTAAGTATCATTGCAAAAGAAGGAAGAGATGCTTTTTACAAAGGTGATATAGCTAGAAAAATAGCGAGGTACATGAAAGCCCAAGGAGGCTTTCTTAATTACGAGGATATGGCAAGTCATACCTCTGAGTGGGTAGATCCTGTAAGCACTAATTATCGCGGATATGATGTGTGGGAGTTACCTCCTAACGGACAGGGAATTGCAGCATTACAGATCTTGAATATCATGGAAATGCATGATGTGAAAGCTATGGGCTTTGATAGTCCAGAATATGTTCACTTATTTACGGAAGCTAAGAAGATTGCCTTCGCAGATCGTGCTAAATACTATGCCGATCCAGCATTTAATGATATACCTACGGATTGGTTGATTTCTAAAGAATATGCTAAGCAAAGAGCGGCTGAAATAAACCCAAATAGGGCAGCTAGATCAGTAGAGGCAGGTACATTAAAAGATGGGGATACCATCTATCTAACAGTAGCAGATAAGGATGGTAATATGGTCTCGCTTATTCAAAGTAATTATCGAGGTATGGGATCGGGAATGACACCTGATGGCCTAGGTTTTATACTGCAAGATCGAGGCGAGTTATTCAGCTTAGAAGAAGGGCATTTTAATGTATATGAACCGGGCAAAAGACCATTTCATACCATTATTCCAGCCTTTGTTACTAACGATGGCAAACCATACATCAGTTTTGGTCTGATGGGAGGAGCCATGCAGCCACAAGGTCATGCACAGGTCCTAATGAATATCATTGATTTCGGTATGAACCTACAAGAAGCAGGTGATGCACCTCGTATTTCTCACGGAGGAAGCACTCAACCTACTGGGGGTAACATGACCAATGGTGGCATCCTCAATTTAGAGTCAGGTTTTTCATATGAAACCATCAGAGGTTTGATGTCTAAAGGTCATAAGGTTCAATTTGCTAAAGGCATATACGGGGGCTATCAAGCAATCATGTGGGATGATGAGCGTAAAGTGTACTTTGGTGCTAGTGAAAGTCGTAAAGATGGTATGGCGGCAGGGTATTAAATAGCTCGATTTCGCGATTTCGCGATACCGTGAATTCGCGACTGATCTAGCATTATGCGTAGGCTTTCTCACCAATGATAACCACCTTAAGTGGTTGGAGAAAAGAACAAACACTCGTTTAAAAACTCTCTGTGCTCTTAGTGTTCTCTGTGGTTCAAAAAATGAACAAACTCTACTTAGCATGCCTATATGTTCTCCATGCCTCTATGGTTTAAATCTTGTTCAATCTCCCAACATCGCGACGTCTCGAAATCGCAACATCACGAAATCGAAAAAGAACTACCTTTGCACCTCACGTAAACTGCAATTGCGATGAAAAAACTATACAACAGAGTCAGTAAAGAGCTGCTCAAAAAACAACTAGAAGAAAGTACTACTCCACGTACTACCCTAAGCTTTTATCAGTATGCTCATATTGATGATCCTCAGGATTTCAGAAATCACTTCTATAGAATTTTGGAAGATATAGGAGTCTTCGGTCGGATTTATATAGCCAAAGAAGGAGTTAATGGTCAGATATCTTTACCAACAGAGAATTTGGATACGCTACGAGAAGTAATGAATGAAATTGAGTTTCTAAAAGATATTAGACTCAATATTGCTATTGAAGATGATGGAAAGTCTTTCTACAAACTCAAAATCAAAGTAAGACACAAGATCGTAGCTGATGGACTTGACGATGATAGTTTTGATGTGACGGACCGTGGGGAGCATCTTTCACCAGAACGATTTAATGAATTAGCAGATGATCCGAATACAGTGATCGTTGATATGCGAAACCATTACGAGAGTGAGGTAGGTCATTTTCAAGGGGCATTGACTCCTGATGTGGAGACTTTTAGAGAGTCACTACCAATCGTGGAAGATATGATCGCAGATAAAAAAGACCAAAACTTGGTTATGTATTGCACAGGAGGCATTCGCTGTGAAAAAGCTAGTGCATACTTCAAGCATAAAGGCTTTAAAAAAGTACATCAGCTAGAGGGTGGGATCATAGAATACGCCCGTCAAGTGGAAGCTAGAGGATTAGAGAATAAATTCATTGGTAAAAACTTCGTTTTTGATGAACGAATGGGAGAGCGCATCTCTCCAGATATCATATCCTATTGTCACCAATGTGGTAAACCCTGTGATGACCATACCAATTGTGCCAATGACGCTTGTCACATTCTTTTTATTCAGTGCCCTTCTTGTGCTGAAAAAAACAATAATTGTTGTTCAGATAAGTGCAAGCATTTTCATGCTTTACCGGCTGAAGAACAAGCCTTGCGAAAAGGTACAGAAGAATTCAATGGTACAAAGTTTGGAAAAGGAAGGTATAAGGCGCATCGTAAGGATCATGTACTTGACTAACTTAATTCAGCATACTATTTGTTAACTTAATGCTAGGATAAATAGAACTATGAGGTATTTTTTTGGATTTCTGATGTTGTTATGTTATATAGCTGGATTTTCTCAATTAGAATCTAAGTACTCTTTTCAGGATGTAGATACTCCTGATTGGGTACAGCTGATGTATGCTGATGACGCTGATCCGGGAGCCGTAATAAATGCATATGAAAAATATTACCGTGATAACAAGTTCGTCAAAAATAGCCATACGCAGTACTATAAGCGATGGCTCAGGTCTATAGCAAGAGAGCTTGATATAAGACCTGAGACGGATAAAGCATATCTTAAAAAATCAAATGAGCTGCGAACTCAGAGATCAAGTGCTCAGTGGGAAAGCATTGGTCCATATGACTGGGATCATGAAGCCGCAGGTTTAAGTTATGCTCCTGGAAATGCACATGTGTATACCGTAGAAATGGCACCATCGAATAATGATGTAATGTATGCTGGCACGGCTACTTGCGGTATATGGAAAAGTACAGATCACGGGGTGACATGGAATTCATTGACCGATGATCTTTTATATAATGGTCTTACTGCCATAGAGATCAGTCCAACAGACTCAGAAGTTCTATATGCTGAAATGTTTGGCTCTGTATATAAGTCTACAGATGGAGGAGCTACCTTTAATCCTACTGGAGATGCTGCCTTTCAGTCAATTAGCATGAATGTAAAAGATATAGTTGCCCTCCCGGGAAGTGCTAATGCGGTATTTTTATGTTCTGATGAAGGCTTATATAGAACTACTAATGGTGGCACATCATGGATTCAAGAAATTGCGGGTGATTTTTTAGAATTAGAATTCCATCCTACTAATAATGCTATTGTCTACGCTACAAACGTATCAGGTGATGCAACCCAATTTTGGAGATCGACCGATGGTGGACTTAACTGGACACAACAGACTAGCGGATGGCCAGTACCTCCAAGTGGTGATGAGCAAAAAAGAACAGAAATTGCAGTAAGTCCTGATATGCCAAACCGAATCGTTGCACTTTGTACAGGTGCTGCAAATGGCGGTTCAGGTCTTTATGGTATATATGTGAGTGAAGATCAAGGTCAGACATGGACCTTTCAGTGCTGTGGTCCACAACCAAGCGGTCCTGCTAGTGCTACCAATATGAATCTGATGGGTTGGAGTGATGAAGGATTGGATGATGGTGGTCAATATTATTATGATCTTGCCTTAGATATAAGTCCAACAAATGGTGATAGTATTTTTGTAGCAGGTGTCAATCTTTGGGTTTCTGCTGATGGAGGACAGACATTTACTTGTCCTGCAAAATGGAGTCACTCGAGTAAACCTAATTATGTACATGCTGATATTCACGATGTGCATTACTACGACTCTCAAAATCTATGGGTATGTGGTGATGGCGGTATCTTTCATAGCACAGATGGAGGAGCGAATTTCACTCGAAGAAATGTAGGTATTGCAGGCACTGATTTTTGGGGATTTGGAATGGGTCATTGGTTTGGTGATGTCATGCTTGGTGGTGCTTATCACAATGGAACATTACTTAAAGAGGAAGACACATATAACAATGGCTGGCTATGTACTGATGGGGGTGACGGTACGTTGGGTTTTGTTAATTATGGTCTGGATAGACAGGTATACAGTTGGTTCAATATCAAAGAACTGCAATCAGATAGGACTATTGCTCCCGTTACAAGAGGCTTTGATTTCAAACCAAATAATACATATATAACAGGAAGATCTAGTGATCTAATTGTACATCCACAATACTATACTACATGGTATTCTGGTGCTGGCACTCAACTGGTAAAAACAGAGGATAATGGATACTCATATGATGTGGTACATGACTTTGGAGTGGACGTAGCCGCGATGGATATTTCATGGTCTGATCCCAATACGATGTATGTAACTACTTTCCCTGATTGGTGGGATACGAAGACGATATTTAGGACAACCGATGGAGGCGAAAGCTGGACTGAAATAACACCACCAAACTCTCTACTAAATGGAGATACATGGATACCTTACGATATTGTGGTGAGCGAACAAGATCCTCAAAAACTATGGATCGTACGTACCTCTATGTATAGTAGCTCCAACTTAGATGGACGTATGGTTTTCGAATCTACTAATGGGGGTGACACATGGGTCAATATCACAGGATCTGGTTTGGATGGCGAGACGGCTACATGTATTCAGTTACAAAAAGGAACAGATGATGGACTATACATCGGTACTAGACGTACAGTTTATTACAAAAGTGACTCAGAGTCTGATTGGCAATTATACAATGCAGGTCTTCCTGTAAGTACCTCATCTACTCGTATAGAAATGTACTACAGAAAAGGACTTGTACGTACAGGAACAAATCGATCTGTATGGGAAATAGATTTTTATGAATCAAGTACTCCTGTTGCTTACCCTTCGGTAAATGAAAATAAAACGGCATGTGCCGGGGATACTTTTTATTTCGTAGATCATTCCATTTTGAATGAAAATGGAGTCAGTTGGAATTGGTCTTTCCCTGGTGGCAACCCGAGTACATCCACTGAAAGAGCACCAAAAGTAGTATATGATGAAGCTGGAGTTTTTGACGTAAGTCTAACTGTATCAGATGAAAATGGAACAGATACGAAGTTGGTTGAAAGTATGATACAAGTCAATCAATCATGTGGAGTAGATACTATTCCTGGAAACTGCTTGTATGCTAATGGAACGACCGGTCATGCAATTGTTGAAGATTTTGATCTCCCTAGTGAAGAGTCCATTACCGTGACAGCTTGGATCAAACTTAATAGCAATCAACCTGATTATGCAGCCGTCTTCATGAATGACGGCGATGCTGCAGGACTCAACTTTAGAGAAGGGAATAATACACTTGCATATCATTGGCCTGGCGGATCATGGTCGTGGGATAGCAACCTTGAAGTTCCGATTGGCGAATGGACACATGTTGCGCTAGTTGCAGACGAGACGTCAGTAACCTTATACATGAATGGAGTTGGTGTTA
This sequence comes from Saprospiraceae bacterium, assembly GCA_020629715.1. Taxonomy (GTDB): domain Bacteria; phylum Bacteroidota; class Bacteroidia; order Chitinophagales; family Saprospiraceae; genus JAHDGW01. The sequence goes on from JAHDCU010000006.1 coordinate 119,661, forward strand.
CTCATAATACGAATATCAACCCTGTAGATTTCACTAATATCCGTATCGGTAGCTACAAAGGCTGGGGTAGTAGAAATATGGATGGTCAGATTGATGAAGTAGCCATATATGATAGAGCCTTATCGCAAAATGAGATTAGAGAATTGCGACATTTGACTAAGTATCCAGAAGACGATCCAAGTTTGGTCGCATACTATCAATTCAACAATGAATTTCAGATGTTAGATGTCATCGGAGACCGAATCGGTTCTTTAAGTGGTACCGCAATATATCAAATATCGTCAGCTCCAGTTGGAGGTGGAGTAAGCGAGCGAAGAACAATTACCAATGGAGGTGCTGAGGACTTTCAACTTGCAGGTCTGATATTAGGATTTCCCCAAAGCGGAACGCTACCAGATGGAGAAGTTGTGGTTTCTCATATTAATGTACCACCAGATGAGTATCCTGATACTAATCCAGCTTTAGATCAAGGCTACTGGATTGTCAATAATTATGGGATCAATAAAACAATTTCTCAGCTTGATAGTGTCCAATACAATTCAACAGGTACTATAACCTCAACAATGCTTAACGGTGCTTTATATAACTTTTTTAGCCGTAATGAAAATGGTCATTTGTCTACATGGAATAACCAAAAGTATAATGTTATTATTCCCCAAATAGGAGCTAGAGGAACAATTAGAGCTTTAGATGATCCAACGCTCACTCAGTTGGGTCAAATGATTATAACAAGAAGCTCATTTCCAAGAGGAACGCCTCAAGTGACCATATCCTACTCTACCAATACACTTAACAACCCCACTGCGGGAGAGAGTATAGAATTATATCTCGAAGGTCAAAACCAAGGAATATTACTACCGATTTATAATACAGCATCATTAGCCGATGCTTACGTTCCGCAAGAAGGACATTTTTGCTATCATAGTGATTTAGAAACTGTTGTTTTTTACGATGGTAGCCAATGGAATGCAATAGAATATACTTCAAGACTTTTCGAGATCAATGAAAATGCAAAGATCCCATCGGTTTATACTACCATTAGTAATGGTGTTGCACCTAGTGAGGCACTTATAAGTTTAAGGTCAAATGGACAATATATTCAAGTATCTCAATTTAATAATGAGGATATTACAAATATAATTTATCCGCATCAGGGGATGATAGTCTATAATACTACAGTTAAAAATCTACAGTATTACAATGGACATCATTGGCAATCATTTTCAAAATCACCAGTAAGTCAGACAGTAGGAATAACGGTTAATGCAATACCTCAAGGAATTGCAATAGGAGCGAATCAGAAAGATGCTTCATCTGCACTTGAAATAAATGCTAGCGATAAAGCACTAAGTCTTCCTATCGCTCATGCTGAAGATATCATCAATCCTCAGGAGGGATTGTTATTCTATGATAATAATTTGCATTCGATACTTATCTATGATGGTAAAGTTTGGAATATTCTAAACCCAGAATAAGGTACTATGAAACATATTATTCATGTTTGTTTTACATTTTTCGTTATATCGTTGACTGCACAGGATACCTTTATTCACTGTGGATCACTTTTTACTGCAGAGAATAAAGAATTACAGTCTCGTAAAACTATTATTGTCTCCGATAATAAAATCAAAGATATCCGAAATGGATATTTGACTCCAGAAAATGGAGAAACCATTATCAATCTTACTCAACATACTGTGATGCCAGGTTTCATGGATATGCACGTGCATATTGAGCATGAGAGTAATCCTAAAAGATATGAACAACGCTTTCGCGAAAATGAGGCGGACCGAGCATTGAAAGCTACTCAATACTGCGAACGTACACTGATGGCTGGTTTTACCACGGTACGTGATCTAGGAGGATCTGGTGTTAATGTCTCTTTACAAAAAGCAATTAATCGAGGGTTCGTAGTGGGTCCAAGAATCTATACTGCCGAGAAATCGCTGGCAACAACAGGTGGTCATGCCGATCCTTCGAATGGAGTACGTAAAGATCTGATGGGGGATCCAGGTCCAAAGGAAGGTGTGATCAATAGTATCGATGATGCGAAAAAAGCGGTACGTCAGCGTTATAAAAATGGTGCTGATTGTATCAAAATCACAGCTACAGGAGGTGTATTGAGTGTTGCTAAAGATGGTCAAGGACCTCAATTTACGATTGAGGAAGTCAAGGCTGTCGTCGATGCAGCTAATGACTATGGGTTTGTCACAGCAGCTCATGCTCATGGAGCAGAGGGTATGAAACGAGCAATACTTGGAGGTATCCACAGTATAGAGCATGGTACATTGATGAATGATGAGGTGATGGGTCTCATGAAAGAACACGGCACCTATCTAGTGCCGACGATCATGGCAGGAAAATTTGCCGCAGCAAAAGCTGAAATACCAGGATATTTTCCAGAAATGGTTGCAAAAAAGGCTAGAGAGATTGGTCCTCAAATTCAAAATACTTTTGCCAAAGCATACAGGGCAGGGGTGAAAATCGCATTTGGTACAGACTCCGGAGTATCTGCTCATGGTCAGAATGCCAAAGAGTTCCAATATATGGTGGAGGCAGGAATGCCACCAGCAGAAGCACTGTTAAGTGCCACTAAAGCGGCATCAGAACTGATGAGAATTGATGATATACTTGGCTCGATTTCGAAAGGAAAGTTTGCAGATATAATAGGGGTCAGGGGTAATCCTTTAGAGGATATCAGATTGCTTCAGGATATTGATTTTGTGATGAAAGCTGGTATTGTATATAAAAAGCTTTGAAACTATTTCTCTAAAATAGCGATTAGTTTCTATAAGTAAAATGGATTCGACTCTGTCTAATTACGAAGGTTTTTAACCGATAAGGGAAAACCCTTCATTTTAAATGTTAAAGAATCGTATTTTCAGGTGACATTAATTATTTGAAAATAGTCTTAGAAATGGTCAGAATACAAAAAAGCATTACTCTGTTGTTGTTTATGTTTTTATTCCTTCATGTTCATGGTCAAGAATTTGATCATATGGCTATTCTCAAGGATAAGCTTCAAAGCGAAAATCTCAAATCTATAGAATATGTAGTTGCTGATGAATATACTTCCAAAGGAATAAAGCATACATATTTTCGCCAAGCGCTAAGCGAGATAGAAATATGGGGTACTGAAATGACTGTACACTCATCTCAATACGGGGAGAGAGTATCGCTTAATCAAATTCTGCCTCAGGTTGCTGATATGAAAGCTTCGTCTAAATCCCAAGAGACTTTTGAAAATCTAATCATAAAGACAGTAGAAAAACGACTTTCTAAAACGATTGAGGAAGATGAATTAATCAAAATTAATGATTCAGAAAAGCAATCAAAGTATACGTTGAGTAGTTATGCTACAAACGAAATAAGTTATAAAGAGGTATGGTTTCCTATCTCTAAAAATGAATTGAGCTTTGCATATCAATTTGCTATCGAGTATAAAGAAGATTATGATTACATTGACTATGTCGTTGATGTCGAAAATGGATCAATATTATCAGAGGTATCTTGGGTAGATAGATGTACATTTGAAAAACCTCATATACATAGCCATACCTGTAACCATGGTTTACATAAGCACGGTAAACCGCAAACAATTCTTCCTAATACATACAATGTATACCCCTGGCCTGTAGAAAGTCCAAACTTTGGAAGCCGATCGATGGAGACTTCTCCTTGGCTTGATAACACCACGGCATCACCAAACGGATGGCATGAAATAGGTACCAATAACTATACAACGACTAGAGGTAATAATGTCGATGCTTACGATGATAGTGATGATAGTAATGGACCTAGTAATGGTGATGCTGATCGTGCCGATGGCGGAGCTACATTAGATTTCGATTTTCCATTAGATTTATCAGGCAATCCGAGCGATTATAAGGATGCAGCTATCACCAACTTATTTTATTGGAGTAATGTGATCCATGATGTTTGGTACAATTACGGTTTTGATGAACCTTCAGGAAACTTTCAAGAAGAAAATTATGGTCCAAGTGGTGCAGCTAGTGACTACGTAAGGGCCGAGGCACAAGATGGTAGTGGTACATGTAATGCCAATTTTGCAACCCCTGCTGATGGTGCTAATCCTCGTATGCAGATGTATTTGTGTAATGGTCGGGATGGAGATTTTGACAATGGAGTAATAGTACATGAGTACGGTCATGGTATTTCCAATAGGCTTACGGGAGGTCCTTCTGCAAGTGGATGTTTGGGTAATGAGGAGCAGATGGGAGAAGGTTGGTCTGACTATTTTGGTACAGTCATGACCATAGAGTCAGGTGATCAAGGATCTGATGCTAGACCTATGGGAACTTGGTTAGTGGGTCAAGGCGCCAATGATGGAGGTATTAGGCCTTTCCCATATAGTACAGATATGAGTGTCAATCCCATGACCTATGCGACTATCGGAAGCGGTGTATCTATTCCTCATGGAGTAGGATCTGTTTGGTGTACCATGTTATGGGATTTGACTTGGGCATTGATCGATGAATATGGTTTTGATCCAGATATTTATAATGGTACTGGTGGTAATAATATAGCCATGCAGCTGGTCACAGAGGGATTAAAACAGCAGCCTTGTAGTCCAGGCTTTGTAGATGGTCGAGATGGTATATTAGCTGCAGATGAACTGCTTTATGGTGGGGCATATAAGTGTATCATATGGGAAGCTTTTGCGAGAAGAGGTTTGGGATATAGTGCTTCTCAAGGAAGCTCAGGAAGTGTCACAGATGGTACTGAAGCATTTGATTTAAGCCCTGACTGTTCTATTCAGTTAGTGAAGACTGCGGATAAAACGAATGCAGCGCCTGGAGATAAGATTACATATACTTTGATAGCAACTAATAATACAGGTGATGTACTCAATAATGTAGTTGTCTCGGATGATATACCTGTTAATACAACATTTGATAGTGCTTTCAATAGCGGTACTATTTCAGGATCCACGGTGTCTTGGCCAGCAGTTACGTTAGCAGTTGGAGCATCAGCGCAAGTTTCGTTCACAGTTTCAGTAGATCCATTGACAGAATGTTCTGTAGAAGATTTTAATGATAATATAGAGTCAGGAACTGGCCTTTGGACGGTACAAAATTCTGGTAGTAGTTCTTGGGTAGTACAGAACACAACATCAAATAGTTCATCGCAAGCCTGGTTTGCCAATGATGGAAATTCTCCTGGAGTCGCTGAGTTGATCATCTCAAATACCGTTGGTCTTACGGCAGACTCCGAGCTCAGCTTTGCCCATTTTTATGATACAGAGGCTACCTGGGATGGAGGAAAGGTATGGATCAGTGACGATGAAGGATCTTCTTGGCAAGACTTGGGTCCATTTATGACTTCAAATGGATATAATAGTACCATTTTTAATAGCGCTTCAAATCCGGCATTTTCCGGAAATAGCGGTGGATTTATCAATACTGTTGTAGATCTAAGTAGCTTTGATGGACAGCTTGTTTTGATCAGATTTGAGATGAATTGTGACCAATCTGTAGGGGGTAACGGTTGGTATATCGATGATATATTGATTAATAATCTTGCGATATATATACCTAATATTGCGGAGGTTACCGATGGAAACATCACGTCTAATGCTAGATTGAATCAACCTACTAAAATCGAGAACCCTAGCAACTTGTCTGTCGTACTAAATAAAACTGATATAAGTTGTTTTAATGAAAATGATGGTACTGCAATGGTTACGGCTAGTAGTGGTTCTGGAAATTACTCTTATAATTGGTCTACTGGAGACGTTGCTACAAGTATCACAGGACTTACAGAAGGAAATTATGTAGTTACCGTCTCAGATGGGTTTTGCGATATTGAAAAGGAATTTTCGATCATTAATCCTCCAGAGATTTCTTTGGTCTTAAGTAGTACTGGAAGCTCAGCATCTAGCCCTGGTACAGCTACTGTACAAGGAACTGGTGGTACTGGAACATTGAGTTATTCGTGGTCAAATGGCTCTACAACTTCAACGATTACTGGTTTAGTACCAGGAATATATTCAGTTACTGCTACGGATAATGCCTCTTGTACAAAAACAGGAACGGTTGAGGTAGAAGAGTTTACCTACTGCGGGGCCACAGTATATGATAGTGGCGGGCCTAATGGCAGTTATAGTAATCTAGAGGATATCACTACGGTGATATGTCCAGATAATAATGCGCAAAGAATAACGCTTACATTTAACTCATTCAGCATTGAAGATGACAATTGGGATGCATTGTATATACACAATGGTAATAGCACCAATGCTCCTTTGATTTCTAGTGGCCTCGGCTCTACACAGGCTGGTTTTCCTGCAGGTGGATTTTGGGGCAATTCTATATTTTCAACATTTACATCCACAGATGCTACGGGATGTTTAACGATGCGGTTTTTGAGCGATCAGTTTGTTACAGGCGACGGTTGGGATGTAGATGTAAGCTGCGACCTCAGTTGTCCAATAAATCTGGTCTCTAACCTAGATAATGAGGGATATGGATCGCTGAGGCATAATATTGCTTGTCCACAAACATCTCCATTAGTTTTTGATGCGGCGGCATTAGGAGACACGATTAAGATTGAAAATATGGAGCTCGATATCTGGCAGGATATTACCATCGATCAGCCAATAGGACAAGAAGTGATTATCCAATCTAACTTAACCCAACCTTTATTTAATATTCCGACAGGAATAACGCTCTCCATCAATGGAGCAGAAGTTATACTTGAAAGTAATGGAATATTAAACTCTGGTGACGGTATTCTTGAATCTAGAAAATTAGATATCAAATCAGATAATACAAAAGAAATGAATACTGGTACTCTACGAGTATTGCAAAATGGAGAAGTAAATGTGTTGCCTAAAGATTAGTAGGCTCTAGCATCATTCTTTTCCATATAATTGATAAATGCTCTGGTGACTACTCTATTTCCTCCGGGAGTAGGGTAGTTACCAGAAAAATACCAGTCTCCACTATTATTGGGGCAAGCTATATGCAGATCATCGATGCTCTGGTAGATTACCTCTACTTCTGGTATTGTCCCTTCAGGTGTTACGATTTCTGCTATTTTCTTAGAAATTTCTTCTTGAGTAAATTGATCATAAAGCTCTTTGACCACATTCTTGATTTCAGTCCTAGGTAAATCTACCTGCGCTTTACATTTTTGATAGCAATCATCTAGCAAATCTGTTTTTCCATGCTCTTCAAGTAAGGAGACTACAGCTCTGAATGCCACAAAGTTTTTCATTTTAGACATATCTATACCATAACAATCAGGAAATCTTATTTGTGGGGCGGAAGATACGATGATGATCTTTTTAGGCTTGAGCCTAGATACGATCTTAATGATACTATCCCGTAGCGTGGTACCTCTTACAATGCTATCATCTACGAGTACTAGCGTATCCACATCGTTTTTTACGATTCCATAAGTAACGTCATATACATGAGATACCATATCACCACGTACGACATCATCCGCAATAAAAGTCCTCATTTTAGCGTCTTTTACCGCTATCTTCTCCACTCTAGGTTTGATACTTAATATCTCTTTGAGATCCTCTTCTTTTATCTTATTACCTAGCTTAAGTATTTTCTCTTTTTGGATACGTTCAGCTTCTTTTTGAACTCCTTCTACTAGACCGAGAAAAGCTACTTCTGCTGTATTCGGTATAAATGAAAAGACGGTATTCTTGAAGTCGTAGTCTACGGACTTGAGGACCCTCTTAGCTAGAAGTTCTCCAAGTTTTTTTCGTTCTAAGTATATATCTCGATCCGTACCTCGTGAAAAATATATTCGTTCAAATGAACATGCTGTTCTGGGTAGTTGATTTTTTACAAGTACATCTTTTATATCACCATTCTTTTTGATGATCAGTGCATGGCCACGTTCAAGTTCTTTGATCTCCGAATGATGTACATCCATAGCTGTCTGTATCGCTGGTCGCTCTGATGCTACAACAGCAATCTCATCATCATGATAGTAAAAGGCGGGTCGTATAGCACTTGCATCTCTAGTCACGAAAGCATCTCCATGACCAATCATACCAGCCATCACATAACCACCATCAAATTTTCTACATGCTCTTTGCAATAGTCTTTGAATATCTAGGTGCTCGGCTATGAGCGCATTGATTTCCATATTGGTGTAGCCCTCAGGCTTAAACCAGTTAAATAACCGCTGTACCTCTTGATCTAGAAAATGACCTATTTTTTCTAATACGGTAACGGTATCTGATTTTTCTTTTGGGTATTGACCAAAACTTAGGAGCTCTTCAAATAGCTCATCCATATTGGTCATATTGAAATTACCAGCCAATACTAGATTACGATTGATATAATTATTGGTCCTGATAAATGGATGTACGGTCTCTATGGTGTTAACTCCATGAGTGCCATATCTTAAATGACCCAGAAGCAACTCTCCAGTATATGGAATATTTTTTTGCAGCCAATGCGGATCTTGTAGTTGCTCAGGAGTAAGCCTATTAAAATGGCTAAATACCTGCTCAAAAAGATCCTTGATATATTGAGGATTATTACTTCGCTTACGGCTGATGTAGCGATTACCGGGCTCAGAATTCAGTTTGATCGTTGCAAGACCTGCACCATCCTGACCTCGGTTACGTTGCTTTTGAAGCAAGAGTTGCATTTTATTGAGGCCATACAATGCCGTACCATACTTTTGATGGTAATACTCTAGTGGTTTTAGTAATCTGATTACCGCAAGACCACATTCGTGTTTTATTTGTTCGCTCATGCTGGTTACTAAGGTTGCAACGAGATAACAAAAGTAATTTAATTCGTAATAGTTTTGATAGATTGAGCTTACATTAGCAATTGTCATACGACAAACAACTATTTTGGTGTAGAAAACATCTAATTAATAGTTATCAGTTGAGAGTTTAAAGTTTGCATCGTTCTTAAACATTGATCAACTATAAATCTTAACCAATTCAATAAACCCTAAACCAAGACTATGGGCTTCTTTAGTTTCAATAAACGAGTAAAGCATCAGCAATTTGGGTATAAGCCTAGATTTTATGATCCTGCCAAGGAAGAGTTGGAAGAGCGACTACGTGGATACAGAAATAATGAAGGACTAGATGATACTGAGTTGAGTAAGGCTCGTATACGTTCAGGGCTTAGGAGTAAGTCTGGCTATGCAGAGGGCTATCGGAGTCAGCAAGTTAGAAAGTCCAATTATAGTTTGATTCTAATCATCATCACGCTTGGATTGATTACCTATGTGGTCTTGAAGTCAGATCGTATTCTGAATATTTTGGAGCAAATATCGAACTAGCTGAACGTGAATAATTGTTATTGTATATAATTACTCATGTTTAATAACCTTAAAAACTTGGATAAATAGCAAGCATTCCTGAAAAAGGTAAGTAACAAAATCGAATACCTTACTTATACAAAACCGATTAAGTTTTATTTGTTGTTAAGCGGCTATCAGAAGGATTAGAAAAGCTAGTACTTATGCTATAGATACTTCATAAGTACCAGCTTTTTTCTCTACTCGTAAAATACATTAAACGATCCATTTGTGAAATAAACGTTGTCCGGAGCAGACTCCATATATTTATCTCCAAAAAGGTCAAAAAATAATTCAAACTCTCCTTCTACGTAGTTTTGATTAGAATCAATTTTTGTCAATTCTACAAAGTTAGATTTTTCTATATCTAAATAGTAGGTTTCTGAAATAACATCACCATCATCTATAACTCTTCGGTATATACATAAAGGAAGCACAGGAAACTCGTCGTTTATAGTACCGAATGTTTCACTTTTAACTAGCCTGTAAGGTATATTAGAAATTGTAAACGACTCTCTCCTGTTACCATAATCATCAAAGCTAGCCATTGAAATAAAGATATTATCATTATCCTGTTTGAACGCTTTAATTTGACCCTTCCAATTAGTTTCATTCATCAAGGCAGTGGATATACCATCAGAATAGTCAACTTCGAATTCATCATTACAGCTAAAAAGTAAAAACAAAAGAAAAAAATAAATTATCTTTTTCATATTACAAGTAATTTTTCTGTGGTTGTTATCCCATCACCATCTGTGACTCGAATAAAATAAATACCAGGGTGAGCTATTTTATGATTATAGTAATGATGTCCTCTTTCTATAAATGTATTTTTAAAAATTGTGCTTTGAAGAACTCCTGACTCCTTAAGGATATTTAAGGAGTAGTTTCCTTCTTTTAAAATTTCAACGTCTATTTCTAATAACTGATTGGTATGAGTTGGATTACTGGTAATACTAACTATAGCATCTAACTTATTGTCGAGACTATTTCTTTCTTGAGCACAAGTAGAACCTGCCGCTTGACATAGAATAGTGGAAGTAATACTTTCTGTAGAACTAGTAATCGAGGTACCATCACTTCCTATTGCTGTTGTTCTGAAAAATATTGTATTATCTTCTGTACAAGGCATTTGATATGAAAAAGAAGCTCCGTTGAAATAATTGTCCACAGTCCAATTGATTCCATCAATACTGTATTCCCATTCAAAAGTGAAACTTACCCCTGCGGTACTTGTATTTATAACAGCGGATAGTGAAGCATCATCACAAGGGCAGCTGCAGTTATCATTCACAATATATAAACTGGTGGGGATAAAGGTTTGCTTAAAGCTGGAAACTGTGCAAGCTGTTGATTTTAATTTATTCGCATTTTCTCTAATTCCATCCTTTCCCGTTTTTGTGCCATCATAATAAACTGAGGGATTAGAAAAGTGCTGTATTCTAGATCCCTCGTCTAAAGTATGCATAATAGTTCTTTGTTTCGAACCAAATACACAAGGGAGAAAGTTGCCTGTTTTAAATTCATGTCCATGTTCTATTCTTCCAATATTATCATTAGTTTCTTCATGTCTTGCACCAAAAAGATGGGCGACTTCATGAGCAAAGGTATATCTACCAGTTGTAGCAGCCCCCGTAGATACGACTGCATATGGTTCTTCCTCATTTGGTCCTATATCTGATACAATGCCAAACCCATCAAAATAATTCTCACCTGCTAAAAGAACTACTATATCTGCATCATGAACATTGCGTAAATTCTCAACAATATCATTTATAGTCGTATTATCTCTTAGTCGAGTAACATCATCAAAAATGGAAAATGATTCAGTAAAATTTAGTTTTTCGATGGCTGCCAGTTCAATTCTCAATTCGCAATCGTCTACATTACTATTGAGTAAGGCCGTATTTGTTTGAGCTATTGCTAGATTTATTCTATTTTCAACTGCATTCAATGAGCCTTCCACGTTTACTGTATTATCTGTAAAAGAACAAGACATCTTGTAGTGCAATTGCCTAAACTTCTTGTTTCTAAAGCTATATCGCTGTAAATATCTTTACTTGTTTTCGAGCTTTTTACTGCACATTCATGAGCGTCGAATTTAGATTCATCCACATCTGCAATTACATATGAGGAATCGCTCAACGGCAGAATTTCAAAAACCTTATCATCAACTTGTATATGCCCTATTTTTCCAGATTTGGAAGATACAATAGTAATGCTCCCGAGTTTACATAAGCAATCCTCCTTTGAACTGTTATTTTCTAATTTACCTACCCATGTATAATCTCCATCATTATTAAAGTTGACCTCAGAAGCTTTGAATATAAGCTCATCACAGTCGTCATTAGGTATATCAACTTTGATATAACCTTCAATTTGGACTTGTTTAATTTTGCCTACAGAAGCAATGGATAAATCAATATAAAAAGGGCTTAGGAGAATGGATTTATATGTTTTTAACTCTAACTCGTTCAAACTCGATATACTTTTGTTATCGGTAGAAATAAAATAATCTTGACTCCACAAAGTTGGAGCAAGAAATAAAAGAAAAATAACCAACCTATTCATAATTATATAACATTATTTACCCTTACTCCCTTTATGGCGTTTCAGAAGTTTCTCCAAAAAGCGTATGTATAAAGGTGTTTTTAACAACCCTCTTAAGTTACTATTTTACCCCCCTCTGAGGCTATACCCAATAATTGGTATTTTTCACATATTAGCCTTACCGAAATCTTTAATGTGTATGTGGATAACTGGTGCAAATCAACAGTTGAGCTAGTGTTCTTCAATTAGAAAGAGTAATGTATCTTCACACCTACAGTTTGAGTGTAGAGCGAATGGCAGATATTATAAAATTATTACCCGATAGTATAGCAAATCAGATCGCAGCAGGCGAGGTCATACAGCGTCCTTCGTCGATGGTCAAGGAGCTGCTAGAAAATGCTATTGATGCGGAAGCAGATGAAATACAACTCATCATCAAGGATAGTGGTAAGACTTTAGTACAGATTATCGACAACGGTAAAGGGATGTCAGAGACGGATGCCCGTATGGCATTTGAGCGTCACGCTACCTCTAAGATCGCAAGTGCTGATGACCTCAATCGATTAAAAACTATGGGTTTTAGAGGGGAAGCATTGGCTTCTGTAGCTGCGATAGCACAGATTGATCTTCGTACCAAAACAGAAGGACAAGACTTAGGAAGCCATATCGTTATTGAAGGGTCGAAAGTAAAAAGTCAGGAGTTTATCTCAACACCATCGGGTACGAGTCTTTCGGTGAAAAATCTATTTTACAACGTACCTGCACGACGCAAATTTCTGAAATCAGACCCAGTTGAGTTTAAGCATATATTAGATGAATTTCATCGTGTTGCGCTTTCATACCCAGAAAAATATTTTTCGCTGCATCATAATGGTAATGAAATTTACCATCTGCAAAAGGGCAATTTGAGACAGCGTATCATTGCTATATTAGGAAAGAGCTATAATGATAAGTTGGTGCCCGTCAGTGAGACTACTGATATTATTCAAATCTCTGGATTCATTGGTAAAGCAGAAGCTGCTCGTAAGACTAAAGGAGATCAATTCTTTTTTGTCAATAACCGCTTTATCAAAAGTGCCTATCTTAATCATGCTATACGATCTGCATATGAAGAGCTGATCACCAAGGATCATTATCCATTATATGTATTGTTTTTGGAGATGGATCCTTCTAGTATAGATATCAATGTGCATCCGACGAAGCAAGAGATTAAGTTTGAAAATGAACGCTTGGTATATAATTACCTCAAGGTAGCCGCTCGACATGCCATTGGTCAATATAGCCTTACCCCACAACTAGATTTTAATCAAGAGACTTTCTTTCACAAAAGTGCCAATCCCACAATGGGCGGTGCAAGTACTGGTAGTCGTATAGTCCCTCCGCCACCATCGTATACGCATATGCCAGAGAAACCATCTTCTGACGGATGGGAAAAAGTATATGAATCGATGAAAAAAGAGGTACCCATGGCTGCACCTGATGATGGTACGATAAGGCTAGGTAGTAAAGTCAATGCTGATGACTCTCCAATGCCCAGTTTGACAGAAACGATCAAACCGAAGCCCTACCAAATACATAATAGCTACATCGTGAGCCAGATCAAATCTGGATTTATGCTAATAGATCAACAATATGCTTCGGAGCGCATACAGTATGAGCATCATCTGGAGACTTTAGAGTCCGCAGAGCAACTAGTACAAAAAGAGCTATTTCCTACTACCATTGAGCTAGATCAGCAACATGCAGAGGTATTATCCAATATACTCGATCGGGTCAATCAACTTGGATTTGATATCAAACACTTTGGTGGTAATAGTTATGTGATACAAGGGATTCCTGTCGGCTTAAAAAGTATTACCAATGCCAAAGAGCTCATACAACAGCTTATTGCTCAATATGTGGATAACCTTGAGTTGCAATTGGGAATAGAAGAAAACCTAGCGAGATCCATGGCATATTCCTCTTGTATCAAGAGAGGACAAAAGCTTAACGAACTCGAAATGCAAAGCCTGATTGATCTTTTATTCGCCTGTAATGTTCCTTTTAAAAACCCTACTGGAAAAAAATGTTTCATCACCATGGACCTTGATGAGCTTCAAAAGCGTTTCATAGGATAAATATCCTCAGATTATGAATCAAATCACGGATGCCGTCAAGCATATTATTATTATCAATGCGATCGTATTCGTAGGAGTATATGGCTCTGCGGCGATAGGCTCTGAGGGGGTTTCTGAGTATCTTAGTTCATTATTGGCGATGTATTTCCCATTATCGGATTCCTTTCGGCCGTTCCAGTTGATTACTCATATGTTTATGCATGCGGATGTAAGTCACTTGTTTTTTAACATGCTTGGTCTTTATTTTTTGGGGCCTATGGTTGAGAGATATCTAGGTATTAAGAGATTTTTGATTTTGTACTTTGTTTCAGGAGCCTTGGCCTTAATGATGCATCAAGCATACAACTATTATGAGTATTACAGTATTCTAAATTCTATTGGTATTGATCAAGTCAATATGGTTGCCCAGGAAGGTGCTGATGTACTGAGAAATAATCAGAACTATAGGAATGAGCAGCTCGCCAGTCTTAACTACGTATTTAATATACCCATGGTAGGAGCATCAGGAGCATTGTTTGGTGTAGTGGCGGCTTTTGGAGCATTATTTCCAAATGCAAGACTTATGTTACTGTTCCCACCTATCCCAATTAAGGGTAAGTATTTGGCGATTGTAGCATTAGCAGGAGGAGTTCTGATGGATTTCAATGGTAACGTTGCTCATCTTGCCCACCTCGGCGGTGCCATTGCTGGATTTGCTTTGATATATTATTGGAAACGAGGCTTAGTAAAATAGTACATTATGTTTCAATCGATTATACAAGATGCCAAAGATAATTTCCGATCTGGGACGATGATCACACAATTAATTATGATCAATGTGATCATATTTATTGTACTGGTATTACTTAAGGTATTTACTTACAACTTCTCTATGAATACTGACTCTTGGATCTATACACAGATCGTTAAAGAGTGGTTGTCTACTCCTGGGTATTGGAAAGAGCTGATGGTAAAACCTTGGACTCTCGTAACAAGTATGTTTTTACATCAGGGAGTTTGGCATTTAGCATGGAATATGATTGTGCTTTATTGGTTTGGTCGTATACTGGGAGACTTATTGGGTGATCGACGAGTACTACCACTATATATCTTGGGTGGGCTGGTTGGAGCCTTAGTTTTTACCCTTTCATATACCATGATTTATGGGCCTAATGAAGCACATGCATTGGGAGCAAGTGCTGCAGTTTGTGCTATTGTATTGGGTACCGCTGTGACTTCACCTGATTATACCATACAACTTATATTTCTTGGTATGGTCAAAATCAAATGGATAGCTTTGGCAATTATTGTCATTGACTTGTTAGGAACTACCGGAGGAAACTCTGGTGGAGCATTTGCTCATTTAGGAGGAGCTTTTATAGGATATATGTATGTCAGCCAGTTACGTAATGGCAGAGATATTGGAGAATGGGTTAATACTGTTTTTGATTGGTGTAAATCCTTATTTAGCCCTTCACAAAGACCAAAAGCTAACATGACTGTGGCAAGTCGTAATACAGATCGTCAAAGGTCAGCCAAGCCATCCAGATCCCCACAGACACAGGCTGATGTAGATAGAATCTTAGAGAAAATTAAGCTAAATGGGTATGATAGTTTGACTGATGAAGAAAAAGAGATTCTCTATAAAGCCAGTAAGGATTAGCTTTATAGATAAAGGACATTCAGAAGAAAAATAAAAATCGTACTCGTCATTTTATCCTAACTTAGGGTCAAATAATAAACGAAAAGAAATAGATAAAGGGATTGAAAAAAATTGGATGGTATCTCAATGTTTTTGTCGTAATGATAAGTTTATTGTCACTACTCTCACCGTCCGTAGATCCTAGGCAATTTTGGCCCATTGCCTTTTTAGGTTTAGTTTTTCCATACCTCATCTTTGCTAATCTTTTCTTTATTGTTTTATGGTACTTCGTGGAGAAGAAAAAGATATTGCTCTCTCTTGCTTGTATGGTCTTACTATCGTTTCAATTAGGTGGAATTGTACAGGTCAACTGGAAAAAGAAAAATAAAGGTATCACAGATATCCGCTGTATGTCTTACAATATTAAGCATGGCGTTTTAGCATATGATAGAGATAGTAAAAAGAGAAAAAAGGGTGCTCAATTATTTGAAGAACATTTAGATGCTATTCTTCCGAAACCCGAAATACTATGTATTCAAGAAGCAGGACCATTTGGGAAAGAGCTTATTCAACGCAGTTTTGGAAACTATTATGTGCATACTTTAGCGCAACGAGGCACGGCGATTTATAGCCGATTTCCGATTGTAAACTCAGGTCAAGTGGACTTTGGTACTAAAACTAACTCATGCTTATGGGCCGATATAGTGGCCCATTTAGACACCGTAAGAGTATATAGTGCTCACTTGCAGAGCAATCAGATAAGCAAAGAAGCTGAAAAGCTTGCGGCTAATGCAGATATTCAAAGCCAAGAAACATGGAGCAGTATTAGATGGATATTGGGTAAGTACAAAAACAAAAATCAAAGACGTTCAGAACAGGTCAAACAACTCGTTGAGCATATAAAGCGTAGCCCTTATCCTGTCATCATGGGTATAGATCTCAATGATCATCCACAAAGTTTTATCTATAGAGAATTGCATAACGAACTTCAAGATAGTTTTAGAAAAACGGGTAATGGATTAGGCACAACATTCGCCGGAAATATTCCTTTACTGCGTATCGATTATCTGATGTTTTCTGATCAGTTTGAGATCGTTGATCATCATGTTGTCAAGCCGACGATGAGCGATCACTATCCTATATTGAGTTCAGTAATATTGAAGTAATGAAAGTTTATGATCAGTATATTGACTGATTTTTTGGACTATGCTCTTGCGGGCATTATTAATTATTTCTCAAATTTTTTCAGAGCACAGATTATCTTTAAAAAGCACGTACTTTTGCAAGATGAATAATCCATTGTACGTATACAATAGCATCACGAGAGAAAAAGATCGTTTTATACCTAAGGAGGAAGGATATGTCGGTATGTATGTCTGTGGACCCACTGTCTACAGCGATGTTCACTTAGGTAACTGTCGTACGTTTGTAAGTTTTGATATCATCTATCGCTATCTACTGCACCTTGGATATACCGTACGATATGTACGTAATATTACAGATGTAGGCCATCTTACGGGAGATAGTGAAGACGGGGAGGATAAAATATCAGTGAAGGCAAGGCAAGAGCGACTGGAGCCGATGGAAGTTGTACAAAAGTATATGAATGGCTTCCATGACATGATGGACGTTTTCAACACCAAAAGACCGAGTATAGAACCCAGAGCTACAGGTCATATCATTGAACAGATCAAAATGGTACAAGATATTATTGATAATGGCTACGGCTATGTATCGAATGGTTCGGTGTATTTTGATACTGTTAAGTTCAATAGTGATAAAGGAAGCTATGGTAATTTATCAGGTAGAGTGATGGATGAATTGCTGAAAGAAACACGAGCATTAAAAAATCAGAGTGAAAAAAGGAATCCTTCCGATTTTGCGATATGGATGAAAGCTGCCCCTGAGCATTTGATGAAATGGGAAAGTCCATGGTCCGTGGGTTTTCCAGGATGGCACCTAGAGTGCTCTGCTATGAGTACCAAATATCTCGGTAACAACTTTGATATCCATGGTGGTGGTAATGATTTGAAGTTTCCCCATCATGAAAATGAAATTGCTCAAAATGAAGGTGCATGTGGATGTGCTCCAGCTAGGTATTGGCTACATACCAATATGCTATTGATGAATGGTAGAAAAATGTCTAAGAGTGAGGATAACTCAATCACGCCTGAGCAGCTGTTCACAGGATCAAGCAAGCATGTCAGCAAGGGCTACAGTCCTATGGTCATCCGATTTTTTATGTTGATGGCTCATTATCGGTCTACGATGGATATTACGGATGAGGCATTGCAAGCAGCTGAAAAAGGGTATTATAAATTGATGGATGCCTATTATTCTCTTCAGGAATTCAATGCTGATCGGCAAGATGAAGGTAGTCTGGATAAAGAAATTCAGGTGCTGATCGATCAAGCGAATGCAGATATGAACGATGATTTCAATACGCCGAAAGCATTATCTAGGTTTTTTGAGCTGACTAGTATCGTCAATAAGCTAAAAGGTGGACAGCTCAATATTAATGATCTGAGTAGTGCAGCTTTAGATAAAATGAAGGAAGCATTTCAAGCGTTTATATTTGACATTTTTGGTCTTAAAGATGAAGCACATAATGATGATGACCATAATCACTTGGATGGGGCTATGAGATTGATCATTGATTTAAGAGCTGATGCTAGAGCTAATAAAAACTGGGGAGTGGCTGATAAAATAAGAGATACGCTTTCAGAGTTAGAGATTACGCTTAAGGATGGAAAAGATGGCACCGATTGGTCCATTCACTAAATAAAAAATAGAGAGTTTATGAATTTCAATACTCGCTTATTATTGTGCTTATTTTTATCTGCTTCTATATGGATGGGTTGTGGATCTAATGATAAAGCTACACCGAAATCTACTGCACCTAAAGCCAAGGTAAAAGTGCCAGCATTTAATGCTGACAATGCATATAGCAATGTAGAAAAACAACTGGCATTCGGTCATCGTATACCAGGCACAAATGAGCATAAAGCTTGCAAAGACTGGTTGGTTTCTGAGTTAAAGCAATACGCAGATGATGTGGAAGTGCAGGAGTTCAAAGCAAGCTTTTTAGGGTTGAAAGATCAAGATTCTTATAATATCATTGCTTCTTTCAAGCCAAATCTTAATAGTCGGATAATGCTGGCAGCGCATTGGGATTCTAGACTCATAGCAGAAAAAGATCCTGATGAAGCTAAACAAGATGATCCGATCATGGGTGCCGATGATGGTGGTAGTGGGGTAGGAGTATTATTGGAGATTGCAAGATTACTCAAAGAAAATCCGATCGATCTTGGTGTGGATATAGTACTTTTTGATGCTGAAGATAATGGTGTGACTTCATCCAATAGTTCAGATGAGAATACTTGGTGTTTAGGATCCCAGTATTGGGGTAAAAACCCCCATAAAAAGGACTACAAAGCAAAGTTTGGGATCTTGCTTGATATGGTAGGTGCTGCGGGTGCTCAGTTTCCTTTTGAAGGATATAGTTATCAAAATGCAAAGGGAACTCAAGCAAAGATATGGAATTGGGCGCATCGTATAGGAAAAGGCTCTTATTTCAAAAAAACACCAGTGGGGCAGATCACAGATGACCACTACTACGTAATGAAATATCGAAAATTTCCAATGGTAGATATTATCAATCTACCCATGAAAGATGGGAAAGCTTTCGGACATTATCACCATACTCATGAAGATGATATAAACATTATAGACAAAAATACATTACAAGCCGTGGGTCAGGTCGTGACCGTGGTTCTTTATAAGGAGGCGGAAGGCTCTTTTTAAAATTATAAAAATACTTTATACACATGAAAAAAATACTTTTTATCCTATCGATGGCAGCATTTGCCACTATGAATTTTGCCCAAGAGATCAGCAATGATCAATGGGTATTGGTCAGTAAACGTTCTGCAGACTGGTGTTCGTTTTGTGGTCAATATGGCTGGGATATGATGGATGGTCTAGTAGAAAGAGCCAATGCAGAGAATAGGGTATTTCCAGTAGCATTACACCACAGTGGTGGTCTCAAAACTCAAGTAAGTGAAGATCTTACAGATAACCTTGGTGGTTTTAGTCAACCTCTTTTTTTCTTAAATGAAGATGATCTGGATGTTGGATCTGGAAATGTCAATGCCAAACTTGATGAGGTATTTGAGACTGCGGAGTTTTTGACTGGTTTTACAGCATTTGCCGGAGTTGGATTGGAAGGATCTATCGTAGATGGTGAGTCAATTGATTTTACAGCCACAGTTAGAATGTTTGAAACTCTAAGTACTGAAATGTATTTGGGAATGTATTTAATACAAAACAATTTGGTGGCATTTCAGCAAAGCCAAGGCAATGACGCTGAGCATAAAAATATGTTGACGCATTCCTTTTTTGAAAATTCCTTCGGTGAGCGAATAGGAGAGGGCAGTTTAGAAAATGGATCAGAGTTTTCTTTTTCTGGAAGTGTCGATTTAGAAGATGGAATGGTAAGTTTCGAAGATATGTCTGTACTTGCTGTGATCTGGAATAAAGATTCTAGTGGTAAATATAGAGTGTTCAATCTAGGAGTTTTTTCGAATCTTGCTATCCTGCTAAGTAATACGACTATCGAGAATACAGATATTACATTTGATACTAAAGTAATCTCAGATCAGTTAGTCATCTCTTTAGAAGCAGATATGTCTGATCTCCAAGCTCAAGTGAATATTGTAAACTCAGC
This sequence comes from Saprospiraceae bacterium, assembly GCA_020629715.1. GTDB lineage: Bacteria > Bacteroidota > Bacteroidia > Chitinophagales > Saprospiraceae > JAHDGW01. The sequence continues at coordinate 139,987 of JAHDCU010000006.1, forward strand.
GGGCCAGTTAATAAGAGAAATAAGTATATCTGACGCTAGTACTTCTGTAGATGTTTCTACATGGGCTACTGGAATATACTATGTACAACTTGAAACGAATAAAGGTCAAGCAACAAGCACAATTAGAATAGCTCGTTAAGCATTGATCACATATTGACGCTTAGTCTCAGAAAGCTCATCCATCTCAGATTGATGAGCTTTTTGATTTTGTATAAGATTATTTTGATGGTGATCTATTTGTCGTCTGATATCTTCTAGATTATATAGTGTTTCTCTGAGGTTATTTCGTTTCACCCAGCTCATCACAAAAAACTTATAGTACTGCTCTAAGAAATGTCTGTACGTATCCAGTGAAAAATCAAGTCTCAGTGACTTATATACATCGCGGAGTTCTTTTTCATAGTTATTAAGCCTGGTTTGTACAACTGCCGCAACTTGTGTGGATTGTTGAGCTAGTTGTTTCATCTGAAAGCTTGACATCATCCCTCGATGTTGTTTGGGACGATTCATGTATCTATAGAGCTGATTGAGTATCGACTCTAGATTAAGTAGGGCTGCACGTGCATATTCTCCAGCTTGTAGAGCTTCCGACATATCGGTAAGTTGAAACTTCAGAAGCTTCAGCTGAGTATCATATTTTTGGATGGTTTGACTTACTGCACCAGGACGTCCTTTGAGATAAAACTCTTTCTTTTTGATGAGCGCATCTAGCTCCGCATCTACAGAAACTTGAGAAGCCTTCTTTTCTTCAAGGAGATTAGACTCGTATTGTACGATTTCTACTTGGTCAACTACCGCATTATAAGCATATACAGCATCGAGATATTCCTGCTTTTCTTTTTTGAGCTCTTCAGCGGTTGAGCCCATGATATTGGTAAATATCTTTTTAATACTTATGGACTCTAGCCGTTCTACATCTTTCTTTTCGTCGAGCATTTTTTGCTCATGAGACTTAAGGCTTTGCTTTAAATCACTAAGTTCTTCAGTGATTTCTTGTATTCTTCTGTTGAGTTTTTGTTGAAGATTTTGTTCTTCTAATAGTTCGAGTATACGAAGATCGAGCGTTTCGAGATTCATGGGACTTAAAGTGATTCTTCTTGGTCATATTTGATATGATCTCGGTATCCTGAGAAAGGTATTTTGAGTAAAGAACCTATTTTACCAGCCTCTTCATGAGTCATATAGGTATCTACTCCGTAGACTAACTTCGTATTATCAACTTCTACATAAGTGCCGAAAATACGATCCCAAAATGAAAATATATTTCCATAGTTCATATCGCTATATGGCTGACGATAATGATGATGCACTCGATGCATATTTGGAGTACATACGACTAGTTTCATAGCATTGTCCAACCATAACGGCATTTTCAGATTGGAGTGATTCCATTGAGAAAGCACTACCGATAGCGATTGATACAAAAAGACTAACCACATAGGAGCACCAACGATCAGTACGGCTAAGCAGGTAAAAGTAAAGCGAATGACACTTTCACCAGGATGATGTCTATTAGCAGTAGTTGTATCCACATTCTGATCCGTATGATGGATCACATGGAACTGCCACATCCACTTGACATGATGCTCTGTCCAATGTGCAAACCAAGCACCGATCAGATCGAGAAATAATAATCCTATGATCATCATGGCCCATACTGGCATCGATATCCACTGAATTATTCCTATACCTTCTGCAACGACCCACTGACTAGCAGTCACCAAGATGGCAGCCATTCCAAAGTTGACCAATATTGTGGTGATGGTAAAAAATACATTGGTACCCGTATGTGTAGCCTTATTATATTTTTTAGTAAAAAGTGGAGCAGCATTTTCTATTAAAAAGAAAATGGTAAGACCCCCGATAAGCACAAGAGATCGATGCGTCGAAGGCATCTCAGAGAAATAATTTATAATGGTATCCATAAGTTATCGATTTGCTTCTAAGTTATAAGTTTTATATGATTAGCATGAGTACAAATGGTAATATTCTATTGGGTTTTATGTAATTTAAAAACTTAAACATAGTATCATCATGAAACGAAGACCATTTATCAAACATACTGCAGCGCTTTCCGTTGGTGCACTACTTTCATTAAAATGTAAAGCTGAAAAGATGAAGGAAAAACAAGGGGTAGGAGATTTTGGTTTGCAGCTATGGTCAGTGAGAGAGGCTATGTCTAAAGATGCAAGAGGTACATTAGAAACTTTGGCCAAAATAGGATACACAGATGTAGAATGTGCTGGTTACAGCAATGGTACCTTTTACGGCATGACCAAAGAAGAGTATAAAAAGATGCTTGATGATATAGGCCTCAAGCAAATGAGTGGGCATACACATACAGGATTTAATAGAGGTGATAATGCAACTCATCATATGAATGATCGATGGGAGCAGGTATGTGAAGATGCAGCTTTTATGGGTCAAAAATCTATCGTATGTGGTTACTTCTTTGAAGATGAACGAAAGACCATAGATGACTATAAGCGATTTGCAGAGCTTTTTAATCGATGTGGCGAAAAGGCTAAAGAATATGGTTTGTCATTTGGTCACCACAATCATGATTTTGAGTTTTTTGAATTAGATGGTCAAGTTCCATACGATGTACTATTAGCAGAGACGGATGCTGATAAAGTTATGTTTGAGTTAGACCTCTATTGGATCAGAAAAGGTAAGGCCGATTATAAAGAGTATTTCAAAAAGCATGCAGGAAGATTCCCAGTATGGCACGTCAAGGATATGGATGATACCGAGGAACAGTTTTTTGCAGAGGTAGGAAGTGGTGTTATTGACTGGAATGATGTATTCGCTCATCAAGCACAATCAGGTATGCAATATTTCTATGTGGAGCAAGATGCCTTTAAGTCTGGTGATCCGATAGGAAGTGTGACTAAGAGTCATAATTATCTGAAGACACTTGAAGTGTAAGTTTTAGTGGACTAGTGAATCAGTTGACTAATTGTCAGTGCTAGTATAAAGTTTAAGAAGTAGAGATCTGAACGCTTGAAGCAATGTGACCTCAAGCGCTGTTCTATAGAAGGTAAAGTATTTTAAGACCTTCACGCCTCTATGGTATCTAAAAACCTGAGCTCTATTAGAAAAAAAACTTCGTGTTCTCTGTGTTCTCGGTGGTTCAAAATAGTTGTATCGCCATTATTAATTTGACGAATTGCTAATAAAGCCCAGGAATTAACTTAGATGTATTCTTCACATATTCCCGATATTCCTTCTGATGGCCGTATTTCTTTTCATGACTTTTGATTACCAGTGGAATCCCGCTTATCGAAGTCAATAAAGTAATTATCCATATCGGGCTTATCACAGCTAATAATGACCAGTCTTGAAGCCAGTTAAGAGCGCATAAAAATATACCTACCCAAAATAGGATTTCACCCGTATAATTAGGAAATCGAATATTGCGATAAAGCCCAGATTTAATCAGCTTATCATGATTCGATGGATCTGATTTGTACTTGGATTTTTGATAATCGGCCAGTGTCTCTATAAGGATACCTGCTATAGAGATAAATCCTCCTATATAAACAATGATATCAAGTCCATTAGAACTTCCTTTTACCATGAGTATCATAGGTAATGCGATGATCAGAATACTTACTGTCTGTAGTATCCAAAACTTCATAAATGAGAAAAATCCTGGACGCATTTCATCAAACCGTGTATCAACACCAATCTTATGGATACGCAGAAATAGATAAGTACCTAATCTGAGTGCCCAAGCGATAATCAGCAGAGGAATCCACCACTTTATAGTAGGGAAGGGTAATGTCGCCCAAATAATATATAATGCAATAGAGATGAAACTCAAAGAGTAAGTTATATCGGTAAACTTATCGGTCTGAAAGCTCCATGCAAATATGAATGATACTAAATTTAGTACTAAGGCAATCAAAAAACTATTTAACAATAATTCCCACATTCAATCCTAACATGCAGTATTTCAATGTGTTGCGTATCTATTTGCTTTTCTTTAAAATGGTCGCCTGCCAAGGTAGAAGAGTGCCAGCCCCTGATTCTTTATAGTTAGAAAAAACAGATATATAATCGCTTAAATCTAATGGAACTATGACCTCATCGTCACTAAAATTCAATACTATGATATAAGAATCATTGCTTTCTTTTCTCTCGAAAATATAGAGTTGATGATGATCGGGTAGTAGATCTTTAAAGGATCCATTCACAAAAATTTGCTCTGATTTTCTTAATGCGATGAGCTCTTTATAAAAGGCTATGATTGATCTGTCTGAGGACTTATCCTGCTTAACATTGATCGTTCTATAGTTTGGATTAGTCTTAATCCATGGACTACCTGTTGTAAATCCCCCATGTTCAGTATCATCCCATTGGATAGGAGTACGTACATTATCTCTACCTTGGATATGTATGCGTCTCATGATATCTTCCATATCTGCATTGTTTGCAAGAGACTCGTTCCAGTAGTTAATGGTTTCGATATCTCGATAGTCGTCAATGCTTTCAAAAGCGACATTGGTCATTCCTATTTCGCTACCTTGATAAATACATGGTGTCCCTTTCATGGTTAGAAGGAAAGTGGCAAGTAAAGTAGCTGCTTCGTACCGATATTTATCATCGTTGCCAAACCGACTGACCATACGAGGAAAATCATGATTATCTAAAAAGATATTATTCCATCCTTGATCACCAACCGCTTCGTCCCACTCACGGAATAGTTTCTTGAAGTCAACTAAGTTGATCTCTTGTTTATCAAACTTGCCACCAGGTCCATTATCCATGAACATTAGCTCTAGTTGAAAGAGCATATTGAGTTCATTACGGTCCTTTCCAATGTATAGATTGGCTAGTTCTTTAGTGATTCCAGGGCCCTCACCTACGGTCATTATATCGTATTTAGAGAGCACTTCTTTATTCATCTCTTGTAAAAACTCATGTATTCTTGGTCCATTGGCGTTATAATTACTGACCTGATACATTAGATTTTCTATTGGGGTATCAGCATATTCGAGTCGCTTAGAAATCAATGAAATGACATCCATCCTGAATCCGTCTACACCCATATCGAGCCAGTATCGCATCATAGAGTAGACTTTTTCTCTCACTTTTTGATTTTCCCAGTTGAGGTCAGGTTGTTTTACAGTGAATAGGTGATGGTACCACTGATCGGTCTTTTCATCATACTCCCAAGCAGGACCTCCAAAGAATGCCTGCCAGTTATTAGGTGGTCCTCCGTCTTTTCCATCTTTCCAAATATAATAGTCGCGATATGGATTGTCCTTTGACTTTCTAGATTCTTCAAACCAATGATGCTCATCAGAGGAGTGATTGACTACTAAATCCATAATAAGCCGTATGCCACGATCATGAAGTTTGGATAATAAATCCTGAAAGTCCTCCATGGTACCAAACTCAGGATGGATCTTATAATAATCACTGATATCATATCCATTATCATCATTAGGTGATTCGTACACTGGGCCTAGCCATATCAGATCGACTCCTAGATCCGCTATATAATCTATTTTTTCAATGATACCTCTGATATCACCAATACCATCACCATTACTATCCTTAAATGATCTAGGATAGATCTGATACATAATTGCGTTTTTCCACCAGTTGGTATTCATAGCTTTAGTTTAAATATTGATATAGGATATTTATGGATAAGTATCTACGGCACCTGCTCACCCGTAGCCGCAGTCCATATTTCAAACCATTGTTCATCCGATATTTGTTTGTCCAAGGCATTCACAGCTTTTTTCAGCCTTTCAATTTTGGTCGTACCTAATACGGGTAAGATGCCAGCTGGATGATGCAACAAAAATATAAGTGCTAACTCATCCAGTGCCCAACCATATTTTTGTGCTACTTCTTGCAGTCTTGATCGCATCATCACAAAATCATACTCTTTCGACTCTTGAAACATCTTAGCTCCACCCAATGGTGACCATGCCATCGGTTTTATTTTATGTTGAAGGCATTGGTCAAGTTGTCCATTGAGCATTGCAGATCTTTCCAGCACCGATACTTCTATCTGATTGGTCACTAAAGGGAAGTATGCATGCAGCATATCAAACTGACTTGCAGTAAAATTAGAAACACCAAAGTGCTTGACCTTTCCGCTAGATTTTAGTTTTTCAAAACAATTAGCCATCACTTCAGGATGCATCAATGGGCTAGGTCTGTGTATCAATAATACATCTAGATAGTCAACATGTAATTTTTTGAGGCTGGTCTCTACGGACCATGTGATATATGCGTCCGTTGTTTGATAAGACTTTAGATTATAGTCTCGCTCGTCACAAGGATATTTGATGCCACATTTGGAGATTACTTGTATCTCTTCTCTTGGTATCGTCATTTCTTTCCATGCAGCACCCCAATCTCTCTCTGTAGTGTAGCCTCCATAGATATCCGCATGATCGAAGGTGGTGACACCAAGCGATATACATGATTCTATTTGGGATTGTATCTGGCTGGTATTCATCTCAGCACCCCAATCTCCCCAGGTCATGACGCCTGCTACAATTTTTGAAATTTCGGGCCCATCTACTGCTAATCGTACTTTCATGTTACGAATATAACAGTATAACAGAAGAGTTTATGATACTTTAAAATTGAGATCTTCTAAAGCCATATTGATAAGACTTGATTCAAACCCTCTGGAAAGTGCATGTTTATAAAGTTTGGATCTGAGGTCCCATTGATTGATAAATTTTTTAGAAGCTCTATACCTTGATAAGGTATCTTTAAGTACCTGATAATACTCATCATCGTCTATTTCTGTCATTCCTTTTCGAATACAGTATGCCGATATTTTTCTAAATTTCAGGTTCTGTATAATCTTATTTTTGCCCCAGCGCTTGATCCTAAATTTTCCTCTAACATATGATCTTGCATAACGCTCTTCATCAAGATAATTTTCTTGAATGAGATCAGTCATAATATCTTCAAGATCGTGACCGTATACATCAAGCTCTATTAGCTTTGATCGTACTTCTTCATGACAGCGATCCTGATATGAGCAGTAATATTGAAGTTTTGATAAAGCTTCTTCTTTAGTTATGTATGGTTTCGGTGACTTTTTAGACATTTGCAGGAGTCAAAGGTACTTTGGCAAAACAACTTTATAACAAATATAAACCTTGAACATGGAAGAATCAGTGATTGAAAACATCAATATAGTAGATCAGTGGATCGAAAAGGCGGTTGACTTTTCTCCAAGAATCATCTTAGCGCTACTTACTTTATTAATTGGTTTTTGGATTGCCAATAAGGTGTCAAAATTTATTGATAAGCAAATGGAGCTTCGTGGAGTAGAGGTTTCATTACGTAAATTTTTGAGTTCCATTTTAGGAGCCCTTTTTAAAGTACTTGTACTTTTTTCATGTGCTAAGCAATTGGGGTTTGAAACTACTTCTTTGCTAGCAATTTTTGGAGCTTTGATGGTGGGTGTTGGTATGGCACTAAACGGGAGTCTTGGTCATCTGGCAAGTGGTATCATGTTGATGATTTTCAAACCTTTCAAGGTAGGAGACTTAGTCGAGATAGGTGGAGGACATAGAGGTACTGTGGAGGCTATTAATGCTTTCAATACTTCGCTGGCAACCTTAGATAATAAGCGGATATATGTAAGTAATAGTAATGTAACAGGAAATACGATCACCAATATCTCTGGTCAAGGAATTGTAGGGGTAGAACTTGTATTTGGCATAGGTTATAGTGATAGTATCGATAAGGCAAGAGATATTATTCTAAGGATAGGAAAAGAATGTCCACATATATTAGAAGATCCAGCACAGAGTGTGGTGGTTGCTGAGTTAGCAGATAGCTCTGTAAACTTAGCGACGAGACCATTTTGTAAAAGCCAAGATTTCTTTGCAACCAAATTTTATATGCAAGAAAATGTCAAAAAAGCATTTGACGCTGAAGGAATTGGCATACCGTTCCCACAGATGGATATTCATATGATCAAAGAGAATTAGAACTAAGTAAAGATGAGGGTTTTATTGATCCTCATCTTTAAATTTATTGGGTAGTATCATCTTTGCTGATGGGTCTATTTGATCAAACTTCCTTGCAATTATTTGACTGTAATATTTAGGGTGATTCATATCCTTAATTGAAATAAATAGAGGACAACCAAGATCTATAGATTGATACATTAATGAAGTCAGGTTTGTCGGGAAATTTATCCTTTTAGTTGCGAATATTTCATATCTAAAATGTGTTTTGGATAGTGCTGTTTTTTTAAATTCATCTATTCGGTAGAAGTCGCAGTCAAATCCTAGAATATTTTTAGCATTGGCTTTATGGTCTAGGATTTTGTACGAGACTTCCCAATCAGGATTTACTCTCCAATCATATTGAATCGTATCTACTCTAAGTTTTTTCCGATTTAGTTTGTAAACAATAGATCGATTCTTCTCAATATCAAAGAGATGATACTTCAAACTGTCAGGTATGCCATGCTTATTTCTCACTCTTACTTGCTTTTCATTAAAGAAGTAGGCAACGTCATAAACATCATCACTCTGTACCGACCTTTTTTTACTTACAATTGAATCAATTATTGAATAAAATAAAGAGTCCTTTACATCTGTTTGTTGATCGTTATTCTTTTTATCGATAAGTAAAGAAGAATGGTCATAGTAAATAACTCCTTGATTGATAGTTTGACAGCTTGATAAGTAAAGAAGTATTAATAACAACGAAGAGTATCTCATTTATTCTGAAGTGTTCTAAGCTTTTCTTTAATCAAGTTTGTAGATGCATTCCTTGGATGATTATAAATATGAAGTCCCATCTTTTGTGCAGGTATGAGGTTTTCCGCTATGTCATCAATGAAGATAGTTTCATCTGTTTCCAGTTGATGAACAGACAGAATTGTTTCAAATATCTTGCGATCAGGCTTGCGGAGCCCCATGATATGGGAATAATACGTCTGTGTAAAAAAGCGATGATCAAAATCATTGATCCCGTGTTCATCGCGGATATGTTTCATCACGGCTTCTATATGTAGGGCATTGGTGTTGCTCATCAGAAAAGTATTATAGTCTTTTTTAATCTCAGATAAGAAATTCAAATTTTCCGCAGGCATTGGAAGTAACATCGCATTCCATGCTTTGATGATATCATAAGCTTGTACATGCTTACCATAATCATGCTGAAGATTCCAAATGAATGTTTCTGTATTGATGACACCCTTTTCATAATCATAGAATACTCGAATCTGCTTATCGCTAAGCGTATCAAACGTAAAGTTTCGATCAAAAAGATCAGAAAAAGCCTTGAGTGTAATTCGGTAATCTACATGAATAAGTATTCCACCAAAATCAAAAATTATATTCTTTATCATTGAGCATGATTAGCCATATAGTCTAATGTCAGTTGTACCATTGTTTTTACGCCTAGTTTCATTCCAGACTCATCTATTTCAAAAGTAGGGCTGTGGTGGCTTGTTGCATCTTCTTGTTTGATATCAGAGCTTCGACCTCCTACGAAATAGTATAGAGAAGGTACTTCATTGGCAAAGTAAGAGAAATCTTCTCCACCCGTTACAGCTGGTACGACGTGGACATTATCTTCTCCAGCTGCGGCATATAGTGAGGGTATCATCTTTCTGGTCAATTCTGGGTTGTTAAATGTCACTGGGCAGTAAGGTTGTATCTCGACTTCGGCAGTAGCGCCTTGTGATATAGCAATATGCTCTGCCGTATGCTTTATTTTTTCATGGATAAGATCTTGCATATCTTTATCTAAAGTCCTTATCGTGCCTATCATTTCTACTTCGCTGGGAATGATATTATTACGTACTCCACCATTGATCATTCCTACTGTGATTACCGCTGCATCTTTTGTGAGTTCTGTCTGTCGACTTACTATAGTTTGTAGACCCATAATGATTTGAGCAGATGTCACAATGGGGTCAACCCCAGACCAAGGTCTCGAACCATGTGCCTGTTTGCCTTTTACTTTGATTACAAATCGATCTGATGCTGCCATCAAACCCCCGACTCGATAGTTGATATGTCCAACTTCTGTGATTGAGCTGATATGTTGACCAAAAAAGACTTCTATGCCATATTTATCGATGATTCCTTCTTTGACCATGAGTTTTGCACCGCCTTCTTCTCCCGGAGGAGCTCCCTCTTCAGCAGGCTGGAATACAAATATAACCGTTCCTTGGAGCTCACTTTTCATATCTGTAAGTATTTTGGCCGCTCCAAGTAGCATAGATACATGCGTATCATGACCACAAGCATGCATGACACCTACTTCATTGCCTAGGTATTCTGTTTTTTCTTTCGAGGCAAAAGGAAGATCAACAGCCTCTATTACTGGCAGCCCATCGATATCAGCTCTCAGACCTATGGTAGGGCCTGGTTTATCCCCTTTCAATACAGCTATAACTCCGGTCTTAGCAATTCCTTCATCCACCATGAGTCCCATCTCTTTTAAGATTTTTGCAATCTTTTTGGCAGTTTTGAATTCTCGATTGCTAAGTTCGGGGTATTGATGAAAATCTCTTCGCCATTCTATGACTTGAGCTTCAATATCATCAGCTGCTCTTGAAATATTGGTCTGAGACCAAAGAGGGGTTATACCCATTATGAGTAATAAAAGTATAGTAACGTGTTTCATAGTGCTTGTAAATTATAAAAACAAGATGACATTTAAATCGAAAAATGTCATGGACCATAATTTATAGCTTAATCTTCATGCTATTTTTCGTTCTTTATGCAATATTCAACAATTGTAATGGTTAGTACTTTTATGTTTGAAAAAGCAATTTTACTAGGATTCTCAATACTATTTTTTCTTACGAAAGCTCCCGTATTAGATGCTCAGAGTAATATACCGATAGGCGCCTGGAAGTCATATTTGCCTTATCAAAAAGGTGTAAAAATCACACAGAGTGATACTAAGATTATTTATGCCACTGATTGGTCATTATTTACGATAGACAAAGAGGACGAGAGTGTTGATTTTATATCTAAGGTGGATGGTCTTTCAGATGTAGGTATTAATCTCATTGAGTATGATAGTTTTAACGATCAGCTCATTGTGATTTATGATAATAGTAACATAGACATCCTCAAGAATGATCAGATTATTAATGTCACAGACTTGCTCAACAATGTCAATATAGTGGGTGATAGATCAGTGGAAGATGTACATATTGCCAATGCTCAATATTGTTATCTAGCAACAGCATTTGGTATAGTAGAGTATGATCTTCAAGCTTTAGAGTTTGGATTTACCGCTTTTACAGATGTACAGGTTTACGATATTACTACAGTCTCTGATTATATATACGCAGCTACGGATGATGGAGTGTATTACAATCGTCTTGATGGAACCATCAATCTCGCAGATTTTAGTACATGGGGGCTCTTGGATGAGTCATTTGGATTACCCGTATTGTATGAAAGCCAAGTGATAGGTGCTCGTGGTGATCAAGTATATATCGCTACTATAGATAGCTTATTTATTGGTGATCAAAGTGGATTTGATGTCCTTATAGAAACACCAGAAAACTTTAATCCCGAGTTTTTAAAAACGGAACAGGAAATTATTATATACGGAATGAGAGATGATGGTACAGCCAGTAAAGTACTATTTATAGATAGCGAAAACAACATTATCGAATCACCTGGAGGATGCATCAATAGACTCAGAGACGCATCTATTGATGAAAAAATGCAAGTCTGGTACGGAGACGATTGGAGAGGTATACGTAGGAGTAGCACCATAGGAGGTGATTGTACTAGATTTAACTATAATAGCCCTCTTACACAGGAAGGTACAGAGATTGATTTTAAAGGATCTTATGTGTATGTAGCTTCTGGAGGGGCCTCTGAGTCTTACGGTTATACGTTTACTAGAAATGGCTTTTATGCGTTTGAGGATGGGCAATGGTCTACATTCAATGAAACTAATGTAGAGCTGATCCAGCAAGAAGAAATTATAAACTTATACTCTATAGCTGCGCATCCTTCAAAGGATAAATTATATATCGGTAGTTTCTGGAATGGAATCATAGAAAGGGATCTCAATACTGATGACTTTACTCATTGGAACGTTGAAAATTCATCTTTGGATTTTGATATGGGTGATCAATCAAGGATCAAAGTTACCAGTATGGAATTTGATGACGATGATAATCTTTGGGTAGCTAATTTTGGAGCGGATCAACCACTCTCTGTGCTTACATCTGAGGGTAATTGGTTTTCATTCGACGTAGGTACCAATAGAAATCTAATTGATATGGTCATCGATCCTTTTGGATATAAATGGATGGTAAGCTTAGGTAGCTCAGGTGGTTTGTACATATTTGATGATAATAATACTATCAACGATCCTACAGATGATCGTACTCGTTTACTGAATTCAAGCAATAGTACAATAAGCACAAGTCAGGTCAATTGTGTTGCCGTTGATCTCGACGGGGACGTTTGGCTTGGTACCGCAGAAGGGCCGATCGTATTTGAGTGTGGGTCAGGATCATTTGATCTCTCTGGTTGTGAAGGTGCTCGTAGGAAAGTCTTACAAGATGGTATCCCTGGCAACCTCTTGATCACGGAAGATATCAGAACTATTGCAGTTGATGGCGCTAATAGAAAATGGTTTGGTACAAGAAATGGAATATTTGTACAAAGTGCCGACGGTGAGACACAGGTATTGGAGTTTAATGAAGATAACTCTTCTCTATTCGATAATAATATCATCGATATGGCATTCAATGGAGAAACCGGAGAGATGTTCATTTTAAGTGATAGAGGTTTACAATCATACAGGACTGATGCACTTGATCCCGAACGCAGACACATAGATGAAAATATCTATGCCTTTCCTAATCCAGTAAGATCAGATTACCAAGGGCCAATTGCGATAAAAGGTCTTGTAGAAGATGCAGATATTAAAATCACAGATATCAATGGGAAGTTAATCTTTGAAACTATCGCCAATGGAGGTCAAGCAATCTGGGATGGTAATGACTATACAGGTAGACGTGCGGCTTCTGGGGTTTACTTAGTATTTAGTTCGAGTAGAGATAATTTTGCAGATCCCGATGCATTTGTCACAAAGATCGTGGTGATTAAGTAAGGCTACACTTTTCCAATAGACCGGTATATAAATCTTCGTATAAAGGTCGTACTGCATCTATATTAAATTCCTGAGCTCGTCGTAATGCTGCTTTTCTAAATGCGTGATGCTTTGTATCATCAGATAATATATCCAAAGCCCTGCTGGTCATGGATTCAACATCTCCGACATCGCATAAATATCCCGTTTGACCCTGAATATTGACCTCAGGCAGACCACCGATATTTGAGGATAGCACCGGTACCTCGCATGCCATTGCTTCAAGAGCAGATAATCCAAAACTCTCATTTTGTGAGGGAATTATAAAAAGATCACTTACGGCCAATAACTCTGCAACGGCATGTTGTTTTCCTAGAAATCGCACATCACCATAAATTCCTTTTGATCTGCAGATTTCCTCCATCTCTGGTCGCTCTGGACCATCACCAATAAGTAGTAATTTTGAGGGAAGCTTTTGCTTTACGCGATCAAAAACCTCGATGACATCTTGCACTCGCTTTACTTTCCTAAAATTCGATGTATGCGTCAATATTCGCTCACCCTGTGGAGCAATGGCCTTTTTAAAATGATCTTGATTTGTTCTTTTGAATTGATGAAAATCTATAAAGTTAGGTATGACCCTGATATCTGTTGTGATATCAAAATGAGCTAGTGTTTCCTCTTTTAGGTGCTGAGATACAGCGGTTACGCCGTCTGAGCTATTGATGCTAAATTCTACCACAGGTGCAAAACTTTTGTCATTTCCAACCAGCGTAATATCTGTACCATGTAGAGTCGTGACAATAGGTAGATGTATACCTTTGGCTGCCAGTACAGACTTAGTCATGAACGCAACAGCAGCATGGGGTATGGCGTAATGCACATGAAGTAAATCTAACTTCTCGTATCGTACCACATCCACAAGTTTACTAGCAAGAGCAGTTTCATAGGGGCTATACTCAAATAAAGGGTACTTCATAGAAGACACCTCATGAAAGTAAATATTGTCATAAAATTCATTAAGTCTCGCGGGTCGTCGGTAAGTGATAAAATGAACCTTATGTCCACTCTTAGCAAGTGCGATTCCTAACTCCGTGGCGACCACACCGCTACCACCGAAAGTTGGGTAACATACGATACCTATATTCATTGTCTTGTTTTGATGTCCAAAATAGAATTAAAAAAACAGTTGCTAAAAGGCTTCAAGCGTATGTCAAATTTATTTTTAATTTCGTTTTGCAAGTGAAAGCCAATAATAATGGGCGGTCTTCTTAACACTGATCCTACAACAATTGTTGGTTCGTCTTGTTCTTAGATCACCCTAAAGCATTTGTAGTAAAACGGACAATGGTAGTATACTCCATAAAAGATATCGAAAAACTCTCCGGAGTTAAAGCGCATACTATACGTATGTGGGAGCGTCGATATGGAGTAATACAACCTAAACGAACAAGTAAAAATATCAGATACTACGACGATGAAGATCTGAAGTTGATACTAAACATAGCTCTACTCAATCGTAGTGGTATCAAAATCTCCCATATCTCCAGTATGGAACCCCATCAGATCATTGATAAGGTATCTGAGATCACAGAGGTAGATAGTCAATTTGAATCTGAGCTAGATGCTCTTACCCTTTCTATACTTGAAATGGAAGAGGAAAAATTTGTCAGAATATTAAACAAGAAAATAGAAAGCCTTGGATTTGAAAATACCATGAATGATGTAATTTATCCATTATTGGATAAATTAAGTACTATGTGGATTGCAGGTAGTATTAAAGGTGCTCATGAGCATTTCGTAAGTAATATTATACGTCGAAAAATTATTAAGGCAATAGAGGATGAATCCGAATCTGAGCAATTTCAAGATATGAAATGCTTAATCTTCCTTCCAGAAAATGAAAATCACGAACTAAGCCTACTTTTCTTACACTATATTTTAAAAAAATTAGGCCTACGTACGATAAGTTTAGGTTTTGGTATTCCTATAATGGATGCATTAGAAGCTTATAATATTTATAAACCAAATTACGTATTTAGTATAATCAATGATAGTTATGCTGAAGAGCCTCTTCAAGAATTTATTGATATCATGGCACCCAATATGCCGGAAGCTCAGTTGATTCTTTCAGGTTATCAGACTATAAAACAAAGGTTTAAATTACCACCTAACTGTAAAGTAATAAAAGGAATAAGCGAGGTAAAGCAACTTTTTAAGAGAGTAGCGAGTTAATAACATATCCGATGAGTATTCTTTAGCTAGAGATCTGACAAATAGATCCCTAGTCTCCCAAAATTTTATTATTAAACCAACATTTTTTTAAAAATCTATTTTATGAAATTAGTTTTGAATGTACTTTGTACAATGTTAGCGGTAGGTCTTATTTTCTCGTGTAAATCAGATGTCAAAAAGGCAGAAACATCTGAAGCAGCCGAGGTAGCTACGGCATCTGGTAAAGACTATACAGTTGATACCGGGAAGAGTAAAATCTTTTGGGAAGGCTCAAAAGTAGCAGGAACACATGCAGGTGATATGAAATTATCTTCAGGTTCTGTCACTGTAGGTAACGGAAAAGTAACTGGTGGTAACTTCGTTATAGATATGAATAGTATCAATGTTACGGATTTAGAAGGTGATAAAAAGGCATATCTAGAAGGTCACCTCAAAGGATCTGCCGATGACAATGCGGATGACTTTTTTAATGTAAATAAATATCCTACTGCTTCTTTCGAAATTACAAAAGTGACCGATGTAGATGGTGACCCCGAAGCAAATCATTTGGTATACGGTAACCTCACATTAAAAGACGTGACTAAACAGATTGGCTTTAGGGCGCAGATTGATGTAAATGCGGCAGGTGTATCTGTGAAGACTCCTAAGTTTGGTATTGATCGTACGGAGTGGGGTATCAAATATGGTAGTGACAAGTTTTTTGATAATCTAGCGGACAAAGCTATCAATGACAAGATGGAGATAGCTATCGAATTGATGGCTAAATAATAAGAACTAAAATTTATTACATCAGGGTCTTTGAGTATTGCTCAAAGACCCTTTGTTGTTTAAAATCAGTCGGTTATAAATTAAATAATTATCCTATATTTGTGTTTCTTAGAATTACAAGAAAACTACACAAAATGAGAAAAGCTACAACATTTATAGGTTTATTATTTTTGGTGATAGGTACACTACAGTCCCAAAATTATGAAGAGGATGTTCGTCGATTTTATGGAGGTGCTCAACTAGGATTTAATCTCCCAGCTATCGTAAATCAGAATAACTATGGTTATAGTGAGCTTGATTATATGGTCAAGACATCTATGAGTTTTGGCCTACATGCTGGATTGGATATTCATAACAAACACATGATACAGATCGGGGTACAGTATAGTCAACTGGGCCAGGATTATAAGGATGTTATCGGCAATGTTGATAACGAAAAGCAAGTTGATCTCGGATATTTGCATATACCAGTCACCTACAAATGGGGTCTAGATGATGAGAGAGGTTTTGCCTATGATAAATTGAATAAGTATCTTCTCGGTGGAGTGCAGCTCGGACTATTGACTTCTGCGGAAAATTCTTGGTTTATAGAAGGAGGAGAAGTAGAATTATTAGACTTTATAAATCAGAGAGGATTTAATGAAAACTATGCTCAAATATTACAAGACCAAGCAGACTTTAGTGATGATAAAGAATTGTATCAGTCATTAGATGTAAATATTCTTTTTGGAGGTGGATTTCAATATTTTAAAACAGAAACTTTACAATTTTATTTTGAGTTTGTAGGAGGTGTAGGCGTGACGGATATCAATGCTCAAGATTGGAGATACCTTAACAATAAAGGAGTTTATAGAGCGTCATTAAATGCTTTTGGATCTATCCGAATAGGTGCAAATTATTACCTCAAAAGGGCTTTTTAATGGTAAAAAGGATAATTTACTTGTAAAGCTATTCTTTGATTTTAGCTTGCTGGTATCTGATATGCAGTATATGTGCAGTGGCGATAGTCAAACCGCCTACTATAGAGCACAACACCTCTATGGGAAAAGGTATAAATCGTCCAATGATAATGGTACAAAACCCAAGAATTGCAACCCATAGAAATGTGGCATTATTATCTTTTTTATATGTTGTCCAAAAAGACTTATAGATAAAGTATGCCGCTAGGATAAGTATAATATTATCAAAGGTATGATCATGTCCAAACCATCCATTTCCAATACTAAGAGCAGCTAATATAGGTAGTGCTGCACAATGTATAGCACATGCAATAGAGGCAAACATACCTAAGATATCCGTATATTTTTCTAGATGTTTGTTCATTCGGTTTGCAAATATACTTACAAAACCGATTAATTGCAACAATGTTGCAGTTGTCTATACTTTTGGCGTGATTTACTTATCGAGTACTATTTCTATAAGCTCTGATTGTTTAAGGTCAGATTTAAGTAGTAGACGTTCTTTGCTACCTCCGTATTTATACTCCAATGCTATAGTTGCAGGAGGCCGTTTACCTACATCGTCTGCATGTAATAACAGAAAATTCTTCCCTTCTTGATTAAGTACAAAGTTTAATTTGATAGGTTTATCACTGATACTTTCTTTTTCTAATACCCAGTCACCATTAAAGTTGAGAGAGATAATATCGTCATCTTGAATCATATTATCATATAGCTTTATTTCAATCATCGTAGTGTCTGCCTTTATAATATGATCAGCTTCTCGTATTTCTCTAGACTTAAGCTCTCTAGGCAGCAGGGTTATTTTAGAATCTGTGCTGGCGATAGATCCAAGTTCATTCATTTTTTTAGGGTAGATGACTTTAAAGTAGTGAGGTATTTCTAAAAATTGAGGCACATCCCAATCTAATTCTTCGATCATTTTGTTCATTTCAAATACATATCCATTACCGTATCGATTGTATTTATTGATGATGTCACTATTATGGTAAAAGTAAAATTTGCCGTAAAGCTTATACTCAGGATCTACTTCTGCTGTTTTATAAAACCGGTTGCCACTGGATACGACTTCTTTAGATCTATTTAATATACTCCCTAGTCTTCTTGTAGCATCTACTCGAGTGATTGATTTTGTATTTGCAAAGTCGTTAGCGCTATCGGTATATTCTTTCAAAAGCTTGGCTATGTCACCATCTCTTTTTTCCCGTATGCCTTGCAAGAGATTCCAGTTGGTATCATGCAACGATGCTAAGCTATGATAGAGCTCTTTATCAATCGTAGAATTACTTCTGGCTGCTAAGTATATAGGGTCGAGTTTATTTTTTAATTGTTGAGTCAATGCCCAGAATTCATCATAAAGACTAACACCCCTTTCTAGTTGATCATACACAGTGCCTAGCTGTAAGCGGTCTGTAAGATCACTACTATTAATTGTAGTTTCGAGGTCAAAGCGTAGCTTGTTTACCTCGGTACAGATATCTTGCATCTCTGTGATGATACCAAATAGCTCTCCAGAGAGTTCTTTCGGAAGGTTTCTACCGTTTAGTTTAGCACTATTGTACCATTCTGCTGGCGTTTTATCATAAAACCAATGTTCGGGATCTTCAAATATATTAAACTGTATATCTCTATTACTATAGAAGTTGATTTGCTGACCTTCTAGGTCTACATACTTGTTGATATCTTGGTTGAAATTTTCTAATAATCGATGTACTATTAAAAGTCCATGAATGGATTCATTAGTAAATTGTACATAATTATTGATTGCTTCTATTTGTGGATTTGCTTTCTGAGAATGACCAGTTTTAGTAAAAAAACCAAAACTAAGTAGCAATACAATTGAGATATATCGAGACATGTGTATCTACATTTATCGGTAAAAATAACGAAATAATATATATGATTTTATCATATACGTAAATCACTTTGTTTATCTAGAAGACGAGATAATATATTGCTTGTATCAGAAGCATTAATACTTAACAAATCCTTATACAAATTCGCTTCCTCCATTCAATGGTAAACCAAACTTTGATTTTAATTTTTCTAAGTGTTTGGAATCTATCCACTCTTCAGAGTATCCGCAATGATTACATATATATCTGATGACTGGAATCGTCTTGAAGGAGTTGTAATAGATTTTATTGGGCCTACTATTCCAATTATTACCTCCCTCCAATCTGCTCAGATCTGTAGAGTTACATTTAGGGCATTGATGGGTGTTTTTCATAGCTAGGATCTTAAGGTCTTATGGAAAAGATCATTTCTTATAGAGACCAAAATTATAGATTAATTACAACGAAGGTGTATTATCTTCGTCAGGTGAAAAAACTTGTCTTTTCTCTTCTTTCTCTCTTTCTGACATATCAAACGTACAAACTTTTATCCATTTTGCTTTATGTGGACTTGGAAATGGGTCTATTACTTTCCTTTCTTTTTGCTATTCTAATCAATCTCTTTGCTACGGGAGTATTCGCATTTATAGGCTTTGTATTTCCAACTCACAGAGTTATCTGTTCTAGATATTATAAAATATATAATCCAAATAGACTTAAGCAGATCTATCAAGTGATGAATGTCGAATTATTTAGGAAATACCTATTAATAGCAATCTGGGGAAAAGAAGAGAATAGAAAAAAGTTTTTTAATGGAAGTAGATCGGGAATTGAAGATATGATTTACATGACTAAGCAGTCTGAGGTCGGTCATCTGCTTGCTTTTGTTGTTATTTTTATTATTTGTTTTTTTTTGCTTGCTCAAGGATATTGGGCTTTGATTGTACTTACTAGTATTATCAATGTCATATTCAATACATATCCAGTCTTATTGCAGCGCTATCATCGCATGCGAGTATCTCTACTATTAGCAAGACTTAAAAAATAGACTACCTTCCTACATGTACTAGCAATACCGATATATCCGATGGAGAAACACCACTTATACGACTTGCCTGACCAATAGTTGCTGGCCTTATCTGAGTTAGTTTTTCCCTTGATTCAGCGGATAGAGAAAGTATTTTATGATAATCCATATCGTTTTTGAGCTTTACAGTTTCTAGACGGTTCATCTTATCGACCATCTCTTGTTCTTTCTGTATATAGCCACTATACTTGAGTTCTACCTCAGCTATTTGTAGGGTTTCTGCATCATAGTTTGATAGGCCTTGTTTTACTTCTTGTAGTACTTCCATCAATGCATGGAGGCTCATATGAGGACGGCTAAGAATACTGTTGAGCTTTTGTTTTTGTTTGAGAGGGGCTGACCCTTGCTCCTGTAGATAAGCATTGATAGACTCTGGAGCTACACTATATTTTTCAAGATATTTTTTGATCTCTTTTATACTCGCATTCTTTTGATCCACTCTGGTTATACGATCTTCCATATGTTGCATACCTAGCTCTTGAGCCAAGGGACTGAGACGTAGGTCGGCATTATCTTGACGAAGAAGGATACGATATTCAGCACGAGATGTAAACATTCGGTAAGGCTCTTTAGTCCCTTTATTGACTAGATCATCGATCAACACTCCAATATATGCATCAGATCTTTTGAGCACAAAAGGATCTTTTTCATTGATTTTAAGATGGGCATTAATTCCTGCCATCATACCTTGACAAGCGGCCTCTTCGTATCCAGTGGTACCATTGATCTGACCTGCGAAAAATAGATTTTTTACCAACTTGGTCTCTAATGAAATCTGTAGCTGCGTCGGCTGAAAAAAATCATACTCAATTGCATAACCTGGTCTGAACATCTTCATGTTTTCAAATCCCACGATTTTACGCAATGCTCTATATTGGACATCTTCAGGCAACGAAGAGGAGAATCCATTGACATATATTTCACAGGTATTCCAGCCCTCTGGCTCTACAAAAAGTTGATGTCGATCACGATCAGCGAAACGATCTATCTTATCTTCTATAGACGGACAGTATCTGGGTCCTAGCCCTCTGATACGACCATTGAACATCGGTGATCTATCAAATCCTGTTTTCAACTCTTCATGTACTTCAGGACTTGTGTATGTTACATGACAAGGCAATTGCTTATTCGGTGTAGGAGTATCCGTGTATGAAAATTTAGAAGGCTCATCATCACCATGTTGTATTTCCATTTTAGAGTAATCCAGTGATCTACCATCTAACCTAGCAGGGGTACCAGTTTTCATCCGTCCAGCCTCAAAGCCCAATGTTTCAAGTTGTTCTGTGATTCCGATTGATGCTCTTTCGCCAGCTCGACCGCCACCAAATTGTTTTTCACCAATATGTATGAGACCATTAAGAAATGTTCCGTTGGTCAATACTACAGACTTGGACTTGATTTCAATTCCCATTCCTGTATGTACTCCTTGGCACCTTCCATCTTTGACGATAAGCCCAGTAATCATCTCTTGCCAGAAATCGATGTTATCATGAGCCTCGAGCATTTCTCTCCACTTTCCTGCGAAAAGCATACGATCACTCTGTGCCCTTGGACTCCACATGGCAGGTCCTTTAGATTTATTGAGCATTCGAAATTGCACCATCGTATGATCAGTCACGATACCAGAGTAACCACCAAGTGCATCTATCTCACGTACGATCTGACCTTTGGCAACACCACCCATCGCAGGATTGCAAGACATCTGAGCGATAGTCTGCATATTCATAGTAGCTAGTAATACTTTCGAACCCATATTGGCAGCGGCTGCAGCGGCTTCACAACCTGCGTGACCTGCACCCACTACTATTACGTCATATATAGGAAACATAGAGATTCTTATTTGATCACAAAGTTAGCTATTTATGATTTCTTGAAAAGAAACATGAGGCATTGATCGTTAAGTACTTTACAAATAGAAAATATAGTAATATTATTGCGGCAGAATCCTTAGAAGTAGTTTTTCGTTAGAACTAAGGAAGTATCAAATTAAAAACATGGACTATCAATTAAGACAAATAGAGCAAAAGGCTCTTGAAATCAATCTAGATGACTCTATTTACGGCACTTTTGCAGAGATAGGAGCAGGTCAAGAGGTGGCCAGAAATTTTTTCCAGGCCGGTGCAGCGGCCGGTACGATAGCTAAGACCATGTCGGCATATGATAAGCACTACTCTGATACCATTTATGGAGCGGAGGCTTCTGGGAGATATGTATGTGAAAGCAGATTGTATAAAATGCTAGACCATGAGTATGGACTGTTAGAAGAACGACTCGATCACGTACGTGAGGATTCTAAATATTTTGCTTTCGCAGATACTGTAGCGGCTATCAATTATCAGCGTACGATCAAGGGTAATGGTTGGATGGGACTTCGATTTCGATTGCGACCCAATAGTAAACCCAATGATCTAGTCTTACATGTCAAAATGCTAGATAATGACAATAGACTACAGCAAGAAGCCATAGGAGAGTTAGGGGTAAATATGCTATATGCATGCTACTTCTATCATTATGATCCAGAGATACTGATCAAATCATTGTTGGATAATCTCAAAGGTAGAATAGAGATCGATATGGTGAGGTTAACAGGTCCTGATTTTGATGACGTAGACAATAGATTGCTTAGCCTCTATCTTGTCAAACATGACCTGACGGAGGTCGCTATGTTCAATGCTGATCGCAAGAGTATCCATGCTTCTGAGTTTTTATACAAAAGATCTTTGATGGTTGTGCGAGGTCATTATCGCCCGCCTACCTTGGTAACTGAAGATGTCTTAAAGTCTAGTTTTCGACAATTTAAAAAAGACCCTAAAGTTGATCCAGATAGATGTGAGATGGTCGTAGAGATGACTTTAGAAAATCTCAAAAATGATGGAGAGATTGATTTTAATGATTTTATAGAAAGGGTTAATCTGATCAATGCCATGGGTATGAAAGTCATCATATCCAATTGTGTCAATCATCAAAAGCTCATCAACTATCTCTCAGATTATAAAATAAAGAATCTTGGACTCGTCATCGGTATCAAGGAACTCTATCATATCATCAACGAGAAATATTATCTCAACCAAGATGGACGATTATTAGTAGCATTTGGAGAGTTGTTTACTAAGGATATCAGAATATTTGCCTACCCTGCACTCAATGAGAAAAACAATGACCTCATGACGGCGACAAATCTTGAGGTGCCAGAAGGAATTAAATTTTTATATAAGCATCTGATAGATAGTAAGCAGATTGTAGAAGTAGAAGATTATGATGAGGAATTACTCAAAATATTCCCTTTCAAAGTCTTGAGATCTATCAAAAATGGCAAAGACGACTGGCAAGCGCAGGTACCTATCAAACTAGCCAAGATGATTATAGAAGGAGGATATTTTGGTTATCAACATTAAGCGTAAAATTTGTATGATCAGAATAGTAATATCTTTTTTGACTCTTTTGATATGTTACTCATGTAAAGAACCTAAAAATGAAAAATCCATTCCTGTGATTGAGAAAGAACAAGAACCAAAGATTGAAAACTTGCGATACGACCTTCAGTATATCATGGGCAAATTCGACCCAAGGCATCACCCTGATTTTATCAAAATAGATTTAAAATATAGTGACAGGGATGGTAGATACATGCACAAAGAAGCTTATGCTTCTTTTATCAAGATGTATCAGGCTGCTTTAGATGACGGTATAAAACTGCAGATTAAATCTGCTGCTCGTAATTTTGATTACCAAAAGGGAATATGGGAACGTAAATGGACAGGTCAAACAAAATTGAGTGATGGGACCAATATCAATACATTACCTACTTCGGTCAAAAAAGCTATGAAAATCTTGGAGTATAGCTCTATGCCGGGAACATCACGGCATCATTGGGGTACTGATATAGACCTCAATTCATTTAGTAACGATTGGTTTGCTCAAGGAGAAGGTCTAGTGCTATATAATTGGCTACTTGAAAATGCCTATCAATTTGGATACGGCCAGCCATATACTGCTAAAGATGAAGATCGGCCAGCAGGTTACAATGAAGAAAAGTGGCACTGGTCATATTTACCTATAGCAAAGGGCCTAACGCAACTGGCTAATGATCAATTTGATAATAATATGATCAAAGGATTTGATGGCTCAGAAACGGCTATAACACTTGACGTAAAATCAAATTATATTTTAGGAATAGATACAAAATGTAAATAGAGATAAAACTATGGCACTTACTCCTTCTAATATGCTTGCTCTCGGTACGGAAGCACCTAATTTTCACTTACAGGATACCGTAAGTGGCAATTATTTAAGTTATGATGATATCAAATCTGCCAGGGCTACAGTTGTAATGTTTATCTGTAATCATTGTCCATTCGTGATACATGTCAATCCGGAGATAGTAAGGATCGCCAATGAATATAAAAGCAAGGGAGTTTCATTCGTTGCCATTAGCTCTAATGATATTGATAATTACCCAGAAGATGCACCAGATAAAATGAGTATAGTAGCTAAGGTGCTTAAGTTTCCATTTCCATATCTATATGATAAAAGGCAGGAGGTGGCAAAAGCTTATGATGCAGCATGTACTCCAGATTTTTACATTTTTGATGGTGAATCAAAACTGCAATACAGAGGAAGATTAGACGATTCAAGACCAGGAAACAGCATTCCAGTCACTGGGAGTGACTTAAGAGCAGCGCTTGACGATGTCATTCTCGGTAAAAAACCTACTGAAAAACAGATACCGAGTATGGGATGTAATATTAAATGGAAAAAATGAAAATTTTACGTAGAATTACTTGACTTAAAGTTTTAAAATATTATATATTTGAAGTACATAACAACAACCCTTTTATAAGGCTTGAGAAAGTCTTAAGGCAGGTCTCCCCGACCTGCTTTTTTTATTTTTTACGTGATAGTACTCTTAGTGTGGCCAATTCTTTGTATTTAGTAGTAACCTCGCCCGCAGGATAGCCGAAATAAGTTTTTCCACCTTTAAGGTTTTTAGATACTCCTGATTTGGCAAGTATCACAGTATCTGACTCAATATGTAAACTCTGTGCTACACCTACTTGCCCATACATGATGACTCGGTCACCTACGATCGTCTTGCCACCGATTCCTACCTGACCTGCCAATAGACAATTTTCTCCAATCACAACTCCGTGCCCAAGATGCACCTGACTATCTAGTTTAGTTCCTTTACCTATAATGGTATCACCACTTACACCTTTATTGATTGTAGCACTTGCACCAATCTCCACGTGATCATGAATCACGACTCTTCCTCCAGAGTTCCATTTAGTATATTGATTATGGTTTTTTTTATAGTAAAAAGCATCTGTACCTATCACAGATCCTGCTTGGATGTTGACATGATTACCAATGACCGTATGGCTACCGATATAACTGTTGCCTTGAATATGACAATGTGCTCCTATTTTTACATGGTTACCAATTATAACATTAGGTTCGATAATCGCACTAGAGTCTATCTCACAATCTTCTCCAATAGTTTGAGTCAACGGTATTGTAGGACGAAAATGACGAACTAATGCGTTGTAGGCTTCAAAGGGCTGCTGACAAATGATCAGTGTTTTATCGGTAGATATTTCTGGTATTTTATCTATGATGATAAAACTTGCCTCTGAGGCGAGCATTTTTTTATAATATTTTGAGTTATCCACAAAACTGAGGTCACCATGCTCTATTTTATGTATTTCATTTAACCCAAATACTAAGGTGTTTTGATCACCGATAATTTGCTGGTAATCAATTAGCGATAATAATTGACTTAAGGGTATGCCTTTTTCAAATCTCATTTCTTTTTGTATTTATCGTTGAGCCCTATACCTTGGCGGATCATGGGTATAACCTTATCTAATCGTTTAACTTTAGTATTTTCTCTTTTAGCTTCTAAGATATATTCTGCAAATTCAATTTGTTTTGATTTAGAAAAGGAAGCAAAACAAGTTTTCAAATTAGGATTTTTAACCAATGCGTCCTTTAATAATGGAGGCATCACCAATTTCTTTTCTTTTTCAAAAACAACGATATTTCCAGACCTTTGATTGTCGATAGCTTCGTGGATATAGCTTAAAATGTTTTTTTTATCTAATCCTTTTCCTTCTTTAAATCTCCAATGACGCATCGCTTGGGTTTTTCCTACTTGTGCATTGACTAAGACTTGTAGAGGATCGCTTAAAGTAGCACCTTGAAAGAACCATAGACCATAAGACTCTTTTGTAGTGCCTAAGCCAACTATGTTTTTATTATTCCATGTATATACTGGAAACCTCCACTTAAAAGATTCTTCAAGATCAGATTGTAATACAATAGATCTAAGCTCTAGAAGCTCAGCATGCCATGGATTGGTCTCTATAAATGCTTTTACTTTAGTTAACACTTGACTTATTGTGTACAGAATTTTAATGTGCTTCTAACCAATTTTGGCCCACATCCATTCCAATAAGAATAGGTACTTTTATATTGGGTAAAGCATTTTTCATTTCCTTTTCGACTATGGGTTTGATGGTGTCAAGTTCTGATTTCAAAACATCGAATACAAGCTCATCATGTACTTGTAGAATCATTTTTGACTCAAATTCTTTTTCCTTGAAAATACGCTGGATCTTGATCATGGCCAATTTGATCATATCAGCTGCAGTACCTTGTATAGGCGTATTTATCGCCATTCTTTCGGCATTAGATCTTGCCAATGCATTACGAGAGTTGATATCTCTAAGTCCTCTTTTACGCCCAAGTAGCGTTTTAACATAGCCGTGCTTTCTGGCATATTCTACGGTTTCATCCATATATCGTTTGAGACCTTTGAACTGTAAAAAATAGTTTTCGATAAGCTCCTTGGCTTCACCTCGACTAATACCAAGTTGTCGGGATAGATTAGTCGATCCAGCACCATAGGTAATGCTAAAGTTGACCGTTTTGGCATTTCTACGCTGATCACTAGTGACTTCATCATAAGCTACACCATATACTTTGGCAGCTGTTGCTCTATGGAAGTCTTGACCATTGATAAATGCTTCTAGCATACTATCGTCTTTACTAATCTCTGCGATGAGTCTAAGTTCTATTTGACTATAATCAGCTGCTAGTAGTATGTGGTTTTCATTTCTTGGTTCAAAAGCTTTTCGAATCTCTCGTCCCGCATCATCTCTGATTGGGATATTTTGCAAATTGGGATTTTCACTACTGAGTCTTCCGGTAGCAGCCCTGGCTTGATTAAAGCTGCTATGTATGCGACCGCTTCTAGGATTGATAAGAAGAGGTAGGGCATCCACATAGGTAGATTTTAACTTAGAGTATTTCCGATATTCTAAAATGTCGTTTACGATATCATGATTTTGCGCTAGTTCTGTAAGTTTTTCGACATCCGTGGAGTATTGACCTGAGCTAGTTTTTCGCCAACGATACGGTATTTCTAGCTTTTCAAACAATACTTGACCCACTTGTCGAGGTGATGAAATATTAAATTCAACTCCCGCTTTCTCGTATATTTTCTCTTTTTGTTTCTCTATTTCTTCTCCGAGTACTGATGAGTAATTGTTGAGAAAATCAGGATTGATTCTTACTCCTTCGTATTCAATATCACTTAGCACATGTATGAGAGGTTCTTCTATATCATAGTAGATCTTAGAAAGCTTATTTTCGTCTAGCTCCTTCTCCATGACTGATTTGAGTTGAAACGTGATGTCCGCGTCTTCACCAGCATATTCTGCTACTTTTTCGATGGCTACATCTCTCATGCTAAGCTGATTTTTACCTCTCTTTCCGATCAGATTTTCGATGGGTTCCATCTTATATCCGAGGTACGACTCTGATAGATAATCTAGCTTATGTCGCATATCGGGTTCGCATAGATAATGAGCTATCATGGTATCAAATAATGGTCCTTGTACTCGTATATCATACCATTTTAGGATATTCATGTCGTACTTGATATTTTGACCTATCTTAACGATTTTGCGATCTTCTAGGGCTGGTTTTAAATGAGCTATGAGACTTTTGGCTTGTTCCATATCACTAGGTACAGGTATGTAAAATGCCTTATGTGCTTCGTATGAAATAGCTATACCTACCAGTTCCACTTGATGGGCATTGAGCCCTGTAGTTTCAGTATCAAAACAAAATTCTTTTTGATGAAGAAGTGTATCGTTTAACTCTTTGATAGCTTTTACGTCATTAACAAGTACATACTTATGCTCAGTATTGCTTAGGTTTTTATCGACAATAGCGTAAGATTTAGATGCAGTTTTTTTCTGCTCTGTGGCTTGACCACTGGATGCTGAGCCAAATAGGCTAGTCTGTTGAGGTGCAGGACTATCATCTCCTAATATAGTTTTAGCTAGGGTCCGAAATTCTAACTCTTTGAATAATGGAGTGAGAACTTCTTTATTTAGTTCTTCTAATTCATAAAGCTTGGCATCAAATTGTATGGGGACGTTGAGATCAATAGTTGCGAGCTCTTTTGAGAGAATGGCTTGATCTTTAAAATTGATGAAATTCTCCTTTTGCTTACCCTTTAGTTGATCTACATTATCCAAGATGCCTTCCATACTATCATAGGCTTTCAATAGTTTTACGGCAGTCTTTGCACCTACACCCGGTACTCCTGGTATATTATCTACGCTATCTCCTTGAAGACCGAGTATATCGATGACTTGATCGACTCGTTGTATGTCCCATTTTGTTTTAATCTCTTCTACACCCAGGATATCGACACCATTACCTTGACGAGAGGGTTTATACATATAGATATTATCTGATACAAGCTGCGCATAATCTTTATCGGGAGTTACCATATATACCGTAAATCCCTCTGTCTCAGCTTGTTTTGCTAATGTACCTATGACATCATCTGCTTCATAGTTTTGTACCGTAGCTATTGGTATATTGAAGCCTTTAACTACTTCGTGAATAATGGGTAGTGCCTTGGTGATATCTTCTGGCTGCTCCTGTCTATTTGCTTTGTAGGCTGGGTAATTTTCATGACGAAACGTTGGACCTTTGGGGTCAAAAGCTACAGCTATATGACTAGGTTTTTGATTTTTGATGATATCCCATAGTGTTCGAGTAAATCCGGTGATTGCACTTACATTAAGGCCTTTGGAGTTGATTAATGGTCTATTAATAAATGCGTAATGCGCTCTATACACCAGGGCATGGCCATCTAAAAGAAACAATTTTTTTTCTGACATTCTCTCTACTTCAATTTACTTAAGTAAGATAAGCCTAAAACATCAGCCAAAAAAAAAGCCTGACTAAAACTAGTCAGGCTTATCTATTTATTTTGTGGTAAGACTTACTTGATAAAGTTATATGTAAGTCCTACACCGAATTGTTGCTGTGCATCTGGGCTTTCAAACTCTGCATTTCTAAATACATAAGAAATACCTACACCGATACCATTCCATACATTGAAAGCAAATTTGTTATTCCAAGTATACTCAAGTAATGAAGGATCATTTTCTTGGTAAGGTGCAAATCCTGAAAGGTAGGTTGTCCATGCAATTTGCTTACCAGCTACGTCAAATGTGCGGAAATAATCAACCCTTACCTTAGCCCCAATAGAACCAGTAGACTCGGCAGTAGTCCCATCTGCTGCCCATGCATATCTATAGTTAAATGGGTGTACGACTACAGTCATGTTTTCGATAGGTAACCAAGTAGCTCCTAAACCAAGGTCAAAAGTACCAGGAGATAAAAAGTTTTCTACTGATGTATTTAGCTCACCTTGAGCAGATAATGCAAACTTGTCAGTTAGTTTATAACCTGCTAGAGATGAAACGTTTAGAAGATCGGCAACAGCATTGTCAAATAAGCCATCATCTTCTACACCTGTATCAGCATCTGAAAGATCAATATCAGCCCACTGCTTATCGATAGTCAAGGCGTTATTCCAGAATGTTTTTGCAGTTTCTTTATTTAAAAAACCTGTAATACCTACATTAAGGCTAGAAGAAGATGCATTTGGGTTAGGAGATCCTACCCAGTTATCATTGCTTGATAGGTCAAATCCTAAGATTCCTGTAAGACCTTTTCTCCAGCCAGATAATCTATTGATCTGCGTTTGTAGCGTGGCAATTTCAGCTTTTAGAGCTTCTAGTTCTCCTTCTTTTGCGGTTTGCATTGCTGTTTTAGCTGCTTGGGTTGCTTTCAATTCTTCTAGAGTTTGTGCAAATCCAGTGGCTCCAAAAAGAAGGCATAATGTAAAAATGAAAATGGATTTTCTCATTGTAAAATATTTTGATTTGTTTGATTAATGTTAAGTCTAATGAATTGTAATTTTATTTTTAGTCGCTTCACTGAGCGGGAAGATCACAGTTGAGTCTTCAGTTTTTATACGTATAGCATTATTACTGATATCGATTATTTGACCTTTGATACCTTCAAAAGTCACAGTATCTCCTACATTAAACTTGTCTTTGATGTAGTAAGACCCTAAGAAATTAGCTACTACGCTTTTACTAGCGAGCCCATAACCGATAGAGAAAGCCAACACAATACCACCGATGACTATTGAAATATTTTGACTTAAAATTTCAGTACTTATTTCTGCTTGTTTCAAAGCACTTAGTGCAAAATTGATCACAAGGAAATAGAAAATAAAACTTGCTATAAGATTTGCAGAAGGAATTCCGATTGAATTTAGAGCAGTCAAAACAATTTTTCTTATTACTTCGGCAAATAGAACTCCTATCATAAGAATGACTAAAGCCATCAAAATTTTAGGAATGAGTATTAGGAGCTCTGATACTATGTTAGTAAGAGCAGGGAGATTGACAATATCCGCTGCAATCACCGCGATGAGTGCTACCAAGAAATAGTAAATGATAGTTGAAAAAAGACTACTTATTTTTATTTCTACATTGGACTTACTGATGAATTCGATCTCATTAAGTTGATCTCCGATCTTATCTACGCCCACCTTAGCCAAAAGCTTTTTAATTGCTTTCGTGATGATTTTGGCTATAATAAGCCCAATAATCATGATGATAATCCCTAAAACGATATTTGGAATTCCATTCAAAAAGGAGGATATCATCCCAGAGAAGTGCTCATCTTTAATGATGCTGAATAGTTGCATTCGTTTTATAGTTATTTGTTATTTAGTATTAGGATATTTTTTTTCTGTATTTTCTGGTGAGCTTTTATTCCTTCTAGGATTACCAGACATATAACCAAAAACACCAAGTACTTGTGGTAAGTAGAGTTCAAAGATATTTCCAATAAATTTGATCAGACCTATAGAACCGTCAACTTTAGATTTAACGTGCTCTTTTTTACTTTCAAATTTATTTACTTGCTCATTTTCAAGAGACTTAAAATTATTAGGTTTCATACAACTATGGTTAAGCTATTCCTTATAAATCTCGTAATGAATTTTTTTGAATTTTTGCTTAGCACGTTTGATCTTCATTTTGATCGCACTTTCAGACTTGGATAGTACTGCGCCTATCTCTTTTATAGACATCTCATCTTGATATTTCATTAGCAAGATGGATTTCACTCCTATCGGTACACGATCCATGATGACTTTGAGTCGTTCGATATTCATTTCTAATAGAAACTTATCATCGACATCATCGGCAATTTCATGTCCAGTAATATCATCGGCAAAAGAGTTAGGGTTTTTCTTCTTGCGTCGTATCGTGTCAATACAAAAATTGTAACTAATGGAATACAACCAAGTCGAAAATTTTGATTTTCCGCTGAACTTACTGAGATTCAAAAGGATTTTTACGAAAATTTCTTGTACAGCATCTTGTGCTGCGGCCTCATTCTTTAACAAGGAGATGCATTTTCCATATACTTTACCAGAATATCTATTATATAATTGATCAAAATATCTAGAATTTTGAGTGGCTAGATATTCTTTTACAATCTCTTCATCTTTCATTTTGCTCAAGGATGTCCCTGAAAGCAAAGCATAAATGAAGTCAATAAACATTGTTAATTGGTTTTGTTAATGCAAATATGCATTCTATAGACGTGGAATTCTCTAAAAGTATCGTAAAAAAAATGAGGTAATGCAAAAAGCATTACCTCAACCCTAACCAAATGAAACCAAATTGTTTTTTCGCATTGTTCCTCTTTGTAGAACAACAAAGTACTCGAAAGTAAAATAATTTAGCCTTTACACAAAGAAAACTTTGATTAATTTCAACCCCAACAAATTTTCTATTGATACGTATAAATTTAAAATATAATATGTTGGATCGATTACTCTGCCTTGTTTTTGCATTAGTAAGTATCACTGCCATTGGGCAAGACGATGAAGCCTTTTTTATAAAATCGATATATGATCATACACTGACTGAAGGAGTTTGCCACCCTTGGCTGTCTGAAATGTGTACGGATATCGGAGGAAGGTTGAGTGGTTCTGATAATGCCAATAAAGCTACAGATTTTGTCAAATCCAAACTTCTGAGTTTGTCACTGGATACGGTCTATAAACAACCATGTATGGTGCCTGCTTGGGAAAGAGGTGACTTAGAAATCGTAAAGTATATATCCGATGGAGAGGAATTATCAGCTTCCGCATTAGGAAACTCTATAGGTACTGGAGGTAAAATCTTAATGGCCGAAGTAATTGAGGTACAATCGCTGGATGAGGTAAGAGAACTTGGTAGAGAAAAGATCATGGGAAAGATTGTATTTTATAATCGACCTATGGATCCTAAACAATTGACTACATTTAGTGCTTATGGAGGAGCTGTTGATCAAAGGGTCTTTGGTGCAACAGTAGCTGCTGAATATGGTGGAGTTGCAGCTTTGGTACGATCTATGACTCTACGTATAGATGATCATCCACATACCGGGGTGATGTCGTATAAGGGAGATTATCCCAAGATACCCGGTCTAGCTATTAGCACATTAGATGCTGATGAGTTGAGTAAAAGATTGGCTAAAGGGAAGGTCAAGATTTCAATACAAAATGATGCTAAAGTTTTACCTGAGCGGGAGTCATACAATGTTATTGGTGAAATAAAAGGTACAGAATTTCCAGAAGAGATAATTCTAGTTGGTGGACATTTAGACTCTTGGGATATAGGTCAAGGAGCCCACGATGATGGTGCTGGCTGTGCTCATGTGATGCAGGTTATGCATACACTGAAAAAGCTCAATTATAAGCCCAAAAGAACAATCAGATGCGTCTTATTTATGAATGAAGAAAATGGCCTAGGTGGTGGTAACGAATATGCAAAGGTATCAAATGAAAAGGGAGAATATCATCTCGCAGCGCTTGAATCAGATGCTGGTGGCTTTACGCCCAGAGGGTTTACATGCGAGGGGGATACCTCGACGTTTAAAAAGTTTTTTATCTCTTTAAATGCATTTGAGGATATCTTATCGCCATATAACTTGTATATCAAAAAAGGAGGTGGAGGAGCTGACATTAGGCCATTAAAATCTCAAAAAGGATTACTTATAGGGTTTAGACCTGACTCCCAGCGATACTTTGACTACCATCATACAGCAATTGATAAGATCGATGCTGTAAATAAAAGAGAGTTGGAGTTGGGTGCTGCAGCCATAACAAGTTTGGTTTACCTTATAGATCAACACGGGTTATAAGTCTTTAAAATGAATAAAATAGAAATAGATGGACTACATTTCATCAAGTACATTGATCAGAAAGAGATTGGTCAGATAGTCCGTCGGCTAGCGGCTGATATCAAAAGAGAATATGTAGGATCAAGACCTATTGTATTAATCATATTGAAAGGTTCTATTCATTTTGCATCACAGTTGCTTTTAGAAGCTCAACTTGACTCAGAACTTGTGTTTATAAAAATAAATAGCTACGACGGACTGGACACTTCGGGTAAAATCAATATTGAATTAGATATAGCTCAGAATATTGAGAATAGAGATATCTTGATTATTGAGGATATTGTAGATACGGGCACCACTTTGCATCAATATGAGATGACGTTAAGAGATCGTAAGCCAAAGAGTATCAAAATATGTACTCTGCTAATGAAACCAAGCAAATTACAATACTCAATAGATGTCGCTTTCTGCGGATTGGAGATAGAAGATAAATTTGTCATTGGCTATGGATTAGACTATAATGAACATGGAAGAAATCTAGCGGATATATACCAATTGAAACAAGAATAATTTTTTTTTGGAATAATTCCCACGGAATATTGTAAATGTTTTATTTTTGCAGTCCAATTGACCCATGGTGTAATGGTAACACAAAGGTTTTTGGTACCTTCGTTCAAGGTTCGAGTCCTTGTGGGTCAACTTAAAGCTCTGCATTAGCAGGGCTTTTTTTGATTTTGGTCATCCACATTTATCTTGTATTATTATTATCTTTCTTATCGTGATTGATAAGACCAAAAGCCTAGATGCCATACCCGTATTTATCTCTTGTGCATTGATTTTCGGACTAATATTAATATTTCTAGTGCCTCCTTTTCAATCTCCTGATGAAAATAGCCACTTCTATCGGGCCCATCATATAGCAGATGGCTATATGATGGGCGTCAAAACTGAAGATGCTAGACTTGGGGGAATTCTGCCTAAAGACTTGAAATCTTACGCAGATTCTTTTCAATATTTGAGATACAACTATAACTCCTGTATTGATTACGAGCGACATAAAATATATTCTAACTGCAAAATCAATGAAGAGATCATCTTTGTTGACTTTGCTAATGTAGGTTATTATGCTCCCACGGCTTACCTGCACTTATCACTTTGCGTAAAGGCGGTAGCCATATGTACAGATTATGTCGCTGTACAGTTTTATACTACCCGATTATGTGGGCTACTATTATGGATTATGCTGATAGTATTGGCCTTAAGAGAAGCAAATTCAATACAGTGGTTGATAGCTACTCTTGCACTTCTACCCTCATCCATAGTCTTGCATAGTAGCATCTCTGCAGATACTATTACTAATGGGGTTTGCTTTTATTTAATTGCTATGATTGTAGCTAGAATTTTAGAAACGGAAGCACGATTTTCGTACCAAGATTTATTTGTTATACTGTTATTGGCGGTTATGATCACGATTAATAAGGTGGTTTATAGCGCTATAATACTTTTATGTTTATTGGTCCCCAAGTATAAATTTCCTACCCAACTTAGTAGAGAAAGATTTATAGTTTTGACTTCATTTGTTTTGTCAGCTACACTTATTTCGTGGTATATCATTGCCGGAGATACTTTTATAGCTTATGACCATTATCATGTAGATTATCGCGATTCACAACAACTCAATTCAGGTGTTGACCCTATACCACAGTTGTATCATGTGCTACAATCGCCATTACGGTTTCTACAGGTTTTATGTAGCTCCTTTATAGATAGTGCTATGGCAACGTCTGCACATTATTTAGGAAAGTTTGGCTGGGAACACAATTATCTACCGATGCCAATACTAGTGCTACTTCTGATACAGCTTTTTATCACAGTTTTCGGTCTTGGATCACGATCTGATGTTGTGCTATTTTGGAGGAAAAGAGCTTTTATCTTTTGCGTAGGAGTGACTATGGTTTTGGCATTAAGTACTGTCCTTTATATGCAATGGTCGCCAGTGGGGCATGGACAGATATTATCATTATCTGGTAGGTACTTTATACCTATTGTTCCTGTTTTTTGTTTTGGTTTATATGGGATAAAAATTGTAAAAGTCAATTTTAAGATTGAACCGTATGTTGTATTGATTTCTATTATTTCATTGTCAAGTACTTGTTATGCGGTTTATCATCGTTACTGGTGTTAAGTGATCAAAAACCCAAATTGAAGCTAATTTTTGGGAAGTCAATTGATAAAAAAATACCTTGTGAGTAAATGATGATTATGATACGCTTTAATATTATTTCTTGCACTAGTCTTTTGATTATAAATCTGCTGATTTCAGTCAATGCTATTGCCCAAGGTCTCACAGAAAAATATGCATCTTTTGATATTGGTTTATGGGTTGGAGGCAATGATTTTGGTGATTATACACCGTTAGATTTACAATTTTCATAGAACTTCATCCGAGAGCCTGAGTACAATTTTGATCATACTTTGGAGTCATCTCGTTATTTTCCTTTAGTATGAATCGTTAAATTTATTGCAACCAATATTCTTATCACTTGAATAATAGTTTAATTTATACAGGTGCCTCTCGCCGTTATGTTTGCCATCACTAAATCAATAGTCAAAATCATTATTGTCAATGTAAGCCTTTAGCCCTGTCGTGAAACCTATTTTTGAACTAATAACAATTGTAGGTTATCATCATTATTTGCGACTAAAACTCCTTTACGGTTTGTTCCGAGTTTTATGCTTGCTGCGGCTCTTGTATTTTTGTTACAGTATACCCCTGTTGATAGTATATCATGATCAGCCTTAAAAGTACAATCTCCATTTCCAAACATGATAATACCATTACCCGCATCATATGATGGAGTCTCTGGTTCTGTATTAAATTCATTACCAACTATGAAAACATCGAGCTTACCATCTTGATTAAAATCATCTGAGACTAAGCCTCTTGCCGGAGCCGATTGTGCCGCAAATGGTAACTCTTTAATATCAAAATCAAACGCTCCATTATTCTGTACCAATATGCTGGCGAATGTGGTCACATTTACATCATAGGCCTTGTCCAATGTTTTTATAGGCAAGATCTCCGACAATGATGAAGATGCAAAGTCGCTATATTTTGAAAATTTATTTTCTAAAAATGGCATTTGCTCTGTAGAACATTCTTTTCCTCTTACAGGAACGATCATATCCTTGTAAGTGGTTGTAAGTACAATATCATGAGTACCATTGAAGTCAAAGTCATTTGCCACAACTCCAAGAGGTTTATCAAGACTAGGCTTAAATTTATTATTAAGTCCCATATTACCAAATACAATATCTAGATCGCCATCATTATCGAAATCATCTACCAATAGTCGTTGCCACCAACCTTTTAATTCATCTAGTACTGGTATATTAACTTTGGTTAATTTAGATCCACGTTTAGTAAATATAGAAGGAGCACTCCACTCACCGCATACAACAAGTTCTTTATCACCATCTCCATTGATATCGTGAAAAGCGGCATCGGTTATCATACCTGGAAATTCATCTTTTGCGAAAAACTGATCAATTACATCCGTAAATTGACCACCCTCATTGAGCAATAAATAAGATGGTGATGGTAGTGGATATTTTCCTGGATTATTCCTAGCACCAACAAATAAATCTAGATCTCCGTCACTATCAATATCCACAGATGCAAGGGCGCTCGTACTTGATATAATTTCAGGTAGTACATGGCTTTGAGCCAGGGTATAGCTTCCTCTACCATTATTAATGTAGAGTCTATCTTGTGTAAGTTTCTTTTTATTTTCTATATCACCTCCTCCTCCTGATGCTACGTACAAATCCAAATCTCCATCTCCGTCGCTATCAAAAAAAAGTGCTCCTAAGTCTTCAAACCTTTTCTCCTGATTGAGCAAAGCTAGATTACTCGATACAAAAGTACCACCCCTTTGTATCATCATTGATCCAGGCGTACCGACACTGCCTCCTAGATAGAAGTCATCTAAACCATCACCATCTATATCACCAACTGCAATACAAGGGCCTAGCGTAGAATACTTGTGTGGGAGTAATATCTCTTTATTAAAATCATCAAAATAATTTTCTTTATGCTTTACTTCGATATTTATTTTATTAGTAAGATCCATCAAAGGACAAATCACCTCTTCGCTAGATTGCTCTATTCTTTCAAGTACTTTTCTATCTATTCGCATTAAATCATTAAGCTTAACATCCTTTATGCTACTATAAGTCCCATCATTCCATTCTATTTTTATGCTATCGATTTTCGTATTTGTACCCAACCCAAAATGAATAACAGGCTCCATGAATGACAGATAACCCCTAGAAAAATTATTATCAACACGTTGTACTTGATCATTATGATACACATATACTTTTGCCCCTGCAGTGGCATTAAAATCTTGACTATCGTAGATTGACAATCTCAAGTAATTACTACTTGAATTATTTCTAAGTAGTGTAGCTTTTGATTTAAGGTTGTTAATGACCACATCGAGATCTCCATCATTATCAAGGTCTCCATAAGCAGCTCCATTTGAAAAAGTAGGTTTATCGAAAACCCCTTCTAATTTCTCAAACTTCTGACCATTCTTGTTTTTAAATATGACATTAAATGTTGGATTAGAATCGGCTTGCTGTAATAATTGAAAGTAATCTTCTTGAGTAAAATTTGCTTTACCAATTTCATTGGACTTTTCATTTACTAACTTTTGATAATCTTGGTTTTTAGTATCACGAAAAAAACCATTGGTAACAAGATAGTCCTTGAATCCATCGTTATCAAAATCTGCAAGTAAAGGGGCCCAACTCCAATCCGTCTTTGCAACGCCTAGTTGATTTGAAATTTCTATGAAATCACCGTATCTAATACCTTTCAATAGTGAGTTATACATATACTGTGGAAGAAAATTGAATGTATCCTTCAAAATTCGAAACTTCTTTACATTCATGGATTCCATCAAAGTCTTACTTCTAAAATGATCATCTGGGGTCATGTCGACCAGAGCTATATCTAGTATTCCGTCATTATCATAGTCCGCTGCATCACAACCCATGGAAAAAAACGAAGAATGTTTTATATGTCGCTTACCGACCTCTTGGAAGGTACCATTGCTCTGATTTTTATAGAGATAATCTGGCAAGAAATAGTCATTGGTACAGAAAACATCTGGGTAGTTATCGTCATTAAAATCAGCAATTTGATGACCTAGACCAAAAGCGATACTATTGCAACCCCTAGAAGCAGCTTCATTTTTGAATTTTCCAGAGGTATTGATATAAAGTGCATTTTGTATTTCTACCTTCTTTTCGAGACTTAACTCATCTTGATACTTCTTTAGCCAAGCATACGGAGAGTTTGCCATTCGCCTTTTACCATGATTACTCAGCCACATATCCAAGTCACCGTCATTATCTACATCAAAAAAAGTGCTGTGAATTGATCGTTGACGAGAGTCTAAACCATAGGCCTTGGCAGATTCAGAAAAAGTAAGATCTCCATTATTAATGTATAATTCATTCTGGAGCTTATTGGGGACATCCGTTGGACCAGAGTTACAAACATAGATATCAAGATATCCATCCGAATTGATATCTACCAATGTTACCCCCATTGACCATTTGTCTGATATTAAATTCGCTGATGCCGTTATATCTTCAAACCTTAGCTCTCCCTTATTTAAATATAATTTATTCGATACGTCGTTACCGGTAAAAAAAATATCTGCAAGACCGTCATTATTAAAATCTCCTAAAGCAACACCACCACCATTATACATGTAATCAAACGTATTTATATTTCTTGAAGGAGATTCCTGAATATCATTCATAAAATCAAGTCCTGAAACGGATGATTCTATTGGAGTAAACGAAAACTCCTCGTGAATGCTATCGGATGATTGTTTGACATCGGGGGCACATCTTGTAAGCAATAATAAGAAAGCACAGAAAATAAAACTGTAGATAAATACATGGTCATTATGAATCATAATCTTAAAGTAGTTATCAATGCAAGATACTGGATTCCTTGATAATACTCCACAGCTTAGTTATAAGATATGAGGGGTATAAAGTCAGAGTGAATTGGTTCATAATTCAATTAATATTGAGTTTATTTTATCTAAAAATACGATGGTTAAAAAGATTATTAACTTTAGCATTTATGACATGAGTAATTTTTAATCAATGACTAGAACACTTTATTATTTTTTGAGCCTTTGTTTTTTAATCCATTACTCGCTCGATGCCCAAGGTCTCACAGAAAAATATGCATCTTTTGATATTGGTTTAGGAGTGGGAGCAATAGACTTTGGGGATTATAATAACTTATGTTTACAATTTTCAGAGAATTCCATCCGAGAGCTTGAGTACAATTTTGATCATACTTTGGAGTCATCTAGTTATTTTCCTTTAATACTACAGCTGAAATTTGGTAAATACGAGGGGTTGAGTCACAGTGTATTTTTTGACTTACCCCTTCAAGGGAAAGGTATAGGTAAGTTTGGATATTCCATAGGATACAATTTTGCGCAACCTATAGGGATATATGATCTATTGATACGACCTTCTGTAGCTATTTCATCTGGTGAAGCTTCATATCATATAGATAACTTTCAAGTCGATACTATAGGCATTATTTTAAAGGATACTGACTATATTGATACTGAAGTGGATATGCGACTTTCTGAAAATGCAACTTTGATTACACCAGGATTGGAGCTGAGTTTTTTGATAGAACAAAAGATAGCTGTATGGGTAAAGGCGTCTTATGATATACCGATCTCTGACCAGTCGGAGTCATTTATTTTTTCTGCTAATGATTACGATAGCACTAAACTTGATTATACTGATAGTTTTCAAGGTATGACTGTTAATGGTGATAATCCACCCCAAGAAATATTTTCTTTTAGTCCTGTGATCTGGTCTTTCGGTGTAAGTACTTACTATAACAGAGAGTAGGTAAAAGATTATTTTGGCTCTTTGACAAAACCATATTTACCCTTATATTTTACCTTTCTATAGTTCTGGGCAATACTTTTGTAGTCTTCAATTTCATCAAATACAAAAGGTAGTTTGATGAGACCATCCTTGTCTATCATACCTAGTTTATTTTTCTTTTTGGCAATGTAGTACTTGATTTTATTCTTGTAGTTTATTGTTACATCCTTAAGTATTTCATCCACAGCCCGAGATTCATCACCAATTATATAATCAGCAATAGGGACATATTTTTTACTCAAAACTCCTTTTTTAGGTGTACTCAAAAAACGTTTATACTTGGGAAGGATCTGATAAGAACCTATGAGTTCTTTGATGATATTGCCGTCGTGATCTACTAGTTTTTTATGA
The DNA here is from genome assembly GCA_020629715.1 of Saprospiraceae bacterium. Lineage (GTDB taxonomy): Bacteria > Bacteroidota > Bacteroidia > Chitinophagales > Saprospiraceae > JAHDGW01. The sequence goes on from JAHDCU010000006.1 coordinate 180,873, forward strand.
TTTTTATCCATCTGCAGATAGATAATATCTTCACCAATCACATCTATATTTTTAATAGAATCAGAAAGTATAATTTCACCTTTTAGATTGTATAGGGTCTTAAATGATATTTTATTGTTTCTGCGTTTTCTTTTTTCGCTGCTAGTAAAAAATAAATTTTGCTTTAGGTAAGCATATTTATGCTCGCATGGTATCAGTTGCTTATCCGCTATGATATCATAAAGCCCGTACAAGGAGTCACGATTCATATTTCTATAGATGCCGGTACTTCCTCTTGCACCATTGAGTTTTCCAAATTTAGTACGAACAGCCTTAGTTTTATAATCGATAATAAAACTTTGTTTACCATCGAATGCCAAAATGAGGTCAGTGTTTTTAACATGATAAGCCATATCCAAATTCGAAGCTATTTTTTGCTTAGTTGGTATATGTATGAGATCTACTTTTTCATCTTTCTTACCGAAGGTAAAGTAGTCACCGACCACATAACGAATTCTTAAATCATTGGGAGCATATAATTCTTCCATCCTAGAATTATATAGGCTTAACTTTTGATCTTTCTGTAGGACGATATATTTATCATCATATATATCGACTACTTTAAATCCGTCAAACGTATTTATTTTCTTACCATCCTTTATGACCGCTTTGATAGATTTACCTTGTTGAATGATCAAAATTTTATCTGCAATAACTGAGATATTCCATTTTGGATAAAATTGTGCAAGTGTATCTCCGCTAGATTTTGAGGTCAATGTGATTTTACCAGAGTTTTTCTTAAGAGGTACATCCTCAATATTATAATCAACGAAGTCAATCTGTTGTTTCAGCTCCTCTATCACCTTTTCTGCTTGTGCCATATTGTAGCTACCTCTCTGTCTATCGCTCAGGTCTTTGTACTCTGTTTTATCCACTTCATAACCCTCATAATCATAATAGAGCTGTACATTATTCTTCACGGCACCTATGATCTCCATCTCATGATAAATATAGAGACTCGAAAATTCAATAGGTAATATAACTTCATTATCAACAGTTCTCAGCCCCCATAATTTATCCTTTCTTACCTCTATGAGACTAGGATTTTCTGTAATCTTATTATTAACTCTAATATCATCAACATTATCGAATATAGGTGGTACGACCCAATCCAAACCCTCTTGTGTAAATCCATCAGCAATAAGGAGTGAAAAAACAACAAGCATAAAATACTTCATACAACTAAATTTAGGGGTAAAAATAAAAGATTGTTCTGCTAAAGAAAGAATGATGGTCTTAAAGTTTAATCCCTATATTTAATCTTGAAAATAACCTAAAGGGCCTATGAATTTTGTTATCCCAAGTATATCTAAAACCTCAGTATTGATACTTACCGCGGTATCTCTTATACTATTTACTGATTGTAGATCATCCAAGATCACAGGTGAAACAAGGGTAATAGAAAAGAGTACTCCGGGTACTATTGTACTGTCCTCAGCAGGGTATGGAAAGATCAAAAGGACGTCCGTCAATAATGCGATTGAAAATGCTGCACGTAATATCTTACTTAGAGGAATACCCGATTCTAATCAATCTACCCCTCTGTTAGGATTAGGTGCAGAACAGGTTTTTGCAAAAAAGAAAAACTACTTCGAGAATTTCTTTGATAAGGACTTGGAAAAGTTTGTCTTACGAAGAGAGATCCTTAGTTATAATTTTTTTAATATCAATACACCTTCCAGTGAAGTTTTAGTATCATTCAACCTAGATGCTTTACGTAGGCACTTGGAGCAAGATGGTATCATTAGATCTTTCGGTATTTAAATAGAATTTTCAAAACAGCCCTATGATTAATACAACATTCATTTACCGACCTATTGGTGCTATGATCCTTTTGATCTGGTCTATGGGAATGTATGCTCAGGATGATACAAAATCAGTCAAAACAGTGCAACCTAAAATTATGGTTGTTCCGTATACAAGTGCTGAAAAAAGTATTTCAAAAGAGCTTCAAAACAATGACCTGGTTAGGCTCGCTATTTCTAAAGTAAAAGAGGCTTTTGACCGTAGAAACTTTCCTACTATAGACCTCAACGCTAAATTGAGATTGCTCCAAAATGATAAGGTCATGGAAATGTCTAACCAAACTTCGATCAAGCAAGAACTCATAGAAATAAGCGGAGCAGATATGTATGTAGAAACTGAAGCCAATATCAATAGATCATCTAGTGGCAATAGTGTTACCGTTATACTATCGGCTTACGATGCTTTTACGGGAGTCTCTCTAGCTAATAAATCAGGTGTTTCTCCTCGATTTTTTACAGAAAGTTATGAGCAATTGGTGGATAAAGCCCTTGAAGAGATGACCGATGATTTTATGAATCTCCTTCAGATAAAATTTGATGATATCAATGCGAATGGTCGAATGCTATCTATGAACATTAGCTTTGCCGAAGACTCAGAATTTGATATGGATTATGAATTTGATGATCTGGATCTACTCTCTGATCGTATTGAAGATTGGTTTGTCAAGAATAGCTACAATGAGCAATATCACATACAGGGAGTCACCGCCACTAAAATGATCGTTGATGAATTTAGAGTACCGCTAAAAACTGAAAATGGCTCCAATTTCAGAATCTCAAAATTTGTACAAAAATTTAGAAAGTATCTAAAATCCCTTGGGTTAAGCTCATCACGTGATCTACAAGGAGGCCGTATTTTTATCACAATAAATTGATAGTCAGATGAATAAAATAAAATATGTTACCTCGAAATACCTTTTGCATGTCATACTAATATTGGGATTAGGAAGCACCATCTCCAATGGACAAGGCATCGTAATCCAAAAATCAGATAGTCAAATACAAGAGGTACAAGCTGATCAGATTGCAAAAAGAGTGAGTAATGCCATCACTGACGCTTATCCTAATCTCATACTGGAGTTAGGTATGATCGAAGATAGAGTTGAACAAATGAGTGGTTTAGATTCGAAAATTGTGTTTCGATCTATACTCAGCTTTCAGGTATATAACATATTGGATGAACAATTTTTGGGTTCTTTCGATATCAGCATACAAGGTTCGGCAGATACAAAGCAGAAAGCAGCTATGTCAAGTCTTCGTGAAATTCGGCGTAAAAAAACAAAAATCAACGATCAATTATCAAAACTAAATGATGTGCTGAAGGTAGATTGTACTCAAGTTGATCAGGCTATAAAGCGATATGAATCCCAAGAGAGATATGGGCTAGCTTTAGCACTGGCTAAAACACATGGAGATTGTCCAAATCAATCTGCCGCATTAGATCGGATATATACGGCTTATCAAGAAAGAAATTGTAATACTTATGTGACCAAAGCAGAAGCCTTGATCGCTGCACGTGAATATAGACAAGCTATACTTACAATAATGCAGGCTAGCCCCAAAAGTAGATGTAGCGATGACCTACAACGTATAAATAAATTACTAGACGAAAAAGTCACCCAAGAGCAGCAGGCTAATTGGGATATCTATAAGTCTTATTTTACGGCGATATCATCTCAAAATATGGGTCCTTTAATCAATATGATATCCCTCAGAGAGCTACGTTATGATTAGATTTTTTTTAGCTTCAATATTGCTTCTATGCAGTATGTATACTTATGCACAGGCTATACCTGTATCTGTAGCCAAAGTGGAGATCAGTGATAAGAAATTTGAAGAAGTATCAAGACTGATAAAAGAACATGTAGAGCAGGTTTTAGTAGGTTATGATTATATCACATTAGTCAATAGAGATATCAACAATCTTACTGAAAGGGAACGAAGATTACAGCGTAAAGAGTCTTTTATGGACGGTAAATATGTCAAACAAGATCAAGCTGTAGGAGCTCAATGGATTATAAAAATGCAATATGATGATAAACGCAAAGATCTAGACCTACAGATTGCTGATGTGGAGACGGATAAAGTAATGATATTTGAAAACTATAAAATTGGTAGATTTCTAACCAAAGATAGACAGATAGAGCGGCCGAGATATTTTGGACGCTATCTAAAAGAAAAGCTAGAACTTTTATTTATTGAGCTCGATGTTGCTGTTATCGCAGATATTGTCATTTTTGATATTGCAGAATCAAAAGATGATAAAGCAATCAAGGTGGCACTATATTGTGAAAAGGGATGTGACCTTACAAGAAATAAAGAGCTAGAAGTCTATTTAAAAAAGAACACTGATAGCAAAAAATATAGTACTAAGATTAAGATCGGAAAAGTAAAAATAAAGCACGTAGAATCAAATGAAGTTTATGTTGCTGAAGTAAAAGATGGGCATAAGGAAATTTTGACAAGTTTTAACACTAAAGAAAACCTAATCTGCATAGATGAGAATAATTAAACTGGTATTACCTCTTATGTTTTTATTGGTATTAATCCATAAGAAGGCATATACACAAGACCGAGAAGAGGTGTTACGTTATCTAGAGACTAGATCTATTGATAACTTAAGTGTAGCTAAAGCATATTTTGATACTGATAAAAGCCAAATTGATGATTGGTTAAAAGAAAACATCATGACGGGTTTTAAGTATGGTATCAATAATGCAAGACGATTTAAGGAGCTCGTAGTGTATACTATGGATGAGAGAAATGTAGGTATTTTTGATATAGGAAAGTCAAGAGGTGCTACCACATTATTTATGTGTCGACTTTTACAAAATGATAAGGAAGATTTTAGATCAAATAAAGTCAGACATACCATTACCATAGAGATTAGAGCCATCGATATCATCACAGGCTCAATACTAGCCAATAAGACATTTACGGATCATAAAGAGTATGAAAAATCAAGTTATGGACAGAACCCAGATCAAAAAGCATGGGGTGAAAGTATAGCTAAAACAACAAGAGAAACAGTAAGATTTATCATTGATCAACTGTACCCAGTCATCAATAATATAATAGATCTTGACGAAGTGAAAGGTGATAAAGTCAACTCAGTATTAATCAATGATCTAAGATATAGATATCAAAAACAACCCAAAAATTTATGGGCGTATGTTGTGAAAGATGAAGTTAAGATAGCGGAGGAAAAATATTACATATTTGAAAAAATTGCTGAACTTAAAAAACCAGGAGAGTTTATTAGAAACAGGGGGGCTAGAGAGTTTGAAGTGGGAAAGGGAAAAAAGGAATTACTTAAAGCACATAGCGCAGGTCAAGAAATTTATCTTTCAACATTACAATACCTGAACTAATGAAACAGATACATATAATAAAGTCAATCGCCGTTATAGTAATACTCAGTCTCAATGCCTCTTTAAGTTATGCTCAATACACAGGACCTGTAAGGATTCAGATTGCAAGTCCTAAAATCAAAGCAGTAAATAACACGGATAATATCAAAGCACTATTGGAGGCTGATATGGTAAGTGCTCTAGCTGCCCAGAGTGATTATGTTAGGCTTGTAGAAAGGAATTATTTCGGTAAGATAGAAAAAGCAAGAAAGTCACTGGCTAAGGCTAATGATTCTGATTTAAAAGCCAATGCGCTAGAAGGTGCACAGTATATTTTAAAATCAAAAATCACAAAGTTTGATATCAAAAAAGATTCTGCAAAAGTGAAACGCTACTCAGGTGATAAATCCTATAATCTGTATGTAACGGCTTATACTGTAAGTGCCAATATAGACTTTGAGTTAGTTGACGTTGAGACAGGAGAAGTGAAGGAGCAATATAATCTTCAACCCACAGGAATAGGATGGGATTCTGATAAGGTAAGAGTAAAAGTAGATCGATATAAGGCACGTAGAGAAGCTATAAGCGAACTACGTAAGTGTTTTAGGGCGAGTATTCCATATATGACTATGTACCTTGCTCAGTCTTATACTCCAGTAGTGAAAATTTCAAAAGTAAAGAAAAATAAGGCTAAAGCTATTTTCGTGAAAGGTGGCAACCGTGCACCTTTATTGTTGGGATCAAAATTTGAAATCGTGAAATCTTACAATCAGGATATTGGTGGAAAAAAAGTTGCTCGACAAGAAAAAATAGGTGAAGCTAAGTTTGATACTCGATATGAAGAATACGGGGAGTGTAAGGTCAAAAAAGGTGGGGACGTCATTTACCAAGAATTAGAAAAAGGAACCATGCTACTTGCACGTCCTGTTGAGCTAAAAGCCTATGATAGTTGTGTTTATTTTTTACCCAGAGGTTATACGTCTTCGCGAAAAACTAAATTGAAAAGTGCATTGTCAGATGCTGAAGATCCGAAAAAGAAGAAGGCATCAGAAGATTCTAGTTCTAAAAAATCAACAAAAAAAGTAGAACGTAAAAGTGGAGGTTGATATATCACAGCAAGTAAAGCAACACATTTATTATGTTTGGAAAAACATAAAAAATATCTTGTGTAAAATTTAAATCATCCATTATGTCTATGTATAAAGCTCTTTTTTTTAGTTTATTATCAGTTTTAATCATATCATCATGTGGTGATGGATATAATCAGGCCAATAAAAAGCCAAAAACTTCAAAAGAAAGCTCTAAAAAATCTCCGAAAGCTGCGGAGAAAACCTTGGCGTCAGTAACTGTTGAACAAAATAGCGTCCCAGCCGAACAGATGCAAAAAGCTAAAGAACTTATCGATGCTGCAGCCTCGGATCTTTCAAGTATCGATGCTAAGGGCTTATTTAAAAAACAATGTGCCATTTGCCACGGTTTCAAAGGCAATCTGATGATCAATGGTGCAAAAGATCTCACTAAATCTAACATAAGTCTAGCAGAAAGTGTAGCACAAGTTTATTTCGGAAAAGGGACTATGACTCCATTCAAAGGTATTTTGTCTGATGAAGAAATTGTTGCAGTTGCTCAGTATACGGAGACACTAAGGAAGTAATACCTACGTAATCTTAAAGTGAAGAGAGTAGTTATTATAATCGCTTTAGTTTTGATTGTCATTACAGTACTCATATTTTGTAATCCAATCTCGGTAGAGGATGTCAAATGGTTCATTGACTCAGGTGCCAAAAATCAGATCAATAGAATAGAGCAAGTCATTGACTCCAATTCAGACGGTATCATTCAATCTGAAGAAATTAAAAATGCCAAGTCAAGAGCACTCCTATTTGACGCAGATAATGATGGTGCTTTAAGTACTGATGAGTTGGGTAAGCCATTCGATCTATTAGATATTCGATTACGTACTTCTAATTTACCAACCATGGTGGATCGTGATGGTAATCAATCATGGTCCGTTGACGAATTAGATAGTCTTAGTGAAATTCTCATTTATTTGGATACAAATCTAGATGGTCAGCTCGATAGTATTGAGTTGGATGTAACACTTAAGGAGCTGCGTTAATTTGTTATCCGGGTTAGGGATCGTAATATCTGACGCTCGACTAGGTCAATAACTTTGGTTTCTTTATAATCTATATTTTGATAAGCAATGCTTAATTCTGTGCATGCAAGTATGATTTGCTGATTTTTATATTTTATTAGAAGTTTCTTAAACTCTGATAAAGCCTGAGGGTCTTCTGGTTTTTGATATATGACTTTTCTTATATTTTCGATTTTATGTTCATCACCATATTCTAATTCTAGTTTATGAGCATTGCTCAATCTAGCTAAAGGATTTTGACCCATTGTATGCCGGGTTGCAAAAAGTAAATATTCATTTGTATCGATGAGCCTTGGCACATCTTCCCAGATATTTAGCAGCTCCAAATCCTCCAGCTCTTTTTCTATTAGATTAAGAGTCTGATGTAAGGTAATATTAGGTATGACGATATGATCAACGTCAAATTGCCACAATAACTGTATGCCTTTTAATAAGTTTAGTTTTAGGTGGTCATATTGATTAGGTAAATATGGATTAATGAGATTGAAATTATAATTCAATACTTTAAGTGGGGCTGTATGATATGCTCCATGTTTATGATTGAAATGATAGTTGAATCGCTTGATATAATGACGAGTCGTATCATCAGCTAGACCAAGTAACCCTATGTATTTTTCTTTGTCCAAAGCTTTACTTTCGCTCTAAAATCACGTCTGCAAAATATCGTCGGCTGTCATAGATCTTATCCGTAATCTCAAAGTGGCTTTCCTTGGTTACTTCCTGAAGAATCTCCGCATTATACTTTTGAGAAATCTCAGTCTGTATTCGTTCTCCTTTTTTAAAATGATAAGATTTACCGATAGCCGTAATGATGACTTCTTGGTCTTTAGTACTCAGAATAAAACTCTTAGCAGCACCAGTCTCTTCAGAATATTCGGGATCATGATCAAATCCACTCAAATCAAAATTGGCATTTAGTTCTCGATTCATTCTAGTAAGCAAATTCAAATTGAAGGCCTTGGTAATACCTTGGGCATCATTGTAGGCCGGCAGTACAATTGAACGATCTTTAATAATATCCAAGCCTAGTAAAAGACGATCACCTTTGTTTAAATTGACTCCTAACTTCGAAATAAAATCATGAGCTCTATCATGAGGCATATTGCCTAGATTAGATCCCATAAAGAGAACAATCTTTTTCTTTTTACCCTCTCTTAACGACTCTAATACTCCGAAATAATCACCTTGCATAGTACGAACCTTTTGATTTGGCCAAGCCTCGTAGAGCAATTTCTCCAGCTTATCCAAGGCATTTTGAGATATATCTATAGGTATATAAGTGAAGTTATATTCTTGATCGATTAACGACTTCAAAAGATGCTTAGTTTTAGTGCCGTCACCAGCACCTAATTCTATGATCTCAAACTCTTGATTTTGATTGATATCGAAAGCATCGATAAGCTCCTGAGTCTTTTTGCTGAATATTTCTAACTCACAATCCGTAAGGTAGTACTCGGGCATATTCATGATCTGTACAAATAGATCATCTCCTACCTCATCATAAAAATACTTGGATGGCAGCGTCTTCGGACTAGCACTTAATCCCTGGTCTACTTCTTTCTTAAATTGTTCTATCATCTTATTTTGCTAGTCTTATTCCTGTGTATTGCCATCGATATTGAGGGTGAAAAAAGTTTCGATATGTCTTGCGGCTATGCCCTGATGATGTTGCATTAGATGCACCACGGAGTACCATAGTATTAATCATAAATTTTCCGTTGTATTCACCTACAGCACCATCTGCAATTTTAAAGTTGGGATAAGGTAGATATGCGGAATAAGTCCATTCCCATCGCTTTCCCCAAGCAAGTTGATCACTCGCCACTTCCCACTCGAACTCGGTGAGTAGTCGCATTTTTTTCCAAGTAGCATAAGCCTGTGCTTCGTAAAACGATATATGTGCAAGTATCGAATCAGGACTTAACCGTTTTAATCCTGCAAGCGTATATTGATGCCATTGACCATCTATTTTTTTCCAGTACAGTGGGTGGTGAATATCCTCACTTACGATCCAAGACCATCCTTCGTCCAGCCAATATTTAAAATTTTTGTAACCTCCATCTTCAATAAATTCTTGATACTCCCCATTAGTCACCAATGCCTCACAGACTTCAAAGGATTCTAGAAATGCACGATGTCTTCCAAGTTCATTATCAAAACAAAATCCATCACCTTGATGACCTATCTCATAGACGCCTTCTGGTATCGAAATCCAACTAAAACTACGATTTTGATCATCAGTAAGGTCATATTCTTGCTCGTAAACGGGCCATATTGGGTTGAAATGCAAGGTATGTTTAAGGTCTGTTAAAAGCAATTCTTGATGCTGTTGCTCATGATTGATACCTAGAATGATCAATTCTTCGAGTTCATTGCTTGGTCTATTTTCGATGAGTTCGACGATATGCTTATCCACATAACTTCTGTATGCATACACTTCCTCGATACTTGGTCTAGTAATACTTCCGCGTTCTGCTCTTATGGCTCGTTCACCTACTGTTTGATAATAACTATTAAATAAAAAACTGAAATGAGAGTGAAACTCCTGATAGTCCGTCGAGAATTTCTTGAGAATCATCTCCTCAAAAAACCAAGTGGTATGAGCCAAATGCCATTTAGGTGGACTAGCAAACGCTACGGGTTGAGGTATATAATCTTCAGTTTGAAGAGGTTTGCAAAGCGATACACTATAACTCCGTACTTCTACAAAGCGTTTGGAAATTTGACTCTTTTGAATGGGCTCAATAAGCATAGATATAAATGTAAAATTTCTTTAAAGCAGAATACCCATTCTCAACGGATTCTAAGGTAATCATGTTTACATTCTCGTGAATAGTATGTTTTCCTGATCGGCCGTATTGTCAAGCTGAATACTAAAAACCCCATACTCTGCAAACGCAAGCGGTACAAAATTTACTTGCTCAGCTTCTATCGTTCCTGATTGCACTTTCTTACCGATGTGATCGTAGATAGTATAGCTGACTTTACCAATATAAGATTCGTCCAGTTCAATATTGATAAAGTCTGAAGCTGGATTAGGATATACCTTAGAATGTGCAGGAGCTAGATACTTTTCAGGAAAGTATTGATTAAAGTTTTGTAAAACAAAATCCTTTCGCTTACCAGCAAATGCCTTTAAGGCTACAATATTTTCTTCCCATTCTTGAGTGTTTGCGGGATGATTCCATCGATTGATTTGTCTTGGCATTTCACTACGTATGACCATTGCAAGTGAATCAATCGTATGGTCAATATTTTCTTGTGAGAATGTAGTAGCTAACATGTGTTCTAGTGTATCTCGATAGCGATTTTGGAAGGAGTCAACAGTCATCAGAAAGCGAAATAATCGGGTTGACCATTCAGGGTTTGGCCAAAACATACCATCGTCTTTGGTAGCATGATCATAGCTATCTTTATCTACGACCATAAACGCGTCATCATAATCATTTGCTACCCATCGCCACTTGCTATTAGAGTCATGGCTGCGCCAAATACGTGTATTATTACCTGCCCAGTCAGTGCCACCACCATATACCTTAGAGATATGATGAACGATGAAATTATCTAAATCAACGGCGACATTTATCTTTTCATATTTTTCATTGTCTGAAAGTTGAGGATCTAGGATCATATTGATCATGCTCTGATAGTCTTCACTGCTTCCTTCCTCGTCATTGTATGCCATTTCTACGACCAAATAGTCAATATCTGATTTATCCAGATCATGATAATTATAGAAATAGTGCTTATCGTAGCGCTCTCTGAGATTGTGTATTCCCCAATATTCACCATTGATAAAGAGCAGGCAGGCTGTACTGCTTTGATACTCGATATCTTCATGAGACAATAGATTATGCATCAAAGCATCTAAGAACAAGGTCTGATGCCAGTCTTGCCCAGAATTTCTCAAGATGAGTCTTTTATGTAGGGTATAGCTTTTATCATTAAAAAAATGATGATCAAAATACTCTGTACCTAGGCTTTTTTTAGCCGATAATCGGATGCTCTTGCATGGCATGACTCGGCTTGCGCCACCATGTATTTCAGCTTCTGCTTTCTGATAGAGTACTTCTTTTTTTTCATCATAATAACGAAGAGAAACGATGCGCTCCCAATCATCGCCACGATTAAAGTAGTTACCTGGTTGCCAGATGAGCGAATCCTGATCATAATCGGCACCGGGTACATAAATTCCTGAATCGTAGCTAAAAAAATCGCTGCTATCAATGTACATACTCATGATAGGTAAGCTGATTTCTTGAAAAATATCTCCTATGAAATACTCAAAATGATATACATCACTCACTTGCTTATCCCCATCAAAAAGAGCTGCTTTGATGACATGAGATCTGAGTATCTCTGAGTCTGGAGCACTCCATCGATATTCTTCTGGACTGCTTGCTGGATTGGTCCTAATTTGGGAAAGTTTAGCTTCTGGTGCATTATTCTCTGCTAGTAGAACAGGTTCAAGATAGATTGGACATTCTACAGTAGGTAAGCTACCATCTTGACTGTATCTTATAGTATGAGCGGTATTGCTACTAAGTGTGATGCTAATCGAGCTATCATAGAAGCCAGACGTATGACTTGATAAAATCTCTTGACCATATCCAGATATGGTTATAAGTATTAGAATTGATATGCTCAGTGTTCTTTTCAAGATGTATTCTGATCTATAAATAAGATAACGGATTTTGAAGTAAATCTTCTTTGAGTATCCTACTATTCTAGTCAAAAACAATATGAAAGCTGTATTTACTTCTTTATTTTTTCTAGAACCAACCGAAAACCCACTCTAGGATCAGTAGATTCGTAATGATCGGCACGGTAGATTTCATCGTAGGTGTCGTCATGGCTGCCGCCAAATGCATCACCATCAAAGGTATATTCAGCTACATTTCCGATGATGTTGCATATCTCTAATTGATTCATAGCGCATATTTGTACTGATGATACCGATCTGCTACCCCAAGTATAGTATTTAGGATCAAAGCTGGAAATTAAACCATGGTTATATCTGTTATGATCAGCTTTCATCTTATCTGTATTGTCAAATTTTAATTTTCTCACCAATGCAATGTACTCGGTATGTCGAGGCAATCTAAAGTAGTAATCGTAATCTTTAGATGGATAGGTAAGGTTATAAAATTTGGTAAGCCAGTCACAGAAAAAGGAAGCCTGCTCATGCGAGATATTTACCACTGGATGAAATAGATAATCTTGGTGACCAAAGTATTTTTCATCAAATTTTCTACTTAAATCTCGATGAGTAGACCCTGTAGGTACTGATCTCCATTTATAAGATTCAGGCTTTAGATTAGTTTCTTGATATGTACCTTCATTCTTTTCATAAAAAAGGAAATACTCTGCATTGGTTAGTTCAAATTGAGATATAAAATGATCTGAATCTGGGATAGCTATAAAATTTTTGGTGTAGTCGTCATTTTCGTCCAGCAGTAAGTGCATACCCATTTTTATGATTTCACCAGTGTTATTGTACTGAGAAAGCACAGTTATTTTGCTTGCTAGAATTGCTATTATTATACATAGATATCTCATACTCAATTTTTAGGGTATATAAGTTGGAGATGTTGATCGTAAGTATACCATTTGTTATCTTTTTTCAAGAAGTAAAATGGATAAAAGGAACCATCTTTGGTTCCTTTGTAATACCAGCCCATCTGATAATAGTAATCATATTCGATAGATTGTTCTGGATGATAAAGGTCATATAAAACACCTCGTCGGTCTCCACCTCTTTTATTAAAATTTACGGTCTCGCAGTCCACGTATCTTGCTGAATAGTAGACTGGTTTTATATATCCGGACTTTACTTTTTTCAGGAGTTTCCCATTAGTATCGAAGAGATATTTTTCATCTTTTCGCGAATATTTTTTCCGCTCATCAATACTTGCAATGAAATAGAAGTACTGTGTTTCTGGGTCAGAGTAGAGTAGTATATTAGTATACTTGGCGGGGATTATTACATTACCTTTTTTATTTTTTACACCGTATTTCCCTTTTTTTTCAAATAAGCCTTTTACGGGAGTATGACTACGGTACGCCGCAGGTATTGGAAACTGATACTCTTCCGTTACCCTTACCGTTTGTAAGCTGTCCAGTTCTTCCGTCTTTCTTATTTGCTTTCCATTTTCATCGATGTAGAAAGCGCTCTTAGGAGTAAGTACAAACGCAGTATTTCGTTTAAATTCAAAATATTCTTTAGCGATTGGCGGATAGACTACTTGTGCCTTCAGGTTGATGAATCCATAAAAATCATTTTTTTTATAGTAATGCAGGTGGTCTGGGAGTTCATGGTCGAAAATGGCATCCGCTTTAAGGTCATATAAGATTTTTCCCGTGCTATCAATATAGCTGTAGCCATCTTGATTCAGGATCAATGATGCTCCATACTTCATTTTTCCAATGTACATCAAGGTGTCTGGAATGATAACGTCTAAGTTTCCGTCGAGTAAACCGTATTTACCCTCGTATTTAAATACAATACTTTTATCTGAATTGACATGTAAATACTCAAAATCTATAGGTAAAAGTTCGTCTAGATCGTGATCAAGGAGACCGTATTTTCGATCCTTTTTCAATAGGAATAATTGATGGTTTATGGTATTCCATATTTGATCATATGCAGCAGGAATTTGTACCTGCCCGCTAGAGTCTACTATGCCGTACTGCTCGTCTTGGATATAGGGATAGTATGATTGTGACCACATCGGTATATGGTATACCAAGATAATAACTACCATAATTGACATAACTACATTCCTGTAGGATGAGAAACCATGTAAATTACATAACAAAGCGGAGTATGTTTTAGTACTTGTTAAATATACTTACTTTTCATAAAAGAATCTTCTGAAAGGCGACGACATTAAGCGTAACTTAACAGGGTTAAGAAATCTAACAGCTATGGTTATTTTCTATAAAACCGATACGTATATTTCACCAAAAAGATATTATCAAAACTACTACCGAATAAGTCATCTTGTAGAGATGTGAAAAGACCATTTTCTGGATCACCACCATTAGTCGTAGATTGAGACCATACCACGAATAGCTCTGATCCTGGAGTATATTCCCATCTTAATACCATGTTGGACCTAAACTGCATAAAGTTAAAATCTGGATCACCAAAGCTATAATCAGTGCTTCCATCTTGATCATGATCCACAAGGAAGGTACCTGATTCATCTTGTTGAACTCGGTCTTCTAATCGTTCGAAACGATCAGTCCAGACTTCAGCCATGGGATCTGTGATCATTTTGAAATCATCATAGGTACCTTTAGATATAAAGGGTTGTCCCCAATACTCTACCGTAAGATTTGGAGAAAAACTAAAGCTTCCTCTTACGGATAATCCAAATGACTCTTGCATAATCCTACCTGTGATATATCTGGTTTCGCCATTATATTCTACGCTGGATACATTCTGAATTTGACGATCCTGCATTCTAAAACTTGGTCCGATTGACATCCTGAATGCATCATACGGCTGATAGCTAAAAAATATATTAGCATTGAAGGTCTTGAGAGCACCTTTATCTGAGGCTAGGGGAGTCCAACCGCCGAGATTTACATTTACTCTTGCTTTTTTACGATTATCAGTGCCAAAGTATAACCAGCGGTATACACCCCTATGTCTCCTTAAGTTGGGTCCACCAAAGAGTGCTTTTTGTGAAATATCTTTTACCTCTAGATTAAATCCCATTCCTGCATTCCAATAGTTGGTAAAGCTGGCATGAGTATTCATATTAAATGCCTGATAAAGGTGGTCACCTTGGCTATTGAATCCTGAGTAGTGGTTGTAATTTACCGTATATGATCGAAATACACTAAATGGTCGTGGAGATCGCCATCCAATCCAAGTGAAGTGATCCATCTGATCAGCGGTATTGAGAAATCCGATGTCGTTGAGATCTAAGTCGGGTGATCGCCAGGTAAATCCTGTCTCAAAAGAGATATTATCCTGACCTCCATAATTGGCAAGAGAGATGCGACCACCGTTTCCGTTGAGGCTAGTTAATGTTGTATCTACACTTAAGTAGTCGGCATCTGGTCTTTGATGATAGTGCTCAAATGACTCTTGAGTATCGGTGATTTTAGTTGTAGTTCCTTCTACATTACTCCCCACTACATTAGCCTTGATCTGCCACTCTCTATTTTGCCAACTATGAAAAAGATTGACGCCAAAGGTAGTAGCCTGATCGTGAAATTGATCCTCCAATGGAGTATCTGATATATCTCGTAATACATTTGTCAAAGTAGCACCAATAATAGTAGCGCCACCATTGAGGTCTTTCGATACTCTTCCCACTATAAAATTGCTCAGTGGTTCTACAAGTGCTTGTTCTGATTGGCCATCTATTTCGACTTCGGCATATTCTCTAGAAGTCACGGCTTCTATCACTCCTACAGACCAGCCATCTTTTGTTTTACCGCTAAACTTTGCAGCACCTATGATATTGGTAAAATCAGGATAGTCGATGACATTGCCATTGAGTACGTTGCCTCTGGGGTTTGCACCAATCCTTCTGGAGTAAAAAAGATTGTCATTACCATGACTGCCACCAGCCTCAGTGCCAGATAATCTAAAGTCGAAGAGGTTAGCATTTTCCACAAAAAAAGGTCGTTGCTCTCGGAAGAATATTTGGAAACCATCAATGTTGAGTGCAGAAGGATCTGCTTCTACTTGTCCAAAATCAGGATTGAGTGTAAAATCTAAGGTTAGATCAGATGTAATTCCAATCTTAGCATCGAGACCAACGGCATGACGCATTTCTCGAGTTTCTCCTTTCCCATTTGGCTCACCATTGAATTTGAGGCCGCTGGTTATATACGGTTGGATTTCTACTTGTCGCTTAGGAGTGATATCTGCTACGCCTATAAGATGTGCAAAATTACTGACCCAGCCAGATACCGTCTGAGGTACAAATTGATAACTACTACGCTCATCTGCCCGAAAATCTCGTCTCGTAAAATTAAAACCCCAAGACTCCAATGATTCAGTACTAAACCTGATCTGACTTAAAGGTATTTTCATCTCCGCGGTCCACCCATCAGCTACAATTTCGCTTGCAGCATACCATATAGGATTCCAACTCGAGTCCCAACTGTTTCCATTTCCAGTAATAAATTCATCACCCTTGACACCACTTGCAGAGATTGTAAACGAAAAGGCTGTGGCATTATCGCCATAACTATCGACATTAAACTCTACCCAATCACCTGGGAAATTATCTCGTCTCGCAAGTCTGCTTTCTATTTTTGTGGGATCATCATCATCACAGTGAAAAGCTAAATAGAGATAAGCATCATCGTATATGAGCTTAAACTGGGTCTGGCGTTGAGGTTTTTCACCATTATTGGGTTGTTGTACAGTGAAGTCTCCGTCCCAGTCGATCTGACTCCATTGAGCATCAGTGATATCACCATCAATCATGATGTCATCACCATTGGTAACTTTTACGGTTTGATAAGTCCTTTGGATAAATTCTGTACTTTGCTCTTGTGCATATGTATAGATACAAAGGAGCAATAGCGCTGCAGTTGACAAAAGAGAACGCATCGTTTTGTTTGGTTAGTTAGGTTAAGGACAAATATAAATGCTCAGGGTTGCATGAGTCACTTAGATATACGAACGCAGTTCTTTCCTATACAGGCGGGGGCTTTTGCTTGTAATACGCTTAAATCTTGTTGTGAATAGCTTTCAATTTACCTGTCTAGATAATTCGGATATTTTTAGTGTAGCGATTCGCAGTCTAAGTCAGGATGTAGAGCTTTAGAAAAGTGTTGTGAATAGCTTTCAATTTGTACTTTTAAAGTGGTTATTCGCAGGAAATACTTAAGAGGTATATCTAATTCAGAGTTGTGAATGGCTTTCAATTTGTACTTTTAAAGTGGTTATTCGCAGGTACTGGTCATTGATCTTGATGGCAATCATAGTTGTGAATGGCTTTCAATTTGTACTTTTAAAGTGGTTATTCGCAGGAGTAAAATTTTGAGTTAGTGCCGTGAGTCCGTTGTGAATGGCTTTCAATTTGTACTTTTAAAGTGGTTATTCGCAGGAGGTTCGTCTAGCTGGTAACAATCCATGGCGTTGTGAATGGCTTTCAATTTGTACTTTTAAAGTGGTTATTCGCAGGGACATCACCATCAATAACTCGGACAAATCCGTTGTGAATGGCTTTCAATTTGTACTTTTAAAGTGGTTATTCGCAGGTCTTTTTCTTCTCTAGATAAACTGCTAGTGGTTGTGAATGGCTTTCAATTTGTACTTTTAGTGTGGTTATTCGCAGGGCTTTAGCCGCAAAACTTAAACTCATGACGGTTGTGAATGGCTTTCAATTTGTACTTTTAGTGTGGTTATTCGCAGGTATCAAGACGTCGAAGACGCAACGTAAACAGTTGTGAATGGCTTTCAATTTGTACTTTTAGTGTGGTTATTCGCAGGGCAATCTTTATTACTGACCAAATCAGCATTGTTGTGAATGGCTTTCAATTTGTACTTTTAAAGTGGTTATTCGCAGGTAAATTCACCACCCATATGATTTGCGTATTGTTGTGAATGGCTTTCAATTTGTACTTTTAAAGTGGTTATTCGCAGGAATAGCTCATCATAAGACTTTCTTTAATAAGTTGTGAATGGCTTTTAATTTGTACTTTTAAAGTGGTTATTCGCAGGAATACTATACCCTGCAAGAATCAACTTGAGTTGTGAATGGCTTTCAATTTGTACTTTTAAAGTGGTTATTCGCAGGATTGATGCCATCATTGCTACTTATGAGCTTGTTGTGAATGGCTTTCAATTTGTACTTTTAAAGTGGTTATTCGCAGGTACTGCTTCATTCATGACAAAGCAGTCCATGTTGTGAATGGCTTTCAATTTGTACTTTTAAAGTGGTTATTCGCAGGTTGATCAGCTGAATCCCGTTATTAGTATAGGTTGTGAATGGCTTTCAATTTGTACTTTTAAAGTGGTTATTCGCAGGCAGATGGCACCAATCCAATACAGTTGGTAAGTTGTGAATGGCTTTCAATTTGTACTTTTAAAGTGGTTATTCGCAGGGACATCACCATCAATAACTCGGACAAATCCGTTGTGAATGGCTTTCAATTTGTACTTTTAAAGTGGTTATTCGCAGGTCAAACGTACGCTACCTGATAGTGCTGACCGTTGTGAATGGCTTTCAATTTGTACTTTTAAAGTGGTTATTCGCAGGATTCCAAAGTATAGCAGCAGGGACAGAAGTGTTGTGAATGGCTTTCAATTTGTACTTTTAAAGTGGTTATTCGCAGGTTATCAGCCGTCTCTTGGATACCCATATCTGTTGTGAATGGCTTTCAATTTGTACTTTTAAAGTGGTTATTCGCAGGTTTCGTCATCTTAGCAAAGATGGACTTTCCGTTGTGAATGGCTTTCAATTTGTACTTTTAAAGTGGTTATTCGCAGGAAACGAACACAAGTTAATTAACTAAAAGCCGTTGTGAATGGCTTTCAATTTGTACTTTTAAAGTGGTTATTCGCAGGTAAAGCTCAGGATCTCAATGCATCTGGTGGTTGTGAATGGCTTTCAATTTGTACTTTTAAAGTGGTTATTCGCAGGCAGTATTGCAGAAGTATTGTCGATCATCCGGTTGTGAATGGCTTTCAATTTGTACTTTTAAAGTGGTTATTCGCAGGCGTCTGGCTATATTGTCAAGTGCATTGCAGGTTGTGAATGGCTTTCAATTTGTACTTTTAAAGTGGTTATTCGCAGGGTATTGCCATCTCCACCTGTCCATGACTTGGTTGTGAATGGCTTTCAATTTGTACTTTTAAAGTGGTTATTCGCAGGTAAAATTGCCGTCAGCATCAGCGAGGGTAGGTTGTGAATGGCTTTCAATTTGTACTTTTAAAGTGGTTATTCGCAGGTTTTATCCTGTGGTTTATTAGCTCTCTAGGGTTGTGAATGGCTTTCAATTTGTACTTTTAAAGTGGTTATTCGCAGGAACTTTTTCTTTTTTCCATTGCAGTCTTCAGTTGTGAATGGCTTTCAATTTGTACTTTTAAAGTGGTTATTCGCAGG
>JAHDCU010000006.1:200407-277497 GCA_020629715.1 Saprospiraceae bacterium
GTTGTGAATGGCTTTCAATTTGTACTTTTAAAGTGGTTATTCGCAGGCTACCCTTCATAAGGTCCTGTGAATAAGCGCATTACATTGTAGTTTACAAGCTTGCTTTCTAGAACATTAACAACTGTCCAGTCTCGAGCGGGGCTGATTCTTCCTTTCTACCATGATAAATTTCCATCATCCCAAACTGCTTGTTGGTTACCGTCAGTATTCCGACCTTTCCTTTCTTTGGAAGTTCTCGTTTGACTCGGTTTTCATGCACCTTGGCGTTTTCACGGCTGAAGCAGAAACGAATATAAATCGAAAACTGAAACATCTTGAATCCATCATCAAGCAGTAGTTTTCTGAATTTATTGGCTACTCGGACATCTTGCTTGGTCTCAGTAGGTAGGTCAAAGAATACGTATATCCACATAGTCCTGTATTGATTGTACCGATCATTAAACCTATCGATCATAATATAGTGCTTATAGCTTACATTACGGGATACTTTATTTTACGTTTTTCTCCTATGATGCACTGCCATAGACTACTAGTTGTAATAGCAGTTCCAACCATTAAGGGTCTTTTAACTTTACCAAAAATGGCATCCATCGTCATCACTCTTAGCATCTCCGCTCTATCTTCTTTGGTCAAAAATGATTCCAAATTCTTATTAACTAGTGATCGCAATACAAGAAGATCTACAAATGGACGGAAGGGCTCCATGATATCATCGGCCAGGCAGTATGGGTTGTACTTGTTAGAGTGGTGTATGCCCATAGTGAGGTGCAAGCCTGAGGAGCATAAGGCTCTAGCCACCATAGACCGTATAATAGCATAGCCGAAGTTGAGTAAATTATTGGGCGGATCGCCATATTGATCACGTATGAATCCCTCGATATATTGACCCCAATAATATGCCGCCGCCTGCCCCTCTATATTTTCTGGGTCTCCGCTCTTTACTCGCTTTAGAATTACTTCCAACCTCTTATAAGGCTTTTCAATACACTTTAGCACAGCGATCTGGTTCTTGATTTTAGCCTGAATGGTGACTTTCCATAAGTGATCTTTGAGCGGCTTACTCATTTCGCTCTGGAGTCTGTATCGCTTTGATTGCTCGGTATGTCCAACGAGCGGCAGCATCATACCATAGGGCATATGACTACTATCACAGCTGAGGATGATCGCTTTATGCTCTTGCAATGCTCTGATCAGTGAATGGGTGATCGTAATCTGCGCATGATCTAGTAAAACAAAGGCTATATCCTCCACTGCGACGGTGGCAGCTGCATCGGCATTCTTTTGATCGATGACCATCTGCTTATGCTTATAACTCAGATAGCTGGGCTTAGAGATATATAGAGTATGCTTAATCATATCCTGTATGGTCAATATTCTCCAACATGAACAATCTTACCCAGATGATCAATTCTAACCTTAACAACATCTTTGAGCTTTTTTGGATTGCGTATTCTGTGATATGTCACACCCTTGATATTCATATCCAATGTAGTCTCAAGGTGATGTCGAAACCAATAATCTTTGGTGGATATGGTTTGATTTCTAAATAGATGCGGACTTATGATCGATGCATTCTCAGGATCTAACAGATCAATCTCTCTCGGATCGAAGGACTCAGAAGGAAATACAAACATTTCATTCTCCTTGATGGAAAATAGGTACTCCCAGCCCGATTCTTCATTATAGGTCTTATCAATGATGGGTATTGGTGTAGGTGCCGTAGCCCTAGCCACGGCTTCAAATAAAGAAATGGTCTGCTCTTGGAGCTTACCTTTTTCATCACGATAGATGGCTACATGATGGTTGTTACCAAGACTTACATAGTCATTAGGTACTGATTTACCGCCTACCAATATTGGCTTTCCATGATGATCCATTTTAGGGTGTAAGGGAGTGGCATTTTTCTTGCCTGTAATGGTGACATGTTTGAGGGATGACCCTTTGACTTTATCTATCCATATGGGATGTGTATCTAGATCGGCGAATGCCTTTTTAGGGTCACCTCCATATTCTGCCAGTCGAGATTCTAATATTCGCTTCACCCCTTTGTCGATCACTTTGTCTATATTGAGATCGGGTGTAATTTCCTCTCGCTTTGTGTAGCGATCTTGAAGCCAGACTATTTTCACTTTGTTGGGTACCTCTGTGCCATCGGGTAGGTATATAGGGGTTTTACTCGGGCTATTTTTACCAGTGAATGCTTTTTTCGGATTGTTTTCGTTAGCTTCCAATCTATTTAGTAAAGCTTTACGGATTTCCGCATTCGCTATTTTTGCTATCACCTCAAGCGTCATCTTACCACCTATAGTCGCCATATCTTTCTCATAGTACAGTGACTTACCATATACTGTTTCCTGATGCAGTGGTCCTCTAGGGGTTAGAGTGACTTGACTCTTAGTACCTTCGCCAATTTTAATTTTGTTGATATTTTTAGTAACCACCTTATTGCTGGCTTTGAAACTTATCAGTATCTGCTCGATAGACTTCTTTACGCGAGATCGCATATGGGTCATCGGACTTACGATTACTCTTTTCCCATTTACTACTTGGGTATATTTGGCTTTTAGATTACCGAATCGTACGTCCTGTGCGGAGCTTGCACTTAGGTTATTGAGGTATTGGATATGGCCATGCTTAGTAAAGGCGACTATGATGGCGTCGATGGCATGGTGTCGATGATCATTTCGTTTGGTCCAGTCTTGGATCACTTCTACTTTTTGGTCGTATTTGCGATCTTCCATTTCTGTAAGTCCTAAGGCTCTATACTTCGGCAAGTTAATTTCTTTCATCATATTGACTAAGTCCCAGTCCTCTCTGAGTCTATTCGTGACCGAACCTTGCGTTGGCATTACTTCCCGACATACTTTTTTGAGTATTTGCATTGCTTGGCGAGCGATATATTGGCTATTGCGTAGGTCTCTTTCGAGAAATCCCTCACCAAGATCTTCGGCCCGCTTTAGTAGCTTATAATACTTTGCCATTGAGAATCCATTAGTGCTATTCTTGGTCATTCCTCTAGCCTTGCCGTCCTCAATTCTATGAAGATAATTCTCCATATCATTAGCCCTGCGGCTCTGCATGCAATCATAGGCAGTAAGATTACCTTTCACTTGTGCATTGAAGTCGTGTGGGCATAGTGTCTTATTAGAGTATGAGTCATCAAACATTAGGGCTTTGGGAATGATATGCTCTACGTCGATCTTCTTAGTGAAGAGCTCCCACGGTTCTATTTTTGTATTGGTATATACATCTTTGTATCCATTAAAAGCAAGTTCTTCGTAAAGCTTGTATTTGATGACATCATTTCTTGTAGGGTTGGCAAGATTATATGGAGCTTTTCTTATAATATTCTTGATATTTTCATGACGCTTTTTGGCTGCATTGATGCTACTAGTCATCTCAGATCGTTGTCGAGCATTTTTTTTCAGCTCTCTTGCTAGCTCTATTTTGATGATATCGGGTCTACCCATTCTTTCATCCTTCATGATGCTATTGACTACATGGATCATTTGATTGAGTATTTTCTCGACGATGGGATTTCTAAGGCTATTTTTGATCAGTATTTGTAATTGATCATCAAGAGTTCTTTCTTGGTTCTCAGGCTTGGTCAATGATCCACTATGCTTGTATCCGGCATGCTTACATGCCTCAGAGTAGTTGTTCTCTTTAATGTAGGGAATTAGTTTTTTGATCGCTTTGGCACTAAGGTGTCCATAATCGTCTAGCAGATTTATCTGTGCAAATATCTCTGCATGATCACTGCTGAAACCATATTTTTCTTTCAATAACTTGATCAAGCATTCTAGACCACTACGACTTTCGTCCGCCTCATAGCTATACACCGTATGCCAAAAGAGGTAGACCTCTGATTGCTCTATTCTGCCCTCTATAGTAGTAGGGTCGAAGTCTATTGCCTTCACTAGGATGTGATCGACTCCGAAGTAGTCACCTAAGATATCTTTGGATTCTTCAATACTCTTAGTTGCAAATGAAATTTCATTACCCTCATATGCCAGAATAGCTTCTACGCGATCTAGATACTGGCATGTCGTATGATTGCCATCTACTTCTTCATAATTGCAGGTATAGTGCTTAGCTTCTTTGCCAAAAAGTAACTTAAGAAGTTTACTCTTACTGAGCTGCTTTTGAGTGATGAGGGCATCATATATCTGCTGTTTGTCTTCTTGCTCAAGAATAACGCTGTCCCCCGAATCTTTATGACTGAATACGAGATTTTGTATTTCTGACCAGCATTTGAAGTATTGAAATAAAGGTGATGATCGCGGTATAACCTTAGAACCAATCTTCACATCCTTTACTTTCCCTTTAACTTCTATTCGTTTCTCTGAAAACTCTAGAGCACAGAATGCGATATTTGATTTCTGCGACTTTAGTGGTCTCTGATAAAATATCGTACGGTCTCTAATTTCTTGTCTAAGGGTATCATTTAGTTCAGTATGATATTGAGCTTGACACCTCCATATAGTGTCAAATTCATCTTGATAATCTTGACGATAAAAGATTTCATTTTTAATGCCTCGATGTGGCTCATCTACCAATTGTTGATGGAGGTACTCGCCCACTGTGATTTCATGCATATGTAGAATCTTGCTCCTGTCGCCTATGGCGCCTAGGTAGCCGCTAGAGTTAGAGATATTGCCATTGATTTCTGCTAAAGCGAAGCATAATAAATCAAGCTCTACTTTTTCTTTTGCAGCTTTTACTCTCCACTCATATGCTTGCAAGCGCTTGTTCTTAGCATCTTGTTTTTTAGTATCGACCCCATATTTGGCATAGAAGTATTTTGTTGTTGAAGATTTTGACTTACCCTTTAGCTCTTGCTTTGTGGTGCAATTTATGATTTCAGGGTATATGTCTTCATATTTCATCCATAGGGTATCAAGCTCATTCTTTAGATCGGATCGATAAAACTGAGGTAGCCTTTTCTGACCCTCAGATAATAACTTATAAGCATATTCCCCAGGAGTGATTCCTTGATTTGATAGCTCTAGGGCGATATCCAGTTCGTTGATAAGAGTGCCTGATTCATCACCTTGCAGTTTCCGCATGCTTTGATAACCTCGTTTTTTATTGATCATGAGCAATACTAGACCTAACTCATGAAGCGATATCCTTTCTCTAGCTGACTTAGCTCTTATTCTATACGCTTCATGGGTATCATTTTCTAGTATCGTCACACTCTCATCCTTTAGCCAATCCTCTCTTTTCAATACAGACATAAGCTTGCTTCTTCTAAGCTGGTATCGATCTCGATTGCGCCTAGCTCCACGTTTCATCGTCCTTTCAGCATTAAGTGATACGTTATTGCCTTTTGAAAAATCAGTACGTACCGCAGAATCTAAGGGTATAATACGTACTCCAGAATTTACAATCCTAGAGTTATTTGTATTCTTTTCATCTTCTATTACAAATGACCATCCGATGGAAGCTGTCCCCAAATCCAAACCCAACACCTTCTTCATAATTTTTAATTACCTTTACTTTACAAATTGAAGCTATTCACAATAAGGATTATTCCGTTGTGAAAACATTTAGTCTGCCCTCAACTACGATCGGGGGCATTTTTTATTTAAGGTCTGCATAAAATCTAGCTTCTTTTCTTACACCTGACTAATGTATTAAAATTGAATGGATTATAAGTCGCTTAAGTGGTGAGAATCTTTAAGTAGAATTACGTATTTATCGACAGGGTTATATCTCAATATTCATATATACGAACGCAATTCTTTCCTATACAGGCGGGGGCTTTTGCCTGTAATACGCTTAAATTGTCGGTTAAAGTGACTAAAGTTATTGAAACCTGATTCAAATGCGATCTCTGTAATGCTCATCATCTCTTCTGAGAGTAGTTTACTGGCATGTACGATTCTAAATTCGTTGACGAATTGTGTAAAGGTCTTATTGGTCGTTTTTTTGAAATATCTACAAAATGCAGGCACCGTCATCATGGCGATTTCTGCAATCTCCGCTAATGGTATTTCTTTTTGAAAATGTTCTCTGATGTATTTATAGATCGTTTTGAATCGATCATTGTCTTGGGTTTGTATTTCTATCGTGTAACCTTCAGCATTGAGTACTTCTACTTCAGAGGAGTGGGCCATCGTATCTAATACACGGATCAGGGTCAATAATCGATCTATTGCATTCATATAATCCAAACTGATCAGTAATTCTCCGACTATAGACTTAGTGTCTCCGTAGAAGCTTAGTCCATACTTTGATCGCTCGATTAGTTGGTAAATATGCTCAAGTTCTTTCGCATCGAAAAAAGTACTACCCATGAAATCATGACGAAATTGTACAACAACTTCTTTTAGTTTTTCGGTAATGCCATAGTTAAACCCAAGGTGGGGGAGATTGGGGCCCATTAAAATTAGGTTTCCATCTCTGAAGGCAGACATATGATTGCCGATATGTCGTTTTCCTGATCCTCGATCGATAAAAGCAATTTCTATCTCAGGATGAAAATGCCACGAAGGTTTGCTATTAGGTCGATTACCATCAAAGCTCCTGACGGTAAATGAACTTCCATATGCGGGCTCTATTCGTTCTAGTTGTGCAGGTTGTATCATTGCCTAATTATATGTGGTTATAAATTTAGTGATATTTATAAATTAACCTATAAATGTAAAAATATCGCATTATAGGTTAAAATAGTACACAAATAGATCAATTTTGTAATAGTTTAGATGTAGTTCTGGTCTTAGCTTTGTATTATCAATTATGTAGAAAACTAATATTTATAACAAATCGCTATCCATTTCAACACCTAACCAGAATGCTAGCGAAAACATTTTAAACCTTAATCAAATGAAACATTTATTATTAAACCTCATCCTAGTGATTTCAACACTTAATGTTAATGCTTCTATCATTGACCCTAAGTTGACCCCTTCTGATGCACAGTCTTTTAATCTTTATTTCGGAGATTGGAATGCAGATCAGGTAAAAGTCCAAATCTTTACAGAAACGAGTGTAGAAATTATGTCTGAAATGATAGATTTAAATGATATCAAAGCAAGAAAGTATAATTTGAAAAATCTTCCTTTGGGATCTTATACCGTTGTAGTTTCTAGTGATTTAAGAAGTATTGAGCACCCTCTTACTCTTAATCGTAACAGTGTTGCTATAGACTACAGCAAGATTGAAAAATCTTTTAAGCCAGTATTCAATATATCAGATAACTATGTGGATATTAACTTTCTAAACCTAGAAAGTAACACAATTGTAAAAATCAGGGATAACAATGGCAACGAACTTATTACGAAGTCTTACAATCCTAGAAAAGCTATAACACAACGTTTTGATATTACCGAGTTACCAGCAGGAAAGTACTTTATTTCAGTAAATACTGCTGATAATTATTATTCAAAACCATTTGTGGTAAAGTAGAGACTATCTTTCATTAAGATAAAAATGAATTCTTTAATCCCTGATCGATTACTTTCGATCAGGGATTTTTTTGTTCAGGGTAAACCCTAATTATAACATTAACAGCTACAAACAAACACCTTACATATTATAATTATTTGTAATATGTTTATATATTTGAGAAGATTAGAAACCGAATATCTTCTCAAATATGAAAACTACATTACGCTTTGTACTACTTATGTGTATCGTATTAGCGGCCTATGGCAACGCTAAGTCCAATGATAATATGCTTGTTGGTCTGCATTGTCCAGCAGATGTTTGGGTAAATTGTAACGACGAGTTATGGGATCTATCTATATATGGAAATGCATATTATGTAACCTATTCTGGCAATTATGACGCTGGACTTCCAGTAGTATCATACGATCTTAATAGTTGCAATGTAGGTACTATCACACGTACGTGGTCGGTGCATCTATATGGTGATGACTATACATGTAGTCAGGTATTGCATGTGGAGTCTTCGGGCAATTTTGGACCAAGCAATATTACATGGCCTACTGAGCATGTCAATCTTACGGGCTGCTATCCGAGTACGGATCCTTCTGATCTACCAGACGGTGCTCAGCAGCCTACATTTGTACATACGGAGTGTAGTATGATTGCTAAATCTTACAATGATCTTTATTTTGATTTTGGATCCACATGTGAGAAAATAGTACGTACATGGAATGTTATTGACTGGTGTCAATATGTGCCTAATTCTGGTAGTAATGCTGGCTATTATTCTTTCGTACAAATTATAAAAATAAGTAAGGGTAATATTCCACTATTAGAATGTATAGACAATGTTGAGGGGTACTCATACAATTGCTTCAATGGATATGTCAACGCTGCACCACTTTTATTAGGTGATAACGGCTGCGGCGGAGGATATGAGGTTACTAATAACTCCCCTTATGCCACAGAATCAGGAAATGATATATCGGGTACATATCCCATAGGTAAGACTACGGTAGAATATACCGTGACATATGGTTGTGGCTTAAAAAAATATTGTACCGTAGATGTACATGTGACAGATGCCTCTCAACCATTGGTATATTGTTTAGGTCAGTTACATATCCCACTGATGGGAATGGATACAGATGGTGACGGTATCAATGACGAAGGTATGCTAGAAGTATGGGCAAAAGACTTTGATTTTGGAAGTCAAGCTTCCTGTGGAAATGGTCCTTTGAGCTTTTCATTTGTCTCTGATGAGGTGATTATGAACAAGACTTTTACTTGTGATGATGTAGGTGAAAACACTTTCAATATTTATATCACAGATGCCATTGGAAATCAATCTTATTGTGAAGTAGTATTGGATGTTCAGAATAATAATGCCAATATCCAAGATTGCGAACCTGTAGTGGTTGATGATCCATCTGATGAGGATGATAGTACAGAGATCAAAGTATCAGGTACGATCAAAGATTTATTTGGTCAAGGTATCAAAAAGCAAACTATACGTGCCATGATGGCTACTGTAGATACAGTGATTTCTGTATCGACGGATACTACTACGGTAACGATTTATGATAGCCTGCTAAATGCATCTGGCAATTGGTTATTTTTTGAGTATGACGAAACAAATATAGTCACGACCGTGGATACTACGATCATCCATCATGAAGAGGAGGTCATGCAGACTGTATCCAACAAAGAAGGGGAGTATGAAATGCAAGAATTTAATGACGGTGTAGACTATATGATGAAAGCCGACATCCATGCTCAATATAATATTGGTGAAATCGATTTTTCAGATGTCTATACCTTATTCGATCACTTATCAGCTACACAAGTAATCACAGATGCAGGTACATTGATCGCTGCAGATATGGATAATGACGGTCGAGTCACGAGAGACGATCTAGAGATACTCATAGCTATAGCTGAAGAACGATTATCACCTGAAGACTTAGATATGTCTTGGATGATCATGACCGAACAATATCTCATTGAGCATAGTCTACAAGACATCATGGAGACTGGCAGTTACATTGATCATATTGTACTCCATGAGTTATCAGGCACGATGAATAATCAAAATTTCATCAGTATACAAAAAGGAAACTTAACTCAATATTTAAATAAAAACTACAATCAACAAGACATGAACGGATTATTGAAGCAACTCCAAGAGACACCAAATCATAACCCTTCACCTTTACGGATTGCTTCGCGAAATACGTTAAACGTAGATCACGTAGGCGTATATCCCAATCCGTTTAAGGATGAATTTCAGATTTCACTTTTACAATCCGTAGCAGGATATGTAGATGTATCATTAATGGATTTATCTGGAAAAGCATGGGTAAGCAAACGAGTATTTATGGATCAAGGTCATCAGACGATACAGATGAATGCTGATGTAAATATACCATCAGGTATGTATCTATATCAAATAAGACAAGGTGAGCAGACTATCCAAGGAAAGATAATTAAGCAGTAGGTTTGTTTACGGTTTCTAAATCTTAATGCCTGAAACACGTATTAAGTATGAAGCCATAATCCTTAAACTCTAAACAAATATAAACCCTAAACTGTAGAGCTTACTCATACCTCAAAGATTCAATAGGGTCAAGTCTTGCGGCTTTCAATGCGGGATAGAGACCTGATAATATACCTACTACTAAGCATACGGTGATCGCTAGTGCTATCCATGCCCATGGTATGATAAATACACCATTGACCCAAGCGGCAACGGCAAGACCTACCAGCATACCTAGTAAAATACCTAGTATACCTCCAAGCTGACAGATGACTACGGCTTCTGTTAAAAATTGTATCAAGACATTATTACTAGTAGCACCTAGTGCCTTGCGGACTCCTATTTCCCTTGTTCGTTCTGTGACAGTGACTAGCATGATATTCATCAATCCTATAGCGGCGCCGACCAGTGTCATCAAAGCAATCACAATAGCACCGATCTGAATTTCTCCCGTTATATCATCTAATGTTTCTAATATTGACCCACTACTTCTGATCGTAAAGTCATTATCCTGGGCAGCACGTAAAGATCTCACATTACGCATGATTCCTGTAGCGGAGGATATAGCTTCATCGACCAATGTAGCATTGGTCACGGCGATATTGACGGTATAGTTTTTCTTAGGTCCACCATATAATGCTTTAGCTTTAGTCAAGGGTAAAAATACGCGTCGATCTTGTCCTGAACTGCCCGTGCTACCTTTGGCCTTGAGGGTGCCTACTATTTTGTATTTAGTATTTCCTACACTCATAGTCTTCCCTAGAGCAAAACTAGGATTACCCTTAAAAAGTGTCTCTACAATATCACTGCCGATCACAATCTTATGTGAACCAGTCAGTACCTCATTGGTGTTGAAGTTTCTACCTTCTTCAAATTCGTAGGCGGCTACATCAAAGTAGTTTTCGTCGATTCCAATAATGCGTACGGTAGGATTGGTTTTTTCATTTTGAAATTTACAGGTACCACTTGAGCTACAATATATTCGTACACTGGTTTTTGATCCTGCAAAAGAGTACCGTTCTTTAAATTCCATGGCCTGCTCAAATACGATGGGTTCTCCTTGTTTGACTTGCCGACCTTGTCTTCTGCTACGTACGTTTTCACTCGATGGGTATATGGTAAAACTATTGGCCCCAAGTCGATTAAAATTGCTACTCATGGTGAATAGAATAGTATCAATTGCTGTCAAAATACCTACTAAGCATGAGATACCCACAGCAATGATTATCAAGGTCAAGAATGACCTCAAAAAATTAGACTTCACAGAACGTAAAGCAATACGGATATTCTCCCAAAAGCTCATGATGTGAATATAGGATAAACTGGCACTTCACTGTACGTCAGTATTCGTTTTAAAACTTATTTTTCTACCAAACTGATAAATTGATCGAGAGGAGACAATAGATATGCTCAGAATATATCCTGATCTGAAATGACTTTCAATACTTCTGGATATAGCTCAGGATTAGCGGCAATAATATGTCCTTCTGTGAGCATTTTTTGTTTCCCCTTGTAGTCACTCACGATACCACCTGCTTCTTTCACAATCAATATACCAGCGGCTAAGTCCCAAGCATTGAGCGTAGACTCATAGTATGCTTGAGTACGGCTGGCAGCGACGTAACAAAGATCTAAGGCTGCGCTGCCAAATCTTCGCATACCACGACCTCGCATCAGCCAATTTTTGATAATTTCAAAATGAGCGTCTACCGGATATTCATTGGTATATGGAAATCCAGTGGCTACAAGACTATGACTAAGGCCTACATTTCGTATATGCATTCGATCTCCATTGAGGAAAGCACCTTCATCTTTTGCCGCAGAAAATACATCTCCGATCATGACATCTTGTATGACTCCTACTATCAGATCCGTCTTATTCCATAAGGCTACACTAACGGAGAAGTAAGGAATATGATGCAGAAAATTGGTGGTGCCATCCAGAGGGTCGATAATCCAAATGAGTTCTTTGTCTAGATCATTGGGCGTATCTTCTTCTGTCCAAAACCCTGAGTTTGGGATAATCTTTGATAGCTCTTCGACTAATATTTTTTCAGCTCCTTTATCGACGAAACTTACTAGACTATTATGCTCTTTTACCTCAATTTGGTCATAACTGACCGAAGCATAGTGTTTTTTGATGAATACTGCGGCTTGGGCTACCGCATTTTTAGTTTGCTCTAGGATTAACGATAGATCCATCTATCCCATCTCTTGAACAACCTCAGTCACTTCAGGAACCATACGCTTGAGCATGCCTTCGATACCTGATTTAAGTGTTACGGTAGATGATGGGCAACCACTACAAGAGCCTTGTAAAATTACACTTACTACACCTTTATCAAATGATTTGAATTCGATATTCCCACCGTCCATTTCTACGGCTGGTTTTACGTAAGTATCGATCAGGTCTTTGATTTTTTTAACTAGTTCTGCTTCTTCTCCTGTATATTGATATCCAGTTCCTTTTGCAGCTTCTATTTCTTGCATGGCTTCTTCAAAGCCATCATTGATGATATCTCCGCCAGCCTCTACATAGTCTTTGATAAACTCTTTAAGCTTAAGCATAATATCTTCCCAAGCATAGTTGAATTCCTTGGTTATGGTTACGAAATTATTGCATACATAGACCCCTTTTACAAAAGAATGTGCAAATAACGCGGTGCCTAATGGAGACCATTCTTTAGCCAATTCTTCTTCTCTAAAGTCAGCTGTACCTTTATAAAGCATTCTATTGGTCACAAACTTCAAAGACTCAGGATTAGGAGTTTGCTCCGTATAAATCATTACTGGGCTAGCTGTTTTTGGTGCAGTATTCGTTTCCATCTACTCTTAAATTTAATGTAAATATAACACCTATATATTCATAGTAGTTTTCGTACAGATGCCTAATCTTAAAGATTATATACTCAGATTTTACTATTTTACCATTATGTTCTCTTTTTGGTCTATGAAAACGCCTCATCGAGAATAGACACTTATTATTCTAGAACCTAATTATTGCAATAACCTATGATTGTTATCAATCGATTGCTTGCCATACTACTCTTGATATGTGGTACAGTGATCTCTCATGCTCAAAACAGTAATGATGCTGGTGAACTGAGCGATGTTATTTTAATCAAGAATGTACATATTGTCAAATCTCCTACTGCACCGGTTACATTTGGTTCGGTATTGATCGACAATGGATTGATAAAAGCAGTAGGAACGGTAAGCTCGGTTCCATACAATGCTCGTATCATCGAGGGTGATAGTATGTATCTATACGCAGGATTTATAGATGGAGGCTCTCATACTTCGATTCCAAAACCAGAAAAAAAAGATAGAAAGGATATCGATAATCCTGGAAATCCAAATTACGAAGATGTAGGGATCATGCCTCAGCACGAGAGCATTTTAGATCGTAAGTCGTCGGACTCAAGTATTGGAGCCATGGCAAAATCTGGTGTATTGACTAGTCATATCTTTAGTCACGGTCGATTGATGCCTGGTCAAGGATCAGTAGTTTCTAATCATTCGATAAGCAATGAAGAAGTACTGATTGCTCGATCAACTAGTTTTGTAACAAACCTCAATACTTCATGGGGAGCTTATCCCTCTACTCGTATAGGCGCAATTTCTCGATGGAAAGAACTCTACAAGCAAGCTAAAAATGCACAGGCTTATGAGCAGAAATATAAAGTTTCTAAAAAAGGAATGGTGAAGCCAGATTATGATGAGACGCTTGCTGCAATTTATCCAGTCATTGATGGTGATCAAAAAGTATTTTTTGAAGCGATGGATGATAAAACCATGCATCAGATTCTAAAGATCCAAAAGGAACTTGGATTTAAGCTAGTCTTGATGGATGTCAAAGGGGCTTGGCGTATGATGAATAAGCTTATGTCATCACCTGCAGAAATTTTAATATCACTAGATATACCTGAAGCAGAAAAAGAAGAAGAGGATAAGACTGATGACGAAAAGGTAGATTCCGATAAACAAGAAGAAAAGAAAGCGGATAAAAAGAAGGATGAAAAAAGTGAGGAGCATAAGGCTTTAGAAAAGCGTAAAAAAGAAGCTGTAGCTAAAGAAATTGCACAAGCGGCAACTTTAGAAAAATCAGGAAAACGTTTTGGATTTTCTTTTATCAAAGGAAAGAGTAAGGATCTACATAAAAACCTGAGAGCAATGATAGATGCAGGACTTTCTGAGAAAGCAGCATTATCAGCATTGACGATAAATGCAGCGGAGATACTCGGAGTTAGCGATATCTTAGGTACTGTTGAAAATGGTAAACTTGCCAATGTCTTCATGACAGATAAGCCATACTTTGAAGAAAAATCAAAGATCAAGTATACCATCGTACAAGGTCATGTCACTAAGCATGAAGAGAAAAAGAAGAAAAAGTCAGGCGATGCTGAAGAAGGACTTGATATCTCAGGTACTTGGGCTTATACACTTGATATCCCAATACCTGAAAATACAGGTACCATTAAAATCACTAAAATAGGTGATAACAATTACACTTTTGAAGTAGCGACTACACAAGAGCCTGATGATCCAGAGGTCATAGAGGATGTGAGTCTTGATGGAAGTACAGCAGACTTTTCTTTTACCACAGATGGTGATGGAATGTCTATGGATATTGATTGGACATTGGACTTTACCGATAGCACTGCCGAAGGAAAAATAACAGTAGGTGCATTTGGAACATTCGACTCTAGCGCGACTAAAAAATCTGACCCTAACTTAAAATGACTAAAATGGTATCATATATATATATATCCAAATTAAGTGCTCTATGTTTTACGATGCTGCTTTCATTATCAATGACAGCACAAACCGAAACGGGCGATGTACTTATCAAAAACGGTACAGTAATCACCATTACCGATGGTGTAAAAGAGGATACTGATGTATTAATTAGAAATGGAAAAATTTCGAAAATTGGATCTGATCTTTCGGCAAGAGAAGGCACAAAAACAATAGATGCCGAAGGCAAATTTGTAATGCCTGGCATCATTGATGCCCATAGTCATATAGCCTTGGATGTAGTCAATGAAGCGACTGCACCTAATACTGCCATGGTAGCAGTGGGAGATGCACTTGATCCTTACGATGTAGGTGTTTATCGAGCTTTAGCAGGAGGAGTGACTATATCACATGCCATGCATGGCTCTGCGAATGCAGTCGGTGGACAATGCGAAACCATCAAACATAGATATGGTGTCACTGACCCAGAAGATATGCGCATGGATGGAGCTCCACGAACTATAAAATTTGCATTGGGAGAAAATCCAATGCGAGTACATGGAGAGAATAATGACATCGTCCCTTCTACGCGTATGGGGGTCGAGCAAGTATTCAGAAAGTCTTTTGCAGATGCTCAAGTTTATATGGCGGCGCAAGAAAATTATAAGAAAGGTATTAGCAAAATGCCTCCAAAATACGATGAAAGAAATGAGGTCATGGCTGATATATTACGAGGTGATATTATTATCCATTGCCACAGTTATCGGGCAGATGAGATCCTGATGTTGATGGATGTATTAGGTGACTACGGGGTCTCTAAAATTACTTTTCAGCATGTCAACGAAGGATTTAAAGTAGCTCCAGAATTAGCAGAATTTGGTGCTGCAGCCTCTGTATTTGCAGATTGGTGGGCTTATAAATTTGAGGTATATTATTCAACAGCTTTCAATGCAGCAATACTTTCTCGCAATGGTGTGGTTACTTCTATCAATTCGGATTCTGGAGAGCTCATCAGACACCTTTATCACGAAGCTGGAAAATCTCAACGATATGGAAAGCTGACGGATAACGAAGCGCTACGATTGATTACGATCAACCCCGCCATTCAGCTAGGAATTGATGACCGGGTAGGGAGTATAGAAGAAGGGAAAGAAGGAGATATTGCCATATTCAGTGCTCATCCACTCAGTATATATGCTGTACCAGAGATGACTATTGTAGATGGTGTGGTGAGATTTGACATCAACAATGATCCCGACGATATGCGTATTTGGGTAGACCCAAAAGAAGATTTTTCTGATACCTATGAGGGTAATGAGGAGCATCATGATTGTAGTAATGATCGATGTATGCAAGGAGTATTTATCAATGGTCATGCTGTGCATAGCCATCATAGATAGGCACGTCGCATAAATTATCACACTAGAAAAAAGAGAAATAATGAATATCAAAATATATATACTAGGCTTACTTGTTTTCTGCATTTCATGGACTCAGGCGCAGCAAGTAACACCATCTGAATCAGGTGCTTTTATTCTTAAAAATGGGACTGTACATACGGTAACCAAAGGCACGATGACAGGGGATGTACTGATTAAAGATGGTAAGATTGCCGATGTAGGTGCCAATATAGTCGCTGCAGATGCAACAGAAGTAGACTGTACAGGCAAGCACATTTATCCAGGAATGATAGATGGGATGACACGACTTGGATTAGAGGAGATAGGTGCTGTATCATTGACTAGAGACTTTAACGAACTCGGAGATTTTAATCCTCATATGAAAGCTCTAACCGCGGTCAATCCAGGTTCAGTAAGCATCCCTGTGACTCGTACTAATGGTGTGACTTCAGTGATTGCCGCACCTACAGGAGGACTATTTTCTGGTCAAGCCTCTTTGATCAATCTTCATGGCTATACCCCCCAGCAGATGTATGCAGGTTTCACTGCAGTAATCATGAACTTCCCTTCATCAGGAAAGCGTGGTCGATGGGATCGTCGATCTGCTGAAGATATCAAGAAAGATGCTGATAAAGCCGCGAAAAAGCTCAATGGCATATGGGATAAAGCACAAGATTATGCTCGTATGGATAGTATTGCTCAAGCCACAGGAGCTGTCAAAGAAGGGTATAATCCACAAATGGAAGCTCTACTCAGTACAGCTCAAGGCAATGCCTCGATGATGATAAGAGTCAATAAAAAGCAAGATATTCTGAATGCCATAGAATGGGTACAAGAGCGAGAGATAAAAGCAATATTCGTAGGAGTAGCAGAAGGGTGGAGAGTAGCCAAAGAACTTGCAGAAGCTAATATACCCTGTGTCGTAGGGCCAGTACTGGGTATGCCTACTCGTGGATATGATAGATATGATCGTCCTTATAAGAATCCTGGAGTTATGCAGCAGGCGGGTGTAAAAGTGGCTATCATGACTAATGACTCAGAGAATGTTCGTAACCTTCCATTCAATGCAGGGTTTGCTGCAACTTACGGGATGGGTAAAGAAGAAGCGCTGAAAGCAGTTACCATAGTTCCTGCAGAAATATTTGGACTAGCGGATCAGCTAGGAAGTATTGAGGCTGGTAAAGTAGCAAATCTATTTGTCTCTGATGGCGATCCATTTGAGACAAAGACTCAAATCACAGACCTTTTCATAGAAGGATGGAAAGTACCGATCGAAAGTAGACATACATTATTGTATGAGGAGTTTATAAAGCGGTCTCCTGGCTTGGAATAATGTTCCAAGAATTGAGAATAGATAAGCAAAAATTAAAATGGGCTCTAGTAAGTTTACTAGGGCTCATTCTTATTTTCGAGATCATCCGAGATTCTAGTCGAGCAGGTGATTTTCAAGGATATATCAATGCCGGAAATTCTATATTGGCAGGATTGGATATCTACATCGATCCATTGAATACATGGCCTCCTTTGTTTTCTATTCTGTCGGTACCCTTGACCATTTTTGATGCTATTAGTCCCTATGGAATTAGATTGGTTTGGTTGTGCTTAAGTCTACTAGCGATGTGGAGAATTGTCAATCTCAGTACTCAACTAGTCTATGATAGAAAACTTTCTTGGAATAAGCAGGGCAACTATCTTTCTATGGTTGATCCTATTGTTTTGATTCCATTACTATTAAGTTTTCGATTTTTACTGGACAATTTGTCTAATATTCAGATCAATATTTTTATGCTTTGGATATGTATAGAAGCATATCATCTTACGATCAAAAAACATGATTGGAAAGCTGCTATTCTAATGAGCATAGGTATCTGTATGAAAGTCTATCCATTGCTATTACTACTGTATTTTTTATACAAACGTAATATCTCGATTGTCTGTAAAGCATGCGTCTGTATAATCATTCTACATTTGATAGCGGGTATATTGTTGGGTTGGGATTTATTGGTGGAGTACTACCATCATTGGTATAGTGTAGTCAATCCGAAATCCATGATGGCTAATCTCAAAAATCAATCACTATTTGGGATGATGTTACGCCTATTGTCTGAAGAAAATCCAACACATGGGATGTATATAAATGTATTATCCTTACCTAAAGAAATCGTCAAGTACATCACTTATGCGGTAGTTGGACTGGCAAGTATAGCTCCAGCGATATGGTTTAGATCCAAATTTAGATGGGGTAAAGATCATAGACAACTCATCGAGCTAGCAATTGTATGTGTGGTGATTCCACTACTATCACCTGTAGCATGGAAAGCTTTTTTTATTTTTTCGTGGTTTCCAATATTCTTGATCTTTGGTTTGTCATATCAAAAGGAAGGTATTTTCTATAATAGACTTAGGATGTTATTTTACTTCTCTATGTTTCTATTGATAGCTTCGGCAGATATGTTTTTGGGAAAGTATTTATCTAACTGGGCTGAGAGTCTATCAGTATTGACTATAGCATCTCTGTTGTTAGCTATTATACTATTGATATTGTATTTTAGAGAAGAATCAATTTTAGTTATTAACAATAAAAGGGTATGAATTATCAGGAAAAAGTTGCCTTAGCTGAGAAAGGATATGAATTATTAAAAAAGGGTCAGAGCTCTCAAGCAGTAAAATCTTATTTGACTGAAAAGGGTGTAAAATCATATGAGCTCGATAAGATTAACTTTAGCATGTCTAAAATGGCATACATTGAATATAAAGATGACATTAAGAGATGGCTGTTATCTGAACATGATGCTTTAGAAAGTACATCTCCGCTAAGTTGTTTTGATTCTTCTTTTCTGCAAACATTAACCGATAAAGGTATTCAAGATATTAGATCGGAGTCTAAACGAGAGGTGAATCGTCTATTAGCAGAAGGAATGACAGAAGAAGAGGTTATCTCAGCAGTTGTAAATCGTAGGTATCCAAAAGAACTGGCACTCGAACATATTCAATTTTATAAAGATTTTATCGCTTTACCTGATACTGAGGAACGTGTAGGAGGCAGTTTAATAGGTGGAGCTTTGATCTTGGGTGGTCTATTATTATTTATTCTTCTAGTAACGGGTAAAGTTAATGGTGGACGAATTCTTGATAAGGCAGCTATATTTCTAATGATATTGGGAGGTGTATTAGTTTATAGAGCTAATGTTCCAAAAGGTATTGCCAATCAAAAGAATGAGAATTGGTTATAAGTATGATTATTTAATCCCAATATGAAAATAGTCCTTCATTTACAACTTACAGTATTCATCAGCATGATATGGTTGAGTACTAATACTATTTATGCCCAAACCGATACACTAGATTATTACAAAATAGTAGATAGTATAGTACTTAAGAATAGCTCTTTTGAAAACAAAATATATGCTAAGACTCTCTTTATAGACGAAGACTCTATAGATGTATATACGCCAAAAAGTTGGTTTATGTATCAGCCAAATGGGGGTAACCCTCCCTATGTATGTTCTAAGGATAGTTCATTATGGAATATAGAACATGAGGCTAATCATAAGGATCATTTTATGTATCTAGTGACTCGAGATGATCAAACATATCATTCGATTGGTCAAAGATTAAAAACGAAATTATCTCCTAATAAAACTTATGCCGTACATCTCTATATATCAACCTCTAAGACCTTTAAAAGCCCCACTCGAAAGAAAAATAATTCTGTTAAATTATTTAATAGAGAAACTTGTTTAAGCTTAGGGAAATATTTTAATAGCTGCTATCACTTTTATGCTATAAGCCCAATAATAGATCATGAAGATTGGAAAAGGTATACAATGGTATTTACACCACAGGTGGAAACTGAATATTTTAGAATTGCAGCGATTTATCGTAGAATGCAGTTTATCCCTACAAATGGAAATATACTAGTGGATAATATTTCACCGATCTATGAGATTGAATATATCGGTAAAGATTGAAAGCATAATATATTGAGTAAAAATCAATAAATTTCGCCTAATCGCCTAATCGCCTAATCGCCTAATCGCCTAATCGCCTAATCGCCTAATTATACCACTGCATCACTAAGATCAATCTTACGACTCAGTAGCTCATAGCCCATCGCTGCACCTATGATGCCTGCATTATTACGTAGCGTAGCTGCCGTGATTTCACATTTTGGGCTGAGGTAGTCTTTATATTTTTCAAATTTCTTACTTACTCCGCCACCCAGGATGATGAGATCAGGAGAAAAAATGAATTCGATATGTTTGACGATTTCATTGAGTCGTGGACCCCATTCTTTCCACTTCATATCATTGTTTTCTCGTACGGAGTTGGCTGCATATTTTTCAGCAATACTGTCTTTCCATTTTAGGTGACCAAATTCTGTATTAGGTAGAAGTACTCGATCATTAAATACCGCAGAACCAATACCGGTCCCTAATGTCAGTAAGATTACAACACCATCGGTAAGATCCTTCCCTTTACCAAATTCCATCTCCGCTATACCTGCAGCATCGGCATCATTGATAAAGAATGTTTCACAACCAAGTTGAGCATCATAGTACTCCTTTAGGTTAAAGCCTAGAAAACTTTTATCTATATTGGCGGCACTGTGGGCAGTTCCATTTTTGATAATTGCAGGGAACCCAAAACCTATAGGTTGTCCCTCCCAATTGAAATCGCTGATAAGTTGCTTAATAACGGGAACAAAGGCTTCAGCGGTTGCAGGTTTTGGAG
This sequence comes from Saprospiraceae bacterium, assembly GCA_020629715.1. Taxonomy (GTDB): domain Bacteria; phylum Bacteroidota; class Bacteroidia; order Chitinophagales; family Saprospiraceae; genus JAHDGW01. The sequence goes on from JAHDCU010000006.1 coordinate 221,210, forward strand.
TACTATATTTGATACGTTCCGTACTGAGTTCACCTTTTTGGAGGTCCACCATTGCCCCTTTTATTCCTGTTGCTCCTATATCGATTCCTAAAATCTGCTGCATGTCTTATTTGATAACCGTAAGTTTTTGGATGACGACATCTTCTCTAGGTCTATCCGCTTGATCCGTTGGGATTGCAGTGATTTCTTCTAACACATCTAGACCTTTAGTTACTTGACCAAATACGGTATAGCCCTGATCTAGAAAAGGAGTACCTCCATTCGTTAAGTATTGATCACGTACTTCTGCAGGATAGATCGCTCCTGTCTGTGCCTCCATTCTATTGAGTGTATTTTCATCTACTTCACGTCCATCTACAATATAGAATTGCGAACCAGAACTCCTTTTTTCTGGATTGACAGCATCTCCTTGTCTAGCTGCTGCTAAGGCTCCTTTGACATGTGCAAGTTCATTAGTGAATTCTGCCTCAACGGTATATCCTGGTCCTCCTGTACCTAGTCTTTGGCTTGGTGAAGCTCCTTTAGATTGTGGATCTCCGCCTTGTGCCATAAATCCCTTGATCACTCTATGGAAGAGAGTACCTTCGTAGTATCCTTCTTCAGCCAATTTAATAAAATTATCACGGTGTTTAGGTGTCAGATCTGATAACTCGATAGTCATGGTACCTACTGATGTTTCCATCTCAATGAGACAAGTTTTTGGTGCTTCCACAAGTATGTTTTTAGTCGTTTTATTTGTTTTATTACCTTTTTTAGCAATAAGTGTTACTGTATAATTACCTGATAGTGTATATCGGTGATCTGGTGTTTTATCAGTACTATTGCTACCATCGCCAAAATCCCATATATAGCTTTCTGCCTCTTTAGAATTATTACTAAACTCTACACGTACTGGAGCTACTGCACTACTCTTGTTATATGCAAAATCGGCTATCGGTTTAGCACAAGAAGCCAATAGTGTAATACTGAAAAACCAAATTAAGTGTCTCATAATGTCAATTATACACTAAGTAGTATCAAAGGTAAAATAATCTTAAAATTACAATGGATGTCATCTATGCTAATTCAGCATTCTGACTTTCATTTTACGATCTATTAACGGTCTATCTGCCGAATCAGTCTCTACAGCAGCTAGTTTATCAATAATATCTAGACCTTCGATCACCTCTCCGAATACAGTATAGTCACCATCTAATCCTGGAGTACCGCCTAGTTTTTCATATTTCGTGATTTGGGCTTCGTTATATGTAAATCCTTTAGATTGAGCCATACGCTCGAGACTAGCTCTTTGCTGAGGTCTCCCTTGTACGATATAATACTGTGATCCTGACGATTTCTTCTGAGGATTGCTGGGTCCACCAGTACGTGCTGCGGCTAGACATCCTTTAAAGTGAGGAGCACCTATCTCTGCATCTACAAGATATCCTGGACCGCCCATACCTAGACGAGCGCCTGGAGCTGCATCTTTGGATTGTGGATCTCCTCCCTGTACCATAAACCCTTGCATGATTCTATGAAAAAGCAAATCGTCGTAATAGCCTTCATCCGCAAGTTTGATAAAGTTGTCTCGATGTAGCGGAGTCTCATCATAAAGCTCCACTTTCATGGTGCCAAATTCTGTTTCGATAGCGGCTATCCGAGGTCCACTAGGATTACATGCACAAAGTAAAGTGATGCAGGTTATAAGTGAAAGTATAGTATGTTTCATAGTATTCTAAGTTTTAGTTTAATTCTGCACTGCTAAAATAATTGATGATTTTTGTTTTCAAGAGCTTTTCTTGTACATCGATTCCTTTTTCGGGGGCTTTGCCAAGAGATCTCCAGTGAGGCCAGCCATCTTCATCTCGACCTATGAATTCATAGTAATGATCTTCTTCTAATAGGGTGCATACTGCGATATGCATGAGATCTTGCTTTTCCTCTTTCGTAAATTCTCGGTGTAATTGTCCTAGCTCTTGTATCCCTATCAAAAAAAGTATACTTCTCAGATCTGGCAGATCACTCTTACCCATAGCATCTTTTACTTGATGCCTTACTTTTAACCACTCGAAGTCTATTTCCCAATCTTCCACTATATCTTCATTTTAGGTTCGGATCGATTGTTCGATCTTAGCTGCTTTGCTTGCGGGTAACAAAGATGCTAAATATCCTATGACAATCACGGTAATACATACAATGATCACATCAAAAAACTCTAACTGCATAGGATAAGAATCAATGATAAATCCATGAGGAATAGGAATCAGACCAAAGGTCTTTTGCAGAAAATAGAATATTACAGACAAGCTAGTACCTATGAAAAGCCCTATTAAACAAATCATGGTGCCTTGGTAAAGAAATATTCTTTTCAAGTCGTGCTCCTGTATACCCATCGCTTTAAGTATAGAAATATCTTTGCGCTTATCTAAAACGATCATCCAAAGAGCTCCAACCAGATTAAATGCAACGAGTAAGAGTGTCAGACTGATGATCAAGAAACTTATCCATTTTTCAATATTCATCAGTTTTAGAAAAGCCTCATCCATCTGATAGCGATCTTTTACAGAGTAGTCTTCACCGAGGATATTTTGGATATTTTTTCTGACATCACTCACACTTGCAATATCTGACAACTTGATTTCCAATGCACTTACTTGACCATCTGCATCCATCAGTTTATTGACAAAATCATATGAAGCTACCACGTACTGATTATCCGCTTCTGATTGTACTGCAAATGTACCGCTTGGATATATCAGCATAGATTTAAAATCTTTTCCAGGAAGCGACTTTTTTTTCTTTTTGTAAGGCATGTATACTTTGATGGGAGTGATCCTATCATTAAGTGAAGCTGAAAGATTATAGTATAGTCCACTGCCTAAGATACCATAATTGATCTTTCCTTTTTTAAGTATAAATTGTCCACGATTCATAGCACTATCTATAGTCGTGACTTGTGCAAAAGCTTGATCTACACCTTTGATAATCCCCACTTTGGTGGTGCCTTCGTATTCATAAAAAGCTACTTCTTCGAGCGTTTTAGAAATATGTGCAACACCTTGAAGTTGCTTGATATCAGAGAGTTGTTCGTCTGAGCAATTGAAAAACTTACCTTCTTTTATTTCAACTTTTAGATCAGGATTGAAATTATTGAGCATACCACTCAGCAAGCCTTCAAATCCATTGAATATAGACAGTACAATCACTAATGCTGCTGCTCCTACCGCAATACCTAGTATACTGATACCTGTAATGAGATTGATTGCATTAGTTGACTTCTTAGAGAAGAGATATCGTTTGGCAATATGGTAGGTGATGGATTGGATGCAATAGTATTTATTTCGCGAATATAAGACCTCTTATGTTGGCTTGCTTAAGTTAAGATGATTAATCAGGCTTTATTTTATCCAATAATGCATTGAATTCTGGTGTATCCTTGATATTGATGAGATCGATATCATTCTTCATAGCTTCATAATTTTTGAAACCTAGATCGATGGATTTGGCAATATGGAATATAGCCATTTCTTTTTTATTTATCAATGCGTAGTAATTGCCAAGAGTATAAAAGCTTTGTTGTTTATCTGCTTTGGTATAGGCGGTTTTCATTGCAAATTGAAGGTTCTTTTGGGCTGATTCAAAATCTCCTTTTCTTGCTCTGATCATTCCTTTGAAACGATGATAAGAGGAGTATATTGGAGTCTCTAGAATCAACTCATCAAAAAGCTTCTCGGATTCAATTAATTCATTTTTATCGTAGAGTATTCGTGCCTTACGATATTTTATGTATTGCAAGTTGCTAACCCAGCAGTTGACATGATATTCAAACGTTCTGTTGTCATTACCACGATACCAGTTTACCCATTTATGCATTGTTCTTGATTCATTGGAGTAGATATAGATATTCTGCATATTATCAAAAGTCGTATTGGACTGATGATCAGCAAGGGTAGGATCAAAGGGGACTCAACCCAAGTCGTCAAAATATACTTCTACCCAATTATGAAAACCTGGTGAACTGGTTTTACTTAAGGTATAGCCAGAAACGATACGAGCTGGTATTTTCAAAGATCTGCAGAGAGCAATCATTAACTCAGAATATTCTGTACAATCGCCTTCCTTTTGATCAAAAGCTAAAATGGCACTCCTATTTTGATTTTCAAAAATCTTATAGGCGAGATGACCTTTCACAAAATCGAATATATTTTCTACTGTAGCTAGTCGCGAAGTGTCTCGTAGTTTTTTAGCTTGTCTTTTGATTTTTCTCCTCCAAGTTTGATAGTGTTTTTCATCCTTGGTATAAAGCTCATATGCCATAATGTCGATGTCGGGGCTACTTTTTTTCTTTGCTAATGCCAGATCGTAGTGGTAAATCTTTACATAAGTATCTGTGGTGATAGGTTCACCGATAACTATATCTTCAATATTCCATCTAGCATATAGCATACCTTCAATATTCTTATACTCAGAAGGTTGTTTTGAAAATCTGATACTGTCTACCTCTTGATTAGGTAGTTTATTAGGTATGAGCTGAAGCTGAAAATAGCCTTCGTATAAGGCTTCCATTTTTGTTGGATGAAAGACATGGGAAAACTTGATATACCTCTGTCCATGACCACTCATACTATAGAGCAAAACTAACATGACGATATATTTTCTAACCCTTTTCATGACTATTACATAGTTATATCATCATCCATTTAGGTTTGAGTTTAGATATCTTTTTAAAGATAGGACAATCCTCACCATGAGCTCCTTTGAGATATCCGCTACTCATCAAAAATTCATTCGTGATTTCACCTCCCGTAAATTTAAATGTCTTTTTGAATAGTTTGACCCATTCATCTTTTGATTTAGGATGATGGTGATCTAGCCATGCTTTAAAACTTCCATACTCCTCTTGTAAACCGAGTATCACTTGTGCATTATGGATTGCAGCGTTTACTTTGAGTTTATTTCTGATGATTCCTGCGTCACTTAGCAGCCTTGCTCGTTCTATTTCATCATAATTAGCAATCGTATGAATGTCAAACTCCGAATATGCTTTTCTGAAGTTGTTCTGTTTATTAAGTATGGTGGTCCAAGACAGTCCAGCTTGATTGATTTCTAATATCAATCTACCAAATAGCTCGTTATCATCATCTATGGGAAATCCATATTGATGATCGTGATATTCTTTATTGACATCTCCGGCTTCTTTATGATACGATGATTCACAGTATGGGCATGAAAGAGGCATAGTCTAGTCTTTTTTAATCATAGCATCATAGATCACGGTTTGTACTCTTGGTCGATACTCATTTCTACCAAACTTTCTATTTTCCATAGTAGGATATGTTCTGTTTGATAAGAATATATAGATGATATCATGCTCAGGATCTGCATATACTGATGTACCCGTGAATCCTAAATGCCCAAAGGTAGATGGGCTACATTTTTCTGAGATATTAAGTGTCTTATCCTCATCAAGTTCTTTCATATCAAAACCAAGTCCGCGACGAGTTGACCTTGGATGTCGGGTAGTATATTTCAAGATAGTTTCGGGTCTCAGATATTGTTGATTTCCATAATGACCGCCATTAAGTAGCATCTGCATTATAACGCCAAGCTCCTTACTGATAGAAAAAAGTCCAGCATGACCAGACACCCCTCCTAGCATGGCTGCACCCATATCATGTACATATCCATGTACTTTTTGCATACGGAAGTATTTATCGTCTTCAGATGGTGTGATCTGTTTTAATGGATACTTTTCTAGCGGTTTAAAAGTCGTATGATTAAGTCCCAGGGGTCTATAAAATCGATCATTCACAAAATCATTTAATGCCTGCCCAGTTTTAGACTGTATTATTTCGCTAAGCATGTAAAAACCTAGATCACTATATTTATAGTCATTGGTGTCTCTTATGCTACAGGTATGAATGCGATGCCAAATACTGTCGCGATAGTCATCACGTAAGTATACTTTTGGAGCAACCAATATATTGAAGCTATCCACAGCTGCTGTCCTATAAAAAGTATCATTGAGTTGCGGTTTGTCATCATCGGTCATGGTAGACTCGTAAAATGCTATCCACCCTCTAAGACCTGCGTGATGGGCTAGTACATCTTTAAGCTGAAGACCTCTGATCTGGCAGGTATCTAGATTTGATATATGTTGACTGAGTGAATCTTCAAGTTCTATCTGTCCTAATTCTTCGAGTTTCATGGTGGAGATGGTAGTTGCCAAAGTTTTAGTTACGGAGGCTACATCATATAAATCATCAAGCTTCACCTTACGTTTCTTATCATAGGTATGATAACCATAAGCTTCATGATGTACGATGCGTCCATTTTTGGCAATAAGTACTTGACATCCTGGAGCAGCCTTTTCTTCAATCATCTCTGATATGATGGTGTCTATAGCCATAAGAGAATCTGCGGATAATTGTACGTACTCAGGTCTGGCATAACCCAAAACTCCTGTTGAAGGACTATAAATACCGTGTCCGACCTTATAAATATCACTAGCAGATACTGGGAGTTTTCCATTGATTTCTGTAACTCCAAATAGCGCCTGAGCTACAGCATCTTGGATATCTTCGTCTTCTTGGTAAGCAACAAGAACGGTCCTTAAAGTATCAAAATATTTCAAAGCATATGGGCTCCCAAAATGTACCAAAATGACTTCTTTTTCTTTCTGTAGATCTTCTACTAGACTGAGCATAGAGGCGGTAAGTCCAAAGTTTTTGCTTGAATACTGGCTTAGATCATGTAGGCTTACGATGATTTTATCAAAGCTAGATAGCTGTTTGATCATTGATCTTGCTGCGGAAGAGGATATGTTTTTACCAAAATGAAAATGCTTGGTGTTTACAAAATCGCCAACTCGATTTTGAAAAGCGGTGATATCGCTACTCCCGAGGCTTAATGTTGCTATTTTGGCTTGGGCCCCAGGAGATAAAGGTATAGTTTTTAGATCATTTTTGACTAAAGTCAATGAAGACTCTATAAGTGACTGACGTATATTTTGGGCTTTCCAACTTTTAATTTCTGATTCTAGAGTTTCAGGATTTTCGATGATAGGAGTAGAGTACAGCCCTTGCCTATATTTGGCTTTTAGTATTTTTCTGACGCTCTCGTTTACTCGTTGTTCGGATATTTTCTCTTCATCGATATATTTGATGATAGCAGCCTTTGCTTTTTTTACATTTTCGCTCAAAAGCAATATATCGTTTCCTGCTTTGAATGCTTCTGCATCTACTACGCCAGGCTCAAAATGCTTCGCAACTCCTTGCATATCTAGTGCATCGGTAATGATGAGACCATCATAGTTTAGCTCTTCTTTGAGCAAAGAAGTCACCGTTTTTTCAGAGAGGGTAGTGGCTCTATTTTTTCGATCATCAAGACTTGGGACATGGAGATGAGCTACCATGATACTTTGGATACTGTCTTTGATGATGGCTCTAAAAGGCATCAACTCTAAACTATCAAGTCTAGCTCTATTATGACTGATTATAGGTAAGTCGTAGTGAGAATCTACATCTGTATCTCCATGACCTGGAAAGTGCTTGGCACATGCGATGATGCCGCCATCTTGCATGCCTCTCATATATGCTGCTGATTTTACAGCAACATTATATTTGTCTTCTCCAAATGATCGATAATTAATGACAGGGTTGTCAGGATTATTATTGACATCTACTACAGGGGCAAAATTGATGTGTATACCCATGCGCTGGCAATGATCAGCCACCATTCTGCCCATCTGATATACGCCATGAGCATCCGGCATGGCACCTAACATCATTTGCCTAGGAAATGAAAAGCCATTTTCTTTAAATCGCATACCTAGACCCCATTCTGCATCTACTGAAATGAGCATAGGGATAGACGATTTTTTCTGATATCTATTCGTTAACTCAGCTTGCTTTTTTGGGGTGCCCTGGAAAAAACATAATCCACCTATCTTTTCTTTTTCTATAAGTTCATCTATCTCTTTGTAATGCTTCTCGTTTTTGTTGCTAAAAGCTCTGATCATGAATAATTGACCCAATTTCTCATCCAAAGTCATATTATTCATCAGGCTATCCACCCAAGCAGAATCAGCAGACTGACTATGTACTAAAGTCGAAAAAAGTACCGCGCTTATTAGAAACCAATATTTCATAATACCAAGTTAAGCTATACTAGCTGAAGAGTAAAATGCATAATGCTAAAGTCTTGTTAGTGTATATAATATATGTTATTAATTCGGAAGGGCATTAGATTCAATAGATTGAGCTTTTTGAAGGTTAAGTTGAGCATTTTCTTCATCTCCAGCATTTTTATATGCTGTACCAAGATTACGAAATGCTACTGCCAGATTTGGCTGTAATCGTATTGCCGCTGTAAAGTATTCTATCGCTTTAGTATGATTTTGGCCTACCCCATAGGCTACTCCTAGCAATCTATAAATTTCGTAATCATTTTTAGAGAGCTGTTCTGCACGTTCGAGATAACGAATGGCTCCTGGTAGGTCATTTTTTTCTTCGCCACGTACTCGTCCTGCATCTCGTAATGCTACTGCCAGATTATTCATAGCATCTTGATAAGAAGGGTCTAGCTGTAGTGCTCTTTCATAATGTATGACAGCTTCTTCATATTTTTTCAAATAATAACAGGTATTACCTAGTAGTAGATGAGCATTTTTATAATTGGGATGAATACCGATGGCACGTTTTAGGTATGACTCAGCCTCAATGAGCATTTCTTGCTTTTTGCTTTCATTATTTTCATTAGCGGATTCCGTGACCAAAGCTCCACCAGCTGCATTTAAGACTTTTGCACTATTGGTACTCGTATGTACATCTGTGGTGAATAGCGTAAAGTCATTTTTCCAAATCTGGTTTCTGCTTATGGTTTTGATGCTGTAGAGTAGGGCAGTTATTAAGAAAAGAGTCAAGGCAATTTTATTCCATGATTTATTTTTCACCATCCATATGAGTATTAGTCCTGAGGCTAATGAAAAAGCTAGAGATGGCATGAAGAGAAATCGTTCGCTCAGATGGGTACCTACTGGAAATACAATATTGGAGACTATAGATAGAGTTGCAATAAAGTAAAAAATGCAATAGGAGGCAGCTGGCTTTGATTTCCAAAACTTTAGCATAGCCATAATACTTGCTAAATAGACTAGCCCAATGCCAATGACCTTGGGATCTGCTAGGCTCATTACATCAAAGTATCTTGGATAATAATCATGCGTAAGAGGGTGAGGAAAAAGAAGAAGTTGAATATACTTCCCTAAGCCTGCAAGTATAGATGCGATTTTCTCAGTTGTAGCGAAGTCCGTGTAGACACCATCTACTACTTTTATAAAAGGATTATTCATGAGTTCTTGCGGAGTATGACCAAGATCCATTCCTAATACAGAAAATCGAATGAGAAGGAATGCAATCGTAGGTATCAGGAGACCGCCAATGACTTTTAAAATCGACGTAATACGCTGCTGTCTGAAAAACCACAAGGATATAGGGATAATAGCCAAATAGGTTATCGCATTTTCTTTAGACATTAAGGCCAAAAAGAAGCTACCCATAGCAAATATAAGATGAATGATTCTCTTATGATCTATATACTTTAGTACTTGTATAGCGGTAACTACAGAAAGCAGCATACACATGATCTCATCTCGCCCTTTGATGTTAGCGACAACTTCTGTATGTATAGGATGAGCTATATAAAGGCATGCGACAGCGGTAGCCAAAAGAATATTGTAATGCGATTCTTTTTGAAAAATATCGAGTATTAGGATAAATAGATAAATCAAAAAGGCTAGCAAAACATACCAAAGTATATTGAATAGATGCCCAACGAATGGATTCTCTCCGAAGATCTGGTATTCGATGGCAAACATAACTAGGCTCAAGGGTCTATAGCGTCCTCCAGAAACTAAATTGGCTTTTCCGTCTACTTTAAAAAATCCATGAAACGTATCCTTAGCTAATATATCGGGTATACCCGCAATTCCTTTTTGAGTATGCATATTGTCCGTGATGACAATGGCATCATCTTGCGCATAGCTGTGACCTAAAGTATTAGCATAAAGTAATAAAGCTAAAAGAGGTGCAATCCAGATAAACCATTTTGAATACTTGGGAAATGTATATTGGTTTAGATATGAATGATCTTTGGACATGATGCTTTGCGATATATCTTGGATTTACTCCAATATCGAAAATTCCTACTAAGCCAACATCATGTCAGCGTAGGGAATTACTGTAGCAAAGTTTTTTTCTGCAAAATACGCCTTGGTTTCCTCTTCGCTTTTGGACGAACTAGCCAAAACAAAATCGCCACCCCATGCTCCAAGAGACTTGATAGACCCCCAGAAATCAGCAAAATGTAATGACTTAGCTGTGTCATACTCTAGTGCTTTGGCAAGTATTTGCTCGTGCTCATTGATAAGAGCCTCAAAATTTGATAAAGATTTCGTATCGACGATTTGATCAGTAATATCTGATAATTTAGAAGCTAGATCTTTTTTCTTTTTTACCTTTTTGGTATAATATTTAATCTGGTCGTCACTCTTTTGCTTTGTACCTAAATGCACAAAATATAACTGATTGGTAAATTTAGGATTCCAGTCTACTTTGGTATAGCTTACAGTATCATCGGTAATCTGATAGAGTAATGGCCCATCAGCTGAAGCACATGCTACGTCGTAACCACTTCCATTACTTACTCTAAATGAAAGCATGAGCGCATTGACTTTTGCCCACTGTGCCATGAGATCTATCAGAGTAGAGCTAGATCCTAATCCCCAATCCAAAGGAAATTCTAGTTGAGTTTCTACTTTAAACCCATTCCACTTGGATAAAAATTCAGAGTTGAGCCTGACGGAGTTTTTAAGTAACTTCTGGATATGCTTTGACTTCTCCTCGTCCGTTGTTTTGAGGGCAGAAAAATCATAAAGGGCAATCGTAGAATTAAACCAAGATTCTCCATTATGGTCAAGACTTTCCCATATCAAGTCTGAGCCGCGGTGCTTTTTGATTTGCATGCGCTGACCGTACTTTGTAGGTAGAGCTAATGCTTTAGCACCGTCAAGTACAGCATATTCACCCGTTAAGAGTAATTTCCCGTGACTATAAAACTCTTGTTTGATAAGGTCAGTTTTTCATGCAGATTGACAAAAGTATAACTTTTTTGTTTATACATTTCATTTTTGCATATATGTTTTTTGTTAAGGTAAAATCTACCTATGCTTCCGCTCTTTGAGTATCTAGATATTCCCTGACTGCGTTGAAGCTGACCACTTGTTGAGAGAAATGGTTTATACTCTTTTCTTTTTCCTCAGGAGTAGCTTCTAGAGTATTCAAAATATTTTGAAGATGCATCTTCATATGTCCTTTTTGGATACCTGTAGTTACTAAGGATCTAACAGCAGCAAAGTTTTGCGCCAGTCCTGTTGCAGCTATGATAGACATAAGTTCTGGTGCCGAGGGACTACCTAATAGTTCAAGTGATCTTTTGGCTATTGGATGTAGTTTGGTGAGACCTCCGACCGTACCTATAGCTAAGGGGATATCTAGCCAAAACTTGAATATTCCATTACTAACGTCACAATGAGATAGACTAGCATAGGATCCATTTCTGGAAGCGTAGGCATGTCCGCAGGCTTCTATGGCTCTAAAGTCATTTCCTGTAGCCAATACCACAGCATCTATACCATTGAAAATGCCTTTATTATGAGTAGTGGCTCGATATGGATCTATTTCTGCAATTCTGATAGCAGTTGCAAATTTTTCAGCAAAATGCTCGGCGGTCATCGTGCCTTGATCAAATGTACCTAGATCGGATATGTCACATGAAACAGAGGCCCTAACTACACATTGAGGCGTATAGTTGGATAATATTGACATAATGATCTCAGGTTCTGATAATCCTTCTTGGAGAGCATACGATTTTAACTCAAGTCCAAAGCGTTCGAGTAAGCTATTGATGTAGTTAGCACCCATGGAATCACAAGTCTCAAATGTACCTTCTAGCTGATATAAATCAGTTTCTTGCTTTGAAAAGTCTTTTAATTGTATATCAATGATGCCACCACCCCGAGTATTCATATTTTTGGTGAGGTCATGGCTTTGAGCAATTAAATGCAATTTGATTCCCGGCATTCTTAGCCGAATATCTGCAATATCTAGATCCCACTTCAGAAATACTTGACCGATTTTCTGAGTACCGAGTATTTCAGTTTTGAAACCTCCACGAGACATCCAAAATTTTGCAGCAGCTGATGCCGCTGCAACGACAGAGCTTTCTTCGATCACCATAGGCACCACATACGGTTCACCATTGATAATAAAATTAGGGGCTACACCGAAAGGCATCGGGAAATTGCTAATTGTATTTTCACTAAATCCGTCAAGTATATCCTGTTGTTTGTCATCCTTATGCCAATATGAGATGAGCTCTCTCATTACATTTTCAGGATCTTTGAAGAAGTTTTCGACGATCCATTTGATTTTCTTTCTCTTCGAAAGTTTAGAAAATCCACTGATGGTTTTATGTTCTACCTGTGGACTCATGTTGTTCTTATTTGTAGGAAACTGTGAGCAAGGCGCAATCCATCGACTTGCCCTTGCACATAGTCTTGAAGCTGCTCATACTCACCTTGCGCATATTTTAGAAATGAGGATGCTTGTCCATATACAGCCTTCAGTTGACTTTTTTGACTTAAGTAATAACCATCCAAAAAAGTCTTAATACCACCAGATATAATCACAGATCTACAATGACAATCATCACCTAATTTGTTTGCAATATCATTCGTGAAATCTACCATCTCTTCTGCAGAATGACCAATATTGGTCAAGGACTCATACCATTCCATCTGTTCTTCATTGGATCTTAGTAGTTCGAGCATGGCAAAGTTAGTCCCACCATGTGCAGCAAATTCTATAGCTTGTATAGGCAATTTCAAGAGAGCTTCTAGGCTGGCAGGTCCCATGCCTTGACCTACCTCTTTTACTATGATATTGATATCCAGTAGATCTAGCACTTTAGAGATAGTCACCATAGGATTCTGTTTGATGATATCACCTTCAGGCTGCAGCCACTCTTGCATAGGATTGATATGGATGATCAACCCATTAGCCTCTAGCTTATTTAAAAGCTCGGTGATTAATGATAATTCATTGGATTCGATCAATTGCTCTACTTGGGCGATTCCAAGATTGGCATATAGTAGTTGATCACCAATAAGTGGTCTTACCGCAAAATCTGGTAAATACTCATCGCTACGTAGTAGAGACCGGCAAGAGCCTAAGCCCATACCAAAACCAAATTCATTGCATGCTCTAGCAAGGTTTTTGTTGATACGATTGGCTTTTTCAGTGCCACCAGTCATGCTAGAAACCCAGAGAGGTACGTGAGCACGTTGACCAAGAAAATCGATAGAGATATCTTTCTTATTATCAGGATGAGCAGAAAGAAGTGGCTCGTAATGAAAGCGTCTATCTAATTTATCGAGTGCTACCTCAGATCGAAAAGCGAGATCGATATGATCTTGTTTACGGCTGGGAGCGTTGATATCATCTATATTTTGAAGCTTATTTGACAAATGCTTTCTGATTTTAACGATTTGTTAGCCAATTCTTGGCGCAATTATAGTTACTATTCATACTAGTTGATAGAATCAATTCGTTTTTCTGCCAAATTGATGTAATCTTAAACTAAATCTACGGCCTATGAACACCGCAAAATGGAAATTGCTTACTATTTGTTGCTTTTTTGCACTTTCTCTTTTTTCACAAAATGAAGCTTATCAACATTTTAATGCAGCAATCGCCTCCTTTAAGGCAAAAGATTATCAAGATGCACTAGCTGAATATTCTAAGGCTATTAAAGTGAAGCCTGATTATATGAAGGCATATTATAATAGAGGCAATGTACATCTCAATCTAAAAAACTATGATAATGCTATCAAGGATTTTAATAGAGCCATCAAACTAGATCCTACATTTGCGAAAGCTCACTTATACAAGGGATACACCTTGCTCCAAAAGAAGGCATACGAACCCGCTATCATCAGCTTTACCAAAGCACTGAAGATCAATAGTGAGCTGACGAGTGCTTACCAAAATAGAGGTACTGCTCATATGCGTATGAAAAATTATGATGCGGCTATACGTGATTTTACTAAGTCGGCTGAATATAATCCTGATTCCTACAACGCCTATTATAATCGGGGTCTCTGTCATAGCAAACAAAATAACTATGAGGACGCAGCCAATGATTTTAGCACATGTATCGATATCAAACCTACTAAGTCGGGTTCTTATAAAAATCGGGGAAAGGCCTTTCTTAAGCTAGAAAGACACGAAGAAAGTATCAGTGATTTTTCTGCTGCAATAAGAAAGAATCCAGAAGACCCTGATTTATTTTACTATAGAGGCTATTCAAAACTCGTTACGGGTGATTTAGCAGGAGCGAATAAGGATTTTGCTTTAGCTATCGAAGTGAAACCAACTCATAAAGGTGCAGTGAAGAATAAGGCTATCACTTCATTTAAACTAAAAAAATACGACGAAGCGATCACAGACTACACCAACTATATCAAAATAGAACCCGACGATGCCAGTAGCTATGTGAATAGAGGAATAGCATATCTGAAAAAGGAAAAATACAAACGTGCAGTAGGTGACTTTAACGAGGCTATCTTGATCAAAGAAACACTGGCAGAAGCCTATTATAACAGAGCCAACGCTCATCTTAAGCTTAATAATGAAGCCAAGGCATGTAAAGATATGAGGACTGCTGCCAAGTATGGCTATAAAGCTGCGCTAGGTTATATCAACGATTTGTGTAATTAATTGATTAGTAAAGAAAAAACCCATCTCACTAAAAGTGGATGGGTTTTTTGCGCTTCATTATGGACTTGTAATAGAATGTGGTTAAGTTATTTTGTAAAATATATATTTGAGAACTGCTTTGTAAGTTTAGAATATGATTGCACTTCCAAGCTTTATTAGGCCCAATTCGATACCGAATGACTTAAAATTCAATTATATAATTGATACTAATTCGTATAACGAGACAAAAAAGTATATCTATTTAAGGGTTAGTGATACAGAATTTATCGATTCTAGTGTAATATTTGTCTCAATCCAATTATTCAAAAGAAAAGATTTATCAAGTGATCTAAACTTGAGAAAGAAATTTCTCGAAAAAACTATTTCTTTTAGTGAATACAATGGTATAACTTCCTCTACTAAACACATAGAAATTGCATGCCTTAATCATTTCGATTTTAGCTCCTTAGGTATTTTTTCAAATTTAAAATCATTGCGATGTGCCTACGGAGGCTCGAAAATAAAAAAGATGGAAGTAATCACATTGCCTAAGACATTAAAATCATTAGAGGTTTTACAGCTTTTTAAAAATACATATTTCGATATTGTCTTTTCTTACAGATTAGAGTTGCTTAAGCTTTTAGCAATAAAAATTCCGTGTTCTACAAAAATTAAAATAATCCAAAAAGATACATTCAGTAATGTTAAGGCGTTAAGCGTCAATTTCTGGAATCAGAGTTGTGTTTCCTCCGTCCAAACTTTTTTTAATAATTTTAATAATTTAATTGCCCTATGTATCCGATTGAATAAAGGTTATGTTAATCTAAATTGGCTTTATACCCATAGAAATCTTGAGTGTTTGCAACTACACGGACCAATACATCTATGTTTTGATGAGAGGAAGAGTGGTAAGTTAGATTTAACCAGGTTTAAGAAATTAAAATACCTTGTACTTGATTGTGATAACAGTTTTATAGATCTTTCTAGTTTATCGAATTGTAAGAATTTAGAACATATAGTATTTACAGGTGATAAGGAATTATGCCTAAATTATTTTCAAATCTTTCAGAGCTTAGATAATGTAATAACTTACTCAGGAGGTTTTAGGAAAAACTGGAAATTTAATCATATCCTTTCTGTTATTAAAAATGTAAAATCTGTATATACTAAATACTATGTTGGTAATAAGAGATTTGTGCTAAATAAAAATTATGATTCTGGACAGGTTATGCCTATGTAAGTTGATAACATTTTTGTCACGTTATTTGAAGATCTGAAGTTAACTTAAGGTATTTCTAGAATTGATGCTAAATCAATAAAAAAACCCATCTCACTAAAAGTGGATGGGTTTTTTGCGCTTCTTCAAGGACTTGAACCTTGGACCCTCTGATTAACAGTCAGATGCTCTAACCAGCTGAGCTAAAGAAGCGTGGCTTTTAAAGCGTTGCAAAAATAGCACTATCTATTAATTATTTCTAATCTGAGTGATATATTTTTTCAAGAACTAAAAATTCATTTTTAAGAATACATTTGGAGTAAACTTAATGCCATTTCTTACCGTCTCACCGACGCTTACTTCGGGCCAATCAAAATAATCCACGTAATAGCCTCTTGAAATTACATTCGTACGATTCATGATATTTAATAGCTGTATACCTAGTTTCGTATTGATACCACTATGCTGAGCTTTGGTCATGGTATAGCTGGCTGATAGGTCTAGCCGATGGTACATTGATGTACGTAAGGTATAAGGATTATCGAGCTGAAGGTAATAATAACCCTCATCAGGTCCATTGACTTCCTCAAAGGCAAGTATAGGTTCTGGAGAGTACGGTTTGCCAGATCTTAGGTTAAATAGGAGACTTATATGTAGTCGCCCTAGTGTATAGCTATTGGAAATGCTGAGCTGATGTCTTGCATCATACGGTGCAGCATAGGGTTCTTCAAACTGAAAATCAAGAGTGGCTTCGCTCAAAGTGTAGCTTAATATACTAGACCACTGAGCATTCCACCGGCGATGGGTCCATATCTCTAAACCAGCAATATCCGCGTTGCCTAGTTGATAAGGGTTATTGGTATCACTAAAATCTTGGGTGAGACTAGATATATTATCAAGTTGCTTGGTGAATGCTTCTATACTCCACACCCAATCATTACCTCTATACTCGATACCTCCTGAAAATTGTGAATTTTTAACAATAGGTATCAGTCGATCATCTTCTGATCCATCTGATAATTTCCAAAAGAAGTTTTCTACTTCGAGATAGTTATTACGTTCTATCTGATTGAAGGTTTGGAAGTATAAGCCAGCATTTGCTTTCAGTGCATAACTATTATTAATCTTATGCAATAGACTCAATCGTGGCTCTATAAAGTATTGATCGGTGAGATTGTAATATGATGCTCGTGCCCCAATTTTAAATACAGTTTTTTGATCTCCTATACTTTCGTAATCGAAATAAATAGCATTGGTTGTGGATTGCACAAAGGTATTGTCATCTATATCGATTAACTGATCTACTGTTCTATCAGCATAAGAGCCTGTATGGATGCGCTCCAACTCATAACCATAACCGAGTTTATGCTCATCTTTGATCATCTGGTGATGCCACTTTAGATTAGTCTGATCAATTTCGTTATAATACAAGTCACCATAATTTAAGGTATCAGCATCTATGTCATCTTCATAGCTGAAGTGATTTTTGAAACTAGAGTTACTTAACGATAGTTCTGTATGATAAGCGTCATTCCACTGACTTTTCCATTGTATACTGTAGCCGTCATTTGTAAGGTCGATAGAATCTCTAGCAGTACTATTGTCCCAAGCTTTTTCTTTATCGAAACTCATATAATCATGACTAGAAAGAATGCTGAGTTTTATAGCATGCTGGTCATTGACTTTATATTTTAATTGACTATTGAAGTCATAAAAACTCAAAGTGGGCGTCAAGGTTACAAACTCTTGAAGGTCATTTTCTTCTATTTCTCGTTGTTCATCTACCACAGTCCCAGATTGAAATACTTGATCAAAGCTATTGGCAAATGTAATAGAGTTGAATAGATCAGTATGTGATCGTCGAAATGATCCAGAGATAGATAGTCTATCACGAATGATAGGTAAATCTAAGAAGGCATTGGTGTATAAAAGATTAGAGCTAAGATTCCCTCTCACTTTATCTGTGATGTCATCTTGACTTTTCATATCCAAAACGCTGGATACTCGCGATCCGAATCTAGCGTCGAATCCGCTTTTGTAGATATCTATTTGATCAATATAGTTAGGATTGATAGCGGATAGTAGACCAAAAAAATGCCCACTTTGATAGATGGTGATCTGATCCCATAGGATTAAGTTTTGATCAGGAGTACCTCCGCGGACTTGGAGCTTACTGCTATTTTCATCTGTGCTTGATATACCTGGCATCAACTGTACCATGGTCAGTGCATCTTCATCATTGATGGATAGATTTCCTAACTTTGCGGGATCTACCGTGGTCTTTGTATGGTCTCCTATGCTTACAGGTGCTTTTTTGAGTTGATCTGTGATCAATATTTCTTCAAGTTCGTTGCTACCTGGACGTAGGATTATTTTAGGGCAGTGACCATAATCAAAAAAAGAAAGTGGCTTACAAACTGATTCGTAACCAAGGTATTGAACACAGATCTCTTCTGAGCTATAAAAAGATCCTTCGATTTTAAAATATCCAGATTCGTCAGTTGTGCTATGATGCAACTGTCCACTGGAATTTACAGTAGCAAATTCTAACAGAGAATCATCTTTGTTACTATGTACCGTTGCACAGATGATTTTATACTCAGGTACTTCTTTCGGTTTTGGTGATAGTTTTACCTTATAAAAACCATCTTTTATGATATGAAAACTTACGACTCCTTCTGATTCAATATCTTTTAACAATTGGTCTAAAGAGCCCTGAATATTTGATTTTGGGCGTATTTCATTTTTAATTAGATCATAATCATAATTAAAGCGAACTTGATATTGTTCTTCTACTGTATTAAGGTATTCTGTGAGCTCTAAGCTTTTACTTTGCTGAGTATATTGTGCCGAAAGATACCATGCACTACAGAGTAGGCACAACAACATCGATATTTTCGGATATAATTTCACTCTATAGGAATATTAAGTTTTTATTTAGCACTTATACGAACAACATTTTGGTCTACTTCACAATTTAGATCCATCCCCTGGCAGACGATTTCTACGGCTTCTTGCAGATTATCTGTAGGTATAGTACCTGTGAATCTTCTTGACAATACATTGTGCTTAAAGTCTATTTTTACGGGGTAGTAGTATTGAAAGCTATTAAATACTTCACGTAGCGTTTTGTTATTAAACTTAACCAGTTTATTGATCCATGATGGATTATTATCAGCGATCTTGGTGACATCAGATAGTTGAGCATCTTTTATACTTACTCGCTCTCCTGCTGTGATTTGTTGGTTTGTACGACCGTCAGATGATGATACTTTCACTCTACCTTCAAAACAAGATACTACCAACTCCTCGTCGCGATCTTCTACATTGAAAATGGTACCTAAGACTTCTACCATCCCTTGATCTGTATTTACTGTAAAAGTAGAACCTTTAGCCACCTTAAAAAATGCTTCTCCATCTAAGTCCAATGATCGATTGTTCTTCCAAGCCTTCTTATCATAGGTGAGGCTTGTATAACCGTTCAAGATGACTTCACTTTGATCAGGAAGTCTTACTGTCAATGATTCCCCTACTTTGGTTTGATATGAAACTTCTGAATTACCAAATACTGTAAAAGCAATGAAAAATATAGCAACACTTGCTGCTGCAGCCATCAGGTAAGGCAGTATCCTTATTTTGGCTTTTTGTTTAGGCTTAGATGTCTCGTGATCTACTCCAGCCCAAATACGCTCCACGTTGGGGTCTGGAAGTTTAAGTTCTTCCAACAACTTAAGATTATCAGAGAGCTGCTCTAGGTCGGTATGTTCCTGTAAACTCTCCTTTTCTTCATCAGAAAGATCACCTGATAGCCATCGAGACAGTAATATGTCTTTTTCTTTGTTCACTGAGATAATTGTTCTTCTTATATCTAGGACGTAGATATCAGAGTATACCCTACCTAAATTTTGATTTTTATTTCACTAAATATTTTGAGTGCTTTAGACATTCGCTTCTCCACCGTTTTGATACTGATATCCAGAAGCTCTGCTACTTCTCTATATTTTTTTCCTTCCATTCTATTTAATATAAAGACTTCTTTTACGCCATCAGACATGCCATTGATGCATTGCTCTATCTTTTGACGATGCTCTTCTACTTCCATGAGGTATTGTCCATCTTCTCTGGTCTTTTCCTCTTTATACTCGAAGCTTACGTAGCTTTGTTTTTTTGATTTACGAGTATGATCAATAAATAAATTGTAGCCAATTTTATACAGATATGGTGCTACTTTATTGATATCCACTTTATCACAGTTTTTCCATAATCGGACAAATGCTTCTTGAGCGATATCTTCCGCCTGAGTCATACTACAACCCTTACTGTAAATGTAACGTGTAAGCTTAACTACTTGAGCATCAAATACTTGTCGATATGTATGATCATTACAAAGATTCAATCCGATAATAAAATTGAGCGAGGACCATCAGCGAAAGCTCAGCCAGTAATCCTGCGAGTTAAGTATCTATTTACCAAATTATAAATCGATTGTACAAAATTAACGAGCTGTACAATTCGTAATTATAAGGGATGAATTTAATACTTTGTTTACTTTGTGACTAATGGTATTCCCGATGTTATTGAGAAATAGTATACTTCTTTTCATTTTGATCCCGATATGTTTACATATGACAGCTCAGGAATTTGAGCAGAGAGATCATACATCTATCAAGAGTATCTATTATTGCGAAGCGTTAGATAAGCTCGCATTTCAACTATATCAAGGCGGCTCATTGTTGTATGCCAATGGTGATTTTGAAGTGCTTAATCAGGCAGGGCAAAACGCTTTACATTGGATTGCTTGCGGTGTAGAAGTAATTCATGAAGAATGGGATTCAATAAAAATTGCTGATGCTTACTTTGAAAAAATTGATCAAGGTTTTTCGGTTTTATACGATGTGATTTGTCATGAAAACAAAATATGGCTTGCAACAGATCGTGGCATTCGAATTTTTGAAAATGGTAATTTACTGAGGGAAGACCTAGGTTCGGTACTCAATGAAGAACCCATAAGAGATCTAGAGATTATAGGAGGAAGGTTGTTTTTTGTCACGGATTATGAAATCTATGATTGGTCAGATAATCTCAATCCATTTACTTTCCAACAAAAGATTACAAAGTACCTAGCATTACCCAACCCGGTTAATGATATATCAGGATTTGTACAGTTGGAGAGTGGACCTATAATAATAAAATCAGGTAGAGCTAAACAACTTTATCTACCGGCATATGAGCGATTGGAGACTATATATAGTCTGGAACAACAGGGAGATCTATTATATCTGTTTACTAAAGAATATCCTCTACTTATCTGGAATACAAAGACAAATGAGATTACTGAGCAAAGGCTATCAATTCCAGAAGATGCTAGGATAAATGATACATATCATGATATCTATGGTACGGTTTGGTTGGCGACAGACCATGGCTTATATAGCGGTGATCATCTTTTGAAAAAGGAAGATGTTTTACCAGAAATAGCCATAGAGCGTATATTTGTTAATGACGATGAGGTCACACTTCATAAAGAGATACAAGCACAGATTGGCGATTTAATAAAGATAGAACTGGCACTTACCCATTGGTCTCGATATAATGATATAGAGGTAAGTTATCAGCAGTATGATGGTGCTCCTTGGAAGTCTGTCACTAATCATATCAATTTGGAATATAGGGTGAGATCATTGTCAGATGAGCTAAGATTTCGTGCAACAGTTGATGGGCAAAACTACGCATTCACAGATTCTATAAACATCAAATCTCATGATGATAGTTGGCGAACATACTTTTATGCACTGATCATTTTAGGAGGTGTATTATTTCTGATCGCGATGCTCATGATGATACGCAATCGCAGTGAGATGGATAAATTACAATCAGAAGCTGAGTTACTGAGGACTCAAAATGCGGCACTGACATTGGAACAAAAGTCTGAGCGATTGCAGATGAATCCACATTTTATTTTCAATGTACTTAACTCGATCAAAGGACTGGTTGCTCTAAATGAAAATAAGCTTGCTCAGAAGAGTATTGGTACTTTTTCTAAGATGATGAGAGCTATGTTGGAACAGTCGAGAGCCGAGATGATTAATCTACAGGAAGAACTTCAGTTTTTAAAAAACTACGTAGAGCTAGAGCAAATGATCAGAGAAGAGAGTTTTGATTTTGAAATCGAAAGCCATGATCTAGACGTAGAAGCCATCCATATTCCGACTATGATCATTCAGCCTTTTATAGAAAATGCTATTATTCATGGAGTTGCACCGCTCATGGATCGACGAGGATTGATAAGACTTGATATTATGAAACAAGATCATTTTTTAGAAATCAGGATCATCGATAATGGAGTAGGTCTCACTAATACTAAAACATCAAAAAACCATACATCTGTAGCGACTAGGCTTACCCAAGAACGGTTGGCTAAATACCCTGGCGCCAAGCTAAGAATCGGAAATAGTGAGGAAATAGGTTTTAGTACAGAAGTAAAAATATTGATACCTTTCAAAAAGGAATAAAGCTTATGACCACAGCAATAATAATTGACGACTTGAGATTGGCAAGAGCAAGCCTACGTGCGGAGATTGAAGATCACTGCCCAGAGATAGAGCTTCTTGGTGAAGCAGATGGAGTGGTTTCTGGAGCCAAACTTATACGTGATACCAAACCAGATCTTATTTTCCTTGACATTGAAATGAATGACGGCGATGGATTTGATCTGCTCGATATATTGCCTGAGGTGAATAGTAAAGTCATATTCGTGACAGCATCACAAGACTTTGCCATCAAGGCATTCCAATATGCAGCAGTCGATTATCTGCTCAAGCCAGTAGATCCACAATTGCTCAAAAAAGCCATCACCAAGCATAGCGAAAAGAATGCTCAATCAGGTGATCAATTAGCTATACTTAAAGAACAACATCAATCCATTGATGCCCCAGCCAGAATAGTCTTACAGACAGCTGAAGAAATCAAAGTAGCTAAGGTGAGCGATATTGTTAGATGTGAATCTATGGGTAACTATACCCAATTTTACTTTAGTGATAAGACTAAATTGTTAGTCACCAAAACACTTAAAGAGTATGATGAATTGCTAAGTAATAGAGGCTTTGTAAGATGCCATCAATCCCATTTGATTAATCTTGATTATGTGAAATCATATGTCAAGTCTGATGGAGGGTATATCATGCTGACCAACGACCAACATATTCCAGTATCTGTACGTAAGAAGCCAGAGATTGTGAAGATGTTGAAGAAACTCGGTTAAAAGGCTTTATTAAAGCAAAAACCCCACAGCCAAAGACTGCAGGGCTTCTCAAACCAAATTGGATTATTGACTAGCAACCGTATTCTTCATAGTTGATGGTGATTCTTATTTTACCGTTTTCTGCTGTTCTGATCGTGATGTCGTTACCGAGATCTATTTTGATTCGATCGATATCACCTGTTTTATTCTTGATAAATATGCTAGATTCTTTGAATCTCTGAAGCTCGGATTTGTCAATGATCATGCTTTCCAGTAAGTGATAGGCATCCATGATTCTGATGTCGGTAAGATCTAGCTTGATATCCAATTTACGATCATGATCAATGGTCGTCAACTTAGATCCGTCTTCGAATAGACGGATAGTTTTTTCGGTACCATTGTCATAATTCATGGTATCAATAGGGAGCACAATATCTAGATTGTACTGTGCCCAGGAGCTTAGGCAAAAGATCAAATCATCAGCCTCATCGGTAATCTCAAAATCTTGTGTAGGAATCGATAGAGAAGTTAGAAATCCATCGAATATATAGCCGATCTCACCCTCATATTCGGCTTTGATCCAATTACCAACAGTATAATCAATGGAGGTAGTACTGCTATCAGGATTTTCGATGATAATGACTTTCTCTCCAAATGGAACAATACTTAGGATGTCGGAATGGATGTTGGGTGCTAAGCGCAGTTTCAGTCCAGAAGGTGCGATGACGTTTAGCGCTTCTGAATGCGTTGTTGGATTATTATTTCCGAATAAGCTGTAGCAAAGTCCTACAAGTGTGATGATGATTGTGATTTGTTTCATGGTATGATAGTTTAAGTGATGAATAATTTTTTTGTTTGATACCTACAAGTTCGATTCTTTAGAGTGAGGAGTTAGCGCAAAACGAGCATCCGTAGCGATTGAACTACTATCCGTTTCATTTGTATATCTAATCATGTGGAAAGACCTCTGGGATACTGCAATATCAGAACTGACAAGGGCTAAAGTAGATAGACGTCACCCGTTTAGGTACTTTAGTCTAGGGACTCTTGGGCATAATTTTCCAGAGCTACGTACTGTGGTACTTAGAGATTTTGATAAGCAACGCATGATGCTATACCTCTACACGGATAGTCGTACTCCCAAAGTCAAGCAGATAGCGGATGATCCCAATATTTCGTGTCTTTTTTATCATCTCAAAAAACAACTACAAGTCAGGATACGATGTAAAGCACAACTGATCGATGAACAATCTGAGCTTTATCAGAATCATTTACAAAAAATCAAATCAAGTAAAAGTATTCAAGATTATACCACATCTGAGGCGCCAGGTGCTAGACTTGATGAGCATGATGTAATCTATGATTTAGATTATGTTCATTTTACCTTGATAGAGTGTTGTATCGTTGACTTTGACATTTTGCAATTATCGCGAGATGGGCACAAGAGATGTATGGTAGAGAGGTTGGAAGATGGGGTTTGGAGGGGTATAGATCTTATTCCGTAAGTTCATTTTTACTACGCTTACTCATAAGTGTAAACAGTTGGAAAAATGCCAATGCGGTAAACAACACATAATAGTATGTGAAAAATCTCCATACACTCGTGACGAGCTTCAGGATATCACCTGATATAGAATCTTCAAATATCAAATAGAATGCGGCCTCGGCACCACCACTAGCACCGGGTGTAGGTACTATGATCATGGTGAGCCAAACTAGCCATTGTTTGATATACATCAAGTACCAGGAGAAGTCAATTTCTAATGCTAATAAAATGACAAGTAAAATGCTAAACTTGGCTAACCATTGAATGATTAATATCAATAGACTAAGTCCATAGGTGAGTTTTCCTTCTTTCCCGATCCATCGGATGATGGACTTTAATTCTCCAATACTTTCTGAAATTTTGATATATAGTTTCCTTAATTTGATCTGGAGTCTTCTGGGTAAAGTACTTAGTAAAAAAGTTCCTAGACTATTTCCACGTCTTTTAAGCATAATCGAACTGATCAGTAATAGAAATCCAATAGATAGGAGTATGTATTTCGATTGCCATATGAAATCTCTAATACCATAGAAGAATGTAGCCATGCTGTCTTGAGTAATCCAGAAGCATAATGCAATACCAATGATATAAAAGCTAAGATCTTCCACTGCATTGAGTAGCAGTAGGGTACTGGACTGAGCTGCTGAATATCCTTTGCTCAATAATAGGCCTAGTTTAATAGGGCCACCACCAATAAGTGTAGGAGTTACTGCACTTCCTAAATCGGTAGTAACAGCTATTTTAAACGCCTCTGTAAATCGTAATGGCTTTTTTAAAAAAGTTGTCCATATAACTAATCTCAAACTATGGCCTAACCAAGGAACCATCAGTAAGCCACATATCGCAAATACATAAGTAAAAGAAATCTGATCGATCTGTGTTAGTATATCTCGATCTGTAGTGGTTAATAAAAAGATGAGGTGACCAACAATACCTATACTGATCAAAATTATCAGCTTATTCAATATGCTTGATAAGCTAAAAGATTTATTACCCTTAGTCACTGAATTTTTATCAAATGGCTATCGAAGTATATTTCCTATTGATGATAATACTAGTCACTATGGATAATACGCAATAACTCGTAAAGAATAATGCACCTGGTGCCAGCTTAGAATAGTTGAGTGTTTCTACAGCAAAACCATTTTGATTGATGCCAATATCACCAAGTTGAGAAGTCACCAATCCATAGAAACCTATGTATGCCATAAACATGGCGACCACAAATACATCGGCCATACTCCATTTTCCTAGATAGAAAATGACTGTTTTTACAAATTTACTTGTCTGAAGTTTTTCGATATAAACAAACATAGTACTTAGCAACAGTTTGAAAAACGGAAACACAATACTGAATAATAAAATTAGAAGACCTACAATTTTGAGATCTATACCTCTACCTTCTAGTAAGGTCCACGTAACGTCTAATATCGATTTACTCTGATAGTATAAAAACTGCTCATCAAACGCGATCCCATTACCCAGAAGATCCATACTAAAACCATTGAGTCGTGCATCTATATCTATCATAGGGAGCGAAATACCAAGCCCCAGCATGACGATAGAGATAAGTGTAAAAAATAAAATACTAATCTTAGTTCCATTAATACCGAAGCTTATAGCGGCTAGAAACAATGCACCAAGTAACAGGCCGTAAATCATTTTTAGTAATTGATCGATTTTGGTCTTTGATGCGGTTATTTGCTCGTCAAGATATGTGTTACACTCCTGCTGGCTTGTTGTATTATAATACTTGTATACTGCTTCTCGCGGATCGACATATTGTGCTGGATTTTCTTCAAATATGAGTTGATTAAGCTCTTGTCTCAAATATCCTTTTAGTACATCTTCATTTTTACGTAACTCATCCAGTAGTTGACCTGATATCATGGGTAGTCTTGCTTTTATATCGAAAGACTCCAATGTAGTAGCGATATTATCTTTCACCATTTTGAGCATAAAGGTGTTGATCTTCTTTCCGCTTTTTTCCTGCTGCTTGAAAAACTCATCAACGATACGACCCGATTCGAAATAGTCTTTATAGACTTGAAGTAGGTATTTATTTAGTTCTTTTTGGACCTCACCATAAACTGCAGGATCTATTTCAAAATTATTTATACGCTCTTCGAAAATATCAATAGCCTTATCTTTCCAAAGCTGGATGTTGAATAAGCCATAATTGATTTTATTGATCTCTGCATAATGCTCTTGGTACTGAGTACTTTGTTTTTGAGCAGTATATAATTTGAAACTAAAATAGCAAGCTGCGGCAAGTAGCCCAATTATTACAATAGATGAAATGTATCTCATAGCATGATTTCTCTTATACCATATTTTAAAAGCTAAAATTAACTTATAGTATAATACCCGATGTATGTTTTAACGAACATACCATTTAAGCGACGATTAAAACAATCATCGGTATAATTCATACGAATAAGATCAAGTAAATGTTACTTTGATTTAGAGTAATCTACAATTAAGCAGGAACACCTAACTGATTTTTTCCATATACCCAGATAAGAAGAATGACAAATAAAGCAATGGCAATCATGATTTTACCAAATGTTTTACCTTTCTCTCCGTAATTGTGATCTGCTCCACCAGCCATAATGTTTAGATTTTACTCCCACAAAGAAACGGTATTTTTCAATATCCCGCGTAGCTATTTTAAATTTTTGCACATTTATCCTTCAACCATGATTTTAACTCCTCAGATAGATGACTAGAAAGAGTATCATAGACCTTAGTATGATAGTCATTAATCCACTGCACCTCAGCTGCATTTAACATACTGTAGTCTACTGGGGTCATGTCTATGGGAAATAAAGTGATGTTATTATGATACAGATAGCCTTGCTCATTTTCTGTAGTCACTACCACGTTTTCTATACGTATACCATGTGAGCCATCCTGATAGTATCCTGGTTCATTGGTACTTACCATACCCACCTTATGTGCGGTAGTTGCTCGTTCTGATGTTCCAGGAGCAAAACCTTGTGGGGGTTCATGTACATTGAGGAAAAATCCGATACCATGTCCAGTTCCATGCAAATAATTTAGCCCATGCTGCCAAAGATGCTGCCTCGCTAATATGTCAAGTTGTCCGCCGGTTGTCCCTTTTGGGAATACAGCTCTATCCAGTGCTATATGTCCCTTTAAAACACAGGTATAATGTAGTTTTTGCTCTTCTGTAGGTTCGCTCAAGGCAATGGTACGAGTGATGTCTGTAGTGCCATCTAGATATTGTCCTCCGCTATCAACGAGTAGCAGACCTTCAGGTTTGATGGTTTTAGCTGTATCAGGCATAGGACGATAATGAATCACTGCACCATTACTATTATAACCAATGATTGCATTAAAGCTTTCTCCATAATATCCATCTTGCTTTGATCTGCATTCTGCAAGTTTCATTGCAAAATCATATTCTGTAAATGTATGACCAGAGGCAAGCGATTGCTCTAGCCAGTAAAAAGCATGGGTAAGTGCAACGCCATCTTTAATCATAGCATTTGGAAAATGCTTAAGCTCTGTTTCATTCTTTACCGCTTTTAGATGTTTTACAATGGCACTTTTATCGGTAATATTTGAAGTACCAATACTCTGAAATAACTTATTGTTACATGATTTTTTATCAATTGTGATATGTACATTCTCCTGTAAAGAAGATAGCCAAGTATATATCTGATCATACTCTACCACTTCTACATTGGCAATTTGCAGAGCCGCTTTTAATTCAGCAGAAACTTTAGATTTCTTGGTGAAAAGATAATGTTGAGACTTACCGATGATCGCATATGCTACGGCAACTGGATTACTTTCTACATCACGACCACGTATATTATATAACCAGGCAATCTCATCTAATGCTGGTATCAGTAAATAATCACTATCACTCATTTGATCTTGTGCTGCGGATATTTTTTCCTCCCTAGTGGCACCTGCATATACAATATCGTGTTCAAAAATGGGCTCCAAAGGTATCTCTGGACGATCTTGCCAGATAAAATCTATTAGATCATGATCCGAGTTGATGGTGATGTTCTTTTTGGAAAATATATCTGTCAATCGCTCAAAAAAACTTTGGGTCTGCACCTCTCCATCAAACCCTATGACCATTCCTGAGCTTAGGTTTTCAGTCAACCACTCAATATGATAGGGTTTAAATTGATTGATCATTTTATGCAGTACAAATTCCGAATCTTGGAGTTCTTCTTCTGCTTGTAAAAAATATCTTGAATCTGTCCATACCCCAGCATGATCTTGAGTTACGATAACTGTACCAGCTGAACCTGTAAAACCGCTTATCCACTCTCTAGACAACCATCTCGGTGCTGCATATTCACTGATATGTGGATCACTGCTAGGGATTATATAAGCATCTAAGTTATGCTTCTTCATTTCCGCTCTTAGCGCTTGTATTTTTTGATTTATGGTCATGGAATATTCATTATAAATTTTATAATATGTTATTAATCAAACATATTTATATTAAAAAAATTATGAATATGTTTGATTAAAGCTATATTTGGCATTGAATATGTAGGGATCTTCGATTTTGAAGCTGTTTCGAAACCTGATGAACTACATTTTCGTTTTAAATATAAAGTAATTAGCACAGCTAAAGTAAGAGATATGGCATTGATGAGGCAAAGTATGAGTCAAAAAATGTTGCAGAAGCTTTCTCCGCAACAGATTCAGCTTATGAAGCTATTACAAATTCCTACCGCAACTTTGGAACAGAGGATCAAAGAAGAGCTAGAATCTAATCCTGCACTAGATGAAGGTGATGAGGCTCAGGAGGTATTTGACTTAGACAGCGATGATGCATATGGTGAAGAGGGAGAAACACGTGAAGAAAATTTTGAGCTTGATGATTACCTAAACGAATACATAGAAGATGATCCTATCAGTTATAAAATGAAGGCTGATATCTATTCGGATGAAGATGAAAAAACTATGCCCTTAGCGGTAGTTGGAAGTTTTCATGATAGTCTAGAGAGACAGTTAGGTATGCTCGATATGGACTCTGAAAGACATGAGATCATTGCTAAACAAATCATAGGGAGTATTGATGAAGATGGATATCTCAGGAGAGAGCCTATCGCCATTATTGATGATTTGATGTTCTCTCAAAATATAGATGCGACTAAAGATGAGATACTTCATCTACTAAAAAAAATACAGCGCTTTGATCCTCCAGGTATTGGAGCACGAGACTTACAGGAATGCCTGATCATACAATTACAGGATAAGATCGATAAGGATCAAGGAGATAGTCCTTTTGAACGAGTCTTGGCCCTCAGGATTTTAGAGAAATACTTTGAAGAGTTTACCAAGAAGCATTATAAGAAGTTAAAAAAGGTTTTAGTAGCATCGGATAGCGAACTTAAAGATGCTGTTGACGAAATACTTAAGCTTAATCCTAAGCCTGCATCAGGAATGGCTATTCAGACAGCTACATCTACTTATGTAGTTCCTGATTTCATTATCATGAATAGAGATGGTGAGTTGGATCTTACGCTTAATAGTCGAAATGCGCCTGACCTCAGGATCAACGATCAGTATATGGATATGCTGAAGACATACAAAGACACAACCAAAGGCAGAAGATCTACGAAAAAAGAACGCGAAGCAGTTATGTTTATCAAACAAAAGATAGACTCTGCTAAGTGGTTTATTGATGCCATACGTCAGAGGCAAGATACATTGTATCGTACGATGTACTCTATCATGCAATTTCAATATGACTTCTTTACGTCAGGTGACGAGCGCAGGTTACGCCCCATGATACTGAAGGATATTGCAGAAATCACAGGTCTCGATATCTCAACAGTCTCTCGTGTTGCCAATAGTAAGTTTGTACAGACAGAATTTGGTACGAGAAGGTTAAAAGACTTCTTTTCGGAGTCTCTGCAGACACAAGATGGTAAAGAGGTATCTACATTGGAAGTCAAAAATATATTATCCGATATTGTTGGTGGAGAAAATAAGAGGAAGCCACTCAGTGATGAAAAGCTCAAAGATATGCTTCGTGATAGAGGATATAATATAGCTCGTCGGACAGTAGCTAAATATAGAGAGCAACTAAGTATACCGGTTGCTAGATTAAGGAAGGAACTATAATAGATTAGCTCTACTTATTGTATTGCTTTTGTGCATAGTCCATAGCAGAAAGTAGTTTATGAGCTGCTTCATGAATTTGAGCATCATTTATAATCAAAGGAGGTGCAAGCCTAAAACTTCGGTTATTAAACAGAAAATAGTCGATAAGAGCACCATTGTCTATTGTTTTGGATACTACATGCTTGAGGTACTTTCTCTTTGTCAATTCGACAGCCATCATCAGACCAGAGCTTCTTACTTCTTTTATAATTGGGTGTTTCAATAGACTATGGAAAAGCCTTTCCTTAGCGAATACCTCTTCATGAATTTTTTCTTCAGTAATTGTTTTAAGCACAGCATATGCCGAAGCACAGCATACTGGATTACCACCAAAAGTAGTGATGTGTCCTAGCATAGGTTTTTTGGTAAAAAGATCCATGAGTTCTTTATTAGCCACAAAGGCCCCTATAGGTAATCCTCCTCCCATGGACTTGGCAATCGTCATAATATCAGGGATCACTCCATATTTCTGATGTGCAAATAATGCTCCTGTTCTACCA
This sequence comes from Saprospiraceae bacterium, assembly GCA_020629715.1. GTDB lineage: Bacteria > Bacteroidota > Bacteroidia > Chitinophagales > Saprospiraceae > JAHDGW01. The sequence goes on from JAHDCU010000006.1 coordinate 252,672, forward strand.
TTTCCTGTTTGGATTTCATCGAGTACCATTAATGTCCCTGTTTCATTACATCTCTGACGTACTGCTTTGAGAAAATTATTTTTAGGTGTTTGCACTCCTACTTCAGCTTGGACAGGCTCCAGAATGACCGCTGCTGTTTTCTCACTAATTTGGGGTAACTGAGATAAATCATTGAAATCTATATGAGATACACCTGGTAATCCTGGTAAAAATGCACGAAGAAAGTCATCATCTGATCGCAATGCTTCTGCCCCTTGAGTACTTCCATGATAAGCATTGCGACAGGCTATGATTTCAGGTCTGCTTGTAGCTCTTTTTGAAAGTTTCATAGCGCCTTCGATAGCCTCTGCCCCAGAGTTGACAAAGTATACAGAGTCAAGAGAGTCATCCAAATGAGAGGTCAGCAGTTGAGCATATTGGAGCTGTGGACTTTGTAAGTGCTCACCGTAGACCATGGTATGCATATAACTATTGACCTGTTTTTCAATGGCAGATACGATATTAGGGTGCCTATGACCCAATGAGCTAACAGAGATCCCCGAGTTGAGATCGAGATATTGTTTTCCTTCTACGTCAGTTATATACATACCCGATGCCTCTTTTACTTCTAGCATGAGCGGGAGTGGTGAAGTCTGAGCGACATGGTTTAGAAAAAGAGATCTTGTATCGATGATTATATTCTTTGATTTAAGCATTACAAATGTAATCCGACAAAGTCGAAACTTATTTTTAATCGATCAGGAAATATTAAGGTAAAGTATACCCAAAGTTAAATTTATGTGATCAAAAATTTTAATTAGTCAGATAAATCGCATTTCTTTAGGATTAGATCACCCAAGATCTACCAATGTAAGGCAATTCTAATTATTTTTTAAAGTTTTAAAACCTTAGGATGAGATTGATTTTTACTGGAGTAATGTTGTTATTTAGTATGTTTCTGTTTTCACAATCTGAAGATGGCTTCATTCGATGTAATACGGATGAATTTCATCAGGAGCAAATGAAAGACCCCGCTTATGCTAAACAATACAAAGAACTTCAAAAGTTAGTTCAAAAACGTATTGCTAGTGGTACTTATCGATCAGCAGGAGGGTTGATTATCCCAGTTGCGGTTCACTATAATGATCCTATAACTACTGCTAATACTCAATGTCTAATAGACGCGGCACAAGCGCAAATTGATCAAATGAATTTGGATTACAGTGCATGTAATATGAATGCTGGACTGTTTTGTGATTGGATAGATGCCGGATGTACTCAGTATGGTCCGTCGGATGCTATGCCGGCTAATGGATCAGGTATACAATTTTATTTAGCAGATCAGAATCTTCCAGCAGGCGAAGATAACATAGGAGGTTTTGCAATAACCGTTGGAGATTATACTTGGCCCAGCGTTCCAGGTAGTACCTGGGATGGCTATATGAATATTTTTGTTTCTGATGGAACTACCGCTGGTGTAGGAAGTGGAATTTTAGGAATTGCTCCACTAGGGGGTGCATCCGATCCAAACGGAAATGGTTTTTATGTCCTTCATTCAGCATTTGGCAGTCAGGCTTTTGCAGGTTGTACTTCGGGGGGCTCTTTAGATGGCGGTACCCCATATGATGGTGGAGCAACATGTACTCATGAAGCAGGACATTATTTTGGATTAGAGCATACTTGGGATGATGCATTAGTAGATACACCTAACCAAGGAGGACCTAACTATGGTTGTCCTTCTGTCAATGTTAGTACATGTACTTGTACAGGAGATTGTGATGGTTATGCAGGTAATTTTATGGATTATGTAGATGATGATTGCATGTTTATGTTTTCAGATGATCAAGTTACATTGATGTGTAATACTGCCGCTGCACAATCTTCATGGGCAATAAATTCTATTAGCTCTACGACACCTTATATGTCTTGCAATTCGGTTTGTACATTTGATGCAGATTTTAGTCCTGCGGATGGGAGCAGCATTAATCTTTGTGACGGTGTCAATAATATTATTCAACTCAATGACTTATCCTCGTCAACTGCTACCAGTTGGAATTGGAGTATGACGCTGTTATCAGGAACTTTAAGTTTTTCACCTTCCTCATCTACGGTACAGAATCCTTCAATTAATGTATCTGCAGGAAGCAGTGGAGTTATTCAGGTAACTTTAATGGTTAGCGATGGTACCACTACTGAGACAGTAACTCATGATATCACTGTAAATTTATTGGCAAGTACGGATCCAGCATGTAATGCGACGGCATGTACAGAATGGGATAGCGGTCCTTATAATAATTTGAGCGAAGCGAATTTATGTTTCATTGCTGGTCAATCAGTAACTGCTCCATTCCAAGTATGGGCAAATGAATCGTATTTGCTACTTGGATTAGATGCAGGTGTAAGTTATACATTCGATTTTTGTAATGGTTATAGTTCTACCGCATGGGGTGCTGAGGCAGTTATTACTGTAGTAGAAACTACAGGATTTGATGGTACCAATTGGACATTAGGATCGGTTCTTACTACAGTATCAGGTTGTACAGCAACTTTCACTTCACCTTCAGGTGGAGATTATATAGTAGTGCTTTCTACTGATGGAGGATGTGGAGGAGCTGAAATTGCTGTCAATAATGGAACACCAACCTTATCTGCAAACGCTTGTAATGCCTGTGGAAATACATTTACCGATAGTGGGTCTACTGGTTTTAACTACGGAAATGATGAGTCGGATACATATACCATATGTCCAGATAATGCAAACGAAATTTTAACAGTAAGTTTTACTTCTTTAGATATAGAACCAAATGGTGCTTCTGCTTGCTGGGATGATCTATCAGTTTATTCTGGTACAGGAACTAGCAATTTAATAGGTACCTACTGCGGTGATATGTCAAGCCTCCCAAATGGAGGAGTATTTGAAGCTTCTGATGTAGGAGAGTGTTTTACTTTTGTATTTAACTCAGATGGCTCCGTCACTCAGGGTGGATGGGAAGCGGCAATTAACTGTTGTACTTGTTCATATTCTGGTAGTGATTATAGTGCTACTGATTGTGGATGTCCTATTGCCATAAATGCAGGTGGACCAGTTCCTACCACTATGGTAGATAATAGTTGTTCGCCTTCAGGTCTAAGTCTCACAGATATGGGCCTAAGTTATTTTGGATCAAATGATGATTCTTCATCTAGAAGAGTAACTTGCCCTATCACAGCGGCATCCCCTAATCAATCGTTTTTTGCTATAGCATGTGATACTGATGGAGAAGCATCGGAAATGCTAGAGATAGAAGTCAACGGTATGACTGGAGTAGGTGCTATGGATGTTGCACTATTCGGTCCTGTAACTGGAGGGTGTCCTAATTTTTCTGGAGGATCATTTGCCGACTGTGACAGCGGTACAGATACCAACCCCATTATAGTCAATGCCATGGTACAAGATGGTGATGTTTATCTGGTCATTGTTTCTACTGAAAATGAAGGACAATTTAGTATTGAAAGTACAGCTAACGCAACAGCATTACCTGTTGAATTGCTAGCTTTTGAGGTAAAGTCAAAAGGTCAAGATGCCATCTTATCATGGAGCACAGCTTCTGAACTCAACAACGAAGGTTTCACGATTCAAAGAAGTAAGGATGGTCTATTTTTTGAGGATATAGACTTTGTAAAAGGAAATGGTACTACTACTCTACAATCAGATTACATATACCAGGATAAAGGTCTAGACTCGGGTACTTTTTATTATAGACTAAGTCAGAGCGACTATGATGGAAAGTTTACTGAAAGTGGTATAAGATCTGTACAAATAGAATCTTCTGAGATTAAACTTAGACTCTTTCCTAATCCATCTACCGGCCTCATGACTATAGACGGCCTTACAGAAGATCAGCAAGTATATCAAGTTTATGACAAACTAGGAAGAATGGTAACCAATGGAATTGCTTCTTTTGAAAATAATCAAGTGGATTTTACTGGACTCAATAGTGGTATATATAGACTAGTCATCTCTGCGGGTGAAAAAATAACAATACTTCCAGTAGTCATTATTAAATAAGGCCTACTAATAATAATTAAGTGGGATGATATAATCTTTAAGATGGTGTCATCCCATTTTTTATTTCTCTCGTTAGATTTCTGTTAAAGATGAAGTAGGTTGATACTTTAATCATGATAGCCATCGTATTTTTATTTGATAATTTAAATAGCGCTATGAAAAACATTGCCAATATCCTATTTCTGTTTGTTTTTACATTTAGTTCCGTTGGTGCTCAAGGTATAGAGTTTTTTCAAGGGACATGGGAAGAAGCTCTTGAGCTTGCAAAGACTGAAGATAAACTGATATTTGTCGATGCGTATGCTAAATGGTGTGGTCCCTGTAAGGCCATGGCTAAAAAGGTATTTACGGATGTCGAGGTGGGACAGTTCTTCAATGCTAAATTCGTTAATATGAAAATAGATATGGAAGAGGCAGAAAGTATGACCTTTAAGAGATCATTCAGTGTATCAGCATTTCCAACTTTGTTTTTCATCAATGGTGACAATGAGCAAGTACATAAATCTGTAGGTGCCAAAAATTCTGCTGACCTTATCGCCTTAGGGAAAGCAGCTATTAAAAAATTTGATAGAAGTGGTAAATATGAGGAAGCATACCTCGATGGTGATCGCAGTTATGATTTGGTATATGCATATGTCAAAGCTCTCAATCAAGTCGGGAAACCATCTTTAAAAATATCCAATGAGTACTTAAGTTCGAAACCAGATATTGATGATTCTCAAAAGGCAAAGTTTCTCTTTGAAGCATGTGTAGACAGTGATAGTAAGTTGTGTAAAGAATTGGTTTCTTACAAGGAGTTGATTATCAAAACAGAGGGACAAGCCTCTTGGGATAAAAAAATAGCAGGTATGAGTTGGAATACTGTACAAAAAGCGATTGAGTTTGAATATTATGAACTCGTAGAAGAAGCCATTGAAGTTATGAAGAATGAACATTCATCGTCAAAGGCTTTTGAGCTAGAGGCCCCGATGATGTACTATGCTAGGATGAAAGATCTAGATGCTTACAAAACCACAAGCAAAAAGTATTTTAAAAAACATGCGAAGAAGAATGAAACCGATTTGGTAGCATTAATCAATCAAATCAATGAACACTTCAAGGATAATGAAGAGCTCGAAGCCAAAAATATTGAATATGCAAAACAGCTAATAGAGCTCAATAATAATGAAGCAAATTACGTTTTGTACTGTCAAACTCTATATGAGGGTGGAAAGAAAGAAGAGGCACTTAATGAATGCCAACAAGCAATCCAGTATTTTGAGTCACAAAATCAGAAAGCAAATAAGCTACTTGCTTTAAAACGATACCTTGAGCGAGTATAATGTCTAGAATTATTGAGGATTGAGAACTACGGTAACCATACTATTTATTTTTGGATGTCTATTGGTGAGGAGTCAAGGAGTTGATTTTATTATAAATGACTTCAAAAAAGCTCAACAGGTAGCAGCGCAAGAATCCAAACTAATTTTTATTGATACCTATGCTAGTTGGTGTACCCAATGCAAAAAAATGGATGTACTTTTTCAAGACCCAGAAGTTGCATCATTACTCAATCAAGGCTACATCAATCTTAAAGTCAATATGGACCAAAAGGATCAGGCCAATCTCTTAAAAAGATATTACAATATATTTTTCCTTCCAACATTGATTTTCAGTGATCAAGATGGTAATGTATTTTATCAGATGGATAGAGCAATGAATAAACAAGACTTCATAAACGCTATCCAGAGTATAGATCCAAACGGTTATAGCACCAATGCTAGATCTCCCTATCGTAATGATCCGTTTGGAGGTAATACCCTAGCCAGTTCTACTAAAAAAAAGCCAAAAAAAGCAGATAGTAAGAATCAGAGAGTAGAAAAGAAAATAGTAGAATCGATTCCACTTGAAGAGCATGATCCCTCTACAGAAAGGATATTGCACGTACTAGATGAGTCCACGGGGATGCCACCACCTGTGTTGTATCAAGAAGCATACTTCAGAATGCAACTCATGGATGGTAGTGAGCAGAGCACTGCTCAGGCATACCTCAAAACCCAAAAGGATTGGTCTACAGAGAAAAATATGAGATTTATTCATGATTTCTTGGTTACAACCGACTCTTATGAGTTTGATTATTACATTATTAACAGGCATAAATTCAGGGAATTAATAGGAGAACAACAAGTCAATCAAACGATACAAATTCTAGTGAATAGAAAACTGTATCAAGGATTTCCGCGTCCTGATTTTAAAGAATCTAAGGCATTACTCTCCTACATAGATCCGCAAAATAGTAGGATAGAAGCTTTACGATATTATGTCATCAGAACCATGTTGGACGATGACCGTGAAGAATTCAAAAAATATGCGTCCGACTATCTACGTAGTGTAAATGCTAATGACGATCGAGTATATGCCAAGCTAGCCAATATTGCTCTTTACCAAGCTAGAGACGTTGCCAGTCTTGATATTGCATTAGATCAGATCGATAAAGCAATTTCTTTGAAAGATAACAACTACCAATATTATTTTACAAAGGCTAATTTACTACTCCAAAAAGGAGTAAAATCAGCAGCTCGTAAAGCGGCACAAAAATCTCTTGATCTCGCTATGACTCAGGGATTACCCCTTACCAATATCAATAAATTAATTTCTAGAATAAATAAGCTATAGATCAAGGACCACTTCAATGGCGCAATGATCAGAATGTACAGCTTTTGTATGATGTTGAGATGAGGTGACCTTCTCTTTTAAACTATTAGCTACGGATAGATAATCTATTCTCCAGCCTTTGTTTTTCCCTCTCGATCCTGCTCGGTAACTCCACCAGCTAAATTCTACTTGATCACCATTTTTATAACGATATGCATCTGTAAATCCGCTATCAAACCATTCCGTAAGCCATTGTCGCTCCTCTGGTCGGTATCCAGATGGATTATCCTTACGAGTCGGATTATGAATGTCTAATTCTGTATGCACAATGTTGTAATCACCTACTAAGACAACGTTGGGATGTTCATTCCTAAATTCATCCATCCATGGACGAAGATCATGTAAAAAGTCCATTTTGAACTGATGCCGCTCTTCTCCGCTAGACCCCGAAGGAAAATAGCAATTGAGTAAGGTGAATTTATCAAAATGACTGATGAGTACTCGACCTTCTGAGTCGTATTTCTCTATACCGATACCTGCAGTGACTTGATTTGGTTTTATCTTAGAGAAGGTCGCTACACCACTATATCCTTTTTTTACGGCACTATGCCAGTCACTATGATATCCTAATGCCTCTATCTCTTTAAGATCTACTTGCTCACGATGCGACTTTGTTTCTTGAACACAGAAAACATCAGGATTTTCTTCTTTTAGCCAACCCACTAGATCTTTTTTCAATGCTGCCCTGATCCCGTTTAGATTATAACTTATGATTTTCATTTGATCAGCTTATAATTTTGATAGGTCAGCTTCTGTCCAGCCCATATCCTGTAATGTATGGCCAACTTTAAGATTAGTAAGTTTTGCATCCATAGGACCTATTTTATGATCCGTGGCTAGCCACATGCCTTCATATTGCTTCCAGTTTTCCCAGCTCGCATACATACCTCCCATAGGAATGATACTTACCCACATTTTATATCCAGTTGGTCTTTTGTTTTCATTTAATAACCATAAATACTTATCACCAGGAGTGACGCCACCACTAGCATAGGTGATCATGAGCCCGTGTTTCGCTTCATCAGTGTCCACAATCGATCTACTCGTACCTGGATCAAACACCTTGAATGGTGCGAATAACCAAAATGAATCATTACACCAATTGCTCCATGCAGAATCGGTAATTGCTTTTTTCTGTTCGTCAGTGATATCCTTGGGAGAGAGCACTATTCTTTGATCCGTATCCATATCTAAGTATACCTCATTACCATCCCAACTTACCCAAGCATCATTTTCTTGTTTATCGTATTTGTAGTTGTTTACACCTCTAAAGAATGTCCATTGATAGTATCTAGTCGTATCATAGGCTTCTTTATTAATGCTATTCAGCATTTCCGTCGCCAATAAATCTGCCTGCGAACTTGGTTTTTCTACGGGGGCGGATTCATTGTAAATAAAATATAGAGCGACGAGTGCTATAATTGCTAGGACTGCGAGAATAGCAATCAACTTTAGGACTTTTTTAATCATGAGATTCTATTTGACTATAAAAGTAACTAGTATTTTGACATTGAGTTTAAAAGCTAGAATAAGTACTATCTTCGGTTAGCGTTTTATTCAAGATTATGCATAAAAATAAAAAGGTCGTAGTCGTATTGCCAGCGTATAATGCTGCACTTACTTTAGAAAAAACATATCGAGAGATCCCCTTTGATCTAGTAGATGAGGTGATCCTTTGCGATGATGCTAGCAGTGATAATACGGCTGAGCTGGGTCGCAGCTTAGGAATACAGCATATTATTGTACATGACAATAATAAAGGCTACGGCGGTAATCAAAAATCACTTTACAATAGAGCGCTAGAGCTAAATGCGGATATTGTAATCATGCTTCACCCGGACTACCAATATACACCACTCTTGATACCAAGTATGGTCAATATTATTGGTGAGGGTCTATATCCGGTGGTTTTAGGGTCACGTATATTGGGTAAAGGAGCTCTAAAAGGGGGCATGCCTTTGTATAAATATATAGCTAATCGTTTTTTGACTTTAAGTCAAAATCTACTGATCAACTATAAGTTGTCTGAGTATCATACGGGTTATCGGGCTTTCAGTAAAGAAGTGCTACAGTCTATTAATTTCAATGCTAATTCTGATGATTTTGTATTTGACAATCAGATGCTGTCTCAGATCATCTACAAGGGATTTGATATCGGAGAAGTTACGTGCCCTACCAAATATTTTGAAGAAGCTTCTTCCATCAATTTCAAAAGGTCTATGAAATATGGCTTTGGAGTACTTGGTGTATCGGTTCGTCATTTTTTTAAGCGACTAGGACTAGGAAATTCTCCGATTTATCATTAAAACAGATTTCACAATAAACGCTTGTGCTAATGCGTAGCTTCCCATTACATAAACTGATAGCAGTGTATTAGTGGATCCCGAGAGCGTTTGATCAAATAGATTATAAGCTAAGCAAAGATCAGAGCTTACGAACAATACCGCTCCTAGGAGTAAATATGTATAACCCTTTTGGGATTGATTAAAAATAGCCATTGTAGCCATGATCAAGATACTTAAGGTATATATTAATACTGGAAAAAGAAGAGTTCCAAGTGAAGGGATCAGAGTACTAAATAATAGCAAAGAGATACCTAATACAATTACACTTATAAACAACGATCGATGTGAATAGCGAAGACCTTGGCGATAAAATACTGTGGTATACACAACTTGCATAACCAAAAAGCTACTAAGCCCTAAGAAGAAAAATATTTCTTTCTCTCCGAGTAAAAAGCAATCTCCAAGTAAGGCCGTTATAAGACCAAAAATAAATAATCGGCTTTTAATTCCTTGATAGGATAGATAATACATAATCAATGAAATCATGATCATCGGCTTAGAAAGTATTCTTAAAAAAGGATTATATATAATCAGAGTAATATCCAATATCACCGCAACTAAGAATACAAGCGGCATCCACTTTTGGTAAAAGTCTACAAGTCGTCTATCCATCGATAAATATCTTCAAGAACTTGTGGCTCGATCGTCGTTGGTATACTTTTATACTCAGCTATGGTACATAGATCACAAGTTTGAAATAAATGATTCATATCAGGATAAGTCCGAACAATCACATTATCGTTTTTGGCCTTTTTTAAAGCATTTACTATAGCTTCTAGATTGGCTTTTGCTTCGACTTGAATATCTTTTTCTCCTTGTAAAGCAAGGACAGGGCAATGGACTTGTGACCAATGCTCTGAGGGTTTCATTTTAAAAAAGTAATCGTACCAAGGCAGATACTTAAGCTGGATAATCTGCATATATAGCATTTCATGACTTGGTGCAGTTGCAGGGCGGTATATACTGTCTAGCTCATTATAAAAGTTTTCACATAATGCATTTAGAGGCTCAAAAATTTCATTAGCTTCATTACTCTTCACGATAAGATCAATGGCATTTTGATAAAAATCATATGCCAATTTGTATTGAGGCGAAGGCATGGAAAGTGTATCAAATTGTAGCATATTTTGCTTCACCATAAGTTGATCGATATCTTCTCCTGGACCTGCAAGCGAAACTATAAATGCTAGAGAACTATCAATAGAGGCTACTATTGGAGCGATCATACCACCCTCACTATGACCTATGATCCCTATTTTATCAGCCTGTAGTCTGATATCTGATTTTAGGTGCTGGAGTGCGGAGACAGCATCTATCGCTAGATCCATACTTGTGGCAGTCCTATGGTTTCCTTCTGATGTGGCAACCCCTCTATCATGATATCTAAATACAGCAATTCCTCGAGATGCCAAGTAATCTGCGATAACTCTAAAATTTTGGTGACCTAGTATTTCTTGATTCCAATCAGAAGGCCCAGAGCCGCTAACTAGAATAGCCGTACGTCCAGTAATAAAATTGTCAGGAATCGAAAGTATACCGTTTAGTTTGATGCCAGCATCAGGATTGATAAACTGTAGTGTATCGTTTTGATAATTATACGGTGGAGTAGGAGTCTGAGGTCTATATGTATCTGGTATATATTCGGCTGGTTTGAAAGTAATTCTTTTACTTGTTTTTTGAATCCAATAACCAGTTAAAGAGTCTTCATGTTGTTTTAAATTGATATTGGCAGTGATATTGTTTTTAGAAAACTGTAAAAGAGAGAATCACCTTTTACATGACAATATTCGGCAGCTTGACGATCTACAGATTGACTCGGTACACTGAGTTGAGCAATATTGCATTGATCATCAGATGTCTCGATGTGTAGATACATATCAAAGCCTCTAGTGCTCATGGTATGCCAAAGATCAATAGAATCTTGACCTGATACGAAGCTAGTAAAACAGCAACACAGTAATAGATGAATGTACTTCATTGGTATAATATACCAATTACGAGTGAAGAAAGCTAGATCCTTTGGAAGTTTAGGATTCTTTTTCGTTTTCTTTCATGCCTTCTTTGAGCTCAGACTCTATAGTAGAACGAGCACTATTGAATTCTCGGATTCCTTTTCCAATTCCTTTCATCAATTCAGGTATTTTACGTCCTCCGAAAAGAAGTAAAATAGCAAAAAAGACAACGATCATTTCTGGTCCAAGAAAATTGAAAAGGCTAAAATTTACCATATTAGGTTTTATTTATTCCACAAATATAACACTAAGAATAACGAGTATCAACGGGTTTACCCTAAATAATGATAAGGATAAATTTATTCATTATGCTTTTATAGATCCTTAGATGTTATTATCAGGAAGTAGTTTACTTTTTAAGACCAATTTCTCTTAATCGTTCATCCAAGTATTCACCCGCAGTAGTAGGCTCATAAGCAATCGGTCTTTCTTCTGTGATACATGAATCAAGGCAACTTAGATCCATTTCGCTTTTAGGATGGAGAAAAAATGGAATAGATAATCGAGGTACATGCCACTCTTCTTTAGGTGGATTTACGACTCTATGGGTTGTAGACTTCAAGTAATTATTGGTTAGTCTTTGGAGCATATCTCCAACGTTGATTACGATTTCATCCTCTTCAGGTGTGATGTCTAGCCACTCTCCTTCTGCATTAAGCAATTGTAATCCACCAGCAGATGCACCTACCAATAGGGTGATCAGATTGATGTCTTCGTGCTGCTCAGCTCGGATAGCGGATCGAGGCTCTTCAGTAATCGGAGGATAATGTATAGATCTTAATATACTATTACCTTCTGTTATTTTGTCTGTAAAATAATACTCGTCTAGACCAAGATGTAAAGCTATAGCACGGAGTAGATGACCACCTGATGTTTCAAATGCTTTGTATAGTTCTCGTCCAAGGTCACTAAATTCAGGAACGTCAGTCGTATATGGATTGTCAGGATATTCTGGCTTTCGAGGATGGCCATCAGGTACCGTTTGTCCCATTTGATAAAACTCCTTGAGGTCTGCTACTTGTGATTGTTTAGCATGCTCTGTACCGAATGATGTATATCCTCTCTGGCCTGCTAGACCGTCTAATTTATAGCTTCTTTTTTTAGATATGGGTAATGAGAAAAATCGCTTGGAAGCATCATAAAACCCATCTACCACTTCTTTAGGTATTCCATGGTTATTGACACCTACAAAACCAACTTCGTGAAATGCCTTTCCTAATTTATCTACAAATGCTTTACGCTGTTCTTCATTTCCATTTACAAATGAAGATAGATCTACTACGGGTATCGTACGACTCATATTACATCATTTTAATTAACCTAAAAGTACAAGATTCGTACCTAATTTGGAAATTCGACCGAAAGCCAAAAGCCAAAAGCTATCTTTTCGGTTTATATCGACTTTGCTCAAGAATAGTTTGCACGTCACTGTTGAGTAAAAGTTCTTTGAGACTAACATTAGGATTACGATTGACGTATGCTTCTATTATTTTAGAACCGATAAAATTGGCAGTTCGACCAGGAGAAGCCGCTGGCATACCGGGTGAGGTAGGGCTAGGATTTACGTATTTATTAAACTTCTGTAACTCAGATGAATAAAATAGATCTTGATCCAAGAGATAAGACCAAATCTCTTGTTCGTTTTCTTCACACCATTTCGTTTGATCAGGAGTATACTCGTGAAGTACAGTATCTGGTATGTTGTGGATAACGAGATCAGTAATGTACAACTCTTTACCATGTGTGATTAGTTGCTCTAAAAAAGTAGACTTAGGGAGCTCGTATAGATAATCTTCTAGAATGAGTTTTACAATTTTAGAAGTGATATGATCCTTGTTATAAGTTCTCGTTAAATAGTCACTAAAACTTGGAAGATCAGGAGCGATTTGCTTGTAAGGATAGCCCTCTAAAAACATATCTAGCCCTACACCGATGGCATTTTCACCATTTTCATCTGAGAATAAGAATAACTGATACCCAAATTCTGAAATGAAAAAGTAGATATCGGGGATCTGAATATCGGGAATTATTGTTTTTAATCTTCCAAAAGCACCTTCTATTTCCTCTTTCAAAATATCACCCTTACCATAAGTATCTTGCACATCATGATATATGCTATTGATTAGAGAATCTTGACAAAAACCAGCTAATACATTATCGAGTTCTTCGCCTTCAATGCCTCCCAGAGGCAATATATCACTGAAAAAAAGTGCTTTGAATGACTTGTCCATACTCGCGATCTTATCCATTCGATCGTCAGCGCAAACCATCTGATCTATTCTATACATGCTAAAGTCAGTAGCTGTTGATTCGATACTTTTTTGATGATTACTTATTTCTCCTTCACAAGAGATGAGTAATAGAGTCAGTGTCAATGTGCTGATCAAATATTTCATGATGCGAAATTAATCTTGTTAACGGATATTAATAGTGTTATTTCTAGGCATATGCTTAATAATCGATCCAACGAAAAAGCAGCTCTTTATCTTTTAGCAGAATTCCTTTACTTTCGTAAAAATTTCGAAAATACACCCTACACATGAAAGGACTAGATCATGATTTGCTTAGACAGTTCATCATAGATGGATTGCATGAAGATGTTAAAGATGGTGACCACACTTCACTGGCTTGTATCCCCAAAGATGATATTAGCACAGCAAGACTTTTGGCAAAAGATGAAGGTATTGTTGCAGGAGTAGACTTTGCCAAGGAAGTATTTTTGCACTTAGATCCAAACGCTAAGTTTGATATAAAAATCAAAGATGGTGAGTCCATTGGCTACATGGATGAGGTAATGCATGTGACTTGTAATAGTCAAGCTTTACTTATGGGTGAGCGGCTTGTTTTGAATACTATGCAGCGCATGAGTGGTATTTCTACGACTTCGAGAAGATACGCTGATGAGTTGACCGGCATGGATGTAAAGATTTTGGATACTCGTAAGACCACACCATTATTGAGATTTTTAGAAAAATGGGCTGTACGTATTGGTGGTTGCACAAACTACAGAGATGGTCTATACGATTGGATTATGATCAAGGATAATCATATCGACGCATGTGGAAGCATAACAGAAGCGATAAAAAAGACGCATACGTATTTTAAGACTTTAGGCAGAGAACTAGGTATCACGGTGGAAGTAAGAAATCTCGTGGAGTTACACGAAGTACTTGAAGTAGGTGGAGTGACAAGGATTATGCTAGATAATTTTGAGATTCCTATTCTTGCTGAAGCAGTGGCGACGGTAGATAAGAAATTTGAAACAGAGGCCTCCGGTGGCATTACATTACATACCATTCGAAAAGTTGCCAAGACTGGAGTAGACTTTATTTCTGTAGGTGCACTGACACATAGTGCAGGAGTATTGGATATGAGCTTAAAGGTGGTGAAGGATTGATAATTTTATGATTCCATTGTTGAAAGGTAAATAGGACCTGTTCTTTCAAGTGGACCATTAGATTAATGATTATTTAAGCCTACGCTTTATGAGTGTAAAATATTTCTGTAAAACCTAAACTGCTAGTCAACTAAAATAACTGCATTACTATATTTTAGTAATACTTTAAAAAAGCAGTCATATATGTATTTTCCCAAATATGATGACCGATTATTGTAATCTTATATTATAAAGAGGCTGATTTCATCTTTCTAGATTTAAGTTTTGATATTTGTGGTCTTTCTAGATTTTCGATCAAGTTTATTAATATATAATGAGGGTTTTATTTCAAACAAATTTCACTTACATATTCCTCCAAGAATTCAGTTATATTTCAATCTTTAGATTGAAGTCTGTAGTGTTACTATTTATGTTAGCATTAGGAGTTCAGGCACAAGGAAGTAAGTTAGATTCACTTTTGCATAATTTAATTGGAGCTGATCAACAAAAATTGGAATATACAGATGCTCTGCTAGATATTGGAAATTACTACGTTTATCAAAACTTAGATTCTGCTAGTTATTATGTAAATTCTGCAATTGATCATTTGAATAGCGACCTGCTTTTAGAAGAAGTCCCTAACGAGTACTATAGACATTGGCTACTCAAATCTTGGGTATTTCACGGAAATCAAAAGCTTGATAGTGCTCTATACTATATTAATAAAGCAGAACCAATAGTAACTAAATATGGTACAGATACGCAAAAATTAGAAATTAGGATTAATAAAGGAGCTATTCTATCTCACCTTAATGATGACAGAGCCAAAGAATATGCCGAGCATCTTATAGAAATCTCTGATACTAGTCTCAGCAATTACCAGAAAATGCAATGGGTATTGGGTCAGGATTATCTTTCAGAGTATCATCGCTTACGTTACCAATATACAATTGCTCTTGATTCATTATTAGCAGTATTGCGGTCGGGTATTTTAAAAGATATTCCAGATTATCAAATCGGTGTTACTCGGCATCTATCAATGTTGGCTGATGCTATTGGAGATACAGATATAGCTATAAAAACTCTGACCGAACTTCTAAACACTAATATTTTAAATGATCATCAGCGCAACGATATAATGATAAATCTTGCTGAGGTTTATTTTAGAGCGGATAGTATAATGCTTGCCTCCAAAATATTAGATAATATATCAGAAAGACCAGCTTTGAATAATTCTCATAAGCTTAATCTTGCGGAGATGAATAGCGCAATTGCTTTGCAAAAAAGGAATTACTCTCAAGGGAAATTACATTTGTCAGAGCTAGATTCTTTATGTGAAATTACAAATTATAATATTTCAAAAATACGAGTTGCCAAAGGTTGGATAAAGTATCACAAAGCTATGGGCAATAGAAGTCAATTAAAAGCTACAATAAAGGATGCTAAACTACTTGAAAAATTATCGCTGGAAGACTCTATATTTTTTAAGAAAGAATATCTTTTATTGACCTTGAATAAAAAGTCAAAAGACTTGATGATTGACTTATGGTCAATGATTGATACATTACAGAATAGAACAGCACTAGAACTTACAAAACGTAATCTGATAGCATTTGAAACTGAGAAAAAAGAACTAGAAAATAACATCTTACAAAGCGACCTTTTTGCAACTCAACTCAAGGCCAATACAGATCAACGTAGACTTTGGTTTGTATTAGCATTACTATTGCTAACTCTATTGCTTGCTGTTTTAATTTGGAGAAACCTAAAACAGCAAAAAACTATTGCTAAACTTTTGGAAGCTGAGAATCTGGATTTAGTATTCGAGAAGGATGAATTACAAGCGCTCAATCGAAAGCTTGAAAATCAGCTAAATGCTAAAGTTTTTGCTAATTATGTACAAATACTAAAAATTAAATCAAGGGATAAAGTATTACAACTTAAGACTGATGAAATTCTGTACGTTAGAGCAGATACTCCTGGTATCAGAATATATACTACTAACAAGGAAATGTGGGGAGATCTTACATTGCGAGAATTTACTTCTATGCTAAATAAGCACAATGATTTTATTCAATGTTTTAGATCGACAATCGTCAATATTAAATATATTGATTGGGTCAATCATGCTACTCTTAAGATGATTAATGGTGATGAATTAAAAATTGGTCGGGTCTACAAGGAAAATATCATCTCAAAGTTTAGAGACTAAGGATTGGTATAACAATACTCAGATTACTTTACCAGATTTTACATTTATAACCTATGTATTTCACCTCTTGTAAGGTGCATTTCACCAGTTTTACGCTCATTTTACATATGGCTTAGCATCAGGTATATCATATTTACATTATGTTTTTAGGAGTAGTTTAAGATCAAACATAATGGAGTGTAATATAGATTTGCTAGGTCTTAATAAAGTTAAAATTTCTATCGATGCGCAACGGATCATTTATATACAAAGTGATGAGCACATTTGTATTGTCCAATGCCTTGACGGTACGTTGAGACATATCAATATGCTGCTTAAAGATTTAAGTCTTAGGCTACCAAGTAATTTCTACCGACTTCATAAGCAATTTATTGTCAACCTTGATCATGTGTATTGTTATGGTTCTTATCCAGGGAAAATGATACGGGTTACGGGTGGGTATGAGATACCACTAGCAAAAAATAAGAGACTGGAAATCCATCAAAGGATAAATAATAGGTTCAAGAAGTGACTACATCGAATGTATATTATTAACCATTTTAAATAAATATCTAATGTTTAAAAATTCAATTTTATCCTTTTCGTTTTAGTAATTACGATGAGTTCTTATACCAACAGTATTCCATTGGGCTCAGAAAAAAACTGGGAAACTAAAATCAAGCTAGGTGATAACACTTGCACTCTATACGTAACCACTCGATCTGGCTCGGCAGCGAGAAGTATCAAAGTAAGTATCGATGTTTCTAGCGGAATTTCTTGTGTTGGTGGTAGATCATTCTATACAGACTCCGACGGTCGTGTTGATTTCAAATGATCAAGAGGATGCTATCTTAAGCAAATATTCGTAGATGGTAAAGGTTATGATGTCAACTATAAAGATGGTAATACTTATTACCTTACAATGAGATAATAGGTTTTAATGGTGGTTGTCATAGCAATAGAGTAGAGTTTATGATATCCACACTTCTATATCATAAAAGGTCCCCCACTTCTACTTTCTAGTTATTGCTGCTTTTTTAGCATCTTTTATACCCTTCCAATTCTTACTTCGGTGCCATCTTGTAATTTTAAAGAGGCTAGATTGACATATTGCACCAAGGCAATATTGATTATCGTAGATTTGAATATTTACCAGTGTAATCTAGGATACTATACGGTAAACTCAAAGTTCCGTAACCATTGATAGGCACAAGACAAGCTAGTAGATTGCGCTTGCTATTAATAGGTGCTCAGTGTAGATGCTTCCAGCATCTTACGGATATGCAAAAATCATATATAATCACCTTTAATGCGTTTGATCTGAAGAAACAACAGAGTCTGCTAGTAGACACATACTTTTATTTAGTTTATTACAATCAAAACTTAACTTATCGGACGGTCTCTAACCTCTCCGTCCTTTAAAACTGATCTGAGCTATGAGGAATTTTTCTTTAATATTTATGTTTCTATTTACTATTATTAAGCTTAATTCACAGAATTGTGCCGTAGGTGAAATAGTAGTCTGCTCTGGTCCAATACAAAGCTGTTACCATGACTGCGATGATTTTATTAGTCAAAATACATGCAATCAAAAGCTCAAAGTACCAATATTTTTCCATTATACAAGGCAGTTAGATACTGATTTAAATTGTTTTCCAGCTAGTCCATCTACATATGGAACTACTTTTATATCTCAAGTAAACTCATGTTTTTCTTCAAGCGAGATTGAATTTTACAAGGTCGGAGAGGACTTTTATGAAGAGGGAAATCAGAATTGCTCTGGAGCTAATTTATATACTTTTAATAGTTGTGAGAATACTCCATCGATAAGTGATTGGAATTCAATTAATATTGTTCCAGATGTTTTAAATTTATATTTTGTAGGTACATATTTAAATAACTGTACGAACGACTCTAGAAAAGGAGCAGTAAGTAATATTGGGGGAGATTGTATGGTCTTAACATATGATGGCTTAACAGAAGCTTGTCATGAAATGGGCCATATTTTTGGTTTACTTCACACTTTTGCAAATGTTGGATGTTCTCATGATGGAATATTGGATACGCCACCAGATCCTGGAGTCGAGGCAAGCATTATGCCAGGAAGTGAAACAATGAATCCAGATTTGTATCCTGACCCAAAGCCACCATGTCTTTGTCCTGATTCCAATAATGATGGTTTGCACGATGAGTTTCCTTCAATTGATTGTCTGCTGTGGCCAGATATTTCTTCTAATTATATGTCATATGCCTCGAATTGTTTAGTAGATAAAAGTAAACAGTTTGATTGTCGAACTTCCTTTTCTCCTTGTCAAGAACAAAAAATGCATGATGTATTATTTGCATGTAAAAACAATATTTGCGGAGGTGATTACGCTTTACCTCCTGTCATTACAAATCCACCTTCAGGTACAATAATAAAAGACTGTAGTTCGATACCTTTGGTAACTGCATCTACTTCTGCCGATAATAATAGGCTAACAAATTGTAATAATATAGTCTGGGAGATAGGAAGTAATGGTAGCTTTTTTGTTTTCGAGGGAGAGTCTATCAATCTCAATAGTTTGGATTGTGGAGATTATACAATAGTGGTTTACGAAAAAGGGATATACAATCCTACGTGTATTAGTCAAACCACTACTTTAAATTTTACAATTAGTTGTGCTCCTTGTGGTGGTTGTGATTTAAGTATTATTGAACCACTAGGTGTTCAGCCTACGTGCCAGCCTGATGGATCGGAATGGTGTACGTTTATTGTCTTTAATGATAACAATTATGTACCAGGTTATACTTATACTTATGATATTAACGGTGAAACAGAAAACGGTATTCCTGGGATTGTCTATGAAGTTTGCCAACCTAATGGAGTAACAGCTAATGTTTCTGTGATTAACCATCAAACTAGTTGCACGGCGAGTATTCCAAATATCACACCTCCATGTTGTTTCAATACTATTGAATTAGAAACTTTTTTTGATTGTGGTACACAATCAGATGATATTTTTGTCTCTTGGGAAGGAGCGCAAGGTTTTGGTAATGGTATTACAATTGAACTATGTCAAAGTTGCAGTCCAGGCTCTGCTGGTAATTGCATGTCTTTCTTTTCTGCTGCAAATGATATTGGTTCAGCAAATATTCCATTGACAGGAGTACCAGTCGGTAATTATATCCTGAAAATCTATGATACAGACAATTCCTGTAATAATGATTGTGGTATGATTATAGTGGTTGAAGATGATGCCAACGATTGTTCATCTGGAGGAAATACAGCGGGTGTTTCTTTTTTAACAGATCCGATCTATTGTATAAATGAAGACCCTGTTTTAGAATTCCCTGAATTTACGGTAAATGTCGACTTAGAAGTATGTAACTGTAGTGGATCACCTTGCTACAATCTTGCAACAGACTGGCCAGCAAACGTTCCGTACAGTTGGCTCGTTGGCAATTTATTGCCATCCGGAGATTTACCAGATGGGTGCTATTTTATAAACGTTTATGAAACTAATGACCCTACTGATAATGGGATGAGTGCTTCATTCAATATTATTAATGATTGTGGAGATGATGGAAACGTTCCTAATGGAGATTGTTTCGATGGAATCATAAATAATGGAGAAACGGGTATAGATTGTGGAGGGCCAAATTGTTCTCCATGTGATAATTGTAATGATGGTGTACAGAATAATGGTGAAACAGGGATAGATTGTGGAGGTTTAAATTGTGTTCCTTGTCCTACATGTACAGATGGAATTCAAAACCAAAATGAAACTGATGTTGATTGTGGAGGACCAAATTGTGACCCATGTATAATGGAATGTGATATTGCTGGTGTTGAAATTTCTTCGATATTTTGTTTGAATTCAAGTACAGGATATTATGGAATTGATATTACACTTCCAAATGGTCCAATTTTCACCATATCGGATAATTTAGGAAATATAATTTCAAATGGCTTTGATTTCGAGCAGCTATTTTATAATTACCCTTCAACTCCAATAATTCAGGTATATGATAACGCAAATCCATCTTGTGTAGAAACAATTACGATCACCTTGGACGACGTAGTAAATGTTGCTCAATGCGTACCATGTAATATGAGCGGAGTTTCTGTAATTCAAAATTCACCCAACTCTGTTATAGTATCTTGGAATTTTGATCAATTACATACATTGGTCAAGGTGAATCTTAACCCCAATTGTGATAACCAAAACATAATGACTTTTGATGTTTTTAATCCTCAAACATCCATAGTGATTGACAATCTAGTAGATTGCACGGAGTATTGTTATCAAGTAGTTCCTTTATGTTCTAATGGATTTGGTAATGATGTTGACGGCTCATTTATGACACCAAATAATTGTTGCACTCCATCTCCATTTACATTTCCTCCAAATTTATCCGTGTCATGTACTCAAGATGCTTACAATACTAATATAACCGGCTCAGCTTTTACAAATTGTACATCATGCGACCCACCAATGTCCTCTATTACAAATGAAAATATTAGTTGCGATAATACTGTTACTATTACTAGAACTTGGACATACACGGACGATTGCGATGTAGATCATACTTTTGATCAGATCATCACGATTGCAGCACCTGATCCGAGTATTTCATATTTATTTCCTATAGATGTGATCATAGATTGCCAGCAGTATAGCTCGGGTGTAAATACTGGGGAGCCAATTTTATTGCAAGATGTCTGTGGTACAGGTTTATCTTTTTCGGAATCTGAGATATCCAACGACGTTGACGTCTGCAATGGAGGCGGTACCATCGTTAAAGAGTGGACGATCTCGAATGATTGCGGTACTCTAGAGGTGCAGCAGCAAACGATTACGGTGTCAGGGACTGATTGCCAACCAATAAGTGAGCCTCAGCCTTCTCCAATAGCAGCATGTGCAGATGAAGCACCAGTAGCACTGACGGCACCCTTTGGCTATACCTATGCCTGGTTTGATGGAAGTACATCCTTTACTACACAAGTATCAGCATCTGGTAGCTATGAGGTTACCATATCAAATACAGCCGGATGTACCCAAGTACTTACCTATGATGTGACTGTCTATGCAGATCCAGTTATTGATGCAGGCACATATACGCCATTCTGTAGTACGTTAACTACCCCAGCTCAGACTATAACTAATCTCTCAGGAGCTATGCCAATCACCGGGACTAATCCTCCAGACATGGGCACATATTCTGGTCCTGGAGTCACTGATAATGGTGATGGTACTTTTGACTTTGATCCTTATACATTAGGTGCAGGCAGTTATACTTTGACTTACACTTATATAGATCAGTTTGGTTGTGATCATGAGGCTACCACGACTTTAGAGGTAGTGGATTGTGTATTCGACGTCACAAATAATTTTAGTGCAGACGACCCTTGTCTATGCAATGGCGATCAAGGAGTGAATAATCAACCAGGTGATGGTACATTTAGTGAAGCTGTTACCGTTTCTGGTCCATCGGGGGTAATTGTACGAGTGACCACAGAGACCTTTGGTGATAATGATATACCTGCCTTCCCAGCGCCACTCCCTGAGACAGGCGCAGCTACAGGTGACTATGAGATTAGTTTCAATCATGGTGATAGAGGCGGATTTAGCTTTACGAAATTTGAGTTTTCATTAGATGGGGGTACTACCTTCTTCTGTGCTCAAGATAGTAATGGTGACGCTATTGTGATCAGTAATGTATGCGCTTATCCAATCCTTGAGATCAATTATACAGATGTTTGCGAAGATGATGCAGATATTACATTGAGTACAGGAATTCAATTTGATCCATCTGTAATGGTCAATCCTTCACCCATGTTCACCCCGATACCATCGGTGGGTTCTACTTTTACTATTGATGATGGTACTGGAGCAGTGGCAGCCACTTTAGCAGATTTAGATGCCTTAGGTGCTGGAGTCTATACAATAGAGGCTACATATACATATGTAGGAGGTCTAGGAGATAACGGTATACCGTCTAATCCTGCGATAACAATAGATGCCACAGGATGTCCTATCGTAGCAAATACAATGTTTACTATACATCCGACACCTCAGCCGCCGATGGTTACCGAGGCATATTCTTGTTTTGGTGATGCGGTTGGTTCTGATTTGATGGCATCTTGTACAGATTGTATTGATCCTGATACAGGTTTACCTGTGACTGCCACAGTTAATTGGTATAGTGATGCAGCTGGAACAGTTTTAGTTGGTTCTGGCTCAAGCTTCAACCCTGTAACATCAGGAGTTATAGATGAAAACACTACAGGAGTTACCACTCTTTTTGCTCAGTGTCAATGCGATTTTAATACACCTACTTGTACAAGTGAATTGACTGCAGTAAATTACTATGTCATAGATGCTGAAATAACAAGTACTACCCAAGAATGTGAAAATGCTACACCAGAGGTGCATGATTATACTTTAGACGTTTGTTTTGATGTAAATCAAGTAGGACCTAATGGTCAGTATTTTCTGGTAGTTTCAGGTCCTTCAAGTGGAGATATCATATTTGGTCCGCAGGCATATGATAATTTAAATGGGGAAACTTGTATACTGTTGGACGATATGTTATTCGATGCGGCGGATACTGAACTGTTAACCATTGGAATTATAGACTTTGATATAGTAGGCGGAGTAGCACCTGTTTCCATTATAGATGCTTGTGAAACTGAAGAGCATCAGGAAGAATTATGTTGTAATCCTGATGCAGGAATTCAAACACTAGGGCCAGCAGAAATATGTACTGATTTGGTTACAGATTTAGCTCCATCGGGCAGTACTGTGACGATTTCTATAGAGTTTGATGATCCTACTGCACCAGTAGCTGGTCTTTATAAGTATGCGTGGGTGATTACCAATTCTACTTCAGGTTTAGTTGAGAATGTTATTAGTTCAACTTCATATAATCAAGCAGTACCAACTGATTTTACTGAAGATGTATTATTACAAAATGCCGATGGTGATATGCTAGGAGTCGGTGAATATTGCATCCATGGATTAAATTATCTAGATGATACTTTAGTACCTGACATTGGAACCAATATAGTTGATCTTCAGACATTACTTATTGGCTTAGATATTTCTGATCCAGCTATTCTAGCCGTTTTGGATGCAACATTATTTGAGATAAATGGCGTTCCTACAAGTGGTCAGGCAGGCGGTACATTTTCACTTTGCGTGGATCTAAACCATGAAGAATGTACAAAGGTTTATATTAACCCTACACCAGAGATCATCGTACAACCAGAAGACCAATATGTATGTATTGGTGAAGATGCAACCGTAAATATTACAGCATTAGTTGAGGAAGCGGATCATCTTGATCCTGCCCAGAGCACATTGTTTTTAGAGCTTCAAGTAAAGAATAATATTTCTTGGTCAACAGTTGATTCATCTCTCGGAAATTCTGCAGATAATATTTCACTTACGATTAAGGCTGAAGATATTGAGACTATGTGTACAAGTGCTAGAGTTAAGGTAACGGCAAATCATAGCATCTCACCAGAGTGTTCTATTTTTTCGGAGCAGATACAAATAGTTTTACATCGGGGAGAAGCTTTAGCTTGTAATAATTCTTTAAACTTGAGTGTTGACGAAAATTGTAATATTGATTTTGGACCAAGTTTATTTTTGGAAGGAGAGTTTAATACTGTTTGCAATTTAGATTCATATCAATACTTAAAATCATTTTATGGACTAGAGTTTTCAACAAGTTCAGGTATTTTGGTTGATCCTCTTGATATCTCAAATCACATTGGTGAAGTATTAGAATACAACGTCAATGACATATGCTCGGGTAATTCTTGTTGGGGAACCATAACTATTGAAGATAAATTAGACCCGATTATTGAAGAATGTGTTTGTGAAAATTCAACAGATCCTGTTTGTATTTTCAAATGTTATGAGGGAGATTACGAAACTGTTGCATTTCCAGAACCAACGATATCAGATAATTGTGGTCAATTTAGTACCATTACAAATGATCAAATCATACCATCTCCAGACTGTGGACAAAGTATTTTGAGAAGATCATGGGCTGTATTGAATGAAGCTGGAGAGGTAACATCTACTTGTATCCAAGAGTTTGTTCTACAAGGTTTAGATTTCTCTGACGTAGGTACTGACCTAACTGATCCTGATACTCATATTCAGCTACCACCGGCTGTTGTTGATT
>JAHDCU010000002.1:0-460747 GCA_020629715.1 Saprospiraceae bacterium
GAGTTACAATCAGGAACATTCACTGCTACTAAGAAGATGATTGTGATTGAGTAATTGATTAATATATAATCAATATATAAAAGAGGAAGTCTAATGGCTTCCTCTTTTTGTTTTTACAGTCATTATATTGATTGTTATTGTATCTCTTTTTTCAGTCATAATAATCCGTGGTTTTCTTTATATTACTGATTATTACATCATTTCAACCACATCTTAAATTCTATGAATTTTGATTTTACAGAGCATTCTATAACACTACAAAAAAGGCTGAGTGCATTTATCGATACTCATGTCTTGCCATTAGAGGACAAGCATAGAAAATTTACTACCGAGAATCTTTGGCAACACTTTCCTGAAATAGAAGATCTGAAATCAATGGCTAAGGCTGAAGGCTTGTGGAATCTCTTTTTACCACAGTCTTACGGAGAGCTTAGTCCAGGGCTGACAAACTTAGAGTATGCACCATTAGCTGAGATCATGGGAAGAGTATTATGGTCATCGGAAATATTTAATTGTAGTGCTCCAGATACTGGCAATATGGAAGTACTTGCTAAATATGGCTCCGAATCTCAGAAAAAACGTTGGTTAAAGCCCTTGATGAATGGCGAGATACGATCCGCATTTTTAATGACGGAACCAAATGTCGCCTCTTCGGATGCTACTAATATCTCTACGTCAATTGTAAGAGAAGGAGATGAATATGTAATCAATGGAAAAAAATGGTGGTCATCAGGAGCCATGAATCCTTCTTGTGAAATATTTATTTTAATGGGTAAAACTAATCCTGAGGCTGATAGAAGGACTCAACAGAGTATGGTTTTAATACCTAAAAATACACCTGGCGTTAACATAATTAGACCTTTGTCTGTATTCGGCAACTATGATTCTCCAGAGGGTCATGCAGAAATTGAATTAAAAAATGTAAGAGTTCCAGTAGAGAATATCATTTTAGGAGAGGGTAGAGGCTTTGAAATTGCTCAAGGCAGGCTGGGGCCAGGACGTATACATCACTGTATGAGATTGATAGGATGCGCTCAGAGAGCATTGGAGCTCATGTGTCATCGTGTAGCACAAAGAGTGGCTTTTGGTAGACAGATTAAAGACTTTAGTAGCATCAGACAAGATATAGCATTGTCTAAATGTGAGATTCATCAAGCACGTCTCTTGACATTGGCCGCAGCAGATAAAATCGATAAGTATGGCGTCAAAGAAGCAAAAGACTTGATAGCGATGATTAAAATTGTATGTCCCACTATGGCCTCCAAAATAATAGACAGATCTATCCAAGCACATGGTGGAATGGGTGTAAGTCAAGATACTCCACTTGCACATGCTTGGGTATATGCACGGACCGTAAGACTTGCCGACGGTCCAGATGAAGTGCATATGTATCAGTTAGGACGTAATACGGTAAAGGAGTACATTAATTCTTAGTTTTTGCTTTAATGTAGATAGTACCTATTTAAAGTTTGATACTCCTTGTTCATAATTTGATTTAAGCTTACTTTCGTACAGGAATAAGCTGACAGTCATTATATGAAAATCAAAATAATAAATCACGAAGGTAAAGAGTATAATCTCGAGGTACAGCCTGGTGATAATCTAATGGCAGTCGCTGTAGAGCAGGGCGTAAAGGAAATAATCGCTGATTGCGGTGGTGGTTGCGCTTGTGCTACTTGCCATTGTTTTATAGATAACGATTGGAAAGATTTAGTTGGTGAAATATCTCCAATAGAAAATGAGATGTTAGACTTCACTGAAACTGATCGAAAACAAACAAGCCGTCTTGCCTGCCAGATAACCCTGACTGAAGAGCTAGAGGGTATGGAAGTTCATCTCCCAGAAGAACAGTAATTGTTTATTAATATTCAATGACTATTTTTCCAAATTGCTTCCCACTCTGCTGATATTCAAATGCTTCTCTCAGATCATCAAAAGAAAACTTTCTATGATCAATGACTGGCTCTATTTTAGTATGGTTAATTGATTTCACCATATCATTTTGCATAACCTTACTTCCAACCGCAATACCTCTAAGAGTGATGAACTTAAAAAATAATTTAGGAAAAGTTATGCTGCCTTTTCTACCATTATTCAGTATTCCAATGGAGCATATATGTCCACCTATTTTAGATGCTTCAATGGATTGTGGCATTGTTGACCCGCCACCTACATCAAGTATTAAATCTACGCCACCACAGTATTTAAAAATACTTTTACCCCAGCGTTCATCCTGTTTGTAATTAAACACTTTATCTACACCGAGATCATAGAGTCGTTCTGCTTTTTCTTCTGATGATGTAGTAGCTATGATCTTAGCACCCGCAGATTTTGCAATCTTCAAGGCAAGTAATGACATGCCTCCTGTGCCTTCTATAAGTACTTTACTCCCAGGCAGTAATGTCGTTGTATTCATTAAACCGTTCCAAGCGGTAAGCCCAGCACAGGGTAAAGTTGCAGCTTGAACAAAAGTATATTCATTAGGAATTGCAGTAATATGCCTTTCATCAAGTACGGAATACTCAGCCATATAACCGTCTATCGTCTCGCCAGAAACACCGACAAGTTTTTCAAAGACTGGACTTCCTTCTTGCCAGCCAGGAAAAAATAGACTCATTACTCTATCACCTACATTCCAATAATTGACATCAGATCCAATTTCTACTATTTCACCAGCTCCATCAGACATGGGTATACGTCCTGCCATTGTTGGAATAGAACCGTTTGCCACTAATAGATCATGATAATTGAGGCTTGTAGCTTTCCACTTGATTAGGACTTGATTAGAATCAGGTCTTGGAATCGTTTTCTCTACGATGCTCAACTGGTTAAGATCCTGACCTTCTTTTGTGATATATACCTTCATCGCATTATACTATAATTATGGATTCAAAGAGATCAGATCAGCATCTTCATTTTCAGAGATTTATTGATTATCTCTCCATTCATATACCCACTTAGCTTGTATAAGCTCTAAGTGTCCTTCACTACTTCCTTCACGTGTACCTTCAAATTCTGGAATTTCCAGTATCCACTCAAGTAGGTCAGTAAATCTAATTCTATATATTTTACTTTCTCCAAATTCATCACCAAATCGCTCATAAAGCTTCATAGCGATGTCCTCATGGTCAGGCCAATTTATGGGTAAGCTAAAATCATCAAAACTCATAAATATGAATTGTTTTGTTTTAAAACATTATGTAAGTTCTACAAAGGGTCAATGTTCATGACCGATAATCATCTTTTGATCAGGTATAGTCACTTCAAATTCTGCATTATCATTAAGAATAATACATTGACATCCAAGTCGAGACTCTATCGTAGGATTGATCGCCCGATCGATAAAGTCCTCCTCTCTATCACTGATCTCTGGTAGATCATCTTCTCCTTTATGCACATAGATATGGCATGTGCTACAAGCACATACTTCACCACAATTATGATTGAGATGAATGTCATTGTCCTCAGTAACTTCTAATAATGAAAGTCCTTTAGCTGCATCCTCCACAACTTTAGTCGGGATGTCTTTATCTTCAAATTTAAAAACTACTCTCGCCATATATTTTTACTAAAGATCAAAAGTATTGATTGCTAACTCGATTAACAACTAATAGCTCATAATAGTTGCCTACTATATTAGTCTAGTTTTTACTATACTTTACCGAATAGTTTGATGCTTACTGGAATTATTACTTATCCTGTAATCGTTGTAACTAACAGAAATAAGAATCTATGTTAGACAGAATCAAAAAGGCTATCGGCATCGAAGGTGCAAGATTAGATATCCAGAATATCTCTGAGTTCCCTTCAGAGGATAATAATATTCTATTCCAATTGCGCATTTCATCTTATCGTAAAACTAGACTTGATGATATTTCTGTAAAATTGATAGAAGTCTACCAACGTGGTAAAAAGAGAGACTTAAGGGTGGATGAGTATGTTTTAGGTACATGGGAGTACGGTGATCCACTTCCCTTAGATAAAGGCGAAGAGTATGCTATAGATGTAAAACTTCCGTATAAACTGAAATATTCAGAAATAGATCAATATGCCAATCGTAATCTCGTATTTAGTGGATTTATGAAGCTAGCTAAGTGGGTCAAGGGTGTAAAATCAGAATTCTATCTGGAGGTAAGATGCACAGAAAGTGGAGCTAAATTACATCCAACGGCGAGAGTATTACTCAACGATACTGATCAGTAAATGGATAAGGCCTCTAAGGTGGCAATATTGATTTTGCCTCTAGGCAGATTATGATCCAATTGGTAATCCGCAATAGCTTGATTTAACTGTCTTCTTCGGCGCCTCTTTTGAGTTTCATCAATCGTATATCCCAAAGCAATTAGCTGATTTTCTATCAAAAGATACAGGTCATCTGTAAGTTCATCTTTGCAAGGAGCATCGACATATGCTTTATGGGCTTTTTTGACCAACTGTCGCTTTATCATGATTGAATCCATAACAAAGCGTTTTTCCAATACAGTATCTGTAACCTCGGTATAATGTATTGTATCAGTTAACGTTTTTACAAGGCACCAAACAACACAGTCATCGGGGTTGGACGATATACAGCTAGGATCAGCTTTTTTCTTCACCCATTTTTCTCCTTCTTCATGAACTTCACATGTTCTTTCTCTCGTATAATCACTATCATCTGAGCCAATATATTTGGCATAGCTCATCCATGTTTCTTCATATTGATCGGGGATTTTGCACTTTACTTGGCAGGGTTTGGTACTTTTTGGATTGGTATTATTTGAGATTGTGATAAGGAATGATAGAAGAATAGTAATCATCTTAGTATTTTACATTTAATGCTTTGATCGTTTCTAAATTAAAATTTCCCAAAGGGAGTCCATTTTCTTTTTGATACTTGGCTAAGGCACTTTTGATGAAAGCACTATTGACCCCATCTCCAATAAGCTCCATAATATATCCTTCTTCAAATAGTCTCTGCTCAATTGTTTGGATAAAACTCGTAGTAATATCCTTGGCACAAACTACCTCTTTCCATTCATTAAATCCACCTGCTTTTATGAGATATTTTTGATCATATTCTTCGATTACATAATCTTGTATGATAGTTGTATCTAGTACAACATAACGTTCTATTTCTTCACTTGGCACTTCAACTAAACACCATACTAAGCAGTCATCCGGGTTGTCTGATAAACAACTTGGATCTGCTATCTTTCTAACCCACTTCTCAGTGGCTGGTGATAGTTCTACTGTTTGTAGTTCAATATATTCACTTTCATAATCGTCTCCTGTATATTCAATCAAACTTATAATCTCTTGTCCGTATTGATCCTCAATCAGGCATTTAGCATAACACTTACCTTCTTCCGCATTTAGCGGAGCTCCTCGGTAAGGGTGCAGATCTATTGAACGATTTCGATTCTTTTGATCAATGTCATAGTCAGTATAATTACCAACAGGCTCAAATTGGACTCCACATGAAAATAAGAATAGAGACAAGCACCAAAGAAAAACATTAACCACTTTCATACTTAAATATAAGAATTTTAATACAATGCCAAATGTTTCATGACTTGAGCTTGTATAAATCATAAAGTGTATTTCTACATCGATTTTTGAATCCTACCGTTCCTGTCTCTTTTTGGATTTCTAGTTCTGATATCAGTTCTTCTTGTAGTTCAGGAAAGTTTTTAGAAATATTAAAGAGCGTTTTGACAGAGAATGCTCGTATTGCAGTTGGCCGTTTCACATCTAATAAATAATCGAAACAGATTTCAAATACAACCCCCTGTAGGTCTTCTGGAATATCTATATCCTGTAGAATCCTAACTGTATTTCTGATGATTGCATCATGCTTAGCATCATGAAGCTTATCAATCATCATTGGCAGATATGGATATATCAATTCATGTTTTTTAATGGCTATTTTACACATTGGCCAAGCTGCTCGTTGGTTCATGACCCAATCATCATCAAAAAAACAATTCATAAGATCACCCATAAGCAAGGAGTCTTGTAATACCGCATCACGTATTCTTTCTGCCGCTTGTTTGGAGTGTTCTTTCGTTAAGCTTGCCCGTATATCCATAGTCACAAGATATCAATATTGTCGTATTAAAAAGATTCACAAAAATATCTTATGGTAAGGTCAGAAAACTCGACTTAGGAGCTAAGTCGCGTATAATCATGCACTGATCAAGATGTTTTTCTCCTTTATCGAGTATTATGATACGTTGACCGATACATCCATTTTAAATGCAACTTCGAGGACTTGAGAACCGTATTTATGGTACCTGAACGGATGAAGTAAATGGCATGCAATCCAAGCCTAAAATCAAAAGTTCATCTTATTTGACCTAACCAAATTAAACTAAATACAATGAGAAATTTTAAATCTTCTAACCCTTTTATTTTAGGACTTAAGCCTCGTAGATTCTTTTCTGCTCGTATTGCACTAAACAAAAGAAATGCAATCCAAAGTGCAGGTGGTAAATCATATAACCCTAATTGGCGAAATGAATTAGCTGCATAATAATGTGGTATATTACTGAAACTAAAAAGGCGCTCCAATAGAGCGCCTTTCATTTTTATTAATACCTTAATTTAGTATCTATAATATTCTGGTTTAAATGGACCTTGTTGCTCCACACCAATATATTCAGCTTGTTCTTTAGAAAGCTCTTCTAGTTCTACACCAATTTTAGCCAAGTGTAATCTAGCTACCTTTTCATCTAGATGCTTGGGTAGAGTATATACTTTATTTTCGTACTGATCACTCTTTTCCCAAAGCTCGATCTGAGCAAGCGTCTGATTTGTAAATGAATTAGACATCACGAATGATGGGTGGCCTGTTGCACATCCAAGGTTTACTAGTCGCCCTTCTGCTAAAACGATAATGTCTTTTCCATTGATATTATAAAGGTCAACTTGTGGTTTTACCGTCACTTTACTATCTCCATGTGTTTTATTGAGCCAAGCCATATCGATTTCATTATCAAAGTGTCCGATGTTACAAACAATAGTTTTATCGTTCATCAATTCGAAGTGCTCGCCTGAGATAATGTCTTTATTACCCGTTGCTGTTACTATAATATCAGCTCTAGGTATTGCTTTAGACATCTTAGTCACTTCAAACCCATCCATTGCAGCTTGTAAGGCACATATAGGGTCTACCTCTGTGACAATTACTCTGCATCCTGCACCTTGTAATGAGGCGGCGCTTCCTTTGCCCACATCTCCGTATCCAGCTACTACAGCTACTTTACCGGCCATCATGACATCAGTAGCTCTTCTGATAGCATCTACACAAGATTCTTTACAACCATACTTATTGTCAAATTTTGACTTCGTTACGGAGTCATTGACATTGATTGCAGGTAAAAGTAATGTACCGTTTCGTTCACGTTCATATAGACGATGTACTCCAGTAGTTGTTTCTTCACTTAATCCCCGGATACCACTAGCTAGTTCTGGATATTTATCCAATACAATATTAGTGAGATCACCACCATCATCTAAGATTAGGTTTAGTGGTTTATCGTCTTCAAATGCAAATAAGGTTTGCTCGATACACCACCAAAACTCTTCCTCACTTAGACCTTTCCAAGCATATACTGGTACACCCGCCGCTGCAATTGCTGCCGCTGCATGATCTTGAGTAGAAAATATATTACATGATGACCAAGTGACCTCAGCACCAAGCTCTACAAGTGTCTCAATTAGCACTGCTGTTTGAATAGTCATATGTAAACAACCCGCTATCCTTGCTCCTTTCAGTGGTTTACTAGCACCATACTCTTCTCTAAGTGCCATTAATCCTGGCATTTCGGCCTCAGCCAACATGATCTCTTTCCTTCCATACTCTGCCAGATCAATATCTTTGACTTTATACTTGGGTCTTGATTGTACATTTTGCATGTCGCAAATAATTTTTTGTTGATGATAATTCTCTTAAAAACACCACAAAGGTATGTTTTAGTTTAAAGAAATGAATGAATTGTTGCTAAATGAACTTTGATATGATCTCAAGCTATAATCAAGCCATGATACTTAAATAATAAGACCATTGACAAACAACTGAGAAACATCTGGATGATCGGCTCCTCCTGCTTTTTCCAATGTGACATTTAAGGATGTTGCATTGGCCATAAAAGGAATTTGTGGCATGTCATTATTCTCAAAATTTAAAATACCCATATCAACCATTTCACCATCTATATCTGCCCATAGTTGATATGTTTTACCTGCTGGTGCTGGTGGTAAATTGCTAAAATTCATTGATGCAATTTGTTCCACTTTATTCCAATGCACAAGCATGCTGCTATTAGGTGATAATGCTGTACCTGATAATATAACGGCCTGAGTATTTGGATTATTAATAAAAGCCATATGGGCTTCTTGTTTCTCGATGATACGGTTAGCCTCTTCACAATTGGCAAAAAGAGTACTATAATCAGATTTTAGATTGTGATAGCTTGATAGCATGTCAAAATATAAATAACCAAACAATATTGCAGTCAGAGCTCCTACGGCTAAAAGAGGCGTCAACCAGCGATTGCTATTTTTAGTAGTCTTGATATCAAACTGAGTGGTGATACCGGAAAGAGTATTAATCTCATTCATGATTTTTGCCTTTACATCAGGAGGAGGTTCTATTGCATTATCAAATGCAATTTTTTCCATCGTTTGCTCGATTGCTTGGCGATATTCTATTAGATCTGGAAATCTTTCAAAATATGATTCTAATTCAGCAATTTCATCTGGATTCATTAGACCAAGTACATACTGCTCTATAAGGCCTGATTCTAATATTTCTTCTCTACTCATCATATTGTAAAGAAGTTTATGCTAAGTAAAAGAGAAATTATAGTTCCAGTTACTGCAGGTTTAGCCGTGTATATTGATCTCAATTCTCGGATTCCTATTTTGATTCTCGATTTTACCGTACCGATAGGCAACATAAGATACCGAGCCGCATCTTTATGAGTATATCCTCGTAGATAGATAAGCTCTATGATCTCTCTATATTTATCATCTATTTTTGAAAGACTGTTTTTTAAATCTAAGGTATCCGTATTAATACTGGCCACCCTAAGCCCTGAGTTTTCATGCAGATCAGATATACCAGCAGTGTTTTTTGAATATTTATTCGCTTTGGAGTGATATGCATTGATTGCAGTGTTCTTTGCGATATGCATCATCCAAGTAAATAAAGAACTCTTATTATTTTGATAGCGATCTTGATATTTCCAGATTTTCACAAAAGTGTCTTGCAATACCTCAGCTGCGAGAAACTCATCTTTTATGATTCTTGCAATCACACCATATAGAGCATGACTATAATCGTCATACAACCTTTCTATATCGAAAGATGTATTGGGTTTTATTTTATGCTGATTGCTCAATATAGGGATTTAACAGAAGGGATGGTATAAAGTTTTTTCAACTGAAAAAATCCAAAAGTCAAAATACTCGGTATATGAAAGTGACATTAATTTAAAATCCTTGTTTGCCAAGAAAGCAAGCTTGGGAAAACCTAATCAAATTTTCACTAATGAAAAAAGTATTATTTCTAACACTCGTTTCTCTTTTTGTATTTTCTTCTAGTTTATTAACTGCACAATGCAGCAGTAACAAGTCGCATCATGGCAAGACATATAAGACAAGCCATCATAGTAAAGATGTAGTAGATATTGCCATTTCCAGCGAAGTACATACAACCTTGGTCGCTGCTGTTAAAGCAGCAGATTTAGTCAATACATTAAAAAGTGGTGGACCTTTTACTGTATTTGCACCCACTAATACCGCATTTAATAAACTACCTGAGGGTACGGTATCGACCTTGCTAAAACCAGAAAACAGACAACAATTGACTGAAATTTTGACTTACCACGTGGTACCAGCAAAATTAGACGCAAGTACCATACTGGCTAGTATCAATGCTGCGGGTGGGAGCTTTACCATGAAAACAGTATCAGGAGCTAACCTTTCTGCCATGCTCATGAACGGAAGTGTAGTATTAAAGGACGAAAATGGCGGTAAATCATTTGTAACAGCGACAGATCTAGATGCTTCTAACGGAGTCATCCACGTTATTGATGCCGTAGTATTACCAAAGTAATTATTAGCATCTACTTAATTAAGATCAATATTTTAAAAATGAGATACCGCTTGTTGCAGTATCTCATTTCTATTGCATTATACTAGTCACCCGATTTGTTAAATTCTAAAATTTTAAAATAAAAGGATAACAGAATTTCATTTGATAGCGTTTATAGATATATTTGCAACAGTGTTGCGTTATAACTCTTAATATAAAATCTACATATGAAAAATTTTATTTATTTATCCCTTTTAGCTTGTGCATTGACTTTTACATCATGTGATGATGATCCAGAAGTAGAAAATCCTGAAGAGTTAATCACAACCGTGATAGCTACGTTATCTGGAGGAGATACTCCTGATGTAGTCTTAAGATTTGAAGATACAGATGGAGATGGTGGCAACGAAGCTACGATTACCGGTGGTACTTTAGCCGCAAATTCTTCTTACTCTCTAGAATTACAATTTCTTGATGAAAGCACAAGTGATGTAGAGGATATCACAGAAGAGATTGCCGAAGAAGATGATGAGCATCAAGTTTTTTTAGCATTTGGAGGTCTCAATGCTACATGGACGTATAATGATCAAGATGGCAGTGGCAACCCACTAGGTCTTTCAACAACTGTTACAACTGGTGATGCTGGTACAGGTACATTAACTATTACTTTGATACATGAGCCCGAAAAATCTGCTTCAGGTGTATCAGAGGGTGATATCACGAATGCAGGAGGAGAAACCGATGTTGAAGTAACATTTCCTGTTGTAATTGAGTAATACTATATACGGCATAGTATGGTTATTTGTGCTTAGTTCGCTGACTACAGCGGCACAAGAAGAGTGCAATACTACTATTGCTGGAAAAATATTAGATCAGAGTACTGGAGCTGCTCTATCTTATGCTAACGTTTTCATAGAAGAATCCGGTGCAGGTATATCTACGGATAGCACTGGATTTTTTTTATTTAAAAATCAATGTAGGGGACACCTACATATGTCTATTACGCATATAGGATGTGAAGAGGAATATCTTCACCTGGAAATCGAAAGTGATACTTTACTAGCAATCTATCTCAACCATACACATCACTTGATAGAAGAATTAGACGTTACAGGGCGATATGAGGCTGTAATCTTAGAAGAATCGTCAGTGATTACTAGTCAAAAAATAAAGGATCGTCAAGATAAAAGCCTTGGTAATCAACTAGAAAGTATCAGTGGGGTTAGAGTTATCAGAAAAGGAGCAGGACTCGCAAAACCCATCGTACATGGGCTTACAGGCAATAGATTGACCATATTGAATAATGGTATTGCTCAAAGTGGTCAACAATGGGGTGCTGATCATGCTCCAGAAATCGACCCATTAGTAGCTCAAAAAATATCTGTACTTAAAGGTGTTGGAAGTTTAGAATACCCTGGATCAAATCTAGGTCCTGTACTAGTGGTGGAGCCTTCTAATATTAAGCTGGAACCTCATATACATGGCCAGATCAACTATTCATTTAATACCAACGGTAGGGGGCATACCATCAATTCAAGTATTCAACAACATCAAGAAAATCAACTAGCTTGGAGATTAAATTTAACGGCAAAAAAATCAGGAGATAGCAAAACCGCAGAATACTTTTTAAATAATACTGGAGTCCAAGAGCTTAATGCTGCATTGCAACTTGAGAAAAGCTATAGTGACAATTGGTTCATTGATTTCTATACAAGTACTTTTAATACTGAGATTGGGATCTTACGTGGATCTTTGATTGGGAATCTCACAGATCTTGGTTTTGCCCTTGAAGCAGAAGAGCCATATTATACGGAAGAAAACTTTAGTTACTCCATAAATGCACCACGTCAACTTGTTTCACATCATCTTGCCAAGGTACAAGTCAAAAAGTATATAGATGACGACACCTGGATGACATTCAAAGCAGCATTTCAAGCAAATAACCGAAGGGAGTTTGATGTCAGGAGGGGAGGGAGAAGCACTACACCTGCACTTCATCTTTTGCAGTATACAAGTTTCACAGAATTTAAGTATCATACCAATTTCTCAAGGGACTGGGCATTTAAAATAGGATATCAATATAATTTTATTGATAATAATAATGTCGCAGGCACAGGTAATCTTCCTTTGATTCCTAATTATGTATCTCATGAACAAGGGATATTTTTCAATCTCACAAAAAGTAATGAGCGACTAGAGTATTCAGTAGGATCAAGGTTGGACTATCGATATCAAAGTGTTGCTACTTTTCCACTTTCAGGACCTACAGAGTTAGTTAGATATCAGAATCGATTTGCAAATGTCAGCGGTATAGCTGGTATCAAATATTTGATATCAAAACGACAATCCTTCTTGATGAATTTAGGATGGGCAAGTAGAAGCCCTGGTATCAATGAATTGTATAGTCAAGGACTGCATCAAGGAGTCAGTGGTATTGAAGAAGGAAATATAGATCTTGATATCGAGCGATCATTGAAGACTAGCTTTTCTTATTCGTATGACAATGGTAGCAATTTTCAATTTCAAGCATTATCCTATCTCCAGTATATAGATGACTATATCTACTTGAATCCCACCGGAGAATTACGCTTAACCATAAGAGGATCATTTCCGGTTTTTCGATATATACAAACCGATGCCCGACTTCTAGGCTTGGATTTAGAATCTAATATTAAAATCACAGAACAAATCCATCTAGAACTGAAATATAGTAATGTAATTGCTGATGATTTAGATCGAGATTTAGCTATCATAGATATACCTTCTCACAAGCTATCGAGTAGTATTCAGTACGAAGTTGCTAAAGCCATTGAACTAAGAAAAACGAGATTTGAAAATCTCAAAATCGAACTTAATCATGAATACAATGCTCGACAAAATAGAGTGCTGGATAGTCAGGATTTTACCCCTACTCCTGATGCGTATAGCTTAGTAGGATTATCAGTGACTTCTAATATTTTATTGGGTAATCAGCGATTTAGATCATACATCAGCATTGATAATCTGTTTAATGTATCGTATCGAGATTATTTGAATCGATTGAGATATTTTGCCGATGATCTAGGTCGTAATATCGTGGTAGGATCCAAATGGTCTTTTTAGTATTATGATAGAATTTTGTATTTTGATAATATAAAACCAACTCATTATGTTTCAAAATACAGACTTAGGGAAACTTATACTTAGAATTATTGCAGGAGGATACATGCTGACACATGGAGTCCCAAAATTGATGAAATTACTTAGTGGTGATATGGGGTTTGCAGATCCTATAGGAGTAGGTCCAGAAATTTCATTGGTATTGACAGTATTTGCTGAATTTGTTTGTGCATTATTTATACTCGTAGGTTTTAAGACAAAATGGTCCACTATTCCGCTGATTATTACTATGTTGGTGGCTGCGTTTATCGTTCATGGCAGTGATCCTTGGGGTAAGAAAGAACTGGCTATCATCTACATGGGTATGTATATGGTCATCGGATTGATTGGAGCGGGTAGATATAGTATTGATTATTGGCTAGAAGGTAGAAATAGATAATATCACTTTTTCTCAATGCAAGCTTGGTGAATGTTTGATAACTGTATACAGTTTGACATGTTCATGTGCATGATTAGTATCATGTACTTATCACCAAAATTTAACTACAAAGATACCATCTATAATGTCTCATTGGAATCATTATTCCTAATGATTTGTTCTTTAGTATTTAGATTTTAAACCTTTACTTCCTTTCCAACGAATTGCACTATAAAGTAAAGTCCAATCACAGCGCAGAGTATAAGTACACCGGATATCATCCATCCTCCACCTAAAAAGGTGGATAGACCTACAGCAAGGATACTAAATGCACCTACAGTCAAGGCATAAGGCATTTGAGTTTTTACATGATCTAAGTGATTACAATCAGAAGCTAAAGAGCTCAAAATCGTAGTATCCGATATCGGAGAACAGTGGTCACCTAGGACTGAAGCCGCAAGTACGGTGGCAATTACATTTAATATAATTTCATAGGTGATCTCCATATCCAATCCATTGGCTTGACATATGGCAAAAGCAGTCGGGATAGCAATCGGGTAGAGGATCGCCATCGTACTCCAACTTGATCCTGTAGAGAATGCAATAAATGCCGACATGATAAATATGATTACAGGAAGTATGTAAGGATTGATGCTGTTTTCAAGACTCGAACTCAAAAACTCCGCCGTATGTAACTCGTCAGTTGTGATGGCTAATGACCATGCTAACGTTAGTATAATCA
Source organism: Saprospiraceae bacterium (assembly GCA_020629715.1). Lineage (GTDB taxonomy): Bacteria > Bacteroidota > Bacteroidia > Chitinophagales > Saprospiraceae > JAHDGW01. Next base: position 14,338 of record JAHDCU010000002.1, read on the forward strand.
AAGCAGGTAGCATTGTTTTAAATCCAGTAACTAACCAATGCATAGAATCAAATAGACTCATAATCCGTTGACTTAACGTGAGTATTAGAGCCATAATAACTCCAGAAAGAGATGCCCATAATAGAGCCACATATGAATCAGAAGAGCCTATAAGTTTTCCAAGCTTAGAAAAAAATGAAATCTCATCATCACCAAGTAATACATTCATATTGGCCCAAATCGTTGACCAAGAGGCATCTATAACAACACCATCAAGAGAAGACAATTTCTGATATAAACTCTGCATACCGGTATCTACGAGTCCGAAAATGGTCATTAATATAACAGTGAATACGGGTATGGCAGCGTTGTACCATTTGAGAGGTGCATTTTTGACTGGAGTTAAATCCTCCATATCAGGTTCATCTTCATTTTTATTGGAAGCTGGGGATACTTGACCAGTACTTTTTGCACGATATTCTGCTTTAAACATCGGTCCGAAATCCCTTGCCTTATAAATTAAAATCAGCATAAATATCAAAGTCAAGATAGGGTAGAAACTATATTTCAAACTAGAGATAAATACTGAATAAGGAGTTACATCAAAGGGCAAATTGATCTTTTGCAATCCATCATCTATATAACCTAGCTCTGCACCTATCCATGTCGTAATAAAGAATATCGCTGATACTGGTGCAGCGGTGCTATCCACTATATAAGCAAGCTTTTCACGAGATATTTTAAATTTATCAGTTACCGATCGCATGGTATTACCTACGATCAATGTATTAGCATAATCATCAAAAAATATCGCTACCCCCAATAACCAAGTAATAAACTGAGTGCTTCTAGGTGATTTTGCATACTTGGACAAAGCAAGAACTACACCTGCCATTCCACCATTTTTAGAAATAATGGCTACCATACCACCTATAAGCAATGAGAATACGATCACGGAAATATGCCCAGAATCTGTCAGTGCATTCACAACATACTTTTGTACAGTTTCTAAAAAACTAACTAAAAACCAATAGATCGAATCAATCCTTAGTCCGCCAGCGATAAAAGCACCCGACCAAATACCGATAATCAATGATGTGACTACTTCTTTGAATACTAAAGCCAACAGTATAGCAATCAATGGAGGCACCAATGATAACCAGAGTGGAATACTCTTGACGCGATTATTACCTTTACTGCTACTGGATATGTGATAAAGTGACTGAGCATTTCCTTCTGTGCTTTTGTATGTGAGGAATATGAGTGCCCCTTTCTGATCAGGAAGATATTCATTGCTAGATATACCATTTTGGAACTCTACTTCTTGGGTATCGCCATTAATGGATAATGCAAATGTTCCTGTATTAGGATTGGCATCAATATGTAATTTGATTGCACTTTCATATACTACGAAGCTTGCACTTTTGACATTCTCAAGTCTTTGCAATTGAGGTATTTCAGGTATCGTGCTATCTTGAACAATCATATCCAATGCGCCTTCATCCTGAGCAATGACTCCGAGATGAGTCGTAAAGACGGATAAAACGAGGATAAAACAGAATTGCGAGATCTTCTTCACAGTAGAGATGGTTTATGTTCTAGTTCTACCGTAAATTGCAAAAAGATTTTGGATCATAAAATTTATTTCATGCGAATCTCATTTTGGATAGTATTGTTCTTTAGTTTGGTTAGGTCATTTCATATATCCGGACAGTCGCTCAAGCCATTAAACATTCCCTTTACATCCAATGGACATGATGTGCTCAACCCTTGGACAGGAGGCATGAATACGCCTCAAATCTATAATGCAGACCTTAATCGTGACGGTGTCCAAGATGTTTTAATATTGGATAGAGATGGTGATCAGCTGATTCCTCTTTTACGCATAGATGGTCAGTATGTCTATGCAGAAGAGTATAAAGATAATTTCGGTACTGTGAGAGAGTGGATGGTTATTCGCGATTACAACGGTGATGGGATAGAAGATATGTTTACCCTTGTCACTCCCGTTCCTGGTATTTTTGTTAAGAAAGGAGAGATCATAGACGGTCAATTGCACATGAAAGATGTTGAGCTAGATAATACGAATAATATATTATTTGCGCAGCAATTTACCACATATACCAATATTTCAGTCAACTTTGGCGACCAACCAGAGATCATCGATGTGGATGGTGATGGTGACGTGGATGTATTAAATTTCGAGGGTGGTGGCTCTTATATTTGGTACTATAAAAATTATGCTGTGGAGCGTGGACTTGGATTAGATGCCTTTGAGTTTGAATTAGAAGATCTATGCTGGGGTAAATTCCTAGAAGCAGAATTTACTCAAGAAGTACTACTTAGTGATACTTCCACCGATTGCGCAGAAGCTATGCTAGACGATGAAGATCCTTCATTAGGTTTAAGACATTCAGGCTCATGTGTTACGGCATTTGACAATGATGGTGATGGTGATTTAGATATGTTTTTAGGTGATTTGGCTAGCTCAAATATTGTTTATCTTGAAAATGGTGGAGATAATCAAAATGCCTTTATCACAGCCCAGGATGCTACTTTTCCCAGCTACGATGTTCCTGTAGAAATTGATATTTTCAATGCTGCCTTTCATACTGACGTCAATGGTGACGGTAAACGTGATTTCTTAGCAGCCCCAAATAATGAGGGAAGCTTTGAAAACCATAATTGCCTTTGGTATTATGAAAATGTGGGCACAGATGAAAATCCAACTTTTGAGTATAGGCAATCAGATCTATTTGTGAAAGATATGATTGATCTCGGCAGCCATACAAGACCAGCTTTTGTAGATATCGATCAAGATGGATTATTAGATCTTGTGGTAGGTACAAGCGGCGAATTCACCAATGGAGTAGAATATGATAGGCGATTAGTCTATTTCAGAAATATAGGTTCTAAATCTGATCCTAAATTTGAATTATCTAACGATGATTTTATGAATTTCAGATCTATAGCAGATAACACATTATTCAGATTAGCACCTAGTTTCGGTGACTTAGATGGTGATGATGATATTGATTTGGTCGTTGGGACTGGAAGTGGATATCTATTTTATTTTGAAAATATTGCTGGAGCCAATAATCCAATGGATTTTGCCCCGGGCATATATAAATTTATGGATATCCAGCCTGGTAGTCTGGCTTCGCCACTCATCTATGATTTGGATCAAGATGGACTAGGGGACCTCATCGTAGGCGAACAAAATGGGAATGTCACTACGGATGGAATCATAGGTAGTGTAAGTTTTTATAAAAATATCGGAACTGTGGGTAATCCAATGTTTGATTCGGATCTTGAGTCTGCAGTCAACAATCCAGTGCTTGGTGAGATCAATACCTTCGTATTAGGTAGTTCTAGGCGGTCATCTAGCCCATCCCTTGCTGTATTGGAAAATGAAACAGTCTTACTTGTAGGGTCTGAAGGAGGTCAAATTTTTGGATACCATAATATAGTTAATCAAGTTTCAGGAATATTCGATGCTTTCAATGTAGATTTTGAATTGCCTAATCAAGGCGTTGCACTGACTGCCACCTATGCTGATATTAATAACAATGGAAAACTAGACGTCGTTTTCGGCAACCTAAGAGGTGGACTATCCATATATGAAACGAGCTTAGATACCAAACAGGAAACATCCACCACAGAAACCAAAACTGAATCTGAATATAGCATACAGAATAACCCTGTGTATGATGAATTGACCATTAATGTAGATAGTGTCGAAAATTTAGAATGTAATATCTACGATGTGCAAGGAAGGTTGATTTTACATGCTGTTAGGATAGGAAATAATATAGATGTGTCAAAGCTAATTAGTGGAGTTTACTTCCTAGAATTAAAGCTTGACAATCAGTATCACGTGTTGAAGTTTGTAAAAGAGTAAAACGATAAATCTATCTACTTCCAAACAACAGGCTACCTGCTCTAATCATCGTACTGCCTTCTTCAAGCGCAATCTTGTAATCTCCTGACATACCCATGGATATTTCAGAAAATTCAGATGGACACCATGCTTGTGATTTAATATGATCAAAGCTATTTTTAAGTACTTTAAACTCTTCTTTTATTTGCCGTTTATCCTGCACGAAACTTGCCATCCCCATAAGGCCGACCAAGTTTATATGATTCCACTTATAGTCGGAGATGTCTTTTGCAAGTTTCAATAAATCATCTTGTGATAGACCGTATTTGCTATCCTCTTTAGCTATTTTCAATTGAAGAAGGATATTAATGTTGCGATTGGATTTTTCCGCTTCTTGATCGATTTTATTGATAAGTTTTTCAGAATCTACAGCATGTATAAGATGTACGAACGGAGCAATATATTTCACCTTATTGGTCTGAAGATGGCCGATCTGATGCCATAAAATATCTTTAGGCAGTTGCTCATATTTCTCTACTAATTCTTGAACACGATTTTCACCAAAATGACGTTGGCCCAATTGATACATTTCTTCAATTCGAGCAGCTGGTTTAGTTTTACTTACAGCAACAAGCGTTGCATCATAGGGCTCAATCTCGTTCAGTATAGTCTCTAACATGGCTTAACAAAGTGTTTTGGTACAATAACGCAATATTAAAACAACCCGTGTAGTTCACTGTCTATTTTACTGATGATCACTCCTAGATCTTCTTTATTATTTTTGAAATCCAGATCATTGACATCAATCACCAATAGTTTACCCGCTCGATAGTTACTGATCCAGTTATTATATCTCTGATTGAGCTTTTTAAGATAATCGAGACTCATATTGCCCTCATAGTCCCTACCTCTTGTCTGGATATGCTCCACTAACGTAGGTATATTGGCCTTTAGATAAATGAGTAAGTCAGGACCTTTTACTTGACTGGCCATCGTCTCAAATAGTGACTGATAATTATTGAAGTCACGAGTCGACATCAATCCCATATCGTGAAGATTCGGCGCAAAAATATTAGCATCTTCATAGATCGTACGATCTTGTACAACAGTATTTTTACCGCTCCTGATCTGAAGTATTTGTTGGTATCGGCTATGTAAAAAGTAAATTTGAAGATTGAATGACCAGCGTTTCATATCATTATAGAAGTCACTTAGATATGGATTGGTACTGGTATCTTCATATTGCACGTGCCAGTCATAATGTTTTGAAAGTAGTTCAGAGAGCGTAGTTTTGCCTGCACCTATGTTTCCAGCAACGGCAACGTGTTGTATCATCTTGGCTTGATTAAAATTAAGTTTCGTAAAAATACTACTAAATCTGATATGCGCTAATTTTAAAGGATATTGACCATTTTTATTTTGTGAATAATTCACCTTATCAATAAGATAATCTTTAATACAGAACATAGCATGAAAAAAATCTTAGTCACTTAATCCATAGATTAGTCGAATATTTAGTGACTACTCTCTGAGAAGGGTTTAACTTTAGGAGATCAATAATAAAATATCGTGTCATTAATTTCCGTACAACAATTGAGCAAAACCTACGTCATGGGTTCTCAAGAAGTAAGAGCTCTTCAATCCATTTCTGTAGATATTACCAATAATGAATATGTGGCGCTGATGGGACCTTCAGGATCAGGTAAATCTACTTTGATGAATTTATTAGGTTGTCTCGATACTCCTACTTCTGGTGAGTATGTATTGAATGGCACCAATGTAAGCCTCATGACGGATAGTGAATTAGCAGAAGTACGTAATCGAGAAATAGGTTTTGTCTTTCAGACTTTCAATTTATTACCCCGGTTGAGTGCCATGGAGAATGTCGCCTTACCGCTTGTATACAGCGGATTATCCAAAAGCAAACGCAATAAGAAAGCCGAAGAAGTATTGGAAGCTGTGGGTCTTGGTGATCGAATAGATCATAAACCTAATGAGCTCTCAGGTGGTCAGCGACAGAGAGTTGCTATTGCAAGAGCATTGGTCAATGATCCGGCTATAATCCTTGCCGATGAACCTACAGGGAATTTGGATACCAAAACTTCGATCGAGATCATGTCCATCTTCGAAGACATTCATCGTAGAGGAAATACAGTAATACTCGTCACTCATGAACCTGATATCGCCGACCATGCACATCGAGTGATTAGACTTAGGGATGGCGTAGTAGAATCAGATATGAAAAATACTAACATTACTACCGCCGATAATCCTGATCATAATTATAATATAAGGTAGAGTAGTAATCCTATGAAAATATATACCAAAACTGGCGATACAGGAGAGACTTCTTTATTTGGAGGTAAACGAGTTTCTAAAGATGATCTACGCATAGAAGCATATGGTACTATAGATGAATTAAATAGTCAGCTCGGACTATTGATTACCCATATCAAAGACAATAATATTCAAGCATTATTATTGAAAATCCAACATCGATTATTTGATATAGGATCTGTATTGGCAGTAGATCCTGCTTCAGGTATTGAGCTGCCAGGTATAGAGCTATCAGATATTGAAGCACTAGAAAATGCAATAGATAATTATAACCAAGAGTTGAATCCTCTGAAGTCCTTTATTCTTCCAGGCGGATCAGCTGCTAATGCAATGGCTCATATATGCCGTACAGTATGCCGTCGTGCAGAACGTAGAGTTATCAGTTTATCCAAAGAAGCCGAACTAGACATTCCTATCATAAAATATTTGAATCGATTATCAGACTACTTTTTTGTCCTTTCTAGATTGATATCACATGTAGAAGGTGCGGAAGAGATTAAATGGCAATCAAGATAGTTTGTCTATTGTAGTATGATAAAGTAAATTATCTTTGTTTTAATGGCTTATCAAGATTTTATCAAAAATAAACAGCTGAGTGATTTCATCAGATATGGTGTTGTTGCGCTTATCATTGGGGCAATAGCCATATTGTTTCCAAGGTATAATCAGTCGCAGTATAGGTATAGTCTAGGCGATAAATGGGCCTATGACGATCTATTTGCCTCGCAAGCATTTGATGTAAGTCGTACAGATGAAGAATTGATTTTGGCAAGGGAGCAGGCTGCCGAGAGCATTCCGTTAGTATTTTCATCAGCGCCATTTTCTAAAACTAATATGGCCAATGATTTACTGAGTGCCTTAGAAATAGACCGCATAGAAGGTACATTCAATCAAGAACTAACAACTTTTGTCAATAATTCAATCAAAAAAGGAATTATAGCTAATACCATTAGGTATGACGACAATACCGAGTTTAAGCTAAAGCGAAATGGATCTAAGCTTAAGTCTCTAGATTCTGAAAATATTAAAACCCAATCAGAGTTCTTAGCAGCCCTCAAGGTAAAGTTTGAGAGTGTAGGTCTAACTCTACCATCATCTTTTACGACAGATGATATCCCAGTGAGTCTAGAACTGAATGAGGAAGTACGAGAACAGCTTTTACAAAAGAGTTTATCCAAATTGACTAGTACTAAAGCAAGTATCAAAAAAGGACAAATCATCGTTGCCGCCGAAGAAAAAATAAATGAGCGTATCTACGATACTCTCAACTCCTACTTTGCAGCGACTAGTAAATCACAAAATAATACCCGGTCACCGTGGCTGGTATTTATGGGTTATGTATTGTTGACTTGTTTGATCATCGGTGCATTATTATTGTATTTAAGGAAGTATTTCAACAACGTATATCTCAATACTAGGACACTATTATTCATATTGATCTGGCCCTTGATTTTTGCCTATGCAGTATTTTTGATTGAAGACAAGACTAATCTGAGTACGTACGTGATACCATTTTGTATAGTCCCGATCATTGTCAAAAATTTCTATCAAGATCGTTTAGCACTCTTTACGCATATCGTGGTGATTTTAATAGCCAGCTTTCTATCACGAGAAGGGTACCAGTTTACTTTCATACAGATACTTGCGGGTGTAGTTACGGTTCTTGTGGTAGACGAAACGCGATTCTTCAATCTATTTTTTAAGGCAATCGGATTTATATTCTTGTCCTATGCATTATGTTATCTGGGTTTGAATATCATTACTCATGGCAACTTGATGGAAATCGATTGGGCAAAGTATGGCAGTCTGATTTTCAATGCATTACTTCTACTCTTAGCATATCCATTGATTCCCATGCTCGAAAAGCTATTCGGCTTCATATCATCGATAACATTAGCTGAGTTGGCTGATCTAAATAAACCTTTACTTAAAGAATTAACGATTAAAGCACCAGGCACTTTTCAGCACTCTCTTCAAGTCGCTAATCTTGCCGAAGCGGCAACGGAAAAAATTGGGGGAGATTCTTTGCTTGTGAAAGTAGCCGCCATGTATCATGATGTAGGTAAGATATCTGCTCCTCAAAATTTTATTGAAAATCAAGGTAATGATGCCAATCCGCATGATAGCATGAATAATTTTGAATCGGCAAAAGCGATCATTGATCATGTGACCAATGGTATTACGATGGCTCAAAAGGCAGGATTACCTAAAAAGCTAATTGAATTTATCAAGACGCATCACGGTACGACCAGGGTTGAGTATTTCTACCGAAATCAACTCAAAGATCACCCTGAACAGGAATTTGATGAAGGATTATTTCGATATCCTGGACCTAAACCCTCCACCAAAGAGCAAGCTATTCTAATGATAGCTGATTCTTTGGAAGCCGCCTCTAAAAGCCTTAAGAATCCTACTGGACAAGATATAGATAAACTCGTAGATGGTATCATCGCTGGTAAAATTGCACATGGCCAATTGGAAGAGACACAATTAAGTTTCCAAGAGTTGGAGATTTGTAAGTCTACATTCAAAAACTTGCTGAGATCTATCAATCATGTGAGGGTAGAATACCCTGATGAAAAGAAATAGGCTCTCTCCTTCACAAAATAGTGCTACCTAAGTCCAATGAGCAAATCTCCATGAGAATTGTAGACCGACATAAAATAAAATACTTTTCATATAAAATTATCGATAGTATCAATGCAATTCTACGCGATACTGCATGCCTTCTAAAAATACCTTAATATTTTGCTTGACAGTAGTCGCAAGCGATAGACCAACATAATCCACTTTTACTGGAAAGGTTTTATGCTTACGATCTACGAGTACTGCAACCTCTAGGCTTGAGACGATAGTTTCAAAAAAGGGTTTGAAGGCATAGAATAATGTCCTACCCGTATTCGCTACATCATCAACGATAATGACTGCTTGATTTTCTATTCCTTTTTGATTAACATCTAATTCTATGGGCGAGGAGAGAGGTTCGGCTGGATTTAGCTTGATATTATTTAAATGAATGTTTTTGTCTGATAGCGACTCCAGTGATGCTTTCAAGATTGATGCAAATCGAAGCCCATTATTGTTGATACCTATGAGATGTATATCATCAGTATTGAAGTGGCTTTCTAATACCTCATAACTCAATCGAGTAATCTTTTGCCGGATGGCCTTATGATCTAGTATCTGCATGATTTACGTTTGATCGCAAAGATATTAAGATTGAAGCTAACTACAAGTCGTATGTTATTCTAAAGCTTTATATGGAACAGACTACTTTTTTGATCCTAAGATTGTATTCGTTTTATTAATTAAGCTGTTTATGATATCATCCTCATAAGCATCTGGATGCGCTGGGCCAAAACTACCACGATCGTTGTCAAAATACTTACCCATAGTCTTTAACTGACTTTGTTTTATAATTTATAGCTGTAGCTCCTAGCTTTTCGATGAGTGCCGTTTGATGGTCTCCACCTCCAGTAGAATAAACATCTGCACCCATTTCTTTGGCTAATTGAAGTGCTACGTGTCCTACACCTCCCGATCCACCGTGAACAAGTACTTTTTGTCCTGCTTTTACACCTGTTCTTATCAGTCCTTCATAAGCTGTAATTGCTACTAAAGGTAGAGCAGCTGCCTCTCTCATAGAGATATTCTTAGGTTTCAAAGCGATTAGATTATGATCTGCTGATATATATTCTGCCAAGGTGCCAGGTAAGTCAGCCAATCCACCCGCACATCCATAAACTTCATCACCAACTTTGTATCCACTCACGTCTTCACCAACTGCTTCTACAGTCCCTGCGAAGTCCATTCCTAACAAGCCTGGCGCTGCTGAAGAAAGGGGTAAATCAGGTCCCATAGTTCGGATCATCGTATCTACTGTATTGACACTAGATGCCGCGATTTTGACTAATACTTCATGGGCTTTAGGGCTTGGTTTTTCAATCTCTTGCGATTCGAATTTGGCATGAGGTCCATATTCTTTGATGAGCATTGCTTTCATAATAATTAGGGTTTTATTAATACTATACTTATTATAGTTGCAAACTTAATTATAGCAAAGTACTTTTGCAATAACGGTCAAAAAGTATAGTACTCATGAATTCAAGCCAAGCCCCAAAAGATATTGTTTTTAATGGTCAAAAATATCCCTGTTGCGCCAGCCTTACCATGGGTGTTATTGGTGGTAAATGGAAAACGGTCATTCTCTATCATTTAATGGAGGGTACTTTACGCTACTCTGAAATCCGAAAAGCTATGCCCACTGTAACGGAAAGAACTCTTAGCCTACAACTCAAAAAACTAGAGACAGACGGTATCATACTCCGATCCGTGTATTACGAAAAGCCACCACTCAAAGTAGAATATTCACTGACACCACTCGGAAAGACACTGATACCTGTCATACAAGCAATTGCGAATTGGGGGGATAGTGTGATTGATTAATACTTATCATAACAAGCATATTTAATCAACTTAAGATAGTCGAGGTTTGTAATCTCAATCCAATTCATTCATCATAATATTTGCATGGTATTATAATGATCAAAGAGACTTGTATTTATCAAGGAGAAGAATATGTTTGAAAAAGCGCAAGACACCATATTGGGGAAATAGGACTTTTACCAATTGTTGAAGCCCTTAAAGAAATTACCCATTATTATGTCGCCACATGGAATTGAGTATAATAAGTGTAGGGCACTGAAGTGATAAATAGAAGGTAAAGGAGTAGGAGTTAGCAGGGGGGTAATTATTTTGGTTTTGGGTTACTAATACTTTCAATTAACGGAATCAATCTCTCGTTAGTTAGGCCTGATTTATTTAATGTATCCATCGGTTTTCAATGTTTCCACATACTCCTGTGGAACGATCAATTTACCATTCTCATTAACGAGAAATTTTGTATTATACTTACCTGTCCTTAGACTAACTAAAATGTGATTTGTATTAGGCACTTTATCAACGGATATTTTAGCGTCTTTTGAAGATAGTATGGTGTTACCGTTTAAAGAAAGTTCTGCATTCCTGCCGTATTTCTCGCTTCTAAAAATTAATTTATTCAGTAATACTTTAGTCTTATAACACCTAGTAGGAGCAAATAGCTGGAAATCATGGTTTAATATTCCCATTAGCTTGTTCTGATCTTTAAAAACATATACTATTTCATCATTCAATCGAGATCCCTCTATACTGCGTATAGCTTCGTTCAAAAGCATTTCCCCTGTTAATGAGATTAATTGAAAATTGGAAAACACTGATCTCTCAAATTTCTTGATAACATGTTTCTCTGAGTTTTCAATTTTTTCAATATCAAGTTTTTTGACGGAAAAAGGAACAATTAATTTTCCTTGATTATCAATTATCGCAAATTCATCTCTTCTATTTGTTAATCGATAATAATTAATGCTATCATGGATTTGATACACTTCGTCAACTGTAATTGATGCATCTTTTAATATTGGGAATCTTTGATCTAGATTTTTTGTCTTTGATCGCCTTTTATTGAGCTCCTCATTTTCCATTTCAATAATCGACTGACTCATCAGTAACAACAATTCTTCTTTGGCAATACTTTCAATTTGCTTATCTGATAAGCTATCAATACTGGATTTTGTCACTTTACCTATTCCTATATTTGGGTCTAATCCAGATTCTGTTTTGACTAAATTTCGAAGCCATACTTGATCCAATGAATCATTAACCATTTTTTGCTTATTGTCTTTCTCAAATCCGCAAATCAAATAGTTTTCGTGTTCACTATAAATGCGAAACTCTTCTGATTTATCCCTTGAGAAATCTTTTTTTAATGAATCAATTCTTGACTCGAGAAAATTGTTTTTTAAAATGAGATATACATCATTATCCAAAGTATCTGTAAAATGTAATATGTTGTCGGATAGTCTTAATGATTTGAACTTCAGAGGAGAAATAGGTTTTTCAGACCCTATTGTGTATAGCTCATATTTTTCATTTCCATAATAGAAGTCTTCCGTTGACCCCAGATATAAAAGTCTGAATTCTTCCTCTATTTTCACATTATCATAAAAGGCATCAACATGATTATACGGAAGAATGACCTGATCGAAGCCTTTATTATTGTGCTTTTTCCCGTAAACGTTTGTTACAAATAACTTTTCACCAATCCTTTTTACGATACGCCTATTGTGAGGAATTACTCGATCCATACTTTTGGATGAATATCTTTCTGTTCCATCTATATTGACATATATTCTTTGATGCACTTTGTTTTCTGACCACTCAAAAAGATATAATGAGTCTGATTTCTGAGAATACAGCATAGTGGACAGAAATAGACTAGATACAATAAATAAATTTTTCATGGTTTGTTACTTATCATCAGTATTAAAATTGAAGCTACAACCGCTTTAAATTTTGTTGAATTTTTCAACAAAAGAAATCTATTCTACGCTTCGCAAAAGTATAAAAATTATAAGTCTTATGAGTTAGACCATGACTTTACGGCATGTTGAGAGAATCAAGCCCTTATAAAAAGAGCTTCATCTGCATCGCGAAAAAGTCTGCTAAACTTGCTCACGATCTTACGAAGTAAAGTTGCTTTTTTAACTAATGGCTTTTGATCGGTTAGAACATCTTTGAGCTCTTGATATCTTTTCTTTTGGAGTTGCTTGGTGTAATCTTCTTTGCCTTTGTGGTGTAGGTTCATAATCTTTATTTTTTATTTAGCTTTTTACAATAATACTATATCAGAGTCTAGCTTTAACCTTGGCTAAGACTTCCTTAGGTGTCATGATAGCAAGATCGCTTTCTTTGAAGTCTTTCACGTTTCTGGTGACGATGATGCTATGCGTTGCTTCTACTGCACAATAATATTGAACACCATCTTCGAAATCCTTAAAATCCGATACCGCAGATTTTTTAATAGCTGATTCTGAGATATTTTCTATAGATACAAGATTTAGTATTTGAAGTATTTTCTTCTTGGCTGTAATCTTGCCTTCAGATTTACTGATGATGTAATACGAGTCAGTTATAGAAATAGGGGAGACACAAAGCTTGATAGACTCTACTATTGCTTTTTGTAATAATTCAGCGATGTCCTCTGTAAAGGGCGGACGATCTAGTAGGAAATCTAACAACACATTGGTGTCTAGATACAGCTTCTTCATCTCAAATGCTTATCAACCAATGAATCAGCCAATAGCTCTTTATAGGACTTATCTGGATTTGGATCTCGAACCGATCCTTTTAATTCTTTGACGATTGCACTGAGATCTGGCTTTTCTTCCTGCTTAGATTGACCTGTCAATGATTTTAAATATTCCTCTATGATATTGGATAAACTCCTTTTATGTTTCCGTGCATATTCCTTAGCAGAATCAATGACGTCACCATCTACGGTCAATGTTAGTTTAGTTGACATACGTGTTAAATTATACGTGTAATATATGGCTTTTTGAGGAGGATGTCAATAGTCTTTAGCCCGTAGGTTGATATCTTAAGAAAAATAAGGATTTTTCTCTTCCCGTACGAGTTATACTAGAATTGGTGCAATACATGATTGACAGTTCTTATGCTGTGGTACTGTGTTAATCTCCACTTTCTAAATATTGCCCCAAAAACTTCCTGATGTCATCATGTTTTGGATTCATATGACCTATCAATCCCTTTAATTCTACTTTATCAAAAAGCCTACTCTTTGGATCAACCAGATAATTGAGATGTATATCTATTAGGTGATCTTGCTTAGTAAGTATTAGCAAATAGGTATCTGGATTATATGTATTTGAATAGAGCTTGAGCACCGCCTTCTTTATGTCTTCCCATTTGAGCTTGATATAATTGTTGGTTTCGCTATTGTAACTTCTTATACCTTTATTTGATATGATAGCATATGACCTATCACTGGGATTCAGAAGTTTATAAATTGAGCCCACCAAGAAGAATAGTCCGCCAATTCCGAAAGAGATGGATAATACTTTAAATATAGTTTTTGACATTGCATCCTCGTATTGAACATCCATAAAAAAAGGAATTAGACCAAATCCTATGGCCGCTAGAGCCGCAATTATATTCCCCCATAAATTCCTGACTGCCTCCCTTAGGACAATTTCCTTTGAGTAGTCATAGTCTTGATCAATAACAGGTTCTAGTATTATGTACTTATTGAACTTTTTACCAATGTTTGGTTCATAGTTTTCGAAAGGACTTTCGGGTTTTGTTGATTTCATTTAATTTCACTTGATTTGGATCTTGATTTTGTGCTATAATTTTTCGTGTCATTAGTATTCAACTATGACTGAATGATGATATGAAACGTATCAAGAAGACTATGCTATAATGACTTACTAATTATTCACGGAATTTCGATTATTATTCAGTCTCAAGGTTTTTCTACATTGTACGATTCTCTTTTCAGCTTGTTTACCATATGAAGATATATTATAATCATCAATAATATATTGGGAGTACTGAATTGCTAATTTGCAATTTGTTTTCATGTTAGCTCTTTCGTAACTATCACAACAACACCCTTTCTGATAATAATTGGCAATTGTATTGAAAGAGTTGTCAATAGCATTACTCTTTGGAAATTTAAGGATTAAATCGTTTAGCTGGTTAAGCCCTTCCAATGGTCTGTTTGATTCGAAATTAATGTATATCGCTTCGGCAATTATGTCATCGGTAAGATCTTTGTTTGGGTATTTTTCCAAGAATTTTTCTATTTTTTCTTGGGCTCTGTTAAAAGATCCTTCATTTATCAATTTCCTAATTTCAATATAGCTAAGAGCGTATTGCTGATTCTTAATTTTGAATCTTAGTAGAGCTTCTTCGACATATCTTAATAGTACATCATTGTCAACTTGTCTATTTAATTTCTTCAAATTTGTCAAGAATTGTTTGAAATTTTTAGTCTTGATTAATTGCAATACTAGATAGTATTCGTTTATATATTTGGCGGTGTTCAATGAATATTTACTTTCTTTCAGATATTCAATTAGGATATGAATATCATTATCTAAGTATTGTTTTCTTATCTTAAAATCCAAATATTTTATAATATCATCTTCATTCGTTTCAATGGTTTGTATGAATTTTACAACGTTAGAATGATTAGTTTTCATCGCTATTTTACGTAGAAAATTTGCACTGATGTAGTTTCTTTCATTTTTGTAGTATTCATCAAGAACGGTCGAGAAAGAATCAATTTCAATTGTATTTGAAAGCTGAATGAGTATCGAGTTCTTGAGACTCAATAGACGATAAGAAGTTGCTTTGTCTGAATATTTTTTAATTAGACGTAATGCATTTTTATATTCTTTTTTGTGAGCATGGAGCCAGGCTGCATAATATATAGAATTAGTAAAATGAGGTAACTTTTCGTTGTTCGAATCCTCAAAGTAGGAATAGAATAATTCAAGTGATTCATTTACTTCCGAATCTAAGAGTTTAATTCGTTTGTCGTGGAAGTCATAAGGTCTATATTGCTTTAACAATTGTATGGCTTGCGCATATATAATTACATCCTTGATTCTTGTTCCTTTATTACATTGTAAAGCATTTTCATACTCACCAAGGACATAGTACCCATAACTACAATAAGGATCATCAGGAAAGTCGGCAAGAATAGTTCGTACTTGTTCTTTGACTTTTGATGTCATATTCGCTGATAAAAAATCTTCATCATGCTTTCCTTGTTCTATTGCATGTACAATGTAATAAGAAATTGTTGTCCATAATGGACTGATTATCTTTGTTGAATATTTTTTAATAAGTGAGTCGGTGAGTTCTATTCCAGCTTCACGACCGTGCTTTTTACTGTAATATCTTATCGTTCTTGCAGCATCCAGTTTTAAAGAATGATTATGATCGAACCTTATACTATCTCTTTGCATTACAAGATTACAAGCATTTAAATACTCTCCCTTTGTAAAGTAAGATGCAATTACATAACCCTTAATTTTATCTAAATCGTCGGTTTTAATTTGATATACGGAATCTATTAGGGTTGAAAGTTTAGTTATGTTTTTATTCTCATAAGCTGAAATGATTCTAGTATGATTTAAATCAAGTTGAATTTGATTAGATGTTGTTTGTCTATCGAGCTTACTTTCATTATAGGCTTGATATAATGCTTCTTTCTTACTGTTATTTATTTTCTCTTGAGCTTCTATCAAATTATTAATGTCCTGTTGACTTAAAGAACTACCAGGAAATAACCAAAGTGAGATTTCAATATAAGTCCAAAATATTGTTGGTATAGAGATGAAAATTATCATAAGTAATTGAAGCCTATGAAACTCACAAACTAAAAAATTGCAATTATTCTTGCATCTGTTTAGATAGATATTTCTTCCAATACATCTCATTTATCAAATTTTACTACTGATAATATTATTAGAAGTGGAACTTTATTTTAGAAGCTTGCTCAGTAATTATTTTGAAGGTTATAATACCACAACCTTTATACATAACTATTCCAATTAAAACTCTAGCTCATTCTTAATAACTCTTTAAATCTACACAGAAATCACCAATATTGATTAAGATCATAGATTCACATTTCCCAAAGACTTTTTGAACACCTGCGATATCCAACCTACTCCCTATTTAGAATTACTTCAATTTAAAAATTAAACTCTGAGTATAGTTTTTAAAACTGTGCATATTCCCGCTTAATTTGTACTTTTCCATTACAATCTAAGATCATGATTCAAATCATAGCTTTTATCCTACTATTTGGCGTAAGCATGTTTATGGCTTTCCGTGCTTTTAGCAAGATCAGACGTAACATTTTGCTGGGTGGTGGCGACTATGACGTCGTAGACGATACACCACAGCGTATCAAAAATACACTGCTGATTGCCTTTGGTCAGCAAAAGATGTTTAAAAACTGGATACCTGCCGTATTTCATTTCTTTATCTATGCGGCATTTGTCATTACACAGATCGAGTTAATCGAAATCTTTGTAGATGGGTTTACGGGTAATCACAGGATATTTCTGCCGTTTCTAGGTGGCTTTTATACTTTCATTATCTCCTTTATAGAGATATTATCGGTGTTGGCTTTTGTAGCCACTTTTGTTTTCTTGGCTAGAAGAAACTTGCTTAAGATTCCTAGATTTATCAAACCAGAGATGAACGGCTGGCCAAAGCTTGATGGTAATTTGATCCTGATCGGAGAGCTTCTACTACTCATCGGTATCTTCTCTATGAATGGAGCTGATGTGGTACTTCAAGATATCGATCCTGAGCATTATCACGATACTGGTAATTTGGCGGTAAGTAGCTGGCTCGGACCTGCATTGTTTGGTGGACTAGAACAGTCAACTTTGGTGATGATTGAGCGCTTTGGTTGGTGGTTGCATATCATCACGGTTTTTGCTTTTTTGAACTATCTACCGTATTCAAAGCATCTGCACATTATTTTGGCATTTCCAAACGTATTTTATCAAAACTTAAAGTCACGTGGTGAGATCGAAAATATGCCAGAGATCATGACGGAGGTAAAGTCTATGATGGGACTCATCCCAGAAGATCAGATGCCTGAGATGTCAGATGATATCCCAGAGTTTGGTGCAAAAGATGTATTCGGTTTGAGTTGGAAAAATATCATGGATTCGTACTCTTGTACGGAGTGCGGTCGATGTACGGCGCAGTGTCCAGCCAATATTACAGGTAAGAAGTTATCACCGCGAAAGGTATTGATGGATATCCGTGATCGTGCTACCGAGATTGGTAATAATATCGATAGTGGTAGTGCAGAGTTTTACAAAGAAGGAGCTGATACTACTCAACCTCTTACAGCGGATAATTATGATGATGGTAAATCATTGTTTGATTATATATCACGAGAGGAGCTGCATGCATGTACGACTTGTAATGCCTGTGTAGAGGCTTGCCCGGTGACCATCAATCCACTAGAGCCTATCCTCAAGCTTAGACGCTATGAGATATTGACAGAATCTGCTGGACCTAGCGATTGGGTACCGATGTTTACCAGTATCGAAAACACAGGAGCTGTGTGGCAAATGCCAACAGAGCGAGCAGATTGGACTAAATCACTTAATGAAACGGAAGCATAGACTATGAGTGCAATACAAGTAAAAACCGCAGCTGATTATCAAGCAGAAGGAAAAGAACCGGAAGTATTATTTTGGGTAGGATGTGCAGGGAGTTTCGATGCTAGAGCACAGAAAGTAACCAAAGCCTTTGTTGAGATATTGACTCATGCAGGTGTAGACTTTGCCATTCTTGGAAATGAAGAAAGTTGCACAGGTGATCCAGCACGTCGCGCAGGAAATGAGTTTGTATTTCAAATGACAGCACTTCAAAATATCGAAGTGCTAAATATGTATTCGGTCAAAAAGATCGTAACTGCATGTCCACATTGCTTCAATAGCTTAAAGAACGAATACCCTGCACTCGGTGGTAATTATGATGTTGTGCATCACACAGCATTTATCAATGATCTCTTTTCATCAGGTAGATTAAAAGTATCAGGAGGTACGTTTAAAGGCAAAAAAATCACTTACCATGATAGCTGCTATCTCGGTAGAGTCAACGGCCAATACGAGGCACCAAGAGAGCTCCTTAAGATGCTAGATATCGAACTTCAAGAGATGAAGCGTTGCCGAACCAAAGGACTATGTTGCGGTGCGGGTGGTGCTCAGATGTTTAAAGAAGATGAGCCAGGCGATAAGCGTATCAATATCGAGCGGGTAGAGGAAGCCTTAGATACAGGAGCTGAGATTGTTGCTGCCAACTGTCCTTTCTGTATCACGATGCTTGGTGACGGTATCAAAGCCAATGAAAAGCAAGAAGAAGTCATGGTCTATGACATTAGCGAACTAATCGTTCAATCTTTATAACATGGTATTAGATCTGATCGCATTAGCACCCTCGTCAAGAGTCTGGGTATATCAGGCAGACCGTTTCCTCAGCTATGATGAGTTAGACGATGCTCGTGAGTTGCTCTTTCCATTTCTGGAGCAATGGACAAGCCATACCAAAGAGTTATATACTTATGGTAATATCTTCCATCGTCGATTTTTAGCCTTATTTGTTGACGAGTCTGCTTCTCACGGTACTAGCGGATGCTCCATTGATAGTTCCGTCCATTTCATCCAACAGCTTGGTGCTAAACTCAATATTGATTTCTTCGATCGTATGCATTTCTGTTATCTCGATGATCAAGAAGAGGTACAAAGTGTCAATAGAGTCCAGCTGAAAGAAAAGTATGCAGCTGGCGACATCAAAGAAGATACCTTCTTTTTCGATAACCTAGTCGATACCAAAGAGAATTTTATTAAAAATTGGACGGTACAGTTGGGAGAGAGTTGGATAAAGAAAATGCTTTAGATCTTAGTTAATTTGTCGATTTGTTAATCTGATAATTTGAAGTATCTGTGACATACCAAATATCTAGGTAACCTTCGTGCTCTCTGTGGTTCAAAAAAGAACAAGCTATTAAGGAAAACTTTATGACCTCTATGCCTCTATGGTTGTTCATCTTGATATAAACTAAGATACTAGTTCATCATATACTAAACTCATTCCTTCCACTGCCCCCGCTTCAATAACTTTCAAATTAGCCGTACGATCCAACTCATAATTAGATTTGGGTTTAGGATCTATGTAGTAAACCTGCTTTGCTTTATAAGCATACTGTATCAGACCAGCCGCCGGGTATACCTGCAGTGAGGTACCGATGATAATAATGATATCCGCTTCCATCACATGAGGTATAGATCGCTCTAGCTCAGGTACGGCTTCACCAAACCAAACGATATCAGGTCGCCATTGTCCACCATCGGGTGCAAAGTCGCCTAACTTGATATCTCCTTCATGATATTGCTTGATTGTTGGATTTTTGACGCTGCGTATGCTTCTGAGTTCACCATGTAGATGGATGATGTTGTTACTACCTGCTCGCTCGTGAAGGTCGTCTACGTTTTGGGTGATGACCATGACATCGTAGTGCTCTTCCAGTTTGGCAATAGTGAAGTGACCAGGATTAGGTTTCACCTCTTTGAGTTGCGCTCTACGTTGATTATAGAAATCCAAGACTAGCTCTTTATTTCTAGCCCATCCTTCGGGGCTAGCGACCTCCATAACATCGTGGCCCTCCCAGAGGCCATCTGCATCTCTAAAAGTTTTAATACCACTTTCGGCACTCATCCCAGCACCAGATAGAACTACTATTTTTTGCTTAGCCATACTTAAAGATACGATTAGGGAAATTGAGCAAGTGATCTTTTTTAGTACAGTTTTTGCACCACAAGTACTGAGAATAGTAGACTCTAACTCATTGATATTCAGCAATCTGAAAGTCAACGTATTATAGTTTACAGTTTTTTATAATATTAAAAATCAACCTGTGTTGAATCAAACTGGAAATCAGATTTTTCTAGTGGTGCTGCTAATTATTTTGAGTTTTTCTCAAATTAATTCTCAAGATCTGCACTACTCGCAGTTTTACAATTCCCCGATGAATTACAATCCTGCGAATACTGGAATATTTAATGGCGACAAGCGAGTGACGCTGAGTGTAAGGGATCAAGCAGGTTCGGTTCCTGTACCTTGGTTTACCTTTAGCGGTCAATATGATTTTAAGATCTACCCAAAAAGAAATGATAAATATTTCTGGGGTGTAGGTTTTAATTACAACTACGATAGACAGGGCGATAGTCGTCTTGCACTTAATAATATCAATGGTGCAGTCAGTTACAGCCGAATTCTAAATCCAAAGAATATTATTACGCTAGGCGCTTTAGTAGGGTATAGTTCTCGTGGTTTTGATCCAGGTACATTGACATGGGATGTACAGTGGACGGGTAGCGACATCAATCGTCAGCTTCCATCTATGGAAAATTTTAATGCTGACCGTGTTGGCTTCATGGAGACAGCAATAGGCTTTAACTATAGATATCAAGAGTCAGAAAGGACTAAAATAGATGTAGGCCTTGGGGTGTATCATTTTATAGAGCCTAATGTAGCTTATTACGACACTGATGATGCGAAGCTACCCATGCGTTTCAATATCAACGCAGTAGGTAGTCTCAAAATCATTGATCCTTTAGATATACAACTACATGTGCTCTCACAAAGACAACTCGTATATGATGAGTTGTTATTTGGTGGATTATTGAAATTTTACCTCAATCAAAAACGAGGCAAAGAAACTCAGCTTCATCTGGGAGTCAATTATCGTACATCCAAGTATCTCATCCCCACTGTTGCCTTACAATATAAGAGAGTATATGTGGGGGCAAGTTATGATATAGACATGTCCACCTTTAATGACGATCACAATGGTCTTGGAGGTCCTGAATTTCATTTTAGATACATCATTACTAATGTCAAACCCTTGAAGCTTTTCAAGGCCTGTCCAATATTCTAACCGCTTAAGATCAATGAATACTATGAAAAGCCTAAGAATAACATATCTAACTATACTTATCAGCTTAATTTCTATAAGTACGGTTTCCACTCAAACCATGAAAGCATTCGTGGCTGCGGCTGAAAACTCATTTTTAACTAAAGATTATTATAGTGCTTTAGTCTACTATAATGATGCCTTAGAGTTTGATGAAGATCGTATAGATCTCCGATATCAAGCTGCCGAGGCAGCACGGCTGTTCAATGCATATGCTTTAGCTGAAGAATATTATGCAACCGTCAATGAATCTGATGAAAACGGAGATTTTCCTTTATCAGCTTATTGGCTTGCAGATGTCAAACAAAAGCAAGGTCAATATGAAGAAGCTAAGTTTTTGTACGATCAATATATTTCTGAAAATGAAGGCGACGAAGAGTATTTTACTATGCGAGCCAAGAAAGAATCTGCTGCTTGTCAGTGGGCAATAGATGTGATCCAAAATCCTGATGAAAGTACATTCATCAGAAGACTTGGAGAAGAAGTCAATACAGGATACTCTGAGTTTGGTGGTATAAAAAAGCAAGATAGCTTGATCTTTTCTGCACTAAAATTTGAACGTAAGAATGATGATTTCATTCCTGAGCGGGTATACTCCAAAGTACTTGTATCTGTAGATGGCAGTATCTCAGAAGAGCTCAGCAATATGAATAAAGATGAGGTACATACTGCCCATACTGCATTCAATACCGATGCATCAGTCATGTATTATACCCTTTGTGATTATATGAATGGTGAAGATATACGGTGTGATATCTATCGTAGAAGCTATAATAGTGACGGCACATTAGGTGCTGAAGAAAAGCTTCCTGATTTTATCAATAGTGATGCTTTTACTACTACCCAACCCAATATTGGTTTAGATACAGACTCTGGAAAAGAGATCCTATATTTCGTCTCCGATCGACCTGGCGGAGAAGGAAAGCTCGATATATGGTATTCCGTCATAGATCAAGAGTTAGGATTTACAGAGCCTATTAATTTGAGCGCTGTCAATACTTTAGAAAATGATATTACTCCATTTTTTCATCAAAAGACAAATACCTTATTCTTTAGTTCAGAAGGATATCGCGGTATAGGTGGGTATGATATTTATAGATCAGGAAGAGTAGCTGATGGCTTCTATGATAAGCCTGAGCACCTTACATATCCAACAAATAGTAGCTATCATGATATATACTATACGCTTAGTGAAGAAGCAGACACTGCATACTTCTCTTCCAATAGAGAAGGCTCCTTATTCATAGATGAGGGGCAGGAAGCATGTTGCTTTGATATATATGAAGTGGCTATTGAAAAGGTTCTGATCAATTTAAATGCGCTTACCTTTTATGCAAAAACTGCAAGTCCTCTAGAAAACACCAATGTAAGATTAGTTGATCCAAAAACGGGAATAGATTTGATGAATTATCTAAATCCCGATGCTAATGATCATTTTTTTGAGCTAGAGAATGGTGAAGATTACATGGTCATAGCTGAGAGACCTGGTTATACTTCAGATACGATACAGTTCAGTACATCCAAGATGTATAAGTCACAAGAACTAACAAAAAAACTATTTTTAGATACCGACAAAGTAGAGTTAGAAGTCTTGACATTTAATGCCCTGACGAATGCCGCACTTGAGGGCACTACCGTGTCATTAATAGAAGTCGGTACCAATGGTGAATCTCAAGTCATCACGAATAATGATGGAAACACTTTTAGCTTTATGGTGGAGCCTGGTAAAACATACAAGTTGACAGGCGTAAAATCTGGGTTGATATCGGCCAATATGACCTTTACGGTACCAGCTGATCCTACGATGTCTAAAATTTCTAAATCATTATACCTTGGAAACATTGGAGTCTATCTACCTGTCAAATTATATTTTGATAATGATAGACCTGATCGTCGTACTCTTCGTACCAATACTAAAAAAACATATACGGATACATACCATCCATACTATGCGCTCAAGCCAGAATTCATGACCAATTATGCTCGTGGGTTTAAAGGTGATGATCGCAGCATAGCAAAAACTAAAGTAGAAAGATTTTTTGAGGATGAAGTCAAGCAAGGTTTTGATCAGATGAATGCTTTTATAGAAAGTCTAGCAAATGCGCTACGTCAAGGTGTAAACGTAGAACTGACTGTTGGAGGATTTGCAAGTCCTAGAGCACAATCAAATTATAATTTAGCTCTAGCACAACGTAGAATCGCCACGGTACAAAATGAACTGTATAAATACAACAATGGCTTTTTTGTTAGCTATCTACAATCAGGTCAGCTAACTATACAAGATATATCTTATGGTGAGAAACTTGCACCTCAAAATATCAGCGATAAGCTTAACGATAGAATCCAATCGGTATATAGCGTAGAGGCATCGAGAGAACGTAGAGTAGAGATACTCAGTGTAAAATTCCCTAAATAATTAAACGAGGATGTCAAATATTATGAATAATCAGATAATGAAATATTGCATAGGATACTTCTCACTATTTTGTTTAGTGATGCTATCCTCATTAGATATGTATGCCACTCACATAGTAGGTGGTGATATCACCTACCAATGCTTAGGTGACGATAATTATGAAATTACCTTGACCATACGTCGCGATTGTGAAAATGGACTACCTCAGGCAGACTTTGATGATCCTGTATCCATTGGTGTCTTTGATCCAGTTTTTGGTAATCTGTTGACCCAATATGGAAATTTTGGACAAATACTGATTCCTTTTTCAGAATCTGATACTCTAAATGAAACGATTGTAAGTGATTGTGGATTTATAGGTTCTCAAGTATGTGTTGAGGAAACAATCTATAAAACAATAACCAAATTACCCTACAGACCTAGAGGACTGATTTTAGCTCATCAAAGGTGTTGTCGAAATATTACTTTAAATAATATCATCGAGCCACTTGCTACAGGATCTACATATTACATTGAAGTAAAACCTGAAGCATTAACTGAATGTAACAGTAGCCCGACTTTTGATGCATGGGCAGATCTCTATATTTGTGCCAATCAAGACTTAAATTTTAGTCTTAGCGCTACTGATATTGACGGTGATTCATTGGTATACAGATTATGTACTCCAAGCACTGGAGCAAGCGCCGCTGATCCAATGCCTCAACCAGCCAGTCCTCCACCATACAGCGACGTTCAGTTTTCTTTTCCATTTACTTTAGAAAATATGATGGGAGGAGTTCCTCTACAGATCAATTCTAAGACTGGTCAACTTACTGCCAATCCTAATCTCGTAGGTCAATACCTCATAGGAGTATGTGTTGACGAATACCGGAATGGAAAACTACTATCTTCTGTAAGAAGAGATTTTGAATATAATGTACGTGTTTGTAGCGTAGGTCCTGAGGCTAGTTATTCAGCAGACTCTCCATATTGCGGAACATCCGAAGTTAGTTTTCTAAATACTAGTACTAATGCCGATAGCTATATCTGGTATTTTGATTTTCCATCTACTGATCCTGCATTTACCAGTACAGAACTTAATCCAACATTTAATTACCCAAGTTCAGGTTTATACAATGTTAGACTTGAGGCCAAAAGAGCGATTGATGGATGTGTTAGTAATTTTAGCAATGTCATAGCGGTTAGTACCTCTGAACTCGATGCAGAAATAGTATCAAATATCACCAATTGTGATGGTAATACTGTAACTCTTGAACTGAGTAGTCCAACGGTAGATGATGATCCAGTATTTGATGTAGTTTCTTATAACTGGAGCGTCAATCAGGCTGGAAGTATTACGACATTTAGCGGGCAATCTATCGATGTTGACATATTATCCGATATACCTGTAGAAGTCTCTTTGACAGTTACGAGTAATAGTGGATGCTTTGATACTGAAATCTTAAATATTGCCAACAGCGGAGAAAACTACAATACTAATTTCTTAACAAATTTCACTGAATGTCAAGAAGGTGGATTTGTCATTGAGTTTAGTGATATATCCGATAATCCACCATTGACCACTACCGCTTGGAATTGGACAATTATAGATAATGGAAATTCGATTATATCAGACCAGCAGTCCTTTGAGGCTATTTTGATTGATCCTTCAAGTGCTACAGCGTTGCTGGAGATTACTTTAAGTAACGGATGTAAATCAGAACTTTATATTGATAATCTTGATATCATAGGCCTGCCAAATATTGATTTTGAGGTAGAAGTTGCCTCCTGTGATAATACTGATTTGGTCATGAGCTTTAGCGACAACTCTGATCATGGAGCACTTAGTCCTATCATGTATAATTGGACTATCGTAAGTAATAGCGGGACTACTACAAATCTAG
The DNA here is from genome assembly GCA_020629715.1 of Saprospiraceae bacterium. GTDB lineage: Bacteria > Bacteroidota > Bacteroidia > Chitinophagales > Saprospiraceae > JAHDGW01. The sequence continues at coordinate 40,251 of JAHDCU010000002.1, forward strand.
CTGGAAGTACTGTGAGTCAAACATTTTTACCTGGTGAAATACTTGATATCAATTTAAGTGTCACATATAGCAATGGTTGTGTTTTATCTTTAGATAAAAATGACATCGATATCAATAACGTAATTGATCCTGCTACATTTGACATTAAACTGATCAATTGTAATAATCAAGATGGCAGTTCTGACTATAACGTCAGTCTCAATACTGATAATGCATATGATGTTGAAAGCGTTGATTGGGTATATACTATTGATGGTTTGACACCAATCTCGGCGACCGGAAACACAATAACCATTGGTGGAAGTGAAGGTGCTAATGTTGCAATCGATGTAGTAGTAAATTATACTAACGGTTGTACAGAGTCAGCCCAAACCAGCTTTATCATAGAATCTATTGATTTGGAGGTTATTGATAACAATATTACTTTATGTCAAGGAATGACCACAGAGCTTATTCAGAATGGTAATCCCAATTGGACGTACTCCTATTCCCCTGAAACAGGGCTGGATCTTAAAGATCCTCATAATCCATTATTTATTGGTGATGCATCGTCCATATATGAAGTGACCGTTTCTAATGGCAATTGTAGCATCACAGAAAGTGTTAGTATTTCTATAGTAGAACAAATGACTTTGGCTATAAGCGGTCCAACTATAAGCTGCGATGGCAATGTCGAATTACTAGTTACAGGAGCAGGAACTAACGCCAACTATGAGTGGTCAGAGACTTCAGATTTCTCCAATATAATTGCAACAGGTAATACACTAAACACTACATTTTCAAATAACGAACAAATATACTTTGTAAGAGTAAATGGCAGCGTTTGCGAAATTGAGATTGCATCATTTACGGTAAAACTCAATGACATTATATTTGATACGATATCAGATATTGAAGCATGTAATGGTGATGAATTCATACTCTATCTTCTGAGTGATGACAGTAATATTCAAAGCATAACTTGGGATACGAATCCTCATATCACATCTGGAGCTGATACCTCTAGCCCTACGATATCAATTGGAGCATCAGAAAATACAAACTTCAACCTAAGTTATACCATTATCGATATCAATGGATGTAGTACTTTGGGATCTGTATTGATTAATGTTTTAGAACAACCACAACTTAATTTTACATCTACTCAAACTTGTGGAACGACTACCGTTTGTTTCTCTGATCTAGATCCACAATTCGGACAGGAATTAGTAATCGATATGACTACAATTATCTCGGTTACAAATACGGAGCAGTGCTATGAATTTAACGCTTTTGGCTCATACGAAGTGTTATTACAAGGTGTAGGAATTACTTGTGCTGGTCAGAGCGAAGTAAAGACGATTATTGTTAACGAGAGTGTTGACCTAACTATCACAGGAGATACGGTAAGCTGTGATGGACTTGTGCAACTAGAAGTATCAGGTGGACCAAGTAATATCAATTATGAATGGGCTACCGATTCTGAATTCAATAATGTGATTCAAGTGGGTTCATTCTTGAATACGGAACTGATGGGAGCTACAGGAGCTACCTATTACGTACAAATAGAAGGAAACGAAAATTGTGAAAGCGAGGTAGATTCTGTTCGGGTACAGGATGGATTTTTTGAGCTCACATTCGAAACACCTTTAGAGATTTGCATTGGAGATACCATAGCTTACAGCGTATTCCCTGACCCAAGTATCATGACTACCATTCAGTGGAATTCTCACCCATATTTATTTGGAGGAGCGAATACAACTATGCCTATGATTGGTATACCAGAAGCAGATGCTCAAGACTTTAGCCTTAGTTTTACGGCTACTAGTATTCTAGGTTGCACAAAAACTATGACAGTGGATTTTATCATAAGGGATAATGAAAAAACTAGCTTTATGGTCGATGCATCATGTGGAGACTTAGAAGTTTGCTTTACGAATACTACTTCCAATCAAAACGGTAATTATACATGGGACTTTGGTGATGGATCACCAACAGTCATAGCTAATGATCAAGTATGTCATACTTATACTTCATTTGACATGTACGATGTGACATTGACCAATGACTCTGAATTATGTCAAAACAGTTCAAGTACCCAAACGATTAATCTTGGAGAAGCGATAGATATCATTTATCAAAATATGATCGAGGCATGTCCCGGTGATCAATTTGATTTTACGGTACTGGCTAATGATCCAAATTATAGTATCGAGTGGAGTAGTAGCCCGATAATTATAGCAGGAAATGATTCATTTACACCTTCTATAATGATCCCAGCTGATCAGACAGAGGATGTAGCACTTAGCTTTACTGTTACGAACGAAATGTCTTGTTCAGAATCTTATACTTTGTCTGTAGATATTTCGCAAGCTGAGCAATTTGATTTTACAACGACGCAAGAGTGTGGGAGCTTAGAGATATGCTTCACAGCTAATTTGCCAGATTTAAACTTATATGTCTGGGATATAGAAACTTCGCCACAACTAAAAGGTGAGACAGTATGCCATACATTCCCGACAGGTGGAAGCTATACCGTAACTCTGAGTACCACGGGTAATATTTGTAATCCTATACCAACTACACAAACGATTACCGTTGAGGAGCCTATTACTATAGATTTTATTTCAGATCCTATTACGGTTTGCCTTGGCAATACAAGCGAAATAATTCAAAATGGAAATTCTGATTGGACATATACTTGGTCGCCAACTACAGGATTAGACCTAAGTGATCCTAGTAATCCAATATTTAATGGAACTACCTCCACAGGCTATAGCGTCACTGTAACAAATGGCGATTGTACAGAATCGGCATCAGTATCTGTAAATGTGGTGGATGAGATGGAGCTTGAGATTATTGGATCTGACATCAGCTGTGATGGATCCGTTGAGCTTACAGTTATCGGCGCTGGTAACAATGCAAATTATGAGTGGTCAATAGATCCTGACTTTAATACCATTATAGCTACAGGCAATACATTGAATACAAGCTTCGCAGGTGAGTCAGAAACCTATTACGTAAGCGTCAACGGAAGTTCATGTACCATAATCAATACTAGCTTGACCATTACTCTAAATGATATAGCTTTCGATGCTTTGACAGAAATTGAGGCATGTAATGGAGATGAGTTCATCTTGAATCTTCTTAGTGATGATAGTAATGTGCAAAGTATAACTTGGGATGCGAATCCTCATATAATCTTGGGGTCTGATACAACTAGTCCTACAATATCTATTGGAGCATCAGAAAACACAGACTTTGGATTAAGTTATACCATTATCGATATCAATGAATGTAGTAATTCGGGAACTGTATTGATTAACGTTTCCGAACAACCACTACTTGGTTTCTCATATGCTCAAACCTGCGGAACGACTACCGTTTGTTTCTCAGGACTTGATCCTATGAGCGGGCAGGAATTAGTCATCGATATGTCGACTGTTATTACCGTTACGGATATAGAGCAGTGCTATGACTTTGGTGCTTTTGGCGCATACGATGTAGTATTACAAGGTACAGCAATGACTTGTGCAGGGCAGAGTGACTTAACTACTATTATAGTAAATGAAGGTGCGGATTTGACGATAACAGGAGACACCGTCAGTTGTGATGGGCTCGTGCTATTAGAAGTTGCCGGAGGTCCTAGTAATATCAATTATGAATGGGCAACCGATATCAATTTCAATAATATTATACAAGTGGGATCAATATTAAATACAGATCTCATGGGAGCGACTGGAGCGACTTATTATGTGCAAATAGAAGGAAATGAAAATTGTGAAAGTGAGATTGATTCTATCAGAGTACAGGACGGATTTTTTGAACTTACTTTCGAAACTCCATTCCAAATATGTGTAGGAGATACGATTGCCTATCCTGTATTTCCTGATCCTAGTATCATGACTACGATTCAATGGAATTCTCATCCATATCTTTTTGGAGGAGCCAATACTACGATGCCAATGATCGGTATTCCTGAAGTAGGTGCTGAAGATTTTAGCTTAAGCTTTACTGCTACCAGTATTCTAGGTTGTACCAAGACCATGACTGTTGATTTTATAATTAGTGAAAGTGTAGAAACATCATTTACATCTGATTCCGAATGTGGGAGCTTAGAAGTATGCTATACCAATACTTCAACCAACTTGGTTGGGGAGTACAGTTGGAACTTTGGAGATGGATCACCCGTAGTCATAGCTAATGAACAAGTTTGCCATACTTACCCCGCGCTAGGCACCTACAATGTGACCTTATCTCATAGTTCATTAGCTTGTCAAAACATGAGTTCGACTCAAGCGATAGACGTGCTTGATACCGTAGATTTGGTGATTACTGGAGAGACTATGATATGTAATAATCAGATCAATCTTGTTGTCACTGGAGCCATTGATGGAGATGATTATATCTGGTCGTTTACGAATGATTTTACATCAACAGTTGCTTCTGGAAATACTTATACTGGAGAATTACTCCTAGACTCTCTAACGCTTTATGTGTCTACTGCTCCCGGTGCTATATGTCCCGGTGTAGATTCCATCACTGTTTTTAATGATATGTTTGAATTAAGTTTCCTTGATCCTTTCGAAGCATGCCAAGGTGATCAGTTTTCATATACTGTGGTATCCAATGATCCGTCAGTCGTTTATCAATGGGAAGATTCACCTTTCATCATTGGAGGAGCAAATACTAATATGCCATTGATTAGTATTCCCGCAGATCAAACAGAAGATATTACTTTAAGCTTTACTGCTAGTAATGGTGCAGGTTGTATGCAATCACAAGAAATTACGATTCAGATAGGAAATCCTTCAGAATTATCATTTGAATATTCACAAGCTTGTGGTGGCTTAGAAGTATGTTTTGATGCCATGCCTGAAGGACTCAATATTTACCTCTGGAGTATAGACGGCATGTTGCCTGTACAAGGTCAGAGCATTTGTCAGACATTCCCATCAGCTGGTACTTATATGGTGACTTTGAGTACGATCGGTAATGTATGTACTCCATTTTCAGTATCAGAAGAGATCGTAGTGACTGAAAATACTGAATTAATCATAACGGGCAGTGATCTCACTTGTACTGGATTTACAGATCTTAATGTAAGTAATGGTGTGGATAGTGATGCATTTAAATGGTCAACAAATCCAGACTTCGAGCCAATTATTGGTATGGGAAGTAACCTTGTGTACGAAATGGAAAGCGAGATACAAACATTCTACGTGATGACAACAGATGATGCCAGCTGTGCAGATATGAGTAGTTTCACCGTGACTAATGGTGAAATCATGATTGATTATCAAGATTCAATCTCTTTGTGCAATGGAACAACTACTTCATACCAAATCTCGAATTTGAACCCAAATCAAACTCTTAATATTGATTGGGGCAATGATCCACATATTATCACTTCTCCCAACAATAATGTCATACAGATAGTCATAGGTGAAGACGAGCAGGAGTCATTCGAGTTCAACTTTACAGTTTCCAATAATTTGATGTGTGATAGTACCTATACGGTATTCGTAGATATTTCAAACGAGCTTGACATGGACTTCAACTCTTCGTTAGAAGAATGTGGATCATACACCATCTGTTTTGAAAACCTAAACCCTGAATCGAATGTAACATATAGCTGGGATTTTGGTGATTTAACTACAGAAATGGATACCATAACAGCATATAATCCACCATGCTATACGTATCCAGGAGCAGGCACTTATACAGTAACCCTTAATGCTGATTCAGAAGGGTGTGGCATGATGTCTATTGAGAAAGAGATTGTTGTTTCTGAAATAATCAGTGTCAATGTAGATGCTCAAAACATAAGCATCTGTAGCAATGACTTTTTCACAATTAATGCCTCTACCAATGTAGATGCAACAATAAGCTTTTGCTTAGAAAATGGTACAATCCTAGGAGAAGGTCCTGTTTTAGAAAGTTCATTCTCATCAGATACCGTGGTACTTGTGAAAGCCACTGATGCACTTGGCTGCTCTGATACTCTTGCAGTACAGATTGATGTATTTGAATTTGATTTTGTAATCGAAGCGCCAGCAGTGGTGATTTGTGCAGGTGATGAATTTCAAATTTCATTGATTAACGATGATACTGTAAATGAATACACGTATGCTTGGGAACCCACTGATTGCATAGTAGCAGGTGGCAATACTGCTACACCTACTGTATCGGCATTAGCATCTAAAAATCTGTCAGTAACGATTACGAATACCACCTTAGGCTGTCAAACAACCGCCTCCGTACCTATAAGTATTTCAAATATTGATGCTGATATTTTGCCAGACGTATTTGGCGAGATCCTAGCAGGTGAAGAAGTGACTTTAGAGGCACAAGGAGGCACAGTGTTCAGTACATACTCTTGGAGTAATGATGAGGATATTTCTGGACCTGAGCAGACCGTATCTCCAGTAGTCACCACTACTTATGATGTGATCATTACCGATGAATTTGGTTGTACGGGTACGGCATCTTATACGGTCACAGTAAGAGAAGCTCTTTGTAATGAGGACGATATCTATGTGCCTAGTGCCTTTAGTCCAAATGGTGATGATGTCAATGATGTATTATATGTACGTAGTGCAGTAGTCACAGATTTGGATTTCACCATTGTAGATCGTTGGGGCAAAGAGTTATTCAGGTCACGTAATGTCAATACCGGATGGGATGGGACATTCAATGGAGAACGTCTTGCACCAGATGTATATGCTTACTGTGTCAAAGCTACCTGCATCAATAATGAGACTTACGTCAAAAGTGGAAATGTCTCTATTTTGAGATAATAAAGGAATTGAAAACATAACGAAAAGATGAATGAGGTCATTTTAGCAAAATGCTAGGATGACCTATTCATTTTCGTCATCCTCCAGCTCGAGTCTAGATTGCTCTTCTATACGCTTCATAAAGTAATAAGTCTCTAGCTGAGACCTGACTACGAAGTCAGAATTATCTTTTTTGTAATCGTTTACTTCAAGGTAATTTACCTTTCTAGACTTCATATTATCATTGAGCTGTATACCTATTAATTTCACAATCTGAGCTCTGATATCTGGATCATAAATTGGAAACATAGTCTCAATCCTATGATGTAGATTACGTACCATCCAATCAGCTGATGAAAGGTATATATTTTGATCTTTGCCTGCACCGAAGATGAATAACCTTATATGTTCTAGGAATCGATCCACGATGCTGATTCCATCAATATTATCACTGACTCCAGGTACATTTGGTACTATGGAACAGATACCTCTGATGATCAATTTGACAGGAACACCTACTTGACTTGCCTTGTAAAGAAGTTTGATCATTTCTTCGTCTTGGATACTATTCATTTTCAGGATGATCAAAGACTTTTCTCCACGTTTAGCTTTGTCTATTTCCTGCTGAATAAGTGCCTTCAGCTTTTGTTTTAAGTTAAACTTACCAACCGCTAGATGCATAAAAGGCTTAGTGGGGAGTTGCTTTGTCTCCAAATAAGCAAAGACCCTAGTGGCTTCACTTGTTAGCCTTTTATCTGTTGTAAAAATGCCTATATCACTATAGATTTTAGCTGTATCCTCGTGGAAGTTACCCGTACTTAAGTAGTTATAAATTCTAGGTCCATCGCTTTCCATTCTTCTTACTAGCGCTAGCTTACAATGCACTTTCAGTCCAGGCATACTATAATGAACATTTACACCAGCTTGTTCTAGTTTTTCACCCCAGCGAAGGTTGGCTTCTTCATCAAATCTAGCTTTGATTTCAACAAATGCCGATACTTGTTTGCCGGCTTTGACGGCATTCATTAAGGCATTCATGATTCTCGATTCTTTGGCTACACGATATTGTATAATTTTGATATGTGTTACGTTGGGGTCTTTTGAGGCATCTTCAAAAAATTTGATTACCGACTCATAACTATGATAAGGAACGTGTACCATATGATCACGCTCTTTGATTTTATCAAAAATGGATTCAGCATTTTCTAACTCATATTTTTTCAAAGGTGGTAATGGTATATCCAGGAGATGTTCCATACCAAAATTTGGAAATTTGAAAAAATCCGAATTATTATGGTATCTACCTTCTGGCAAGAGATCATACGTTTCTAAGTCAAATACTTCTGTCAAAAAACTTAGTAGATGCTCCGGCATTTCACGGTCATATACCATACGAGAAGCAGGTCCCACATCGCGTTTATTCAGACTTCTCTTGACCTTATCAATGAGGTCTCCGCTATATTCATCATCTATATATAACTCTGCATCACGAGTAAGCTTGATACCATAAGTATCGACTACATCAAATCCAGGAAATATATACTGTATACTATGCCTTACTATATCATCGAGCATGATGATTTCTTTATTTGGATTCCCTTCTGTCACAGGAAGATGTATAAACCTTGGAAAGTAATCTGATGGAATCTTTACAATAGCATAGTGTTTCTGATCAGGATTTTCAAGATCACGTAGATTTAAGGCTAAGTATAGCGCTCTATTATTTAAAAATGGCTTGATTTTATTTTCGATCAGAAGTACGGGTTGTACAAATGGTAGCAGTTTATCTTGAAAATATTCTTCAACAAATTCTCGCTGTTGTTTATCTAGATCAAGGCGCCTTTTGAGTACGATGCCGTGTTGCTTTAGTGAAGGCACAATGTCATTTTCAAAAATACTAGAGAATTCTTCTTGTTGTAGATTGACTAGCTTAGTGATCTCATCCAAGATGTCTTTTGGATTAAAGTGAAGCTTCTTTTTGGTTTTTTTTCCCGCACGTTCTAAGTTACGGTGATTGGCTACCCGTACCCTAAAAAATTCATCTAAATTGGAGCTGTATATGGCTAGAAACTTTAGTCTTTCAAACAGAGGCACAGAAAGATCTTTAGCTTCTTGCAAAACTCTATAATTGAAAGATAACCAACTAATATCTCGATGTATATATGGGGTAACTTGCTTCATAAATCAAAATAATTTGAGTTGATCATTGGATGTAACATTGCTTTTTGATATTTCAAAAACTTTTTCTTCTCGAGCAGTTTCAATCAAAAAATCACACATTTCAGGTGCTAAGATATTATTGGGTTCATGAACTAAAAAGAATACTTCCTTTAATCCATTATTTTTAAATTCTAGAAGTTTAGATAGCCATGCCTCGATTCGCTTGAAATCACTTTGTATAAGATTGTTTCCAACCCATCGTATGATCATATAGTCATGTGACAATATATTATGAACACCCATCCTAAATCCAGCAACATCAGTATAGAGGATTGATGCTGACCATTCAATCGATTTTTCCACTAACCAATGCTTTGTCTCTTTATTTTCAAACCAAGAAGGATGTCTAAATTCTATAGAAATCGGTATAGAAGTGCTCCATTGTTCAAAAAATGAATCCAACGCAGCTACCCGTGAAATATCAAAGTATTCCGGTAATTGTATGAAACAGGGACCGAGTTTTTCTTCAAAAAAAGACATTGCATCTAGGCATAAAGGAATGAGGCCTTTTGAAAGTCCAAGATCTCTAGACTGACTTATGCCTCTAAATACTTTTGGGCAAAACTGAAAGTCTTCTGCCGATTCTTCTCGCCACTTAATAATAGTCTCTTTTTTGGGTATCGTATAAAAGCTACTATTGAGCTCAACAGTCTTGTAATGCTCTGAGTAATATCTCAAAAAGTCCGAAGACTTGGATTTGTTAGGATATAGTGAGCCCTTCCACTCCTTAGTAGACCATCCTGTGCAACCAACTTTAATTTTTATAGTATTACTTGACCTATTTAGCTTTGTATTATGAAATATTTCTTTGGGTAGGCCAAAATCAATGGAGGCAAGATCGTTAACTTTTCCAAACTTCATTTTTATTCAATTATTCAGACGCAACTTAATAACGACCTAAAATCAATATAGATTTCATTTGGTACAGTAATCGAATGTGATACTTTTGCACTCACAAAATCATTGCTATGAAAATTGTGATAAATCTACTTCTATTCATCACGTTATTCGGAATTAATCTTCCTGCTCAGTTTAGTGTCGACTTAGACTCCTTTAGCGTCACGGCCAACCAAATAGAAAAGCCAATATTGGAGACTGGTCGTAGCATGAGCGTAATCTCTGCCGAAGAAATAGAAAGGCTTCCTGTTCAAACTGTTGAGGAGCTCTTGCGATATACCGCTGGAGTCAATCTAAATGCAAGAAATAATTTTGGGGTGCAGACGGATATAGGCATACGAGGATCTACTTTTTCTCAAGTGATTGTACTGCTTGATAACGTAAGAATAAATGGACCTCTTACTGGCCATTTCAACAATAATATCCCTGTTTCACTTCATGAAATAGCTCATATAGAAGTATTGCGAGGATCAGCCGCGGCAGCCTATGGTGCCGACGCCGTAGGAGGTATCATACATATCAAGACGAAAACCTTTACTGGTAACATTGTAGACAATACTACTGTTGAAGGAGAGTTAGGTGTAGGATCTAATACCTCAAGCTTTACCGATTTTAGTGCTACGGGTGGTAATGATATAATCATCGTTAATGCTACGATGAAAACAAGTATTTCAGAAGGTGAACAACACCTAAATCCAAATTTTTTAGCAGGAACAGATGAGGATAGTCTGTATAACAACTATTTTAATGTACGATCTTACTCTTTGGGAGCTAAGGCTAGGATCAATAATGAATGGTCATGGTATGCTCGTGCCTCATTTGATGATCGTGATTTTTCTGCAAAATATTTTTACACCAGGTCAAATTTCGATGAGAGCACTGAACGGGTTCAGTCCAAATGGTTGCAGACAAGCCTTTTACATGAAGGGAGCCAATCAAGTAACAATCTTACGCTAGCTTTAGCCAGTACAAAGGATAAGTTCATATTCAATCCTTTATTTGGTTTCAATCAACATGAAACTGATCAGTGGTCAATTAATTATAATCATATCAATCATATCAATAGCCAGTTACAGATAGCGGCAGGCATACAATCTATCTATAAAACCATAGAGAGTAATGATCGCGGTAATCACGAAAATCTGAACTACGGAGCATATCTTTCTGCAGATTATAATATATCAGATGTTTGGAATATTTCTGCCAGCATAAGGGGAGAACAAGATGAAAATTTCGGCTTCGAGCTCATCCCACAAATCAATACGGCTTATCAATTGAAAGATTGGACAATACATGCATCTGCAGGAAAATCAATAAGAGCAGCCGACTTTACGGAGCGATTTGTTTCTAATCTGATCCCTAATCTTACTCCAGGTAGAAATGTCGGCAATCCCGATCTTGAAGCAGAAAGAGCTTGGAATTATGATTTGGGATTTGTATATCACGGTAATAGAAGGGTGCAATGGCAAGGTGCCGCTTTTTATAGAGCATCAACCAATTTGATAGACTTTGGCCTTACCAATCAATCGAATATTTCTAACCTTACCAATCTGCAACTAGGTGAAGATTACTTCTATGCTAATAATGTATCAGCGGCTAATACCTTCGGATTAGAGACTTCTATTCAGAGCTCTGGAAAAGTAGGAAGTCAAGGTCAGGTATTTAGCCAAATTTCATATACCTATCTCCATACGTCTAATGATAGTGATGAGGTTTCAAAATATTTAGCTAATCATCCAACTCATAATTTCAATCTTACCTTGACGTACAAGTTTGATGCGTTTAGTATTTCCGCTAGCCAATTTTATTTGACAAGAGATACCGAAAATGCAGAAGCTATAGATGGTGAGATTTTGTCATCGTATACTGTATCCAATCTCAAGCTTCAGTATAATCCATTTGGAGAGAAATTGGGATTCTATCTAAATGCTACAAATATATGGGATGAAGAATATCAGGAGATATTAGGTGCACGATTACCAGGTCGATGGTTTATCTTTGGTGCTAAATTTAACATGTAAGAAACGATGAATAGATTAAAAATAGCAGCTGGAAACTGGAAGATGAACACCACTCTTGAAGAGGCGGTACAATTAGCCAGAGAATATAAAAATGGATCGAAGGCTGACGACGTAATTAGTATTCTTGGCGTACCATTTCCGTTTATGCATGCCGTTATTGAAGAGTTGCAAGGCACAGATATACAAGTTGCGGCTCAGAATTGTTCTGAGCATGACAATGGAGCTTTCACAGGCGAGACTAGTGTAAGTATGATAAAATCACTCGGTGCTCAATACATCATTATCGGACACTCGGAGCGTAGAGAATATTTTAATGAAAGTGATGCTCTACTTGCAGAAAAGCTAAATAAATGTTTAGCTGCGGGACTTACACCTATATTTTGCTGTGGTGAACCATTAGAGATAAGAAAAGCAGGTACTCATGTCGAGTATGTAAAAAGCCAGCTTAAGAATGCACTTTCTAACTTAAGTACCCCTGATCTTGAAAAGCTAATCATTGCATATGAGCCGATATGGGCAATAGGAACTGGAGAAACTGCTACCCCCCAGCAAGCACAAGATATGCATAAGGCACTTAGAGAATATTTAGAAGAACTTTTCTCTATTGAAATCGCTTCACATATACCTATTCTTTATGGAGGAAGTGTAAAACCAGCCAATGCTAAAGAATTATTTGCTTGTAATGATGTTGACGGTGGTCTTGTCGGTGGAGCTAGCTTGAAGGCAGATAGTTTTCTAGCTATCAACAACAGTTTCTAGTCAATCTTATTGATTATCATTCAAGATCATATCAGCTGCCTTTTCAGCTATCATATATACCGGTGCATTGGTATTACCCGTGACAATAGTGGGCATTATAGAAGCATCAACGACTCTAAGACCAGGGACTCCTCGTACTCGTAATTGATGATCTACTACAGCAAGATCATCATTACCCATCTTACAAGTACCCACTGGATGATATACAGTTTCTACCGTTTTTAAAATATGGTTAATCAGATTTTCTTCAGACGTATCATTGAATGGAAGTCCGTATGATTTCGTTATTTTCTTGAAGGGTGCTTGTTTGATAATCTGCATAGCCAGCTTCACTCCTTTGAGAAGACTATACAGATCCTCTTTGTTTTCTAAAAAATTGGGTTGTACAACAGGAGCATCTTCTGGGTTGGATGATCTAATCGTCACATGACCTCGACTCTTCGGATGTAATAAGGTTGGCAAAATTGTAAACCCGTCTACATGTGGAACTGTATTTTGATCATACATGTCATATTCATAAGTGCTGCCGACCCAAGTAGGAGAGAAGTGCAATTGAAAATTTGGTGCTTCTCCCAAATTTTCAATATTTAAGAAGGCCATAGCCTCCAGCAAGGTTGTACTTAGTGGGCCTTTTTTGGTTGCAAAGTATTGTATTGCAGCGATTAGCTGTCTATACCATGGTAAGTAATGATTGATCCCTCCTTGTATAGTAGACTCTGCACCAACAGGACAAAACAGATGATCTTGCAAATTCTGGCCTACACCAGGAAGATTGAATTTACAATCAATATTATGCTTACTGAGCACATCATAATCTCCAATACCAGAAAGTAGAAGTACTTGTGGAGATTGAAAAGATCCGGCAGAGAGAATAACTTCCTTATGTGCGATTGCATTAAGTTTTTGTCCTTTTCTGATGTATTCAACTCCTTTTACATTGGATTCTTTTAGGACGATTCGCGACACTTTCGCGCTAGTTATTGCGGTAAGATTTTTACGGTGCAATATAGGTTTTAGAAACGCATTTGCCGCACTTGCTCGTTTACCCTTCGATATGGTACATTGGGTGAGACTAGCACCTTTCTGTACGGCACCATTGTAATCTTGATTTTCAAATATACCAACCGCCTCACATGATTTTATAAAAGCGTCAGCAAACTTGGATTTGAATCTCATAGGAAATGTTACATCTAGCTCACCTGAAATACCATGATAGTCTTGATCCAAAAATTCGTATTGTTGATTATTTTCTGACTTTATGAAATAGGGCAGTACCTCATCATAGCTCCAGCCTACATTCCCTAATTTTGACCACAGATTGTAGTCTGCCTTGTTACCTCGGACGTATGCCATGGCATTAACAGAACTACAACCGCCTAAAGTCTTACCGCGAGGAAGATAAATCTCTCGATTGAGAATATGTTTTTGAGGCTCTGTTTTAAAATTCCAGTTGATCTCACTATGGTTCAGTTTTGCATATGCTCCTGGTATGTGGATATGCATATTTTTATCAGGAGATCCTGCTTCCAACAATAAGACCTTGTGATGACTATTCTCAGAAAGGCGATTAGCTAATAAACAACCTGCTGATCCTGCTCCGATAATTATATAATCATACTCATTCATAGTTCAATGCAGCACTCTTGACGGCTACAATATACAATAATCAGAGTATAGACATGACAGTCTTTAGTCTAATCAACTACGATGATCTTCTTTGAGTCTATTATCTTATTGCGATCTGAAATTATCAAATTATAAATAGCAGAAGGTAAATAACTTAGATCTAATTGAACATCCGACTGTCCACTATCTGATTGGTATACGTAAACCAATTTTCCAAGATTATCATAGATCTCAAAATAATGATTGTTTGATGTTGAAAGATCTTTACATTGCAATAACCCTTTAGTTGGGTTAGGAAAGAATTCCAAAGAAACTGCAATATTCAAATCATCGCTATCAGATAAACTCGCATCATTACTCATATCGAAGGTTGGTGTTCGATACTCAAAATCGCCCGTTCCATTCGGAAAACGTGCATAGCCAACATCATCTATTTGTTCTCCAAAATCTACACGATCTTCTATTTCTTCATTAGTATTCACGAGTAGAAGACTCTCTCCATTATTACTGAGTTTGAAATTGGAATGTATTTCAGTATCAGTAGTTTGGCTTGGATCATCATCTGCCCAAATAATAAGATATTCTCCGGCTCCTATCATCGTACCAGCTGGAAATTGCCATTTCAAAATATCAGACTCATCATCTGACATATAATATCCTGTCAAGTCTATATTCTGTTCGCCGGTATTATAGAGTTCTATCCAATCTTCATATTTATCTTCTCCATCTACCGCAGTTGTCTCGTTATCTGCCATAATTTCATTGATGACTATATCTCCAGAGACGATAGGTGCTTGAGATACTTGATAGATATATACTTCATGCTCAGCACCAGAAGGAAAATAACTTGCCGTACCAAATGCATCATCTTTAATAGCCTCTATGTAATACCTAACCAAAGTATTGGCGGCATATCCTGGTATATCTGCTGTATAAGTGCCATTTCCAATATCATTCATACTAACTCGATCAAAGGCACCATCAGTACCTGCAGCAAAGTATAATTTTAGAGCAGATGCATTTTCAAAAACCTCTACAGTAATCGTAGCAGGCTCATATGGGCTAGGTGGGGTAGACATCCCATTTTCAGAACTATAGCTAATGCTACTCAAACTAATACCAGTCCTGTTTACCTCATTGTCATTGTTGATGACTTGATGTCTATTGCTGATAAAGTCTTTAAGATCATCAACACCATTTACAAATTCATTATAACTGTAGATCTTTTTAGGATCATCTTGTATCCGTTGATCAAGGATATCTGCAAATTCATCAATCCGTGCATGTACTTGATCAATTACATAATGTTCACTAAGTATGGTACGTACGTGGGCAAGATATCGCTGACGGATCTCTGGATTTTGAAGCATTCTATTGAGCAAGGGAAATCTACTATCATTTTCATTATAAAAAATATCCCAATTGACATGCTCGTTAACCATCACGGAGTTACCATCAACTTCCATATTCATCATTCTATCTGTCGCATGATCCCAGTATACATAATAGTCCATACCGCCCTTATAGATATAGCTATCATCATCAGAGAAGATAGTCTCTTGTGCTAATATCCAAAGTGAACGATCGATATCAAATATTGGATTTAGGGCTTCGTAAAGATCATTGATTGGAGTTGTATTTAGAACTTCAGTAAGTTCAATTAAATCCTGCCATGGATCTTCTTTACTCGTCTTTTTTAGAGTATAATCTTCATTATAATCAGTGCTATCTATACCATTGTAATTTAGGGTAGAGCTGCCTGTACCAAAAGGATCACCACCGCCAGGTCCTCCGCCACCAGGTCCGCCACCTGATACATCGTCAGGTGCTACTGCTCTCCATCTAGTACCATCATTGTCACCAAACCATTCTTTGATGTACGTACCTTCTATTTGTTGAATATTATTATATGGTCCCCAATATTGACCATTGATATAAAGATCAATAAATGCCCCCTTAAGTGAAGGTGTAAAAGATCTACATATGTCATAATATAATACTTCTCTCATGCTAGAAAAATCTTCAAATGCACAATTGAAATTCAAATTATCATAGCCAAGTAAATTTTGGTCTTTGAGTTCATCTATTTCAACTTTAAAAGATTTCTTTTCACTGTTATTTCTAAAATCCGAAGTCTGTCCTTTGATTCCAATCATGACCGAATCAAGTACTATCTCGTCATTCAATGTAATCGTTCCCATAAGGCTTTCTCCTGGTTGTGAATTGGGCCCCATACCCATGCCATCCATGATACGAAACCAATCAGGATTATTTATTGTGAGTTCGATCTTATTGACAATACTAGGATCATAAAATCCTTCCGTTGGATTACCACCGTGGACGAGGCGATTATCATTGGTTATTCTTACTTCTAGAGGTAGATCTATTTGTCCTATTAGCAAGAGTGGAAAAAATAAAATGAGAGACAAAAGATTTTTCATACAGGACTATTCAGTTCAATTTTTTTGACGATAAAGTGAGGACAATCCTCCGAACGGCACAAAGAATTACTTCATCTAATCGATGACTAAAGATTTAAATATATATTTATCAATTGATTTATCTCTTGATCTTACTCAACCACTCAGCAGAAATACCCATATACTCTGCTATATATTTTGAAGGAATCTTTTCAATGATTTGTGGATATTCAGCAATAAGGTATTGATAAAACTCCTTGTGGCTTTTTACCGTACTTTTTACTCTAAAATGATTTTCCAGAAGTAGTGTATCGACTAGCTTTTTATTGTAGAAATATGAAAACACAGGATCTTCTTTATTAAACTTTTCTAAGTCTTTACGATTACATTTTAGCACCTCTATTCTAGACACAGATTGTATTTCTCTTAAAGTCTTGGCTCCTGTAAAATAACTATCCATACAAGTCATGAATGGCTGAAAGGTATCCAAATGAAAATTGACAGTACGTTCTACACCTTCTGCATCTTCATCCATATACTTGACGATGAATGCTCCTTTGAGTATGATAAATAAATCTGTACATTTTGAACCTCGCTCCACGAGTACTTCGTTGCTCCTGAGTTTATGGAATGATCCTACCTCAATAAGTACATCCAACACATGATCATTGGAATATACTTCTTCCATGATAGAATGCCTAAGTCGTGTCTTTAGCTCCATAGTTGATCGTCTTGTAGGCTAAAGGTAAGCAATGATATTTACATGTTTAAACCCAAGTTATTCATTTGAAATTTCAAATGAATAACAGACGATTAAATTATAGGCAATTATGACTAAAAAGATAAAACTAATTTGGTGAAATTCAATGTCTGGATCAACCTATGACGAAATCATTGAAATTCAATGATTTCGTATGCCCCAAGGGCGATTTATGCAGTGCTATTGCATAAATCGGGTTAAATTTCCCTTAACTCATGACCGACATATTCAGAAAGCGGTCTTATGATTCTATTATTTGCTCTTTGTTCCATGACATGGGCTGCCCATCCAGAGATCCGACTGATCACGAAGATTGGTGTAAAGAGATCGATAGGAAACCCCATCATATAATATGCAGGTCCCGCAGGAAAGTCTAAGTTTGGATGAATCCCTTTGGCATCAACCATAGTTTTCTCGAGGATGTCAGAGATTTTCGCCCAGTCCTTCTGTCCTGTTAATTCCGCAACGTCGTGCATAGCTTTTTTCATAGCAGGTACTCGAGAGTCTCCCTTGCGATATACTCGATGACCGAATCCCATAACTTTAGCTTTCTTAGCCAATTTGACTTCCATCCATGCCTTAGCTTGATCTGGAGATCCTACTTCTTGTAGCATATACATCACTTGCTCATTGGCACCACCGTGTAGAGGGCCTTTTAGAGCTCCAACACCTCCAGCTATAGCACTATACATATCGGAGGTTGTACTTGTGATCACTCGAGTAGTGAAAGTAGACGCATTGAAACTATGCTCAGCATATAATATCAAGGAAACATCAAATGCCTTGACAATTCCATCTGCAGGTACTTCTCCAAAACACATATTGAAGAAATTAGCCGCTCTTGATAAACTCGCATCTGGAGCAATGAAATCTTCTCCAATACTATGGCGATATCCCGCTGCAATAATCGTAGGAATAGCCGCATACATTCTCAGAAACTTATCATAATTGGTATCATGATCATCATCCCAGAGGCGTTTATCTTCCATTCCGAGATAGCTAATAGCCGTCTGAAGAATATCCATGGGATGAGCCTTTTTCGGATATAGCTTGATACTACTGAGTAAACCATTAGATATGGTACGATATTCCTTTTCTTTGGAAACGAAATGTGTTAGTTGATCATGCGTCGGTAACTCTCCATGCAACATGAGATATGCTACTTGATCAGAGTCACATTTTTCTACCAATTCATCCACCAAATACCCTCTATAAATCAACTTGCTAAGCTCGGGTATAACCTTCGATATCTCCGTCGTATCGACAATGACTCCTGCTAATCCTTTTGGTGCTTTGATAGTTTCTGACATTCTTATTTAGTTTAGAGTTTAGGGTTGAAAGTTTAGGTTCCTTGAATACTTGTAAGTATCTGCTGCTCAGTTTATTGATTTTTATTCAACTGAAAATTGAAAATATCTTTATCTATTTCATTGTACTCATTGTATCTCAGTACTTCATAAAGTCTTGATCGCGTTTGCATACGGTCTACAATGCTTTCTTGAGTACCTTTCGCTTTGATAACATCCAATCCATCTTCTACCGCTTTCATGGCAAGACGTTGAGTAGTCACTGGATAGATGACCAGATTATATCCCAGATTAGAGAGTTGAGTAGTATCTAACAATTTAGACTTTCCAAACTCCGTCATATTGGCTAATAAAGGAACATCTACAGCATTTCTTACTGCCTCAAATTCGCTTTCATCTTTCATAGCCTCTGGGAAAATCATATCTGCACCTGCATCGACATATCTTTTGATACGTTCTATACAACTGTCCAATCCTTCCATCGCCCTAGAGTCTGTCCTAACAATAAGCTGGAAATTAGAGTCTGTTTTGGCATTTGCAGCTGCAGTTACTTTTTTCGCCATGTCATCCGCGGATATAATGATCTTATTATCCAAATGACCACATCGCTTGGGATTGACTTGATCTTCGAGGTGACATCCGGAGAGGCCCATGTATTCCACTTCTTTGATGGTTCTTACAACATTCATAGGTTCTCCAAACCCAGTATCAATATCCATGATTGTTGGAAGGGCGGTGACCTTAGCAATTTGCGAGGCCATTTGAGTCACTTCGGAAAGGGTAGTCAAGCCGATATCAGCTAGACCCAAGGTATTCGACATGACACCACCAGAAACATAAACCCCATCAAAGTTCTTTTGCTCAATAGATAAAGCCACCAAGGCGTTATATGCTCCAGGAAACTGAAGTAGTTTTCCACTATCCAAAGCAGCTTTAAATGCCGCTCGTTTAGCTCTTGGTTCTTTAGAGTTTATGATCATTAGAATATTCCTTTTGAGGTAAATTCTTCAACTTTCTCAGGTAACATTTGTACGTTCAGTTCTTTAACTTGCTCTGCAGTAAGATTAGGTAGATCACTTACCAAATTGATGAAGCGATCGCGTTCTTCTTTCGAAATCAAATTTTCTGTAAGTGTATCAAATTTCTTTACATAATGTTCTCGTTGGAATGGTCTTGCTCCTGCTGGATGCGCATTGGCAATTTTCAATTCATCTATAATCTGAGATCCGTCTTCCATGCTAATGATAATCTTTCCACCAAAAGCCTTTTTATTTGGATCTGGATCATGATAGATTTCAGTCCATTCAGGTTTTTCTATTGTTTCTATTTTTTGCCAAAGTGCGATAGTATCTGGATGTTGTGCTTTCTCAGGCGCATATGATTTTACATGATGCCATTCACCATCTAATAGTGCCACGGCTAGAATGTACATAATCGAGTGATCTAAAGTCTCGCGAGTTGCATATGGATCCATTTTTTGTGGATCAGCAGCACCTGTACCAATTACGTAATGCGTATGGTGACTCGTTTCAATGAGCACATTTTTCACCTTACTGAAATCAGATACTTTTTCTCGCATTCTAAATGCCAAATCAATCAATGCTTGTGATTGATACTCGGCACTGTGTTCTTTGGTATAGGTCTCTAGTATGGCTCTTTTTTCAGTTCCTAACTTTGGGAGAGGCACTTCATAAGTTGCTTGCGGTCCATCTAATATCCAAGCAATTACAGAATCTTCACCTTCATAGATTGGTGATGGACTCTTTTCTCCTCTCATGGCACGGTCAACTGCTTCGATCGCAAGCTTAGCACCATGAGCGGGTACGTAGGCTTTCCAACTTGAGATCTCTCCTTTACGAGATTGTCTAGTGCTTACCGAAACATGCAAAGCTTGTTGAATAGCTTGATAGGTTTCATCAACTGATAGACCGAGTAGGGTGGCTACTCCAGCGGCTTGAGCTGGGCATAAATGCGCTACGTGATCAATCTTATGTTTATGTAAGCATATGGCTTTTACCAAATTCACATGAATCTCGTATGAACTGATAATTCCACGAAGGAGATCAGCTCCATTTTTATCTAATTGCTGCGCTACCGCTAATACCGCTGGTATACTATCCGCTGGATGAGAATAATCAGCTGCAAGATAAGTGTCATGATAGTCCAATTCTCTTACTGCTGTACAGTTGGCCCAAGACGCCCACTCTGCATGGACAGTAACGGTATTGGGGAGTCCAAAAACATTCGCCCCTCCTTCTCTTTGATGACCCAGCGCCTGTGCTCTTGCATGCTGAACAGGAGTCCTATTTACACTGGCGATCGCTACTGAAGCATTGTCAATAATACGATTGATGACCATATCAATTACATCATCGCTAATGTCCGTTTTATCTTGAGCAACTTGTGCCATTTTGTAGGCAAGTTGATCTTCTTTAGCTAAATGTTCTTTCGATGGATAGACACGAAGGTTGTGCATTTCTAAGCTCATGTATAGGGGTAGTTTTATAGTATTAAAAGTGATAACTTATTTCACTACTATAAAGGTCTAAGATTTGTAGGAAAATCAAGAATTGAAGTGGGGTGGCGCTTAATTTAATTCAAGTGTAATGCAGAGATGAAAGGATTGATACTATCCTTGCCGCATCAATCGTATTAGCCCTTCTTGCATGACGGTGGAAACCAATCTACCTTTCCGATCGAAAATTCGACCATAACCTAGACCTCTAGAGTTAGATGCACTTGGGCTATCTATATTGTAAAGCAACCAATCATTGAAATCAAAATCACGATGAAACCACATGGCATGATCGAGGCTCGCTAGAAAGAGTTTTAGGGTATTTTCTTTGGTACGGTGTGGGATTACTGCGGATAGAAGTAAATCATAGTCTGATGTATAGGCCAGCAACTGGTGCTGCATCGGCAAATCTAGCTCACGATGCTCAGTCATTTTCATCCATACATTGCGTATGGTCTTACCAGCTTCCGTGATTTCGTTGATATCTTCTACTGGTCTGAATTCTAGACCAGCTTGTTGTCTTGCTAGCGCTTTAAGGTAAGTACCTGGATATTGTTCTTTAGATTTTTCAGCTTGTTGTAAATCGGTCAACAAATGATCAGGCGCTTCTACAGAGGGCATTTCATTTTGATGATCAAATCCTTCTTGTCTCTTTTGAAAAGATGCAGCCATCACGAAAATGGCTTTGCCATGCTGGATCGCGGTTACTCTTCTAGTTGAAAAACTACCACCATCTCTGAGTTTTTGAACTTGATAAACAATCGGTTTTTCCACATCACCTGGAAGTATAAAATAACCATGAAATGAATGAGCGAATCGATCATCAGCTACAGTTCGATACGCGGCATTTAAAGATTGTCCAAGCACTTGACCGCCAAATACTCTTCGCCAAGGAGTCTTATAACTTTGTCCACGATAAAGACAATCTTCTAACTCTTCTAAGGTGATGAGATCGATGATTTCATCCAAATTCATGATGTGCATACATGCTTATTTTGATCTATAATCCTGAAAATTTCCAGGTCTCTTTTGCATACCAGAATAAACGGCTTCTAGTTGATTTGGTTTTTTCATAACACGATCTTGCAATTCTGACTCTAGCATATAACCGTCTTTCTCATTTAAATATGGAGCTGTATTAAACAAGCGCTTCGCTTCTACCATAGCACTTGGACTCTTAGCTGAGATTTCTTTTGCAAGTTTCAGCGCATCTTCTAGAGGATTTTCTGAAGCATGAGTAGCAAAACCATAAGAAACAGCTTCTTGACCACTGAATACTCGATGCGTATAAGTCAGTTCTTTCACAATATCTTCTCTAACGTTGTGCCTCCAAAGCTGAGATCCTGCCATATCTGGAATCAATCCCCATTTCATTTCCATAATGCTTAATCTCGTATCAGGATGTATGTATTTGATATCTGCTCCAGACATAATCTGTAAACCACCCCCAAAAGCAACACCATGAATCGCTGCAATGACTGGTATATCGATAGATCTCCACTTATAAGCGACAGCTTGCCAGGTATTGACCATGCCATGTGTCCGCTCAGATAGGGGAGTCTCCATCATTTCGTTTGGAGTAGTAAACATCGAAAGATCTAATCCAGCACAGAAACCTTTTCCATTTCCATGCAGTACGACTACTCGTACACTTGGATTTGCTTGAATTTCATCAGCGGCATTTATGATGGCCTTAAACATGGCTTCATCCAAAGCATTCAGTTTGTCGGCTCTATTTAAGGTAACCGTAGCCACATGATCTTCGATATCAATCAAAACTCGATTTTGATTCATAGGTCAAATATTTTTCCTTGGTTTAAAATGTTATTGGGGTCTAAGGTTCTTTTTAAAGTTTTCATGAGAGCTATTTCGCTTTCAGATTTTGATATTCCTAGATATGCTTTCTTATGTACTCCGATGCCATGTTCAGCAGAAACGGAGCCGTTAAGTTCTTGAAGATTTTGATAGATGATGTCATTTATTTCATTGATGATGGTATCATTTTGTTCAGATTTACCAACTATGAAATGAATGTTTCCATCTGCGACATGACCAAATGTGACTACTTTTTCAACTTTTGGATGGTGATTTAAATCTTCTAGAATTCGATCGACTTCCTTTCCAATCTTTCCAATCGGAATACTGATATCAAAATGTTGATCATGTTGACATTGCGAAGCTGATACATGTACATCCTCTCTAATTTTCCAAAACCACTCAAGGTCTGATTCGGATTGAGCGAGTACGGCATCTTCAATCAAATTATTTTCCATAGTTTGTTCTAAAAGTTTAGAAAGCCTATCCAAATCTTGTTGATAATCACTCCCTAAACCTTCAATAAGAACATAATATTTAAACTCTTGACTCATTGGTGGTTTAACCAATGACGGTGGAGAAGTAGCCGTTTTGTAAAAGTTATTCCACATCAACTCGAACCCCGACAAGGTACCCGACATACCTGAATCAAAATGCTTTAATAATTTAATGACATGTTCATAATGGTTGACTCCGAGCAAAGCACTGACTCTACTAGAAGGTTTTTCTCTTAGCTTTAATACTGCTTTTGTAATGATGCCTAATGTACCTTCACTTCCCATGAATAGCTGCTTCAGATCGTAGCCTGAGTTATCTTTTATAATTTTTCTTAGGTTTGAAAGTATGGTGCCATCAGCCAAAACAACCTCTAAACCTAATACCTGCTCTTTAGCCATCCCATATCGGAGTACTCGAAGCCCACCCGCATTTGTTGATAGAATACCCCCAATCTGTGCAGAGCCCTTTGCTCCGAAGTTTAATGGAAATATTAATTGTTTCTCTGCAGCAGCTTCATGTACTTGTTGTAGTATAGTTCCAGCTTCTACAGTGATAGTACGAGCATCTTCATCCAGCTCGATAATTTTATTCATTTTAGCCAGTGAGATAACTACACAATCAGATTCTGTCTCAGTACCACCGACTAAATTTGTCCGACCGCCATGCACAACTACTGCGATGTCTTTATCATTAAGAGTTTTTAAGCAGTATGATAATTGATCAATATTTTCAGGTGTAATCAAGAGGCTTGCATTTAATCCCTCTTGCATTTTCCAGATATGAGTATAATGATCGCGAAGTGCAGAACCAGAAGTAAAAATTGCCTCAGGCATGACTTCGAGTAGTGTTTCGAGCTTTTTATTCATTTTACGTAAAAATACCTATTCTTTTATTCATCAACTTTAATCAAGCTTATCGCCAATTAATTTTTATAGTTTTATTTTAGATGATCAGCAAGAATTATAAAAGGAGTGTTGGAAAGGTGTCATCAAGACGCCTTTTTTTAATTCATGGTAATTACAATTTTTCCTTTTACTTTTCTATCCATCATATAGCTCAATGCTTCTGGTGCATCTTCGAGTTTAAATCTCTTATCTATGCGAGGTTTCAATTCTCCTCGCTGAAGCATTTGAAATAACTCCATACTATTCTTCATATTTAGAGATGGATTTCTTTGTGCAAAACTTCCCCAGAAAACGCCAATTATGGAACACCCCTTCAGTAAAGGTAGATTAATCGGAATCTTAGGAATTTCACCTGCCGTGAAGCCTACTACAAGCAGTCGCCCATTCCATCCACAAGCACGTAAAGCCTGCTCTGTATAATCACCTCCTACTGGATCAAATATTACATCAGCGCCATTTCCATTCGTAAGCTCTTTGATTCTAGCTTTAAGGTTTTCCTTGGTATAATTTATAAGTTCATCTGCACCGTGTTTCTTACACATGTCTAATTTTTCTTGGTTGGATGCACAAGCAATCACTCTAGCCCCCATAGTTTTAGCAATCTCTACAGCTGCAAGACCTACACCACCTGAAGCACCTAATATAACCAATGTTTCATCTTTTTGTAGTTGTGCCCGGTCTTTTAGTGCATGAAAGGATGTACCATAAGCTAACATAAATGATGATGCCAAATCAAAGTCCATTTGTGGAGGCTTTGGAAAAATAGATTTGTAATGAACGGCTACCTCTTCAGCAAACCCTCCGAAAGGAATAAAACCTATAATATCGTCTCCCACTTTATATCCTTTTACTTGATCACCTATCTCCATGATGGTACCAGCAATATCACTACCTGGAGAAAAGGGCAAATCTGGTTTAAACTGATACTTCCCTTGAATAATTAAGGTATCCGGAAAGTTAACAGAGCATGCCTTGATTTTGACTTTAACCTCATTGGCTTTGATAGTAGGAGATTCTATATCAAGATATTGAAGAAGCTCTGGCCCTCCTAGTTGGTCGCATATTATAGCTTTCATATCGATTTTTTAAAAAAGGTTTTCAATTTTATTTTTCTCTATAGCCTGATGTGCCACCATACAAAGTAACTCGCTTGCCTGTTCAAGACTGGCAAATTTTGGATTATCAGTAAAGCCATGCTTATATCTATAGAATATCTGCTGAGCAATAACAGCGATTTTAAAAAGCCCATAAGCATAATAGAAAGTGAGATGTTCTATATTTCTACCAGACTTTATAGCATACATCTCTACGATTTCTGATCGACTTGGATTACCATCCATGATCGTAGGAGAGGGTATACCCTGAATAATCAAAGGGCCATCTGACTTCATTGTCCAGTAGCCAAGCGTAGTACCTAGATCCATCATTGGATCTCCTAGAGTACACATCTCCCAATCTAGCACCGCGCTGATCGACTGCCATTGATTATTTTCAAATACGACATTATCATATTTAAAGTCATTGTGAATGAGTGAATGATCGTAATGATTTGGTTTATTGGCGTCCATCCAAGACATCACTATATCCGCCGCCTTTACATCTTTTGTCTTTGCTTTTAAATACTGCTTGCCCCAGTTGAGTACTTGCCGTTCGACATATCCTTGTGGCTTACCGAGATCGGACAATGTTGAATTTTTATAATCAAAAGCATGTAATCTTACTAAACAGTCCAACCATGTATTGGAAATTGTTTTAAAATCGGTACTAGAAACCTTCTTGCTTTTAGCCTCTTTTAAGTTTAATACAATACCATCAACTTTTTCCATTAAATAAAAATCAGATCCCATGATATTGTGATCATCACAAAAATGGATTGGCTTAGGTGCAAGATTACTTTCGTTCTTTAATCCAGTCAATACACGATACTCTCGCCACATGTCATGCCCCCTTTTGATCGCTCCTTTTGGGGGCTTTCTGAGCACAAATTCTTGGTCTCCTATCTCTAATAGAAAAGTCAAATTCGAAAAACCATTAGAGTATTGAGTTACATTAAATTCTGAGTGAATATCTGAGATAATCCCTTGATTACTCAAGTAGTTTTTTAATGTATCTTTTGAAAAATGATCGTTTATATCTACTGACATGTATTAATAAATCTAGTGATGTTTCGAATAGTTGAGTTAAATATTTTTTTTCTGACGCTAATTAAAAGTAACCAATGCCAATCCATTCGGCTACACAAGCTGGCTTACTCTGTCCATTGATTTCAATAGACAATTCCATTTTATACTTGGCTCCTCCATCAAATGTTTCAAAATTTATCAGCTTAAACCTACCGCGTATTTCATTATCTACCATTACAGCATTCATAAATCTGATCTTATCGAAACCATAATTTACACCCATTTTCAAATTTCCAATTGTTAAACATTCTTCTAGAAATTTAGAAGCCATGGAAAGGATCAAAAATCCATGTGCTATTGGTTTTTTATAGGGTGATTCTTTTTGTGATCTTACTGGATCCGTATGTATCCATTGTTCATCTTTTGTAACGGTAGCAAAAGTATTGATCATCGTTTGATCTATTTTTATCCATGGTGATACTCCTAGCTCTTGTCCAATGAATGTATCAAGCTCTATAAGCGAGTTAACTAAAGTCTTATATTGATCTGTTTGCATGTCTAGTCTCGATTAAGATGGATAAGCACCTCCATTGGCATGTAGTGTGATGCCACTTACAAATTGAGCTTCTTTAGATGCTAAAAAAAGATAACAATAACCCATATCTTGTGGAGTACCAATTCTTCCCATTGGTATCATTTTTATCCCTGACTCAACGACATGATCAGGCATGGCATCCGTCATATCTGATTTTACAAATCCTGGTGCTACACAATTGACCGTGATTCCATATCGTCCAACTTCTTTGCATAATGCTCGTGTAAATCCTTGGATGGCCGCTTTAGTTGCACAGTAATTGGTTTGTCCAAAAGCTCCTGCCGAGGCATTAATAGATGATGCGGATATAATACGTCCATAACCAGCTTCTTTCATAATAGGCAATATCGCCTTGGTCGTAACGTATAGCGAATTAAGATTGACATTGATAACACTATTCCACTCATCATCAGACATCTTTTGAAATGATCTATCTCTGATGATACCAGCGTTGTTTATCATTATATCTATTCTACCAAACTTGGAATTTATCTTCTCGACGGCTGACTCTACACTCTCTTTGGACGTAACATCTACTTTCTGAAAGAAAATCTCATATCCATCATTAGTCAGTCTATCAGCGACCTCTTTTCCTCTATCCAATACGTCCCACAATACGACTCGAGCACCTGCATTGCAGAATACTTCGCATATTCCTTCTCCTATTCCTTTGGCTCCTCCTGTAATAATGGCTACTTGACCTTTTAGACTGAATATCATGATTTATTGTTTTATTGGTTATTACTTGGCTAGATCTCTTAATGTATGAATTAGCTTCATGCTTCCCAATGCTAGATGATCCATACCATCGACATACATGGTGATACCACTTATGTAGCTAGATAATGGACTCGATAAAAACATCACGGCATTAGCTATATCTTCTATCTCTCCAAGTCTATTCATTAGGTTTTCTTTTTCAAAATCCGTAAAATAGGCTTTGATCTGATCTGGATAGGTATCTAAACCTGAAGAACGAATAATACCAGGCGCAATAGCGTTAAGTCTGATTCCGTACGATGACCATTCTTGAGCTAGACTTTTAGTCATGTTTTCGACTCCTGCTCTTGCTGCCGCAGTATGTGCCATACCAGGTAATCCTCTTATGACGGAAGCGATTATATTGACTACATTACCGCTTTGCTGAGGGATCATGAAGTATTTCGCAATGGCTTGCGTCATGTGGAATGTTCCATTTAGATTGTTATTTATAACCGCATTCCATCCATTGGAGCTCATCCATTCTGCAGGTGCTGGAAACTGGCCGCCAGCATTATTGATCAGTATATCAACATGCCCCATCTGCTTTTGTATAAAATTACATAGTCCATCGACATGATCTATATCTCGTATATCGCAAGGATAATGATAACAGACACCATAATCATTTAATTCATTAGCAGCCTTTTCCAGTAGATCCTTTTTTCTAGAACAAATAATTACCTCTGCTCCTAGGTTGAGGTATCTTTTAGCGATGCCGTATCCTATACCGCTCCTTCCACCACTGACTAATACTTTTTTATTTTTGAATAGCTCTTTATGATATAATTCCTTGCTCATTATCTCAATTTAATGGTTCGTATTTTATAATTCTTCCTGGCTTACTCTTATTTCCTTCCGAGCATAAAAAAAGAGTACCATGATTGGAAAAACAAATGCCCTCAATCTGAGGGTATAATTTCTTATCAAGTAAAGAAACCAATTTTACAATTCTATTGACATCGAGCACCACGATCATATTCCCTCTTGCCGACGTAATATAAGTCTCTTTAGTGATGGGGTGAATACAAATACCAGAAGGTGAAAACTGTTTAATCTGTTTAGATATTTTATCCGCAATGTCGAAACCGATCTGAGCTTTATATTGGTTAAGTAGCTCATCATCAGTTATCAATATTTCGGTAGAAAGCTCTTTTGTTTGGAGATCAAATTTATAAATGGCCTTGCTATTCGTTCCTTTTCGTCCCAAAACAAAGCCTTTCCCTGCGAGAAGCAGAGCTTTTGATTTTTCATCATAACATAGTCCTTCAATATTATTATTTTTAGAAAGTGTAGTATTGTACTGTTCTCCACTTGTGAGATTATAAATAGTACCGTTGCTTTTTGCAATAAATAAATTTTCTCCTACGTGACATATACCCTCGTAGTCTCCACGCTCTAGCGCTTTCCATGAATCAATTATAGATCCATTTTTCTCATCAATCGTATAGATAGTACCCACTTCGTCGTTATGACAATACATAACATTTTGTCTAGTATCGAAAGTGAGACCAGAAATTTCTTTCAGCTTTTTAGGCAAGTCAAATACGCTCGCAGGATTATCGTAGTCATAGGCTCCGAATGGTTTAGATTGATCAATTTCAAAATCAACAGTATCATTTTTCTCCAGAGAAGCATTTTTGCATGAAAAAATAATCAACCCAGCTATGCAGATGAGCAAAACCATAATATGTAGCTGACTTCTACGCATCTATTGAAATGATATTTCGCTGACCATATGTTGATATTTAACTTCTCGCAAAATGGCAATAATTTAACTCAGAGTATAGTTTTTGACTCAAAGAATTGAAAACTAATTTCACATCATTACCTTTAAGCACAATATTATAATTAACAATTTGGTGAATACCATGTTAAGTTTGGGTTTGTAACCTAAGCTAAAAATCTAAATCTTAATACATGAATACTGCTTATCCCAATCTTTTAAGTCCACTCGATCTTGGTTTTACAAGCTTAAAAAATCGTGTATTGATGGGGTCTATGCATACTATGCTAGAAGATATACCTGGTGGTCATGAAAGGCTTGCACAATTTTATAGAGAACGAGCACGTGGTCAAGTGGGATTAATTGTGACTGGAGGAGTGGCTCCAAGTCTTGAGGGCAGAGCCATACCAATGGGTCATGCTATGGACAATGAGGAAGAAGCAGAAAGACATCGTCCTATTACTAAAGCCGTACACGATGAGGGAGGTAAGATATGTATGCAAATACTCCATGTTGGTCGATATGGCTATACCGATAAGAATGTATCTGCTAGTGATACCAAAGCTCCAATCACCCCCTTTCCTGCAAGAGGCATGACTTCAGAAGAAGTCCATAAAACGATTGAAGATTATGTACAGGCAGCAAAGATGGCACAGCATGCTCATTACGATGGAGTGGAAATCATGGGCTCAGAAGGATATTTGATTAACCAATTTATAGTCACTAAAACCAATCGTAGGGAAGACGAGTGGGGAGGTAGCTATGAAAATCGAATAAAGTTTCCCATCGAGATTGTTCGTAAAACTCGAGAAGCCGTAGGTGAAAATTTCATAATTATATATAGACTCTCCATGTTAGATTTGGTAGAAGGGGGTAGTACATGGGAGGAAGTAGTACAACTAGCAAAAGAAATAGAAAAAGCGGGCGCCACCATCATTAATACAGGCATAGGCTGGCATGAATCTAGAGTTCCTACCATCGGTACTATGGTACCTAAAGGAGGATTTGCTTGGGTAACTAAACGAATGATGGGTGAAGTAAATATTCCACTTATCACCACCAACCGTATCAATATGCCCGACGTAGCAGAAAAAGTGCTTGCTGAAGGATGTGCTGATATGGTCAGTATGGCTAGACCATTCCTGGCTGATCCAGAACTAGTGCTAAAATCTATCGAAGGCAGGGCTCAAGAAATCAATACCTGTATAGCATGTAATCAAGCTTGTCTTGATCATACATTTACTATGCAAGTTTGCTCATGTATTGTCAATCCCCGTGCTTGTCATGAAACAGAACTGAATCATAAACCAACGGATAAAAAGAAAAAGATTGCAGTCGTAGGTGCAGGTCCTGCAGGTTTGGAAGCTTCAACCAGATTAGCAGAGCGTGGACATCAAGTAGATCTCTATGAAGCAAGCCACGAGACAGGTGGACAATTCAACATGGCGAAGGTTATTCCTGGTAAAGAAGAGTATGGGCAAACTATACGATACTATAATGAGATGATCAAAAAGTATGGGGTGAAACTACATCTTAATCATAAGGTATCAGCACAACAACTGATCGCAAGTAATTACGATGAAGTAATTTTAGCTACAGGAGTTACACCGAGAACCCTAGAGCTGGAAGGTATAAATCATGATAAAGTACTAAACTACGCAGATGTGTTATACCATAAAAAACCTGTGGGAAAACGAGTAGCCATTGTTGGAGCTGGAGGTATTGGGTTTGATATGGCTGAATACTTAGCCCATGACATGAGTCACAAATCTGTAAGCCTGAGTGTAGAATCATATATGAAAGAGTGGGGTGT
Organism: Saprospiraceae bacterium; assembly: GCA_020629715.1. Classification (GTDB taxonomy): domain Bacteria; phylum Bacteroidota; class Bacteroidia; order Chitinophagales; family Saprospiraceae; genus JAHDGW01. The sequence goes on from JAHDCU010000002.1 coordinate 71,768, forward strand.
CGATATGGAGTATCAAAAAGGTGGATCGCTGGCCGATAGTCCAAAGCCATTAGAATCACCACGTGAAATATACTTGCTCAAACGATCAAAGGGTAAGCATGGTAAAAATCTAGGAAAAACCACGGGGTGGATACATAGAGCTAGTCTAGCTATGAAAAAAGTCAATATGATCGGTGGAGTTCAATATGACAAAATAGATGCTAATGGATTACATTATAGTATTGATGATGAAAAAAATCTACTAGAGGTAGATAGTATCGTCATATGTGCAGGGCAGGAACCACTAAGAGATTTACATGATGCATTGGTCAATGCTAACCAATCTGTCCATTTAATAGGTGGTGCTAATATTGCAGCTCAGCTGGATGCTAAGAAAGCGATTAAAGAAGCTAGTTATTTGGCGGCAAAGCTTTAAGTTATAGATGTCCTTTTGTCATGAAACAAAAGAACCAAAAATCCCGCCTTGCCGACGAGGCAGGTCTAGGCTGTATTCGTTTCTTAACGCTACGTTGAAATTAAAATCCTGAACAAAAAAAAATCGCCATAAGATTTTTAGTTTTACTTAGCGTTACAGATTATTGTAGTCTAGCCGATTCTATTATACATTAGTTCAACTCAAACAGTATTTTGTTCTATACGGATTTTAAATCCTTCTCTGCTAAAATGAATAAGGCCGACATCTCGTGAGACAAGAGATGAGGGGTAGTGCTTATCACCTTATTATTGGAATTTCTACTCCTCTTTTCCCTTAGCAACCTTATGGTACTGATCCGTCATCTCTTTCGAAATTGCAATTGGAAGTATTTTGATAAATGTCTTGGGATCAATCTGGATAGTCATATCCTTACCGTCGATACTTTTGATCTTTCCGATGATTCCACTGCTCATAACTACCTCATCACCTTTCTGAAGGTTGTCTAGAAAATTATTTTGTTCCTTTTGCTTTTTCATCTGAGGTCGCATAAAGAAGAAATACATAATCAGCAGAATACCCCCAAAAAATAAAATGGTTTGTAAACCACCACCTTCAGCTTGCAAAATCATCATTGAATACATAGATATATTTTAATTAGGATTTACGTATCCCGACAAAGTTAATAGGCTTTCTCGTTTGTAGGTATTGGAATATACTTTGATTTCTTTTTTCTGGATGTTCTTTTTCCTTTCTGTATCGAAAACAATGTCTATTTTTCCCTTTCCTCCAGGAGGTATAGCTTCTTTGGTAAAGTAAGGAACAGTGCATCCGCAACTTGTTTTAGTATCTAATATATAAAGGTCTTTTTGGCCATCATTTGTAAAAGGAAAGCTGATTTGCAATGTATCACCTTGCTGAGCTACACCATAGTCGTATGATATAAAATCAAATTTGAGTATCGGCTGAGAGCTTGGATCTTCATCATCAACAAAGGCGATCATATCTTCATAGTTGACACTAGAGGACTTAGATGTAGTAGATGTATTATCGCACGATATCATTGCTAGGCAACATAAAACAGGAATAAAGATTTTCATATATATTGAACTAGAATGCAAAAGTATACCTTTGTTATCAATAATGAAAGTCACTAAAAAGACAGCCAATCGGATTTATTTAATAGGCTTTATGGGCTCCGGAAAATCAACACTTGGACCTATGCTGGCAAAGTCATTAGACTTAGATTTTGTTGATCTTGACGACCTTATCGAAGAAGTAGAAGCCATGAAAATTTCTGAAATATTTGAAAGAAAAGGTGAGCAGTATTTCAGGAATAAAGAGCGAGAGATCCTGGCAACGACAGAATCATATTCAAATACTGTATTCGCCACGGGAGGTGGGCTACCTTGTTACAATCAAAATATGAAAATGATTCAAAAACTTGGATATTCCATATATCTAGAGTTAACGCCTTTGCAAATTTTCAATCGAATAAAGAATAGCACTAATCGCCCACTTGTAAACAGATTATCTACCGTTCAATTAAAGCAGTTTATACAAGACACCTTATCAAAAAGAGTAGAATATTATAATCAAGCCATGACTGTAGTAAATGCCCATCAACCTATTGAAAAATTGGTCATTGAGTGCATGATCAAAATCGAATAGTCTTGTTTCGGACGATTTATCATGCTGTCTCGAAAGGCAAAGATCTTTCTTAACTTGATTATCGTTAAAGCATAATTACACTTAATCAGAAGATAGTACTCTTTTATTGTTTATTAGAATTGTTATTTTCGCAGCCGAAATTATAGAATTATGTCAGACACTATTCACAATACAGTTATTATAGGTTCAGGGCCCGCAGGATATACCGCCGCTATATATGCCGCCAGAGCTAATATGGCACCGGTATTATATACAGGTAAAGAGCCTGGCGGTCAGTTGATGATTACCACTGATGTTGAAAATTACCCTGGGTATCCTAAAGGTGTCATGGGTCCTCAGATGATGGATGATTTTAGAGATCAAGCAGCTCGTTTTGGTACTACTATAAATTATGAATTAATTTCTAAGGTTGATTTTTCAGGTCCAGTTCATAAAGTATGGACAGAATCTGGAGAAGAGGTGCATGCACATTCTGTTATTATATCTACCGGTGCTAGTGCAAAGTGGCTAGGGCTACCTTCTGAGACTCGATTGATGAATAAGGGGGTATCCGCATGTGCGGTATGTGATGGATTCTTTTTCAAGGGACTTGAAGTGGCGGTTGTCGGAGCTGGTGATACCGCAGCAGAGGAGGCAAGTTACCTGGCTAAACTTTGTCCGAAGGTACATATGCTAGTACGTAGAGATGAGATGAGGGCATCTAAGATCATGCAGAAAAGAGTCATGAACACTGAAAATATTATTATTCACTGGAATACCGAGACACAAGAAGTACTTGGAGATGTTGAAGTTGAAGGTGTAAGAGTAATCAATAATAAGACACAAGAAGTTTCAGATATTCCTGTAAAAGCCTTCTTCGTAGCTATTGGACACAAGCCGAATACGGATATTTTCAAGGATTGGTTAGATATGGATGGTGCCGGGTATCTCAAAACGGTGCCGGGTACAACACGTACTAAAGTGGAAGGAGTATTTGCGAGCGGAGATGCTCAAGATAATGTCTATCGACAGGCAGTCACGGCAGCAGGCACCGGTTGTATGGCAGCGCTTGATGCTGAAAGGTATTTGACAGAAAAAGAAATCATCTAGTAAGAATCCACCATCTATACACTACAAATCTATGGAAGCCATCAATATCGCTCATAAACTATCAAAGTTTGACAAGCAATGGCATCCCCATCGTATTGCCACCGTGGATGATAATCAAGTATATTTGGCAAAACTACAGGGTGATTTTGTATGGCATAAGCATAATGATGAAGATGAGCTATTTCAAGTCATCAAAGGAACGCTTATCATGAAGTTTCGCGATAAGCAAGTGAAAGTCAAAACTGGAGAGTTAATAGTAGTGCCGAAAGGTGTAGAGCATTGCCCAGCTACAGAAAATAATGAGGAGGTACATGTACTACTTTTCGAAAAGTCAAGTACCAAACATACAGGAAATACAATATCAGAACGTACTGTATCTGAGTATATAGAATTATAACTTAGCTTAGTCAACGTCTAACAAATACAAATCAAATGACAACTAAACGATTTAGAGCAGGAGTACTTCATGGTGATGAAGTTACAGAAGTATTCAATTATGCCAACGATAATAACTTTGCGCTACCAGCCGTCAATGTGGTAGGCACCAATACTGTCAATGCCGTTATAGAAACCGCTAGAGAAGTCAATTCTCCAGTTATTGTACAATTCTCTAATGGTGGAGCAAGTTTCTTTGCTGGTAAAGGATTAAGCAATGATGGTCAAAATGCCGCGATCATTGGTGGTGTTTCAGGTGCTATGCATGTACATCAAGTAGCTGAAGCATATGGCGTTCCTGTAATATTACATACAGATCATTGTCATAAAAAATTATTACCCTGGGTAAGTGGATTGTTGGATGCTGGTGAGAAATACTTTGAGCAAACAGGTCGTCCGTTATACAGCAGTCATATGTTAGATTTATCTGAGGAGTCGATCGAAGAGAATATGGATATCTCTTGTGAGTATTTCGAAAGAATGAATAAACTAGGTATGACACTTGAGATCGAACTAGGTGTCACTGGTGGAGAGGAAGATGGTGTAGATAATACTGATGTAGATAGTTCTAAACTCTATACACAACCTGATGAGGTCGCATACTCTTACGAGAGATTATCAAAAATAAGCGACCGATTTACGGTGGCCGCTGCATTCGGTAATGTACATGGGGTATACAAACCTGGTAATGTAAAACTGCAGCCAATTATATTGAAGAATAGCCAGATTCACATTAAAGAAAAATTTGGTTTGGATTCTGATAATCCTGTCAACTTTGTATTTCATGGTGGATCAGGATCTTCAAGAGAGGAGATCAGAGAAGCTATAGAATATGGTGCAGTTAAAATGAATATTGATACTGATCTACAGTGGGCATTCTGGGATGGTATCCGAGGTTATGAATCAAAGAATAAGGCATATTTACAAGCACAGATCGGAAATCCTGATGGAGATGATAAACCAAATAAAAAATACTACGATCCTAGAAAATGGCTTAGAGTGGCTGAAGGAAGTTTTCAGAAAAGACTCATACAAGCTTTTGAAGATTTAAATTGTATGAATAGAAATTAGTGTAATACTACTACAAAAGCTATATTTAAGGGACGGTGATTAATTACATCGTCCCTTATTTTTTTAAGTTACTGAAGGGTTGTTACCAACTTTCATTTTATAAAACGAAAACCAACAATTATGATCGTATACGGATCAAGAGCAAGTACAATGAGTCAAGTAATTCATGAAAATTTACCATGTAATCATTGTGAAACAAGAGATCAGCACAGAATGACCATTTTCGGTAAATACGCTCATATCTTTTGGATACCATTATTTCCGATAGGTCGTGCCGCTGTGGATGAATGCGGAAACTGCAAAAGAACCATAGAAAAAAGTGAATTTAATACAGCTATACTAGAGGCTCATAAACAACAATTAGCTGAAACTAAAAGACCGATCTGGCATTGGATAGGACTGATATTAGTGGGAGGCTTTTTCTTACTTTCTACGATTATAGGAGGTATAGCAGCTGCAACATATGAACCCGAACCACGAGAAATTCTATTAAATGAACAAATAGATCTGCTCACAAAGACTCCTGACGAGACGGATACTTTGACTACCAAGCTCCAATCATTTTTAAACATCATGGTCGTCGAGGAAATGAAGCCTCAAAATTTTAAATATCGAATCGCTTTGGATGATTACAAAGCGCTAATCTTAGTAAAAATCCCGAGATTAAATATGCTAGACGAGGCAGTCTATCCAGAACTTCTTGAAACCGTAGAAACGGTACTTACATCTCAAAAAGATCTTGAGACCAAAGATTTATACATTGGTATACGAGGTCGATCCTCCATGGAAATGGCTAAAACTCCCGCAGATACTCGATATGGTAACGGTTGCGAGCGCCTATTATATGAGTTTTTCGGAGTTGAGGAACAGACAGTGCCAGTAGAGTAACGACTTAGTCTTAATTAACAGGTATTTATTTATATCTTCTAAATAGTTCACATAAGGAGCGGCATACAAGAATTACGCTCTTTCGCTTTTCAGGGCATGCTATCAAGGCTCACAATGTTAAGTACATGTTATTCAGTATTAATTATATATTAACTAAAGTCAACTACAATTCATATTGATCTAACAATCATATAAGATGAGGGTAAAAATGATCACTCTACATTTGCAGTAGAATCAAATCATTAATAACTCAAGTATTATTAAAACATGAAAAACCTTAAAGCCTTAGCATTATTTGCAATCTTCAGCGGAGCACTAATGTTCACTTCTTGTGAAGAGGAACCTACATGTAATGTTATCTGTGATACCAATTACGAAAGAACGGAAGACTGTACATGCGAGCGAATACTTGCTGACAACGAAATATTGATTACTGACAATGTTTCTTCCAATACGACTTGGACATCAGATAAAATCCATATTCTAGCAAATAGAATATCTGTAGTGGATGGAGCAACTTTGACGATAGAGCCCGGTACAATTATCAAAGGAGAAGAGGGCATAGAAGCTAATGCAACTGCTCTTTTAGTATCTAGAGGATCTAAAATTCAAGCAAACGGTACAGCCAATGCTCCTATCATCTTTACTTCTGATGCTGATATGATTCAGCCAGGAGACATTGAGTCACCTAACCTTGCAGTGACTTCTAGTGGTCTTTGGGGTGGAGTAATAATTCTTGGAAATGCTCCTATCTCAGCTGATGCTTCTGCAGTACAGATCGAAGGTATCCCTCCTTCTGATCAAAATGGTCTATACGGTGGATCTGATATCAGTGATAATTCAGGATCATTTACGTATGTTTCTATTCGTCATGGCGGAGCAGATATAGGTGAAGGAAATGAAATCAACGGACTTACTCTAGGTGGAGTGGGTAACGGTACTACAATCAACCACGTAGAAATAATCTCGAATGTAGATGATGGTTTCGAATTTTTTGGTGGATCCGTAAATGCTTCTGACTTATTAGTATGGAATCAAGGAGATGATGCATATGATTGTGATCAATCATGGTCAGGTATGGTAGATAACTTCATTTATATAGCGGGTGCAAATTCTGATCATGCTTTAGAACTCGATGGTGCAGAAGGCACTGATGTGGCTTCTTTCACATTCAGAAATGGATCTCTTAAAGGATTTACTGCAGGTGAAGGCGAGTACATTGACTTTAGAGACGAGGTAAGATGTGACATTAGAAATTCTTACTTCTTCAATTTCCCTGGAGTAGCAGATGTAGAGCTTGATTCTGATGGCGAATCTGCTTTATGGACAAGTGGTGATATCACCGTTACTGATTTAGAATTTAACGTAAGTCACCTAACAGAAGGAAACTTAACTATCACTGATATTTTTGCTGATAAGTCTGAAACTTTAGATGCATTTGCTGATCGTGCACCTGATGCACAGATAGTGGATACTAGATCACTTGGTGCTAACAGAAATGACTTTATGGGATGGTCTTTAGCAGCAGTTACAGGTGAACTAAGTGATTTTTAATAGCTAACCATTTTACCAAATATTTATAAGCTGGCTTATTAAGTCAACTAATAAGCCAGCTATATTTTCTTTTAAATACTAACATGAAAAATTTTCTTACACTTTGCGCTTGTGTAATATTTTGCACTTTAAATTCTTTTGCCCAATCCGGTACTGTACGTGGTTTTATGTACGAGGATGCCTCCGGCGAACCAGTTCTATTTGGAGCTGTCGATGTTGCCGAAACAATGACAGGTACAACTTCAGATCTTGATGGAGCATACGCTTTAGATCTTGATTCAGGTACATACACCCTTACTTTTTCTTACCTTGGATACAGTGATCTTACGATCAGCGATGTAATTGTTGTTGCAGGCGAAGTAACTACAGTAGATGCTCGTCTCAAAGAAGAATCTGAGCTACTAGAAGAGATCGTAATTACGGCTCAGCAAGCTAGAAATACGGAAGCAGCTTTAGCCACCATCAAGAGAAAATCTACCAATGTACTAGACGGAATATCTTCTGCAAGCTTCAGAAAAATAGGTGACTCAGATGCGGCGGCAGCCGTAAAAAGAGTACCAGGTGTATCTATAGAAGGTGGTAAGTATGTATACGTACGTGGCCTTGGTGATCGTTACACAAAATCTACACTTAATGGCATGGATATCCCAGGACTGGATCCTGATCGTAATACGATGCAGATGGACATATTCCCTACCAATATCATCGACAATATAATTGTTACAAAGACCTTCACAGCAGATCTACCTGCTGACTTTACAGGTGGCGTAGTCAATATTAATACAAAAGATTTTCCAGAAGCTAAAAGAAGTAGTATAAGTATAGGACTAGGATATAACCCAAGTATGCACTTCAAGAGTAACTACCTATCTTATGAGGGTGGTGCCACAGATTATCTAGGATTTGATGATGGTACAAGAGAAATTCCAACTGCTGATGTAGAAGGAATACCAACCAGAGTTCAAGTGCTTTCTAATGCTAATGCTGAAGCTCCTTATACATCTATATTAAACAACTTTAACCCTACATTAGCTGGAATGCGTACGAATAGTGCGATGGACTACAGCTTTGGATATAGCATCGGTAATCAAATCAACAAGGACAAGTATACCTTAGGCTATAATGTGGCTCTAACGTATAAAAACAGTACTGATTTTTACGAAGGAGCTGTCCAACAACGATACGGTAAAGGGAATACATCCGACGTATTTGAAATGGAACTCAGAGAGAGTCAGATAGGTGATATAGGTAAAAACAATGTTTTACTAGGCGGTCTTGCGGGATTATCACTCAAAACAACGAAATCTAAATATATCTTGAACCTGATGCGACTACAAAATGGTGAATCTCAAGCAGGTTTATTCAATTATATCGGCGCTGATCAAGGATCTAACTTTACCGCGGATCAACACAACTTAGAATATAGCCAACGATCTATTACAAATGCATTACTCTCTGGTGCTCATACACTAGCAGAGGGAGAGTGGAAAATTGACTGGAAAGTATCTCCAACTATCAGTAATATTACTGATCCAGATATTAGATTTACACGTATTCGTACTGATAATAATGGATATTCTATTGGAACTGAATCTGGAATACCGCAACGTATTTGGAGATTTTTAGATGAAATTAATTTGGCGAGTAAAGCAGATGTAACAAGATCTTATACATTCCGTGACGAAAAAGCAAAACTTAGAGTCGGGGGTGGGTATACCTTCAAAAGACGTGATTATGAGATTAATGGATTCTCCATATTTACAGGTAACACAGAGGTGACGGAAGATCCTAATACATTATTCCAATCTTCGAATTTCTTTAATAGAGAAAACACAGAAGGTTTATATTATGCTCCTCAATTTATTCCTAATAATGCCAATGCATTCGAATCTCAAGTACAGAATATAGCCGCTTACGTATCAAATGAGTTTACACCATTTGATAAATTAAAGGCAATCGTAGGTGTACGTATGGAGTCATATGTGCAAAACTACTCAGGCAGAAACCAAAGCAATCAAGTATTTGATAATGAAGAGGTACTAAACGATCTAGATTTATTCCCTACCTTAAATTTGATTTATTCAGTTAGAGAAAATCACAATCTACGTGCTTCATTTACTCGTACTATTGCTAGACCATCTTTTAAAGAGGCTTCTTTCGCTACAATCATTGATCCTATATCTGGTCGTACATTTATCGGAGGGTTTTTCTCTGATATCGATGTAGAGACTGGTGAGGAAATCTGGGATGGTAACTTAACTAAAACGAATATCAACAATTTTGACTTGAGATATGAGATGTTTCAAGGAGGTGGTCAAAATATCTCGTTAAGTGCTTTCTATAAAACTTTTGAAAATCCGATCGAGATCGTACAATATGTACAAGCGACTAATAACTTCCAACCTAGAAATGTAGGTAATGGTCAAGTACTTGGAGTTGAACTTGAGTTCAGAAAATCACTAGGATCTTTAGATAGTAAACTAAATGCATTTAGTGTAAACGGTAACATCACTGTAACAGAATCATCAATCAAGATGAATGAAACTGAAAGAAGATCACGTATCAATAATGCTCGTGATGGAGAAGAAATAGGTGACTCTCGTGATATGGCAGGTCAAGCGCCATATATTATCAATGCTGGACTATCTTACAATGGTAGAGATAATGGACTGGAACTAGGTATGTTCTATAATGTACAAGGTCGTACACTGCAGTATGTCGGTATCGCCGATAGACCTGATGTTTACAGTGTACCTTTTCAAAGTCTCAATTTTTCAGCAAACTATACTTTTGGTATGGATAGAAAATTTAGAGCAGGACTCAAAGTCAATAACATCTTGAATAACGCCAGAGAATCTGTGTTTGAAAGCTTCAATGCTGAAGATCAACTATTCTCTTCTATCAGGCCACAGACATCAATAGGAATGAGTCTTTCGTACAGACTTTAGAGATTTAAAACATAGATATATTCCCTAGCGCAAAAGGGATAATTTTCATGTAAGAGCTCCGATTTATCGGGGCTTTTTTTTATGTTAAATACTTTGATATCTTGATTTAAAGTTAATTTATAATTAGCTTAGTATTACCGTAATGTTAACTGCATGTTATCAACCTAACTAAAAGGAGTACATTATGAATACTAAAAAACTTATATATATAATCGGATTACTATTTGTAAACGCTTTCGTTTTACAAGCAAATACTATCCCTTTTGACTTCGATAAAGGACTGATCATTATAGAGGTTTCTGTAGACGGTAAGGAGATGGAGTTTGTATTTGATACAGGTTCATCGGATATCATTTTACATCAAAAGAATATAGATGCTTCCATGGAATTCGCATCACTTGATGGCAGTATGAAAGCTGGAGAAAAAACGATAGAAAATCTTAATGTGGGTAATATTGACAAAAATAATATCGATATCACCACGATGGACTTGAGTGAAGTGAGATCATATCTCAATCGTGATATTCAAGGCATGTTAGGATCACATATATTTTCACCCTCAGTGATCTATATCAATTACATCACTAAAGAACTAAAACTTGATAGTCCAGAAGTATATGTCGATAGCTATCAACATAAAGTCTCTTACCATACTGAATATGGCACTCCTATATGTAACATACAAGTTAATGGTACATCTTACGCAGTTCTTCTAGATACTGGTGCTAGTACTCATTTTTTTGATCCAAGTCTTGGTATAGAAGATGATACTCGCGATGGAGTTTCAGTTACCACAGTTGCAGGAGAGCAAACTTCGGAAGCCATCAATGTAAAAGTCTCAGCCTTAGGTTCTAAAGAAAATATAGAATTTCAGGCGTATTCAAAATCATTTGATGCAATGAATGAATTACTTGATGAAGAAATGATTATGGGTATATTAAGTATATCTCAGATATCTGCAAATTCTGAGGTGGTATTCGATACCACGCATGGTATAATGTATTTTAACTAAAGTATGACAGTATTTAGTTCATTTGCCATAAAATTACGTTGCTCTTGTAGTTTTTGTAGTAAACGCATATTGATGACAAAATCATCTGGCGATATATCCTCTTTCTTTAATTCCCTTTCTGTTTCAAGTATAAGTTGTTTTACTTTTTTGATCTTAAATCTTAAGATGGCCTGATAGCTGTCCTTTTCAAAATTTTCACTAGGTTCTTTTTGTGTTTGGAGCTCTACGCCTTTATCAGACCAATTTGCATAAGTATAAGGGCTAGCCATGAAAGTGATAGCTTCTGATCTTATTTCTTCATCTTGATGGTTGGTAAAAAGAGTATTCCAATTTTCGATTTGATCAAGATTATTGTAAGCTAAAAGGATCATAGATTTATGAAGATCAGAGCTAAAATAATCTAGCATATCAGCTATATTCTGATAGATGTATTCTGCCACTGTGATAGTTTCTTGATCATCATACCATCGGTGCCCCATAGTAACTATGATACGGGTAAGATCACGCTCTTGATGATCGATGGTAGCATCACGTTTATATTCTTGTATCTCTTGCTTAGGATCTTCAGGTTCATATACGTCTTCAGAGCGAGGATAACCGTCATCCTCACCTCGTTCCATATATTGATATGGATTATCATCGTCGCTAGCAGAACTTGAGGGTTTCGCATTAGCTATTTTAGCCTGTGATTGCGCTCTAGCTTTAGATCGTTGCTCTCGTAGTGCATCGCGATCTTTTTCTAAACGCTTCTTTTTGATCTCTCCTTTGATCGCATTGTTGGTTTCTGCTACCAAAATGCGCTCTTCTATATCTAATAACTTTGAACAATGCTGTATATAAACCGATCTTTTGAGAGTATCTGAAATCTTACTGATACTCTCCACAATATCCCTAAGCAGCGTGGCTTTTTTGATAGGATCATTACCTGCCTCTTCAATAACAAGCTGCGTTTTGAAGAGTATAAAATCTTTACTTTCTTTTTCTACATAGTCTTTGAAGGCTGCCGTACCAACTCGCTTAACATAGCTATCAGGATCTTCTTTATCAGGCAGTAACACCAACTTTACGTTCATGTCTTGCTCTAGTATGAGATCCATCCCTCTCAGTGCAGCTTTTATTCCTGCTCCATCGCCATCGTACATAACAGTAATATTATCCGTATATCGTTTTACAAGTCTTATCTGCTCTTTAGTCAGAGAGGTGCCAGAGGAGGCAACTGCATTTCGTACATCGGATTGATGCAAGGAAATGACATCAGTATAACCCTCTACCATGATACAGTTATCCTGCTTCCTGATCTCTGTTTTTGCTTGATAGATACCGTAAAGCGTCTTTCGCTTATTATAGATTTCAGACTCTGGAGAATTGACGTACTTAGGAGCTTTCTTATTTTCAGTAAGAATTCTTCCTCCAAATCCAATAACCTTTCCACTCAGATTATGAATGGGAAATATGACTCGTCCGCGATAAAAATCATAATCGCTTCTACTTACCAAACCTAGCTTACGCAAAAGCTCAATATTATATTGTTTTTCTACGGCTAGCTTTGTAAAATGATCATAAGAGTTGATCGCATATCCGAGATTGAATTCTTTGACCGTATCCATCCTAAAACCTCGCTCCTTGAAGTAGGAGAGTCCTATGGATTTCCCTTCATCTGTTTCTACTAGATTATGATGAAAATGTTCCGCGGCAAACTTATTGATCAAGTATAAGCTCTCCGCTAATTGTTGCTCTTGCTTTTGCTCATGGGTCTTTTGAGTTTCTTCGATCTCAATTCCATACTTCGCAGCTAGGTGACGTAAAGCTTCAGGATAGCTAAGACTTTCATGCTCCATGATGAAGTTGACAGGATTTCCTCCTTTGCCACAACCAAAACACTTATAGATATTCTTGGCTGGAGAAACGGTAAAAGACGGAGTTTTTTCATCATGAAAAGGACAAAGCCCGATCATATTTACACCACGTCTTTTAAGATTCACATAGTCCTGTATGACGTCCTCAACCTGAGCCGTATTGAGTATTTCATTGATGGTGTTTTGTGAAATCATTAATAATTATCTCTTGGATCTTATTTCTAAGATAGCACTATTTACGTGCATCAATAACATCCTGCATTGTATGTAGTCCTACTTTTCCTACTAAATACTCAGCAGCCATTACGGCTCCTATCGCAAATCCATCTCGACTTTTAGCGACATGATTGATAGATATTTCATCAATTGCTCCAGCATAAGTGACGATATGGGTACCTGGTACATCATCAACACGATGACTTGCGATAGTCAAGGTGTCAGTATCTTTATTATCAAGATCATCAGTCCATTTGATTACTGTAGGGTGAATCTGATTGATCTGCTGTGCCAAGGTGATCGCGGTACCGCTCGGAGCATCTTTCTTTTCGGTATGATGTACTTCCTGTATCAATGGTAGATATTCACGATAGGGGCCTAAGATTTCAACCAATTGTTTGTTAAGTTCAAAAAAGAGATTGACTCCGATGCTGAAATTTGATGCATATAGAAAACCGACTTTTTGCTCATTGGCATATCTCACAATATCTCTAAAGCGATCCAACCATCCTGTCGTACCAGACACTACTGATACGCCTTGACTGATCAAATAATTGATATTATCATAAGCCGCATCAGGATGAGAAAATTCAATCGCAACATCTGCCTCATTAATATTTTGACAAGCCTTGAGCTCATCAAAACTATTTGGTTTGGCAATGATTTCATATCCTCTATTCTGGATAAATTTTTCAATGGCTTTACCCATTTTCCCGTACCCTACAATTGCTACTTTCATATATCTATTACACTTAAGAATCAGTCTGAAAGTTTAGGTTCGATTACAATGACTTACTTATAGATTCTAATCAATAATCGAAGCAATCTTTAAACTCTAAACCTTAGACGTTCAACTAAAATTCGTTGCAAAGTTATGACTCTATATGTATGATCGTAAAGTATCTTTGATTTATGTTGAAAAATGACCTACTACTGCGAACTCTAAACAGTGAACCCGTAGAAAGACCACCGATATGGCTTATGCGCCAGGCAGGTAGAATATTACCTCAATATAGAAAGGTAAGAGCAAGTCTTTCTGGCTTTGTAGAATTGGTGAAAAATCCAGATTTAGCGGCCGAAGTAACCATACAGCCTGTGGATGAGCTTGATGTAGATGCTGCAATCATCTTCAGTGATATCCTTGTGATTCCAGAATGTATGGGCTTGCATTATGAGCTTATCGAAAAGAAAGGTCCATTTTTCCCAACGACGATACATAGTAGAGCGGATATAGAAAAATTAGATTCTGGTAAAAGTGCTGCAGAGCGATTGGATTATGTCTACCAAGCACTCGCCAATACTAGCCAAAGATTAGATGGACGAGTTCCTTTGATTGGCTTTGCAGGAGCGCCTTGGACACTCATGTGCTATATGATTGAAGGGCAGGGTAGTAAGACCTTTAGCAAAGCAAAATCTTTTCTGTATCGTGAGCCTGCTGCATCAGAATTACTCCTCGATAAACTTACTGAAACTATTATTGAATATCTAAAACTTAAGATTGCCAATGGGGCTCAAGTAGTACAAGTATTTGACTCTTGGTCAGGCGTTTTAGATCAGAAATTGTACAAAAAATTCATGATTCCTCGACTTCGGCAGATACGTGAGGCTATCACAGAAGTGCCAGTTATTTTATTTAGTAAAGGTGCTTGGTTTGCGCTAGATGAGATTGCAGCGTTAAAGCCTAATGCCATCGGATTAGACTGGAATATAGAGCCAACATATGCAAGATCAATAGTAGGAAATGATCAAGTGGTGCAAGGCAATCTTGATCCATGCCAATTGTATGGAGATGTGAAATCATTAGAGTCCGCTGTCGATCAGATGATCAACAGCTTTGGAAGAAACCACATCGTCAATCTAGGGCATGGCGTATATCCTGATACGCCGTTAGATCATGTTAAGCATTTTGTTTCTTATGTGAAAAGGTATCGGTATTAGTCTATTTTAAGGTTGAATAGTCATTATATCTTTCGTACATTTCTTGTATGAAGGAAGCTCAAGGATCGGATCGTCAAGCAAGTTTGTTTAAATTCAAAGAACTAAAAGCGTATAGCTCTACAGAATGGCTAGCTAATAATCGTAAGAAGTATCGTCAAGTATTTGAGCGGGGTCTGACCTCTTATATCTACGCAGAGTTATCTCTATATAACAAAATGTATGATAAAGAATCATGGGAGATCGATATCGATATCAAATGTTTTGAGGTATTGAAATCTGATCGTTTAGTTTGTGATCTTCAGTTTAAGAAAAAAGTATCCAAGTATGACCCTATTGTCTACTTAAGGGAAGGATGGGGTAATAAGAAAATTGGTGTATTTTGGAAAAAAGGAACCTACTACTGGGAAGCTTGGATCAATGGCAAAAAGGTCGGCACTAAATACTTCTATGTTGAAGACGCAGGTAGTGAAACTCAGCCGACATATCTCAATTATTTTAATATTCAAAACATCAGGCTTTACGAGGGTCCTTATGAGGATATTGAGTCTGAAGATCGTGTATATCTAAGTGAATTTAACCGTGATCAGACACGATACGCTTATGTAGAGTTATTGGCTGTCAATAAACTGCCTAATATTGAATGGAATGCAGAGGTATTCGTACGATTTTATAATAATGCTCGAGAGCTAAAAGGCGAAGTTTCTAGATTGTCCTCTGTCAACAAGGGTGATCATGAGTTTGTGATGACGGCAGGATGGGGAAGCAATGCCAAAGGATCATGGAGAGATGGAACTTACACCATAGAAGTAGTATGCCATGATCATCTGATAGCATCGGTAGATCTTGTGATTTCTGATGAGATGAGGGAAGGTATTCCACGTATTCATTTTACAGACGCTGACTATGATGATTATCAAGAAATAGAAGATCCTTATGAGGGAGATTTTGAGACGATTATGGATCGCTTAAATGGATACATAGGATTAGAAAGTATCAAAAAGCAAGTCCGCGAACATGCGCAGTATATTCAGTTTTTACAACTGAGAAAAGATAAAGGATTTGAGGATAAAGAATCCTTGGATATACATTCTGTGTTTACAGGTAATCCAGGTACTGGTAAGACAACTATCGCTAAGATGATGGGGGCATTATATCACAAAATGGGACTTCTCAAGAGTGGCCATGTACATGAGGTAGATCGGGTAGATCTTATCGGAGAATACATCGGCCAAACCGCTCCAAAAGTGAAAGCAGCCATAGACAAGGCAAAGGGTGGAATACTGTTTATCGATGAAGCGTATTCCCTATCAAGATCATCGGAGGATAGCAAAGACTTTGGTAAAGAGGTTATTGAAATATTGGTGAAAGCAATGTCTAATAAGAGGCAAGAATTTGCTGTAATCGTTGCAGGATATCCTAAGGAGATGAAAAATATGATTGAGTCTAATCCTGGATTAAAATCACGATTTAAGCACTTCTTTGAATTTAAAGATTATACTCCTCAGGAACTTAGCCAAATCGCTGAAGTCGCCGCCATTGAGAAAGGGATTCATCTTACCGATACCGCTAAAGAGTATCTTGATATGATGATCACAAAAGCATATCGAGACCGCGACCGTACTTTTGGTAATGCTCGCTACGTGCACGACATCTTAGATAAATCCATGATCAATCTTGGAGTAAGAATCATGAGTCGTAAGTTTCCAGAAAAGTCAAGTAAGACAGACCTTGCGCAAATCTCAATAAATGATATCAAAGCAATCCAGTCTATCTCCGATCAGGTCAAACCCAATATTGCGATCGATGAAGAGCTACTGAAAATATCTTTAGCAGAGCTGGATGGATTGATTGGTATCAACAATATCAAGGAGGAGATACGAGATCTTGTTCGCATCGTACGATTTTACAAAGATAGCGGTAAGGATGTACTGCAACGATTTTTTCTACATACCGTATTTGTGGGTAATCCAGGCACGGGGAAGACCACTATCGCGAGGATTCTGACCAGAATATATGCAGCTCTAGGTATTCTGGAGCGAGGCCACATCGTAGAGACTGATCGACAAGGATTGATTGCTGGTTTTGTAGGTCAGACGGCCATCAAGACTTCTGAACGTATCGATGAAGCACTGGGAGGTGTTTTATTTATTGATGAGGCATATGCACTATCTAATTTCAATGGTCTACAAGGTGATTATGGAAATGAGGCTATACAGACTATACTCAAAAGAATGGAAGATGACAGAGGTCAGTTTTTTGTTTTTGCGGCAGGATATCCTGACAATATGGAGGTATTCTTAAAAGCTAATCCTGGACTGAGCTCACGTTTTGATAAAGTGCTTCGTTTTGAGGATTATAATGCCAGTGAACTCCTGCAGATTGCCATAAAAATGCTTAAAGATGAAGGCTATAAAATTAAGGCTCAAGCTAAAGCAGCACTTGCAGAAAAACTTTATGATTTATATGAAAAGCGAGATAAGTACTTTGGTAACGCCCGTGCAGTAAGAAAAGTAATATCAGAACTTATACAGATACAAAACCTAAGGTTGGCTGAAGACAAAATACTTGATGAGTCAGTGGCTATCGAAATATCATTACTTGATGTATCTATGCTAAAATCATCTGTAGATCAGAAAACCCTTAGATCAAAGGGCATTGGTTTCAATTAATAGTTTCAAGTTTAGGATTTCGCTGCGCAGGGAATGGTATACTTACTGAATCCAGATGGGTAGTCGTTACTGTAACTTGCATTGGTATATTATCCAAAATATCATTATCGATTCTGTCTTCCATAGCCTGTATCTGCCTTAATACTTCCACTAATGATTGTATCGTTTTATCATCATCGAGAATCAACTTGAATATAGCCTTACTTGGTTGTTTTGGATAATCTACTCGTCTTTTAGGATTTAAATAGTATTCCTTGAATAGTTTAAGACTCTTACTATCATTTTCGCATAGATTAAAAGCAAATTCATTTCTAACATTGCATAAATAGACTCTCATATCCATAGCTCTACGATGGCTAAATTTATTAACTCCTGATGATCTACAAGATGCATGAATTTTAAAATCAAAAGGATTATACTCTTCTATATTACCTATAACCTTAGCATGGGTTTTGAATCCTTGACAATCCAACGGATCTATTATTTCGATGAACTCCGTAATCTTTGAATCATGATTAAAATAAATAAGATCTGATCCATCAGTGGCGAACAAAAGCAGCTCCGTGGGTTGTTTACAGGAAGTAAGGAATATCAAAATGAAAGGAATGACCCGCATCATCGTACACTTTGATATTAAGTTGTAAATCGATTAATGTATGGTGTAAAAGCAACTCAATTTTAAATAATTTCAATCACACTCATAATTCAGTAGGTTAAAATTGAACTTGAATACCACCAATCACATGTATCCCAAAAGTAGGGTAGCCATTCAGTAAGCTGTACTGATTATTGAGAAGATTATTTCCTTTTATAAATAATCCGAAATGATCAGAGAAGTTGTAGTCTGCTTCGATACTCAAATCATATTGCCAATTATTCTTTAGAACTTCGAGATCGGTATTTTGATATTGAGTGGCTTCTGTAGCTGTAAAAGAAGCTCCTATATGCAGTCGATCTTCTTCCAAGAGATATGCACCAATTGATCCCATCGCATGCAGACTCGGGATATGAAATAGAGTTTGATTATCATCTAAAATAAAAAACTGCTTTATAAGCTGCCCATTTACTATAAAAAGATCACCTAACTCATATTCGCAATCAAACCGCAAAGCAATCTGATGGTAATCTTCATAGCTGATATCAAATAATCTTAAATCATTCTGACTGTTAAGGAAAGTAGCTTGGTTTGACAAGATGTCGTATGATGCAGAGACTCCATAATCCAAAATTTGATCGGTATTACTTTTTAGCTCTAACGATATCGTTTGTTTAATACGATTTTCATAAAAATCCTGATTAGGGTCTATAAATTGATTGACCGATAAAAGTTCATTGAGACTATTCTTTGTGATTTGCTGGTCACTGCTTAGCTGAATATAGTGTTTTGCAATATCAAATAATTCAATCTTCAATTTTGGCCAAATAGCTGGCGAATCATTTATATATGCCACATTTATACCAAGTCCATATGCAAATTGATCTCGACTAAAACGACTAGATAATTCAGCATCAACCAAATAATCTGTCTCATTCTGATAATCAGTCAAATGATTAAGCAATTTTAGTTCTACTAAATTTAAATCATTGAAAATATAAGTAGCACGACCACCTATACGTAGATCATTTTCTGATCCGGAAAAAATAGAAGCATCGGCGTTAGTCAATGTCCAAGCGGCCTGAAGATCGTAAATTAAGTTTGCCTCCTTTTCATTAATATTTCTTATTCCAAGACTGAGTCCATTTTGATAATTCACACGATCAAAATCAAGGGAGGGGTCTATCATAAAACTGGTATCATTAGTGAGTAGAGATTGTTTTCTATCAAAATCTACATCTGCATAGATCTGAAAAAGATCAAGATTATAAAATCCTCCTAGATCGATATCAATATGTTGATAGTCCCTATCTGGATCAGTAGCACTACCTCCATTGTAATGTCCATATGTATCTATTCCAAATAGCTCATCATATCTTATAGCTGAACCCAATGATGCGTATGGACTATTAAGACTAGAATAACCTAGTCTTGCCCAGTGAGATTGACTTTCATAAGACAGTATGGGTCGCATAGCTAAGGGTCGAATAACAGGAGCAGGGTAGTCCACATCAACGGGTACGGCTGTTATATTATATTCATAAGTCTTTATACTTGTTTCAGATGTCTCAATCGAGGGCTGCACTTCTATCATCTTTACTCTTCCAATACGTGCATCAAATTCTTTGACCACTTCTACCTGCTCAAGATCCAACTCCTTAGACCTTGTGGTATCTTGTATTTCAGTCTCTACCACTTGTGCATTCAATGTCAGGGTGGTCAAAACCATCAAATAGACTGAAATAAAAAGTATCTTCTTATGTATAGCCATATTACTCATTATTACCTGTTGTATCTAATTCAATAAGACCATTTTCACTTTGCGCCTTGAGACGATTTTGATCGGCAGTTATGGATTGTACTTGCTCCAGCTTTGATTGAGCAACATTTAATATCTCTTCATTTGTCTTAAAATTTTCTATGAGTGCTTCAAGAGCAGCTTGTGCATTGAATAAGTCCTCCTTTACAACGTAGATATCGCTCAAGAGGATAAGACTTCTAGCAACCCAATCAGGATAAGCTCCATAGCTTATATTGGTATTATTACACTGTTCTTCAGCTAGTGCAAACTCACCCTCATCAAAAGAAATTTTACTCAGCAGATAACTCGACTCAGCGGCTTTATTGTTTTTAGAATTGTTGACCACAAAGCGAAGTATTGCTTTTGCATTTTGATAATCTTTTCTATTGAAGTATACCTTGCCTAAGTAGTATGCTGCAATAGTACGTTCATCTATTGTGGATAATGGATCTTCATAGACTAATCTACCGTACTTGGTAATTTCATTCCTATCATTTATCCTAAAGGCACTTTGAAGAGCCCCCATTTGCGCTTCATGTTTGATATTTTTATCAAAGTGTGACGTATCTAATCTGCTATAATAATTCAGAGCACGTTTGAAATCTTGCGCATGGTTATAACTAATTATAGCTGCCTTTTTCAATGCTTTTTTAGAGTATTCTCCATTATCGACATCGATAATCTTGCTATAGTCTTGAAGAGCAAGATTGTAGTTTTTAAGCAAAGAGTGACTCTCTCCACGATAGTAATATGCGTCTAAGTTATATAAGCCTTTTTCGAAGTCATCCAAATATTGAGAAAACGAAAACACTGCTCCATTATAATCGGCTTCTTGGTACTTAGACCATGCAACAGCATAAGTTAGACTATCCTGCTCTAGATTAGTGAGCTCATATCCTGGCAGTTTTTTGATAAAATCAAAATATCTACGCGGTGTAGAAAGATCATCCACGTAGATTTCTTTGATGGCCAGCAATGCTTCTGCACTTTCTTTACTTGTGGCATTATTATCAAAAATCTGCTTATAGTAAGCTAATGCAGACTCTACATCACCTTGATTATAACTTAACAATCCTAACTTTAAAAAGGAATTATTCGTAAGATCTGATCGATTTTTATAGGTATCGACTAGTTTTTCAAATGATGATACTGCCTGCTCTGAATTACCTAATCCCATAAAAGTATTCCCCAAATCATAATAAGCCTGATCAGCATATTCAGACTTAGGATATTGAGCAACCAATTCTTCTAAGCTTATGATTTTGTCGTAAGGCTTTCCACTCAATCCTTCTAGAGTAGCTTTTTGATAGAGTACATAGTCTCCAAGATAATCACCATAATCCAGTGCCCCTTCATACTTTCCAAGCGCTCGACTATATTGTTTTAGCTTATACATACAATCTCCCTGTCGCAGCATGGCATCTTGGTACAACTTCACATCCTGACCAGATAAATTAGAGATGCCTTCTTCTTCATACAAAATGGCAAGTTGATTAAAATGATATTGACTTGTCTTGTAATCCTTATTTTTTAAAAAATTATAGGCTTGCGTATAATGGGCGTCTTTGATATGGGACTCGATCGCAGAGTTTGATCTATTCTCAAGCACTGTTTCTAATGCCTCTATACTTAGATCGAACTGCTCCAGATTATTATAGATTTTCCCTCTCCAATAGTTGGACTTAAGCGTAAGTCCAGCATTTTGGCTATACACCATAGAACTATCAATAGAGCTGAGCGCTTTTTGGAAGTTTTTATCTTTGTAGTATTGTATCCCTTGGTACAAATTAATCTTTTGATGAGTAGCCTGTAATTCTGGTGATTTTACCTTGATAGAACGCAGTATTTTATTAGCATTACTATAGTCGGTTGTTCTATTGAGTATGTCACTAATGATTTTTTGAGAATCCGAATAATAAGGAGAACTCTTTGCTACATTGATTAAGGTATTGATCGCATCACGCTCAAAATTTAATTCTGCCGATAACTTTCCATAGTTATACTCGGCCTCTCGAGCCAACTGGCCATCATAGTCCATGATGCTTACTTTCCTAAACGCTGTCCGTGCTGATTTTTTATTTCCTGATTTTAAAAAGCAATCTGCTAAGTAATTATTAGATAATTGGCCAATCTGTGTATCGAGCTCTACGAGCTGCGTAAAGTTATCAATAGCATCATCGCAGTTACCCAAACGATATTGTGTATAAGCCAGTTGATAGAACTCTTCCGCAGTTAATTCCTCTGAGTTATTCTCATAATATTCAAGGTGAGGAAGTGCTTTCTCATAATTTTGAAGTTCGAAATAAGCTTGTCCTAGCAGTAAGCGAATATTTAGGATACTTTGTATCCTAGACTTGGTGATTGCAGATTCTGCATATCGTATAAGCTCTTCATATCTAGCCTCAGCAAAATAAATCTGGGTTAAATAGTAGGGAATATATGATCGGTACTGTGGTGCATCTCCAATTTTTTGAAAAGTACTAATGGCTCCTTCATAGTTCTGTTGAAAATAAAGGCACATCCCAAAATAATAGTTTGCTGCATAGTAGTAATCGCTTTTACTCTCCTTAATAAGATCTAAATAAAATATAGCCTTATCAAATTCTTGCAGTACAAAATGGCAGTAGGCCTTTTTAAAATTAGCCTCTGCATATTGATCTCTATTCAGTTCATATTTGGATAGTAAATCATAATAATCCAGGGCTTCTTGATATTCCTTACCTACGTATTTCATATCTGCAATAGTCATCAATAAATCAATCAATTCATATCTCGGATAATACTTTCTGATGACCAGATCGATACATTGCTGAGCTGCATACTCCTCATACTTTACACTCGCTAGACATGTATTGATGGAGGCGTCTATTTCTGGTTGTAAAAGGAGTATACCATCATTAAATGATTTCTCTCTATGACTGATACTAGGCAAATAAAGGTTATGGTGATCAAGATAATCAAGTTCACTACACCAACGCGTTGCTTGCCTTTCTGCCTGCGTTACTTGCCCATGTAAGCCTATTGAGCTGAAGAGAAATCCAAATAATAAAATTATAAAAGCAACTGAAATGCTAAGATGTTTATATATCTCAGAGTACATAAAGGTATCTTATTGTCTTATGTAATATGGAAACGCTATTGCTATGAAAGAATTGCAAAGATAACACCTTATATGATAGGTATTTCTAATATAAATCTTAAAGTTTCCTTATAAGCTAATTAATTATAGATCTGAGCACGTTGCTCTGCAATACTCTCATCTTTAACGTACTCATCGTAAGACTTCAAACTATCTATAAATCCATTTGGCCCTATTTCTATAATCCTATTTGCTATAGTTTGCGTAAGGGTATGATCATGTGATGTAAAAATCATATTTCCTTTGTAGCTGATGAGGCTATTATTCAATGCCGTGATGGTTTCCAAATCTAAGTGATTAGTGGGTTCATCCAAAATCAAAAAATTAGCTTTAGAGAGCATCATCTTGGATAGCATACATCGCACCTTTTCACCACCAGAGAGCACATTTGACATTTTTTTAGACTCTTCTCCCGAAAACAACATTTTACCTAAGAAACCTCGTATATACAATTCATCTTTTTCTTCAGAAAAATTTCTCAACCAATCGATCAAATTTTCAGGTTGATCATGAAAATAATGGTCATTTGGATTAGGTAAGTAGGTATGAGTGATAGTTTGTCCAAATTCTACCGTACCTGCATCCGGCTTAGCCTCGTCACTCAAAATATCCATTAAAGCCTTAGTAGCAAGACTATTATTGGATAATATTGCAATTTTATCATCCTTATTTACTTCAAAACTGACATCCTTAAAAAGTAATTCACCTTCTTTAGAGGTGGAACTTAGTTTATTTACTGAAAGTATTTGTTTTCCGGCCTCTCGCTCTGGCGTAAATATTATTGCTGGGTACTTACGGCTAGATGGCTTGATATCATCAACTTTTATTTTTTCGAGCATCTTTTTACGAGCGGTCGCCTGTCTAGATTTGGATGCATTAGCTGAGAATCTATCGATGAATGCCTGTAGTTCTTTACGCTTATCTTCTGCTTTTTTATTAGCATTAGATCTTTGCTTGAGTGCTAGCTGACTTGATTGATACCAAAAGGTATAATTACCTGTGAAAATATTGATTTTATTAAAATCAATATCAGCAATATGAGTGCATACAGTATCTAAAAAGTGCCTATCGTGAGATACTACAATAACCGTATTTTTAAAATCAAGTAAGAAATCTTCTAACCAAGTAATTGATTTGAGATCCAGATCATTGGTAGGCTCATCCAAGACTAGTATATCAGGATCACCAAATAAAGCCTGTGCTAGTAATACCCTAATTTTCTGTGTACCATCTAGCTCTGACATATTTGCATAGTGTAAATCCGCAGGTATACCTAGTTCACTAAGTAAGGTAGCGGCCTCTGGTTCGGCATTCCATCCATCCATTTCAGCAAATTCTTCTTCTAGTTGAGAAGCCTTTATACCATCTTCATCTGAAAAATCCTCTTTAGCATAGATCGCATCTTTTTCTTGCATGATATTCCATAACTTTTCATGCCCCATCATCACCGTATGGAGTACTTGATCATTATCATGTTTAAAGTGATCCTGTTTGAGCACAGCCATCCGCTTACCTGGTTCTATACTTACATGTCCTGTATTAGGTTCTTTTTCTCCAGATAGTATTCTTAGGAATGTAGATTTACCTGCTCCATTTGCTCCGATGATACCGTAGCAATTATTACCTGAAAAGGTAATATTTACGTCATCAAATAATACTCGTTTTCCGAATTGTAATGATACATTATCGACCGTGATCATATGCTTTTGTTTTGGCGCTGCAAAATTAAGATTATTAATCGACAATAAACATTATCGACTGCAGACTTATCAATATCATACTTATAGCCCCTACAAGAGTGCGGGATTAGGATACCACTTTTCGAATTTTAATTGTTAAAGTTTCCTTTAGAAAACACATTAATACTTTTTGGCATATTACTTGTCTTCATAAAGATGAACACCTAAAAACCCTTACAAGTATGACAATATCATCTATCAAGATGTGTTGGCTAGCTATGTTTATTAATATAATTGTAATAAACATGAGCCTAAATGCCCAAGCTGTATGTCCCGATTCTCTCATGTGGAGTGAATACATGAGTAATCAATTTCCCAATGATCTATCATTTTATACTTTCAATCTTGAGGAAGTCAACATGGGTGATCAAAAAATAAGTTTTGAGCATACCGATGTTAATAATGTTGGATCCGTTTACAATAACTCCATTTATGAAGGCATCTTAGGAGGTCTTTCAAATGTTTTAATATTATCAGTAGAAGGTAGTAGTGACGGAGTGATTACTAAAACTATCACGTTTGATCCACCAGTCTATGATCTTTCATTTTCTATATTAGACATAGACCAACATGAAGAATTCATATGGCAAGATGAAATAACAGTTGCTGTGAAGTCGAATGGGCTTACATTACCAATTAACGCATCTAACATCCATGAAATGGGTAATTGTACTCGATTTGATGATACTACTGATATGTTTTATGGCGTTTGCAAAGTTGAAAACTTTGACCCCATAAGCGGGAATGTGGATTTAAATTTTGGAGGTCCAATAGAGGAAATATTTTTATCCTATGAATACGGTCAATCAACCTCCGAAGATTACGGTCTTCAGGTTATAGGATTAAGTAATCTACATTTCAAAAGTGACGCTAATTGTAGAAATATCGTTGCGGTTGATGACGAACTATGTCTCGGTGGATTGGATGATTTCTTTAGTTTCAACCCACTAGATAATGATATTGAAGGTTCATTCTCAATTTCGCCATCTTCATTAACTGTTATTAATGATAATACTTTAGGAGAGATTTTGAATATTTCTTCAAAAGGGGACATTTTTTACGAAAAATCTTCCTCTGCTTGGTCCACTGATATTTTACAATATGAAATATGTGATGTAAATGGCATATGCGATACAGCGCAGATAAAATTAGTTAACGGTGGAGAGATAGAATATCTATTTGCTGAGGATGATCAAAAAAGTATGTTTACTCGACAGACCATATCGGGTAATGTTCTTTTAAATGATATCTCCTCAAGTCAAACTAAGGTGATCACCGAGTTCACTAAATCTCCTGGTGGATCATTTGAATTAAACTCTGATGGGAGTTATCATTTTGTTCCAGATACCAATTTTTCTGGAGTATATACTTGTAGTTATACCGTCTGCAATCCTGCAAGAACAATCTGTGATGATGCGACTCTATACATTCACGTGATACCGATGACCTTAGAAATAGAAGACGAATTTTTATTTATGAGTACCGAACTGATTATTAATAATTCAGGAATGCAATCTTTTGACTTAAAGTCCTTTATTTCAAAATCTAACGGCACAAATAGTTTTGTGTTTATGAATAATACAGCTACGTCGGATAATATTAGTTTATCGCAGGATGGTATACTTACTGTCGATACCAATAAGGTGATCCAAGAACAATTGAGTATAAGAGTGATTGACCCAGTAACGGGTAATTATAAAGATGCTTTGTTCAATATCTTATCGAGATCTATGGTACTTTCTGAATGCGAACCCGCCGTATTGCAATCCAAGGATGATATTGCATTTACTTGTACCGATACTGATGTTTCAATCAATGTTAGTGCTAACGACCATTCTGATGATGCATTCGTAACCAAAACGTATTCTGTCGTTGATAATGTCAATCATGGCAACCTAGTTTTTGGTAGTACAGGTACCGCTTTCTATACTCCAGAGGCAGGCTATATGGGTAATGATGAAATGACTTATGAAGTATGTTTTTCTAAGCTAGAAAATGTAGAAAGCCCGATCGAAAAGAGTAGTGTATCTAATACTAGTATACCTAATGGTGTTGCTCAAGTCTATTCACCTATACAGATTGAAGAAGAAGGGTTTATTGAAAACGTAAGAATCAATAATATCATGATTGATCATCAAAAACCATCAGAGCTTAGTCTGTACTTGGTAGATCCTAATGGCAATGAATATAGAATAGCGTCTGGATTTTGTGATTTATCTGATCAGTTATCCTTTTCTATAGCATCCAATGCATCAAACAATATCATACCATGTCCTTCCAATGGAGCGATCATCACACCTCAGACTCCGCTCAATAATCTAATAGGTCAATCAATAAAGGGGGTTTGGTTCTTGAAGGTTGAAGACTCTAATACTGGACAAAATGCTGGAACATTGACATCTTGGGATTTAGAGTTTGTTTATCAAGTTGAAAAAACTCTCTCTTGCCAACAGTCAACATTAAGTATTTTAGTGATTTCCAAACCAGAAGCACCTATCTTGGAGGAAGACTGCTACATACTATCCCCAGATAACATTTTGACTATCAATGTATTAGAAAACGACACAGATATCAACAATGATCTAGATAGAAGTACTTTGGTATTTGATCAAACTAATCTTGTAGGTCAAATATCTACAAATGATGACGGATCTATCATTTTTACTTCGGACGAAGATTTCGTCGGTGAAACATTTTCACAGTATACCGTTTGTGACACCTTGGGTTTATGCAGTGATACTCAAGTTAAGTTTATGATTTCTAAAGTTTTAGCTGATTCTAATTATGAATTTAATGCTTATGTCAAAGATCTTGAAATTATATTATTCACCGACTTATTTGATGACCTTTCAGCTTATTCTGAGCTTCAATATGAAGAACTGAAAGAAGGTAATGTCTTAGCTATTTCAGATTTAAGAAAGATTGAGAAACTAAGCGATCTAGAATATTCCATAGATATATTATCTGGTCAAAATAGACGAGTATTCAGAGTGAATTTAGTAACTCATGATGGACGAGTTGATTACTCTGAATGGAAAGAAGTGTATATCGATCGTACTAATGATAACTATACTGTATATCCAAATTTCATTGAAGACCAATTTCGAATCATAACGCCTATATCATCAAATACTGGCGAACTAAAAATCTCAATTTTTGATATTCAAGGTCAAAGAATCTATTCAAAGTCATGTCGAGTAGGGGAGACAATTACTTGGCCTTCAAGCTTTAATACAGCAGGACTTTATATCGTAACCATCAAGAGTAAAAACCAAAAAGAGAAATCGATTCGAGTATATAAACAATAAGGATAAGGTAAATCAAGAAGATTTTTAAATGCCTACTCATCTAAATACTGAATACTTACTTATCCATTGATAAGTAAGTATTCACGACTAGAATCAACTTTAGATCATGATTAGGCTTTAATATGTGGTACTTTTGCAGCGTTTGAACGTCTTATATAATATTACCTGCAATAGTTTCTTTAGGATAAGATATTTTGATCATAAACCTATTCTTGATGAGAATCAAAAAGCCAGTTCTTCTTTTTATTTTTCTAAATATATACGCTTTAAGCACATTAGCACAAGTACCAAGTCCTTGTGGTGAAAACCCTCAGATGACTTCGTTTTGTGATCAAGCATGTGTGATTTGTGATATAGATGGGTTCTCAGGGATCAATGACCTGACTGCACAAGGGCAGGGGTTTAGCAACTTTTGTACCACTCAATACAACAACATGCAATATATTGCATTCATCGCAGGCAGTACCAATTTAAGTATTAGGGTTGATGTCGGCACCTGTACAGGAGGTATATTTGGAGTCCAAAGCTTAGAAGTTGGTTTTTTTAGAAGTGATGATTGCGAAACCTTTATCCCAATTACAGATTGCGATACTGATATTCCAGGAAATACTTCCGAAACTTTCACAAACACTACTCCCTTAATTATTGGTCAACATTATTATATGGTTATTGACGGTTCTGCTGGGACAAACTGCGAATGGACATTCAATGTAATAGATGGAACTACAGAAGTTTTACCGCTCGATATTACAGCTCCGATCATGGCACCCAAGGAAGCATGTCCTAATACACCAATTGAATTTGAAACCGAAGATATCGTGGGAGCAGCGATATATTTTTGGCAAATAGATGGTGTAAATCAACCTGGAACTTCCTCTATCAATGAACTAAGTTTCGAAGCTGATGGCACCTATGAAGTATGCGTAACGGCTGCAAATGTATGTAACGAGGCTGAGCCTGCATGTACAACGGTCAATGTAAGAACACCTGGTACAACCAATCTGAATTACATACTTTGTGATGGTGATTGTGTCGAAGAAAATAATATCGAATATTGTCAGACAGGAACGACAACAGATTTTATCACATTACCATCAGGATGTGATAGTACTATCATTATTGACATTGAAGTATTGCCGCAGCCTGTGTCTAATATTGATCTTTGGATATGCAATGATGAGGCGTTTTTAATTGGTGATGTTCCTTATAGTGAAACTGGTAGTTATATTGACACTGTACTTACATCTAATGATTGCGATAGTATCGTCAATCTAGAATTAAGAGTAATTGAATGTGAAATCATTGGTATCCCTGATTATATACCTGTGGTATGTATAGGGGAGAGTAGTGGTACTCTTTTATTTTCAGTGGAGCAAGGAGAGCCTCCTTTAAACTATACCTATACCAATATTGAAGATTCTTCGATCACTGGAAGTGGGATCACTCCCTTACTACAGGATAATAGAATTGAAAATATACCAGCTGGCATCTATCAAATATACATATCTGATAACTTCGGCAATGATGTCGTGGTTCGTCAACAAGTAACCGAACCCTCATCACTACTCAATACATTCGAAGCGAGTCAATATGGAGATTTCAATATAAGTTGTTTAGAAACCAATGGATTACCTGGAGCTGATGGTAGTTTGACAAGTATGCCCATAGGTGGTCACGGTGACTATAGCTTTTTATGGTCTACAGGTGCTAATACACAGACTATTTCCAATATTACAGCTGGTAGTTATGAGGTAACCATTACAGATAGGCTAGGCTGTCAGCTCGTTGATCAATATACCATGATAG
Organism: Saprospiraceae bacterium; assembly: GCA_020629715.1. Taxonomy (GTDB): domain Bacteria; phylum Bacteroidota; class Bacteroidia; order Chitinophagales; family Saprospiraceae; genus JAHDGW01. Next base: position 101,915 of record JAHDCU010000002.1, read on the forward strand.
CACCGCCTATCTTAGAAAGTGAAGTTGAATTTATTGATCCAAATTGTGATGGTTTTGATACTGGCATTGTAAGTATCAATCTTACGGGCGGGGGAGTGCCCACTTATAGCTATGCTTTGAATGGATCTATGTTCACCGACTCGGTAGTATACCAAAATTTAGTAGAAGGCAATTATACGGTAGATATTATGGATAATAATGGATGCATAAGTTCTTATACCGGTTTATTAACTGCTCCAGATATACCAGTCATTACTTTCGATAGTATATATACTGTTGACTTAGGAGATAGTATTGAAATTATTCCAGGTATTAATGACAGCTCTATCGATTCGATTATATGGACAGCTGTGGAGGAGATCCCTGATTGTGACGATTGCTTTGAAACCTATGTACGACCACTTAGAGATACTGAATATACCTTGACTGTATATTCTCAAGATGGCTGTAGTGACAGTAAGTCAGTAAGCGTTTTAGTAAATGAACGCCGTCGTGTATATATTCCCAATACATTTTCGCCCAATCAAGATAATGTCAACGATCGATTTTCTGTATTTGGAGGTATAGAAGTCGCTAGGATTGATCAACTTCAAGTTTTTGATCGCTGGGGAAATCTCGTATATGATGAAACGAATATTCCAATCAATGACAATAGTACTGGATGGGATGGCTTACTAAAAGAAGACGATGTAATCCCTGGAGTATACACATACCTGACCACCGTACGATTTATTGATGATGTCATTCTGCCTTATACCGGTAGTATTATGGTAGCTAGATGATTGGTGGATTAAACTTTGACCTAGTTGAAGTTCTTCATTCTCCGCTATTCTTAGTTTTTTTCAAAAAGAAGATCAATAAGATTTTTGTGGCGATAATTTTCGCTTTTCAAAACTTAGCTATAAGAATGTCTTTATAAATCTTTGTGATACTTTTGTACAATCCTTTAGATTTTAGAATTTCAATATCCTTAGAAAAAAGTTTTTTTTAATTATTGAAATATTAATGAGTTCATAAATATTTCCGAAATGAGGTTTCTGCAATTTATTCACAGACTGTTTTTTTTTTAAAATTCCCATTTTTTCAGCACAAGACTTTAGCGTAAAGCCATGTGATTTATTTTTTACCATATAATGATGAATTTCTTGACCGGCATGCCAAGAATATATTTCTTCTATTTTCTTTTTGGACATTTGAACTTAGTTTAATCAATTATGGAGTTAGCTTCAAAAAAAATCCTCAGCTAAATATTAACATTTATACAACACGATACTTTAGCCCTAACTATGCTTGGTGGTAATTGATAACATATTCTTTTTACCGCACTTATGCGTTTTTGCCTATAATTAATATTATGTTAAGTAGCGAATTTTCCCCTAACTAGTATAGCTCAAATAATACTCTAAGCGAATATGTGCTATACCTCTCATATAAGGGTTGAACTATTCCCCCATTCCTACTACTGATACCAATTACTTCTTTCTGATCATTTCGAGTTGATCTAGGCGATGGTAAGGCCATGACACTAACAGAGGTCAAATCATCAATTCCTACAACCTCTACATTATCCTTGGCTAATCCTTTAGCTATAGTCTTTGCTTTATGCATGGCATGTTTTAAAGCTGAGACCGCTTTATCGTCCTCTTGCTCAAATGAATGAGCTCTAAAAATTGCATTTACCTCATACGCATCTGCAAAATTTGCAATTGCTAGATCATATACTTTATGCAGTTCGTCTAAGTCAGTACTTGTATGTCTATATGTACTTGATCTATTTTTATCCGCAAGATCTTTTAATTCGGTACGTATATTGGATCTATCGAATGCAATTCCTGAGGCTATCAGATCTTTTTCAAAATCATATTCCTTTTCCTCAAGAGTGATATAGCCTATCTCAGGATCACATTTATTGTTATTTTCTTTAAAGGTAACATCAATAAAATAAGTTTCTGGAGCGACTATTTTTTGATCATTTAAGCTATTGTTATATCCCATGATATTGAGCTTTACCACAGGACTTTGAGATCTAAGGCCCACATGTGCAAACATCATAAAACTTAGCACGATGTACAGGAATGATTTTAACCTTGAGAATGTATGTCGTATCATAAACAATCGATTAATCAATCAACTCAAATGTGACTACAACACTGTAGGCAACGCCTTTAGAGTCACTAGTATTTGAACTGCTATATGATCTTGCGGATTCCAATCTAGATTGGTCCTCCAAGTTTAAGACCTCCCCTACTGATTTACCGATTTCTTTTGCCAGAGCTTTGGCTTTTCTTCGAGCATCATCGATGGCTTCAAGTGCTAAATCGTCATATACTGATGGATCTACTTTATCAAAGGTATATGAGACGTCAGAGAATGTTAATCCTTCTTGCTGAATTTCCATGACTTTTCTAGCAGTTTCTTTGTCTTTCAAATAAATCCAATAGTTTTCTGATGGAACCTTATTATAGTTTCTAGCTGGCGGCCATATCTCTTCTAGACCTGAAGATGGTAAACCAATGGCAGATAGTTCAGTATTCAAATTTTCTCTTACTTCATCTATCGGTATATATCTTACTTTTCTATACTCATTAGGAGCAACTTCTTGTAATGTTGCTTTTAGTTTTATACCATTACTTTTTACAACATGCTTTGCATTACCGAGTATTCTGATAAATTTCTCTGTGGACTGGCTATTGACCACAGATATAAACATGAAAGCTAAACACGTAACTAATAATAATTTTTTCACAGTCTTGAATTTAATTTTTACTATCAACTCTTTATTAACCCAAACTAAATATATAAAATCTAATTTAACCTAGATCATCATAAACGCTATTAATACATTATTTTCGTTTTCAAAATATGGATAGATGATCACTAATATATCTCCAATAGATGGCCGATATGCCAATAAAACTGAGGAACTTTCGGCTTTCTTTTCCGAGTATGCACTTATAAAATATCGCGTATGGGTGGAAATTGAATACTTCAAAGCGCTGATAAATCTCCCTTTGCCCCAACTCAAGCAGTTCAATACAGAAGGTAATGACCAGCAACTATTGAATAAAATCGTAGACAACTTTACCATAGATCATGCGCAACGTATAAAAGAAATTGAACGTACTACCAATCACGATGTAAAAGCTGTAGAGTATTTCATCAAAGAACAACTCAGAGGAACGTCATACGAAGATCATCTCGAATTTATTCACTTTGGTTTAACTTCGCAAGACATTAATAATACTGCTATACCTGCTAGCATACGAGATGCAGTCAAGGAAGTATTTTTACCCAAAATACATGATGTAATAAATAAACTCAAAGAATGCACTTCAGAGTATAAAGGTATAGCCATGCTAGCACGTACTCATGGCCAGCCAGCCTCCCCTACCACCTTGGGCAAAGAATTTCAAGTATTTGTGACTAGGCTTGAAATGCAACTCAAAAAACTTGAAGACATTCAATATACAGCAAAATTTGGAGGAGCCACAGGAAACCTCAATGCACATAAAGTAACCTATCCTGATATTGATTGGATTAGTTTTGCACAGACATTTGTGGAGGAACATTTGCAACTACAACGACAGTCCGTTACGACTCAGATAGAGCATTATGATCATTTGGCAGAATTATTTCACATTCTGATGAGGATCAATACCATATTGATAGACCTTGCAAGAGATATATGGACCTATATTTCCATTGACTATTTCAAACAAAAGACGATTGCCGGTGAAATAGGTTCTAGCGCTATGCCACATAAGGTCAATCCTATCGATTTTGAAAATGCGGAAGGTAATCTTGGGGTAGCTAATGCTATTTTTCAACATTTAGCACAAAAATTACCTATCTCAAGACTGCAGCGAGATCTTACCGATAGCACTGTCTTAAGAAATGTTGGAGTCCCTTTTGGTCATACAATTATTGCTTTCAAGTCTATATTAAAAGGGCTTTCAAAGCTTGAACTCAACAAAGAAAAGTTAGATGACGATCTAGATCAGAATTGGGCTGTAGTAGCAGAAGCCATTCAAAATATATTGCGTCGTGAAGCCTATCCCAAACCATATGAGGCATTAAAAGACTTGACAAGAGGTAAACATCAGATCAATAAATCAACCATTCATGAATTTATTGAGTCACTTGATATTTCCAATGAGCTAAAAAAAGAAATGAAAGTCATCACACCATTTAATTATGTTGGATATTACTCTTGATCATGGAGATTTTAGAAGGTAGTCACATGTATTAGATAAAAGAGCAGGCAAAATAGTCTTGTTACTAGTTTTCTGTTTTCTACATTTGTGAGCCCATAGCCGTTAGTCTAATCATACTAGATAAAGTATAAATGCTTAACACATTGTTGGTTTAAGTAATTTGGACTTTCTGAGTGAGGAATAAGGAATATGAAAATAGTTATCGCAGGTGCTGGAGCCATTGGATTGCATCTAGCTGAGTTGCTCTCTAAAGAAAATCAAGATATTACCTTGATCGATATCAATGAAAATGTCTTAGATCAAGCCACTAAAAACCTTGATGTACTAACTATCCAAGGTGATGTATCCAGCATACATGTACTCAAGCAGATCAACCTTAAAAAGACTAATTTATTTATAGCGGTCACCACACATGAGCAAGCAAATTTGCTATCTGCTATTTTAGCCAAAAAGTTAGGAGCAGACAATACCATTGCACGTATATCTAATGCCGAGCATCTAGAAGAAGGGCATAAAGAGTTGATTAATCAACTTGGAGTAGATGTATTGATTTCCCCACAGAAATTAGCAGCACTCGAGATTGAACGATTACTACAAAGAGCTTCGTTCACGGATTTATTTGAGTTTGAGGAAGGCAAAATTTCAATCGTAGGATTTACACTTGATTCTACATGCCCATTGATAAATCAATCTATTTCTGAAATCGGAAATCAGACAACTGGATTTCATTTTCGTGGAATCGCTATTTTACGTAAACACCGAACAATTATCCCTAGTGGTAATACCATCTTACAAAAAGGAGATCACCTATATGTAGCTACCCAAAATGAATCCATTGAATCTGTCATGCAGTTTGCTGGAAAACAACTAAAGCCTATCAGGCATGTTATGATCGTGGGCGGTACTCCCCTTGCCTTGAGGACAGCTCAGCAAATCGAAAAACACTATGATGTGACTATCGTAGTGCAAGATGAAGACGTTGCCAAAGAGTTTGTAGAAACGCTTGAAAACTGTCTAGTCATACATTCCAATACCGACGATATAGATACACTCAAAACAGAAGGTCTAGAGCAGATGGATGCATTTATAGCATTGACAGACAACTCTGAGACTAATATCATATCTAGCTTGATGGCAGAGGAATTAGGTGTATACAAAACGGTGGCACTCGTGGAGAATGTAAACTACATTCACATATCCCAGAATATAGGTATAGATACCATCATCAATAAAAAGCTAATCGCTGCAAATAACATTTTCCGATTTGTAAGGAAAGGTCGAGTCGAGGCAATTGCGAGCCTTCATGGTGTAAATGCTGAAATCATAGAATTTATTGTACATAAAAAGAATCGACTATTACAGCACCCTATACGTAAACTAGGCCTACCTAAAACATCCATTATTGCGGGGATCATCCGTGGTGATCAAAATATTGTCCCCGATGGTGATTTTACTTTTGAGTTAGGGGATAAGGTCATTATTCTAGCGATGCCTGAAGCCATCCATAAGGTTGAAGAAATTTTTAAGTAATGATCAATTCTGGAGTAGTTATCAATATACTTGGCGCATTATTGACCATTCTTGCTGCATTTATGCTCATTTCACTACCCTTCTCGTTTTATTATCAAGCAGAGGATAGCATATATTTACTTTCAGCCTCTTGTACTACATTCGCTATAGGTGCAACGGCTTGGTACTTCAGTAAGGATCGTAGTAAGAAAATAGGAAAACGAGAAGGATTTTTAATTGTAAGTCTGGGATGGCTTACTGTAGCACTGTTTAGTGCTCTACCCTATTGGTTTAGCGGAGTTTTATCAGATTTTTCCAATGCATTTTTTGAAAGTGTATCAGGATTAACTACTACAGGCGCATCAGTCATCAATGACATCGAGATTGTACCAAAAGGAATTTTATTCTGGAGAAGTCTCACCCAATGGTTAGGTGGTATGGGTATAATCGTACTCACTGTAGCATTATTTCCACTTTTGGGAATTGGTGGTGTTGAGCTTTTCGTGGCTGAAGCACCTGGACCTACATCTGATAAAATTCATCCACGTATAAAGGAAACTGCGAAGCGACTTTGGTACATTTACGTAGGTCTCACAGCACTGCTTATTGTACTATTAAAGCTTAACGGCATGTCCGTTTATGATGCTATTAATCATGGGCTAACAACTATGGCCACTGGTGGATTCTCGACTAAAAATGCTAGCATAGCATACTTTCAAAATCCAGTAATACATTATCTTATCGCTGGCTTCATGTTTATTGCAGGGATCAACTATACGGTAATCTATTATAGTATTAAAGGAAATTTTAGAAGAGTTTGGAACAGTGATGAATTTAAAACATATATCTTTTTGATTTTTAGTTTGACCATGCTCGTAGCTCTAATTGTTTATCACTCCACAGGTCAGGGAGTAGAACAATCTTTCCGTGAGGGGCTCTTTCAGATCACATCAATTATTACGACCACAGGCTTTGTATCCGCAGACTATACTTCATGGACACCTTTTATAACGATCTTATTTTTCATACTTCTCTTTGTTGGTGCAAGTGCGGGTTCTACAAGTGGAGGTATCAAAATCATACGTCATCTCGTGATCTTTAAAAATACCATACTTGAGCTTAAGAGACTGCTGCATCCCAAAGCTATCATCAGAATGAAAGTGGATAAAAAAATAGTAGCTCCAAGAGTATTGACTCATATCCTGGTTTTCTTACTACTGTACATGATTTTATTCATCATTGGATCGATGATCATGACCGTTGTACTTTCAGATTTCGATCAACCCTTACTGACTGCTATTGGTGCCGTGGCTACTTCTCTTGGTAATGTCGGACCATCAATCGCTGAGCTAGGGCCTTTAGATAACTTTTCTGCAGTTCCAACCTCTGGTAAATGGGTACTTATATCTTTGATGCTACTGGGACGACTAGAGTTATTTACCATCTTGATCCTATTTACACCTTATTTCTGGCGAATCAATTGATAGTTATTCGAATAGTTAGATAACTATTTAAACAACGTCGCCCGCCCATACTTCGAGCATATCGGACAAGCATGTGGATCATGACTACGTGCTGGGCAATACTCTCTTCCGAAAAAGATGATTTGTAGATGTAGCTTATTCCAAAGCTCTTTGGGGAATAGTCGCTTGAGGTCTTTCTCCGTCTTTTCTACGTTTTTGCCCGTACTAAGCTTCCATCGATAAGCCAGTCTATGGATATGGGTATCCACTGGAAAAGCTGGCACTCCAAATGCTTGGGACATCACTACACCCGCGGTCTTATGCCCTACTCCTGGTAATCGCTCTAGTGCTTCCATATCCGCAGGAACTTCTCCGTTATGCTCTTCCAATAGTATATGAGATAGCTGGTGTATAGCCTTGGATTTACGAGGAGATAATCCGCAAGGGCGTATGATTTGTCTGATTTGCTCTACCTCTAGCTGACTCATTGCGAGAGGATTATCCGCAAGAGCAAAGAGATGAGGAGTTACGATATTGACTCGTGCATCCGTGCATTGAGCACTTAATAGTACAGCAATCAATAAGGTATATGGATCAGTATGATCAAGAGGTACAGGAGTCTCTGGATAATATCCTTCTAACATCTCAGCGATGTCATTGGCGATCTCTTGTTTCGTCATGATCAGTATTATAGATTGGTCAAAAATTGCATAGTATCAACGCCGTCCGCATAGTCGTTTATTGCTGGTTTTTGAGCTTCACCAAATGCGAAATAATCTACTCCTAGTTCAGCATGACTACTTACAATACATTGTATTTCTTGATCCTTTTCGATAAGATGACGATTGAGTTCTTTGATATCGGTATAGTACTCGTAATGTACTGTAGCAATCCGACTGGGAATCATTGGATCTTCTTTCAAGAGCAAACATGAGTTTTGCAAAAACTCAACCTTGTTCAGCAACCAGAGCGCCAAGGTATAATCGTAGTTATTGCGATATTTATTGTGATTAGCAAGGTTCTTATTCCTATCCAAATGTTCCATCAACTTGCTGATATCATATCCTTCTGGCAGATACAGTTTGGATACATTTCGGCAACCTAATCCGAAATATTGAAATATGTCAATAGCTAAATTATCTAGTTCAGTCTCTGACTCTTCTCCAGATAATACCGCTACCGCATTTCTGTTTTTTCTAAAGATATGCGGGTATTTCCCAAAATATTGATCAAAATAAAGCGATGCATTATTAGACCCTGTAGCGATGACGGCATCAAAGTCCTTGAGGCGCTCTACGATTTGAAAAGATTGTTCAAATCCCGGATATGCTAGCTCTCCTTGCTTCAACAATAGCGGAATTAAAATAGCATCTTTGTCGCTTAGCTTGATCTTAGCTAGATTACCACTTAAAATCACACAAAGTATATCATGAAAACCGACACAAGGGATATTGCCGGCAAGCACTAGACCTATCGCTTTCTGTTGATCTGATATCGTATAGTTACTTGCAAATTGATGAAGCTTACTCGCATCTAGAAATGCCTTAGTAATCGCTTCCAATGATAACCAAACATTATCTTCCGTAAACCATCTATTCTTTAAAACTGAAAGCTTAACCGCTTGAGTCAGCTGTTCATCTTTAGCTAAGATGTATTTGCCAATGTGAGAAAAAGCCTTTATTCTATTCGTAAGATCCAGCATTACATTTTAGCTTTTTTACTAGAAACGTAGTCGTGCCACTTGTTAACTACCTCTTGAAAGTCACTAGGTAGCTCTGCGGTAAAGTGCATATATTCCTTGGTAGACGGATGTACAAAACCTATGCTTTTGGCATGTAACGCTTGTCTAGGTAATAGTTTGAAACAGTTATTGACAAACTGCTTATACTTGGCATAGACGGTTCCTTTCTTGATAAATTGACCTCCGTAACGCTCATCATTAAAAAGCGGATGTCCTTTGTATTTCATATGTACCCTAATCTGGTGAGTTCGACCAGTCTCTAGTTTACATTTGACCAAACTTACGTAATACATATCTTTTAAAACCTCATAATGAGTCACCGCATGTTTTCCCTCATCTCCATCAGGAAATACCGTCATTTGTAGACGTTCTTTGGGGTGTCGTCCAATATTGCCCTCGATAGTACCTTTGTCATCATCAAATGCTCCCCATATCAACGCAATGTACTCTCTATCGATACTGTGATCAAAAAACTGCTTTGCCAGCTCTGTCATGGCAAATTCAGTCTTGGCAATGAGCATGAGACCTGATGTATTTTTATCAATCCGATGTACGATGCCTGGACGATCAAGTTCATTACCTTCTTTAACTGGTAAGTCCATGTTTTTAAAATAGTGAGCCAGTCCATTAACCAAAGTGCCCGTTTCATTACCGATACCAGGGTGAACTACCAGACCAGGTGGCTTAAAGATCACCATAAGATCCTTATCCTCATATCGGATATCCAAGTCCATCTCCTCAGGTATTACACGATCGCCTAATCCTCTAGAAGGTGGTAATGCCAGATGAATATCTTCATTAGGACGTACTTTGTAGTTCGCTTTCACTGCTTTACCATTGATCGTTACAGCTCCCTCTTTGATACCGTTTTGGATTTTGTTTCGACTGACTTTTTCGAGTCTATCGAGTAAAAATTTATCAATGCGTATTGGCGATTGTCCAGGATCAGTCCTGATCACCATTTCGTTGCTCTGCTCCCCATGTTCCGTGTGGTCCTCTTTCATGTGTTGCAAAGATATGCTTTGTTTTGAAACTCTCTTGATGAACCATCGAGGCTTAGAGGTCATAGAGCATTTCTAATAGTTAAATGCGGTTGGATTTCAAACTTTACTTAGACTTAGACCTAGACTTAAACTTTAACTCGCTTAACCCACACATTACCTATCAAACTCAAGATAATTATAAACATGGCTAAGATAGCTATCCAAGATTGGCTTTCGCCGAAAATCATCCAACCTGCTATAATCGTAAAGATGGCCTCAGCGTATTTAAATGGTGTAATGAGATTGGCTTCTGCATTTTGAAGTGCTTTAGTCATATAGACCTGTGCATAAAATCCGAATATACCCATCATAGATACGATCAGCCATTCAATACCTTGGGGCATTACCCAATGAAATATACTCCACAATCCGCCGACCAAAAAGCAGGTACACATGAAATAGTTCACAACAATGACGGGATGCTCAGTCTTACCAATTTTTCTAATAATGACATATACTCCACCACTAAATATTGCAGTCACCATTGACCACCCTAATGCCGTGGTACTGATACGTACATCAAAGCCCTTGAGTAAAGCAACACCAATGAATGCTGATATGAAAAATACCCATTGCCATTTCCTAACTTTCTCTCCCAGAAATATTATGGCTAGTACAGCAGCAGCAATCGGCGATAAATACCGCAAGGATACCGCCGAAGCCATCGGCATTAACTGTAGAGTTTTGTAAAAAATAGCCATGGATGTAAGTCCGACAATGGATCTCAATAAAAGTATTGAAGGACGATTACCTACAATAGAAAGATTTAATCTATAGATCAAAATCAATCCACAAATCACAGAACCCATGGCTCGAAAGAAGACTAGCTGCATCGTTCCAAAATGATCAACGAATCGGATACAAGCATTGAGCGCTGTAAATAGCGCTGCAGAAATAATCATATAGCCAATGGCCTTTTTCATAGTATGCAAAGGACGTCAATCTAACGGAAGTAAACAAAGTGATCACATGTGAGTATAGAAGCTTGCTGAAGAGATGAACTTTTACCCCCATATTTCGTACTGATTAGGTGTCTAAACATGTATTCCTATAAAACACCCCTGATTTGGCGTGATGATACATGGAAATAAATAGAAAAAACTATGACTAAACGACAATGGATCATCTCGATCGTCAGCTCTATCATCATCGTATTGATAGGTGCAGGAGTTTCTCAAATGTTGAGCAAGCAAAAAGAAAGTACGATCTCAAAGTCCTCTAAAGGTGAATCGATCAGAACTGTACAATTAGAGCAATTTCCTGCCAAAACTAGAAATGCTGTAATATCAATTGATGGAAGAGTAACGGCTATCGAAAAAATAAATGTTGCAGCAGAAGTTTCTGGAAGATTGAGTAGTGGAATAAAGTCTTATAAAAATGGCTCTTACTTCAATAAAGGTGATTTACTCTTTCAAATAGAGTCCAAGGATGAAGTACTCAATTTGAAGGCAGCAAAGGCACAGTTATACTCGGCGATTACACAGGCGATGCCGGATATCAAGTTTGATTTCCCCGAATCGTTTAACGCTTGGAAAGCATATTTAGATCAATTTGACTATGATAAACCACTGAGTCCTCTACCAAAAGCTCAGACAGTACAAGAGAATTATTTCATAGGTGGTCGATCGATCCCTAATCAATATTTCAGCATTAAAAGTCAAGAAGAACGGTTAAAAGACTTCAATATCTATGCGCCATTTTCAGGGGTATTCTTATCAGTCAATGCATTTCCAGGTAGTCTCGTTACACCCGGCGTTAATCTCGGCCAGATCATGAATACTAGTCGTTACGAGATGGTCTCTCCCCTATCTGCTGAAGAAATGTCTTTAGTAAAAACAGGGCAAAAAGTAAGTCTTCGGGACGAATCCACAGGTCAAGAATATATAGGTACGATAAGCAGATTTAGTAGACAGATAGATCAGACCACGCAGAGTATCCCAATGTATATCAGCGTATCGGGTAAAGGGCTGCGAGATGGGATGTACCTAAAGGGATCAATCAACGGAAAGGAAGTGAATGGACTTTCTAAAATTCCAAAAACAGCCATCATCAATCAAAATGAGCTTTATGTGGCCAAGGATAGTTCTATTCAAAAAATAGATATCGAGGTCAAAAGCTTTGAAGGTGACTCTGCTTTGGTGAGCGGCATATCACCTAATGATCGTATTGTGGTATCAAGTACGAATAACCTCTATGTAGGCCAAAAAGTAAATTACTAGAGGATGAAGAGTATTATCAATTTTTTCCTGCGTAATAACGTGGCGGCCAATCTTCTGATGGTATTCATATTCATTATGGGGATCGTTGGACTTTTACAGATCAAAACGACCTTTTTCCCAGAGCAGCCTAGTAAGTTGATCAATATACAAGTGATCTACCCCGGTGCATCTCCTGAAGAAATGGAAGAGGGAGTCACAACCAAAATAGAGGAAAACCTTATCGGCATTAAAGGTCTGAAACGAAGCACATCTACCTCTTCTGAAAATGCAGCTACGATTATTGTTGAGGCTCAAGAAGGCACGGACATGGACATCCTTTTACAAGATGTCAAAAATGCAGTAGATCGGATCAACTCCTTCCCCTCTTCCATGGAGCCTCCTGTAATCTATAAGCAAGAGCAGCTTAGTGCCGCCTATCAATTTGCGATCAGCGGTGATATGGACTTACGAGTATTGAAGCGGCTGGCACGAGGGATTGAAGATGATATCTTAGCCATTAACGGCATCAGTAAGGTTGCTTTAGAAGGTTTTCCTGAAGAAGAGATCGAAATAGCCTTTAGAGAGCAAGATATGCGGGCGATTAATATCACTTTTAATGAAGCTGTACAAGCTATATCTCAAACCAATATCCTAACTACAGGAGGTACGATCAAAACCAAAGCTGAAGACTTGCTGATTCGAGCCAAGAATAAACAATATTATGCAGATGAACTCCGCGATATTCCTGTCAGATCCAATGCCAATGGGGGAATCGTATATCTCCATCAAATTGCAGATATCAAAGATCGATGGGAAGATTCGCCAGTTAGGAATTATGTCAATAATACGCCTTCCGTAAGTATCAATGTCTCCAATACACTTGATGAAGATATGTTCGGGGTATCGGACAGTGTCAAAGAATACTTGGAAGAGTTCAAAAAAGATCATCCTGAAGTGACGGTTACTGAAATCCGTGATGGTAAAGAGTATCTCAATCAAAGGATCAGTTTTATTAAAGAAAATGGACTTCTGGGATTCATAATCGTGTTGATCCTATTAGCCATGTTTTTAAATCTTCGCTTATCATTTTGGGTGGCACTAGCGATACCGATTTCTTTTGCGGGTATGTTTATGGTAGCTGGATTATTAGGGATTACCATAAATGTCATTTCCACATTCGGAATGATTGTAGTTATTGGGATATTGGTAGATGACGGTATTGTCATTGCAGAAAACATCTATCAACACTACGAGCGAGGCTCGGGGCCTATGAAGGCAGCATTAGATGGTACGATGGAAGTATTACCTGCTGTAACATCAGCCATTATCACAACCGTGGTTGCATTCTCGTCTTTCTTTTTCATTGACGGATTTCTTGGAGATGTATTTAAGGAATTAGCCATTGTAGTGATTTTCACTTTAGTATTTTCTTTAGTGGAAGGAGCATTGATATTGCCTGCTCACATTGCACATTCAGAAGCCTTGAAAGAAGGACCGGAGAATACTAATCGTATCGGTAAGTTTTTTGAAAATATCATGGAGTTTCTGAAGACTAAATTCTACGGCCCCCTTTTGAAATTTAGTATGAAATATCCACTACCTACTTTGACCTTATGTATTGCAGGATTACTAATAGTGGTCGGTGCATTTAGAGGTGGATTTATAAAAGGCACTTTCTTTCCTTTTGTACAGTCTGACAGTTTCCAAATATCCCTTGAACTACCAGCGGGTGCCAGTGAATCTCAAATGTATCCTTTGACGGATTCTATCCAAAATGCTATCTGGATAGTCAATGATCAAATGACTGCAGAACACTTTACAGATAGTATCGATTTGATCGAAAAGGTGGTGCTCAGCATGGGCCCATCTAGTTATAAAGCCAACTTGAGTATATACCTACGGGATGGAGAATCTAGACCTGGTGTTACCAATAGAATGATCACAAATGCTATCAAAAAACAACTCGGACCGATCTATGAAGCAGAGAATCTGGTATTTGGATTAGGTAATATCTTCGGAGATCCTGTTTCTATATCACTGCTTGGAACCAATGCACAAGAGATTGCACTTGCCGTAGATGAGCTCAAATCAAGCTTAGCCAACATCTCAGAACTCACAGACATACAAGACAATAATCGAGAAGGTCTCAAAGAAGTGGAGCTTAGCCTAACACCTAAAGCTCACAATTTAGGAATTACCTTGGGCGAACTGATGCAAAATATTAGACAAGGCTTCTTTGGAGCAGAGATACAACGACTACAACGGGGCGTAGATGAAGTCAAAGTATGGGTTAGATATGGAGAGTCAGATCGGTCGTCTTTGGATGATCTAGCCAATATGCGGTATCGGACCGCAGATGGTCGCTCTATTCCAGTATCAGAATTAGCCAATTTTGAAATCAAACGTGGTGTTATCACCATCAATCACCTTGATGGGCGTAGAGAGATCAGGGTCACCGCAGATGTTAGTGATGATAAGGCTTCTGTGAGTGACATCAATAGTGATATTAACAGCGAAATCTTACCAGCGATATTGAAAAAATATCCTTCCGTAAGTGTAGGTCTGGAAGGTCAAGCTAGATCTAATGCCGAGACTGCTGCCAGTATGCAGACGGTCATGCCATTAATGTTCTTATGTATGTTTTTCATCATTGTACTCACTTTTAGTTCAGTCAGCCAAGCTATGATCGTTTTTATGTTGATTCCGTTTGGCTTCATTGGAGTTGGATTTGGTCATTGGTTTATGGATAAGCCTATCAGTCTCTTGTCGATACTCGGTGTGATAGCTTTGATTGGTATATTGGTTAATGATGCACTGGTATTCATATCCACCTTCAATGATAAAATCAAAGTTGGGGAGCGATTTAAAGATGCTTTATACGACACAGGAGTATCGAGATTTAGACCTATTTTACTGACCACAATTACTACTGTAGCTGGGCTATTGCCTTTAATGTTAGAGAAAAGTGTCCAGGCTCAGTTTTTGATCCCGATGGCCATTTCGGTAGCCTTTGGTTTGATGATTTCTACTTTCGTACTGCTGATTTTGATTCCTGCTTTGGTCGTAATCGCAAGTGACATCAGAGTGATGTCCATGTCATTATGGACAGGTAATCAATTTACACGAGCTGAAGCTGAGCCAGCCCATCCATCAAGACAAATGCCTTGGTTGATTACGTTATTACTAGCCATTGCAACCCTGGCTGCCATAGGAATGGTCACTTATGCATCTATTACCTTATCAAATCTAATCTTCTCATGAGAATAGCTTATATATATTTCATTTTACTCTTATTTTGTCTTAGCAGTAGCAAGCTACAGGCACAAGAAGAGTTATTTTTGGAGAGCGTGATTTCGATAGGATTAGAAAATAATTTTGGTATCAAAATCGCCGAACAAAATATCAGAATCGCCGAAAACAATAACACTTGGGCACGTGCCGGTAAAGGTATTACAGTGGATGTAAACGGTAGTTTCTCTAATTCGTTGACTCGAAATAATAATCCTGCTAGCTTCATTCAAGGTAATTTTTACAATGGTGCTTTGGGAGTAAGTCTAGATGCCAACTGGACGGTCTATAGTGGCGGTAGGATTACCATCAATAAGGATCAACTCAGTTTGGATGTACAAAATCAGTTGCTTAATCAAGAGGTAGCTATTCATGATCTCTATCGCGAACTGATCCAAAACTACTACAATGTAATCCTGCAACAAGAACGCTACGACCAACTACAATCTAGTCTAACATTATCTAAAAGACGGCTTGAGTATGAAAATGTAAGAAAAGACTTCGGTAGCTCTAATAGCTTCAATCTCGTACAATTTGAATCTGCTCAACTCAATGATTCGTTGGCTCTGAAAGCACAAGAGCTACAAGTAGAACAAGCTAAAAATCAGTTATTCCAAAGTCTGAATATCGAAAGTTCTGATGACTATGTTTTTGTAGAAAAGCTCTCAGTTGATATTGAAGAAATCGATGCAGATGCACTCAAAAACCAACTCAGTGAGGAGAATTATACTTTAAAAACACTGGCCGTGGTCCAAGAGCTTAACATCCTCAATACCAAACTAGCCAGGGCGGCCAAGAAACCAACGGTTAACCTAAATGCATCTGTAGGATTCACCGAAAATGGATTTAAGTTTTTTGCAGACGACCCAAATACTGGAGAACCCTTCCCTTTTACGCTTGGAAATAATATCTCCGGTAGTCTCAATGCCATTGTATCCTATGGCTTGATCGATCGAGGAATCCGAGATACCAATATCGCCAACGCTGAACTCCAAGAGGACATCGATCAAATCTCCATCGAGCAAGCTCAATATGTGCTTAATCAACAACTCGAGCAACTCGTCACCAACTACGATAACCAAATTGCACAACTCCAAATCTCCGATGAGCAAATCGAAGTGGCGAGGAAAAGTGTTGACCTTACAGAAGAGCGATTCAAATCTGGACAGCTCTCCTCTATAGATCTCATTAATGTCCAAAATCAACTTACCGCAACACTCTTCAGTAAAATCAATACCATTTATGGCTTATTGATCACGAAGAATGAGATTGATTATTTGGTAGGGCGGTATTGAGAAGTAATAGAACAGATTAGTTTGTCACTTGAAGTATCTTAGAATTCTCTCTCGATCCTCAATATCTTTATCAGATTTGTGATAAAGTTCGATAAATACTATTTTTTCCTGCTTGGAATAGATAGCTTCTGATCGACTATCACAATATTTGTCTAATGGAGAGTTGAAATAAGCATATACTAATCTAAGACCGGAATTAACACCTTTTCCCTTTAAAGATTTGCATGCTATTTTCTTGACCTTGATGACACATGTTTCTATTCCGAGATTATTGATTCTATAACTAAAAGGAGGTCTTTCGTCTGGCAAAATCTCTAAAACTTGTTTTACCGTGGCAAGATCTTCAGGAATCGATCTATATTTTTTACTAAGCTTCTTTTTATCTTTCCCAAACTCTTTCAGCTCTTCAAAATTCATCCTTATACTTCTTCTTGATAGTTTCTGACTGAGAAAGGTGCTTCACGATAAAAAACCAATTCATAATTAATTTCTTTCCCTTCTTTGGATGCTTTCCAGGGAATATCTTGATGAGAATAATTACTTATGGCTTTTGCACTCCAATCAGAATACAGATCAATTACCTTATCAATAACCTCCTTCTCAGAGGCTTTTAATTTTGTTAAATCTGACTTCTTAAGTGGTATATATCTAGTCTGAGTATAATTATGATATTCCGTTTTGATCCGCTTTAGTTCACCTTCATCAATCATGGTTTTGATTATAGCATCTAAATTGTTTGGAACTGGACCATATGGAAGTTTTCTATACGTTGCACCTGATAAATGCTCCTCATAGAGTTCATAATAATTAAAATCTGAGAAATACAACAACTTGTATAAAAGGGTCTCACCCACATTTGGTTTACCTGCACAATGCTCTAGAATATAAAGCAGGACATTTTTAAATTTATTGATTTCAAGTGTGGGTACGGATATTCTGTCATAGGACTGCTTTTCTTCTTGTACTTCTGTTTTAATGTAAGGTTCTACATCAGACTCCTGCCCCATAAAATCATCCATAGAAAAACGCAGCTCTATAGATAGCCGATACATTTCTAATGCAGAAAGACTTCTGTTCCCCAACTCTACCTGAGTCATAGCCGATCTAGAAACGCCAATGCGTTTTGCAAGATCATCTTGAGAAAGCCCTTTGCCTCGGCGTAAGGTTGATAATCTCTTTCCTAATTCTTGCGGTGTGATGTCAGATATCATAAGAGATTCCAGATATTTGGTCTTAGCAAAGATACTAAATGTTTGGTATTCAAACACTATAATGATAAATATCTAAACATTATTTGTTCTATTCCCTAAACTAACAAAATGCAATACTCTCAGCATTTCAAATACTAATTTTCGCTTGGATAGACAATTAATAAAAGGAAACTTAAACATTCTTTTCAAGTAAATTTTAGATTATACTCAAAACCACCCCTTCCTTTTAAAATACCAAATTGAGCAACAGGTAATCAAGATCATCAATCCCAATAAACAGAAATAGCCATATTCAATTTGTAGCTCTGGGATATACTTAAAATTCATACCATATAGACCTGCTAGGAAACTGAGTGGGATGAATATGACGGAGAAAATCGTTAGTGTTTTCATAACCTCATTGAGTCGATGTGATTGCATGCTGAATACAAAATTCATCTTACTCTCTAGCTCTGCCAATTCAAATTCTGTATCTAGGATAAGGGTGACGACTTGCTCTTTAAGCTCAGAGAAATAATGAGTCTGAAAGTCCTCAAAATCGAGTTTCTCAAGCTTGATGATGGCATCACGGAGTGCCATAGAGTATCTTCGGATGGTATTTAGTGATTGTTTTTGCTGCTCTATTTTTACAATATGATCAGGCGAAGGATCATGTATACTTTTGGCGGATTCTTCAATTGATTTGACATTGAAATTGGCAAAAGCCGTAGAATAATTATCTATGATGGACTCCAAGATAAGGAAGAGTAAGTAGTCCACTCCCCTCTTTCGGATGATCCCCATATTATTTCTGATGCGTTCTCGTATCCAATCAAAGTAATCACCATGCTTTTCTTGCTGACTCCATATAAATTGACCCCCGATGATGAATCGCATGTGCTCTGCACTCAACTCATTTCCGTCGGTCAGTAATATGTTTAAGGTCAATAATATCTCTCGATCCAGCTGAATTAGCTTATTCGTATGATCGTCATTATTGAGTAGCTTGAGTAGAAACTCATCTAGGCGATTTTCCTGCACTACCACCCTCGAATCTTCAAAACAATCGAGGCTATATGTATTGAGCCATACTACCTGGTCTTTATAGCTGTTGAATTTTAGATGCCCAATAGTCAGATTTGTGATATGCGACTCTCTTTGCATATCATAGTGTATTAAGCTGGAAGATTCAAGAAATGCAGAAGTAAGCATATCCTAAGATTTCTTGGCCTTCAACGACGCCATAAAGAAGTCAAACTTCTTTTTGGTCTTGGGACTCAGCATTGATTTTTCGATAGCCTCCATCCATCTTGACATATCTGCTTCAGAATGCTTTACAAGTCCTTTTTTGGTCAATATTCGTGTTTCTATGAATGCCTCTATATCTACTTTTAGAATCTGTGTCATATACTCTTCTGCCCTACTTAGCACATGATCGACTTCGATAGATTCGTGTACCAAGCCAAGATCTAGAGCTACATCACTGTTATATAATGCCGCTTGCTGCATGAGTGCAAATGCTCGGTCTTCGCCTAAGGCATAGGCGTATATATCACAATAAAGTTCTGGTATAGACAAAGACATTTTGAATTCATTCATACCCATGACATGCTTATCGCCCTTACCCATAATACGGTAGTCAGAGCAAAGCGCCATGATAGTTCCTGCAGCTGGAGCAAATCCTGTAATAGCGCATACGACTGGTTTTGGAAAATGGATGAGGTCTAGCATCATTTGGAAATTAGACCTCCAAAAGTCTCTTACATACTCGTCACCTCCTGTTGCCAACGCAACTACATCCAATCCAGCGCAGAAGCAATGTGGACGACCCGCTATGATAATTCCTCTGATCGAATCATCTTCTTTAAATACACCCAATGCATGAGAGACTTCATCCGTGATCGCTTTATTGAGGACATTGACTTTTCCATTATTGAGTTGTATTATAGCGTAGCCTTCTCTGTTGTGAATGATTAGCGTTTCGTAATTGCTCATAATTTTTGTCCTATCTTTACAGTGTAAATTATTAAATGCTACACCAATTTGATTACTAAAATTCAAGTTAAGGGTTTTAAAAGTATTAAGGAATTAGAGATTGACCTAAATCCTGTGAATATCTTAATCGGCGCTAATGGAGCTGGAAAAAGTAACTTCATTTCTATATTTTCTTTTTTGAGACATGTAATGAATAAGAATCTTCAACAGCATGTTATCAAATCAGGCGGAGCGGATAAAATACTTCATTATGGAAAGAAGATAACCCAAGAAATAGAAATTATAATTCATCTCAAATCGAAAAACAATCATAGAAATCAATTCATTTTAAATCTAGGAGTATCAAATAATACACTTTTTATAAAAAATGTAAGAACTAAATATTTTCATGCAGGATCTTGGACTGACTTTCAAGATTACGAAACAAACGTTTGGGAATCTCAGTTTGCTAACATAAAACATGGTCAAGCTCATTTTGTAAGTCCACGGATTTTGGAATATCAAGTCTACCATTTTCACGATACTAGCAATAGTTCGGTTATTAAAGGTAACGCAAACATAAACGATGCTTACTTTTTGAGACCAGATGGTAGTAATCTCGCCGCCATATTACACTATTTAAAAGAAAATAACCCGTATGTATTAAGAAAAATAGAACTAACCATTAAATCGATTGCTCCTTTTTTTGACTCATTTGTTCTGCTTCCTCAAAAACTCAATCCCAATTCTATTGAATTAATGTGGAAAGAAGTCAGCGCTCTAGACGTATATTTCAATGCTCATGATCTATCCGATGGAACCTTAAGATTTATATGTCTAGCAACTCTGCTTTTACAACCCTTTCCTCCGAGTACTATTATTATTGACGAGCCAGAACTTGGGCTGCATCCAGCTGCTATAAATAAGCTGTCAGCGATGATTAAAGTTGCTTCTACTAAATCTCAAATTATTATCTCTACTCAATCGAGCAGCTTGATAGATAACTTTGAAACTGATGAAATAATAATTTGTGATAGGAACCTAAGTGGATCTATATTTAATCGGTTACGAGAGCAGGACTTAGATGTTTGGCTAAATGATTATTCTCTTGGTGAATTATGGGAAAATTATAAAATTGGAGCTCAACCAAGTTTGATACCATGAGCCAAAGATTAGTGTTTATAGTAGAAGGTCAAACTGAGGTCAACTTTGTGAATAAAGTTATTATACCTGAACTCATAATTGAATTTCCTACATGCCAACCCATTGCTCAGACAATTATTTCAAATAGAAGAAAACATAAAAAAGGAGGTGTACCAGGTTATCCGAAATTTAGAAACGAAATAGATCGGACCTTAGCACAAGGCGATGTTTTAATTACTACGTTAATCGACTTCTATAAATTACCTTCTGACTTTCCAGAATTTACTGTTGATTCGTCAAGAATTGACGTTATCGAGTCTGCAATTTTAGAAGATTTTGAAAATAACCCAAATCTTATTCCATATATCCAAAAACATGAATTTGAAGCGCTGCTATTTACTAATCGAACCGGATTTGAAATATGTACTCAAGATAAAACTGCACTTCAGGAGATAGACCAAATTATTATCGATTATCCAAATCCGGAAGATATCAATACTGGCCCCGAATCATTCCCTTCAAAACGTATGAAAGCTATATTTAATTATAAAAAGACATTCCACGGAGACTTATTACTTGAAGGCTTAACTGTCGATAAAATTAGGCATAAATGCTCAAGGTTTTCAACTTGGATCTCAAAATTGAAACAAAGACTTCTGATTTTTTAAGAAATCTTCACTTAGCCACCGAAAGTATCTTCGCTTTTCTACCCGTCGATGATTTCATTTCAATGACATAATTGCCAGATACTAGATCGCTCAGATCAATAGCAACTTGATAATTACCAGCACTATATGATCTTTCTGAAACCACTCTTACTTGATGACCTAGTACATCAAAGATTGAAATTCTAATTAGCGTTTCTGATGTTACAGCAAGCTCTACATTAGTGAAATGAGTCGCGGGATTAGGATAGATTTTGATATCCTCCACCTCAAAGCTAGTCTCTTCAGTATTGACAGAAGAACAAGATTGAATGATGGGAATGTATTGAAAATTATCGTATAGTACATCCCTGATCTCTTCCTCCGAAGCATCAAACCAGTCTTTCAATACGCTGGCGTAAATAGATCTGAAATCATATTGCATGGCAACGCCTTCTTGACTATCTACCGTTTCTGCAATTTCAGGATTATCTCCTATTATATTGGGATTGATACACTTTCCAAAAATGAATAAAGGAGCCGCACTACCATGATCAGTACCGTTACTGAAATTGGAGGCGATACGCCTTCCAAACTCCGAAAAAGTCATGCTCAACACTCGTTCTTCGCAACCCAGTATTTTGAGATCCTTCTGAAAACTGTAGGCGGCATCACTTAGGGTTTTAAGCAGGTCGGCATGTATTCCTGTTGTCGTATCTCCATCTACTACTTGCTCCGCATGGGTATCAAAACCACCTAGAGAAACCACGTAGATTTTAGTTTTTGAACCACCACTGATCAGTTTTGCAACAATCTTGAGCTGTCTTGCAAGCGGATTGTTCTCATCATAAACTGCAATATTGTTACCCTGATCATAGGCTGTAGATACAGACTCAGAGTAAGCATTGGTCTGCTTGATAGAATCACGGATAAATTTTAACTCTATCCCGTAACAGGTGCTATCTTCACTTCCCTCTATGGTCTCTTCTATCTGCGTTAGCTCTTCTGGGTTGTTCAAAGCAATGCTATAATTAGAGCTGATACCTTGACAAGTTTCTGATACGATATACCCTAAAGTAATCGCAAAGGGATCAGGATTTTCATCATCAGGATAGCCCTCTGGGTATCCAGGATATCGAAGATTCATAAAACGCCCCAGCCAACCCGAAGTCAAAAATTCATCCGATGAGGAACCTGTAGTCCAGATATCTGTGCTCCTAAAGTGAGATCTATTTTGGTCAGGATACCCTACGCCTTGGACAAGAGACATTCTAGCATCATCATACAATGCTTTCATACCTCCAAGATTGGGATGCAGACCATTCGTTTCCGTAAATGGAAGTATACTATTTTCTGGAATAATTACATTAGGTCTTGCATTCACCAGTCGATCATATTGGTCTAGCGGGATCACTGTATTTAGTCCATCGTTACCTCCATTAAGTTGAATCAATACGAGGACCTTATCACTATCGCCATTGATAATATTGAATAAACCAGAATTGGTCAATGCCGAAACTTCCATACCACCAAGCATAAGCGGCAGCGTCAATATCGAACCAGACTGCAAAAACTTCCTTCTTTTCATGTTTTAGTGGTTTTACTAGCTTAGATAATATTCTGGCATACGGAGCATGGTAACCAAAACGAGTTTCAATTTATTTTCTATCGACAGCGCTAGCTCCTGATCATCAGGATTAGCGAGATGTTCTGAGTACTCTACCGTCCATTCAAAATCGGGTAAGCCTTGCAAAACATAAGCTTTCAGTACGGTTAATTGTTGATCCGTCAATGTTTTTGGCATCAGAAGTTTATTCAGATCGCTAAGTATGACATTAATATCATAAGGATCTGAAAGTTCTGAGATTAATTTTAAACCACTCACTTCAAATCGTTCATTCATGATATCAAAACCCACATAAGAAATTACATCGGTCAATGTTCTTCTCAATGGGATAGTCACAGAATTAATCCATAATTGATAGTAGGACGGCTCTTGATAATATGCCTTCCACCCCGCGACATTTGGTGGACTAAATATCTCTTGTTGCAATACTCCACAGTATGAAAATACTTGAGCCCAAAATGTATACTTATTTTCTAATGCCTCTGGAGATTTTATATCAAGCTGATTAAAAATAGCCATCATAAAATCGATTGGGCTTTTGATCATACAACCTATGCGCTCGGCATCATAGAAGTGTTGCGACCTAAATAGAGTATCCAATACTGGCATGATATCAAAATCACTTTCTCGCATAATC
Organism: Saprospiraceae bacterium; assembly: GCA_020629715.1. Taxonomy (GTDB): domain Bacteria; phylum Bacteroidota; class Bacteroidia; order Chitinophagales; family Saprospiraceae; genus JAHDGW01. The sequence continues at coordinate 125,881 of JAHDCU010000002.1, forward strand.
TGCGCTAAAGGTTGAATGATATTATTTTCGATTTCCTCGGTGATCTCGTAGTAAACAAACCACCTATATAGCTTTCTTACGATAAAGCTGGCAGGATCTCCATATTCAAAAATTGCATCTATGAGATCGCTGTATTCTTCATTCCCATTATTGGAAATCTGTACATTATTAAATCTTGCAGAGAGCTTCTTCGTACTGGTATCATGCCGCAATGGTCTAAATGTAGATCCAAAAGAATCAATAAGAGAATTTTGTCGCCCAAAGGTGATCCATCCCGTTAGCACTTTTGCTATGGCCTGCACATCTTCTTCTGTAAAAGTGGTATAGTCGCCGGATCCAGCTAATGCACCTTTTCCTACCGTAAATAACTCTAGTAGCTCTCTAGCATAATTCTCATTAGGTGCCTCAACCGTATTTTCATCACCATTGAGATATTGTAACATCGCCGGGTCAATGGTAATTTGCTTTACTAAATCTCTAAAATTATGCAGTCCTGTAGTTTGTAAGGTATTGTAGTATCGATATAAGAATCGAGCATCTGGTATATCAGAAACTACAAAATGATTATGCCAAAACAACGTCAGCTTTTCTCTGATGCTGGGACTATCTCCAAGATACAATCCTATCAACCATGCTCTGATGGATACGTGCCTATAGTTGTTGGTAAAATTGATAATGTTATATCCCTTATCTACCCAAGTCTCTCCAATTGCTACATCTGGATCCTCTGTGGTATTGTAGTTTAGAGGCGGCTCTGGAGGGTCTATTGATCTAAGTATAAAATCAACGGTTGTATTCATGCCCGCATTGATTACACTTGTAAGAGACTCGAAATTATGTCCAAAGACTGTTCGGCGTAAGAGGTGGCTTGCCTCTTTATCTGTCCATGGACCCGAGTATGGTTGGAGACTTGTATTCATTGCATGAATATTAGTGGATGATATATAAAACGCTATCCCTCTTTAGGATGTTACTTCATTCTGACTAAGATATTTGATTGAAGTTTAAAGAGATGCTAAGAATACTAAAAAAAAATTGTTGAACCTATGATTCTCTAAGAATCATGCTTTAGCCCACAAGTCAGAAGGATACACTCCATTCTCTATCAACTTGGTCAGTTTAGCCATTACGATTGGTTTATCGTCTTGATAAGTAACACCAAACCAGTTGGCATCTGAACTGAGTACTTGGGTATCAATCGCTCCTTCGTTGATTAAATTATCAATGACAAATGGGATAAAGAACTCTGACTTTAACTCCATACCTCGCTCTTCCAAAAAGTTGATGAACATGCGCTCGGCATGAGCAAAAAATCGTTCATCGAATGCCCAAAGATTCATCGATACCAAGGTATCATCCTTAAGCTCATGTTTTGTGTCTCCATCTGGATATCGGACTACCCCATCCTCTTCACGCTGAATATTGATACATTCGACCACTTTTTCTAAATTTCCATTAGTATCTGAATAACATACACCACGATTTACGGTACCATGATCAGAAAGCGTATTGGAAAGGCGGTATCCTACTACCGCAAAGTTCTTTTTAGAATCCTCTGATTTAAAAAAGTCTATCAATGTGCTATATGCATCTACACCGTAGTAATCATCTGCATTGATCACCGCAAAAGGACCATCTACGACATCCGATGCCATCATCACAGCATGTGCAGTACCCCAAGGTTTTTGTCTTTCAGAGTGGACCTCTATACCCTCAGGAATTTTGTGGAGTTCTTGCGTAACGAAAGCTAACTCTATTTTATCCGCGAACTTACCCTCAAAAAACTTCTCAAACTCTGCTCTAAAACTTTCTCTTATGATGAATACTACCTTTGTGAATCCAGCATTGATGGCATCGTATATGCTGTAATCAATAATGGTTTCACCATTCGGTCCAAATGCATCCATCTGCTTTAGAGCTCCATATCTAGAACCCATTCCTGCCGCTAATACTACTAGTGTCGCTTTCATTCTTTTTATATGATTACAGCATGAAGCCCCTTGAAATCGCAAGAGGCTCCATCCACTTTATTTTATATTAAGACTTCAATCAGCATCAGAAGTCTCTTTTATTAGATTAATGATATGATTAAAATCTCATTAATTTTGATCGTTCTCCACATGCAGCTTGACCAAAATAACCAATACCCCAGTTCAATTCAAATACGATCCCTGCAAAAACAGGATTTGTACTACTTGCGCCATCTAAATTGAGATTAACATTCCCTACTGGAGCTCCTAATGTTGCACCACTATCACTGACTACATCGGTAAATCCATACTCAAACCGCAATCCTAAAATTCCACTAAAGGCACCATCACTACCTATGACATAAGCTCCGAAGCCAAGTACTCCAGCGAAGTTGGTGCTATTGTAATTATCAGTAACAGAAACAGGACTTGCAAGCCCTTCTCCTGATCGATCAACTTCACTCCAAAGTGAAACTTTAGGTCCAATTTCGAAATAACCTAGATTCTTGCTCGTACGGAAAAGAGCATAGACATCAACAGATGAATAATCTACATCAATATTGGTAATACTAGCGCCAGTTTTATCTTCATAGACTGCTGTGGAACTTCTAAACATGGCTTCCAGAGCTAGCCCTGTATATCCATAATTGATACCAATTTTACCACCATAAGCCAATCCATTTCCTACCTCGTATGCATAATCACCACTATCAGATATATTTTGATTGATCATACCAGTATAGCCATATTGCGCCTTTATACCTGCATCAAACCACCATACATCATTACGCTGTGCATAACTAGAAATAAATATAAGACATCCAAAAAGGGTGAAAAATTGTTTCATATGAATTAAGTGAAAGTTATCAATGACGCTAATTTACATATAATGTTTCACTAGCATATGTCTTAGTAGAAAAAATTGTGTTTGCTTTGCATTTAATGATCCTTAGTCCTAGAGCTAATCCCATAACTTGCTTGTGAAATAAAGGAAGATGGAAACTGCTCTACCCCTTCAAAACCAAGTTTAATATCTCTTCCTGAATAAGGTATATATGCTGTGTCAAAGGTGTAATCCCATATTGCTAAACTTAAACCAAAATTGACACCATATTGATGATCATCTGGCAATGCCCTACTGTGGTGCCAAATATGCATCTCTGGACTATTAAAAAGATAAGGCATAATCCGTGATAAAATGAAATAACCAAAAAATGCCATCCCAATAACGAAGCTTATATGTAACCAAACTGGAGATGCCGACAGAAAGCTAATATCTGCGATACCTAATATACAGGCTAATGCTATAGCCATCGATAAAATCAAACCTGTCCACTTAGGACCAATAGAAATATTACTATGATTGTAATGTCCAACGGCAATAGTAAATATATGTATGATGAAAAAATCATGAAGATTCAACCCTAGTAATGCCAAAGGGATGTACTCCATAGAACGGTATACTACCGTCTCCATCCAATGATATCTTAGATGCGCCGCAAAACCCATCTCTTGGACACTATGATGTACCTTGTGAAAATTCCACAGAAAAGGAATTCTATGTAATAATCTATGCGTCCACCATTGTACAAAGTCCCTTACTACGAATCCTACAAGTAGTATTACCCACATAGGTGACGAGACTAATGGATTGGTTGTTTGTAAATCAATACCAGTCCACGAAAGCACTACATCATTAAAAAACATAACCACCACATCACTCGCGGCATGATATATCAATAGCCAAAAGAGAAAAAAATTAAAAAACATATAAAAGAAATCCAACCAAAAATCCTTTCGAAATTTCGGCTGATTTTTACGCCACGGTTTTACCCATTCTAATGTCAAAAAAAATAGAGATATTATGATCAACCACCAGAAATATGATCTAAACCCATTCTGAAATATTTCTTGATACAGGTGACTGGCATAGCCACTATAGGAGTTCCAAATGCTTTCTTGCAAAGAATTCATTATTCGATACTTTTCATTTCTTTATAAGCAAGATAGCCTCCTTTGATATTTGTCAAATTTTTAAAACCTACCTCGTGCATGATCTCAGAGGCCTTTACCGACCTACGACCAGAACGACAATATATGAGGTAATCTGCATCCTTATCCATATTCTGAATCATAGTTGCAAAGTCATTAGATTTCACATCTATATTAATCGAACCTGCTATAGTACCATCACCAAATTCTTGTGGAGTACGTACATCTAGAAGTATAGTTTCATCAGTCATTCTTCCTTCAAGCTCTGACATTTCTATATTATCATACTTCTCCTTATTTACTGATTTTTGCTTGCAAGCAGATATTGATATTATGAAAAATGCAATAAGAATGATTAGTATTGTAGCATGTTGAAGCTTCATTGGATATTATTTATTTCGTTGATATCAAGTTTGGGATCTCTATATTCCCAAATCCAATTTACACAACATATTGATAAGGAAATAGATCAGCTAGGTGTAAATGTAAGTTTACCGACTGATACTTTTCTTAAAATGTATTCTACCAAAGAAGATGATGATCCAAAATATGATCTGGTATTAAGGGCTGATAATGAGCAATATGAGGTACGACTGCTCATGGATGCAATTCATCAAAAAGATGATTTCAAAAACTATCTCAACCTTGAGCTCCAAAGAACACTTTGGCATATCGCGAAGAATGACGATCACATTATTGAAATCATGGAGCTGACATCAACACAAAAGAAACGATTGAATGCAGAATGGGGAATGAAAACTACTTTTAATCCTAAAGCGGACTTTACCATTTATAGTAAAGCCCGTATGTATAGTTTATATAAGGATAGCCGTGGCTACCTGCAAATTGTTTATCTATACGATGATCCTAGAGCTGTTCCTGACAATCCTATTTTTAGTTTCTAGATTAGTCTTTGACCCAGATCGTGCCAGTACGTGTAGCGTTAGTACCCCAATCAAAACCTAAGCAAGTACTAACACCAGCAGAACCTCCTAAAGTGCAGAGCAATACACAGTTTTCATCATAAATGTCTGCGGTATCATCATCCGTACTACAATTTTGGTATGCAAAACAATAGACTTCGTCACCATTAAAATCCCAAGTAGAAAGGTCGTCTCCTGTACAAGCGACAGCCTTATAATCCGTCAAAATATCGTCAATACACTGTGGGATATCGTTGTCATCTCCACAAGAATTTAAACCCACTAATACGATACTGAGAAATAATAATCTTTGAATCATAGTCATAATATTTTACGCTAATAACGGACAAAACATAGCATTTGCTATGCTCACTGCCTGTAATTAAGTTAGAATTAACGCTTACTTAGAAAATATTAAGTTTCTAAATATATACTAGACTAAAAATCATCAACGTTATTTCCGCATTACATCATAAATACAAGTCCTTATACGAAGCTATCTACGTTGCAATAGTCCAATCTGAGATCTAACCTATCACCATTGTGGTAGGTATTCACTCACAACCAAACAACTATACTATGCGCATCGTAATTCTGCTATCTGTCTTGTCGATTATTTCTTCATCCTCTTTTGGCCAGGAAGCTTCTGGTCTTTTTAGTGGAAGGTATTCAGGTATCAACGCCACTAAATTTAATCCTGCATTTTCAAGTCGAAATCAAAATCAATGGGATTTACAACTTGTGGGAGCTCATTCATTTTTCCAAACGAACTACGCTTTCTTACCTACCAGCAATACCATAGAATTTGTAAGAAATATCAATAACATTGATATCCCAGATACACAAGGTGATGTACCAATAGGACAATATGATTATCCTCTAATTTTCAAAACATCTAGTGACTTGAGTTTTGTCGATATTAAATCCGAAGTAAGAGGTCCGGGACTATTGTATGCCTTAAAACCAAATCTACGTATCGGAGCTTCTTATAGTGAGCGAGCATATATTACTGGACGAAAAATACCATCTGCATTGAACTATGCAACAATATCTAACCTTCAATCCGATACCAGTTATATTGCTACTCCATTCGCTATTAATGCTTTGGCATGGTCAGAATATAGTTTTCATGCTGCATACTTAGATGAAGCTAATCATAGCTGGGGTATCAATGCAAAGATTCTTAGAGGTAGATCTCATGCATCTTTCACTAATAACGGAACGGTAAGCTATACTAATCCTAATGATAACATCGCTGCAATTCAACAAGGTGGGGATATACAGTTTTCCTATCGAAATGACTATGAGTCCTATAATAATCGAGGACTAGGAGTTGCTATGGATCTAGGATGGTCTAGTGCTCCGACAGGCTACAATAAACGTCAATTCTCTCTAGCTCTGATCGACCTTGGAGTGATCAAATTTAATGATCAAAATTATGCCCTCAACTTTGCGAACAATCAAAATATTGATCTTGATAATTACCAAGACCTTGAAGATGACGAAGCCTTACTTAATCAGTTGAGTCAAGATTTTATCACATTAGACAGTACCTCAGGAAGTAGCTATATCCTTCCGACAGCAATCACCGCACAGTATAGACAATCATTTGGAAATCATTTTTCGATGGAACTCAACGCTGTTCAAAGAGTGGCTTTTAATGATAATCAGTTGTCACGATCTAATCTAGCCAATGCCACGTTTATGTATGACAGAAAGCATTTCTCAGCATTTCTGCCAGTAAGTATGTATGATTATCAAGATCTACGAGTCGGAGCTGCCATTAGGCTATTTTTTGTCACCATTGGATCTGATCATCTCGGTAGTCTAGTGGGATCTAATCAAGAATTTAATGGCAGTGATATCTACGTAAATGTTAGATTTTATCCTTTCCAATCGAGTAATGAGATTTCAAAATTGAATAAAGCAAAGTGCTACTATTGGGTCAATGAGTAGAGTTGAGCATACTTATCAATATTACATTCCTCTATGTCAAATGCTTGACCGCCTTCAAGCGATTCCAAAAACCGATTACACAGATAGGGTGCTAAAGATGTTCCTTTAGCACCCATCCCGTTACATATATATAGCGATTTATGCACTGGATGTTGTCCTATCAAAGGTTTTCGGGTTTTAGTAGCTGGTCTGATACCTGCACGATGATCGATGATCTTGTAATCACATTTTATCACTTTAGCTAATATCTCAGCAATACGATCGTACTCTGATTGACTAGGATTGTCATCAATCCATTGTTTATTATATCCAGCACCACACCAGAAGGTATCATCGCCGAGTGGGCTGATAAAGATGCTATCTCGATAATTGACGTTAAGTTTTAAATCAGGAGCATATATGATCAATGCCTCACCTTTGACGGGATCAAATGGAAGGTATTTGAAGAAAGGGTTATTAATGACAGTATGCCCTTCTGCAAAAATTAACTTATCGGCAGATCGATTATGATACGAAATATAGTCAGCTTGCATTACCAATTGCTCATGATCAAATTGCTTCGATAAGTATGAATCAGAAGATTCCAAAAAATGTCTTACTTTTTTTAAAAACAATCTGGTATCTAATTGTCCACCGCCTAGGACAGTGCCAAGAGATCCTTGATTATGAATCACATCAGATCTATAATTTATCTCAATGTTTTCGGACATGTAATTTCTATATTCTATTTGTCCATATCTTGCTAACCAAGCATTTTCATTTTTCACAGAAAAGAGAACTCTCTTTACCTCTCGATTGTGAAATATATTCACATCTAGCTTTTTAGCTATACTGGAGTAAGTATTTTTGACGGACTGTAGTAAGGTATCGATCATCCATGATTTCACATAGGATCTACCTGTGATTGGGTTTACAATACCAGCAGCGATAGTACTTGAACTCGTCTTATGACCATCATCTATGACTAATATGCGTTTGTTCCTATTTAAAAGATTCAGGGCAAGAATAGAGCCTACTAAACCCTGCCCTACAATTATATAATCATATTTTTGTACTTCCATGAAAGCACTAAGCTACTACGAAATTAAGAGCATTCAACAAAGCTTAAGTAAGAATTCTGCATCCATCAGTATTCTATTGGATCGTCTCGAAATAGAGGAGAATATTGCTCATATATTTAGATTATCTGATGCATTTTCAGTGGACAAGGTCTTTATCCTAAAATCAGAAAGAAGCATAAATTGGCAAAAAGTCAAAAAAATATCTCGGCAGTGTACGGAGCAAGTTAGATATGAAGTCATAGAATCAATTGACCAAATCGATAAAGATATGTACTATAAAGTCGCTGTAGAGTGGACCGATGAGAGTAAGAGTGTAATAGAATATAGTCTAGCTAAAGTTCCAATACTGCTTGTTGCAGGCAATGAAAAACATGGATGCTCTCAGAAAATATTGGACTGGTGTGATGATAGTATACATATCGACATGTATGGTCAAAATAGTAGTATGAATGTGGCCATGGCCGCTGGGATAGTTGTGCATAGTATTAGAAGTAAAAGTGCCCCGAGAAAGTAGTTATTTCTTCTCAAGGGCACCAGAAAGTCCATAGGATATGGTTAATCATAATTCATGATTTCAGTTCATCATATTTCAATTCTGATGCCACAGAGAGATTTTTCCATGGACAAATTACGTACCTAATCGTAATTAAATATTTCATATACAAATAACATCTATTTCTAATCTAGAATATATCAAAACGTAAAAGAGGTCAAGCAAACTACTGTTTACTTGACCTCTTTTTATAAATTATGAACGTAAAGGATTAGAATCCCATGCCGCCCATGCCACCCATGGCATCCATGAATTCTTTAAAAGTCATTTTTTTATAACCTTCATCACTTATATTGAATACGGAGTCATCTAACTTATCACTGATTTCCACAGTAGTGGTTGTCATCGTCATTGGCCCCATATTTACAGTTAGTTCAAGTGGAAATCCAGGTAACTCAACATACTGAAGATTTTGAATCAGCCTTGGATCAGCTTTCACATCTTCAGAGATATAGGCAGTCATGCTCATACCTTTTTCACCATCAGGCATAGCGATGGTTGCTTTATAACAAGAATAACCTAAGATCTCTTTTTTGTCTTCTTTGTCTAAAGTTACTTGCATATTTTTAAGCGCTTCGGCTTGATCTCCTGCTTCAGCTTCCATTTCTGCTTTGTTACTTTGTACTAGCATCTTTTGTCCCATGGCATTGAAATAAAGGTCAATTTTTTCACCTTCTACCGTATACAATGTCTTTACTTCTACCATACCACCCATCATTGACATGCTCATAAGATTTTTGGCGTCATTGAAGTGATAGTTAGTCGTAGATCCTTTCATCATTTCCAACTGCATTGCCACTTGATCATCATCAGAAGCAACATCCGTGATTTCTTGTTTGATATGTCCTTTGCTCAGATCAGTTTGTGCCTGAATAGATAAGACAAACATGACCATGATAGCCAATAATGATAGACATTTAAAATTTTTCATTTATTCAAAGTTTAGTTTAATTATAATATCTAATTCGCATGACGAAGATATGGTTTCTTGAGTTATCAGATCATCGACGAATTAACGCAATTTTAAGACTAAGCTTTACACTACCCAATCATCAAGGTATTTGATAAATATTTTAGCCAGATTCTCTGCATCGGCTATGGCTCGGTGATGTATACCGTCAAACTCAAAACCTTCTTTTTTGACAGTAGCTTTGAGACCACCATGCTTCCTCATATTTTTAAGTTGATGGTATTGAGTTTTTATATCAGCATGCCTCTCCAGCCAATCATATTCTAGTTTATGCAAATTATGATCATTGATAAGGAGCTGCTTATCAAACTTCCCCCAAGCGCAAAGTGCATATTCTTCCTCCTCATCTTCTTCATCATTGATCCAATCCTGAAATTGATTCACGACTACATCAAATAATTTTGCACTATCTACCTGCTCCTGTGTAATAGAAGTCAAGTAAGTACAAAAAGACGATAATACTGGATTGACTAAGGGTTTTATAAATTTATCGAAAGCTGAAACTACTTCACCGTATCTATTCACTTTTACAGCTCCAATTTCAATGATTTCATTGACTCCTTTGGGTGGTCTACCACGCCAGCATGTAGCTTCTAGATCATAGATAATATATTTCACCTTATACTTTTTGATTTGATATTTGAAATCTTACTCTTTCTTCGATTTTATATCCATCTAGCTTATTCCTGTAATAATATAACAGTGTAAGGTCTTGAGTTTTGACAATATCTTTTTTAAGATACAATACCTTATTTGCATGATACAGACCTAGATTTCTCAGACCATGGAATATCAATTGATCTATATCAGTACTCTTGACATGCTCTGACAGCTTGATTTCTTTATATTCTTTTAACTCTTCAAGATACTCGACACATTGTTTTAGGATGGATTTAAATTCATCCAATGGTAATACAAGCTCGTCCAATGGAGTAACCAAAAACGTATAAAAGTCTGATTTTTGATAAACACTTCTGTACAGTTCAAATGCTGCAAAAGCAAGAATATTGCTAGATAATGCAATGTTATTTCTTCGATAACTAGTGACTAATTTATCTCCCAACAATCTGGTGTAGATTTTTTCTCTTTGGTTATTTCGCTCAATATCATTCGCCTCTCCAGAGAAATATCCAGTAAAGTCGATCACTTCATTTTTTTCATCAATACTCTCTCCCTGAAGATTGACTTCATTACCCATGACATCCAATGGCTGACCAAAGCTGATCACCACTTCCGATTGTTTATTGTACAGTGCTTTTAAAAATCTGAAATTTGCTCTTATCCCTTTGACCGCAGTTTTGGGTCTGACATAGTTTTCTTTGCCTTCTATCTTGAGATGCTGATTGATCAGACTCTTTGCCTCTAACACAAAATGATAATCCAAAATCATTGGAACCATAAAGATCTTTTTATCATCACCATACTCGATATGACGTCTTTGTGCCTGTACTACTGACCCCACTAGCCCCAGCTTGAGTCGACTTTCGATTTTTCCACTACGAGATCTGGTACCTCCAGGAAAGAAAATGCTATTGACTCCTTGATATATGGAAAGACTATTCATCGCTTTCAAACACTCGAGATAAATTGGATTTTTCTTTCGTCGATCTAGTCGATATGCACCGAGGCGATTCATGAAATAAGCAGGGATCTCGTAATCAAAGAGATTAAGTCCTGCTCCATAAGTAAAAGGAGGTATACCGCAAATATTATCCAAGGTATAACCAACCATGATACTATCCAGATTGCTAAAATGTGTGGGAAGTACGATGACAGTACCTTTTTTATACAATTCTCGAATATGCTCTACGGGCCCACTGACCTTGATTTTATCAAATAATTGATCCTTAGTCCCCCAAAATCTCCAAGTACCTCTCACGATCATTTTATTGAATAATCGCTTGAAAAAAGCGGTCAGAAATTTACGGATAAAAAAGAAAGTCTTCGGTTTGAAGTCTCCGACGATCTCAACATTATACCTGTTGATGATACGCTTAATAATTTTCTGATAGCGCTCATCATGTGGATCATCCGTATTGATATCTCTAAGCTCTGAACGTATACTATCCCAATATTTTTTATCATCTGCAGGATCTACTTTCCAAGGATTATTTTTTACCCTTTGTCCTTCTTGATACACCGTCATATTGAGCAAGCGCTCCAAGTCTTTTTGATTATTAATGACCCTGTTAAAGGTAAAATTATTGAGGGTACCAATAAAAGAAGATCTATTCTTTGCCTGCTTGTATATAGGCCAGTCTTCAGGATTGGGTATTATATGAGGATATGCTTTACTCAAAGCTGCGTAAATTTGATTAAAAAGGATCAGATATCATAGCATTGGCAATCCTAAATATAGGAACGTACGAATGCCAAGATCTCTTCTTTACCTTCTTTTAGTACTGTACTTGTTATAAAATGCTGTGGCAATTCCGTCCAGCTCTCAAGCATATCTTGGCGTATTGCTTCTACCTTCTCATCTCTTTTTGCGGGTTTGACTCCGTCTATCTTGGTAAATACGATCACAAAAGGTATTCTCCTTTCTCCTAACCAAGACATAAATTCACGATCTACTTTTTGGTGATCGATCCGGCTGTCAATAAGTAAAAAAACACAATGAAGGTTAGATCTCACCAGCAAATATCGCTCAAGCATTTGTTCCCATTTTGCTCTCTGCTTTTTAGATCGTCTAGCATATCCATATCCTGGTAGATCTACAATGTACCACGAGTTATCAACCTTAAAATAGTTCATCATGGTGGTCTTACCCGGAGTCTTCGAGACTCTTGCGAGATCTTTACGATCACATAGGTAGTTAATCAATGATGATTTACCCACATTGGATCGACCGATGAAAGCATACTCTGGCAAGCCATCCATGGGACACTGCCCTTCTCTCTCAAAACTTCCTATGTAATGTACCTCTTGAATATCCATATTACGGCATCTTTTTTGCTCATTGGTATAAAGAAGAATAATCATGTATGATCTAACCTGATAAGGGTAAACCATTAAAAACATGGAATCCTAGGTTAATCATAGGTTAAAAGAAGAGTTTAAAGCCACTAGCTTGTCTTTACTCTTCGTTTCTATTCAACTCTAACCAATTGTTGCAAGTATCATGAAAAATCTTTTGAAATCCATCTTCGTATCCTCTTTTTTATTCTTTAGTATATCAAGTTATTCTCAATTTGAAGCAGGTCTTAAATTTGGGATCAGTTCTATAGATGTCGTATCTAATGGAATCAATGTTGACAACGGTATACATAATCTCAAAATCAATCTTGGCGAAGCCGAATATGGTTACCATTTTGGATTATATACAAGATTGTCTTTTTTAGGGATCTATCTAGAACCAGCCGTTCTTTTTAATAGTAATAGTGTCAATTATCAAATAGATAATTTCGGGGAGTCACCGATCGTCGGTGAAATACTGAGTGAGAAATACCAAAACTTATCGGTGCCTGTACTTATAGGTATCAAGGCAGGCTTTTTACGTCTTAGCTTGGGTCCTGTAGCGCATGTTCATATTGATAGTTCCTCTGATCTCTTTAATATTGACGGATACGAGCAACGATTTAAAGATGCTAGTTATGGAATCATTGGCGGGATAGGACTCGATATATGGAAATTAAGACTTGACTTACAATATGAAGCCAACCTATCTGAGTTTGGAGATCACATCGTGATCAATGGTGAAGAATATTCTTTTGGTGATCAAGCATCGAGAGTACTAGGAACTGTTTCTTGGAGATTCTAAGCTTAAATTTTAACACTTGGCATCATATTTGAAATATATCTAATACGTGTATAACTGCACTGTTAAAACCGACATAAAGGTCCGAGCTTGCTTGGACCTTTTTTTTGTTAAGAGCTTAAAAAATCAATTAGATTTTAAAAATTATACAGCCCCTTGCAGCACCGCCTCATGATCATAGTTCCTAAAATCAACCGGCGCAACTCCCGATACTCCTTGCTCTTGCATATAGACTCCATATAACACATCTACATCAGCCATAGTGCTCTTGTTATGCGTCACAATGATAAATTGGGAGTCTTTACTAAACTTTTGGATGATCTTATTGAACTTCTGGATATTGGCATCATCTAGTGGTGCATCGACCTCATCGAATACACAGAACGGTGCTGGCTTGAGCAAGTATAATCCAAACAATAATGCAATCGCCGTAAGTGTCTTTTCACCTCCTGAGAGTTGGCTAAGTGACTTTGGTCGTTTTCCTTTGGGTTTGGCAATGATATCGATTTGAGATTCGACAGGATGCTCTGGATCGAGTAATACAAGATCACAATCATCATCCTCCGTAAAAAGACTGCGAAATACCTCTCTAAAGTTATTTCTTACTTCATTGAATGCTGATAGATAACGTTCCGTAGCATTCTTTTGAATCTCATCGATGGTATCCATGAGAGATTCTTTGGCTTCGATGATATCATCTCTTTGTGATGTAATACTTTCGTGCCGCTTTTGCATTTCAGCATATGCTTCTACCGCCATAGGATTGACCTCTCCGTAGTTGTATAGTCTAGACCGCAGTCGCTCAACTTTCATTTTGAGTTCTTCGTTGTACTCAGGAGGTTCTTCTTCAAAAGAATATTGATGTAGATCAATTTTAAACTCAATATTGATACGTTCCGATACTGAGTTCATTTTCAACTTATAATCGGTAAACTGATCTTTCAGATTATTAATCAAAAGCTGCGACTGATTTTGAGATCTTACCAGTTTCTTTATCGAATCTTCTAAGGTGGTAATCGCCTCTCTTTCTTTATGGAATTCCGCTTCTATTTTAGAGAATGACTCTGATTTTTCAGTCTTTTGACCATAGAGCTCTAGAAGCTCTGCTTCTGCATTTTTACTTTTAGTAAGATAGTCTTTTAATTCGTTGTCTTGACGACTTTTGTCCTGCTTATAATTTTGAATTCTACGTTCTAGTTCTTGTATCCTATTCTGTTCAAATGCGAGATCTTTCTTCTTAGATTGGATTATACCCTTATCCTGAATTTCCTTTAGCTGCAGCTTGTTATATGCCTCATAAAGCTTGCTCAACTCTTCCGAAAATGCGGAAAGGTATTGATCACTACCCTCTTCTGAAAGCATCTTAGATCGGTTAGCATCCATCTCTTTATAGGACTGAATTAGCGCCAGATTTTGCTCTTGGAGATCTTTTATTCTAGACTCTTCTCGCTCTATTTGTTCTTTAGCGCTGGACTTTCTTTGTTCTCCTGCTTTTATTTTTTCTAATGTATATTCATTATTACGGATATGATCATTGAGTGCTTGACGCGATTCATTGATTTGCTGAGCGATCGATTTAAATTCTATTTTGGATTTTTGAAGTTCTAGCTCTTGTAAAGACTCTTCAAAAGAAACGATATCCCGAGATATTTGCTCTAGAGAATCATCAAGAGATTTCAATTTACTCTTTCGACCTAACTTACTTCCTTCAAAGAGGCCAATAGATCCACCATAAATCTCTGTCCCACGATCTACGAAAACACCTGTCTTAGCCAATATGGTAGTGCCCTCCTCATACTTAAGAGAAGCGCTATCGACTTCGCCACTATCTAAAATATAACAATGAGAAAATAGACTCTCTAGTAGTTTATGATATTTAGTATCACAGCTTACCACTTCCATGGCAGAGATGATACGTGGGTCTTCTGCATAAGGGCTGTTATTAGAGGCTTTTTCTTCAATGCGGTCTAATACAAAAAAGTTGGCCTTTCCTTTTTGGGCTTCATTGAGCACTTCTATGGCTTTGTAAGCTTCTTTTTCTGATCGGACTACATAATGATTGAGAAATGGCTCCAAATATTGCTCGATACAAAGTTTAAAATCATCTTTTACAGATATGACATCGGATAATAATTCCAAATTGTGATCCCATTCAGTTTTTAAAAACTTCAGAGAATCTGGATAGCCCTCAAATGACTCAATCATGCTATGTATCAATTCTCTTTCATTACGGATAGCATCTTGCTTACGCAATATAATATCGAGGTGCTTTTTCTTATCCTCTATTGATTTCGATATAGATTGTAAAGATTCTTCTGCTTGCTGGCGTTGTTGTTCTAGTGTTTCTACGATCTTTTGTAACCTTGATATTTCTACTCCGGCTGTCTCACTTTGTTTTTGAGCACCGATGATCTGTTCATCATATTCTCTCAGCTCTGATCTTCTTGACTGAATACCCGATTCTATATTTTCAATATTTAATTTGATCAGAGCTTGATTTTTCTCGTTATCTATCAATCGGGTATTTAGCTTTTCTAGCTCCGCAGTCTTTTGATCACTTTTAGTTTTTAAATTTTCAAATTCACTCTTCTTGAGGTCATATTTCTGTTTGGAAGAGTTGATATCTTCCATTAAGCTTTGGTACTTTGATTGTAAATTTTCGATAGCGTTTTGCCCAAGATTTACCGATGATTTGTGATCATCCAGTTTGGTCTGATCTTGGATAATATTGTTGTCTAAATATTGGATTCGTTCCTCTAAGAATTGAGTCTTTTGAATAGCAAGACTTTTAGTATTCTCCAAAGATCGAATGGTTTCTAATTGTCTATTCTGTTCTTTTTGAAACTCACTGAGTTGTTGCTCTTTCAATAAATGATCCTTCTTCTCTTTAGCTAATTTCGCTTCATCTTCAATAATCTTAGTATCCAGAGATCGATACAAGTCTTGCTCCTCTCTTATTTTTGTTTTTAAGGTCTCATAGCTTTCTTTAAGTTTCTCTAGCTCAAGCTTTGCACATACAATGCTTTTGTATTGATAATCCTCTTTAAGTTTGAGATACTTTTCTGCTTTTTTGGCTTGTTTTTCTAAAGCTTTTAAGTTCTCAGAAATTTCATGCAATAGATCTTCTACTCGATCAAGATCCGCATTCGTCAACTTCAATTTATTGACCGTTTCTCTTTTTCTAATTTTAAATTTTGATATACCAGCAGCCTGTTCAAACATCTTACGACGTGCTTGTTCTTTATCCTGAAGTATATCATCAACCATCCCAAGTGCGATGATAGCATAGGAGTTAGAACCAATACCTGTATCCATCAGCAGACTCTTGATATCTTTGAGCCTACAAGAGACACTATTGAGTCTATACTCAGAGTCACCATTTCGATAAAGAAGCCTACTTACCGTAAGTTGATTATACTCTGTTGGGAGTATCCCCTTATCATTATCAAAGGTCAGAGACACTTGAGCCACTCCACCAGCTTTACGTGATTTGGTACCATTAAAAATCACATCTGACATCTGATCCAATCTGAGCTCTTTTCCCTTTTGCTCTCCGAGTACCCAGCGAATAGCATCAACGATATTGGACTTTCCACTTCCATTGGGACCTACGACTCCTGTTACCTGCTCATTGAAATTGAGTATGGTCTGGTTGGCAAAACTTTTGAAGCCTTTGATCTCTATATTCTGGAGCCTCATGCAGGCAAAGATATAGAAATATAGCACTATAAATAGCTAATATTCAAGCTCTAAGAGTGAATGATTACAGTGCCCTAATAGAGAGCAACTTTTATATAATAAGCTGCTTACATATGAGCAAAAGACCTATCATTAAAACGATTAAACACTAAATGAATACCAAGACTTTTTATGGATATAGATATAGCAAAGCAGAAGAATAAATCCCCAGTAAACAAGCTCTACGCTCCAAGCCACTGCAGTGGATGATGAAAATACAACTATGCTTAAATATGCAAATAACATATAGACACAAGTGGCCGCCAGTTGTATATACATCACTTTTTTGGTAACCCCTATACCCATCATCCCATTCATCATAATGGATCCACATCCAAATATGATCATGATAGGCACCAACATAATCAAGGTATCATGTGCATGTGCGATCATACTCATGTCCTCCTTTCCAAATATGGGATACAACAATACTTCTGGCCATAAGGCTACAGGAATGGCAAAAGCTAGGGTAATCAAAATATTTAAAAATGCTGTTCTCTTAATGATAGGTAAAACTGCTTGTCTTTTTTGTTGACCTATAAAATTACTGACCAGGGTATTTATACCTGCAGAAAAACCCCAACACGGAATGGATAATAATAGATAAACATTCCTCACCAAATTAGAAGCATCTAATGACTCAGCACCCATATATTGCTCTATAAGGGCAAAGAATAGAAACCAACTTCCAAGGCCAAAAATCGACTGAATTACAATAGGCATGGATCTATCGTAGACTTGCCTGATAATAGAAAGATCAATCTTGGTGAATTGAAAAATATTAATCGCTCGCTTACGCTGATCAATAATCACATAGCCTACGAATACAATAAATGCAATCACCTCGGCAATAGTGGATGCAAGACCTGCACCTCGAATACCCATTGGTTCAATTTCTCCAAAACCGAATATTAGAATGTAATTTAAAATCACATTGGTCAATACCAGTACTATAGTATCAATGAGGATAAACTTTGTCCTGGCAATACCCGTATACAAAGCAATCAAACTTACCCCGAGGTAGCTAAAGAAAATACCATACGATCTAGGATAAATATATTCAAGGCATCGCTGATAATATTCTTCTGATTCAACGAATAGATCAAAGAGATAAGGTGATCCAAATTGTAACAAAAGGAACAATATAAGAGCTAAAATAAATTCAAAAGCGAATAGTGAATGAAAGCTCTTACGCAGTCCATCGTAATCACTTTCACCATATCGTCGAGCAATAATAATCTGACCTCCACGGCTAAAACCATAACCAATAGAAGCTATCACTAGGTAGAAAACGCCAACCAATGCAATAGCGCCAAAATCATAAGAGTTTACACCACCGTAGTGATATAAAAATACATTATCACATAAAACAATGATGTTTTGAGCAGCACTACCAATCATAATCGGTAGTGAAATAGATAATATCTGCCAGTAGCTCGTATTTAATTTCATGGGGCCCTTCTGTCAGGAGCGAAGATAGTATTCTAGTCGATAATCTGTAGTAGCTCATCCATAATCTCTATTCGATACGATGGTTTTAACTATCTTTCCATTCTAGAAATTTGGCGATAATAAATCAACTTTAAACCATAACGATGATCAAACCAATAAGCTTACTTTTTTTCGCAACTTTGCTGCTCGTACAGTGCAGTACGGATACCAAAAATGTAACTCAAACTATGAGTCAAATAGCTGAAAAAGCAAAAACTACAAAAGCTCCATCTCCTGAGATGAAAGCACATGAGATGACTATCCATGGCGATACACGAGTAGATAATTATTATTGGATGAAGCTTTCAGATGAACAAAAATTGAAAGAAACTCCAGATGCTCAAACTCAACAGGTCATCGATTATTTAGAAAGTGAAAATGAATATCTCGATACCTTGATGTCTCATACCAAGGATCTACAGTCCTCTCTTTACGATGAAATCGTAGGTCGTATCAAGCAGACCGATATGTCGGTTCCATATAAGGACAATGGTTATTATTATATCACGAGATATGAAGAAGGAAAAGAGTATCCTATTCATAGTCGAAAAAAAGAGAATTTAAAGGCAGATGAAGAAGTCATGCTAGATGTCAATGTACTAGCAGAACCATTTGAATACTACGCAGTTGGAGGCCGTAGTGTAAGTCCAAGTAATAAGATTTTAGCTTATGGAGTAGATACACTTAGTAGAAGAATCTACACTGTGAAGTTTAAAAATCTTGAAACCGGAGAACTCTTGTCCGATGAGATCGAAAATACAACTGGTGGTGTCACATGGGCCAATGATAATAAGACCGTTTTCTATACCAGAAAAGATGATGCTCTAAGAAGCTATAAAATATTTAAACATACACTTGGCACTGACTCCTCTAAAGATGTGGAAGTCTTTCATGAAAAAGATGAAACCTTTGGAACATTCGTATATAAGACTAAGAGCAAGCAATACATCGTTATAGGATCTTACGCAACAGTTAGTAACGAGTATAGATTTGTAAATGCGGATACTCCAAATGAACCGTTTACGATATTTCAGGCAAGAGAGCGTGACTTAGAGTACGGCATCTCACATTATCAAGATAAATGGTACATAACTACTAACAAGGACGGAGCAAAAAACTTCAAATTGATGACTTGTCCTTTGGATAAAACCAGTAAAGAATACTGGCAAGATGAAATAGCGCATCGACCTGAAGTATTACTAGAAGGGATAGACATCTTCAAAGATCATATGGTATTGACAGAGCGTATCAATGGTATATCTAATATCCGAATTAAGTCGTGGGATGGAAATGATGATCATTATATTGATTTCGGTGAGGATGCCTACCTAGCTTACACGTCTATCAATCCTGATTTTGACACCAAAACGCTACGAGTAGGGTTTACATCCTTGACAACTCCTAATAGTACTTATGACTATGATATCTCTAGCAAAAAACTGAATCTTTTAAAGCAGCAAGAGGTAGTAGGTGGTTTCAACCCTGATGAATATACCTCAGAACGTATATCTGTAAAAGCTCGTGATGGCATCGAAGTACCCGTTTCTATTGTATATAAAAAGACTACACCAAAAGATGGTAGTGCTCCTCTACTACTCTATGGATATGGATCTTATGGCGCCAGTATGGAGCCATACTTCAGCTCTGTAAGATTGAGTCTTTTGGATAGAGGATTTATCTACGCTATAGCACATATAAGAGGTGGTCAAGAATTAGGTAGAAAGTGGTATGAAGATGGAAAGTTATTAAACAAGAAAAATACATTTACCGACTTTATAGACTGTGGTAAAGCACTTGTAGATCGAAACTATACCAACAATGATAAGCTGTTTGCATTAGGAGGAAGCGCAGGTGGATTACTTATGGGAGCTGTGATCAATATGGAACCTAACATGTGGAAAGGAGTTATAGCAGCCGTACCATTCGTAGATGTAGTGACTACCATGCTGGATGAAACTATACCATTGACTACTGGAGAGTATGATGAGTGGGGAAATCCAAACGAACAGGAATATTATGAATATATCAAAGAGTATAGCCCATATGACCAAGTGGAAGCCAAAGACTACCCTGCACTTATGATCACTACTGGATATCATGATAGTCAAGTGCAATATTGGGAGCCAGCTAAATGGGCTGCCAAATTACGCGAACTCAAGACTGATGATAATGCTTTAGTCATGTATTGCAATATGGATACTGGTCATGGTGGTGCTTCTGGGAGATTCAAAAGGTATAAAGAGACCGCTATGGAATACGCATTCTTTTTAGACCTTGCAGGTATTAGCGAATAAGCAAAATTTAGCGATATATAGAAAGCAGCTTGGGTATTTCATTTTCCCAATGATATACTTCGGCTGCTTTTTTTGTATTTGCCTTTAAGCGATCATAGATTATATTATTTCCTTTCAAAGTTTCTATAGCTTTGACAATGGTATCATCGTCTATATCATCTATCAAGATACTAGTTTCATACTCAATATTAAGTGCTTGGTATGCAGGGGTGTTCATACTTATACAGGGGATGGCTGATTGCATATAATCAAAGTATTTATTAGCCAGAGAATAGTAATAGTTTTTATTAGAAATATCGAGTAAATTGATACCAATCCATGCTTTTTTTGTGAATGCACGAAGTGTATTAGGCTCTTGTTTCTCAATAAATACCACATTAGCCAAATTCTGAATTTCTACATTATTCTTCAATCTGTCAGTTATATCACCATCTCCTATTATCATAAGCTTTGCCCATGGCAATCTTGGCATCACATTGATCATCTCCTCGAGCCCCCTACCCATATTAATCACCCCTTGATACAATATGATATAATCTTCTTGTTGCTTATCAATATCGGTACGATCACTAACTTTCCACGGGACATTCTTTATAACATCAAAAGACCTACTATATCTACGATCCAGTTCTTTCGCCAATGATTCATTGACCGTATAAGCCATATCTGCTCTTGGAATGATAAATCTAGCTATTCCTCTCCAAATCAATTGAATTAGCTTTCTATCGGTGATTTCTGGACTTTCTACATAATATTCGTGAGCATCATAGATCAATGGCTTATCTGATAGTTTTGAAACAATCCAGTTGGGTAAAGCAGTATCGAGATCCACGAAAGAATATTTATCCGCACGTCTCATGAATAATTTTAGAAGCAACCGAAAATTGAATTCGGCATATGCTAAAAAACCCTGATGAAAGAAGCAATTGATAGGAGTTACGCGGTAGTCATCGGAGCTATAAACTGTAGATCTCGAAAATACACTAAGCTTATAGCCATTGGCAGATAATGCATCGCATATCTTTCTCATTCTCTGATCATATTGAAGATCAGAAAAAACGGATATACAGATATTTCCTTTATCGTTTTTCAATCGTGTGGTACTGTTCTACTAAATTGATTTTAATATTTCCATAGCGAGTCGGCGTTTGTTGAATGGTACCGTTTTCAAAATCTCCGTAAAACTATAACCATCATTTTGCTTTTGCTTTACTATGTTTTCTAATCGTGATTTTTGTTCAAGCGAAATACCATTGATCAGACAGCTATCACAAATCCCACAGTCAGATGATTTTTCTCCAAAATATGTAAGTATAGTCTTTTGCCTACATTCATTCGTATTGATAAGATCATGTATACTTTTCAATCTATTTTTTTTGGATTGAAATGTACGAGTTATGCGTTCTGCAAGAGTTAGAAAAACATCTCGACGTATCCGGCTATGTGCCAAATATAACTTGGGGTTATTTGATTTTTCAATGTATGAAATTAGCTTTTTAGCAGTCATATCAATTAATAGCTTCTTAAATACATCTTGTGGCACCTTTAAAACAGAAGCTATTTTTAGTTCCTCCACCTTAACATAGGCATGCAGTACATTTTGAAATCGTCGCAATAAATATTGAATCAATTTATGTTGTAATGATTCTTTATCCATAGATCGAATGACTGCTGTAGATGCCAATACTTTCATAGATGATGACGACTCAAAATGCTTGGAAAGCTCCCAAAGTCCCAATCTTTGTATGGCCTCCAATATTTTTTCAATTCTTGTAGCATTGATATTAAATTTTGTCGCTAACAACCCTATATCCACGGACAATACGCGGTCTACACCATCGTGTATAGCCACATCATTTAGCCTCATTACGTAATCATAAACATCATATAATTCTTTGGATTTAAGTCTATGATAGTCCAAAGAATCCAGTGATTTTGCGAGATCATGATTATTTAATAAAGAAACGGCATAGGATTTCAATCCATCCCTGCCTGCTCGACCTATTTCTTGATAATACTCTTCTATACTAGGAGCTACGTCAAGATGTATCACAAGCCGCACATTAGACTTATCGATCCCCATACCAAAAGCATTAGTACATACAATCAGCCTCACCTCATTAGTGATCCATTTATATTGGGCTTGATCTCTTCGTTCAGTTGATAGTCCTGCATGATAGTAATCTACCGATATTCCTCTGGCTTTTATTCTTTTGGCATACTTTTCTACTCCAAGTCTATTTCTAAGGTATAAAATTGCGGATCCATCAACATGATTCAATAAATGTATAACATCCTCTAATTTTTGCTCAGAATGTTGGATAGTGATCGATATATTATCTCTCAAAAATGACTTGGTAAATAACTTTTTTTGATCGAAAAGCAATATGTCATTAATATCGTCAATCACCCTAGGTGTTGCAGTAGCTGTAACTGCAATGATAGGCTTCCTAAGCAATTCTACTAGTCCTGAAATTTGCAAATATGAGGGTCTAAAATCAAATCCCCACTGAGAAATACAATGTGCCTCATCTACAGCAATGTACTTGACATTCCAATGTATTATCGACTCTAATATCCTAGAAGAGCTAAGACGTTCTGGTGATAGATATACGATCCTATAAGCACCGTTAATTATATTATCCAGCTCTATGGTAAAAGATCGTTTATTGAGCTTTGAACTAAGCGCTATGGCTTTGATATTTCGTTTTTTCAACTGATGAACTTGATCTTCCATCAGGGCAATTAATGGTGATATTACGACCGCGACACCAGCATGATGGCATAGTATAGGTATTTGAAAACAAATGGACTTACCTCCTCCTGTAGGCAGTAATGCAACAGTATTACTGCCCGCTAAAACAGAATCAATGATATCTTCTTGTAAAGGACGAAAATCATTGTATCCCCAATATTTGGATAATATTTCTTTCGGTTTATAATCCACAAACTAAAAATGGCTGCCCTGAAGCTAGCCATTTTATATAATCTTAAGCTAATTGATTCTTAAAAAGTTGGGCAACCTAGTTGATCACCTGAACCACCAAATCCACCCTCAAAACGGTAGTTTATTCCAACCATTCCAGAAAAATAATAATCCTTTATACTAGCCTTCCCACGTTGATCTCCAGTGAGTCTTCTTTCGGGGTCAAATATACCCGTGACTTCACCCGTTCTATCGCTCAATATTGCGGAGAGTTCACCATTACCAGCTTCTAACTCTGAATAATTGACATATGATTTACTCAAATCATCTAAATGATCAGTAAACGTTCTTCTTCCTAATAATTCTAAAGATAAGGTTAGGTTATTATTTAAGCCAATCTTCAGCCCCCCACCAAAAGGAATACTTATTTGATGCAAACTATACTTTTCCTCAAATCCAGGCATTCCTTGACCCTCTGTACCTAAGGGCTGTAACTCTATTAATTGTCCTTGATATAGCGCCTTAGGATTATGCTTATAATAAGCAACACCACCTACCAGATATGGAGTAAAAGATCTCCCCGATCTGCCATCTGGACTAAAACTCAGTAAATTATACTCTACCAATCCAGCAAGCTCAGTAACATTATTTTGAAAGCTCAGATTTCTCAGTTTTTGCCAATCTTGTGATGACATACTATCATTACCAACTATCTTTAGAAATGAAAGATTACCTCTGAATGATAATTTTGGACTCAAAATGTAAGATGCATTCAATGCAAATCCAAATCTCAAATTCTTCAAATTAGTAGATAATTCAGGAGCATCCATATCTCCAGTGTAATACGATCCACCTAGCTGAAGACCAAATTCCAACTGTTGACTAAAAACTGTCGATGTAGAAAGAACAATAATTAATGATAATAAGAACCCTTTCATAGGTTTTGATTGAGTTGAGTTGAGTAAATGAATTCAAATATACATTAAAATAAATTTTAATATGTTTTTTTTTCTACAATAATTGTCTTGTAATCAAGGACGACAGAATGAATTGAAACTATAAAGGGCTCTTAATCTCACAGCCTCAATTATAATAACCAATCATACATCGGGTTTATTACATTTGGAGTGTCAAATAGATAGCATTAAGATCTATCTTGGCATTCAAATTGTTACCTTACTATTACAAACTTCAAATATTTATAAAAACGTACATATATGAGACACATATTTTTCCTTTTTACCCTCCTTTTATCCACCTCTCTTTTGGCTCAGGATACCCCAACTGATTGGTACCATCGAGATATGGGAGATGGATTCAATGGAATTTCTCTTAATAAGACTTACAAAGAATTACTTCAAGGTAAAAGCTCTGAGCCTGTAATTGTTGCCATTATTGACTCTGGAGTCGATACCGAGCATGAAGATCTAGCATCAGTCATGTGGGTCAATGAAGACGAGATACCAGGTAACGGAATAGACGATGATAAAAATGGATACATCGATGATATCCACGGATGGAATTTCATTGGTGGCAGTGATGGTCAAAATGTAGGCGCGGATACATATGAAGTTACTAGACTCTATGGCAAATATCATTATAAGTATAAAGATGCTAATCCACTTTTACTTAACGACTCTCAGAAAAAGGAATATGCAGCATATATGAAGTACAAAGAAGAAGTAGAAAGCAAAAGAACTAATGCTTCAGAAAAGCTTGCTAACCTAGACACTCAAGAAGAACAAATTATCGGTTCAATCAAAGCAGCTGAAAAGCTGATGATGGATCAAAGTATTTCTATCGAAAGCCTAGATTCGCTCGACTTGTCTTCCAACCCAGAGGCTGAATATGGTTATGGTATACTCAAAAGAGTTAAAGCAAAAGGAGAATTGGAAAGCATTACAGGACTTATCGAAGAAGTAAAAGAATCTATTGACGGCGGCAGAGATTATTATAACAACCAGCTAGAATATGCTTATAATCATGAATTCAACCCTAGAACTATGGTCGGCGATGATTATAGCGATCCTAATGATACTGATTATGGGAATAATGATTACGAGGGGCCGGATGCATTGCACGGTACACATGTAGCAGGTATAGTAGCCGCTGCTCGTAATAATGGTATAGGAATGGATGGTGTTGCCGACAATGTACTTATTATGACTGTAAGAGCAGTACCCGATGGTGATGAAAGAGATAAAGATGTTGCCAATGCCATCAGATATGCAGTAGATAACGGAGCTTCTATCATCAACATGAGTTTTGGTAAAGGATTTTCTTGGGATAAAAATACAGTGGATAAAGCGGTACACTATGCTCAGCAAAAAGACGTACTCTTAGTACATGCAGCCGGTAATAGTGCTCAGAATAATGATACTACTGACAATTTTCCAAATGATAAATTTGATAAAAAGCAAGGTAAGTTTCTTAGAAAAAAGAAAGAGGCTAAAAACTGGTTAGAGGTAGGAGCATTGTCTCACAAAACTGGAGAAGAAAGTGTTGCTTCATTTTCCAATTACGGAGCTGCGAATGTTGATGTATTTGCACCTGGACAACAGATATATTCCACCCTACCTGACAACGAATATAGATACCTACAAGGTACTAGTATGGCTTCACCTGTGGTAGCAGGAGTTGCAGCGATTTTGAGATCTTACTTCCCTAGCTTGAAGGCAGAGCAGGTAAGACAAATCATTATGGATTCTGCTACCAAGCCAGATCTACAAGTGAAAAGACCTGGTGATAAAGAGCTTGTACCTTTTAGTTCATTAAGTGCATCGGCTGGAATGATCAACGCATATGAGGCTGTTAAGAAAGCCAGCATGACTAAAGGAAAAAAGAAAGTCAAAAAGAAAAAACAGACTAAAAACGGAAACGCTTAAATAGTAAGGAGCTTATTGCAAAATAAGCTCCTTTATCTTTTTCTCACCTAGTCGATCGTTTAATTTATCAATCATGAGCTGCTTTGACATAGACAATTCTTCTCTTAATGCTGAAGATGACAACTGTACTCTGAGAGTACCGCGGTGATAATGAAGCTGTGATGTATATTTCTCTATAGTACTACCGAATAATAACCCCCAACATTCCTTGATCTTTTCTGCAGTGAGGCCTTTATCAAGACGAGGATTAGCAGATACTAAATCACCTAAAACTTCCTTAATACTTTGATCATTTTTAGATATCGTAACTATTTTGGATAAGTCCTTCATGCACCACAATGATACGAGCTTTTTGCTGCTTGTTTTTTAATATTCCTGGAATTCTTTCTTCACTAGTATCAGATATAAAAACTTGACCAATATGATCTCCCAAAACAATTTCTAATAAGTCTTCTACCCTGTATTTATCAAGCTTATCAAATACATCATCTAGAATCAAAATAGGTTGTATACCTAAATTAGTTTTTAAACATTCATATTGAGCCAACTTGAGAGACATAATAAATGATTTCAATTGTCCTTGAGACGCAAATGGCTTCAATTTTTCATCATTGATTATAAAATTTAAATCATCCTTATGAATGCCGCTTGACGTCCGACCTAGTACCTTATCCTTTTCTAGATCCCTACGAAAAAGTTCCATTAGTGAATACTCTTCCAACTGTGATAAGTAAGAGCAACTACAACTTTCGTTTGCACTAGAAAATTTTTGATAATGAGCCTCAAAATTTTTTGATAATTCAGCTGTGAAAGACTTTCTTCTCTCAAAAATATCCATAGCCAACGGATACATCCTTTCTGAGATACTATCCAGCACAATCGTATTGAGGAAGCCTTTTTCTTTACTCGACTTAAGCAAACTATTTCGTTGCTTCAATAGATGATTATACTCTATGATTTGTTTGAGATATGATGGACTACATTGGCTTATACTCCTATCTATCAATTTTCTACGTTCATCACTCGTATTTAAAAGCAAAAGCGTATCGTTAGGTGCAACCACCACTATAGGAAAATTTCCTAGATGATCCGAAAGTCTATCATGTACTTTATCATTGATAGATAAAGATTTCTTGGTAGTTTTTTTACAAATAACCTTTACAAGACTATCGGCTTGACCAACAGAAATCTTAGAAATCAAACTAAAGTCTGGAGAAGAGTCCTTAAAAATATATCTATCACCTGAGGAGAAATAACTTTTACCAATACAAACGTAGTGTATACTATCTAGTAAATTGGTTTTGCCCATTCCATTTCTACCAACTACTACATTTAACTTAGCATCAAAACCGAGCTTTACATTGTCGAAATTTCGATATTGATATAGTCTAGTATCCTTAATAGCTATCTCTTCCAAAAAATGAAATGATTTTATTCTATAGTTTATTGAATCTGAAAATGAATTTCAATTGTTATATATTTGCGAAGTTAATTAAGTATTGCAAGCTTTTTACTCGGAATACGATAATAGTAAAGAACATCTAATCAGATTGAATATGGCGGCTGTAGTTGAGGCAAAACCTAAAGCAAAGAAAAAAAGTACTTCAAAAAAGTATTCAAAAGCAACATATCTGAAATGGTATGAAACCATGCTTAGGATCAGAAAATTTGAAGAGGCTACTCTGAAAGCATATTCAAAGCAAAAAATCAGAGGATTTTGTCACGTCTATATTGGACAAGAAGCTATCGCTGCTGGTCTCGTGAGTGCAATCACGCCTGATGATAAGATCGTAACTGCCTACCGACAGCATGGTATCGCACTATGTAGAGGATTAGATTCTAATTCTTGTATGGCTGAGCTCTTTGGTAAAGAAACAGGATGTGTCAAAGGTAAAGGTGGATCCATGCACTTTTTCTCCAAAGAGCACAATTACTTCGGTGGAAATGGAATCGTAGGAGCACAAATTCCGATAGGTACAGGAATTGCCTTTGCTGAACATTACCGAAATACTAAGAATCTATGCGTCACTATGTTTGGTGATGGTGCAGCACGACAAGGTGCATTATATGAATCTTACAATATGGCGATGACTTGGAATCTTCCAGTATTGTATATATGTGAGAATAATGGCTATGCCATGGGAACCTCTGTGTCTAGAACAAGTAACGTACAAAGTATCGCTACGGTAGGTTCAGCTTTCAATATGCCGAGCGAATCTGTAAATGGTATGAGTCCTGAAGAAGTACATGAAGCCCTATCTCGTGCAGCTAAGCATATTAGAGACGGAAAAGGACCATACTTCCTAGAAATAAACACTTATCGCTATAGAGGTCATAGTGTAAGTGACCCTGGTAAATATCGATCCAAGGAAGAAGTTCAAGAATATAAGGATATCGATCCTATCAAAGTAACTGAAAATAAAATACTAGATCAAAAAATTGCTAGTAAGGCAGAAATCGATAAGATAAAAGACAGTATTACCGCTGAAATAGAGGCGGCCGTTAAATTTGCAGAAGAGTCTGATTATCCTATATCATCAGAGCTCTATGAAGACAATTATCTACAAAAGGACTACCCTTTCTTGACTTAGAAAATATAATTAGCTAAAGCCAACTTTATAAATTATCAACTCATATGTTGCGTTTTGATAATAATAACAACGATTTTTATATTTTTGCGTTCGTTTTAAGAAAAGCATTATGGCAAGAAGAAGACAAACAAAACGAGAGCAAGACGAAACGCTCATAGATTTAGTAGAAGCTAAAGAAAATGCTCAAAGTTTTTTTGAGAAAAATCAAATGGCTATCATAGGTATCGCGGCTGCACTTGCGATCGTAATCGGAGGATATTTTATTTGGAAAGTACTCATAAGTGAACCAGCAGAAAAAGAAGCAATGGCTTCGCTCACCAAAGCACAGCAACAGTTCGAGGTTGATTCATTTGCGCTTGCATTAGAAAGTCCAGGAGCTGGATTCGATGGTTTTTTGGATATTATTGATAACTATGGTGGCACTAAAGCTGGAAACTTAGCTAATTACTATGCAGGAATCAGTTATCTAAACTTAGGTAACTATGAAGTTGCTGTTGAGTATTTATCGGATTTCAGCCCTAGCGGAAACGTTAGCCCAATTATGAAATTCGGTGCATTAGGTGATGCTTATTCCGAACTAAATGAAACTGACAAGGCACTATCTAGCTATAAAAAAGCTGCATACAACTCAGACAATACTCTATTGACTCCGTATTATCTGAAAAAATATGGAATGCTATCAAGTGTTCAAGGAAAAACAGAACAGGCGAATGATGCATTCAATAAGATCAAAAAAGATTATCCTAATTCAACGCAAGCAAAGGATATAGAAAAATATTTACGTTAATAACTTCTGGAGACAACAGATGTTAAAATAGGTAGAATGGCTAGATCGTTCTACCTATTTTTTTTTGAATCAATTCTAATCAAATAACATATATGTCAAGCGCTGAAAAATCTTTGTCACAAGCAAAACATGAGAAGTTACCCTCAGGTAAAGGAAAAAAAATTGCTATAGTCGTGAGCGAATGGAATCATCAAATAAATTCTTCAATGCTGCAAGCTTGCAAAGAAATACTCATAGAAAATGAAGTACCCGACGATGATATCTTGGAATTTTGGGTACCTGGAGCATTTGAATTGCCCGCAGCGGCCAAAATGATAAACGCCAAACATTCACCCGATGCAATCATATGCCTGGGTTGTGTAATTACTGGTGAGACCAAACATGATGAATATATATCAAATGCTGTAGCCAGCGGTATAATGTCATTAAGTATAGGCTTAAATAAACCCGTAATCTTTGGAGTAATCACCCCTAGAAATAAAGAGCAGGCAGAGGCTAGAGCGGGTGGAATATATGGTAATAAGGGAGTAGAAGCTGCGGCAACTGCATTGAAAATGCTCAACTTAAAGAATCAGCTAGACTCTAAGAAAAAATCAATAGGCTTTTAAAATGCTAAGGAATATACATCTTATTGAACAAGGTAGATTCAAACTTGATGGCGGTGCCATGTATGGGGTCGTGCCTAAAAGTATATGGAATAATCTAAATCCAAGTGACGAAAATAATATGTGTACCTGGACAATGCGATCTATGATTATTGAAGAGGATGACAAGATAATTCTAATCGATACAGGTATAGGAAATAAACAAGACGATAAATTTCGTTCACACTTCTACCCTTCTCGAGATGAGCGCTACCTTTCAGAATTAAATGCATTAGGCTTTACGAAAGAAGATATTACGGATGTATTTATTACTCATCTGCATTTTGACCATGTAGGAGGTGCTTTAGAAAAAAATACCAGAGGCGAAATTGTACCAACTTATCCGAATGCCACATATTGGATAGGTGAAGAGCAATGGAAAGAAGCTATGAATCCAAATCCAAGAGAAAAAGCTTCATTTTTAAAAGAGAATTTATTGCCATTAGCTGATATGGGACTTGTCAAATTTATCGATAGCCATAAGGAGGTTGTGTCATTCACTGAACACATTGATATGAAATTTCTTCATGGTCATACTGCAGGCATGATACTACCCATAATAAAGTGTAATCATCAAAAAATCATTTATGCTGCAGATTTGATACCTTCTAGTGGCCATATAGGTATGCCTTATGTAATGAGTTATGACCTCAATCCCTTGGACACCATGAGAGAAAAGAAATGGTTATATGAATTTATGAACCAAGATGATATTATCGTATTTGAGCACGGTCCAAGTATCGAAGCTGCAACTCTTAAAAAAAATAGTAAAGGCAGAACCCAAATAGATAAGTCAGGTAAGCTTGATATATTACTCCAGAATACTTGATTTTATTTTAGCGGGGAGTGAATTGAACACAAGCTCATAAGAGTGAACTAACTGCTCCATAATTAAACTGTCCGCTAATTTTTCAATAAAAAGAGTGTTCCAATGCCTTTTATTCATATGATAACCACCAATAATCAGATCTGGAAATGATTCACGTAATTCTTGAGCCAACTCAGGATCACATTTAAGATTAACACTTAAGTTAATTGGTTCTAGTCTGAGCAAAGCAAACATTTTGTTACCTACCTTATAGACTATTGCACCGTCACCGAAAGGCATAGACTCTGTCGCTCCCTTCAGATTTAAACAATGAAATCTAAATAATTCAATATCCATTATCTTAATTTTACAAAAGATAAGATAATTAAGATCTTATTCACAGAAAGATGGTTTTTATATATAATTTTGAGGAAGCTGACAAAAACATACTCAATTAATGTTAAGCGTATTACATATTAAATATTTATTTAATATATTTGAGAAGCATAAAAGTGTAGCACGAAATATGAGAAATTTTATTTGCCTTTTTGTTATTGTTACTTGTCTTTCAGCATGTACGAAAGATAAAATGCCTAGGCTCGTAGAATTAGATAATCAATTGAGATTAAATATACAAGCTGTAAGCCCTGATAATACTGTTGATTATTATATTATTGACGATGAAAACGATCTCGCAAATATTCCCCAAGACCCCTTAAATCCACTTACCCCGGAAAAAGTAAAATTAGGAAAATTGATGTTTTACGAAACAGGGTTAGGAGTAGATTCTAAATTTGAATTTGGTTCAGGAACTTATTCTTGCGCCACTTGCCATATACCAGAAGCGGGATTCAGACCAGGAACTTTCCAAGGAATAGCGGATGGTGGTGAAGGATTTGGCGTCAATGGTGAAGACAGAACTAAGCACCCGAGCTATGCACCCGAAGATCTTGATATACAGAGTGCAAGACCACTGAGTTTAGTAAATGTAGCATACGTCACGAATACTTTTTGGAATGGAGCATTTGGTGCTACGGGAGCAAATGAAGGAACCGAACATCTTTGGAATGAAGAAGATGGAACACATTTTAATAGATTGGGGCATCTTGGAATAGAAGCTCAAAACATGGAAGGACTCCATGTACATAGAATACGAATTGATGAGGAAATCCTTGACCAATATGGTTATACCAAAATGTTTGATGAAGCATTCCCTGATATACCGGCTACCCAACGATATACACAGGCAACGGCATCTTTAGCTTATTCAGCATATATAAGAACAATCCTTTCTACTAAGGCACCTTTTCAAAATTGGCTCAAAGGTGATAGCTATGCCATGTCTTACGAGCAAAAGCAAGGAGCAATACTATTTTTTGGGAAAGCTCAATGCTATCAATGTCACTATGAAGAAAATCTAGGAAGTCAAGAATTTCATGCACTTGGAGTTAATGATATGTTTATGAGACCTAGCTTTAATACAAGCCCGAGTGATAAAAGAAACTTAGGTAGAGGCGGATTTACATTGAATTCAGAAGATAACTACAAGTTTAAAGTACCAGGAATCTATAACATGAGTGATACACCATTTTATTTTCATGGAGCCTCTAAGGAAAGCCTTTATGATCTTATTGAGTACAAGGATAAAGCCCTTAAAGAAAATCCAAATGTACCGGATAGTCAAATGTCTGATAAATTCAATCCCGTTAATCTAACAGAAGAGGAAAAAGCTCATTTGGTAGAATTCCTAGCCGATGGTCTGAGAGATCCTGATCTTACTAGATATGCACCTACGTCTCTTCCTTCAGGATTGTGTTTTCCAAACAATGATCCACTTTCTAGAATTGACTTAGGCTGCGACTAAGTATTTCAACCTTAAAAGCCTTTAATTCCAAATTGTAAGGAATAATTCGATTAACAAAATAATTTAATTTCCAATAAACATACTAAGAGGTATTAAAGAATATTTTTAATACTCCACATCTAATTCGGGCGATAGATACCAACTCGAATCAGAATAACTATTACGTATGTCCCTGAGAATGCTAGGAAGGTCTGAATCATTATTGCAATCGATATAAAGTCCCACTCTAGTATAGCCTATATTATTTGGCTCTTTAAATACCTTATGACCATCTCTTCTTATTCGTGTAAGCATGGCTTCGGCATTATTAGAACTTTTATAAGATCCGACGACTATAATACAACCCTCTTTTATAATATCCTCTGACAAGTTGTAATTATACACCAATGCTTCTTCAGTTTGGGTTTTAGTATTTGACACTTCATTTGCGGGTTCAGTTCTTTCATCCTCCTCACCATCAAAAGAGGTACCTTTTTGTGTCATAGGATCTACCGATTGTACAACCGTATCACTAATACCCGAAACAGGATATGTTCTATTTCTAAGCTCATTTTGTTTATAAAGTTGGGAGCATTGGGAAATCAATAAAATGATTGCCGCAATCAATATAGCGCATAGCAAATAATCACGCCATCCCGAACTAGTTATGCTTTGATCAATATAGTGACGTTGAGCTAAGCTATTTTTAGATGTCGGTTTAAAATCTTCTGCATAGCTCTTATTACTCTCAAGCTTTGACAAAATAATTTCCTCCTTAGAAGAATTCTGTCGGATGACAGGATTCAATTGTAAAGTAGGCAAAAGAGTGCTAGAACCTGCTTGCAATGTCGGATCAGGGATAAATTGAATAGTTCTATCCTCATTTTGCTTCAATTCCCCTATGCCAGATAACTTTGCCATCCTATAATTTAAAAGCCTATTCAAAACCTGCTCAGAGAATGCTCTTATTTTTTCTTCTGCTTTCTTCTTTGAAATATGAAGCATACCACATACGTAATCAATAAACCCTGAATCACTAAAGAAACTATCATCAAAACTATATTGACAAGTAGAAGGACTTATATTTTTGGAAACTACGTGAAGCGAAGACGAAATGTATTCTTCTTTAATTCTTCCTAAGCCAGGTACTATGACCTCACCATGGGTAAGTAAGTAATTTTTGATGAGGGTATTTATCTTTTTGCTCATAGAACATTCAGCAGTGCCTCAAAAATACTAAACTATGAAGCTAAACTATTGTATATCAAGTATAAAAACAGTGAAGAAGACAGATAGAAAATATCTGTATACATAAGCTATTAGTATTCAAAATTATGCTTGAAAACAATTGAGTAATAATATTTCAAAAATATGACCTAATCAGATGGGCAAGCACGTATTTTTGTCATATGAAAAGAATAAAATCGGCAGAACTATTCGAAGAGGCTAAAACACTTTTTCCAGGAGGGGTAAATTCTCCTGTACGTGCATTTAAATCAGTAAGTGGACCTCCTCTATTTATAAAAAAAGGCAATGGATGTATCATTACCGATGAAGATGATAATGACTTTATTGATTTCTGCTGTTCATGGGGGCCACTCATTTTAGGTCATAATAATGACCGTATTAGAGAATCCATAACTGAAACTATTTCACATGGAACTTCATTCGGAACTCCGACTAAACTAGGTAATAAGATTGGAAAATTAATTATTGAAAACCATCGGTATCTAGACAAAATTCGCTTTGTATCTTCTGGTACCGAGGCAGTTATGTCAGCCATTAGACTAGCAAGAGGATATACTGGTCGCGATAAAGTTGTAAAATTTGAAGGTTGTTATCATGGCCACGTCGACTCTCTACTTGTAAAAGCGGGTTCTGGACTGGCAACCTTCGGAGTAAGTACATCTGCTGGAATTCCAAAATCTTTGACAGATGATACTTATGTGTTAGGGTTAAATGATCTAGCTGGGCTGGAAAAACTATTAGAAGAAAAAAGTCATGAAATATCATGTGTAATCATAGAACCGATCCCTGCAAATAACGGCCTATTAATACAAGACAATAACTTTTTAGCTTGGGTAAGACAGCTTTGTGACCGTTATAATGTATTGCTTATTTTTGATGAGGTGATCTCCGGATTTAGAGTAGGATTTGAAGGGGCAGCAGGTTATTACCACATACAGCCAGATATCATCACTTTTGGCAAGATAATCGGTGGAGGTATGCCTGTGGGTGCATATGGAGGAAGCCACGAAATCATGAGTCACATAGCACCTGATGGCGATGTATATCAGGCTGGTACTCTCTCTGCTAATCCAGTAGCTATATCTGCAGGAATCGCTGCAATAGAGCAATTGTTAGAAGAGGGATTTTATGAACAACTAGAAGAAAAAACAAGTTATTTCCTCGATCAAATACGGTCTCATATAACTGAACACAAACTCCCAGTCAAAATTCAGAGTATAGGGTCCATTTTCTGGTTTGCATTTTCGAAAGATAGGATCGCTACATCAGATGAGATAGATGCTGACTCTATGCAGTATTTCAGAACAATGCATCACGAGCTATTGCAACGTGGAGTATATCTAGGTCCATCAGGATATGAGGTAGGATTCGTTTCCGCAGCACATGACATTCAGCACCTTGATAAAGCAGCATCTCATATCAATGAAGTTTTAAGCCATATATTCTAATTATCTAGACTCGTGCATAAAACCAAAATAGTATCTATTGTCGTAGCCATTTATCTACTTTTAGCGTTGGCTTGGTGGTCTATTTTGTTACTCCGTAAGAATGATCAAATAGAGTCTCTGCGGATAGAAAACTTAAAGCTATACCAAGAAAAGCAACTAGGTATTGCTAATTATACTGTTCTCGATGATCCTGATTACTCTCCCATTATATCCGATGCACAGAAGCAGAGATTTATGATCTATGGAGAGTCCGCATTCTTTTGTATATCATTGATTATTGGCCTTTGGATTATCTGGTCCAGTGCAAACCGTATCATCAAAACCAACAAACAACAAAACAATTTTTTACTTGCCATAACACATGAGTTAAAGACACCCGTAGCCTCGATCAAACTCATCCTACAAACTATAATCAAACGCGATTTATCTCCTGTCAAAATAAAAGAATTGAGCGAAAAAGCTCATTCCGAAAATAAACGTCTTGATTCTTTAATCAATAATGTACTATTATCAACAAGGTTAATCGATGGATATGAATTTAACCTAGAGAACATCTCTCTCGATGGAGTACTAGAAAAAAGTATAGAAAAGGTTTCTACTCGATACCCTGATAAGCATATTCAACTCAAATTTGATCAGAGTAAAATCTCTGTCAAGGGTGATAAAATTGCTCTTGATATTTGTTTCTGCAATCTTATAGACAATGCATGTAAGTATGCAGATCATGATGTGGTCATAGAAACTAAACTAGCGGAAAGTCAAGCTAAAATAATAATTGAAAATGATGGATCAACTATAGCAAAAGCTGATCGTGAATCAATCTTTCAGAAATTTTTCAGAGGGGGGGATGAACTTCATCGGACAACCAAAGGAACAGGTTTGGGGTTATATATCGTAAAAGAAATATTAAGCAATCATTTTGGTACGATCCAATATAGTGTCGCAGATCGTAAAAATAGATTCAGTATAAGCTTACCTATTGTATGAAGAGAATATTGATCATAGAAGATGAAGAACAGATAAGATCCATTCTCAAAATGAACCTTGAATTGGAAGGTTATGATGTGGTTGATGCTGAAAATGGTATGATAGGAGTTGAATTATATAAGAATCAACATTTTGACCTGGTTATCCTTGATATTATGCTACCTAATACCAGTGGATACGAAATCTGTGAACAAATCAAAGTGACAGGTGACACCACGCCGATACTAATGCTTTCAGCAAAAGACAGTCCTAAAGATCGAGTGCAAGGTTTAAAATTAGGGGCTGATGATTATGTTACCAAACCTTTTGATCTAGAAGAGCTATTGCTCCGAGTAAAAAATCTTCTCCACAGAGCTAAACCAAAAGAATCAGCCGAAATCTATACTTATAGCTTTGATGATATTACTATAGAATTTTCAAAGTTTCAGGCAACAACTTCTAATGGTCTCATTAATCTTACCAATAAAGAGACTTACCTATTAAAAATGCTCATCGAGCATAAGAATGAAGTAGTATCTCGCCAAAGTATCTTAAATACCGTTTGGGGTTATGATGTATATCCTAGTACTCGGACAATTGATAACTTTATTTTGGCCTATCGAAAATATTTTGAGAAAGATCCTAAAAAGCCAAGATACTTCAAATCTATAAGAGGAATAGGATATATGTTTCAGGAAAATGGAGAGTAGATTTTTAATCTTCAAGATGGCTCGCTAGATCATCCCATTCAGCCATTTTTAGATCCACTTGTTCTTTGAGATCGGTATGTTCCTTACTGAGACTTACACTATCTTCTCTCATATAAAATTTGGGATCAGCCATCTGATTTTCTATTTCTATGATCCGACTTTCGTACTTTTCGATATCACGCTCTACGTATCTAAGCTTTCGCCTAAGTTTCTTTTCTTCGTCACGAGACAATTTCTTTTCATCGCTCCTTGATTGACTAGCCTTGTTTTTGACGACAGTAGCCTTCTCTATTTCTCTAAAAGTATCTGTTTCTCTAGAGTTTAAAAATTCATTAACATCACCGATATGATATTTGATATTTCTATTCTTAAATTCTACAGTCTTATTGGTGAGCCCTTGTAGAAAACTACGATCATGGCTTACAACGAGTAGAGTCCCATCATACTGCATGAGAGCATCCTTTAAACGTTGTTTAGATATAATATCCAAGTGATTAGTAGGCTCATCAAGTACTAAAAAATTATTTTCTTGCATTATCAAACAAGCCAATGCTAATCGAGATCGTTCACCTCCTGAAAGGACTTTAACCTTTTTATCAACGTCTTCACCAGAAAATAAAAAGGAACCTAAAATATTTCTTGCCTTGCTTCTGAGCTCCGGAGGTGCTTTACCTTCTACTACTTCAAGTAGCGTACGATCCCCATCGAGTTGCTCTGGTTGGTCTTGTGCAAAATAACCTATCGATACGTTATGACCAGTCGTGACTTTTCCTTGAGTAGCTTCGATCTCATCAGTGAGCAATTTTGCCAAAGTAGACTTCCCCTGTCCATTTTGTCCAACGAAAGCTAATCGCTCTCCCCTTTCTATTTGAAAATTGACTTGGTCCAATACTAGATTATCTCCATAGGATTTTGTGAGCGACTCAGCCTTACTTACGATTTGTCCAGATCTTCCCGCTGGCGGAAATCTGAGATTCATCGCTTTCGTATCTGTTGCAAACTCTTCCAATCTATCCATCTTATCCAACTGCTTGATGAGTGACTGCGCAAATTTTGCTTTATTGGCCTTGGCTCTAAACTTTTCTATCAATCTTTCTTTTTCCGCAATCTCCTTTTGCTGATTTTTTATGGTAGACTCCATGACCTGGCGTTGGAGTTCTTTCTCTACCATAAAACCACTGTAGTTAGATTTTACATCAAATACTCGAGATAGTTCGAGCTCAACTATTCTGTTACAAACATTATCCAGAAACTCCTGATCATGTGAAATAACTACTACTATACCGTCATAATCCTTAATATACTGCTCCAACCATATGATAGATTCGATATCTAAGTGATTAGTAGGCTCATCGAGCATTAAGATATTAGGCTCACGTAATAACAGTTTTGCAAGCTCTATTCTCATTTTCCATCCACCACTAAATGTAGAAACTGCATTATTGATATTTGAATCTTTGAATCCAAGTCCTTTCAATAATTTGACCGCAGTGGCTTCTACTGTATTGACATCATAGTGACCTAGCTGCTCCGTCATTCCAGTGATCCTATCTATCAATCGCATGTAGTTATCTGATTCGTAATCTATCCGGCTACCTAGCTCTTCATTCAATTTCTCTAATTCAGCTTCTATCTTATTGAGATCCTCAAAAGCGGTCAAAGCCTCTTGTAGGACAGAATTTTCCTCATTGACATATAGATCTTGGGTCAAAAATCCCATAGTCATACCATTTGGGATATCTATGCTACCACTATCAGCAGAAATATGATTGGCAATGATTTTTAGCAAAGTAGATTTTCCAGCTCCATTACGACCAATCAAACCAATTCGCTCTTGATCTTTAAAGGTCAAATTGAGATTCTTGAAAATATGACGATCTCCGTATTTGAGATTAATGCCTCTTAAATCGATCATTACTCAACGTTAGTTTAGACTGATAAATTCTGGAATCTGAGCGAGCACCGTATATGTATTACCCATATTATGTAATACTTGGCTCCAGAGCGAGATTTCATTTTTATTAAAAATATAGTTGATATCAAAGTCCGCGGTTAGCCAAGATCCATAGTTTAATTCTTCATACAATTGTCCCGCTGACCAACCACTATAACCAATATAGAACCTTATATTTTTAGGTTTAATGAGCTTATTCCTGACAAGAAATTTTAGCTTATCAAAGTTTCCTCCCCAATATAAACCCGATTGAATTTCAATACTTTCTTCTAGTATATCGCCACAATCATGTATATAATGAATGGTATCTGTCGCTACAGGTCCTCCATAATACACCGTGGCATCAAATTCTGGAAAATCACCAATGAGCTCATTAATACTCATATGAATTTTCTTGTTGAGAACAAATCCTAGAGAGCCATCACTATCGTCATGATCAGTTATAAGTATTACCGACCTTTTAAAGTTTGAATCCACCATGAAAGGCTGAGATACCAATAAACTTCCCACTTCTATATTTCTAGAAATACTAGTCATTTAAAGGACGAGTTACGATAGACCTATCCAATTTTTTAAACATGCCGCTGATTACCTTACCATTTCCTCCTACCTCTACTACTTCAGAAAGTCCGTTTTCCTTTAAATTTTTCATTGTCTGTGTCCAAAGCACAGATGAAGTTAATTGCTGAACAAGGTTATCCTTAATTTTTAGAGCATCAGTATGTGCTTGACCATCTACATTTTGAAAAATTGGGCATGTCGGATTACTAAATGCGGCCTTCCCTATCGCCTCCGCTAGCTCATCTCTTGCTGGTTGCATGAGCGGCGAATGAAATGCTCCTCCCACGGGCAACATCAGTGCCCTTCTTGCACCTTTTCCCTTGAGAATATCGCAAGATTTAATCACTGCATCTCGTTCGCCTGATATTACTAATTGACCAGGACAGTTATAATTAGCTGCCACTACCGTTCCTTGTACAGCATGACAAACTTCCTCGACAATCTCATCATCTAATCCGACTATAGCCGCCATGGTACCATCGGCTAAATCACAAGCCTTTTGCATAGCATTAGCTCTAATCTGCACCAGTTTCAAGCCAGCTTCAAAACTCAA
This sequence comes from Saprospiraceae bacterium, assembly GCA_020629715.1. Lineage (GTDB taxonomy): Bacteria > Bacteroidota > Bacteroidia > Chitinophagales > Saprospiraceae > JAHDGW01. The sequence continues at coordinate 166,510 of JAHDCU010000002.1, forward strand.
TACCCCAGCTGCTACTAGCGCAGAAAACTCTCCTAATGAATGACCTGCCACTGCATCTGGAGATAAATTATCCTTAATCAAATAACCTATGACCGAATGACAAAATATTGCAGGTTGAGCATACTTGGTGGATTTCAATTCCTCAGCTGTTCCATCAAACATGACATTAGCTAGATTAAATCCTAGAATCTGATTGGCCTCTTCAAAGAGCTGCTTAGCCTTATTACCAGACTCATAAATATCTTTGCCCATACCTGGGAATTGACTCCCTTGACCTGGAAATACGTATGCTATCATCTAAATATAATTTGGATGCAAAACTAGCAGGAAAAAACTAGTAATTGGAGAAATCCTAGCTCCGAATTAAGTACTACCTCAAGTTTGCATTGATCAGATTCAAAAATTCACTTCTCGTTTCAACATTTTTGAATTCACCAGTAAATGCTGAGGTTGTGGTTACAGAGTTTTGCTTTTGTACTCCTCTCATCATCATACACATATGTGCAGCCTCTATCACAACTGCAACCCCTAATGGTTTCAGCGCTTTATCTATACAATTCAGGATCTCATGTGTCAGCCTTTCTTGTACTTGTAGCCTTCTAGCAAAAACATCTACGACTCTCGGTATTTTACTTAATCCAACCACATATCCATTAGGTATGTATGCAATATGCGCCTTTCCATAAAACGGTAATATATGATGCTCACATAACGAATACACCTCTATATCTTTTACAATGACCATATTATTATAATCCTCTTTAAACAAAGCAGAATTTAAAATCTTATCTGCATCAAGAGAATACCCTTGTGTAAGAAACTGCATAGCCTTTGCCGCTCGCTCGGGAGTCTTGACTAGACCTTCCCGATCCTTATTCTCACCCAACTTTTCTAGTATAGCAGAATACCTAGACTTTAACTCTTCGGTAGTTTCTGCACTATAAACTTCAGTTTTATTGTAGCTCATTAATAATTTTTAATAAGTATAAGCAATAAACAGCATTCCAACTTGAATGTTTTTGCCTAAGGACAAAAATAAGATTAATCAATGTATCTTGATACTTTATCGAAATAATTGAAGAATAAGAAAATTTAGAGTGAATATTGGATGGAATGAAAGATACTAAGCGAAGTTTATCTAAGGGATTAAAAGCTTTCACCCAGAATGAATATTTCGGGCATTTCATATTTTGGACACTGCTATACATTCTCTTTTTACGTTTACATGATTTTACTAATTCTATTCCAGCTGGACTAATTGAAGAGCTTCTTAATATTTTATTCTTTGCTGTTATAGTATATTTCAATATTCTTTACCTCATACCAAAATACCTCAAAAAGCATAAGGTATTTCAATACGTATCGCTTCTTGTTTTTTCTTGTCTACTTATTACACCAATAAAGGCGGTTGTATTTTCTATTTGGAATAATAACAACCCAGATATCAAGATGGCATTTAGTGAAATGTCCGTTTTACAATCTTTCTTTTTGAGTAGTTTTTTTCTGGGTGGCGCAAGTACCATTTATCAAATTATTAATGATTGGGTCGTACATCAACGTGAAAAACAAGAACTAGAAAATAGAAATTTAGAGTCAGAACTCAATTTTTTGAAATCTCAGATAAACCCTCATTTCTTATTCAATACTTTGAATAATCTATATGCACTTACGCTAAAAAAGAGCGACGAAGCTCCTGCCACTGTGCTGAAGTTATCAGAAATGATGCGATATATGCTATACGAGTGTAATGAAGATAGAGTTCCGCTGTACAAGGAAGTAACGTATTTAAGAAATTACTTGGAGCTAGAAAAACTTAGACAAGGAAAAAATATTGAGATAGATTTTGAACTTCAAGGTGAAATTGGCACTCAAATGATTGCACCTTTAATGTTTATTCCTTTTATCGAAAACAGCTTTAAACACGGAGTAAGCAATCATCTCTCCAGTGGGTATATCGATATAAAAATGAATATAGAAGACTCTCGTATCCAGTTAGATGTCGAAAACTCAAAGGCTAGTTCGATGCCAACAGGACACCTCAATGGTAAAAAGAGCGGTGGCATAGGACTATCCAATATTAAAAAAAGGCTATCATTATTATACCCCAAAAAATATAATTTGGACATTGATGATCAACCAAATAAATACAGAGTATCTCTAAACTTAAACCTAAACTAAATGATAAAAGCAATCATAGTGGATGATGAACCGTTAGCTCTCGATGTGATGGAAACATATATCGATCAAGTACCCGAAATGGAGCTCGTTGCTAGATGTGAAAATGCATTTAAAGCTAACGAAGCATTAAAAAATAACCATGTCGATGTCATGTTTCTTGATATACAAATGCCACAGCTCACAGGAATTGAGTTTCTTAAAACCTTAAGTGATCCACCTGAGGTTATATTTACCACGGCTTATCCCGATTATGCAGTCGAGGGCTTTGAGCTAAATGCCATGGATTACCTCTTAAAACCCATATCAATGGAGAGGTTTATGAAATGTGTCAATAAGATTTCTGATCGATTAAGCTCAAAATCTAATGAAGTAGAGTTTAATCCTGAAGATGAAGACTATTTTTTCGTTAAAGCAGACAAAAAGTTAGTCAAAGTGAGTTACAGTGAGATTCTGTATATAGAGGGTTTAAAAGATTACGTGATCATAAGGAAAGAAGGTGGTCGAGTTATTACACTACAGACCATGAAAAGTCTTGAGACTAAAATGCCTTCAAAACAATTTATGAGAGTTCATAGGTCCTATATCGTAAACGTGCAAAAAATCAATGCAATCGTAGGAAATATGATAGAAATCACAGAGAAGGGACAGACTAAGCATTTACCCATCGGCAAGAATTATCGTGATGCTTTACTTACAGCTATTCAGAATAAGCGACTCTAGCTAGATGCTTATTTACCCTAGATTGTAATTCTTCGTAATAGTTTCATTCTCCGTATAGTAATAGTATATGAAGTAATAAACATTGGTTAATCAACGATTGGTTAGATTAACGTTTATTATCCTTTCATTAGGACTAAAACCCATATAGACATTTGAATAATTTATACGATAACCAGTGATTTACTTGATCACTTCTAGTCGACTACTATATGTATACCCGTCATTGCTTTGAATTTGGACTATATACAGTCCTGTAGGAAGCTCGTCGATATCTATTATAAAGTATGATTGTATTGATTCATCCGAAAATGAATTCGATTTGACCAATTTACCCATGATATCGAATACTACTATAGACTCAACAAGCCTATCTGAGTTATTGAAAATAGTCACCTGACTCGAGGCTGGGTTAGGATATAAAATTAATTCATCATCGTTTTCATCAGATTCTGATGATGAATCTAATCTCAGACTTACCGTTGACTTACTCGATTCTAAACCGATACTGTTTCCGTTTATATCCATAGACCGCACATTTGTGCTTCTTATTTCAAAATCAAAATATTCTTGGTCTTCTCCAATTCTAAATCCATTAAGTTCATCTTCCACGATGAATCCTAATGTACCTATAATACCTTCTCCTATTACACCTTGATTACCCGTCCTTGTAAACGAAGTATGTATCTGTCCTTCTATAGGTTGGAATGTAGTCTCTAGTGTTGGACTTTGATTAGTAAACCAGCCATTTTGATCATAATCGATAAATAAACTACTAGAATCAATTAGGTAGTGAGGAATGTTTAATTGAAAGCTTATACCCTGAATATCGCTTATCAAGTTTTGTTCGTTTCCTAAAACGATATCTACTAATAACCAATCTCCAGAATCAACCACAGTAGACCGAGGCACGAAACTCAATGGTATATTGGACAAATCAGGAGCTTCATCACTGATGATATTATGAGTTTGCCCGAAATTTTGATTTATCAATGAAACATCATCAAAATTAAGTACCCCGTCGCCGTTGGCATCCACATATTTTGCATTGACACTACTTGCCATAAAGTCTTGTAGCCAGTCATCACTATATGTACCCTGCCAATCATTACTAATATCTCTGGAAGAACCCGTACTACCTATACAATAACCTAACGGTAATAGATCAAATTCGTCAACAACTCCATCATTATTACTATCACCAGACCAGACACAATCGTTGGCAATACAGTCACATGACTCTTCCTCGTTATCTATACTCATGTTGACTTTTACTACTCTACAGGCATTAGAAATATTACCACAAAATCTTAACTCGAAATAATCCTCTCCAAAATAATTTGGATTTGGGCGATATTCTATAGAATAATTGGAATCATAATAACCGCAATCACTGTCTATAACAGCTGAATGACCTTCAATAAATAGTTGTCCATGAGCAGGAACTGAAGCTATTGAATATTCATATTCACTAACCGGAACATCGTAATCAATAAAATATGAGAGGTTTTTAGATGTCTCAAAACGATAGATTTCTGATACCCTAGGTGCAAACTCATCAATCTTGAGTACAATGTTAGCACTTTGGTGCTCGAATCCATTATAGGCTGTATATTCGAAAACCTTATAACCAGTCTCCCATGGAAATGGAGCATAAGAGAATATTCCCGGACTTATGACCATAAGTTGAGGTGAATATGAGACTATAAAAGCATCATCCAAAATATCATTTTCTGTTACGTCAATGATCATTTCTTCTCCAACCATGACATAAGCAAGATCATCCGATACAAAGGCTAAACCATCATCAAGATCTCGAGAATTCAAAATAATGTGATAATCTTCCAATCCATTATTAAATACTAGAGTATCAACTCCTTCAACACTTGAAATATATTTATATCTACCTTGTCCTTGTAATTCTAAAGACCCATATAACGGTAAATTATAACTGTAAGATTCATTTTTAAGAGTGATCTCATATGATTCTCCAGTTTCTAAATATTGATATATCGTATCAAGAGGAACGTAATCAGAGTGTCTCACTTTTATCAATCCTAGAGAAGAAGTTCCCAACGAATCTTCAACTATATATTGAATGAGTCCAAGACGTTCTGTGTCGATCACTTCGTTGACCGCAATAGTATCAACAGAATGTATATATGATATAATATTTTTTTGATTGGCTATACCTGCAAGATTGACCTCATGAATACTTAATTCATCATTTCCTAAAGGATTCAAAGTAAATGAAGTACTCTGAACATCTATAAAATCATCTTTTGCAGTTATGATGCTATTGCCCATCAAAAACGACACCTCTGTATAATGCGTAGGCCATAATCCAGGCACAGCGCTATCACCATAATATTGAATTACAGTCTTGTCTAATCCTACAAAAGCCTGATCAGATATATATTGAAAGGAGTAAACGTTACTCCCTAAATAATCTGTTTCAAGCTTTCCGTTATCAACAACTTTGAGAATTTGAGGGGTATTATTTGATATAATGTTGAAATGAATGGTATCACCCTTAACTCCTTTAAAATTATACTCACTATCATTTTGCTGACCTGTGAGGTCTACTGACATGACTGTCAGACAAATAAACATTATTATCAAATAATATCTGTACATGAGTTTTGCTTTCACTACAAATAACGTGATTTTTTTTGGAAAGATCCTCATATAGAGAAAATAAATATATTTAAATAGATGAATTATATTACTTTTATAACCATTATGTTACTCCTTGACAGAGATCAAAATCAATGGAAATCAAAGCTGTACATGTTATCAAAAACTTCACAAAAGTTGAACGAAATCGATTGACGAAATTTATTGATTCACCATATTTTAATAGCAATGAAAATCTCTCTAATTACTACCATAGTTTCATCAATAGTATTAATTCTGTAAATGAGAGCACTCTTCTTGTAAATGCATCCGTAGCGTATGACAAAAAGCTAAATAAAGATGGATTCAATAAAATCAATCATGCACTACTAGAATTAGTCATGCAATTTTTACAACAGGAAAATTTAAAAACCAAAAAATTATTACTTGAAAACCTCCTTGTCAATGAGGTTAATAAAAGAAAAATTGAATCATTAAGAAAACAAGTATTTAAGCAGGCTGAGCGGTCAAAAAAAAGAACTCTAGAACGCTCGTTTGATCATCATTTGGAATCCTACCGTCTTGAACACTATCGTTTTATGAACACCAGTGAGTTTGAACGAAAAGTCAAGTCAAAAAGAAATTATTCAGGTGATGAAATTAACTCGATAAATCAATCTCTCAACGATCTATTTGCCACTGAAAAACTACGAGTTTATTGTATCTATTTGAGCTGGAACAGAGTAGTTGACTTAAATATAGAATTCCCCTTAATCAAGTACGTTGAGCGATGGATAAAAAATAACGAGACTAAGCCATTAACCAAGATTTACTATCTAGTTTCTAAAACATTTACTGATTTTGAGAATGATACTCATTATTACGAGTTAAAAAAATTACTGCAAAAGAATAAAGATACTTTCGGTGTAAATGAGGGCAGGATTATTTATGATGCGATTTTAAATTATTGTATTCAAAAAACTAATATCGGTGAGGCATCCTTTCAAGAGGAACTATTGGATGCATATATGTCTTCATTGAATAGTGGTTTTCTATTAAACCAGGGATACTTAAACCCGACTTCATTTAGGAATATCTGCTTCATAGCGATGAGACTAAGAAAATATGAATGGGTAAGTTCTTTTATGGATGAATATGCTCCTATGATAAAACCTGAGAATCGAGATAATGCTCTTACATTTAATAAAGCTCGGTTATCATTTTATCAAAAAGATTATCCCAAAGTACTTGAATTATTAAATCAGGTTGAATATCAAGATGCGTTTTACAATCTCAATTCAAAAACTCTCATGCTTGCATCGTACTATGAGCTTGATGAATATCTATCACTCAATTCACTAATTGAGAGTTTTAGGGCATATATAAGAAGATTAAAAGGAACTACTAAAGAAAGGAAATCCTTTTACATGGACCTTTTGAAATACACTCAAAAACTCATGAGAATCGATCATAGAGATCATAATGCATTGGAAAAGCTTAAAAAGGAAGTTATAGCTAAAAAAGGTGTCGTCAACAAACAATGGCTACTCGAAAAAATAGATGAACTTCTTTAAAACTCTACCTGAGCTCTAGCCCGTACCGCAAGTCCTTTCTGACCCCAAAGTGAGGGAACATCCGGGTTATCTAAATATGTAAATCGCTTTATGAGATCTAATCGCAAAAATTTTAAAATATTACTAAACCCAAGGCTTGCTTCTACATAGGGTTTTCCATCAAAAGCAAAGGTTCTTTGATTTCCTTCTCCGTCAATAGGAAATTGAACTAGACCCTGATCTACATCTGGGTTGTTGCTATCGCGGGTAGAGCCATAATAGGCTTTCAATGCAACTATCTCTCTCAGTTTTAAATGTTTGAGCAAGGGAATATTATTCATAAAATATCCATAGAAATAGTGTTCCATTTGAAAACTAGCAAACTGATCTGCACTAAACTCCAAAAAATTCATCAGATTGTAAGAGGTCAATTGATATATGTAGGTTTGATTTCCCCTTGGAAGCCAACGCAGGATATATGGTATATTACCCCAGAGTTTCCCAGCTTCTATATTAAAATTAGTAGTCCCGAGCTCAGTCCACTCTATTTGCTTAAATAGTGTTGCGTATAGCTTGTGATAATCGTATTCGCCTCCAAATAATCCAGAAATACCTCGTGCATATTGAAGCGTAATGATTGGGAATTCATTTTGCAACTGAACGCGAGCATCTTTTCCTTGTAAAAACTGTTCGTTAGGCGCATATCTGAATCGCAAAAAAGGCTCAGATGTACGAATACTCTCAATATTAACCAAGTCCTCCATAGATTCACTATATCGCTCAAAAGATAGAGTACCAATGGCCTCTCGATCTCTAAATCTGGCACCTATCTCAATCGAAAATGGGCTACGATCACTCTCTCTCAAATAACTAAATTCTAATCTACGTGTCAGCAACATCCTTGTTGCTTCTCCCCTTCTGAATGATAAAAAGATATTCTCTGGATTAAAGTTTTCTAGCTCTTGACCAGGGAACGAACTTGCCTCTTCTGCGGAAATAGAAAACTGATGCTTTGGACTCTGAAACCAGTCTTTATTAAAGCTATAGATTGCTCTACCAAACCACTTTACATTTTCTGTTTGAGTAGCATAAGATATGTCACCTATTAGGCGTAATTTTTTAGAAAACTTAAATTTAGTACTTATACCAAATCGTAAAGTCCAGGCTTCTACCTGATTATAGTTAGCAAAATTAGCTACTTTACCAATTTCAAAATATTTCAATGGTATATAGCCTGTAGTAGCTATATTTAGCAAGGTGATATATGTCTGATATCGACGATTGTGCCGTAGAATATCCATCATTTGATACAACTCAAGATCACTTTTTGCTAAAGGTGCTAATCGATTCACATTCCAGAATTCAGCACTTTGCTCCAGTCCTTGACTACTTACAATAATCTCCTCCGTACCATTAAAAATGTTAGGATCATCAGGTTTTTCAAATGAAAAATTACTTCGGTGCAAACTGCGATTTCCAAAAAATCCAATTCCATTTTTTGATAATGAATAATCAATTACAACCTCATCTTTGGTGATCAAAAATTTACCATCATATTCCTTAAATTCTTGTTCAATACTCAAATCTCTGACGAAATTGAGATTGATACCATTGATAATCCCCATTTCTACCTTGAGTATCGAGTATCTATCGTCATTGGAAATATATAGATTGCCGGTAAAGCCCATATCTCCCTTATCTTCAGGTATAAATGCTAAATTGATTGCACTTTTCCCATTGATATAGGTCGTATCTTGTATATAGTATCTATAGAAGTTTACACCATTGGAACTGATCGGACTTACAAAGTTATTTTCAATAAGTTGAATCTCATCTTCATATATATCGACGTCGGTATACAATAAGTCTATTATATCATTGAGGCTATTGGCATCCACTTGATCATTTACTTTAGAATAATTTATACCATGCCTATACTCACGATTGATATTACCTTTCTTTTTATGATACTTGGTACTGGAAATTTCACGTATAAAGACGGGTAGATAAGTACGACCATTGACATCACTTGTATCGATAAAATCCCATAGGAAATCAAAATCTCTGATAAATCTCCTATTTTTAAACTTATCGGTAATATTATTGATATCTAGCCTAACCTTATCGTATTGTGAAAAAGAATAATATTCTTCAGCTTTTAGGTGATTTTGCCCCTTATTCGCAAGCACCTTTTTCATAAGCTCGAGGGAAGGATTATTTTTTTTAGAGTATTTACCTTTATCAGCAGTGATACTGACTACGTCTAATTTCAATCCCTCTGGTTCTAAATAAAAATCTCTTTTATCTCTTGTTCCTGCTTTGATCAGAACTTTAAGATCTCGATATCCAATATAATCGATCAATAGTGTATCACTCGGAAATCTAGTATCGAGCTTAAATTTACCATCTAAGTCGCTAGAAGTACCTACGGAAGTTCCTATGTAACTAATATTAACAAACGCCAATGGCTCTTTAGTGTCTTTGGCAAATACCCGACCTTCTATACTAGTGACATCTTGAGCTTCCACATGTATAGCCGTTGAAAAAAGAATACTAAAGCAGGTAAGATAGAAAAAAGAAAAATGATTCACGAGATCGTCAAAAATTTTATTGGAGGTTTATAATGATTGACAAAAATGATATCTATTATTCAAAATCTTTATCAATAAAAAAGGCATAAAGCTAATTAGCTTTATTGCATCCATAGAACCAAAATGGTAATAAATGATAAACCGGTAAAAAAAGACGTTGGACTGTCCTTTCTAGTCTATCAATGATACTCCATTAGTATCCGTGGTAAGGACATCACTCATGAGATTAAACCATGGACGTAAGCTGCGATAATCAGTAATTATAGAGTCTAGAAAAGATTCTTGAAGTACCTCAGCATCAGTATAGTTTTTTCCAAAATAATAGGACTTGAACCGTAGCAAATCAATTGCTGGATCATCTTTTTTATAACCTTTTGGTGCAGTTTTCACCTGCTCACCTTGCAACTCTCCAAATCTCGATTGAAGATTTTTATCCGCAAATATTGATCTAAAAGCATCAGTATCATGAGCGATCTCGTGCCTTATTCTAGTGAGATCTTTGGATTCAGGTTTCCAAAATCCGCCTCCAATAAAAGTTTGTCCATTCGGTTGTATGAAGAAATAATATCCTCCTCGCAGCTTTGCTGTCTCTCTCCTGAGCTGTCCAGAAAAGCCATTTTTGTATGGTGTTTTATCTTTTGAGAAGCGAATATCTCTGTAAATTCTGAATAAGATTTTTTTGCCAGTTTGATCTACGATATCATCGTACTTCGACATTTCATTTTTCAGGTCTTCGGCAAAGGCAATCATATTTTCATGTGCAAGTGTATATCTGGATTTGTTTTCTGCAAACCATGGCTTACTATTATTCTTAGAAAGATCTTTTAAAAATGATAAGGTCTCTTTTTTAATTGCTACTGCCATGTTTTACTGATATTAAGAAGATTAAATTGATGCATAAAAGATTGGGATACCGACCTCTACACCACTACATCGAAAGAACACCGCTGACCTTTACCATGTTCAAAGAATTTTCCATTTTCAAATACCTTATGTCCATTCACATAAGTCGCTTGTACAGATCCTTTGAATGTTTTACCCTCTAGCGGAGACCATCCACATTTGTAAGCAATATTGGATTTATCAATAGTATAGTTTTGATTAGGGTCTACCAATACAATATCAGCATAATACCCTTCCCGGATGTATCCTCTCTTTTCTACATGAAAGCATTCCGCAGGGGCATGACACATTTTTTCAATAATTCGCTCTTTAGAGATCATACCTTTATGATAAAAATCCAACATAATATTGAGACTGTGTTGTACCAAAGGCAAACCACTCGGTGCTTGCATAAAGGGTTTTGATTTTTCCTCAGCAGTATGAGGGGCATGATCTGTAGCAATAATATCCAAGCGATCATCCAATAATGCCTGAAATAGCGCTTCTTTATTAGATTTCTCTTTGATCGCTGGATTGCACTTGATTTTATTACCAAGCTCTCTGTATTGATCTGAATCAAAATACAAGTGATGAACACAAACTTCAGAAGTAATCCTTTTTTCCGTAAGAGGAATATCGTTAGTAAATAAGTCGATTTCGTCTTGGGTAGAAATATGCAGTATATGTAAGCGAGTATTATATCTCTTGGCTAAATCTACCGCAAGACTAGAGGATAACAAACATCCTGTAGCATTTCGAATAATAGGATGATAACTAGCATCCAATTGATCACCGAACTCTTTAGTATAAAACTCTATGTTTTGCTTAATCGTTTCTTCATCTTCACAATGTGTTGCTATCAACAATGGTACTTTCTTAAATAAAGACTCTAGTGCGGTCCGATTATCGACCAACATCTTTCCAGTGCTCGATCCCATAAAGATTTTGACTCCGCATACATCCTTTGAGCTAGTTTTAAGAACTTCTTCCAAGTTGTCATTGGATGCTCCCATAAAGAAAGAGTAATTTGCAAAAGAAGATTCATTAGCTATATCATACTTATCCTGCAGTAATTCTTGGGTGAGGGCGGCTGGCTTAGTATTTGGCATTTCAAAAAATGTAGTCGTACCGCCAGCAACAGCTGCTCTTGACTCTGTATGAATATTTGCTTTATGTGTAAGACCCGGCTCTCTAAAATGTACCTGATCATCAATAATACCTGGCATCAACCAAAATCCTTCGCAATCTACTTCATCCGCAGCTTGAGCATCGATAACAGGTGCTATCTTTTCGATCCTATCATTGACAACCAATACATCAGTTTCCTTAGTGATACCATCAGTGATTACTTGTGCATTACGAAAAATCGTTTTCATATCATTGAATTTTCCACTAAGATGATGAATAATCTAGTTTCCATAATTTTATTGGTATGAAAATCCCATTACTCATTGTATTTTTTCTATTTGCCCACTACATTCTGTAATATTATACTATGCGAATCATATTCTTAATCATTATTGGGGCTTCTTTACTTGCCTGCGGCACGAAGCAGCAAAACATACAATCCACAACGAATACTCCAAAACTTACTAAAGAATTAGCAGAGCACCTATTGAGTCTACCTCTCAAATGCGTTGAACAACAATTACCCTATAAGTCTGGAATTATCTTGTCTGATTCTAGTGACTTAAATTTACCCATCGTTCATCACCCGATATTTTATGGATGTTTCGATTGGCACTCAGCTGTACATGGCTATTGGTCTATGGTATTTTTACTCAAAGAATATCCAGATCTTGCTCGCAAAGAAGAGGTATTTAAAATTTTAGATAAGCATTTCACCAAAGAAAATATCGATCAAGAAATTGCATATTTCAAACTCAATAAATATACCGCATCATTTGAACGGACCTATGGGTGGGCATGGTTATTAAAATTGCAAGAGGAGCTCAATACATGGGAGATAGATCGAGCAAAGTCATATGCTCAGACTCTTCAACCTCTCAGTAATTTGATTATTCAGAAATATCAAGAATATCTTCCCAAGCTAGTGTATCCCATTAGAGTGGGTGAACATACCAATACAGCATTTGGTTTGAGCTTTGCATTGGATTATGCCATACAGTCAGGCAATGAAACTTTTGCACAATCCATCAAAACCCATGCCCTACGTTTTTATGCTGAAGACAAAGGCTGTCCAATCGACTGGGAACCAAGTGGCTATGATTTCTTATCTCCATGTCTTTCTGAGCTAAGCCTAATGAACAAGGTACTATCCAAGGAAGACTTCAACACATGGAGCACTGATTTTTTACCTTCACTTTTCAATGGTACATTGTCACTAGAACCAGGAGAAGTAAAAGATAGATCTGATGGTAAACTTGTACATTTGGATGGTCTAAATTTTTCTAGAGCTTGGTGCTTATACGGGATGCAAGATGACTATGCTGATCTATTAGCGGATCATCATATCAATCATTCCTTGGATAAGATCAAGGATGGTGACTATGCGGGAGAGCATTGGCTCGCAAGTTTTGCATTATATGCGCTAAAAACTGGTGCTCAATGATGTCTAAATTAAAGAAATACTTTGGACCTTCTATGCTGGTTACCGCTGCCTTTATTGGTCCTGGTACCCTGACTGTCTGCACGATCGCAGGATATGAATTAGGGTATAGATTGTTATGGGTATTGCTATTCGCAATATTATCGACCGTAGTTCTACAGGAAATGTCTGCAAGGATTGGTTTAAAAACACAGCAAGGACTGGCAGAAGCATTACAAAGTTACATTCCAAATAAACTCATTAGGATCATTATTTTGGTTCTTTTAGTCACAGCTATATTGATTGGAAATACCGCCTATGAATCTGGCAACATCGCAGGAGCAAGCCTTGGATTGTCAGGCTTTTTTGGCGAAACATGGTGGTTCGCTATTCTTGTAGGTCTGTTGGCTATCGGTTTGTTAAGTATACCATCTATCAGATATTTTCAATTCATTATAAGTAGTATAGTACTCTTAATGGTTTGTTGTTTTTTAATTGCTGTTTGTATGATAGCACCGAGCTGGACTGATATTTTATCGGGTATGAAGCCCAGTAGTATACCTCGCGATGATATATTTAATGCCGTTGCCTTGGTAGGTACTACAGTGGTTCCATACAATCTATTTTTGCATGCATCGCTGGTCTCAGAAAAATACGATCAAGACTACTCACTTAGAGATCTAAGGATTGAAAACATTATTGCTGTTTCACTAGGTGGATTGATTTCTATGATGATACTCATACTAGCCGCCGAGGTCAATCATATAGGAAGCTCTAATGAAGTAAGATCCATTTTAGATCTTGCTGATCTACTCGGTATGAGTTTTGGAAAGGGATCCATCATAATAATATCTATCGGTCTAATTGCAGCAGGGTTGAGCTCGGCTATTACAGCACCTTTAGCTGCAGCATATGTGGGCAAAGAGGTTTTTGGATTTTCTCGTAATGCATGGTCATTCCAATGGATTTGGATAGGAATCATAGTTGTGGGTGTTATAGTATCACTTTCAGGATATAGACCTATTTTGATCATTAAATTGGCTCAAGTAGCCAATGGGGTTATACTTCCATTACTTGCTGCTATACTTATATGGATGACTAATCAGAAGTCAATAGTTGGAAAAGATACCAATGGCATCTTATATAATATTCTTGGAGTTGTAGTCCTGACTGTTACCATATTTATCTCGTTACGTGCCTTGAATCATGTATTTAGCTTTTATAATTGAAGTGGTCAAACGTATACATATCAACTGTGATCTAGGAGAAGGAAATACCGATCTAGATCGAGAAATGATGCCGCTCATCGATGCCTGTAATATCGCATGTGGTGGTCATTTTGGAGATGACGACTCTATATATCAAACGATCGAACTAGCACAACAACATCAAGTAGAAATCGGAGCTCACCCCTCCTATCCTGACAAGCAAAATTTTGGAAGAGTCAGTTTAGATCTTTTATGGACAGACTTATCAAAAGCATTGAATGAACAATGGAATTTATTTAAAACCATAGCAAAAAAACAAGATGCACAAGTATCTCATATCAAACCGCATGGAGCCCTATACAATGACTGTCAGCGCGATGACCACCTCAGGGGCTTAGTCTTTATGCTTTTTGAAAGTTGGGATGAAAAAATCCATATCTATACCAATGCTAGACTCAAAGAGACCAAGCTTCGAATAAAACAAGAATTATTTTTAGATCGAAATTATAATGATGATCAATCACTCGTATCACGTACATACGACAATGCGCTTATCAGCGATCCCAATCAAGTAATTGAAAATCTAGATAGACTAATCTTCCATCAAGAATTATTAAGCATCACTGGAACTGTTTTGAGACCACAATTTCATACCCTCTGTGTCCATAGTGATAGTCCTAATGCCCTGAAAATATTAGAAAGCATACAGCGATATTGTGAATCCAAAAAAATAGCACGTGTTTAGATCACTTGGAGATATCATGGATATTCAGCTTTTTGATCAATTCGTTTTCGGACGTACAAAAGCAGATTACGAATACATCGATATTCCACTACTTGCACAACACCTTTATAAAGCTCAAATTGATTGCCTAGTAGACTGTCATGCTACCAATGCAGAAATCTGTATCCAACTTACAACAGCCTCAAGACTCCGTGAATTACTAGAGACACAGATAGATTTAGCTAACATTCATGCAAGCTATCAAGAAAAAATAATAATAAACTTCGACCCTGATCATGGAACGGAATGGGATCATATCGAAGCTCATATCAAAATCACCAAACAACAATATATAGACCTACTAGAGAGAATAGATTTCAGATTGAGTATGTACGGATTCCTACCTGGCTTTTGTTATTTGACAGGGCTTCCTACATCCATGCAAATACCTAGATCGAGTAAACCTAAGCGTAAAATCAAGGCTAATACGCTTGCCCTAGGAGGTGAATATATCGGGATATATGGTATCCACAGTCCAGGCGGTTGGGTAGAAATAGGAAAATGTGATCATGCACTCTTAGACTTTAGTAACCAACAAATACATAGTCTATCAATAGGTCAAATCATCAATTTTAAATCCATACATCATGGATGATAAAATAACAGGATTTGAAATTACTAATGCTGGCCTATACAGCACTATCCAAGATTTTGGTAGAAATAGAAGTAGATTTTTTGCAGTGCCCAGTTCTGGAGTCATGGATCATAACGCCGCTACCTATGCCAACCAAATTCTATCAAATCTCATAGATCATCCTATTATAGAATGTAACTTATCAGGTATGGGATTACAGTTTCATCACGAAATGAATATTGCTCTTACAGGAGCAGACTTCGGATGGAAACTAAATGGAAATACCGTAGATCTAAACACGAAAATATTAGTAATTAGAGGTGATAAGCTTACTGGAGGTTTCAGTCATGATAAAGCACGAGGCTACATTGCATTTGATAAAGAGCTCCAGGAAAATAAAGTTTTAGGGTCATATTCTACTTATCCATTGGCCAAGATAGGCGCTAATCAAGGTCGAATACTTCGGAAAGGAGATATCATCAAAATATCCGAAAAGAAGTCTTTGAGTCTAGCTCAAGCTGCGCCAGTTATAATAAAAGACAAAAATCAAGATATTATTAAAATACAAAAAGGCCCTGAGTGGGATTTATTGAGTCCCTCATCCAAACGAAAATTTTGCATGCTAGAGTATCAAATCTCCAGTCGAAGTGATCGCATGGCCGCTCACTTAAAAACCACTGAACAACTAGATCTTCAAGAGTATCCTAAGTATTCCAATTGTATTATTCCTGGTATGATTCAACTTAATTATCATGGTGAACTCATGGTCATCCTTCGTGATGGACAAACCACCGGTGGATATCCCAGAGTAGTATATATCACACATGACAACCTCAATCTTTTTAATCAAATACTTCCTCACCGAAACTTTAAGTTTGAACTACAATAATTCGCTGTTGTTGACTGACCATTTTATAACTTTGTGTTATGTCAAATATATTAAAGCAAAAAGTAGGAATACTAGGTGGAGGTCAATTAGGTAAAATGCTTGTACAAGCTGGAAGTAAGTTGGGTTACCCGCTTTATATTTTAGAAAAAAATAAAGACTTCCCTACTCCCAAAATATGGCCAAATGTAATCTACGGTGATTTTACTAGATATGAAGACGTGATGGCTTTTGGTAGTGAAATGGATATCATTACCGTTGAAATTGAAGCAGTCAATACCCAAGCACTTCATGACCTAGTTGCTCAAGGTAAGAAAGTATATCCTCAGCCAGATATTTTGGATACCATTAAGGACAAAGGGCTCCAAAAGTCATTTTATCAAGACTCAGGTTTTCCAACTAGTGATTTCATACTATCTGCAGATAAGTCCGAGGTGCTAAGCTTGATCGAATCAGGAAACATAAAACTTCCATTTGTACAAAAATCAAGAACTGATGGTTATGATGGCAAAGGTGTTACGATCATCAAAGCTGAATCTGATTTCGATCAAATATTTGATGTTCCTTCAGTGATTGAAGACTTAGTAGACATTGAAACAGAAATATCCATCATAGTAGCTCGGAATCCGAAAGGAGAAGTGCAGTCCTTTCCTGCAGTAGAAATGATGTTTCACCCTACCGCCAACTTAGTAGAATTTCTAATAAGCCCTTCAAAAATAAGTGAAGATCTCCAAGAAAGGTGCAAAAGAATATCAGAAGCATTAGTACAGAAAATGGGTATTGTAGGGTTGCTTGCCGTCGAGTTATTTGTAACTAAGTCTGGAGAAGTATTGATCAATGAAGTTGCACCACGCCCCCATAATAGTGGTCATCATACTATAGAGGCCAATGCTACCTCTCAATATGAACAACATATCAGGGCTATCATGAATCTTCCATTGGGTAAGACAGATATCTTATCGCCAGTCGCTATGGTCAATATACTTGGACATCCTGATCATACTGGAGACGCCAGTTATGATGGTTTAGAGGAGTGTCTTCAAATACCTGAGGCGCATATACATCTCTATGGTAAAACCACAACCAAACCTTTTAGAAAAATGGGGCATGCTACGGTGGTAGCTCGATCATTAGAAGATGCTATCAAAAGAGCGAGAATACTTAAAGATCGATTACACGTAATATCTAAATAAATGGATTTAATTCGGGCATCGAGAGTCGGTAATCGGGAGTCGCTGGTCGGATCTAGGTTCAAGAACAGAGATCAAGGTAACACGATCATCGAACAACGAAAAACGAAACAAAAATTATGAGTAAAGTAGGAATTATCATGGGATCAGATTCTGATCTACCCGTAATGAAATCAGCAGCCGTTGTACTGAAAGAACTAGGTATTGAATATGAAATGACGGTCGTCTCTGCCCATCGAACACCACAACGAATGATGGAATATGCTGAAAATGCATATGATCAAGGAATACGAGTCATCATCGCAGGTGCAGGTGGAGCAGCTCACTTACCAGGGATGGTCGCTTCTTTGGTTCCTTTGCCCGTGATAGGTGTACCTATCAAATCAAGCAATTCTATTGACGGATGGGATTCTATATTATCTATTTTACAAATGCCTAATGGAATACCTGTCGCTACTGTAGCCCTTAACGGAGCCAAAAACGCAGGAATACTAGCTGCTCATATCTTAGCGACTAGTGATCCATCGTTATATCAAAAACTATTGAAATACAAGGAAGATATGAAAGCTGCTGTATTGGTAAAAGCTGAGAATGTGGAAAATACTGACTTTTAAAAAGTCATAAAAACTGAACAATTCACTTGAATCATAGGCTTTATCAAGTAAAATACTATTCAAACGATACAACTCATAGTTAGACAGTCTTCCACTTGTCTAAAGTGTAATTTTAAGAAATCGGAAGAACTTTTAGCTTCTACATAAAGAAATAAAAAAAGGGAAACCAACCGTAGTCAATTTCCCTAGTATTATATTGTTTTATCTCTTGCTTAGTTTCTTGGCACAAGGTTGAACTCTGTACGTCTATTCAAGGCTCTACCTCTTAATGTACTGTTATCAGAGATCGGAGTACTTTCTCCATAACCTGTGTAGTTCATTCTAGATATAGATATTCCTTGACGAGATAGATAATCATAACATGACTTAGCACGGCGCTCTGACAGTTGCTGATTAGCCCTTGCACTACCTGTGTTATCCGTGTGACCGTTGATACTTAGATTGAAATCAGGATATTTATTCATTATACTAGCGATCTGTTGCAATACTCTAAGAGAAGCAGGTTTGAGTGTTGCCCTACCGGTGTCAAATTGCACGGCTCTCATCGCGGTCTCTAAGAATTCAACATCTGCCTTATCTATCTCAGGACAGCCCTGAGTCGAAACAGGACCCGCACTATTAGGACATTTGTCTCTACCGTCATCTATACCATCTCCATCAGTATCTGGACAACCACTATATACACTTAAGCCAGCCTTATTAGGACATTTATCTGCAAAGTCAGCTATACCATCACCATCCGCATCTGGACAACCTCCAGCTGAGATACTTCCTCTGTCATTAGGACATTTATCTTCAGCATCAGGGATACCATCTCTATCAGAATCTTCTGTAGGACAACCATTATTGGCTGCCGAACCCGCAATATTTGGACACTTATCTAAAGCGTCTGGGATACCATCCTCATCCGCATCATTATCTGGACATCCTTTATTAGTACTCAATCCAGCCATATTAGGGCACTCATCTTCATTGTCTGAAATACCATCTCCATCACTATCAGGACAACCTTTAAATACTTTCAAACCAGCATATTCGGGACAAGCATCTTCGTAGTCAGCTATTCCATCTCCATCTTTATCAGGACAACCATTGAGATCTCTAGATCCAAAGTCCTGAGGACATAAATCAATCTCATCTGCTAAGCCATCACCATCACTATCAGGTCCCTCTTTTACTTCTTCTTTAGCCTTCATAGGTTGATCACCTCTTGCACCGAACAGATATACGAAACCCAGTCCATGATGCAGGTGATTCCTATCTTGCGAAAGAGAAAATCTGTATTCTGATTGAATATTAAAATAGGCATTATCAGCCATTTTAATATTGATCCCTGCCCCTACCGGTGCTTGTACATTTGTCTCACCCTCCGTCTCAGTATGAGCGCCTAATCCCCCCATGATATATGGAATGATTTTAGTTTCCGGCTTGAAAAATTGATATTGTAGTTGAGCATCTAATCCTGCAACGGTCTTATGGAAATTATCCAACTCAACGTGGCTCTTCACGACCCCTACTTTGACTGGAAATACTAAATTTACATTTTCTTGAAGGTTGTATAAAAATCCCAGTTCGAATCCATAATGATAACTCTTAAAATCTGAAATGGATCCACCGTCCTGTTGAGACTGATAATCCATAAATAGAGTCTTAGTAGTAAGACCATATTTATAACTAGGATTTTGAGCATAAGAGCTAGTCACCACGATGAAGGTAAATAGTAAAGCTGTCGCTAACTTTTTCATGAAAAAACGATTCTATATGATTAAGTCAATTGATTTTGGGATCAACATTCTACAAATATAAGAATATTTTATAATACGTTTGTAACTGCTTTTCAGACTTTAACCCTCGATAGTCTACATTATCCATGTAAAGGCTCGAAATAACCCGTTTTAGTATTTTTCCTTACGTTATTCCAGTCAAAACATCTTCCATTCATACCAATATAAACACCCTCATCTAAAGTCTGTACAAATGCTAATGCCGATCCAAGATTAAAAAATCCATCCGAACTACTTCCAAATGCATAAGGAACCATAGCTCCTGTTATGATAATAGTTTTTCCGTCTATGCTGGCATCGGCCAATACTCTGGCCGTCTCGACCATCGTATCAGTACCATGAGTTATGACTATTTGATTAGTCTTGGCGTTACGACAACTATGTATAATAATTTCACGATCAGCAGCCGTCATTTCTAGACTGTCTAGCATCATCAATGTTTTTACATCAATATCAAGGGTACTTCTACCCCTCTCAAACATTTTATTCAAGTGACTATCTTTGAAGTACAACTTACCTGTGATGTAATTATAGTCTTTATCAAAAGTGCCACCTGTTACATATACTTGTATCATGCTCATGTATTGAGTCAAAAGATGAATTATTTTTCAAATATGAATGAAATATCTCATATAAATAAGCATGAATGCCAAATGCTACAAATATCTTTGTCGCAACATTTTAAATACTTAAAGTCTATGCAAGATTTAGCTCAAAATATCCTCTCAGAAAAGATAAAATCACTTTCAGAGTCAGCAACTTTAAAAATGGCGCAAAAGGCACGTGATCTTAGATCTCATGGACATGATGTTATAAGCCTAAGTTTAGGAGAACCAGACTTTGATACTCCTGCTCACATAAAAGAAGCTGCTAAAAAAGCGCTAGATGATGGGCATACCAAATATACCCCCGTAGCTGGCCTTGCTGTCTTGAGGGAAGCTATAGTTACCAAATTTAAACGAGATAATGATTTAGATTTTGACATCAATCAAATAGTCGTATCCAATGGTGCCAAGCAGAGCATTGCCAATATATGTGATGCTATACTCAATCCTGGTGATGAAGTCATCATCTTTACGCCATATTGGGTGTCTTATTTCGATATCGTAAGTTTAGCAGGAGGTGTCCCTGTAAATCTTGCCGCTACTATTGATAATGATTTTAAAGTAACTCCAGATCAGGTTAGAGCAGCAATTACAGATAAGACAAAAGCTATTTTATTCTCTTCTCCCTGTAATCCGACAGGATCGGTTTATCTTAAAGAGGAATTGGAAGCTATTGCAAAAGTGCTTGAAAATTATCCAAATATCATTGTGATCAGTGATGAAATATATGAATACATCAACTTTACTGGAAAGCATTTTAGCATTGGCTCGATACCTTCGCTTAAAGACCGCACGGTCACTGTAAATGGATTTTCTAAGGGATTTGCTATGACTGGATGGAGACTGGGATACATAGGTGCTCCTACATGGCTTGCTAAGGCATGTGCCAAAGTACAAGGGCAATGCACGTCTGGTGCTACTGCATTTGGTCAGATGGCTGCTGCTCATGCATTACTCTCCAGCTTAGAGCCAAGCCATAAAATGAAAGAAGCATTTGAAAAGAGAAGAGAACTTATGATCAGTCTACTCGAAGATATTGAAGGCATCAAGATGAATCATCCTCAAGGAGCTTTTTATGCCTTCCCAAATATTAGTGCATTTTTTGGAAAGTCAAATGGTGACATGACGATCAAAGACAGCTCTGATTTTGCAGAATATATTCTGACAGAAGCACATGTAGCAGTTGTTGCAGGATCGGCCTTTGGAAATAATCACTGTATGCGCATATCTTATGCCGCCTCAGAAGATCAGCTTAAAGAAGCAATGTCTAGAATCAAAATAGCACTAAGTAAATTAAGCTGAAATATTAAATAAATAGTCAGACGTAGAGCTTGGTCTATGACTTTTCGTCTCTAGGCTTATGATTTTCATTATAGCGATCCCAAAGCCTTTTATGATTGGGGATATCTAGATCAAACTTGATATCATATTTACCTTTGACTTTACGTTGTCGAGAGGCTTCATATAGACTTACAGCGCAGGCCACGGAGATATTTAGACTCTGGACCATACCATATTGAGGGATCAAAAAATTGCCATCTACATACGACAATGCTTCCCGTGATATACCATTATGCTCATTTCCAAATACTAAGGCCGCCGACTGACTCAAATTTAAATCATATAAAGAAACTGAATCCTCAGCCATATGGGTTGCAAAAACATTTTTATACTTCTTCTTGATCATAGCAAAGCACTCATGGACATTATACATAAAATGCACCTTCACCCATTTTCTACTGCCCGACGAACTATTAAAACCAACATATTCTGACCTATTTTTGAGTTCTTTTTCAGTATATAAAATATACATTTCTGATATTCCAATAGCATCGCAAGTCCGCATTACCGCTCCGATATTATGAGGATCATGTACATTCTCCAATACTACTGTCAGATCGTACTGTCGCCTACTGATGACTTGCTGAAACTTCTCTTTTCTTTTATCTGTAAGCACTGGCTATGATTGGCTATCTGATACGCTCAAACGAACGTCCATTGAATCTAACAACATCAAGATGTTTATTGACAAAATAGCGTCCTGACTGATCAGAGTTATCGCTAAATTCTATAGTATCATCTCCTTCTTGAAGGAGATGAAAGTCTGTCTGTAAATACTCCTGCTCAATCATCGGCTGATGCTGAAAGTACTTACCGTAGCGATCTATATGTGTTGTCAAAAAATGCATCATATCGTACCCATCAAGTGCATCATTCGTAGGAATGGACTGATACTTTTCTAAAAACTTCTTTCTAAAGTTCTTTACATCAAAACTCTTCGTGTCTACAAACTTCCATCTTACCGTATGTAGATTTAGAGTCTTAAAAAAATCAAAATCTATTCGTTCGGATTCGAGTAGTATTGGCATTCCGAATACCTCTACATTATTTAGCCCGCGCTCAACACTCAACCTACGTAGCGCATTATAAACGAAGGATTCATCTTTGCTAGACCAATTAGGGATAACGAAAACACTTTTGTTCATGTCATAAAAGATGGAGTCATAAGCGGATTCACCCATATTGAGAGAATCTACATTCAATTCTAACTCTGCTAGAGACTCTCCATTTGGTAATAATTCTAGCTCTTTAATCATGTTTTGAAGAGAGTTTAATCTCTTTTTATCTCGTTTATCACCCTCTCTGGTTAGAATCATTATTTCCTTTGGATTATTTCTCTGGATGCAAGTGGAAAGTATTTTTGCATAATAATCCTTAAGATTAGGACGTAACTGTACGTAATTAGGATTGATATTATCCGAGTGTAACGCTTGCCACGGAGATACAACTACAATATCATTTTCTTTACCAAACTTTATCACTTCTTTTAACTGATCGCGATCATAGGGTCCAATGATAATATCTGCATTTTTGGAGTTGCTCGTACGGAGTTTACTTTGTATATCTTGATCTTTACTATCGACGACATTGATATTAAAAGTACTTGATATCCTATCTGTAGACTCCTCAAGAGCCATTTTGAGACCTGCATAATAATTAGCAAAACGTTCTCCATTTCTTGATTCAAGTACTTTTCTTGATTTGAAGTCATTGGCTGAAAAAGGAATGAAAAGCGTCACGTTATAAACCGCTTTTTTACTGATTGGAGTATCATCTGATTTGGTGATCGGAGGGGTAATATTTTCATCTGACATAACCCATTGTACCGTATCTATGATAGCTTTTTGGTTTTTCTTGGTTATTTCAGATAATGGCCTAGTTGCCTTTTTGGTAGATTGACTACGATTTTTAATTTCCTTCGTAGATCCACAGGCAAAAAATAATAAACCGCAAAATAAGCAGTAGACTAATAATCTACTCCCACTCAATAGTCGCTGGTGGTTTTGTGCTGATATCATATACTACTCTATTTATTCCTTTTACTTTATTAATAATATCACTCGAGATCTCTCCTAAAAGATCATGTGGCAAATGGCTCCACTCTGCTGTCATACCATCTACAGAGTTTACGCATCGCAAGGCGATAGTAAACTCATAGGTACGTTCATCTCCCATGACACCAACGCTTTGTACAGGGAGTAAAATTGTTCCAGCCTGCCAAACTTTATCATACCATCCACTCTTGCGCAGATGTTGAATGAATATATAATCAGCCTCTTGATTGAGAGCAATCTTCTCTTTGGATAATGCCCCAAGTATTCTAATCGCCAATCCTGGACCTGGAAATGGATGCCTACCAATCAGTAGATCTGGGAGTCCTAGTGCTCGCCCCGTTCGCCTAACCTCATCTTTAAACAGCATCCGTAGAGGCTCTACAATCTGTAGTCCCAATTTATCTGGCAATCCTCCAACGTTATGATGCGATTTGATGGTTACAGAAGGACCATGTACAGATACAGACTCGATCACATCAGGATAAATGGTTCCTTGACCAAGCCACTTTGCATCTTTATATTTTTTCGATTCTCTTTCGAATACCTCTATGAATACTCGTCCTATAGTTTTCCTTTTTTGCTCTGGGTCACTGACTCCCTCAAGCTCCGATAGGAAATCTTCTTTAGCATCAACACCGACCACATTTAATCCAAGTACTTTGTAGTCTTCTAGTACTTGCTCAAATTCATTCTTTCTCAATAGACCATTATCCACAAATATGCAGATTAACCTATCGCCTATTGCTCTATCTATCAAAGTAGCCGCAACCGTAGAATCTACTCCACCTGATAGCCCTAATATAACTTGATCATCGCCAAGCTTTTCTTTAAGCCTTTGCGTAGTATCCTCAATAAATGATTGTGACGTCCAATCTCTTGCACATTTAGCAATATTATCAACAAAATTTGACAACATTTTTGATCCTTCGAGGCTATGAGTCACCTCAGGATGAAATTGCAAACAGTACACTGGATGCTCAAAAACTGTTTCTTTACTCCTGTAGGCTGCAACAGGTATATCATTTGTGGAGGCTATCACTTCGAAAGAATCTCCTAGACCCAAAATACTATCTCCATGAGACATCCAAACTGTGCTTTGATGATCAATTCCATCAAATAGAACAGAATCAGAACTGGCCATATTGAGTGAGGCTTTGCCATATTCTCTATGCTCCGATTTCTCGACTCTACCACCATACTTCTGAGCTATATATTGAGCACCATAGCAGACCCCTAATACTGGAATTTTTCCCACAACTTGATCTAAATCAAACTGTAAGGCATTCTTATCCAATACTGAAAAAGGACTTCCAGATAGGATAACGGCTTTTAGATTATTAGTAATCTCGAATGACTTATTATATGGAATGATTTCGCAGAATACTTCTAACTCTCTAAGCCTCCGGGCGATCAGCTGGGTATACTGAGATCCAAAATCAAGAATGAGAATTTTGTCTATCATGGTGCAAAGATAGTTAAGTATAGAAATCTACCTTATTAAAATTGAAATACGAATATAGATCTGCCTTAAAGGTCTAAAAGTCCCTCAGGTAGCTGGAGTGTAATAGATTGAGCGATTTCGGAAATGTCCATTATAAATTCTTGATGAAAGGGAATTAAAAAGGATTTGCTATCATTCTTCACTATGAGCATGATCTGTTGAGGATATTCTTCGATACTTGCGATGATACCAATATTTTCCTCCTCATTAAAAAGAGACCAACCGACAAAAGAATCCGCCTGAGATTGGGGCCTTATATCTTTTATATCTCGCTCAGCAAGAAACAACTGTCTTGGACTTATATCAACCCAATACTCTTTGTCATTGATGGTATCAAACTTGAGAAAACCATCCTTAAGATTAGACTTCGATGTATCTAAAAAGTACGGTATCAAAGAGCCCTTATGTATTGCAAATATACCCGGCGCATTTTTCAAATCCGATAGATAATGCTCTTCAATATCACATATGATAGTACCATCGTAGCCTTTAGTCTTTGATATCTGTGCTACACAAATAAAACCTTTTGTCAATTGAGAGATCGCATCCATAAATCAATTGGTGAAGCTTAACAATCTCATTTCCATCGTGTAACCTTGCCTTGCTCTATCCAACCAAGGCACCGTGGTATCGCATTCACTAGATCGGCAATCCAACACAACCTCTTTTTTATAGATTAAACCTATATCTTTTGCATACCACTCGTTTCTATCTCGAAAGGCAATATTATTATTAAACTCCTGCCCCACAGCCACTTTAATAACTTCATCAAACTCCACTCCCTCTATAACTTCTGTAGAATTAATTTCCACACTAGCTTCATTATTAGTATAAGGTGCCATAATTTCACCTCCTATTGATACTTCTATAAAGTTATCAAAAAGTGCATAGGGAGCCCAAGTGCTGCCCTCTGATACTGGAGCTTGCAACTTAACGAACTCAAGATTTTCTTCTGTCTTAGTAATTCTATTCCCATTACGAGACACCGTCCAAACATCAGAAATCTGCCACGGATCATTTTCAGATTTACGAAGAGATCGAGTTAATACATAGTCTTCATCAAGCGTTGAACTTAGTTGTGCTGTAATTTCTTCTTTGATGAATGTCGAGCTCGTATCACGTGATATGCCACCTTGCAGATATAGCATAGAGTCTACCGCATAAATCCAGGTATTCCCAACCTCCAACGGATAGTAACGAAAACTAGATTCCAAATCACTGCTTATAGATTCATCCCTACACGAGGAGAAAATAATCAAAACAGCCACAACTAGATATAAATGTCTCATAACTATTGAAAATCAATTTAATACAAATATGAATAAAATTTAATTTGAATCAAAGTTGATTTATTAAGGATTAGAGACTTTTCATGATAATTCCTCCTCCTACGACATCGTCCCCTTCATAAAATACCGCTGATTGTCCAGGAGCTACTCCTCTTACATTAGCATGAAATTCAACTTCGATATCATTACTGTCTTTAACGTGAGATACGGTACTTATAGTACCTGAATCATTATATCTTACTTGCGTAACAAATTCTTTCTGACCTTCAAGGCGATCATATTTCAAGAGATTCGTTTTTCCTATCACGGCTCCATTCTTAAGTAATTCACTCACAGGACCAAGACGTACTTGATTTTTATCAGCAATGATTTCTGTGACATACATAGGCTCTCCAAAGGCTTGCCCTAAGCCTTTACGCTGACCTATAGTAAAAAAAGGATAACCTCTATGTGTTCCAATCTTTTCATTAGCAGCATTTACAAATGCTCCACCATTCACCCTTTCTTCTAATCCTTCTACCCTCCTACTCAAAAAACCACGATAATCATTATCAGGGACGAAGCATATTTCGTAGCTCTCCCCTTTTTTTGAGAGTTCGTCATAACCGTAGTCTTTAGCAAGTTGCCTGACTTCCGTTTTATTGTAAGGACCTAGGGGAAATTGTGTTCGACTTAGGCATTCTTGTGACAACCCCCACAATACATACGACTGATCCTTTTTTAAGTCTTTACTCTTTGTGACGAATTTACGGCCATTCAGTTCATTTACTTTGGCATAATGACCTGTTGCAATAAATTCACAATCCATGGCGTCAGCTCTTTTGAGTAAGGCACTCCATTTAATATGTGTATTACATAATACGCAAGGATTCGGAGTCCGTCCTGCGATATATTCATCTACAAAATTATCAATCACAAAATCACCAAACTCATCTCTGATATCGATAATAAAGTGATGAAAACCCATATCAACGGATACTTGCCGAGCATCATTGATACTGTCCAAGCTACAACATCCTGTCTCTTTTGAAGATCCACCAGAACTAGCATAATCCCATGTTTTCATGGTAATACCTATCACTTCATACCCTTCTTCGTGTAGCATCATGGCGGTCACAGTGCTGTCTATGCCTCCACTCATCGCCACCAATACCTTTCCTTTCTTACTCATAAGCTCTAGTTAATAAGCATGTCACAAATATAAAGGCATATTGTGTATACTAGGTTTATTTGATCCTTTATGATCTTCAAGAATTATTCTACGATATGCTCGGAAGTCAAAATACTATATGTAGCTGCTATCGTCCCTAAGGCTGGTGCCACAAACAGACCTAGAACTGGGATTGCCAATAAGCCCAAAAATGCAATTCCGTTACCTAAAGCATAAGGTTTATTTTGACGAACAAAATGTATAGATCCCTTTACTGTTGTTCTACGCTCTAAGAAATAATCCATATTACCGAAGCCCACGTAAAATGCTTGAATACAAAAGATTACAGCGGTAGATACGACGGCGACAGGTGGAATAATAAGACCAGCAATAGAAACGAGAATAATCAATAACAACTCTCTGGTGAGATTACGTAAAGAAATTCTTATACCTCTAAAAAGGGATTTGAAAAAAAACATTACTCCAGAATCACCTACTTTGGTTCCTGTGATTCTCTTTTCTAATGTCTCTGAAAGAGGCCCCATAAGTGGCGAAAGAATGATTAGGATTAAATACTTGTAAATAAAAAATCCAAAAGTGACCATCGTAATTCCAACGACATAAACTCCAATTTTCTCTATGATAGACCTTCCCCAGTCAAATGGATAAGCATTTATCATAAAATTTGAAATAGATGGAGCAGTGATATATGATGCACCTACTATCAATCCTCCGATCGCGAGAGAGATGATACCGGATATGATCAGATAGTTCCATAACCGATATTTTGACAATAGTTGGAACGCTGTAAAATATGAGCGAATACCTAATAAGAGTTGCTGTACCATGTCTCTAAAACGTATTCAAAGTATTCATTAGTTTCGACCTAAGTATAGGATATCTAATCAATCGTCGATAATACTATGATTTTTTTCGTTTTGTCTTGAAGAACTCAACAAGTCCTTTCTCCTTCATAAAACCTAAATCCAAGAATGTAGATTTCACAAACTTCTTGATGTCTTGATAATCCTTGCCTCGCTTATCTGTGTAACGTTTTTTAAGCTTCTTGACATAAGCGAGCGACATTTCCTTTATGCTTTGATTGAACTCTTGATTCGAGAATATAGAGATGTATGCTACAAAAGTCTTGTTCATTTCAAAATAGTCTTGATAGCTCTCTACGCTTAGATTTTTCATAAAAGATTTAAAATAACCTTTTAAGAAATAACGTAGACTCTCATTCTGTACAGATAAACCTTCATGAGCATCATAAAATACTCGAACAGCATCTATGGATTCTTCATGTATGTACCCTTTGGATAGTACGATGTCTAATAGGTTGAAAAATACGGAAAGCTCATCCTTAATATTTCTAGTCACTACGGACGATAATCGCTGACTATCTTCTATGCTAAATGTGTAACCCGATTCGAAGTAATGATTGATTATCGAAAAGAAATCATCACCAAATTCGCTATCATTTTCTCTTATACTTTCTAGTGCTGCTACCATAGATTTTTTGGTTGTGGCGTCTAGATCTATGGCTTTTGAAATCAAAATGAGTAGCTCACAATATTCTTGACTTCCAACAATATTTTTGTTGTTGATGAATGCATCGATTGATGGCATCAAACTACTGTTGTCAAAACTATTGTTTGCTCGATATTTAATAAACGACTTTAAGGATGGAGACAAGTGAACTAAAGAAGTATGATCTTGTGGGAACTCGGCCGTCTGGTAGTTCAAACTTTCAAACTGCTTACGATACTTAACCAGACCTGAAAGTCGTATTTGCTGATCTCTATACTTATCTAATTTCTGAGCGGCTAGAAAAGATTTTACCTTTTTATTTGCAATGCTGTTGATGATATTGGTAATCCAAATATCGCTACTTAAAGCAAATCCGACTTGAATTGCTTGACCGATTCTTTGCTTTAAAATTTCAAAATTGTTTGAATTACAAATCGTCACTAGTACATCTTTGAAGTGATCTTGAGGTCTGATAAATTTGATTCTGCTATTGATCTCACCTCGCAATACTGAGTATCCCAGAATTCTAGGAAGATATAGTCCTTCAAATTCATCATCAAATATATATTCTTCAAATTTAACCAGTTGTAATGGATTTTCAGCAGCTACTTTATTATGTAACTCTTCAATCTGAGGCTCAAATTGTTCTCTCATTTCTTGATAGATATCATCTTCCTCTTCATCCAGATATTTAGCAAGTATATCAGAACTTTGAATCGTTGATTTAATATTATCAAGGCTTGTTTGGTATATTTTATTGAGCTCTTCCATCTTAGTGTTTATTTAGCTAATATTTATATAATAAACAACCCGATAAAGATTTAAGCCTTTATCAGGTTGTTTTAAATGTTATGTTAGTCTTCGATTTACTCGAAGAAGATTGTAAATATATTACTCTTCTTCGCCAGCTGCAGTGTCCGTTGACTCTACTGCTTCTGTTGCATCAGACACAGTACCTTCTGCATCTTCTCTAAATTCCGCACCCGCATCTTCATCTACTATCTTTGGAGCTGCCTTAGCTACTCCAGAAATAAGCTTATTTCTATCAGCTTTTTCTTGAGCAGTTTGAGCGAAACGCTCCGCAATCTTAGCATCCTTAGCTGCGATCCACTCTTGGTATTTAGTATCTGCTTCTTCTTGAGTCATCGCTCCTTTAGAAACTCCTCTTTGTAGATGCTTTCTATAAAGTACTCCTTTGAATTTAAGGATTGCCTTTACTGTATCAGTAGGCTGTGCACCTTTTTGTAACCAATCGAAAGCAACATCACGGTCTATTTCTATGGTTGCAGGTTTAGTCATAGGATTGTATGATCCTATTTTTTCAATGAATCTACCATCTCTTGGAGCTCTACTATCGGCAATCACAATGTGGTAAAATGGTCTCTTTTTTCGACCTCTTCTGGCTAGTCTAATTTTTACTGGCATTTAACTAAAATTTATTTGGGTAAACCATACTTAGCGCAATCGCAAGCGATCCTAAGTTTTTAGCGCTGCAAAGATAGTATTTTATTTTATTTATCTGTAGTTAGAAAAACGGTAGTTAGAAATTGACTTTAACACCTATGGATGGTAATATTGGTAATTGGTCAACGCGATCATACGCAACACGATCGAAGTAGAAAATATTAGCCCGATCGTATGCATTTGATACTGAAGCGACAAGCTCAATATTTTGGTGTTCTGTGAGCCTAAATATTTTAGTCATGGAGATATCAAGTCTATGATAATATGGTAATCTTCCTCCATTTCTTGTATCTGAGAATATGATCCCTATATCCTCAGGATTGCTAGTCAGTACATCCGTGCTCACACCTCCTTGTAGTGCATTGTAATTATAAAAACCTGTTGTCTGCGTAAATGGAAAACCAGATCCAAGATTCCACCTAGCACTTATTGACCAATCTCCTTTCGTATCTAAGTTATAGGTTAAAAGCATATTAGCATTGTGTCGCCGATCAAAAACTGTCGGGTACTCTTGTTCGCCGTCAAATCTATTGACAAAACCATACGAATAAGTCATCCATGCATAAAATTTCTTTTTCTCATACTTCAGCGAGAAATCTACACCATATGCATCACCTTCCTCCGTGCTATAATCAGGGTCAGAAGGGTCTATTTTATTTCTATTTACGATAACAAGCTGTGGAAATTGTTTTAAGTATCCTTCTACATTAATCGTTAAGTCATTCGTAAAATCGTACTCAAATCCACCGACTAAATGCCTTGATTTCTGAAGCTTATCAGGGGCAAATCCACCATCAAAAGCGGCCACTTGAGATTCTGGACCAGAAAGAAAGCCACTGAATAGATTGACCACATCCCTCTCATTGGACGTGCTTAATATATTTTGAGAATATATACCAGCAGCTCCTTTGAACCTAAGCTTATCCGTTATATTATATTTAACTCCAAAGCGCGGTTCTAATGAAGCCTGTCGTTGAGATGCATAATATTGAATTCTCATACCCGGCTCTATCACTAACCCTCCAAAGACTCGACGAAACTTTAAAAATCCTGAAAACTCTGTCGTGTTTTGTAGTTGTTGCAGGTTTAGACCAAATGGATTGACAAACTCGAAATTTGTTCTGATACTTCTTAATTCAATTCCATAGTTAATCTCACTTTGATCACCGAAAATGGTAAAGTCAAATGCAGCTTCTAATTCTCTAATATCTGAACTTCGCGGATCTGCGTTGATCTCATTGATTGAAGTTTCATAATTGGTATATCCGATATGTCCATTTAGTAAGATATTTGCACCAGAAGGAACCAAGGTAAAGTTTGCACCTCCTCCCACATTAGTCCATCCAACATTTGCTAATAAAGGATTATTGTATGAATCTTCAAAATTGAACCCAAAAAGGCTGAGTTTATTACCCCCTTGTGAGTTGAAACTTATCTTACCATACGTATCATTAAATGAAAATGGTAAACCTATGGTGTCGTTAATACTTGCATTTGGATAAAAATTCAGAGAGGTTTCCTCAATGATAGACTGCTTAGTCGTCAATACCATAGAAATACTAGATCCTCTTTCTTCATTAAATTTTAATAAAGGCCCTTCTATAAGTCCTTTATACATAAATGGAGAACCCGAAACTTGACCTCCCCATCGTTTTTTGTCACCATCTCTAGTTTTAATATCTACGATAGCCGAGATACGTCCACCGTGCTCGGCATTATATCCTCCAGTAAGTACATCTACATTTTTTATCAACTCCGTCTCAAATACAGAGTAAAAACCTATAGAGTGAAAAGGATTGTACAGAGTCAAACCATCTAAAAGAATCTTATTCTGAACAGGCGACCCCCCTCGTATATACAATTGTCCTCCTTGATCACCAGTTGATATTACTCCAGGTAAAACCTGTAAATACTGCACAATATCTGCATCTGCACCAGTCGATGGGAGACTTTTGATTTGCTTTCTAGACACTTGCACTTTTGAAATCTGTACCTCAGTACGAGCTTGCTCTCTACGTGCAGATATATCTATGACACCGAGGTTGACACCACCACTTGACATGTATATATTTTTAGTGACGATTTTATCTGCTACAATAGTAATCGGAGTACGTATCGTATCATAACCAATATAAGTAGTGATCATGGTATATTCACCAGCCGGTACTTTTGCCAATGTATAAAATCCATTTAGGTCAGAATTAGTACCAATCGTACTACCCTCTAGTTGTATATTACTATAGATTACAGGCTCACCACTTTCTTGATCTAAAACGACTCCCTTGATAAGACCAGTCTGTCCTTGCAAACTACAAACCCATGATAAAAAGAGTATCGCGATCGGAATGTATTTGAACATGTTATGGTTTTTAATCATGGCACAAAAGTAAAAAAATAACAACGGTAAGAATTGTCTACTTTAAGAATAAGGGAAAGAAAATAGCCGATTATCGAAAAAATATCAGATATCATTCCACCATCTACGAGCATTTCTATTTAAGTTATCAGGCATATTTTCAGTATCCACTGTGACGCCTTCTTGCTCAGATAATGCACTGCGATATAGATCGACTTCCCATCGGGGATTATTTCGTTCTCCACGACAGTTAGAATGCAACAATCGATAATCGCCATTAGCTAGTGTAGGGTTATAAAACAGAAATTTGACATTAGTTTGCTTAGTACTTGTTATGGAGTTATACTGCCAGATTTCATATGGAGGGGCACTCGGTTCATCTTCGATACTTACTTTATCATCTGGTTGACCATATTTAAGAAAGGTAAACCCTCTATCTGTTTCAAAACCATAACCAAAACCTGATTTAAAAGAACGGTCGACCGCTTTAGCTACCTTACTGTAGGCGATAAAGCCCGTATTCGCGTTTTCTTGATATTGATCGTACCAATATTTATATAAAAAAAATCGTTTTGATTTTTCATTCTTAGACTTCTCCACTTCGTTCAGCACATTAACCATAGCATTGGAAACGATAGGAGCAATTGACTTCAGATAGTAATCTAGACTATCTGTGGGAATTCTTGTCGCAAACGAATTTTCAAATTCACCTGAATTACCAGCAGCAAGTTCATAATCAAGAGCAGGGTTAGACCTTAAAAGTGTAGATCTTGTCGAAGTCAAAACATCCTTTTCCTTATTGATTAAGCTAATCTTAAGACTATATGTACCGGAACTTACCCTGCTAAGATCTAGATTATAGACCATTGGTAAAATGCTCCTTATTGCTACTTTTTTATAGGCCTCCCGAATCAGAATCTCATCGCCCTTGCCAGTCTCCCCATACAGCTCATAATGAATAAAATAATCTTCGGTATCGTTGGATGGACTTTTTTTACTGTAGATCTCATAATACAACGGCATTGCACTCAGTCCTCCATCTGCATATTGAAATGCCAAAGGTTCTATCACCAAACCATTTTTAGAACTCCGGGATTCTGAATTATCATTTTTAATAGATCTACAATAAGTAATATCTGAAAGACCGATGGACGGTTGAGTCTCTATATTTAACTCTGATTGTCCTCTAACGACTGCACTTGGATCCAGCATATCTACTATTTCATACTTTGCTGTATATATACCAGGAGAGAGCTTAAATCTCTGAATATCGAATAAATCAGCTTTACCATTCTCCAGTGGAGCGGCAATATTAAACTTACCATAATTCACTATTTGACCATTTTGCTCAAATGTTAATGTCAAAATAACGCCTGGTACTTTTATAGATGACGTAGATAATGTACTGGAAATGATATTAATGTAAACCTCAACATATGGATTTTGCTGATCATCATAGTATCGACTGTACTGTACAGAAGCATCTAAGGCAGACAGCTGACAGACACTAATCAAGACCAACAGGCAGAACAATGCATTTTTCATTTCCTTGCTTTTAAAAATAGAAATGTAAAATCAATTTTCATGATCTTGCTTGTCATGACTAAGCTATCTTGATTTATGTCTTCAATAAGATATTGGATTTCGGGATCACTATATTGATGCAGTACATTTTGTTCTAGGGTATACTTGTACATTGTAGTATCGCCTAGCATATTCGTTTGCAGAGAGTCCTCTAAAAATTTAAGATATGCTCCTTCTAGGCTTTTGGATTTTTGCCCAGACCTAGTTGCTTCCAGCAACTCCCATTTACCCGTCAGAAGCTCAGTCTCTACTGGTATTGGGTTGCTACATGCACCTAAAAGTAGGATCGTAAGGATAAAAAGAAAAATAGTTATTGAAGATGCTTGAAACATAATTATACTCAATAAGTGGTTATGCCAATTAGAACACATGATCGAAGAAAAACATTCCTGCTACCTAAAATTTACTCTGTTAAAATGATTTGTAGTAAGTGTTGTTGAGTCTTTTGCAAAAAAAAAGCCGCAAATGCGGCTTCTATTATTTCTTAGTGAACTTCTTTTCTCTAATCTTAGCTTTTTTACCAACTAATCCTCTTAGATAATAAAGTTTAGCTCTTCTCACCCGACCTCTCTTCAATACTTTTATCTCTGCTATGTTTGGAGATTCCATTGGGAAAATACGCTCTACTCCTACTCCACTTGACATTTTTCTTACTGTAAAGGTTTTTGAAAGACCAGCACCTTTAATCTGAATAACATCTCCCTTGAAGATCTGTATTCTTTCTTTTGCACCTTCGATAATCTTATAACTTACAGCAATATTATCACCAGGTCTGAAATCAGGAAACCTTGATTCTTTCTTTAACTCGCTATTTACGTAATCCAGTAAATTCATGTCTCTCTACTTTTGTGGGCGCAAAGATAGGTAATTTGTTTATATATAATCTCAATTATTTAAAAAATTATTCTGCACCTAAATGCATATGTGCTGCACCGCTATTTTATCAAGGTTACATGGCCTGTCAACTCACGTACATCTCCTCTGGGACCAACATAATTCACGACATAAACATATACACCTTGTGGAGCGCTGGCACCAGTATTATCTTTAGATCCATTCCATCCTATATTAGGATCTTCTGTCATATATATTTGCTCTCCCCATCTATTCCAAATACTCATTTCAAAGGATCTAAAACCACCTAAAAAGCCTTTCCCTATAAAGACATCATTTTTACCATCGTTATTAGGAGAGAATGCATTAGGTAAAAAATAGGTCAACTGTGGTTCTACGTCGACCAATGCAAATGCCGTATCCGTACATCCAGAGAGGTGTTCCACTACTAGCTGCACGTTATAGATACCTGTATCCCTAAAGGTATGTGAGGCGTTTTGAGATTTATAGTTAGCCTCACCTTCGATATTCCAAAGCCATTCGCTTGCATCTATAGATTGATCAGTAAATTCTACAGTTGAGTTGAATTGATTAGGATTCTGTGGCGAATATATAAAGTCGGCAAATGGTTTGTCTTTAATCAAAATGAGATTATTAAAAGTTTTTTCGATCTCGCAGCCAATAGGTGACGTGACTTTTAAAAATACGGTAAATTCCCCCGTATCTTCATAGATGTGGCTTGGAGAAATCTCATTGCTAGTATTGCCATCACCAAAATCCCACTCGACTAGATAAGTACTATCTATAGGAGCACTTAGATTATTAAAAAATATATCTGAAGGAGCACATCCAATAAATCTATCAGGAGCAACTACTAATGTCTGTGGAGCAGGTTGATATAAAACATCCTGAACCAGAGTATCTGTACAATTATTGTTGTCAACCGCTATCAAAGATACCTGTCTCAAACCAGGGGTCGCATATTGATGTGTAGGGTCTTGTATAACTGATCCGTTACCGTCATCAAATAACCATTCCCAAGCTACGATATCGTCTGCACCAGTAAAACTCTGATCATCAAATGTAACTGGACCGGCTACACAGGTATCATAATCAAACGAAAATTCAGCCGTAACTTCAGGGTAAACGTTTACAAAAATATTAGCGGTATCTGCACAATCTGTATCCGGATTGACAATCATACGCCCTTCATATTCACCCACATCTGGAAAAGTTACAGTAACATCACGGGTATCATACTTTTCGATAGTACCATTGATATCAAAGGTCCAATCATATCCTACAATATATTGCTCATTGAAGCTTTGATTATCAAAATCAATCGTTGTATTTCCACAAGAGTTAATGACGAACTCCTTTTGACCAACAGAAATATCATGCTCTATGACAGCAAATACGGTCGGCTCACAGGTAGTCACATTAAACTGAAAGTCTCTTCTGATTTCTCCGATCAAAACACCATTTCTAAATTCTTTGGCACATACTCCAACTACAAACTGACCGTTTAATGAAGGAACACCCGAAATTAATCCTGTATTAGGGTCTATAGTGACTTGAGGATCACCGCCAAGAGGATTAGCAATACTATATGGTGGTTGAAAGGCAACGAAACCCCAAGGCGGAGGACATCCTTGCGGAGAAGGCGTAACACCAGTACAAGTATTATTGGGTAAGTTGTTAAGAGCTCCGTCTATCCCACCAGAAGCTCTTGGAGCACAAAACTCATAGATAACCAAATCTCCATCAGAATCACTAGCACTATGATCAAACTCTAGCTCAAGACCATTACATATCACCACAGGTGGAAATTCATTGAAACGTGGACTATCATTACATACCTGTTGTGCTTCTTCCGTGATTTCAATTGCAAATACACCTCCAGTAGTTTGAGGATCTATGATGTTAAAAATATTATTGTTTCGACAACATCGCTGATACCCAATTAAATAATCTCCCTCAATGATGGGTAGCGTTACTTCAAAGGAGTATTCACCTCTTTCCACCGCTACGTTTGGAGGTATAATAATACAGGGATTGACATCATCAATATTTACGTCTTGAACCCCAAAAACATCTTGAGGACTTACGATATCATTTCCATTAGATAGCACTCTAATATATCCTCCCCCAGTATTTCTCCAAATTCCAAAAAGAGCATTATCATCAAAATCTGCAGCATTTGGGTCTGAAGGGTCTCGATACATCACGACATCTATACGATATCTATTGGTCATATTGACTGTATCTTGACCTAAACAGGAATAATAAACATCACCTCCAATGATGTGCCTAGATTCTGCATAAATAGATCCAATAGACAAGGTAATCAAGCAGAAAAGAAGTCTTTGGTAGATGCGTAGATATTTATGATTGTTTTTCAAATTTGTATAATTATTTTCGTGTTGATAACGTTTTTGATGCTTTAACTGTTGTATGCTTACATCATTCAATTAAAGGTAATACTTGAAATGCAATTACTGGACGACTTAGACGACATAAGTAATATACTTGAAGACGACGGGGTAATACTCCACCCCACAGATACAATATGGGGCTTAGCTTGCTCTTTAAAATCACGTGTCGCCATAGAACGTATCTACAATATCAAAAAACGACCAGCTGATAAACCATGTCTATTGCTAGTAAGCAGTATCAGCATGCTTAAAAACTATGTAGAGGATATACATCCAAGGGTAGAAACGTTGCTTACATTTCATAAAAAGCCTCTGACTGTCATATATCCCAAGGGAATTAATGTCCCAGACAAATTATTAAATGAACATGGAAATGTTGCCATAAGACTTGTAGATCACAAACTGACTAAGGACATCATCGAACATACAGGATCTCCTATAGTCTCTACATCAGCTAACTTTAGTGGTTCTCCATTTCCTAATTCGTTTGATGACATTGATCCTAAGCTGATAGAGTTGGTAGATTATACCTCATACCAAGAACGAAAGACTAAATCACCTGCTACCCCAAGTGTAATAGCTAGTTATGATGAAAAGGGGGAACTGATATTTATTAGAAGTTGAATCATAGAAAAAGGGAGAATTGAATGATCAATTCTCCCTTATAAATTTCATACAAGAATAAGCTATTCTAATACTTTGCTATTTTAAAAGTCTTCGCTCTACCTTCTACTTCAAGCTCTAGCAAAAATAACCCCGCTGCGAATTTATTGACATAGATTTTGTCAGATAATGGGCCTGCTTGTACAAGCTGTCCTCTCATATCACGAAGTATATAATTACCTCCTCCTGAATAATCGGTATCAAATTGAATAAATATCACATCATTCACCAATGTATTAACAGGGCTAACAGTGGTTAAGTCGACATTTTGATTATTCACCATTTGATCAAAGTCATCTAGATATCTAGGTAGGATTTGATAGCCCGAGTCGAAAGGTGCCTCACTATCAAACTGACCACCAATACCAGTCAGATTGAAAGGAGCTGTAGGTGCAGGCATACTGCTAAGCTCAGTATCATTATCGATCCGCATATCATATATATTGGTTCCATCAGTAAGTTCTACATTGAATCCACCTCCATCTCCTTCCCATTGAGATATATTGACATAAGTCAAGTTATTGATCGTCACAAGACGACTCTCTGTATCTTCTGTAAGCTCGGTTATTACAACTGGTTCAACAAGGTCAACACCAGAATTCAACACTTTAAGTGAATCAAAATCAAACTCTGTAAGACCGTTAAATTGATCTACCTTACCTTTCAGTTCTATCTCATCACCTTCAACGGCAGGGATCACAGGTGATCCTATGAAACGTATACCATCACCTGTATCAGGATCAATGAGCGTAAGACTAAGACCAGAAGTACTAAGATTGACTCCATGTACTACTCCACTTATAGTGGCATTCATTCCATCATTAGTTGCCGTACCATCCGCATTATTGACCTTAAGGTCGCTTATCTCCATTGCTGGATATTCTATTTCTGATACGACATACGGGTCGATATCTGTCATACGTCTAGGTAAAAGCTGATATCCTTCTGTATAAGGGGCACTATTGTCAAATTGACTTCCTATACCAATGATATCAAAAGTACCTGATGGTGCTTCCATACTAGATAGATCTACATCATTATCGATTCGGATATTATAGGTATTCGTACCATCTGTAACATCTACATTAAATCCTCCACCGTTGCCTTCCCAATCTGCAGGATCAACTAAAGACACATCTTCTATTTTAACCAACATTGATTCTGTAGATTCATCAAGCACGGTTACAGCCGCTGGATCTACTAACGCATTGTTTTGACTTATCAAAGTCACTCCATCAAGGGATATCTGCGTCAATCCATTAAAGTGCCCCACTGTACCTGAGACTTCTATCAAATCACCTTCCGTAAGGGTATACCCAAAATTGTCACCTCCTGAAAACAGACCGATACCCGTACTCAATGATTCATCGATTAAGGTAAATTGCAAGCCTGATGGACGAAGATTAGATCCATGTGCTATGCCTCTGACCAGGACGTTTTCACCATTCAAGAGTGGTACTCCGTCAGCATCTGTCATTCTGATCTCGGCAATTGTTGCACCGCAAATGCTTTCGCTTCCTGGGTTACCAACTATCGTAAACCCTTGATACATGCCAGCCTCATTTCCCGATGAGACTTGCCAGTTACTGGGATCATTATTATCAGATTCTATATTACATAGATTAATGCTTGCAACATTGTTAATTGACCTAGGCCAATCTTCTTCAAAGAAATTGTAATCAATTCGCTCTAAGACGTTTTGCTCCGCATCAATTATAATAATTGAATCGCCATAATTCGATAAAGTATCTGATGACTGCGATTTCCATTCGATGGATTCTGTATTGAATACTCCAGAATAAGTATCAGAATTATGCGTCAAAACGAGATAAGAGCTTTTATCCAATTGCGTTGTGGCAGGAAATGTAAAATCAATTAAAGTAGTCTGAAAGCTTACATTGGATAAATCAAGAAGCTTATCAGAAGCATTGTATAATTCAACGTATTCTAATGAATCTAAACCACCTGGATCATTAATATATAATTCCGTAATCACAATATCTCCAGCTACTGGAGCTTCAGCCATTATTGGATCACAAAGATCTGATGCAGCCGCTGCACCAGGCGTACCTTTTACTGCCATACCATTGACCATGGCTCCGATATCTGTGTTAGATGCTCTCCAGTTGAGTCCATCATTGTTATCACCTTGAAGGTCACACAGCTCAATGGATGCACCAGCACCATTAGTGCCGTCCGCAAATGTTGGCCATGTACCGCTATTCATATAATCGACGTAGTCTACCTCAGTACCATTATTATCCAATAGCTGAATATCTTCGCCACCATTACTCAAACTACCATCATCCCACTGAGTACAACTTACTCCTAAGGCCGACATCATAGCACCAGCATTTTTACACAACAGTAAATAGTTACCAGCAGCAATGGATTCTGATGTAAAATCATGCATCACTCCTTGCCCGAAGGTGAAACCATTTAACAATACCTCCTGATTAGAAGCATTGTAAAGTTCTATATATTCTAATGAGTCAGCACCTGACTCTGGAGGGTTGTACATAATCTCAGAGATAACAACCTGCGTATGACTAACCAATGCCACAAATACGAATGAA
Organism: Saprospiraceae bacterium; assembly: GCA_020629715.1. Classification (GTDB taxonomy): domain Bacteria; phylum Bacteroidota; class Bacteroidia; order Chitinophagales; family Saprospiraceae; genus JAHDGW01. The sequence continues at coordinate 208,017 of JAHDCU010000002.1, forward strand.
ATGAGAAGTGTAAGTTTTTTTATCATCGTTCAATTTTTTTGAAAATATACCACAAAAAAAGGGCAATCAGTTGATTGCCCTTTTCAATTTATCGTTAATTATGATATTCTTTAGTAAGAATACTTAACAGATAGATTCCATGTTCTTCCATTTCCATTTAAGAAACCGAAAGGATCTGTTTGATTTAAGAAATCAGCATCTAATAAGTTTTTGATATTACCAGTAATGCTAATAATTCTACCGTTAAGATCAAGATTATAAGAAGCACCTAGATCAAATAAGTTATAAGCATCTAGTGTTCCAAAATCTTCTGTCAAAAACTGATCATCACTATCAAAGTTGATATTGTTGATATAGATATTATCATAGAAATTATAATCTAGGAATATTGATAATGCATCAAATGCTCTATAATCAAGTCCAACTCCAAATGAAGTCTGAGGTGCATTAGGTACATGTACCCCTTTATTATCTAATCCATCTACATTAGAGATTTCTACTCCAGTATCGTCATTAAAGTTTTGAACAGATTCTACACCATCAAATACCCAATCACCAAATGAAGCAAATGCCTTTACGGTAAAATCTTGAATTCTGTACTTAGCATCTAGCTCTAAACCTGAGTGTACCTGTGCTAAACCTCTCTGCACTTGTCTCTGAGCGAAATCATCAGACTCGTCATCTGCAGTTCCGTTATCATTATTGAAAACAGCCACATTTGTTCTATTCGCCCACGAAGTTGTATATACATTTACATTTGCTTCGAAGTTTGACTGTGTATACTTGTACCCAGCTTCTAGACCTATAACTTCTTCGTTAGATACACCTTCTCCGTTACCAGCAGTCAATAGTTCATTAGAATATCTGATGTTACTGAATATATTATCTAAGAAAGGCTGACGAGAGTAGAATCCAGCGTTAGCAAACACTACATTGTTATCATTTACACTATAAGATGCTCCTGCTTTTATGTTATAACCTACTTTAGAAACTTTCTCTGATTTTCCTTGATCAGCCCATCTACCTTCTCTTTGGTAAGACTGATTAGATAATGCACCTTGAGCAAATACTGAAAATGCGTCGTCAGAATACTCTAATTGAGTAAACAATCCTTGATAATTAATCTGCTCTGAATAGTCGTACGCAATTCTTTGGTCTTCGCTAGCAAAATTGAAAAGTGCCGTCCATGGGTCTGGATTGAAAACGTCCGATTGTACAGCATCTCCAGAACGAGTTGCATGTCTAAAGTTATCATTCCATCCATCAAGACCTAAAAGATTTGCAAATTGACGGAAGTGATCTCCAGTGTAGAATCTAAAATCAGCACCAACACTCCAATTTAAATTTTCCGCAAGGTTTGTTTCGAAGTTAGTTACATTTCCATACCATTGGTGATTATTCATAGAAGCTCTTAAGGCATAATTACCTGAGAATGACCCTAGACCATCGTCATCTGCTCTGTTATTTGAATCGATAGCATCGAAGTCAACTTGACCAGCAGCAGTTCTCACTCTATTCGCAGAGCTACCGAAAGGTCCTGTTCCACCACCTCTACCGAAAGAAGCATAAAGAACAGATGCAAGTTTAGACTTTTCGCTTACGTCATAATCCCAACTCAAGTTTATTACAGGCTTGTGATAGAAATTTCTTCTTTCAGATTCCCACGCTCCTTCATACTCACCCCAGTGTTGGTTAAACTTAGGAGTTTCTTCTAGCGTTTCTCTCGTTTGTGACCATCTCTGACCATGCCATTGTGGAGCACCTGTTACTAAGAAATTGAATGTATGCTTTTCGCTTGGCTTATATCCTAATGAGAGGAAGTAGTTCTGTCCTTGACCTCTTGTACCTTCAGCCCATTTGTTATCCGCCTGCCAGTGATCCAAGAGCATAGTAAATGCCCATTTTCCTTGAAGACCTGTGCTGTAAGACGCAGTAGCTTTTAGATAACCATCGTTTCCTACCATTATTCTACCATAACCTCCTTGAGCATTGTCGATAGTTTTAGTCACGATATTGATCGTACCACCTACAGAAGAAATGGCCAACTTAGAAGAACCTAATCCTCTTTGGATCTGAACTGCTGAAGCTACATCAGACATTCCTGACCAGTTAGACCAGTACATTCTACCGTCTTCCATTCCGTTTATTGGCTGACCATTCAAAAGGAAAGCTGTATTGATTTGGTTAAATCCTCTTGTAAACATCTGAGAATCTCCAAATCCTGTTTGATTTGATACATAGATAGAAGGTGTATTTTTCATCACCTCTGGAAACTCTACGTTACCAACAGACTTGGTCTGAATTTCTCTAAGCCCAATTGTAGAAACGGCTACTGGAGTACGTCTATCTTGTACGATATCCATAACACCTGTTACTACGATCTCATCTAAACCTATACCGTCAGTACTTAGCATTAATGATCCTAAATCAGCCGTTCCGTTCGCGACAACAGAAATCATTTTTTCCATTGTACGGTAACCTACATATGACACCTCCATAGTGTGATCTCCAGCAGGAAGATTATCTAATCTGAACATACCATCGACATCAGTAATTGTTCCGATGGAAGTTCCTTTAATCATGACAGAAGCACCTATCAAGGCTTCACCGCCATCCATAACTTTACCTTTTACTGCTCCCTGACCAAACATGGCCAATGCAAACAGTGAGAATACAAAAGTGTAAATAGTTTTTTTCATTGCAAGATTGATTTTGTACAATAGTTTTAATGCTTTAATGCTACAAAGATACAAGCAAAAGTGACATATATGAATTTTTAATATAAATGTAATCCACATTTATTCTTAATAGAATGTTAACAACTTTGGAAGCAAATTAACATTAAGATAACAGTGCATCTCTTTTCATTCGCTGGGCATCATTACCTAAGTAAGCATCTATCATATAGTGAGCCAAATAGATGATAGGTGTTAAACCAATGGCCACAAAAAATTTAAAAATATAATTAACCAACCCTATAGCTAAGACTCTAGTCAAGTCCCAATCTGCACCGATATAAAAAGCAACAATCAAAACAACAAAACTATCAACGAACTGACTTACTAATGTACTACCAGTAGCTCTTAACCAAACTTTCGAATCTCCAGTTGCTTTTTTTATTTTTTGAAATACTAAAACATCTAGAAACTGTCCTACCAAAAAAGCGATCAGCGATCCAATAATAATCCAACCACCCTGCCCCATGACCTTTGCAAAGGCCAACTGCATATCTGGCACTTCCCCTCCAGCGATTGCTGACAACATACCACTTTCGTTTTGCCACCAGGTATTGGGAGGTAATTGGATAGCCAAGTATAGCATAAGGAAAGAAAACAAAATCAACAATACTGCTCCATAACTCAAAAATTTGACACCTCTCTTACCATAATACTCATTGATAATATCCGTCATGACGAATACAACGGGCCATAGCAATACGCCTGCAGTCAAATCAAAACCAAGTCCTTGGACACCAAGAATCGTCCAATCCATGGAGTCTTTGCCAAAGACGGATTCCAATGAAAATATTTTTATACCTATAAACTCAGCCACCAATGCATTGGTAAGAAAAAGACCTCCCAGCATGAGGAACAACCTTGTTGGTTTATCTTGAAGAAAGTTATTTTGACTCACGTATTGAGATTATCTTTGTTAAGATATGAAACCTGTAGCTGAAGTCACTGTTTCATATCCATAGAAAATAAAAAGTATGGCAAAGATTCCAATTAATATTAAAACTGGGGAAGTAGAGCAATCTAATGACAACATTATTATCGGAATTGATTTAGGCACAACGAACAGCCTAGTCGCTTATACTAAAGGAGGTACGACTCGGATAGTCACTGATAGTTGCGGGACATCTAAGCTAGTACCTTCAATTATTCATTTTGATGAAAAAGGCCAAATCATCGTTGGCGAACAGGCAAAGCTAAAAAGGATTACACATCCTGAAAGAACCATATACTCCGCAAAGCGATTATTAGGAAAATCATTTTCCGATCTATCTGCTTATAAGGACCAACTGGCATATACCATTATCGATAATCAAGATGATGAGCTCGTCAAAGTATCCATAGACGGAAAATACTATAGCCCTATCACGCTAAGCGCAGAAATCCTCAAAGCATTAAAGGCAAGAGTTGAGGAATATTTAAAAACAAATATATCTAAAGCAGTCATTACCGTACCAGCTTACTTCAATGATAGTCAGAGACAAGCGACTAGAGATGCTGGAAAACTAGCTGGACTAGATGTCATGCGTATTGTAAATGAGCCTACTGCGGCTTCACTGGCATATGGAATCGGACTTCAAGATAACAAGGACGCAAAAATCGCGGTCTACGACCTGGGAGGAGGTACTTTTGATATATCGGTATTGAATATAGAGGATGGCATATTTGAAGTTCTCTCCACCAATGGAGACACATTTTTAGGTGGTGATGATATTGATAATCTGATCATCGATTATTGGGCTCAAAGACACGATTTAGCAAATATTTCTAAGGCTGAAATAAAAGCATATGCAGAAGAAGCAAAAATACATCTCAGTAGTCATAATGAGTATGAAAAACGCTTAGATGATATCATTTTGCAAATCAGCAAAACACAATTTGAAAAGCTTTTGGACGAAATCATAGACAAGACCCTAGAGATGTGTGACGCTGCCCTAAAGGATGCAGAATTGTCTAAAGAAGACTTAGATGAAGTGGTACTTGTAGGTGGCAGTACTCGGTCACCGAGGATTAAAGAAAAACTTCAGAAATACTTTGGCACCAAGATCAATGACAGCCACAATCCAGATGAAGTTGTTGCGTTAGGTGCAGCTATACAAGCAGATATTTTAGCGGGAAATCGAGATGATATACTACTGCTCGACGTTACTCCACTTTCGTTAGGTATAGAAACTGTAGGTGGTCTTATGGATACTATTATCGCTCGCAACTCCAAAGTGCCTACCAGAGCGGGACGACAATATACTACCTCTGTGGACGGTCAGAGCAAACTCAAAGTTTCGGTCTATCAAGGAGAACGAGACTTGGTAAAAGATAATCGAAAGCTTGGTGAATTTATACTAACGGATATTCCACCAATGCCGGCGGGCATCCCTAAAATCGAGATTAGATTTTTACTTAATGCAGACGGCATACTCGAAGTACAAGCTGAAGAGCTCCGATCCAAGGTGATGACTGCCGTAGAAATAAGATCTCAATACGGCATCTCTGAAGAAGAAATGGCACTCATGCTCATCGAATCTATTAAAAACGCCGAGTCTGATATGCAAATAAGATCCTTGCTAGAGTCTAAAAATGAAGCCAATAACATCTTGCTATCCGTAGATCGATTTATCCAGCAAAACAAAGAATGGTTGAATCCTAGTCAGATCAAGGAAATTGCACTAAGACATGACCAACTCAAAGCAGAAATGCAACTTGATGACAAAGATAAAATTGAACAAGCCATGACTGCACTAAACGACTATACTACTCCACTTGCTCATGAAGCATTGGATCATCACATAGGTAAAAGTCTCAAAGGAACGACTATATGAAAATGATATTTAAAATTGGTATTTCTGCCATCATCTTAGCTACCCTATCGTTTACCGCTTGCAAATCAAATATGAATACCCAAAGCAACCATAAATACACCAATAGCCTTATTCACGAGACCAGTCCTTATCTACTTCAGCATGCCCACAATCCTGTCGATTGGAATCCATGGAATGAAGATGTATTGGCTAGAGCCAAAAAAGAAAACAAGTTATTGATCATATCGATTGGTTATTCAGCATGTCATTGGTGTCATGTCATGGAGCATGAGTCATTTGAAGATTCGCTGGTGGCAAAGATCATGAATGAGCATTTCATCCCAATCAAAGTAGATCGCGAAGAAAGACCCGATGTCGATGATGTTTATATGACGGCATGCAATCTAGTGACTGGTCGTGGTGGATGGCCTCTCAATGCATTTGCCCTTCCCGATGGACGCCCGGTATGGGCGGGCACATATTTCCCTAAGGATGATTGGATCAATATTCTAGAGCAATTCAATAAGCTCCAGCAAGAAAATCCCGACAAACTAGAGGAATCAGCTGATCAAATCACGAAAGGTATCAAGGCTCAAGATCAAATCACAGTTGCTACAGGAGAACAAACATTCACTTCACAAGAACTACAGCTAATTGGGCAAGCCTTCATGGGGCAAATTGATTATGTAGATGGCGGTCGTAAAGGTGCTCCAAAGTTTCCAATGCCTAATAACTATCAATTTCTACTTAAATATCATCACCTGTATCAGGATGCCGAAGCACTACGAGCAGTGGATATTACCTTGGATAAGATGGCCAATGGCGGTATCTATGATCAGCTCGGTGGTGGTTATGCTAGATATTCCGTAGATGGATTTTGGATGGTACCACACTTCGAAAAAATGCTCTATGATAATGGGCAGTTGATAGAACTTCATGCCGAAGCTTATAAGCTTACGCAAAAACCAATACACAAGGTAAAAATCAAGCAAACACTAGCATTTATAGAACGAGAACTCATGTCTGATGAGTTTGGTTTCTACTCTAGTCTAGATGCTGATAGTGAAGGCGAAGAGGGTAAATTTTACGTCTGGGATGCTGACGAGATCGATAGCATCATTGGCGATGAAAAACGAAGTAAAATATTCAAGCGCTTTTATGATGTCAAAAAGAACGGAAACTGGGAGCATACCAATATCTTAATGGTCAGTGAAAAGATTCCTTCCATCTTGGAAGATTTCGATATTGATCAAGCAGCCTTGACCAATATTGTAACTGAAGAGTCCATCAAACTGATGAAACATCGTGATACTAGAATTCGACCAGGATTAGATGATAAAATTCTTTGCTCTTGGAATGCGCTCATGTTATCCGGATATATCAAAGCTTACGAAGCATTGGCAAATCCTCACTACTTAGACATAGCTTTGAAAAACATCAACTTCATAGAGCAAAACTTCATAAAAGCTGACCATCGTTTAGATCGTAACTACAAAGATGGCAAAAGCACGATTAATGCATTTTTAGATGACTATGCTCTGCTGATCAAGGCATATACCGATTTATACCAAGCGACTTTCAATGAAGATTGGTTAGAAAAAGCTCAGCAATTAACCGATTATGTTCACGATCACTTCTATAATCATGAAACTAAGATGTATAACTATACTTCGGATGTAGATCCTGCGCTGGTTGCAAGAAAAGCTGAATTTGGTGATAATGTCATCCCTGGATCTAACTCTGTGATGGCTCGTAACCTATATACGCTTGGAAGTTTATTATATAATCAGGGCTATCTTGATCGATCAAAGCAGATGCTGGCCAATATGAAGCCGCAGATCACTGGCACTAATCAACCAAGTTTTTTCTCCAATTGGTGTCAGCTATATCTTGACTACGTACAGGCGCCATATGAAGTTGCTATTGTAGGACCTAATGCAGAATCAAAAAGAACAGAATTGAGCCAGAAATACCTAGGTAATGCTATCATACTTGGTGGACAGACTGAAGGATCATTGGCACTACTCAAAAACAAACTTCAAGAAGATCGCACCATGATTTATGTCTGTCAAAATAAGGCTTGTAAGTTTCCAGTAGAGGATGTTGAGAAGGCCTTGAAGTTGATGAAGTAGATTTATTTAGTTCGTTTTAAAACTATAATTCATAAACAATTCTATTCTTAGTATTTCGAGGATATGGCCAAGCAGATACCTAATATTTCTTTTGAAAAAAATATTGGAATAGGTGTAGAGGTCATGAACTTTGGTGATTTAATTCGTAAATTAAAAAGCTCTAAAAATCATAATCCGTTTGATTATCATAGCATCAGATTCTATTTCATTCTTCTTATAGTGAATGGTGAAATTGAGCATCATGTAGATTTTAAAGACTATAATTTAGTAGCGGGAGACGCCATTTTCATTTCAGACGGTCAAGTGCATAAGTTTTCTGAAAAAATAGCCAATGCTGAAGGTATCGGAATAGTATTCGATAACTCCTATTTCGATAAGAGTAAATTTTTCTCTGGGAGACATAAATTCCAAAAGCTATTCAACTATCATACTGAACATCCTATCATTTTAAGAGAAGAAATGTTTAACGACAATATCTTCGATATTGCTAATTGCTTATATGATGAACAGGTTCATCATGATGAAGCAATAAAGTATGAAATCGTGTATTCTCTATTGAAGATTTTACTATTGAAGGCTGAGCGAATAAAACAACTACGATCCGAGGACGCAGTAAGCAATAAATGGCTAGAAATCTTTACAGAATTTAAGTTTCTTCTAGAAAATGAGTATCAAAAAACACGAAGTTCTAGGTATTACGCATCTAAGCTTCTCATAAGCTATAAGTTACTAAATGATATCGTAAAAAAACTTGTTCAAAAAACCGCTAAAACCTTTATCGATGATTTTGTAGTGATTGAAATCAAACGTCTACTCGTATCTACATCACTATCTATCAAAGAGATAGCCTATAAAACTGGCTTTGAAGAACCAGCTAATCTCGTTAAATTTTTCAAAAAGAACACTTCAACTACCCCACTTCAGTTCAGAAAGCAGTTCAAAACATAGTTACACTTTGATCATTTTTAAGATCATTTTGATAATGTTTTCACTCCAATTAAGATCCAACTTTGTACCAACAAAGCATAATACTGAGAGCATAAGCGAGATTAATAAAAACCCCTTCGCTAGCCATCTAAACCAGGCTTATGCCTATTCCTAATTTTTAATTGTTTTTCGAATGAATACATCACAAATAAGAAAAATAGAATCAACCTTAGGTGAATTATATGCTGATTCTAAGCTAGATTATATCAGAATGATGAAGAGTGCAGCCAAAAGTATATTTGGTAGTTTTGAACCCTCCAACTTTAAAGATGTCTACCTCTCTATCAGTGAAAAGCAAGGAATGGATCTTGTAAAACTAATAAAGACAAAAAATATAAAAAACGTAGTAGAGTTTGGTACTTCGTTTGGAATCTCTACTCTCTTTTTAGCGCAAGGCATCCTTGAAACTCAAGGTAAAATCGTGACTACAGAATTAATAGAATCTAAGGCTATAAGAGCCATAGAAAATTTCAAAAAAGCCAATGTAAATCACCTTATAGATACTCGTATTGGTGATGCAATGGATACCTTAAAAGGCTACGATCAATCTATAGATTTATTACTTCTTGATGGTTGGAAAGACCTCTACCTCGGGGTTTTTAAATTACTCGAGCCTAATTTCCATAAAAATACCATCATATATGTGGATAATGCTGATATGCCAGAGACAAAATATTTCTTGTCCATTGTAGCACAGGAAACTCGATATAAGCAGGAAAGTCTATACGGCGGCAAGGTTGTTACCATCAGTATGATTCGAGAATAGATCTATGTCATGAAAAAAGAAATAAAACAGATTCCTTTCACCAATCAAACAAACCCTAACTCATTCCTCGACGTAGTGAGAATTGAAGAATTCATGACTCGTGAAATGGATCACGATATCGGTATTAATCATCAAGTGAATTTTTTTGTAATGATGTTTATCATAGAGGGAAAAGGTATTCATACCATAGATTTTACCGATTACACATACGATCAAGGAAGTGTTTTATTAGTCAGAAAAGATCAAATTCATAAGTTCCGAAGAGAAGCTTCTACCAAAGGCTATTTAGTAGTTTTTACTGAAGATTTTATTCTTAGCCACTTGAATAAAATACAAGCATCTAAAGCAATGCAAATGTTTAATGATGCGCTCAACTTCCCTAAAATACAGTTTCAGACTGAAGAAGATTTTGCGGATTTTCTCATCCTTATCAGACATCTGGAAGAAGAATATAATACTAAAGACGCTTTCTCAAAAGATATAACAAGAAGTGCCTTACATATAGCTATAACGAAACTGTTTCGAGTGAAATCGAAATATGACACTTACGTATACCAAAAAAAATATATAACTCATTTTTTGACCTTCCAAAAGTTAGTAGAGCGAGATTGTTTTAAAAGTAAGAAGGTCAACTATTATGCAAGTGAAATGGGTATATCGGCAAAAACACTGAATAATATTGTTAGAAATATAATCAATGAATCCGCTAAGAAATTTATTGATGATATTTCGATCATGCAGATTAAAAGATTATTGATAAGTGCGGATCATTCTATAAAGGAAATTGCATACATGTCGGGCTTTAGCGACTCTTCTAATTTTTTCAAATATTTTAAAAAATACACAGATACAACACCAGAATTATTTAGACAGTCACATTAACTCTTTTTCCATTTTTGACACTTCGGTGAAACATTATCACCATTTTAATCACCTCTCCCCTATTTATTTTTACTCTATCAAATTAAACTAAACCACTCTTAAAATGAAATTTTTGAATCTTAACTATTTTATGGCATTTACCTTATTTGCAGTAGGTGCTAGCTGCTCACAGGCTGAAAATAATCCCATTATGGAAGTAACAACTTTCCAAATCAAAAATGGAATCAGCTCAGACGTATTCAACCAGCGAGATGCACAGGTAACAGCAGACTACACAAGCAAACAGCCAGGCTTTATAAAAAGAACAAGCGGAGTAACCGAAAACGGCGAAATTGGAGTAATTGTATTTTGGGAAAGTATTGCTGATGCTGATGCTTCCATGAGTAAGTTTATGAAAGATCAATCTGTGGCTGATTATGCAGCTATGATCGATGGATCAACTATGACTCTCAAGAGATTTACAATGGACTCTAGTCTCGATGCACCCAATAGCGACTTTGTAGAAGTAATGACATACAATCTTAATGCGGATGCTACTAAAGAGGCCTATCTAGCAATCAATAAAAAGGTAACCAAAGAAGTAACAGGTCCTAAACCTGGCTTCATACAACGGATGCTTGGGGAAAACGAGAAAGGAGAACAAGTTGTTGCTATATTTTGGGATAACAAAAAGAACTCTGATGCTGCACTTCAACCCTTTATGACGAATCCGATTGCAGGAAAATTTATGGGTATGATGGATCAGTCCACTATTTGGATGGGTAGATATCAAACGCTGACATCTCTACCCAAAGAACTTTCTAATAAGGACAAAGTAATTGCATTACTTAATAGTTTTAATACCGGAGACCAAAAGCCAGTATCTTATATAAATCCTGAAAAGTATATTCAACATAACTTAAGTATCGGCGACGGTCTAGCGGGTTTTGGCGCTCTAATGCAAAATGCCCCTAAGGGAGGCTTTAAAGCTGATATTATTAGAGCTTTCGAAGATGGAGATTACGTATTTACGCATACGAAGTATGACTTCTTCGGACCTAAAGTAGGATTTGATGTATTCAGATTTGAAGATGGACTTATAGTAGAACATTGGGATAATCTCTTAGAACTACAAGATGCCAACCCGAGTGGTCATACCCAATTAGATGGTGCTACTCAAGTAACAGATTTTGATAAAACAGCTGAAAACAAACAAGTTGTAAATGATCTTTTGACCAATGTATTCATGAATGGTCAAATGGATAAAATTGCAAACTACATAAGCCCGACTACTTATATACAACATAACCCTATGATTCCTGATGGTCTTGATGGTCTCGGTAATGCTATGAAAGGAATGGCCGAAAAAGGAATGGTGATGGCTTACACTAAGATACATAAGACACTTGGACAGGGTAACTTCGTATTAACTATGAGTGAAGGTACATTTGCTGGAAACCCAACAGCATATTACGATCTTTTTAGATTAGACAATGGAAAAATAGTAGAGCATTGGGATGTCATAGCCCCTATTCCGCCAAAATCAGAGTGGAAAAATAATAACGGAAAGTTCTAGATATAACTTCATAAATGAGATTATTACCTTTCTGGGCTAATCTCATTTATCCTATACCAATATTGATTTATTAAAAATTCAGATCATCTGATCAGCTGGGATTTCTATGCTTAATCTATAGCTCGTGCCCCCAGTAAATAAGACAAAAATCTAACTCATATCTAACTAAATAACATCATATCTAATGAAACATTTTTTTCTTTTAACAACAGCTATTTTGTTGACTCTCAGTAATCTTATGGGTCAACTAAATGATATTAGCGTAGACGCAGCAACGTTTTATCCCGAAGACATTACCATTGTTAACAATGTTGCTTATGTAAGTAGTTTGGGGGATGGTTCTGTTCGGTCCTTTGATCTTTTACAAGTAAATCCAATCGCAGAAACATTTGCAGATGCAGAAGCTGGCTATACTCAAGCTTGGGGTCTTAAAAGTGATGGAACCAAACTGCTGAGTATTTTAAATAATGCTGACTTCGGTGGTGGCATGTCTGGACCTGCCAAACTAGTAGAATACGATATTGCTACTCAAGCAAAAACTGGGGAGTGGGATCTTCCTGCTGGATCTATCGGTCACACCGTATCTATTGTCGATGGCAAGTATTACGTGGGTGATTTTGGGCAACCAAGAATATTCGAAATAGACCCCTCCACTGATATCGTAAATGATAGTTGGTTTACCAGTACTGAGTGGGATCCTACGATTTCAGGTATGGGTGGGATCATATATAATAACCAAGGTGGTTTTTATGCTTCTCAAGGAAATAAGTTATGGTACCTACCGATCTCTGGTGGTATGCCAGGCACCTTACAAGAAGTGACCATAGACGGTCTAGATGTAATAGATGCAGATGGTATCTCTTGGGATGATACTAAAAATATACTTTACTTCGCTACCAATGACACAGGAGATCCAACTAATGCGGGTACAGCATCTAGAGTTGTATTTTCTGACGTGACTACGGCGACAGGAAGTATTATCGGTTCTGACTTTGATGATTCGTCAGGATTGTGGTTTTATAGAGATGGGGGCAATGAGTACATTTTTGTTTTAGAATCTCAGTTTGGTGCTTTATTTGGCATCAATAGTTTTGAAGCTCCATTTAATATTGATGTAATCCAATTGCCTAGTTCTTCCGATAATACTATTTCAGTATATAATTCATTTGAAGATGCGACGCTTACAGGTGGAGCTCAGGCATTCTATGGTGCTGCTGGCCCTGTAGGAATATCTAATGACGTCGAGTTTCCGCAGTTCATCAACTTCTATGATATAGATGTGACGGATTTTGGATTGACAATGACCTTATTCAATAATTCAGATGCAGCAGATCTTCTGCTTCCTGATGGTCGATTTGATAGATACTATTTTGCTTATGATGTTGATGTGTCAAATATTAGCATTTCTGGTGGTTCACCAGGATTAACTGTAGGAGCAAAAGTGACTCCTCTACCTGCAGGATACGAAATACCATTGGTAGATGCATTCGGTACTGGATTTCCGTTACCTATTACTCTTCCTGATGGAGGATTTGTATTAGAGCTAGGTGGAGGTACCGACCTGACAGATCTTGGTCAGACGATTAGTGTTGATTTTGGTTACTCAGGTGCGACTGTTTACAACTCATTTGAAGATGCAACCCTTACGGGTGGTGCTCAAGCCTTCTATGGTGCTGCTGGCCCTGTTGTAATCAATGACGATTTAGAATTTCCTCAATTCATTAACTTCTATGACATTGACGTTAGCGAGTGTGGAGTTACGATGACCTTATTCAACAATTCAGACGCTGCAGATCTTCTGCTTCCTGATGGTCGTTTTGACAGATATTATTTTAATCTTGAGCAAGACATGTCTAATATCAGTATCTCTGGTGGTTCGCCAGGGCTTACTGTTGCAGCAACTGTTACCGCTCTCGATCCAGGATTTGAGATTCCATTATCTGATTTATTCGGTTCTGGTTTCCCGCTACCTGTGACTCTTCCTGATGGAGGATTTGTACTGGAGCTTGGTGGTGGTACAGATTTGACAGAACTAGGTCAGACGATAACGGTTGATTTTGGATGTCCAGTACCAGATGGTTTGGTAGTAAATGACAATGTATTATTCCCAGAAGACATCGTAATTGCCAATGAAGTTGCATATGTAAGTGGTTTAGGAGATGGTACGATTCGTACATTCGACCTTACGGAATCAAATCCAACAGCGCAGTTATTTGCCGAGGCAGAAGCTGGTTATACACAGGCATGGGGAGTGAAAGTCGTTAAAGGTGGTACTGCATTGGTAAGCCTACTCAATAACGCTGATTTCGGTGGAGGTATGTCAGGACCGGCTAAGCTTGTAGAATACGATATCGCAACTAAAGCAAAAACTGCAGAATGGGATTTACCTAGTGGATCTATTGGTCACACTGTATCAATGGTAGACGGTAAATACTATGTAGGAGATTTTGGACAACCAAGAATATTCGAAATTGATCCTGCTACAGGTACGGTTAATGATAGTTGGTTTACGAGTACAGAGTGGGATCCTACAATCTCTGGAATGGGTGGTATCATCTATGATAATGATGGTGGTTTCTATGCTTCGCAAGGTAACAAGTTATGGTACTTACCGATAAGTGGTGGTACTCCAGGTACATTGCAAGAAGTAACTATCGATGGTCTAGATGCTGTTGACGCTGATGGTATCTCATGGGATGATGCTAATAATACACTCTACTACGCCACTAATGATACTGGAGATCCTGCTAATGTAGGTACAGCATACGAGCTAGTTTTCTCTGACGCTACCACAGCTACTGGTAAGGTAGTGGATTCTGGATTTGATGATTCATCAGGGCTTTGGTACTATACCAACGAAGGAGCCAGATACATCTTTGTATTAGAATCACAGTTTGGTGCTTTGTTTGGTATCAATGGATTTGAAGCTCCTTTTAATATACAAATTATCGAACTTGCTGACGGTACTCCAGATAATCTAACATCAGATGATCCTGATTTCTTCCCAGAAGATATCGTGATCGCCAATAATGTTGCTTACGTAAGTGGTCTAGGTGACGGCACAGTAAAGTCATTCAATCTAAACGAAGCAAATGCGGAGGGTAAGATTTTTGCCGAGGCAGAAGGTGGGTATACACAAGCATGGGGAGTGAAAGTTGTTAAAGGTGGCACTGCCCTAGTAAGCTTACTCAATAATGCTGATTTCGGTGGTGGTATGTCCGGCCCTGCCAAGCTTGTAGAATACGATATCGCTACTAAAGTTAAAACTGCAGAATGGGATTTACCGAGTGGATCTATTGGTCACACCGTATCTATGGTAGACGGTAAATACTATGTAGGAGATTTTGGACAACCAAGAATATTCGAAATTGATCCTGCTACAGGTACGGTTAATGATAGTTGGTTTACGAGTACAGAGTGGGATCCTACAATCTCTGGAATGGGTGGTATCATCTATGATAATGATGGTGGTTTCTATGCTTCGCAAGGTAACAAGTTATGGTACTTACCGATAAGTGGTGGTACTCCAGGTACATTGCAAGAAGTAACTATCGATGGTCTAGATGCTGTTGACGCTGATGGTATCTCATGGGACGATGCTAATAATGCTCTCTACTACGCCACTAATGACACAGGAGATCCTGCTAATGTAGGTACGGTATATGAATTAAAGTTTACTAGCTCAACTACAGCTGTAGGTAGTGCAATAGCCACTGGATTAGATGATTCTTCTGGTCTATGGTATTATGAGAATGATGGAAAGAGATATGTATTCGTTTTAGAATCTCAATTCGGTGCTTTATTTGGTATCAATGGATTTGAGCCGCCATTCAATATCGAGATCATCGAGCTAGGTGATTTTGTATCGAATGTTGATAATATATTGGATAGAACTTCGACCATAGTTGTTTCTCCTAATCCATTTAAAGATGTGACAAACTTTGAAATTGAATTAGAAGTAGGTGGACAATTTCTACTCCAAATATTCAATGCTGAAGGAGAATTAATTACTAATAACGCAATCCGATTGAATGAAGGCATAAATAATATTCCATTCAATGGTAGCTCTCTCACTAGTGGAATTTATAATTATCGATTGGTAAATAATACGGGTTATAAGTCCGGTAAGATTATTCTAATCAAATAATCATAGAAATACAGAAAGGGCCATACACAATGTTGTATGAGCCCTTTCTTATTTGCTTCGCTAAGCAATATTAAGAACTCCATTAAAAATCCATAAAATACCATCAGATGAAAAAAAGAGATTTCATAAAAACAACTGGAACACTCGTTACAGCTTCTGTTGTAGCTCCAATAGTTGGATCAAGCGAACCAGCGAATAAATCAACTAAAACCGAAAAAGTGACTAAAGCTAAATCTAATCTAAGTGACCAAAGCTATGACTACATCATCGTCGGTGGTGGTACGGCAGGGCCTGTAATCGCAACGAGACTAACAGAAGATCCTTCTATTTCTGTATTATTGATAGAAGCCGGAGGAGAAAATACAAAAGAAGCCATAGGCTATGTCAATGGTGCGGGTATGATGTGGACGCCTGATACGAATTGGGGATTCAACTCTACTCCTCAGAAAGGCCTAAGCGGCAGGTCTATTATGCAACCACGTGGTAAGGTTATGGGTGGCTCAGCATCTATTAATATAGGTTCTTGGTCAAGAGGTGCCGCAGCTAACTATGATGGTTGGGGGCTGAAAGGCTGGAGCTGGGCAGATATTATGCCATGGTATAAAAAAATAGAAAATAGCGACAAAGGAACAGAGGAGTACCGAGGTATGAATGGTCCCATGCTTCTAGAAACCTCTCCAGAAGGTACTCCTATCACGCAAACATTTAAGAAAGCATGTGTCGAGGTCGGACTAGGTGCTACCGATGATCTCAATGGTAAAGAACTTGAAGGATTCGATGTATGGCAGTGCATCTATCGCAATGGTCGTAGACATAACACCATCAATAATTATCTCAATGGAGCAAGGCTAAGATCTAATCTGACCATCATGACCGACACCTTTGTTAATAAGGTCAACGTAGAAAATGGTGCTGCGACTGGTGTCACTTGCGCTGCAGGAGATGAGTCAACCGTTATCTCAGCCAATAAAGAAGTCATCATCTGTACAGGAACTTATGCTACTCCAAAATTACTCATGTTATCAGGATTAGGTCCAGCAGATCATTTAAAGAGTCTAGGTATCAACGTCGTAAAAGACATACCAGGTGTAGGTAAAAATCTATCGGATCATCTCCGTACAGATATAGGTGTAATGTCTCCAGATGGTGTCGGAGAAGCCCTACGTGCTAATCCACAGGATCCAAGTCAACTAGAAGAATGGCGACGTACTGGCTACGGCCCACTTTCTGTAGCCGAAAATACTAGCGTTGCATTTTTTAAGTCTTCAGCTAATGTTCCTGCAGCCGATATGGAGCTTATGTTTAATATCAATGCTCCAATGCAGTGGGGAGCTCCACCTCCTAAAAATAATGGATATCATATCGATGTCGGATTTGTACAGCCTAAGAGTAAGGGTGACATTAAATTAGCTTCAGCTAATCCAAAAGATGCGATGCTGATCAATCCTAATTATCTATCAGACCCAGCGGATATCAAGACCTATATCAAGGGAATGAGAAGAGCTCTAGACCTTATGAAGTCTAATACCATGAGTCCATTGACTGATATGAACACCATAAGCCTAAGTCCTGATGCTACTGATGCTCAAATAGAAGAATATATTAGAGGAAAAGCAGAATCCATTTATCATCCAGTAGGTACAGCTAAGATGGGTAATGCTGACGATAAGATGGCTGTAGTAGATACTCAGCTTAGAGTAAAGGGAATTAAGAATCTTCGAGTAGCAGATGCTTCAGTAGTACCCGAGCTGATCAGTGGTCATACGATGGCTCCGACGATACTAGTAGCAGAACGAACAGCCGACTTCATCAAGAAAGGAGAATAGAAATCTAGTATTACAAATTTTATAATCAAACTAACACCAATGACAAGATCACTTAAAATTATAGTTGCTGGAATTATCCTTTGCTGTAGTATAGGTTTACAAGCACAAAAAGCTTTCACTATCGCTTTTGACCCTTTGACCACTGTAGCTCTTGGAGGCTATGAGGTAGAAGCAGGACTTAATATTAATAAAAATCGGATCACTGCCTCTTACTTAAGTGGGGATTTATCTCCATGGTTTGGTGATGTAGAGGAGTACAATAGTGCAAAGCATGATGTATTTGAGATCGCATGGAGCCGATTCTTAGGAGATAACCAAAGAGGACTGAGCTATGGCTTGGCTTACGCCTACTTTACTGACTTTACTATGGAGGATTCAACAGGGGAAAGTCTTTCTAAAAATCCTTCAAAGTTATCACTAAAACTAGCCTATGCATGGTTTCCTTTTAAGGCCATCCCATTGTATTTGGAGCCAAGTATGACCTTCGGATTTATGATTGGAGATGAAGATCTAAATTTTGCATCTGGAGAAACCTTCGAAAAGACATCTTTCATAGGAAATGGACCTCTTTTCAATGTAGGTTATCGATTTGACTTTTAAGCACAATCAATTTTTTTTTAATCAACTATAAACAAAACAAAATGACAAACGAATCAACCAACGTACCTAACTGGATCGTCATCTACCTTTGGGTAACCGCTTTAATCACTATCGGAGCTACGGCATCAGGATATTTTATGCCTGATGCTTTACTTGGCACCTGGGAAGCTAAAACTGCAGCAGGAGCATTCGCTTTATCTGGGCCTTTAGGACTGTTTCTCTCCCGTAACATGGCAACTTTTGTAGTAACGGTATTTGGACTACTACAGAATAACAAAAGCATGATAAAAATCATCTTAGTGCTTAGAGTTATATCAGATGGTTTTGATACCATCAATAATCTGATAGATCCTAACCCAATGGTTGCAGGTATGGGAGCAGTCATGTGTATCATTGAGATTTTTGCATTTATGAAAATCAAATAGTCTTCTATTACCCAGATAGCAAAATCGATATACCACGATATAAAAGACTAGTTTTATTTGACCTAGTAGAAAAAGTGAGTTAGTATATATCATTATGTACTGGCTTACTTTTCTACTTTATTAAATGGGGTTGGTTTTTTATTTTTTTTTATACGTATCCAAAACCATTCATAATACCAAAAAACTCAATGTATGAGTAAAATATTAGCCTTAGCAGGAAGCAATAACTCAAAGTCAATAAATCACCAACTTGTTGAGTATGTATCATCGCTGATAAAAGATCATGAGCTTACTGTCCTAGATATCAGAGCATGGAATGTCCCCATGTATTCCATAGATATGGATCCAGACGAGACACCAGAACAAATCACTACACTGATGAATCTTATTAAAGAACATGATGCATTTATTATCTCTTCGCCAGAGCATAATGGGAGTACTCCAGCATTCTTAAAAAATATTCTAGATTGGCTCAGTCGAAGGTCTGAAGGCATATTTGTACGAAAGCCTGTATTTCTGATGAGCACTTCTCCTGGTAAAGGAGGTGGGGCAAATAATATGAAACAACTCATTCATTCTCTACCCTATCAGCATGCTGTTATCGCAAGCACTTTCAGCCTACCTTCATTTTATGATAATTTCAAGGATGGCGAGGTGATTGGAGAGCACCTAGGTGAGCTGAAGGAAAGTGTAGCAGAATTTAAAGAATCATTATAAGCTAATCAGATACTGATTTCAAAATTCGTAAATCATAAATTCTACGTTTAAAATAGAATGAACTTCTATTCCGTTTCATGTCTTCTGAAAATGGGTCATCTATCAACATTTGACTACGATATTCATCGATTGACAGGTATACCCTATGCAGGAGTCGCATAATTTGATAAAGTCTAAATATTCACCTTCATCAAGTATCATTAAAAAATGCTGACTAGTAAAAACATAAAACTCTTAACTCTACTCAAAGTCAGAGGATTTCATATCATTTGGCTTTTAGGGTTTATGGGTGCAATTGCCGTTTTATATCATTTTGACATCATTGATATCGCCATACCGTGGTTACCTGTATCCGTGATAGGTACAGCGGTAGCATTTTATGTAGGATTTAAAAATAATCAAGCATACGATCGTATGTGGGAGGCCCGAAAGATATGGGGCGGAATCATCAATGACAGCCGAAGCTGGGGAATGATGGTCGATGCATATATCTCTGATACTTTCCTAACAGAAAGCTCCAATATCGATAAGCTGAATGCCATCAAAAAAAGATTAATCTATAGGCATATTGCCTGGCTTTATGCACATCGTAGTCAACTTCTAGTCACCACCGAATGGGAAACTCCTCATGAAAAAGTAAAATCAAAAGCTATAGACTACCAACAAAAGCAATTTGGGATTGGACTTGTTGGTGATGAAATAACAAGGACCGAACTAAAGCTATTTCTCGAAGAATCTGAACATGATCGACTCATAGCCCATGTAAACACAGCAACCCAAATCATAAATGAGCAGTCTCGCGATCTAGCTAATCTCAGAAAGCAAGACATTATTGATGACTTCAGACATGTAGAACTAGAAAATGTGCTCAGAACATTTTATGAGCTACAAGGCAAAAATGAGAGAATTAAAAAGTTTCCCTTACCGCGGCAGTTTGCTCATATGAGTAGGATTTTCGTTGGGATTTTTATTTTATTATTGCCATTCAGCATGATCCCTGAACTCATGAAAATCGACGATTGGGCACTGTGGCTCTCAATACCTCTGAGCGCTCTCATAGGATGGGTTTATGTGATGATGGAAGTTGTAGGAGAAAACACAGCAAATCCATTCCAAGGATTGGTATACGATATTCCCATGATGTCACTATGTCGCGTTATAGAGATTGATCTCAGAGAGATGCTTGGTGAAACCGATTTGCCTGCTGGTGTTCAAGCAAAAAATGGTGTTTTAATGTAATTCATTTAAAATTTAGCCATCATTTACAACCTATTGATTATCAACTACCTTAAAAATTAAACCAGATAAATTATGAATTTTATAGAGTTAATGTTGTCATCCTCATTTGATGATATTCTTTCTAAACTCACTGCGGATGCCGTATTGAATCTGCAATGTGTAGGAGTAGCACAAGGAGCGAAAGATAGCTTATCACTATTACAAAAACAGAAAGCTTATCTACAAGACGAGATCAAAGAAATAAAAGTGTTCAAAATATTTGAAGACGATAAATGCCTAGCTATTGAATATGACATCCTACTCAATAATACATTCGATTTACCGCTAGTGGTAATTATGGATAAATCTGGTGATCAATTTAGCGCCATTCGAAGTTACCATTCTGTTTATCCGATTACGGAAGGTCACGTATTCAGAGCATCTATCTTTAATGAGCAAATCGAACTTACTGAGCCCAAGGAAGTAGTAAACTACTTTAAGGCAATTACCAAAGGCTCAACAGAAGAGACTATGGCTACCCTATCCTTAGAAGATGATGTGTATTTCAGAGAACCCGCAGGCTGGAGATGGAATCATAAAACTGAGAAAGGGCTCCAAGAGCATTTTGATCATTTCTTCGCAGATGGTGGTGTTCCTTTAAAGTTTCATAATTACGTATTCGATAATAGCAAAGGAACATTTGCTGGAGAATACTCTTGTGATGTTTGGGGAAGAGCAGTATTCAAACCTCAGGCAGGAGTATCCATTTATGATATCAATCAAAGCACAGGAAAGATCACGGGTATCAGAGTGTATGATAATGTGGACCCCAACTATAAATAAACAGTAACGATAAATCTATGATTACAATATGAGTCATATTTAGCAGCATCACTCATTGTTTTGTTTTCATAAATCCTCCTTCTAGTCAGCTAATAGTAGTAGCTCAAATTCAGGTAAGTCTATAGATATAGAATCGCTGATAACACCATTTGCGATATTGAATAATTTTCCATTAAGATTACCGCTGAGTTTGATGGTTTTTTCTTCATTGCAATCGGATGTATAATCATACATGGCGACAATATCATAGTTGAAATTTTCATAATAGTTAAAAGCATTATTTGACCCATCAAATTCAAAATTTCGCTGAGTACTTACATATGTTTTATCGCCATACCTTAGTTGAATTTCAAAGCCAATATGACTACTTTCTTTATTATTAATATCACCTTCTAGGATATTCTCTATTTGATCTAACAATAAAACAGTATCCTGATCAGAACTTTGCTCCTCAAGAAAGGCTAAATAGATTCCGAGCTCTTGGTCATTACTGTACAACCTAGTTTGCAATGTTTTTGTATTCCATATAACCGAATTTACTGACCTAAACCCAAAACTGTTTAGAGGTTTTTGATCGCCAAAAAGATCAAAATTACATTCATCAAAAGCAAAGTTCAATTCTATATCGCCATTGATCATAGGTTTTAATTCACTCAAAAGCGTAAGGTCTTCTGGCATATCATCTTCTGTAGGATCGTTTTGGTTATCATCCTGACAAGAGATTAAAGAAATACTGATACACATGAACATAATTTGTAATACTTTCATAACTCTGTGCTTTTTTGATAAAGTCGGTAAATTGTTTTTCTTTTTTCTCAGATGTGAAAGTTAAAATACCCAAGACGATAAGAACTACTTTTTGACTAGTTTTAACTCTACTTAAAATCTTCCTTAACTATGTTTAATATAAATACGCTTAACCACTTTGGGCTTCAATCAATTTTATTTGCAGTTTTGCTAGTATGTATGACCTCATGTTCCGACCAAGTTGGTAAAGCTTCAAGTGCTAAAAAGACAAAAGAATCGATATCCAATAACGAAGATGCCCACCCACTACTTCGTCATGTGGTTCTTTTCAAATTTAAACCGACAGTCAATGACTCTATTCTCAACAATATTGAGACTTCCTTTAGCGAACTACAAACTAAAATTCCAGAAATTATTGATTTTGAATGGGGGACCAATAATAGCCCTGAAGGTCTGGATAAAGGATTTACGCATTGTTTTTTCGTTAGCTTCAAAAATGAAGAAGCCCGAGCAACTTATCTTCCACATCCCGCGCATCAGGAGTTTGTAGCCATGGTCGGCCCTTTTGTAGAAGATGTCACTGTTGTGGATTATTGGGTAAAATGATTTCAGAAATAAAAAGTCATCTCTCGAAATAGCTGAGGATTTTGGAACTCGTGGTGACAACATTTCGTAAATTAATATGAACAACTTAAGCAGCAACTCATGATCAACAAAATCTTCAAACTCCTAGGTAAAGCAGGTAAAACCGCTAAGAACACTCTTAATGAGTCAACCGAATTTATAGATAAGACTTTAGAAAAGGAATATATCACCTCAGCCATTGACAAGGCCAAAGATCTTTCGGGTGAAGCAGTTACCAAAGCAGGCGAACTCTATGGTAAAGCAAAAAAAGAGTTCGATGAGTTGAAAGAGAACGAGCATGTCGCAGGTATAGTAGATAAGGCACAAGAACTCAAAAACGAAGTCGAAAAAGCTGGTATAGAGTTAAGCTCAAAAGCAATGCAAAACGAAACTGTACAGAAGGTCATGAGTGAAGCTATGCAAGCTAAAGTTGCCTTAGAGCAAAGGGTCAAAGAATTTACTGGCTCTGATGAAGAGGAATAGTTCTAGTGATTAGGTATAGCTAAATATACCATGCTCTGTATCTACCGTTACCCTATTTTCTTCGGACTCCTCCACTCTACCGATGATCTGTGCATCCATATCTAAGCGATTAGCCAATTCAATAATGGTATCGGCATGTTTTTGATCAACATAAAATTCTAAGCGGTGTCCCATATTGAATACTTCGTACATCTCTCTCCACTCCGTTCCTGACTCCTCCTTAATCATCTGAAACAGGGGCGGGATCGGCAGCAAATTATCTTTGATGACATGTTTGTTTTGAATAAATTTTTTGACCTTAGTTTGTGCTCCACCAGTACAGTGTATCATCCCGTCGATGGCCGATCTACCAAGTGTATTGAAAACCAAATGTATTAAAGGAAGATAGGTTCTCGTGGGACTTAATATTAGCTTTCCAATACTTAGTTCTTTTCCATCTATACTGATGGTATCAGTAAGGGATTTACTACCTGAGTATACTAGATCATCTGGGATAGAAGGGTTATAGCTCTCCGGATATTTAGTCGCATATAGATGCTTCAATATATCGTGACGTGCCGATGTAAGCCCATTACTTCCCATACCCCCATTATATTCTGATTCATAGGTAGCTTTCCCATAAGAGGCAATCCCCACAATTACATTTCCTGCTTTGATATCGTTTTTGATAACATCAGAACGTTTTAGTCTACCAAAAGCCGTATATCCTACATCTATCGTACGTACTATATCTCCTACATCAGCTGTTTCGCCACCAGATAGGTGCATATTGACACCATGTGATCTCATTTCATCCATAAAAGATACGCATGCCTCAATGAGTGTCTTTATGACATCACCCGTGATGATAGATTTATTACGACCAATAGTTGAGGATAATACGATATCATCAATACATCCTGCACAAGCCATATCATCCACATTCATGACTATACTATCTTGAGCTATTCCTTTCCAAACACTTAGATCACCAGTTTCTTTCCAGTATAGATAAGCTAAACTAGTCTTGGTACCTGCCGTATCAGCATGCATAATATTGCAATAATCCTTATCACCTGCAACAAAATCAGGTAAGACTTTACAAAAAGCATAAGGGTATAATCCTTTATCGAGATTTTTGATAGCTGCATGGACTTCATCCTTACTGGCTGAGACACCACGAAGATCATATCTTGAATCACTCATATTAGATTAACTTTATTGAGTACAAAAGTCGCATTTAAAAGTCGTTTTATCGCTAAGATGCCCCTAGAAATGACTAATGAGACTAAAATCAAATATTAGAAGCAACGAAATCGCTATTTTCTCGTTATTGATACCATCTTTACGTTGTTAAACATATATGAGTAAGTACTATATTCAAGCAAATTACGCATGACATTCAATCCTATTTTTAGATTTACCATTTTATGTTTAGCGCTGTTTGTTTGCTCTCAAGTCAATGCCCAGCATCATATAGGTGTAAAAGCCTCTTATGGATATACTCAGTCTAGAGGAGAATCTAGATTGACAATCAATGGCGAACAAGCTGTGAATTTTGACTTAAGATTCATCAATGCTGGACCTTCCTCGGCATTCGGTATGATGAGCCAGCATAATTTTGGATGGTTATGGTTACAGCCTGAGTTGCTATATTCTAGGTTTGAACAAGAGTATAGTGTACGTTCATTCACGGGTAGCGATGAAAATCTTTTTGAACAATTTCATATCGAAAAACACTCCTATTTTGATGTGTCTGTGATGGGTGGGTTGAGGTTCAATAGATTTAGGTATGGTGTAGGTCCTATATTCCATATTACAGGGAGAATTAATTCAGATCTCGATCAATATGAATTTTTTACCCAAGATCCTAGATGGATTACCTATGGTTTTCAAGGAGGCATTGGTTATGACTTTGATTACATTCATGTGGATTTAAAATTTGAAAGTACTTTTAGAGCTGCAGGAGACCACATAAAGTTTACCGATACACGGGTAGAGCAATATAACAATCAACTGCAAGTATTGTCTCTCTCTCTAGGTTTTATGTTTTGATGTTTGCGAGGTTTAGATAACTGATACCCTAGGATCTAACCATGCGTAAATGTAATCCATCAATATGTTGATAATGATAAATACACCACATATAAAGATGATACTTGCAAGTATGACTGGTATATCATAGTTAACTAAAGCAGTGACCGTTACCAGTCCCATACCACGATAATTAAATACATTTTCAACAAAAAAAGCTCCCGCGAGTAACGATGCTAGCCAACCACTTATAGACGTTGCCACGGGATTCATGGCGTTGCGCAAGACATGCCTAAGGACGATGGTGTAATACTGGAGTCCTTTTGCCTTTCCTGTACGTACATAGTCTTGCGAAAAACTATCCAACAAAGCACTTCTCATAAGCTGAGCAACCACAGAAATCGGCCGGATACCTAAAGCTATAGCAGGTAAAAGAAGATTTTTAAATACTATGACATCATCACCAATATCATTGATCTCAACGAGACTCCCTTGTACATTTAGTCCTGTAAGGTCTCCCAAAATATATGCGAATACCACCGCCAGAAAAATGGCGCTAACATAACTAGGGACACTGTAGCCTACAGTGGAGAATGCGATGATCATTTTGTCTATCCAAGTTCCATGATTAATCCCTGCAACGATACCCAATGTTATCCCTAACACAATGGCAATCAAAAACGAACAAAATGCCAAAAGCAGGGTGAGTGGTATCGCTTCGCTCAGTATGTTAGATACTGGTCGATTAGTTTGATACGATTCTCTAAGGTATGGCACCTTCATTATAAGTCTTTTATCTCCGATATCAACTCCTACTCCCTCATAATACTTTAAGACTTTGTCACTCTTATTAATAATCACAAAAGGGGAGATATCACGTAAATAAAAAGTCATCTGCTTATGTAAGGGTAAATCCAACCCGAGCGCAGACCGTTTACTATCAACTGTCCTTTGATCGCTGCGCTGACCGAATGTCAAACTTGTGGGATCTACTGGTGCAAGATACACGATGGTAGATACCAGTATTACAACGGAAACAAGTATCAATATACCAGTAAATATTTTTTGTATTAATACTTGCATCATTTTTGACTTGACTGTCGTCTTAAAGATATTTAGAATATTGATATAAAAACCTTCTTTTAACTATTACGTTTGCAGAGTCATAGAACAATAATATGAGTAGCTGTACCCCAATTCCCTTTGATCTAGTTTCGCAATTTTCAGCTAGAGATCAACTTTATCAGCTCGAACCAGAAAAATTTAAGAATTTCCTGAGTGGTCTACCAACTTTGGAATCATTTACGGCTCAAATAGAAAAGAAACGTGCAAAACCCATAGATCGCATATTACTTCATCAGGTACTTAAAAAACAATATGCGGATTATGAGATGAGCAACATACTTGAGGACAATATTGAATCCCTGCTTGAAGAAAATACATTTACCGTAGTTACTGCTCATCAGCTTTCATTACTTACTGGTCCGCTCTACTATATATCAAAGATGATTTCTTGTATACGATTGGCACAAGAGATAGAAAAAAATCATCCAGACGTCAAAATCGTGCCTGTTTTTGTACATGGTGGAGAAGATCATGATTTTGAAGAAATCAACCATGTAGAAGTATTTGGTAACCAACTTGTTTGGGATAATCATCAAGGTGGAGCCATAGGACGCTATCACGTAGACGGCCTGCGAGAAATTGTTGATCAACTATTGGAAATGTTGAGTCGAGAAGCTCATTTTGAAAGTCTCAAAACTACTCTACTTGACAGCCTAATTAAGGCTACTTCATATGCAGGTTTTATGCACCAAGTTGTACATCATTTAACCCAAAGATATGGTCTTGTACAACTTGTAATGGATGATCCTGAGCTAAAAAGAGCTTTTGTTCCTCATTTCAGAAAAGAAATACTAGAGCGTAAAAGCCAATCTTTGGTCAAATATCAACAACTTAGGATAGAACAAGCTTTAGATATAAAATCACAGGCATTTCCTAGGGATATTAATTTATTCTATCTCACATCTGGAGCAAGGCGTAGAATCGATTTTCAAGATGAAAGATATGTGGTTTTAGATTCTGATATCAGTTTTTCTGTGGAGGAAATATTAAAGGAACTAGAAGATAATCCAGAATCATTTTCGCCAAATGTTGTGATAAGACCATTGTATCAAGAGAGTATACTACCAAATTTGGCTTACGTAGGTGGTGGCGGTGAATTAGCTTATTGGATGGAGCGAAAAACGCAGTTTGAAGAGTTTGATATATGCTTTCCACTTTTGATAAGGCGAGACTCGGTCATGGTGCTAGATGTAGGACATCAAAAGACAATAGCCAAACTAAATCTAAGCACTGAAGATATTTTCAAAACTGAAGATGAACTCATCAAGCAGCATGTTCAAGCAGAAAACAAACATGAATTTGCCCTAGATAACTATCAGTCTGAGTTTAACAGTCTTTTTGAAAGATTAAAACTAGATGCAGCCAAAGCTGATCCAAGTCTAAGTAAGTGGATAGCTGCTGAAAATAGTAAACAGGAAAAGCTGCTTAAACAAATCGACTCTAGAATACATCGAGCATATAAATCCCAATCAGAGAATAATATCAAAAAGATCAAAAAACTAAAAGATCAGTTATTTCCTAATCATGGGCTTCAAGAGCGCAAGACTAATAGTCTTCCCTTTATCGCCAGATATGGAGAATACTATACTGAAACACTAATGAAATACTTAAATCCATTAGATAAATCGATGAAAGTGATCAGCCTCTAGTATCAATCTGCATCTGATAACGAAAATATCGTCAGCAAATCATCGAGTCGTTCCCTGAGGTTTCTACGGTCTACTATAAAATCAAGAAATCCTTGGTCAAGTAAAAATTCAGATCTCTGAAATCCTTCAGGCAAGTCTCTTTTGATCGTCTCTTTGATCACTCTAGGACCTGCAAAACCAATCAATGCCTCTGGTTCTGCAAAATTAATATCACCTAGCATGGCGTATGAAGCGGTAACACCTCCTGTAGTTGGATCTGTAAGAAAACTAAAATAAGGTATGCCTTCTTTAGCCAATTGAGAAAGTTTTGCACTTGTTTTAGCCATCTGCATCAGACTAAATGCTGATTCCATCATACGAGCACCTCCTGACTTAGAAATGATCATAAACGGAATACGATGCTCTCTACAGTAATTGATACTACGCGTAATCTTCTCTCCTACCACACTACCCATGGAGCCTCCGATAAAACTAAAATCCATTGCTGCTATGACAAGAGATTTTTTATTGATCTTTCCATGTGCAACGCTCATACTGTCTTTGAGACCAGTTTTCTTCTTCGAAGCTTCTAACCGGTCTTTATATTGTTTAAGGTCCTTAAAATCTAGAAAGTCTTTAGAAACAAGGTTTGAAAAAAGTTCAGTATACTTTCCTTCAAAAATGATATCGAAGTAATCATGAGATCCTATACGAATATGATAATCACATTTTGGGCAAATAAACACATTCTCTTTTAGTTCCTTAACAGTATGTGTTGCTGCGCATTTTGGACATTTGTGCCATAAACCATCTGGAGCTTCTTTCTTGAACTTAGTCGCAGTCTGAATTCCATCTTTGAGTCTATTAAACCATCCCATTGACTATTACATTTATACGGTTATGATGCTAAAGACAGCATCGTCTTTGAGCTCATAGGATTAGCGCAAATTTAGAAAAATATCGAAATGCAGCTCAAATAAAACCCAACTCATTTTAAATATAAATAGCCTTAGGAAAGATAGTGATATCGATCTTTCTCATTTTTATGAAAACATGTCTAAGAGAATTAAGCACTTATCGATGGTATCCTATAAATAGTCTTATAGAAATATTAAAGTAATTAATATTAGATCTATAAAGTGTAATTTAACAGGTGTAATCAATAAAGGGTATATTCAATGCAACTCGTACGTCACTGTTTTTTTCTTATTACTAGTATTCTAGTTTTTCACGTATCTGCGCAAACACAAGTCTATAATATCAAAGGTATAGTAGAAGATACATTACGTAATCCTCAAGCGTATGCCACAGTCGTTTTACTTGAAAAATCGGACTCTACTCTCATGGAGTTTACTAGAACCGAACTAGATGGTTCTTTTCGATTTAAAGATGTAAAACAAGGTAATCACTTGATCAAATGTACCTATGTAGGATTTATTCCTTTGACGGTTGATGCATCGAGCACTGGTCAAGATATAGATTGTGGAGTTCTAAAAATGTCACCACTCAATGAGCAACTCATGGAGATTGTTGTCAAAGCCGCAAAAGCTCCTATTAAAATGCGTGGAGATACCATAGAATATGATGCATCCACATTTCAAGTGCCAGAGGGGTCTTCTGTGGAAGATCTACTGCGACGCTTACCTGGTATGGAAGTGGAGTCTGATGGTACTATCAGCCAAGATGGAAAAAACATCAGCAAGGTTACCGTCGATGGTAAAAACTTCTTCGGATCAGACCCCAAAGCCGCTACCAAAAACTTACCCGCTGAAGGCATATCAAAGGTTCAAGTATTTGATACAAAATCAGAGCAAGAAGAACTTACAGGAGCAACTTCGGAATCTCAGGATAAAACCATGAATCTGGAACTAAAAGAAGAATTCAAAAGTGGTGGTTTTGGAAAAATAATAGCTGGAACAGGAACAGAAAGTACAGGAGAGCTCAAAGGAAACTATAATAAGTTCAACAAGAAAATACAGTTTAGCTTGGTTGGTGTCGCAAACAACACTGGACGTAATGGTTTGTCATGGGATGACTATCAGGACTTTTTAGGCTCGCAATCATTTAACTTTGGTGGAGGTACTGATTATGGATTTGGTGGAGGTGGTGGACGATTTTTCGTATTTGGTGGCAATTCTGGTATAGAGGCTGATATTCAATCTATTTTCTTTTCTGGTGGCAATAGTGGTGGATTTCCTGAAAACTATAACGGAGGTATCAATTTTAATTATGATCATAAAAAGACTAAAGTAAGTTCTGTTTACTACTACAATCAAGTAGGAATAGAGAGAAGTACAATTACCAATCAGGATAGATTTTTGACAGACTTTACCCAGAATGAAAATAGAGATGCTTTTAGCAATAATCTCTCTAGAGGTCATCGTGCAGAAGTGAAACTTGAACAAGAAATTGATTCCTTAACTACGGTAAAAGTTGAATTCAACGGTGCATATATCGATGAATCAAATCGATCTAGCGGATCATCTAGCCTGCTTCGGAATGACATTTTAACTACAGCAAACACCTATTCTAACCTAGAAGAAAATGATGGCTATCTACTCAATGGCCTTATCCTACTACGCAGAAAATTTATGAAAAAAGGACGTAGTCTTGGACTGAATGCTTCAATTCTTAATACCCAACTGGATAAAAATTATGATCTGAATTCCAACTTAGAATTTTACGATGATCAAGGCAACTTTGAGGATAACCAGCTAATATTACAAGAAAATCTCAATGATCAAGATAAATCCGTTTTCAAGGCCAATGCCCTCTATGTCGAGCCACTAGGTGGAAACTTCTTTTCACAAACGTTTTATAATCATAGAAACAGGTCTGAAAATGGTGATCGACGAGTCTTTGATATTGTAGGTAATGAACTCATAACGAATGATTTCTTGACTAGGACCTACGACAATGACATAATATATAATCGTATCGGTTCTTCTTTGCGATATTCTAATGACGGAACTAATATAACAGCAGGTCTTGCCATACAAAGTTTTGATCTAAAAGGACTAGCAACGATTGCCACGTTGCAAATGATAGAACCCGTAGATATAAACTTTAACAATTGGCTTCCTTACTTAAATATAAATTTTAGCCCTGTCAGAAATTCTTACGTTGATATCTCATATTCTCGCGATGCTAACGAGCCAGATATTGCAGACTTACAACCTTTCGTGGATAATATCAACCCTCTTTACATCCGTATAGGTAATGCTGCATTAGAACCTGAAATACAAAATAGAATAAGTGCAAGAGTAAGTCGAAGCTATCCCTTGTCAGGTGTAAGGATTAGCCTAAATGGTAATTTCTCCTTTTACCAAAATAAGTTCTCTAGAAATGAAACTGTAGATGAAGACTTAGTGACTACAGTTATTCCAATTAATATAGATGGAGGGTCATCGTTCAATAGTTACTTCAGCTTGAGCTTTCCTATAATAAAGAATAAGGTATCAATACGATCTAACATGAACATCTCTCAAAATATAAATCCAACCATCGTCAATGATTTTGAGAATAATACAACAACTTTTACCTATGCGCCTTATGTTAGACTGAGTTTTACACCCAAGAAAGAAATGTCCATTTATCTAAGCGCCAGATACAGCAGTTCTAACACTGAATATGATATCGCCGAAACTCAAAACCAACAGGTTATCACAACTAATTATAGTGCAGAAATAAAGAGTAGGCTATTATTCGGAATGTATACTGATATCAATTTCAATTATGAAAACTTCCAAAATGATAGATTCAATCAAAGTCAATCTATACCTATTTTGAATGCTTCTCTGTACAGACCTATTTTTAACAATAAGGCAGAGGTGAGACTATCTATTTATGATGCATTTAATCAAAATCTTGGATTCAATCAGTCTGCATCTGGTATAGGTATCTATCAATCTAGCACCATCTCACTTGCCCGATATTTTATGGCAAGTGTTACCTATAATATGCGGGGTGTCAAAACAGATACAAGAAAAAATCACTGGTGGTAAAATTTAAAAGACTTTAATCATGA
Source organism: Saprospiraceae bacterium (assembly GCA_020629715.1). Lineage (GTDB taxonomy): Bacteria > Bacteroidota > Bacteroidia > Chitinophagales > Saprospiraceae > JAHDGW01. The sequence continues at coordinate 240,289 of JAHDCU010000002.1, forward strand.
TGAATCATATTAAAATTTCAGTTTTGGGGCTGTTAATGTTGATGTCAATTTCAATAACAGCACAGAGTATAGAAGGCACGATTACATACAATCGTAAGACTGATTGGATATCTATCATGTCAAAACTTCCTTGGGTCACTCAAGAAGATATCGATAGACGTAAGCTGACTTGGGGTAATGAAGAATCTAAGGGACGAGATTATATGCTCAGCTTTAAAGATGATAAGTCAGTATATAGCTACAAAAAAGAAGAAGCTAGCGTAGGATATAGCTGGAAAAAAGATCCTTATCTGATCATTAGAGATCATCGTAAAAACAGCTTTATAGATCAAAGAGATTTCGTAGGCAAAACATATAAAATCGAGGGAGAGATACCCAAAACTAAATGGAAAATCCTCAATGAGCTGAAAGAAATACAAGGCTATATCTGTATGAAAGCTGAGACCTATGATGCGGTCACAGATCAGACTATTCATGCATGGTTTACTGATGCCCTGCCATTTTTTGGAGGTCCAGAAGGCTATAGTGGATTGCCAGGAATGATTTTAGAAATCAATAAAAACGATGGCGATGCAATCATTACCGCAACAAAGATTGATCTTAATTCCGATATTGAAAAACTACCAATACCTAAGAAAATCAAAGGCAAACAAATCGAGCAAGAAGAATACAATCTAAAAATAACTGACTTCATTGCAGAATCTATAGAAGGACGAAAAAATCCTTGGTGGCGATTGAGATATTAACCAATCTGTCCACTCATATACATGGATATTGCTTCGGTCTTATTATTGACTTGGAGGGTTTTATACATCTTTTTGACGTGCGACCTTACGGTCTCCACTGAAATGAAAAGCTTTTTGGCCACTGTAGAATAACTGCTGCCGTTGGATAACTCTTCAAGAATTTCTTTTTGACGATCAGTCAAAATGGTTGCCTTACTTTTCCTGCCACCCATGAGATGTTGCACGATCTCACGTGCAATCGATGGTGACATGTACGAGCCACCGTTTAATACGATTTTTATAGCAGATGCGATTTCGCTAAGACTTGATTTTTTAGATAGGTATGATGTGGCTCCTGAACATAAAGCTTTTAGTATTTTATCCTCTTCCTCATAGGTAGTGAGCATAATAATTTCCACATCTGGAAGCGCTTCTTTTATCAATGGAATACCCTCCAAACCCGATAGACCGGGAAGACCAATATCCAGTAAAAGCGCATCAAGACGTAGTTTACTATTCTTTTTGAGATCATGTAAAAGCGACTCAACTGATCCGTATACATACTCACATTTAAATGCTTGATCGTATCCAAGATACTTCATGACATTTTTACGTATATCAATGTTGTCTTCGACTATTCCTATGTGGTATTGATTGTTTTCGCTCATGTTGCTGTTTCAAGTTAGCAATATTATACTAATGATGTTTCAAATATAATCAGTCAGGGTATCACCCAAAACCACCCTACAGGGTGATCTATAGACTTTCGACCACCAATTACTTTAGCGTAAGCAATGAAAAAAGCACAATGCTCTATTGATTATGAAAAACTTCATCATACCTCTGTTACTATTACTAATATCACAAGTAGGACATTCACAAAATCTAGAAAGTCTATCAAGTAAAGCAATAAGTGTTGATGGTACCATATCATTAGGAGGAGCTTTTTACCAAGCTGATGGACGAGATAACCGCAGAAGTCCTTACTCGTATTTTGTGTCAGCGAATCCTAATTTTAAAATATTTGGTATAGATGTCCCAGTAAGCTTCACATATCGAGACCAAGAAGGCACGGTAAGTAATCCATTCAACAGGTATAGTATCAATCCTACTTATAAATGGATATCTCTGCATCTTGGTAATACAGGCATTAATCTCCACCCTTACGTATTATCCGGACAGATAATCAGAGGAGCAGGCGTTTCTCTAAAACCAGGAAAATGGGAGCTTACCGCCTTACAAGGAAGAATTGAGAATCCATTAGCTCAGGTGGATACCATAGTTGCTGGAGCTACTTTATTAGATTATTATGAACGTAATGCACAAGCAATAAAATTTGGTTTTGGCACAAGAAAAAATCATATTCATATCACAGGGTTTAGAGCAAAAGATGACCTAAACTCAAATATGGCCGATGTCATCAATCAAAGGCTAATCAAACCTGAAGAGAACATTGTTATAGGTACTAGCTTTAAGTTATCTCCTATATCATGGCTATCTCTTTATAGCAATATTGCAGCCAGTGCTCATACTGCAAATCAAAATTCAGCAGAGCTTTTTGAGGATGAAGATTTATTAAAAATTCAGGAAGATTTTGGAGATGTAATCACCCTAAATTTTTCATCAAAATTGCAGTTTGCAGGAGATGCAGGAATAGATTTAAAATTTAGAAATTTTGGTATCGGCGGGGAATACAAACGAGTAGATCCTTTATATAAAAGTCTTGGTACGTATTATTTCTTAGAAGACTATGAAAACATCTTATTCAAGTTAAACTTCAGCCTTTTTCAGAACAAAATCCGTTTCAATTCCAGAGTCGGGCTCCAAAGAAACAACCTCAATAATCTAAGGTCCGTAACCAATACACGACAAATTGCGAATATCCAAATCAATGTCAAGCCTACTCGGTCCTTTAGTACTTCTTTACGATATGCCAACTATCAAACAGACCGTAATCCTGGATTGGTTGAACTAAATGATACGCTTCGGTACACAAGAGCCTCTCAAACATTTGCGATAGTACCACGTCTTATTATACAAGGAGGTTCTAATACGCATAGCATCAGTCTATCCGCAAGTCAGCAGGTATTAGAAGATTTATTAAATGGTATCGAAAGTGATAATGGCATTCAAAATACCAATCTGGTACTCAACTATAATCTGAGGATGAAGCCAAGCCAGCTTTCTCTAGGTATAAATCTAATCGCGAATCAAAATGAAATCTTAGAACGAGTCAATGAGCGTATTGGTACTAAGCTCAATATCAGTAAGAAGCTATTGAATAAGAAGCTAAGACTTAGCTCATCCATTGGTTATTTACAAAATTTTCTAAATAGCGAAAGTAATGGATCGTCCATTACGGCTCGTGTCGGATTTCAATATCGACAACGACGAAAATTCAGCGTAAACTTTAATACGAATTACCTGAAAAGAAATGGCATCGAACAGCCATACCAAGAAATTAGAGGGTCCTTACGACTCAATTTTATAATCCCATCTAGCTCTTCGAAATAATCCTCACTATGAAAACAACATTACAAGGACTATTCATTATCCTACTGATATCGTTCTCAACTTCTCTTTGGACACAGACCTTTGATGTAGATGTAAACATTGCACTTACTCCACCCTATCCTAGTAACTTAGATGCCTATGCTGATTTTCTAGAACAAGGGATTTTTGAAATCACAAATAATTCAAACTCCACTGTAGATGCATATTTTGATGTACTCATAGAAGAAACATCTGGAAAGATCAGAATTGACTCTGAAGGTGCTCTGAATACTCCTGTTCCATTGGAACCAGGATTGAATATCTTGACTCCCTCAGATATACAAGAAATATTCGCTGGTACTACCGAAGACAATTTTAGTACCGTGGGATTATCCCAAGCTGAAAGAGATGCAATAATCTTAAACAGACAAATGCCCGAAGGTGAATATAGAATTTGCATTTTCGCCTTGGATGAAATGGGCAATCCGCTATCCAATCCTAATCCTGATGGTTGTGCAATATTTGATGTCTTATATGCTGAACGACCAGTCATCATTGATCCATTTGATGGAGATGTACTTATTGACACTACAGGAAATATTTTAATCACTTGGGATCATAATCTCAACAGTATTGACGCCACCAATAGGACGGAGTACATTGTTAAGATTATAGATATCACTGAGCAATCTATAGGAATAGAAGAGGTAGATCTAGCGATGCTAAATCCTAGTGTATCTCCAGAATATGAAGAAAATGTAGGGAATATTTCGTCTATATCACTTCTTAACGATTTCGACTTCCCGATGATCATAGGTCATCAATATGCACTCAGAGTGAGTGCCGAAGATCCAGATGGACAAATATCATATCAATATGGAGGCCACTCAGAAGTTCATGTATTTCAATATGGGATTTTTACTCCAGAAACCAATTTTTGGGATCCACCAAGAATTACTTCACCGAGTCACAATAGTACCCTAGTAGCCGCTGGAACCGTCGAAATAAAATGGGAACAAAATCTAGATTTCTTGACGGCACTAGATCAAGAAGATGCTTATTATGAATTTCAACTATTAGATGTAACTGGTAAAAATGAGGAACAAATCAACGCTCTATTTTCCTCACCTGAGACAGAATTTATGTACAACGACGATTCTGCATCTGGATGGAGAAAGACTCTAAACCTAAGTAGTCAGACTCCTTTTGAGATCGGTAAGCAGTATGCTGTACGTGTCAAACTGAGTGATGATTTTATTATTCCTGATTACAATGAAATCAATAATGGTGGCTATAGCGATATTGTTGTATTTACATATGGTAATGAAAACGATGATTTTCAACCAGAGCTAGATACTTTACTTGCCAATCATATCCAAGGACAAGTATTATGGGCGTGGAAGGCTTCAGAAGATGAGCAAAATGATACGGGGAATACATTTATTGTGACTGATAAAACAGAATTAGCTGAAGCATCGTACTCTTTTGCTGATTCATCTAGTGAAGCCGGCGAAACAAGTTTTCCTCTAGCCAATGCTACTATTATCATCTATGGACAACAGCATCTTTTTTCTTGGATCACGATACCCGTCATTCTCGGTACGGGACAATCAGATGAGCAAGGTCGATTTGCTATAGAAGTTAACCATGCTTATTTAAGCCTAATCAATACGGCCAGTATACAAGTGATACCCAATGATGAGGCATTTTCTCGATTAAGTAAGGATATAGAACTGACCAGTACAGATTTCGGATTTCTAACGGATCCAGTCAAGGTTGCAGCTAATAGCATGCAACTTTCAGTACAAGTCTTGAAATCAGATCAAGCAGATGCACAAGATGCTGTCAGTGTAAATCTATTACTTCATCAGGATAACTACGAGGCTCAATATTATCAGCAACAAGTTGGCACGGGGCAGTCTGTTGAATATAATAATGACACATATCAGATAATTAAAAACTTAGATAGCGGCGATCGTTACAACCATATTTTTCAAAACACAAATTCTTATGAAAACTATGTACTTCAGGTAGCTGTCGATGGAAGACCTTCTCAGTTTTACCCGATGAGCTCAGTGTATAATTATCCTGATCAAAACAGAAATAAAAATGTAGTAACTATCCATCAAAACCTCACGTATAATGTCGGTGATGTTCTTGAAGGCACTATTTACTTTGGAGATGAGGTCAGAAGTGAGGCGAAAGTTGAAGTTACATTCAATGCAGAAGACGTATTAGGGGAGTATTCTCTTGGGAATAGTTATATCCGAATGACTGATTCAGAGGGAAGATATTACTTCGATAACTTACCCAGACTTAAGAAAGGATCGGAGCTTACGATTACGGTTACTGATCACACAATTAGGCAACAAAGTTGGATCGAAAAAGTCGTATATCAAGGAGAAAATCCATTAATCAAAGATATCTATCTGACCAATGATATCTATACAGCCTTTGGTCGTGTATTAGATCAATATGGCCTACCCGTGGCTAATGCTCAGATACAAGTAAGCGAAACACAAACGACATACACCAGTGATCATGGATTTTATATGGTTAAAATTCAGCAACCTCTACCCTATGAGCTATCCATTGTCGCAGATGGTTATGAAGACGCTTATACCTTCCCTGCATTTACTGAATGGTATGGCGGAGGATATGGGACATTGACTGAGCTACCAAATGCTGAAACTCCAACAGAAAAGGCTCAGCTCTGGAAAAAAGATATCGAAGCATCCGATATAGTTAAGACTTTCTTTGAAGAATCAGGTAAAACAGAAATGGATGCTACCATCCTAAATATTGGCTCAGGTACTCTGACAAATATTTATCAAAACTATATCGAGAATACAGAAAACCTAAAAGGGAACCTTGCTCTCTATACATCCGAAATGAAAAATAGCCAAGATGCATGCACGATCAAGGCATATTATAATGATGAACTTGTAGAGGCAACCATCAAGTTTTCAGGAGATAGCTATTCCTTAGAAGATCAAATGGAATCCGGAAAACCCTATGTTTTTTCTGCTCCAAATGGATTCATTCCTTTCAGCATTACACCGATAGATGGAGGACCTGAGTTTGTCCAGTTTTTTGGTGAAATCGAGATGGATGCCGACAATGAAGAAGAACTTACTATCTATCTCGAAGATAGCGTTTTACTCAGTGGTTTTGTAAAGGATAAAGTAACTAAGTCTGGACTTGCAGAAGCCACAGTTGCTGTAGAAGGAATGGATTTCACAACAACCACGGATGAAAATGGAGCATATAAGTTATATGTACCCATGAATGAAGAGTTTACCTATGTAGCCCGAAAAACCAAATACAACAAACAGGATACTACTTTTATAGTTTCAGAAGCAACAAGCTATGACTTCTTTATAGAACCGCGTGATGGTTCATTGCCAGATTACACTAGTCTATCGCTATTCCCAGTTACGATTGATGAAGTAGAAAAAACTACAGGAGGCTTTATTATTTCTGGTGAATTGACCTTTAATGGCAATGATCTTTTTACCCCAGCCTCCGGAGAGAATACATTAAATTTTAAGGATGTAGTAGTATTTACCGATCCAAGCAATGAAAGTAATGCGATACCTTCTTCTAATTTTCAATTTGAAGAAGCAGAGCTTAATATAAAAGCTTTTGGTTTTGCGCCAGTATTAGCCTCAAGTGGATCAAGGATAGAGCTTCAAAAACTCAAAAGCAATGATCCTGCCCTTGCAAGTATTGCCACAATCGGTGCTCATAAATTGACACTATTGTTGGATTCTGACCCAGCGTTTGGTTCATTTCCTTTTAAGTTCCCTAGAGCCATTTTACGTAATCAAGATAGAGATGATTACACCGAAGATAAGCTGGCTGAACTCGGTTTTGACATAAAAGGTGATACTCAAGCAGAGATTGATGAAAAGAAAAAGAATGCGTCAACCGTTGCGGGAGCTTTGTTTGAAGAGCTCAATTATGAAAAGCTCTTTGTATCGCCGAAAAAGAACATTAAGGAGATCAACAAACTGGCAAAATTTAATGTGCAGTACATCAAAAATGAATTCTCCAATAGTCTAGATGTCGTAGATGTAAGTACGAGTAAGCGATATGATGGTTTTGTGGTGAGTGATCTCCTACTTTCAAAAATGTTGATCAAAGAGAATGAAAGTTCATTAGATCAATATGGGATACATATGGAAGGTGCTCTTGAGTTGCCTCATTTCATAGGAATGAAAATTAAAGTACCAGATAATCGTGTTGAGATTACAAAATTATCATTAGGTAAAAACTTTACGGTCAATGAACTTGCCTTTAAAGTAAGACCTAATAACCCACTTACCGCATCTATTAAAACTTGGGAAGCTAGATTTACAGAACTTAAGTTATACGGATTAGGTACCACCAACTTAGGACTAGGATTTGGAGGCGATATACGAGTCAAAAAAGATCCGAATTTAGTTGGCCCTGAGGCTCCACCCCACTTGACCATCAATACATTTAAAGTCGTGAACCAAGAAGGTCCAGGGATATCCATTACGGCAGATCTTTCGATCTCATCCGTCGGTATTAAAGTAGGGCCACTAGTAATAAGTCAACAGAGTGGTAAGAACATATGGATGCAACTCAATACTAAAAACTGGGGCTTTGATCTCAAGGCAAGCGGTCTAAAGGTCAGAACAGAAAGTAACAATAAGTTCGCTAAAAAAATATTCCCTCAAGAAATACTTCAGTTCAATCTTAGCTCTGCAGACTGGTCTGCTCTACTCGTCATGAATCCTAATATTAAAGCTGACTTTGGAGCGGTTAAAGTCAACATTGATCGATTCTTACTCAACTATGGCTATAACATGAGCATGGATGCTATGAATGAGCTGATGAAAATGACCGATGAAGAGAAAGAGCAATTCTTTGGAAAGGATACAAAAGGCCCCGGTCTTTCAGAAGAGGATGTAGAGTACTTTGAAACACTAGTAGCATCTAAGGAGAAGGCTGGCTTACCTGTGCCTCAGCATATTCGTGATGTGCTTCAAGATCATTATAGCAAAGGATCTGTCGGAGGTATAGACTCTAAAGATGCAAAGGGAGGAGTCCTAGGCGGAGATGCACTTATCCCTGAGACCGATATTGGATGGGCATTTGGAATTGCAGGGGGTGTCCAGTTTCCATTGAAGGGGTTTAATAATGGAATACATGCTTCACTTCTCCTTGCACGTAATGGAAATAACATCAATTTCCGTATGAATGAGATTCTTCTGCAACTTGAGCAACCAGCATTTAAGCTAAAGGCATCCGCAGCATTGTCTGTCTCTGGATCTAAAATCGGATTTGAAGCTCAGGCAGAAATGGAAACCCTCAAAAAGAAATTTGCGGCAGGATTTAAGTTTTATAAATACAGTAGCGGTAACAATTTTGAAATTGGAGCTAATCTTACTTTATCTACCAAAATTGTCACAGGACCCGTTTTATGGCACAAAATCGGAGGTGGCTTCGATTTCAATACCTATTCCAAGAAATATAAGGTATTTGTAACGGGTAGCGCCGGACCGATAGGGACACCACAAAATGTAACCTCAATAGATGATGCACGTGTCAATGTGCTCTTTGATCTCAAAAACTGTGGTTACCAACCTATCGTAAGTGGATATGCTAACTTAACGGTTAAAGGACAACAGTTTGGAAGGCTTGAAGCGGAAATGGATTTCTGTAGAATGTCACTTTATCTTGATATCAACAATACCATGGAGTTTGCAGCAGGGCTTATAACTGCTAAAGTGGGCGGTACGATCTATGCACTCAAGGACGGTAATCAAGGCAGATTATACTTAGGTCTCAATGCAAAGGTCACTGACAAACTTGGAATATTCAATGCTTATGGTCTTGTTGCTGTTGGTGTCAATTTCAAAAAAACAAGTGCTACACCTAGCTCTCTAGTATATACATGGAATAGAATACCCAGCGTAGCTAAAAAATATGGAAGATTTCATGGTTTGGCACTGGCTCTAGATATGAAAGTACCTCGTAAAAGTGGTGATTTTGGTATCAAGATAGGATCTTTTGATCTAGCTTCTTTTGATTACTACTTCTATGCCAGTGCTTATGCACATGTCTATAAGTCATTTGACAAAAAGGATTTTGAGGTGTATGGAAAACTTGATGTTGGTGCTGGTGGTAATCTAAAATTCTTGGGGAGCACATTCCTCGGAGGTAGTGCAAGTGCTAAGCTAACATTGAAAGGTGGATATGATTACTCCTGGCACTTCGCCGCTTCAGGTAGCATCAATTTCGAATTATACAACAAAAAAAGTATGCGTTGCAATACGTCTCGCCTAGGAAGTACCACCTCTTGTTCTAATCTTCATTATCCTTGTGGTGCCTGGTGGTGCTTCGGGCTTTGCGAATGGTGTTGCTGTAAGAGAGTATGTGTAACCGTACCGGATATTATACCAGATTTTAAAACTTGCTTCGGTGCAAAATTCTCATATAGTAAGCGTCAAGGTGGGAAAACCTACGTAAGTTTTAGTAAAAATTAAGACCCACAATAATCATCATAATCATGAAATATATATTCTCATTACTGATACTATCATTGATCGCACCCTTATACGGGCAATCTGATACCATAGTCATACCTTCTATAAACGGGCCTGCTGGTAATTATCTATACCTGGTCAATCTACAAGATGTAATGGATGGAAAAACATCTTTTGATGACGAGTATATCATCGAGAGGATTGAACTCAGTACTCTGGATACAGAAGTTAATTCAAAAGACCTAAAGTCATACGCTAAATATAAAAGTGCTCAGTCGTATAAGGACTTAGAATCTATATATGGAAAAAGTGGAGCTGAAGACCTTAGAAACCAAATGGGTAATCTTTCAAAAAAGGAAGCTTACTCAAAATTGATTGATTCACCACTGGACTCTATCGCTTTTCTTTACGGTTTTGTAGAAACGAAAATAGCACTGGGGCATGTATACTTTGATGACAATGTCAAGGCCAATTATTATTACATGTATCGCGTTTATAAAAAATCAAAAGGCGCTGACAAGCGCTTGATTGGATATGCTTACTGTTATGGTGGTGCAGGTAATTATACACTCGACTATCTCAAACCACATTGGAAATCAGCAGAAGGTAAAGATAGTATGGTCATGATAGAATGGGCGTTGCCTATGTTAGATTCTCCAACAGATACATTTGAAAAGAAGAAAATATCTACTATTGAAGGGGTCAATAATACAATACAAAATCTTCCATTTTTAACTTACAATCTCAGAGCTCGCGTTATGGTCAATGGGCCAAATGGTTTTGAGCAAGAAGCAATCATTACACCAACAAAAAATGAAACCGGTGATACCCTGATCTATAATTATGAGGCTGCTGATATAGGTGCTAAGCAAGTAAGCTCTTACATACTTCTTCAAGATGAAGTATATAATGTTGGTGTACCTTCTGATACTGCTTTGGTTTTTCCATATGACTCTACGACTGCTGATATCATCTACAGTCTCAATGTCATCGACACCCTGAATGGCATATATATCGAATGGAATGAACTACCAGATCAGCCCTACTATACAGGAATAGAAATACTAAAATATAATAGTCAAGATGAATTAGATACTGTGGCAATACTTGCACCAAATGCACAATCCTATGTTGATAGATCCGTAGAAGTCGGTCAATATTATCGCTATCAAGTAAAGGCACTCTTCGTTCCTCAAAAGGGACTAGTACAACGAATATCTGCTCAGTGTACAGGAACATTTTCGAAATTCACAAAACCATTGCCTCCATTTAACTTAAAAGCAAGTACATCGGATCAATATATAAATCTAGAATGGGAAGTTGTAGACGAGCCCTCGATCTATGGTTATTATGTCTACAGAGGTACTACCAATAAAAACTTAGAACTTGCCGCAGGTCCTATATTTGAAAAGAACTTCACCGACTCTTTGACTTCTTTAAGTGGAAGAAGTTTTTACACTTATGCTGTATCGTCACAAAACTACGCCCAAGATACTAGCCAATATTCCAATCTAGTGAGCATAAGACCCAATAAAAGCATCTCTACCTTTAATGCACCTAATGTGAATATCTATTATGCTAATAAAACAATCCGTCTAGATTGGAAAGATGTAAGAGCTCATGATAATATTATAAAATCATACATACTTGAAAGAAAGGTCAATGCAGACGGAACATACGTCAAGATACATACCGATGCTCTCACGAAACCATCATTTATCGATGAAGATATCGTAGCTGGTAATACATACTATTATAGAGTTGCATCAGTAAGTACATATGGTGATAAAAGCGATTTTTCCGAGGCTAGTCTATATGAGGTACAAAAATCAAAAGTACCTACGATCAATAAGTTCTATGCTCGAAACGTTACAGGTGGTGTCAAAATTAGTATTCCATCTATGAACTCAAATTCTCGTCAAGCGTATAATATTTATAGAAAAAAAGCCGAAGCTGAAGATTTTTCTTTGCTAGCTAGTATACCCGCTAATGAGTCAAGCTATTTAGACACCACTGTTGTAAAAGGAGAATATTATGTATATGTGATCACTCTAGTATTAGACGATAATCGAGAAGGCTCTAGAGGTAAATCGGTGACCGTAAGAGTAAAATAAAACTAAAGCACCCAGATTCAATCAAGTAACGATCCGATACGATCTAATGATTGAAACGTAACCAAATGATACTGATTGTTTGGGTGTATTTTGTTAACGATTTCATGATGCATGATTTAACCTGCATTATACATTCTTACATAGTATTAAAGGTCGAAAGATCAATACTTGTACTATTGACAGATTGGTGCTGAGTCCCAATCATTATCAGGATATCTATGCTTAAGTGAGAAAACTAGGTAAAGCCGTATACCTGCTTTGCAGCGAGGCGAGTTTTGTTGGTATTTAGAGCTGTAACTTACCTTGACGACAAATCAAGAAGTGGACTAAGACATTCACGGATATAATATCATTGTCGTCACCCTACTTTCACCCTACAGGGTGATCCATATCGTTTCCGTTGCACATTACCTTGCGGTCAAATAATACTTCTAGACCAAAATCTATTATGATGCAACAGTTTACACTTCGATCTATGATCAGTTTATCCATAATTCTATTTTATGGATTTTCATTATTTGGACAGAATTGTCCATCCACTACTCTAACAAGTCAAGCAGAAATTTTCAGTTTTTATTGTGATTCTGTAGACGGTGATCTCATTATTGACGATTCTTTCTCAGGGAGTATTGTTGATTTAGATCCTCTCAACACCATACAATCGATTTCAGGTGATTTGATCGTCAGAAACTGTCCTAACCTTACTAATCTGCAAGGACTTGATGTTATTAACTCCATCGGTGGAGATTTGATTATCCAAGATTGTTCAGGTATTACTAATATGGGAAATTTCGCATTTGCCCTAGCAAGTATTGGAGGTGATTTTATATTCTTAAACAATGCAAGCTTCGGAGCATTAGCAATGAATAGTCTAAGTACCGTAGGAGGGATATTCCAGATCAAAGATAATCTGCAAATGAGTTCTATCCAGTTTGCAAATTTGACATCTATTGGATCAGAGTTTCAATTAACAAATAATTCATTTTCGTCATTAACCTTTTCGTCATTGCAGTCAGTAGGTGGGATTTTTAGGATACTTTCTTGTATCGCATCTGGTGGCCAAGATCTGAGTACCTTTTCGTTACTTAACTCTGTAGGCGCCGATTTTACGATTCAAGATAATCAAGGCATTAATTCGTTGGATGGATTTGGCAATTTAACCAATTTTAATTCAGGATTCTATGTGATTAACAATGACTTTCTGCAATCTATCGACGGATTCAGTGGTATATCTACAGCGCTAGTCGTAGTGATTACGGGTAATTTAGAATTAAATAGTATAGACGGATTGATCTCTCTGAGCAATATTTTTGATGATTTACGAATAAACAACAATGGAGGGATTAGCTCCTTAAATGGATTTTCGAATTTAACCAACATTTCTGGAGATTTAGAAATCGTAAACAACCAAGCCCTCAGTAGCCCACCTAGTCTTGGTTCTAATAGCTCAAGCAATTCGAACCTATTAGATTTAAACGGTTTCTCTAGTCTAAGTACTATCGGTGGTGATTTAGACATTAGGTCTAACTCTATTATCAATAGCATTTCCGGGTTTTCATCTCTGCAGAACTCGTCAAATATATATCTTGAGGACAATATTGATATGGGTGCTTTAAGCGGTTTTGACAACTATCAAAACTGTGGAAATGATCTATTGATAAGAAACAATTCAGCCCTGCAAACGATAAATGGATTTTCAAGTCTTACAACTGTTGGCAATACTTTTAGACTTGACAACAATGATGCTTGTACCAGTATTTCTGGTTTTGATAATTTAACAAGCACGGGAGATGAATTTAATATCAATTGGAACGAATTATTAACACAAATAAACGGATTCAATAACCTAACTACAGTCCCAGGATACTTCAATATTACCTTCAATAATGGCGTAACCGCTATCAATGGATTTCAAAATCTGAATTCAACAGAAAAAGTGAGAATCCATACAAATCCTCAACTCAATTCTGTAAGTGGTTTTCAAAACCTAAGTACTCTTACTTCAGGAATGGATTTATACAATAATTCAGTACTCTCTATGTGCTGCTGGGTAGAGCCGTTATATCAAGCATTACCAAGTAATCCAGATGTCAATATTTTCAATAACGCAACAGGATGCAATAGCTTCATGGAAATGGGTGGAACTGCTCCTACGATATCTTGTAGCAGTCCATCTTCATTCTCGACAGGAACTGATGATTGTTTAGCTCAGTTTTCATTTGACGATCCAGTAGCCAGTGATGATTGTAACATATCAAATTATGTGACATCTTTGGTAGATGCCAACGGGACTGTCGTTTATACCAATGTGCCAGCTATATCAGGTGCTTCATTCAACTATTCCTTGCCGGTAGGAGATAACATTCTTACTTATATCGCTGAGGATGGTTTCGGTAATACCAGCTCTTGTCAAATCATTCTTCAAGTTGTAGATGAAATAGATCCAGTTTGGGATATAACAGGTTCAAGCCTATTTCTGACTGGAGAATGTGGTGTTGACGACCCTCTTACTATTTTAAGTAGTCATGCTCCTCTTGCTCTAGATAATTGTTCTACAGTTATGGTAGAATCGGCCTCTCAAGTACTAACAGGTTCATGTGGAAATGAAACTATATATACAGATACATATACTGCAATAGACGCCGCTGGGAATATGGCAACTCCTTTTGTAGTAAGTCTTACGATGGTTGATACTGAAGATCCTGTTCTCCTTGGAGGTATCCCAGATGTAACCATTAATTGTGGTGACACATATCCTAATGAACCATCAATTACAGCATTTGATAATTGTGCAGGAAACATAACTACGGCTATAACATCAAGCTCGACAACTATTCCCGGCGATTGTTTGCTGGGCAGTATAGCTGAAATAAGTACTACTACTTGGAATGTAGATGATGGCTGTGGAAATATTGCAGAATATACTTGGACCGTAACAGTTACAAATGATTTTGATGTAGATCTAGGTCCTGATGTAATAGAGTGTAATGCTGCTACTTATCAGATCTCAGCGCCAATGGGTAGCTCATACGAGTGGTCTACTGGTGCTACTACACAGAGTATCACTGTTTCATCTAATGACAATTATCAAGTGACTGTTACAAGTGCTAATGGTTGCTGTAGCATAGATGATATCAACGTTATGTTCAGCACTGGCCCTACCATAACTGCGACTGGAGGTGTAATTGATTGTAGTGGAACAGCCATTACAATAAATGCAAATAGTTCTATAGGAGGATCTACATACAGTTGGTCGGGACCAGGTGGGTTTAGCTCGACTAATCAAGCACCACAAGTAACAGAAACTGGGACTTATACCGTAATAGTTACCGATCCTAATGGATGTACGAGTAGTGCAATGGCAGAAGTAACGCCTGATAATAATGTTCCTGACTTAACTGCAACTGGAGGTGTTTTAGACTGTATAAATACAAGCATTGGACTAAGCAGTACTTCTTCAGCAGGAACTTCATTTGCTTGGTCAGGACCAGGAGGATTTAGCTCTACTATGCAAAATCCCACTGTCACTACGGCTGGTAGCTATACTGTAATCGTAACAGCCGATAATGGATGTACTAACGCAACGAGTGTTACAGTTGAAGATGATACAAATTCACCAATAGTAAATCTTACCAGCTCCAATGAACTGACATGCCTAGAAATTGAAGCGGTATTAAGCGCTACTTCTAGTGATAATATGTCTCAATACAGCTGGTCAGGACCTAATGTCTTTTCTGGAAATACAGCATCTGTAACAGTTACGGCTGCTGGCACTTATACACTTGTAACTACTGCATCTAATGGTTGCACGAGTTCTAATACCATAGAGGTTGACTCCGATAATTCCGTGCCAACGATCATGGCAACTGGTGGAGAATTGAATTGTTCGACATCTATCGTCATGCTAGATGCTAGTTCCAATTCTAATACAGTAACTTATGCATGGTCAGGGCCAGATAACTTTAATGCGACTGTACCAAACCCTAATGTGTCATTAGTAGGTAATTATACTTTGGTCATAACAGAATCTAATGGATGTACAGCAACGACTATGGTCGAAGTTACAGAAGACAATAATCCACCTACTGTTAGCAGTACAAGTGGTATCATCAATTGTACAAGCAGCAGTGTCACTTTAAATGCTACAAGTAGTGATGCCGGATCTACTTATAGCTGGTCAGGTCCTAATGGATTTTCAGCAAGCACAGCTACCGCAGATGTATCAGTGGCAGGTACTTACCAAATAGTCGTAACAGCCTCTAATGGATGTACCGCAAGTACATCTAGTGAAGTGACAGAAGACATCGAAGCACCTGCTCTGTCAATATCAAATACTCAAGTAAACTGTACTGAAGCCAACATAACAATTACTGCAGACTACGCAGCAGACGCATCTATAAACTGGACTGGACCTAACGGATTCACAAGTAATGTAAGTACCATAACCGTCAATATGAACGGTACATACGAAGCCACAATTATGGACAATACTAACGGTTGTACCAGTACCAGTTCTGTAGAAATTGAAGAAGACTTCACTTTACCTACGGCTTCTGCTACAGGTGGTATCATAAGTTGTACTGAAACAAACGTTCAGCTTATGGCAAGTTCCAATATTGCTGATGCAAGTTATCAATGGAACGGACCTGGTGGATATAGTTCTATTCTTCAAAATCCATCTGTAGATGAGGAAGGTACCTACATACTCACTGTGACAAGTACCAATGGATGTACCGCAGAGGCAACTGCAACCGTATCTACCGATTCTTCGTTACCTAATGCTAATGTAACAGGGGAAAACCTTACGTGCTCCATGAGTGAAGTTGAACTCATAGGTACAACGACCACAACAGGAGCAACTGGATCATGGACTGGACCTAATAGTTTTGAAAGTGAAGATGCTAATATAATCGTAGCGATGGCAGGAATCTACTCCTATACAGTAGTATCAGAAAATGGATGTTCCATTACGGCTAGCTATGAAGTGTTGGATGATACGGATGAACCCGAAGGCATGATCATAGCTGGAGAGGTAGATTGTGATAATCAAAGTCAAACCTTGGAATTAGATATCGCAGACTCAAGCACTGTAACTTGGTCTGGACCTAATGGATTTAATTCTTCAAATACTGATATTTCGGTTTCAGATAATGGAGTTTATTCCGCTTTTATTGTAGGCAGTAATGGATGTACTACAACTATTGAGTACAACATTAATTTGATATTCGATTACAATACTCAAATCAATACCGTAGATGCAACGGATACTAATGACGGATCTGCTGAGATCGTATTATCTGGTGGACAATCTCCTTTCAATATTATTTGGGATAATGGTCAAACTGGATTCAATGCAACAGATCTAGCCCCTGGGGTTCATACGGTAGAAGTCACTGATGGTAATGGATGCATGAGTACATTTGAATTTACCATTGGTACGATGACTTTTGTAACGGATGATGCAGAAGATTTGGGTATTCAGACATATCCTAATCCAGTAATCGATCGACTATTTATAGATCGTGGAGAAATGGATATAGAATCTATCAAAATTTTTGATTTACAGGGAAGATTGATACAAAATATCGTTATAAATAATCCCAATGATATACTTGAGATAGAGATAAAAGACTTAAGTGCAGGTATGTATAATGCAGTATTGTGTAATCGAAATAAAACGATAAATCTGAAGATTATTAAAGCTCATTAAGAGCTTAAAGGGGTGTTTTAAATGAGGAGTCTACAAGTATTTGTAGGCTCCTTTTTTTCGTATCAAAAGAGAATGTAAGAAACAGAATATTTCAAAAATCAATTCAATTATACCACTACTAAACACTACTGCCTTATTGCTACCACTGGATCCATCCTTGAAGCTTGAAATGCAGGTATAAAACCAGCAATGACACCTAAAATAATGGATGTAATCACTCCGAAAAGCATCAAACCAGCAGAAGCAAGTATTGGAAATGGAGATATTGCAGAAACAATTTTAAGAATAATCACGACCAGTAAAAGGCCCATGACTCCACCGATCAGACAGAGAATGATGGATTCTATCAAAAACTCTAATAAAATGATTCCCCGCTTTGCTCCAATGGCTTTTTTGACTCCAATTATGTTTGTTCTTTCTTTCACAGATACGAACATGATATTCGCAACACTGATCATACCCACAACTAGAGCAAAAAAACCAATTATAAATCCTGCTGCGTATAAGACTCCAAAAATTGTATCCAATATCTCATCAAGCATTGATATTTCGTTTAGAGCAAAATTATTTTCTTCTTTTGGTGCTAATCTTCTATTGGCTCTCAAAACTCCTGTGATCTCACCTTTCATGGTCTCTAGCTCGTAATCATCATCTAGTTTAGCATATATAATTTTACCCATTTCCATACGGTTGGGCGAATCCGTCTTTAGATACTTAGATGCCGTTTTATATGAAATCCAAGTAGCCTCATCGTAGTTGAGTAAATTAAATGGATTATCACCTTCTTCTTTTAATACACCAACGACTTGAAATTTTTGACCAAAAAGCTTCACATTTTTACCTAATGGATTGATTGATTGAAATAGCTCATTGCTTACCGTATGACCCAATATCACCTTGTTTGAACCGTTACGCATTTCATTGTTAGTAAAGTATCTACCCTTTTCAATATTCATATTCTGTACATCGGGATATTCATAAGTAGTACCCATAATAAAAGCTCCTTCTACACTACTAGATTGATATTTGATAGTTTTACCAGGTACGAAGATACACATGGCAGTATGGGCTGCACTTTGCACCTTTTCCTTGATCGCTTCATAATCAGAATAGCTTGGAGATGGTCGCTTGACATATTTCCAATAGTTTTGTCCAGGATCTTCTCCAAAAGGCATCACATCTACCATCACTACATCACTCCCCAATTCTCCCAATCCACCTTTGATACTAGATTCTAAAGAATTTACTGCGCTCATGACGGCAATAATGCAAAATATACCTATGGATATACCCAATAGAGAAAGCGCTGTCCTCAACTTATTTTGTTGTAAAGATGAAAACGCCTGCCTTCCGCTTTCGTACAGTATTTTTAAAATGGTAAACATCAGACATAAAGCTATTTAAATATTTATGGATAGCATTGATATCCGTCATGCTTATCGATCAAGGGTGTAAAAAGAATGATGAATTTCTAAAATATGGTGCTAAAACTGCTTAAAAATGAAACATTATGAACCTAATGAAAGTATTTGGCGTATTAATTGGTGTTCATAGCCTAAATGCTAGAGGAATAATTATTTTTGCAGCCAATTTTATAGAAATACATGAGGACGAAATTATCTACTTTTAACTTTGAATTAGATCAAAATCTGATTGCCGCGTATCCAACTGATCAACGAGATGAGTCGCGACTAATGGTCGTACATCGAGATACCGGAAAAATAGAACACAAACTATTTAAAGATGTTATCGATTATTTCGATGATGGTGATGCATTCATATTTAACAACACCAAGGTATTTCCCGCCCGGATGTACGGGAAAAAAGAAAAAACAGGAGCCCAAATCGAAGTATTTCTTCTCAGAGAACTGAATAAAGATGCCAGGTTATGGGACGTTTTGGTTGATCCTGCCAGAAAAATAAGAGTTGGAAATAAGCTATATTTTACTGATGAAGAGGACAACGAGCTTTTAGTTGCAGAAGTAGTAGATAATACGACCTCAAGGGGTCGTACGATTAGATTTTTCTATGAAGGTAGTGATGAAGAGTTTATGAATATTCTTCACTCTTTAGGACAGACTCCTATTCCAAAATATATCCAGAATATTCGCGATAAGAAAGAACCAGAACCATTAGACCTAGAACGTTATCAAACTATATATGCCAAGGAAGTTGGAGCTGTTGCGGCGCCAACAGCAGGATTACATTTCAGCAGAGAATTAATGAAGAAATTGGAAATCAAAGGAATTGATTTCGCTGAAATTACTCTTCATATTGGATTAGGTACTTTTAGGGAAATAGAGGTAGAAGATTTGTCTAAGCATAAGATGGATGCTGAATACTTCAAGATTAACCAAGCCGGAGTAGATATTGTCAATAATGCTAAAACGAGTAATAAAAAAGTTTGTGCAATCGGTACGACTAGTATGCGATCAATAGAATCTGCCGTATCAGCTACAGGATTACTAAAGACCAGTGAAGGATGGACCAATAAATTTATTTACCCTCCATTTGATTTTCATATTGCCAATAGTATGATCACTAACTTCCACTTGCCGAAGTCAAGTTTGATCATTATGGTATCAGCATTTGGTGGTCATGATCTCATCATGGAAGCATATGATATTGCCGTAAAAGAGAAGTATAGATTCTATAGCTATGGAGATGCCATGCTAATTTTATAATTATTTATAGTTTAAGGAATCTTTTTGAATCAAATAAGAGTTAACAAAACGAATGGAGCAGTTAAAGGTCATCAAATTATTTACACGATGGTCCTAGCGAGTTTGCATTCACTTATGTTTTATTTAAAGTAGTTGTATACATGTATTGGACTTTAGAATTAGCGCATCACTTAGAAGATGCACCTTGGCCAGCTACGAGAGATGAACTCATCGATTACGCCATTAGATCAGGTAGCCCACTCGAAGTACTCGAGAATCTACAACAAATAGAAGATGAAGGCGAAATCTATGAGACGATGGAAGACATCTGGCCAGATTATCCACGAAAAGATGATTTTCTCTTCAATGAAGATGAATATTAATGAAAAGAAAGCCTTGTCCTAGGACGGGGCTTTTTATTTTTTACCATATACAGCCTTATCTTGTCAAAGAATAATAAGATGGTTATTGCAATTGATGGATACTCCTCTTGTGGAAAATCTACTCTAGCTAAAGATCTAGCCAAAGCTTTAGGCTACATTTTTATTGATTCCGGTGCTATGTATAGGGCTGTGGCACTTTACAGTATTCAAAACAGTATAAATGTTGAAGATCTAGAATCGTTTAATCTTGATCTAATTAAGATTGAATTTATTCCTCTAAATAATCAACTCTATATTCATCTTAACGGTAATGATGTTACCTCTCTAATAAGGAGTATGGAAGTTTCCAATATAGTCAGCGAAGTTGCATCTATTTCTCCTGTTAGAAAGTATCTAGTAAAACTTCAGCAAGAAATGGGTAAAACGGGCGGTATTGTCATGGATGGAAGAGATATCGGTTCAGTAGTATTTCCAAATGCACAGTTTAAGTTCTTTGTTACAGCCAGTTTAGAAGTTAGGGCTCATAGAAGGCATAATGAACTAATCGGCAAAGGTATCTCCGTAGAACACGAAGATATTGTTAAAAACCTTATGCATCGAGATCATATAGATAGTACAAGAACTGACAGCCCACTTACACAACTTCCTGACGCTATCATCATCGATACAACTCATCATACTAGAGTATCTCAGCTCCGAGAGGTGTTACAGATTGTTACTAAATCATAGTCACTACGTCATAATCATGTATGGTAATTTCCGATTCATTATTTCCCAATAAATTGATATATTTAGACATTCTAATTATTCATCATATATAAAACATTTTAATCACGTAGATTATGGCAAAGTTCGAAGTATTCAAAAGCGAAAAAAATGAGAAGTTTTATTTTAACCTTAAAGCTGGTAATGGTCAAGTCATCTTGACAAGCCAAGGTTATGCTTCTAAATCAGGATGTGAGAACGGTATAAAATCTGTTCAAACTAACAGTGCTGATGACAGTAGTTTTGAGCGTAAGGTTGCTAA
This sequence comes from Saprospiraceae bacterium, assembly GCA_020629715.1. GTDB lineage: Bacteria > Bacteroidota > Bacteroidia > Chitinophagales > Saprospiraceae > JAHDGW01. The sequence goes on from JAHDCU010000002.1 coordinate 261,922, forward strand.
AAATGGTAAACACCATTTCAGTATACTAGCTAAGAATAAACAAATAATCGGATCAAGTCAAATGTATGCGGCTGAGTCTGGTATGAACAACGGAATTGCTTCGGTACAAAAAAATGCTCCTGACGCTGAGATTGTATATCTATAAGGAATATAGCATTAGACTAGTTGGTTAGTCTAATCTACCATAAATCAAAAAAGCCGATCTGCTGAGGTGCAGAATCGGCTTTTTTCGTTTTTCTAATTTCATTATCTAATAATCGTAATATCTCCTGTGTAGGTTTCATTTTCTGAAAACACTGTACTTACTGATATTACATATACATAGACTCCAGGTTGTAAATCTTCACCTTTAAAGGTACCATTCCAACCAATATTCTCAAGTTGTGATACATCCACTTCTGGAGCTGAAAACACCAATTCTCCCCATCTGTCATAGATCAAAAATGAATTGACAGCTACTATACCTCCACTCACTCCAATGGTAAATGTATCATTTACATTATCCCCATTAGGTGAGAAAGAATTAGGAATATATACCTGAGGAATATCTGGCAATATCTCTAAAATCAAGCAATCACTAATCTGACATTCTCCATTATAATATAATGTAGCACAATACTCCTGAGTCGTTTCGCCAGCCGTAAAATCAAAGGTAAAGCAATCAGGCGGTGAAGTGCAGTCTACTACTACCCCATTTTGAGTCCATACTATAGAATCTACGGCTGCGGTTGCAATGTTAGTCTCTGCAACTATTTGCCCCATATCTCCAGCAGATAATAGTTTATCTCCAGTAATATCGATATTAAACTCCGCCGGTAATTCAATGGTAAAATTTAGTGCTATCTCACAACCATTATCATCAACTACAATAAGGCTATGATCTCCGCCCGTTATATTATCAATAATATTGTTCAAAAATAACTCACCATCTACTAAAAACTCATAGTCTCCACTACCTCCTACCGGTAGTACCTCAATACTACCAGTATCACCATCTTCTGGACAAGGCGGATTATTTACAATTACGGTCGCATCCGGCTCACCAAAGATTTGTATACTGACTGATTCTGTAAAATCGCAGCCTTCTATGCTATAAGTATAGTCAAAATCATAATCTCCCACTCCACTGGCTAAAGCATCCCATATACCATCATCTGAAATACCATTTCCACTCCAGACTCCTTGAATATCAGAATCGCCTCCCGTAACGGTTGCTAGTAAATTCAATGGACCCTCCAGCTGATTAAAACAAAGCTCCGTGAAATTATCTGATAAATCTATCATCACCTCAGGACAAGGAGATGCTAGACATGTCAAATCATAGCTTCCTCCTGGGCAACTGCATAATCCGATAATTTCTATCATAAGGTTCACTGACTGTCCTTCTGTGAGCCCTGTTACAACATAAGAAGTATCACTCTGAGTATTTACCATAACGCCGTCTACGAAGACCATATACATATCCGCGCATTCATTAGAATCCCATGAGAAAGTGATTTGATCTATTTCAGGCTCACATTGTATATTGGGATCTGGTACTACAGGATCTACAATGACCTCTTGCGTAAATAAATCTGAATCACAGAAGCCATTATTAATCATGATTGATACTGCATAAGTTCCTGGTGAATCCCATGATACTCCGCTTGTACCGGTCGCGTTAGTCGATTGCTCCGTACCACCATCTAAACTCCAAGAATAACTATATGAACTCCCAGTATCACCTGTATAATTGATGGTTGCTATGTCCGATACACAGATCGGCGAATCAATAGAAAAATTAGCCACAGGATCTGCGAGTACTGTAATGGTTACGGATGACATATAAGAACAGGCAAGCTCCTCGTACATATACGTAATCTGATGAATACCAACGCCTGCGATTGCTGGATCAAATTCACCTGTATCTGGATTTACTCCATTTCCGCTCCATGTGGTCGCACCATCTGTAGTAGGAATATCAATATCTGCGTCAATATCAATAATCATATTTTGACTTATACAAATAGTAGTATCTGGAATACTCAGCTGAATAATGGCGTTAGGACAATTTTCTGCAATACATCCTACCATGGACATCGTACTTGGGCATGCATTATCAGAATTAGCCATGACAATAAGCTCTACTTCATCACCTGGATTAAGATTGCCTACAAAATAGCTTGTGCTGTCTTGGGTACCAATAGGCGTTCCATCAACGACCAACTCATAATTTTGACTATTTGGAATATCGTCCCAATCAAATAATACAGAATTGGACGTTGAAGTACAATTGATCATGGGAGCAGATAGCGTATCCTGCACCACGAACATGTGCTGAAATGGCTCTGATTCACAGCTATTACGTTCTACGCTTAGCGATACCATATACATACCTGGCGTATCCCAGCTCAAGGTATAATTTCCTCCACTACCTACGACGGTAGTCGCATTACCAAAATTACCCCAATCAAAGGTTTCAGGATTTGACCCTCCATCATAACTGATAGATGTTTCCTCATTGATACATATGACATCGGCTGTTTGTGTAAATGAGGCATCGGGTAAATCGAATACATAAATCGTTGCATTGGTACTCGTTACACATCCTTCTTCATAGTAGGTAAATAATATATTATTAGCACCTTGCTGAGCTAAGGTCGGGTCAAAAACAGCAGTTGCATTTTCACCGGGTAAACACTCAAATGAGGTAATACATGTACCCTCAAATACACAGCTATCGAATAATGAGTTATTAGTATCATCTATAATAACCGTGATTTCTATGGGCATGACATTATCAACTAGACATATGGTATCCTGTGTAGGATCGATATCGAAAGTCAATGTCGGCTGAACACAATTTTGAGTAGTACATGTTATATTAGAAGGCAAACTATTGCCGCAAGGACCTGAATTGATTGCGATCACGGTAAAATCTATACCTACACCTTCGTTAAGTCCATCCACCACATACATGTTAGTAAGATCATCAAGCATGACTGTATTGGGTGTTCCGACTGGGTTTTCATAACTCACTTCATATCCCTCAGCATCTTGAATAAATGGCCAACTCAGAGTTACAGAATTAATATCCGACATACAATTGAGCATAGGGCTTTCTATCCTTGATACTATATCTACATCAGCGGTGATAGGATCAGAGCTACATGTAAAATTATCGATATATAAAGACACTGTTTTACTGCCTTCGGTAGGCCAAGCTACCTCAAAAGGACCAGGTCCATTGACATTGGCTCCATTTTGTACATTACCACCATTGAAGTCCCAATAGAAAGTATAATCAGGTTCTACGATACCATCATGCTCTACAATAGTGATCGAATCAACACAAGCTGACTGTATCATAGCTATGCTGGGTATTGCATCCGCTACGATTGTAATATTTTCGCAATAGGGGTCACTTACTCCACATCCGCCGCCGACTACTACACATAGCTCTCCAGCAGTTTGTGTAGACCAATCTATCGTAAGCTCATTGGACTGATTAAATGGGTCAAACTCTACACCGTCTAGCGTCCAAGTGAAAGTTTCGCTTAAAAGGTCCAGATCAGTAACTACTGAATAAGTTACTGTCCCTATATCTTCGCATAGATTTACATCCCAATCAATATCAGGTACAGGTGGATCTGGTTTGAAATCATTGAAATCAATATTTATATTATACGTAGATCCCAAGGGGTATGTACAAACCGCCCCATTCAGATAAATATCTACCGTCAATTGGATATTTCCTTGTGAAAGTTGACTTACTTGAAGGTTATCATCTAAACCATCAAAATCTGCAGCATAGGTTACTGCCTGATTATCGAGGTTGACCCAGTTATAGACCACATCATCAAATTGAGTAGTCAAAGCAAAATTATCTGGATTAGAGTCAAAGAAAATATTAATGATACCGTCTTCACATACTGATGGCACTAAATTGCCTTGCATGGCGATAGTCTGGTATGTCACTTGTATGGTACTGTCACAACCATTAGCAGCTGCTCCGGGTAAGAGAATATCGATCGGCTGAGGAGTATTGGTCGTAATAGTCTCTCCTGCGACGGTAATATTTTCACCAAAGCAAAGAACTGTATCAATCAAAGTTGTAGGAGGGTTGAGCAATTGGTTGATAGTGATAAACTGATTATATTCACAACCCAAATCAGTAACAGCTACAGCCATAATATCTATACCTCCAGGGGCTGATATAGGGCCTCCAGACCAACCTATACCATCACCATTGGGGTCTAAATTACTCGGCACTGTAAATGGAAAGTCACCCTCACAAACATCTATTGGCAAAAATTGCTCATCCTCTAGAGCCTCAACATTGATCGTTATGCATATGGGCGGTGTCGTATTACAGAAATTAGTGACTTGATTACAAATATTAAAAACGCCTTCTTCATTAAAATTCCAACTAGACTGATATGAGCTAGATCCTGTATAGTTAGGATGATCGATATGCGATGGGTGGTAACCATCAGGGTAGTCCGCATTTGCAGGAGTTATCGTCCAAAGGTTTGTCAAATCTAGGGTATTCCCTACCGTTTCGAAATTGATATCTGTAGCACCTAAGCAAATATCAATCGGATCATTGGCCGTATCGCAATCGGGTAAATCGCAAATGATATCTGTCGGAGTGGGAATAATAAACTCACCGGGATCAGATAATAACTGGATTTCATACTCACAAACTGAACCAGCACATCCATCTACCCAAAAGTAGTATTGTTCTCCAGGTATAAAATCACTACTTGTTAAGCTAAATGTACCAGTGACACATGGTCCTTGGCATACTACTGATGCAAAAGTACTACAGTCTGACACTATACCTGCTTGCAATCCAGTACCTGTGCCACTTGTAGTACAATTAGAAGGGATGAGCTGAAGCGTAATTTCTTGAGTACCCGCAATAAATGACCACCAGTCTGTGTTGTTGGGAACGAAATTATTTCCGCAGAGAGGGTTAGGTCCTGTCGGGTTATTAAAGCTTGGTAATATAGAGCAGTATCCATCTAATTCTTGAATATCACATATTGGATTGACCTCGGCATCCGTACATGTAAGATAAGTATCTGTTGTAATATTAGGAATACATGGTGGTTGATAAAGTCCGAAGTCAACGGTAAGATTGGTTGTGTTATCGCCATCATCTCCTATAGGTTCACAACTTGATTCTATTAAAAACTCTTTGGTTTCCACCTGCATGAATGTGCCATTATAGGTACCGTTATTGTCATTATCGACATCAAGATCAATATCAAATGATGGGGTACTAGATTCATAACCATCTAAGACCGCCCCAAAACCAAAATTCACAGGATTCAATACTATCCTGTAATAACCGGGCCTCAGATCAGTAAAGAGGTAATTTCCATTTACATCTGTAAATACCGAGATTAATAAAGCATCAGTAGCACCATTATTATCACTATCCCAATAAAGATCTACTTGGACATTTTCGGCAAGACCTTCTCCCACGGTATATATTCCATCATTATCTACATCAAACCATACCAAATCACCGATCTGTAGTAAAAAATAAAAACCGGCATCGAGCTCTATATATTCTTCATTTGATTCTAGTAGAAATACGTGAGAGTTATCCGTATTGGGGTCCACATCACTATCGATCCCACTATCTAAAGGCAGATCTCCTGGACCACCATCAATATCTTGCTCCGTCACCACTGATAGTCCCGTAGGATCAACAAAACTAATATAATACTCCCCAGGAGGTAGATTTTCGAAAAGATATGCCCCATCTGCTAAGGTCGTAAATGCTAGTACTGGTTGTCCAAATACATCGGTCACCATCGTACCGTCACTATTAAAAAGCGTAACCTGAATGTTTTCAAACCCAGGCTCTGTACCATCAAAAAGTCCATTACCGTTCTTATCCTCAAAAACAAGATCTCCAACGGAGGCTGTTCTAAAAAATCCTGCATCCACATCTTCTGCAGGTTCGGAGGGATTATTAGTACTCTGAAAAGATACTAAATCAAAAAAGTGGCTTTCTCCAATCGTCACAGGTAGCACCGTGGGTACTGCGTCACTATCGGTATCCGAATCACCAATATCTGTATTTGGGGCACCACTACTATCCTCTTGAGTCAAATAATACTGTTCTGGGGCGGTAGGAGCAGTAAATCTGACAAAATATTGTCCAGGTCTTACATCAAGAAACATATAACTAGGATCCGCCGCGGTAGTCAACATGGGTGGATAAGGGGCATTGGTTGTCAAATCTATGGCTGGATTGCCAGAACCATCATTAATAATCAATTCAACGGTAACGTCAGCCAGACCAGGCTCAAGAGCATCTTGCTCACCATTTCCATCAATATCTTCCCAAGTATAACCTATAACCTCAGCGGCTCTGAAGAAACCTGCATCAATATGGTCTTCTGGGTTAGATGGATTATTACTATTTTCAAAAGATTCCAAATTGAATTCATGTGACTGTCCCTGACCTATCAAACTTGGCAATGCATTAGGGATAGCATCGCTACCAGTATCTAAATCGGTGGCATCATCATTTCCATCGGTATCAGAAATTGTAAAATAGAATTGAGGGGCATTGATCGTAGTAAATTGAACTCTGTAGTCCCCTGGAGGTACTTCTGTGAAAATCCACGATGGATTAGCCATATTGGTGGTCATGGTCAATGGTGCTCCATTCAAATCGTTAGCTACTGTCAATCCAGCATTCACATCCAGCACTTCAACTAATACTCCTCCTAGATCCGGTTCACCAGCATCTTGTATTCCATCAGCGTTGAGATCTTCCCATGTATATATTTGAATTTCTGCACCAATGATAAATCCACCATCTATTTGTTCGTCGACTTCCTGCGATATGATTTCAAACTCATGAGACAGACCTGGAGTAGTCACCCCATCAGGTGTAATATCGCTATCGTCCACCACTCCATCATCAGTAGCATCAGTAGATGCGCCACTATAATCAGGTGTAGTAATATAATATTGTCCATTAGCCGTACTAGGAGTATCAAAACGTAGCTGATAGTTGCCCGGTGGTACTTCCGTAAGTATCACATTAGGAAAAGCCGTACCTGTTATGGGTGAACCATCCGAAATCCTAAATACTTGATTACCTATCAGATCCACTAAATTTACATTGACTCCATCAGGTAAATTATTAGGTATGGAGTTATCAATCCCATCATGATCTACATCATGCCATGCGGAGACCATGATTTCTCCAGTCGTAAATATAGCTCCATCGATATTGTTGAAATCAGTAATCAAATCGAGAACATCTACCTGAGCAATGGCCACAGGCGAGGCATCTATTCCATTTTTATCAAAGAAATTATTGGCCGCTAAATCACTAAAATACCAGCCAGGAAAAAAAGGTGAACCATTAAGCTCTGCTTCAAAAAAATGATCTCCGATCATCGTAGCAGTATAACTCCAAAAACCACCGCCAGCGGTAGTCAAGGTCGTGATAGGTGCATCTGTTCCGGCGTCATAATTTGAATTACCATTTGTATCGAAATAAACATTAATGGTAATATTATCTAAACCAAGATCACCAGGATCTTGAATACCATTGGCATTAAAATCATGATATATAAATCCTCCAATATCTTGTGCAGTAATAGTTGTACCAAGAAAAAAAAGATAGCATATGACTATCGATTGTATAGTTTTTATCATTGCTTCGGTTGTTTAGGCTTTGCTAAAATAATAAATGTCTACCCAATCTATAGCCTACAACGCAAATACTACTTATCGAATGATCGAAACTGTTCCTTTCGAGGACTTTATTTCACCATTGACCAAAGAAAAAACAATATGATATACATAAACCCCATTTGGAAGATCTTCCCCTTTGAAAGTTCCATCCCACGGTATGGCATTAGAATCAGTACTAAATACTAAATTGCCCCATCTGTCATAAATATCCGCCTTCTCCACTCCACTTACACTATTAGAAAAACCAAAAATCAATGTATCATTTACATGATCACCATTGGGTGAGAAGGAATTAGGAATATAAATTAAATCATCAACATTAACAGACACCAAAAAGGTATCTAAGTCTGAACAGCCAAACTCATTGATAACCTCGACTACTACCATTACATCTTCCTCTGGGTTAATTTCTAGCGAACTACAAGATTGGCAACTATCTATGTCTGTGTAAATATTTAATTCAAAACTCGACGATGACTCATTGATTACGGTTGGATTGATTAGCAGGGAGTCTGTGAAATCAATAAGCGTATCATTTTGGGATTCTACATAAATAGGAAACATTGGTGTAAAAAACATTGTAGTATCTAAGATACAACCCTGGCTATCAATTACTTGCAAATCATATTCTCCAGGCGTAAACTGCTCGACATTAATATCTTGCACTTCCACTTCGTCAATAAAATAATTGAATGGCGCAACTCCTCCTAGCGTAGTATCAATCTCAATAAAACCATCATCGGCATCATCGCAGGAAGGTTGAGTAATTGTGAATTCAATACCAATCAAAGGCTGACTTAGCTCTATTACAATAGTATCATAGCTTACGCAACCGTTTTCATTAGACGAGGTAGTCAAGATATACATACCACTAGAATCTAATCGAACTGTATCCTGTGAGGAGAACACTACTCCACTTTCGGTACTCCATAATACTTCATAATTGCTATCTCCTGCCAAAGAATGAAAAAGCTCAACTCTATCGGGACAGTCCATAGACATATTACTCAATATACCATTGCTGGGAACAATGGTATCAAATGTAGACATGAGCTCCATAGAGTCTATACATCCAGCAGCACTAGTCACGATGGCCGTAAATATGCCGACTTGACTAGAATAGATAATAGAATCTCTGCGTTGAGAACCGTCAGGAAGCTCCCAAAGATAATCCGCATCATCATAGACGTCATTTATAAAATAAGCTGCGGAGTCAGTACAAGTATTGGGAACTGATGCAATCGCATAATTTGGGATATCAATATCTGCCGTAACCGTGCTCGTGTCAATCGCCAGGCATCCATCAGAGCTTATTCCTTCTACGATATACATACCTTCTTCTGAGACTATCAATGAGTCTTGATCTACCGCGATTAAGCTTTGGTCTAAATACCACTCTATACTCAATATCTCCTCGGTAGGATTCTGATTCAGATAGAGGACAATTTCATCATTACAGCTGATTGTAAGGTCATCCAACTCAAATATGATCTCTTTCGGTAATTCAAAATCAAACATTGCACTATCAATACAAGCTATTTCATTTTCAAAAAATAACTTCAATTCACCATCTTCAATCAAGCTAATCGTATCTGAATCTATGGTGGCACCATTGGGTAACTGCCAGGTAAACTCTAACTCATCTTCGCTCGATGCAACAATAATTAGAGTATCGAAATTACAAGGGCTAGATAGAGTATCCAGTACAATATTGGAAGATTCGGATAAGCTTTCAAAAGAAATAGTTCTTATGTATTGACAACCGTTGGTCAGATTAATTTCCGCAGTATAGAGACCAGCTTGATCTACTGATAGCACTAAAGCATCAGAAATGCTCATCGTATTGAAAAACCACTCTACCACTGCAATTTCGGCAGAAGAAATGATTTCGAAAACAGCAGTTCCTTGAATACAATCTTGACTCTGTATTACTATTTCAATATCATCAGCTAGCCCATTATAGTCTACATAGATACTATCTATTGAGGTGCAATTATTGTCTGATAATTCTAAAAAATACCATCCCTCTTCATATGCCTCAGCTGTCAAACTGGATGATATAGCTACATTATTGTTAGCATTGCTGTACCAAGTAAAAATGGTTTCGTTAGTAAAATTAGAATTTATACCTTCTAATACGACAGAACTTGTAGTACAATCCAAATCTTCAATATTAGTATTAATAAATGCATCTACATCGGTATACTGCACTGAGATTAACTCGACGGTATCACATGCTATATTCGAGTTGTTAATATATTCACCTGACTCAAAAATTAATTCTCCGTTGATAATAATGGTTTCACCTTGACATAAAATGCTATCTATTTCTATATACTCAGTTGGGGTATTTATGATGACCTCCAGGCAGTTTTCCGATAGAGCAATACATGCATCCGTGTCGATTAGATCATTAAAATCTGAATAACTAGACCCAATCGGTGGCAACGTAATTAAACTAGAAGAAAGCTGATTGATATGACAGATGGTATAATTTCCAGGGCTCTGTTGAGAAAGTTGAAGGCTATCGGTATATGCTAAAATGACATCATTTTCTATAATTATATAAGATTGTTCCCAGCCATCCAGCAGAGAGGTAGATGCAATGACAGGTGGTATAAAATCTAGATGATCGCTTCCAAAACACTCAGATATAGAAGAATCTGTAAAACTAAAAGGTGTAACCGTACAATCATTACAATCCAATCCCGAAGAGTCACAAAAAAACAAACTGATACTTTCTATCTGACCAGTATTAAATAAAAATGGATCCTCAATTTGAAAAGACCAAACTCCATTCACCGAGCCAAGATTAAAATCTTCTAGGCATCCAAAATTTGGGTAGTATGTACCACTATAAAACCCTATGAAGCCCCAAGGGTCGGCATTGGACCAAGTAGAACTAAATCCCGCATCAGGACTAGCGGGAGCACTACAGGGAATCATCGTAATATTCCAATTGGCCAAACTTGTATTATTACCACCTATGGGTGCACCTAATAGTAAAATGGACTGACCAGAAGGGGAAATAAGCGTCATCTCTAATTCGCCAACAACATCATGCGAAAAATTGATAGAAACACCACATAATCCTTGTGCATCGTCGCTTAAATCATCATTAATAGCACCTTCTACTAGAATATTGACCCATGTAGTATCGACATCTAAAATGTTGTGCTGCACCGATGTGATGCATTGAGCATGGATCATCGAACCGCCACATTGCAGTAAAATCAATATGATAATATGATATAAGACTCTAGACATTTACACTAGTACAACGACTATAAAGTTTAAAAGATACTTAACCATCCAAAAAAAAGGGAGATACAATGGTATCTCCCTTTTAATCTTCGTTTTATTTCAAAATTTATCGTAAGATAGTAACGTCTCCTTCTCTCGTCTCTTGTTGTCCATCAGTAAATGTGATATCAATGACATATACATAGACTCCTTGCTCTACAGGCTCACCCTTAAATAATCCATCCCAACCTTGTGTAGGATCATTGGTAGAAAATAAAGCACCTGCATAAACTAATTCACCCCATCTATCATACACCAAAAATCGATCTACAATAGCATCTTGATCTGTAAATACAGTAAATCTATCGTTAGTACTATCACCATTTGGACTAAATATATTAGGTACAAAAATATCGATAAGCTCTATCGCTTGTACGTTAACCAATGCTGTGGCACTACAATCATTACTATCAAAAATGGTCACTGAGTAAACATTTTGATTTAGTGGTGGCATAATCTCTAAGGTAGAAACAAAAGGACCTTCATATATGCTCGTTTCATTTTCATTGACCACCATATTTACAATATCAGCAGGATCTATCCCCATAGGATCAATGGTAAGATTGCTTGGCTCTCCTAATTGTAGGATACCTGAAGGTACACTCATTCCTACATCGAATAATACAGGACTGCTCAATTCTGTTGCATCGGTATTTGCACAACCAGTTCCATCCTGTACGGTAACGACATATGATCCTCCATCTAGATTAGAAAATTGTTGACTAGTTTGCCAAGTGACTCCTCCATCTATAGAGTACTCATAGTTACCATCACCTCCCGATACCGTCACGACATTGATCACACCATCGCTTACACCAAAACAACTTGGATCAGATGAGTCAACAGTAATCTGCGGCTGATCATCATTATTACCTATCACAACCGAATCTGTACTAATACATCCAGTTGCCTCATCCGTCACTTCGAGTATGTAAGTACCTGCCACAGTGGCGTTGAATGTAATATTTGTATTGTCTGTCAGCGGAGTACCTGATGCTTCTGACCAGAAGTAAGTAATCGTATTGCCTGTAGAAGAGGCACCTCCTATCGTAATATCCGAAATCGTACAAGTAAACTCCGCGGCGGCTCCAGCATCTGCGGTAGGTAGACCCTCGATAACCACCGTAACGGTTTCTTCCACATCGGGACATGGACCTAGATCTGCTAAAGTATAAGCAAAGGTATACGTACCCGCTATCTGTCCAGAGGTATTAAAAGTACCGGCCACTGGATCAAAAGCAGTACCTGTACTACCGTCAATGGATGTTTCAATCCAAACTCCGCCAGCATCTTCACCTGTCAATAAATCTGCTAATGTTACTATATCATTTTCATCCAAACAAAGTGGTAACGCTGCCTCGGGAGTACCCGCCGTCATAGGTTCGTCAACTACAATAGTAACCTGACTAGTATCCTGGCAGTCAGGATCAGCAGGTGGCGTATTTAACTGAAAGTATACTACATATTCTCCAGCCGCCAATCCATTTGGATCAAAGAAGTCATTACTGATTGAAATAGTCTGAGGTCCAGATTCAAAGAACCATGTTCCATCATCAGCATTCGCCGCTTCTATTGAAGCAAGATTGATTGCTAGCGATCCTTGGTTACATTGTGGATCTATAGAACCGACATCCACATTAGGACATAGACAATCGCTTACGGAGATTTCAATTGTTTCTGTTAAAGTCCCACATACAGGATCATCAGGAGTGGTATATGTAATGGTACAAATCCCATCTGCGACACCTACAAAACTTACATTTGTTGGATCAGAAAAATCTAATCCGCAGTCTGACGTCCAGTCAGTACCAGTAGCATCACCTGTCAAAATATATCCTGTAAGATCTAATGATGTAGGTCCATCTCCATCAACATTGCTACATGCATCTCCTGTCGGTGTTACTGTTAGCACAGGTGCTTCCACTACCGTGATGGGCACATCACATGCTAGTCCTGCTCCTGTCAACGTAAACGTAACGATATATTGACCTGCAAGATTATCCGTCGCATCAAAAGTAGTACCCATGATAGTGGCGGTATGCCCTGCTGGACCATCCGTCACTGTCCAAATACCTGCCGGAGCTTGAGGCAACTCTAAGCTAGATAAGTCGATCATATCACTATCATTACATAAAGGATCGACTAATGGATTGATAGGGCAGTTACAATCTACCACGGTCACGGTAAATGTATAAGACTCATTTTGACAAGGAGCTATAGCATTATTGGTGGTATACTCAAATATATAATCTCCCAACGGAGCATTTTCAAAAGATACATTAGATAGATCGGTAGCTAAATCTATCGCAGTACCCATTGGACTATTTATCAATGCCCAATCACCAGGATCAGATCCTGCTTGAACTTGTGCATTAAAATCAACTACAAATCCCCCAATCGGAGAATCAACATTACAGGTTTGAGCGGTCATCTGCACCGTTGCCATAGGAGGATCAAATACAGTAACTGTATCGGTTTGTGATACGTCACAATCTGCTCCACCAGGAGTATCTACCGTAAATTCAAAAATGTACTCTCCAGCTGTTTGATTCAAACTATTGAAATCTGTAGCAGGGATATTGACCATACCATCATCAGGAGTCTCGACTAGTGCCCATGATCCATCAGAAGTTACAAATGGAATTTCTAAACTAGACAGTATTAAAATAGGTCCACCAGTAGAACACATAGGTGCAGGATCATTGGTGTCTAAATTTGGACATGCACAATCTAGTACTTGCACAGTCATGGTATATACCTCATCTACGCAAGGCGCCATCGCAGTATTGGTAGTAAACGTAAAGTCATATGAACCTGGTGCTACGCCAGCTGCTAAAAAGTCCACATTGGACAGATCTGTCGTCAAATCAACTCCAGCAAAATCTACATCAGCCCATACACCTGATTGATTTGCACCGGTCACTTGAGCATTGAAATCTACGAAGGTAGAATCCAAGGTGTTGACTCGATCACAAATGCTAACTGATGGTGTAACTGCAACATCAGGGCTATTGAATTGGTTGATGGTAATTACCCCAGAACCATTACATCCGCCTTGGGTTATCAAAACTTGATAAGTACCAGCAACAGAGGTCATATATATCTGGTCTGTATTAGGCACAGGTGCATCTACAAAATTACCCGTACCATCATCTACCTGCCATAAGTATGTTAAAAAGCCTGCTCCAGCATCTAGTTCCACAACATCATTATCGCAAATATCTGCACCATCTATGGTTGTATTAATGACACCACCTTCCATGACCTCTATCGAACTCTCGACGGAACAGTTATTATTATCTGTAATTGTTACTTCATAAGTTCCAGCGATAGTAACATTAATTGAAGAAGCATCTGTAGGATCAACTGTGAAGCCGGGTCCATCCCAATTATAATTATTAACTGTTGGATCTCCACCCGCACTTATCGTAGTCATCGTACCTGGACAAAAGTTAGTTGCTCCAGAGAAGTTTACGGTAGGATTAGGATTTACTGTAACTTCTACACTTGCAGTGGTAGTACAATCTTGATCATTCATGACCTGAACTGTATAGGTAGTATTCATAGAAGGCATGACATTAATGCTTGCCGTAGTACTTCCCGCTGGGTCATTCCATAAAAATCCAGTATAGTCTCCAGCATTAGTCACTGCAAGATTAAGAGTTTCTCCTTCACAGATGACTTGATCAGGTGTCATTTCAGGAGTTTCGATATCCTTAAATGTCACCATGATTTCCTCTTCAACAGGACAAACTCCCAACTGATTAGTAGCGGTGATCGTGTATGTTCCCTCTATAGGGAGATTGATATCTTCATGGACATCTCCATTTGACTGATAAAGGTTTCCACCATTAGGGTCAATTACAATAACTTGATCAACACCTACATTGGGCGTTGTAAGCAAAACATTAATATCTAAGGTCGCAAAATTATCACCACAATTACTCTCAACCATAGTTGCAATATCTAATGGCTCCAGTATCTGTACCGTAAAACTGGTCTCGTGAGTACAACCATTATCATCCGTAGTAAGGACATCCACAATGACAGGATCACCTCCAAAACTACCCGCGAGATCGACGGTAAAGTTACCATCTCCGACATTACCACCAGATAAACCGAATCCCATTATATCGTATTGGTAGTTATAGCCTGGTGTTCCAGTTGTAGTGTTAGGTACTATTACTGGTAGTTGGTTTTGATCATTTTTACAATAAACAAAAGGATCACCGTCAAAAATTGTTTCCACCTCTGGGAATACCGTTAAAGTAACTATTCCTTCTCCAGTACAACCCAAATCATCTGTAACAGTGACATTGTATTCATATATACCAGGTCCTCCTGCGCCTGCTATAGCAGATTGAGTAACTTGGTAATTATTGCCATTTAGATTTAATGAAAAACCTGATGGAGCACCATTTAGGGGAGTCCATACAAAGCTTGTGTAATTACCTGATCCATTAATAGCTCCCGCCACGATGTTAACTGGCACATTAGGTGCTATAGTTGGATCTGTCTCTAAACATACTGTTTCCATCGGGTCTACAACTTCAATCTGAGAGTATATGGTTACTTCGAAAGTCGTAACCGGACCATCACATGGATTACCTGGGATAACAGAATAAGCTTCATATACTACGACTTGATCTGTCGTAGAATTGTTAACTAATATATCATCGATTGTTCCTGATCCTCCAGTAAATATATGATCCATTTCACCATCTACATTAGGATTATCAATCGCTGTAACTATGATGTCATCTCCACCTCCGTTTATCAAGGAAAGTAAAATATCTACTTGACCATTATTGCATATTTGATCATCCGTTCCTACAACCTCTTCCGGAAGATCACAATTAACTGTGGCGTCGAACTCTAATGGGATCGTAAGTGCACATGAAACATTGGTATAACAACCGGTTTCACCGTCTGCAAATACATAAATATCGAAACCTAGATCACGGTTCGGATTATTTGGATCAGTACAGTCACCGATATCAGCTAATTCTTTGACTCGTAGATCTACACAAAATTGTACCGTTGATTGTCCGCCACAAGTAAAAGGAGGCATTAGCCCCCATTGAGTATTAGGATCGTTAGGTTGATTAGTACATGCAGCACCACCTCCAGGTGAAATAAACCACCAGCCTGCCGGAAGAAAATCATCACGTTGTATTGGAGGTCCACCAGTATTGTACTCTAAACCTAAAGCCCCACTTGGTAAAGGAATAAGGGTGTATCTTGGGTTTTCAAAGTTATACGTTACCGTATTTTCTGGTAGCCAAAAACCACCATTTGTGATAGGCTGCGCTGCGATATTTGAATTAGGAATATCCCAACCAGCACCTAAAACGGGTACAATACCCTGTAACCACTGACAACCATTTCCAACACCTGCGCCATCAACATTAAAAACAGTTGTAAAGCAAAAATTTACATTTTCTCCTGGACAATACGGCCCCGCAGAAGGTTCTCCTGGGTGCTCTGGTCTTGTCCCTATAACTGAGGAGGTAGAACAATTAAAAGACATTGATTCAGCTGCTATACATATTTGAAAATCATCATCTAATTCTCCATCCGTTGTTTCTACTCTTATCCAATAAGTAGTATTCGGACCTACGGCAACGGTATTACTCTGATCTGGTAAGCAAGACATACCTAGAGCTCCAAGATTTGAACAATCAGTTCCTTGCAGTACCGTGATTGCATGCGCAAAACTAGCGTCAACAATAGAAATAATAAGAGCTGAAGTTCCGATATCAGTATTTACTTGTACCCAAACAGATGATCCTTCTTGATTGTCACAATCATTATTCTCAGCACAAGCGAACCTATTACACGTACTTATACAAACAGTTGCTCCCCCATCAATTGGTTCAGCTATTAGTGCAGTATTTAATGCTATTTCATCACAAATATCAGCAAAGGCACTACATCCATTATCAGGCCTAATATCAATAATAAATGTACCACAGTTATCATTAATATCTTGACCACTTACTTTTACATATAAAGTTTCTGGAGGATCACTACAAACCGCAAACTTCAATGGTTCAGCTAATGGAAGAGGTCCACAGGCTGCACCAGCTAAGGTTAGGGCACCTGTACAACCAGCGTCAGGAGCACCCCAGTAAGCCTCGACTGCAACATTACCTGAAATAGAGCCAGGTGATACATTGATGAGAACACCTAGATCTCCAGGTTGAGGAGTATAGGTATACCAAACACTATCATCATCGAGGTTAGTACCGCAATCTTGATTCTGAAAATCTGTAAATCCATTTGGTAATGGTGCATCATTAAAACCAAAAGAACAACAAGTAGAACCGTTGTGACTTGCTCCACCTGATAAATCTACTGGAGGGTAAATTCCTGTAGGACAAGGGTTATCATTTTCAGGCGGAATGATAAATTGTATTTGTAAGGTATAATTACCTCCTGTTACATCTTCAGAACCTACAGCGATTAAAAATTGCTCTCCTGCTCCTACATTCAAATTGATAGGATCGGTCGGCTGCATATTACCCGTAATACAGTCACTACCTGCTACTGCTGCATTAAATGGTCCATTACAATCCGTTGGAGTCCCTCCCTGAAATACTCCTAAAATAGGATTTGCCAGACTACCCATTCCATCCACTTGCACAATAAGTTGTGCAGCTTCTAAAGGAGCCGTAATTGTATGCCATACCACTGGATTTTGATCACCACCACAAGCAGTAAATACATTTTCATTGGGACATGCACCGATATTACATCCTGGAAAATCTTGAAAATCACATGATGGTACATCCACCACATATGCTCCTGTCAAATCCTGAGCCTCATTACAATCATCGTTGGAAGTACATTGTAAATCATCCTCAAAAGTTTCTATGATTTGAATCGAAAAATTGGCGGCTTGATTTTCACTAGAGCTGACTAGTATATAATAGGTCTCTCCCTCTGTTACACAAAAATCCACAATACTGGGATCTCTTTGACAGAAGGCCTCTTCTTCGGCATTAAATGGATTGGTGTTACAATTAGCATCATTTTGATTGGCTATTCCAGTAGTGAAGAAAGCTCCAGTAGTACTAGTGCTAGTCAAATTGATATCTATATGTAAAATATCAGCTGGCGCTAGATAGGTATACCATACTTGGTTAGTTTGCAATTCCCCTTCACAAGTACCTGGATCTACATCTTCACTAGCACAAAAAGTGCTACCATTATCTTGATTACCTATTTGGTCTAGAGCTATTGCATCTTGACAAAGGTCATTTAGTGGTGGAGCAATCAATTCAATATCGATTGAATAATTATCACCAGACGAGCCATTTGTGGAAATCGGAATGAGGTAAGTAGTCCCTTCTACTACTATTATACCATCTTGATTGCTAGTTGTTATGCAGGTCGGCATTGGGCCCGCTGAACCACCCATACCATCTGATAACATTGCTGTGGTAAGAGCACTACATGCTCCTTCAAAAACAGAAAACACTGGATCACCTAATGCACCAGAAATATTTACATTCATACTCGTTATAGGAGGATTATTAGTAGGAATGGTTATCGCATGCCATGTAGTGGGATTATCTGTAATCTGAGTACATCCAAGGGAAGCTTGATCTGGATCAGGACATGCATCTTGATTACAACCTGTTACGGATTGGATCTCACAGATAAAGGAATTATCCAAAATAATAGGTGCTGCCGCAACTATATCGCATGTTTCATTCCATCCGCATATTGGAGCGTTTGGTAATCCTACTTCTGAAATAGAAATATCGAAAGTACCTGAATTATTTTCATCACTACCAATAGAGAAGAAAATAACATCGCCTTCTACGGGGCAATCTATTTGAAGAAAATTTGTGGAAGGAGCAGCACAGTTTTCTAAAGCCGTATTATTTTGATAATAATTTCCACTAGTACAATCTGTTAGAGCAACTGCAAATACTTCAGATGCAGTACCACCTCCAGGAAGATTCCAGTTTTCTAAATTTAATTGTATTGATTTAACGTTAGCAGGTACGGTGTAGGTATACCATACTGTATGCGTTGCATTTCCAAGAGCACAGTTGGGACCAAAATCTGACGTAGAGCATAAGTTAGACTCCGCAATCATTGATAAGCCATTAAAATTTAGATCTTCTGCCATTACATTGCAATCATCATTAGGCGGAAAACTTCCAGGTGTTTCATTTACACTTATATTAAATTGTCCCTCACTAGCTTCATTAGAGCCTATAGCAAAGTGAATAACATCTCCTTGGGAAATACAAGTATAACTCAAGGTAGATCCTACAGGAGTACCTGTGTTTTGAATACATTCTGGGGGCATGTTAGGATCATATAAAGTATAGCCACAAGGGTTATTCAATCCATCATATGCTGCAACCATGACATTTGTAGCAGTCATACTACCAGCAGTAGTCCAAGAGTTGATATTTAGATCCAGCTGAGCAATATCACTACCCGCAGTGTATTCAAACCAGACAACACTTTCATTGACTTGATCTCCATTACAAATAGGAACATTAGCATCATTGGGAGCACAGAAATTATTTTGAGATTGTACGGCAGATGATAATGGTACCATGCCTACTCCACATGTGGTATTTGTAGCAGTAGGTCCAAAAAGTGTCTGATAGTTTAGGTTAAACTGACCTTCTTCACCAGGAGCACATGCTACTTGCACCAAATAATTACCTGCTGGTAGACATTTATACACCGATGATTCACTGGAAAGTAATGGATCACAGATCACATTATCTGTTGGTTGCGGAGTTCCACCACAAGCGTCCAACACAGTAAGTGAAACATCACCTGTCATCGCAGCCGCTGTACCGACCGTATT
Organism: Saprospiraceae bacterium; assembly: GCA_020629715.1. GTDB lineage: Bacteria > Bacteroidota > Bacteroidia > Chitinophagales > Saprospiraceae > JAHDGW01. The sequence continues at coordinate 281,780 of JAHDCU010000002.1, forward strand.
CAACGTAAGTATAAAACCAACATCAGTCGGAGCGACTACTACCGTATACCATACAGTTATAGTATTAGCACTACACGATCCAGCTGGAGGAATTATATCGTCAGCAGGCGTAGATGTAGCAGCTAATGTAGTACCTAAGTTATCACCAGCGCTTAAAGCTGTAGGATTAGCACAATCATCTGACTGAGCTACAAGTAGTCCAAATGAAAAACAAAAACTAAGCAATAGTAAAATTCTATGCATGATTACATTTTGTAAATAAAAAATAATACTCGTAAGTAGAACAAAATATGTTCGTAAGTGGGAGCAGAAGCTGTCTGTCTATTATTCGTTAGAGATCGGGTGAATCTCCGCTTCTTGATCTGAAATTAAGATTTTTTTATGAAATGAAGCTATTGAAATGAGCATTATTCTATAAGATCATATCTCGTTGGGATATTGTGATATTTCTTTGATGACAGAAATAGGGATTTTACTCGTGTTTCATACTTTTCCATTAATCATTTATTACGTAGAATAGTAAGAAGGTCTTCTATCTGAATAATAGAATATTATCCCAAAAAAATGATCACCTTGTGTAGCGCATTTCTACACAAAATGATCAATCTGAAATCTTAATGATATTTTAAACTGATAACTTATCTCAGTACATGAATCTTTTCGACTATGTATCCAGACTCACTCGAGATTTTAAGGAAATAAATTCCTGAGCTCACATCAGATAGGTCTAGGTGGAAATTATTTTTCCCTTCTATCATCTTCATGGTCTTAGCCCTTGATATTACTTGCCCCAAATCATTGTATACTTCTAGATCTATATCAAGCACAGCATTCGAGCTGATACTTACATTGACATTTCCATCGATTACGGGATTAGGGTAAATGAAAGCAGAGGAGATTTCGTCTATATCATCGATACTAGATGGTGCAATCATAATCTCACGTATAAATGCCGATTCACCACATTCATTTTTCACAATCAACATGACTTCATAAGTACCCGCTGCATCGTAATTATGGGTTGGATTTTCTTCTGTAGAGAAATTTCCATCACCAAAATCCCATGAATAGTCAGAGGTATTGGTTGAAATATTAGTAAAAGCAACAGTCGAGCCACTGGTAATTTCGGTAAAGGCTGCACTCGGGATGTCTATGACCGTGATGTAGTTTTCTAATACAAGCGTATCAGCACTATTGAATGACTCTACTATAAGTACTACATCATATGTACCTGCATCACTATATTTGATGATCGGATTTTTTTCTGCTGATTCTTCGGTATCAGCACCTACAAAAAGCCAGCTGTAGGTTACTGCATTAGCCGATGACATGTTGTTGAAAATCACCTCATCACCGACACAAATTTCTTGATTATCTACCTCAAAAGCTGCGGTAGCTGGGAATGCTGCCAGCAGTGTCTCTGAGTACGTATCCGTACCACAAGCATTCGTCACGGATAGTGTTACGTCATAATATCCTTCTGCCATATAAGAATGATCACTCAAGGCATCTGTAGAACTATTACCATCTCCAAAATCCCATAAGTAACTATCGCCTGTAGAATTAGAGGCATCAAATACAAAATCCAATTGGTTTGATTGAATGGTTGCTTGAGCATCAGGCAAGGTTTGGATCACGACATAATCTTCAAGTATCAGTGTATCTGAAAATAGTGCATTAGAAACGATAAGCGTCACATCAAAACTCCCAGGGATGTTGTAGTCAATGATAGGATTTTGTAGATCCGAAGTGGCTGGACTACCTCCTTGAAAACTCCATTGGTATGATTCCACATTGCTACTATTTGACAAAAAGCTGATCGATCCTCCAGGACAAGCGATATTGACATCAGAAGCTATGCTAGCCTCTACTGTATTGAATAGTGTAATCGGTATAGTCGTACTCTCTGTACCACAAAAATTAGAAGTTTCTAATGTTACGTCATAGACTCCTTGTGAACTATAGGAGTTACTGACAGAAGTCCCTCCATCGGAGCCACCATCTCCAAAATTCCAAAAGTAATTGGCGCCCACAGGATTGGTCACTTGAAGGTCAACATTCAAACCATTCACCTGAAAAGTGAACTCTGAGCTAGGATAATCGAATATCTCTATCGCATCAGCTATGAACATCGTATCGCTACCTATTGGATTAGATGCAATAAGCGTAATATCGTAAACTCCTGCGCTTAGATACTCAGGAGCTACATTTTCTCCTGTTAGATTTTCCATCGTTGCACCTTCAAAAATCCAAGTCAAAGTACTGGCATTATTAGAAGTACTGGAAAATAGAGGGGTATCACCTACACATGCCTGACCGATGGTAGTAAAACTAGACTCAGGACTTAAATAAGCATCCACCACAGTTGTATACGTATCCGTGCCGCAAGGATTAGACACCGTAAGTTGGACTTCATAAGTGCCTTGTGTGGTATAGATATGACTAGGGTTTTCTAGCGTAGAAAAATTGCCATCACCAAAATCCCAAGTATACATGTCTCCTGCTGTACTTAGATTGGTTAGATTCACATTCAATCCATCTACTGCATCAGAAAAATTACTTTCTGGAGCTTGTCCAACGGTAATAAAATTATCGATAGTGATACTATTGGATCCATCAGCATTAGTAGCTTCTAGTGTTACGCTGTATGTACCTGGATTACTATAGCTGATAGCTGGATTCTGCTCTTGAGAAGTACTTGGATTACCTCCTTCGAAAGTCCAACTCCAAGATGATGGATTATTGGTAGAAACATCATTGAATATGACAATCTCTAATGCACAAATAGCCGTCATGCTTGCTGTAAAATTGGGAAATGGTGCTAATACGATATCAATCTCTTCTGAAAAACTTAGCGGTGAACATGCCGCATTAGATCCATTTAGAGTTACATTATAGGTGCCTGTAGTTTCATAAGTATGACTAGGATTTTCTAAAATACTCGTACTTCCATCGCCAAAATCCCAGAAATACTCTGATGTGTTACTGGATACATTTGTGAAGGTAACCGTCAGACCATCGACCGAATAGGTAAATTCGGGAAAAGGAAACTGTAAGACTTCTATATAATCTTGTTTAAATAATTCATTACTTCCCAAGCTATTGATAGCTGATAGTTGTACGTCGTATGTTCCAGGAGTCGGGTAATTTACGATTGGAGAATTTTCCGTAGATGTAACAGGATTAGCACCTTCAAACTCCCAAAAGACCGAATTTGTATTGCTAGAAGAGAGGTTAGTAAAGCTTACATTTTCATTCCTACAGATCATGGTTGCATCGACTGTAAAATCAGGAATTGTAGGCGTTACGATTTCAATATCAAAGGAAGAATTAGATATCCCACAAGCATTAGATACTTGCAATCTTACGGAATAAATGCCGTCAGTCAAAAAATCATAGTTAGCATTGGGTGTAGTGACGACAGAGCCATCAGGAAAGCTCCAAATGTAACTTAAATCTGTACCAGAAGAAGTACTGATAAAGGTACCAACGGTACCAGAAATATTTGAATCAAATGCCGCGATAGGCTGTTCTGCAATGGTAATCACATTTGACTGTACATCAGTATTGCTACCAGCAGCATTGGTAGCTGTAAGTTCTACAGAATATACGCCTGCATTGGCATATACAACAGATGGATTAGGATCGGTTGAAGTTGAAGGACTACCTCCAGGAAACGACCAGCTATAGCTAGTAGCACCTGATGAGGTATTGCTAAATGAAACTGTTGCAGGAGCACAAGCATTACTTGCGTTAAACGTAAAACTAGCAGTAGGTGGAGCAGAACTTACACATGAAGCCAAACAAGACCTAGATAAGTAGTGATTTTGTATATCATTGATAGATGTGGAAGACCAAGTATTGGACCCATTGACTGATGGAGCCATAATGAAAGAAGAACCTGATGCATCATGAAATGAATCCCAATTGTGCCCAAGCTCATGTGACCACACCTGCCTGATAAGATTAGCATTACCCGTAAAGTTTTGATTGGCGTTATATCTAAACCCTGTACAAACGACACCAACACTAGCTATGCCTACTGTGGTACCGTCAAAATCGCGATCTGTCCAGATCGAAGCAATATCATAATTACCGAAGAAACCACCAGCTTGCCCCCAGCTTCTGAAACTTCCTAGTAGCGTCCCAGCGTCAGTACTACTGGTCCAAGGGTCGCAAGATGCACAAGACGAGATAAAAAACTCATTAATGATAAATGATAGTTCGTCAGCAAATTCATTATCATAATTGGCTTGGACATTATTGAAAACTCCAGTCAGATGATTTTCAACTGCAGTAACACTACCAAACTCTTGCACCATTGAAAAATCAGCTGCAATCGCAAACTCTACTTCAAAACAATCTCCCATTGATCTTTGCTCATGGATGTGATCATGGACATCATGTTTAGCTCTTTGCTGTGCTTTTACAGCACATGCATTCGGTATATTTTGTAAAATAGGATCAGAACTTTTATAACAGATATAAAGGTCATCACTAGCATCTTTGATATAATAACGTAATGGTTCTACAAAGTATAACTGATCATCTTGCTGAATAGTCCCGTACATAAAACCTGTATTCAAGGTCATACTGATGATATCCTTGTATTGTGACGTATGACCACGCAGTACGATAGGCCTCTCTTGCTCACTTTGTGGTCGCCTAGATTTACTATCACTTAACATAAGCGTCTCTGAGAACGTGGCTGAGGAGTGGCAATCAAAATTAATTGATTTACCTTTTAGCTTAAACTCAAAATCCATAAGACCTTGATTACGATAATTTTCAATATGCTCAGTGGTAATTTTACGTTCAATGATTTCATAATCAGTGAAATATTGATTTAGAACTTTCTTATCATTGAAGTCAATTTGTGCTATGGATTGAACATTAATTATGAACAATACGACGAGTACTGTATACCATTGACCAAGACATTTGTTGGGGTACATCATGATTAGTAGGGTTTAGATTAGTCTTTTTACATCGGCATAAATGTATAAAATGCATTTGTCAATTCCACAAGGGAATTCCCTTAATGGAAGTCTTTAGGTTAACAAAAACCTAATATCATGGTTAGACGTGAAAACATTAGTTTACTTTTACGTTAATAAATGTAATGAATCATGTTTACGAAAATTTGATAATATGAATAAGAATAGAATTAACAGTTTGGTTTATCTACTTAGCTTTCTTTTCATGTTTCTCGTCATAGAAGACACCGATGCACAGAAAAAAAGAAGAAAATCAAGAACAACTGATGATGAATCTACAATCATACGTAGTAGTCGTGATCGAGATGAGTATCGAGCGCCTTGGAGAGATAAGCTCGTATATGAAGTGGGTATAGGAAACATTGGTTTTTTTGGTGGCGGTGGAAGTAGTCAATTTAATTTTGCGACTAAGCTGTCAGCTGGATATAAGATTTTCAATCGATTGACTGCAGGTCCTTATGGTAAGTTAGATTACCTACTGATCAATGCTAATAGTGAAGACTTCAATCTATTGAATTATGGACTTGGTGTATATTCTAGATTTAAACTTTTTGAACCATTATACCTTAAAGCGGAGTATGGTCTACAGAGCTATGCATACGATGCGAGATCTTTAGTGATTGAGCGAGATAATTTTATCGTCCCAATGGTTGGAGCTGGTTATGTTCAGGGCTTCGGAAAATGGAAAGGAGGCTTTGAAGTAATGTTTAACGTCAACGAAGAAGCTAGAGATTTTTCAAATACTGTGGTAGAATACTGGCTAAAGTTTGATTACAATTTCTAAAACAACAATGTTTTAAATATTGCTGGTACTCTGTCTTTCTATTAGGACATCCTTGAGTTCTTTGAGTGCTGCATATTCTTGAGGCAATACTTTTTTGAAAGCATCTTTCAAAGCAATATAAGTACCTTCTTCAATTTCTGGAATGGTGTTTTTGATCTTTGATTTTACTCTATTGATATCATGTCTGACCAGACCTCTGATAGAAGGTATATCATGCCAATCAGCTTCTACTGCTATCGTGTTGAGTTGATATTGATCATCAATTTTTACAGGATCCAAGGAGATGCAACTCGAGTTATGATTTTTGTCCTTACTTGCTTTAGGAAACTTCCAAACATTAGGATCTTCTCCAGCCTTAGGCTTTATCAAAAAAACCTCAAGGCTCTTCTCGTGATATCGATATAAAATAACTCGTGCTTTATCCAGTACATTCATAATGATGAGTTCTGATAGGCAAATGTAACCAGAAGAGATCAATATTGTTGAATAAATTCATGAATAAGATAATAACTACGTGGTGACGAACTGTGTACGTTCTACAACATTAAGCAATACTAATGCTAAGCAAATACGCATATCATATTCATCCAAGAGCTCAAGATGCGTAAAGAGTCGTTGCGAAGTGGTGGAGGCTTGGAAAGGATTTACGATCGTAGCAACATGCTGATCTTTGATAAATACATTTTGTTCAAGAGAAGTTTCAGCAATATCGATATGACCAATTTCTATATCTCGAGATTCATTCCAGATACTACCTTTATCGTCAAGTATGCCCAATAATTTATGATCCCAATATACTTTAGAGGCGTTATCTGAAAGCTCATAAAGCAATTCACCTTGCATGGTTTGAATAATCAATAAAGATCTGTCTGAAGAGCTGTATTCTTTCAAAACAAACTTAAATATTGGTTCAGTATAAATGGTATAAAATATCCCTCGACTAAATGTTCCTTTAAATTCTCTGACTTGCTGAGTTTCATTTCTAACGGATAGTAGCTTGAGTTCATCATGCTCTATTGGAATAATTTCATCTTCCATCTCAGAAAGGTATTCTCTCAGCTCTTCCTTATCTCGATTCATCTGAGTAGAAGTTGCCTGCAGGCTTAGGTAGAAATGATACATCTGAAAAACGATGTATCCTATACCTCCAAAGAATAATGCTAAAATAAAAAATCTAACCATTGGATTGATCGTATAATTATTGTCCGAGATATGATTTGAGATCATTTCGATTGACTGACTTACGCAATCTTCTCAGTGCTCTATCTTTAATTTGCCGTACTCGTTCTCTAGTGAGACCAAACATACTTCCAATCTCTTCCAAGTTATATGTCTTATCTCCTTTCAAACCAAAGTATGCAGAGAGTACTTCGATTTCTCTTGGAGATAAAATAGCAAGACCGTTTTTAATTTCATCTTTCAGTGACTGTGACATCAGCCCTAGATCTGGACTGATGGCATCCTCCTCTACAAACAGATCGAGCATACTTGCAGATCCTTCCTCACCACCTACAGGAGCATCCATAGACATATGACGACCTCCTCCCATAAGCATACGGGATATCTCAGTTTCTTTCATCTCCAATATATCGGCTAACTCTTCGTGAGTAGGTTCTCTCTCATTTTCCTGCACAAAACTTACATAAGCATCATTGACCTTAGTGTAAGATCCTGCTTTATTGAGTGGGAGCCTGACCATTCTGGAGTACTCTACGATAGCATGTAGAATAGACTGCCGGATCCACCATACCGCATATGAAATAAATTTAAATCCCTTTGTTTCATCAAACCTTCTGGCTGCTTTCATCAATCCTACATTACCTTCATTGATCAAGTCAGGTAAAGAAAGTCCTTGATTTTGGTATTGTTTAGCCACAGAGACTACAAATCTAAGATTCGACTTCGTCATCTTTTCTAAAGCCTCTTCGTCACCATTACGAATACGTCTAGCAAGCTCAGCTTCTTCCTCTGGCGTCAGCATATCCAACTTACTGATATCGTTGAGGTACTTATCCAAAGCAACACTCTCACGATTAGTGATTTTATTGGTTATTTTTAGTTGACGCATACCTGTGAATTATTGATATTACTAAACGGAATAACGGGTCTGCCAGAAGATATTCCTTTTACTCATTATATAATACGATTGGGATGCAGATAAAGTTTCTTTTATAAACACAAAAGCCCAAGAAAGTTAATTCTTAGGCTTTTGCTATATCGTAAAAGATGGATAGAACTACCCTTCTTTCTTATCCTTACGCTCTGGTTTTGGTAAAAGTGCTTTTCTAGAAAGCTTCATTTTTCCTGATCGCTGATCGATTCCGATGAGTTTTACTTTCACTTCATCACCTTCTTTGAATACATCCGCTACATTCTCAATACGAGAGTGGCTGATCTCAGATACGTGCAGAAGTCCTGACTTACCTTCAAAATTGACAAATACTCCGTACGGCATTACACTTGCGACTACAGAATCATATACATCACCGACTTCTGGAGTAAATACGATTTTTCTAATGGCCGCTTTTGCTTTTTCTAAAGATTCGCCATCATTACTTGAGATCGCGACGATACCTTGATTACCCTCTTCTTCAATCGTAATGACTGCTCCACTTTCCTCTTGAATCTTCTGTATGATCTTTCCTCCAGGTCCAATTACGGCACCGATGAATGACTTATCGATCTTGATTACCTCTATTCTCGGAGCATGTGGCTTAAGCTCTGTTCTAGGCTCCGTGATCGTCTTATCCATTTCGTCTAGGATATGTAATCGACCAGCTTTGGCTTGCTCCAATGCTTTTTCTAGTAACTCATATGGAAGACCATCGATTTTGATATCCATCTGACATCCAGTGATACCATTTCTAGTACCCGTAACTTTGAAATCCATATCACCTAGCGCATCCTCATCACCGAGAATATCAGATAGTATGGCAGTCTTTTCTCCATCAGAGATCATACCCATAGCAATACCAGACACCGCTGATTTAATCGGGATACCCGCATCCATTAAGGCTAACGAACCTGCACATACTGTTGCCATAGAACTAGAACCATTAGATTCTAAGATATCACTTACTAGTCTTATCGTATAGGCACTTTCTTCTGGCATCACTTGCTTAAGTGATCTACCCGCTAGATTAGCATGACCTACCTCTCTACGACCTGGACCTCTCATTGGCTTCGTCTCTCCTACAGAAAGTGCAGGGAAATTATAATGAAGAATAAACTTCTCATAATGATGATCAAGCGCAGTATCTACCATCAACTGATCCATCTTTGTACCCAACGTTAGAGAAGTCAAAGATTGAGTTTCTCCTCTATTGAATATAGCCGAACCGTGAGCGGCTGGCAAATAGTCAACTTCGGTCCATATAGGTCTTACTTGATCCAATGCACGTCCATCCAATCGGATAGATTCGTCAAGCACAATACGTCTAATGGTTTCTTTCTTGAGTTTATCTAAATACTCCTTTACGGTACCTATATTTTCGTCATAAACATCTTCTTCTACAGCCTCTGCATACGCTTCATCTACAGCTATACTTAATTGTTTGAAAGCATCTTTACGCTCTTTTTTGTTGAACGCAGATTTAGCAACTTCTACAATTTTATCATATGCCTGAGCTTTCACCCATTCTTTAACTTCTGTATTCTCTTCTACAGGCACAATTTCTCTCTTAACAGTAGCTGATTCACCAACTTTATCCGCAAGATCAAGTTGTGCTTGACATTGAACCTTAATAGCTTCATGTCCAACTTTAATGGCTTCGATTAGGTCAGCTTCTTGGCATTCTTTAGATTCACCCTCTACCATCATTACGTTTTCCATAGTAGCGGCAACGATGAGGTCTAGTTCTAAGTCTTCACATTGCTCAAAAGTTGGGTTTACGGTAAACTTACCGTCCTTCATCCCTACTCGTACTTCAGAGATAGGCCCTGCAAATGGAATATCCGAAACTGCTAGTGCTGCTGACGCTGCTAATGCTGCATATGCATCTGGTTTTTCTACCTTATCAGATGAAATCAGATTAATGATAATCTGAGTTTCATTCATGTATCCATCTGGGAAGAGTGGACGACATGCTCTATCTACTAATCTTGAGGTAAGGATTTCATAATCAGACAACCTTGCTTCTCTTCTAAAGAAGTTACCTGGAATACGTCCTACGGAAGCGTACTTTTCTTGATAGTCTACAGAAAGAGGAAAAAATGATTGGCCTGGTTTAGGCTCATGAGCAGATACTACTGATGCAAAGATCATGGTACCGCCAATTTTAACGACTACTGAACCGTGAGCCTGAGTGGCAAGTTTTCCCGTTTCGATAGTTACTTCTCTTCCATCAGGAAGATTAAACGATTGAGTAGTTGGAATTTTTTGTCCCATATTTTAGGTCTTGATTTACTGGCGACCTAGAAATATCTTGTGAGCGTTATCTGCTATAATGTATATGTTATAGGACAAAAAAGATTTAAATAACGCTGAGGATCGAGATCACCATTTGGTTTAACTAATAAGGGCGGCTAATTGCCGCCCCAAAATTTTATATATCTATTTTCTAATATTCAATTTCTCAATGAGTGCTCTATACTTAGTTATATCTTGAGCAGCTAGGTATTTTAGAAATCTCTTTCTTTTTCCCACCATCGTCAAAAGTGCTCTTCTGCAAGAGTGATCTTTTTTATTAGCCTCAAGATGCTTAGACATCTCTTTGATTCTAAAAGTATACAGTGCGATTTGCCCCTCTACAGAACCTGTGTTCTTCTCAGAACCACCGTATTCTTTAAAAATTTCTTCTTTCTTTTCTGTTGTTAAGTACGTTGACATGTTTGTTTGTTTTTACCAAAAAGGATTACGTAAATGCGATTTTAGCGCCGCAAAGATAGCTTTTATTTTATTAGCAAAGGAGTATTAATTGTTTTTTGCTTCATCCCATAAAACATCCATTTCTGACAAGCTCATTTCTTCTAAAGATTTGTTTGCATGAGCCTCAATATATTCAAACCGCTTTTTAAACTTCCGATTCACTTTTTCTAGTGCAGTTTCAGGATCTATACCATTGAATCGAGCATAGTTGATTAATGAGAAAAGTATATCACCAAATTCATCTTCTTGCTGCTCTTTTGACCCAGAGTGCATGACTTCTTTAAACTCACAAATCTCCTCCTCTACCTTATCCCATACTTGATCGGAATTTTCCCATTCAAATCCTACCTGTTTGGTCTTTTCTTGCATTCTGTAGGCCTTTACCATGGCGGGTAAGGAGTTGGGTACTCCAGAAAGCACTGACTTTTTACCTTCTTTCAGTTTTAATTGCTCCCAATTTTTCTTGACGTCTTCCTCATTTTCAACGGTGACATCGCCATAGATATGCGGGTGTCTATTGATAAGTTTCTCACATACTGCGTTTAACGCATCAGCAATATCAAAGGCTTTTTTCTCTTCAGCAATCTTTGCATAAAAGACCATATGCAGCAAAATATCACCTAGTTCTTCTTTTACCTCATCTAGGTTTTCATCCAATATGGCATCTGCTAATTCATAGACTTCCTCTATGGTAAGATTTCGGAGAGATTGCATGGTTTGTTTACGATCCCAAGGACATTGTTCACGTAATTCGTCCATTATGATCAGTAATCGTTTAAAAGCTTCTAATTTTTCCTGCATGGACTAACTTATTTGAGTTATTTTCGTTGTAAAGGTACAACTGATAATTTAGTTTAATATGAATGAATTTCTATCCATTTTAGTCATCATCTTCGGAGTATTTCTAATCTCTTTTGTTTTAATCAATTTGAGACAAGTCGTCACGGGCAAGGAGTTTAGAGGAACATGTGCCAGTAATAATCCCATGCTCAAAAATCAGATCGGCGAATGTGAAGTTTGCGGAAAAAAACCTGATGAAGATTGTCAGATGCCTGAGGTAAAGGCCGGATAACTCTACCCCGCTCCTCTTAAAATCAACTAAAATTCTATGCGACGTTTACTTTACCCTTTCATACTCTGTCTATTATTTACTCATGGTTCATTGCAAGGTCAAGCTCCAGAAAAATGGACTTCATGTGACATTCATGAAGCCCTTGAAAAATTAAACTTTCTTGGATCTGTCCTCTATGTAGCTGCTCACCCTGATGATGAAAATACCAGGATGATTAGTTATTTAGCCAATGAACGAAAGGCAAGAACGGCGTATTTGTCCTTGACTAGAGGTGATGGTGGTCAAAATCTTATTGGCACAGAACTCAAAGAACTACTTGGAGTATTACGAACACAAGAGCTGCTCGAAGCACGTCGAATAGACGGCGGACAACAATTCTTTTCTAGAGCTAATGACTTTGGATATTCTAAACATCCTGATGAGACACTAGATATTTGGAATCGCGATGAGGTGCTTAGCGACGTAGTTTGGACCATCAGAAAATTTAGACCTGATGTTGTCGTCAATAGATTTGATCATGATAGTGCTGGTCGTACTCATGGTCATCATACGAGCTCAGCGGTACTCTCCTTTGAAGCATTTGATATGGTTGGTAAGCGATCGGTATATCCAGAACAACTTGAACACGTCAAACCATGGTCTCCAAGAAGACTATATTTTAATACATCCTGGTGGTTTTATGGCAGCCGAGAAAAGTTTGAAAAAGCGGACAAGACGGGATTTGTATCGGTAGATATAGGAAGCTACTATCCATGTAAAGGAAAATCCAATACCGAGATTGCATCAGAGAGCCGAAGCATGCATAAGTGCCAAGGCATGGGTAATACCGGTAGTCGTGGTAGCCGTCAAGAATATCTTAAGCTACTAAAAGGAGATATGCCCAACTCCGACTCCGATATTTTTGAAGGTATCAATACCACTTGGTCACGGGTAAGTGGAGGTGAGAATGTACAAGTAATCATGGATAAGATAATACGAGAGTACAGTTTCGTTGATCCAGCTGCATCTATTGCTGATCTGGTGAAAGCTCGAAAACTCATCTCCAAAACTTCTGATGCACATTGGAAGAAGATCAAACTTGATGAAATCGATCAAATTATTTTGGCTTGTGCAGGCGTATTTTTAGAAGCAAAAGCAGGAGAGTCTACAGCTAACCCTGGACAAGATATCGCCTTAGATATTGAGTATATCAACCGAAGTATGGCTGATATTAGCATCAAAAGCATCGAAATACAGCCATCATTATTTGACACAACGCTCAATGCTTCAATGGATTTCAATCAAGCTTACTTGTTGACAAAAGAAGTTACTTTACCCAAATCAACCAAAATAACAAGTCCATATTGGCTTACTCAAAAAGGTGAACTTGGCATGTACAATGTACAGGATCAAAACCTCAGAGGACTGCCTGAAACTCCAAAAGAAGCTAAAGTTACTTGGACTCTAGATATCGCTGGAGTAGAAATACCGGTAACCAAAGATGTCATCTATAAATACAATGATCCAGCGATTGGCGAGGTCTATCAACCCTTTGAAGTGATCCCAGAGTACTCCGTGGGTATCGACAAAGAAGTTTACCTTTTCACAGATCAGCCCAATAGAGAGCTCGTAGTAAAGGTCAAGGCATTTAAAGAAAATGCAAAAGGAAGCGTAAGTCTAGGTCTAACAGAAGGTTGGACATCAACTCCATCATCTTATGATTTTGAAATCAAACAAAAAGGAGCGCAGCAAGAGTTCACTTTTAGCATTACTCCTCCGAAAAATCAAAGTAGTATAGAGATACAACCTGTCATACAAGCGGACGGTAAAAAATATACGGACGAACTGATTGAGGTAGACTACGATCATATCTCTAGACAGATGGTATTGATGCCCGCGAAGTCAAAATTGGTCAAGATCGACCTCAATAAAAAAGGAAATCTCATAGGATATATCATGGGTGCAGGTGATAAAATACCTGAACAACTGAGAGAGGTTGGGTATCAGGTTGAGATGATTACTTTAGATGATTTTCCTAGTGATCTATCAAAATATGATGCTATTATTTCCGGAATAAGAGCTTACAATGTGCTCGATGATATCAAGTTTTATCAAGATCGATTGATGCAATATGTCTATGACGGAGGTACATATATGAGTCAATACACTACCTCTAGAAGGATGAAGATAGATAAGATCGGTCCCTATGATATCAAGCTATCTAGATTTAGAGTAAGTGATGAATTTGCTGAAGTGAGAATCTTAGAGCCTGAACATCCTGTATTTAATACTCCTAATAAGATCAGCTCTGCCGATTTCGATGATTGGGTACAAGAACGAGGATTGTATTTTGCTAGCGAATGGGCTCCCGAATATACTGCTCTACTTTCTTCCAACGATAAAGGTGAAGATCCGAGAGATGGCGGATTGCTCATCGCAAAGTACGGTGAAGGATATCACATTCACTCCGGCTATAGCTGGTTTAGGGAGCTACCTGCTGGAGTACCTGGCGCATTTAGGTTATTTACCAATCTCATTTCGGTAGGAAATTAGATTGGTTTAGGGTTTAGAGCTGAGGGTTTACTAACGTTTGATTCTATCACCTATATTTTACGGCGTTCCTTGCTTAGACTTTATTATTCTTAAAAACCATGGATAGTATGAAAAACCAACATGAAGAAACAGATAAAACTGCTTGGAACAAGTGGTATTCTGCTGTAGTGATCTTCAATATCATCTTCATTCTATTGATCACTTGGTGGTTTTCAAATTATAACTAGTTGAGTATGGGTACGATAGATTGGATAGTGATGTCTTTGACCATGTTTACTGTAATCGGATACGGTATATGGAAGACACGACAGAATAAAAATATAGAAGGGTTTTTACTTGGAGGAAATGAAGCGAAGTGGTGGACAGTAGGACTCTCTGTTATGGCGACTCAAGCTAGTGCAATCACGTTTTTATCGACTCCAGGACAGGCGTATAATGACGGGATGGGCTTCCTTCAGTTTTATTTTACACTACCGATCGCCATGATCATTATTTGCGTTACGTTTATACCTATATTTTATAGGCTCAAAGTATACACAGCTTATGAATATCTAGAGTCAAGATTTGATGTCAAGACTCGGAGTATGACTTCATTTCTATTCTTGATACAACGTGGTCTTGCTGCTGGTATTACGATTTATGCTCCTGCAATTATATTGTCTTCTGTCATGGGTTGGAATCTCAATAGCACAGTCATCTTTATCGGTATAGTGGCTATTCTCTATACAGTCTCGGGTGGTACCCGTGCAGTACATGTTACACATAAAATACAGATGACAATCATATTGATTGGTTTGGTGATCATCTTCATTTTATTGCTCAATATGTTACCCGAGCAATACAGCTTTAATCAAATGATGAGTCTGGCTGGAGCATCCGGTAAGCTCGATGTCATCAATACTGAGTTTGACTGGAAGGATCGATATAATATCTGGACCTGTCTCTTGGCTGCACCATTTTTATTTCTCTCTTATTTTGGTACTGATCAAAGCCAAGTACAACGTTATATCTCCGGAAAATCAGTCGGTGATAGTCGACGAGGATTATTGATGAATGGGTTAGCTAAAGTGCCACTACAGTTCTTCATATTATTCATAGGAGTTTTAGTATTTCTATTTTTTCAGTTTACAAAAGCTCCTATCTTCTTTAATGAGAATCAAATTGTAGCCGTACAACAATCAGCACAAGCTGAGGAAGGAAATCAATTAATAGATCAATACAATGGACTCATTACTGAACGAGAGAATTTCTACCAAGCGTATTTAAATAATCCTGATGATATAACGAATGTAGCGGCTCTACAAGATATCCAAGCCAAGGAGGCTATCATCAGAGCAGATTTCAAAGAACTGATCTCTACAGTAGATCCTGAAGCTGAGACTAACGATAAGGATTACGTCTTTATCAACTTTATATTGAATCATCTTCCTATTGGTTTAGTAGGTTTGCTATTCGCTATGATCTTTTTTGCCGCGATGTCATCAACAGCCTCAGAGCTCAATGCACTCGCCTCTACGACTACGGTTGATATCTATAAACGCTTATTCAATCGAAAAGGCAGTGAAAGGCAAGACCTAATTGCCTCTAGACTTTTTACATTGATGTGGGGCTTGATCGCTATAGCTTTTGCACGATTTGGTACATTATCAGAAAATCTTATCCAGTTTGTCAATATTGTTGGTTCGGTATTTTATGGTACTATTTTAGGAATCTTTTTGGTAGCCTTCTATATTAAACGAGTATCATCCAACGCGGTCTTTATAGCCGCCATCATCACACAGATGATTGTTTTTTACCTATTCTGGCTAGATCAGATTGGGTATCTGTGGTTTAACTTAATTGGTACTATTGGGGTGATTGTGTTGTCACTTGTAATTGAAGAAACAAGGCGATAATGCTAGCCTAGAAATAGTTGGACTACTTCACTGAATTGAGTAATTAGAGCTAGTTTAACTACTTAAAATCAAGTTCTACAAAATCCCAACCTCGCTCTCCGATATATGAATGGTTCTCAGCTCTTCAGTACGAGTGCCTACATCTCCGCTTCCATTCTCTAATCGTAAAACACCTCTTGGACAAACGGCAGAACAAACTCCGCATCCTACGCAGCTAGATCTCACAATATCTTGTCCCTTTTGAGCATAGGATCTCACATCGATTCCCATTTCACAATATGTACTACAGTTACCGCATGAGATGCATTGTCCACCATTAGTGGTAATACGGAATCTACTTTGAAAGCGCTGAACAATACCCAGATAAGCCGCTAATGGACAACCAAAACGACACCATACACGATTACCCATAAGTGGATAGAAACCTGTACCGACTACCCCACTAAATCCTGCACCAATAAAGAAGCCATACCATGATTTTACATTTTCGACATTCATACCTAATAAGGTCGAACGTCCTGTGAAATAATGAATCAATACCATGGCTGTCATGATAACCGCAAAGGCTAATACGCCATGAATGATATATCGCTCGTACTTCCATGCTCGCATGCTTTTATCCGACAATTGACGGAATGGATCACCCATCGTCTCTGCCAATCCTCCGCAGCCACATACCCAACTACAGTACCACCGCTTACCCATAAAATAAGTCATGAGTGGTATACCTACGATAATCAATATGATTCCCCAAACCAGCATAAAAACGCCAAGACCTCCACTGCTCATGAGATTGTCAAGATTGTACTTATAAAAGAAGTCGTAGTCTAGAGGCCAGATATTTTTGAAATCAAACCACGGTTGATTCATTCGAACTAAGATCTCTGGGATCAAGAATGCGAAAGCTAATTGGAAGAAGATCACCGATGCAGTACGTACTTTCTGATACTTGTTGTGTTGATATTTGGTAAACATCCTGATACCCATCACCAATACAATGACCGAGTACATCAGTCCGTACAAAAACCACTGACTTGCTTCCCCGCCGCTTAACATTCTACTCACTGGATCTACCATATCTATCCAGTTTTGGATGTACGATGGTGCCCAATACAATAGTATATAAAAGCCAATCAAATAGGTACCTGCTATAATACCCAACCAACCTGTATCAATAGGCGAAGCACTACGTTGTGGATCTTGCCCTTTGGACTTATCCTTGACAAATACCAATGCGGTAATAATACCAGCAACTGCAATGGTGACCAATGGCCAGAAAAGGTTTTGGAGCTTGAAAAATCCCCAAACTAAGATCGCAAAGAAACCACCAAATAAGAATAAGGATCGTACATTCACCTTAAGTCCACGAGTCAATGGATTGTGGTAAATACCGTTGTGTTTGATCCCTTCGTGTTCGTTAAATAATGGAATGATATATAGAAGACCACCAAGTATAGCTAAGCCAAATGTTAGACCTAGGAAAAGTAAAGGATTTCTTTGAACGGGGCCATCAGCGGTACTTGCTATCGATGATTCTACATACTTAGAGATTTGCCAATCTTGGAGTTTATAAGTCCACTCTTCTTTCCCTTTAATAGGTCCATTAGACCAATTTTCGTTGAGCTGATTGGATGCTTTTTTAAGAATGCTTTTATACTTAGATATGAACGCAATAGAACTTAATTCCTCTCCAAAAAAAGCTTCTCCTTGCGCCGCTTCAATAATAGCCGTTTGGTGATCTTCGTTTTCAAGATTGAGATCAGATATTTCCATTTTGTTATATCCAATACCCAGCATCGCTGTAAAGATCAGAATGGCTAGTATGACAAGTAGTAATCCTATGTTTTGAATGATTTTCATATTGTTCTTTTAAGGATTATGATTTAAGAAAAGCCAAGACCTTGTTCAGCCCTCGTTTTGTTTTCAAGGTGACGGAGCTTCCTGTTTGTTCGTTGTATTGATCGATCAAATTTTGCTCGTATTGCTTGTAAAATTCTGGATCAAAATTAGCCATACCGAGATGTGTCAATACCTCTTCGATATGGGTCTTTTCCAATATCCATTTTTCACAAACTTCATGACGATATCGTATACCGAAGAGATTGAAGCCTAATACTGCTCTAGAATCTGTATCGTAATTGATACGTATAGACTTTTCGTTATCATGATGTTTCCAAAATAAGGTGGTCATTCCATCTCTTATCTTGGCTGGTACTTCTCCATATACCTGATACTCGATATCGATAAACTTTGCACTATTGAACCAAAGTCCAGGATTGTATTTCACCGGCTTTCCGCAGATATTATAAGCTACCGTCTCCCCCATTATCCGGCCAGTATACCAGATCGCTTCTATAGGTCTTCGTCCTGGCTGAGGAGATTGTTGTTCAGCACAGTCGCCAATAGCGTAGACATCAGCGATATTAGTTTCTAGATATTCGTTGACTTTAATACCTCGCCCGATATCTAATCCTGATTCTATTAACCATCCGATATTAGGACTGACACCTGCAGTCAAGCCTACGTAGCCACATGGTATTTCTTCACCTGACTCTTTAACGACCACAGCATTTGCAGTACCTGTTCCACCATCTTTGATCTCGCCTAGATTTACTCCAAGTCGTAGATCTATGCCATTCTTGATAATATGATTATTGATCATTTTTGACTCTTCTGAGGGCAGTACATTACTCCAGTAGCTATCTTCCCGAACCAGCATCGTGACCGGTATATGTCTTGAATGAAACATCTCTGCCATCTCAATACCGATCAAGCCACCTCCTACAATAACCGCTCTCTTTAAGCCATTACTATACACCTCCATTTGCTCTAGATCTTGATAATGATACAAGCCTCCTACTCCGTTAAGATCTTGACCAGGCCAACCAAATTTATTGGATTTAGACCCTAGAGCTAGAACCAACTTATCATAGGAAAAGCTAGAACCATCATCTAATTGAAGCTGCTTTTGATCAAAATCAATAAAGTTGACATGTGCTTTTTTTAGCTCTATTCTGTTCTTATCCCAAAACCAATCCTCATAAGGTTTAGTATCCTCATATCGCATATGCCCCATGTATATGTACATTAGCGCCGTACGGCTAAAAAAATGATCCGTTTCAGATGAGATCACCGTGATCTTATGGTCACTTAATTTACGTACCCATCGAGCCGTTGTGATCCCCGAAATTCCATTTCCTATAATGACGATATGCTTCATGTCCATCTGATTGAATGTACCCTGTACGATCAGGATTTTCCAAAAGATAATACATTATTCATTTTTTTAATAAGAAGTATGGAAAAGTGTCGGGATGCGGATGGTGAAAGAATATCGTAATTAAAATTTTAAAAAAATACAAATCAGTTAATTTTGGACACAATTCTCATACTCCCTGTCTATTTGAATTTATGTATAAATCGATATAACTTTAATGCATGAAAGGGAAAGCAATGTTATTATTGGCATTATCTATCTTTTTGATTTGTTTTCAAGGTCACAGTCAAAAACTGACCACAGCAATTAAAGGTGGATATATTTATGAAGGTAAACACTATAAAAGTGATGCCGAAATATCGGATTTACTTAAAGGACATCCAAAATCATATGAGTATTTCAAAGAGTCTATCAAAAAGAAAGATAACGCCAAAGTATTGGGAATACTTTCTTTAGCATCAATCGGCACTGGAGTAGGATTTTTCATTAAGTCAAGCCGTAGGCAACCTACACCTTTAAACTCCTCTTCTTTTCTATCTAATTTTGGCGAAGGTTTAGATGACGTTGTTTACGGTATTAGTTTTACTGTTGTTGGCTGTGTACTAGGAACTTCTGGTATTTTGGTTAAAAATAAAGCTTATAAAATACGTAAACATGAGGTTGTTGATTATTTCAACCAAGATCTAATAAGCATCAAAGATCAAAATTATGATTATAATCTTGATTTAACACTTGGTAATCAAGGGGGTATTAAGATTGTATTATCTTTCTAGCTATTTATGGTGAAATAGCTCAAAGCCCGTAGTCTCATAACAGAAAAACAAATAATTAGAATGTTATTTTGACAAACAACTTAATCAGATAAAATCAAATAAATAGAAAACGAGTACAATAAAACAAAAACACCTGCAAAAATTGCAAGCTCCCATATTTTCAAGAATAAACCTATGATTGTTGGTACAAGAAATATAATCAGAAATAATAGGGTAAGTAAGATCTTTAACCATTTAGGAGTAGATGCGATTAGATTATCAAACCATGAACCATGATTGGCTTCTAAAGGATCACTTCCTTGAATACTATCATTAACACCTCTTAAAATTATAGAAGTGATAGATTCAATTTTAGAATCTAGAAAATATTCCAAAGCTTTAGAACCATCTTCTTTTTCAATAACTCCAATATCTTGATCGCCAAGAAAAACAATGAACTCTTTTTGATTATTGGTTTCAATGAGGCTGAAAGTTATACCATTGTTTTTATTTTCTAGTTCATGAATTTCAAGAGAAGGTGAGTAATGGACTTCATCAGATTTGAGATTATTCAAGATCTCTAGCTCAGCTTCCCATGGATATTTATGAAATAGATCAATTACCTCGTCAGCATTTAATCTATGGTCATAACGAATGATATCTGCTTTATTTGGATGACACGTTGTATAACCGTACATCATAAGCTAAGTAACTGAAACTAAAACCAACTACTCTTTCTTCGAGTACTCCTACGTCTAGTAGATTTGATACCTAGAGCGCCTAAAAGACCTCTCGTCAGTTCACGTGCTACGGTACGACCAATCTGTCTCGTGGTGGTACTGCTCAAGACTTCCTCCATCGTACTTTTCTCAGCTTTTCGTCCACCTTTAGACTTCGAAGCCTTTGCTTGTTGCTCTTTGAGTTTTTCTTGATTTTCAGCTTCGTGGGCTTCCTCTAGTTTACCCGTTAAGATTTCGTATGCACTTTCTCTATCTACGACTTCATTGTATTTCTTGACCAAGAAAGAACCTGAAAGTAGATCATCAATCTCTTGATCAGTCAATATATCCATCCGTGACTGCGGTGCTCTTAACATGGTATGGACTAATGGCGTCGGTATTCCTTTTTCATTTAGGGCGGATACAATCGCTTCACCTATACCCATTTCAGTAATCAATTGATCAACTTCATAATAGTTTGTGAGTGGATAGTTTTGCGCCGCTAATTTGATTGCTTTTCTATCTTTTGCCGTGAAGGCTCTTAAGGCATGTTGTACTTTTAGACCTAACTGTCCTAGTACATCTTCAGGAATGTCGTCAGGATTTTGAGTTACAAAAAATAGCCCTACTCCTTTCGATCTGATCAGTTTGACAATAGCTTCAATCTGATCCATCAGTGCATCACTTGCTTCTTCAAATACCAAGTGGGCCTCATCAATAAAGATAACTAGTTTCGGCTGATCAGCATCTCCTTCTTCTGGGAAATTGGCATAGATCTCAGCCAATATCTGTAGCATGAATGTCGAAAATAACTTAGGCTTATCTTGGATATCTGTAAGTCTCAGAATGGATACAATCCCTTTACCGTTTTCGTCTACTCTACAGAGGTCATCTACTTCAAATGATCGTTCTCCAAAGAAGATATCTGCTCCCTGCTGCTCTAGCTCTATAATCTTACGTAAGATTGTACCTACCGAAGAAGTAGACATCTTACCATATTCCTTTTCAATTTCGTCCTTACCTTCATTGGTGATGTATTGAAGGACTTTTTTCATATCCTTTAGATCCAATAATGCAAACTCATTATCATCGCAGTACTTGAATACGACGGCTACTATACCTGATTGCGTATCATTTAATCCCAAGATTTTTGAGAATAAAACTGGACCAAATTCAGTAACCGTTGCTCTGAGTCTAGCACCTTTCTCATCGGAAAGTGTCAAAAACTCAATCGGGCTTGTATCCGATGCGAATGGCAATCCTATCTTTGCATGACGTTCGTCTATCTTAGGATGACCTGGGCTTGCCGCCGCAATACCACTTAAGTCCCCTTTGATATCCATGAGCAGCGAAGGAACGCCATAACTTGATAATTGCTCTGCAATCACTTGTAGTGTTTTGGTTTTACCCGTACCAGTTGCACCTGCAATTAAACCATGTCTATTTAATGTTTTCAAGGGCACTCTTACAAACTGCTCAGTGATGACTTCCTTATCCATCATAGCTCCTCCCAAAATGAGGCTATCCCCTTTAAACTTGTAAGCGTCTGATAGTTCTTGGATAAATTGCTCTTTTTTACTCATACGACATTAATCTAATCTGAAGGTTTATAATGTGGACGAAAGATAAGAGATATAGGTACGCTTTAAAAGAAGTATTTAGGAAAATTGTAATATGAAGGGATTAATCTACCTCTTATTCCAAGAATTGACCCTTTGTTTGAATCGCTGTTTAGATTCTGGCCATTGGGTGATATTCTTTTGGGACTCAACGAATTCTTGTTCCTGAAGATCTAGCATATTGGCAAAGAAATCGAGTCCTGTAGCAGCTTCCACTTCATCGATAGAGACCGCATAGTCAAGTATACTTCTTTCTGATACCTCATTCGGCATGATAAATCCAATGCCCTGATTGGTCAATGAGTTGATCATGACCTTATAAAAGGCTTTAGGTACAGCAATTTTATTATATCCTATGGTTTTATAATTTTTATCCATGATCGGTCCAGAGACTATGAATAACCCACCTTTATCTTCTGCCCAATCACGGACAGACTCCTCAAGCTCTCTCCAGATTCCGCCATTGAACGGAATCAACTGAGGCGCCATATTGCTCATGTAGAAGGACTCTTTCATTGCACGAGTATTGAACGCCATATCTCCCGCCGGTGCCATATGCCCCCTAGAATACCCAGAATGAGAATAGTCGCCATGCTTTGCAGATCCTGTAGATACCAAAGGGTCTTGATTAAATCGTTTTGACCGAGGTACATTCTTTTTTCGTAGAGAACTGGCTGTTAAAGGATAGGCTACCCATTCCGCTATTTCCCAATCCTCTATATAACTGAGTGAATAGTAATCGTGATGTACAATCTCTCCGCTAGAGCCTTTAGGTATAAATGCTCTGTCTTCCGTATTAGGAAGCACATTCTCTTCAGCATTTTCAAAATTGATATCACCTAAAAACTGATATAAATAGACAAAACCAACACAGAGTATGATACCAAATAGAGCTACTCTTGTCAATAATCGACCAAATCCGGTACGATCTCTCCGCTGATGGTTTTGTCTAAAATTCGCCATTGATAAATCTTATAAGAACTGACAGATTAACCCACCCATCAGCATTAAAGTTACTAACCAGTAGCCTGCATGTATCCAAATGTATTTCCAGCTTTTACGTTCAAACATGCTATTGATGGCGATCAGCGGGAATGCAAATGTAAGAGTACAAAATGCACCATGAAGAGCTCCATGACCAAATGATCTATGTAGATGACCATAATCATTCATAAAAGCAGCAAAGTCTTGCGCTGTTTTACTTGTAGCATCATTGAAATCAGGTAAATAGGATAAAATTGCATAAACATCAGATTGGTGAATCACCATACTCATAAGAGCTCCTGCAATAAATAACCCGAAGAGATATGAAAGTCCAAAGATCATTGGCATATTCCCTGATTCTGCCATTTCTTGAGTGACTCCCGATTCCTTCATCCATGATTTTGCAAATCCGATTGGGCTATACCAAACTGATCCTACTGCTAGCGGTATTAATGCCGCTACAAAAAATAACCACCAATTCATTTCCATAGTAAAGTTGATTTTATGTTGTTAAGAAAATTGATTTTTACCTTATCCCATATGAAAGTGCTGCGCAAGATCCAATCCACCATCATTCAAAATCGCTGTACCTGTCAGATAAGATGAAGCACCGGATGCTAATAAGCAAGCTAAACCTGCCATCTCATCTGGATCGGCAATACGACCAAGTAGAATATTCTTTACTAATGCATTGCTGATCTCCTCATTTTCATGAAGCGCTTTGCTCAATTTTGTTTTCACAAAACCGGGACAAATTGCATTCACCCGAATATTATGAGGGGCCCATTCAATCGCTTGATTTTTAGTCATCATGATCAATGCTGCCTTGCTTATATTATAGGCTGACATGTATTTAGCGGCATGAATTCCCTCAATTGAACTGATGTTAATCACAGAACCGCCACCTACAGCTTTCATATGAGGCATAGCTAAACTGCTCAATTGCATAGCAGCGTTGACATTGATATCCATAGTCTTTTGATATGCCTCCATCGGCATATTTTCGATGGGTCCAAAATATGGATTAGTACCTGCATTGTTCACCAAAATATCAATACGTCCATATGCTTCCATCGTTTTATCGATCAAATTCTTTTGATGATCCGACTTAGCCACATGACATTCTATACCGATTGCTTCAAGACCATCTGCCTTAAATGAAGCAGCTACAGCATCAACGGCTTCTTGTTTTCTACTGCTGATCACAACCTTGGCTCCAAACTCAGCAAAGCCTCTAGCCATAGCCTCTCCTATTCCTTTACTTGATCCTGTGATGATGGCTACTTTGCCATCAAGATCAAACATTGATTTTATTCTTGTCATTGTATTTATATATTCATTTCTGGGATGTCTCCATCGATTATTAGTCTACCTTCCGTTGCATTTTGAATATCCTCAACGCTGACTCCTGGAGCACGTTCTAGCAACTTAAAACCATCATCAGTCACATCAAGTACTGCTAGATTAGTCACGATTTTTTTGACACATTTTACACCTGTAAGCGGTAAGGTACATTTGCGTAGCAACTTTGATTTGCCTCTTTTATTAGTATGCATCATGGCTACTATGATATTATCAGCAGAGGCAACAAGATCCATAGCACCGCCCATACCTTTCACCATTTTACCAGGAATTTTCCAATTGGCGATATCACCATTATCTGCTACTTCCATGGCCCCCAACACCGTTAACTGAATATGTTTTCCTCTGATCATAGCAAAACTAGTTGCCGAATCAAAAATCGAAGCACCTGGCATAGCTGTTATGGTTTGCTTACCAGCATTGATCAAGTCTGCATCGACTTTATCTTCTGTAGGAAAAGGCCCCATTCCGAGTATTCCGTTTTCAGATTGGAATTCAACGCTAATACCCTCTGGTATATAATTCGCTATAAGCGTGGGGATTCCGATACCAAGATTGACATACCAGCCATCCTTGAGTTCTTGAGCAATGCGCCGTGCTATTCCATGTTTATCAAGCATGTATTAGATGATTTTTCTATGAGATAAATGTTAGGAGCGTATCGTTCGCTGCTCTATTCGTTTTTCATAATCAGATCCTTGAAAGATCCTTTGTACAAAAATACCAGGTGTATGAATATGATTAGGATCTAGCTCCCCTACTGGAACCAATTCTTCAACTTCTGCAATGGTAATCTTACCTGCCATCGCCATCAATGGGTTGAAATTACGTGCTGTACCCTTATAGACTAAGTTACCATAAGCATCACCTTTCCAGGCCTTAACTATAGCGTATGGTGCATCAAAAGCATGCTCCATTAAATGAGGCTTTCCGTCAAAATATCTTACTTCTTTACCCTCAGCTACTTCTGTACCAAATCCCGCTGGTGTATAGAAAGCGGGAATACCAGCTCCTGCTGCTTGACATCGTTGTGCCAATGTGCCTTGGGGTACAAGATCTACCTCGAGTTCACCCGAAAGCATCTGTCGCTCAAATTCGGCGTTTTCCCCGACGTAGGAGGCGATCATCTTTTTGATTTGCTTCTTTTGCAAAAGTAGACCTAAACCAAAATCATCTACTCCAGCATTATTTGATATACAAGTCAAGTTTTTAACTCCAGCATCCACTAGTGCTTGAATACAATTTTCAGGTATACCGCATAGCCCAAATCCACCAAGCATCAGTGTCATACCACTTTCAATACCTTGAATTGCTTCTGCAGCATTTTGCACAACTTTATTCATCTTCGATATTTGATCTACTGACAATATATAACAATATGATCGTAGATGAAACTTATAGCCTTAAAACAAAGTCCTTATGAGGATAGCTATTCTGTAGATTTCGAAAATCTTTATTATTCAACATCTTCAGAAACTTGCTAAGCCATTGTTGTAGTATTTAAAAAAAAATGACCCATCCTAAGACAGGTCATTCATGAATCATTAATATGAACTTTAAGAATTACTTCATGGCTTTGACAAAGCTTCCGCTTGCCACTAATCCTTTAGTATTAGTGATCTGGAAATAATATAACCCTGCCGATAGTTGACGTATATCTAATTGCTTAGAATTTAAACCTTCTAAACTAAAGAAGTCTGTAGAAGAGACCATTTGACCTTGAGCATTGAGAATATTTATTTGATTTTCAATATTCTCTTTGGCTAAAAAGTCTACTACTAAAAACTCACTAGCTGGATTAGGTGTAATACTTATCTGATAGTCTGCAAGATCATCTGATCCGTTATTGTCATATTGTGGTGTCTCAAATCTTACATTTTCGATTGAGATTGATTTTACTCCCTTATCATTATTACCGATTACGGTAAATACCATCATGGTAATATCACTGAAATCCATGATTTCATAAGTCATTGACTTAAAGAATTCCTTCTTAAGGATAAAGTCTCTTTCTTCCTCATTGAGCATGATATCCATTCTGAACTGATCTTCCCAATCTAGTATTGACTCTTTAACTAAAGTCACTGAAATCTGCGCATCACCTGATGCTGTAAAACTCAGTGCCTCAAATTGATCAAAATTATGAGCAGTAGCTTTTGCATCAATCGTTCTGTAGATATTGAGATAATCATTTACTGATGCTTTGAGTTCTATTGATCGCTCTATTGCTCTAGAGGATTCATCACTCTCATTAGTATGGGCTAAAACTGTAAAGTGATTGATAACATTTGAATCATCGGATTCATCGATCCCCCATGCTCCATCTGCAATAAAGATTTCATCTGATACTCCGTTGCTATTGAGTGACAAGCTGAGGTCATATAAATAACCAGTCTCGATTTCAATTATTTCATCTCTAGCTCCACTCAAATTCACTGTTTCTGAAAGCTCATTTGGATCATCGCCTTCAGCACGAGTATAATTTGCACTTATACTTACTTCATTACTCTGGTCTTTATTTTTAACCGCTAAGGTGAGCAAGCCATTTTCATAACTACCATGCGTAATAAATACCTTAGGCAACGCAGAATATTTGATAGAATGGATAGGTGCTCTTTCCTCTAATCTCGCTAATACATCTTCAAGAAGCTGAATCATTTCAAAATAGGTTTTACCCCATATTTGAAAGTTGTACATATCCTGGTTTTTAGTGTATTTATGAAGATTCCAATGGTTTTCAATGTGAAATTCACCATCCTTTAAGAATGCTGAAAACCCTGTAGCATATTGTGCCTGGCCTTCGTCAGAAAGTAATTCATAGCTCAAGAAGTTTCCTCCTTTTGCGTAAGTAAAACTTAAATCTATCAATCTCAATCCTTCCAGACGATCACAGATATATTTGGTATGCTCATATACACCGTCTTTTGATACTATCCCTAATACTGAACCAATACGGCGATCATCCTTATAGTAATCAGCAGCAGCCATTTGCGTTGCATTCGTAATCTCTACTAGATTCTCTGGAGTGCTTTCTGTGGCTTCATAGCCCAGCAAATAATTAGGAATCAATCCTTCTAGATTGTATAAATCTCTAGTTGCATTCGCCTCGAAAGGAATAAGACCTTCCTTTTTCATTTGAATAGACTCAGGGTTATTTACGGTATTGAAGAAATTTCGATAAGCAACTTTAGACGATAGTCTTCTGTTTGATTCTAATCCAGCCTGAACTCCTGGAGGTGTAACACATTGTGGGTCATCATCATCAA
This sequence comes from Saprospiraceae bacterium, assembly GCA_020629715.1. Taxonomy (GTDB): domain Bacteria; phylum Bacteroidota; class Bacteroidia; order Chitinophagales; family Saprospiraceae; genus JAHDGW01. Next base: position 309,846 of record JAHDCU010000002.1, read on the forward strand.
CAAGACCATTACCATTATCATCAATACCATTGTCACATATTTCAACACAGTATGATAATGCAAAACATTCTGTATCACTACAGTCAGTCCATCCATCACCATCATCATCGATTCCGTTATTACAAATTTCTACGATACATACATTTGAATTAGCACAATCAGGATCATTACAATCAACCAAGCCATCACCGTCATCATCGATACCATCACCGCAGTTACCTTCGAAAGGTGGCGGTGCTAATACACAGTTAAAACCATCGTTTATGGATAAATTACCGGTTCCATTGAGTACTTCAGTTGCAGCAAGCGTATTGACATCTATAGTATAGATTTTTCCGGAAGAGTTGTTGTAAGCAAAAAAGCTACCATCACTTGATGACCAAGCAGCACCGAAAGCACCACTGTCATTATTGATAGATCCCGCAAGATCATAAGTAGAAACAAAATTGGTTACTGGGTCAAAAACCTTAAGCTGAGCTGATCCATTGATTCCGTAGAATAAACCATTATTTAAATCTAATGCTAAATCTGCCACTCCAGGATGACTTACTCCTGTCGGATTGGCCACGAGCGGTGTAGTCGTAAGGTCAATACTATAGACACCATCTCCTCCTCTACTGATAAACATAGTGCCATTAGCATCAATAGCCCCTGCAAAGAATATTCCTCCCTGTGGTAAGGCTACATTTAAATCGACAACCGAGCCATCATTATTGAGCATTCCGATAGAATACGTGCCATTAACTCTTATAGGCGCATATACGTGGAGATCTATAGGATTTTGTTGTAGTCCATTAATGTCAGTCGCTCCAGATATGGTAGCAATCGTGTTATAAGCACCAGTAGCAGGATCCAATGAAACTAATGTAGTGTTGCTATGAACCTGAAAGAAATTAGTTGCACAATCCCAACATGATACATGTCCGTCACATTCAGGATCCCAACAATCGATCAATCCGTCGCCGTCGTCATCTATACCATTATCACAAATTTCTTGACCATAAGAAAGTATTCCAAAGAACAAGATTGAGAACACTATGCTTGTCAATCTTAAAATGTAAATATTACCACTCATCTTAACTTTATTTTATCTAGTTGTTATCGTTAATAATGTAAATATCCCAAACTGAACACCCAATAATGCTGAGAACCAGTCATTGGTAGCAAAAGCTCTGTTTTCGGTAGAAAATGATCGGTTTTGAGATTCGTCGAATACTTGTAATTGACCGAAAACACTGAAATCACAGGATATCTATGCCATCGGATTGAATAAAAAAATGGTTATTGACCATTCAATTTAGATCAATAACCATTAGAAAAGTTATACTGTAAAAGGATTCTTATCAAACTCAGTACTTTATAAAAACACCTTGATTTTGCAGTATACCACTTCCATAAATACTGTAGGTATAATATCCCGATGCCCAGCTTGATCCATCAATCTCTATTATATTTTCACCCATTAAAGAATTTAGACTTCTATCTACGACCTTATTACCGTAAGCATCTAAAATAATCAAGGATTTCGGAGCATTGGTATCACTGAAATAATGAATCTCAGCTCTATCCTTGACCAGGTTAGGAAGGCAATTAGAGGTAAATAAATTATTTTGAATAGCTCCATCAGGATACTTCTCGATTCTTAAAAATCTGAGGTTTTTTATTTCAAATTTTCCAACACTAACATCTTGATCTAATGGTTTTACCGAAAATACAATCATCGTGATATCCTCCAGGCTTACACCCAATTTTTCTAATTGGTGACTCAATAAAAATTGATATGTTCTTTGATTTATAGAAGAATCAAAAACAAACTTAGGGTGATCATTCCAATCTACAATGTGATCTAAAATTAAACGTACTTCAACGCTAAACTCACCTTTCATATCAAATTGTAAAGCATTAAAATTATCAAGATCTGTAGGTGTAAACTTCGCTTTAATAGGCCTATATACATTGACATAATCCTTTACATCAAGATCAAGCGTAAGATCTCTTTCCAAATGCTCAATTGTATCAGTATCTATACCATAATCAATATCAGAAGGTAATACTTCAAAATTATCAAAAGCACTTAAGGGTCCTGAATCTGCTCCCCAAGCACCATCCGAAATGTAAATAGCATCCGAAACACTGTCTTGTGAATTAAGAGATACTCCCGCATCAAAAAATCCATCAATGTCAAGAAAGAATATTGATTCTTTACTTCCAGCCAAGTCAAGAAGGAATTCCATTTCCTCAATTTCACTACTTTCAGTTCTTCTTAGGTTTAAGTGACATATCGCAGATTCCGTTTTGTTGTTATTTTGAATTACTAGTTCTATACCACCCTTTTTACGTGTGACATGTTTTATCCACAACTTTGGTTTGTTAGATTTTTTGAAGTGGATATTATCAAATGCTTCGTTTATCTTTTGTAAAATACCCTCTGAAATTCCAACAACATCCCGAAGGTTTTCTCCCCATATTTGAAAATTTAAATATTCATCATCGCTATAGTCAGTTAAATTCCAATGAGATTCCAACTTGGTCTGATCTTTCTTACTTACTGAAAAGTGAGTAGCAAATTCCATTCTGCCATTGGGCTTTAAGAGTTCGTAATTCAACAAACTATAGCCGGCTATCTTAGTATTCGATATAGAAACCAGTTGAGCCTCATCCAATCGATCACAGATATATTTAGAATGTTCATAAGGCCCATCTATACTTTCTGAAGCTAATATTGATGCGACTCTCCTATCTTCATCATAGAAATCGACTGCCATTATTTCCGTTGCATTGGTGATATCTATCAAATCTTCCGGTGAAGATTCTGCTATAAAGTAGTCTTTATAATCACGAACTAAATAGTTTTTCAAATCACCATAAATCCTATCAGTAGCTACATCGATAGGAATCAATCCATCCTCTTTGGCCTGCACCATTTCTTTGTTTTTATAAGCTCGACTAAACATTTGTTTGGAAATCTGTGCAGACAATGAGCCATTGGATTCAAGACCACCCTGTACTCCACTTGAGCTAGAACATTGTGGGTCATCCTCATCAACAAGACCATTATAGTTATCGTCTATTCCATTTCCACAGATTTCCAGGCAATGACAGATGTTATAGCACTCTGAATCATCACAATCTATCCATCCATCTCCGTCATCATCAATTCTATTGAAGCAGATTTCTGTAGTACATTGATTGGAATTATAACAGTCTGGATCATCGCAGTCTATCCATCCATCTCCATCTTCATCTATACCTCCACTACAATTGGTTTCTATGAATGAGTTAGATTGGTAACAATTAAAACCATCATTATTGGAATAGTTAGCAGTTGTGCTCTTGACCTCAGTAGAAGACAAAGTAGATCCGTCAATACTATAAATCTTACCTGTCAAATTATTGTAGGCAAAGAATGATCCATCATTGAAAGACCAAGTCGCGCCGTAATCACTAGTATTACCATTGATACTACCCGCAAGCGTATAGTTTGTAATCGAATTATTAAACGGATCAAAGACTACAAGCTCGTTGTTTGTATTGACACCATATAAAAGGCCATTAGACGTATTTACGCTAAAATCTTTCACATCAAAATGAAGGTTGGAAACGATTTCATAACTCAAATTACTATCAGAGGGATCCACCTTAATTATGCCTTGAGACGCATTGGCAAAGTATATGTTTCCGAAAAGATCCATAGAGCTCGCTTTAAAAATTTCGGAACCTGGCAACATCAATGATGTCTGAATAATAGCTCCGTCTCTACCTATCAAAATCAAAGTATGTACAGAGTTAATCAGTGCTGAAGCGTATACATGACCATCATTCGGATTAAAAGTAGTTGCATCAACTATACTATTTGAAGGAAGGCTAGCTTGATGTACCCAATCATTACTGGACTGATCAAATTTTAATATAGAATTATTACCCTCAATTTGAAATAGTCCTTGGTCACAGGTCCAACATTCATTTGCGGTAATACATTCCTGATCTAAGCAATCGATGGCTCCATCGCCATCATCATCAATACCATTAAAACATATTTCTTGTCCATTCAACGCCCCCGAACTTAATAGGATAATCAAACATGTGAAATTTAAAATCTTATTCATGGCTTCAGCTTTTTGATAAATCAAATGTCACCAAATGAAGATTCAAAAAGCTTTATAATCAGTTTTTGGTTACAAAAACTCAGAAACTGACGATAACCGTCGTTTTTTAGAAATGAAAAATCTCTTTAGCTAATGTTGAGGCTGATCTATAAGACTGCATATCTAGCTTAAGGGAAATATCTTTTGATTGAAAATAGTGAATCAAATGCTCAGACGGCATATTCCCTACTAAATCATTTTGTGCCATCGGGCATCCACCCATGCCTTTGATCGTACCATCAAATCGAAGACATCCATTGATATATGCATGATGCACTTTTTCTTCCCACGTTGCTAAGGTGGTATGAAAATGCGCCCCAAATTCTACATGAGGATTAGGTGGTATAAGTTCAGAAAATAGATAAGCTATACTTTCTGGCTTTGCAACGCCAATGGTATCAGATAATTGAAAGATCTTAATACCTAGAAGAGCAAGTTGTTCTATCCAATCCTGCACAATATCTACATTCCAAGGATCACCATATGGATTACCAAAGCCCATAGATATATAGATCAAGAGCTCTTTGTCGTGGGCTGTACATATTTCTTGGATGACTTTAACGCGATCTAAAGACTCTTTAATAGTTGCATTAGTATTCCGCAGTTGGAAAGTCTCTGATATACTGAAAGGATATCCTAATATATCAATCTGAGGATACTTAACAGCATCAGTAGCACCTCTTTCATTCGCCACAATAGCCAGTAGCTTGGTCTTAGTATTCGATAAATCAAGACCTAAAAGTACTTCGGCAGTATCCTTCATCTGAGGGATGGCTTTTGGAGATACAAAAGATCCAAAGTCTAAGGTATGAAAACCAACTTTTAGTAGCTCATTGATATAATCGATCTTATTCTGAGTGGGTACAAAATCATGTAATCCTTGCATAGCATCACGGGGACACTCAATAATTTTAATTTCTGAATGATGATTTTTTTCCAATGTATGATTCTTAGGTATAAAGGTACAATGGATTATAAGAGTAAATCAATTAAAGCTGAATTATAATTCTGTATTATTGTCATATATAAAACTAATCTATGGACTTAGACCATATTCTTACGCATTTAGGGGAAGATAGAGAGAATTACTACAATGCCGTATCGCCACCGATCATACAAAGTTCAAATTTTGTATTTGACACAATTCAGGAAATGCGTGAGGCTCTGGCAGACGAGGTAAATCACCATATATATACCCGTGGCAATAATCCTACCGTAGCTATATTAAGAAAAAAACTTGCAGCTCTAGAACATGCTGAAGATGCACTAGTGGTAAGCAGTGGTTCTTCCGCCATGTCAGCGGCTGTGATATCGCAAGTCAAAGCGGGAGATCATATCATTTGTGTTCAAAAACCATATTCTTGGACCTATAAATTACTCACTAACTTTCTGGTTAAGTTCGATGTTTCTTTTGATTTTGTAGATGCTACACAAATTGAAGAAATCGAGCAAGCTATCAAGCCGAATACCACCTTACTCATTCTTGAAAGTCCTAATTCTTTGACCTTCGAGATTCAGGACTTATCCGCATGTGCTGAGTTGGCAAAAAAGCATAATATCATAACCGTTATCGATAATAGTTATGCAACCCCGTTATATCAGAATCCAATTGATTTTGGAATAGATATAGTAATCCACTCCAGTACAAAATATATAAATGGGCATAGTGATGTTGTTTGCGGTGTCATCTGCAGTAGCTCAGCTATAATTAGCTCCATTTTCAAGTCCGAATTTATGACCTTGGGACTTAATATCTCTCCCCATGATGCTTTCCTCATATTACGAGGGTTAAGGACCTTACCTGTCAGAATGGAGAGAATTGTAAATACTACTCAAGCAGTCATTGAATATTTGTCAAAACATGATAAAGTGGAGAAGATCCTATTCCCTTTTCATGATACATTTCCGCAACAAGAACTGGCCAAAAAGCAGATGAGGGCATGCGGAGGTCTGTTTTCCATATTTTTAAAAACCAGGGATAAGAAAGCTATAGAAAGATTTGTGGATAATCTCGATGCATTTCTGATTGCCGTCTCTTGGGGTGGGCACGAATCTCTCAAATTACCAAGTCTTATCTTTCATGATATGCAAGGACAAGAAGATAGCCCTATTCCATACAACCTAGTAAGATTGTCTATCGGATTGGAAAGTCCGGATTTCTTAATCAAGAGTTTAAATAACGCATTCTCTGCAATGTGAAAAAGTAAGTCGATATCATTTGAATAAAATCAGAATACCGCCTAACAAGGTGATGTAGATGATATACTTTCTGTACATCTCTTCATTGATCCTTTGTACAACCCAATAGCCGCTATAAAAACCTATGACAATAAGAGGTAAAAACCAGATATCAAGTAGTAAGTAATGCCAGTCTAAGGTTTCCCACACGAAAATGTGGAACGGTAATTTCACAAAGTTGATCGTAAAGAATAAGAAAGCGGTCGTGCTTATAAATTGAATCTTGGGTACTCGAAGTGCCATAAAGTATACATTAGCAAAAACTCCAGCAAGATTACCTACCATTGTAGTGAAACCGGCACCTAATCCCATTGTATAAGCAAAGCCTCTATGATTAGGAAAACGATCTTTATCGATTCTATCTGAAATGATCATCACCACCCCACTTCCTATGATGATGATAGCCAATGCTATCTTAAAACCCTCATCATCAATATAATCTCCGATCCATACACCAAGTAATATTCCAATAAGTACAGAGGGCATCAACCGTTTAAAATGCATCCAGTTCACAGTGCTGTAATACTTCTGCACGGCAAAACAATCTGCAAAAATCAATAAGGGCACTATGGCTCCCGTGCTTTCTTTTATAGGCAGAGCTAGGGCAAAAAGTGTTACTATAATTGTCCCCATACCTTTGAGTCCAGACTTAGAAATACCTAGTAGAAAAGATGCTAATCCGAGATAGATATATGATTGTATTGCGAGATCGATAGTGCTAGACGTAATTTTTCTTCAAATTATCAAGATGATGATAGTTATGGTAGTCAACCCACATCAGCATTTCTCGGATAGGCATGCGTCCCATCAATGGATGTGGAAGCAAGTATGTATCCAACTGCTTTTCTGACCATCGATTGACCATTCTTATAAGTGTATCTCCAGAATTAATAAACTTTTTGATGCGTTCCATTTTTTGCTCCGAGTCATAAGCTTTCACCGCTATTGGAGAGGTCATACCATCGGGAATATTAAGTAAGCGTTCTTGATATCTGGACTTTACTTCTTCGTAAGATCTCAAGTCTCGGTTTCGCTTTCCAAATTTGTACCACAACATCAGCTTAGGTACTGACATTCCCTTGGTTACTGCTTTGGCAGTTTTATATAAGTGATCTAAATGCTCGGCGGATGTCCACTTTTGGTCAGGAGCAAACTCAAACTTATCATCTGACTGCTGTCCTATCCAAGTTGCCACTGATTTGAAACTATCTTCTAGATGTTGAATTATATCTTGCTTTTGCATAAAAGGTAAGGTACAGCATATTGAATAGATATGAAAATATAAGTCCCAATCTCTACAAGCTTACAGTTCATATAATATTAGATACATGACTGTGGCTATTACTATCTCACCAAAAAATCAACAAGCTTAAAAGAAAGCAATCAGTCTGGTTATATCTATACCAAACTTAACTAGATTAAATATTCAAAGTATCACCTAGTCGGTCTTCTAAACTTTCGTGGAGGGACCTGCATTAACAATACTTGGATCACTTTGAGCCTCAAATTTCTTGAAATTATCATTAAACAATTTACTCAGAAACTTGGCCTTTTCGTCATATTCGGCTTCGTTCGGCCAAGTATGCTTCGGATTGAGTAAAGCGTTTGGCACATCTGGACAATCTTTAGGAATCGAGAGGTTGAAAAATGGATCTTTTTCAAATTCGACTTTGTTTAGCCTACCTGTAAGTGCTGCCTTGATCATGGCTCTTGTATAGGTAAGCTCTATCCTATTTCCAAAACCATAGGGCCCGCCTGTCCAACCTGTATTGACCAGCCATACATTGATTTCACCAGAACCGCGATTGATACCTGCATCAATTTTAGCACCTAGCAATTCTGCATACTTACTAGGATGCAATGGTAAAAATGGTGCTCCAAAACATGCTGAAAATGTTGCTTGTGGCTCGTTGATACCGTCTTCGGTACCAGCTATCTTAGCCGTATAGCCACTCATAAAGTGGTACATCGCTTGATCTTTGGTCAACTTAGAAATAGGAGGAAGAACTCCAAAAGCGTCACATGTCAAAAAGAAAATATTCTGCGGCAGATCGCCCCTAGAATTGTACATAATATTTTCGATGTGATAGATCGGGTAACTGACTCTTGTGTTTTGTGTAATCTCTGTATTGCTATAGTCTGGAGTGACACCATCTTCTTCAAATCCAATATTTTCTAACATGGCACCAAACTTAATCGCCTTATAAATCTGAGGTTCCTTGTTTTCAGACAGATCAATGGTCTTGGCATAACATCCACCTTCAAGATTGTAAATATTGGAAGTAGACCATCCATGCTCATCATCTCCGATAAGTCTACGTTCTGGATCATTGGATAAGGTGGTCTTTCCAGTACCTGACAATCCAAAAAATAAGGCTGAGTCTCCTTTAGGACCTACGTTAGCTGAGCAGTGCATACTTAGGACATTTCTCTCCGTAGGTAGTACAAAGTTTAGTACCGAGAATATTCCTTTTTTGATTTCTCCTGTATACGCAGTACCACCGATCAAAATTGTTTTTGTACTAAAATTGATGACAGAAAAATTTTCCTGTCTTGTACCATCCTTACTTGGGTCGGCGACTACTCCGGGAAAAGCATAAATCTTCCAATCTTCTTGAAAATTTTCTAATTCGGTTGATCTCGGTCTCAAAAACATATTATAAGCGAATAGGTTTTGCCACGGGTACTCGGTATATACTTTGATAAAACATCTGTATTTATCACTTGCACATGCGTATGCATCACGAGAGTAAACATCATCAAGATCTTTTACATAGTCCTCAAACTTGGTGAATAGTTGATCATAGTGCTTTGAAGAAATTGGGATATTGATATCACCCCAATCTATTGTATTACTAGTGATTTCATCCTTTACAATAAATCGATCTTTCGGTGATCTTCCAGTGAACTTTCCAGTATTGATCACTAAAGCTCCATCACTGCTTAATATACCTTGCTGTTTCTCAATAGTATGCTGTACAAGAGTGGCAGGAACTAAATTATGATGTATATTTTTAAAATTCATATTTGATAGTTGATTGGTAGGTCAAAGGTAGATCCATTTTTATATTAAACCTATGACTCAAGCTATTAATTTAAATGCGTTAACAACTGATTATGAATAAGTTATATTGAATAAATTCAATACCGAAACTTTAAACAATTGACACTCAGAAGCTTGGAAATAAGTGTAATTTATACACCAATACTACAAACTAGATTAAGTATTATTTGCTTATCTATTTGGTCAATAATAAATGAACAACTTCTTATTTACTCGGTTTGATTCTCAAATATAAAGTCTGTGAATATTTACAAGAAAATATACAAACTAGAGCGCAGCCAACTCGTAAAGGCTTCGATGGAAAAAACTTGGGATTTTTTCTCCTCTCCTAAAAATCTGCAAGAAATTACACCAGATTATATGGGGTTTAATATCACCTCTGATTTAGGTGATGGTAAGATGTATCCTGGTCAGATCATTACATATACAGTAAGCCCTTTACTTAATATTCCTATCAAATGGATGACTGAAATCACGCATGTAGAAGATCACAAATATTTTATTGATGAGCAGCGTTTTGGTCCATACAGTTTATGGCATCATCAGCATTGGTTTGAAGAAGTAGACGGTGGTGTTATGATGAAAGATATCGTGCATTATGCTTTACCCTTAGGGCCTATTGGACGCATGATGAAAGGAATATTTATAGGAAAACAGCTAGAAGATATCTTCAATTACCGCGTTGAGGCTGTTGAAAAATTATTTAATCAATAGAATTAATACTATTATCTCAGGGCAAAATATTTTCGTCAATATCAATTGAGATGCATTTTATAGGTAGCTAGGCATCTTTCTCTGGCTTCTTTATGATCTAGCATGGGTTCTGGATATTGATCAGTACCAAATTCTGGTATCCATTTTTTGATGTACTCTCTCTGAGGATCAAATTTTGTCATCTGGGATGTAGGGTTAAAGATCCTAAAGTACGGAGCAGCATCCGTACCACTTCCCGAGGCCCACTGCCAGCCGCCGTTGTTACTAGCAAGGTCAAAGTCCAATAGTTTTTCTGCAAAATATGCCTCTCCTAATCTCCAGTCATGTAACATATGTTTTGTCAAAAAACTAGCAACTACCATTCTTACTCGGTTATGCATATAGCCCGTATTATTAAGCTCTCTCATACCAGCATCGACCATCGGATAGCCCGTTCTTCCTTCTTTCCACCGAGTCCATTCTTCCTCATCGAATCTCCAAGGAATTCCTTCATACTTTGCTCTAAATTCTTTGTCCGCTACATGCGGAAAATGATAAAGTATCTGAGAATAAAAATCTCTCCATATCAATTCACTCAAAAATGTATCATTAAGCTTCTGAGCCTTACGAGCTTTATCTCGGATACTGATCGTTCCAAACCTAAAATGAATACCTAATCTAGAGGTACCCTCTACCGCAGGAAAATTTCTCTTCTTGTCATATTCTCTAATGATCTTTTGTTTGACTTCATCACTTGGGATTCTCAAGTCAGATCTTTCAAAACCTAAATTATCGTGATCAAGCATCTTTGAGGGCTCATCTACACGACTAAAATTTTCAAAGTATTTTTCATTTGGGTATGCCTTGAAGTAATAACTAAGGTCCTTCTCCTTTCTTTTCTCTAATCTGGCCAGCCACTTTCTCTTATATGGACTGAATACCGTATATGGTAATCCGTCATCTTTGGTTACTTCATCTTTCTCAAAAATAACATGATCTTTATAACTTTTGAAATCAATATTATTGGTTTGACATAACTCTTCGACAGCCTTATCCCTAGACAGTGCATACGGCTCATAATCTCGGTTACAATACAGAGCCTTCACACCGTCGCTTTTCAAGATTTCATTCCAGATCTCCTCGGGTCTTCCGTGGTACACTTCCAGATCACTGCCCTGCTCGATTAACTCACTCTTAAGTGATGATATAGTATCGTGCAAAAATGTTACCCTGGCATCTGTAGAAGGCAACTTCTCAAGGATATTTTGATCAAAAATGAATATACATTTGACATCTTTCGCATTTTTCAAAGCGTAATATAATGCAGCATTATCATGCAATCGCAAATCCCTTCTGAACCAAAAATAAGTCATACTAAATCGTGTTTGAATATTGAGCTAACAGAGCTATTGGATATTTGTTTTAATGAGTATAATTTGTAATATGATAAATCTGAAGTAAATTTGAGCAACAGATAAATTATACCCATGAGATATTTTGTGTTGTTAATCGTTTCCCTTGCAAGTATCGGTTCATGTACAGAACCTAAAACATCTGCTCTGACGCCTGAAATAGGAGCACTAGAAGAAAGTTATGCTTCTGACCCGAGTCCAATGAATGCCAACAAGCTCTTAGCTGAACTATCCAAAGCTTTGGGAAAAGATCATTCTGCCGACCTTAAAAAGCAAATTATCAATAGAGGGATGGAACTTTCAAATGAGATAAAAATGCCTCTGCGTTCTATACCTTTCATTCATGAGACGCTCAAAAAAAATTATTTTCCAAAACAAACGAATGAAAATATTCTCAAACTTGCTGATATCATGAAAAGCATCAAAAAAGATGCCGCTGCAAATATCCTCTATAAATCATATGTAGATACCAACCCCAATGATCAATCTATTGCGGAGGTAAAGGCAAAAATTTCAGAAGAGATAAAAGACTTAGAGCAATATATATTATCCCTTGGTGAAAAAATCTTTGATGATCCAGATCAATTTGGATTGAATAGACAAAATGCTCAAAATTATGTAGATGCATGCGAAGCATATGCGTTAGCAAATAAAAACTCTCTTAAGTCACCTGAGCATCTTTATAAAGCTGCTGAAATAGCAAGAAGCCTAAGGACTTTTCCAAAAACATTGAGTATATATGACTGGATAGTTACAGAATATCCACAATATGAAAAGACGCCTACTTCCATGTTTTTAAAAGGATTTATTATCGAAAATGAGCTAGGCAATAGCCCAGCAGCTAAAGAAGTATACGCTCTATTTTTAGAAACTTACCCTAATCATGATCTAGCAGATGACGTAAAGTTTCTGTTGGAAAATATCGGTAAATCCAATGAAGAAATACTGGAACTTATCGAAAAAAATAAGAAAGATAAAAACCCCTCATAGTTCATTTCTACTAAGTTATTTAGGTCTTTTGTGTGGAGCACTAGGCCTTACTTCTATTTTACTCGGTAATGTCCTTGGATTCATCTTCAAAAGATCAATAACTAGTTCTCCTATATCTTCTATCTGTATCTTCCAAAAATCATTTTCATTAGGTTGATTATTATTGAAATGAGTCGATACTGAACCAGGCATAATCGTACTGACCTTGATATCATAAGGTCTGAGATCCAGCATCATCGCTTGTGTCATGCCTACGAGCCCAAATTTACTAGCATTATAAGCCGCTCCACGAGCGAAAAAATTAGTCCCCGCGAGACTGGCTATAGTGATTAAATATCCTTTAGATTTTTTCAAAGAAGGAATACAGGCTTTAGAAGTATTAAAAACTCCAGTAAGATTAGTATCGATTGTGCTATTCCATTGATCGATAGTCATCTCATCTATTGGGGCGAAGTGCCCTACTCCTGCATTGGCTATAGCAACATCCAGTTGGCCAAAATGATCGATAACTTTTTCTATTGCCTTTTCTTCACTCTCTAGCTTAGAAACTTCGCTCTCAATAGTCAAAATCTCTGCATGCTCATATTTTTGCCGTAGTAATCTTCTTGCCTCTTCCAATGAATCCAAATTTCTACCTGTGATAGCTACTTTCATACCCACGGCAACCATGGCTTCAGCAATACCGAAACCTATACCTTTTGATCCACCTGTGATATACCCTACTTTTGACTTTAATGTATGACTCATAGAAGATAAACATACTTATAGAGAATTAGATCTAGAGAGCAGTAATTTTGTACATCAATATGGACCAATGTCTTTTACAGAATCCATTCAAAATGCTAGCAGAAAGTCGTGTAGGATTTATACCCTAATACATTTATGTAGAAAAGTACAACTATATTGCAGCAATTAATCTTTGAACATCATATAACAAGAAATAAATCGAATCAAATATGCTAATTAGACACTTTACCATATTCTTTCTTTTCCTCAGTATCTTAGCACAATCACAGGTCGTTATTAACGAATACTCAGCCGCAAATCTGAATGGCTTTAAAGATTCATTTCAAAAAACAGAAGACTGGATTGAGTTGTATAATACATCCAACGAGGCTTTCGACCTCAGCGGTTGGCATCTTTCAGATAAGGAGACTAAACCTACCAAATGGGTTATTCCTGCAGGTACAACCATTGGTGGAAACGAATATCTTATTTTCTTATGCTCAGGCAGAGATATGGTAGTTAATGGAGAACTACATACAAGCTTCAAGCTTTCACAGACAAAAGACAATGAATTCATCATTTTATCAGATACCAATGGTAATGTTGTAGAATCCTATAAACTTAATATTACACTTACGGAGCACAGTCATTGTAGAGAAATCGATGGTACTGGCAGCTGGGGCATATGCACAGAGCCTACCTATGGTAGTTCCAATGATAGTGGAAATAAGTATATGGCTTATAGCGCTACTCCCTCTATAATAGGTGACGCAGGATTCTATACAGAAACTCAAGCTATAACTATAGAAAATAATGAGCCCAACTCAACTTTAAGATATACCACAAACGGTCGTAACGTAACAGAGGACTCTCCAGAGTACACTGGACCAATAGAGGTAAGTAATACTACGGTTATTAAAGCTAGAGCATTTAGCAATGATAGTCTAATACTTGCAGGGAAAATGGACTTTAAAACATTCTTCATGAATGAAGATTTTTCATTGCCTGTGTATTCAGTTGCAGCTGATGACCTCATTGAACTTGCCAATGGACAAGGGTCATTAATACCCATAGGGTCCTTAGAACTTTTTGATACAGATAAAAAACTGATTGCTACCTCTTGGGGCGATTTGAATAGACACGGTCAAGATTCTTGGGCATTAGATCATCGTAGCATAGATTGGATAAGTCGCGATGAGATGGGATATAGTCGAGCTGTGGAAGCTAAAATGTTCAACTACTCAGATAGAGATGAATATCAACGTTTTATGTTTCGAAACTCTGGTGATGATAATTATCCCGCCATAGATGACTTTGATCACAGAGGTAGTACTCATATCAGGGATGAATATATACATCAATTGGCACAAGATGGTGATATGAAATTAGATGTCCGCGCAGTGGAGAGAGTTATCGTATTTTTAAATGGAGAATATTGGGGTCTATACGGCATGCGTCAAAAGATGGTAGATCATGATTATACAGAAGAGTATTATGATCAGGGTAAATATGATATTCAATATCTAGCGACTTGGGGTACTACTGAAATGCGATATGGTGGCCAGCAAGGATTGAAAGATTGGAGGAGCATCAGAGATTTTGTGATGAATAATGACATGAGCATCGAAGAAAATTATCAAAAAGCAGAAGATAGTATCAACATGGTAAGTATGATCGACTATCTGATCACTAATCTTAATGTCGTAGCATCAGACTGGCTCAATTATAACACTGGATGGTGGAGAGGATTGAATCCTGATGGAGACCATAAAAAATGGGGATATACCCTTTGGGATCTAGACGCCTCTTTTGATTATTATATCAATTATAGCGGAGTCCCCAATACCGATCCTGATGCCTTACCATGCGATCTCGAAGATATTGTTGATTTTGTAGATGATTTTTTAGGACCAGATACGGGCAGTATAGGACCAGATTCAGGTGGATGTCCGACATTCATAGCTGGTGAAGTTCCTTATGCCGCAAATGATCCCGCCTTGGAGTTTGTTATGGATTTTAATCCTTCCTGTTGCAATACGGAATGGAGTAATGAATGTCAAAATGAATATGACTTTTTTGTTGATTTTTTCCAACAAGATGAAGATGTACAGATATCTGGTAACATTGGCAAGCACGGACTCATGTTTTTAAAACTGCTCGAAGAGAATGAGACCTTCAAGCAACTTTACTACTCTCGATATGCAGATTTAATGAATACTGTATTCTCCTGTGAAAATATGAATTATACCCTTGACAGCATGCTCAATACGATCATCCCAGAGATGCCCCGACAAATAGATAGATGGGGAGGCACCATGCAACAATGGGAAGATAATGTCAATGACTTGAAAGACTTTATCAATGAAAGATGTGATCTGCTTGCCAATGGTGCTCTGGAGTGCTATCCCGAACTTAATGGTCCATATCAGGTAACCCTACAGACTAGACCAAATGGCGTAGGTGAAATTGACCTCAATACATTGGATATAGAGACATTCCCATGGACAGGTAGTTACTTTGGAGGCATGGAAAACAATATTAAAGCCAAGGTTTTCAATGACTTTGAAGATACCTACCAGTTCAGTCACTGGGAGACATCG
This sequence comes from Saprospiraceae bacterium, assembly GCA_020629715.1. Lineage (GTDB taxonomy): Bacteria > Bacteroidota > Bacteroidia > Chitinophagales > Saprospiraceae > JAHDGW01. The sequence continues at coordinate 325,714 of JAHDCU010000002.1, forward strand.
GCAAATAATATCATCCTTCCAACGGAATTTGATCGAAGAGCAACAATCAATTTAACCCAAAACGATACGCTTACTGCGGTATTCACGACCGTATCTAGTATAAATAAGATAGAATCTATTTCTGAGCTAGAGGTTTTTCCTAATCCAACCACTGATCTGATCAATATCAAAATGAATTTATCAGAAGCCACTGATCTGCAACTGTCCATTTCTGATATCTTAGGAAAGCAACTCGTACAATATAGTCCATCTGCTATTTCTTATCCTCAAGGGACGACTAACATCACCTTGAGCTCGGCAGAATATGGTCTAAGCAACGGAATATATATGATCAATATAAGATCAAAAGATACCACAATGAGTCGTAAAATATCGGTAGTCAGTCAATAGAACTGAAGACTCTATCAAACTTGTACTAAAAACGAGTTCACTCAATATAATGCGTGGACTCGTTTTTATATTATCCAATTACTTTCGACATAATTATATCGCAGCGACAGGTATGTAAGCCTTCATATTGCTCTGTATAACCGAATTTATGATATAATCTAATCGCCTCGATCATAGAACTTGCAGTCTCCAATTGTAAGGAGGTCACCCCTAATGATTTTGCTGTTGACTCTATATATTGCATCATATAAGATCCGATACCCTGCCCTCGATGATCCTGATCTAAGTACATCTTTCTGATTTCAGCTTTTTGCTTTGATATTCGAAATAATCCAAATGTGGCGATTATACTATCTTGATGACAGATCACTTTGAATATCCCATGCTTATATACTTCCGAAATATTCAACAAATCATTATCCACTCCATTTGGCTCTGGTTTGAGTCCATATTCATTTAAAATCTTGAATACATGTGTCTGAATTATTTTATAATCTTTTGGCCTTGCTTGCCTTAGCTCATAACCCGATGGCAATATGTTATTTATTTTCAAGTATTGACTTTAATTATTGAATTCTAATTTAAGAATTTAACTTTGGCTATGTTTCGTAATGTTATAATAGTTTTTCTGCTTAGCATATCATACTCTTGTTGGGGACAATTTGGTCTCAATCATGGTGAAAATGCCAAAAGTCTTGCACTTGGTGGAGCTTCCGTCAACTTTAACGGAATCGAATCTATCTTTTCCAACCAAGCAGGTATGACTAGCATAAAAAATCTATCCGTCATAGCACATGCTGAGCGTAGATTTGATATAAACGACCTCTCTACATTTAATTTTGGGCTTATAAAATCTACAGGTTTCGGTCACTTTGGTCTAATGATTAGTTCATTCGGTATCGATGCTTATCAAGAGCAAAAAATTGGACTAGCATATGGACGAAAACTCTTTGACAAGCTCAGTATCGGAGGCCAATTTGATCTTTTAAGTTTAAATATTGATCAATTTGGTAGTAAATCTGTGTTTACTTTTGAGTTAGGTTTACAGAGTCAGGTTACTAAAGAACTGACCGTATCTGCTCATATATTTAGTCCTGGCAATGTAAGTATAACCGATAATGACGAACTCTCTTCACGTATGAGATTTGGTTTGACTTACAAAGCAGGAGATAAAGCAAGGATATTTGCCGAGTTTCAAAAAGTACTGGAATTTGAAAATGACATGCGATTTGGGATAGAATACGATATCATAGAAGCCTTGTCATTACGTATCGGTACCTCTGTCAATCCAGGTTCTGTATCCGGAGGATTCTCTTATAAGGTTACCAAAAATCTTTTGATCGATGGTGGATATGCAAATAATAGTGTCTTGGGCGCTACTCCAGGAGTCAGTATCAAGTATATCAGTTTTTAAAAATGAATATACTAATCTGCGCGGCCACGGAACTTGAACTCTCCCCCATAGAAAATCTACTAGAGGCTTTACCTTCTGGATTATTTGCGAATAAATTTAGATTTAAAAACTTAGAAATTTCAACATTAGTCACTGGTATAGGATGCATCAATGTCACCTACGCGATTAGTAGATTTCCAAAAATAGAACAATTTGATTTGGTAATCTCCATAGGAATATGCGGCGCATATCATAAGAATATCGCCATAGGTGAGGTAGTACATATAGCTTCGGATATATTGGGAGATTTAGGAATAGAACAAGCAGATGGATCTTTTCAGCATCTATCTCAGTCACATTTAGCAACAGAAAAATCTGCTGATCCTCAAGGATATATAAGTTCTGATGAATTAGACATTGCATATTTGCCTCGACCTGTAAGATCTGTAACTTTCAATACTGTCACCGGTACAGAAGCCACTGCTATCCACAGAAATATGAGGTATCAAGCTGATATCGAAAGTATGGAGTCATATGCTTTCATCTCATGCCTTAGAAAACTTATGATCCCTCATCTACCAATCCGATCAGTATCAAATTATGTGGAAGAACGCAACGTGGAGCAATGGGATATACCACTTGCACTTTCTACACTTACGCAGCAACTCATAAAAATTCTTGAAGGAATCAATCAAAGTGTTTGATAACTAATTCGTGATCAGGGTTTTGACTTTTCCATAGATAGACCATCCTAGTCATCAGACTATAACTTACTAGCCCCTCTTTCACTCCATGTGATTTCAAATATTGATCGTAAACCACTTCTCTGGCTCTTGGGAAAAAATCTGGATATCGATCAATATGCTCATAGATCGCTGAGATATCTTTTTTAACACCAAAAGAAAGCGTCTGTCTCATGTCATAATATGCTATCGTATTTTGACGGTACAGGTCATTCATCAGATATCGGTAATATGCAAGCCATGCACTATATTGATAATAACTATCTTCTGTAGCTAGACAGGTAATAAATCCTATGAAGTTACAGAAACCCTCATCTGTAAATCCATATCCATGCGCCATCTCATGTGCAGCTGTAAAAGGATGCTGGACATGATACAATCCAGCGTCAATATGCCCCTCTATGCTATGAGGAATATATATTCCGGAAGCCGAAAATCTCATTAAGGTTCCAGAAGGTTGTAGTTTGCGGACTCTTACCCTACCTCGTATAGGCCAATTCCATGATTTTAAAATCGCTTCTTGGGCTATTCGATTGTAATTCTCGATCTCGTGGAAAGAAACCTCTTTATTAAGCTTAAAAGTATCACGCTGCAATTGAGACCTTAATTTATCTAAGTTCAACTGAACGTACTGTACCTCATCGCAGAGGTATTGCTCCGAGAGTTCTACTTTTTCATACTTATATGCAATCTTATGATTATCAATGTGGTACAAAAATCCCCACGTCCAGTAGAATACTGCAACCATAAGCCCGAGACCAAGTATCAATTTCCAAAAAAGATATAAGTATAATCGAATCCCGCTAAATGTACAAAATGCCTTCCTAATATATAAGCCAACTATAAGTATCAATATGGCAATAGCAATGTAAAGACTGGGTATAGCTAATAATCCAAGGCTATAATCATGAATAACCCTAATGAATTGGAACAAACTATCGAGATATACTGCCGCAAGATCATATGGTATAATATCCATACCATAATCCAAGACTAAGGTGAATAATATCCAGACTAGTAGGTAAAGATCCAACTTTGTAATTACTTGACGAGAATTCCTCATACTATGAATAAAACGATCAAATATCAAATTAATGACATTTCGATTCTATATTTGCAACTTATGTGGAAAGGTAAGCGTTCTTTGCCTGAACACTATATTTAGAGAACAATAAAAACAAAAACATATGGCATTCGAATTCACAGATAGCAACTTCCAAGAAGCGGCTCTAGAAGGCGACAAATTAGCAGTTGTAGATTTTTGGGCGGAATGGTGCGGACCATGTAGAATGGTAACTCCTATCATTGAAGAACTGGCTAGTGACTATGATGGTAAGGCAGTCATCGGAAAAGTAAATGTAGATCATAACCCGGAAGTATCTATGAAGTATGGAGTAAGAAGTATACCTACTATTCTATTCATCAAAAACGGTGAAGTAGTTGATAAGCATGTAGGTACTGCTAGTAAAGCTTCATTAGAAGAAAAAATCAATAGTTTTATCTAGGTCATAGGTATTACTGATTAAAAAAGCCTTCATTCGAATGTTCGAGTGAAGGCTTTTTTATTAGATTATGATCAATATCTACAGCAACTTAGATTTGGTCACTTTACAATTGATATAATTAAAATACATTCGCATTGAATTCAACGAGAAGCACTTTGATTCCAAAAAAAGTAAATTGCGTAATTTTTGATATGGACGGGGTTATTATTGACTCGGAGTTGATACATAAGAGAGCTTATTATGAAACCTTTACATCCATGGGGCTTAAGGTGTCAGAAAAGTTGTATAAAACACTTACAGGTTCATCTACAATCAATGTATTTCAAAATCTACTTGCTTATTTTGACTTAGATGAAGATCCTCATCGATTTGTTGCCGAGAAAAGAAAACGCTTCATCGGCTACTTTGAGAATGATCCTAGTCTACATCTTGTCAGAGGTGTTGAAGATCTTATCCAATACTTCTACAATCAAGGTAAAACACTCATATTGGCATCATCAGCCTCCATGCCCACTATCAATCGCGTATTTAAACGTTTTGATCTAGACCAATATTTTAGCGCCAAGATCAGTGGTGCTGACCTTACGGCCTCTAAACCACATCCAGAAATCTTTGAAAAAGCTGCTGCCCTTGCCAATACTCCAAGAGATAAATGTATCGTAATCGAAGACTCCGATAACGGCATCAAAGCAGCGAATGATGCAGGTATTTTTGTTATCGGGTATCGCAACCCTATGTCAGCAGATCAAACACTTGAAGCTGCAGATGCGATAATTTCAGATTTTGAAGAGTTAAAATTATTGTTTTAAGATCTCTACATTGATGAAGGCCAAGGATAGATTTAGATCTATATTAGAAACCCCTCAATTATACACGGATGTAACAGGTATTCCTTCTTTCAAAATCTCGAGACTTAAATGCGATAATAATTTAGATATTACCTTACCAGATAATCTTCGTTTAGGACATTTAGTAGAACGATGTATCTCGGAATTGATAAATCAGACTCAAGACATTGTATTACTGCATGAAAATGTACAACTGATAGAAGACAAAAAACGATCGGAGAATTGGATTTCATCATTAAAGATCTAGTCAATGAAGAGATTGTTCATATGGAGCTGGCTTATAAGTTTTACCTATACGATCCCACTCTTTCTGATGATCAACTGCTTAATTGGATCGGCCCCAACCGTAACGATAGTTTAAATCTTAAACTGGATAAGCTTAAATCAAAGCAGTTTCCATTGATCAATCACCCAAGTATCGCGAAGCTTTTATCTGGTCTTAATGTTGAGACCATTTCGCAGTCCCTATGTTTTATGGCTTCCTTGTATCTTCCTTACCAATCAGATATCCAAATTAAAAGATCATTCAGAGAAGCGATACAAGGATTCTACCTAGATTTCAACTCTTTCGCATTATGGAATCATTGCAATAAAGAGTACTACATTCCTTCTAAGACCGAATGGGGGAACGATCCGTCCACAGCTGCACATTGGTCATCTTATGCACCATTGACATCAAGTATAAAAGCTTCTATGGAAGAGAGAAGATCCATCATGTGCTGGCAAAAACAAGATGATCTATATCAGTCCTTCTTTATTGTATGGTGGTAGTATTTTAGATTTGACTTTGATTTAAATAAGTTGCCAACGTATACCCCATGCTAAAGCATGCTTGCAAAAGATATCCTCCAGTAGGCGCATACCAATCTAACATCTCTCCGATGGCGTAATGATCAGGCATACGCTTGAGTTGGAATTGCTCATCGATTTCATCCAAAGCAATACCTCCAAGACTAGAAATCGCTTTATCCAAAGGCCCTGCAGATTTGATTTTTATAGGCACCGATTTGATCAATTCTATCAATCTGTCAATGTTTAGAAAGGTCTCTATATTGGAAAATTGTTTTAGTACCGCTATACTAGCTCGATCTAGCTTTAGGTCATTTTTTAAGATATCTGAAGTCTTTTTATAACTAGAATTCTCAAACTTAGTTTTCAACTGATCGATGCTGAGTGTTGGCTTGAAGTCTAAATAAACACTGGTCTCACTAACCATAGACAGGCTTTTTTGGAGTTTTCTACTTAGTGGGTATATAGCATTTCCTTCTAAGCCAAACTCTGTGATCACTACTTCTCCAGTTGACGATAATCCATCGTGACTTAGCAATATATTTTTAAGTGGTTTGCCTCTGTGGTTGCCAATAAATTGATCTGACCACTCCACTTCAAAAGCACAATTAGCAGCTTTAAATTCTTCAATTTTTATTCCTTTCCCATCGAAATACGTAACCCACGATCCGTCACTTCCTGTGACTTTCCAGCTTGCACCGCCTAGTGCGAAGATCACCTTATCAAAGTATTTAGGCTCTAATCCTTCAAAACGCAATCCACCATTATCACTCCAACCAGTCCATTTGGTATGGTAATGAATCTTGACATGATTTTGAATGACTTGATCAACAATACGATTTAAAACTTCTATGGGTTTCAACTCAAGATTTGGAAATATTCGCTTACTAGACCCTACGTATGTCGGCACCCCAATATCATTCAACCACCTTCTTAAATCCTGATTATTAAAGTATTGGATCATGGGAGCCAGCCACTCCGAAGGAAAATATTGACTTATCAAATCTTCCTGACTGGCATCATAACTCAGATTCAATCCACCATCACCAGCTACTAAAAACTTGCGACCTACTGTTTTATTCTGCTCAAATAAATGAGCATCATATTGCTTAGTGTCCAAATGAGCCGTTAGTATTAATGCTGCCGGACCTCCTCCTATGATGGCAATCTTCTGCATGTCAGGTGAAGATATGGAATGACGATTTATCATACTTAAAAAAAGCGATGAGATCTGCCAATTATGAAAGCTATCTAAAATCAGAGAGGAGTTGTACTTTATTCAACCAGTACCCTTATAAAAATGTTACTCTTTACAGAAATTGGCAAATTTCGCAATCTAACACTTACCTTTAAATATGAGTTTTTTCGATTCGTTTGATTTGAGGCAATTGGATAATCTTGAGCTGCTTGCAAAGCAAGTAGTTGAGGGATTTATCATAGGTATGCATAAGAGTCCATTCCACGGTTTCTCAGTAGAGTTTGCCGAGCATCGACTATACAATCCAGGAGAATCCACCAAAAATATCGACTGGAAAGTATATGCCCGATCCGATAAGATGTTTGTCAAAAACTTTGAAGAAGAAACCAATCTGCGTTGTCAGATCGTGATCGACTCTTCTTCATCCATGTATTTTCCACAAAGAGAAAAAGAAGGACAAGGTCTCAATAAACTTGAGTTTTCATCCTTGGCTGCAGCAAGTCTTATGAATCTACTTAAGAAACAAAGAGACGCTTTTGGCTTAAGTATTTTCAATGAAAAACTACATCATCATACCAGATGCAAGTCAAGTACTACTCATTATAACTTACTACTTGGACACTTAGATCAATTGATCAACAGCCCACAACATAACATACCTACTTCAGCAGCAGAATCATTGCATCAGATTGCAGAAAGTACTCACCGTAGATCTCTTGTAGTGATCTTGAGCGACATGTTTGAGCAATCAGAATCTAATGATGATCTTTTCTCCGCAATACAGCATTTGAAACATAACAAACATGAGGTTTTACTCTTTCACGTTGCTGATTATAGCAAAGAATTAGAGTTTGAATATGATAATCGACCTTATCAATTTATAGATATGGAAAGTGGAGAAGAAGTCAAACTGCAGTCCAATCAGATAAAGGAATATTATACCTCTAAAGTAAAAGCTTTCACAGAAGAACTTAAAATGAAGTGCCTCCAATATGGTATAGATTTCATACCCGCTGATATCAATCAAGGGTTTTACCCGATACTACAAGCTTATCTTGTGAAACGAAGCAAAATGCGAACATAGACCATGATAAAATTAAGCGATTACCCTACTAGAGCTCCTGAAAATCTCAATAAGTATGATATAAAAAAGGAGACAAAAAAAATTGCAAAACGTATATCCGAATTGCAGGAAATGATGATTGCTGAAAAAAAGCACTCTCTTCTTATTGTTCTGCAAGGCATGGATACCAGTGGTAAGGATGGAAGTACCCATGCTGTATTTGGTCGGACTACTCCATCTGGTGTTCATACCGTATCATTCAAAAAACCGACGGATGAGGAATTTGCTCATGACTTTCTTTGGAGAGTACATAAGCATACTCCGGGTAAAGGTGAAATTTCGGTATTCATACGTTCTCATTATGAAGATGTACTTATTCAACGAGTACATGGATGGATAAGCGAAGGTCGTGTAGATGCTAGAATCAACGCCATCAATGCCTTTGAAAAACTCCTTGAACAGGATAATAACACTACGGTACTAAAATTCTACATGCATCTTTCTAAAGAGCGCCAACTAGAGAAGCTACAAGAGCGAATCGATATACCTGAAAAAAATTATAAACATAATGACGGGGACTGGGCAGAACGCGAATACTGGGACAAGTACATGGAATGCTACGAAGATTTACTCAATCGATGTGAAGTACCATGGATCATTGCTCCTGTAGATCAGCGTTGGTATCGTAATTATTTTATTGCATCTAAGGTTCTTGAGACACTCGAAGCGCTCAATATGGAATACCCGGCTCTCCAAACAGAACGGTTTAAGAAATAAGTCTAATGGGTGATAAAAAGGTACGTATTGATAAATGGCTTTGGTCGGTACGCATATTCAAGTCCAGGACCATGGCATCCAATGCCTGTAGAAGTGGAAAAGTCAAAATTGGTGAAAAGATCATCAAACCTTCCACTCCGATAGAAGTAGATCAAATTATTTCTGTTCGTAAAAATGGATTTGAGTTTTTATTTAAGAGCGTTAAATTGATTTCAAAACGAGTAAGTGCCACTCTTGCGCAGCCCTGCTACGAGGATTTGACTCCACCTGAAGAACTGAATAAGTATAAGGATTGGTATGTCGGAAAGGCAAACTCCGAGAAACGTGCCAAAGGATTAGGACGACCAACTAAACGAGAACGCCGAGACATCGATGGATGGAAGAATGTACAAGTGGAAGATTGGTTTAACTTTGAAGATGATGACGAGGAATTTTAATTACTTGAGCCCTACCCTATAGAAATAGTTATCCAATCCGATGGACTTATTCTTATATTCAAAATCAAGAAAAAGATAGTGATACATATAAAACTAAAGATAGAAACCCAGCCTTTTTTAACTTGATCCATGTAGTATCCTATCCAAGCAAATATGGTAGAAGCGATAAACCAAACGATATAATTATCTATTGGGACTTGATCACCGTTCCAGTTCCAAAAGTCATAATTCATCGCAACAGGTTCTATCAGAAAGTCAAGTGATACGAGTAAACACCCTACCAATATAGATTTCCATATCCTTTGCCAATGCGGTACTACGTATTGAATGATATGGATACCTCCTAGTACAAGGATAAACCAATTGACTCCGATAATCAAAGGTGTACCCAATACCTTAATACCAAGTACTTTTCCATATTCATACTCACCAAAGATGATTCCGGTGTTGACTCCAATGATCTCTAGTGCAAAGGATAAAACGAAAACTATCGATACAAACTTCCAATAATTAAGATTGGATTGATCTTTATTCCAAGAAATTAAGATAAATGTCAGTAGAAGATTAGCAGGAGTAACAATCAATAAACTCGGCAATAATCCAAAACCGATCGCCAATACTCCTGCTGTGTAAGACAACAGCAACAAAAGTAACGAGCTTTGCAGCCGTACATCAGATTTGTATATACTAGCTATGATGCTCATCGATCAATTGACTCGTGATTTTACCAGATAAAATACATAATGGAATACCACCTCCTGGATGCGCAGATCCTCCACAGAAATATAGGTTCTTATACTCCCTGCTTTTGTTGGATTGTCTAAAAAATGCTGCATATCTACTATTGCTACTACTTCCGTACAAAGCGCCATCCAAAGCATGTGTGACTGTAGCTATTTCTAATGGATCGATATGATACTCAGCTTTAATCATAGATGATAAATCAACATGCAGCTGCTTAGAAAGTTTATTGATAATAATCGTTCTGTACTTGTTGGCCCAGTTGTCAGCTTGGTAACCATTAGATGGTACATTAATCATCACAAACCAGTTTTCACATCCAAGAGGTGCATCATCCTGTTTGATTTTCGAACTAATATGAAGATATATCGTGGGATCATCATAAATAGAACCCTCTGCTAATGCTTGAAATTCTGCTTGATAATCATCGGCAAAAAAGATATTATGTACATCTAATTGATCAAATTGCTTATCGATGCCCCAATAGAAAATCAAACCAGAGGTTGATCTCTCTTGTTTCTGATAACGTTTGTAACGTTTATTATCAGCCAATAACTTTCTATACGTACTCAATACATCCGCATTGCTGACTACGACATCATAATTTTTAGTAGACCCATCTTGTAGTGCTATGCCACTCACCTTCCCTTGCTGATGGGTGATAGTTTTTACATGGGTATCAAAATAAAAACAAACTCCTAGTTGTAAAGCTTTTTGATAAAGCACATCTGGGATACTTCTCATTCCTTTATTTGGGAAATAAGCACCAAAATATTGTTCAAAATGTGGAATCATAGACATTATACCAGAGCATCGATAAGGATTAGAGCCATTGTAAGTAGCGTATCGATCGAATAATTGGACTAACTTTTCATGCTTTAAAGTACTCTGATTATACTCGTGAAGTGTTTTGAAAATATCCAGTCTGTGCAGTTTGAAATATGCTTTTAAAGCATCCGTATTGATCCAAGTTTTTATTTGATGTAGGCTCTGCTCTAGAAATAAGCCACCTGAGATTTGATACTTGTCCTCAGCTTGTTTAAGATATTTATTGATGACTGTTTTATCCACTCCGAAGACCTCCAATACCTCATCCTCAAAAGCGTCCCGATCCGCATAAGCGGTAAAATGAGTGTTATCATTCCAAAAGTAGTGACAGATTTCATCAAGCTTTTGGTACTCAAAATCAATGTATACCTCATTTAGATCAAGTAGCTCTTCAATATAATGTGGCATAGTAAATAGTGAAGGTCCCATATCCCAGCGGTATCCATCAATCATCAACTCCCTCATTTTGCCACCAGCGGATAAAGCAGCTTCAAAAACATCTACTTCAAATCCCGCATGAGACAATCTTATTGCCGTTGATAATCCTGCTACACCTGCTCCTATGATGGCCACTCGTTTATTCACATCGAAATAAATACTTTAAAGCTCCCTTAGTTCACCTCATATGAAATAATAATGTAGGTCTGCTCCTTACTCTATATTGTATTAGTTCATAAAGCGATTTTTCGCAACCTAAGGACTGATGTATTTGTTTACATTTAGAGTTTGCAAATCTATCCAATTATTTAAAATGAGACACCATGAAAACCGCTGAATTAGAAAAGAATATGAATGAAGATGAAATGAAATTACTCATTTCTAAATATCAACGTAGACTTGAAAAAATCAAAAAAGGTGGTGGAGATAAAAGACTAGAAAAACAGCGATCAAAAGGTAAAATGACTGTAAGAGAGCGACTGAGTCACCTGATGGATGATATAGACAGCTGTATAGAGATTGGTGCTTTTGCGGCTTATGACATGTATCAAGAGCATGGCGGATGTCCAGCGGCAGGTGTGGTAGTGGTAATAGGTGAAATAAAAGGAAAAAACTGCGTCGTGATTGCCAATGATGCTACCGTGAAAGCTGGCGCTTGGTTTCCTATGACAGGAAAGAAAAATCTCAGAGCTCAAGAAATTGCGATTGAAAATAACTTGCCATTAGTCTATCTAGTAGATAGCGCAGGAGTTTACCTACCTATGCAAGATGAAATCTTTCCAGATAAAGAGCATTTTGGTAGGATATTTAGAAACAATGCGGTGATATCAAGTAAAGGGATCCCTCAGATTGCAGCCATTATGGGTAGTTGTGTTGCAGGCGGAGCCTACTTGCCTATCATGTCAGATGAAGCGCTAATCGTAGAAGGGACAGGATCTATATTTTTGGCCGGACCTTACCTTGTCAAAGCCGCTATTGGAGAAGATGTGGACAAAGAAACGCTAGGCGGTGCTACAACCCAATCTGAAATCTCAGGAGTGACTGATTATAAAATGCCAAATGACCAAGTTTGTCTAGATACCATAAAAGATCTTATCGATAAAACTAGTATTAAGACGGATGCTGGAGCAATTGATAAAATTGATGAAATCGCCCCTGCCTTACCCTTGGAAGAAATATTGAGTATCTACCCAAGCTCTAGCCAAAAGCCTTATGATACTAGAGAAGTGATCAAACGCATCGTTGATAATTCTGAACTTACTGAATATAAAAAGGACTACGGAAAAACGATTATCTGCGGATATGCTCGTATCAAAGGTTGGGCCGTAGGGATAGTCGCCAATCAACGACTAGTCGTCAAAAATAAAAAGGGTGAAATGCAGTTTGGCGGAGTCATTTACTCCGACAGTGCCGACAAAGCTGCTAGATTTATCATGAATTGTAACCAGAAGAAAATCCCCTTGGTATTCCTACATGACGTCACAGGATTTATGGTAGGAAGTAGATCAGAGCATGGAGGTATTATAAAAGATGGTGCTAAAATGGTCAATGCAGTATCTAATAGCACGGTACCCAAGATCAGCATTGTGATGGGTAATAGCTATGGTGCAGGAAATTATGCGATGTGTGGAAAGGCCTATGACCCTAGATTCATTGCTGCATGGCCTACTGCTAAAATAGCCGTCATGGGAGGCGCTCAGGCAGCAAAAGTCATGACTCAAATGAGTGTCAGCTCCAAAAAAGCGAAGGGCGAAGAGCTCAGCCAAGAAGACGAAATCAAATTATTCGACAAAATAAAATCTCAATACGAGGATCAAACCACCGCTTATTACGCAGCATCAAGGTTGTGGGTAGATGCTATCATTAATCCAGTAGACACTCGAGATTTTGTCGCGAAATCGATAGAATTGGCGAATCATAAAGAAATTGAGAAATTCAACGTTGGTGTCATTCAGACTTAATAGCTTTGTGGCTGTATCAGAATCATAGTCATTGAAAATAATAGCAACTACGCTTGCAGGTCTAGAATCAGTATTAGCGAAAGAAATAAGAGAGTTAGGCGGAATAGACGTAGAAGAACTCAAACGAGCCGTATCCTTCACGGGAAGTAAATCCTTACTTTACAGGTCTAATCTAATGCTTAGGACTGCCTTAAAAGTGCTGGTACCCATGTTTTCATTCAAAGCAAAGAATGATGAAGAGCTATATAAAAATATCTATGAGTTTAACTGGACAGAGCATATCCCTCTAGACAAGACCATCTCTATCAATGCGGTCACCAATTCAACCATATTCACTCATTCTCAATATGCAGCACTCAAGACCAAAGATGCCATAGTAGATCGTATCAGAGCAGATAAAGGTGCTAGACCAAGCGTCGATGTTAAAAATCCAGATTTCAAACTAAACGTTCACATCCAGGAAGATCATGTAGATGTAAGCTTAGATAGCTCTGGTGATTCACTACATAGAAGAGGTTATCGAAAAAAAGCAGTAGAAGCACCACTCAATGAAGTGCTAGCCGCAGGAATGATCAAACTTTCTGGTTGGGATCGTCGGAGACCGTTATTAGATCCTATGTGTGGATCCGGAACCATACTGATCGAAGCTCAGCGGATGGCTAAAAACATACCTCCGCAATCCATAGATCGTAATTTTACTTTCAAGAAATGGACTGATTTTGATGCACAACTATGGGATCGTATCGTCGCTCAATCATTGGACGAACAACTTGGTAGATCTGCTTTAGTTATGGGTGGCGATAGGTCTAAACACAACCTACGTGTGGCAGAAGTCAATATCAGAAACGCTCAGCTATCTAAGATCATCAAAGTTAAAGAAAGCGACTTTTTTCAGTCAGGGTCAGATCGTGATGATCTTGTTATCATTACAAATCCTCCCTATGATATCAGATTACAGACATTTGACATTAACCACTTCTACAGAAGGTTAGGAGATACGCTCAAACATTACTACAATAATACAGAGACATGGATAATCTGTGGAAATAAGGAAGCCATCAAAAACATAGGTCTCAAGCCAAACAAAAATTATCAACTTATGAATGGCGCTTTACGATCGACATTCAGCCAATATGTCATCTACAATAGCTCTAAGGATGAATAAATAGTTTAATTTTATATCGTGTCAATCATCAGCCCAATATATCTAGCATTATTCATTTATTGTAGCTTCTTGCAACTTGGAAACTGTCAACTAGATTTAACTAATTTCTATCAATCAGACTTGACCCTTGATGGCTTGGCATTTACTAGAGATATAATTATTGATTCAAAAAACGTAAATCCAAAATCTACAAATCTTAAGCATGACATACTTTCAGAACATGCATTCAGACCTGAAGACTTACCTATCTTTTGTAAAATTGAATATAATATCTCACGAACATCAAAAGTCAATATTCGTATGAGATTAGGCTCATTGGATTATGTTAATTATCTGGAAGGCAAATAATAATCATTAATATTGCGTACATTACTTTTGCTAAATTTCATTATAAATTTATAAGAATTCAAAATGAATAGAATTTCAATATTTTCATATGCGTCTTTATTTCTCTTAAGCCTACTTGTACTATCCTGTACCAATGATGCGGATGACGAAAACAATGGAGGTGAAATGGTTACAAGCGGATGTACAGACGAAAGGGCCTCTAACTATGACCCAGACGCGGTTGAAGATGATGGAACTTGTGAATATTCTCGGAGCCGATATTTAGGTGATTATCTGGGCATGATTAATTGCGATGGAGCACTCACTAATGTAGTACAATCTGATTCCCTTGCATTCTCTTTAGTAGAGGGATTTGACTTAGACGATCCTACTCAAATGAGAATTATATTTGAAAATTCTGTCTTATCACCAGTACCATTGACTGCTAATAGTATTGGGGACTCTGTGGTGGTAGACCAGAGCTTGCAACAAGTGCCATTGGAGATTGGCGGTGCAACAGTATCTGCCGATATAGAAGCTAATGGGGCACTCAACTTATATGATAATGATACCAAAGTAAGTGGAACACTTATGCTGGCCGCTAAGATTAATGGCGTTGTGGATACATTATTCAGTAATTGCCCGCTTGAAGCCGACAAGCTACAATAGCTTATCTCAAATCAAACAAATCATCCACACCAAATATTCTACTTTTATTGAATCCCTCGGCATAATCTACCTGGATATTCCGACCCATAGATTTATTTTTAGCTTTAATGAAGTCTAAAAAATCTTTGCCGGAAATTGGTGTTTTAGGTCCAGTTTGATTCTCTTCAAAAAACTGGGAACGATAACAGAGTATACTTTCCATTTTTTGATCAAAGTGGCTAGAAATATCAACTACAAAATCAGGTATTAAATTTTGATCTTGAATATAATGATAAAGTGCCTTGGGTCTCCATTCATCTTGTCCCGTGTCTATTTTTAGCAGGCCTGCATAAAAGCAACTCTCTGCGACCAACTGTGCTGCCCTACCATGATCAGGATGTCTATCTTCTAAAGCATTCGCCAAAACGATACCTGGCCTATACTTTCGTATCATTTCGATTACCTTAAACTGGCTCTCAGGAGTATTTCTTAACCAGCCGTCTGACATAGATAGATTTTCTCTAGCAGAGATCCCGAGCACGTTAGCTGCTTTTTTAGCTTCTTGAAGCCTTAGCTCTGCACTACCTCTAGATCCCAACTCCCCTTGAGTAAGATCTACTACTGCCACGGTATATCCTAGTGCTATATGTTTCAAAAGAGTACCGCTACAACTCAGTTCTATATCATCTGGATGAACTCCAAAAGCTAAAATATCTACTTTCTTACTAGACATATCCTATAGCTACCATCGGATTAGAGCACTACCCCATGTAAATCCACTACCAAATGCAGCCAAACAAACTAAATCTCCTTCCTTTACTTTCCCACTTTCCCATGCCTCACTCAGCGCAATAGGCACGGAGGCTGCAGTAGTATTTCCATACTTTTGAATATTATTGAATACCTGATCATCACTAAGACCTAGTCTTTTCTGCACAAATTGGGCGATTCTTAGATTAGCTTGATGTGGTATAAGCATGTCGATATCCGAAGAGTCTAATCCACAAGAATCCAGAGCCTCTTTAATAACCTCTGGAAACTTCACAACTGCTGTCTTGAAGACTAGCTGACCAGTCATATTAGGATATATAAGATCGTCATCTATCATTTTCTGCGTTACGAATATACTTTTGAAAGTGGGATCTTCAGGATAACCATATTTTTCTTTTCCTAAGTGATATCCTCCATGAGATCCAGGATTGATCATTGCCAACTCCTCAGCATGAGTTCCATTGGAATGTAGCTTGGTAGTCAATACTCCTGTAGAATTATCTTCTGTACGTTGCAATACTACAGCACCAGCTCCATCACCAAAAATCACTGATACTCCTCTACCCTTGGTGCTAAAATCCAATCCCATACTGTGCATCTCTGCACCTACCAATAGCACATTTTTATACATTCCCGTTTTCACAAATTGATCGGCAACTGATAGTCCGTATAAAAAACCAGAACATTGATTTCTGATATCCAGTGCCCCTACTTCTTGATCAGTTATACCCAACTCTCTTTGCATCAGTACTCCTCCTCCTGGGAAATAGTAGTCAGCACTCAACGTAGCGAATATTATAAAATCTACATCCTGAGGCGTTATACCGGCTCTTTCGATCGCTATTCGAGCTGCTTTAGCTCCCATAGTAGCACTGGTTTCCTCATGTTTTTTTGCAAATCTACGTTCCTTGATACCCGTTCGCTCCTGAATCCATTCGTCAGAGGTATCCATATATTTAGAAAGCTCATCGTTGGTCACGACTCGTTCAGGTACATAATGACCGATACCAGCTATTTTTGAATTGAACATATATAGTTTTGTTTGACTAGTTGTTTAATGACATTTATGTAAGATAGTTCTGAAAGCTACTTACATTTTGTTCTGCAATATATGAATTTAGTATACAGTGATAGAATATCCTTTATCTACGATATCATTAGTGTTCAATAAAACTAGTAGAATGCTCAATTGCAGCTAAATTGTGAATCTCATGCTGAAACCTTGAAATGGCCTTGTGCTTAGCTTCCGTAAGTGGATAACTGATATGGTCTGTAAAGTATAATTTTAAGTCTACTGATGGAAATTGATAATCGTAGCGATCTATAATGGCCT
Source organism: Saprospiraceae bacterium (assembly GCA_020629715.1). Lineage (GTDB taxonomy): Bacteria > Bacteroidota > Bacteroidia > Chitinophagales > Saprospiraceae > JAHDGW01. The sequence continues at coordinate 343,069 of JAHDCU010000002.1, forward strand.
TCATATCGTCCAAACTACTATGAAAGAGCTTATTTAATTTGTCAATTATAGATTGATCTACATGATCTTTAGCCAACCAGATCGCAAATGCAAAGGGCAAAGAGGTAAATCTTTCCCACTCAAGACCTAGATCATATACATTATGATATTCCTGTCTATCTGTAAACACCTTATCACCAATCATGAGTTTGGCTTCGCCATCTGCTAATTTTAAATCGGTGACATCAGCTTGAATAAACTTTGGTTCGATCTTCCAATATTTTTTACAGAGTACTTTTAATAATTGTACCGAAGTCCTAGAATGGGTATCGAGATAAATATACTCGACCTCTTGTAAATCTACCTTACTGCAAAGCAGTACTGTACCTACCTCCCCAACACAACCTATACAGAAATCCGTGATCACTTTTTCTTTGGCACCATGAGCGATCCAAGATGCTACAGGTACTAATGCAATGTCAGCATTTCCATGAAAGAAGCTCTCAGCACATTTTGCAGGTATTGCAGGGGTAATGTCCAAAATGTTACTTTCGACCTTAGAAAAAGCATCCATGAAGGGAATGGTGTTTAGATATTCAACAAGGACTATAGATATTTTATCCATATTATTAGAACATTAAAATTAGCGCTTAGTTGGAGAAAATCGCTACGATATAGAAGAATCACAAATTGTGACTAGATTTGTAACACTGAATAATTCAGTAAAGACTAAAAACCAATCTATGGCATGGAAGAAAAATGGGCAGCAATTTGCCTATAACGTCCTGAATCCACTTATCATGTGGATGGTGAAAGTAGGTATAACTGCCAACATGATTACCTTCTTAGGTTTAATACTCAATATGGTTGCTAGTGCAATTCTGATTTACGGCTCAGAACTTGGTATTCGTAATAACCATAAGTATATCGGATATGCAGGTTTTGTTATTCTCATTGGTGGTCTAATGGATATGATAGATGGAAGACTTGCACGAGTAAGCAAAACTGACTCCAAGTACGGAGCACTTTACGATAGTGTTTTAGATAGATACAGTGAGATGTTTATGTTTTTAGGTATATGTTACTACCTAGTGGCTTATGATTATTTCTTGAGTTCGTTATTTGCGTTTATAGCCATGATAGGTTCAGTAATGGTGAGCTACACTCGAGCAAGAGCTGAAGGACTTGGTGTATCTGCATCAGTAGGAGTCATGCAGCGTCCAGAGAGGATAATACTGGTAGGAGTATCTATGCTAGCATGTGGGTTGATATCTGGTCTTCTTGGTGGGGAGTATAAAATTGATGTAGATTTTTTACCTTTCCCGCTGTTTGAGACAATAACAATATTCACATTTCCATTATTTATTCTAGCGATCATGGCTAATATCACAGCGATCAGAAGGCTTAAGTATTCTAAGACCCAAATGATGAAATCATAATGTTTCACAAAGCGCCAGAAATTAACATACAGCATCATCCTCTTAAAGGTGAGCATGGTCTTCCAGAATATTATCCTGCTCCACCTCTTAATTCTAATTCACTGTTTTATATTCAGCGCAATCAGAATCAAAATACTGTAGTATATGAGCTCAATAGATTGCATGATGGTTCTATCAATCAGGAATATCCAATGAATGTATTTTGGATTCGATACTCTGATCAAGGAGAACAAAAAGAGCTAAACTACATTCAGAATAAATTGGCTTATGGATATCATTCTTCCATGATCAACAAAGATTGTTTTCAATTTCACTTAGCAGCTTATGAAAAACAGAAATTTTATATAGATCTACAAAAAGGGTATCAAAATCACATTTACACCAAACTAGAAGGTCGCTTATGTAGAGTTACTAACTTGTATGTCTTTGCAGAAGAATTAGGTGTATTTCCCAGAGTCAAGTTTGTAGAGTTTTACGGATTTGATGTACAAACACAGATCCCAGCCTACCATAAATCTGTTTTCTCTATATAAGCTTTTAAGCACCATGAAACCATATTCTAGATGGAGTAAAGTCAATATTCGTATTGCAGTCATTTTCCTACTCATCTACATAACTTGGCTCACTGCTTTTGTAGGTATCCGATTGGATCATATTTTATTTATTACTACTCTATTGCTTTTCTTTTTCTTCAATAAGTTTACCCGTAATCTAGTTATAGCGCTTATTTTCTTTTGGATATTTTGGATCCTATATGATGGAATGAGAGTGTTACCCAATTATGAAATTAATCCGGTACACATAGAGGAACCGTATAATTTTGAACTCCAATATTTCGGAGTTGATTATCATTCAGAGCGGCTTACACTTAATGAATACTTTCAGCGTAATACCACATTAGTATTAGATTTTCTATCGGGACTATTCTATTTGACATGGGTTCCATTACCTATGCTGTTTTGTGTATTTCTATTTTTTAGAAAAAAAAGAATGTTGCTTTCTTTTTCCGCATGTTTTCTTGTTACAAATCTGGTAGGTTTTGCGTTATACTACATGTACCCCGCAGCACCTCCTTGGTATGTATCCGAACATGGATTCGTAGAAAACTTTAGTCTACCAGGAAATGCAGCAGGTCTATTAAGATTTGATAATCTCATTGGTGTACCCATATTTGAGAATATGTATAACAAAAATGCAAATGTATTCGCAGCTATTCCTTCCCTACATGCTGCTTATCCTGTGATCTTATTGTATTTTGGGTCTAAGCTCAAGTCAAAATGGATCACCATATTTTTTGCATTCGATGTACTTGGGATCTGGTTCGCGGCGTTATACAGCAATCATCACTATTTATTAGATGTGTTATTAGGCGCTGCATGTGCTATATTAGGGATTGTATTTTTTGAACTATTAGAAAGAAAAACCATAATTTCAGAATACTTGGATAAACTGACAAGCTTTATTAGTCGTTAATCCACTACAGGAAAACCAATTGATATGCTACTTAAATCAAAAATGTCCTCATACGACATACCTCAGCAAATAGAGAATTTAGGTTTATACCCATATTTCAGAACCATTGAATCTGAACAAGATACCGTTGTAAAAATCGATGGACAAGATGTTTTGATGTTCGGATCGAATAGTTATTTAGGACTTACAAATCACCCAAAGCTAAAAGAGGCATCCAAGGCCGCTATTGATAAATATGGTAGTGGATGTGCAGGTTCAAGGTTTCTAAATGGCACCTTAGATTTGCATTTAGAGCTAGAAAGAAAGTTAGCTGAGTATGTAGGTAAAGAGGGCACCTTAGTTTTTAGTACAGGATTTCAAGTCAACCTTGGCGTAATATCGTCAATCCCAGGACGCCATGATTATATCATTATCGACGAACTAGATCATGCTTGTATCATTGATGGTGCAAGGTTATCCTTTGCCAAAGTGCTTAAGTATAAGCATAATGATATGGCATCGTTAGAAAAAATTCTGAGTAAATGTGAGCCAGATAAAATTAAAATGATCGCTGTAGACGGTGTTTTTTCGATGGAAGGAGATGTTGCTAATTTACCTGAGATCTATAAACTAGCCCAAAAATATAAAGCTAATATTATGGTCGACGACGCCCATGGTCTTGGAGTACTAGGACCAATGGGAAGAGGTACCGCCGCTCACTATGGTATGACAGATCAGGTAGATCTTATTATGGGTACTTTTAGTAAATCCTTAGCATCTATAGGAGGATTTATAGCCGCTGATAGCGATACTATTAATTACCTCAAACACAATGCAAGATCCTTAATATTCAGTGCAAGTATAGCACCTGCCAATGCAGCATCAGTGATCGCAGCTATTGATCTTATACAACAAGAGCCAGAAAGAATTGAAAAGCTCTGGGATAATACGCATTATGCGCTTAACAGATTAAATGATGCCGGTTTTGACACTGGACATACTACCACTCCTATCATCCCAATTTATGTAAGAGATGATTTTAAGACGTTTAAACTGACCAAGATGCTCCTTGCAGAAGGTGTATTCATCAATCCAGTTGTATCTCCTGCAGTAGCCAGTAGTTCATCACTGATAAGATACTCATTGATGGCGACCCATAGTAAAGATCAGATCGACGAATCCATTGATAAAATTACCAAGATTGCTAAAAAACTAGATATTCTAGAAACTGCAAAATCGAAAGTATGAGCTTGGAAATAGTAGAAGTAAAGTCTAAGAAAGAGATCAAAAAATTCATAGACTTTCCTCATGATCTATACCAAGGCGATCCTAATTATGTCCCAGAATTGCATATCGCTCAGCGAGAAATGTTCGATAAAAAGAAATATCCTTTTTATGAGTATGGTGAAGCTATCCCCTACCTAGCGTATCAAAATGGTAAAATTGTAGGTAGGATATGTGCCATAAGTAATCATCGTTACAATGATTATCACGGATCGAATATTGGATTTTTCGGATTTTTTGACTGTATTGATGACCCTAAAGTCAGTTCAGCACTTTTGGATAAAGTGAAAGAATACCATCTATCTAAGAACTATGCTGAGATGATGGGGCCAACGAATTTTACAACTAATGAGACTGCAGGCACATTAGTCGATGGTTTTCACGAACCATCGAAAATCATGCTTACCTACAATCATAAGTATTATGGTCACCTTTTAGAATCCTACGGATTTAAAAAAGAGATGGATCTCTATGCATACATGATCTATACCAAGCAAGTTTCAGAAAAATCACTTCGATTATCTAAGATGTTAGAAGATCGCTTGGGAAGACAAGGTATATGCATCAGGAATTTGAATCTGAAAAACTTCAAAAAAGAGACAGCACTCCTCAAAGAAGTCTACAACGAAGCTTGGGAAAACAACTGGGGGTTCGTTCCATTTACGGATGCTGAATTTGAGCATTTAGCAGATGGTTTAAAAATGCTTGCAGATGAGAAGTTTGCCTATATAGCCGAGCATAATGGTAAGCCTGTAGGATTTGGGATTTCACTACCTAACATCCATGAAATCACCATTAACTTTAAAAAAGGGAGGTTATTACCATTCAATATATTCAAGTTGCTACTCCGAAAGAAAAAGGTCAAAACAGTTCGTATTCTTGCTCTGGGTATTGTCGAATCATATCGAAAAAAAGGCATCGAAGCAATATTCTTTGCAAAAAATATCGAAGAAGCTAAAAAACGCGATCTATTGGGTGGAGAAGCAAGCTGGATCTTAGAATCTAATCAAGATATGGTAGCGGCAGCTGAAAAGCTAAATGGAGATCGATATAAGACTTATAGGATTTATAAAAAGTCAATTTAATGTCCAAGAAAGTACTCATTACGGGAGCTAGTGGATTTGTAGGTAGTTTTTTAGTAGAGAAAGCGTTATCTCTAGGCTATGAGACCTATGCAGGTATAAGATCAAGCTCTTCGCTAGAATATTTGAAAGATGAGCGAATCAGGTTATGCTACATGGATTTCAATAAACCTGAAGAACTTGAAACGATACTAGCAACCCTTGACCTCGACTATATTATCCATAATGCTGGTTTGACCAAAGCAAGAGAAGAATCGGCATATTTTAAAGTCAATACGGAGCTATTGTCTACTTTTTTAAAATCAATCAAAAATAGTGGCATTACCTTATCGAAATTCGTATTTATAAGCAGTCTTGCAGCATACGGTCCTGCAGAATTTACTTCGGATGGTATCGTCAAAGAAGATTCCACACCAAAACCAGTAACCGCGTATGGCAAGAGTAAACTTGCAGCAGAAAGATTGATTAAAGAGACTACTACGCTACCCTATAATATTATACGTCCCACCGCTGTCTACGGTCCTCGGGAACAAGATTTTTTAACGGTATATAAAATGATTAACCAAGGTCTTGAGCTATTTATAGGTTCTGAGACTCAGAAACTCACCTTTATATATGTGCAAGATCTTGTTGATCAGATTTTCAATGTTATGCAATCTGCTAAAAGCCAAAAAAATTATTTCGTTTCTGATGGCAAGTACTACAGTGCAGAACAGCTGCATGACTATGTTAAAGCCGCTTTAGGCAGAAAAACTATAAAAATTAAATTGCCCCTATTCTTGGTAAAAGGGCTAGCACATATCTCTGAATTTGCTTCAAAGTTCACGGGTAAATACCCGCCTCTAAACCCACAAAAAGTGGCAGAACTCAAATGCAAAAGCTGGGTATGCGATACGGGGCCATTGCAAGCAGAGTTTTCTTTCCAACCGAAATATTATTTAGCAGATGGAATAGAAAACACTATAAAATGGAACAAACAGCGGAAATTAATATAAATTTGCGCCAAATTAAAAGTAACAAAATGGCAAAGAAGACTGTGAAGGCGGCAAAAGGAAAGCTAGGGATACTACTTCCTGGTATGGGTGCAGTAGCTACTACTACCATTGCTGGTGTACATGCTGTAAATAAAGGTCTATCAGAACCTATCGGATCACTCTCTCAAATGGGAAGAATGAGAATAGGTCGTAGAACAGAAAACAACAAACCATTTATCAAGGACGTAGTATCACTACAAAATTTGAAAAACGTTGTTTTCGGTGGATGGGATCTATTTGACGATAACGTATATGAAGCAGCAGTACATGCTGAGGTGCTTGATCCAGCTCTTCTCAAGAAACTTAAAAGTCCATTATCCAAGATTAAACCGATGAAGGCGGTTTTTGACAAAAACTATGTCAAGCGTCTAGATGGAAGTCACGTCAAAAAAGCAAAGACTAAAATGGCTCTTGCAAAGGCTTTGATGAAGGACATGGAAAACTTCAAAAAAGAGAACAAATGTGAAAGACTTGTCGTGGTATGGTGTGGATCTACAGAGATCTACCTAGAAGAGTCTAAAGTACATAAAAGTGTAAAAGCTTTTGAAAAAGGATTAGAAAATAATGATCCTAATATCCCACCAAGTATGATCTATGCTTATGCAGCTATCAAAATGGGAGTACCGTATGCCAATGGAGCACCTAATCTTTCTTGCGATGTACCAGCACTTGTACAACTAGCTAAAGAAACTCAAACTCCTATCGCGGGTAAAGATTTCAAAACAGGTCAAACTTTAATGAAAACTATACTTGCTCCAGGTCTGAAAGCGAGAGCATTAGGTCTAGAGGGATGGTTTTCTACGAATATCCTAGGTAATAGAGATGGTGCTGTACTTGATGATCCAGATAACTTCAAAACTAAAGAAGTTTCTAAGCTTGGAGTACTAGAGCAAATCCTAGAGCCAGAATTATACCCAGAGTTGTACAAAGACTTTTACCATAAAGTAAGAATCAACTACTACCCGCCTCGTGGTGATGCCAAAGAAGGTTGGGACAACATTGATATCAAAGGTTGGTTAAACTACCCCATGCAGATCAAGATTGATTTCTTATGTAGAGATTCTATCCTTGCGGCACCTATTGTTCTCGATCTCGCTATTTTCTTAGATCTTGCCAAAAGAGCAGGAATGAGTGGTATCCAAGAGTGGCTATCTTTCTACCTTAAGTCGCCACAAGCTGCTAAAGGAGTACAGCCAATGCATGATATATTCAAGCAACAAATCAAACTAGAGAACACGATCCGTCACATGGCAGGAGAAGATGTACTCACTCACCTAGGACTCGACTACGACGAGTAATCGAATCACTAGATGAAATGGTTTCATAAACTTATAGCTACAAGTCTGGGAGTTGGGTATTCGCCCATCGCTCCTGGCACTTGTGGAGCTATTATTGGAGCCATTTTCTACTATTTAGCCTTTTATTTGGCTGAAAATTCGTCTTTCGAATTCAGCCAAATACATCTCCTTGCAGCCATTATAGTATTCACAGGCTTAGGCATTTTATCTACCAAGGAATTAGAATCTGAGTGGGGCCATGATCCATCCAAAGTTGTTATGGACGAAACAGTAGGTCTATGGATCACCATGTTGTTTATTCCTTTTCATTGGAAGTATCTACTGGCTGGATTGATTTTATTCAGAATATTCGATATCAGGAAGCCGTTAGGAATAAAGAAGATAGAAAAATTTCCTCATGGATTTGGGGTTATGGGTGATGATATTCTTGCAGGTATTTACTCTTGTATTATACTTCATGCACTAGTCTATTTTCAAATCTTCTAATTGCATGATTCCAGATGATCAACATAAAACTAAAGTACCCTTAGGAGAGTCGTTTCTTAAATCACAAATAACTTCAGTAACGAGTACTGCAGTGGACTTTTCCGTGCTTGTATTATGCACGGAGCTCATTGGGATCTATTATGTTATTTCTAAAGCCATAGCAGCATGTTGTGGGGCTATTGTCAGTTTTACACTAGGACGAAAATGGGCGTTTAGAAGATCGGATAAACGTATGGGACCGCAAGCCTTAAAATATATTTTCACCAGTCTATGTAGTTTGGGACTCAATGTGTATGGCATTTACTTTTTTACAGACTGCCTAGGTTTTCACTATATATTGAGCAATGTCATCATTGCTGTAATAGTCGCTGTAGGATTTAATTTTTTCATGTATCGCTACTTTGTCTTTAAATGAAAAAAAAAGTCTTTTTCATAATCAATCCTAGGTCGGGTACCTCAAAAAAACAAGATCTCAACAAGCTCATTGATCAATACCTAGATCATGATAAATTTGATTACTCAATATCGTATACTGAATATGCTGGACATGCAATTGAGCTGAGTAAAAAAGCAATAGCAGAGCAATATGACGTTCTCGCCATCTGTGGTGGTGATGGTTCTGTAAATGAAGTATCTGCTCCTTTAGTCGATCCGTCACTCAACCATAATTATAAAACCAAAATTGCCATCATCCCTGGTGGATCTGGAAATGGATTTGCCAGTCATTTTAGGATCTCTAGAAACCCGATCAAGGCAATCAAAACCTTAAATGCATACAAAGTCGAACGCGTTGATAGCTGTACAATCAATAATAAATGTTTCGTCAATATTGCTGGCGTTGGATTTGATGGTCTTGTATCTTACAGAATAAAGGACAATGCTAAAAGAGGATTATGGATGTATCTTAAAGTATCCTTTAAGGAGATGATTGGATATCATCAACCAATAGTCGATATCCAAATAGATGATCACCATATCCAAGGCCAGTTCGCAAGTGTAGCCATCTGCAACGCTAGCGTCTATGGATATAATTTTACCATGGCCCCAGATGCCAATGTAAAAGATGGTCTGATGGATATTGTCATGATCAGGAAAGCACCGTTATGGGCATATCTATTCGAAGCATACCGCTTTTTAAATAAAACCATGCATAAGAGCAAATATGTATCCGTCTACAAAGCCAAAAACATCACACTATCCAGTGATGAAACGCTCTACTATCATACGGATGGTGAGGGTTATCAATTTGAAGGAGACCTACTCCACTTTGAAATTAAGCCACAATCTCTTGATATTATTTCTGCGCGATAGTATTTGTAACTAGAAAGCTAGATTTTTTTCTTTTACTTTAGAAGCATTAAATACTTCCTATGCTCGACTTTTCAATATCAGATTTTGAAAAATACCTTGATCAAGCCTGTAAACTCGTATTACATGAATATCAGAATGTTCAAAGTAAAAAAGGATTTAGCGGTGTAACACCGAGTGAAGTTGCTCAGTCCATAAGCGCTGACTTACCAGAAATAGGTGAAGACTTTGAACAAGTACTTCAACATATCAAAGCAGAAGTCTTAGATAAAGCAACAGGTAATATCGGACCTCATATGTATGCTTATGTCATGTCAGGCGGTAGCCATGTAGGGATCATAGCAGAGTTGCTCGTAGCTAGTATCAATCAAAATGTGGCCAAATGGCACCTTGCGCCTGCTCTTACAGAAATTGAAAAACGAGTGGTACAATGGGGAGCTGAATTTATAGGATTCCCAAAAGATGCTGGAGGGATTATGGTCAGTGGCGGATCGGGAGCTAATCTTACCTCACTGACTGTAGCACGTAACATGTTTTTGGCTCAGCAAAACATTAGAAAAAAGGGGATGTATGGCATGAAACCGCTTAGAGTTTATGCCTCAGTAGAAGTACATGGATGTTGTGATAAATCAGTGGATATGCTCGGTATAGGAATGGATAATCTTATCAAAATTCCTGTGAATGATGATTTTCAAATAGATACCGACTTACTTCGTCAAAAAATAGAAGAAGATATTAATACAGGTTGTCAACCCTTTTGTATCATAGGTAATGCGGGTACTGTCAATACAGGGGCTGTTGATGATCTGGAAGAATTAGCTACTATTGCTGATGAATATAAGATGTGGTATCATATTGATGGAGCTTATGGTGCTCTTGCCGCTGCCGTCCCGCGTAAATCCAAGTTATATCAAGGTATGCAGCGAGCAGATTCTGTAGCTATAGATTTCCATAAATGGTTGTATGTTCCTTTCGAGGCAGGTTGTGCATTGATTAGCAACTGGACAAGATTGCATCAATCCTATGTCACGAAAGCAAGCTATCTTTCTTCTGATGCCGCCAATGACGGTCGTATGGACTTCAATGATTTTGGATTTCAGTTGTCACGTAATTCTAAGGCACTCAAAGTATACATGAGTTTCAAAACTTACGGTTCTGAACTACTGTCTCAGGCAATTGATCAGGATATTATACTAACAGAATACCTTCATGCACAGATTGAAAAAAGTGAGGACTTTAGAAATATGCATGATGTGATCTTAGGCATTCTATGCTTCCAATATACCGCCGATCTGAAAGATGATGAAGTCATACAAAAACTAAATCGCGATATCGTAAAGCCACTCGAAAAAGATGGCCGAGTATTCATTGCAGGCACGACAATCAAAGGAAAGTCAGTCCTACGTGCTTGCCTGATCAATCATCGTAAGACGGAGAAGGATATCGATTATTTACTCGATGTAATACGAGAGGTTGGTAGTTCAATTTCTTGAAATTCCAGATTTATACCGCTGCAATCCTCACGTCGATACTTGGATTTACAGTTTTTGCCAGATGCTAAAGCTTAACGAGACGCTGCATTGAAATCAGCTGATCATCTAGATTGCGAAATTCGATGAAATACATCGCAGATTGTAAGCTAGATATATCAATCGGAGTTGTACCATCGTCAACTGCGGTACGCTTTACGAGTCTTCCTACAGAATCAAAAATCTTCAATTTAAAAGATGATGTCAATCCATTGATTTCAATCATATCATCAGCAGGATTTGGAAATATGACGATATCTTGATTTGCATTGAACTTTAGTTGAATGGCGATAGTATCAAATAGTTTGTCTTCACCATTAATATCCACCTGACGGAGGCGATAGTAATGGATAGCATCCATTTTTAAGTCCGTATCATCGTAGCTATATTCAGTTGTTATAGATGTGCTACCTTGACCATCAATCTCCGCTAATTCTGAAAATTCTTGATCATCAAAGCTTCGCTCAATAATAAAATAATCATTATTCAATTCTGAACTTGTTGACCAACTGAGTACATTAGCATCTTTCGATTCATCATATCTACCTGTCCATGTCGCTAACTCCACAGGCAATACGGGCATACAATTGACCGCATAATATTTACATAGGATTTCATCTATTCTTTCAAGTATAGCAGCAGCAATACTTTCATCATAGTTTCCTAATAAGTCATTGTATCGTTCACGGTGATGCTCTTCTATATTCGGTGTAATATCATCATACACTTGTTGGTATTCCGCAGCATTCCGAGGTACAAGCGTCCGGTAATACAATATTCTGTCTCTTATTCGTAGTTCCTCCTCATAGTTAGATAATTGATTGACCAATCCTACAGATGGAATATTTCCCCAGAGCTCCCATAATGGAGCAAAATTAAAACCTAATTGATCAGATGCTGCTTCGATATACTCATCTGAGTCCATATACTCTATACCCGATGCAGGTGTAGGAGATAGCAGTGCTTGATCATACCAGTGTCCATGTATGAGTCCTAATGTATCCCAAGAAAATATGCTTGCCACATCAACATATTTGGACAATCCTCTTAGCTGATATGAGACATCATCGTAGAGAGTAGCTTCGCCATTTCGAAATTTAGGATCTAGTAACCAATCTAGAGCAGCACGATCTCTATCAAGAAATTGAAAGCCTGAACTATAATAAAGAGCAGTATCAAGAGGATAATTAAGTACCGTATTAAAAGCCATCACGGTTGGTATATTAACATTAGTCTCTCCCTCTTCAACCATGGTCGGAAAGCTGTGGAGATGACCTAATTCATGAAGTAAAGTTGATCCATCATAGGTATTGATATATATCGCTGGATCTAAGACAGAGACAGGCAATGCATATGTATCTGCTTCTTCAATGTCACCATTAACAATTGAAATCGGGTAAGATGCTGGTAAAGTTCCCTGAGTATAGCTTTGTGGTTCACTTATCATATACTCGGACCTAATCTTTGACACTGGTCTTCCTAACAAGATATTGAAATTACCAATTATCTCATTGAGGGGTGATAAAATCGCATTAGCATCTGGTGATATTTCTGCTAAAGCAATGGGAAATGTTGCCATGAAATTATCAGACTCGATATCTACCCAATTGACATAAGCATTATCAAGATCATTTTGATAATCAGAAAGTGAATTTGAAAATCCTTCTTTTGTACTATAATAAGGTGACTTGACCGCATTAGTAAACTGAATATTGACTGCTCCAAAATTAGAACCATCCGGGAATACCAAATATACAGCTCCGCCAAAAGGATTAGCCACCGTTATATTTGCTTGATTTACTGGATACTTGGTAGCCATGATCGGAAATCTTTGAAATCCACGATAATCCTCACGTAGATCTACATAATGTGCACCTACATGAATAACCACTCCTTGATTTACTAGTGAATTTGGGAGTGATACATCTACCATTTCTCCGGGTGCCGCATAATAACCTGTCGGACGTATTACGAACTCTTGATTATTGAGATAATATCCCGGATTAGTGTTATAATCACCATCAATAGATACGCTACCGGTAACTCTAGGAGCCGATGATGCAACAGAACCTGGGAATATTTCGTGATCCAAAAAACTTATACCTGCCATATCGGTGACCGTAGTAGCCGTATACATATTGTCTAGTGAATATTGAATCAACATAAACTGTAAGGCTTTAGCAATAGGCTCTTCTTTTGGATCGATATATTCTGTGTAAAATTCAAAAACTCTTCCCTCTTCCTGCTCATAGGTCGAGAGGTAGTCCAATACCTTTGGTATAATCGCCAGATAAGTATCATCATCCCACTCATTTACAATAGTGGTCAATAATGCTTTTTGTTGATTCTCTGATAGAATATTAGTTCCATTCATATGAGCAATCATGCCATCAAGTGCATCACTGACTAACATGTGGTTACCATCATAGATGGGATTGTATATTTTGATATGGTCAATCAATGTTTTCGCATAAGCGAAGCCCTCATCACCTATTAGATCATCTTGATCAGTACCGACCCAAATAGTTTGAGTATTCAAGGATTGTTTGAATGCTTCTACATCCAAATAATTGAGTGGAAAGTGCTGGTAATACCCATTGAGTTTATAGACGATGCTTGGTCTATCTTGATTGAGTCTCAAAATCAATTTTAGATCCATCCATTGATTTTCCTCAATCAGGTCATTAAAAATCAAGGTGCCACCTTCTTCTGTATCATCACCGAATGACATGATCAATCGGTATTCTTCATCGATCTCTCCTACGAATATATCAAAGCCTCTATCGAATACGAAGTTGGATTTATTGGACAATAATATTCGCTTACCTGCACCACCAAACTCCCCGGTACCCGGAAATGGAGCATCGCTATATGTGTCTGTAATCTTAAACCGGATCTGAATCTCCAGATCTTGACTGATATCAATATTTTGATGAAGATCATCGGTTAAGATCAGGTATTCATCCCCTTCCAGCTCTACGGCTTGTACTGCCCCATCAGTCACTAAGCTAGGACTACCAAACGTACTTGACGTATATCCAGCGGTTATATCATTCAAGTTAGAATCAAAAGGAAAGTGAGCGATCTGTGCATGGCTATGAAATGCCAAAAAACATAAGATATATAAGATAGCTCCTAAAATAATATTGGTTCTGTTTCGATTAGCAAACTCCATAATGCTTAAGTTTAGATTAGTGATAAAGATTACATCGCATATGATGATCGATGTATACTGCTAATACGGAGCTATAGAGATTTACCCTACTGAGACATAGAATTTATATGAATCTAAAGCCTTGAAGCCACTCTTAATTCATAACATGCGAGTAGTACCACAATGAGGACTTCGATGATGATATATGTCCATCCTAATAAAGTAATGGACTCAAAATGAAACATAGCCAAACCCAATGAAAACATACAGTAGAGCAGATTAGTCACTGCTATAATCTTAAGCAATAGACTTAGATTGGAGTCGACAAAAAAGTAAATAATCAAGTCATAGATTGCTAAGAAAATAGGAAGTGTGGCTAGAACATATAGTGTCTCTTTAGGTATACCAAAATAGGTCTCAAAATATACTAGGGCTACACCTAGCAGGAAGGCGGAGATTATGGCACCGATGGCGTCTAGGAGGAAAAGCCTTTTCATTTAATGGAGGGAATAATTTTTCATAAACACGAAATAAGACAGATGGAACTTTATCTTTTTAAGTATTGTATTAAATAGAAATCTACCTTATGAGTCATAACAGATGTGATTGGTTTAATCCAACGAGCAAAGCATATTACATAAGACAAGCACAAATTTTTTCTACCTATAAATCTAAAAAATATACAGCTTCATTCAAAAGAACAAATCGGTGCTGTGCTTCTGATGAACAACACATGAAAAATTTTAATTTAATTGAAGCAGATAGAAAGCGTAAAATTGAAGTATACAAGAAAATTATATCCAATTCACCTGAATTATCTAGTAATTCAAAATTAATTGATAATCGAAATGGAAAAAATTTACTTACAATAGATTCTATTCGAATTATGGCCGAATCCTTATTGAGAACTCAATATAACTTGTCAAGGTTATAGAACATTAATTACTGAAATAGAAATTAGAAACGATTTATTCGAAGAATTGAAATTGAAAGAGATAAAAATAAAACTTATTGTTCAATTTTATTACTACGATAAGGATGGTCTACAATAAAATCATTCATTTGGACGATATCACACCTCCTCCACAATCCCTTCATACTCACAACGATAAACCCTTGCTGTGAACTTCTTTAATACCCGCTGATCGTGGGTTGCCAATAGGATTCCAGCATTATACTCTTGACTGATATCACGCAGGA
Organism: Saprospiraceae bacterium; assembly: GCA_020629715.1. Classification (GTDB taxonomy): domain Bacteria; phylum Bacteroidota; class Bacteroidia; order Chitinophagales; family Saprospiraceae; genus JAHDGW01. The sequence goes on from JAHDCU010000002.1 coordinate 358,314, forward strand.
GATATAAGATCTCATCCGTAGATTTTACATCTAAGTTACCCGTAGGCTCATCGGCGATAATGAGTTTAGAGTGATTGAGTATAGCTCTTGCAATGGCCAATTTTTGTTTTTGACCACCGGATAATTTATATACTTCGATCTCAGATTTATCAGATAGCCCTACCCGATTGAGGCATTCCTCTACCCTTTGCCTCCGCTTATCTGCATCTGTCCAATCAGTAGCTTTTAATACAAAATCAAGATTGCGATGCGCTGTCCAATCTTCGAATAAATTAAAATCTTGAAATACCATACCGATTTTTCTTCGAAGCATGGGTATCTCATGTTCGGCTATAGATTTTAGATTATAATCACAGACTGTCGCATCACCATCTAGTAGCGGTAATGCTCCATATAAGGTTTTGAGCAGGCTAGTCTTTCCACTACCCGTATGACCTACCAAATAGCAAAACTCTGCCTCTGACATCCTAAAATTGACTTCAGTCAACACTCTACGATCTGGATACCCCATATCAGCATTTCGAAGACTGATAATATCTTTAGCAAGCTCTATATGCATGGATTAAAGATAATAGATGATTTTAATATGAAGATTTTTAAAGTCATTTTATCACAACACTTTAGCAATAAAAAACATTATTAAGACAACATCTAAATAAACAATCCTAAAGCTGCTAACATGGCTATTTATCGTACTTTTGCACAAAATTTAGTCGTATGAAAAAAATGTATATCGTCGCTATCATTATGATTATAGCATCAGTTGTCATCTTTATCTCTGCGACAGGAGATGTAAGTAGCTATTCTAACTTTACAGAAGCCTCTGCGTCTAAATCAGCCGTAAAAGTAGTAGGAGAACTCTCAAAAGACAAAGAGATTGTATATGATCCTCTGGTCAATCCTAACTACTTCAGCTTCACCATGAAGGATAATGAAGGCCGTGAAGAAAAGGTTGTCTTGTTACAAGCCAAGCCTAAAGATTTTGAACGAGCAGAATCGATCGTATTGACTGGTAATTTCAATAATGATCAAGAGTTTGTTGCAACGGATATCGTGACCAAATGTCCTTCCAAATATACCGACGAAGAGCTTCAGCTTAGAACATCGTAAACACAACCCAACTAGCCAAAACACATTATGGATCAAATCTCATACGTCGGTGAACACCTGATCTGGGGTAAACTCGGTCATGCTGCCATTCTTTTAGGGTTTTGTACTGCTTTATTCTCATTTCTGGCCTATACTTTTAAAGTCAATTCTGGAAAAGATTCCTGGCTAAAGCTAGGTCGTATTGGCTTCGGATTACATGCAGCATCTATTTTTGCTTTGATATTCATTTTGATGTATATCATGGTCAACAAGTACTATGAATATGCTTACGTATACGAGCATGTCTCAGATAATCTTCCCATGGAATATATCCTTTCCGCATTTTGGGAAGGGCAAGAAGGGAGCTTTATACTATGGATGTTTTGGCATATTATCCTTGGTTTGATTTTGATTTGGAAAGCTGGTAGCAAATGGGAAGCACCTGTCATGGCGATCATGGCGCTGGTGGCTCTTACGCTCAATAGTATGATACTTGGGATCTACATGGAGATCGGAGATTTTGTATACAAGTTTGGACTCAATCCACTGTTACTCCTTAGAGATACTATGGAGGCACCCATATTTGGTAAAGCGGATTATGTGAGCCTACTACAAGGTACTGGTCTCAATCCTTTATTGCAGAACTACTGGAACGTCATACATCCACCGACTCTATTTTTAGGGTATACTTCCACGGTAGTACCCTTTGCTTATGCGATTGCTGGACTTTGGACAAAGGATCATAAAGCATGGTTGACTCCAGCATTAAAATGGGGATTATTCTCAGCAGGAATATTTGGGACAGGTATCTTGATGGGTAGTGCATGGGCATACGAAGCTTTATCTTTTGGTGGATACTGGGCATGGGACCCTGTAGAGAACACGAGTTTCGTACCATGGATAACAGTAGTTGCTGGACTACATGCCAATCTGATTGCCCGTAATACTGGACATTCCATTAAATCAACATACTTTTTATACATCATCAGCTTCGTACTCGTAGCGAATAGTTCTTTCATGACTAAAAGTGGTGTTTTGGGAGATACCTCTGTACATACATTTACGAGTATGGGATTGGAGTGGCAATTGGCTGCAATGGTAATTGGATCACTTCTACTTGGACTGGTATTTATGATCATACGTAATAAGAGTATACCTGTGATCAAAAGAGAGGAATCTAGTTACTCCAGAGAGTTTTGGATGTTTATTGGATCACTAGTGCTACTATTTTCAGCGACATTGATTACAGCAAGTACATCTTTGCCGGTATTCAATAGTATGATGACTTTCTTCGATGAAAACTATATAGGAAAAGTCATCGATGACCCAATACCCCACTACAATAAATATCAAATTTGGATTTCCATCATGGTGTCTATTCTATCTGGTGTTACCTTATTTTTCAGATATAAAGACGAAGCCAATAATCGAGTGATCAAAGCATTGAAGAGGTTTGGAATATCTGCTTTTCTGGCACTCATATTCACCTATCTGTTTACGCTGTGGCAAGGTTTACATAGCTGGCAGTATTATCTGCTGTGCTGGTCTAGTTTCGTGGGTGCATTTATGAGCTTGGACTACATGATTTTTATTGCAAAAGGAAATCTGAAAGTTGCTTCTTCCGCGATATCACATTTCGGATTTTCGGTCATGATCATCGGTATACTGGCCAGCGGACTCAACTCTTATCATATCAGTAACAATCCTTTCGTATTCAAAGAAATCTTAAATAAGGATGATCTCGGTAAATATATCCTGATCTATAAAGATGAACCCATGTTCATGAATGGGTACTTTGCCACATACACGGGTGATACTTTAGTCGGAAATACGAAGACTTTTTTCATCAACATGAAGAAAGTAAACGAACAGAACGAAACTACGGAGGAGTTCACTCTGACACCATCTATAATCTATAATAAAGAGTATTCAGAAGTCAAAGCCTATAACCCTGATTCAGAGCATTACTTCCATAAGGATATATTCACCAATATTATCTTACCTAAATATCAAGAATCTATCAAGGAAAAAGAGATGATGGAAGATAGTCTTAATTTCGTGCAATATGATGTATTTGCTGGGGATACAATTCAGACTAAATACTCAACAGTGATTGTTGGAGATTACAGCTTAGATAGGGCTAAGGTGATGGATATCAATCCCAAAGATGAGCTAGTGGTTTCTGTGCCGCTTACGTTTATAAGTGAAAGTAGAGACACCACTATTGAAGTGAATCCAGGATTGTCATTAGATGAAGAATTGATATTCAACTATCCTCAAAAGATAGAACGCTTAAATACGATTGCAAAGATTGACGAATCCTTTTTTGAACAAGTATTTACTTCAGAAAAAGATTTAGAATACACTACCATCACGATCAAACAAGGCGATCAATTTAAGATTGGTGATATTGAATTTAGGCTGAATGGTTTTGACCAAAACATCGATAATCCTAACTATGAAAAGCAAGATAAAGACTTAGCGGTTGCAGCTAGTGTTAGCTATAACTTGAATGGGGAGGTAAAACAAATGCGACCACTATACATTTTGAGAGGGAATCGACCTTTTAGCATCAAAGCATATGAAGAAGAGCTAGGTATACATCTGCGCTTAGCAAATATTAATCCTAAGACGGATCAATTTACGTTGAAATATGCCATGGATGATCGCGACAATATTCAGATCCCTGTAGTCATAGCAGAGGAGGTTCCACGTACGGATCTATTGATATTTGAGGCTAGAGTATTCCCAGGTATCAACTTATTTTGGGCGGGAAGTATTATTATGGTATTAGGATTCTTCATAGCTCTGTATAGGCGTATGATGATGAAAAGCTAAATTTTGTCGTCATATCAATAAATAATATGCTATATTATCGTTAACTACTTGAAAATAATATGACGACGTTAACACTTAAAAAATCATTAATCAAAAAGTTGGATTCCGTAACTGATCCTAAAGTTTTAGAACAACTGCATTTATTGATGGACATGGAAAGTGCAGAACAACTCAAAATAAATCTCAGTCAAGAGCAAGTAAATATGCTTAAGGAAGCTAAGTACTCCGCTCGACGAAACCCTATATCAAATAAAGAAGTATTCAAAAAAACTAAGCTTTGGATAGAACAGTAGTCTGGTCCATCGAAGCTGAAAAAGATCTTAATGATATCTTGGATTTTTACTACAACACCGTACAAGCTAAATCCTATGCACAAAAATTAAATAGGATTTTCGAAAAAGAAATAATGCAAATTAAATCTTTCCCAAAAATCGGAATTGCAACTAACGTCGACGGAATCAGAGTAAAGTTTGTAGGTTATTATTCTCTGATATATGAAATCACTGCGAAAATCATCTACGTATTAAGAATTTGGGATAATCGACAGAACCCACTAGCACTGGAGTATCGTTCTAAAAATAAATCATGAAAATCGTCAGTATAGGTAGTGGAAATGTGGCTTGGCATTTTATCAAAAGGCTTGCGGAGCGAGGTCATGATGTACTACAGGTATATAGTAGATCCATGCATAATGCAAGGCAGTTGTCACAAGAGGTTGAAAGTATGGCCATAGGCTCTTTCGAGGATATTGATTTGAGTGCAGATGTCTATCTTATTTGTCTATCTGATACTGCTACAGCTGACTTATGGAAATTTTGGAAACCTGACTTACAAGAAGATCAATTAATTGCCCATAGCTCCGGTATTCATGCGGTAGATATCCAATCTAAAGTTCATACCCAATGTGGTTATATTTATCCGTTCTTGTCTTTAACAAAAGGAATAGAAACAACCACAGAAATCCCTATTGTCGTTAATGGATCTACAGAGTATGCACAATCAAAATTGTTTTCGCTTGCTAAGGATATAAGCCCAACCACAACGGTCATCAATGATGATCAAAAAAAGCAACTCCATATAACTGGGGTAATTGCTAATAATTTTGTCAATCACTTATGGCACCAAGCGGAACTCATCCTAGATGAGCAAAAACTGGATAAAGCATTGATCCTACCTCTGCTAGAAAGTATGATAAGAAAATTTAAGGAGCATAAGGCGATAGATATCCAGACTGGCCCGGCAAGACGAAACGATCAAGAAACGATCGAAGAACATCTTAATCTAATTGAGGATAAAGAATTGAAAGAAATCTATACCCAAATCACTAACAGTATAATTAAGACCTACCATGAGAATAGTTGACTATATCCAGCATCCGAGAATGAAAATCACCATTTTTCAATACGAGGGTAAATACTCCGTCAAAATGGAAGCAAGCACTTTGGAATTCAACCTCAAGTTTAGAGAAGGTGACGTTGATGATTTGGATGAGTTGAAAAAACTAGTGGAACAAGATATTGTCGCGAAGATTGACGAGAGCTTCAAAGCAGTATCTACATCACTGCTTCACCATGCTCAGGATAAAATGGAAGATGAGGAGTTTGAACCGATAATTTAATGATTAGATATTATTGATTAATTATTAAGCTATAACTGTCATTCGAGATTTTTATACTCTTGTGATAAGTTGTCAAAGTTTTATAGCATTCTAGAAGATCCAATACTTTGGCTCTGAGTACAATAAATACGTTCGTAGATTTCAATCAACAATAATCATTACTTAGAAAGTTTCTGCCTAATCCCTGCTGTTAATAGTTCTAAGGCTGATGTATACGATTGATTATTGTTGATCACGATATCCGCTTTGGTTTTATACGGTAGAATAAATTGCTCGTACGTCGGCATTACATGATGTTGATATCGATATAAGACATCATCGATTGGATAGTTCCGTTCATTTTGATCACGTTGGATTCTTCTGATAATCTTGAGATTATCTTCTGCATGGATAAAGATTTTGAGGTCTAGGTTTTGATATAACTTGGCATCATTAAAGATGAAAATACCCTCTAATACAATGATCGGCGCAGGATGAAAAGTCTTGGTGCTTGCCACTGCTTTTTCATTATTGTAGGTATATTCTTGCCTACTTACAGATTGACCACTGATGATCTTTTTGAGATCTTCATATAACTCATCGGTATTGATGGATTCTGGTAAATCAAAATTTCGAATTCCATTATCATCTACTCGTTGCAATTCTCTTGGAAAGTAATAATCGTCCTGAGAAATGATACACATCTCTTCTTTTGTAAAATTCGATCTAAGATCCCTGATAAAAGATGTTTTCCCCGATCCTGAACCTCCTGTAATTCCAATAATGTAGTGCTCCATAATTTGATCTCAAGATACATCATGAGCATGAATAAATAAAAAATCACTAATTTCCATTTTGATAAAACGAAACCGACTTCATGGAGCTAGTCAATGATATTTTACGCGGATTTTTAGGAATAGCAGTGATGCTAGGCATATGTTACCTACTCAGTAGCAATCGAAAAGGGATCAATTGGCGACTAGTCGGTGGCGGAGTTTTACTCCAATTCATATTAGCTATTTTAATCTTAAAAGTTCCGTTCGTATATGGATTTTTTCAAGCCATAGCCGATGGTTTTGTGGCCTTACTATCATATGCTGAAGCTGGTGCCGTTTTCATTTTCGGATCATGGCCCGATGAAGCATGGATCCAAGCTATGGACTTTTCTAATGGTGAAAAAATTCTGTACAAAACTGGGTTTCTATTTGCGTTTAAAGTACTGCCAACCATCGTGTTTTTTGCAGCATTTTCAGCAGCACTCTACTACTTAGGAATACTCCAGAAAGTGATTTATGTATTCGCTAAAATCATGAGTAAGTTCATGACTTTATCCGGTGCAGAATGCCTCGCAGCCGCTGCCAATGTATTTGTAGGTCAAACGGAAGCACCACTCGTGGTAAAGCCATATCTCGAAAAGATGACTAAGTCTGAGATCATGTGTTTGATGACAGGAGGTATGGCTACCATCGCGGGAGGCGTCTTTGCATTATTTGTTTCTTTACTCGGTGATGAATATGCTATACACTTTTTGACAGCATCAATTATTAGTGCTCCTGCAGCGGTCGTAGCAGCCAAAATGCTATATCCAGAGAATAGTAAAGAAGCCATAAACACTGATATTAAAGTACCTAAGGATAAGCTGGGTAATAATCTTTTGGATGCTATTTCTATAGGTACTACAGACGGTGTCAAACTTGCCGTCAATGTAGGAGCGATGCTGCTCGTATTCATTGCATTGATCGCTTTTGTCAATGGCGTATTAGGTTGGTTTGGGGATATAACCTCCCTAAATGAAACCATTGCTGATGCTACTGGAGGCAGTTATGAAAGTTTGAGTCTCGAGTATATTTTAGGCATTCTCTTCGCTCCCATCGCTTGGATAATTGGTGTACCCTCTGCAGATATTACAGTAGTGGGTCAGCTCTTGGGTAAAAAAACAATTATCAATGAGGTCGTCGCATATGTAGACTTAAGTATCCTAAACGACGGCACTGGAAAAATCAGCCAGAAGTCAGTATACATAGCAACCTATGCACTCTGCGGATTTGCTAACTTCTCATCCATCGGAATCCAAATTGGTGGTATCAGTGCTTTAGCTCCGGGGCAACGTCAGACTCTGACACAGTTTGGTATCAAATCATTGATTGGAGGTACGATAGCTTGCTTTATTACAGGTGCTATTGCTGGTATGATTTTATAATCTATCATATACTCGTTTAGAGGCTTAGTACGACGTACCTTTACGAAGTGAAATTTGAAGATTATCATATCGATGAAGGATTAGTCAAAGCATTGTACGAAGACAATCTTAAACGTCCTACAGATATACAGTATAAGGCGATACCTGCAATATTAAAAGGCTTGGATGTAATGGCCGTGGCTCAAACAGGTACAGGTAAAACTGCTGCTTTTGCCATCCCAATCATTCATAGACTACAGAAGTTCCGAGAAAATGCTCGTCGTCGTGATGGAGTGCAGTGTATAGTTTTGGTACCTACTCATGAGTTAGCCCAGCAGATAACCGATGTATTTCAGCAATACTCTAAATACACCGAAGTCAAAGCCATAGGCATCTACGGTGGTGTAGATCAAGATCCTCAGATAGCTAATCTCAATACTTGGATTGACATTGTCGTTGCAACTCCAGGTAGATTATTTGATCTCATAGCACAAGGGCATTTGCTCTTACACAGAGTCAATACACTCGTTTTGGACGAAGCAGATCATATGCTTGATCTTGGATTCTATAAGGATATTGAAGATCTGACAAGAAAACTAACCCGAACACGTCAAACTCTATTTTTCTCCGCTACGATCAATAAACAGATTAAAAAACTTGCCTATTCTGTTGTAAAGAGTTCCGCTATTCATATTCGTTTTTCACCGAAAGATCCGGTAAGTAAAAATGTAAGTCATGCGGTAGCATTCATTGAGATGGAAGACAAACGTTTTTTCCTTGAGCGATTTATCAATGAGCATCCTGAAAAGAAAATACTAGTCTTCGTTAGGACTAGAGTACGGGCCGAAAGAGTAGCCAAAGCAATGGCAAGAGTAGATATCGAAACGATCACCATTCATCGAGATAAGACTCAAGAAGAACGCGATGAAGTCATGCAACAGTTTAGAGATGGAAGCCAGCGTATTCTTATCGCTACGGATATCACCGCACGAGGGATTGATATCCCAAATGTTGATTATGTTGTCAATTATGATCTACCTGATAAAGCTGAAAATTACGTGCATCGCGTAGGTCGTACAGGAAGAGGAAAGGCTAAAGGACAGGCGGTAAGCTTCTGTGCTCAAGACGAACGCCTTCAACTTCGTCAGATAGAGAACTTCATTAAAAAAGATGTTGAGGTCCTAGAAATCACTAATCATGATTATTTAGAAACCAAGGTATTCAATAAAGAGGATGTAAGCGATTTAGAAGCCCTTCTTAAAGCACAAGAACAATTTGAAAAGAAGCGTAAAAAGAAAAAAAAGAGATAGTATCGTTATCATTTGGCCTGGTTCCTATTCAAGCTATTCATTTGAAATCATCTTTTTGATCTTTAGCAAAACAATACCATATCATAAATCCTTGTATGCTGTATAAAAGCATCTTGAATGTCAGATACAAAGATAACTACCTTAGGAGTACTCAAAAAATCGGGCTACCAATCCAAAACTATTAAAGAAGAGCTCAGAGCTAATCTTATACAAAAACTTCAAAATAAAGAAGAAGTCTTTCCAGGAATTATCGGTTTTGATGATACTGTGATCCCAGACTTACAAAGAGCAATATTGAGTAGGCATAATATGCTTTTACTCGGGCTTCGCGGTCAAGCGAAAACGAGAATAGCTAGACTATTGACTCATCTCTTGGATGATCATATCCCTTATATAACGGGTTCAGAAATACATGATGACCCATTAAATCCTATTTCAAAATTTGGTATCGATACCGTAGCTGATAAAGGTGATAGCACTCCCATCAGCTGGCTTTCTAGAGAGGAACGTTATGTTGAAAAACTAGCTACCCCAGATGTAAGTGTTGCAGATCTGATAGGTGATGTTGACCCTATAAAAGCTGCATCACTAAAACTCCCCTATTCTGATCAGCGAGTGATTCACTTTGGTCTAGTACCGCGGTCACATCGATGTATATTTGTCATCAACGAGCTTCCTGATTTACAAGCTAGGATACAGGTTTCTTTATTCAATATGCTCCAAGAAGGTGATCTGCAGATTAGAGGATTTCAGATGAGACTACCTTTGGATATTCAGTTTGTATTCACTGCCAATCCTGAGGATTACACCAATAGAGGTAGTATCGTTACTCCTTTGAAGGATCGTATCGAAAGTCAAATTCTGACCCACTATCCTAAAACGATTGCCATTGCAAAATCCATAACGCAACAAGAAGCTCAGCTCACCGAGTCACAAAGACAATCAGTACATGTACCTGAAATTCTTAAAGATCTCCTAGAAAATGTAGCTTTCCATGCACGTGAAAGTGAATATATTGACGAAAAAAGTGGTGTAAGCGCAAGACTTAGCATATCTGCTTATGAAAACCTAGTAAGTACTGCAGAGCGCCGTATGCATATCAATGGTGATGATCATACTACTGCACGGATCACTGACTTTTGGGGAGTGATACCTTCTATTACAGGAAAAGTAGAATTGGTTTACGAAGGAGAACAGGAAGGCCCTTACATGGTAGCTATAAAACTTTTGAACAAAGCCTTGAAGGATCTCTTCCAAGATCACTTTGTCAATCCAGGACAATATGATGATAGTAAGGACAAAGATCCTTATGGAGTAGTCAAAATGTGGTTTAGTGCAGGTAATAAACTCGACTTACTCAATGACTACTCTAATCAACAATATCACGATGCGCTTGCTAATGTGGCTGGTCTGGATGAACTGGTAGATATACTGCAAATCGAACATGAAGAACGAAACGTATATAAAGAATTAGTACTTAACGGTCTCTGCGTATTAGAAGTGCTATCTAAGGATATACTTGAGACTTCTCAAAGTTTTAGCGATCCATTTTCTGATATGATGGGTGATCTGGGGGATTTAGGTTTGGCATAAGTCATTTAATGGCGCAACAGATCGACTTATAAATCATATATTTGCGCTATCATTAACTAACCGTTTTTAATTGAATAATATGAACTTTGATCTTATCATCATAGGTAGTGGTCCTGGTGGTTATCCAGCCGCAATACGTGCATCACAACTAGGTATGAAAGTCGCCATTGTAGAGCGAGAAAATCTTGGAGGCATATGCCTTAACTGGGGATGTATACCCACTAAAGCTCTACTCAAGAGTGCTCAGGTGTTTAACTATATTCAACATGCTGAGGATTACGGTATTAAGGTAGGATCTACCAAAGCAGACTTTAAAGGAATGATTTCCAGAAGTCGAGGCGTAGCAGACGGTATGAGCAAAGGGGTGAACTTCTTGATGAAGAAAAATAAAATCACCATCATCGAAGGAGAAGGTAAACTCTCGCGTGGTAAAAAAGTGGTGGTTACAGATGCAGCTGGTAAGAAAAAAGAATATACAGCACCAAATATCATTGTAGCAACAGGTGGTAGAGCTAAAGAATTACCAAATTTACCCATAGATGGTAAAAAAATCATAGGATATAGACAAGCCATGACGCTTGACAAACAACCTAAGAAAATGGTTGTAGTCGGTGCAGGAGCTATCGGTGTTGAATTTGCATATTTCTACAATTCTATCGGTACGGAGGTGACCGTAATAGAATTCATGGATCAAGGACTTCTTCCTCGAGAAGATAAGGACGTATCAAAAGAGATCACTAAAGTATTCAAAAAAGCAGGTGTAAATGTGCTTGCAAATACCGCGGTACAAACAGTAGACACCAAAGGGAAACAATGCAAAGTCACTTACCAAGATCGCAAGACGGGTAAAGAAGAAACGATGACTTGTGATGTCGTACTCTCAGCAGCAGGGGTTACTCCTAATACAGAGAATATAGGTTTAGAGTCATTAGGTATCAAAACAGATAGAGGACTTATAGAAGTAGATGAATTTTACAGAACTTCCGTATCTGGTATATATGCGATCGGAGATGTTGTGAAAGGTGCTGCATTAGCCCATGTTGCGACAGCAGAAGGAATTCTTTGTGTAGAAAAAATGGCTGGTCACAATCCTGAGCCCATTGACTATAATAATATACCTTCATGCACATACTGTGATCCTGAAGTAAGCAGTGTAGGTATGACAGAAGCTGCCGCCAAAGAAGCTGGTTATGAAATCAAATTAGGAAAGTTTCCATTCTCTGCGTCAGGTAAAGCAAGTGCTGCAGGAGCCAAAGCTGGCTTTGTCAAAGTTATCTACGATGCTAAATATGGAGAACTCCTCGGTGCTCATATGGTTGGAGCCAATGTAACAGAAATGATTGCTGAGATCGTTGCTGCTAGGAAACTAGAAACCACAGGTCACGAAATGCTCAAAGCCGTACATCCACACCCAACCATGAGTGAGGCGGTAATGGAAGCAACAGCTCAGGCGTATGGTGAGGTGATACATCTTTAGGCGGTTTAGCGTTTAGCGACTTAGCGACTTAGCGAAACTAAAAGAGCCAAATGAATTCGTTTCATTTGGCTTTTTAAAGTTTTATGTCCCTTTACAATCATGTATTTTGTAATATACATTCTATCGAAATTCTGTTTTTACCTTCATGATATCCAAAATATGCATAACCACTAGAACTTATTGTATTAAATTCTTTACCTAAATCAAATTGCACTAACTGTCTGAATTCTTTTTCAACTTTTTGCAGTTCTTTACTTTTCGGATAAGTAGTGCAATTCAAATATTTACCAGCCCAAAAAGTATTTGTATCACCTTGAAGCGCATATGAATAGCCGAAAAGCTGGTGACTAGGTTCATTACCCTCGTGGTATTTGTCTTTAAAAAGATCATTTAAATCGTAATCATAAATTTCTTCATCTTCCTCTCCAAGATCTAACTCCATGACTTTCCAATGTTGGTAACTTGGAATGCTTATAGTATCTCGAAAAGTCATTTTCTTTTCTTCAAAACGAAAAACATCCTCTAAATCAGTTGGGTAAGATATTGATCTGATATCTATTTTTGAAGAAAGATCTGAAATTATAATTTTATGAACAGCACCTCCAACTTCCCTATAATGATTTTTATATCCACTAATGAAAAAGGCAATCATCTTATTCCTGAAAAATTTAGGAATAAGATGCGATTGTATATCATTGAAATTTATTTGTCCTAAAAACGCGAGAGGCTTTCTATCTATCCGAGGCCACTCAATACCTATATGCAAATCTGGAGTGCCTCCGAATTTTGATTCTTCCAATTTAGCTTTTCGTATAGACAATCCTTGTATTTTTATTGCAGGCTCAACTAAATCAATTATTTTTTGTGGGTCGATTTTCCAATCTAGATTTTTTATATCTCTTTCTAACATTTACGTTTCAACTATTTGTACTAAAGAATTTTATAAATATAAACATGCAAACTATTCACGTCCCATAAAATTGAATTGAGTATTAAGGTGTATAATTAAATGTAAGATCATTCAAATGTAAACTCGGATTAGAATCGATAAGATTTGACAAATAATTTTCAAATTTTTTAAGTTCGATGGTAACTTTGTTTGGATTGATATTAGTTAAACCATTTGGAAATTTTGACTGTAAAATATTATCAAGACTTTCCCTTACTTGAGTGTTATAATTAGGATGGTTAGGTTGATTCCTCCATGCGTCAATTGCCTTTCCATTGTGAGGATGATTCATGTGAAATGGTAACTCATCTGCCTTACCAGCTTTCTGAATTAGAGCATGGCCTCTATGCTCCCAAGCGACAAGATGGTGAGCTTGACGGGTATCTCCAACTGGAAGATTTAGCATTTTCCGTAAATAATTTCTATCACCAAAGTCTAGGGTTCCATCAGCTAACTTTCGTATTCTTAATCTTTTGGTGACATCTGGTGCCACCTCTACTACTATTTTACAATATTTTCCTCCCGTCGCAGTCCATCCAATAAATGGTATTGTTGCTGCAAAAGAAAAAGCCGCATTTGTTCCATCTCCCTCGATTGTATAAAGAATTCCATTAACTAAATCAGCACCCTCTCCATAACCTGGTATTAAACCTAAAATATCTAGTTGGATATGAACTTCAGATTGTGTATATGCCATTAAACCAGCCAAATAAAACAAATGTGCCGTACAAATTTCATTACAATCAGAGTCAGGATTTAGAGAAGACCATTGGTAACTTAATTGAATATATGCTTCTGTAAATTTTTCTGTGAATGTCGGTTTATCAGGATCATTCGATACTCCTGATGTAACTGCAACTAGAGTCTCAATACTCGCTTTATTAGTTTCTGTATATGGCCCATTCATTCCATATTTGGCAATTATTTCAGAAATTATTGTTGCCGATTTTTCTGCATCACTATTATTCTTATTTTCATCTAAAAACTTCTTTAGGGCAGAAAGTTTATAAATATTATTTGGGTCACTAAAATAATTTGATGTTATAAGATCAGTCGATAAGTTTGACCTAGTTTTCTTTAATTCTGTTAAAATTGCCTTTTGTGCAACTGTAGAATATTCAGGACTTGATGAACAATTTATATCTCCAAGAATCTCACTCAAACTAGTTTGATCAGTGATCGCCTTGATGAAATTCTTATCAAGATGTGTCTCAAATGTTGCTTCAAATTCGGTAAAAGCTTCACAGTAACAGTCAATTTGATCAACTGAAACACATGAACTAGGATTATTTATTACATGGTTAAACATTACGGGACATGAAAAATAAAATTCGGCAAATTCGGATGTATTAATATCTTCTTCCTCGGGAGTAGATGCGATTAGGCAATTTTCTTCATATGGGCCCCATGTCGAACAGAAGGTTTCATCATTAAAGAGTGCATCCAAATTTCCTCCTGAGTTAAGATCTATATCGAAAGTAGAACCTAAACCATCACAATTATCCAATCTCAATTCTATGAGATCCAATTCAGAAAAAAGGCCAGTATCAAGAAGTATATCAATACAATCCCATAGACTACTAGAGCGGTTATCTGAATTATTAATTTCACTGAATGGAATAGGTGTCCAATCACTTAGAAGTATCCATTTATCTGGCCAATTGCATGAACATCTAGGATTCCCTCTGCCTCCTAGGTGTTGAGGACCACAACCACAGACAACTATAAAGGTTACTCCGCCTACATTACTTGCTGTTCCTCCTATTGAACCTCCTCCACTACCTGGATTTGTACCAGTACCTGAGCCTGATCCATCTCCAGGATCCGCTCCATCTCCAGGATCTCCAGGTCCATTCCCAAATGGATCACTATTAGTATTTCCAGAGCCAGATCCTTCATCATAATTATTAACTAAATCAATACAATCCTGTACAGTTGACCAATCATAATCTGAAGAATTTTTATTTTTCACATAAGTATCAAATTTTATTAGCTTCAGTTGCTTAAAAGTATTTTGCGGTGTGATCTCCTTCTTTCCAATCTTTTCATAAAACTCCATGTAAATTACATTAACATTTCGTACCTGATTAGAGTGGTCAACTTGCACCAATAACTTGAACATTTGCAAATTTCTGATTTCTAGTATTGCAGTTATTGTTGTACCGAATTCACTAGAATGAATTAGGGCGCTTTTATTTTTTAACCATTTAGAATTGGATCTACCTAGATCTTTAGAAATTTTATCCAATATGGGACTCATCTCTTTAATATCACCCAACCTAATTTCATTTTCTTCATGTTCAAGACAAATGTTTCGAGTTTGGCTGATATTTAATTGTAACTCTTCAATACTCTTATGGTTATGGTCAATTTCCACGTTATCTAAAACGGAAAAACTATCATTAAAGCAACTTGACGTTATAATAGTTGAAAAGCTGAATAGAATAAATATTCGAAATATATAGTTTAATTTATCCATTATTTTTTGAAATTTATTTGCCCATAACTCGTACAAACTTAATGCCAAAAGACGAATATCTACTCGACTAAGCGCCTAGCTAAGTTGATACATAATTAATGTATTTAGCATTGTAATGTTCCATAATTTCAGGCCACGAGCCAATAGAATATTTGTATATTATTAATGCACTTAGCGAAACTAAAAGAGCCAAATGAAACAAATTCATTTGGCTCTTTTTTTATAAAAAAAATTAATCTAATCTGCCTTTATTATAGGAGTTTGATACAACAGTTCATCATTAGTACCAAAAAGATTGACTACATACATACCTTCTGGCATTCCTTGCATCGAGATTTCAGTACTTTGATTTTGAACGAAGGTGCACTCAAACTCTCGAGCATATTTTTGATCTACTGAGAAAATTGCTCCACGTACTATACCATCTACAGGATATCGTATGGTAAATGAATCCCTTACAGGATTTGGGAAGATATTAGCTTCCAAAAATAAATCAAAACCAGAACAGTCCTCATCTATACCATTGTCAGCAATTTCAGGAGCACCTAAATAAATACTCGCATTGTTATCATCGCAATCATCAGCATTACGTACAAATCCTGCAGGTACGACATCCACACATATCGTATTGATGACATTGATATCTCCAAATCCATCCTGATCCATATCCATGTAGAAATCATAATATGGAATATTATCATCTACCTCTCCATTGCAATCATTATCGATATTATCGCAGATTTCAGGAGCATCTGCATTGACAAAATTTAAGCTATCATCACAATCATCAGGATTGGTAACATAACCTGTTGGAGCTACAGCTTCACAAATATTTATCATGCTTTCAGGGTCACCGAAACCATCATTATCTGTGTCCAAGAAGTAATCGTAATATGGTATATTATCATCAATATCTCCATTGCAATCATTATCTATACCATCACAAAGCTCAGGAGCATCTTGATATACAGAAGATGAAGAGTCATCACAATCTAGGCTATTGTCAACAAATCCGATAGGTGCTATTTCACTACATAGTTCTACTGCATTCTCCAATGCCCCGAATCCATCAGAATCAGCATCTGCATAATAAGTATTCAATGGTAGTCCATCATCGATCATACCGTTGCAATCATTATCGATATCATCACATGATTCTACGCCGCCAGGGAAAGCCAGTGGATTATTATCATCGCAGTCGATATAATTGTAAAAACCATCTTGATCATTATCATCATAAAATAAATCTAATGCTAACTCAAAAACATCTTCTGAGATTCGCTGACCTATCAATCTACCTTTGATATCATCTGCGGGTGGGTGTATTCCTCCCCATATTCTGCTTAAACTAGTCTGATCTGATGCATCATTATAGGTAGCCCATTGGAGCTGAAAAGACTCAGACGGACCATCTTCAAAAACCAAAAATTCATTGGCAGTAATATCAAACGTACCCATTCCACCAGGAAAAAATTCACTACCTGTAAGCTTCGTGATGATCTGAGCGGCACCTCTTGAAAAAGTGCTATGTCCTGATAAGTATCCAGCAAAGTTTGGGGTCACAAAACTTGGTCTTTGGTATGGCCACCATTCTTCACCTCTTATCCAACCTACTCCTGCAATATCAGTCATAGGATCATTGATAAATTCTGGACCTCTCCATCCATATAACTTCATAGTACCTACATGTTCACCATTATCTCCAGCTAGCGGATCTCCAGGCATGATGGGCTCGATATAGCCAGGAATCACTCGCATACCATGAGGATCATAATAAGGTCCAGCAGGATCTGAGCTCTGACCTTTACTTGCCATATAACGTATAGCTGATACTGGTCTCACATAGTCATAATACCCTTTGATACCCCATGTCGATACTGCACAGTCATGCATAGTTGACCCTAGAAGAAAGTAAGATTTTATATCCCATTCTAGATCACTTAACTCTTCTCCTTGACCGTTAAATTTTCTTATAATTTCTGGATGATCATTGACATAATTGATTAGAGTAAACCAATGACCAGGAGGAGTTTCACTATCAGGTCCATCTGCCCAAAATTCTGCTAAGCAACGTGCATAGTCTGCACGTTTTACCATATTAGGCGCATAAGGCTGACCTGTAACTGGATTCTTCGGACGACCTATGCCTTTATCACCACCCTCCATGTAATTATAAACTTGATCATAATCTATAAAATCTTCAGGTAGATTTGTAAGATTACCAAAAGATGCTGGAGAGATATCAATCAAAGTTTCATCTGCAGGATCGAGATGAGAAGACCATTGAGCTACCATTGAAAATCCACCAATATAACCGTACAATCCGTTGTCATTCTTATCATTGATCTTAGGTGGTGGACCAGGATCATGGTATACCTTATAAGTATCTCCGTCACGCTCATATACCGTTAAATCATCTTCAGTCATAGAAAAGGGTATCACATTTCCCCACTCTGGACTTAGAAAAGGAGGTGTATTGAACGGAATTTCATTACCTGACTGATCTATGAATACATCAAGAGTAAGCGGCTGCCATCGATCAGGGTCAGTGATACTCGGATTACCGGATTGCTGCATCACCAATGGATCATTTACTGGTTGATAATATGCATTGGTATAAAAAAGAAGCTCATTGGCTCCATCTTGAATACCGAAATCAAGGTATTTCTGACCGATATAATTACCTAATGCTGCTGCACTTCCTGTTGAGTAGTCTTGAGAAGTATTATTGAAATCATAACCTAGCTCGGTCATGAAGTTATTAAACCTAAGTTGAGCGTTGAATCCCTCAGGACTAAATCTAAATCGTTGAGTCAGAATTCTATATATGGCAAAAGATATTGCCTCTTCGATCTGAGCCTCTGGGTCAATCCCTACAGTAAATCCATCAAAAGGTGTTTCTATTCCCTCTATCTCTTTACCAAGCAAATATGGTTCACATTCTGGATGAAAAACTGACCAAATGTCGTACATAGCAGCTGAAGTATGCCACAAGTTTCTTGCATGCACCGTAGGACGTGCAAGATCATTTCTAATCGATTCTAGCAGTACCTCATTCCACTCTTGTGCAATACTATGATCTTGCGCCGAACTGGCAGTAGGAAAGATCATCAAGAAACAAATAGAAAGTATCCAGGTTTGTAAAAATGATTTCATAAAACTTTATACTGGTTAAGGTAATGTATTGACAAAAATAGCAATATGTCATTAAGCAAACACAGAAATTATTAGATTAATCAATAATCAAACTACTATTAAGACTCCAAAATGCACCAATTCCCCATAGAGATAAGTTAATTCTTGCAACTATTAACAATTATGACCATTGATACCATAATCTATATCGATTTTAGGCTATCATTGCTGCGTCATGAATCAACATTTTAATATTACTAAAAAGGCTTATATTTCATTCTTGTCTCAATGCATTCAGCTTGAACAAGAGGAAGAAAAGAAACAATATCATGCACTTTCCAAAAACCTAAACCACCAGGATAAGATAAAAACTGGAGTCTTGCTGAAAGGTCTGCAGTGCATACGTAAATATTTCGCTGCAGGAGATCAACAAGAGCTAGAATTTGAATATCACTCTCCGATAGGTAGATCGTCTAAATTTAGAGTCGGTATGGCATGCACTCTTTCCAGCCCCGATGATGAATCTTCTGCCAAAGCAACAGTTTCATTTTTGAGATCAAAAACAATCAAAGTTTTGCTACATAGCGATACTGATATTGATTGGGTAAGAGCAGAACGAGGCAAATATAACCTAGAGACCATTTATGATAATCGTCCTTATCAAGTCATGCTCAATGCTATTCGTGGATTAGAAGAAACAAATCGTATCGAACTGAATGAACTTATTTATCTCTGTGCGGGATTGGATATCCAAGAGACTTCTTTGGCTACGTCGTCTACACTAGATTCTTTTCAGATACATTCACTAAATAAAAGCCAAAATGCTGCGATAACTAAATGTCTAAATAGTCCTTTTGTTAGTCTCGTCCATGGGCCTCCGGGTACGGGAAAGACAACCACTATTATAGAGCTAGTGAGAGCCTTGCGCATAAGACAACAGAAAGTACTAGTCACCGCATCTAGTAATAATGCCGTAGACCTAGTTGCAGAAGGCTTGTTACACCGTCAAGTTGAGGTTTTGAGAATCGGAAATATTGCCAGAATTAGCGACCCTTTAATAGAATCAACGCTCAACGAAAAAATCAAAAATCACAAAGATTGGACTCGGATCAAACAGATCAAAATAGAAGCAGAAGAAGCAAGAAAAGCAGCAGGTAAATGGAAACGATCTTTTGGAGAAGACGAAAGACGGCAACGAAAGATGATGTATCAAGAGTATAAAGAGCTTAAAAAATGGTCAAAAGACCTAGAGCACAAGATTACAACTGATATCATCGATAGAGCGCCAGTGGTAGCTACCACCCTCATCGGAGCAAGCCATCATTCTATAACAGACATTATATATGATTATGTCATTATCGATGAAGCCTCACAAGCACTAGAACCAGAATGCTGGAACGTTATATTAAAAGCCAAAAAAATAATACTTGTAGGTGATCACAAACAACTGCCCCCCACCATAAAAAGTATGAAAGCTAAGCAGGCCGGACTAGAGCAAACATTGCTTGATAAATTGATGAAATATGCGTCACTAAGCTCTTTTCTAGATACTCAGTATCGTATGCATCCTAGTATTTTGGGATTCCCGAATACACAGTTCTATAACGACAAACTACAATCTGCGAGAGATCCAAAGAGTTATTCGCTGCAATCTATACCTAGTCTGTTACATATTGATACATGTGGATGTGGATTTGAAGAAAAAATGAATAAGCATACACGATCGTACTACAATGATGGTGAGTTTTTCATACTACGTGAGTTTATCTACAGACATTTTGAAGAACTTAAAAACACCTCAATCGGGATTATGTCGCCATACGCTGAACAAGTACGATATCTGCGAACTCAATTTCAGAAAGATGAAAAGTTAGCTGCATTACAAACGGATATTGATAGTATAGATGGTTTCCAAGGTAGAGAACGTGATGTTATATTCCTATTATTCACCAGATCCAATGATCGAAGCGAGATTGGATTTTTGAAAGATAAACGAAGACTTAATGTTGCGTTGACAAGAGCGAAAGATAACTTGATCACTATTGGAGATTCGGCAACACTAGCAAGTGATCATAGTTATGTCAAACTTATCAATCATATGGAGGAGCAAAATAGTTATGCCTCAGCCTATGAATATATGTACTAAATTAGACTAATCATACACAACGAAACATTAGATCTTTTATTTTGCTCAAATGTTAATTTGACAAATTTAATTTCAACAGTATGTATCTATGAGAAAAAATCACTAACTTATGAAATCTAAAGAATCATTAAAATGTTTGATGATTAAATTTAATTGAAAACTAAATTGACATACATGGATATTAAAATTGAAAGAAATGCATCTACCGATGCAAGTGCTAATGGTTTTGAGTCTTATGCTAAAGAAAGGATACAAAAGTATTTTGATCACTATCCTTTTTTACAGTCTATTCAAATATATTTAAGAGGTAAAAAACATCCTACTAAAAAAGTCAAATTACAAATGAATTTAAAAGGGAAAGAAATTTTCTCTGAAGCCAAAGGTCTCCAGCACCACGATGCATTTGATAATGCTCTAGTCAAAGTGGCCTCACAGCTTGCGAAGTATAAATCCAAACATTACTACGCAGCATAAATGAAAAATGCCATCTGGATTTTCTAGATGGCATTTTTTAATTTTACAATCTAAGTTTCTACTAAATCAGTATCATGGCAAAAAATAATACCGCTTCTTTCGTACTGCGATTTACACAAAAGATATTTGAAGGGCAAGATGGACAAGCTGACTTACAATGGCGAGGAAATATTACCCATGTACAAGAAGGCGAAGATGCTAATTTCAAAGACTTTGAAGATGCCATGGTATTTATGCAGTCAAGACTCGATGCTCTGACTAAAAAAACAACAAAAAATAAATCTGAAGAGGAGCAGAAGGGATTGTTACAAAAGAGTTTTGGTATTTGGAGAAAAGTATCACGAGACTATCCTAAACTGATCAAAGAGGTAATCAAAGATCCTAAAGCACAGGTAGGTCAACTTCAAGAACAAATCCAAGAAGGAATAAGTACGGTTACGGATGAGATAAATGAGAGATTAGAGCTCGACTCATGGAGAGGCCCTTCCAAAAATGACTTCAAGCAGCTCCAATTGCAAATGGATATGATGATGAATAAATTACAAGAACTGGATTCCAAAATTGAAGGAATAGAGAAAACGAAGTAATGATCACAAGCCTCGCTAGTCTTGAGGAGTTAAAAGAATTCAGGTCCAACTCTGATCTTCAAGTATATACACTTGGACAATTTAAAATCACCAAGCAACATCAAGATATATCCACTAAAGCTTGGGGACGAGATAAAGCCATACAACTATTTCAATACCTCTTAGCTAATACTCAAGCTAAGCATATCCATAAAGAAAAAATCATCGATAGACTCTGGGAAGATCAAGACATGGAAGATGGTAATCGTGATTTTAAAATTGCTTTACATGGTGTTAATAAAGCGCTGGAACCTGATCGAAAATCCAGAACTGAACCGATATACTTGCAAAGACAAGGAGTCAGTTATTCATTAAATCAAAGTCGCATTTGGATAGATAGCATAGCCCTACAACAATCTATAAGTTTAGCCCATGGAGAAACTGATCCAAAATGTAAACTCGAATTATATTATTACGCCAACTCGCTTTACCAAGGAATCTTTTTACCCAATCGGATTTATGAAGACTGGAGCTCAATGACAAGAGAAAATCTCCAAGTATTATTTCTAAATGCCACAATTGATCTTGCCGAACTATGTTTATCTCAAGATCCACTCGAAACAATAAGGCTAACCCAACAGGCTCTGGAGATAGATCCATCATGGGAGGATGCTTATGCCCTTGGAATCAAAGCTTATATCCAAAAAGGTAATCGTCCCATGGCTATCAAAACATACAATAAGTGCAAGACTATACTTTGGGAAGAATTTGAACTAGAACCACTCCCTGAAACGAGCCAACTCATTAGTAGTATCGGCTAACGAAACTCAATTGTAACTCATCTGTAACTTGGCCATTTTACATTTGTATTAAAATTACAAATCATGGCAAAGAGCACTAATAAATCAGACGGTCTTAATAAAGTAAAAGACAATGTGATGACTACTGCAAAAAGTATTCACAATAATGTTTTGACTACTACTGAAGATCTTTTAGACGGTACAATAAGTACTACAGAGAGATTTCAGAAACTTGCAGTTAAGAGTATCAAGAAAACAGAACCAATTGTAGAAAAGCAAGTCAATATGTTTTTTGATACCGCTGAAGAGGTGTTTCAACAATTTGATAAAACAAGCACAAGATTTCAAAAACTACTAGGCATAGAAGATCAAGTTGCTAAGTTTAAAAAATATGTAGCAAAGACTACTAAGTCATCTGCCGAATATATCGAAACAACAACAGATAAGCTCGTAAAGAGTGGGAAAGACATAGCAGAGCAAGTGGAAAACCGAGTTGAGGATATCAAGGAGACGATTACTAAGGCTTCTGAAAAAGTACAAGCTGATTTCAAAAAAGGAATGGCAGCGACTGAAAAAGAAGTAAAGAATACAAAAACTACTGCAACTAAAGCAAAAAAGACTGTTGCAAAAACAGCAACCAAAGCAGTAAAAACTGCTAAAAAGGAAGTAGCAAAAGTAGTGGATAGTGGACTTGAATCAATTAAAGGAATAGGTCCTAAAATGCAAACTATTTTGGCAGAAGCAGGCATCAAAAACGTAAAAGATCTTGCCAATGCTGACGCTAAAAACATCAGAGAGGTATTATCAAAAGTAAGTAACCGATATGCATCTTACGACCCACAACCATGGATTGATGATGCGAAGAAATCATTGAAATAATCACCATATAAACAATAGAGTCATGGCAACTAAGAAAGATACAAACAACGCATTCAATTGGAATAAAAATTACGAAACTGTCAAATCTACAAGCAAAGATGTAAGTGACTTCATTTACAAGACTTCAGAAGAGATGGTTGACTTAGCGATCACAAGATCAGCACAATGGCAAGATCTAGGAGCAAAGGCAATCAAAGGTGGACTTAAAGTCGCTGAAAAGCAGCAAGACATCATGTTTGATGCACTAGAAATGGTAAAAGGTCAAGTTGATCTAGGAACAAAAAGATTCAAAAAGCTATTTAGCTTGAACTAAGATTATAGTTAGACGATTAGTTAGTTAGCCGGATCAAATTATAATTTTGGTTCGGCTTTTTTATGCCTAATTTTTTATAACCTAAATCTAAACTATTGTTAGATTTACAGTAAGCAACACAAAAATTGGATTTAATTCAATTTTTAAGAATAAAGTATCTTGAATACGCAAACCAAAACTTACGCCGAGAAACCCAAGTTTATATGGGCTATCACCGAAGGCTCTCGTGCTCTATTTGAGCTTGCCAGCTTTCTACCCTATTCAGTCTCTAGATATTATCACAAGAAAGGCGATGGGCACCCAGTGTTAATCATCCCAGGATTCATGGCAACTGATACGAGTACAGTACCCTTGAGGAGTTTTATTCTAAAACTAGGATATCAGGTATATGGCTGGGGGGCTGGAAGAAATTATGCTAGCGAAGAATATCAGGATCTCTTGATCCAAAAATTGGATAATCTTTACGAAAAACACGGAGAGAAAATCAGCGTTATCGGCTGGAGTCTTGGAGGTGTTTTCGCAAGACAAATTGCCAAAGCCAGACCAAATCTTGTAAGGCAAGTAATCACGCTTGGATCTCCATTTAAGGGGGTTACCACCTCAAACAATGCCAAATGGATGTATGATTTTATTACACGGGACTCAGGTGGTGTAAATCCCGAGCTACTAGAGGACATCCCGCATCCGGCACCAGTTCCAACTACTGCTATTTATTCTAAAGAAGATGGTGTAGTGCCTTGGCAACTGTGCATGGAAGAAGTAGAAAATGCGATCCATCAAAATGTGCAAGTACGTGGTAGTCATCTGGGCTTAGGAGTAAATCCATCTGTACTCAATATTATCGCGGATCGTCTACTTTACGAAGAGGATAATTGGCAGAAATTTGAGCCAAATAACCTGATGGAAGACTGGTTCTTTTATCCATCACTTTAATTTTATTTGACTCATTCTAATTAGAAGCAAGCAGAACTCAATAATTAGATTAGTTACTTCTAGATATCGTCTTTATTAGAAGACTAAGTACTTATATTTAAAGCTCATATTTATCAGCACTATGATCAACAAAGTACTTGACCAGTTTAATATTGACAATCTAGAATCCTTATCTGGAATGGATGCCACCTTTCTGTATGGCGAAACGGAAACTAGTCCTATGCATGTAGGTAGCGTTGCCATCATAGAAGGAGAATTGAACTTCAAGACTTTTAAAAACACTATTGCCAGTCGTATACATCAGATACCTAAACTGCGCAAGCGGCTCATGACTATACCCATGAGTATTGACTATCCATATTGGGCGGATGATCCTAATTTTGATATCGATCTACATATCAGACATGTTGCATTACCTAAACCTGGTGGATGGAAACAACTGCGACGTATGGCATCACGTATATTTAGTGATCCATTAGATCAATCAAGACCTTTATGGTCTTTTACATTCGTCGAAGGATTGGACAATCTGTCTCAGGTAAAACCAGGAAGCGTTGCTGTAATTTCAAAAATTCATCACGTTGCTGTTGATGGTGTAGCGGGGGCAAGTTTATTGGCTATTCTATTTGATTTGAGTCCACAAGCTCCTAAACTTAAAGAGGCACCACCATATAACCCTGATCCTCTTCCAAACGAGTTAGCTTTATTGGCAAAGAGCAGCCTTTCCTTTGCCCAAAAGCCATTAAAATTTCCTAAGCTTATTCAGAGTGCTGTTGCATCTACCGTCAAAGCTGGATTCTTAACAAGGGTGCAGCACTTGGATCTACCAACAGCTCCTTTTACCGCTCCCAAAACACCGCTTAACGGCATCATTGCGGCTAGAAGAAAATGGAATACCACAATCCTCTCTCTAGAACGAGTCAAAGCCTTACGTAAGATCATGGGCACTACACTCAATGATATCATATTAGCAATATGCGCAGGAGCTTTACGAAGATATCTGCTAGAAAAAAATAAGCTTCCCAAAAAACCGCTGGTAGCCATGGTACCTATCTCCACAAGAGATAAACAAGAACAGCAACAGAGTGGTAATCAACTTTCAGCGATGCTAGTCCAACTAGCAACACATATAGAAGATCCAATAGAACGTCTTGAGACTATCTATGAAAATACCATCAAAGGAAAAACATACCAAGGAGCAGTAGGTGCTAAAAATCTATCCAACCTCGCAGAAATGGTACCTTTTGGTATTGCTAATCAGGCAGCACGGCTGTATACACGATATAATGTTGCGAAACTACATAATCCCGTTTTTAATGTAGTCATCACTAATGTTCCCGGGCCTCAGATGCCCATCTACTTGGGTGGACATAAACTACATTCTATCATGGGTATGGCACCTATTATAGACGGCATGGGATTAATCATTACCGTTCTGAGTTATAACGGATCGATCACCATAAGCCCTACCAGTGATATCAACTCTATGCCAGACATGGATGTATTCAGTGACTTTATGCTCGAAGAAGCCAATATGCTGGAAGAACATATCCACGCTTACGCAAAAAATAAAAAGAAGAAAAAACAAAAGGGGCCCGCTCCTGAAGTTGTAGATACTATTATTGATCGATCTTTAGACCATGTCAAAAAACAGCTAAAAGCTAATCCTAAGATTGGAAATGCATTGAGTGGAACTATTCAGTTTTTAGTAAAAGGGAGTGAGGCAGGAAACTTTTATCTAAGGTCTTCCAAAGAACGAGTGATCATACGGAAGAGCAGAGCTAAAGATCCCAATATTATCTTTACCCTTAAAGCGAAATATTTAGAACCACTCTTTATGTCAGAATTAGATATACAGGAAGCTATTATTCAGGGTAGATTACTATATACAGGTGATGAAAAGATGATTAATCAGTTGGAGAAGTTACTTCTGGGAGTGGATGGATAATTTTGAAGCTTTATCAAGTTAATTATTGATCCTCAGATCCCGAATTTTATTTTTCCGTGTCAAAACTTTCATCCCATAATTAAAATAAAGATCATCGATTTCTTTGATGAAATCTTTATCAAAAATAGACGCATCTTTTGAAATACTACCTTCTTCACCTACTCCAAAATAGTCATAAGAGTTGGCAAACTTAAGATGAAATGTGCCTGACTTATGCACATTTTTAAAATTGTAGAAATACTTTCTCAGCTGTGATTGGTAAGAATCTAAGTAGATCTCTTCTCTTAATGTAAGATTAAGTTCGGGTTGATGCGTAAGCATCCCATCAAAATAGACAAACGATCCATGTAGGTGGTAGACTGTCTCTGTCATATATACCTTATTTGTGCATTCCATTATAGTCTGCGCATCTTGGCTATAGTTATTTTTAAAATAGCTATCAATCAAATCGGCGAACTCTTTAGCTGGAAAAAAACCACGTTTTACATCACGATATATGGGCTCTATCCAATCAGCATTAGCGTACCGTGTATTATGAAGTAAGGTCAGATATATAGCATTCATACCATCACTATGCACTGTCCGTTCTGATATTTCTGGATAACTATGGTAAAGCTCTAATAATTCTGAAAGATTAGAAGAGTCTATCTCTGAAAGCGTGAAAGCATCCAGTTGTCGGTTATTCGTTTGGTCCTTTTCGTCAATTATTTTTAACTCCGTTAATAAGGTAGAGTCTATATCAAAATATGAAGCTGCACCGTATTCTTCAGCAAAAAGAACGTTTCGAAGTTTCGGATTATCATATTTAGGATTATACTTGGCCAGCCTTTCAAATCTAATTTTCATATCCTCAACACTTCCATTATTTGCTCGATAATAGTTAAGCAATGCTTGCTGATCCATCAGCCCTGGAAATATCCACAAACACTTATAAGCATTTGCATTATCTAGGATGAATGGTCGATGATATTGAAATGCTTTGGCATAAGAAGTAAAAGCTTCCTTGAGATTGTGCTGTAAAAGATAGTCCTCCGCTCTGTGGATATAATGATAGTACGTACGAATATTCTCTACCTGCGGATATTGCTTCTGTAACTTTTTGAGCTTTTTTGTAATGGTATTTCCGTGATTTTTCTTTTTGGGATGATGAGGAGCCGACTGCTTAGACCTTGTTAATAGTTCGATGCCTTCTCGCCTCAAGCTATGATATTCTTCTTTAGAAATTTCAACAAGTGATATGGCATCGAATTCATAACCAAATCTGGCATCTAATGCAAAAAGAGAACTCGAACAATATGAGTTAAGTGGCTTATCATTACCGATAAGTAAATAGTGCAGATCTTGTTCTGGAGCATAGATACCTCCGCCTCCATTGATACCTAACTCAGCAAAATCGTTGCTGTATAAATCTATCTTTCCTTGATCAAAAGCTTCCAAACCTGATTGTGATAAGATCCTATCTCCAATTTTCTCTCTAAAGCTTTTCAAGACATAAAAGTCTGGCAACTTATGTGCTACCGGCATATAGTCAAATCTCAGACAGTAATACTTACCCATTCGCAATGGTTCGTTAAGCTTATATTCAAAAACACGAGGATTAGCATGGAAGCTTAAAAGACTTTTCTCACCAGCAATTACAGTAACTGTATCTTCTTTAGAGTCTATTAGTAATCGATTGTAATCTTTAACCAGTGCACCGCTTTTATCCACGACATTAGAGTTCCAAGCAGGATAGTTAATTCCATCTTCTAAAATTCGATAATCTTCAAAATCTCCATTCCTGATCATATTTTGTGTACGTACAACGAATACAATAAGGAGAAGGCCTAGCGTAGTACAGAGTCTTTTCATGGATAAGTAAGTTAGATATACAACAACTCGTAAACGCCTTCAGCAAAGCCATTATTTCGCTATATTTCAAACTTCTCCAAGCTAATCACATCACCAGGCATCATACCAGATATATTCATTTTTCCTATTCTGACTCTCACTAGCCGTAAAGTCGGGTATCCAACAGCCGCCGTCATCTTTCTAACTTGTCTGTACTTTCCTTCTCTGATAGTTATCGAAATCCAACTCGTGGGTCCATGACGATCATCTCTTACTTTTCGTGATCGATCTGGTAGTTCTGGTGGTCTTTCAAGAAGACTAGCTTGGCAAGGTAAAGTGATATACTTGGATTTATTGACCGTGATTTCTACTCCATCCCTTAGTTGCTGCAAAGTTTGAAAATCTATAATACCATCTACTTGAACGAAATATTCCTTCTCCACTTTCTTACTTCGAATGTATTCACTTTCTCGACCATCAGTTGTGAGTAAAAGCAAACCTTCAGAAGCTTCATCTAATCTACCGATAGCCATTGTTCCCTCTGGGAAGGACGCTAGTTCTCCGAGCAACTTTTTATTCTTTCTCCTAGTTTGATTATTGGCAAACTGAGAAAGATAACCGTATGGTTTGAAGATTTTAAAATGCTGATGAGACATTACATGTTATAAATAGCTATATCATAATCCATGTCTAGGCATCTATTTGCCATCCCACATCAAAAATGCTTTTATAAATAGTTGAATATCACCATCCAATACAGCGTCAGTATTTCTATTTTCTGCTTTAGTGCGGTGATCTTTCACCCGACGATCATCTAGCACATAAGATCTAATCTGGGAGCCCCACTCATTTTTCATTTTCTGGGCTTCTATCGCATCTTTTTCTTCCAGCTGTTTTTCTATTTCTTTTTGATACAATCGTGACTTCAACATCTTGATCGCCTTTTCTCTATTGAGATGCTGCGATCGTTCTTGCTGACATTCCACCACTATACCAGATGGTAAGTGTCTTACTCTTACCGCTGATTCAGTTTTATTTACATGTTGCCCTCCAGCACCAGACGCTCTAAAGGTATCCCAATCAAGATCCGCTGGATTGACCTCAATCTCAATAGAATCATCCACAACTGGATGTACAAAAACGGATGCAAAGGATGTCATACGTTTACCCTGAGCGTTGAAAGGGCTTACTCTTACAAGGCGATGCACTCCATTTTCACTTTTCAGCATTCCATATGCATAATCGCCTGCGATTTCTAATTCCACAGACTTTACTCCGGCGACATCTCCATCGACACGATTAACTTCTGACACCTTAAAGTCACTTTTCTCACCATACATCACATACATTCTGTATAGCATTTCTGCCCAGTCACAGGCTTCTGTTCCTCCCGCCCCGGCGTTGATTTCTATTGTACAACCCAATGCATCTTGCTCAGATCGTAATGTAGATCTAAACTCTACATCTTCGAGCAAATCCAAAACCTCTCGATACTTCGCAGCAACTTCTTCCTCTGTAAGTTCACCCGCTTTTTGAAACTCATCCATCATTTCGACTTCGTCTACCTCTTCGGAAATAGCCGTAAAACGCTCAACCCAATTTTTATTGAGTTTTAGTTCCTTGAGTACTATCTGAGCTCGTTTGGAATCATTCCAAAAATCTGGATCAAGAGATAACTGCTCTTGCTCTTCTATTTTTAGTAAGCGTTGGTCAATGTCAAAGATACCTCCTTATCGATGCCAATCGCTTCTGCAAATCTTTAAATTGATCTGTAGTCATTGTCCTGCTTTCGTTAAGAAAATAAATATTACTCTTGTAGCTCTACGTAAAACACCAGTTCTGATTTGGCAGGTATCGAAGGTGGTCTACCATTTTCACCATAGGCCATCTGATATGGAATGAAGAGCGTTGCCTTAGAACCACGTGGTATCCGTTGAAAACCAACATCCCAACCATCAATGGCTCCTCGCTGGCCCAAAGTAAAAGAATAAGGAGTACCTCGTTTATAAGAATTATCAAACATAGATCCATCAGAAGCCAATACTCCATAGTAGTGAGCAGAAACTCTTTCTCCTGGTTTTCCTATTTCACCTTCACCTTTTTCATGAATAACATATTTTAGACCCGACTCATCAGTAATAATTTGATCCTTAAGCGTTCCAGCCTTATATTCTGCCAATGTAGTAGCTGTGAATGCAGCGATTTCACCTTCCTTAGCTTGAGACTCAGACATTTGAGCTTGCATTTTCGCTCGTTGATCTTCAACTTGCTGATCGTATGCAGTTTTATCTTTTACATCTCTCAACATAATCTCGTAGATGATATGATCAAAATCCTTGAGTTCACCACCCGCATTTGGTATGCTGTCTAAAGGAATCTTTAGCGTAGCACTATCTCCTACTGTGAGATTAGCTAGTACATCTGAGATCGGATTAGCTCGCTGCCCTTCCTCGGTACCATTCGGTATTTCTATGACAGGCATTTGATCTAAATTTCGCATAGATTGAAGCACTTCTCCGTTAGGGTCTTTTATTTCCATCTCAAAATAGGCATAATCACCAGGATTTGCCTTTACTGATTGATCTCCGCCTTTATGAATAGTATATTCAAATCCTTCACTGGTGGTTGTAGGACCATCGGACGAACAAGAAAATAATAATGCGGAAATAAAAATAATTAATGTATACTTTAAAATTTTCATCTTTAGTTTTTATACTTCTTTATGTACATATCGGGGTAATACCCTTTTAAATTTACGAATAACATCCTCAAGACGTGCATATGCAGCACCTCCTGAAGCATTTTTATGACCACCTCCTTTGAAGTGATTTCTAGCTAATTCTTGCATAGAAATATCACCTTTGGAGCGCAGCGATAATTTTACAATTGTAGGCTGCTCTCGTATGAATGCCGCGACATTAATACCTTTGATCATTAAGATATAATTGACAATTCCTTCCGTATCACCACGCTGTATATCAAACTCCTTGTAGTCCTCCCTTGTCAACCAGACAATTCCCGCTTGATGCTCGGCTATCAACTCAAATCTATTGGCTAAACAATGACCTAATAAACGCAATTGTTTTTCCGTCATTGTATTATAAATCAAATCATTCAATCTATAATCATCTACCCCGATCTGCTTGAGCTTACTAGCGACAACATAGACATTTGGGTTGGTGTTGTATCTAAATGATCCAGTGTCAGTTATAATACCTGTCATGAGACAATCCCCAGACTGAAAATCTAGATACTCGGTATATCCTATATCTTGTATAAAATCGAAAATCATTTCACAAGTAGAACTTGCACCAGAATCAGAAATAGCATAATCAACAAATGGCTCAGGATCAATATGGTGATCTATCATTATTTTATAAGCCTTACTTGCCTGAATAGTCTCACCAAGCTTGTCTACTCTGTCGAGGCTATTGAAATCTAAACAAAATAGGATTTTCGCTTTAGTAAGAGTCTCTCTCGCCAAATCATGATCTTGATCAAAAATGATCATATCATCAATCTTGGGTAAAAAATGAAAGGTATCGGGATGAGAGCTCGGCATGACTACTTTGACTACATGTCCTTTCTTTTCTAAAACACGTTGTAAAGCTAGTGATGAGCCTAAGGCATCTCCGTCAGGATTTCTATGTGATATAATGGCTATATCAGCTGAAATTTCTAATTTTTCTTTTATCGTACCTAAGGCTCCCATAGTGGCTACAAATGTCATTAAAAATGAGGGTATTACAAAATACTTTAATACAATAGAAGTATGGAAAAAATTACAAAGACCGAAAAGCTAATTCAAAAACATTAAAAACTAATTAAACCAAGAAATCCGTTGTCTTTTCTACCTTTGCGGCTTTAAGTAATTTACTATAACATAATAAACATCATATGGCTGGAAATAGAACATTCACCATGATCAAACCAGGTGCGGTACGAAATGGACACATCGGAGCTATTTTAGAACATATCAATGCTGGCGGATTCAAAATCGTAGCAATGAAATATACTCAACTTTCTGCTCAAAAAGCAGGAGAATTTTATGCTGTGCATAAAGAAAGACCCTTCTATGGTGAACTTGTAGAGTTTATGTCTTCTGGACCAATAGTAGCTGCTATCTTGGAAAAAGATAACGCAGTAGAAGACTTCAGAACATTAATCGGTGCAACTAACCCAGCAGAGGCCGCGGAAGGCACTATCCGTGCAAAGTATGCCACCAGCATTGGTGAAAATGCAGTTCACGGATCAGATTCTGATGAAAACGCAGCTATAGAAGGTTCATTCCATTTTGCAGGAACAGAGATATTCTAAGCAATTGGGAAACTTTCTTAACAAGATATTAAGTGTCAGCTACCCATCGGTGGTTGGCACTTTCCTTTTACCCTTCTTTTTATAATCTTCCTTTTGTAAAATAGTCTCTGATTGACCAAGTTCTTCTAGAAAGACTTCTCTTACCTCTTCTATCTTTTGATCCAAATTGCTTTTAGTCCAATCTAGGGTTTCTATTGGTTTTGCTATGACTACTTTAACCACAGAAGGTGTTATCAGGTTAGTGCCACGTGGCATGGCATCATGCGCATTTTTGATTATGATGGGCACTACCGGGACTCCTGCTTGCATGGCCATATGAAAAGCACCTTTTTTAAATTGACCTAGCTTGTAATCATACGATCTTGTACCTTCTGGTGCAATAGCCACCGATATACCGTTTTGAAGTGCCTCAACGGCAGGCTTTAAAGCATCGATCGCTTTTTCTTTATTTTTCCGATCGATAAAAACAACTCCTCCCATCTTAAGTATTGGTCCTAGAGGAGTATTTTGTAGTTCCTTTTTGGCAATACCTACTGCATCCTTGCGCAACAACTTAGCGGTAATCAATAAATCCACATTACTTTGATGGTTAAAAATAAAAACAGCAGGACGATGACTCCACATGTTTTCTTTTCCTTTAGCAACGACTTTGATACCCGCAAGCTTAGTACCTAGGTCACCTACAACTGCCATCATAGAGTTTGCTCCATCTCGCCACGAACCTGTCATTGCACCAGAAGCTACTCCAGCCAACGTTGCCGGCAACAACGATCCTACCGCTAAGACGGTTCGCAATGCATTAGAAACTCCAGGCCGTGGAGCATTACTAAATCGATAAATAGGCCAGCTTCGCTCAAATGCAATTGCCGACAGCTCTCTATCTGGATTCACAGCACGAGGGTTACCTACGATATCTAACAACGGTAGATCTTCTGCACTATCTGTATAGAAATAGGATCTAGATAAATCAAGATTATGTTCTTCTACCAATGACTCCGCCGCCATAGCTTTACCTTCTCCCCAACAAGCTGGCTCTACAATATTACCTGTGAACATTCCATTGTTTAGCTCCATTCGAGTACACATTATATGCTTTACTCCTAGATCTCTCGCTACAGGATTGACTTGATATGGTGTTGCAGCAGATATGATGGCTACGGTATGGCCCATAGCCAAATGAGCATCCACTTGTGCCCTCGATTCAGGGAAAATTGCCTTTGCTAAATGCTTAAGATATACTTCCTCACCGACATCAAGAAAAACCTTTTCTTTAACACCTTTAACACCCTTGGCACCAATAGCAGCTAATCCAGCAAAATTCTTGTTTCCAAAAGCATAAACTAATGCTCCATTAAATTGAAAGATGATTTCCTTGGGTGACATTTTACCACTTAACAGTCTTGTCTGAAAAAACTGCTTCGCAGAAAAACCATCTATCAATGTTCTATCCAGATCGAAAAAAGCACCAATATGTGGACCTTTTTCCCCTGCCAGAATATCTTCTGTAATGCTTCTTGTTTTGGATCCTGGCACTATACTTCTATCGATAGGTAAAGGTAACTGCAATACAGACCTATCCCACTCGTGCTCCTCGATCAAAAACTTCAGGTGATTAGATATACCATTGATCTTTAACAAAAAATCTTGAATGGACTTAGAATCGCCTTGATATGCCGCCTCAACTAATCCTTTATTTTTAGCTAATCTTATTCCATTCTCAACGAAAGGTTTAGAAACTGAATCTATCCGATGAATTTTGCCTTTCCAATGCAGCTCTTCTCCAATGAATAAGCAAGTTCTTAAGAGTTGTTCGTCCGTATACAATCTATTACTATCGACCTTGCTCAATGCAATGGCTACCACGCGATACGCTTCTAAGTATGTATTAAGTACTACTGGTGCGATGATGATGCTTTGTGCTTTAAGGTGTTTTTTAATATCAAAGTTGGAATCATCAAGCACCGTCTTCCATTCTGGTAAAAACAACTGTAAGTCACGCTCTATTTCATCACTAAAACTGGCCTTATTAGAATAGAAAAATTCAAACTTAAACAAATCTCTTAACTCCATTATGACCTTCCAGAATGCTCTTGACCTATTAGTCTTTACATACTGAATACTAAGTAATGCCAGCTCGATGAATGCTCGATGGTAAAGATGATGTACCGCCATGTTAGCGTAATAGCTAGCATTGATATAATGCTCAGGCACAACACTATATTTAGTTTGAGTACCATCATTTACTTTTTGAAGTAATCCAGACTTCAACAATATGTTCAGTGATTTCTGGACACCTTGACCTATAGAAGTACCTCTATCTACGAGAGCATCACTTTTGTGATTTTCTATGATCTTCATGAGCTCAATCACCATATGCTCAATTCCTTTCTTGGATAAAGCAAAGTTGCTCAAGAGGCTAGCAAAAATAAGACTAGTCGTTGTGACTGGAGTGACCCGATTGATACTATGTACTAGTTCAAATGCAAACTTCGGCAAACTCGAAGCCGCACCTGGGATACTGATAGGCAACTCAGACTTGGATTCCTCTTCTAGCTCTACTGGTTCACCAAAACGAATGGATATCTTACCAAAATCTTTACCCATTTTTCTGACATAGCTCAAAAACCACATGAGGCTTTCAGGACTTTTATCAAACCCTCGGCCCTCTTTGGTCATGTCTACCACATCAGGAATTAAATCATATACAATGGATACTGGTATATACTTTACATCTTGCTTGGACTGCTGTTCGGCTTCTTGAATGTATTTGAGTATCCCCATTTTAGGCCATACCAGCTTACCTGTACGAGACCGAGTCCCTTCAAGCGCCCACATAAACTGCTCTTTATCATCTACTAAACTAGCTATGAAAAATCGAAGAATAATCTTATATAATTCGTTGTCCTTAAAAGATCGACGGATAAAAATTGCACCTGCTTTACGTCCGAGATCACCCAAGCCCCAAAAAGCCATATTAATACCCGCAAATACGTGAGGTACCGGAAGACCATATTGTGCTAAAACTATAGCCAAGACGAACATATCGATATAGGTCTTATGTGTCATGACGAAGGCAACAGAATTGCGCCTTAAGATCTTTGCTAGATTTTTAAGCTCTTCATGCCGTACATCAATTAGCTCTTCATATGCTCTAAAAACAACATACTCCGCTCCTTGTAGAGCTAAGGCATGCGTCAGTGGGTGTTTAACCGTGTATAACTCTTTGAGGTATTTTTCCGCTTCTTTTTTTACTTCATCGATAGAGAGCTTTTCTTTCTGAGCATACCCCTTTAGTTGCTTTAATAGTTTGCTGTGCTCTAAAAGTCTCTTCAATGTCTATCTGTTTGAATGGATTAAGCTAAAAATAATGAAATAAATAAAGTGTTGAGAGATAGAAACTCATAAGTTTTTAATTAATCGCAAGTCTTTCGTAATTTACGATAAATCGAAAAACCAAAATCATGGGAATTATCTGGTGTATTTTAGTAAGTGCTGTTGCCTTTTATCTTGCAGCTTACTTTTTACCTGGCGTCGAAATCAAGAGTTTCGTACAAGCGCTTCTAGTTGCAATCATAGTGAGTTTATTAAGCTCAACATTAGGGACTATTTTGAAATTTATAAGCCTTGGGCTCTTAACTTGGGGCATATTAGCTTGGGTGCTTAATGCCATCATCATTATGGTTGCAGATTATTTTCTCACGGGATTTAAAGTAAAAAATTTTTGGTGGGCCTTAGCTCTTGGAGTTATTGTGTCTGTGGTAAGTAGTATTTTTAGAGCGGAAGTATTTTAAGTTCAACCGTTACAAAATTGGTTAAAACAGCAGATCAAATTTGAACGCCGTCCATACTTTAGCGTTTTTGACTAATTGTCGTTTTAGGCTTACGCCTTGCATACGCCCTTATTACAAAACTTCCAGTAATGGCACTTCGGAAATAAAATTTTCTAATTCTGATGATTAAGGATTTTAATTAATATCAGGCAGTTTGGTCATGCAAGATGAAAGTCCAACGTGTTAATTTGGTCAAAAGGAGTCTTATTAGATTCAACAAAAAAGCCCGTAATATTTTGTATTACAGGCTCTTAATTATTTGTTGGGATAGTTTTTACTGAAACTGCCTCGACTCTGTACGGGACGAGCACCGGGAGTTTCGCCATGGGCGGAATAAACTTCTCCTCCCACCATCTCTTGTGGAGCTGCCGGGAGTCGAACCCGGGTCCAGACAAAGCACAAAAAAGCTTTCTACATGTTTAGCTCGTACTTGGGTTTTCGACATCAGGTAGGTGTATGAGCGACCGTCCATCAGCTTATTCTTTTTAATTTCGGTTTGTAGTCAAGACCGTCTACGCTCCTAGCCCAAAGTTTGTTGATGGGAATTTACGCTGTGTATTAGGCGTCAAGCGTAGGACCCAAAAGCTTTCTAATTCCTAGAATTAGGCAGCTAAGGCAAAATTTCTATTGCCAGTTGTTGTTTTGATTTTCATTTGTTAACGGAGTGCAAAATCATTGCTCCGACATGCTTACTAATCAGTTATCTTTCCTGTCGATACCAATCAGCCCCGACTTGTCAAAGTTTAAGTTTAAGCTTTCATTCAAACTCAACTCTACTTACAAAGATAGCTTCAATATAGTTCCCTGAGGCTATCGATGTTTAGATATTTCTATACCTTTTATTTTCCGATAAAGTTCGGTAGCATACGTATCTGTCATAGCACTGATATGATCAAGCACATTCATTGTCTTTAGATATGGGCTAAGCTGCTGAGCCACATCAAATTGCGGTGGTATCAATCTTAATAAACTTTTATCTAAACTAGATGGTGAAGCAGAAAGCGTGGCTTTTAAAAATAAATTAAGTAGCTCTGACATTACGTTATAACCAGCGATTTCGATTTCAATTACACTTGGATGATTGTATATCCTTTCGATTGAAAGCTTTTCGATCTCTTTAAGAACTGGGCACCTTCCTTCCAATATACCAATGAGAGATTGATTAAATGATCCAGCTAAGATCGCAGATCTATTTTGCATAAATACATCTACACATTCCATCACAAGAGAATTGATACTCTTTGCCCTGAGAAACGAAATCGCTTCATTGTGATCAGTAAGCAAAGCTAAGATCTCACTTATGCGCTGTATATTATCTTCTTCTCGTCCTACTTCTTCTATGAGGCGAATTAAGATCTCCGAAGTGGATCTAAAATCTAAAATCCCCAACCGATGGGCATCTTCCATATCGATAATGCTATAGCAAATATCATCGGCAGCTTCTACCAGATAAACAAATGGATGTCTACTATACCCAGAATCTGGCTGCTGGATAAACAATAATCGATCAACTATAGTCTTAAATATCTTCTTTTCACTCTGAAAGTAGCCATACTTTTTTCGGTGTTTGTATGATTTATCTAGCTCTGAGCTACTGCAAGGATATTTCAATATACTAGCTAAAGTACTAATGGTAAGACCTACCCCTTCAGGGTTTTTCCCTTTGAATCTCTGAGTCAATACCCGAATCGCATTAGCATTACCTTCAAAATTGATCAAGTCATTCCATTCTGGGATAGAATAGTACTTCGACAACTTTTGATCACCAATCTGCTCATATTCATTCTGAATGAAAAAATTAGATATTGCCTTCTCCCCTGAGTGTCCAAATGCAGGATTTCCAACATCATGAGCTAAGCATCCCGCTGCAATAACATTGGATAATTCATATTTATAAAAATTCTTTACCTGTTCATCAGCAAAACCTTCTGACTCAATGAGCCTTGCACCAACAGAAGCTCCGAGTGATCGACCTACCGAGGCTACCTCCAATGAATGAGTCAACCTATTATGCACAAAAGTACTTCCCGGCAATGGGAATACCTGAGTCTTGGCCTGAAGTCTTCTGAATGAGGATGAAAAGATCAATCGATCATAATCACGTTGATAATGCGATCTATCTCCACCGCTTGATCGTTGTCTATATACAGTCTCTGCCGAAAAGCATGTTTGCCAATTCATATCACAAAACTACATAGACTGATCCGAAGAAATAACAAATGCTCCTATTCAAAATAAAAAAGCCCGATAGCAGAATTAATACTATCGGGCTTTATAATATCATTTAATAATGATCATATTACTTCATCCACTCAGCGAGTGACTTTTCATTTAATCTTACATAATCATCGTTTCCAGCAGCTTTAGCTAAGTCTAATGATTTTTTTGCAGCCGCGATAGCTTCTTTTGTTTTTCCCATATCTGCAAGGATTAAAGCTTCTCTTCTTACTTGCCAAAATTTTGGATTTTCAACTTTAGTCGCTTTTTGGACCCACTCTAGAGCTTGAGCTAAATCTTTACCTGAGTTATGGTAATAGTTACCAGCTGTATAATAATCTCCAGCCGTTGGGCCACCGAGTGTCTTTTCAATTGCAGCCATTACCGCTTCATCAGAATTCACTCCTATATTGAGTGCTATCGCTGTATTATCCCATAGCATTTCCATTTTAGCACCTTGGTCTGTAAGGTCATCAAATGTAATTAAGAAGTTTTCTACTTTATTAGCCATATTAGATGGTGCAACATTGACAACTAGATCTGGTGTTTTTTCAATATAGCTTGACCATCTTCCGCCTTCATAAGCATAAAAATGAACTGCCCATTGAGCTTTACCAGGCATGGTTAAAACTGCGTATGCTCCTTTTGACACCTTATTACCTTCTATCATGACATCTGTAGAAAAATCTATTTTAGTTGCGGAGTTAGCACCTGTTCTCCATACTTTACCGAAAGGTACAAGACCATCTTCAGCAAAAATAGTTCTTCCTTTTACACCAGGTCTACTGTACTCAACCATCACATCTGTAAGACCGATAGTCTGCATAACTTTTGCCGATGGACTCGCTGCAGGAGTTTTGATTTGAGCCTGTGTTTGAATAGTTAAGCACATGATAAACATGGCTGCTAATAATTTGAATTGCTTCATTAGTATCTAAGTATTGTTTATAAAAAATTTAATTTCAATATAACTGTAATTCGTAGAATGCTTAAAAGTTCTATGGATTAGAGTTTTTCTATCATCATGGCAGAAGCGCCTCCGCCTCCATTACAAATAGCCGCTAAACCTAAGCCACCATTATGGGTATCTAGGACATTACAAAGTGTTGTCACTATTCTTGCTCCGGAAGCTCCGAGTGGGTGCCCTAAGGATACAGCACCTCCATGAACATTCATCACATCTTGAGGTACCTCCATGATTTCTGAAAATGCCAAAGCTACTACTGAAAATGCTTCATTTACCTCAAAATGAGATATATCAGATATTCTCTTTCCTTTCTTAGCTAATAATGCTTTTGCCGCCTTAGTAGGAGCTGTGGTAAACCACTCTGGTTCATGAGCAGCGTCGTTAAAACCAACGATACGAGCCACGGGAGTCAAATTATGCTCTTTAAGATACTTTTCACTTACTAAAACTACCGCTGCTGCTCCATCATTGATGGTACTCGCATTGGCAGCAGTTACTGTTCCGTCCTTATTAAAAGCAGGACGCAATGCAGGTATCTTTTCGAACTTTACTTTTTTGTATTCTTCATCCTCTGTTACCAAAATCGGATCTCCTTTTCGCTGAGGTACTGATACTCCCACTATTTCTTTACCCATCACACCTGATGTAGTAGCTGCGGCAGCACGTTCATAGGATTGTATGGCATATGCATCTTGCGATTCTCTGCTAATATTATACTTAGTTGCTGTAGCATCTGCATAATTACCCATGGCTATATGTTGGAACGCATCAGAAAGACCATCTTTAGATAGACCATCTACCATTTTGGTATCTCCAAACTTGGTACCCCATCTTGCTTTGGGCATATAATATGGAATAGCAGACATATTTTCCATTCCTCCAGCGACTACCACTTCATTTATACCTAGCATGATGGATTGTGCTCCGAGCATGATGGATTTCATACCAGATGAACAAACTTTATTGACAGTAGTACAAGGAACAGTATTGGGAATACCTGCACCTAATGCAGCTTGACGAGCTGGAGCCTGACCAAGGTTGGCAGAACATACATTGCCAAAAAAAACTTCATCCACATCTGTTGCTGATACTTCTGCTGCTTGTAGGGCACCTTTGATAGCGGTACTGCCTAATGAGGTTGCGGCAATATTAGCAAAGACACCTCCAAAGCTTCCCATGGGGGTTCTACGTGCAGAAACTATATATATTGGATTCATGATTAGGATATTTCTGTTAATTAAATGACTGAAAACTCAACGAAAGTACTCAATCCCATACGTATATAATAGTCTCCCCGTACTCATGGTTTAGTTTATCAGATAAACTTGATTTAGTTCTATAGCATGTAATAGAATTAATCAAGTCTAAATCATAAATCTTTCAGGCCATGAATTTTCTAGGAAGTTGGCCTTCGTGAATCACTCTAAACTATTGCATTTATAGCGAGATATTTAGTCTGAAATTACCATAAAAATTTCTTGGTAGACCTGGATAGTAATATCGAGGAGCATTCCCTCCAAAACTACCCGCATTGATTAATATCATACTGGCATATTGCTCATTTAATATATTTCTGATACCACCGTTTATATCTATACTCATTCGTCTCCATTCATATTTATAGCCTAGCTGAGCGTCCAGTGTGGAGTATGCATCGCTGTAAATACTATTGTCATCTCGCATTGGCATTTCGCTCAAATACTTAAAGGAAAAGTTGCCGTACCAATGATTGCGATAACTCCAAGGGGCGACTATATTTAAGTCATGTGGTGCTACACCTGTCATTTCATTACCCGAATAATCTTGATCATCATCTACGAACTCATCAAAGCGATGATGACTATAGGTATATGTGATCATAGGATTGATAGTAAAATACCTTAGATTAAAGCGATAATCCAAATAAAGTTCTACCCCAGTATGACTACTGCGTCCAGCGTTGATTCCTTGAAATTGATCCTCAGCAATGCGCTTTGCTACCAATAGATTGGATACCTGCATACTATAGATGCTCACTTCATAATTCAGCTTATGGAGGTCTTTACTACCTTTAGCGCCAAGCTCAAAGTTCCATCCATCTTCTTGCTGAATATCAGGATTGTTTACTCCATCTGGAGTGAGAGTTTCTTCAAGTGTAGGTGTTGAAAATCCATGACTGATCAAGGCAAATAGCTGATGCTCATCAGTATATTGGTATTGAGCACTGATGCTTGGACTCCACTTCCAATCGTATTGATAATCTCCTGAGTTATCTCCGTTTGATAAGAAAAGATCTTGGTAATCATATCGAGTTTTATTGATATTGAAACCTGTTAAGATGGACCATTTCTCACCTAGTGTAAATTGACTCTGTGCAAAAACATTAAGATAAGATCGATCTTCTTGATTATCACTTAACATAGCTCCACTGCCCTCTTCCAGCGTCTCCAATGTACTCCACTCATAGTCTTCTTTATAATATTCTAGGCCAATGCTCAACTGTGGAAAATAAGTATCTTGATGCAGATCACGATAATCAAAAGTGGTACGAACGCCTAGACTATTACTTGATTCAATCAATGTATTAAATGGTCTGCGTTCATCATTTTCTCTGATGTTTCCGAAGATGGTTGTCTTGTTACTGAAAGTCTCATTGTTTCGATTATTCGAAATGGTATATTCATTCGTGACACCAAAAATGAGTTTACTATAGTCCTCATTCCCTCTAGCATTTCCCCAAGTGAATGCTGCTTTCGTCGGTTCATTTAGATAATCATTTTCATTTAATGAGCTAGGTATAAAAGCTTTGCTATCGATATAGTTGACTAAAAGTGAAGTATTGTTTCTATCGTTTTGAAAAGTACTTAGATATAGGCTTGCTCCTTGTCGATCATATTCATTGTTGTCACGGTAGCCATCGCTATGTGTTTTATTGATATTGAGCTTCATATTGAAGGGCAGATAGCCCTTTCCTAAGGTTAGTGTATTTGTGGTACGAAGTAAACCATAAGAGCCAACTGTATTAGAACTTAGTAAATGATTATTGGCTCGATCCGTTAGATTTCTAGTCTTCAGATGAATCATACCACCAAGACCAGCACCATAGCTTGTCGCTGTAGGACCACGATAGACTTGTACTTCATCTATCATACCCAAATCAATATCCTCTATAGTCGTTTCTCCATCACCAGAAGTGAGTGGAATATCATTGAAATAAGCTCGAAGTCTTGAGGTAGAAAATAGTGATCGAGTTCCTATACCTCTAATCGTTATACGATTGGTATTGAGTGCTCCACTATGCATATAGACTCCGGGTACTCGGTTAATGAATGGAGTGATCGTCAGATCTATATCTTGCTTGAATTGATGAGCTTTTAGTTTTTGGATGGGCAGTGGAGCGGTATGCTCTAGGGAGGAGTTATCGGTAATAACAATTATTCCAGAAGGATCGCAAATTAATTCCATTGCTTGTTCCATTTTATGAACAGCATTCGTATGAGCCTTGAAAGTCTTTCTTTTGTATCCTAAATAGAAAATAATTATGCTATCACTTTCTGTTATAAGATCTAAGATAAATTCTCCTTCTATATCCGTCGAAGTGCCATTTTCAGTACCCTTCTCAATCACATTGGCGCCGATAAGAGCCTCTCCAGTCTCATCCACTACTTTACCACTTATCATTTTTTGAGTAAAGCCATTAGTCAAGAATGAAACAATAATCAAAAACAAGAAAACGATCTTTTTCATATTAATTGATTTCTAACACAATGTAGTGACAATTTTGAGGCTAAAGTCATCTAGGTTGGTTTCTAATAGTCTTTGTGAAGTATAACTTTTAATTAGACACGTATTAATATTACTTAACACAACTTTACGCTGCATTTTGGAATGGTCTTTATATCTGAATTCTTAAAGCCGACTTCTCCGCTAATCGGCTCAACTACTTGAAAAAGAAATCACTAATTTTACGCTATGAGAATACTATCGCTCTTATTACTATTAAGCTTGACATTATCTACGATCAAAGCCCAAATAACCATAGAACTAGAAGAAACCACCCTTACCGAACGTGAAGTTGCAGTCGGTATACAAGTCCCATGGGAAATGCTGTACGGTCCTGATGACCATCTATGGATTACCGAAAAAAGAGGAAGAGTACTCAGAATGGAACCCAACTCAGGTGTCTCGGAAACTATCCTAAACATCGAAAATCTTGTAGAAGCCGATAGTGAGCCTGGACTATTGGGGATGGCTCTACATCCTGATTTTGAGAATGTACCTAAAGTGTATTTGGTCTATAATTATATCGAAGGATTTTTTAATATTAAAGAACGTCTCGTAAGTTATGATTGGGATGGTACTAGCTTGACTAATGAAGTCATTTTACTTGATGATATCCCAGGTGGAAATATCCATAATGGAGCAAGACTATTGATATCTAGAGACGATAAAATCCTCATGACTACAGGTGATATCGGTAATGGCGGACTCTCTCAGGATCAATTGAATATTAATGGAAAGCTACTCAGAATAAATCTTGACGGAAGTATTCCTGATGACAATCCTGATCCGAATAGTTATATCTACAGCTACGGTCATCGTAATAGTCAAGGGCTTGCATATGGACCACACGATCTACTCTACTCTTCAGAACATGGAGCTCAGTCATCTGATGAATTTAATATCATCGAAGAAGATAGAAACTATGGTTGGCCAAACGTACAAGGAGCTTGCAACACCAATTCGGAGATTAACTTCTGTAATACTTTCAACGTAAAAGAGCCATTGGCAGAGTGGTCTCCATGCGTAGCGGTCAACGATTTATGCTATTATGATCACCCAGCTATACCAGAGTGGCAAGGAAGTATGCTGATGGCAGTATTGGGAGGATTTGCCAAGCTCCCACGTATATCAGTGCTCAAACTTAGCGCAGATGGTCAATCCGTTGAAAGCGAAGAGCAATATTTTAAGAACTATGGCAGGCTCAGGGATATATGTATTAATCCACATACAGGAGCCATCTATTTTGCCACTAATGGAAATAGTTACCCAAGCTCAGGACCCAA
Organism: Saprospiraceae bacterium; assembly: GCA_020629715.1. GTDB lineage: Bacteria > Bacteroidota > Bacteroidia > Chitinophagales > Saprospiraceae > JAHDGW01. The sequence goes on from JAHDCU010000002.1 coordinate 403,225, forward strand.
TAAAATAATCGAATACAGAAACTTAGCATTTTCAGGTGTTAATACTAATGAAACAGTTGTAAACGATGCGATTCAAATAAAATCTAATCCTATTATTGGAGATCAACTCCAGTTTGCGGTAGATCCAATCTTTGTAAATGGTCAATATCACATCGTAGCATACAATGGATACTTAGCACTAAGTGGCTCTATTACTAATAATCCAAATATGCAGCTCAACTGTACTGCTCTTTCCGCAGGTAGTTACTTTATAAGAGTGATTAATGATGGTAAGGTGAGTACTAAGAGTTTTGTAGTTGCTCGTTGATTTTTTTGAACCATGGAGAGCACGTAGGACACGGAGTTGATTTTTTATGAGCTAACAACTAGTCCACTGACAACTAGTTAACTTTTTTTACACAGAGAGGCACAGAGGGGCACTGATTTTCACAGAGTTATACATTTCTATACTGGTAACTTGTTCACTAACAACTAATCATCTAAAATAATCTTTGAACTTGATATTGAACTTGGACTTAAGCTTAGACTTCTAAACCTTCCTACCCTTCCAATCAACCTTGAATGGCAATAAAGCAACGAAGCCAGAAAAGATAATATGCAACATATGAAGAGGAGCTAAAAAGATGTACCATTTAGTATCTCGTGCTCTTCCAAAAAACTCCGAAATCTGATACAAATAAAGATAATCTACTGCCCACTTGCATAGCATCTGAAACAGGGCTATAAATAAAGTCAAGAAGCCTGTAAAAGGCGCTAATATCAAATTAAGAAGGATACTGCAATTGATCAAAAAAGTGGGGACTAAAACATTATAAATACCTTTTTGTGGATATGCACTTGATTTTGACGCCCATCTGATGCGTTGACGTATAAATCCTGATACAGTAGGCTCAGTTTTCGTGGTCACGGCAGCCTCTTTGGATTTCAGAAAACTTACCGATCTTGGATTTTCTAATGCGATATTTTGGATCAAAAACATATCATCACCTGAGGCTATATCATTGCTTTCGTAGGCTTCATTTTTTAAGCGCTGAAACATTGATTTCTTAAAGGCCATATTAGCGCCATTGGCCATATGATATTGTTGACTTTTGATACCGTGCAGTGTTGCTCCCATAGTACCTAGTAGGTCACATGATTGAAATCGATGAAAAAAAGCATCATTTTCTTCAAACACTACGGGCATAGCCACAAAGTCCTTTTTATACGCTGAGATATACTGATCCAGTAACAATAACCATGTGGGAGTAACTGTACAATCGGCATCTGTTGTTACAATCCACTCATGCTTAGCTTGCTCTACTCCATGGGATAAAGCAGCCTTTTTGCCATGTAAACCACTGTCTAACTGTAACAATCGGACACCATGATCTGCATAACTAGATACCATCTCAGTAGTTTGATCCTTACTGTGATCATCCACAACTATGATCTCGTATTGATCCTTTGGGAAATTAGATGCTAAAATACTTTCAATACATTTTCGGATGTTTGATTCCTCATTTCTGGCAGCAATGATTATAGAAAACTGGTGATTCTGATCTGTATTAGAGTCACTAGATTTAAATTCTTCAGACGATTGCCAGCTTGTCAAGACTCCAAGAAGCATCAATACGTAAAATATTGCCAATCCTGCACAGATAAAAAAATAGGTAATAATCACAATTTAATCGAATAATTGCTCATAATCTGATGATGTAGAATTAGACTGTTTAGACTTTTGCTTATTTAGGTCTGGAAGTTCTAGGAAGTCATCGTCCTCTTGTACTTCCTCATATTGTGTATACTCATTTTTCTTTTCGAGCATTCCCTTGAGTTTATAACTCGTATAGGCTTTAAAAAGTAAGAATAAAGAAACTAGAGGAAATCCAAAGAAGGTCAGCAGTACCATAAGTACGGCCATCACTGCATTTTTTTGAAACAATCCGATGATGTATTTTCCATAATTAATCACCACTTTATAGTCTAAAAACAAAGCTATGATCAAGAGGAAAGGCGCAGCAACTGAAAGCCAAGTATATAACTGTCCAGCTACCCAAAATAGTCCAAAAAACAGAGCAATGATAAGTATGAGGGGTACTATACCACCAAAAGGACTCCGATTAGTATTATATTGAAATAAGGTCATTCGTTATTTTGATATTGTCTAATTATATAACACAAATCATGTTTATTAATATCCCTAAAACACGATTATTTATATAAAAATAGTCAATTATGACTCAAGCACCTCTTCAGCATCGACGAATTGCATTTCGTACAATTCTTTGTATCGACCATCTGCGATCTGTAAAAGTTCATCATGTGATCCATACTCTAGTCGTTTACCATTACCCATGACTAAAATTTTATCCGCATGTTTGATGGTAGTCAATCTATGTGCAATGATGATACTGGTACGCTTATCTATCAATTTTTCTATAGCATGTTGAATAACCGCCTCTGTCTGAGTATCTATGCTTGACGTAGCTTCATCCAAAATAAGAATGCGCGGATCAAAAACTAGTGCTCTGGCAAAAGAAATTAATTGACGTTGCCCAACTGAAAGGTTGAGGCCTCTTTCTGTGATATGAAAATCGTAGCCTCTTGGCAGAGCATCAATATATACATCTGCTCCTATGGTTTCGGCTGCATGCCTTACTTGTTCTATTGTGATACTTTCATCCTTCAATCGTATATTATCAAATACGGTCCCATTGAATAAAAATACATCTTGTAATACGATAGAGGTCTGTTGTCGTAGACTATTGAGTTCGTAAGATCTGATCGAAGTATTATCGATCAATACTTCGCCTTTCTGAAACTCATAAAATCTTGATAAAATATTAATGATTGTCGTCTTTCCACTTCCTGTACTTCCGACAATAGCTAGAGTCTCACCCGCTTTTATATCAAAATTTAGATCTTGAAAAACATCTCGCTTACCATCATAACTGAAGCCTACATGATCAAATTTGATATCACCTTTTAGTTCTGTAGCTATGATTGTTCCTTTGTTTTCTATTTGCTCTGTATTATCCAAAATTCCATAGATTCGATCCGCAGCTACCATCCCCATTTGTAAGGTATTGAACTTATCCGCTAGCATACGTACAGGTCTAAAAAGCATATTAAGATAAACCGGGAAAGCAACCAATACTCCAAAGGTAACTCCACTATCATTGAGGTAACTACCTGCTCCCCACCATACCATCAATGCTAGTGCCGCAGCACTAATAATATCTACTACAGGGAAAAATACAGCATAATATAGTATGGCATTTAAGTTGGCTTGAGTATAAGATCTATTGATTTCTTTAAATCGCTCTTTCTCCTGCTCTTCTGCATTGAATATCTGTACGATTTTCATACCTGATATACGCTCTTGTAAGAATGCATTCATTCTAGAAATTTCTGCTCTAACCACTTGAAACGCAGCTCTTACTTTCTCTTTAAAAACATAAGTAGCGATGATCAGAAAAGGGAGTGAAGTCAGGCAAATTAAGGTCAATTTCCAGCTAGTAAATAGCATAACAATAATAATCACCAGAATGGCTAAAATATCAGCTATAATAGTTAGGAATCCTTGAGAAAACAAGGTGTTAATGGTCTCCACATCGTTTATAGTACGTGTGGTAGTAGTACCAACCGCAGTCTTATCAAAAAAACCTAATCTTAAACTATTGATGTGTTTGAAGACTTTTATCCGTAGATCTCTAATCGCTAATTGCCCTAGCAATGCTGATCTATGAATAAATAAGTACCTCAAGATAACGTTGGCTACGATGAAAACGACAAATATTTGTATCCAAAAACCTATACCTTCTATACTGCCGTCAGAGATATGATTATCCACTATGATTTGTATAATCTTAGGTCTAGCAACATTGATGGGGGCAATGATTACTGCCAGGAAAATACACAGCCAAAACAAGGCTCGATATGGTTGAGCAAGTTGAAGTACTCGACCAAGCAGTTTTAGATCTAATTTTTTCGTTTGTGTATTTACCTTACTCATAAGTCCATGCAAAGTAACATATATTCTCCGCAATGGTTTGGATAAAAGTAGGGTGCTTTATAACATCCCTTCATCAGCAAAGCTATAATATCCATCATCCGTTACAATTAGATGATCGTTGACTTGCATATCCAAAAGTTTAGCTGCTTCAGAAATTCTTTTAGTGACTTTGATATCTGCGGCACTAGGTCTTAGATTTCCCGATGGATGATTATGAACTAAAATCAGAGTACTTGCGAGATGAGCGATCGCAGATTTTAGTATTGGCCGAGTATCTACAACGGTACCAGAGACTCCACCTTTACTGATCAATTCTAATTTGATAACATGCCCTGCCCGATCCTGTAGTATGACCCAAAACTCTTCTAACCGAAGATCCAATAATTTAGACTTGACCACCTCATAAGCATCGGCGCTACATGTGATTTTTTTCTTTTTGGTTTTTTTGGTATCTCTTCTGCGTCGCCCCAGCTCTAGGGCGGCTATAATACTGATTGCTTTCGCCTCTCCTACTCCCTTAAATTGAGTCAAGTCTTTAACTTCCAATTTACTGAGTTCAAATAAATCGTTATTTACGGATTGTAATATTCTTTGCCCCAATCCAACAGCAGTCTCTTCTCTCGATCCTGACCTCATTAAAATGGCAATGAGTTCGGCATCGGTAAGGTTTTGCCTACCGATGGCTAAGAGCTTTTCACGTGGACGGTCATCCTCTGCCCATGATTTGATGTTTAGGTTCTGATTTGGGATTTGAATTTTAATATAATTTGTATGATCTAAAAAAGACTATTGCGCAAATCAAAGTTGATTATAACCCATAAAATTTTAAAGCTATGCCGAATATATTCTTAATCGAAAAACTTAATGTACTTTCTTAAACCAAAAGAAAGCAATTTAAAGTAATAGATGGACTTTTCTTAATTACTGCTTTTCAGATATATTTCTAAAGATTAGATTTTAATATTAGGTTGGTCTAAAAACATTAATATATTCTGGTAATCAATGTTAGTCTTTTTAAAATATTTAAATGAATCCACTACCTTTGAAATTTAGTCTAAACTATTGAAATTCAAAAACAATAATTTTTTTTTAATTAGATAAACTTAAGATCAATTCGAAAACTGTCACAGACAAAGGAATCTAGTATTACATAATCTCCAGAGATTGGTTCATATTCTTCATCAAATCTGAATGTAGTAGAATGACCTTCAATATTTAAATAAGTTTTGAAGTATACATTGGTGAAATTTTTATTAATCCTTCGAATTATAAGATAAGTAACTGATTGATCTGATAGATCTACTGGAAAGTAATAGTTCTTATGAAACACTAAAGCCCAGAAGCTCTTATTAATTTTTTCTATTTCGTTTTGATACTCTTCTTTAAAGGATCTTTCGAGACCGCTACATTTCAGTTCTTGAAGAATCCAATATGAATCAGAAATTAAACTAAATTTTGAATCCTTGTCTAATACTTTTAATGTGATATTGTCGTATATAACGTTCAGGTTAACTATAATCTCAATCATTCATAAGGTTTTTTATGTTAGGCGGAGCTAAATATTATTTTGGAAAAGCTGTTATTACATTATTAGTGTTAGGATCAAACACTAATTTGAGGTTTTGGAGAGTTGAGCCATTCCCAAACTTACCTCCCTGCTTACCAATATTTTTTTGAAGATTTATTATAATTTCTACGTTGCCAAAACCGTTAGTTGTGTTACTTATTATATTTGAGTTATTCTTGAATAGTACATATGCTTCATCTATAATCCCAACAACATCACTAGGATCATCGAAAATCCCATGAATAGGTTTATTTAAATTGTCAACAGTATGTCTATGTACATGAGAAAGTGCACTCTCCGTATGGTTCAAAGAAGAATAGTATCTTCTGGCGTAGTTTAAACCTTGTTTAGATTGTAATAAATTATCTGATAATTTTAGAGTGTTACGAACCGCTTTTGATCCTCCGACCCATGTCCCTGCAAAAGGAATTAATGAAGCACCTGAAATAGCTCCATTAGTGTAATCACCTTCGCCGAAATACCAAATGGAGTTAATGCCATCAAATACTTCACCTGCAACTGGTATTAAACCCATGTAGTTTAGTATGTCGTGCCCACTATTATAAATTGCCAGTGATACTTGTTCAAGAAGATGAGCTTCAACTGGTAATTCATGCTTATAGATTTGACGCCACTGATTAGGATTTACAGTTTCATCATATTTAAAATGGACAATATCATCATCTTCAAAAGATTTTTGTCTTTCGTAATACCAAATTCCATCAATTCGTTGAGTTAATCCTCCGTAACCATATAGATTGTAAAAAGTCGTCTCTTCTCCTGTACTTGAAATATGGGCTGTAGCATAATCAAGCATAACTTTATTTAAAACTAATCGATAATTAAATAAGGCTTCCACTACCGTTTCGGCGTATTCCTCTGGGTGAGAACAGTTTATTTCCTCGTTTAGCTCTAGTGATGAGGCGGTTGCAGTTACTAAACTCCATTCAATTTTATTCAAATCGAGATCATATGATTCCTCGAATTCATTCATGGATTCACAATAGCAATCTATTTGATCTTTTGCAATACAGTTGCTAGGATTACTGATAGTATTGAGAAAAAGCTGAGGGCATGTAAAATAATATTCTGCATATGCTGTAGTATTTTGTTGGGCTTCTTCTTCTGAACTTGCTTGCAGACATTCATCTTCATAGGATTCCCAAGAGGTACAAAATGAGCTATCATCAAATTCTGAATTTTCATTTCCGCCTGATAATAAATCAATATCTAGAGTAGATCCCAAGCCTTCACAATTGTCCAACTTCATCTCTATTAAATCAAGATCTGACAATAAGCCAATTTCAACAAGAGTCTCTATACAATCCCAAATAGAATTGGAACTTTTATTTACTTCTATCGCATCTACATCAATCTCCTGACCACCTTTAGGGCATGGTACTCGCTTAAATACATTGGGTTTATTGGTGCATCTACATTTTGGATAAGCACCGTAACCACCAGGATGACTAACACATCCACATACCAACATATAACATTCTTTTCCACCTCCCGATCCACCACCATTCCCAGGATTTCCTGCACCTCCAGTACCCCCAGTACCTCCATCAGATCCTCCATTACTTCCTGAATCACTTATGTCTTCTAAAAGATCTAAACAATCTTTAATCTCTTCCCAGATAATGTCTGAATCGTTACTCTTTTTTATATAATCTTTGATCTTGTAAAGTTTGGCACTTTTTATTAGGTCGATCATATTATCTCTATGTTCTACATCGGCTTCCTTATTGATTTCGATTCTTAGAACTCCACTATTCAAAATGTCATAATTTTTGTCTGTTATTATAACTAATTTAACTAGTGCAAAAGGCTCACGGACCCAGTTTACGGTTAACGAAACAGTTTCATTTATTTCGTCATATACTTCAATAACTCGATTATCCTTTAGCTTCTTGAGATCTTTAGTGCCTACTAATATTTCTAACTCTCTAAAAAACAAATTTAATTGTTCATAATCCTCCAAACGACGAATCTCCATATCTTCCTCCGTACCCCCACGGCTTTTTGCCAAGAAATGAGCTACACTTAATGAATTAGGATGAAAAGAATGATCAGCTAAGATTTGATATTCCTCGTCATTTCTTTCGTTTAAAACTGATTCGTTTGAGCAAGAAAGTAAGACTAACATTAATAAGAAAAGAGTAATTCTATACATAACTTAGATTCTTTTTTTCAAAAATACCTACTTCTGACCTTTTATGAAATAGCCTCATAAAGGTATTATTCAAAAAGAAAAAATCATATATATTAATTTATTAATAACAACGATCATGACCAATTCAAGAAAGGCTAGTTAAACCTTATCTACAACATCCCAAGAGCCTTATCCAAATCAGCAATAAGGTCATCAGCATCCTCTACTCCAACACTCAGTCTTATCAAAGAATCAGTCAAACCAACTTTCATACGCTCTTCCCTAGGAATAGACGCATGTGTCATACTGGCGGGATGCCCGATCAAAGATTCTACACCGCCTAAAGATTCGGCAAGCGAAAACAGATGCGTATTACTCAATACTTTAACCGCAGCCGCTTCAGTATTTTGCTCTAGATCAAATGATACCATACCACCAAAGTCTTTCATTTGACTCTTTGCTACTTCATGATTTGGATGAGAGGCTATTCCAGGATAATATACCTTAGAAACAGCCTTATGCCCTTGAAGAAACTCCGCAACTTTAGCTGCATTTTCACAAGATCGCTGTACTCTTAGATGCAGTGTTTTTATACCTCGCAATATCAAAAAACAATCTTGTGGGCCAGGTACAGCGCCAACCGCATTTTGTAAAAATCTCAGCTGATCACCGAGTTCTTTTTCTTTAGAAATCACCACTCCATGTACCACATCACTATGCCCGCCCAAATATTTAGTCGCAGAATGAACTACCAAATCAGCACCCAAATCAATTGGATTTTGCAAGTATGGACTTGCAAAGGTATTATCAGCTACGACAATAATATCCTTACCATTCAGCTTTTGGGCTACAGCTTTGATATCGATAATGTTTAGCATGGGATTGGTCGGAGTCTCTATCCATACCATCCTTGTATTTTCAGTAAGATGATCTTCTACATTACCGCCAGCGCTAAGGTTTACAAACTTGAAAGTAATACCGTACTTACCGAATACCCGCTGCATAAGACGGTACGTACCGCCATAAAGATCATTCGTAGAAATGACTTCATCGCCTGGTTTCAGAAGCTTAAGAATGGCATCAGTAGCTGCTAATCCACTTCCGTAACAGATGGCTTGATTTCCATTTTCAAGCGCTGCAAGATTTTCTTCTAGGACCGATCTAGTTGGATTCTGAGTACGTGCATACTCAAAGCCTTTATGCTCTCCTGGACTGTCTTGTACATAAGTTGACGTCTGAAATATAGGCGTCATGATAGCACCAGTAGAAGGATCTGGATGTACTCCAGCATGTATTACTTTAGTATTGAATTTCATGTATTAAAATTTTATTGAGCTTCGCAATTTCCAAAAAAAAGTTTTTCTACATGGAACCGCTTACCTCTCACATAATCTTTTATAAAATGTCTTCGACAAAATATTTTAAAATAAGATCATGATCGTTCATATCAATCCTTTTTTAAGGTTTAATGAAGGAGTATCGTATTTGAGTACCCAAATGTTTTGATGGCAATTCCGAAAGTCAAAATTTGTCCGCAAATGCACATCTTATGCATTCACATACATGACCTCTTTCACTGCTTGTATCACTTTAGTTGGGTTTGGGAGATACTCTTCTACTAATGTAGGTGCATAAGGCAATGAAGTATCCGCAGAGTTCACTCTTACCACTGGCGCATCTAGATAATCAAACGCATATTTTTGTACCTCGTATGCTACCTCAGAAGATACTCCTGCGAAAGGCCAAGCTTCATCTACCACAACTACTCTATTCGTCTTTTTGACAGACTCTACTATCGTGTGATAGTCCAATGGTCTGATCGTACGTAAGTCAATTACTTCTGCACTGATGCCCTCTTTTTCTAACTCTGTTGCTGCAGTTTTTACAACCTCCATCATTTTGTTATAAGATACGATGGTCACATCAGTACCTTCTTTTCTTACGGCTGCTTTACCAATAGGTACTAGATATTCTTCTTCTGGCACTTCTCCTTTTAGACCATACATGATTTCTGATTCCATAAAACAAATTGGATCGTTATCTCGTATAGCGGACTTCATCAATCCTTTAGTATCGTATGGATCTACACAAGATATCACTTTAAGTCCTGGACAGTTTGCCATCCAGCTTTCGAAGGTCTGACTATGCTGCTGCGCTAATTGCCCTGCAGAACCAGAAGGACCTCTAAATACTATCGGGCAAGAAAACTGACCTGCCGATTGCGAGAGAGTCTTAGCTGCATTATTGACTATTTGATCAAAAGCTAAGATTGCAAAATTCCATGTCATGAACTCTACGATAGGTCTAAGTCCATTCATCGCAGCTCCTACACCTATACCTGCAAATCCTAGCTCTGCAATAGGAGTATCGATCACTCGCTTAGGACCAAACTCATCAAGCATTCCTTTACTGACCTTGTAAGCACCGTTATATTCAGCCACTTCTTCGCCCATGAGGAAGACAGATTCATCACGACGCATCTCTTCTGACATAGCCTCTCCTATAGCATCTCTAAGTGTAATTATTCTTGACATGGATCTTGTTTTTTATTATCAGTCGCAAAAATATAAAAGTATTAACGGTAATCAGAGTCCGTGGTTGGGAAAAACTTATTCTTTATGAGAAAAGTAGACTTTCAAATCAAAAGCACCAAAAGTACCACTTGACATAAACAAGAGCGTATTACCTTTACTTTCAAGGGTATTAATATATTGATGCATTTCTGCTTTTTCTTTGATGACCTTTAGATTTGGATGCTGAAAAGCTTTTAAAATCAACTCAGGATCTATATCTGGGCGATTTTTCATCTTGAGTGTATGTTCATCATAGAATACAACTGCAATATCTGCGGCGTTCAAGCTATGGTTATATTCAGGTAGAAAATCTTGATTGAGACTAGAAAAAGTATGTAGTTCAAGACAGGCCACAAGTGGTCTACTGGGAAATCGAGATTTGACCGCCGCCGTCGTTGCTTTTACTTTGGAAGGGGCATGAGCAAAATCAAGAAATATATCTGTACTCTCGTTTGAATGAAGTAATTGCAGCCTTTTAGCAGCACCTCTAAATGTGGTCATCGCCTCTAAAAAGGATCGATCATCAATACCTAACTCTGCACATACAAGATACGCAGCTTCAAGATTTTGCATGTTATGAGCACCAAATATTTGTAGACTTACACCTTTATCACCAAAGCTGACCTCTCCACGTTCATTTTGATAAAACCCCGAGTATCCTTGTTTTTTTCCTAAAAAAGATGATGCAGCTTCCTCTATCAATACTGTGTTATAATAGAACAGAACTCCGTCTGTGGAAATGCTTTTCGCGAAAAGCGAAAATTGATTTTTATACTCATCAAAAGAAGGGAATACATTAATATGATCCCAAGCAATCCCTGTGATGACGGCTATTTCAGGATGATAATGTAGAAATTTTGGTTTGCGATCAATTGGAGAACTCAGATATTCATCACCCTCAATCACTATGATAGGTGCATCACTCAACTGTGCCATATGATCAAACCCCTCTAGCTGAGCTCCTACAAGGTAGTCAAATGCTATTTCTTGACTCTTCAAAACATGCAAAATCATGGAAGTCGTTGTCGTTTTGCCATGCGATCCACCAATGACAATCCTCTTTTTATTCTTGGATTGTAAAGCTATAAACTCGGGATAAGAGTATATTTCTATACCTAATTCCTGTGCTTTGATCAGTTCTGGATTATCCACTTTAGCATGCATGCCTAGTATCACTGCATCTATGAACTTATCTATGCGATCTTCATCCCACCCGAAGGAATCAGGTAATAATCCCGCATTTTGCAATCGTGATCGAGACGGCTCATATATCTCATCGTCTGAGCCGGTAACGGTATGTCCGTTTTTATGTAGAGCGAGTGCAATATTGTGCATGGCGGCTCCTCCGATGGCAATTAAGTGTATGCGCATAAACTAAAAAGTGATTGTTGTCGTTAATATGTCTCGAAGTGTAAAGGTATTTAAATGATATGTAAAATATTTCTAATACTTTTACAGCTCGGAATTCGCTTAAAATTGAACATATGAAAAATCGAAATGGACTAAAGGGACTTAGCTGGTTTTTTGCACTTGCAATTATTGTATCAGTCATGAGTTCTTGTAACCGAGGTGGACAAGGGTGCCCAAACAACTTTAAAATCAATCCTATTACAAGTATTTCATTGCTGAAATAAGGGTTATGAATCATTGGATCGCTTTAGACTCTCCTGAGTCTTTGCATTCTTTGACTGAAAAGTCAAAGGATAAAACATGTTTAATACTAAAACATAGTACCACTTGTCCTATATCTGGAATGGCCAAACTGAGGCTTGAAGACCACATAGACGAACTTTCTGAGCCATTGGAGCTCTACTATCTTGATCTATTGAGTTATCGAGCTCTTTCTAATGCCATAGCAGAACAGTTTAATGTTCATCACGAGTCTCCTCAGGTTTTACTGATCAAAAATGGAGAATGCTTTTTTGATACATCTCACTTTGATATCACGGTGTCAGAAATCAATGAAGCTTTAGCTTATCAAAATGAACAAGCCTAATAACGAGATCATACAATCTCAAGATGGTTCTCATACCTTGATGAGTGGTCAATTTGAGACTACTTACCACAGTACTCATGGCGCTATACAAGAAAGTAATCATGTATTTATAAAAGCAGGATTAGATTATCTTGTAGACATTAAGCCTGATGATAAACCCATCCGTATATTTGAAATGGGTTTTGGTACTGGACTAAATGCCTTACTTGCTTTGTTATGGGCTGGTAAACATCAACGGACCATCATATATCATAGCATCGAGGCTTATCCAATAGAAGAAAACACTTGGAAATCTATTAATTATCCCAATTTGCTAGATATTGAGCCTCGGCGCTTTCATCATTTACATGAGGCTCCGTGGGATCAGATCTGTGAGATTTCCCCTTGCTTTCATTTACACAAAATATCCTCTCCAATTGAAGAATTAGACCTCAATCAGGATATCGACTTGGTATTTTATGATGCTTTTGGGCCAGGCACTCAAGAAGAGCTTTGGCGTCCACCAGTGCTGAATATTGCGACAGATCTCATCGTACAAGATGGCGTATTGGTCACCTATTGTGCTCAAGGTGCATTCCGCAGGCATCTCATCGCTTTGGGGTTTGATGTAGATAGACTTGAAGGCCCTCCAGGTAAAAGGCAAATGATACGGGCGGTGAAAAGTTAAGGTGTTAAGGTGTTAAGGTGAAGCTACTTATTGTCATTTCCTATCGAGCGAAGCCGAGATATCTTTTAATTTAATCCTCCAAAAAGCTGATAATCATTTTTAAACTTTTCAAAAGGCAGTATGTTTCTTTCCACTAAAACAACTACTCTTTTTCCAAACAGATCCTAAGAGCTAGATTTGAAATACTGGGCTCTTTTTACACCAATCCTAAAAGCTCATTTCTTATACCAATTTCTAATCCCTATTTTCACATCAAATAGCTTTACATGAAAAAACTAGCACTGCATTGGCAGATATTGATAGGGATGGTATTGGGAGTTGTATTTGGGATAGTAATGTCCAAATTTTCTTTTGGTGCTGAATTAATTAATGATTGGATACGTCCATTGGGCAAGATATTCATCAATTTACTTAAGCTGATTGCAATTCCACTAATTATTGCGTCTCTTCTCAAAGGAATTTCTGACCTCAAGGATATCTCTAAGTTTTCTCAGATTGGTGGTCGTACGATTGTCTTATATATGATTTCTACGGTTATAGCGATCTCTATCGGACTTACCGTGGTCAATATTGTTCAACCTGGCAACTCGATTGGTCAAGAGACCTTAGATCGATTGGCATCGGAAAACTCCGCTGCAGCTGGAGCTAAAGTCACCGCGGCACAGGCGCAGGGTGAGACTGGACCATTACAGTTTATAGTTGATATGGTACCTGATAATATATTTGCAGCCGCAAGTAGCAATGGGAGTATGCTACAGGTTATTTTCTTTATTGTATTTTTTGGTATCAGTATGCTGCTGATTGAAGAAAAAGCTCGCATGCCTGTCAAGGCCTTTTTTGACAGTGTCAATGATATCATATTAAAGATGGTAGATCTTATTATGCTCCTGGCACCATATGCGGTATTTGCTCTGCTGGCTGCTCTCATGGTAGAAGCTCCTGATGGCGATATCTTGGTGGCACTTGCATGGTATGCTGTTTCGGTGATCATAGGATTAGCTTGCATGCTTGGTATCTATATCACCGTGGTAGCTCTTTATACTAAAAAGTCTCCATCATTTTTCCTTAAAGGGATCAGCCCTGCACAATTACTTGCTTTTTCTACGAGCTCAAGTGCTGCTACCCTACCCGTAACAATGGAACGAGTAGAAGAGCATCTTGGAGTAGAAAAGGAAGTCACATCATTCGTATGTCCAGTCGGTGCTACCATCAATATGGATGGCACTAGCTTATATCAGGCTGTGGCTGCCGTATTTATATGTCAAGCACTAAATTTTGATTTGACCTTTGGAGATCAGCTCACTATTATATTGACTGCAACTTTGGCTTCTATTGGCTCTGCCGCAGTACCAGGTGCAGGCATGGTGATGCTCGTCATTGTATTAGAAGCCGTCGGTCTTCCAGCTGAGTACTTGGCTATAGGGCTAGCCCTTGTTTTTGCCGTAGATCGTCCTCTTGATATGTTACGAACTACTATAAATGTCTCAGGAGATGCTACCGTAGCTATGGTGGTCGGCAAATCTATAGGTAAATTAGGAGAACCAAAAGCTCAAAATTGGGATGATCATTTAGAAAACGTTTAAGACAGATTGATGTATAAAAATTACTACTTATTTCTCTTCGCAATCGTATTAACCTATGGTTGCAAACAAGAATTTATGCCGCAGCCTACTGAGGTCAAGCTCGATATGGAAGATGGTGAGCTTAAGGATCTGAAAAAAGAGTATTTCGAAAAACTACACTGGGCGGCACCAGATGTCTCTTGGAAACAGATAGAGCACCAGAATGCAATAAATAAACATCAAATAAAGGCCGAGAGGCGTAAAAATGATCTATCCTCCAGAGACGGTATAGAGACCGTAGCTAACGGTAATATATCAGGTGAATGGATAGAGCGAGGAAGTCAAAATCAATCTGGTAGTGTCTTCGATGTAGTATATGACCAAGATACAGATGAGCTATATCTCGTAAGTGCTGGTGGGTCGATATTCAAAGGTAAGCGTGATGGTAGTGAATGGAATGTGATTCAACAAGATCTTCGTTTTGCTAATCGATACCTATTTTTAAGTGATACCATCGCCGAGCAAAAAAGATTGATCTCTGCTGTAGGTGGTGATCCTTACTACTCAGATGATGGTGGTACCTCATGGCTTGCAGCCAATGGAATGAATGGATCGAACGGCTGGCGAATCAAAAATGCGGAGCAACTCGACAGTAATAAAAGTCAAATCTTTTTATTATTTCGAAAAGATTGGTGGAGCGATGTACAACTCTACACGACTGAGGATGCTGGCGAAAACTATCGCTTACTCTATACTTTTGGCACCTCTGACCTCAATAATATTGCCATGGTAAAGCCTCATTTTTCGGACGAAATACTGATCATAGAGCAATTCACAGAAAATCAAAGTCAACTCTATAAATGGAATCATACAGAATCCATACTGGAAAGCATCAATCCACAAGTTCCGTTTAGTTTCGGAGCCGATGGCCGAGCAAATCTAGTGGCGACTCAAAAAGATGGGCTCAATAGATTATACTCCTACGATGGTGATAATATGATCTATATGTCCGAAGACGGCGGAATGACTTGGGAAACCAAATCAGAGATCCCCATACAACCTTGGGAGGTTGCAATTTTTCTATCAAAATCAAATCCTGACATTCTATTCACCGGAGGTGTCAATGCATATAGATCAGTTGACCAGGGAGAGACTTGGGATCTCATCAATGAGTGGTATGAGTACTATGACAATGTAGAGTTTGCACTGCATGCCGATATCATGGCTTATGATGAGTATACCACGAAAGAAGGTCAAAATTTTCTAACCATCAGTAATCACGGAGGATTGAGTATCAGTTATGATCAGGCTAGTATCAATAGGAATATAGCGCTTTCTGGCTTGAATGTAAGTCAATATTATGATGTAACTACACAACCAGGCTTTGATGACTTTGTATATGCTGGAGCTCAAGATCAAGGTTTTCAAAGAGGAAATATCAATACGGCGGGAAATGACATAGCCGATTTAGAACAAGTCATTTCTGGTGATTACGGTCATACTGAATTCACTGATTTTGGCTCCAAGCTTTGGACCGTCTATCCAGGAGGATGGATAAGTTACTATGGCAATCCAGTAGCACAGGGTCTCTCCGACTCTTATGACATCATTTCTGATAATGAATCCGTCTGGATACCGCCGATTATGCCTCACCCAGATCCATCAGAAAATATAATCTATGCAGCAGGTGGTAGTGCTGAAGGAGGTGCAGGAAGATATATTATAGAGCTCAAAAAAGAACCTCAAGAAATAGTAGCTACAAACTTACCCTTTGATTTTACAGTATCCGGAGGAAACATCAGTGCTATGGCAACAAGTCCTTTCGACGCCAATCTATGGCTAGTAGCTACAGATAACGGTGCTATCTATAAATCTACGGATGGGGCTCAAAGTTTCACCGAAGCTAGCTTCAATGTCCCTGGTGGCCATTATCTATATGGATCACATATCCTCTTTTCTAAACTTGATCCGAATTTAGTTTACCTATCAGGCTCTGGTTATAGCAATCCTGGAGTATACCGATCTACAGACGGAGGAAATAATTGGTCGCCTATGAGTTTCGGACTGCCGCAGACTACGGTATTTAAAATTGTAGCCAATGCTGATGAATCTATGATTTTTGCCGCTACAGAAGCCGGACCATATGTCTATGTTCAAGACGAACAACAGTGGTTTGATATGTCAGGTCTCTCAGCACCTAATCAGACCTATTGGAGTGTTGAGTATCTTGAAAATAGCAATGTCGTAAGATTTGGTACCTACGGTCGTGGGATTTGGGATTTCAGAATAGATCAAATGGTCAACAATCAAGACCTCGTCGACCTATCAGGTCATATAAAGCTCTTCCCTAATCCCGTAATCGATGTGCTAAATATCCAACACAACTTGGATAAAAACTTCCAGTATCAAATCTTTGACATCCGAGGAAACCTGCAACAAGAGGGGAATTTATCTGGAGTAAACACAAAAATATCCTTAAGGACCTTAGCTTCTGGTCAATATGTTTTTAAAACATATGATGATAAATCTATATTTGTAGAGAAATTCATCAAAATGTAAATTATGAGTGAGGATATATTAGGAATAGGATCAAGAGTAAAACACCCAGCCTATGGACCAGGTGCAGTCGTTGCAGTAGATGTAGCGGCTTATCAAGTTTGTTTCATGCAATTTGGACTTAAGCATGTGGGAAAGAACTATACAGAGTGGGAAATCATAGATGCACTACCCTATAGCGAAGAACTAAGTTTTAGCGCTGCAGAAAAATCACTAATGAAAATCTTACGTACCTGGTCAGATGTCACAGAGAAGGTAGAACTAGGCGATAAATGGGATGGTGGAACTCTCATCTTGCGTCCATCGGACGATAGTATGAAAGAGAAAGAAATGCCAATAGAAACTTTCTTCCACAAAATTGTTATGGTAAGAGATCGTTTGAGAGTGATGGAGCAACGCATCAATAGCTCAAAGGTCATGGGTGACGAAGACAAAGTAAACCTCCAACAATACATCACTCGTATCTATGGTAGTTTGACCTCCTTCAATGTACTCTTTAAATACAAGGATGATCACTTTGTAGGTGAGCGTTCAAAATAAAAAGCAAATGAATCGATTTTTGACTTTTTCACTAGTAGTCTTTATAGCACTAGGCTTAAACTCCTGTGTAGATTTTAGCAATACCTTTGAAAAATTACCACCTGGTAAATGGAGAGCTAGTCTACAGCTAGACCTGGCACCGAAACAATTGGCTGCTCAAAAAGAAGAATATGTAGAAGTCGAAAAACTGAATAGTGCCGCAGAGCTGCCATTCAACTTCGATCTACAATATGATGCTCAACAAAATATTGTCATCTCCATTCACAATGGGGATGAGCGTATAGAGGTCAAAGACATCATTTTTGGAAGAGATCGAGAGAGTGGTAAAGATACCTTTAGAATAGATTTTCCATTATACCAATCCTATATCGAAGGTTTCTATGAGGAGAGTACCATGGAAGGAAATTGGGTAGTCACGACCAAAGAAAATTATCGCATTCCGTTCATCGCTAAGCATGGTGTTGGGCATCGATTTGTAGACAAAAAAATGGCTGCTGATGCAGATTTGAGCGGAAAATGGGAAGTGAAATTTGAAGTAGATACAGAAGATGAATACCCTGCCATCGCAGAATTTAAGCAAACTGGAAGTAAACTGGAAGGAACATTCCTCACAGAGACAGGAGACTATAGATACCTCGAAGGTATTGTGCAGAAGAATAAATTTTGGTTATCCACCTTCGATGGCTCTCATGCATTCTTATTTGAGGGTAAAATACTGGAAGATAAGAGTATCATAGGTACGTTTCGATCAGGAAAGCACTATACGTCTAATTGGGTTGCGACCAAAAATGATAATGTCCAACTCGGCGACCCTTATACCTTGACTTATACTACCGATGATCAGCCGTTAGCTTTTAATTTTACGAATGTCAACGGAGAGCCTTTTGATATCAATCAAGAGAAATATGAGGGAAAAGCAAAACTCATACAAATACTCGGTACTTGGTGTCCTAACTGTAAGGATGAGACTAATTTTCTAGTTGAATTTTACAAAAACAAACCCGATAACTTAGAAATCATCGGAGTTGCCTTTGAAAAATATAAAACTCAATCAGAAGCTGCACCTGTATTGGACTTATATAAGGATAAAATGAATGTGCCTTATGACATCGTATATGGAGGATATTATAATAAGAAAGAAGCCTCGGCAGCTTTCCCCAATTTGAATAAAATCATATCATATCCTACGCTCATCTACCTAAACAAAGATAATGAGGTTGTACATATCCATACTGGATTTTCAGGACCGGCGACGAGCAAGTATGCAGAGTTTAAACAGTCATTTGCCAAGAAAATAGAAGGATTGACACAATCTTAAGAATAGTAGACATGAAGAAGATAAAGTTTGATGATATGAAATCATTGTTTACGAGAGTAGCCTTAGTAACGGGCGCTAGTTCGGGTATCGGGAAAGCCACTGCTACCCTATTCGCTAAGCGAGGATATCACTTGATCATCACGGGTCGTCGTGAACAAAAATTACTCGATCTCAAGGCCAAACTTAAGCGAAAATATGCTGTAAAAGTAAAGGTGCTGGTCTTTGACATCAGAAGTAAGAAGGCTTGTAAAAAGGCCATCGAGTCATTAGAAGGACCATGGAAAAACATTGATATCCTGATCAACAATGCAGGTCTTGCTAAGGGATTCGCCCCTATAGAATCGGGTATAATAGAAGATTGGGAAACCATGATCGACACCAATATCAAAGGCTTGTTATACATGTCTAGGTTCATCACTCAAGGGATGGTCAGTCGAGGTAATGGTCATGTGATCAATGTATGTAGCACCGCTGGTCATGAGGTATACCCCAATGGCAATGTATACTGCGCTACTAAATATGCCGTAGATGCTCTCAGCAAATCCATGCGACTAGATCTAGCTAAAAAAGGAATCCGCGTTAGCCAAGTGTCTCCCGGTCATGTAGAGCAAACAGAATTTGCCTTGACTAGATTTGACGGCGATACCGAAAGAGCGAAGATCTATGAAGATTTCAATCCATTGACCTCTAAAGATGTAGCGGAGTTGATCTACTTCATCGCGACACGAGCCAAGCACATCAATATCCATGATATTGTCGCCTCAGGATCGCAGCAAGCAAGCAGCACGGTGATCGATCGGAGCGGTCGGAAATTTGATTGATCTTTATAAGATATTAGATTTTTAGAGGTCAGATTTTAGATCTTAGATTAACGTGAATAATGGGTAAGTGATTTATACAATCGGAGATTGTAACTTCTTCTTTTTCAACAGAATATATTAAATTAAACCGTTTAAAAACTGTGAAACCTTGGAGCAGTTTTAGGATAAATTTGATGGTTTGCGTCCGCTTTTAGCGAGACGTAAAATTCCCCGCCGTGTCGGGCGTCTTTTCTTTTGTTTCGTTTTCTTTGGACGAGCAAAGAAAATGAAATCATGATTAGTAAATAACTGTATATCAAGAAGATATCACGAAATGATAGTTTAAAAAACTAGTTTTCTTAAACATTATTCAATTTAGATACGCCGATTAATTCTCTGGGAGGTCTTATTAAAGTTAGTTGATTGAGACAAAATTTAGATCAATCACTCCCCACTACCACCTTACCTATATATCGCTTACCCGCATCATCGGTCATATAATAGATGTACATGCCTGATGCCATCTGCGACACTGCCACCCCTTGATTTGAGTTTTGTAAGCTTCCCTGATAGACCTGCTTACCATCATATTGCAATAGCTCTATCGTTACAGGAAATGCAACATCGGCCTCTTCTAACTCAAAGTAGATCATATCACTTGATGGATTGGGATATACCTTAAGATCACGACTCACTGCTATGGGTACTCCAAACATGCTCGTGATACCAGGATCACAAATCTCATCTTCATCAATACGGAAATGTGGGAAATTGGGAAAATTAGCCACCGGAGTATAGATAGGTAACTGGACGCCTCGCTCTATAAAGTCACAGGCTGCACCCTTTTCATTCGGTTTATTGATCACATGATAGCTCTTCGTACCACTGGTAGAGCACATGTATATTCTGCAATCAGGACCTAATTGCATCAGGTGAAAGGTAGTAGGAAAAGGATCACCTACACCATCCCATGTATCAATCAATACTAAGCTTTCTTGTAGATCATCATCCCAAGTATCTACCTGCCATAGACTGTCTTGAGTACTCATATAGATAAAGCGAGAATTCGGCGAAAACTCCATGCCGCTAAAGGCTCTATTGGTAGGAACGAAGACCTGTTGATGATCCGACAACTGCCCTGTGGCTCGGTCAAATGAAAATAAATTAAGCCCATCCATAGAGTTAAAATTAGCATACATCAGGCCATCCGGTGAAAACTTAGCCTGACCTCCTGCCGATGCATTGTAATGATAATCAATGCCGATTCGTTGTGAATCTTGCACCGAAATTCCTTCACCCGAAATCAAACAAGTATAGTGTAGATTCTCTTCTTCTGTGGTCTGCATAATCCACCAATCTTCTCCATTTTCATGAAGAATCGCGGTGAGGTAACTCGACATGATTTCTCGTTCTTTCAAAAAAAACTTTCGCTTCTCGGTCACCTTACCTAGTCCATCATTGTAGCTCAAATCAACGTAGCTGTATCTCAACCCTTCTATAAATAAAGTAACTCCTTCTGTGTCGTATTCTCTAATCTTATGTATGAGAAAATAACCAGATTCCTCTTGAGGGTTTGGCAATACCAAAACATCTTGTACTCCAGGATAACCCTGACCAGTATCACCATCTATGAATAAATCAACCACATTACTATAACATAAAGAATCGCCATTCTCCATAAGCTCAAAATCAGCATTAATTACTCTACAACCGTCTGTGTAGAATAACAGATTACCCTCCTCATCCGATATGTTAGCATTATTACTCCAAAATCTGGATGGTAAATCGTTTAATGTATCAATTGCAAGAGTATCCCCATCAAAATTTAACAGCAAGCCTTCGATGCCAGGGCTTAAGGTACTATTGTTCGCGGTCAACCAATTGTAGTCTCGCTTAGATTGGGCAACCAGACTGAGACTAATTATTAGAAATAGTCCGATGTAGATATATTTAAGATTATTAGTCATCTGCTACTGTATTAATCACAATCTAAGATTAATCATTATAAACTAAACATTTAATCATTCCCCACAACCACCTTACCCGTATATCGCTTACCCGCATCATCCGTCATGTAGTAGATATACATGCCTGATGCCATCTGTGATACAGTCACTCCTTGGCTAGAATTTTGTAAACTGCCCTTGTATACCTGCTTACCATCATATTGCAATAGCTCTATATTGACAGGAAATGCAACATCGGCCTCATCTAACTCAAAATAAATCATATCACTTGATGGATTAGGATATACCTTAAGGTCACGACTTACAGCTATGGGTACTCCCAATATACTCGTGATACCAGGATCACATATCTCATCTTCATCAATACGGAAATGTGGGAAATTGGGAAAATTAGCCACCGGTGTATAGATAGGTAATTGGACGCCTCGCTCTACAAAGTCACAGGCTGCACCCTTCTCATTGGGTTTATTGATGACGTGATAGCTCTTGGTGCCACTAGTAGAGCACATATAAATTCTGCAATCAGGACCTAATTGCATCAGATGAAAAGTAGTAGGAAATGGATCACCTACACCATCCCAGGTATCAATCAAAACCAAGCTTTCTTGTAGATCATCATCCCAAGTATCTACCTGCCATAGACTGTCTTGAGTACTCATATAGATAAAGCGAGAGTTCGGCGAAAACTCCATGCCGCTAAAGGCTGGAGTAACATCTACTTCCGCTTTACGGAAATTAGAAAACTCGGCTGTACTACGATCAAAATCAAATAAAAGTAAGTCATCTTCTGAATTGAAGTAAGCATACTTTGTTCCATCAGGAGATATTTTTGCCTGTCCGAATGCACTTGACCAAAACGGATCATAATAATCTCCTATAAATTGGCTATCCACCACTGCTATACCCTCTTGACTTATAAGACATTTATAATAAAGATTTCTGTAATTAGCTCGTTGTATGATCCACCAATCCTCTCCGTTTTCATGAAGAGCAGCAGTCAGATAACTAGACATGATGTCTTGTTCTTTGAGAAAGAAATTACGCTTATCTGTCACCTTACCTAATCCACCATTATAACTTAAATCAATATAACTATATCGCAATCCTTCTATATATAAGGAATCTCCAACTGTATCATATTCTGTAAGTTTATGAATTAAATAATAGCCATGTTCGAAAGCAGGATCTGGAAGAATCAATAGGTCCTGTACTCCATTATAACCTAAAGTGCAATCATTATTAAGAAATAATTCAAGAGCGATACCATCACTTATTCCCTCTCCATTTTCCATAATCTCATGGTTTCTATTTACCACCATACAGCCATTGGTATAGAAAAGTAGGTTTCCATCGTCATCCGAGATATTAGCATTATTAGACAAAAATCTAACAGGCATATCATTAAGCGTATCTTTCGTTAATTTATCCCCATCAAAATTTAATAGTAAGCCTTCGATACCAGGGCTTAATGTGCTATTATTGGCAGTCAACCAATTGTAGTCTCGCTTAGATTGTCCAACTGAGCTGAGACTAATCATCAGCAATAGTCCGATGCATAGATATTTAAGATTCATGGTCAACATATACCATTTGTATTAGTTACAATCAAGTATAAGCATTCTATTTTGGTATCTATGACCCGTAGTTGTAGTAATTCGATTGTCTCAAGATGAAAAATCCTCAAAAAAGCTCCTCAACTGTGTTGCATCCTTTGGTTTCATACGACCACTTAAAATCAATCGGATCTCTCGTCTGCGTTCTGCACTTTCGTACAGCTTAAGTTCCTCTGAACTTACAGCTCTCAAGGCTGGTACTTTTACTGGTTTAAGCGTATCAGAATCTACCGCGACAAAACTTAGGTAGGCATGATTACTTTTCTTGAGGTTTTTGCCATCGATATCTGCTACATGTACTTCTACATATACCTCTACGGATGAATTGAATGCTCGGGTTACTTTCGCCGTCAAGGTGATTACCGATCCTAAGTGGATGGCATGCTGAAAAGACACATGATCCACTGAAGCGGTAACCACATGCGCTTCGCAATGCTTTCCAGCACATATTCCAGCTGCTATATCCATCCAACGCATTAGGTTTCCACCCATAAGATTACCTAAAGGATTGGTATCATTAGGCATGATCATCTCAGTCATGATCGTTAGGCTTTCGCTTACCAGTTTTTCTTTCATATTTATTCGTATTTCGTTGATCGTTGTTCGTCGGTCGTATTTCGTTGGTCGTTGTTCGTCGGTCGTATTTCGTTGGTGGTTACTCGATAGTTGTATTTTGGTTGTCGCAGAGGTCTTAATCCTTCGAATTATCCAAATTTTTATTAAAAAATACTGGCAACTAGCAACTGATTACTCGTGTACAAAACGAAACCCAAACAGCTCCGCAAAGATCTTTTTCAATCGTTCTTTCACCTCTATCATAGATACTTCTTGACCTAATTCAACAGCTAATGAAGTGACCGTTTTATCCTCATCTACAATGCCACAAGCCACTATATTTTTAAAATATTGTAGGTCTGTATTTACATTGAACGCCAATCCATGCATCGTCACCCATCTGCTTAGATGTACCCCAATGGCACAGATTTTACGATTTGGCTTCCCAGCAATCCATACGCCTGTATATCCGTCTATGCGTTCGCCTTTGATACCATAAGTGAATAATAATCTAATGATGGCCTCTTCTAGAAATCTGACATACTTATGCAGATCATTGAAAAAATCATCCAAATCAAAAATGGGATATACGGTCAGCTGACCCGGACCATGATAGGTAATATCCCCTCCTCTATTGATTTTAAAAAATTCTATTTCGTTGGATTTTAGCTGATCATCATGGAGTAGTAAATGATCCATACTACCGCTTTTCCCCAATGTATATACGGGTTTATGCTCACAAAAAATCAAATGATGAATGGGTGGTTTCCCTAAAACATCTGGATCCTTAGACCGTTTTCTTTGTACCAATGCTTGGAGGATGTCCCCTTGGCGATCCCAAGCGTCCGCATAGCTTAGACCTTGCCATTCTTGGAAGTGTACGAGAGGTAGTTTGTGAGACATTCTTTTTTGGTTTGAAATTTGATCCAAATGTAAGGATAGAATAATTTTATAAGCACCTGATTATCATCAAATTCTATAAGCCATGAGAATAATAATAGTTTTCAGTTTGATTCTATTTCTTTTTAGTTCTGCATATGCACAGCCTGCTCCCGACTTTACGGTGACGGATGTCTACGGCAATACTCATCGCTTATATGATGATTATCTGAATGAGGGTAAGACAGTGATGATAGAGATATTTTTTACAACCTGTCCACCCTGCATCAGCATTGCAGACAATGTAGAAGACCTTTATCAAGACTGGGGTGCCGGACAAGAGGATGTTGAGTTTTTTAAAATGACAAACAAAAACTTTGACAACGACCAACGAGTACTTGATTTTGATAATACACATGGAGTCACTTTCCCTGGCATAAGTGTAGATGGTGGTGCCTTAGACGCTATAGTACCTTATACCAATGGGACATATGGAATATTCTTCGGGACTCCTACTTTTATCGTCATTGCTCCTGATGGCACTGTAAATTTTGATATCAGTTTTAGTGGATTGGATGATGCGATCGCCGCAACAGGCGCAGGTGGAGCACCACCAATTCCCCCTGCACAGATTGACATCAATATCACAAGTGCTGCGGGTAATAATCTTGTGCTTGCGGATGTCGCAAGCGTATGGCTCAAGTCAAAGGCAAATCCAGCTATTTCTTACAATCTTTCAAATTTTGTGAGTGACATATCATCATTCGAATATCCGATAGAGACTCTAGGTACGATCAGTGATCCATATTTAGATTTTGTGAGTACTGCAGAGCCAGGTAATGAGTTGACCGCGGTGGACCTTTCTATTTTACAAAAGCATGTACTCGGGCTTGATGTCATCACAGATCCTATGAAACTTGCTGCTGCTGATACGAATAGCAGCGGATCTACGTCAGCTCTGGATCTAATCACTTTGGTAAAAGTAATATTAGGCTTCGATCAGTTTTTTCCGAATGCTCCAACACATATATTCTATGCTAGCGATTGTAATAATTGTGAGGTCAATGAATATCTCATCAATGTCAATGCAGGTGATGAAGTCCAGCTTAATATCACAGCCACGGCGGTAGGTGATTTAAGTTACTAGCTCTTTATTGGCTCTTCTCTTTGATGACTTGTTTGGCTTTGAGCAGATTGAGGGCATTATTACTGATGTTAGATATATTTTTGCCAACGAACTTACTGGTCACGTCATAAAATAAAAATATTACAGGGGCCTCCTCTACAATGATACGATCCATCTGTTGATACAGATCATATCGTATCGAATCATTAGACTCTTGAAGAGACTGTTCATACAACTGATCAAACTTCAAGTTTTGGAATCGTGTATAATTTGGAGGTGCTGGATTCTTACTGTAAAACATAGAGAGGTAATTCTCAGCATCTGGATAGTCTGCAATCCAAGAGGCTCTGAATAGCTGAAATCTATTATTCCGCATACCATCACGGAGCACCGCTGACTCCATCAATTTGATTTCTACATTGACACCAAGTCGTTCCCACTGCTTGGCCACATAAGTGGTGATATCGAGATAATCTTTATTGGTATGTATTTCTATGGGAGCTGCATCCTTGCTATATCCCGATTCGACTAGCAGCAGTTCTGCTTGTTCTAAATCATATGCATATCCTTTTACTTTATTGGGATCATAAGAAGGTAAGCCTTTAGGTACAAATCCAGATAATGCTGGTGTCCCTGCATTATTTCTGAGCGAAGCCATCATCTGCTTTTTATCAATGGCATAGTTGAGTGCTTGCCTAAGCTTCTTATTGGCCAATGGACCATCTTCCAATAAAGACATATTGATCCCAAGGTATTCCGTATTGAGGTACGGTGATTTATAAAGTTTGATCTTATCTGCCTTATCTGCTTTCAAATTTCCATCAGCATCGAGTAGTTCATTGATCACTGATGACGCTACCCCACTTATGAAGTCTACTTTACCCTTGAGCAATTCGAGATAGGCAATATTTCGATCGGTGATAAAGCTGGTCTTAACTCCATCTAGGTCTTTATTTACATTAGGGTCAAAATAGTTATCATTTCTGAGAAGATATAATCCTTGATTCTCAATCCATCGCTTAAATACAAAAGGACCACTTCCAACGGGATTAGATCGAAAACGATCTCCATAGTACTCAACACATTCTTCAGGTATAACGCTACAATATTCCATGGTCAGGATACCTAAAAGAGGCAGAAAAGCCTTATTCAAAGTAATGACCAAGGTGCTGTCATCCCGAGCTTGAAATGAGCCAGCATCCTCTACAATATTGGAAAATATCCATGATCCAGGAGAATTGACTTCCTCTGAAAGTAGGCGACCAAGACTATAAACAAAATCTTGAGCATTTACTTTCCTCGACTGTTCGGCAAAACAATCATTCTTATGAAAATAGACATCTTGCCTGAGGTCAAACGTATATATCTTCCCATCGTCACTGATGGACCATGACTTAGCAATCGATGGAATGACATTCAATGAATCATCCAACTGCACAAGCCCATCAAAGAGATGATTGCAAGCCCATATATTATTTTGGCTTTTCGCGAAAGCAGGATCAAGAGAAGTAATAGGATTGATCTGATTATAATGGAAGACATTATAGTCTTCTTGATCACGAGATGAATGACAACCGTAGAGAAATAACAAGAATGCACTAAAAATCAAAGCTTTAAATCGTTCAAAACACATTACTTCAAATTAACTTTTAATTCTTATGACAATTTTAACATTTTATAAAGTACCACTCAACCAGCGCTTGCGTCTCAAGATACGTTATTAGGTCGTTAGATTTCATAACCCACCAATTTATCAAGGCAAGACAATCTACTGATCAAGTACAAATACTGTGTTTTTGGCGCAAGGGTTAAGGTACCTATTGTTGTCTCATAGTATAGAAAAAGACCAACTTCTTTTCTGTAGATACTAATCAATATTTAAAAATTAAAAAAGCATTATGAGAAACACTTACGTTTCGTTCAAGGGAGTATTATGCTCGCTTGCTACTCTTTTCTGTTGTTTTCAGCTCACTGCTAGCAATATCACTGTCTGTCATGAAAATGCTCAGGTAGAACAAATCGAATTCCAATCCTTAAGTTTTGCACAGTGTAATACCTCCCCGGTCATCACTTGTCCGCAAAATTATTTTGGATGCCCATCTGAAAGTATCGATCCATCCAATACTGGATTTGCAACAGCCGTACCTGGCCAGGCTGGATGCTCTCAACCTGACGTAACTTATGTAGATATAGAAATGTCTACTGGTCCATGTACAGGTCAATTATTCCGAAAAAGAAAATGGACTGCTGTATATCCAGATGGTAACCCGTGGTTAATCGCAGAATGTACTCAGATCATTATGTTAGAAGATAATGATGCTCCCGCCATTGCAGATTGTCCTGATGATATTACATTATCACCCAATATTGACTGTCAAGCAGTTGCTAGTTGGTCTTTACCTACAGCGAGTGATAATTGTGGTGTAGTTTCATTCACCAGCAATTATAATAGCGGTGAGATTTTTGGAGAAGGCAGTACTACCATTACTTATACTGCTACCGATGTATGTGGTGCTACAACTACCTGTTCGTTTACGGTTACCGTAGAGGGCCCATGCTGTGTAGCGCCTCCTACGATTTCATGCCCTGCAAATGTAGAATTGTGTCCTGGTGATTCGGTATCTCCGAGCAATACTGGAACGGCAACTGCTAGCGCAAGTACCGCTTGTAATACGCCTGACATTACCTATACAGATGACGTTATCAGTTCAGGACCTTGCACAGGTGCAAGGGTAATAGAAAGAACCTGGACGGCTACTGATCCTAACTTTTCTAATTTTACCGACGCATGTATTCAAACGATTACATTGGAAGATACTAGCAACCCTATACTAAGTAATTGCCCTAGTGATATCATGCTATCACCTAATAATAATTGTGAGGGAGTTGCCACCTGGAATGCTCCATTGGCAAATGATAACTGTGGTATTGCATCAGTAACCAGCAATTATGATAGCGGACATGCATTTGACTTAGGAACAACTACCGTAACCTATATTGCAACTGATAATTGCGGTAATACAGCTGCATGCTCATTTGATGTTACCGTATCAGGATCTTGCTGCTTTGAAGCACCGATCATTACTTGTCCTGGAGACGTATTCTTATGTCCTGGATCATCTATAGATACAGCTGATACAGGAGTAGCTACTGCGGTTGCAGGTTCTGTACATTGTGCTACGCCAATCGTAACTTTTACAGATCAAGTACTATCTACAGGTAACTGTGATGATATGACCATAAAAAGAGTATGGGTGGCGACAGACCCAAATAATCCGAATCTGACTGCTGAATGTCATCAAATCATAGCACTTGCTGATACACAAGCTCCTATTATCAGCAAATGTCCGCTAGATATAACAGTGGCAAGCGGCGGCGAATGTACTGGATCAACAACTTGGGATGCTCCTACAGTTATTGATAATTGTGGTACTCCAAGTCTAAGTTCAGACATTTCAAGCGACTATGACTTCCCAATAGGGACAACTACGGTCACCTATACAGCAACCGACGATTGTGGAAACTCTGCAACTTGTACTTTCACCGTTACGGTTACTGACAATTGTTGTGATCAGGATCCTGTAATCACATGCCCCAGTGATTATAGCGCATGTGTAGGAACATCTACCAATCCAAATACTACTGGAAGTGCTACTGCCACTAATCCAAATATATCTTGTACTGATCTAGATATCACCTATTCAGATCATGTAGTAAGTACTGGCCCCTGTACTGGAGCAACCGTGATCGAAAGAACTTGGACTGCTTCCATATCTGGCACAGGACTTTCAACGTCTTGTATTCAAATGATTACGCTTGCAGATAACACTGATCCAGTACTTTCAAACTGTCCTTCGGATATTACTGTTGCAAGTAGTTCTACTGATTGTGTTGGTAATGCTAACTGGGCAATACCTACAGCGACTGATAATTGTGGTACTCCATCATTATCAAGTAATTATAATAGTTCTCATGATTTTCCGATCGGGACTACGACAGTAATCTATACAGCGACTGATAATTGCGGTAATACAGCATCATGCAGTTTCAATGTAATCGTCACAGATAACTGTTGCGATGATAGTCCAACAATTACATGTCCTGCAGATTACTCTGCTTGTCCAGGATCATCTATAGACCCTAGTGTAACAGGTACTGCGACTTCTTCTAACGGAAATAGTAGCTGCCCAGCTTCGGTGATTACTTATACAGATAATGTAATTAGTACTGGACCTTGCTCTGGAGCAACGGTTATTGAAAGAACTTGGATTGCGACTATATCTGGCACTTCCATGTCAGCTTCTTGTACTCAGATAATTACATTATCAGATAATACTAATCCTGTATTGGCTAATTGTCCAGGTGATATCACGTTAGCAAGTAACAATAGTGACTGCACTGGAAGCACTACATGGACAGCACCTACTGCAACCGATAATTGTGGTACTCCTACAATAACAAGTAACTACTCTACCTCATATCATTTCCCTATAGGAACAACGACGGTGGTATATACAGCGACAGATGCTTGTGGTAATACTGCAGCATGTAGTTTTGATGTAACCGTAACAGATAACTGTTGTAATGATGCTCCAGTAATAACCTGCCCTGCAGACTATACAGGATGTGTAGGAGGATCTACAGAACCAAATATAACAGGAACTGCTACTTCTACTAATTCAAATACTCACTGTGCTGATGCAGATATTAGCTATACCGATGATGTGACTAGTACTGGACCATGTGCTGGTGCAACTACCATTATACGTACTTGGGTTGCAACTATACCAGGGACCTCTCTAAGTGCTACTTGTACTCAGACGATCACTTTGGTTGACGATGTAGCACCTGTAATCCATGGATGTTCTGCTGATTTAGAAGTAGTTGAGGGAGACCCAGCCATTTGGACAGAGCCAACGGCCACTGATAATTGTGATACTGCGGTAGACCTTACAGCCAATCATACTTCAGGTACCGTCTTCCCTCTTGGGGTTACAAATATCAATTATACGGCGACTGATGATTGTGGAAATACTTCGATATGTACGTTTACAGTGACGGTAATTCCATTCACAGGGATCAACTGCCCCGACGATATTGTCATCGATTGTAATGATACCAATGGTGCCGTTGTGACATGGCCTACACCAGTATTGGAAACAGAGTGTAATGCTTGTGCCGATGATCCTCATATCGATGGATTTTTATATATGGGTAATTATAATGGGCATCATTACTACTGTAGTACAACAAATGCAACATGGTTAAATGCACAAGCAGTATGTGAACAAAATGGTGGACATCTTGCAGTGATAAATACTGCTGGTGAAAATGCATTCCTAGCTAATCAGTTGACTATTCAATCAGCTTATATTGGATTGAGTGATCACATCACTGAAGGATCATTTGTATGGGCCAATAGTGATGAACTCAACTATACCAACTGGTATCCTGGACAACCAAATAACTACAACGGTAATCAAGATTTTGTAGAAATGCTCAACAATGGTCAATGGAATGACCAATACGTATCTTCTGCATTGGAATATATCATGGAGATACCATGTAATTCTGTAGTACAAACGGAGGGACCTCTTAATGGAACATTATTTCCTGTAGGTACTACTACGGTCACTTATCAAGCTAGTGATGCATGTGGTAATACTGCGGTATGTAGTTTTGACGTGACGGTAAATTCAGCTATAAGTCTAGATTGTCCTAATGATGTAACACTAAGTTGCCCTGGTAGTGGAATGATTGTGAATTGGGATACACCACTGGCAACAAGCTGTTGTAATCAAAACTGTAATGCTGGAGGAAATATTCCTGGCTTCATGTACATGGGTAATCATAATGGACACCATTACTATTGTTCTACTAAAGCAGCTACATGGCCAGTAGCCAACGATATATGCCAGCAAAATGGTGGATATCTTGCTACTATAGGAGATGCTACCGAAAATGAGTTCTTAGCTAATATCTTGACACTTCAGTCAGCTTATATTGGTCTACAGGATGCTGATGATGAAGGTACATTCACTTGGTCAAATGGAGAATCACTTACATATACTAATTGGTATCCTGGCCAGCCTAATGACTATCACGGTCAACAAGATTACGTTGAGATGCTCAATGACGGTCAATGGAATGATCAGTATAATACGAAAGCCCTTGAGTTTATCATGGAAATACCAGGATGCGTAAATGTGTCTCAATCAGAAGGTCCTACAAGTGGTAGTTTCTTCGCAATAGGAACAACATCTACAGTCAGTTACATTGCAACAGATGGATGTGGAAATACTGCTGAATGTAGCTTTGATATCACAATCGAGCAACCAGCTTGTAATTCTGGTGGACAAAATACAAACTACTCTTGGATAGAAAGTATAAGCTTCAATACTATTCATAATCCATCAGGGGACAATGGTGGATATGCTGATTTCACAACACAATGTGCTACCGTAAGTCCAGGACAGGTATGTCCTATTAGTCTTAATCCTGGATTTGGATTAGGAGCTACTCATGTATACTGGAAAATCTGGGTCGACTGGAATATGGATGGGGACTTCACAGATAACGGAGAGTTCATAGCCTATGGTTCTGGCGCAAGTGCAATTAATGGCAACCTGCAAATGCCTTATGGCCTCTGGAGTGGGACTACCACGATGAGAATTGCTATGAAAAAAGGCTCTTATCCGACAGGTCCATGTGAAAATTTTGCTGATGGAGAAACCGAGGATTACTGTATCAATGTAGTCGGAGGAGATATCATCGGTGATGATGATCATACACTCAGCCGAAGAGATAATATCGAGGCACAAGAACTAAGTTCTACAAAGGATGCCTTGAATATAGAGGTATACCCGAACCCTGCAGCTCACGAAATCAAAGTTGATGTTGATCCCGCTCATCAAATACAGCAAGTACGTATACTTGATGGTCAAGGTAAGGTTACAAAATTGATAAAGGCTTACGAGGTAAATCAAATGATCGATATTGAAAATCTAAGTTCTGGTATCTACTATGTAGAGGTTATTGCCGAGGATGGTAGTCGTGAAATGAAAAAGCTTATCAAGCTAAGATAATCGTTCGATAGAGCAACTACAGACACCCTATGTCTTACAGGTCTGATCACTAAAGTGGTCAGACCTTTTTTTATCGTTTTAAAAAAGATACTTAACTCTATCTGAAATCATAGAATCCTAAATTATGTCACTTAGGTCAGAAGGATCTAAACAAGAAGATCGTCCAATGAGTAACATCAAACTAAAACGATCTTATGAAGAACATTCATGGAATTTTATATTTCTTGCTATTCTTGTCATTCGGCATTTCTTCCTGTGACGAGAATAATGAGGACTGTACCGAAACTTCTTGGTATCAAGATGCAGATGGTGACTCTTTAGGAAACCCAGATATCACCATAATCGCATGCGAACAACCTACTGGATATGTATCAAACAGCAATGATCAAGATGATACCAATGCAGATACTATTACGATTATAGATGTGGATCCATCACATTTTCTGACTGACGAAAATGACTTTACCATCTCTATTGTGGACTGTACACTATCTGATGGAACATCGGCTATGTGCTATGAAATAGTTACCTCCGTCGGTCCTAGTGATCATGAGATGGGACCTTGGTGTCCTGATAATATCACTGATGGAGCTGATAAAGGTGGAATCTGGTTAGAAGGTGGTGAAGTATACGATGTGGATGGAGCATTTATTGAAAATATGGCCAATTTCTACGATGATGATACATGGCGCATGTATGATGCAGATGGTAATATTTACACGACGGATACAGAAGAAGACTGCGCAAATGCAGCAAACCCCAATGTCGGAGCTGAATACGAAAACTTTTGTGTAGAATGTCTACCCTCCTATGTTGCTGGCCTTAGCCGTACCTATCTAATTCCATCTACACCCGTACTATTAGATTCACCTGAGAGCTTTGGTATCATGGGTCCTCCAGGTCAAGGTAGCGACGCTCCTACGACTAGAGGTATAGCATTCAATGGTATACATTTCGATGCCCCAGCACCTACTGATGCTATACTAGGCGCATATACATTAGCCCCATTTGATGACGCTGGTGGACATATCAATTTAGCAGTAGGATATCATTATCATGCTGCCACAGGGCTTAGCAAAGAAATCATACAGAATGACAATCATGCTCCTATGATTGGCTACGCCATGGATGGACATGCAATCTTCGCAAGACTAGATAGTAATGGTAATGAACCTGACGACCTTGATAGTTGCAGAGGGCATTATGATGAAGTAAGAGGCTATCACTACCATGTGGATAAAGCTGGTAGTAATAATTTCATCAATTGTATGGGCGGAGCGTATGCCATCCAATAGTTTTTAATAAATCAAACCAAATAAATCCTAATTATGATGAATAAATTATCAAGTACGATTCTACTTTTAGTAGCATTATTTTTGAGTTCCTGTGGTGGTAGTAAAGATGCATCACAAAATGAACAAGGTCCAAATAATGGTAATCGCCGCTCTGGACCACCATCTGTGGAGCAAATCTTTGAGATGGATACCGATGGAGATAATCTTTTATCTCGAGAAGAAGTCAAAGGTCGTATGGCCAATGATTTTGATAGAATTGATACCAATAGCGATGGGTATTTGACTAAGGAAGAAGTCAAAAATGCTCCAAGGCCAGAAAGAAAATCTAGAGGACCTAAACAATAGTATAACACCGTTATTGGATTCTTTCCATTAAATAAAACCATGAAGAGTGGTTACGATAAGCAAGCTTTTAGCTGAGTAATCACACTTCATAATTCAAGGTAATCTAAAGAGAAAATTTAATGTTGAAAAAGCGTATTGCTATATGGCTTCTGACATGGATGATCGTGATTGTATCCTCTAAAGTAGAGGCGCATCAACCCGATGTATCGTCAACCATATTAGCTCAAAAAGATAATGCTACCTGGATACTCGAAATACGTGCAGCTCTGACCGCATTTAAGTATGAAGTAGAATTGGAGCACGGAAAAGATGCATATAGTAATCCTGAACAATTCAAAAGTTTGATCTTGGATCATATACAAGAGCATGTACGTATTTCAACAAATAAAAAAGCTAGAATAACTTTAGTGGATGGAGTAGTTCGCTTGGGTCATGAAACTAGTACTTTATTTAATATCAATGGATTAGAGGAATTTCAAACCTTAGAAATAATAAACAAAAGCTTTGAAAATATACCTCGTAATCAAAGTGCTTTGGTCGTATTAAAAAAAGGCTTCCAGCAAGATCAGTTTGTATTTTCCAAAAAAAATAATCATACTATAAAACTCAACGTAAAAGATAATTCACTAGTCTTAAGTCAAGAAAAAAATATTGTTGATAGATCACCTTCTTGGTTGATACCTTCGATTTCGCTGATAAGTATGTTAGTATTTTCCTACTATGTATTTTGGTATTTCGAAAGGTCATAAAACTGCATGAGTCTGATCAAAAAACCCTTCTCCAAAAGAGAAGGGTTGTACTTCATCAGCTTTGCCGTTTAAAACGGATTATCAGAAATTTTCTTGAGTTTAAATGAATTTCCATTCTGGCCTATCCATTTCAGACTATTATTATTAGTGACTACAATTCTATTTCCAGACCTGTCAGTATATTGGTCATCTCTAGATCTATTTTTACTATAGTAATACCATTTTTTCTCACCTTTAATCCTAGTCTTAATTCCATTGCGATTTTGAAGGATAATCAAGTTATGTCCAAACTTATCATTTCTATACAGTCCTTCTAAGTTTATATTTCGTTCTCTAGTACTTCGCCTTGGACGATTGGAATCATAATAATCTCCGTAAAGACCTGTACCATTAGGACCGTAGTCATCATAAGTATTAGAGGGTACTGGACAAGTAGCTAATGGAGCTAAGTATCCACGACGGTTAAATCTTTCTCTTTGAAAACCTGGGGCAGCTCGAAAAGAAATAACATGCCGACCTTGTATCTTGATCACAGCTCCACAATCACTGCGAAACTTACGATCGCTTACCCTGCGGTATCTGCGCCAACCATTGGAGTAGGTATCTTTAGCTTTTATGCCATGCCTCCAATTTTTGATCTTAATCCGATGATTAGAAAATTCACTATCCCATTTACCAAACAGTAGTTGCTTATCTGCTCCGTGATGTGCTGATAATCCTAGTGGGATAAAAATCAGTAGAGAGAGGTAAATTAAAGTTCTCATAAGCAATTATTTAAAAGTGAATAATTACTTTTAAAGCGTAAAATCCTCTGTTAATGTGTTTTATGGCAATGTTAAAATCACGTTATCTATA
Source organism: Saprospiraceae bacterium (assembly GCA_020629715.1). Lineage (GTDB taxonomy): Bacteria > Bacteroidota > Bacteroidia > Chitinophagales > Saprospiraceae > JAHDGW01. Next base: position 439,425 of record JAHDCU010000002.1, read on the forward strand.
TAGATGTAAAACCAGTTAATTCTTGATTAGCTTAAGGGTCTTTTTATCACCAGTCAGCGTTGAATAACTTAGAAAGTAAACGCCTGATTTATGATCAGTCATATCCAATTCGAAGGTGTAGGTAAATACATCCAAGTTTTGTAAACTCATCTGTACAGCTCGACCAGATACATCCATCAATCGTATCGACCTCAGATCAATATTGTCAGTCATATTGAGCCGTACTCTATCATTTAGCGGGTTAGGAAATGCCAAAATCAGTGCACTTTCTTGATGATCTTTTACGAAGGTAGATACGATAGTACTATAGTCGATACTTCCATCTAAATCAACAGATTTTATACGATAATAATAGTATTGATTGGCAACATCCAACTGATAATCATCAAAAAAATACTTGGTCGAAGTTTCTTTTACATTTATATCCCCTATCTCTTCAAATACACGACCATCGTATGATTTTTCGATTACATAATGACTTACATTAATCTGTTCTGCTAAAGTCCAATTCAAACGATTTTTGATATTGGAAGGATGTACTGATATATCCAACCATTCTACAGGAAGTACTCCCGTCGAGCCCGTAGCATCAGCAATCGCAAAGCCTGAAAATCCAGTAAAAGTTGCTTTATAAGCAAAAGCACCGCCCCCCATATCTATAACTGTAGTCCTACCATCTGCGATCTGATAACCTTGATTATTATATTGAGGTATTGCCACCTCAGTTTTCAAAATACTTAATGATAAAGGATCAGCCCATTGCTGCATCTCGGCAGCTGAGTAATATAAGGTGATCTCATAAGGTTGCGAACTCACTGCATCAATATAAAACGACTTATCCGAAATAGGCATATTATTACTCCAACTTGGAATATAACTACCCGATCCTTTTTGATCAATACTAAGATCAAGACATCCCAAAGGACTACTACCTAAGCTTTTGATACTTGCGATAAGTTGTTGATCATGGTTATAAAAATGAGCTTCTTGGTTAGCAGCTATATAACTCGATTTTGTGCATAAATCATCTGCAATATCCATAGAAGAGGATTGAAAAAATCGAATATTTGGTCTATTGAAGCTATTTTTATGCACGGTGGATAAGTTACATCCTATATTTCCGTCAGCCTGACGATATTGTACTGATTTAAATGTTGTTTGAGTCGTTTTCACATAATCATCATCACTCCAATCGCTATTATTATAGCAGCATTCTACGATTATATTATCAGATCCATTCCATGTAAAAGGGCTCGAAAATGTAAAATCATTCCATCCCGTAGATGTGGTTAGGTCGGATGAATACACCTGTGCTCCTCCACTTTCGAAAGGAGTATTGGCCAGATTAGCAGAGTTTAAGGAGGTATGCTGCATTTTGATTGTAAATCCAGAAAAAGGAGTATCACTAGACTTAGTTGCTATATCAAAAGCTAAGCCATTAATGGGTCCTGCTTGTAGTCCCATCATGGCTAATTCGCTAGCCTTAAATATCATCTGTACCCTACCATCTTCATAATAGCCACCAAAAGGAAAATCTCGCTCAGTCGTGTTTGCAGAACCAATCTGTACTCCTCCTCCGGAGCCTGACATCGGGCTATGATCATTATCCATAATAGATATGCTGATCTCATCATTACCAGTAAGGTCTACGGTACTAGAGCTGAGTTTCAGTTTGATATACTCCGTATTTTCCATGATCGCATCATCTATGATTTGTATAGAGATTTGTTTAGTCAATGAAGCACTATTGGTGAAGCTTATAGAGTTGGTATTTAGCTTATAATCTTTGCTTTGAGTAGCAGTGGTACCGATACTTGATACCGATACTTGTATAGACTCTGTACTACCCGACCAAGCTGTAAGGCTAACGGGAATATCAATCGTCCAATAGTCTTCATCACAATTGCCATACCCTGAAAATATCGTTTCCTCCATGCTCATATAACTGCTACTTTCAAATCCACCTTTGACTTGACCCAATGAGCTTGATGTAAAAAGTCCTCTACCGTGAGTAGCTGCAAGTAATAAATTATCTGATGGTCTGATACATAACATATCGGTACGTACATTAGCAAGTCCATTATTATCCGCTATCCATTGTGTATTCTGACCGTTGGTATTGGTTGTGGTGAATACACCTGTCTCAGTACCGATAATTAAACCATGATCTGTAGTAGGATGAATCAAAACACTCCTTACGGGAATATCAGGGAGATTACCCTCTACATCGTTCCAAGTAAGCCCTCCGTTGAATGTTTCGAAAATACTTGCCACTCCATAGTTACTGTAACTGATCACGATGTGTTGATCATTTTGAGAATCTACATCTATAGAAGATACATATGCTCCTTGACCATCACGTATTTTAATAGCTGACTTACTGCTTCCTGTATGCGCATTATCGACTAAAAATACATCTCCACTATCCGTACCTATGTACAATCTATTGCTATGCTGAGGAGAGATTTCTATAAAAGATACTTTCTGTCCTGACATCCCTGAGACTGTGATCTCCGTGGTTTGAGGAGTAAAAGCAGTAACATTCTCCCAGCGTAAGTACTTTCCTGCTGACGTTGAGCTATAGAGTTTTTTATTATGAGAATCATAAGCACAGGGATTGGCAAAAAATCCATGATCATTTAATGTTTTGATACTGAAGTTTTGACCTCCATCCAGACTTACAAAGTAATTATTGAATACATAGCTTGTAATTTGAATATTAGGATTCTCTTTATCTATAAAACAATAAGCCCCGTCACCACCACTAGCTTCTGTAGTTGAATTGACTCCATCCATCGTAAACTTCTGAGTCCCATTATCTTGGGCACCTGCCAAAAAATAATGCGATCCTGCATTTGGGTGCATCGCTGCTGCATAGAATTGAGTAATATTCAATCCCTTATTTTTGGCGTATATATCAGGTATAGAGGCATTAGCATTTTGACTATACCAAATACCACCGTCATTACCAATAAGTACATGTTGAGAGCTATTAGGGGCAAATTTAATCAGATGTTGATCTGCATGAACCAATTGTTTTGCCATCAAGCCTCCCCAATGACTAAGTTGTGTCCATGAATCACCGCCATTGCTTGATTTAAAAAGATCGATTCCTCCTATAATGAGTTTATTATCATCATTAGGATCTACACCGATACTTAGATTATACCATGCTTGATTTCTAGCAAAATTAGATAAGCCGATTGCCGAAGGCAATGGCTTCGAAGACCATGAAGATCCACCATTGGTTGATTTGTATATACCCATACATGTGCCATCCACTGCTGATTGGTACAAAGCATATACTGTTTGATTGCTTGATTCAGACAAGGCAATTTCGATACGCTCATACCCAGAGGTAGGAAGTCCATTCGTCAATTTAGACCAAGAATTACCTTGATTTATCGATTTATAAATACCTCCTTGGCTATATATACCCATGGAAACATACATATCTCCATTAGAAGCTAGGCAGATTCTATTAGCCTCATTGACGGTAGCACCACTAGAAATACCCAGTACCTTAGTCCAAGAACTACCATAATTTTGACTTTTATATACCCCTTTTTTAGTAGAGGCTATGATTACTCCTCCACCTATGACCTTTATGTCTTGTATAAATTCAAATTGAATAGTACTTGATAAGTGCGACCAAGTATTACCACCATCTGTACTGCGCCATATTCCCATACCTGGTGATGCATCATGGTCAAAATAGCCTTCGCCAGTACCGAAATACATGTGCTGATAATTATTAGGATCTTGAGCGATGGCAGATATAGCGATACTAGAAAAAAAATCATCTATGGGCTGCCAGTTGGGATCATTGGATTGGATATTATTTGTTTTCCAAAGACCACCTGATATACCCGCCGCAAATACCGTTTTGTTACTAGCATCAGAGCGATCAAAAATTGCTGCACGAACTCTCCCTCCCACATTATTGGGTCCTCTTTCTTTCCAGATTAAGCTATTGCTAGTATTACTTTTCTTGAGCCGACGATTACGTAATTCTGTTTGTGCCGCTATAAGCCTATCTTTAGGTATACGACCCAACGCAGGATCAACAGTCATCATATACTCCTGAGCGGCAGCGTATTCTATACGATCGCGCTTTGGTATTTTGTAAGACTTTTGTTTTGTTTCAAAATGTACACCCATCAAGAAAACACCAAATACCATTACGCTTATAGATGATATATATTTCATCATAAACTTTATTTTCGCCTCAGAAACCCTCGAGACAATAGATGTAATACAAAGAGCATGCCTAAATATTAAAATATTTTTTAATATGTAATTTGATCGAAGTTCAACTGGACTTGGCATTGGATTTATGGCAACTACAAACCATGGTAGTAATTTCGACAGATCAACTTATCTTAGCAATATGAAGTTAAATCTGGATATAAAATCGAAAAGCAAACCGGAGTGGATTGAAGCCGTACTTGCTGACTTTCCTTCTTTTTTACAAGATCATGCTGATTGTGAACGTAAAGCGTCTGCAATGGCTATGAGTATGGTTGCCAAGTATCCCGATCGTACAGAAATCTTACCAGACTTAATAGATACGGGGATCGAAGAACTGGAGCATTTCAAAATGGTGTATGATATCATGGCCTCTAAAAACGTACCTCTGGCACATAGCATTAAAGAAGATCTATATATCAAACGTATGATCAAACTTTGTCACTCCGGTCGAGAGGAAAGATTTTTGGATAGATTACTGATTGGATCTGTTGTAGAAACACGAGGCGCCGAACGGTTTAAAGTAGTAGCAGAAAATCTTGAGGACCCTGCTTTAAAAAAATTTTATAAAATGCTCTGGGTCAGTGAAGCTAAACATGGACACATCTATGTGAAAATGGCGCTCAATTATTTTACTGAAGATCAAGTATACACAAGATTAGCCTGGTGGGTAGATCAAGAGTCAGAGATTTTAGATTCTTGCGAAATAAGACCAGCCTTACACTGATCGCCAGGGAGAGTTATTACGAAATCGCATAGACATAAGAAGACTTTTGGGATCATCATCAATGGACTGCCCTAAATAATCTTTGGCTACCTGCATTACATCTTGATCCTCAAGTCCATGATCGCGCATATGATGCAAATACTTCATAAACCAAAAGGCATCGAATCGCTGAAAAAATCGCTTTCTAAATGCTAATATTGAACTGACGTTCGACCTCAGTTCATCTAGCTTTTCATAAAAGCCAGACTTGCGTAAGTACAATAAAACATTGCGGGTAAGACCATCTTCCCAATTAGAATATGGATCATACAAGAGATCTATTTTTGCCAGTAGGGGACGCAAGAGCTTGAATGATATCGGGTTGTACGTTGAATAAGAACATTCTTCATAAGATTGCATCGTCCCCATGGCCCTTCCTGTTCCAAAAGGTACACGATTGGATACTCTTGTAGAAGGATAAACTGTAGTACTATTACAATCCATACAATAGCCCTGAGCTATAAATTTTTGTAGAAAATAGAAATCCTCCCCGGCTTTGCGAGTGTTCATTCCACCTAGCGCCATATACTTAGATGCTCTCACTGCCATAGAACTACCTACGGTATGAAATGCAAAAGGTAATCCTATATCTCTTTGAAATTGCAAATAGAGGCGCAGATGCAATTCGTATAAAATGATTGCATTAAGATTGGAGTCTGACTCTTTTAATGGGTGTTCAAACTTTATAGAAATAGCATGTGTATCGGTATTTGCAAAAGCACTATGCACGGCAGTAAAATAATTGAAATCACAGAAACAATCTGCGTCAAAACAGCATATTATACCATCTCTACTCTCAGTTTTCAGTAAACGTAAAGCAGCTTCATCCATTCCTATTTTTCTAGCTAAGCCGACACCTGCTTTCTTTTTAGGTAAATCAAAAGCCTCTATAATATGGATAGGGAAACCCATACTTTTCAATTCTTCTGACCTCAATAGTTCGGACTGAAGATGCAATCTTTGCTTCACTTCCTTTTCAGCATAAACGGGAAAATTAAGGACAACAATTACCTCGATTTTTCCTGTAAATAGCTTAAAAGATTCTTTTAAGCTATCCAATGAGGTGATAAGGTTAGGCTCGTCATAGGCAGGTATCACCACAATAATATTAAGCTGTGGATCTACTACATTATGCAATATCGGCTCCTTGAAATATCCGAATCTTTGTAAATACTTATTCATCCTCCCACAAGGATACACAAGTATTTATTGTTTGACAAGTCGTTTGATAGTAGAATGACCATTTTGATCTTGAATGCATATGAAGTAAACTCCTTGAGCAAATCCTTCAAGATTAATCTTCTGGTCTTTCTCATCATTTTCAAAATAGCCGTCCCTTTTGAGTACTCCATTAACATCAAAGATTTTATAAGTATAATCCATAGGAGTTTGTGCTGCAATGTAAATAATATTATTACTCACCGGATTAGGAAAAACAGTGATGGTATATTCTGGCTCCATAGATTTAGCAGAAATGTACTTGAGTTCAGAATATTCTACGCCCCCATCAGTATCAATAATCTTGAGTCTGTAATAAGAATCTGAATTTAAAGCATTCTTATCTGTAAATTGATAGTTAGTACCATCTGTTTGATTTTTAGCTAATTTTTCTCCAATAGTCTCAAATTCATTTGCATCTTGCGATCGCTGAATGAGGTACTTAGAGATGCCTTGTTCTCCTTTTACTTGCCAATGTAGTTGTATATCATTATCATCTAATCGTTTTGCATTAAGATATAACTCTTCAATCGCTAAAGCATTTAGAGAAGCTTTAATTTCAAAATTATCAATCAAAATACCATCTACATCATAACCTGCGCTAAAAGCACTAGATACATTAAATACAATTCTGAATATTACACCAGCATTGCCCGCCAAAAATGAAATATCATAACTCTTATGCTGGTTATTCCCTATGAAGGCCCAACCCGTCTGATCAGAAAAAACGAGCGTCGATAATGGACAAGGTGATCCTGGACCACCTGTATACCAACCCGATATCCCGGTACCGCTATCTCCGTAACTTCCAAGCCTTGTCCAATTGGAGCCATTATCTGTAGAGTACTGCACCTGTGCTGACATGGGGCCATTACAGAAAAATATCTGCATACCCATATCAAATTCTAAAATATAAGTTCCACCTACAGACATATCAAACCGTGGAGAATATAAGGCTGATGAGTTCTCTTGGTTACCCACATTGTTCATCAAACCTGTCTTCCATACGTTAGAAGTTGAAGGTAAACTATTTCCGCCCAAACCTAACTCAAACATAGAACGATCACCAGAGATTACATCACTTGCGAAATCCTCTATGTTAGTATCAAAATTACCACCATCTATAGGTCTATAGGGTAAATTTCTGTCTGGTAGAATTTTTATGTAATCTGTCTTTACTAACTGATGAATACCTCCATTCACAGTAAGACTTACATCATAAAACCCTTCCGAACTATAGGTATGATTAGGGTTCTGTATAGTGGAGGTATTACCATCTCCAAAATCCCACAACCAAGAAGACGCATTTACGGATTGATCAATAAAACTAACCTGTTGTCCCGACCAAAACATACTTTTATTAGATCCAAATCTTGCACATCCTCCACTCGTCGGTGATTCAAATATGATTTCTTTTTTTCCACTATCATTACCACTTCCACAATAGTGGACTACCCTAACACCATATTTATTACAAGGCATATATCCTGTAGGTGACAATGTTACACTATTTAGCGTAGTATTTAAAATATCAATTACAACGTTATCAGGATAAGAAAACACCTCTATCAATTTAGAACCTGCAGATACTGGATCCCACGTTACTGTAAATCCCGTATTACTTATATTTTCAATTGCTAGGTTTTCTATTTCATCACATGGGGATGTCCCATTTGCATTGCAACTTGTCGTACAAGAACTAATGCTATGAGATATTTCAGAGTTTATAGCTGATTGAGTAGTAGGGCTCCAATCATTGGTATTAGATACAATGGAACTCATTATCATACCTGATCCCCCAACATGATTGGCATTAAGATTATGACCGATCTCATGTGAGGTAGTAGTTCTTAATAATGGAATGCTTGAAGTCCAATCTTGTAACACATGGCTACCTAATCCATTACATACAAGCGTAGAAGCTTGATTTGCCAAGCCTACGGCTGAAGAAGAAAAATCTCGATTTGTCCATAACTGAGCCAGATCATAATCCAATCCGAAACCATCATTTAGAGACCATACCGTTAAATCAGTTAACAACTGATTAATATTGAGCGATGAGGTCCATGGATCGCAAGATTCACATGTTGATACAAAATGGGTTATGATTCTAAAATCTATTTGATCTATGAAGTTTGTGGTACCGTTGAGTTCGTAGTTTAAAGAAACATTATTAATTATCGCGATAGTATGATTTATGGCATTAGCTACAGAGCCATGCTTATCAACCATCGAATTATCGATAGCGATCGCGAGATCCAACTCATAACAATCGCCCGCGCTTCTTTGCTCTATAGACTCCTTTATAGATTTTTCTACATGACTTTTATGACTACATATGGGGGCATTGACTATATCTACATTTTTTTCATTGTACAATACATAACCATCTTGTTTGTTGTTAGAGTAATGACTCATAGGTTCAAGGGCATATGAAATTCCATTATGTCGAAAAGCTCCTATCACCTTGTCGTTATATACTGTAAAACGAACAGAAGATTTTTCTTGATCATTCACATATCCTCTATAAGTCTTGGCATTAGGTTTTTCTAGTAACCAATGTCCAGCCTCTGTTTTAGCAATGGAAGTATAACTATCTGAAAGTATACTCTGTTGATAAATAACAATTTGTAGCTCTTCATCTTCTATTTGTAGACTTAGAGTATGAAAATCTTGAGAATCCTTGATCAAATTGAACCCTACACTAAGATCTTGATCTGTAGATAGATATGATTTTAATTCATGTGAATTAAAGTCGATATTAGATCTTTGATTAAAAAACTCAAAATTAAGGCTCTTTTGCGCGGATACATTAAATACAATGAATATGTACACCACGAGGGTATATAATATTTTCATAAAACACCATTATTATTAACACTATTAAAAACTGCCTGAGGGTGTATAAGTGAAATCTAAAACTGCTCCTAAGTTCTTTTCTAAATTTATTCTATTATCAAACAACAAGTTCAAAAAACCATATAATTTGACAACCAGGTGTCATTTCTAACGCAATATATTAAATATTAGTTAATTTCACAATATGTAACTATAACATTATCAGTACAAATGAATGATTTTTTTCTGCATAGTCTTGGATATTTTATGCCTATTCAAGTATATGCACATTATTTTACAACAGATACCATCGTAATCGAGGCTCATGAGCATTACCAAAAGAGAAGTTTCAGAAATAAGACAGCTATTTCAAGTCCTAACGGATGCCAGTATCTATCCGTACCCTTATCGAAAGGTAAGCATCATCAAACCAAAATACGATCAATAAAAATAGCTAATGATGTCAACTGGAGACTTCAACATAAAAAGGCCATTATCAATAATTACAAAGCATCTCCATTTCTAAGGTATTATCCTCAATTGATCAAGATTCTCGATCGAGAACACTTTTCCTTATTTGACATGAATTTAGAAATACATCAACAGATATTAGAAATATTGGATCTAAATGAAAAAATGATACATTTTACACATGATTATGATCCTAATAATAATTATTCACTAGATATAAAAGATACTATCTACAAAGGCAACATGATGTACCCTCAGGTATTTGATTCTAAAAATGGTTTTATAGAAGGTCTCTCGATCCTAGACCTAATCTTTAATTTGGGACCAGAATCTTCATTATATTTAAAAAGACTTTCACTGACTTCTTAATATAAATGACGTCATAAGAAAGAAGTATCAAAAGAATACATGAATTTAGAAGAACATTCAACTCTAAAGAAATCTGTCTCTCTACTTAATCATAAGATGCTGGAAATCATCAAATCCGTAGAGAACGAAGAGCTCTTTACTATACTTACTGATCTCAATCAACGCATCCAGGATCCTTTTCTATTTGTTATCGTCGGCGAGGTAAAAGCCGGGAAAAGTAGTTTCATAAATGCACTACTACGTACGGAGCAAGATATCTGTAAAGTTGCACCATCGCCAATGACAGATACTATACAACGGATTGTATACGGCGACGTACACCGTGAGGAAATTACAAATCAATACCTCAAAACAATATATTATCCAGAAGAAATTCTCAAAAAAATATCAGTAGTAGATACTCCAGGCACGAATACAATCGTGGACCATCATCAGGAGATTACGGAGCGATTTATACCTCAGGCAGATCTGATTGTTTTTGTCTTCGAATCAAAAAATCCTTATCGTGAATCCGCTTGGCAATTTTTTGATTACATCAGTGATGAGTGGCGTAAAAAAATAGTATTTGTACTTCAACAAAAAGATCTCATGGAAGCCGAGGATCTTAGCATTAACATGGGCGGAGTACGTCAGCATGCGATAAGCAAAGGCATCCAAGAGCCTAAAATATTTGCTGTATCTGCCAAGCAAGAAAAGGATGGCGATCTAGAAAAAAGTGGTTTTAGGCAATTACATGCTTATCTCAATCAGAATATAACAGGAGGTCAAAGCCCTTTTTTAAAACTAAGATCTATCGCTGATAGCATATTGACCATCAGTGAAAAATTTGAACAAAGCCTACAACAAAGAAAACTCCAATGGGAATCAGATACGAGATTTAGAGAAGAGATTGATGAATCGCTCCAAAGTAATAGATCCAAAACAGGGAAACAAATCAACTTCTTAGTAGAAAACCTTATCGCGGCCTACGACCGAATAACCAAAAAAAGATATGATGAACTCGATCGAGGATTATCTTTCGTTAGTCTAATTAAAAAATCTTTTAGCTCATGGATGGGAGGAGATCAAAATCCTAAGGAGTGGTTAGAAAATCAAATTGAAAGTTTTGAATACGAGCTCAATCATGCGCTCAAGGAAAAGCTTCAAGATGGCGTAATGGATATTGCCGAGAATATTCAAGATATGGCGGTAGTGGTAGATGCTAAATTAAAATCGACCACTACCATCTTAGACAATACTGATGAAATATTTCACAATATTGCAGAAAGAAGAGCATCAGTGCTCTCTGAGCTACTTAAAACATTTCAGGATTTCCTAAAAGATCCTCAAAATTTTTACGATCAAGATTTAACCAAATCAAGTAAAAATCTCGCCCCTAATCTCGCGGCAGGAAGTGGAATCGCTGTGATCGGAGTTATATTAGCATCCTTGACCAATGGAGCAGTTTTCGATATTACAGGTGGAATATTGACAGCATTTGGATTAATTTTCGCCGGGGCTAGTATAGGATATAAAAGAAGAAAAATACTGAATACTTTCAACCAGGAAATCCATAAAGGACGCCATCGTATTCAAAATGAAGTAAGCCAAAAGCTCAATGACTATTCTGATAGGATTCAATTTAAGATACTCAATAACTTCACCAAACTAGATGAACATTTAGAAAGAGAGTCTAAAGAAATCAAAAGGCTTGAAAACAGTCTAATAGAGGTCAATCACACAGGTAAATCTTTACAAGAAGAGATTGATTTCAAACTTAGCGAGATCAACAAATAAAAAGTACTCCCAAAGTCGTTCGATTTTTGTGTATTTTCATCAAGCAATCGAATAACTAACATTATGGAATTTAACTTATCTAATCTCGATCTAGGTATCATCATAGGATACTTGATTTTCGTGGTTCTATTAGGATTTTACTTTGGTAAAAAACATAAAGATGCCGAGGACTATTTTTTAGCAGGACGAAGTCTGACCTGGCCGCTCATCGGATTTTCATTATTTGCCTCTAATATGTCTAGTAACAGCCTTGTGGGGCTTGCTGGTGCAGGATTTAAAGATGGATATTCTGTGTATACATATGAGTGGATGGCAGTAGTGATTCTCATTATATTTGCTGTGTTCTTTCTACCCTTTTATCTCAAAAATAAAGTCTTTACAGTACCAGAATATCTTGAGGGAAGATTCAGCTTTCCTGTACGTGCATATGCTTCTGGGATTGCCATTATTTTGAATGTATTGGTAGATATTTCAGCTACATTATATGCCGGAGGTGTAGTGATTAATCTCATTTTCCCGGAGTTATCGCTTGCGATGATTATCGTTGGACTAGCTATCATAGCAGGTATATATACGATATCAGGAGGTTTGTCTGCAGTAGTGTATACGGATGCTGTGCAAGCCGTGATATTGATTTTTGGGTCTTGTATGATTACCTACTTTGCACTAGATGCAGCTGGTGGCTTTCAAGCAGTCAGAGATACGATCGCTGATCCTGCGCATTTTAATATTATTAAACCTATAGATGATCCTGCACTTCCCTACCCAGGCATATTCACGGGTGTCTTAATCATAGGCTTTTACTTTTGGGGTACCAATCAGTACATCACTCAAAGAGCACTAGCTGCAAAAAATGTAATCCAAGGGCAGTGGGGAGCAATGTTCGCTGGGTTTCTAAAGTTGTCTATCTTATTCATAATGGTATTTCCAGGGGCATTTGCGAGAGTATTATACCCCATCCAATCAGTAGTAGAAAATGGTAAAGAAAAAATTATGGCCATGAGCTCCACGGGAGAATTGATGAATATCGATCAGATTTATCCTTCTCTATTGTTTGACTTTCTACCAACGGGGCTCTTAGGTGTGGTATTAGCTGGACTTATTGCTGCTATGATGTCAAGTCTAGACTCAGGAATGAACTCTGTATCGACATTATTCACCATGGATTTTTATAAAAAGATAGATCCTGAAGCGGATAATAAAAAACTTATGGGTGTCGGTAGATGGGTTACATTAGTCATTATGATTATTGCGATCATTGTAGCTCCTCAGATTGGAAAATTTGATGGATTGTGGGGCTATCTACAGGAGACCTTAGCTTGGTTTAGTCCACCAGTGGTGGCACTATTTGTATTAGGAATATTCTCCAAGAAAGTCAATGAAAAAGGAGCGATCGCAGGAATTATAGTAGGTTTCCCTATTACCCTAATCTTAATCATCAACTCTATTGGTGGCATGGAATGGCCGTTGCCCAACTTCCTTTATATGGCAGGTATACACTTAGCTATTTGTGCTTTGGCTATTTATGTAGTCAGCATCATGACAGGTGGTCCAAGTGCTGAGCAAGTAGATAGTAAAATATGGACCCTTGCCTCCTATAAAGAGCAGACTGTAGAACTCAAAAAACTTCCATGGTATCAAAACTATAGAACGCAAGGTATCATCTTGTTGATCGTAGTTGCCATAATTTTAATCTCCTTTGCTTAGTCGAGTTTATGGATAAAGCTATAACTCTTTTGCAGAAAGCAACCACCGCTCATGGGATACTAGCAAGTCCTGTAAAACAAGAAAATTATCAACGGGTTTGGTCTCGTGATGGTATCATGGCAGGTATAGCTGGTATTTTGATTGATGATTCTGTGATCATACAAGGTCTTAAAGAGACGTGTCTAACTTTAGCTAGAAATCAACATCCCAAAGGGACTATTCCAAGTAATGTCCCACTGGATAGAAAAGCTCCTAGCTATGGAAGCTTAGTGGGAAGAGTGGATGCGACGAGTTGGTTTGTGATTGGAAGTTGTTTGTATTACCTAAATACAAAAGATCATGATTTCTGGAAGGAAATTGAGTCTAATGTCAATGATGCGCTGGCAATCCTAGACGCATGGGAATTTAATGATCGGCATCTTATCTATACACCATTGAGTGGAAATTGGGCAGATGAGTATCCGATGCATGGATATCTGCTTTATGATAATCTATTGCGACTCTGGGCAGTACAACTATTTGCAAAAATCAGCACGGAAGACAAGTATCTTTTGAAAGCTAAACTTATTAAGCAAGTAATCCAGCATAATTTCTTTTTCGATCAACAAGATGAGACAAGGTATCATCCTACTCTATATCACAGAGCTTATAATAATCATTGGAAAATACCTGTAGCTGGATTTAACCCGAGTAGATATTACAAGATTTTTGATGCATGTGGGATAGGGTTGGCTTTATTGATGAATGTTTCAGAAAGTAAACAGACAGCTCATAACGTAACGGAGTACTTAAACAAAATGAAGTTTAATGAATCCGAGGCGCTATTAGTGCCGGCATTTTGGCCAGTGATTAAAGAAGAAGAATCGCTATGGGATGAATTAGCTGAAAACTACTCTTATAGTTTTAAAAATACTCCGCATCACTTTCATAATGGTGGTATATGGCCCATTATGAGTGGATGGCTTGCATTAGGCCTAAAATCTCAAGGTCAATCAGACGCAGCAGAAAGAATTTTCTCTGGATTGGAAGGCCTTTTAGCACAGGACGACTATCAATTTTCAGAATACTATGATAGTCTAGACCTCAAAGCAAACGGCAAAAAGCCATTGAGTTATTCTGCAACAGGTTACATATTTACGAAGATCGCTTCCTCTGACACAAGCCTGGACAAACTTTATTTATCATGAAGGGAGATCAAATAAAAACCACGGACGAGATCAATGCTTTTGCAGCAAAAACCGCTCGATACTTTCTACATAACAAAGTAAAAACAGATCCCTTTTTCATAAGCATTGCTGGAGAATCGGGTTCTGGCAAATCTACATTAGCAACTGCCCTACACATCATGCTAAAAGATCTGTATGATATAGATTCTATCATCATACAAATGGATGATTACTTTATCTTGCCCCCAGCTGACAATCACCATCAAAGAGAGCTGGATCTAGTACATGTAGGGCCACAAGAAGTCAATCTTGATCTATTAGATAGCCAACTTAAGATGATACAAGATGGTGCTGCTACGGTAAGTAAACCTTTAGTAGATTTTCATCAAAATACAATAGAGCAAGAGCAGATATCATGTATATCAAGTGCCGTTTACATTATCGAGGGCACTTATGTTTCACTATTAAAAAACCTCGACTATCGGATATTTATTGACCGAAACTATGAGCTTACATTTGATGATCGAGTTGCTAGAGCCCGAGAAGAGGTTACACCATTTATACAATCCGTACTTGAGATCGAGCATGGCATCATCAGTAAGCATCGCGCATTAGCTGATTTAATCGTAGAGTCAGATTATAGCTTAGTTGAAAATAAAAATATTCGATTCTAGGATAATATCTATCAGAGATATTTACTTCCTTCTCTTACCGTCAAACCTGACAAAGAATCTCTCGAGGCCAGGTAATCTCTTACCAATTGTGGTTTTCTTTTGGAAAGCTCTCTGAGTGCCCAGCCAGATGCTTTATTAATAAAAAACTCTTTGGATCCCTGAGTACCATCTATCAATGCAAAAAGAAGCTCATGATCAACCTCCATTTTATATTTGAGCTGATGGATAATTGCAGATCGCTGCAGCCATATGTTATCCGATGAAGACCAATCTTCACATACTTGGTACTGAAGCTGCTTATCTTTTTTCAAAATGGAACCAAGCATATTTGACGCTATCCAATCTACAGTATCCCACCACGAATGAGTGGTAATAAAATATTTGCAATCTTCTAAATACTGCTCATCATACTTTGATACACCTTTCGATAGAAGCAGCATGGCAAAGTAATGGTACTCTCTAAACTTCAATGACCACAAATGACGGGCATAGGCAATCTGATTGCTCAATAATTCTGATTTATTTTGAGCATACCACGAAGCAAAAATCTTCTTTCGCATAGGAGACGCCACTCCTAAAAAAGAAAAATGCCCTTTCATATAATCGGTCATTTTTTTTGCATAGAATGCATCGTATTTATTTTCTACCTCAAATATCAATTGATCAATAATTTTGGGCTCTATCATGCAGACTAAGATATGACTTTGTCAAAAAAGTAGATATTTATAAAAAATTTGAAATGAAGCCATTAGCCGAACGCATGAGACCGAAAAGCCTAGAAGAATATGTAGGCCAATCTCAAATCGTAGGCGATGGTGCCGTACTCCGAAATATCATCGAATCTGGACATATCCCATCGTTCATACTTTGGGGACCGCCAGGTGTAGGCAAGACAACGCTAGCTGGAATTATTGCGGAGCAACTGAGTAGACCTTTTTTTACACTCAGTGCCATTAATAGCGGTGTAAAAGATATCCGAGAGACGATCGAAAAAGCGAAGTCTAAACGATTTTTTGATGCTCCACAACCTATTTTATTTATTGATGAAATCCATAGATTTAGTAAGTCGCAGCAAGATTCTTTACTGGGAGCAGTGGAGTCTGGCATCATCACACTTATTGGTGCTACTACTGAAAATCCATCTTTCGAAGTCATACCTGCCCTTTTATCACGATGTCAAGTATACATTCTCAAACATCTTGAGGTTGAAAACTTAACATCACTTCTAGATCATGCCATTCAAAAGGATGAATATCTAAGTAAACTTGATATTGAAATTTCAGAATATGAGCGTCTTATTAAATACTCGGGAGGAGATGGCCGTAAAATATTGAATAGCCTAGAAATCGTCATCAATAACTCAGATCGTACCGAGAAAATAACGATCACAAATGATCTCGTTGACCATATCATTCAGCAAAATATTGCGCAATATGATAAGACTGGAGAGCTTCACTACGATATCATATCGGCCTTTATAAAATCGATAAGAGGGAGTGACCCTCAGGGTACATTATACTATCTGGCACGTATGATTGAAGGTGGCGAAGACCCTAAATTTATTTGCCGTCGAATGATCATTTCTGCCTCTGAAGACATCGGGATGGCCAACCCAAATGCATTGCTTTTGGCGAATGCATGTATGCAAGCCGTCCAAAACATTGGTATGCCCGAAGGCAGAATCGTCATGTCACAATGTGCCGTTTATCTAGCTACATCGGATAAGTCAAACGCTAGTTATATGGCGATCAACAAAGCACAAGCTATCGTAAAGCAACAACCAAATCTATCAGTACCGCTACACCTCAGAAATGCTCCCACCAAACTGATGAAGCAACTCGATTATGGTAAAGGCTACAAGTATGCGCATGACTACAAGGGCAATCATGTACAACAGGAATATTTACCATCTGAGATAGCAGGTTCTGAATTTTATGTACCACAAAACAATCCTGCAGAACTCAGAATTAAGGCAAAATTAGATCGTCAAAAAGGAGCTAAATAAGATGATTAATCATCACTATTCTCCGCTTCTCCAACTGGCTCATCGCTCGTCGTGATGTAGCAGATATTAGTATCTAGATTGTAGCAAAAGAAGAGTGGTTTTTCATTTCTCAAAAGGTCAATCCAGTTGATGTACTTATCAGTTCTTAGGAATACAAAGAAGTTATATTTTCCGTTTTTCTCCTCATAGTAATTCTCTCGCATCCAGTTCATACAAAACTTGATGACTACTTTTCCAGAAGGTATGCTGATATTGATACCGTAGTCTGTTTGCTGTCCTTGAGCTTGTCGCCCGTATAGAAAAACCTTGTAGTGTTTAAACTCTTCAATGATAATATTATCCATCTGTCGATTAGTTGATTTTATACGATGCCAAAGGTAAGCGCAAAATTACGTAGCGCCAAAAAGATTTTAACAGATCACAATCGCACATAAGTAACACCCTCCCCTCCAAAATCATCTTGTGGATGCCATACTTTTTCTACGTTGTATTCCTTTAACTTTTTATGAACTGCATTTCGTAATGCACCACTACCCTTTCCATGTAAAATGGTCAGCATATCCACATTTCGGATCATAGCTTGCTCTACGAGTTCTTGTACGAAAGCAATTCCATCCGACTTGGTATAGCCTCGGATATCAATCTTCGGTGAAAAATTTTGAATTTTCTTGACCTGAGTAGAAACGTGATAAGATTTATTAGTAGTCATAGGAGTTGCTGTAGGCTCTAGATTGACTAAATCAACAGTCATTGTAAATGATCCAACCGCCAGTTTCACTTTCTTTTTTCTTACTTCTAGGATCTTACCTGTAGTCCCGGATTCTCTGATCTTAGCCCAGTTTCCCACTTGAAAATCTGATTCGTCGAAGTCTTTTCTATAGAAGATCTCTTTTTTGAGTTCTTTGATTTCTTCTTGTTGTTCCTCTTTATGAAGCTTATGCTTTTTAAGAACTCTCTGAGCAGCCTCCCGACTTTCTGTTGCCTTTAGTTCTTTTAATATGGCATCGATTTCTTGATTAGCCTTATTCGCAGCGGCGATTTTTTGTTCTTTGATATCTAGTTTGAGCCGCTTGCGTCGATATTCGAGCTCTGATTGCAATTGGTTATAGGTAGCTGTTAATCGTTCTAGGTTTTGCTCTTTATCACTGAGTCCTTGAATTTTCTCATCGAGTACTTGCTTCTCAGATTGCAGATCTGTTAACAATTGATCAATGGCTTTTTCATTTTTACCCGTTTTATATCGTGCATACTTTAATACTCGTTTGGGCAGCCCTGTTTTTTCAGCAATTTCAAAAGCGAAACTACTACCCGGTCGACCGATTTTGAGTTGATAACTCGGACGCAGATTTTCTTTATCAAAAAGCATCCCGCCGTTGACAATGCCTTTCGTTTTATATGCAAAAAACTTAAGGTTGCTATAATGCGTCGTGATCACTCCCCATACTTGTTTATGATTGAGCTCTTTTAGGATTGCCTCGGCAATAGCACCTCCTATTTTGGGATCTGTACCAGAACCAAATTCATCAATTAAAATGAGTGATTTTTCATCTGCTTTCTCTAAAAATTGAACCATATTAGTCAATCGAGAACTATAAGTACTTAAGTCATCATCCAATGATTGTTGATCACCAATATCACAAAGGATTTTATCAAATACGCCAATCGTACTATTCTCCTCTACCGTGGGTAGTATACCAGACTGCGCCATCATATGTATAAGAGCCACCGCCTTCATGGTTACTGATTTACCCCCAGCATTGGGACCGCTGAGTAAGAGCAGTTTATTAGGCTTGTTGAGTTCTAAATCAAATGGAATGGTCTTTTTATTCTCATTCGAATTTTTGAGATAGAGATATGCATGTCTCCCCTCTTTGATGGCAAACAGTGCCTGATCAACGATATTGGGTAAGCTTGCATCTAATTCTTTGGCCAGTCTTGCTTTCGCCAAAATGACATCTACAGCTATCAACTGATGATAATCAGAGACAATATCTTCGATATAAGGTCTAAGCTCATCACAGAGATGCCTCAATATCCGATATACTTCTTTTTTCTTTTCTGTCTCAAGATCAAAGATCTGGTTATTGATATCTATGACCTGTTCGGGTTCGATAAAGGCAGTCTTCCCTGTAGCTGATTCATCGTGGATGATACCTCTTACTTTACGCTTATTTTCTGCTGGGACACTGAGTACTCGTCGGCCATTTCTATAACTCTCGACCGAGTCAGACAGCATTGCTTTCTGTTTAAAACTAGCTGCAATCGTACCAAACGCTTTATCTAACTCTCTGTTTTTAGCATTGATCTTTTTTGATATTTTCAATAGCTCTGGACTTGCATCAGGTCTTAGCAATCCTTCTCGATCATAAACTCGATCTATCGCTTTGATCAAGTGATCACCTTCTAAAAATCGCTGTGCGAAGCCTTTTATGCCTTCTATCTCTGCAATATGATCACCATTGAAAAACACTCGTAATTCCAGAGAAATGAGCAATACTTTTTGGATTCGCAATACCGCTTCGGGATCTAGGATAAAGCCCTCCTTACTCAACATTTTGACATCTTCCACGATATTTTCGAAAGAAGACAAAGGCACCAATACCCCTTTGTTTAGAATACTTAATAGTTGAAATACCTCTTGCAGACGCTTCTTTATCTCTTTAAAATCTGATGTAGGGGTGATCTCTAAACTTCGATCTCGTCCCATCTCAGAGCGGCAATGATATGCTATCCTATTGAGAATATCCGTAAACTCTATTTTATCACCTATATCAGAAGGGTATGTGTACATGTTCATCGTTGATCGATCAAAGGTAGTAAACACCATATGATCTTCAAGGTTTTTGTCATACCATAGCTTTCTTAAGCAAGCATAATTATTCTTACTTTTGAGCTCGAAAATGATTGATTATGGCGGCGAATACATTTGGAGAGTTATTTAGAATTACAACGTATGGAGAGTCTCATGGCAAAGGTATAGGCGTTGTCATAGATGGTTGTCCCGCAGGTTTTGATATAGATCTTGATGCTATCCATCATCAACTACAAAGGAGAAAACCTGGGCAATCAGCGATTACCACACAGCGAAAAGAAGAAGAGGCATTCGAGATACTCTCAGGGGTATTTGATGGAAAAACCACGGGAACTCCAATCTCTATTTTAATCAGAAATACCGATCAAAAGTCGAAAGACTATAGCCATATAGCTACTAAATATCGCCCCTCTCATGCTGACTATACCTATGCTAAAAAATACGGTATCAGAGATTATCGTGGTGGGGGTAGATCATCGGCACGAGAGACTGCTGCAAGAGTAATTGCCGGAGCAATCGCGCAAGGAATCCTGAAATCAAAAGGAATTACGATACAAAGTTTCGTTTCAGCTGTGGGTGATATCAAAATGACTCAGACTGATAAACTGGATTACAGCCTTATCGATAATAATATCGTACGATGCCCGGATCATGATACAGCCGATCGCATGATTACCAAAATCAAAGAGATCAAAAAACAAGGTGATACGATAGGCGGTATCGTGACTTGCCATATACTTGGTTGCCCAGTTGGCTTAGGAGCGCCAGTGTTTGATAAACTACATGCTGATCTAGGTAAAGCCATGCTCTCTATCAATGCCGTCAAAGGATTTGAATATGGCTCTGGCTTTGAAGCAGCGGCTATGCTAGGGTCACAGCATAATGATGCCTTCAAAATGGATGGCGATGAAGTCATTACAGAAAGTAATCATGCCGGAGGAATACTAGGAGGCATCTCTAATGGTATGCCTATAAATTTTAATGTAGCATTTAAGCCCGTTGCCACGATCATGAGAGATCAACAGAGCATCAATGACCAGAATGAAACCGTAACCGTAAGCGGTAAAGGTCGCCATGATCCCTGTGTTGTACCAAGAGCTGTACCTATTGTAGACGCCATGGCAGCATTAGTGATCTTAGATCATATGTTGCGAAATGAGGTAGTGAAACTTTAGCGATGTCGCGAGTTCGAGAGGTCGCGATATCGAGAGTTCGCGAAACTAACAAGTCGCGATTTCACGAGGTCGCGTCGTCACGAAATCGAGAGGTCGCG
>JAHDCU010000002.1:460847-617803 GCA_020629715.1 Saprospiraceae bacterium
AACTAACAAGTCGCGATTTCACGAGGTCGCGTCGTCACGAAATCGAGAGGTCGCGGTGTCGAGTAGTCGCGATATCGAGTATTAATTTCTAAAATGAATCTTTCGCATTCTTAAGCTTTCTGGAGTAATCTCTAAGTACTCGTCGTCTGTGATATACTCCATAGATTCTTCTAAGCTCATATTGATCTTTGGAGCAATCTTGGCGGCATCATCTGCGCCTGAAGAACGCATATTGGTCAATTTCTTACCCTTGATAACGTTGATCGCTAGATCATTATCACGACTATTTTCTCCAATGACTTGACCTTTATAGACTTGCTCACCTGGATCAATGAAAAACTTACCCCGATCTTGCAATCTATCGATCGCAAATGCTAATGCTTGACCCGCTTCCATAGATACTAATGATCCTTTGCTACGACCTGGGATATCGCCTTTGTATGGCTCATAAGCTTTAAAGCGATGGGTCATAACCGCCTCTCCTGCAGTGGCTGTCAAAATATTATTTCTAAGTCCGATGATACCTCTTGATGGGATATCAAACTCTAGATGTTGAAGATCACCTTTTGGCTCCATGACATTAAGTACTCCTTTTCTCATGGTAACAAGCTCAATGGCTTTTCCAGCAACAGATTCTGGTACATCGATCACTAAGGTCTCCACTGGCTCACATCGTACTCCATCCTCTTCTTTGAAGATCACTTGAGGCTTTCCAACTTGAAGCTCATAGCCTTCACGTCTCATCGTCTCTATCAATACAGATAAGTGCAGTATACCTCTTCCGTAGACATTAAATTTATCTTCGGTATCCGTGTCTTCAATCTTAAGCGCTAGGTTTTTCTCAGTCTCTTTGTATAGTCTATCTCTAAGATGTCTAGAGGTTACAAACTTTCCTTCTTTACCAAAAAATGGAGACGTATTGATCGTAAATAGCATACTCATCGTAGGCTCATCTACCTCTATTCGCTCCAATGCTTCTGGATTTTCAAGATCAGAAATAGTATCTCCAATATCGAAGTCTTCAATACCAATAATCGCACATAGATCACCAGATCTTACTTTATCCACTTTTACTTTACCAAGTCCTTCAAAAACATATAGTTCTTTGGCTCTAACTTTTTTGACGCTTCCATCTTTTTTCATCAAAGCGTAATCGGTATTGGCAATGAGGTCTCCTCTGAATACACGACCGATTGCAATTCGTCCCTGAAATGAGTTGAAATCCAATGAAGTAATCTGCATCTGTGGATTACCTTCATGGTAAGGTGCTTCAGGGATATTATCCAAGATTGCATTGAGCAATGGCTGGATATTCATCGTCCGCTCATTATGATCGTAACTCATCCACCCTTGCTTAGAAGATCCAAACACCGTGACGAAATCCAGCTGATCTTCAGTGGCATCTAGATTGAACATAAGATCAAATACATCCCCTTGCACATCTTCTGGTCGGCAATTTTCCTTATCAACCTTATTGATCACAACGATTGGCTTCAAGCCTAGCGCTACCGCTTTGGACATCACGAATCTTGTCTGCGGCATCGGCCCTTCGAAAGCATCTACTAAGATCAATACACCATCTGCCATACGGAGCACTCGCTCTACCTCACCACCGAAATCGGCGTGACCAGGAGTATCGATGATATTGATTTTGACCCCCTTATAGTTTACCGATACATTTTTAGATAAAATGGTGATTCCACGTTCACGTTCTAGATCGTTGTTATCTAGTAATAATTCCTTGCGTTCTTTTCGCTCGTCAAGTACTTTACACTCTTCGATGATCTTATCTACAAGCGTTGTTTTTCCATGATCTACGTGGGCAATAATCGCAATATTTCTAATCTGATCCATAGTATCTTTTGCTACTGATAAACTATTCGTTTAAAATCAGCCGCGAAGATAGCTTTATTAAACGCGACGAATGACAATAAATCGTTAATTATGCTAGATCAGAAGGCCACCGAATATAATTATCATTAACAATGAAAAAAGACATATTAAATATTGATCATTAAGCGATTACTTATAGTGATTTATACTTATTTCATCTAGTAGCATCCGATCAGGAATAATAATCCTAGAGATCTAAGGCTTTATTGTTTCAATTCCTCTATGATCTTAATGCAATCACGATGAAACATGCTATTTAATAGTTATTTGTATATTTAAATGTTAGACAGTGCTAGATACCCTCCAAGACTGTAGATCGCATTAAAAATTAAACAGGAATGAATATTATCAAAAGGTGTTGTTTAATAGCTTAAATTGGGATAAAGTGGAAGTTTTGGGTGGAAAGTTCCTATTTAACAGAGATTCCACCCATTTAGAAAGAAAAAGTAAAAAATGAAATGTTAAATAAATTCACGAAAATATTGTTAGTCTTGACATCATTAGCTCCCATACTACTAACATATTGGTTTGTTTGTCAAGTAGATATTTATAATGACTCAATTAATCTTTATGAGAATTTTAAGTGTAATTATATAGAAGGCATTGAGTTATTAATTTCAACTTTTGCTTTAGCATTAATTTGTACCTTTTTGATTTACAAAACAAAAAGGAGCTTGAAACTATACCGGTTACTATATCAGAAATAAAAACGGCTGATAATGAATCCTTGGCATTTATATTAGTTTATCTGTTACCCTTAGCAACTCAAGTCTCTGACAAGATTAATGTTGCAGTTTTAATATTTGTTGGAATACTTTTTTTCTTTACCGTTTCAACGTCGAATGCTTATCACTTCAACCCTCTTTTAAGCTTTCTAGGTTATCATTTTTATGAAGTCAAGCTGGAAAACGGCGTCACCTATATTCTTCTCTCAAAAAATAATATTTCAGATTGTAAAAGAATAAATAGCGTATCTCAACTAACCGAATACATGATTCTAGAAAAATAATAAAATATGACAAATTTATTTGCTCTTGTTCAAAGAGAAAATTTAGAGCTTTTAAGAATTCCTTTGAATGCTCAAGTTCAAGGTGAAGTTACGGGTATGTTTGTAGAACAAGCAGCTAATTTTATAGGCGAAAAGGAACAAATAGATTATAATGGAGACTATAAAACAGACCCTGAGGAAATTTTCAGAGTTCAAGACTTTCCAATTCCGCAATGTATTACAGAAGGTGTCCAAAACCCAATGGCACTGGAGATATTAGATATTAATGACTATAATGGAAAAATAGTAGCCTTAGTTGGAAGCTCAACTGATGATAATAACCCTTTTATAGGTTTCCAGTACTTTGATACACGGAAATTATTAAATAAGAATTATTCTCTTTGGTTTACAAATGAAATGTATAGTAAAATTGAAGATAAAGGATTAACAATCTCCAATAAACTAGACCTTTTGATAACGGGGACAACTCTGTTTTTTTCCTCTTTTTCGATTGCTAATCGAGTACTTGATCTTTCGAATTATATGCAAGTCGCCACAGATGAAGATATAGATACTTTTGTTGCAAATGATTTGTTTGAATTCGAGGATACAGTTGGATTTAGAGATGACTTAACTGTCACCATGAAGAAAAAACTTAGAATTATCGTTCAAAGCGGTATTATTGATGAAATTGGTGTTAATGCGATACATCAAAAAGCTCAGGAATTGGAAATACCAATTGATTTGAATGAAGGAAACGACAAATTAAGTATTCCTAGAGATAGGGCAAGAGCTAAAGATTTAATTCGTTTACTAAATGAAGATTATTTTATATCGATTCTAAGAGGAACAAAGTATCTAACCAATTCAAAAAGAGCAACTTAAAAAAACAGTACTAACAAGTGATATGGGATTAGACTTGTTATCGCTGCGTCCGCTCCAAATCACAGAACGATTCAAGACAACTTAAGGAACTTATTGATATGCTTTGAGGTTAGAAAAGAAAAACGAAGATTATGTCAAAGACGAAAAAAGGAAAGAAGAAAGTGCATGTTCCAGCTCACACCAAAAAAGTAAAAGGTAAAACGATTAAGGTAAAAGAACATTACAGATCAACTCCAAATTAACGTAATGAAATCAGAGATTATCAAGTCGTTAACTGAAGCCTTTGAAGACCACTCTCAAAGTACTCAGAATGGTATAGAGTTTTGGTTTGGAAGAGACTTACAACACTTACTAGGTTACAAGGAATGGAGAAACTTTCAAAAGGTAATCTTAAAGGCTAAAACATCTTGCGAAGCCTCTGATAATCAAATAGAAGACCATTTTGTTGACGTCACCAAAATGGTCAATATTGGTTCTGGAAGTAGAAGAGAAATAGAAGATGTAATGCTAACAAGATACTCCTGTTATCTCATAGCACAGAACGGTGATCCAAGAAAAGAACAAATTTCTTTTGCTCAAAACTATTTTGCAATTCAAACAAGAAAATATGAATTAATCGAACAAAGGATTAAGGATGCAGAAAGGCTTCAAGCTCGTCAAAAATTAACAACATCCGAAAAAGAACTATCAGAGCTTATCTATGAGAGAACAGGTAGTGACAAAAATTTCGGATTGATTAGAAGTAAAGGTGACCAAGCTCTGTTTGGTAAAAGTACTAAGGCAATGAAAAGCCAACTCGGAGTTCCAAAAGGTAGGGCTTTAGCAGACTTTTTACCTACAATAACAATTAAGGCTAAAGATTTTGCAACTGAAATTACTGTATTCAATACTAAAGAAAAAGACTTACGGAATGAACGTAAAATCTCAGCCGAACATATAACTAATAATCGATCGGTTAGAAAAATTCTACTTGAACGTGGAATTAGACCTGAGGTATTACCACCTGAAGAAGATATTAAGAAACTTGAAAGAAGAGTTACCAAAGAGAGCAAAAACATAGGGAAGAATCCTGATAAACTTCAATAGTTACGCCATTTAACATTAGAGTCATCTGATAAAGTGTAAAAAAGAAAGTGTTTCAAAAACTGTGTCAGAGAATATTAATTTTAAACACAAATCTTGATCATACCTACACCAACTCCAACACCATAGCATATCCCTGCCCCACTCCTATACACATGGTCGCTAGTCCATATCGATGACCAGATCGCTTCATTTCTCTGGCTAATGCATAACTGATACGAGTACCTGATACTCCTAAGGGATGACCGATGGATATGGCTCCACCATGTGGGTTGATCCTTGGATCATTATCTTGTAAGCCTAGTTTACGAGTACATGCCAAGGCTTGCGCGGAGAAGGCCTCATTGAGTTCTATCACTCCTATATCATCTAAGCTGATTCCCACTTTTTGTAATGCTTTTTGTGATGCTTTGACGGGACCAATCCCCATGATTCTTGGTTCTACTCCTACCACGGCAGAGCTTACAATCCTCGCCATAGGTTGAAGCTTATATTGTGCTACGGCATCTTCTGACGCTACGATCACAGCAGCAGAGCCATCATTCAAGCCACTGGCATTACCAGCGGTGACCGTTCCATCTTTTTTAAATACGGTTCGTAATTTAGCAAGTGCTTCCAGGGAAGTATCTGGTCTGATGAATTCATCTTGATCAAAGATTAAAGGATCTTGCTTTCGCCGAGGAATCGATACAGGAACTATCTCTTCTGCCAATATTCCTTCGGCTCGTGCTTTAGCTGCTTTTTGCTGAGACCAAAGTGCAAATTGATCTTGGTCCTCTCGAGATATGCTATACATCTCAGCAAGATTTTCTGCTGTATTTCCCATCGCTTCGGTGCCATAGAGATCTACCATCTTATCATTGATAAATCTCCATCCAAAACTAGAATCATACATGTTCATATCGCCACCATATGGTCTTGCTGACTTACTCATCACTAATGGCGCTCGGGTCATATGCTCTACCCCACCACTGATGAATATATCGCCATCACCAGCTTTGATAGCTCGGTTGGCCTGTACGATAGATGACATACCTGACGAGCATAATCGATTGATCGTTTCTCCCGGTACTGACCATGGTAAACCTGCCAACAGTAACCCCATCCGTGCCACGTTTCTGTTGTCCTCACCTGCTTGATTAGCGCAGCCTATGATCACATCATCATAGGCCTCTAATGGAATACTAGGATTTCTCTTGACTAATTCTTTCAGAACAATAGCCAATAAATCATCCGTCCGTATGGTAGATAAAGAACCTCTAAACTTTCCGAACGCTGTTCTGATACCGTCTATGATATATGCTTCTTTCAATTCTATTTGATTTTATGAGGCCTTAAGCCATAGTAAGTAGATGTTGTTCCTTGCCTTTGATGGGCATTTTTGTATTCAGCTTATCAGTATGTATCTGATCCATTCTTTCATCCAGTAATAAGAAGGTTTGATCCATAACTTCTTGAGTCCACTCTCTCAATAATGGGTTGTTGATCAAATGAAGTTCTTTCTGAATACTTGTAAGAAAACTCGTATATCGCGTATAAGTTTGGTCTTTCCCGTTTTGTAAAATACCTATCAAAAATGGATTGGCATTGTAGTGCAAAGTATCTTCAAATACATCTTCGATATCATCATTGACCTCTGTTACATAATCAAATAATCGCCACTGCCCTTCCGAGGCAAAAGTCTTCATTTTGGGATATTTTGAATACATAATCCGACGTATCAACTTGACATCACAAGACTTATAGAAATAGAAATAATTCAACTTAAATCGATCAGGATAAATAGACTCTCGTAATTGCAATTCGTGTCGCTGGTACTTATATATGTGTTTGCAGAAATCATCGTGCTTATGAGTTGGAATTTCTAAGGAGCTCAGATCAGTATAAATATCCTTCCAATAATGATCTAGATCTGAAATCTCAATATCCCAAACCGTCTCCAAATGGTGATCCAGTATATAGATGGAGAATTGGAGATCTTCCAGTTTTTCCATCAGTCCTTTATCATATACTTCTCCTATCTGATCAAAGAGAAATGGAAATCGGCGATATTCAAAAAGTGTGGTGATCTTATTTTTTACAAACTCACGATCTATCTTAATGCTCATAGTGTATTACGGCGCTGGGTTAGAATATTGCTTATGTACATTTTCGATATCTTTTATAACCTCTTCTGAAAGATGAACATAAGCACTTGCAATATTGAGACGCAATTGTTCCATAGTAGTAGCGCCGATGATATTAGAAGTCAAAAAATCACGACTATTGATGAAGGACAATGCCATCTGTGCCATATCCAATCCATGGTCATTCGCTACTTTGAGATACTCCCCTGCTGCCTTATGCGTAATCTCCCCGTTGAATCGACTCATTGACTTAAATTTATTGATTCTATCAGTAGGCTTAGCCGTACCATTATGATATTTCCCAGATAGTAATCCAAACGCAAGCGGGCTGTAAGCCAAAAGTCCTACCTGCTCTCTGATACTCATTTCTGCCATACCTACCTCATAGCTACGATTGAGCAGACTGTAGGGATTTTGAACTGATTGCACCTTAGGTAGATTATACTCTTTGCTGGTAGTGAGGTATTTAAATAATCCCCAAGGAGTTTCATTGGAAATCCCTAAGTATCTTATTTTTCCTTCTTTCACAAGTTGGTCGATCGTCTCTAAAGACTCTAAAAAGTTATCAATTTCTTCACTACTCGGATCGTGTTTATACCCAAGCTGACCAAAATAATTCGTTTTCCGTTCAGGCCAATGAAACTGATATAAATCTATATAATCTGTCTTGAGCCTTTTCAGACTCAATTCTAGCGCTTCTTTGATTCGTGGTTTTGTAAATCCTAGATTTGGGCTTATGTATTTCAAATTTGGTGATGGCCCCGTAACCTTAGTCGCTAATATGAAATCGTCACGTCTCCCTCTTTTTGCAATCCATGAGCCTATGTATTCTTCCGTAAGCCCTTGTGTTTCTTTAGAGGCTGGCACGGCATATAGCTCTGCGGTATCAATAAAATTGACCCCTTGAGAGATCGCATAATCAAGCTGCTCATGCGCCTCTTGTTCCGAATTTTGCATCCCATATGTCATTGTACCTAGACAAATAACACTTACATCTACACCCGTATTTCCTAACTTTTTGTATTTCATATCCGTATGATTTGCCTCGAAAATACCACTAGAAAATTGACTTAAGTGAGAAAAAATATCCTTTATCACAAAAAGGATAGAGGAAACCTATAAATTAGCAGAAATCAATACACTATCATGGGAATATTTAGCGAGCTCAAAAAATTATTTTTTGCCGGGTCAAGCGTTGCAAAATCTGGTGCTGACAAAGCCGTAGACTCCGTAAAAGATGCGGGAGAACAACTATCCAACAAAGCGAAAGACACCTTCAACGAGGTGGCTGACAATCTCAGTAGTAGCACTAGTGGACTTCGAGATTCTGTGTTAGATAAGGCCGAAGATCTGTGGGAAAAATCTAAAGAAACTGGAGAAGGTCTAGTAGAATCAGTAAGCAATAGCAATATTGGTGAAAAATTTAATGAGGTCAAGGAATCTATCTCAGAGCACGATGCTGTGAAAAAAGCTACCGCATTTACGGAAGATCTAGGAGGTAAAATACTCGATAAAAGCAATGATCTTTTGGATAAGGCAGAGGATGTCGCTTCGGATCTAGGTGAAAAAGCCAAAATCATAGGTGATAAAGTAAAAGAAAGAGCAACTGAACTTTCGCAAGATGCGAAAGAAAAAATTGATGACATGGTTGCCAAAGAAAAAATTGCTGAAGCCGAAGACCTAGCCAAACAAGAAGGCGGGTTCGCTAAAGAAACCCTGGATGCTAGAGGTTCTTTATTGGAAGGTACAGATGATTTTTTCTCACGAGCAGAAAAGTTTGCAGATGGTCAGCACGATGCCTTCAAAGAAGGATCAGTCAATATTACTCAAGGTGAAATCAAAAAAGAGATAGCCCCCGCGGCAGGATTTACCGATCATGATGGAGATGGTAACGAACTCATCGATGATGTAACAATCATAAGTGAAGAGGAATAATTATTTAAAATTGCACATCTTATAATTTATAAAATGGATTGCAATCCTTAACTTTAGGCTAACCTGAAATTTTAATTTGTCACCATTAACCACATATACATTAAACATAGAAGAGCTCATCAGAGCTTGTCTACTGGAAGATCGTAGTGCTCAAAAACGCCTTTTCGAAATCTATGCTCCTTCTATGATGACACTATGCAGGCGCTATACTCGTGATAGGTATGAAGCTGAAGATGTCATGCAAGATGGTTTTATTAAAATTTTCAAAAATCTTAATCAATATTCAAATGAAGGTTCTTTCGAGGGATGGATGAAAAGAATTATGATTAACATCGCACTCAAGAAAAAAACTAAAAAATCATATACCAATGAGATTAGCGGAATAGAAGATTACAATCACATCAGCATTATGCCTGATATATTTTCTGCTATGTCTGCTGACGAATTATTGGTTCTTATTTCAAAACTACCAGAAGGTTATCGTAATGTATTTTCGCTCTATGTTGTGGAGGGCTATAGTCATAAGGAGATCGGTAAACTTCTAAAAATCGGGGAAAGTACATCAAGATCACAATTAGTAAAAGCTAGAAAAATGCTTCAAGAACAAATTCTAACCCTTCAAAAACAAGCCGTATGAGGATGTATGATGAGATTATAAGGGCGAAACTGAATGGTATCGAATCAGAATATAGTCCTAACATGTGGGAAAGTATCGAGAGAAAGCTCGATAATAAAAAACCAAAGGTCAGCCCTTGGTTTGCAATTTCAACACTTGGAGCTTTAATACTCACAAGTATTATATGCATAGCTGTCATTTACTCCAGTGCTGAGAAAGTATTTGATGTCCAACATAGAATACATGATAATGAACAGGAGGTTTGCGAACCCGTAATTGTTGCTTCAGCTACCATAAGCACTAAACAACTTTTATCTACGGATGAGCGCAAGGAGAGTGAAAAAGTAAATGATGCAGTACAAAAAACTACATCCATTTCTAAAGCTCAAAGTCTAAACATCAACCATGCTCCAATACTGATTCTACAATTGAGTGAAGAGGATGAGCAACCATTAGAAAATCCAATAATTCTCTCTTATATCGATGAGGCAGAGGATATATGGATCAGGGAAAAAAGAATCATTTCATCAGCTGAAGATTTTGAGCGGATGGATCGTATCATCTATGCACCGATTTCCAAAATATCTAATGTAGATGTAGAACTAAAATCATCATATAGGTCATTGAATCTTGATGATTCAATGACGTTACCTATTGATTAGAGTCATTAATTATAGGCTTAAGTCTCAATCTATGCATTTGTCCGTAAATGAACATATTCTAGGACAACGATAACTTAACAGAACGTATCTTAAGGTTGAATAGAAAGACCTATTCAATCTTTTTGGCACAAGAAGTGCAATATAAAAGCAAACGGGCTCTGAAACATAAAATATTATATGCTTCGGAGTAAAATTTATTATTCGTAAGTGGGAGCTCCCGTCATGAAATGTCTATGATGGGCTCTTTTTTTTATACAAAACCCTACTGGCTTGATCAATTTAATAAGCGATACCGTTACTAGACCATCTGCAGAAATGCTAGAGGCCATGTTTGCTGCTGAGGTGGGTGATGATGTATTTGGAGAAGATCCTACCATCAAACATCTTGAAGAGTATGCTGCCGCTCTCTTTGGAAAAGAAGCAGCACTATTCTGTCCGTCGGGAACGATGACCAACCAAATCGCGATCAAAATACATACGGAAGCGCTCGATGATATGATCTGTGATCATTATAGTCATGTTTATAGATATGAGACAGGAGGCTATGGATTCAATAGCGGTATATCCGTGAGCTTGATACAGGGTACCCATGGTAAGATATCTGCATCACAAATAGAAGAAGTAATTCATGATGACTACGATTGGCTTCCAAAAAGTAAACTAGTCGTACTAGAAAACAGCTGTAATAAAGGTGGTGGAAGCTATTATACAATTGATGAGATCAAACCTATACATGCTTTGTGTAAAAGGCGAAATCTGATTTTGCATTTGGATGGTGCTAGACTTTTCAATGTTCTTGTTGAGACTAAAGAATCCCCACAGGATGTAGGAGCTTTATTTGATACGATAAGCATCTGTCTATCTAAAGGCTTAGGGGCACCTGTAGGAAGCCTATTAATTGGTAATGCGGAGAAGATAAAAAAGGCTAGAAGGTTTAGAAAAGTTATGGGTGGAGGCATGAGGCAAGCAGGATATTTAGCGGCTGCAGGAATATATGCCCTCACGAATAATATCGATAGGCTTAAAATTGATAATGATAGAGCCAAAGAGATAGCACAAGTAATTCGTGAATTATCATGGGTAAAAAGTATATCTCCTGTTATGACCAATATTTTAATCTTTCAATTGCGTGAAGGGCTAAAAGCAACAGATTTTGTTGAAAAACTGCGGTCTTTAGGGATCAACTCAAGTCCATTTGGGATTGATAAAGTGCGATTTGTATTTCACTTAGATATATCCGAAGATATGATGACAAAACTTAAAGAAAAGCTACAACAATTGAGATTCTAATTATCCGGATTATTGCGTTTATTGATTTCATCTCTGATTTTGGCGGCTTTCTCATAATCCTCTCTTTCAAGTACTGTATCTAGCAGTTTTTCTAGCTCCTGTACACTCATATCAGATAATCGCTGCGGTGACCTTCTTTTTTTAGGTTTTACTTTCTCTTTTACAGCACCTTCCTCTCCTTCATCTAATATGACACCTGCCTTTTCCATAATATTTTCGAATGTAAAAATCGGACACTCGTATCGCACTGCCATAGCTATCGCATCGGATGTCCTACTATCTATGGTGATTGTCTCCCCGTGATGATCACAGACCAGTTGAGCATAGAAAATGCCATCCAACAGATTATTGATGATCACTTCGATAAGTCGAATATTGAAGGTATCTAGAGTATTTTTAAAAAGGTCATGAGTGAGAGGACGGTTAGGGTTCATCTTTTCCATAGCTACCGCAATAGCTTGGGCCTCAAATCCCCCAATGACAACAGGTAGTCTCCTATTACCCTGAGATTCTCCTAATACAACAGCATAATTATGTGATTGAGTGACACTATGTGATAATGCCACAATCTCCAACTCGATTCTATTCATTGACTTTTACTATCATTGAAACCGCAAGGTACTATCCTTTAGATTACAAGTCTAGTTATTGGCTTTATATTTTTTCAGAGCTTCAGTGATCTTAGGTACTACGTCAAAAAGATCAGCGCAAATACCATAATCAGCAGCTTTAAAAAACGGTGCTTCTGGATCTTTATTGATGACTACGATAGTCTTTGACTGATTGACTCCTGCCAAATGCTGGATAGCTCCAGATATACCTGCTGCAATATATAGATTAGGCCTAATGGCTACACCAGTCTGCCCTACGTGCTCGTGATGAGGTCTCCATCCTATATCAGCAACTGGTCTACTACATGCTGTGGTTGCTCCGAGCTCATTTGCTAATTCATCTATGATCCCCCAGTTTTCAGGACCTTTCATCCCTCGTCCAGCGGACACTACCAATTCTGCCTCTGGTAACGGCACCGTGCCTTCTACTGTACTTAAGTCAGTAATTGTCACTGAAGAATTACTAGTTGTTGATGACTCCGTTACGATTTCAGCGCTGTTATCAAAATCACTAGCTTGAAAAGAATTACCCATGAGAGATAATACTTTGACATCAGACTTAATTTCAAACTCAGCAGTCGCTTTTCCAGAGAATACTCCTTTCTTGATCTTAAAACCTCCATCGAGAGATGGCATACTATTGACGCCACTTACTGATCCAGCATTTTGACGTACAGCTACTCTACCCAATATCGATTTACCATTTGCGGTGTGGCCTACTACTATAACTTTGGCACCTACATTACTTGCCGCCGCATCGATTACCTTGGCTACTTGCTGACTATCAAAAGCATCGAAACTAGAGTCACTAACATGATGAATTTTATGTGCTCCTGCTTTATCAATAGCGTCAAAACTATTTACGGTACCTAACACCACAGCATGACACTGCACATTCATTTGATCGGCAAGAGAACGACCAAAAAAGATCAGTTCATTCGCTGCTTTTTTAAAATTACCCTTAGGATTTTCTATATATACTAATACTGACATTTCTACTTATTTAAGCTTTTAAAAAAAAGAACTATATGACCTTAGCCTCTTCGTGAAGAAGTCTTACTAGCTCATCCATATCATCTGCATCTAGCATTTTTACCCCTGATTTAGCCTCAGGTAATTCATATTTCACCACCACGCTCAGATCTTCAGTGATTGTTGGTTCGATGACATTGAGTGGTTTGCGCTTAGCCATCATGATACCTCTCATATTCGGTATCCGTTGCTCTGCTAGTCCTTTTGCAGCTGATAAAACAAAGGATCCAGTATATTCAGCCGTTTCTTGTCCTCCTTCTACATCTCTAGTAATGATAGCCTTGCTACCATCCATTTCTAACTTTGATGCATAACTAAAGAATGGGAGATCTAGATATTCCGCAAGCATCGATCCTACCTCAGAACCATTGTAATCAATCGTTTCTTTTCCTAGAAATACAATATCAAAGTTTCCTTCTTTAGCATAGTCTGCAATATATTTTGCAGTAGTCATTGCACTTTGGGGTTGAGCATTGATCCGAACGGCCTCGTCTGCTCCTATAGCCAGAGCTTTTCTGATTACTACATCGTTAGATGCTGGACCAACATTAATTGCCACTACTTTGCCACCTACACTTTCTTTTAACTCTATTGCTCTTACTAATGCATACCACTCATCATATGGATTCATGATAAATTGAACACCTTCTTCATTAAACTTAGAATCTCCATCCGTGAAACCTATTTTGGCTGTAGTCTCAGGAGTCTTACTTATGCATACTAATAAATTCATTCTTCGTAATTTCGTACAAATATAAGCTAATTCAATAATTTAACTCTGAGTTAAATTTTTTGTTTTCTAAGACTAAATTTATTCTTTAAAAAATTTCAGATATCCATGAGTAATTCAAGAATTAATCAACTTCAGGAATTTCTGAAAGAATCACCAAAAGATAGTTTTCTTTTATTTGCCTTAGCCAAAGAATATGAAAAGCAAGGTGAACATCAAAAGGCAATTGATAACTACAATTTATTAAAGGATTTACATCCTGACTATGTAGGATTATACTATCATTTGGCCGCACTATTAGCTAAAAAAGCAGATCATCAGTTGACGCTAAATACGTATAATGAAGGAATTTTGGTTGCTACAAAACTAGGAGATGCCCATGCCTTAGCAGAGCTTAAAAACGCTAAAATGAATTTTGAAATAGATCTAGATTAGCACAGCTCCAGAAAATACTCTTTGAACTGGACCTTGTAAAACCACGTCCTTATACATATTTCCGTCCTTCTTACATGTAACTTGCAAGACCCCACCGTCTGTCTCAACGGTAATATTCACTACGTTTAAATTTACTTTTTCGGCATATGCAATGACTGAAGCTACTACCCCAGTACCACAGGATAGTGTAAGATTTTCAACTCCTCTTTCGTAGGTAGTAACTCGTATTTTATGATCTCCTAGGATACTTACAAAATTGACATTTGTACCTCCAGGCTTAAATTGATGGTCTAATCTTAGTTCTTTTCCTCTTTTATAGAAATCTACTTTATCGCTATTGATTAAAAACTCCACAAGATGGGGAGAGCCCGTATCAAGGAAATATCTATCATCACTTCTTCTGAGTCCTACTTCTACATCTTTCATACCCAGTGAAACTTGGTTATCCTCCAAACTGGCGGTATGTAAACCATCAATCGCTTCAAATGTACAGTGCTTGTCAAAAACACCTAAGGCATGGGCTAAAGCGACAAGACATCGACCTCCATTGCCACACATCGTAGATTCGTTACCATCTGAATTGTAATAATTCATGGCGAAATCATACTTCTCATGCTGTCTAAGTAAGATAAGTCCATCTGCTCCTATACCAAAGTGACGATCGCATAATTGACTGATCTTTGGTTGGGACAAATATTTTTTCCAGCTATCATTGCGATCATCAATCATGATGAAATCATTGCCCGTACCCTGATATTTTTGAAATGAAATAGTCTTCATTGTACATAAATTCTTGATCAGAAATTAAATTTCATATTATAATTAAATCTAATATGAAATCATATCCTTAAATTTAGCGTTAGATAAGAAAGCCTTAAAGATGCGAAAATTTGCTCCCATAATATTATGCTCTATTGTTACCACAGCCCTCGGTATAGGATTATACGCATATCTAGTACCACAAAGGACTATAATTTATGAAAATCGTATGCCTGGTCAAGTAGTATCCGTTGAGCAATATCTTACCAGAGCTGCTAATTCTACTATTTATACTTCGAGCGAGCCAAATAGTTTTATCACGGCTGCAAAAAAGACTAGAGAATCAGTAGTGTATATAAGGTCCCTTACACAGGGAGCTGCCAACAGTGTTTTTAATGAAAATATGAATGCGTCTACAGGCTCCGGAGTGATTGTATCACCGGACGGATATATTGCAACTAATCATCATGTAGTTGAAAATGCTGATGCTATTGAAATTACCCTCAATGACAATAAAGAATATAATGCAGAAGTCATAGGTACAGATCCTTCAACTGATCTCGCATTGCTTAAAATAGAGGCTAATAATTTACCGTTTAGCACTTTTGGAAATAGTGACTCGCTACAAATAGGTGAATGGGTCATGGCTGTGGGTAACCCATTTAGGCTACAATCAACAGTCACGGCTGGAATCGTAAGTGCCAAGGCAAGAAATATCAATGTACTCTCTGGAGCACAAGGTATAGAATCATTTATACAGACCGATGCCGCTGTAAACCCAGGAAATAGTGGAGGAGCTCTTGTAAATACAAAAGGAGAGTTGGTTGGCATCAATTCTGCCATCATATCT
The DNA here is from genome assembly GCA_020629715.1 of Saprospiraceae bacterium. Lineage (GTDB taxonomy): Bacteria > Bacteroidota > Bacteroidia > Chitinophagales > Saprospiraceae > JAHDGW01. The sequence goes on from JAHDCU010000002.1 coordinate 476,743, forward strand.
GCCTCTGGAAGATATGAAGGATTTTCATTTGCTATACCTGCCAACCTTGCTCGAAAAATCATCTATGATCTTAAAGAGTTTGGAGCTGTACAACGTGGCTGGCTAGGAGTCCAGATCCATGATCTGAGTGCCGATGAGGCTAATCGATTAGGACTTGATTTTGTGCAAGGCATATATCTAGATCAAGTCACCAAAGGAAGTGCTGCCCAAGATGCGAAACTCCAGAAAGGAGATGTTTTCGTAAGTGTAAATCGCGTAAAAACACTCAACACTGCTTCTTTTATGGAACAAGTCGGTCGATTTAGACCTGGAGATGAAATCGAGCTTGGCCTGTACCGCAAAGGAAGGCTCATATACGAACGAGTAATTTTGAGAAATCAACTAAATACTACTGATTTCATTGCCGTTCGAAAAGATCCCATTTTTACTGAACTTGGATTTGAACTCCGTGATCTAGATAGTACAGAAAAAACGGAAAATGACTGGACAGGCGTCTATGTCGTGAGCGTTTATAAAAATAGTATCATCGATGCTACGCAGATGGCACCAGGATACATCATCACTAGCATAAACGATAAGCCAATAGACTCGGTGAACGACCTCATGAAAGCATTAAAAATAGCAGATGGACAAGTCGTACTTGAAGGCAAATATGAACGCTACCCAGGTGTCTATCCATATACGTTTACTATGCCGTGATGGATTTATTCTTAATAGCTTGATGATTTTTCGTTTGTGATTTACGGAAACATTCAAATCGGTATGTCGTTTTTTTTCGTATCGTTTAATTTGAAAAATATTTGGAGTAACTAACTCACTGTCTTACAGACTATACCCTCTTAAGAAGGTTGAACATTATGACTTTTTAAATGCAATACTACAAAAGCCCTTTGCTAGTCTAAGATTTTCTCCTTCTTTTATTCTCCTTGTAATCCATAAATAGAAACTCTCCCAACCCCTGAAGAGATGAATAAAATGCTTTACCATTATTGGCTTTGGTAAATTGATCTACGAAGCTTACTAGATAAGGATCTCTAGCGATCATGAAAGTGGTAATTGGGATTTGGAGTTTTCTACATTTTACAGCAAGTCCCAGCGTTCTATTGAGAATGGTACGGTCTATACCCATACTGTTTTTATAATACTTCTTTCCCTTTTTTATACATGTTGGTTTACCATCCGTGATCATCATGATCTGCTTATTGGCGTTTTTGCGCTTACGAAGGATATCCATTGCAAGTTCAAGTCCAGCTACCGTATTAGTATGATATGGCCCTACTTGTAAATAAGGCAAGTCTTTCACTTCTATTTTCCAGGAGTCATTACCAAATACAATAATATCTAAGGTATCCTTAGGATATCTGGTCTTAATCAACTCAGCTAGTGCCATAGCCACCTTCTTGGCTGGAGTGATCCGATCTTCTCCATATAATATCATGGAGTGAGAGATATCAATCATCAGCACCGTCGAAGTCTGACTTTTAAAATACGTCTCATGTACTTGTAAATCTTGTTGAGTCAGTTGAAACTCATCGATGCCATGATTGATTTGGGCATTCTTGATAGACTCACTAATGGCTATACGATCCAGTTTATCTCCAAAACTAAATGGTCTCAGTTCTGAAGTATACTCATCTCCTTGCCCACTAAGTTTAGAGGTATGGTTTCCTGATTTTGATTTTTTGAGTTGATCAAATATATCATCAAGTGCTTGTCTTCGAAGAGCAACCTCCATTTTAGAAGTTGGATTGGTAACTTGAGGATTGTCCCTATCACTGCTTATATAGCCCTTATCCTTAAGGTCCTGTATAAAATCAGCCATACCATACTCTTCATTAGTCAGATTATACTGCTTATCAAGTTCGGTAAGCCAGGCAAGTGCTTCATCTACATCTCCAGACGTATGCACGATTAGTTCTTTGAATATTTTGAATAGCTTTTCAAATGGATCCTGACTAGAACCATCATTAACAAAATCTTCAAATCTCCAACCTATCATCAGTCTATCATTTACTCATTGTTTAACCAAATCACCTCTACAATAGTTGCTTTTCTCGTCTATGAATTAGATTAAAAGATTGGTCAATTATACTAAACCATCTTGCCGAATAACCTCCCAAGTATGATCAGACAATAATTTTACTTCTGCTACAAACTTAAACGGCACTTTACTTCCCCATTCCTCAGGACTGATCAGAGAAAGCATCCAAGAGGAGTTTTCTCTTTCATACAAATAATAAATCCTGCCTGGAATAGCCTTAAAACCAATATCCGCCTTATAGATTTTTTCTGAGATCGAAATACGATCATGAATACCTTGTGCTTGTTTAAGGAGAAGTTCTACTTGTTCTTTAATTTGAACCAGCTGAGTCTCTGTCTGTTGGTACATTGCAGACATGGCTACCCCTTTTGTACGTCCCTTATCTATAGGCTTGATGATTGCAGATCCTACCGTATGGGCATATGGCAGAAGATGTGGATTCTCAGCAACTTTATCGGGATCTATAGGATTTTGTCTTTTTTCCTCCATTGGCTAATTCCTCGTTGATCATTGAGGCTTCCACTATAAGCTCTGAGACGTATGGTTTGTTCATTTCTTCTACCGAATCTATATATAATTTGCTCATGACTTTTCCTGAATGATCAAGAAAATCATGATGCTCTAAGGCCCACCCTTGAATAAAAGCAATATAAAAACGCCCTTTACTGGCATGGGTATAGCACAGATCTTTATGATAAGTATAAAATGGTATTTTCCATTTTAAAGATCTAATAAGCTGTGGGACTAAGCTATCAATCAAAACATCAAATGCCAAAGTCAATTGTTTGACTTTGGCATCTTGTAATGTATCTACATAGTATTCGAAATTCAACTCAAATTTATTTCAGTTTAAAATCTCCCTTCCCTACTAAAAATCCATTGTTATACATTTCTACATCGTAGATTCCTTTAGACAATTTATAATTAGGAGTCCAATCTATGCAACCCTCAGCATCATCGTTACTATAGTTAATTGTTCCTTTAGTAGTATATCTGACTTGTTTACCGTCGAGCTTATTAGTCAATACACCTGAACCACTGTTGTCTACTGCTAAGGTTTCTCCTGTAGGACTTATAATTCTTATATAAAACTCTTTATCCCCTGCTTTGGTCACGTAATTAGATTCTGTTCTAAAGCAAGTTTGTAGCATATCTATTTGCTTTGCTTTGCCTTTATTTTTAAGCTTTCCATCATCTCTTACATCATAGCCTTTGACTTCTAAAAAATTAATTTTAATAGCTTCAGCCATGTCCACTTTAGTAGCTAATGATTTGTTACTCTTATCTAATTTTTCATTGGTAGTAGCTAGTTTAGCTTTGGTGGCCTCAAGCTCCTCATTTAATTGTTTTTCTCTTGTAACTTCATCAGATAAGACTCTATTCTCAGTGGTTAAATTCTCATTCTCGGCGAACAGACGATCATTTTCAGCCTTGAGGTCATTGATCTGAACGATATAAGTTGCCGTCATATCCTGAAACTTACTGATCTCTTCCTTAGCTTTTGAAAGCTCTCTCTTGGACCAAATAAGTGAGTTAATTTTTTCTTTTTGAGCTTTGAGCTCGCTCTTTTGATTGTCAATAAGAACATCCAGTTCTTTATTATCATCTCTGAGTTCTTCTAAAGATTCTAAAGCTGCTTGATAATCTTGATCAAGTTCAGTATTGACTTTTTCCAATTCAAACATTTCAGCGTCTCGACTCTTCAGTTGACTTTTCAGTTGTGAGTTGGAAAACCACTGATAAGCACTTATTCCGACTAGAGCTATGATTGCAATGATTGCCCATGCTCCTATATTTTTTTGTCCTGCCATAATATGATTGTTTTATAAGCTTTATTGAATTTCGCCTTTAACGACGGGATTATCCTAGTTTATTTTAGTTAATTTGGGAAAACTCTCATAAATCATGGTTTTTACATACTAATTATTACCATGAATTCAGGGTTTATACGAATATGAATATGCTGTTATGATAGAATCACAATCCTTATTAAATACATTATTCTTAGATATAGAAACCGTAAGTACGGTACCGGTTTTTGATAATCTTGATGAGAGATTTCAGAAAGAATGGCAGAAAAAAAGTAGGCAATTTACACCTGATCGAGTCATTCCTACATTAGAAGATGCAGCACAATATTATGAGTCTAAAGCTGGTATATTTTCCGAATTTGCTAAAATTGTATGTATCTCCGTAGGCTATTTAGTTGAGATCGAAGGAAGTTATCACCTAAGAATAAAATCTTTTGCTAGTGACGATGAGAATGAAATTTTAACAGAATTTTCAGCTCTTGTAGAACAGCATTATAACCAACTCAATGTACATAAACTTTGTGGTCACAATATCAAAGAATTTGATATTCCGTTCATTGCACGTCGACTGGTTATTCATGGTATGCCATTACCACAAGCCTTTCAGATTGCAGGTAAAAAGCCATGGCAATTAGCTCATTTACTAGATACAATGGAGCTTTGGCGTTTTGGTGATTATAAAAACTATACTTCTTTATCTCTCCTAGCAACAGCGCTTAACATCCCTACCCCAAAGGATGATATCGATGGTAGCCAAGTAGGTCATGTATACTGGAATGAGAAAAATCTGGAACGCATAGCAATCTATTGTCAAAAAGATGTTGTTACTGTCGCTCAAGTATTGCTCAAAATGATGCGCTTACCCACTATAGATCCTGAAAATATTGAAATAATCAATGGGCAGTCCTAGCGCTTTCTTGTATCATTGCATTTTGTAATATTTTCTTATAAAGACAATCATGCAGCATTTAATAGCTCCTTCCGTTTTAGCCTGCGACTTTGGAAGAATTAACGATCAAATTGCATTAATAAATGATAGTGAAGCAGATTGGTTTCATATAGATATCATGGATGGGATGTTTGTTCCTAATATTTCTTTTGGCCCGGCCATTACAAAAGCGATTCATAAGGTTGCAGAGAAACCACTTGATGTGCATCTCATGATAGAACAACCCGATCGGTATATTAAGGATTATGTAGAGGCAGGTGCTCATTTGATTTCGGTACATGTAGAAGCATGTCCTCATTTGCATAGATCAATACAACATATCAAATCTTTTGGTATCAAAGCAGGAGTGGCTATCAATCCACATACCCCAGTAGAAATGATTTTTGATGTATTAGAAGATCTTGACTTAGTATGTCTTATGTCAGTTAACCCAGGATTTGGTGGTCAAAAATTTATATACAATACGTTGGAAAAGATCAGACGACTTAAAGCAGAAATTACCACAAGAAATCTGAATACGTTAATCGAGATCGATGGAGGCGTTGGACTTCAAAACGCAGAAAAAATATTACAGGCTGGTGCCGATGTATTGGTCGCAGGCAGTAGTGTCTATAAGGCAGATAGTCCCGTAGATGCGGTGAAGAGACTAAAATCAATTGAAAAAAATACTTTACTCAGCTAATATCCGTTCGCTACTTATGCATCAGATGGTCCTACGATTTTCAATACTTGTAATGATTGTAATATTGGGTACAATTTCACTATCAGCTCAAAAGTGTTTAGTATTTGGTAATGTACAAGATGCTCAAAGTAATCAACTCATAGACTTTGCCACTATTTATATAGATGGTACTAATATAAGCACCCAATCCAATACAGATGGCTATTATCGAATCGAACTAGATGAAGGTAAATCTTATAAAATAATCTGCACCCGAGTAGGCTATCAAGAAGCAAGCTATTCCATAAAAGCAATGGAAGCAGGAGGAAAAAGAAATATCAACTTTAAGCTGGTCAATAACGAGCAAGATATTGGGGTCGTCATCAGAGAAAGCCGCATAGAAGACGTAGGGATGGTACGTGAAGAGGTCACAGAACTCAAAAAACTGCCATCCGCATCAGGAAACTTTGAGAGTGTTTTACCAAATATTGCACTAGGTACTACCGGCGGAACGGGTGGAGAACTATCAAGCCAATATAATGTACGAGGTGGAAATTATGATGAGAACCTAGTGTATGTCAATGATTTTGAGATATTTAGGCCTCAGCTCATTAGAAGTGGACAGCAAGAAGGACTCACCTTTCCTAACATTGATATGATCCGTGATCTATCTTTTTCGTCAGGTGGATTTGAAGCAAAATACGGTGATAAGATGTCATCCGTTTTGGATATCCGATATAAGAGACCCGAAGAATTTAAAGCCAGCATAGGAGCTAGCTTCCTAGGTGCAACAGGTCATATCGAAGGCAGTAAACGTATCGGAGCCAATAGCTATAATAAGCTTCGATATATCGCTGGCGCTCGATACAAAAACCTAGGCTACTTACTAGGTTCATTGGATACTCAAGGTGAATATTCTCCAAACTTCACAGACTTCCAAGCCTATGTTACCTACAATATCACCCGAGATCTTCAGATAGGATTAATCGGAAACTACAATGCTAGTCAGTATAATTTCATACCACAAAGTAGAACAACAGCTCTTGGATTGATTGACTTTGCCTTACAGCTAAGCACTGCATTTGAAGGGCAAGAAGTAGATGAATTTAACAATGGTATGGGTGGAGTATCTCTCACCTATATCCCAGAACGTGATGAAAATCCTTTGTTTCTAAAATTACTTGCATCAACATACGCTTCTCAGGAAGCAGAGACTTTTGATATACAAGGATTTTATAGGCTTTCACAAATAGAAACCAATCTAGGAAGTGATGATGCTGGTGAAGAAATTGCTCTCCTAGGTACGGGAACACAACACATTTTTGCTAGAAACTTTTTGTACAGGAATATAACTAACATCAGTCATCGTGGAGGTATAGAATTTCAAAAAGAAGATGATACCAAGACCAGTAGCCATTTCATACAATGGGGTGCCAAGTGGCAGCACGAAGACATCGATGATGAACTCAATGAGTGGGAGCGTATAGATTCTGCAGGCTATTCCCTACCCTTTAGTTCTGAAGAAGTAAAACTCAGCTATGTATTAAAGACTGAAAATCAACTGAGCTCCAATAGGTTTATGGGATTTTTACAAAACACGTATAGTATCATAAAGGATAATGGAGCTGAGATGAAACTTACTGGGGGCGTAAGGGCAAACTATTGGGATCTTAACTCAGAGCTCACGATATCTCCTAGAGCACAACTACTATATAAACCCGTAGGTGATCGTGATCTTTCATTCAAATTATCTGGAGGAGTATATTATCAACCTCCGTTTTATAGAGAGATGCGAAGGCTTGATGGTACCGTAAACACGGATCTCAAAGCGCAACGATCTATACATGTAGTCAGTGGTATTACCTATGATTTTGATTGGAAAAATGTTTCTCAAAAACCTTTCAAACTGATCGCCGAGTTGTACTATAAAAAACTGGATAATTTAGTCTCTTATGAAGTAGATAATGTACGAATTCGTTATTCTGGTGAAAATGATGCGGAAGGCTATGTTGCAGGTTTAGACCTAAGAATTAATGGAGAATTTGTACCTGGTGCAGAATCATGGATCAACCTTTCATTCCTTACAGCTCGAGAACGATTGATAGGAGTTGATCATAAAAAATTTGTAGTAGGTGACACCGTAGCTCAAAGTGTAAACTACGTACCAAGACCTACAGATCGGCTTTTTAATGTGAATATGTTTTTTCAAGATTACCTTCCTTCAAACGAAAACTTCAAAGTCAATCTCAACCTCTCTGTGGGAGGAGGTCTACCCTTTGGCATAAAGGATAATAACACAGAATTCAGAAATTCATTTAGATTTAAGCCCTACCATCGAGCAGATATTGGTTTTTCATTATTAATGTGGAACGAGTCATGGCGAGATGAAAAACCGAATAGCCCATTTCGCTTTGCAGAAAATGCTTGGATAAGCTTAGAGGTATTCAATCTTCTCGGGGTTTCCAATGTAGCATCCAATACTTGGATCAAAACCGTATTCAATAATCAATTTGCTATCTCTAATTTCTTGACTGGACGAAGGATCAATCTGAGATTTAAATTGGATTTTTAATTTTATTCATCCAAATCCTTTATAAGTAGCTCTATACGTGAATTATTATATAAGCGTTATTGCAATAATTGCAACGAAATAATCAGACAAGTCATAACCTTAATTAATAATATGCGATAGCCCCGAGAATTCACATCAATGAACGTCGAGGCTATTATATTTAAGGAATCTTAATTTTTAATCATCAATTTTGATTATTTTCTCACGGATCGTAAAATCTTTACCATGTACCACCATGATATACGTTCCACTCAATAGATGCTCTAAGTCTAGTGTCGTATTATTGGCTCCTAAGTTCATACTATACTTTTGGTTTAAAACCAATTCCCCAATATTACTGAAAAGGCTTATTTCAATTTCTTGATCTAATGATCCTTCCCAAAAAAGATGAAGCTCGTTCCTAGTTGGGTTGGGTTGATAGTGGAATAATTGGTCTCTATTCCAAACAAGAAATTTAGTCTCAGTATATTCAAACTTACCATCAAGGTCCACTTGTTTTAAACGGTAATAATTGTGACCGCTACTGGGGTTCTCATGGATAAATTCGTATTCAGTAGTTGTATTGGAATTTCCTTGAGCTACCTTCTCTCCTATCCACTCAAAAGACTTACCATCCTTCGAGTATTCAATATCAAAGTGACTACTACTTAATTCTGAACCAGTCACCCAAGAAATTAGTGATTTATTATCAAGTTTTGCAACTCCAAATTCTAATAAAGTCACTGGTAAAGAGAAGTCTTGAAGCGTAATAGATGTACCTGAAGGAGCCGTAGTATCTGCATTGATGACATTTCCACCCTCAAGATCTCCAAATGTAGAACTAATGTCAGTGATGACACCAGGAGGAAGCATTGCGCTATCATCAATCATAAAACCACCTAATCCATCAGTGGTAACACTTACCGTGATCATTGTACCATCATCATATGTTATCGTTATAGAAGTGGTAGTATTAGGTGCAGGTGTTGTAAACATATCATCCGTATAGAGTGTACCTGATATGTTTATATATTCAAACAAACCTGCATCTACATCCTCTTCTATTGAATCATCATTTGTAAGGTTTATAATTGAAGACAATCCACCGCTCGAAACATCACTATCTAATGTATCATCTCCTCCTTCATCTTGAATAGTAAAGGCATCATAACTTGTAGAAGAACTCGTTGTACCAAAAGTAACTTGAAAATTACTAAAAGGTAACTCATCAAATAGATAATCACCATCGGCGTCAGTAGTGGTCATCCATGATCTACCGTCGTCTGCATTACCACAAATTCCGTCAGTACCACAATCTAACACAGTTACTGGTATACCTTCTAATTCAGGATCTTCACCTGCCAGACTACTATTTACACCATCAGCAAAATCATCTTGAAAAACAGTTCCAGAGATACTACCACAATTAAGTGTAGTCTCGGATGTTATAGTTAAATCATCGTTTAAACCATCAGCATCAACTGCAATCCATTGAATTTGACTAGTCACTTGCTGATTAGCATAAGCTATATCGTCAGCAACATCCATATCAGCAATAATAAAAGTTACTGTGATGCCATCAGGAAGAACAGCAGTAGGAGTCATGGCAGCATCACATTGACTATCTGTACATACAGGAATTTCGAAATATGACCCTCCGTCACTTGCAACTATTGTAGCTGTACCGGTAGTTCCAATAAAAGCAGGTGGTAAAGCAATATTGTAGGTACCTAGATGACATTGATTATCGAGATCATTTAAAAACAGACTTGTATTTGTCCATTCTGCAATAACTGTTACCTTGTCACAAGCGCTTATAGGAGCACTCGGTTGAATAGCGAGAGCAGTTGCTTCCATATCACCAGCATCAGCTGCAGCGCATTGCCCAAAAGATTCAATATGACAAAATACCAAGATGAATACAATGAGTATTTTAAATATATTTTTCATTTCTTTTATTTAATTAGCCTAGAATTAATTTACTTGAATTTGTGCCTCATCCTCATTGTTAGTAAACACATTTTCTCCTCCTGAACCAGGAACAATGAATGCATTAAACTCAACCACGGCATCTTCATCATCTCCATCATGTGTAAACGTTGCAGTTACAATTGTCCGACTCAATAATCCTGTAGCTAGTTGATTAGTAGTTGTAATATCATAATAAGTACTTGTATTGGCACTTATCATCCACCCTAATGGTAAAGGATCTAAGTTTAACGTACCGAATGTACCCACTTTAAAAATCCTAATAGTAACCAAAGAGCCATCGGAACTATCTGGACCAAGGTTTGTGATATTATAGGTCAAACTTGAACTCGCTCCTTCATCTATTGATGTAAACTGTGCTGTAATTCCAATCGTAAGATCTAATTCTTTCAGTGGCTCTAATACCGTCAAATATACTGTTGCCTGATCACAACTCTGCGGCATACCATCATCACATACTTCATATATAAATTGATCATTACCTGAGAAATTAGGATCAGTAGGAGTATAGGTGTATGATCCATCTGGAAATATGGATACAGTACCATTACTCGGATTAGTAACCGGCGTTGTATTGACCGTCTGAGAATCACCTTCTGTGTCAGTATCATTAGACAATAGATCTCCGATTATTGGATTACCTGAAGTACCTACTCCTGAATCATCAAAAGCATAAGTGTTATTTGTATTATTGGCTAATACTTCAATGGTTACCGTTGTAACATCACAAGATTGTGGTGTACCATCATCACATACTTCGTAGCTAAATACATCAGTACCTAAAAAATCAGTATCAGGTGTATAAATGTATGATCCATTACTAAACAACATTACTGTACCATTGGAAGGATTGCTTGTAGGAGCAGTATTTACAGTTAAGTTATCGCCATTAGGATCATTATCATTATCGGTAACATTACCAACTACTGGAGTATTGATGTTTGTCACATTATTGTCTGGATTAGCAATAACAGCATTATTTCCGGACCCAATATTAGGAAGTATTTCTATATATACTGTCGCAACATCGCAAACTTGTGGAGTTCCATCATCGCAAACGGTATACTGGAAGCTGTCCTCACCTGTATAATCTGCATTAGGAGTATAGGTGTAGTTACCCATAGCGTCTAACGAAACCATTCCGTTGGTTGGCAGAGTTGTAATAGTAGTATTGGTAGATTGAGTATCTCCTTGTTCATCCGTATCATTAGTAAGTACATTTCCACTTACAGCAGTATTTACAGGAGTATGGTTGTAATCATCTTCTGCATTCGTTGTATTAGGTCTATCTGGTAAAACAGTTAAGTATACCGTAGCCTGAGTGCAAGCGCTCATACTATGGTCATCACAGATTTCATACACAAACTGGTCGTTACCTGTAAAGTCTGCATTGGGAGTATAAGTGTAAGTACCATCCATGTTGATCACTACGCTACCATTTGTTGGATTTGAAACAGGTACAGTATTCACCATTTGACCGTCTCCTTCTGGATCTGAATCATTCGCGATCATAGACCCTGAGATATCCATATTAATCAAACCTATACCTGAGTCGTCCATTGCAGATGTTGCATTTCCAGTATTTGGAAGTACGGTAATCGTAACAGTTGTTTGATCACATAAAGAAGGATTACCATCATCACATACTTCATACATAAATGAGTCTGTACCTGTAAATCCGTTATCAGGAGTATAAGTATACGTTCCATCAGGATTTATAGATACCGTACCATTTGTAGGATTTGAAGTTGGTGTTGTATTAATGACTAAATTATCACCATCAATATCATTATCGTTACCTATTAATGAACCACTTATTGGTGTATTTACTTCTGTAGTCCCTAAATCTGGGTTGGCTACAGGTGGGTTATTCCCGTTGATAGGATCAGGTAACACTTCGATATATACCGTTGCGATATCGCAGGCCTGTGGTGCACCATCATCACATACTTCATATTGGAAGCTATCTTCTCCTGTAAAATTCGGATCAGTCGGCGTATAGGTATAGTTGCCCAAAGCGTCAATAGTCACCATTCCGCTTGTAGGAGCGGTTGTAATTGTTGTATTTACCGTTTGACCATCTCCTTGTAGATCAAAATCATTGGTAAGTACATTACCCATTACTGCAACACCTTGTGGTGTATGATTGAAATCATCAACAGCATTTGTTGTATTTGGGCAATCAGGAATCATAACAGATAAATCAGAGGTGTTAGTACATAGTGGGGTGTCTGTATCTCTTACATTTACCATAAGGGTCGTTGCCGTTGTCGGTCCTGTAATTGTTACGTCAATACTAACTCCTATTGCAGTCATTGCTTCAGCAGTAACCGTTGCAAGTACATCTCCATTTGTTATTCCTAAATCTGCGTTATCCGCAGTTACATATACTTCATAGTTTCCTGATCCTTCTGATACATCAAAGGTAACGGTGAATGTAGCATCATCTCCATTACATGTGTCATCATTGGATATTGCGGCATTACTTATCGCACAAGTTACTGGATCACAATTTAGATCAGGTGTACCTCCAACATCTGCTAAGGCTGCTGTAGAATAAGGTCCTTTGAAGTTGATATCACAAATCTTAACTTCTGCCCAATCATTATATCTCGGATCACTAGGATCAATAAATACACGTAAGTAGTAATAATCTTTTTGTCCTGATACGGCGCCATTCATATTGAAATAAACTCTTCTTACACCCGACCCTACATCCGTATTTCCATCAGCACCCTGACTTACTAGTGTTGGATCAATATCTCCTAATGAATCATTACCATCACATCCTACAAGACCTGTAGTGGTAGAAGTAATACTTACTGCAGATTCAAGCGCTACTGATGAACATGGGTGATCAAAGTCTGCTGCACTTCCTTCTACTGCTCCATCGGTGCCTGTTGTACCTGTTACGTATGTAGTTGATCCATTTAAATATTTAGATCTCAATTCAAAATCTAAATCCTGATCAATACCAGTAACATCAATCATCCAATACGCATTTCCAGGAGTGTCGTCTGGTAAATCAATTTTGAAAAAGACTTCTCTCAAGTCTTTACAACCTGATGCACAAGAGGTAATATTACTAGCGGAATTCTCACCACATTCCCAACCTGGTTCTACACCTGGGCCGTCATTGATTGCAATTTTATATTGAACGTTTACCGTAGGGTCCTCTTTATGGTACAATCGAATATAATAAGTCTGACCTTCATTCAGGTTTCCAAATACACCCCAAGCTTGATCTGAACTTGAAGTATCCCATGTTCTACCCGCAGCATCTGTACTCAGTGTATTGTATAGATCCATATATAATGTATGACCTGAAACTTCCTCAAAAAATACACTTACCCAGCTTTCAGGGGTACCACTAGTGTAAGTCCCACCATTTCCTGTAGGAGCGGTAAAACTAAACCAAACGTCACTTTCTGGTGCTCCATCTACAGGACTTGTTTCAGTTGCTCCCTGTGCAGACCAAGTTTCTAAGCTTGAATATGAAAAACAACCAACAGATAATGATTCTGCAGTAGCTGGATCATCATTACATGGTGTAGGATTTGAAGGCTCCCAACTAAGGTCGAAATCAAATTCATTGTTTACACCATTTGAACTAATATCATGCGGCTTCACTCTTACTAAGTAAGAATCTCCTTGAGTCAGACCAGAGACCGTCCATGATGTACCTGGAGATGCACCATCAAGTGCACCACTGCAATCAATCAAATTAGCATCTGTACATCCATCATAAATGTATAAGACTGCATCCTCAAAGGCTGATCCAGAATTATAGGTAAACGTTACGCTGTTTATTGTTTCAGACATGGTAAGGTCACAGGCTCCAGTCAAATCAGGCACCGTGATAATATACCAAAGGTCTCTATCTTCATTTGATAAAATAGCTTGTTGATCTACCCCATTACATACGGCAGAAGCTATATCTGGGTTACAATCGGTACTATTTTCGAAGTCTCCACTTACATAATTTTCTGATCCTGGCTCTATTACAAAAGGATTAAAATTATTAGCAAGACCACCATCGTTTATTCCATCATTTGCTCCAGGTGTAGGGTCTGTCCATCCCAAATTGGTAGGTCCAGAACCACCCCAGATATTTGAGCAGTCATTATTATATGGTCCCGCAGGTTGTGGCTGTACATTGATTAAACCATTATCTATGGTTGTACCAGCGGTCTGAACAACACGTACAATATATCCTCCATCAGTAGCAAGGTGCAATTCATCCAAACATGACAACTCAAAAGTGCCATTGCCGGTAACGCTAAGTGTTTCTAAATAGTTACTTGCTAAATCATTACAGTTATTGGAACTTACACCCTCAGCTGTGTATAATAAAATGTCAATTTCCTGACCAGCAGCAAGTCCACCAACAACAACTTCTGCCGTCGTAGATGCTGTATTTAGACCTGTCACAGGATCAGATGCTTGTTCTGGATCAAACTGAAACCATAAGTCATTTCCCGCTACCACTGGGACTGCTCCTGAAGCAGAGGCAAAGTTGAAATTCATGTCATTATTGGTATTTCCAACATCAAACCCTGGGAACGGGCTTTGCATCACTTCACAATTATTGTTCTCAGCTACCCTATTTCCTTGTATGCTGAATGTACAAACGCTATTACCTGCTACTGGTGTCACTCTCACATACCAAGTTGGTCCTAAACCTCCAGCAGTAATCGTACTTGCAAAAGCATGAGTTACTGTTGATCCTGCTCCGGTACTTGATACTGTTGTGCATTCCTCAAAAGTATTGGAAAAACAATTGCTATATAGTCCAACTACAACGGCATCAGTGGCATTGGTAAATGTCAAATCAACTTCTAAGAATTGATCACTATCTCCTCCATCCATGGTCACTTCGTACCATAAATCATTGGTTCCTTGAGACTCGCCACAACTAGCTCCAGTCTCATTATTTTCTGTTTCCGTACCAGCTGCGCAAAGATCACCACTGGCTGCTATACCGTCCATATCTATTGCATCTCCACAAACATCATTAGCTTGGGGGATTGATGTACAAATATCGAAAGAGGGGTAGGTCAAAGTCTCGCAGTTGGTCGCACCAGATCCATTGGCTGCCCAAGGCATAATTCTCAAGTAAACAACACTAGCAGTCGTTAGTGGAGTACCACTAAATGTAATTGATCCATCAGCTGACAAAAATGGACAAGTTCCACTCGTAACTGATTGACTTAGATTTCCAATATTATCTTCTAAAGTACTATTGTTTGAAGGACAAGTTCCATCACCTAAATAAGGTAATATCATGATATTACCATTCATCAAATTTGAAATCGTAACGGTCACTTCATCCGCTCCATTAGGATTTACTGCGTACCATATATCGGTGTGGTCCGTTCTAACATAACTTGAACCTGTGAAACCAGAGTTTGCTCCGCAATTAGCGATAGTCGTACCATTACCACAAGAAATGAAGTTTTCAACAAGCGACCCACTATCAATATTGGCAGCCGTCAAATCTCCTACAGAACACCCATTAGTAATATCTAGTGCATCCGTACAAGTATCTCCACCATTACAGGTTTCACTGACCATGTAGCTATTCTCGCATGTTACAAATCCTGAGCCTTCTGCTTGAATTTCTATCGTTCGCATTCCTGTAGCAACCGTAAATGTATACATAGTACCTATCATCGCATCAGCCTGTTGTACTACACCATCAATCAATATATCAGTCATATTGGGATCACCAGATCCATCACTATCTACGGTAACCTGAATATCATACATTCCTGTACCACAATCAAGATTTGCAGTAGCAACCGTAGCAGTTGGATTCATTGCGCAAGCACAAGCTTCTGTTTGAGTAGATGATGCCATAGCAGCACATCCCCCATAATTTGTTCCATCTATAGTTACTACAACATCAGTACCCGCAGAAAATGGACCAATACTAGTAACTCCTGTTCCCACATTTGTAGTAGCAGCAACACCGGCGTCGTTTGAGATATCAACTGCTGTGGCATCACCAAGATCAGTAACATTTACTTCTATAGTAAATTGAGCGCTTCCACAATCAGGCACGACTGTATATGTAGCCATAGGTTCAGTACAAGTACTTTCTACTATGCTTAGGTTATCAAACAAAATATCTGTATCAGGACTGCCTACTTCACTATGCTCGAATGTAATAGCTAAATAGGTATCACCTGAAAATCCCGTAGCCGAAAAAGATTCAGTAATACAACTAGCTGATGAACTATGGCTCGACAGAGTATGTACAAGAGTACCTAAAGAACTTGTAGTAGGCGTTGTATTTTTTAAGTAGACCTTTATTTCTTTAAAATCTGAACTTGCAGCAGCAGTGGTTGTATTCCAGTCATAAAGAACATAATCAAATGAAATCGATAAATCTCCTCCCATGGCAGTACCAATAGATGAAGAATTCCACATTTCTACAATCTGTGAAGTTCCAGACCCAAAACAATTATCTTTCATTGAAGACCCAGCACAAGATCCTGTAGAAGTATCACTAAACCCATTGTTATCCCATAAGTTTTGACTTGCAGCGTCTTCAAAATTTGCAGTATAATTAACCTGACTAATTAATGAAGATGGATTTAAGCTAAAAACCAATACGCAAACCATTGCGAAGGCATTTTTGAAATATACAAGCATAATTAAATATAATAGTTAGTTAAAATCAAGAGAACCTCTAAATCTTTACATAGAGATGTAGACATGAATTTTTTCCTTTATAGGGTATTCAGGTCTTCTAGATTGTTTGCAGTATGATTCTAATCCTAGCGGAGTAATTAGCACAATTAAAGACAAAAAGGTCGCCATTGAGGCAATTTGGCGCCTGTGAAGGTTTAAATTCCATGAATCCGAACATTTTATGTTTATAAACGTCGGACATATTTTACTAAAATGTAATATGATAATTAGTAAAATTCGAGACTTTTACACTTCCTTATAGTTACTTGGAAAATTAAAATTTCCGTTTCTTAGGCTTATAAAACAATCTACTATTTGAAAACAATATTACCTATATTAATTATTTGTATCATATTTGGACCTATCTCTTTGATAGGTATTACAAGAAATATAAGTCGATCTATTCCTAAGCTATGGCTAAGTATTTACATATTTATCATAGTTTTACTCTTTGTAACTATGGCAGTTGTAGGATTATACCCTGAGGAAAACCATCCACTTGTCAATCTAAGTAGTTTGTTTTTTTACGTTTTGATTCTTGCTCTACCTCCGTGTATGTACATTTATTTAAGGCAGCTTTTGGGTACAAATGAGTCTAGTCATTCTGAAGGTTTTATTGAGCATCTATATCCAGCGATCGCTTTATTTATAGTTAATACCACTTCATTTATTCTGATTTATTCTAATCAAGAAGATTGGGAGTTTTTAGAGATGACAAGTAATACAATGACCTACGCTAACGTCATCTCACTATTGTTCATTTTCCTCATTCAAAATGTTTTCTATTCGTATCTAGCAATTAAACTTTTTAAGATACATAAAGTCAATGTCGATGATATATTTAGCTACCCTAAGAGCGTAAGACTTCAATGGGTTGTATTATACATTATCCTCTACATTATATTTATCATATTTCTTTACCTTTTTCATACCAATATCATACCCGCCAACAACTGGACCTTTGGGCTATTCATCTCTCTATATCTAGGATTTATCTGTTGGAAAGGATATAATCAAAAGACGTATACAGAATTAATTGATGAAGCCATAAACGAAACTCCTCCATCAACAGTCAATCTCGAGAACATCATTGAGCAGGAAACAATAGAGGAAAAAACTAGCTATGGGGATTATCTAATTGATGACGAAAAAAGAGAAAATATTGGAGCTAAACTAGATTCGTATATGAACAACGAAAAACCGTTTCTAGATCCAAAATTGACTATTTATAAACTAGCTAAAGGAGTCGGAACAAATATTAAATATCTAAGATATGTTATCTCATATCAAAGCAACTTAAGTTTTGTAAAGTTCGTGAATAGTTATAGAGTAGAGCAAGCAAAAGATTTTCTAACTTCTCCCGAGCATAGCGTATATACGATTGAAACAATTGGAGAAATGTCAGGATTTAAATCTAAATCATCATTTTACACAGCCTTTAAAGAAGTAACCAACACTACTCCATCCGAATTCAAAAAAAGATTAAGCCTTTTTGACTAATGCTTTATACTCCGTAGGAGTCATTTCGGTTAGCTTTCTAAAAGCCGTATTAAAACTTGATTTCGACTTAAATCCAGTCATATTTGCTATATATTCAATGGTCACATTATCATGATCATTTGAAACTAATAAGTCTTTTGCATTATCAATGCGATATGAATTTATATAACTGGAAAAATTTTTATTAAATACCGAATTGATAACATAAGAAAGATATTTAGCATTGGTGCCTATATCTGAGGCTAATAATTTTACAGTAAGGTCATGCTTTAGAAAAGCCTTGGTTTCTTTCATATGTCTTTCCAGCTTTTGGGATATTCTTTTCAAAGTTTCCCTATCTAATAGCTCCTGTCTTTCTATTTCTAATGTATATGTTTCATTTTTTAGTCCACGGTAGATCGTATATAGCAAGAATAATATGAGATAAATACGTAATAACACCTTGTACTCTTCCAATATAGGAATCATAAAAGTATAGATCGATATCATGGTTATAATGAATAATATAGTGAACTGTAGCATCCAATCCAGCACTTTCATTGAAGTTTCATCTGCTATAGTCTTCACAATATTTCTACGTTTTTTATGAATTTTTAGACAGAGGTAAGGGTAATAAATCACTTGCAATATGAAAACAACAAATAGGGCGAAAAAATTAATAAAGGTACGTGTTTGATTAAGTAATCCATATAGTTCATGATCTGTTGAAACTATATATAAGGCTAAATAAACGAATGTATTCAACACCCATAAGCCTATAGATAAGTAATAATGCTTGATACTTTCAGCTAATATATTCCTTGCTTCTAGATTTTCGAATAGTGAAACTACATAAAGATACATGGAAGGTGATAAAGTAAGACACATCGGGAAAAAAAGTAGTGAGGCGTATACTACAAGAAAATGAGTATTTGACGTCCCGAAATAATGAAGAACTAAAGTATTCAACAGAATTCCAAATAGCCCAAGTAAAAAGAACATGAGCCGCTTGTCTGATTCTTTACGTTTTTTCTTTAAACCGAACCAAAGAGAGCCCGAGAAACTCACAACAACCAACAATGCCAAGATTATCAATTTGGTTTCCATAAGATTATTTAAACATACAAACATATATGTATAAAATAATATATGAATGCCAAATACATTTAAATTTAAGGCTAATTCCTTAAATCCGCACATCCTTTATCAGTGAAGTAAGCCATTTACAAAATTTCTACTTCATATTAGTTCAATCGATTCTTGACCTTTACCATTACTCCATAGCGAAGAGACATCAACAATTGATCAAAACCAACAAACAAACGAAAGCATTCATAAGGATTTTTTAATTTTTATTAAATATTATTTTATGAGACTACTTTACACTTTAAACTTTATTCTAAGCACTAAATTAACTAGATCTAATCATATAAATCATACAATAAAAATTATTGTCTTAACGTGCTTTTTGACGTTATATCAATATGGAATGACGGCACAAGTAGCGCAGATTGTGCCGCCAGAATGTTATGCTGGAAGTACCCCAAGCCAACAGGATGCTGCAGCACTAGCAGATCCAGACAATATTCCATTTGCTACATGGAAAGCCGTACATGCTTATGCTACTGATCCTTCAAATAGCGTCACTACCGTAAACTTTGCACCCGGTACATACTACCCCGGTGGAACAAGTGGTTTATCTTCTGATTGGGGAGATGCTTTTGGAGGATTCGAGATTCCGGCAGATCTAACTGTTAATGGAAATGGCGCCGTTATTGATAATTCAGCTAATAATAATAGTATCGCATTTGCTACCATCAACGGCAACAATGCCTCTTTAGATGGATTTACATTTGTTCAGTTTACAGGCAATAATGCTGGAGCTGTAGTTGTATCAGCTGGCCTAACGGGCTGGACTATAAGTAATTGTAATTTTGATCATAGTGACTGGGCGGGAGATGGTCTAGTTGTTAATCAAGGTAGTGGTGCTACGGGGACCATAGTAGGCTGTAACTTTTATGGGCATATTCAAAGTACAGGAAGTGCTATGACCGTAAATGGACCTGGAGGGTCGCTCGATATCCTTAACTCCACTTATAGTTGCAATAGTAGAATTGTTGCGGGAGGAGCAGTGCGAATTCTTGGTAGTGCTAATGTAAACTTTGAGGGATGCACTTTTGATGGAAATGAAACTAACTCTGCCAGTGGCGGTGCAATTTCAATAGAAGAAAACTCTATCACCACCTTCTCTAATACCATTTTTACATGCAATATGGCTATTATAAATGTAGAAGATGATGGTGGGGCTATGCATATTGTAGAAGGTTCCGATGTTACACTTAATCAATGTACATTTAAAGGTAATGAAGCCAGTGATAAGGGAGGAGCTATTCATGCATCAGGTGCATCAGCAAGCCCTATCACCCTCAATATTAATAGTTCTAGTTTTGAAGAAAACAAAGCTATCACTGCCCTTTCTACAGGTGGAGCTATCTATCTCAACGACACCAATGCAGCCATCAACGGATCCTTTTTTACTCTAAATGAAGTAACTGGGGAAGGTGGAGCACTATACGTAGACAAAGGTAACAACAACACTACCTACCAACTCAGCGATAATTTATATACTAGTAATACTGCCAGTGGTCCATGTTCTGGGATAGATGTATTTACTGAAATGCACATAACAGGTACCAACAATAAACTAGATCACCTTGCTGATGGCAATCATCTTTCCGAACAAGCTGGTTCACTAGAATTTACTAATGGAGATGATTTTGATAATCTTTCATCGTGGACTACATCAGGGAATATCACTGGTGATGGTAACACAATTAATGTAAGAGCAAGCTCAACTGGAAGTGTTGCCTATGCCAGCCAACAAGAATCAGGGTCTGGAACTCTATATTGGACATTTAAAGGGTGGACTGCCTCTTCACTGTCAGGTCTATCATCAGGAAGTCGAGCTTTTGGTTTTGTACTTGGGGACGATGACGGAGACTTCAATACGGGTAATGGTTTTGCAATAGTAAAAGGAAGAGTCAGTTCTTCTGATGAAAACGTTGAATTCATTTCTTACTCAGGTGGTTTATACGGATCACATTCTGTTATTCATAATTTTGGGTCTACTGGATCAGAATCAGGATATATTACTTTCAAGGTAGTATATGAACCAGTTGGCTCTACTTGGAGCTTTTATTGGACCAATGGAAGTAGCACTGCTGGACCTATTGGACTGCCAG
Source organism: Saprospiraceae bacterium (assembly GCA_020629715.1). GTDB lineage: Bacteria > Bacteroidota > Bacteroidia > Chitinophagales > Saprospiraceae > JAHDGW01. Next base: position 498,162 of record JAHDCU010000002.1, read on the forward strand.
AAAGTGATCCTCGTGGCTATAATTACTGCTCCTCTGATGGAGTTTCCAACAAAGTGGATATCAATCAACCATTTAGTTTAGCTGCTACACCCTACGTTGGACCTTTTTGGAGCCCCTCTAGTACGAGTTCATCTAATTCAGCTACTTTTGATTCATATTACTTTAGAGCAGGAGATGAGACAGATTCCAACGGCGCTTCTTCTGCAGGATCAGGTGTAAGTGCTTCATGTTCAGGATGTTTGACCTCATCTACGGCAATTACTCAATGCCCTTCTGCCATGGTAGGTTCTATACAAGGTGACGTATTTTTAGATTCTAATATGGATGGAATTATGAATCCAGGCGAACAACTTCCGGGGGTGGAAGTGAGCTTATATGATAGCTTCAATACTTTGATCGGTACAACTTTTACCGATGCAAATGGTCATTATATTTTTACGGATTTACCAGATGGTGATTATTATGTTCAGTTTGGGGTACCTTCTGGCTTTTCATCTGCCACAAGTACTTTACAAAATAATGGGCCAAGTGCTTTTGATAGCGATATAATAGGCGGTGTTACAAATTCAATATTCACATCTCCTATCATTACTTTAGATACGTCAACTGGAATGTCTGATGGTAGCGATAATTTTAGTGGGGCAGCAAACTACTACAATGTCACTGCAGGTTATATTGGATTTATCCTCCCGGTTGAGTTTTCATTCTTTAGCCTAAATATTGATGATGCTTGTCATGTAAATCTTAATTGGGCAACAGATTCTGAGCTCAACAACGAGAAATTTATTCTTGAAAAGAGCACTGATGGCGTCACTTTTGAAATTATTACAGAGGTCTCTGGAGCAGGAAATTCTAACCATAGAATTACTTATACATACAAGGATAAAGAAGTAAGGACAAGTAAATTAACTTACTATAGAATTACTCAAATTGATTATGATGGAAAATCTAGTCATAGTAATATCATTACAGCAGATCGATATCAATGTGAAAAGCAGATCGATATCAAGGTATATCCAACACTAAGTGCTGATGGACAATTTACAATAGAAACCTCTAGTAATTTTAATGAAAAAGAACTAGTACAGGTATTCAACATTAGAGGGAAACTGGTCAAAATGCAGGAGTTGGATAATGATAATTTGAACATATTAAATCTAGAAGGCTTGGATTCAGGAATTTACATTATAAACTTTGTGAATGCTAATGTCAATCATAGAGTAATCATTGCCAATAAATAGTCTAATCATTTATAAGAAGGAGACTTAGATCTAAAAGGTCTAGTCTCTTTCTCTTTACATGCTTTAATCGTAATCTAATGCTATTATATAAGTGATAAACCTGCTGAATAGATAAAAGAGCTTCAAATTGCTTGCTAATGCCAACCAATCAATAAAAACCAGGGTCAATAATATTTTTATATGTTCAAATTCCATGAATTAGGACATCGGGTAAGCTCATTTTCTCTGAATACGGATAGTTAATCTATAAATTCAGAGCGATCACTAAAGCCAATTAGGCTTTGGAGATTAATAATAAATACTAAACGCAGTAAAAAAGATGAAAAACTCTATAAGCTTACAGGCTTCTTATCGCAATGTATATTTATATAAGATCATTGGTTGTTTATTCATTATTAGTATTTCATCAGTTATCGGAATTTCGCAAGGTGGATTTTGTACTGCGACAAGTATCAGTCCTGGAGACTGTAATGAAGCTGGTAGTATAAGTACAGCATTTGAGAGTAGTGCTTATAATTCTAGTTGCTCTGGCACCGAATCTGCGGAAGGCTGGTATTGGATTACAGGAGCTTCTGACGGTACACAATATACCGTTTCAGTTACAGGAGATACCGGAGAGGATATGGTGCTTACTATCTATGGTGTTAATGGCATAAGTTGTACGAGTGCAGGAGAAGTTGGCTGCGTTGATGATGTAGGTGCAGGTCAAGAAGAAACGATTAGCTTTACATATGACACTGGCGCTTGGGATTACTATTATGTCAACATTTATGAATGGTGGGGCTCAACTAACTCCGGATTTACTATATCAATGGAAGAGACAGGGAGTGGAACTTGTTCTGGTAGCAGTTCTACCTGCTCTGACGGTGTACAAAACGGTGATGAAACTGGTATCGATTGTGGTGGTTCTGTTTGTCCACCTTGTGGTGGCGGTGGTGGAGGCCCTTTATGTACCGGACCAAATGTGGCAAGCGACGATTGTATCAATGCACCTTTAGTAAGTTTTACACAACCCTATTCTGGCAGTACTGATTGTGGCTTTACTGTTGATGAACCCTATAGTCCATATGGAGATGATTGCGGTACGCTTCAAAATAACTCATGGATTTCTTTTATTGCTGCTACTTCAAGTCTTGAATTTGAAGTTACGGTTCAAGATATCATTGGAAGTTCTGGGGACCCCTTTTGGACTTGTGACACTGGTGTTCAATTTAGTTTATGGGAGGGGAGTTGTGGCAACTTAAGTATAGTCAATTCGGTTTGTGAAAACCCTGTAACCGATCCTAATGTAGGAGAAACTAATTCCTTTGTTTTAAACGGAATGACTCCCGGTAATACTTATTATTTAATGATTGATGGCTACGCAGGCGAAGAATGCGAATATACGCTAGACCCTGTCACCGGAATAGTAGTCTGTGACAATGATCTCTGCAGTAATGCTGAGCCCATCAACTGCTCAACTCCAAATATTATTAATGGTATACAATGCGCTACCTCCTCAGATGCCCCATTAAATTGTGGCGGATTGGGAAACGCCACGGCAGGAGTATGGTACTCTTTTACGGGAACAGGTGATGAAATCACCTTATCGACCAATAATGCCGCAACAGACTTCGCTGCTCAACTTCATGTTTTCGAAGGAACATGTGGTTCAACTACATGTGTAAGTGGAACAGGTAATGGGACGAATACAGTTACATTTAATTCTATAAATGGTACAAATTATAATATTTACGTTTCTGGTCAGAGCGGTGCTCTTGGTATATATGAGATGAGTATTAGCTGTAGCAGTCCTCCCCCATCTATAGTTTGTGGTGGAACATTTACGGATTCAGGAGGACTTGGCGGTTCATATAATTCCAATGCCGATCCTAGTACTGATAATTGGTTGATATGTCCCGACAACCCAGGAGAAACCGTTACACTAACCTTTACAAGTATTGACATTGAAGGGACGTCCAATTCAACATGTTGGGATTGGCTTCAAATATATAGTGGTACTGATGGAAGCGGTGTTCTTTTTACTGATGAAACGATTAGTGGTTTTATATGTGGGACAACTATCCCTGGCCCTTTCATTTCTTTTGATCCATCAGGTTGTCTTTACATTACTTTCGAATCGGATAACTTTACTGAAGGTGCAGGTTGGGAAGCTCAGATATCCTGTGCACCTTGCCCTGCTCCATCTAATGACGTATGTGGCAATGCGATTCCTCTTACCGTCAATTCAACCTGTATGCCTACAAGTGGCTCTACAGAATGCGCTTTTGATTCAGAATATAATAATACCGATATATGTTCAGGGGATACAGGAGATTTTGCTTTAAATGATGTATGGTACAGCTTTGTAGCAACAAGCACCACCCATAACATAACTGCAACTGGTGGAACTGCCTCAAATGAACAAGATATTGTAGTAAGCTTATACACTTCTTGCGGTGGTCCTTCTTTAGAATGTCAAGATGATTTCTTTACGGGAGGACAAGACTCAGAAACTATTAATGCTACAGGTTTGACAATAGGGCAAACTTACTATATCAGAATATATACGCATATGGAAGACTCAGAAGTATTCACCCCATCTGGAGAAGAAACTGATATTACGGTATGTGTTGTCGGTGTACCTCCTCTCGACCCACCTTGTGATTGTACCGACCCAATTTGTGGTGGTATGCATTGGGATTGCTCATCTGACGCTGAAAATGCCTACAATGATCCTTTCGATACCCAAGCACAGTATGATATTGATCCAAACTATAACGTATCTAATGGCGCTACTTATGAATTATGCTATAATTATACTTCCGGACCTACCGAAACTAGTGTTGGTTTTGTTCATGCCTTAGGTTACGAATTCGATGGTTTTTCTGATGAATGTACTTTTGATCGGGTCTATCATGTTTATGAAGCAGGTTGTGCCACAGAGATAGCAAGCAGCGGTTCTGCAGATTTTTCAGCGCATGGTCAAGAATATACCCTCTCTCCGAGTACGACATATAGCTTTTGTGTAGATATCACCATTACATCCTCAGATTGCCTTACTCTAGCAGATACATGGGTCTATTTATATAACGCCAATGGAGGATCTGGAGGATGTGGAACATGTACTGTACCTTGTACAGAACCCGGAATGGGATCGGTAGCAACTTATCCTGATCGTAATTATCAATCTTGTTGGACTCCTGAATGCGATATATATGGTCCAGGATCATTTACAAATTGTTTTGAAGCTGTAGCAGATGGATCTGGCTTTTTGGGTTTTGCAAATCAAATACAAAATTCTATTCCTGGATGTATTAATATTTCCTGGGAATTAACGGCACAAGGAGACTGTGCAAATATCATCCCTAATCCCACTTCTAATGCAAACGGAGTTGGATCTGGATTTAATCCAGAATATACCGGCTTAAATTCAGGGGCAACCTATACTTTATGCGTAACATATGACCTTCCTGATTTCTTATGCGGACTGGACGGAACAGGTAGCCTTATACCTGATTTTATTTGTATCGACTCTTATGGCTCAAATTGTACAGCTACTCTAGAAGGCACATCAATGGATGGGTCTGCCTGCCAAAATGATGGAATCGCTTTAGAAAATACCATATCATGGAATCAAACGGCCTTTGATGCGGGACCAAACGATAATGGAACGGCCACAACGGGATTTTTAGTATTCTGTGATCCACCGGTGCTTCCAATGACCGAAGCATATTATAATGCTAATGCCCTAGATGCTATACTCGAGACCTTCGACCCTATCGGAAATGAAATTAACAACAATGGTGATTATGTTGATCCATTTAATCCAGCACAAGTATGTAGTGATCAAATCTATTTGATTCCTATTACCGTAAGTCAAGTGACTGGTGCTGGATTTGTGATTGATTGGTCTTGCTTTGATACTGTTCAGGTAGTGATTGTTGAACTTGGAGTACCTCCTATGCCTACCGCAACAGCTGATCCAAATAATGGAATCTGTAATGGTGATCAGGTAACCTTAACTGCGACAGGAGGTGGCAGTTATCAATGGAGCAATGGACTCGGCACTAATGCTATTGTGATGGACTCCCCTACAACGACAACAACCTATACTGTCACAGTGACTGATGATTCAGGTAATTGTAGTAGTACTGCGGAGGTGATGCTTGAAGTGAGTGAAATAATGGCAATGACAACAACTCCAATTTGTAATGATGGAGGCACCCCAACAGATCCCTCTGATGATACGTTTACCTTTAATGTTACCATAACGGGAACAAACACCAGCTCTGGTTGGACGAGTGATGATTCTAGCAATCCTTTCGGAACGTATGGAAGTTCATTAACTTTTGGACCATATCCGATTTCAGGTGGCGTCATAAATGTAAACTTTACAGATAATGGATCCGCAGCTTGTACAGATATGATATCTGTCTCACCTCCTCCTACTTGCTCTGATGATTGTATGATCATGGTATCCAGTGATAATATCATTTGTAACAACAATGGTACGCCTTCTGATGACTCGGATGATACTTTTACATTTACCTTAAATGCCTCAGGTATAAATACCGGCGCATCATGGAATGCTAATATAGGCGGATCAGGAACTTATGGAACTGATGTAGCTTTTGGTCCTTTCAATATTGCAGATGGTAATATTACTATCACAGTTACGGATATTGACGATCCTACTTGCTCAGATGTAATAACCATTATTGTTCCTACTACTTGCTCTAGTACTTGCTCTATTTCATCCAACATTGGAACACCTATTTGCAACGATAATGGTACACCGTCTGACCCTTCTGACGACACTTACACCGTTGAAATCATGGTAACTGGTGCGAATACGGGTACTGGATGGACTGCTAACGATCCTAATAACTCAATAGGACTTTATGGGGTCTCCGTCATTCTTGGGCCTTACAATATCGCTGACGGAAACATTAACTTCGTCATCACTGATAACGTAGACCTTGCATGTATCACAAATGTGGGTATTACTGCACCGCCAACATGCTCTGATGTATGTGAAATTATGGCTTCTACGCCTACTCCTATTTGTAATGATAATGGTACACCGTCCGATCCCTCCGACGATACTTATACTTTTGATATTACCGTCACGGGGTTGAATAATTCTGGTGGGTGGAATGCTAATGACCCCAATACTACAACAGGTAGTTATAATAATGTGGTCACTTTTGGGCCTTACAATATCGCAGATGGCTCTATTAACTTTACGATCATTGATAATACTAATTCTGGTTGTACAACCAATATATCTGTTACACCTCCGGCTACCTGTTCTAATCAATGTGAGATAATGGCCTCCACACCTACTCCTATTTGTAATGATAATGGTACGCCGTCCGATCCCTCCGACGATACTTATACTTTTGATATTACTGTCACGGGGTTGAATAATTCTGGTGGGTGGAATGCTAATGACCCCAATACTACAACAGGTAGTTATGATAATATGGTCACCTTTGGGCCTTACAATATCGCAGATGGTAATCTCAACTTTACCATTACTGATAATATAGATTCTGGTTGTACTACCAATATATCTGTTACACCTCCGGCTACCTGTTCTAATCAATGTGAGATTATGGCTTCCGTACCTACTCCTATCTGTGATGATAACGGCACTCCTACCGATCCAACCGATGATACTTATACTTTTGATATTACCGTAACTGGTTTAAATACTTCTGGTGGTTGGAATGCTAATGATCCCAATGGTACTTCAGGTACTTATGGCTCAACTGTTTCTTTTGGGCCTTACAATATAGCAGATGGTAATCTCAACTTTACCATTACCGATAATACGGACTCTGGTTGTACAACCAATATTATGGTTGTGCCGCCTACTCCTTGTTCCAATCAATGTCAAATCTCCGTAACAAGTGCCAATATCATTTGTAACAACAATGGTACGCCTTCTGATGACTCGGATGATACTTTTACATTTACCCTAAATGCTTCAGGTGTAAATACTGGTGCTTCATGGAATGCTGATATCGGTGGTTCTGGTAATTATGGTACTGATGTTAGCTTTGGGCCTTTTAATATCGCCGATGGGAATATTACCATTATGGTTACCGACATTGATGATCCCACATGCTCTGATGTAATTACAATTACTGCCCCTACTACTTGCTCTAGTACTTGCTCTATTGCAGCAAATACCGCAATTCCCATTTGTGACGATAATGGTACTCCCTCCGATCCCTCGGATGATACATATACCTTTCAAATTACCGTTACAGGTGCTAATACCAGTACTGGATGGACAGCAGATGACCCCAATCTATCTAATGGACTTTATGGCGTCCCTATAATTTTAGGACCTTATAATATCTCAGATGGTAATATTAGTTTTACCATTTCTGATAATAACGATTTTAGTTGTATTACGATTGTCGAAGTTACCGTACCTCCTACTTGCTCCAATGATTGTGACATCATCTCCGTAGTTACAAACCCTGTTTGTAATGATAACGGTTCCCCATCTGACCCTACAGATGATACGTTTACCTTCGATGTTACTGTATCTGGCTTAAATACGTCAGGAGGGTGGAATGCCAATGATCTTAATAACACGACAGGAGCATATAATACAGCTGTTACTTTCGGGCCTTATAATATTGCAGACGGCACTGTCAATTTTACCATCATTGATAATAATGATAGTGGTTGTACTGAATTTATCAGCGTTATTCCCCCAAATACATGTTCTGATCAATGTGATATAATGGCATCTATTCCCACCCCAATATGTGATGACAACGGTACTCCTTCTGATCCTTCAGATGATACCTTTACCTTTGATATCACAGTAACAGGTTTGAATCTTGGTGCTGGATGGTCTGCTGATGATCCAAATAATACTTCTGGAATCTATAACTCGTCTATCAGTTTCGGACCTTATAATATCGCAAATGGCGACTTTAGTTTAGAAATTACTGATGATAATGATCCAAGTTGCACTACTACTATTATGATCATTGCTCCATCTAATTGCTCTAATCAATGTGATATTAATGCATCCATACCTACACCAATTTGTAATGATAATGGCACCCCTACTGATCCTTCAGATGATACTTTTACTTTTGACATTACTGTCACTGGACTTAACACTGCTGGAGGATGGAGTGCTAATGATCCTAACGGAACATCTGGCACATACGGAACAAACGTTTCATTTGGTCCTTATGATATTGCGGATGGTAATCTAAACTTTACCATCTCTGACAATACCGATCCTAGTTGTACTTTTAATATCATGGTCACGCCACCCGCAACTTGTTCTGATCAATGCCAAATCTCCGTTTCTAGTGCTAATATTACTTGTAATAACAATGGTACTCCTTCAGATGATTCTGATGATACTTTTACATTTACCTTAAATGCTTCAGGAGTAAATACCGGCGGATCATGGAATGCTAATATAGGCGGGTCAGGAACTTATGGAACTAATGTAGCTTTTGGGCCTTTCGATATTGCCGATGGTAATATTTCTATCACAGTAACGGATATTGACGATCCTACTTGCTCAGATGTAATTACCATTACTGCTCCTACTACTTGCTCTAGTAATTGCTCTATTTCAGCAAATACCGCAATTCCCATTTGTGACAATAATGGTACTCCCTCTGATCCCTCGGATGATACATATACCTTCCAAATTACCGTTACAGGTGCTAATACCGGTACTGGATGGACAGCAGATGACCCTAATCTATCTAATGGACTTTATGGTGTCCCTGTAATTTTAGGACCTTATAATATCTCAGATGGTAATATTAGTTTTACCATTTCTGATAATAATAACTTAAGCTGTACAACTAATATTGGAGTTACTGCACCTCCAACTTGCTCGAATGTTTGTGATATCACGGCTATTACTACAACTCCTATTTGCAATGATAATGGAACACCTTCTGATTCTTCAGATGATACGTTTACCTTTGATGTAACCGTCACTGGTTTGAATACGGCAGGAGGTTGGACCGCTAATGATCTTAATAACACAATAGGAGCATATAATACAGCTATTACTTTCGGGCCTTATAATATTACAGATGGCATCGTCAATTTTACCATCATTGACAATAACAATAGTGGTTGTAATGAATTCATCAGCGTTATTCCCCCAAATACATGTTCTGATCAATGTGAAATCAACCCAACTACTCCGACAAACATTGTATGTAATGATAATGGTACTCCTACTGACCCATCTGATGACACCTACACTTTTGAACTAACAGTATTGGGACTTAACACATCTGGCTCATGGACAGCAAATGATCCCAATAATACAATGGGAACATATAGTAATATCATACTATTTGGACCATATAACATAGCAGACGGAATCCTAAATTTTGTAATTACTGATAGCGCTGATCCTAGCTGTACAAATAACATTTCTGTCACGCCTCCTGCTACTTGCTCCGATGAATGCGATATAAATGCTACAACACCTATCAATATATTATGCAATGATAATGGTACTCCTACCGACCCATCTGATGACACCTACACTTTTGAACTTACGGTAACAGGTGTCAATGTGTCTGGTGGTTGGACAGGAAGCGATCCAAATGGTACTTCTGGTATTTATGGGAATACCGTAGTTTTCGGCCCTTATGATATTGCAGATGGTAACTTGAGTTTTAATATTACCGATAATGATGATGGTTCCTGTTCAACTCTGATAAGTGTTTCAACACCTTCTACGTGTTCTAATCAATGTAATATTAGTTCAATAATTAATAATGTCCTTTGTACTGACAATGGTACTCCTACCGACCCCTCCGATGATACTTTTACTTTTGATATGACGGTCAATGGTACTAATTCAAGTGTGGGCTGGAATGCCAGTGATCCAAATGGAACCACTGGTACTTATGGAAACACTACTTCATTTGGCCCATACCTAATAGCCAATGGCAATTTAAATATTACAATTTCAGATGATACAGACCTAAATTGCTTTGAAGGAATAACGGTTATTGCTCCTCAAACATGTTCTGGAACTTGTAGTATTTCTAATTCCATAGGAAATTTTATTTGTGATGACAACGGTACTCCATCTGATCCAGATGATGATACATTTACTTTAGAAATTAATGTTACCGGATCAAACTTCGGTACATCATGGACGGCAAACGATCCATTATCCAGTACAGGGTCATATGATAATTTGACTTTACTGGGCCCCTATCCCATTGCAAATGGAGATTTCAACTTCCTCGTTTCAGACATTGATGATCCTGGATGTGCAACAGTTGTAAGCGTAATAGCTCCACCAGCATGTTCTTCTCAATGTGAAATGTCTGCACAGGTCAATAATATTCTTTGTAATGACAACGGTACTCCCTCCGATCCGAGTGATGACACCTTCACCTTCGATGCAATTATCACGGGAAATAATACAGCTGCTTCGTGGACAGCTAATGACATACTTGGTACTGTTGGCTCCTATAATTCGGGAATTACATTCGGTCCATATTTAATTGTCAATGGAAATTTGAATATTATAATTACTGATGCGAATGATCCTAGTTGTACCACTATGCTAGATATCATAGCTCCTCAAACTTGCTCAAATGCTTGTTTTATACAAGAAAATATAAGTGATATCCTTTGCGATGATAACGGTACCCCATCTGATCCAAGTGATGATACTTTTAGTTTCCAAATTAGTGTTTCAGGAAACAATACAGGATTAAACTGGACTGCTGATGACCCTTTGATATCTTCAGGGTCTTATAACGCAAACGTTATTTTAGGACCATATTCTATTACAAGTGGAGACCTAAGTATTACTCTCACTGATATTGATGATCCGTTATGCACAACAAGTTTTATTGTACAGGCACCTACAACCTGTTCTGATGCATGTAATATCGATGCCATTGTTGATAATATAGTATGTGATGACAGCGGTACACCATCTGATCCTAGTGATGATACATTTAGTTTTGATATCATTGCTAGCGAGATTAATGGATCCGGGGGATGGACAGGTAATGACCCCAATAATTCAAGCGGTATTTATGGAAATATCTCTACTTTGGGACCATATCCTATAGCAGGAGGACCGCTCAACTTTTCCATAACTGATTTGAATGATGCAAATTGTAATTTTGATGTTTCAGTATTACCTCCTACTACTTGCTCTAGTCAATGTGAAATCACATCGATGTCCAATAATATACTATGTAATGATAATGGAACACCCACTGATCCATCTGATGACACCTTTACTTTTGACATGGTCATTTCAGGTCTAAACACTGGTTTTACTTGGACTTCAGATGATCCAAATATTGGTTCGGGATCATATGATGTCAGTTACACGTTTGGGCCATATTTAATCAGTAATGGTCCTGCAATTATTCAAGTAAATGACGACAATAATTCTATTTGTGGTACGCTTGTAAATGTCGCACCTCCTAATACTTGTTCAGGTAATTGTAGTATTTCCAATTCAGTAAGTAATATTCAATGCAACGATAATGGTACACCTACTGATCCATCTGATGACACATTTAGCTTTGAGCTAGAAATTAATGGTAGTAATACTGCAGTAGCTTGGACCTCAAATGATCCTAATGGAACATCTGGTGCATATGGACAGATAGTTTTGATGGGGCCCTATTCAATAGCTTCAGGAGCATTGACTTTTACTGTAACCGATCAAGATGATAATACATGTATTTCTAACATCAATGTTGTACCCCCAAGTACATGTTCTAACGATTGTAGTATTAATAGCCAAATCTCAAATATTAACTGTAATGACAATGGTACACCTACTGATGCCTCTGATGATATTTTCTTTTTTGACATTGTTATCTCAGGATCGAATAACGGTAGTACTTGGACAGCCAATGATCCTAATACCACTTCCGGCTCATATGATCAGACTATTTCTTTTGGTCCGTATGCGATAAGTGATGGAGATTTAAGCTTTCAAGTCACGGATGCCTTAGATCCATTGTGTACCACAACAATAAGCGTTGGCGCTCCTTTGGCATGTTCTAGTACATGTGTTATCAATACACTGGTTAACAATATCCTCTGCGATGACAATGATACTCCATCAGATCCTACCGATGATACATTTACTTTCGACCTAGAAGTGACAGGTACAAATACAAGTTCTGGCTGGTTTGCTAATGATATAAACTCTTCTCAAGGCAATTATGGTATCATAACTAATCTTGGGCCTTATCCAATATTAAATGGATTGTTGACATTTGACATTATCGACAATATGGATAGTAGTTGTCAACAACAAATAGAAATTACTCCGCCCAATACGTGCTCCCCTCCATGTGCACTGGATTTCAGTATTGATAATATCCTTTGTAACGATAATGGTACACCTAATGATCCTTCTGATGATACGTTTAGCTATGAGCTTACAGTATTGGCTATGAATGCTACTGGAGGATGGATGGCAAATGACCCTCTAAATTCAACTGGTGTCTACAATGTAGCGGTTCTTATGGGACCATACTCGATAGGTGGTGGAGATTTAGCCTTTACCATTACAGATAATAACATTACCGACTGTAAAGTCAACGCAGATGTAACAGCTCCCATGACTTGTTCAGGAGTTGCTCAATGTTTTATTAGTGCATCGCAATCTAATATCATTTGCGATGATAACGGGAGTCCTAACAACCCGAGTGATGATCTTTATACATTTGACTTATTAGTAACAGGCATGAATACTGGATCATCTTGGATAGCGGATGACCCACTTACGAGTACAGGTGACTATGGGAATACTGTCACAATGGGGCCGTATTCTATAGCATCTGGCATCCTGAATATATCCATAAGTGATCAAGACGATATGAATTGTACGTCATTGTTGAGTATTACTCCTCCTGCTTCCTGTTCTACTCCATGTACACTGAGCTCTATTCCTACAACTGTTCAACCATTATGTGCGGATGATTTCGGAAGTACTATGATCGATATACAAGGGCAGAATGGAAATTGGGTAATTGAATGGTCAGATCCATCCTTTACTGGAATAGAACTTAATAATTTATCTCCAGGAGTTTATAGTTATACCATTACAGATGATGGTTTATGCCAAGACTTCGGTGATATTGTTATTGATGATGTAGAAGCTATTACAGCAGAAGTAACTACCCTAGACCCTAACTGTCCAAAGGACGATAATGGAGTGATTATAATCGATAATGTTTCTGGCGGACAGACACCCTATAGCTTTTCAATAGACGGTACAACTTTCGTATCAAGTAATGAATTTGAAAATCTTTCTGCTGGAAACTACTCTATCTCTGTGCAAGATGCCGTAGGCTGTACAATCGAACTTGAAGCAAATATTAATGCTCAGCCACAAATACTTATCAATATTGATGTTGATCAAGCTCAATTTGATTTTGGTGATCAGATTACGTTGTCCTACAGTACAGATATAGAACCTACCGACATTTTAAGTCTTAGCTGGACTAGTCCAGCAGATCTCAGTTGTACTGATTGTGATAATCCGAGTTTAGAAATTTTACAACAGACATTAGTTACCCTTTTATTGACCACCATTGATGGTTGTACGGCTACGGCAGAAATACTATTGACTCCGGCAAATCCACCATTTGATATTTATACCCCTAATGTATTTTCTCCAAATGGAGATAATATTAATGACGGTTTCACATTGTTCACCGATGAAAACAAGAATGCAATTATCACATCATTAGCTATATATGATCGATGGGGAGAGTTAGTATTTATTGCTGAAAACATCGCTCCTAATGATCCATCACTAGGTTGGGATGGTACTTTCAAGGGTGAGCGAGCCGCTTCAGGAGTTTATGTTTTTGTTGCTTCTATACAAAAATCAAATGGTGCTATTATAAGACGCGATGGTGATGTGACTTTATTACCGTAATGTTAGAGTAGGTGTTTTACTAATGAAGATAAAGCACCTACTTTAGTGCATGACTAATCAGTGAACAGCATTCATTTTAGACAAAAATTGTACTTGCGAGAGAAAAAAATACCTAGTAACCAAATCAAAAATACTTTTAACCACGATTATTTATTTGAGATTTCAAATGCTTAAAAGAAGATCGATTCTCAAAAAATCAATTTGTAAAATTCAATATTTGGAGAATCTACAGCAGTCAATAAGAATCAATAAATTAGACTACTGCAAGTGAAATCTACTAAATTCTATTGAGTAAATAGAGTTTAAAAATCATTAATATCAGGTGGTATATATACCAGTCTAGCAATATCCTTTCTGAGTAATGAGTCTGTATAATAATTATTGACTAATGACTTAAAATCTTTTTTTAAAATAGGATAAAGACTTAAGAATTGCTTAAAACTTTTGGTTTTAGTCCTATTCATGAATTGATTTACAATTTGAATGCTGCAATAGGTCAAAGTGGTATGAAAAATTCTACCCGTTCCATAAGTAGCATCAAAATCTTGGATCTGTCGACACATATTGTCACAAGCATAATCAACACCGTATTTACTGATCTGTATATATGCCATTCGCAAGTGACCTTCATGATCAAAGATCATAGGATCAAGTGAACAATCCTCCAATTGCTTCTCAAACTCCGCATCATCTAAGTCAAAATGACTATCCATATGTTAAAGGTGTATAATAAAATCTATACCTTTCGAAGCGTTCTATCGATTTTTATATTGAAAATCAAAATAAAACTTAAAACCCTGATAATGTTTAATTTATGCATCGAAAACACTAAACAAACTGCTCGATTTTTGCTAGGAAATCTTGGAAAGAATAACTTATTAGTGATTGGACTCAATCCAAGCACTGCCCATGCACATAAGTCCGACACAACGATGACTAAGGTTATAAAATTTGCACAAATTCATGAGTTCGATGGCGTTATCATGGCAAACTTATATCCTCAAAGAGCTACACTACCCGATAATTTGCACCAAAGAATAAACGCTAAACTTCATCAAGAAAATCTGGATATACTAGAAAACATAATTCTCACTCAAAAAATTAATACCGCAGTACTAGCCTGGGGAAATGGTATAAGAACCAGAGCTTATTTGAAGCGATGTTTTATAGACTTAAAATTGCTCCTATTGACCCATCAAATAAAGACACAATCCATCGGATTACCAACAAAAAAAGGACATCCTAGGCACCCATCTCGGCTATCATATGCCAATTCATTCGAGAACTTTGATATCGAAAGATATAGGGTCTTATAAATTCAACAAGCCCTGTATATCTGCTGGACTATAATTCACAGATTTCAGTACTTTTCCATCTTCGGTACGATATACAAGATATTCACCATTACTTTCTTCGATATGTGATATAGTTCCTTTCGTTTCTTGATAGTGCTTTTGGGTGGCTAGAGCCTCCTCCATTGTCTTACAAGTCTTACTCATGTTAGATCTCTGAACTTCATCAAACAAGGTCTTAAATTGATCTGCCAAGCCAAACTCAAGTATAGCACCAGATAGTACATACTGAATATCACAAAAAGCATCCGCTACTTCCACAAGATCATTAGCCTCTATAGCTTCCTTCAATTCGCGAAGCTCCTCTTCTATCAAATTAATCCGTAGGGTACATCTTTCTTTGCCAGGGATCACGGCGTTTTCTTCGATCGGTAGTTTAAAAGTCTCGTGAAACTTAGCTACGTCACTGAGCGCTTGAGGTTCTTTATATTTTGACATGAAGCTGTGCTTTTATTGTTTTGCGAATATAGATATGAAAATATCATATATGAAATGTAATCATCCATTTCCTACTATTCTACTGGAAATAATTAGATTATTGTAATTTGGAGTAACATCCGATTCTTTATGAAGGACAAAAAGATCGATCGAAAGAAATTTATTTCCACTCTCGGATTAGGTGCCGTGGCTCTCTCTACAGGTCTAAGCGCATGCCAAAGCGGAGACAAACCAATAGAAACTCCTAATATAATCACCAATAAATCGTATCGATGGAAACTGGTCACCACATGGCCTCCCAACTTTCCGGTATTGGGCAAAGGGGCTACTCTATTTGCTCAATGGGTACGTGAGATGTCAGGTGGACGCATGGATATACGAGTCTACGGAGGTGGAGAACTCGTGCCACCTCTAGAGGTATTTGAAGCCGTTTATAGCGGAGCTGCTGAAATGGGACATGGAGCTTCATACTATTGGGCTGGTAGAAGTCAAGCTGCTCAGTTTTTCACCTCGATACCTTTTGGACTCAACTCTCAGCAAATCTATTCTTGGATGCTTTTTGGTGGTGGGTATGAGCTATGGAGAGAAGTATACTCCGATTTCAACCTCATGCCATTCATAGGCGGAAATACTGGAGTGCAAATGGCAGGATGGTTCAATAAAGAAATCAACTCTCTTGAGGACTTTAAAGGTCTCAAGATGCGCATTCCTGGACTAGGTGGCAAAGTACTTGAAAAACTTGGAGGTACCGCAGTCCTGAGTCCAGGCTCTGAACTTTACACTAATTTAGAACGTGGAGTCATAGATGCAACCGAGTGGATCGGTCCATACCATGACTACCTTATGGGATTTCATCAAATAGCCAAATACTACTATGCTCCAGGATGGCATGAGCCCGGCTCTGTACTAGAAACTATAGTCAATAAACGAGATTATGATAGTCTGCCTAAAGACCTTCAAACCATTATCGCTGCAGCTTCAGAACGATTGGCCCTTTGGGTAATTTCTGAATTTGAAGCTAAAAACAATGAATATCTCCAAAAGATAAAACAAGAATCTAATGCTGAAATTAGAATGATCGACAAGATTACGTTAGGTGGAATTCGTGATGTTACCAATGATGTTATAACCGAACTTGTAGATAAAGATCCAGTGGCTAAAAAAGTTCAAGATAACTTTTCAACTTTTGCGAAGGGAATACGTAATTGGTCTCGATATTCGGAAGGGCTTTATCATTCAATATAATTTACCGATATCGAAATTTTGCGAACGCTCGAAATTGCATATTCACGAACTCGATTTTAAAATCCAAACCAACTTGGTAAAAACATAACACCAAACAGCAAAGCTAACTGAATAATCAAGAATGGAATAGCCCCTTTATAAATCTGTGAGGTACTTACAGTTGGTGGAGCTACACCTTTGAGGTAAAACAAGGCGAAACCAAACGGTGGAGACAAAAAACTAGTCTGGAGATTGAGTGCAAATAGAATTCCGATCCAAACTAAGTCCATGTCAAGACTGACGAATATAGGAGCAACTACAGGTACAACAATAAATATGATTTCGATAAAATCTATAAAAAAGCCTGCAATAAAAACCGCGATCATTACGATAATCAAGAATGCGTAAGGACTTAACTCTGCCCCTAAGATCAAGGACTTCAAATATGTATCCCCATCTAAGCCTTTAAAGACTAGTGCAAAAGTAGTAGCTCCAAGCAAAATCATAAAAACCATACTAGTCAAATGTAGTGTCTGTTCAGAAACAGCTTTAATAGTTTTTAGATTGAGTTTTCCTTGAGCTGCTGTCAATATGATAGCTCCTAGAGCACCTACAGCAGCTGCCTCTGTAGGAGAAGCAACACCTAGAAATATCGACCCAAGAACGGCAACAATCAACAGCAAGGGTAATATAAAAGCTATCGTTAGCTTCTTGATCAAGTCAGACTCCATGAACTCATCTATCTCTTCCTTGGGGATAGGTGGTGCTGAGGCAGGATCACTATACGATTTGTACAAGATATATATTATATAAAATCCTACGAGTAATAGCCCTGGAAGCAAAGCTGCCGAAAATAAATCCCCAACGCTGACTGATAATACACTCCCAAGTAATACCAAGACTACAGAAGGTGGTATAATCTGACCTAAGGTTCCAGAAGATACGATAGTACCTGTTGCAAGTACAGGATCGTATCCTCTTTTGAGCATGGTAGGTAAACTGATCAACCCCATGGTAATCACTGTGGCTCCTACTATACCTGTGCTGGCAGCAAGTAATGCTCCTACTATGACCACAGATATCGCTAGTCCTCCCCTGACTCGGCCAAAGATCATCGCCATCGTATTGAGCATAGTCTCAGCTAATCCTGATTTCTCCAACATGAGTCCCATGTAGATAAACAATGGCACAGCCAGCAGGACTGTATTTTTCATAGTACCCATGATACGCAATGGGAGCAAGTCTAAAAAATCAGGAACAAATGCTATCCCGACTAAAATAGATAAGCCAGCAAGGGTAAATGCAACTGGATAACCCATCATGATGGCTATGAAAATTGCTAAAAATAATATGAGTGCTATCCATGCCATGCTATGATCTGATCAATTTGATATTTTTGAGAATACTAGCCAATCCTTGTAAGGCTAGCAATACAAAACCTATCACAATACTAAATTTGATGATATATCTAGCTGGTAATCCTCCAGGTTGATCAGAGCCTTCCTGCATATAAAAAGAGTTGATCGCATACTCCGAGCTAGTTTTGATGACGATATAGCACCATGGAAATAGAAGTACTACAGTGCCTATGACATTTACCCAAGCCTTTGTTTTTTGAGACCATTTTGTGTAAAATACATCTACTCGTACATGCTTGTCTTTTTGTAATGCATATGAACAACCAAAGAGAAATATGAGAGAAAATATGTGCCATTCGAGCTCAATCAACCAGTTAGGAGAGGTACTCCATATATATCTCATCATGACATCTCCGCTGATGATAAATATTAATACAAAACATAACCAAGAGCTGCACTTACCAACTCTTGCCACAAAATGCTCTATAATATCTATTACTGATGTCATTATGTAATCAATATAAGATCTCTAGTCGATATTTGGCATATTACAGTAGTACCTTATTCTATTTCATATTTAAAAAATATATGATCTTGCGACTCAAATAAATCATTGGTAATGGCAAATCACATCGGTAGAGTAAGTGTATTAGTAAAGGATTACGATGAGGCTATACGCTTTTATCAGAATGTATTTGGCTTTCATCTTCTAGAAGATGAAAAAAGAAGCGAATCAAAGCGATGGGTAGTTATGGCTCCTGATAAAACAATAGGAGCTAGTATTCTTTTGGCCAAAGCCAAAAATGAATATCAGTCAAGCTATATCGGTAATCAAACAGGTGGTCGAGTATTCTTATTTCTCTACGTAGATAGTCTTGAACATTTCTACCAAAAAATTACTAATCATGGAGTGGTGATCCATCGAGGACCTAAAACGCAAGACTTTGGAAAAGTATTAGTCTGTGAAGACTTGTATGGCAACCTTTGGGATGTCATAGAAAGAAATTAAAAAAGGCCTTTCCTCTGGTCAGGAAAAGCCTTTTCATTCATACTATTTCGAATACTCTAGTTTTGAGAAGCTTCGAATTTTGCTTTATATGCAGCTGACTTTTCTAAGTCGTTGTTTCTTGCGTAGATCTCTTTGAGAGCTAGAAGTGTATTACCATCTTGTGGATTGAGCTTCTCAGCTTCTAAAAATAGTGGTAGCGCCTGATTGAATAAATCATCCATTTGCTTTTTGATATCGTTATACTTTGCAGTACCCGCCTTACTAAAATCATTTGCTAGAGCATTTAATGATTCTGTCATCGCTGCTGCTTTATTATAGTATAATGCACCAACGCTGTAGGTTGCATCAAAATTAGCTGGATTTTTAGCTATTACGCTTTCATAAGTTGCTTTTGCTTTTGCAAAATAATCTGCTTGAGCAGCAGCATCTCCTGCTTCTCCTTTAGCTACACTTAGCTGATCGTATACTGATCCTAAAGTAACTTGCACAGATTCGTTGTCAGGCTCCATCTCAGCGGCTTTTTCTAGCTTAGACACTAGTCCTTCTATCTCACCAGCTTGTAGGTAATGATTGATCTCCGCAAACATTAGTCCCTGGTCATCTGCATGTGCAGATCTACCCTCTTCTAAGTATTTAAGGGCAGCAGCGGCATCAGTCTCTTTAGTTGACTTATATAATGCTTCGTATACAAAAGGGTCAGCGTCTCCCGCCTTATACATCTGATCTAGGTAAGGTGCAATAGCATCATACTTTTCAGCGTAGTACCCAGTCACTGCTGTGGTTAATAATTGATCTTTCATTGCTGATGGATCATCTAATCTTGACTCTTCACCTGCATCATTGAGTAATTTGTAAGCGCTGATTTGCTTATCAAAATTGGTGAAAGCATTTTCCCAACTTTGATCCTGATACATAAAAATACCCGTATTATACAGATGCCCTTCCGTTTCTGCGAGAGCTTTCAAAGCATCTTTTTTAGTACCTTTCTTTTCTGCCATACTGCATGCCTTAGTAAGCGCATCAAAAGCAACTTGAGCGGCATCAGCATTATTTAAAGTTGCAGAAGGATCAATAATTTTGGCATTGATACCGACTGCGGCTAATTCGTTGAATATTTTACCTTTAGTTAGCCATGCTTTTGCTGAGGATTTTGCCTCTTCGGTAGAAAACGCTTCGTCCACTTGAGCTAATGCTTCATCCAACTTATCGGCATTGCCTGCTGGATCAAGATTATACTTTCCTAAGTTTTTAGAAGCTTTCTTAAGTAGTTTTTTGTAGTCTTGAGCAGAGGAAACATTCACTGCTAATACAAGACTGAGTAGTATAAATAAAATATTTTTCATAATAAAAGTTTAGTCTTTATATAGTGGGTCAAACATAATTAAATTCACCGTTAAGACGCAAAAAAAAAGCTCTTCTTAGTTTCTAAAGTGTTAACGGCTACTTTAATAAATGTTAAAATATTATTCTTCTTCGTCAAATGATTCTTCTTCGTCAAATGATTCTTCTTCTTGACTTTTGAGTACAGTGACATCCGCAATTGAATCTTTCTTACCTAACTTAATCACTCTGACACCTTGAGTAGCTCTGCCCATGACTCTTACATCTTCGATTTTCATACGTATGATGATACCATCGGTAGTCGTAATCATTAGATCTTCATCTTCTGACACCGATTTTATAGCAACTACCTTACCAGTCTTATCAGAGACTTGCATAGTCTTGACTCCTTTACCACCTCTGTTGGTGATTCTGTAATCTTCTAATGCTGATCTTTTACCATATCCGTTTTCAGATACTACAAATACCGTTTTGCTGACGTCTTCGGGATTGATACACATCATACCGATGACTTTATCATCACCATCGTCTAGTCTGATACCTCTTACTCCAGCAGCAGATCTACCCATAGCTCGTATCGCGGACTCAGGGAATCTAATAGCTCTACCATTTTTGTTAGCAATCAAAATTTCAGAAATACCATTGGTGAGTTTAGCTTCTAACAGTTGATCTCCTTCATTAATGGTTATAGCGTTGATACCATTCGTTCTAGGTCGCGAAAATAGTTCGACTGAGGTCTTTTTGATCGTACCATTTTGAGTACAAAGCATGATGTAATGAGAGTTTAAAAACTCCTCATCCTTGAGATCTTCTATTTTGATATATGCCTTGACCTTATCGTCTTTAGGTAACTGGATCAAATTTTGGATTACTCTACCTGCACTTGTTTTTGAAGCTTCTGGAATTTCATATGCTCTTATCCAAAAACAACGTCCTAACTCGGTAAAAAGCAATATATAGTCATGTGCATTGGCAGCAAATAGGTGCTCTATCTGATCTGTATCTCTTGTTTTACTTCCTCTAGAGCCTCTACCACCTCTACCTTGTGCTTTATACTCTGATGCTTTAGTACGTTTGATATAACCTAGTTCTGATATTGTTATCACTACACTATCATTAGGGATCATATCTTCTATGCTGATTTCGCCGTCTGCATAACTGATTTTCGTACGTCTTTCATCACCATAGGCTTCTAGTACTTCACCTAGTTCAGTTTTGACAATTCCTCTTTGCAACTCATCACTTCCAAGAATACTTTTTAAATATTCAATGGTCTTCATGAGTTCATCATACTCAGCTTTCACTTTATCAATCTCAAGACTAACTAACTTTTGAAGTCTCATATCGAGAATTGCTCGAGCTTGTATTTCACTCAGGCTAAATGTCGACATTAAGTTATTCCGTGCATCTTCTACCGTCTTACTGGAGCGAATAATTCTAATAACTTCATCGATATTATCTAAGGCAATAAGTAGACCTTCTAGAATGTGAGCTCTTTCTTCGGCTTTTTTGAGTTCGTACTGAGTACGACGAACGATTACCTCTATACGAAACTTGATAAACTCCGTAATCATCTGCTTAAGATTAAGCAACTGAGGACGCCCATTGACCAGAGCAATATTGTTGACACCATAAGATGTCTGAAGCGCGGTATATTTATAGAGTTTACTCAAAACAACGTTAGCCATCGCATCACGCTTGATTTCCACAACTATTCGTAATCCTTTTCGATCTGATTCGTCACGTACATCACTGATACCTGTCACCTTTTCTTCATTGACTAGCTCTGCTATTTTTGCTACTAGGTTCGCTTTATTGACTTGGTAAGGTATCTCAGTGATGATGATTGTTTCACGATTATTGCTACTCGTTTCTATATCAGCCTTGGCTCTGACGACTATTCGACCTCTACCGGTTTCGAAGGCGTCTTTTACACCTTGATACCCATAGATAATACCTCCTGTAGGAAAATCTGGAGCTTTAATGTGCTCCATCAGTCCATCTATCGTAATATCAGGATCATCAACTGTGGCGATAATACCATTGATTACTTCCGACAAGTTATGAGGCAACATATTGGTTGCCATACCTACGGCTATACCTGATGCTCCGTTGATCAAGAGGTTAGGTAATCTTGTTGGTAGTACGGTAGGTTCCTCAAGACTATCATCAAAGTTGAGAGCAAAGTCAACCGTTTCTTTTTTGATATCTGTCAAAATCTCATCGCTGATCTTCTCCAGTCTTGCCTCGGTATATCTCATCGCAGCAGGACTATCTCCATCCATCGAGCCAAAGTTACCTTGACCATCTACAAGCGGATATCGTAGTGACCACCATTGTGCCATACGTACCATGGAGTCATACACAGATGTATCACCGTGTGGGTGATATTTACCCAATACCTCTCCGACTATTCTAGCAGACTTTTTGTGCCCCTTATTAGATGTGAGGCCGAGCTCTGACATCCCGTACAACACCCTCCTATGTACAGGTTTGAGTCCGTCTCGTACATCAGGCAGTGCTCTTGCTACTATTACTGACATGGAATAATCAATATAGGCGGACTTCATTTCCTCCTCTATATTGATATTTATAATTCTCTGATCGTTAGCCATTTATATATTAAATTTCGCTTCTCAATTAAGGGTGTAAAAGTAGTGAATTTTATTCTATTTAACTAGGTTTTAGAGGGCACATAATTATGAAAATGAATGCTATTTTTCTTTTCAAATTTCTAAGGAAATTACAACTAATTATTCCTTATTTGATTTCACTAGTAGTACTTTAATAGCATACCTTCGCATCATGAGTGAACAGCAAGTTACACCCTACAATAATCAGGAAAGCAAAAAAGGTCAGGTCACGACCATGTTTGATAAAATTGCACCTTATTATGACTTTTTAAATAGACTCCTTTCTGCAGGAATCGACACGATCTGGCGTAAGAAAGCAATTGCTAAAATTGATAGTGACGTTTCTGAAGTATTGGATATTGCAACTGGTACAGCTGATCTGGCTTTTGAGATCGTAAAACAACATCCGAAAACCAAAGTTACGGGTGTAGATGTCTCTAATGAAATGCTAGAAGTTGGTCGAAAGAAAGTCATAAAAAGGAATAAATCAGAATCCATCACCTTAGATCTGGGTGATAGTGAAAACCTACAATACGACACCAATCATTTTGATGCAATCACTGCTGCCTTTGGTGTAAGAAACTTTGAAAACTTGGAAAAAGGCCTTGCTGAAATGTACCGAGTTTTGAAACCTGGAGGTCAAATGGTTATTTTGGAATTTTCAAGACCTAAATTTTTTCCCTTTAAACAATTATACAATACATACTTTAAGTATGTTCTTCCCGTTATTGGAAAGATAACATCTAAAGATCCTAGGGCATATCAGTATCTGTACGAATCGGTACAAAAGTTTCCAGACTATGAAAACTTTGATATGATCTTAAAGAAAATTGGATTGAAAAATACATCATGGGACTCATTGAGCTTAGGCATATGCACGATTTACACTGGAAGAAAATAGTATTTTCAGTATTACTTAGTTTTATTGTAGTAGCTGTTTCGGCGCAGTATATCGGCAAAGGGAATTATAATTATAAAGATTTCCAAAAAAAGCCGTTTTACTATGGCATTCATCTCGGTGTCAATTATTCTGGTTATAACATCGGACATTCCAAAAATTTTATTGGAAATGAAAGTATTAGAATCGTAGAATCAGAGCGAGGTGCTGGATTTCACTTGGCACTGATCACCAACCTCAAAATCGGTGAATTCTTCGATTTGAGATTCATTCCTGGTTTTTCTTTTACAGAACGAAATCTGGCATACACCTCTACAATTGAAAACAATATCGACGTGATCAAAAATGAGGCTGTATTTGTCGAACTACCATTTATGCTTCGATTCAAATCTGCTCCTTATAAAGACAAAAGGGCTTTCGTATTGGCAGGTGTAAAATATAGTGTTGATGTCAATTCGAATGCAGAGAGTAGAGATGCAGATCAACTTGTCAGAATATCTCCGCATGATTTTCAATTAGAAATCGGTGCAGGGGTGCAGTTTTTCTATCCGTATTTTATATTCTCACCAGAAATCAAATTTTCTCGTGGGATCGTCAACTCTCTGATTTACAATGATGCGCTCAACCAAGCTAGAGTCTTAGAAGATGTAAGTTCCTCTATATTTACGATATCATTCTCTTTTGAGGGTTAATTACTAGCGATATAAAGTTCAAGCTTAGCATTTAAAAGACCTAAACAGGAGTATTAACAATTGCAAAATATTAGAACTTCCTTATTTAAATCCAAGTAGAAAGTCTTGAATACTTCAGAAAATAGATCGTAATTTTTATAAAGATCATCCACTGCCTGAGTAAAGTTGCTGGGAAATTTGGTACGTCGATCCATCCACTCCATCGTTTTCCATAATCCCAAATCCGAAGAACAATTTCTTAAAAAATCATGCTCTATCATCTTGTCAAGCTTATGTTTTGAATTGACTTTTAGATTGCTTAAATTTCTATCGAGTACGATGTATACCTTCTCTGTATGCCTTTCCAAGGAGATTCTAGAGAAATCATCCCAATAGTCCGTCAATAATCGATCACATAACAAATCAAAGACAACAGGCGCATACTTTCCATGATGTTTATGTAGCACCTTGGTACATCGTTTAACATCAACATGGTTGTCTGTAAACGTATCTATCAATCGATGTAATTCTACTCCTTTATGAAAGACATGATTTAGCTCTTTAACCTCTTTATTACTGATCAAATCTGCGACTAGATTACCGAATAATAATGTATCAGAGTGACAGGACAACAGACTATGTGCTAAATAATTCATTAAGCACAAGGTACTCCCTTTTGATTAATCTATATTTGCGGCGAAATTAGAAAAGAATAAAAGTACAAAATTATGGCTCTTAAATGTGGAATCGTTGGTTTACCAAATGTAGGTAAAAGTACCCTCTTCAATGCGCTTACATCAGCAAAAGCACTGGCTGCTAATTATCCGTTTGCAACCAAAGATCCTAATGTAGGTATGATCACGGTACCAGATCCGAGACTGGATGAGCTTGAAAAACTCGTTAACCCTCAAAAAGTAATTCCAACTACTGTTGAAATTGTAGATATTGCCGGATTGATCAAGGGAGCAAGTCAAGGAGAAGGTTTGGGAAATCAATTTCTTGGGAATATAAGAGAGGTAGACGCAATACTCCATGTGGTGAGATGCTTTGACAATGACAATGTCATACATGTTGATGGATCAGTAGACCCAGTAAGAGATAAAGAGATCATAGATACGGAGTTGATATTAAAAGATCTCGATACAGTCGAAAAACGTATTGAACGATTTAAAAAAGCTGCGAAAGGCGGTGATAAGGATGAGGCAAGGAAAGTAGATTTTGGTGAGCGTCTTAAAGCTCATCTAGAAGCAGAAAAACCTGCCCGTACTTTTGATCTTGAAGATGAAGAAATTCCACTTTTCAAAGATATGTATTTGCTTACCGCAAAACCGATCATGTATGTATGCAACGTGGACGAAGGGTCTGTCAAAGACGGCAATGAGCATACCAAAGCCTTTGCGGCAGCTATTGCAGATGAAAATCCTCAAATACTCCTCATTTCTGCAGGTATAGAAGCCGACATTGCTGAGCTTGAAACCAAAGAAGAAAGAATGGAATTTGTAGAAGAAATGGGATTAGAAGAACCAGGTGTTAATCGCGTAATCCTAGCTAGTTATGAATTATTGAATCTAATCACTTATTTCACAGCTGGGGAGAAAGAAGTGAGAGCCTGGACCATCATCAAAGGGACTAAAGCACCTGGAGCTGCCGGTGTAATACATACTGATTTTGAAAAAGGATTTATCCGAGCTGAAGTCATCAAATATGATGATTATGTAAGCTTGGGATCTGAGGCAGCTGTGAAAGATGCTGGTAAGCTTAGCGTAGAAGGAAAGGAATATACCGTCGTGGATGGAGATATCATGCATTTCAGGTTTAATGTATAAACAAATTGGTCAACACATTGAAAAAGCTTGAATACTATACGTTTTTCAAACCTTACGATGTACTTAGTCAATTTACACAAGATGTCCCTGGTCAAAAAACATTATCAGACTTTGACTTACCCATAGCTAAAGATGTATATCCTGTAGGCAGGCTTGATCGCGATAGTGAAGGTCTTCTCCTCCTAAGCAACGACAAGACACTACAATCAAAGCTCGCTGCCCCTATTGCAAAGGTGTGGAAAAGCTATTGGGTACAAGTAGATGGTGCAATAAATCATGGTGCCATCCATAAATTAAAGCAAGGTGTAACGATAAGAACTAAAAAGAAGGAATACTATACATTGCCCGCGAAGGTTGAAATCATGGAAAGACCTGAAGGTTTATTCGACAGAAATCCTCCAGTAAGATTCAGAAAAACAATACCTACTTCTTGGATTAAAATCTCAATCCAAGAAGGGAAGAATAGACAAATCAGAAAAATGTGTAGTGCAGTTGGGTTTCCTGTATTACGATTGATCAGAGTCTCATTAGCAAAGCTCAAAGTGGAAACTTTTAAGCCTGCACATCTATCAAAAGTAGATTACGAAAATATTTTCTAAAAATTTTGCTCTTTCGGGCAGCATTAGATTGACTCAAAGGATCTTAGAGGTACAAGGGTTATAAACCTTTCAAGATTTGTAGATTAGTTTTATATACATCAATTTTAAGCGAAGAGACTTTATTTATAGAAATGAAGTCTCTTTTTTTTGGGGGCATTAAATCATTAAAAAAAAGGGCAATCAAATTAATGAATGCCCTTCAAAAGTGTTATTCTTTGTGTTCTTTTCTAGTTCACAGATTCAGTCAAAGCTTTTCCTGCTTTAAACTTCACAACATTTTTAGCAGCAATTTTGATAGTAGCTCCTGTAGAAGGATTTCTACCGTCTCTTGCTGGTCTGTGAGATACTGAGAAAGTACCGAAACCTATGAAAGCAGCTTTATCACCACCTTTCAATGTTTTTTCGATTCCGTCAAATACAGCTGCAACAGCATCACCTGCTTGAGCCTTTGTGATTCCAGCAGCATCAGCTACTGAATTGATTAGATCACCTTTGTTCATAATATATGAGTTTTTAGTGTTAATTATAATAACGGCGGCAAATGTATATTAGATTTTAATGTTATACAAGTTTTATCCCCAATATTGGCTCAACGTCAATAAAATCGGGGGTTTTCACGCATAATTTATCTATTGTAAGCACATTATTTTTGAAATATTCATGTTTTATCCAAGATGATGACTACCTTTCTATTGCCTCGCTAATTAACGATTTACGATGAAATCTATAAAACGTATATTTATCTATTCCATAATTATGATTCTAGCATTTGAATCAAGCTCATGCCGTACCCCTGAAGGTTGTGCTGCAGCCGAGCAGTATCATTCTGAAGCGGACATTAGTAATCCAGATGTCAAGCGTAAAAAAGGAAGCTCTAACCTATGGTCTAAAAAGCAGCGAAAGCAAATGAAAAAGCGAGGACAGTAAGTCACGGATGACTAAACGATCTATCTAGATACTACCTTGATGAAAAATATACCGTATGAATTTGTGATTGAAGATCTGATTTCCTTAGGTCCTCTAGTCAAGCGGATGTTTGGAGTGCATAGCATCTACATTGGTGAAACTCTATTTCTGGCATTATACAGGGGAGATAAACACCCTCAAGATCATGGAATCTGGATAGGAACAGAAAGGAAGCATCATCAATACCTCAAACAACATTTCCCATCGATCAGAGCTTTACAAGGAGTTCCAATCAAGAAATGGATACTTCTTCCTGAAGATTCAGAATCTTTTGAGGAAGATGCCTTTCGCATTTGTCAAATGATCAAAAATGGTGATGAGCGTATTGGGGTTCTTTCTAAAAAGAAATAATTGAGATTAGGCTTGGACTTGCAAATCCATTTCCCTACCCTTCTTTACCATAAACTCAAAGGCCTCAGTATATTCATTTTGAATAACTCCATCTAAAATTGCTTCACGTATAGCAGTTTTTATCTCCCCTACTTGACGTGATGGACCTATTCCGAAGGTGTTCATGATCAACTCTCCAGATATTGGCGGCTGCCAGTTACGCAATTGATCCTTCTCTTCTACTTCTTTGATCTTTTGAGCAACGATCTCATAGTTTGCTAGATACCGCTTTACTTTATTTGGATTTTTAGAGGTAATATCAGCTTTACAAAGCGTCATCAAATCATCGATATCATTGCCTGCTTCAAAAATCAATCGTCTTATAGCCGAATCAGTTATATTTTCTTTAGTAAGGCTTATGGGTCGAAGGTGAAGACGAACTAATTTCTGAACATATTTCATCTTATCATCGAGAGGGAGTCGCATCTTCTTGAATATGCGTGGTGTCATAGCCGCTCCTAAAGCCTCATGACCATGGAATGTCCATCCCTGCTTAGGATCAAATCTCTTAGTCGGAGGTTTGGCAATATCATGCATGATTGCGGCCCATCTCAACCAGAGACTATCTGTATGCTTGCATATATTATCAAGAACTTCTAGTGTATGATAAAAATTATCCTTGTGTCCTTTACCGTTGATCACTTCTACCCCATGCAATGCAAGCATCTCCGGAAAAATAATATCGATCAAACCCGTCTCGAAAAGCAATTCAAAACCAATGGATGGTTTTCTCGAAAGGATAATTTTATTTAATTCACCTATTATCCTCTCCTTAGAGATGATATTTATACGATTTCTATATTTACTAATACCTTCAAGGGTATCAGGATCAATATAAAATTCTAATTGAGTAGCGAATCTAATAGCCCTCATCATTCTCAAAGGATCATCTGAGAATGTTTTACCTGGCTCAAGCGGCGTTAAAATTCTCTTTTGTTCTATATGTAATAGACCATCAAAAGGATCGATGATCTGGCCATAATCATGGTCGTTGAGACTGACGGCAAGAGCATTAATCGTAAAGTCTCTTCTATTTTGATCATCTTCAAGATTACCATTTTCAACAGCTGGTTTTCGGCTATTTTCAGAATAACTTTCTTTACGTGCTCCTACAAATTCGATTTCAAGATCTTTGTGCTTAATCATTGCTGTACCAAAACGACTATATACAGTCACTCTCGGCATTGGCCTCATCTTATCAGCAAGAGATTCTGCAAGTTTTATACCATCGCCTACACATACTATATCTAGGTCTTTACTCGGTCTATTGAGCAATCTATCACGGACATAACCCCCTACTACATAAGTTGGATAATTTAATTCTCTGGCTGTTTCTCGGATGAGCTCAAAGATTTTTCGTTCATATGGACGCATTTCAAATACCACAACACAAATGTATCATTAGTTTGTACTTAAGAAAAAGGTGAATCAAAAATTCTAGACTTCTACTAACTGTGGCTTTTTATAAAACTCGTATCCCGCATATTTCTCTTCTATGCGATCCAAGGTCCTAAATATTTCGAATGGTTCAAACTCTGTGACTAGCTTTGACCTCCATGGCTTGATTCCCGGAAGACCACGGAAATATTGTCCGTAATGTCTGCGCATCTCTACAACACCAAGTTTCGGCCCTTTCCATTCGATACCATGCATCAAATGTTGACGAGCAGCATCTACTCTTTCTTTAAGTGTCGGAGGATCCAGTATTTCTCCTGTATGAAAGAAATGTTTAATTTCTCTAAATATCCATGGATTGCCTATACTTGCCCGACCTATCATAATACCATCTACACCATATCTATTTCGATATGCAAGAGCCTTTTGAGGACTATCAATATCTCCATTCCCAAATATAGGAATATGTATTCTCGGATTTTCCTTGATTTTACCTATTTTAGTCCAATCGGCTTCTCCTTTATACATCTGCTTTCGGGTACGTCCATGTATGGATAATGCTTTTATACCTACATCTTGTAGCCTTTCTGCTACGTCTTCTATAAAAATCGTATTATCATCCCAACCTAATCTTGTCTTTACGGTGACTGGTAAGTTAGTCGCATCAACGATCTCTTTCGTCAGTGCTACCATCCTAGGTATATCCTGCAATATACCTGCTCCGGCCATCTTACATACCACTTTTTTCACTGGACATCCAAAGTTGATATCTAGCACCTCTGGTTGAGCTTCCTCAACTATTTCAGCTGCTCGACGCATAGAATCTATCTCGGCGCCAAAAATTTGTATGCCCACGGGACGTTCTTCAGGATATATATCTAATTTTTGAACAGACTTATGAGCATCCCTAATCAGACCTTCCACCGAGATAAACTCAGTATACATCATATCACAACCTTGGGCCTTACATAAGGCTCTAAACGGTGGATCACTTACATCCTCCATAGGTGCAAGCAACAACGGAAATTCTCCTAATTCAACGTTTGCGATTTTTACCATGATTGGTTAAAGATACTTTGGATCAGAGTATTTATTGGTGGCTAATTTGCTAAAATTTTAATATCTATAGAGTCCATAATATACCTAGCAATCCAACTGTACCCAATACTATCGTATAAGGCAATGCCATTTTAACCATTTTCCCATACGATAAATGTATTAGTGGGGCGATTGCCGATGTCAACAAGAATAAAAAGGCAGCTTGACCATTTGGCGTCGCCACACTAGGTAGATTAGTACCTGTATTGATTGCAATAGCAAGTTTTTCAAATTGAGATCTCTTTTCTGATAAATCATCTAAGATTGGTGTTAAAGAGGAGACCTCAGATGCCGATAATGTAGATTTTAGTTCTAATAATTGTGGTAACCAAGAATTAAATTTGGCGCTACTATTTATTTGTGAACTTACAAATTCATCGACCTCAGTAATATTCAAAGCATTTAAACTAGATACCATATTATCAAAAACAAGCTTCCCTTCAAATACTTCTTTAACCTCACCAATGTATACAGTAGCTACAAAAACATTATCACTTATCATGGAAAGAACACCATTGGCTAAATAAAACATTGCAGGTTGTTGTCCTGGCTCTAGGCTTAAAGCCCAATCTATTATGGGCTTAAACAAATGTTGATCATGGATCATAGCGACGATCACAAAGAATACTACCAATAAACCTGTAAATGGAAGAGCCTCTTCAAAAGCTTTACCTAAATGATGCTCTTCAGTAATCCCCATAAAAGCAGTCTGTAGTATAATAAGCCCTAGACCTATCAAACCCACAGGAGCGAGGTGCAGTGCTAATCCAATAACAAGCAATATAGCTGCAACCCCTTGAATGATGAGATCAATCTTTTGTTTTTTGGATCGCTTTGCGTCAGCTTCATGCGTATAATTCTCAATAATTTTACGAGCTACTTCTGGCAATTTTGCTCCATAACCAAATATTTTCGTTGTTTCCAATAATGTGGTAGTTAGTAAACCAAAAGCAAATACTGGAAGTGTTATTGGTGCCATGTGTAAGAAAAAATCAATAAAATCCCATCCCATTTTCTCACCTATTAGCAAATTTTGGGGCTCGCCCACCAAAGTACATACACCTCCTAGCGCAGTACCTACAACACCATGCATGATCAAACTCCTTAAAAAGCTCTGAAACTCTGCTAAAGTTTCTCCACTCAGTTCTTTTCGATCAAGAACGCCACTGTCATCATAATCTTTACTACTAGAATGAATTTTATGATACACTCCGTAAAAGCCTACGGCTACGGAAATCAGCACTGCCGTAACCGTCAAGGCATCTAAAAAAGCACTTAGCAAAGCAGATAAGAAGACAAATAAAAGAGAAAGGACTAATTTGGATTTAATTTTAGTAAATACCTTACTGAATATATACATCAATAAGGGTTTCATAAAATATATTCCTGCTACCATGAATACTAGCAGTAGAATTACTTCAAGATTGGCTTCGATCTCATGGTAGGCATTGTAAGGAGTAGTAAGGCCTAAAAATAATGCTTGGATCGCCAAAAGACCACCACTTTGCAATGGATAGCACTTAAGAGCCATGGCAAGGGTAAAAATAAATTCTCCGATGAATAACCAAGCTGTAATCACTGGTCCCAGTGTATAAAGTGCTACGATATTGAATACTAGGAAAAAAATCATGGTATACTTGTACCATTTTGGACTATGACCTAAAAACGATTGAAACATATGTATAGGCGTTTAATTGCTCTGCAATTTACAATACTATTTAGAAAAAGAAACTCCATACCTACGATGATCACCACAAGAATGAAATATTCCTTGATTATCTACTTGTATTCCATGCACCCCTCCAAAGAATAAGGAGGGTTTGGTCCAACGTTGAGCCTGATCCAGTTTATCAGAATTTATCATAAATCCTGATTCCACATGATTTCCAGACTTTGAAAGATATAGCCTTGGTGCAGCTATCGAATTTTCTAAACTGTACCCTGATCTAAGAATATACAGAAGAACCTGAGTAATGACATAAGGTATACGTGCAGCACCACCTGACCCAAGACAAGCTCGCAATCTTTTTTGATCATCTAATATTATACTTGGAGTCATCATACTATTGAGTCGAGAACCTGGCGTCCATGTACCTAGGCCATCGGGTTGAAGTGCAGTTTCTCCAAGCATATTATTCATTTGCATCATTGTACCCGGAATAAAATAACCATTACCCTCACCGATGGTCGTGGTCAAAGCTATAGCATTACCCCACTGGTCTACAATATTGAAATGAGAAGTACCGCCATAAGCCTGATTATTATGCGCTTCATCCGATGATAACGATAATTTTTGAAACCTTGATTTAAAACACTCATATCCACCGGGTAGAGCTACTAGATCCTTTACAATACTGAGATAATCATTTTGCCATTGATCGTTGAGTACTTTATTGAGTTCGCTTAGAATATTCGCCATAATCCACGATCCCGTACTGGATCTTGGAGGTACTAGTACTATTGAATTATCAAAAGAAATCCTTAATGATTGATCCCAGTGGACGCGGTAAGATTCAAAATCAATTTTCCGTATATGTCCTTGATTGATTCGACTATAGGAGTCAATTATATCAGCAATTTCACCTTTATAGAAAAGATCAACACCGTCACTTGCCAAGGCATCAAGAAATAAATCATAATCTGACATATGAATTACATCACCCTCAAGCTTTAATGAATTATCTTCTTTAAAAAAAACATTCCTTACGGACTTATCCATTCTAAATATCTTCTCTAGTAAGGTGAGATCTATTGCTTGGAAAGTATTTAGCTTGATTCCGTTTTTTGCATAATGCCTTGCATGCTGCATTAAAACCGTCATTGGTAAACTACCATACTTTTCATGAAGCTCGTAGATAAATTTAATTGCGCCTGGAACAGCCATTGCACTGGCTCCAGCATAAAATAATTCTTTGCTTGATCCGAAGTCCACTTCTATTGGTATAAGACCATTAGTAGCTGCTCCGTACTTCTTAACTGGTGTTTGACAAAAGAAATCAGCACAAAATGTAAGCCCCTGCTCAGTATAAATATTGGCAAATCCACCGGCTCCAGCACTTGCCATGCAAGGCTCAGCTACAAACGAAGTGAAATAAGCAGAAATAGCAGCATCAAAAGCATTACCTCCCGACTCTAAAATATCTTGAGCAGATTCAAGTGTTTTTTCATGTCCTGCAGAAATGGCGTAATTCATTAATCCAATATATGAAAATTGACATCACCCTTTAGATTTACTAAAAGTCCTTTTTCAGAAAAATTTAAACTGACTATTTCTACACTTTTCGGAGCTACGTGCAATTTTATATCGTCATATAAGACTATTTCCTTCGGATTATTTAATATGAAATCTTTAGCTACATTCAACTGTCTATGCAGCAATTGATTTAACCTTGACTCAAGATTATTTTTTAGTCCCTTTATCAATAATTTATTAATTCCTGCTGCTAAAATTCCGTCAGACTCTATCTTAACATACAAATTATGAACCAGTACTCTATCATCTTCTACATTTAGTAAAAAAGTTGCTCGCAGTTTAATAGCTACAACGCCCTCTAAAATAATCTTTAAAACCCCATGTGAATCTTCGCTTGAAAGATCGATATCTTGAAGTTTAAACCCCTGTGTAACTTCTATACCGATCAACTTATCTTGTAATAGCTTGTTTAGGGACGAAAATGAAAGACTAACAGGTAAGTCGATTTTTGAAAGCGTTTTCATAAATTTATTTATTAGGCATAAATAGAGCAAAATTGGTAGATATCAAAAATTTATGGACTGGCGATTATATTCGACAAATTAGTACTGGAACTATTGGTGTATATGAAGGTGCCTATCAATCAAAACTCAAAATAAAAATTAGAGAAGGGCATGTTATGATAGATGTAAATGATGCCGAAGTTATTGATGAAAAGGAAGTAGAAGAAATTCGTGCCAAAACTAGTTATAATCATTCATCAAGTACTAATATAATAAAACGTACCCCCCCTAAAAAGATTGATCTTCACCTAGAAAAGTTAGATCCTGAAGGTAGAATCACCTCTCATGCTAGAATGCTTGATTTCCAACTTAAAGCATGCGCAGAATACTTAGAAAAGGCTCATTACTATGGACATAAGGTAGTAACTGTAATCCATGGACAAGGATTAGGAATATTAAAACGAGAAGTTAGGTTTCTTATTTCAGGACTCGATTATGTGCAGTTCAGTAACCCTATAAATCAAGATGGAGCTACTGAAGTTTGGTTTAAATATTAGCTTTCGATTCATCTATCCTTCATACCTAATTCATTACTATGAAGGTAAGCGTATAAATATTTGCCTCCAAAATTTTCGATTATCATATGGACAAAAAAAAAGGTCCCGAAATATCGGAACCTTTCTAATTTATCTTAAAAAATACTATTAGTAACCTGAGTTTTTGTTTCCATTACTGATTGATCCAGTATTGATAACGTTATTGTATGTTGCTCCTTCTGGTCTAGCCATATCGAAGTCACCAGCAGAACAAAGTCTGAATTCTACTCTTCTATTCATGTAGTGAGCACTTGAAGCTCCACCTAAAGGCGAATCTTCACCACCATACATTAATTTTAATCTTCCTCTATCAATGCCATAGTTAGCTACTAAGAAATCAACCGCTGACTTAGCTCTATTATAACTAAGTGTAGTGTTATAATCATTAGTATTTCTAGTATCTGTATGCCCCTGTACAGTTACGCAGATTTCAGGACACATTTTCATTACACTTGCAACATGGTGCAATTGGCTGTAATACTCTGGCTTTATACTATACTTATCTAGATCGAAATGAATCATTGGTAAGAACCATTCTCCACAACCTGTTTCCACTTTCTTACAACCAGGACAGTTAGCATTCATAATTCTAATTACGTCAGACTCCGAAAGAGTTTCGACTGCAGGGATAGAAGCTACACCATTATTATCAACATCATAACCTGGAGGTGAATAAGGCTCAGTATCTTTACAATCAGCTAATCCATCACCATCACTATCAAGAACTACACCTCTAGTGTCTACTGCACAACCTGCTGGAGTATCTAACTCTTGGTCTAACATATCTATGATTCCATCACCATCTTCATCAGAAAGATCAAGCTGAGGTCGTTGCTTTAGAGAAGCAATGTCGTTGAAAGATCTGTCCAAAGGATTTAACCAATATAGAGGCTCTGTAACATTATCAAAGTTTCCAAGATTAATTGCTAATCTTAGGTTAGTATAATGCATAATATCCGCATTATTTGTTTGATCAAGGTTAGTTCTCCATTTTTGACCATCTAAGTAATCATTGTCAGTTAACATAACTTGATGCTCCAGTCCAAGATTGATTCTCTTAGTGATCTTACGAGCTACACCCATTGAGGTTGTAAATACTACGTGAATATTAGTATCATCACCTAATCTAAATATACCTTTCTTTTTGAAACCATCAGTCTCATAATCACCATCATAGATATTGTTAAGAGCATCTTTTATTTCAGCCCTTCCAGATTTAGTATCGAACTTAGACGATGTAAATCCTGATCTAGAGACTAAATCAGTGTATAAATTACCATTTTCATCTCTCAAGTCTAATTTAGTAGAATGAGAATCTAATCCAACACCCACAGTAGCATACCAATTCCATTTGTTACTAGGTGAGTGAAATAATAAATTTCCAATATTAATTACACCCTGCATGGCTACGTAACCATAAGTTGTTCTATGGTTAAAGAACCAAGGATTTTCAGGACCATATCCTCCGAAAACAGATTGCTCAGGAAGTAAATTACTACCTGACGGCTGAGGGTCTAATCCAGTTGCTCTTCCATAAAAGAAATCTCCTCTTAATGAAAATGCATAATGAATAGCCTTTCTTAAATGAAGACCGACTCCAAATCCTCCAGGGATGGTTCTATCTACATCTCCATCAATAAAAAAGTGACCTAAATGGACACCTAATTCCCAGGAATGTTTTGGTTTTGCAGAATAACCATATTCGCCTTTTCTCCATTTTGAATTCTGTTCTGAATCTACGGTCATTTCGTCTGTAATGCTTAGCTCAGTAGTCTCAAGCATTTCTTCTTGAGCAGTTGACAAGGAGTATGCCAACACGACACATAATAAAGTGTATAAAAACTTTGTCATAGGGTAACAATTTTTCTTTGCGCTAAGGTATTGATTTTTGATGAGTTCACAAATGTATTTTCAACACAATCAATAAATTTAGCATGTTTAACTCTTTTAGGACGCGGCAATAAGTCAAAGTCACAGTAACATGAGCTGATATTTATTGCCGAATTCATTTTACTAACTTATTTGTAAAGTAGACTACATTTGAAAGAAATACCCCTACTGCTATTGTTGAAAATATAGGTCCTCAAAAGTAACCACCCCAGAAAAACTATTAACTAACACATTATGAATATCTTTCATATTATATTTTTTTATAATGTAATATGGATTATATTTGTTTTAATTGATTTTAGTTTACCATTCTAATTAGACAGAAGTATGAAAACCGATATTACGTTGATTAATGATCAGGACGATAATCTAGATTTTGAAGCAATTATAGTCATTGAAAAAAAAATGTTAAAAAATAATCTAATACGCCGATTCAATGATTTTTATACATCCAGAACGAAAGTCACCATTCTGGATGAATCTGAAATCCCTTTAGCATCAACTACCGCCCTATTAGAAGCTGAAAAAATAAAATCTGTAATTTATATAGGTAGCACTAGAGAACATCTGTTTTCAAATCCTATTTTACTCTCCGAAAAGTCTAGTTATTTTGGCACGACTAATAAGGTAATTGGTTATCAACGTCATTTATCAAATTCTCCTCTTGAGCAAAGTTTTTCAATAGGGCTAGGTGAATTGAAGAAAGATATCATGAAGAGTGAACTTGTATTAAGAAATTCAAATTTCGTTGAAGTGCAACTTTCTTTATTGAAGGCCAATGAAATGAATCGAAATTGTCAAGATTCTATACATGGTCTTGATTCTGAAGAATTCTGTCAATTGCTAAAAATATGTGGATTCTCGTGTAAAAATAATGTTATGTGGTTTTCTGATATAAGTGAAGAACCACAGTATAATGAAATAGATATATTATGTTCTTCCATTTGGTATTATCTAGAAGGATTAGCCCTCAGACAAAACGAAGATCCAAGTAATAAGAATGATATGACTACCCTTATGGTGCAGGCTCCAGACTTGAGTCAAGATCATGAATTTATTAAAAGTAAAGAAACTGGTAGATTGTGGTATAAATACAAAAGCTCAGAAATAAATGAAGAACATCATTATTTGGCTTGCTCACAAGAAGATTACGAAACCACATGCCAAGAAGGTATACCTGATAGACTATTATCAATCTAATCGGTAACCAATCTTTCTAATTGTAGAGCCCTAGATCCTTTTAAGAGTATCGTACAATTTCTAAGTTGTTTCCAAATATTGCTCGATTTCAATTCATCAATATTTAGAAATACAAAATCATTGTCGCCATAGAGATTATGATATATTTCTCCTACTAATATTACTAAATGGAATGTTTTTGATTGGGTATGAGAATAAACAGATTTATGCTCAGCTTCACTTTCGGTACCTAGTTCGAGCATATCACCAAGTACTACAACCTTATTTTGAAAAGAAGATTTGTCAAAGGCATCTATACTAAATCTTGCACTCGTAGGGTTACTATTATATGCATCAAGAATGAAAGTTCTGTCATCCTTGCCAACAATCTCAGACCGATTGTTATCCGGTATATATGATGATACTCCATTTAGAATAGATTGTTCAGAAACACCGAAGTATCGACCTATAGCAATTGCAATAGCTATATTTTGAATATGAATTTCACCAATAAGATTAGTCTCTACAGAT
Source organism: Saprospiraceae bacterium (assembly GCA_020629715.1). Lineage (GTDB taxonomy): Bacteria > Bacteroidota > Bacteroidia > Chitinophagales > Saprospiraceae > JAHDGW01. The sequence continues at coordinate 537,433 of JAHDCU010000002.1, forward strand.
TGTCCCAAGGCTTTTAACTTGAGGAATCTTTTATCGTCTTCAAGTATAATATCAGAAGGTACTACTTCAATAATAGAGTCATATTCCCCTAACATTTCTAAGAGGGTCGGATCTTCTTTATTTACTAATATTGTTTTATGAGCGTTCTTTAGATAAGCATACATCTCTCCTTTTCCCTTTTTGACACCTTCTATACCACCAAACCCTTCTAAATGTGCTTTACCTATATTTGTGATCAAGCCATAGTCTGGTTCTGCTATTTTACAAAGTGCAGCAATTTCGCCTTGATGATTAGCACCCATTTCGATGATAACATAATCATCATCCTGTTTCGCATTGAGAATAGTGAGCGGAACACCAATATGATTATTGAGATTACCCTTTGTAACTGTTATCCTAAAAGTACTTTGTAATACTTTGGCAATAAGCTCCTTGGTTGTCGTCTTGCCGTTGCTACCTGTGAGTGCTATTACCTTGCCTTTGAATGTTGATCTATGATAATTGGCTAGTGCTTGGAGAAATTTTAGAACATGATCTACAACTACATATTGTTCACTTAGCTTGAAATCACGCTCATCTATTACCGCTAAAATAGCACCCGCATCAATTGCTTTTTTAGCATACTTATTACCATTAAATCGCTCTCCTTTTAATGCAAAAAATATATCTCCTTTTGTGATACTACGTGTATCAGTACTTATTGTGGCACCCGACAATAGGAAATCATGAACTAATTTGATCTTATTCATAAGCATAAAAAAAGCCCTTAATAAATTAAGGGCTTTAATTTTAATATTTTTCTTACTTGTACTTTCTTTTGATTTTACGACCGCTTTCAGGAAATTCATTTCCACCAGTATCCTCATTTCCTGCAGGACCTCCTACACGTATCATAGCACATCTAAATCCTAAGGTACGATCAGATTTTGCTTGATCTTTAAATCGACGAGTCCCAGGAGATAACCAATATAATCTATCAGCCCAAGATCCTCCTTTAATAACTCTAACACTATCATTTATTAAAGTATATTCTCCGTAGCCATAAGATACCAATTCGCTGTTTTCACCATCTTTGTAATCTACTACATTACCTTTCTTATAGTTTTCTCTATCTGCTACTTCATCATCTTCTACCGTACGGTATTGTAATCTACCTAGACTATCTTTTTCGATAGGCCTTCCCTCTTCATCAAGAATAATCTCTTTAAATTGATTACCTCTAAATGGATTCAAATCATGGTTTTCAGCATCACTCAGTGTAATACTTGTAAGCGGCCTATATACATCTTCAGTCCATTCACTAACGTTTCCAGCCATATTATACAGTCCGAAATCATTAGGTAAAAACTGCCTTACTGGCCCTGGTGTAGATGCGTGATCATTAAGATTACCACTCATACCCATATAGTCACCACGACTTCTCTTGAAGTTAGCCAAGATTTTACCTTGATTACCATTTCTCTTTTGATATCTAGCTGTACGACCATTCCAAGGATATATACGACGATCTGTGATATTTTCGTCTTTTCTAGTATTTTGATTTCCTTGAAGTGCAAGGGCAGCATACTCCCATTCAGCTTCAGTCGGTAATCTGTAATCTGGTAACAAAATGCCATCTTCAAATTCTACAGGACGTTCTCCACCTGTTTGTAGATCAGGAAGATTCTTTCTTACATCCCCTTGATATTGTCCTGCGAGATAAGCTTTTGTATTAAAATTATCAGAGTCAACTTGATTTGTATTAAGATTCAGTACACCTCTTTCGACTAATAACATTTCATTTACCCGATTACTTCTCCAAGCGCAATATTCACGAGATTGGCTCCAATTGACACCTACCACAGGATAATCATCATAAGATGGGTGTCGGAAGTATGTTTCTACTAAAGGCTCATTGAATGAAAGCTCTTCCCTCCAAACTAGTGTATCAGGTTGAGCATCAATCCATACTTGAGGATACGCTTTATATGTTTGCTTTGTCCAGTGGAGATATTCTTTCCAATTATGATTAGTCACCTCTGTTTCATCCATATAGAATGAAGAAACAGTTACTCTTCTAGGAATATTATTCCACTCGAAAGAAACATCCTCTTCAGTAACTCCCATAGTGAAAGTACCACCCTCTATCAGAACAAGATTAGGACCATTGATCTGTCCTTCGTAATCTCTTTTTTCAAAACCACCCCACTCTGGGTCATTAAATTTCCATCCAGTTGCTGAAGATCGCTCTCCACCACCTCCACCACCACAAGATGCTAGTCCGAAACATAACACAACAGCACCTAAGAGTAGATTAAATGAATTTCTCATTTTACATCAATTTTTAAGACTTCCAAATATGTAATCCAAGTTTTAGAACCAAGATTTTGCCAAATATACACAATTCATTAAATGATCCTATCGAAATAGTGATAAGCAATCATTTAGTTTCGATTTTTTTGAACCCACTCCATATAGATTTATTAAAATTCCTATTTCATGAGCACCTCCAGATCCGATACTTAAATCAGAAATGGTATAATCAAAACTATATCCAATTTTAAAAGGACCTTTTTTTATACCCGTTGACATAATAATTGCATCACTATTATTCCAGGCATTCCTATACCACAATCCTACAAAGAGTGATCTAACCGCAGTATAAGCTCCCACATTAACCTGATAAAAGTCTCCTTGTCTTTCAAAGAGAACGTTAGGTGTAATAAACGTGCCTTCATCTTTTTTATTTCCCCGGCGTAAATTTATTTGGTAACCTCCGTGTAATGAAAACCTTACTGGAAGGTCAGCCCCAGCAAATATGCCGTCAAGATAAGACTGATTCGGTGTATTAAGATGATTGAGTGAAAAGCCAACGTAGAATAACTTGTTGTATAATAGAAATCCACTAGAAATATCAAAGTAGCTATTAGAGATATTTCCAATAATACCCTCAGTATTAGGAATGATAGATCCACCTTGGGTTATAATACCAGATCCTCTATCTATCTGCTCCCCAAAAATCAGTCTACTCCCATCTAATCTTTGTTGAACATAGGCGGCGCCTATTCCCATTTTTAATTGAAAATCATTATTCAATCTTAGTGAATAAGAATACATTAGCGAGGCATTAGTACTTACCAGTGCTCCATCACCTGAGTCGTCATTGAGCAAAGAAAAACCTATACCGCTATTATAATTATCAAAAAAACGATCAAATCCAACTTGATATGTCGTGTATGTATTACCAAAGCTAGGCCATTGATTTCTATAATTTAAACTTACCACTGGATGACTAGACACTCCAGAAAAAGCTGGGTTTAGAGTCAGGGGTGAATTATAATATTGACTAAAAACGGGATCTTGGGCATACAATTGACCACCAAGTGCTGCAACTATAAATAATATTTTAAGAACTATGTATCTAATAGGACATTATGTTTTTAAGATTGCGGAAATATGAGAACTTAGCAATACTAACAATGCTTGAACGTTTCAACTCTCGAAAAAATTGATCAAACTCTGTTATTTATTATGCAATATTATACCAAACTATTTATTTTAATATCGGTTCTCGTCTTTTTTAAAATAAATCTTTCTGCACAACAACAGTATTCGATTAAAGGTGAACTATATTGGAGCAAATCCAATGTACTCCTAAATCCCCTTACTGAAGAATATGTAGATATCTATAGCATAAAAAATGGATCATCTTCCATCAAATATCCTGAGATCCCTATTTATAAAACAAAAATTAAAATTAAAGGAGATGCATCCGTTAGTACTAGTATTGATATCCTAGAAGAGGAAGAAATCATTTTGAAAAGGGAGGATAGCAAAACAAAAATTTCTAATAAAGTTGATATTAATATAACCATTGCCAAGGAACGTCAAGATTACTATGCCCACCTGAGCTTCATACCCATATATCAGAACAACGGAAAATACTACCGACTAAATCGCTTTAAAATAAATCTTACCGCAAAAGAGAAATCCTCATCCGCAAAAAAAGATCCTAATAACAAACTAAACTCGATTTTAGCCAGCGGTGATATTTATCAATTTAGGATCAGTACTGACGGGATACATTATATAGACCGAGCGCTTTTAGAGAGTGCTCTTGGTTCAAAAATAGACGAAATTAATCCCAAAAATATTTCCATTTTTGGAAATCCTGGAGCTAAGCTTCCGCAAGCTATTGTTGATGATAGAATTGATGATTTGGCAGAAATACCCATATTCATTATTGGAGAAGAGGATAATAGCTTTGATGAAAATGACAGGATTGTCTTTTATGCTCAAGGTGCATCAACATGGCAGATCGATAATAATGATCTCATCTACAATCAAAATATTTATGACTTACATAATTATATTTATATCAAGCTTGATCAAGCCGATGCCAAACGTATAGAAGATTTTGACTATTCTCAAAATACAAGTAATTATTCAACAGACTCCTACGATCACTATACAAGATATGAAGAGGATAGAACAAACCTTCTAGGTCAATTTAGTGCTACTGAAGGGTCGGGACAATCGTGGTACGGGCCAAGCTTCAATATAGAACGTGAACAAAATTTCCGAGATAAGCTGCTCATTAAAAATATCGTATCGGGAGAGGAGGCTGATATATCATGTCTTTTTGCAGGTCGCAGTGACTTAGCAAGTTCATTTAGCCTGAGTATTGAAAACAACTCCTGGTCTCGAATCATACCTAGAGTAAATACTGCTGGATTTGTGTCCAGGTATGCCTTTGACAGAACTATTGAAGAAAGTTTTATTTTAAATAACGACGAACCTGATGTCATCATTAATTACCCCAATAATGCAGAAGGGGCTGAAGGTTGGTTAGATTATATTCAACTGGTATACAGAAGACAGTTAATCTATAATAACGACGCATTAGTATTTCAAGACCTACTCGCAGCAAATGCCACTGTTGCTCAATTTAATATTTCGCAAGTATCGGATGCTACAGTTTGGGACGTATCGGATCTAAATAATCCCAGATCACTAAAGACAGAAAATACTGCTACGGGAATAAAAGTACAAGATGTTCAAAATGGTAATCTAAAGAGATATTTGGTTTTTAAGGAAGAAGATATCGTCCTAAAACCGCAATTTGTATCAAAAGTAGATAATCAAAATTTACATGCCATTACCGATGTGGATATGATCGTGGTCTATCATAAAGATTTCGCGACCGCCGTAGAACGATTAGCTGAGTTTAGAAGAAATCACGATGGGCTCAATGTTATCACAGTAGATATAGAACATATCTATCATGAATTTTCATCTGGACGTGTTGATCCATCAGCACTCCGAGATTTCGCAAAGATGATATATAACCGAACCGATAATTTCACTTATTTATTACTATTTGGAGATGGGTCTTATGACTATCGAGCTATAGTACCCGGCTTGACAGACCAAAATTTTGTACCTGTTTATGAAACCGTAGAGAGTCTTGATCCTATTGAAGCATTTCCTACAGACGATTATTTCAGTTTATTAAGTGATCAGGAGGGGGGCAACTTAAGAGGTGCTCTTGACATAGCAGTAGGTCGTATACCCGTAACGACAGCTAGTGGCGCGGAAGCCGTTGTTGATAAAATAATTCATTATCAATCTGATCTCAATACATTAGGAGAATGGCGGTTGAAAACACAGTTCATTGCAGATGATGAAGACGGTAATCTTCATCTTCGTCAGACTGAAAATATTGCTAGAGATACTGAAGAAGATCATAAACTTTATAATCAGTCCAAAATTTACTTAGATGCTTATCCTCAAAACTCCACTCCTGGTGGTGAACGATATCCTGAAGCTAATGCAGCCATCAATAGCAATATCAATAATGGATATTTAGTTACCAACTATCTCGGTCACGGTGGACCTACTGGGTGGGCTCAAGAACGTGTTTATGGAAATAATGATATCCTTAATCATAATAACTATGACCAACTAACCCTTTTCGTCACGGCCACCTGCTCTTTTACAGGGTATGATGATCCAGAAATAATAAGCGCAGGCGAAAACTGCCTACTCAATCCTAATGGAGCCGGTATAGGATTATTTAGTACGACAAGAGCCGTATGGTCTAATGAAAATGAGAGACTTGCTCAGTCTGTATTCGATACTATATTTGTGAGAGAAGAGGGTAAATACCAAACGCTAGGAGAAATTTTACGAAAGGCTAAAAACAATGAAGGTGCAGATACGATAAGTAGAAATGCTAGAAAGTTTGCTATGATTGGAGATCCTGCCCTGACGCTCAACTATCCAAAATATACGGTTCAGTTAGATGAGATCAATGGGCAAGGTATAAGTCAAGTTCTTGATACCTTAGCTGCCCTTCAAAAAGTAACCATGAGTGGCACCATTACTGACTATACGGGTACAGTTATTTCTGATTTCAATGGTATTTTGAGTCCGACGATTTATGATAAAAAAAGCTCTATAAATACATTAAAAAATGATGAGCGAAGTCAACTGACCTCATTCGAAGTTTTTAAAAATATTATTTTCAAAGGAAATGTTTCGATCATCAATGGACAATGGGAGTTCAGCTTTATCGTGCCAAAGGATATTGATTACAGTTATGGCACAGGACGTGCAAGCTTCTACGCTGTAGATGGAAATGGAGTAGATGCCGGCGGATACTCTGAAGACTTTATTATAGGAGGTACATTTGGACAAGCCATTGTAGATAATCAGGGACCTGAAATAGAACTATTTATCGACAACGAGTCATTTGTAAGTGGAGACCAAACTAGCCCCGACCCATTACTTATTATAAAGCTATCGGATGAAAATGGAATAAATGTGTCTGGCACTAGTATTGGTCACGATCTGACTGCGGTACTCAATGATCCTGATCAAAGCTCAAATATCTTAAATGAATTTTACGAATCTAATCTGGATGACTATACAGCCGGAAAAGTGAATTTCAGATACAATGATCTTCCTCTAGGTAGCTATTCCCTTACCGTAAAAGCATTTGATGTTGCAAACAATAGTTCTCAAGAAACTATTGATTTTGTAGTAATTAATCAGGGAGATCAACCTCTGAGTAATGTGCTTAATTATCCAAATCCATTTACGACACAAACAAAATTTACATTTGAACACGATTTTGCAGAATCTAGCGTTGATGTACTTGTGAATGTATTTACGATAAGTGGAAAGCTGGTGAGAAGTATAAATACCAATTCGATATCTAGGGGTAACTATGTAGATGATATCATTTGGGATGGAAAGGACGACTTTGGAAATCAATTAGCAAAGGGAGTATATCTTTACAAGGTGAAGGCAAAAGGAATAAGCTCTGAAAGCACCCAAGAAAGTGATTTTGAGAAGCTCGTGATATTAAAATAGACAATAATATATTATTACATTTGTATTCTATAAAAACAATCAAGACAACTATAGCATGAAAAACGTATCTATACTAACGCTGCTAGCATTCGTAATGAACTTTTCAGCAATTGGCCAATATAATCCAGGGCCAGGCTGTGTTACTGATGCCAACGGTGACTGCCTGCCTAATACCTTACTTACGGCTATGCCGTTTTTACGTATTGTCCCCGATGCACGAGCCGGTGCAATGGGAGATGCTGGTATAGCAACCTCGGTAGATGGTGGTGCCATGCACTTCAATGCTAGTAAATTAGTTTTTGCTGAACAAAATCAGGGCCTATCAGCAACATATACACCTTGGCTTAGAGACTTAGGACTACAGGATGTATATCTCACCTATTTGAGTGGGTATAAAAAAATAGATGACCTACAAGCGGTAGGAGCTTCCTTAAGGTTCTTTTCTCTAGGTAATATCAACTTTACTGATGCTGATGGTAATCCTGCTGGTATGGGAAGTCCAAGAGAACTAGAATTCTCAATCGCTTACGCAAGAAAACTAAGTGATAAACTCTCCGCAGGACTTACTGGTAAATATATTTATTCAAACTTAGCCTCTGGGCAAGTAACTGGAGGGTTATTAATTTCATCCGCAAATGCATTTGCAGCAGATTTTTCTTTAACCTATAAGAACAAAATAAACATATCAGGAAATGATTCTGATCTCAGTTTTGGTATGTCAATCTCCAATGTAGGCTCAAAAGTAACCTATACAGAAGGAACAGTTAAAGACTTTCTACCTATGAATATCGGTATAGGAGGAGCGTTGACCATGAATATCGATGAATATAATGCAATAACTTTTGCATTGGATATCAATAAAATGCTTACCCCGACTCCAGTATCGTCAACGATTATTGACGAGAATGGTGACGAAATAGTAAATCCTGATTATGATACTGATGGCAATGGTTTTGCAGACTTTAGAGAGCAATCTATGTTTTCTGCATTGCTTGGATCTTTTGGCGATGCTCAAGGCGGATTTAGCGAAGAACTACAAGAATTTGCTTTTAGTGTAGGAGCTGAGTATTGGTATGACAAGCAGTTTGCTGTGAGAGCAGGATATTATTATGAAAATCCACTCAAAGGTGATCGTAAATTTCTCACTGTAGGTATTGGACTAAAGTATAATGTATTTGGTCTAAACCTATCATATTTAGTACCTACTAATAACCGAAGAAATCCTCTAGATAATACTTTACGATTTACTCTAAATTTTGATATCGCCGAGTAATCAAATTATCTATTAATAAAAAATAGAAAAGGGCTTATCAATTTGATTGATAAGCCCTTTTTCATTCAAAGTATGATATTTCATAAGCCGGATTCTGTTATCACCATAAGTGATTATTCATCATTTATCTAGATTCACTCATTCCGAGTAAATTCGAGCTGTCTACCCTTCTCAGCCAAACATACATTTGATCTCACGAGTAGCGATTTATCCGAGGATACTGAGATATACGTGACATTTCAACACATGAGGTTTACCTGCATGATAAGTTACCTAATCAAGTCGTGAGCTCTTACCTCACGTTTTCACCTTTACCTCAATCATAACAATGATTAAGGAAGTCTAATCTCTGTGGCACTTTCTATTTCTGACTTCTCAGAATCCATCCGTTAGATGGCATGTTACTCTACGTTGTCCGGACTTTCCTCTCCACCATACGGTGCAGCGATGAATTAAATATCACTGTAAAGGTAATACTATTAAGCTTAGTTTACGATTCATCATATTATACTAGTTTACCATATGTAAATGTTGTATTTTGTGATGAATAGCTATCGCCTCCGTGAAGAAACGTGCTCTTTTCATATTGACAATATTATTTTCGACTGTATTACTAGCACAGTTTATTATTTATCAATTCGTACCAATGGAGGGTACTGTCATAACAGCCTACCAAGAAAGGCTAGATGAACTTTTCAATAAAGAAATTGACCACAATCTCGAAGAGCTTCAAAGTTTTGCTAATCTGACTTGTCATAATAATGGTGACATAACTTATTGGTTTGAAGGTTTTGACTTATCATCTAAAGAAGAAAACACTTTTACACAACGCTTCGTACAATCAGAAAAATCGGATACCTGTCTAATTAAATTCAATTTATTCGATAAATACAGAAGAGTAAATAAAAATATTCTGCCTCAATATCTACATTGGTCAATCGTCAAGGTAGATCTACACAGTGATTATAAGCTACAAATTAAGGATCAAATCTTCCAGGTAGAAATTAAGAAACTTTCATGGAGCCCGAGACAACAAAAAATATTCACTACCAATCTTTACCTATTACTATTACTGATATCTGCCTTAATCGTAAAACGAATAAAAAAGCTAACGATTCCTAAGTTTTTAGGCATTGCCATGTTAGTGATCTTTACTACTTTTTTCATACAATACTTCATACACGGAAGTACTCTTACCAAGCTGCAGATATTTTCAGAAGATAACTATTTTGATGTTTTAAATCCGTCTTTTGGCGCTCTTATCTTGAATATCATTGCCTTTTCAATTATTGTAGGTTTATTTTTCAAGACGCAGAAATATGATATTTCTAGCAAGGTAGATATCAGTAAATACTTTATTGCATACTTCTTTAGTCTTGGGTTGTATGACTACGTCATAATAAATATTATCGCCTGTATTCATAAGTCCGGCATCGCTCTAAATGTTGAAAATATATTACAGTTTGATAAATACAGTCTGCTGTATATACTATTGGTAATTAGTATTTTATTTCTTGGCTTTCTTGTACAGAATAATATCGTCAAAACTCTTGTAATTGCTAATGTTAAGAGATCAAATCGAACTCTTGCCTATCTAATAATATGTGTTATTCATCTTGGGTTTTCGTATTGCTTCTTATCACTCAATATGGCTATCCTACTGGCAATATTCCTCCTTGCCCTGTCATTGATGATCGATATATATAATTGTCTGCATGAAAAGTCGATACTATGGCTGTTGTGGTGGATCATTATTTATGCTGCTTTTCTCTCTATTGTTTTATTTGCTGTTGGACTTCAAAAACAAATCATAGATAGAACAAACAAACTATCACATATCTATCATGAAGTACCTCAAAAATTACTTAAGGACTTAGTTGCTATACGAGAAGACAGTACTGTGACTGAATCTATAGAACAAATCATACAATCGCCCACTAATAGTCTTTTAGATCAAAACGATATAGAAGAATATCTATCTTCTGTGATCAATCTTCCAAAAAAATATACTTGGAAAATAAATTTATTCGATAGTCTAGGAACTAGTCTACTTTTGCAAAATAGAGAAACCAAGCGAGGTTTTAAAAGCTCGCTCCCCTATCTCAAAAATATATCTAGGCGGATATATTTTGATCACCTTATTGGTCAATTTGTATTGGTTTTAGAAGGAAGGAATAATCAATCCTTCACGAATCCAAATTTAAATTTGATCGTAAAAACCGAGGCTAAAAAAATAGAATTGGACAATTATTCCCTTTTCTTACAAACAGAGGTTCAATACAGTCACGGGCTCTCATCCAATACGCATAGTCAATACTCATCCCTGTCTGAGGGGGTTTACTATTTTGGTAATACTGCAGTTATTATACACCAAGTCGATAACAACATAAAGCTAATCTCAACACAAAAGGTGGCTAAAATTCTAAAGCCACTTTCACTATTTAGCTATTTATTTTGTCTTATCGGATGCTATACCATACTCTCTTTATACTTAATAAGTAAGTTTAGCCCACAATGGCTAGGAGTATTATCTGAGATCAACCTACTGCCATTACGTTCGCTACGTACCAAAATTCAAATCAGTGTTTTGGTATTGATAATCTTCTCTTTTATTGTGATCGGAATTGTCACCGTATTCTTTTTTAGCAATGAGCTAAAGAGGAATGAACAGATAGGAAAAAACTATAGAATAGACTTATTAATCAAAGATATAGATTCTAGATTATCTGAAATCACATCACAAGATGCTGCAATTAATGCAATATCCTCTCAATTATTTGAACTCAAGAAGGTACATAATGTGGACCTAAGATTATACAACAATCAAGGCTATGAATTATTTTCTAGCATATCGGATCAATCCACTACAACGATACCTTATAATATCTATAAAACAATATTAAAGGATGGGAAAACCTACAATTCATATATAGAATCCAATCAAGATATATATATCAAACTTTCGCCAAATGGGCTCTCATCACTAGGTATACTTCAAGTCAAAACTCCTGTTTCAAGAGGAACAACCTATAAGATCACAGAATTTATCTCTACTATACTCAATGTATATGTATTTTTATTTCTATTGGCGGGTGCCATAGCGATTGCAATTGCCAACTCTATCACTGAACCCTTGAACTCTCTGTCTAGAAAACTGAAAGAAATAAAATTAGGGAGAAAGAATCAAGAACTGATATATAACTCTAAGGATGAAGTGGGTCAGTTAATAATTACATACAACAGGATGATTAAAGAGTTGGAATCAAGCGTAAATATTCTTGCCCGTACAGAACGAGATATGGCATGGAGAGAGATGGCTAAACAAGTTGCACATGAGATCAAAAACCCTCTCACTCCAATGAAACTAAGTATTCAGTATTTAGAAAAAGCTATAGAAAGCAGACCTGAAGAGGCTATGCAACTCATTGGAAAAGTATCAAATACTCTAATTGAGCAAATAGATAATCTATCTCAGATTGCTGGAGAGTTTAGCAACTTTGGTACTATGCCCACTGCAAATAATGAAAAGATAGTTTTAAATGAGATTGTAGAAGCGGTACATGACTTATTTAGAAAGCGAGAGGATATGGATATACACCTTGAAGAACCTATCAATGATATATATGTGTATGCTGACCGCAATCATTTGATCAGGATCTTAAATAATATTCTTAAAAATTCTATACAAGCTATACCCGATGGTCGACGGGGCAGCATTTATATCCAGCTCAAAAGTACTAATGATAATGCCATCATCGCAGTGAAAGATAATGGTTCTGGTATACCGGAGCATATGAGGGATAAAGTATTTACACCCAATTTTACTACTAAAAGCTCTGGGACAGGTCTAGGACTTGCCATAAGCTCTACCATGATGCAATCCTTCAATGGAAGAATTTATTATGAATCTAAAGAAAATGTAGGTACTACGTTTTATCTAGAAATTCCTTTAATGAGACTTGATGATAATCGAGATAAAACTAATCGAGTATTTCTCGACTGATCCATCAACTATCAAACTGTAATCATGTTTAAGTTTGTAAATTAGCCGTATGCAATTTTTAATATATACTCTGGTAGTTATCATGACCTTTATTGCAATGGAATTCGTTGCTTGGTTTACTCATAAATATGTGATGCATGGCTTCTTATGGTCATGGCATGCCGACCATCACGATCCCGATTTACAACATGGTTTTTTTGAAAAAAATGATCTCTTTTTTCTCGTATTTGCCATTCCTAGTATGCTTTGCTACTTATTTGGCTCCTTTGTACCTGAACTGAGGTTCTTGTTTTTCATAGGTGTAGGAATATCACTATATGGTCTTACTTACTTTCTTGTGCATGACGTTTATATACATAAGAGGTTTTCATGGTTCAAGCATCTCGATAATAAACACTCTAGAGCTATACTACGTGCCCATGGGGCACATCATGCAAGCAAAGTAAAAGATGACGGAGAGTCATTTGGACTATTGATTGTAGCTAGAAAGTACTACCAAACTCGTAAAAAATAAAAAGCTCATCATACTTTTCAGTAGATGAGCTTATATAACTTCTTGGATAATAAGTTATATAATTATTATCCTTTTAATGCCTTTAGCATGGTCTGGCCAATATCAGCTGGTGAATTCACAACATGAATTCCACATGCAGCCATTATTTCCATTTTCGCTTCTGCAGTATCATCTTTTCCGCCTATGATTGCACCAGCATGTCCCATAGTTCTACCCTTGGGAGCAGTTTGACCTGCAATAAATCCTACTACAGGTTTTGTTGCATTTTCCTTAATCCAGCGAGCTGCATCAGCTTCCATGTTACCACCGATTTCGCCAATCATAATAATTCCGTCTGTATCAGGATCTTCCATAAGGAGTTGCACAGCATCCTTGGTGGTAGTACCCACTATTGGATCACCACCAATACCTATACAAGTGCTCTGACCTAATCCTGCCTTGGTAACCTGATCAACAGCCTCATATGTAAGAGTACCTGATCTAGAAACAATGCCTATCCTACCTGGATTATGAATAAAACCAGGCATGATACCTACCTTAGCTTCACCTGGAGTCATGACACCAGGACAATTAGGCCCAATAAGTCTACAGTCAAATTTTTCAATGTAAGCTTTGACCTTAACCATATCCTGAACCGGAATACCTTCCGTAATACAGATGATTACTTTGATACCTGCTTCTGCCGCTTCCATGACCGCATCACCTGCAAATCTTGGAGGTACAAAAATGATGGAAGTGTCTGCACCAACTTTTTCTACAGCTTCTACTACGGAATTGAATACGGGCTTATCTAGATGTGTAGATCCCCCTTTCCCGGGAGTCACTCCACCGACCACATTAGTACCATACTCGATCATCTGACCAGCATGAAAACTACCTTCTTTTCCGGTAAAACCCTGTACTATGATTTTTGAATTCTTATCAACAAGAACACTCATTCTCTATATATTTATTCTACGATATAAACTTTTTCACCATCCTTATGCATAAAGTATTTTTCCCTTGCATATCTCTCGATGTCTTTTTCAAAATCTATTTTTTCTTGCTTCACCTCTGCTAAACGTTTGATATACTCTTCTTTTTTCATTTCCAATCTATCAAGCCCTCTACCGAGCTTATAATTATCTTGAAAATTATATTTATCAAAAAAAGACATCCATATAACAAAAACAAGTAATGTCAAAGTGTATTTATTAAACCAAGATGCATCAAGAACAAAAGAAACGTTATTCTTTTTCATAAGTAAATTGTAGTTTTCTTAGTTAAAGATAGCCAAATAATTAACGTCTCAATAATGCCTTTCCTGGATATATAGCTGTATCACCAAGTTCATCAGCTATTCTTAATAATTGGTTATACTTTGCGATCCGATCACTACGAGAAGCAGAGCCAGTTTTTATTTGACCAGTATTTAGAGCAACTGCAAGATCTGCTATAGTGGTATCTTCCGTTTCGCCAGATCTATGGCTCATAACACTTGTAAAATTATTTCTATTGGCCAGATCTACGGCCTGGATAGTTTCAGTCAAAGATCCGATCTGATTGACCTTAATAAGAATTGAATTGGCCGATTTTTCATCTATACCTCTTTGAAGTCTTTCCGTATTAGTCACAAATAAATCATCGCCAACCAACTGAACCTTATCACCAATGGCAGCATTTAGCTTAGCCCATCCAGTCCAATCATCCTCATCTAAACCATCTTCTATTGAAAAAATAGGATAATTATTCATCCATTCTGACCAGTATCCGATCATATCGTCAGACGATAGTTTTCGCCCGTCGGATTTATGAAAGTGATATACTTTTTCCTCGGCATTATAAAATTCACTACTTGCTGCATCCATGGCTATCATAACATCCTCTCCCGGCTTATATCCCGCTTTTTCTATAGACTGGAGTACGATCTCGATCGCCTCTTTGTTAGACTTTATATTTGGTGCAAATCCACCTTCATCACCTACATTAGTAGAATATCCTTTAGATTTCAATACTCCTTTGAGGTTATGAAATATTTCAACTCCCATTCTTAGTGCCTCATGAAACTCATCGGCACCTACAGGCATAATCATGAACTCCTGAAAATCAATGCTATTATCGGCATGTGATCCTCCATTAAGTATATTCATCATTGGTACTGGTAAAGTGCAAGCATTTATACCGCCTATATATCTAAATAAAGGTTGTCCCGATTCTTCTGCGGCTGCTTTAGCTATGGCCAAAGAAACACCAAGAATGGCGTTAGCGCCAAGGTTAGCTTTATTTGCGGTACCGTCTAAATCAATAAGCATTTGATCAATATACTTTTGCTCCATGACACTCTCACCAATAAGAGACTCTCTGATTATACCTTCAACAAAATCACAAGCTTTGGTTACTCCCTTACCAAGATATCTGCTTTTATCCCCATCTCTAAGCTCGACGGCTTCATACTTACCTGTGGATGCTCCTGATGGTACAGCGGCTCTTCCAATTATTCCGTTTTCGGTTAATACTTCAACCTCAACAGTGGGATTACCTCGTGAATCTAAAATTTCTCTTCCTAATATGTCTATAATTTCGCTCATAGCTAGTTTTGATGTTCTTTAATTAGACTGATAAAATCGTCAAATAAATATCTTGAATCGTGAGGTCCTGGAGCAGCTTCTGGGTGATATTGCACTGAAAATGCTGGCTTATCCTTTAGCCTAATTCCCTCTATCGAATCGTCGTTTAAGTTTTTATGCGTAATAGAAACGGTATCCTTATGAGCCATAATATCATTCGGATCAACTCCAAATCCATGGTTTTGACTAGTCACCTCACAAGTACCAGTATTCAAGTTGATTACTGGATGATTGATACCTCGATGTCCGTGATGCATCTTGTATGTTTTAATCCCTACAGCTAAAGCGAGTAATTGATGACCTAGACAAATTCCAAATGTAGGCTTGTTATCTTTCAATAGTTCTTTGACTGTATTTACTGCATAGTCCATAGCCGATGGATCACCAGGGCCATTGGACAGAAAATAGCCATCTGGATTAAATTTTCTAATCTGCTCTGCAGAGGTCTCAGCCGGAAATATCTTACAATATGCACCTCGAGAAGTCATGCATTCTAGTATGTTCCTTTTGGTACCAAAATCTAGTACAGCAATCTTAAGATCTGAATTTTCTTCATCACCAAGATCATAAACCTCATCTGTTGATACCTTAGAGGCCAGCTCTAGCCCCTCCATAGAAGGAACCTTTGCTAATAGAGTCTTTAACTCGTTTATATCAAGGATCTCCGATGAAATAATGCAATTCATAGCACCTCGATCTCTAATATGCTTTACTACTGCTCTAGTATCGATATCATATATGCAAGTCAGTCCAGCCTGCTCAAAATATTCTTGTATACTTTGATCAGCTTGTGGTCTCGAGAAGTCCTCAACGTAAGATTTGCAGATTAATCCATTAATTTGAATATCACCTGATTCGTCTTCGATATTTTTAATTCCGTAATTACCTACATGAACATTGGTAGTTACTATAATTTGTCCGAAATAGCTTGGATCCGTAAAGATCTCTTGATATCCTGTCATGCCAGTATTAAAACATATTTCTCCGTGAGTAGTACCCCTCTTACCTCCTACTTTACCCTCAAAGAATGTTCCGTCGTCAAGTAGTAAAATTGCTTTGTTATTTGATGAAGATTGCATAGATCATTTGTTGGTTATGTAAAGATAAAATTCATATTATAAAAAAAGGCGATAAGATGTCCATCATTATCGCCTTTTATGTTATTTCGAATTCAATTTATTCTTCTTCACTAGTATTAGAGACTGGTGCCGCTGCTTTACTTTTACCGCCTCTCCTTCTTCGTCTTCCTGAAGATGTTTTGCCTGAAGTACTATAAACATCATTGAAATCTACAAATTCGATCATTGCTGTTTCAGCACCATCACCTTGTCTGAATCCTGTCTTTATTACTCTTAAATAGCCTCCAGGTCTGTTCGCTACTCTTGGAGCAACTACATCAAATAATTCTTTAATGGCTTCCTTGTCCTGTAGATAGCTAAAAACCACTCTTCTATTGTGAGTATCGTTTGACTTTGATTTAGTGACTAAAGGCTCTAGATACACTCGAAGTGCTTTTGCCTTTGCCAATGTTGTATTGATTCTTTTATGCTCAATAATAGCGCATGAAAGATTTTTCATAAGAGCTTTTCTATGCCCTTTTTGTCTTCCTAAGTGGTTAATTTTTTTACCGTGTCTCACTTTTAATAATTTTTATATCACTAATTAAGATCTATTCTATGGCTTGAAATTATGATCTAATCGTAAATATATTATCTAATTATCCAGTCCATTTAGACTGAGCCAATACGACAACTTTATTCTATTCTTCGTCTAACTTATACTTAGATAAATCCATTCCGAAAGTCAAACCTTTATTCATCAGAAGCTCTTCAATCTCTACAAGAGACTTTTTACCAAAGTTTCTGAATTTCAGAAGTTCGTGAGTATCATACTTCACCATTTCTCCAAGACTATTGATCTTAGCAGCTTTGAGGCAGTTATATGCTCTTACTGATAAGTCAAGATCTTCTAGTGAAGTCTTAAGTAGCTTACGCATGTGTAATATATGCTCATCCACTATGTTATCCTCTCTAGTAGTGGCATCATCGAAAGTGATATTCTCATCTGTTATCAACATAAGATGCTGAATCATAATCCTAGACGCTTCTTTTACAGCATCTTCTGGATGTATTGTACCATCAGTCTTTAAATCGATGGTTAGTTTTTCATAATCCGTTCTTTGACCTACACGAGTACTTTCAATTTTATATGAAACTTTTTTGACCGGAGTATAGATAGCATCAACTGGAATTACACCAATAGGTGCATCTTTTGGTAAATTTTCATCAGCGGGAACATATCCTCTACCCTTGGTAACTGTAAGCTCGATTTCCAAAGTTACAGAAGAATCCATATTGCAAATTACTAATTCAGGATTCATTACTTTAAACACATTAGTATGGCTTTCAATATCACCAGCTAAAAAAGAATCTTTACCACTGATAGTTAGGTATACCTTTTCTTCTAATGATTCTTCATCTACGATGAGAGGCTTTAACCTTACTTGCTTGAAATTTAAGATTATATCAACCACATCTTGAACCACACCTTTTATGGTAGCAAACTCATGATCTACACCCGCCATCCTTACGGCACTAATTGCATAACCTTCTAATGAGGAAAGCAATACTCGTCTTAAGGAATTGCCTATTGTTTGACCAAATCCCGGCTCTAGTGGACGAAATTCAAAAGTACCTTCAAAATCGGTAGCTTTTTGAAGTATAATTTTATCAGGCTTTTGAAAATTAAGTATACTCATAATATGAAACTTACTAAGATGATGGTAAAAAAACTTTAATTACTTCGAGTACAGCTCGACTATCAACTGTTCATTGATATTTTCAGGTATGGTATCTCTTTCAGGGTATTGTAAGAAAACACCTTCCATCTTATCAGGATTCCATTCCAACCAAGGAAATTTTCTGACATCAGAACGGCTCGCCATACTATTAGAAATTACCTCCAATCCAGCGCTTTTCCCTCTTACTGAGACAACATCACCAGCCCTTAAAGACACAGAGGGTACATTTGATAAAACACCATTTACTAGTATATGTTTATGCGATACCAGCTGTCTAGCAGCTCTCCTTGTAGGAGCCATGCCTAGACGATATACAGTATTATCCAACCTTGCTTCCAATAACTGAAGCAAAATCTCACCCGTTACACCTTTCTTTGAAGTCGCTTTATCAAATAGATTACGAAACTGTCTTTCTAATACACCATACGTGTACTTAGCTTTTTGCTTCTCTTTTAATTGATTCGCATAATCAGACTTTTGTTTTCTTCTTTTCGAAGGACCGTGTTGTCCAGGAGGATATTTCCTTTTTTCGAAAGAACGGTCAGCTCCGAAGATAGATTCTCCGAATGATCTTGATTTTTTAGTCTTTGGACCAGTATATCTTGCCATAGCAGCTCTTAATTTCTGATTTTATTAAACTCTTCTTTTCTTAGGTGGACGACAACCGTTGTGTGGAACGGGAGTCACATCTTTAATACGAGTAACCTTTATACCTGCACCGTCAATAGATCGAATTGCAGATTCTCTTCCGCTACCAGGGCCTTTGACATACACCTCAACAGTTCTTAACCCGGCATCGTAAGCAGTTTGACTAGCCTCTGTAGCCGCTATTTGAGCAGCATAAGGAGTATTTTTCTTTGACCCTCTAAAACCTGCCTTACCAGCAGAACTCCATGATATTACCTGCCCCTGTTTATTACAAAGACTAATTATAATATTATTGAAAGAAGCTTGTATATAAGCGATGCCATTTGGCTCAACAATAACTTTACGTTTTTTTGATACTTTTCCTTTAGCCATTATTTGGTAGCTTTTTTCTTATTAGCAACAGTTTTCTTACGACCTTTTCGAGTTCGGGCATTTGTCTTTGTATTTTGACCTCTCACAGGTAAACCACGTCTATGACGAAGCCCTCTGTAACAAGCGATATCCATAAGACGTTTGATATTCAACTGAACTTCAGACCTTAACTCTCCCTCTACGGTATGTTCATTTTGAATCTGGGCAGAAATATTCTTAATATTCTCATCACTCCAATCCAAAACCTTCACTGACTGATCAATACCTGCCTTTTCTAGTATTTGTTCTGCTTTAGTGGAACCTATACCATAGATATAAGTTAAACTTATAACACCTCTTTTATTACGAGGTAAATCGACGCCTGCTATCCTTGCCATATCTATTATCCTTGTCTTTGCTTAAACCTAGGGTTCTTCTTATTGATTACGTAAAGCTTACCTTTACGTCTTACGATCTTACAATCTGAAGATCTCTTTTTAATTGACGCTCTTACTTTCATAATTGCTTATTTATACCTATATGTGATTCTTCCTCTTGATAAATCATACGGTGACATCTCAACCGCAACTTTATCACCAGGTAAAATACGTATGTAATGCATTCTCATTTTCCCTGAAATAGTAGCAACGATAACATGACCATTTTCGAGACGTACTCTAAACATGGCGTTTGATAACGCCTCATCTATTATACCATCCTGCTTTATTAAATCCTGTTTTGCCATATTTTTATTTCGGAGTGCAAATATCTACTTTTTTAGCGATATTTCCACTAGTTCGGGATTATTTTTAATCGCTTCCTCAAGAAAAGAATGATCAGATAAAATATCAGCCTTTTCTTTTCTCACGACTACAGTATGTTCATAATGCGCTGAGGGAGTTCCATCCTTAGTAAGAATAGTCCAACCATCTTTAGATTGCTTAACTTCTTTTTTACCAAGATTCACCATTGGTTCAATAGCTATAACAAGACCATCCTTTAATAAAACGCCCTTACCTCTTCTTCCATAGTTAGGTACTTCCGGTGCTTCGTGCAGCTCTCTACCGAGTCCGTGCCCTACAAGTTCCCGAACTACACCATAACCATACAACTTTTCAGTATGCTTCTGAACAGCATAACCTATGTCGCCTATTCGGTTACCTATAATTGCCGACTCAATTCCTTTATATAAGCTTTGCCTTGTTGCAACCAGTAGTTGCATTATATTTTCACTTATTTCTCCTATTGCGAAAGTATAGGCAGCATCTCCATAAAAACCATGATTAATAACACCACAGTCCACACTCACAATGTCGCCATCCCTAAATTCAATATCGGAAGGAATACCATGTACAACACTATCATTAACCGAGATACATAAAGTTGACGGAAAACCACCATAACCTTTAAAACCAGGTATAGCATTATTAGTACGAATAAACTCTTCAGCCTTAGAATCTATATGGGAACCTGTTACTCCTGGCTTTAACAACTTTGCAACCAGTTCGAGCGTACGACTAACCAAAAGGCAGTTTTGCCTAATTAGCTCAACTTCTTCATCAGTCTTAAGAAATATTGACTTTTTCATGATTGTATGCCTTCAGTAATGCGCGGGTATTACATACCGGCACCGATCTGCTGCATACCACTGCGGCCCTTTAACTTACCTGACTTAACCAAACCTTCGTACTTTCTCGCTAATAGGTAACTCTCAATTTGTTGCAATGTGTCTAGTACAACTCCTACCAAAATAAGTAGAGATGTACCACCAAAGAACAATGCGAAACCATCATTAACACCAAAAATAGCAACCACTGCTGGTAAAATTGAAATCAAACCTAAGAAAATTGAACCCGGTAATGTGATTCGTGTAGTTAAAGAATCAATAAAATCTTGAGTCTGTTTACCAGGCTTTATTCCAGGAATAAATGCATTTTGTCTTTTTAAGTACTCTGCATACTGCTGTGGATTTACAAGTAATGCAGTATATACATATGTAAATATCACTATCAAAAAGAAAAATAATATATTATAGGGTAAAGATTTCCAATCATTAAGAGCACCAACAAATCCTCCTTGAGCTTCACCACTTGCCCATTGAGCGATAGTACCTGGCAAAAACATTATTGCCTGTGCAAAGATAATTGGCATTACCCCCGCTGCGTTCACCTTTAAAGGAATGTAGTCCCGTGCTCCAGCGGTAGGAATATTAGAAGCTCCTCTTCCTACCATACGCTTAGCAAATTGTAAAGGAATTTTCCTGATTCCTTGTACAATTAATACAGTAAGAACTATAACAGCAAAAAATAGTAAAAACTCAATAACTAAAAATAAAGGTCCTGTATTGTCTAATTGATTTGTGAGCTCGTACGCAACAGCACCTGGAAGGCTAGCAATGATACCTATCATTATTAGTAAAGATATACCATTACCAATTCCCTTATCCGTTATTTTTTCACCTATCCACATGGCGAAAATCGTACCCGTAGATAAAATAACAATATTACTAAACCAAAATAGTGTCGGACTTAAACTTGGATCGACAGCACCCTGAGATGAAACAAGTGTAAGATAACCACCACCCTGCACAATAGTAATTAGAACCGTGAGGATTCTTGTTATCTGCGTAATTTTTTTACGACCGGATTCCCCTTCTTTTTGTTGAAGCCTTTGAAAGTAAGGAACAGCAAATCCTAATAACTGAATGATTATAGAAGCTGTAATATAAGGCATTATACCAAGAGCGAATACCGAAGCTGTATTAAACGCCCCTCCTGTAAACGAATTGATTAAACCAAATAACTCATTTCCTTGCGATTCAATACCAGCTGATAAAATATCAGAGTTAACTCCTGGCAATACTACAAATGAGCCAAATCGAAAGACTGCTAACATTAGAAGCGTAAACATTATACGATTACGCAATTCATCAATCTTCCAAATATTCTTAAGCGTCTCTATAAATTTATTCATAATTACGACTATCCTACAGTTACCACACCACCGTTAGCTTCCACTTTACTCCTTCCTGAGTCAGTAGCCGCATCTACAGTTATATTTATTTTAGCACTTAACTCTCCAGAGCCAAGAAGCTTAACAAGATCATTCTTCTTTACAATTCCTTTTTCTACGAGAACATCTCTTGTGAAATCAGAGATTCCATATTTATCGGCGAAAAACTGAATTTGACCAGTATTCAACCCAACATAATTCTTCCTGTTATGATTTTTGAAACCTCTTTTAGGAAGACGCATTTGAATTGGCATTTGACCTCCTTCAAAATTTTTCTTCTTACTCCAACCAGATCTAGATTTAGCACCTTTATGACCTCTTGTAGAAGTACCGCCTCTTCCTGATCCTTGACCTCTAGCTATTCTTTTACCTGACTTAACAGATCCCTTAGATGGTTTTAATGTATGTAATTCCATGATCTATTATTTATGCTTCTTCTACAATTAGTAGATGAGCAACCTTATTAATCATACCCTGTACTTGAGGAGAAACCTCTTTGATCACAGAGTGATTCATTTTTTTAAGACCTAAAGCCTTAATGGTATCCTTTTGCCGTTGTGGACGGTCAATTGTACTTTTTACCTGTGTTATTCTTAATTTCTTCATAATCCAGTAAATTATAGGCGATTATCCTTCAAATACTTTTGAAACTTTAATACCGCGCTGACGGGCCACATCATAAGGAGACCTTAATTTTTGCAAGGCATCAATTGTAGCTTTTATCACATTATGAGGATTTGAAGACCCTTGAGATTTAGCAAGGACATTTTGTACACCTCCAATTTCTAATACTGCTCTCATCGCTCCTCCAGCAATAACTCCTGTACCATCAGTAGCTGGTTTGATCAAAACCTTTCCAGCACCGTATTTACCCAGCTGCTCATGGGGAATGGTACCTTTATTCATTGGAAATTTAACCAAATTCTTTTTTGCATCATCCACAGCTTTTGCAATGGACTCAGAAACATCCCTCGCCTTACCTAGACCATGCCCAACAGTACCATTACCGTCACCTACTACTACTAAAGCGGAAAAACTAAAGGTACGTCCACCTTTATTAACTTTAGTTACCCTGTTAAGATTAACAAGCTTTTCCTTGAGATCCGATTCAGTAGGTTTTATTCTTCTATTATCTGCCATTATTCCGCAATTTAAAATTTGAGACCACCTTCTCTAGCACCCTCTGCTAAAGATTTTACGCGTCCGTGATAAGGATATCCACTTCTATCAAATACAATACTTTCTATATTCTTTGCCTTAGCCTTATCAGCCAGCAGAGCACCTACTTTCTTAGCGATTTCAGACTTAGCACCTGCAGCATCAACCTCTTTGGATGAAGCACTTGCAAGTGTATAACCCGCAGTATCATCAATTAACTGACAATAGATCTGCTTATTACTTCTGAATACTGAAAGCCTTGGGATCGAATCAGTACCGCTAATTTTGGTACGTATTCTCATCTTTGCTTTTAACCGTTGTACTCTTTTACTTTTCATTATAAGAAGCTTTTCCTTAATTATTACTTAGCAGCTGTTTTTCCTGCTTTTCTTCTGATCACCTCACCTTTAAATCTGACACCTTTACCTTTATAAGGTTCAACTTTTCTGAAAGCCCTTATTTTAGCAGCAACCTGTCCAATTAATTGTTTATCTGTACTTTCTAAAACTATTGTTGGAGGATTTCCCTTCTCCATCATTGAAGTTACCTTAACATCATCAGGGACATAAAAGTATATCGGGTGAGAATAACCCAGAGTCAACTCCAAAAGATTTCCAGTGTTTGCGCATCTATAACCCACACCTATTAATTCTAGGGTCACTGTATAACCTTCACTTACGCCAACAACCATGTTGTTTACCAAGGCTCTAGTCAAACCATGGAGTGATCTATGACGCTTCTGATCAGTTGGCCGACTAACTTCAATAGTACCATCGGCTACACTAATCTCTATATCTTGATCGAATTGATCAACCAATTCTCCTTTAGGACCTTTGACTGTCACAACATTAGATTTAGACACATCTAATGTGACACCTGCTGGTATTTCTATTGGAGCCTTTCCTATTCTAGACATAATACACTATGATTAGATTTTAATAAACGTAGCAAACAACTTCGCCACCTACATTTTCGGCTTTCGCCTTTTTACCCGTCATGACACCCTTTGATGTACTGACTATTGCAATTCCTAAACCATTGATAATACGAGGAATCTCATCAGAACCAACATACTTTCTTAGACCTGGAGTACTTATTCTACCAAGTTTCCGTATGACAGGAACTTTTGTTTCAGGATTATACTTCAAAGCAATGCTAATAATACCTTGTTTACCAGCAGTATCATCAAACTTGTACTTAAGTATAAAACCATTATCGTAAAGTATTTCAGTTATACTTTTCTTCATCTTAGACGAAGGAATCTCTACAACTCTATGACCAGCCTGCTGGGCATTTCTTATACGAGTTAAATAATCTGCTATCGGATCTGTAAGTGCCATCTCTACTTTTATTTAATAACTCCGTTCTACCAACTTGCCTTGGTTACACCAGGAATTTTACCTTCTAAAGCCATTTTTCTAAACGTTACCCTATTGATGCCAAACCGTCGCATATACCCCTTAGGACGACCAGTTAACTGGCATCTATTGTGGAGACGAACAGATGAACTGTTTTTAGGTAACTTATCTAAAGCATCCCAATCACCTTCAGCTTTGAGTTTTGCTCTTAAATCAGCATACTTCTTTACTAAACGTTCTCTTTTTGCCTCTCTTGCTATTAAAGATTTCTTAGCCATGCTATTAGTTTCTCTGATTTTTAAATGGAAGACCTAATGCTTTCAATAAAGCTAATGCCTCAGCGTCGGTCTTAGCCGTTGTAACGAAAGAAATATCCATTCCAGTAATCTTACTTACTTTATCGATATTGATTTCAGGAAAAATAATCTGCTCTTTTATACCTACAGAATAATTACCCCTACCGTCAAAACTTTTATCATTGATACCTCGAAAGTCACGTACTCTTGGTAACGCTACACTTATGAAACGATCCAAGAACTCGTACATTCTATTATGCCGTAGTGTAACCCTTGCACCAATTGTCATTCCCTCTCTCAATTTAAAATTAGAGATTGATTTTCTAGCTTTAGTAGGAACTGCTTTTTGACCAGCAATAGTAGATATTTCATTTAATGCGTTATCTACCAATTTTTTATCCTGAGTTGCTCCACCTACACCTTGGTTAATACTAATCTTTACCAACCTAGGTACCTGCATAATACTCTTGTAACCAAATTGCTCCATAAGATCTGGAACAATTTTTTCTAAATATTTATCTCTTAATCTTGCCGTGTAACTCATTACTTAATAGTTTGACCTGATTTCTTAGCAAATCTGACGTTTCTTCCGTCTTCCTTTCTTCTGCCAACTCTTGTAGGCTCACCTGTCTTAGGATCGACCAACATCACATTACTCATGTGTATTGGGTTGTTTATTTCATTGATACCACCGGGATTATCATTGGTCGGTTTCGTATGCTTCTTCGCAATATTCACACCCTCCACAATAACTCTTTCCTTAGCAGCCAAAACCTGCAATACCGTACCTTCTGTACCCTTATAAGAACCTGCAATAACCTTTACTTTATCACCTTTCTTGAAATTAACCTTAGGTGCAAATCTTTTTGTAGCCATTATTCTAGACTTTAATAATTTATAAAACCTCAGGGGCTAATGAAACAATTCTCATGTAATCCTTTTCACGTAGCTCCCTGGCTACTGGACCAAATATACGAGTACCTCTCGGCTCCTCCGAAGCACTAAGTAATACAACGGCATTGTCATCAAACCTAATATAAGAACCATCTTTTCGACGTATTTCCTTTTTAGTTCGCACAATAACAGCTTTTGACACAGTACCTTTTTTGATTCCACCGGGAGATGTATCCTTTACAGTAACTACTATTGTATCACCTACCGATGCATATCTCCTTTTGGATCCACCTAGCACTTTTATACAAAGCACCTCTTTGGCACCACTATTATCTGCAACTCTTAATCTTGATTCCTGCTGTATCATTACTCTTAATTATAATGTAATTGAATTACTTAGCTCTTTCAATAATTTCAGTTAATCTCCATCTCTTTTTTTTACTTAAAGGACGAGACTCTACTATTTTAACTGTATCACCTTCATTACACTCATTCTTTTCATCATGAGCAGTAAATTTCTTAGTCTTCTTTACAAACTTACCGTAGATAGGGTGTCTCAGTTTTCTTTCAACTGAAACAGTAATGGTTTTATCCATTTTAGAACTGGTAACTGTTCCAATTCTTGATTTTTTCAATGATTTATTTTCAGTAGACATCCTATGTTACTTTTTTCTTCTTCTAAATCTAATTTTTGATCTTCCAGCAAGATCCTCTGCGCTCATTGCCGCTACTTCTCTACGACGAACCTCTGTTTTCAATCTAGCAATGTCTCGACGTACATCTTTCAAGGTCAAAGGATTATCGAGACCTTTCAAAGTATGATCAAACTTCAACTTTTGATATTGTACTACAGTTTCGTTTAATTCATTCGCTAAATCTGCGTCTGAAAACTCCTGTAATTCTATAAATTTCTTTGATGCCATAGTATTAATATCTATTGTTCTACGTAATCTCTTCTTACTACTGTCTTCGTTTGAACTGGTAATTTTTGAGCTGCTAATCTAAGAGCTTCCCGAGCCACATCAGCCGGAACACCGTCCATTTCAAACAAAATACGCCCTGGTTTGATAATTGCTACCCAGTGGTCAAGGGCACCTTTACCTTTACCCATCCTAACTTCCGCTGGTTTACTGGTAATTGGCTTGTCTGGAAATATTCTAATCCAAACTTTACCTTCTCTCTTCATGTAACGAGTCATAGCAATCCTCGCCGCCTCAATCTGACGGTTGGTTATTCTACCAGCATCCATAGTCTTTAGACCAAAAGACCCAAAAGCAATAGTACTTCCACGCTGAGCAAGACCTTTGATCCTACCCTTTTGCATTTTTCTGTATTTCGTTCTTTTCGGTTGTAACATGATTACATTTCTTTATTGTACCACTACCTTGGCGTTAAGGCGCCGCAAAGGTAATCAAAATATCTAATTGAATTATCTTCTACGCTTTTTTCCTGATCTCTTTTGATCTACACCTACATTAGGAGATAAGTCTCGTTTACCTAGTACTTCACCCTTACAGATCCATACCTTGACCCCAATTTTACCGTATACAGTTAGTGCTTCTTTTAAAGAATAGTCAATATCTGCTCTAAAAGTATGCAGTGGCGTCCTACCATCCTTATACTCCTCAGATCTAGCCATCTCTGCTCCATTCAATCTACCACTGATTCTAACTTTAATTCCTTCAGCACCAGCTCTCATCGAATTTTGAATAGCCATCTTAATGACTCTTCTGTAATTCATACGAGCTTCTATCTGTTTTGTAATAGTTTCAGCAACTATTGCGGCATCCATTTCTGGTTTACGAATCTCAACGATATTAATTTGAACATCTTGACCAGTTAACTTCTTTAACTCTTCACGAATCCGATCAACCTCTGATCCACCCTTACCGATAATTATACCAGGACGAGAGGTATGAATAGTTACTGTTATTCTCTTAAGGGTTCGCTCGATAATAATTCTTGCAATGCCGCCTTTATTCACCCTCGCATGAAGGTATTCTCGGATCTTTTCATCCTGAACTACCTTTCTAGCTAAATCTTTACCACCATACCAATTAGATTCCCATCCTCTGATGATACCTAATCTATTACCTATTGGATTTGTCTTTTGACCCATGCTAAGAATATTATTATGCTTCTTCAGCGACCACAACCTGGTCACTTTCAATAGCTATTTTATTTTCAACGATTAATGTAACATGATTGAATCTCTTTCGGATTCTATGCGCTCTACCATGCGGTGCTGGTCTGAATCTTTTCAAGCTCGATCCACTATCAACAAACAAAGTCTTTATATAGAGATCATGATCATCAGCACTAAAGGCCAAATCATTTTTATTCTCCCAATTCGCAATGGCAGAAAGTAATAATTTTTCTAACCATATCGCACCTTCTCTCTTTGAATATTTAAGAATATTGAGAGCTTCATCTACACCTCTACCACGAACTACATCTGCTTGTAATCTCATCTTACGAGCTGACATTGGTACGTTTTTCAGTTTTGCAATTGCTTCCATTTCAATGCTTTTATTAGATTATTACTTTCTGTTACCAGAGTGACCCTTAAAGGTTCTAGTTGGAGAAAATTCCCCTAGTTTATGACCTACCATATTCTCGGTGACGAAAACAGGCACGAAAGTCTTACCGTTATGCACAGCGATAGTCATTCCTACCATACCAGGTATAATCATAGATGATCTAGACCATGTCTTTATCACTGATTTTTTACCAGATTCCTGTGCCTTTTGAATCTTCTCTAGAAGATGATGAGCTATATAAGGGCCTTTTTTTATTGATCTTGCCATGACGCTATCCTACTTTCTGTTTTTAGACTTTCTCTTACTAATAATAAGCTGACTAGAGTGTTTTTTATTATTTCTAGTCTTCTGACCTTTAGCCATCACACCAGTACGTGATCTTGGGTGACCACCTGATGCCCGACCTTCACCACCACCCATCGGGTGATCCACAGGGTTCATTGCCACACCTCTTACTCTAGGACGTTTACCTCGCCATCTAGATCGTCCCGCTTTACCCAGTACTTGTAGACCATGATCAGGATTAGATGTAGTACCAATCGTAGCTTTACAAGCTATCAATATACGCCTAACCTCACCTGAAGGAAGCTTGACGATAGCATACTTCCCTTCTTTACTCATAAGCACCCCATATGTACCAGCGCTTCTTGCAAGCGCAGCACCCTTTCCAGGTGTCATCTCTATATTATGAATAGCCGTACCAAGCGGAATCTTATCCAGATACATAGCATGACCAACAACAGGCTCAGCAGTCTTACCGCTCATAATCTTATCACCTACCATTAATTTGTCCGGAGCTACGATATATCTCTTCTCACCATCAGTATACTCAACCAATGCGATAAAAGCAGATCTATTTGGATCGTACTCGATAGTCAACACCGTTGCCGACATATCTTCCTTATTCCTCTTAAAATCAATAACTCTATAACGTCTCTTGTGACCACCTCCGATATTTCTAACGGTCATTTTACCTGAGCTGTTACGACCACCAGATTTCTTAATCTTCGTTAATAAAGACTTCTCTGGTTTGACCTTAGATAGAGAAGAATAGTCTATACCGACTCTTGTTCTCGTACCTGGTGTTACTGGACTATATTTCTTTAAAGCCATAATACTTGCTTTTCTAAAATTATATCTTAGATATCACCGAAGAAATCAATCGTTTCTCCGTCTTCTAATGTAATAATTGCTTTTTTATATCCGCTAATTCTACCCTTCTGAACACCACCTCTTGTATTTCTGACTTTTGCCTTACCCGGCATATTAATGGTATTCACAGAAGTGACCCCTACATTATACATTGCTTCTACAGCCTTCCCAATCTCAACCTTATTAGCTGTTTTAGCAACCACGAAGCTGTATTGATTCAAATTTTCTGATAAAGTTTCGCTCTTCTCAGAAATGATCGGCTTTACTAAAATTGACTTTGTCATGATTCGTTACTTAAGTATACTATGATAAAGTATTATTTATAGCGGCAATACTTGACTCAGTCATCAATAATGTACCGCCTTTTAATATTTCGTACGTATTAAGGTTTCTAGCTTCTTGTATGCTATTTCCCGCTACATTTCTTGCTGACAGATATAAATTCTTGTCATGATCAGCAGTTACGAATAATGTTTTTCCTTCCACCTTCATGCTGTTCAGAACAGAAACAAATTCCTTTGTTTTTGGAGTCTCAAAAGTAAAGTCCTCTATAATCTTGATAGCGCCTTCCTTCGCTTTTTGACTTAGCGCAGAAGATGTTGCTAGAGTCTTTACCTTCTTATTAAGGTTAACAGAGTACTTTCTTGGTCTTGGACCGAATACTCTACCACCACTTCTAAATAAAGGATTTTTAAGACTACCCGCACGGGCTGTACCTGTACCCTTTTGTCTTTTAATCTTTCTCGTACTACCTGCAATTTCACCTCTTTCCTTGGCCTTATGCGTCCCTTGACGCTGTGCCGCTAAATAAGATTTTACAGCAAGATACATTACATGCTCATTAGGTTCAATCCCAAATATTGCATCTGGAAGAACTACCGATCTACCTGTACTACCTCCTTGAGTATTTAAAACTTCAATCTTCATTTTAAAACTTTTCAAGTATTACTAAAGAACCTTTGTGCCCTGGAATTGCACCCTTAATAAGAAGTAAATTCTTTTCTGGCATGACCTTGATAACATTCAGGTTTTTCATTTTAATACGATCACCTCCAGTTCGTCCAGCCATTCTCATTCCCTTAAAAACTCTCGCAGGATAAGAAGCGGCACCAATAGAACCAGGGGCTCTTTGTCTATTATGTTGTCCGTGAGTAGCGTCACCAACACCGCGGAAATTATGTCTCTTAACTACACCTTGAAAACCCTTACCTTTCGAGGTACCGATGGCATTCACCACATCACCCTCCGCAAATATGTCATCAATAGTAACTGTGTCACCAACATTCTTCTCCAACGAAGAGTCGCGAAACTCAACAATCTTTTGTGCAGATTTGATACCAGCAGCACTTAAGTGCCCTTGCATCTGTTGTGTAGTGTTTTTCTCTTTGGAAGAACCTTCATAAGACATTTGAACAGCAAAATAGCCATCCGTATCTTTTGTTTTGACCTGCGTCACAACATTAGGTAGAGCCTCTACTACAGTACAAGCCACATTTTTTCCAGCAGTCGTAAAGACGCTAGTCATACCTATTTTCTTACCTATTAATCCGTTCATCACAGAATATTATGGTTATAAATACAACCACCTAAAATTTCAGGCAGCTACTATTTAAATTAAAATCTTAAGTCAATTTCACTTGGATATCTACGCCACTTGGAAGCTCAAGCTTGGATAAAGCATCTACAGTCTTCTGTGTTGGTGTAAATATCTCGATTAAACGTTTGTGAGTCCGCAGTTGGAACTGCTCACGAGATTTCTTATTTACGTGCGGGGAACGCAACACTGTAAACACTTCTTTCTCAGTGGGCAGCGGAATCGGTCCCGATATAACGGCACCACTATTTCTCACTGTTTTCACGATCTTCTCCGTAGACTTGTCCACTAAATTGTGGTCATAAGAACGAAGTTTAATCCTGATTTTCTGATTCATACCTACTAAATAGTTGTATATTATTTCTAATTCGGCTGCGAAGATAATGATATATATTACCCCTGCAAACCATTTGTTCTAAAGTTTTACTCTCCAGTAGCTTTTTCTATGATTTCTTTAGCTATACCTTTTGGAGCAGCAGCATAATGACTGAATTCCATTGAACTATTGGCTCTACCAGAAGTGATTGTTCTAAGATCTGTAACGTAACCAAACATTTCAGAAAGAGGTACCTCAGCAGAGATCTGTACTGCTCCACCTTTTTGCTCCTGACCTTTAGGAAGACCACGTCTTCTATTCAAATCACCTATTACATTTCCTACGAATTCGTCAGGCGTAATAATCTCTAACTTCATCATAGGCTCTAGTAATACAGGACCACAACTATTCGCCGCAGCCTTAAAGCCTTCTTTAGCACAAAGCTCAAAAGCTATAGGCTTAGAATCCACTGCATGTATCTGTCCATCATAAAGTTCTACTTTCATACTATCCATACCGTATCCTGCAAGTACTCCATTGTCCATCATGGCATCGAAACCTTTGATGATAGATGGAAAGAATTCCTTAGGTATGGATCCACCGAATATCTTATTGACAAACTGCAGTCTTGTTTTACCATTTTTAAATTCATCTGATTCTAAAAACTCATCGTCTGCAGGACCTACTTTAAATGACATTTGAGCAAAAAGACCAGAACCACCAGACTGCTTTTTGAGTCTTTCGGTATGATCAGTAGTAGAAGTCAATGCCTCTTTATAATTTACCTGAGGAGCACCTTGGTTACATTCCACCTTGAACTCTCTTTTAAGACGGTCTACGATAATTTCTAAGTGTAACTCACCCATCCCACTTATGACAGTTTGATTAGTATCCTCATCATACTTCACTTGGAATGTAGGATCTTCCTCTGCTAGTTTGGCAAGAGCCATACCTAATTTATCAATATCCTTTTGAGTTTTAGGCTCAATAGCCACACCAATAACTGGATCTGGGAACTTCATACTTTCTAATACAATAGGTGCATTTTCAGCACATATGGTATCACCTGTACGTAGATCTTTAAAACCTACACCTGCAGCAATATCTCCTGCCTCTACACGATCAACAGGATTCTGCTTATTGGAGTGCATCTGGTAAATTCTAGAAATTCTTTCTTTCTTACCTGATCTTGTATTCAACACATAAGATCCTGCATCTAAAGCACCAGAATATACTCTAAAGAATGCCAAACGACCTACATAAGGGTCCGTAGCAATTTTAAACGCTAATGCTGCAAAAGGCTCGTCAACCGAAGGAGCTCTTGATGTATCCTCGTCTGTTTTTGGATTAGTACCCTGAACAGCATCAATATCTAAAGGAGAAGGCAAATATGCACAAACAGCATCCAATACTGCTTGAACTCCTTTGTTTTTGAAAGCAGATCCGCACATCATTGGTACAAACTTATTATCAAGTACCGCACCACGTACTGCATTGATCATCTCTTGCTCAGTGATACTATCTGGATCTTCAAAGAATTTCTCCATCAATGTATCATCATACTCAGCTACTGCCTCTAAGAGTTTTTCTCTCCATTCTGCCACGACATCTACCAAATCTTCAGGAATAGGCACCTCTTCGTAGGTCATACCCATGTCATGCTCATTCCAAACGATGGCCTTATTGGTGATCAAGTCGACCACACCTTTGAAAGTCTCTTCAGCGCCTATCGGCACCTGTAGTGGGATTGATTCTGAACCTAATTTTTCTTTTACATCACGTACAACCGAAAAGAAGTCTGCTCCAGAACGGTCCATCTTATTTACAAAACCTATTCTTGGAACGGAATAATTATCCGCTAGTCTCCAGTTAGTCTCAGACTGAGGCTCTACACCAGATACGGCACAAAATAAAAAAACTAAACCATCCAATACACGTAACGATCTATTTACCTCCACAGTAAAATCAACGTGACCAGGAGTATCGATGATATTCATCGGATAATCCTGATTTTTCCAATTCCAGTTAGTCTTAGTGGCAGCAGAAGTAATCGTAATACCTCTTTCTTGCTCTTGCTCCATCCAGTCCATCGTAGCGGCACCATCATGCACCTCTCCGATCTTGTGACTCATACCTGTATAATACAGTACTCTTTCTGTAGTTGTTGTTTTACCTGCATCAATGTGAGCGGCAATACCAATATTACGAGTGTATTTTAAATCTTTAGCCATTGTTGACCTTCTTTAAATATTCTGGAAAATATATTTTACTAATTATTAAACTCTGAAATGGGCGAAAGCTCTATTTGACTCTGCCATTCTGTGAGTATCCTCTTTTTTCTTTACAGCAGCACCTTCACCTTTAGAAGCTGCGAGTAGTTCCGAAGCTAATTTCTCAGCCATACCTTTACCACTTCTTGCTCTTGAGTATTTGATCACCCACTTCATTCCAACAGAAAGACGTCTTTCTTGACGAATCTCCATCGGGATCTGAAATGTAGCACCACCTACCCTCTTAGATCTCACCTCTACCTGAGGCATCACATTATTCAATGCTTTCTTCCATACTTCATGCGGATCCTCTTCAGGAGATCGTTCCTTTATTTTATCCATTGCATCATAAAAGATAGCAAAAGAAGCACTCTTCTTTCCAGAGAACATCATGTTATTAACAAACTGTGTTACCATCGGATCTCCAAACCTTGGATCTGGCTGGATTATCCTCTTTTTGGGTTTTCTTTTTCTCATAGCTGTCTCGCTTTAAGGTTATTTCTTAGGTCTTTTAGTACCGTATTTAGATCTAGACTGTAGACGGTCTGTAACACCAGCGGTATCCAGAGCTCCTCTTACAATTGTGTATCTAACTCCCGGTAAATCCTTTACTCTACCTCCTCTAAGCAATACGATACTGTGTTCTTGAAGATTGTGACCTTCTCCTGGAATATAGGCTATCACCTCTATTCCATTTGTTAATCTAACCTTAGCAACTTTTCTAAGTGCTGAGTTAGGCTTCTTTGGAGTAGTCGTATATACTCTAGTACATACACCTCTTTTCTGAGGGCACGAGTCTAGTGCTCTTGACTTACTCTTCTGAACAATCTTTTTTCTACCTTTTCGTACTAACTGATTAATAGTTGGCATTGGACAATTTTATATAATTTCAAAGCTTTTGAGATTGGATAACATACACCTCTCTCAAAAGAGACTGCAAAAGTACTACTATTTTTTGGATGTGCAAGAGGTATTTTAATTATTAGCGAAAATATAGCTGTAAGATCTCTAAATCAATTACATTTAACAGGTTTGGTAATGTTTACCCTCAGTGATTTAATATGGTACTTTTCAGCAAGGCTTTTTCTCGAATAATTTTGATGGCCTTCATTGCTTCTATTATACTGTTCGTTTCAAATGTGCTAATTTCTTACGTTGGCTCCTTAATTAAGGCTTCAGATCTATGCTATTCCGATCAGACAATAATTCTTTTAAGACGTATATCTTATTTTGCATTTCAGCTATGCTTAAGCTTCCTACTTTTAAGACTAGTTGATCACCTTCGATATTTCAGAACTCTTGGATTATTACTATTTTCTCAACACTTAATCATTCACCTCTTCTCGAATGTGGGATTAAGTGGTTATAGTTATCAATTATTGATTTTATGCTTACAGTGGATCCTATTCATTTTTCCAATTACATATGTTGGGCATTTAAGTTTTGGTAAAAAATACCTACCCAGATTTATTCTATTGGGCTTTATGCTGTATTCCTTAAGTTTTTCTGGAGGATTTTATGAGTTTTTCCGCATCATTGAAAGAGTCACCTCCATCGACTTCAATGAGTTACTTAGGATGGAGATTCCAAATAAAGATGGTTCGTATAGAGTGATTCCTCTTTTTTGGTTTTACATCGAAAATCAGAAAATCATATTGCATATATGTGCCTTTTGGTGGATGTATCAATTTTCAAAAACTAAAACCCCTCTTTTTACCGCATTAAGAAGTTGTAGAGCATATTTTGATATGGATCGCATATCGACTTTCATTTTATTTTCAGTCTTAAGTTCAGCAATTTTATTTTCATCGATTGAAATCATGAGTTTTATAAAGAGTATTGCTACACCAATGTATTCTGTTTCAAAGAATCAAGAATCCAGAATAATATTACAAATATTAGCAAGACCTATCTTTTTACTTGGCATCTCTACCATGATCTTAATAGCTTCCATCTATCGTTCTTTTCTTTTGACACTTATGGCATCAAAGGGTCGATATCCTGACGGGTACTTTATTTTACTTCAAATACCACTTCTTCGTTGGATATTTCTCAGCTTACTCGTATTTCGAGACAGGTATTTTGAAGGTAGCGCTATACTACGTAAAGGGCATATAGCTTTATTGAAAGATAGGTTCGCCAAATCATATAATAATAATGGTTGGAAAGTACTATTCATACTAATCGCTTCTATCTCCTTATGGGGACAATACCAACCACTTTTCTTACGATATCCGAGTGGCATGGACTACTTTACACATTCACTAGTATTGATAGTTGGTATCGGTACTATTTTATTAGGTATGTTCTACTTATATCATTCCAAGCTATTCTGGATAATCATCGGAACCTCGACCATTTTAAACTTTATTCCTGTCCTCTTAGGAGAATCGGAAATATTAAGCATAAGCGCAGTAGTTGCTATTGCTTACACCGTATTATTCTTTGCTTTTTTCCACTTCGATCAAATAGATTGGGTCTTCAAACACCAAGAAAAACAACTCAACGAATCGATCGTGGAAGAAGAATAATACTCATTGTATTATTCTTCGAGGATCGTAACTGTCCCATTATTTACTAAAGAACCAGAGATTTTTAGATCTATGCCTTTGTCAGAGAATTGATGAACTTCTATTAACCCTGTACTCGAATTGATAAGTTGACCAGAAATCGTAAGTTCTGATTCTGTATTGAAATTATCTCTGACCTTAAGTACTCCACTCAGGTTGAACATTCCTGAGATATCCACTACTCCACCTCCTTTGACATCCAATGTATATCCATTCGATAGATTAAGCGTAGCATTACCTCCTACGTTCAAAGAACGTATATCCGCGTCGATACCATTCAAATCTACGAAGTAACTACTTGATTGCACAGGTAAAAACGTCTCATGGCAAACTTCTGGAAGTATACCCAAACTCCAATTGCTAGCATCACCCCAATTACCCGAAGTCGCTTGCCATGTGTTTTGAACAGTTGTATTAACAATCACATTCAGCAGAATGGTTTCGCCTGGAGCACCTCCACAACTATATGGGGTTACAGATAGTGATTTCACAGGAGCACTCGCATCCCATAATACGGTGACTTCATTAGACGAACTACTCTGTTGCACAAATGTGCCTCCTGTAACTTGCCAATCGTACAATTCTGCTAAACCTGCATCTGTATTATAGTCTCTTGTAAGATCAGTACTACATACAATATCAGGACCATATATCTGATGATCTTCGGGCTTGAGCTCTTGATCATAAAACCAATCCGCAATACCAGGAACGATATCGCTATACAATGCAGTACTACCATCCTCATGAACTCCGTGACCACGATTAGTGTAACTATAAAACTCTTTAGGCAAACCTATCGTAGCAGCTCTCGCATCCATATTTTCACTACCATACACAACTGGCAGATCGGAACCTACAACCAAAAAAGAAACGTTACTAAAAGGTTCACCATTGGTATATGGTACGGTACCGTCATCATCACTATGGAACATCACGATACTCGGATCATCTGCAGTTTCCATATAATTTAAGTCTCCTACGGCACCAGCTAGGCTAAAAATTGAATTGGCATGACCAGAATACCCTTGATTATCTCCAGCGCAATCGAAACAACCTTGATCCGACAATGTCGTTCCTCCCTGAGAATATGCGGATGTAGTAGATAGCGGCCTTTCAATGTTTTTATCTATATAAGCGATATGAGTGCCGATGAAAGCTCCTGCGCTGTGCCCACCGATATAAATCTGATCAGGATCAATTTTATAGGTATTCGCCCCAGCAGCATCCGCTCTAAAAAATCGGATTGCCGATCTACCATCTTGCAGCCCTCGATAAACGGCTCGTTGACTTAGACCCTCATCAAAAATATTCATACCTAATCGATAATCAATGGTTGCTGTAACAAAACCGCGTTTAGCTAGATCCTGTGCTAGTAATCTCATACTCCAGTGATCTTTACTTCCATCCAAAAATCCTCCTCCAAAACATATAATGATCACTGGTCGCTTCGACTGAGTATCACCAACTGGTTCAAAAATATCCATATAGAGATTGACATTGGTCGTATTGACTTCATCAGCATTGAGGGGATATCCAGTTATCCATTCGTAAAAGCCACCGCCAGGCGTCGGTTGAGGGACCCCGGTACTAAATTGTACTTCACTCGTCTCGGTCCATTGAGAAAAGACTTCTGCTTGATATCGGCTGGGTAAAAATTGAGCAAATACCCCTTGACCAAGAAAGAAAATAGATATTGATATTGCTAGCACTCTCATGATTCTTAGATTTTAGATTGTTGAATAATCAATCTTTTTCTAAGATCCATATCTTTATTCAAGGCTTCTTTCAAAGCGAGATGTCGATCTTCTGAAATATTATATTTCATTCTTAGGTCTTTCATGTTTTGCTTTCTTCCCTCCTCATATTCGGACTTAAGTGAATCTATCTTTTCAATGATAGCCTTCTGTTCTTCCGACACTTTTTTACCTTCAACCACAGCTGCATGATCCTGTAGTAAGCTAATATATGATTGTTGGTCTATTCCTTCCTTTTGCAGGTAAGAGGTCAAATTTTGGGTCATTTTCTTCACATATTGGCTATCCTCTTTTTGAATTTTAAGGAAAGCAACAAGTTCTTCATCAAGAAAATTACTTTCTTGATGTTGGGCACTCAAGCTGAGAGCTAAAGCCGAAATAAGGCTTAAGAGAAAGAGAAATCTATTCATTCCAAGTTATTTTGCTTTAATATACAAAGTGTAACTCAAAACTTACAAATGATTTTCAATGGCTTTCAATGCTTCTTGAATACCTTCAGGATTAGACCCTCCTGCTGTGGCAAAAAATGCTTGACCGCCACCGCCGCCGTTGATGTGCTTTGAAATTTCTCTAATAATATTTCCAGCATGCATACTTTCATTTTTCACTAAACTTTCGCTAATGGTCAACATCAACTGTATTTTAGGACCGTTTTCAATAGCAAATAGAATAACAGCGTCTCCAACCTCCTTCTCAATGTTATATGCGAGAGTCTTAGCAGCTTTACTATCATTAAGATCAATTTTTGCCGCCAATAGGTTTTTATTATTTAGCACTTGTACTTCCGCGATGAGACTTTCTTTTAATGCATTAGCCTGTCCAGATTGAAGTTTTTCTATCTCCTTTTGAAGATTTTTGTTATCGTCCAATAGCTTTGCTACTTGTAATTCTACAGGTTGTGGACTTTTGAACATTTGCTCTACGGTCGTAAGTTGCGTAAGCTTATCATTGATATACTTCTCTGCCCCAACGGATGTGAGAGCCTCTATACGTCTGACACCTGCTGCCACAGCTGATTCGCTCTTTATTTTGAATATACCTATCTCCCCAGTTGCATCCACATGGCATCCACCACAGAGCTCTTTGCTATATGTGGGATCGAAGGTGATCATCCTCACCACATCACCATATTTCTCACCAAAGAGCATGGTAGCTCCTTTCTCTTGGGCTTCTGCGATTGGAATCGCCCTATCTTCTTGCAATCTTATATTTTCCCTAATCTTTTGATTAACTCTTTGTTCTACTCTTTCAATCTCCTCAGAAGTCATTTTTGCGAAGTGAGAAAAGTCAAATCGGAGGTATGAATCTTTGACCAACGATCCTCTCTGCTGCACATGATCTCCGAGTACTTCCCTCAAGGCAGAATGCATCAAATGAGTTGCTGAGTGATTATTTTCAATCAACTCTCTCCGCGGCTTATTAACGGTAGCATCGACAGTCTTTTGTAGATCAGAAGGAAATTTTTCCACGTGATGAATGAATAAATCATTTTCTCTTTTAGTGGTGATCACTTTTATTTTTTCTCCCTCAAAATCAAGAACACCAGAATCCCCTACTTGACCTCCTCCCTCTGCATAAAACGGTGTAGTATTAAGTACTATTTGATATATAGTTTTATTTTTTTCTTTAACGGTTCTGTACTTTATGACTTTAGTACTAGCAACGTGAAACTCATCATATCCAACAAAATTAACCTCAGCAGAATCATCTAAAACGATCCAATCTCCTGTACTTCTCTGAGTTGCTGCTCGACCTCGATTGCGCTGCGCTTCCAATGATTCTTCAAATCCTGAATTGTCAACTTTAAATCCTCTTTCACTTGCGATCAACCGTGTCAAATCAATTGGAAATCCGTAGGTATCATATAATTCAAAAGCTACAGATCCTGGTATCGTATCACCCCGAATATCAAGCTGATCCATTCTTTTAAGGCCGGCATCTAGAGTCCGTAAAAACGATTTTTCTTCTTCAAGCATTACGTTAGTTACAAATGCTTCTTGAGCTTTCAGTTCTGGAAATACATCTGCAAATCGATCAGCTAATAATCCTATCAACTCATGTAAGAGGGGTTCTTTCCTATCTAAGAAAGAAAAATAGTATCGTACTGCACGTCGAAGAATTCTTCTTATTACATAACCCGCTCCGGTATTGCTTGGCATCTCGCCATCTGCAATAGCAAAAGCGACCGCCCTGATGTGGTCAACGATAACTCTCATGGCAATATCCGATTTGGCGGATAAATCGTAGCTACCTTTATACCTGATACCTGTTTTGTCCTCTATAAGATTAATAAATGGATTAAAAACATCTGTATCATAATTAGATGTCTTGCTCTGCATGGCCATACAAAGACGCTCAAAGCCCATACCTGTATCTATGTGCTTTTCCGGTAAATTTTCTAAACTACCATCCGCTTTTCTATTGTACTGTATAAAGACCAAATTCCAAATCTCCACAACCTGTGGATGATCCATATTGACCAAAGTTTTACCATCTACACTAGCTCTTTCTTGATCAGTACGTAGATCCACATGAATTTCTGAACAAGGACCGCATGGTCCTGTATCACCCATTTCCCAAAAGTTATCCTTTTTGTCGAAAGGTATAATTCTGTCTTTAGAAATCCATGTGCTCCAGTAATCCGCAGCTTCGTTATCCAATTCAAGATTTTCTTTTTGATCACCTTCAAAAATGGTAACGTATAGTCTATCTTTTGGCAATTGATATACTTCTGTCAATAACTCCCAAGCCCATGCAATGGCCTCCTCTTTAAAATAATCACCGATGGACCAATTACCAAGCATTTCAAACATGGTATGATGATAAGAATCTATACCTACCTCTTCTAAATCATTGTGCTTACCAGATACACGTAAACATTTTTGAGTATCAGCAATTCTACGATTTTCTGGTGTGGCATTACCAAGAAAAAAATCTTTAAATTGATTCATACCCGCATTGGTAAACATGAGAGTAGGATCATTTTTGATTACTATGGGTGCTGAAGCCACAATTTTATGGTCTTTGGACTCAAAAAAATCGAAGAATTTTTGCCTTATCTCATTCGCCTTCATATCGTATAATTATAACACATATCTTTCCCACTTTTATTTTCCACTATGAAAAATTATTACACAGTCCATAGTAACATGTTATATAAATCGCAGTCTATCAGCAGGTTATCTATTAATGGTATCGATATATGAAAATTTAAAATTTATGGTATTCAAATTTTGTTTTACGGATGTAGACAGGTAATTTTGGCGAGCCTTATTTCCCTGAACATACGTATTATTAAGGCATAAAAGTAGTATTAAATCTGACAACCATCGTCCAATGAGTAATGAAAAATACGTATACAATCCTAGTACCCTTAAGTACGAGATTTATAAAACACCAAAGAGTAAAATAATACTTAGATCAGTTGCAGGTCTTTGCACAATTTTGCTTGGTGCTTTAGTATTGTTTTTCATTGCTTCGCACTATATTCCGAGTCCGAAGGAACAATCTCTGGAGAGAGAAATAAATCAGCTCAACTATCACTATAATCTTTTAGACAGAGACCTTGATGCCGTTGCTGAGGATTTAGAATATCTACATAATAAAGATTCGGATATACATAGAGTGATTTTTGGAATCGATCCTCTTGACGAAGGCATTTGGAATGGTGGTATAGGTGGTAGCAATCGTTACCAAGAATTGGATAACTTTAGGGAATCGGGTGATATAATCGAGAACTCACTTACAAAAATAGATCAACTCAAAAGAAAGATAGAACTACAGAAAAAATCTGTAGATACACTGTACTCCCTAGCAATTGAAAGAGAAGAACGCCTTCTTAGCATTCCATCTATCAAGCCAGTAAAGGAAAATGAGCTTAAAAGAAGTATGTACAGTTTATCAGGATATGGGATGCGTATTCACCCTGTCCATAAAGTGAAAAAATTTCATAAAGGTATAGACTTCACAGCGCCTCGAGGCACTGCAATTCAAGCTACTGGCAACGGAGTTGTTCAAAGAGTGGAGAAACGTAAAAATGGATATGGCAACAATGTCATTGTTTATCATGGATATGGCTATTCTACTCTTTACGCTCATATGGATGCTGTGCTGGTTAAAAAAGGCGATGAAGTCACCAAGGGACAAAAAATCGGGACTATTGGTTCTACCGGAACAAGTACAGCTCCTCACTTACATTATGAAGTTAGGATCAATGGTAAAGCAATCAATCCTATAGACTTTTGCATGGATGGTCTTACCCCAAAAGAATATCAAGAACTTGTCAATAAAGCAACTGTAGAAAATCAGTCGTTTGACTAAATTCTCTTCTTAGCTTGATCTGAAAAATTTCTATAATCTTGTTTACTATTTTCTCCGTTTATTGATAGATATAAAAGCCAATATTGAGACTATTCATTCTATTAATAAAGCTATACGCTGCTTAGTGATTAATCAAAAAATTTGTTCCAGTCATAGGTTTCGACTGAATTGCCCAGGATATAACTACATCATATTGTGAATTTGTAATGTCTTATATGCATAGGAGATATCAAAATCACAAATCGAATCAAGAAATGAAATAGTTGGTTATGTATCGTCACATTTTATGCGCTCAGGGTTAATGAAATATTTATTCTCGAGCTACTACCCTAATTTTCTTCTAACTATGTATCTAAGACTTCCATACTCCAAGGTATACCAGGGAAATGATCTAACATTACCAAATACAGTCAATCAGTAATTCTTGCCAAGTATTTAACCGAGAATGAATTTGAAATGATTAATCGGCCCGTAGATTGGACGAAATTACTGGTATTCAATGATTTCGTCATGGCTTAATCCTGACCTTGATTTTAACCATTTTGGCATTGTAAATATCCTTATAATACTTTGTAAATCAATCGTCTGTTGTTCTTTTGAAATTTCAAAAGAATAATTTTAGGTTAAACTAAAAAAGGCTTGCTTACATTTCTGTAAGCAAGCCAGTTTTTATGGGATCAGTCAGAGTATCTCTACTCTATCTATCTTCACTAAGATTAATCGATAAGGATCATCTTTTTAGTTGCTTTATGACCATTCACTTCTACGGTATAGTACATAATACCATTGGTATTAAACTCTTCGCTTGATACTTCAAACGTATTGGTTCCTTTTACCGCATCTTGACTTCTTTGTACTACTAGTCTACCTGTGACATCGTATACCGATAATGTTGCAATACCGCTTTCAGAAACTTGATAACCTATGGATGTAGTTGCATTAAATGGATTAGGAGTATTCTGACCTAATGAGAACTCTTTACTGTCTACCGTATTTCTCCACTCTAGAGAGACATCCATTACCTCGAGCTCTGCATTATAAGCTTCGGCATCAGTTATAATGCTGTTGAATGTAAGTGCTTCAGATAAAGTAATATTATCATTGGCTATAAATGTAAGTGAGAACAACTCATCCTGATTACTGAAGCTCACAGGCTCCATTGTACTCCAAGATGTGGTAATTACTCCTTCTTTTACATTATTCAATCCAAAGTTTTCATTTGATACTTCAAGCATTCCACTTTCAAAACCAACATAATCTAACATCGTATGGTCAAAATCGATACTCATTTGATATCCAATCATTTCAT
Organism: Saprospiraceae bacterium; assembly: GCA_020629715.1. GTDB lineage: Bacteria > Bacteroidota > Bacteroidia > Chitinophagales > Saprospiraceae > JAHDGW01. The sequence continues at coordinate 581,527 of JAHDCU010000002.1, forward strand.
TGAAGTCCTTTGCTGACACTGGAACTGATATCATCGATCCTTTCAATACTTCTTTATCCTCCATAGAAAATACCTGCGTCTTACTGCTTCTGTTCTCTAAGTCCTCATTAGATGTCAATTGACTTGGATTGGCTGTCGTATTGACATCACCTATCTTGATCGCTATGAAGTCTTGATTATCAAAACTCTGCGTAATCGATACTAAGTTGATATTCTCATCATATGGGAATACATCAGTATTACTAACGAAGGAATGATCTTTCTCTACAAATCTCCATGACTCTTGACCATTACCAAACTCGCTATTGATACCTAAAATCACTTTACGTAATCCGATAAGATCTGTCGCAGATACAGTTCCATTATTATTGATATCAGAAGCGATAGTTTTATATGGACTATCAAATGTCTGAATACCTAAAATATGCTTTTGAATCAGTACTAAGTCTAAGGTAGAAACACCATTCATGATATCAATATCTTTAGTAGCTTCTACAGAATACGTACCAAAGTGAGGTAGATTCGTAAATGTATATGCTCCATCAGATTCTGTCATGATAGATGGTAAGTTAACCCCTGATTGATTTGATTGAAGACTTACTTCAACATCTGTTACCATCTGATTATTTGCATTATATATATTACCTCTCAGGTAGGCAAATCCATTGCTTGGTCCAGGACATACTTGTGCTTCATTGTCTTGTAAGTCAATGTAAACTGTACAGTAATCTTGATTATTAGCTAAGTCAGTAACCCACATCTGAAGTTCGATTAGATTTGATTCTCCATCTGGTATGTCGTTACACGTGAATGTTACACTTGTTTGATTTACATTGGAAGAGAATGAAAATCTCAAATCTCCTTGATCAGTACAGTTGTCAAAACTACCCAAGTCAAAGTCATTAGCCCAAATTTCTAAAGTACCACTTACATCCATAACTGCAGATGCTACTGCTGAATGACAATATGGTGTTGGTGCTTTACAATCATTGACTCTGATATCGTAGGTACAAGTACTTAAATTACCACAGTGATCTTCAGCAGTCCAAGTAATCGTATAATCACCTGGCTCTAATGTTCTATTAAAAGATATCCCAGAACCAGAATTTGAATAACTACCTCCATCGTCTTGAGAACCTGAAAGTGTCCACTCAACTTGTATATCTTCTGAAGATGTACAATCATCAGTCACTGTTGTTGCAAAACTTACGCTACCATCACAGTTATCTCCGTAAATACACTCTGTTCTGTCAGCACAAGTAGTAGTGAAAGTCGGAGCTCCCGAATTATTCACTTTTAAGATCTGAGTGTTAGTGTATATACCTGTATTAGCGTTGGCATCATATGTACACCAGTCGATCACTGTCCATGTTCTGATCACTTTAACACAAGCCCCTTCTACTACATAGAAAGACTGATCTTCGAAGGTTGAAGCCGTAAGGCTACAGAAGTCATCATCTAAATCTGGATATGCATTTGCTGTAGGCAAATCTTCTGGTTCTAGACTTGGGTTACAGTTATTAGCATTTGAAGACGCATCATAATTATTTGGCCAATCAATATCTCCAAAAGTAAAAGGGTCTAAATCTTCAAACGTAAATGTTTGAAAACATTGATCAGTCAATCCAGCTGCATCAGTTACTTTATAAGTAATTGTGAATGAACCCTCTCCACATTGATCAAGATTTCCAATTGAACCAATCGTTTCAATGGTTGCGCTACAATTATCAATATAATCAACCTGAGCCATATAGGTAGACAGGTCTACATTTTCTACCTGACAATCTAAGGTCACATCATCAGGGCAACTTAATATTACAGGACCTAATTTATCTTGTACTGTAACATCTACTGTACAAGTGTTCGATAAGCCAGCTTTGTCAAACACTCTAAATTCTACTTGAATGGTTTGATCAAATTCTTCACAACAGAATTGAACAGAAGTCCCAAAATTTGTATTCCCAGATATTCCACATACATCAGTAAGTTTTCTTACCTCGAAGTAATCGATTTCACAGTTATCATTACTACCATCGTCAAAAGTCTCGGCGAGTATGGTAGCCCAACCGTCAGCTCCTAAGGATACTACCGTAAACTCATCACAAACGGCTATCGGTGGAGTTTGGTCAATAACATTTACCTCAGTAAAACAATCTGTATAATTACCGCACTCATCGTAGACTCTATATCGCAACCACGAACAACCGAAAGGCATACCCGTTACTACAAAATTTCCAGCAGAGTTTGTGCTTATGTTATCGTCAATGTAGACAGCTGTTGGATCAACCACACAATCATTGTCTGTATCAAAAACATAACTTACTTCGTAATTTGTATTACTGCAATCACCATTAATTACAGGCTCAGGGAATACATATGTACCTCCACAGCTGTAAGGATCAGCAGCAATAACGGTATCTTGAACACAAACTACTACAGGTCCTTGAGTATCTTCAACTTTAATAATCTGATCATATTCTAAAATATCTCCTGAGCACCAATCCACAACTTTCCATTTTCTGATAAGCTTGTATGATTTAGCACATATATCAATTCTAGTATCTTCTGGCTCAAATATTTCTACATTTTCACAGAATGATCCTGTAGGCATACCAGTATCAGCTGGAGTAGGAGCTGTATCACCATATAGATTACATGACAATGGAGCCTGTCCTCCTGTAGATCCGTCATAATGAGGTGGCCATACTAAGTCACTTAGATCATTTCTAAATACATAGATGGTCTGAGTACATGAAGATGAATTATTAGAAGCATCGACTACACTCCAAGTTCTTTCTATAGTACGTATATATGGGCTAGTACATGGTTGCTCTATCACATCATCATTATAGTTAAGCGTAACGGGACCACAAGGATCTATATCGTTGGTTGTAAATTGATTATTACCTGTAGATGTATAGCTAGCACCTAATGGACCAGGAAAACTTACTATACCCTCTTCTTGAGTAAACTCAATATTTACAGAATTGAGAACACCCGTAGTCGGTCCAGCTGCTATTACAGCTTGATCAGTAAAAGTAAATCTCAATATTCCTGAAGCTTCAGATCCATCAAATGCAGATAGCAATGATTGTGCTTGTGATATTCCACTAAAAGCTGGGGCAGAAGCTCCACATGTTGTTGTTAGACTAGAATAAGTCATTGTACTCTCATCATCAAAAGTCAAATTTAAATCCGCAGTCGTACATGAAGTACTTGTAAAATCAAATAAATTTATCGGTCCAACAGTGGTTGTAGATCCTACAACCAAGCTAACGGTTGCAGACAAATCAGAAATATTTGGATGAGAAATATTTAGTGAAATATTCATATCACTAATCTCAAATCCATTAAGCTCGTTGAGCATTATATCATAGTTCGTATTGAAAGTTGAACTCGCTGCCATTCCTTCTGATAACGCCAGATTAGGGCTATTTGAGAACGTATAACTAGTAGGAACTGCATCCCCTGGATCAGTTGATGTAGCCGTACTAGGGTTTAGCTTACATCTCGTCCATACATCTCTACAATCCAATAACGGTGGATTTTTATCTTCAATAATGATAGTACCCCAACAGCTATTTGGATTAGCGGCGTTGTCGTATACACGAACATCTAATGTTTGCCCAATGTTAGCAGAAGTCACAGTATTTCCTATTGAATTGCCAGCTGCATCCATGATATCAACCGTATACTTATCATAGCAACCGTAGTTATCCCCTTCTAATATTTGATCTGGAGTAACGATTGCCTCACAATTTTCATCTAAAGAAATTTGAACTCCGTTGTTACAACTAGGTCCTCCAACTGCAGTTCCATTTTCGGTGACAGTCACGTCAAATTCGCATGCAGTTCTTTGACTTATATCGGTATTATAAATTTCATATACAACTGTTGTTGTACCCAGTGGGAAATCTCCACCAGAAGCAAAACCACTTACTAAAGTTGGTGTATAAATATATGTCAATGTAACATTACTTATTGTGGTTGTGGCACTACCTCCAATACCATCGTATGATCTTTGATCAAAGCATATTTGAGAACCATCGGTGACGGCAAAGGTTGATGAACTGTTTTGGTTAGCTGCGCCTGTACCAGTACCTGGAGCACCAGCAGTAACAAGATTATCAACACCATCATTTACAAAATAAAACGCATCATCACTAGCATTGGACTCATTGGAATTATAATTCCAACTGAAACTAAACATCCCGTTGGAAGTATTAATTTCTTCACCAGTTGAAGTCAAATTATCATGGAAATCCAAGGTAATACAATATTGAGTAGACCCTGCTATACCATTATTATTACTAGTTAAGTTGAGTGTCGTAGTACCAAGTGAGGTTCTCCCACCATCACCTGAAGAGCTAAATTGCCAGTTATTAAAACCCAACTCACCAGTAAAATTGTTAATTACGCTACTACAGTCATTATCGCTGGGAGGCGTAACATAAACAATAGATGCCGTACAATCTCCGAAAGGCACTGATTGATTAATATCAACAGGACAGTCTACTGTACATTGTGCGGTAAGCGCTCCTGACAATGACACCATTAGCATCACTAAAGGGAGGTAAATTAAGGAAAATACTTTTTGAAAATTTTTCATTTTCTCTCGATTTGTGTTCTTGATTTCTGAGATCATTTTTGATTCTACTCTCTTCAATACTTTAAATAATAATTCAATTAATGTGTAAGTGCTTGATTTTCAATTATTACCAAAATTCAAAGTCGATTTGTCGTTTCAAATCTTGAATCACAGGATTAAAAGGCAAACATTGTACCATTTTTAATATGTAGCCTAAAAGTGGTAGATTAGCATTGGTACATCACTTTTATATATGAATCAAAATTCTACCGAGAAGCGTAACTATTGCTTGAACTGTGATACCACATATCATGGAGCAATGAACTATTGTTCTAATTGTGGTCAAGCACGACATGCAAGCGAACTTAAACTTCGAGATATCATTGCTCAGTTCTTTGAAACATTCTTCTCTTTTGATGGAGCTATATGGAGAACATTAAGAGATATATGGAGACCCGCATATCTTTCAAGAGCCTTTGTGGCTGGTCAAAGAAAAAAATATGTTCATCCCGTAAGATTATTTGTCATAACCCTGATCATCTTTGTCACATTGATGATTGGTACGATAAGTAACGAGATAGGGACTTTGAATCAAGATCAAGCCTACTCAGAATATCATAAACAAATCACCCAAGAAAATCTTGACTCCTTGCTTATCAAATTCCCATTGGAGCCACAAGAAAATTTAGATTCCATTAAGTCTGAACTTTTTAATATCGATGAATACGAGTTTATAGAAACTCTCGAAGAAATCGATCTTTTTCTAGATGTCTCTAGTAAATATAGAATCACAAATAAGGATGTGGCAGAACTTACCATCAATGAAATTTATGAGAAATATGATATTGAAGAGTATTATGATCGTCTGATCATCGGTCAATCTATCAAGGTCAATAATGATAGAAAAGGAATGATAAGGTCTACACTCGGCAATTTTATTTGGATGGTTTTATTGACTATTTTCATAACCGCAGGGTTTATGATGATCCTTTACATACGGCATCGACCATATTACACAGAGCTCATCGTGATTATGCTCCATCATCACGTTATTATTTTTATTTTATTCATTCTGATGTTTATTGTCAACTACCTGTTTAGTATAAACTTTGAATACGCTACTTGGCTCCTATGGTTTTCAGCTTTATATATTTTTCTAGATATCAAATTTTATTTTAGACAATCTTGGATTAAAAGTCTGGTCAAATTTGGGATAGTAGCTTTATTCTATGCCACTACCTTCTTCTTTAATATTTTTGTTGTGGCGTTTTCTAGTTTCCTTTTGATCTGATGAAAAGATTTAAATTCGTGTTAGGATCCTCAAAACCGCATACAATATTGTTTTCAATTACGTCTTCTCTTAAATAAACGCATGATTATGATGAAATATATTTTAGCACTAACCTCAATCCTGATAGTTGCCTGTGGAGGAACAAAAAAAACTGATCAGTACTCCGAGGTTGATATGATTGAGCCAATGCATAAAATCAGTCTATACAAAGGAGCTTGTTTTGGAAGATGCCCATCATACGAGTTTGAGATTAATCGAAATGGTATCATGCAGTTTCGCTCCATCCGATTTACTCAAAAAGAAGGGATCTATACCAAGAAATTGGATGAAAGCGTATGCGCTAAAATATTTGATTATATAGATGACATCAATTACATGGCTTTTGAAACCGAATATCCTAGTAATATACCTGATATGCCTTTGATAAGAATCAAATATTATTTCAATGGCAAAATCAAAAAGGTACAAGGTAAAATGGAACGACCGGAAGAAATTAAAACATTACAAAAGATGCTAGAAGAACTCGCCGAAAGCACGGATAGATGGACTGAGGTAGAAGAAGATGAGTATGATAAACATTATAATTTAAAAGATACTCAGTTGATAGTTTCCTTTACTAAGGATACCCTTGTCCCAAGATGGATCAAAAACTATAAAGCGTACGGTCTCCAAATAATTCAACAAATGGCTGCAAACCAAAATGTATATATGCTTAAGTTTGACCCGGAGACAACCAGTGCTAAAAGCCTGAAAGCTATACTAGATAATGATGCTGCAGTCAATGAAGTTGTATTTAGAAAATAATATTAAATAAGCGGTATGAGATTGCTAACCATATTAGTATTCCTGATAAGTACTACGAAGTTTAGAGCCCAATCTGATATCTCGGTCAGATTCGATAGTATAATGACAGCACTTGGGGTGCAGAGTGCTTCTTGTGCTATTATCAACAATGAAAATGTAGCGTATTTATCTTACGGTAAAAAATCAAAGATTACAGCAACAGCACCTGATTCTGCCACGATATATGAAATCGGCTCTATCACCAAAACATTTACTGGTGCATTAGTACAACAAGCTACTGCTGATAGTAAAATTGACCTAACGGATTCGCTGCATCATCTTGTTTTTCAAAACATAACATGGAGTGAACAATTTCCCCGAACGACTATAAAAGAACTCGTGACTCATAGCAGTGGTCTACCCCGTATACCAGGCAATTTATGGATGATAGAAAACTTCGCTGTTAATGATCCTTATGCTAACTATAATCTTAAAAACTTAGAAAAATTTATAATTACTTATACCGGGACGACTACCAAATCAACGTTTAATTATTCCAATCTAGGTGCAGGTATAATTGGTCACGTACTCGAAAAATCCTATAATAAATCATACAGTCAATTATTACAAGAATATATTTTTGACCCACTTGGAATGAGCTCAAGTAATAGCGAAAATATAGACCTAAACACATGCCAAAATATAGCTCTTCCATACAATCAAAACGGAGAGGTATCATTTTGGAATTTTGACATACTCGCCTCAGCAGGATCTATCAAGAGTAGTTGTAATGATCTGGTCAAGTATGCCAAAGCACATTGGGAGGATCCAAATATTTTTTCGAAAGCAACTCATGTATTGAGTAAGTATGACAATCGACCAATAGGTACTTTTTGGCTATCCAATACGTATAAGGGAAAAACACTGGTAGGCCATGCTGGAGCCACAGGAGGATCTAGAAGCTCTATACTTATGATTCCAGATCAAAAGATGGCTGTTATACTCCTAGCCACAGGCACCGCTGATGTAGAAAGTGCGGCATTTTCTCTACTACCTACATTTTAAAAGACTAGAGGTAATATTTAATTTCACTTACCGTTTTAGTACATTTACTCCTAAGGCATACATGCAATTAAAACAATTTATAAGTACTACGATAGTTTTAGCTCTAAGCATCACTTGCTTACATGCTCAATTTACTGGTCGAAACCCAACCGCTGAAGGCGGAGGATTTGATACACTTCGTAAGAAAAATGTAAACGTTCCCGATACGACCATTTACAACTATAGCTATTTCGATGACCTAGATCAATCTGAACCCTATGTTGATACTCTATTGAATAATTTTCATAGATACGACCCTACCAGAAAAGGAGACTATGATTATCTGCACATGGGTAATAAAGGATCTGCATCTACATCCATACTTTATCAAACGAATACAAAATCAGGATTGGATATAGGAATAGATCAATATCGACCCTATGACATAAAAATTGAGAATTTTAAACTATTTGATCTTAACCGCCCCCTAAATGATCTTGCTTTTACACCTTCGCAAGGCCAAGATAACTTTATAGTCAATGCAAAGTTTGCAAGAGGATTTTCGGATGGCATAAGTTTACACATAGATTATCAACGTATCAATCAGACAGGCTTTTATGATAATCAAGCGACCAAGCTTACTTCTATAGGTAGTGCTTTACAGTACTTATCAGAAAACAAAAAATATAGATTAATCACTAGTTATTTTTCAAATAATGTAGATGAAGAATTCAATGGTGGAATCCTCACTGATACTTTATTTGGACTAGAATTTTACGAACAATTAACAAGTATACCAGTAGTCAATACTCAAAATGCAGAAAGTCGCAGAGAAAACAGAAACTTCAGCATTCATCAATATTTAGACCTAGCACGTAGCGGTGAATGGGATTTGGAAGCACAACATCGATTTTCGTTACTCAAAGATAGCTATCGATTTTCCGATTCAGATATTGATACGGATGCAGCTACTGATAGTTTGCTATATGGTGACTTCTTGATAGAAGAGCGAGGAATAAGGAGTTATTGGAAAACTGATCAAATACAAAATTATATTGGGATTAAACTCGGTCGCGGTGATCTCATAAGAGTATCCTCCGGCCTGGAGCATAGCTATATTAGCAACAGTTACGAATCTGTGGATAATAATGAAAATAGCCTTTTTTTCAATGCTGGACTCAAAACTCAATTTGCTGAATATATCGATATCAAATCAAAGCTCAGGCTAGGTCTACTCGATTATGCTGGAGATTTTGATCTAAGTGGAGCATTGGCTTTTTCGACAAATATTTTTCAAATATCAGGAACATTTGAGGCATATCGACGTACTCCGTCGATTACCAATAGATACTTTGAAGTGAATGGACTCGCATTGTGGGATAAGCCTGAATTAGATAAACCATTTGGCACGAAAATAAGCGCTAGTCTTTCTATCCCAACAAGTAAAACTAGAGTACAACTCAATCAAAGCGTAGAGACTAATTTGATTTATTTCACAGGGGCACAGGCAGAACCACTACAAACAAAAAGTGGAATAAGCACAACTAGTTTTTTGATCAATCAGAAATTGGGCTTATGGAAGTTTAAATACGATATTTCATTTTTGTATCAGATATTTACTGAAGACTTATTCGGTCTACCACCTTTAAGCTTTAAGCACAAGCTTTACTTTGAAGATCGCATCTTCAATAATAATATGCTCATCCAATTAGGTATTGATCATAGACATATTCAGTTTGATCAAGGCCTGAGCTACAGCCCTGTGAATGCTAGATTTTATACTACGGGTAGTGATTTTGACCAATATAACTTGTACGATATATTTTTGAATTTCAAGATCAGTGAGTTCCGAGTATTCCTTGTCCAAGAAAATATGCTGGGACTATTTAATAATAGCTTCAATGCCATGCTACCTAACTATACTGACTATGGCAGTCGGTTTAGACTTGGTGTACGTTGGTTTCTTAAAGATTAAACTTATTGAGTAGCTAGCTTTTTCAAACTGATTTTGCCGCTAGTGACTTTACGGGTACTACCCATCCATATTTATCTTCTATTGTGCCACTACGCATACCATTGATGATTGCTTTAATTTTATTTGCTATACTATCTTCTTGCAACTCAAATGAAAAATCATCAGATTGATATGCCAAGCGATCAACCTTAGCCACTACTGCTGCGGTACCTGTACCAAATATTTCAGTCAGACTCCCATCTTTTGCAGCACTGATCACTTCATTAATATCGATCAGCCTTTCCTCCACTTGGTATCCTTCGTCTCTTAGAATATGTATAATCGAATTTCTGGTGATCCCTTTGAGTATTGTACCTGTAGTAGATGGAGTGATAAGCTTACCATCTATTACAAAAAAGATATTCATCGTACCTACCTCCTGAACATACTTGTGTTCTTTAGCATCCAACCACATGATCTGATCAAAGCCTTTTTCCATGGCTTTCTTAGCAGGATAAAGAGATGCTGCATAGTTACCTGCAGTTTTAGCCTCTCCCACTCCTCCATGTGCCGCTCTAATATACTCGGTATCAGCATATAAAGATACTGGCTTGGGATAATAAGGGCCTACTGGCAAAGTGCATATAATGAACTTGTAGGATTTACTAGGTCGTACTCCTATAGCCTCATCTGTAGCAAACATAAAAGGTCTGATATACAATGCACTCCCTTCTGTCGGAGGAATCCAATCTCGCTCTAAATCAACTAGCATATGTAATGCTTCTAAAAATACGTCCTCAGGAAATGTAGGCATGCACATACGATCGGCAGAAGCATTTATACGTTCTGAGTGCATCTCAGGTCTAAATAATAGTGGAGTACCGTCCACGTGCTTCGTAGCTTTCATACCCTCAAATATAGACTGACCATAGTGCAGTGCAGCATTGCCAGGATGTAGGCTTAGTCTTCTCAGAGGCTTAATCTCAAAATTGCACCATTCCCCATCCTTATAATCTGCTTCAAACATATGATCGGAAAATGTACTTCCGAATGGAATATTATTGAAATCTAGTGAATCGATAGAAGAATTTGATGTTCTGGTAATTTTGATTCTCTGCATTTGATTACGTTTAAGTTGATGAGCAAGGATCGCATGGCTTACTATAAAACGAAACGACCATTTATTAGATTACAAAATTACCTCTTTTATTATAGAAAAGCTATCAATCTAATCACGATCTATCTATCTTAGCCCTACACCAAATCCAGACACCATTGTCTTCACTTTTTCAATACGAAAACCTTGTCAAACTGCCAGAAACAAAATCTGAGCTACCAGATGTACTGCCGAGCAGCCCTAGGACTGCTGTTATTATACCAAATAATGATCTGAATGAAGACACCAAATCATTTATTTTCAAAATTATAAGTGCAATTAAGCTTAATCCTGAAAATGATATTTTGCTTTGCAAACTTGATAACTATGAGACCCTGCAACTGGCAGAATTGGTAGATACTCATAAGTTGGACTTTGTCATTACGTTTGGTATACATGCTGATACCTTGAGCTTACAAAATAAATTCAATCCATTTCATTGGCATCGCTATGAGCAATTTGTATTGCTTGCTTGCCCTTCTATCGACGAAATCCAAAATGATAAAAATCAAAAGGGAAATCTCTGGAATGCACTAAAAAATGAATACCTCTCCTAACATGAAACACCTAATATTTGCCACTGGTAATGAGCACAAGGTTGTAGAAATCAAGAATATATTACCTGAGGATATAAGCTTAAAAAGTCTGAATGACATAGGCTATATAGATGATATAGAAGAGACAGGATCGAGCATGCATGAAAATGCTTTTATCAAGGCAAATACGATCTTTCAACTTCATGAAAAGCCTGTATTCGCTGAGGATAGTGGATTGGAAATCACTGCACTAGATATGGCTCCAGGTATCTATACCGCTCGATATGCAGGCTCCGAAAGAGATCACGACAAAAATATTGACAAAGTACTTTACAACTTGAAAGATAAAATCGATCGCTCAGCACAGTTTAGAGCCGTCATCGCCTATGTAGATGAAAAAGGCGTTCAATATTTTGAAGGCATTATAAAAGGCAAAATCGGTATGCAGCGACAAGGATCTGAAGGTTTTGGTTACGACCCTATTTTTATACCCGAAGAGTATGAAGATTCTTTTGCCATCTTAGGCGATACTGTCAAAAACGAGATTAGTCATAGATCTCGTGCATTTAAGAAATTTGTAGAATATCTCAAATAAGGATACTTGCAATAATCAGGATTCCATACAAAACACTGGATATCCCATTAGTCATAAAAAAGGCCTGGTCTACCCTGCTTAAATCATCTTTACTGACCAATCGATGTTGTATGATAAGCGAAATGATAAATGTCAGTGTTGCTAAAATAACTAACCATGCTACTCCACTCTGATGGTACAATAAATAACCATTTACTACAAAAGCTAAGGCAGTGATGATATGTAAACTCTTAGAAAACATAAGAGCTCTATCACGACCAAAATCTGCCGGCATAGAATGTAGCCCATGATCACGATCAAAAGCATCATCTTGTAGCGCATATATAATATCAAAACCAGAAACCCAAGTCAACACCCCTATGCCATAGATAATTGATTCTAAAGAAAACTCGGCTGTCACCGCTATATATGCTCCTACAGGAGCTAAAGCCAAACCTAGTCCTAGTACAACATGGCATAAAAATGTAAACCTCTTAGTGTAAGAATACCCTAGCGTAATCAGCAATGCAATTGGACTCAAATAAAAGCACAGAGGATTGATAATCCAGCAAGTAGCTATAAATAATACAGCATTGACCAACGTAAATATTAGAGCAGCTCTAGGCTCTATCGCACCAGCAGGTATCTCTCTCACTGCGGTCCTTGGATTGAGCTTATCGATATCGCGATCTAGATATCTATTAAACGCCATAGCAGCACTTCTGGCAAATACCATACAGCCTACCACCCCTAGAAATGATCTCCATTCAAATCGATACTCGACCGCAATCATACCTAAAGTAAAACCAACTAATGCGAAAGGAAGGGCAAAAACGGTATGACTAAACTTAACTAGATCTAAATATTTTTTCATTTGTGCCGCAAATGTAATAGTTAAATTAAAAAAGCCTTGCCTGATCTAGTCAAGCAAGGCTTTTTATCTTGATTTACTCTGAAATCCCAATTAGCTAGGAGTCACTGGAGTTGCAGTAGTTGCAGATTCTTCTTTGTTTACTTTACCTTTGATAGTTAGGTAAGTATTTGCAGGATCTGTGTTAGCTGTAATAGTAACTCTCTTTGTTTGAGGTTGACCACCTACTTTTCCTTTTCCTTTAGAATCAAATTGTACTTTGATTACGCTAGAACCACCTACTGGGATAGGCTCTTTTGGCCAATCAGGCACAGTACATCCACAGCTACCTTTAGCATTGCTGATGATTAATGGCTCTTTACCTGTATTGGTAAAAGCATACTCATAGATTACTTTTTCACCTTCCATTACTTCACCGAAGTCGTAAGTATCTTCTTTAAATTCCATTGTTGTCAATGGACCAGTAGGTACCGCTGGTGTTGCAGGAGTTGCTGGATTAGCAGCAGGAGTTGCAGGAGTAGCTGCTGCAGTTGATAATGAATCTCTAGCAGCATCTTTAGTTGCAGAATCTCCTCCACATGACGCAAGTGCAAATAATGCAACGAAAGCTAATAAGCTTAAAAAATTTGTTTTCATGATAATGATATTAAAAAATGTTTGACATAATTATTTCTAAATACGATTCAAAGATATAGGCTCTTCATAAGAAAAACTTCATTTGATACCGATTAACAACTCGTTAACAAGACTTAATATTTTAGGGTTTTTACCCATTTGTTAAATTCTGATGCATCTAAAGCATTCAGACACATATCTTTAGTGAGCCCTCCTTTTCTAGCTGCAAGCACTCCATAATGCATATGATCTATACCTGAGATACTATGTGCATCTGGATTGATCGCAATCTTGATCCCTCGATCCAATGCAGGCTGTATATGACTCCAATCTATATCCAATCGATGAGGATTTGCATTCAGTTCAATCACTACATCGTTAGCCTTGCAAGCATCTAGTATACGCTTCCAATCCAACGGATAGGACTCTCTAGATAATAATAATCGTCCTGTAGGATGACCCAAGATATGGGTATATGGATTTTCAATAGCTGTAAGCAATCTCTTGGTTGCCCTATCAATATCCATTTTGAGATTAGCATGTACAGAAGCGACTATGATATCAAATAATGCCAATATATCATCTTCGTAATCTAAAGCACCGCTGCTCAAGATATCAGACTCTATGCCTTTATAGATGGTGAAATTTTGAAACTCATCATTCAGTTGATCAATTTCCTCCATCTGAGCAAGTACCCGATCTACATTCAATCCATTTGCATAAAATGCGGTTTGGCTATGATCTGTCATCAGTAAATACTGATAACCACGATCTATACAGGCTTGCGCCATTTCTCTGATGCTATTGACTCCATCACTCCACGTACTATGATTATGTAAAACGCCTTTAAGGTCATCATACTGAACCAAATCATCATCGTACACTTCTCTATTCTGTCCGATAATATGCTCATTATCTCTCAATTCTGGGATAATAAAAGCCACATTAGATGCCTCATAGATAGCCTCTTCTGATTCTGCGGCGATAAGCTCTTCAAAATCTGATACATAATCAGAGGGTCCCGTTGAATAAAATAATTCGGTACTAAAATTTTCTATATCAGTCTCTATTATATGCAAGGGGCATCCTAGGACATAAACTCCCTGATCATTCTGCTCTAAACTTTCAAGCTCTTGAAGTATTAGGACTACAAGCTCACTGCTACTAGCGGTAGTCAATATCTCTATTTCATCGATAATAATACATTTTCGACGCATTGCACCCGTGATAGCATGCTCTTCACTAGGATATCTTTCCCATAATAAGTCTAGGATATTATGAACAGCTCTATCCAACGTGGCATAATGAAATCGACCTTGGGATTCTATAAAATACTCTAACTGAGGAATGAGCGCATCCTGTGATTTTTGCCCAAAGCCCTTAAGGGACAATAGTCTATTCTCACGGCATGCATATAGAAGTTCTCCAGGAGTAGAAATATTTAAATTTTCATGAATAACTTTTAATTTTTTTGCGCCTAAGCCCTTCATCGTCAAGAGGCTTTGTATACCTTCAGGTGTCTGTGCCTTATAATTCTCTAAAAGCTGAAGATGCCCTTTTTCGCATAGCTCTACTATTTTTTCAGAGATAGCTTTACCTATGCCCGGTAAAGAAGCAATTTCTGAAAGCTCCATACCCTTGAGCTCCTGAGGAAGTTTTCTGATATTCAGATATGCATTGGTATAGGCCTTTGTTTTAAAAGAACTCTCCCCGTGAAAATCCATTATTTTCGCTAAAAACTGGAAAGTCTTAGCTATTTCTCTGTTACTCAAAGTCGACGTTTTAGATTCATTTTTTAAAATCATCACAATCTATTAAATTAGAGAAATTTTTAAAGTAAAAAACCATATTTCGAAGATGAAAAACATAGTATTTTTTTTCGCCCTTGCACTAATTATATCTTGTAATTCTGAATCAAAGCCAACAGCGGGTACCGGAGATCTTAGCGGTTTTGAGCTTGAAGCTATAGACTCTGGTGGCAAGCATGCGATCAAGCGTGATGATAGTGGCAATATCACAGAAGAAGGTTTTTTACTCAACGGCAATAAAAATGGCGTATGGATCACATATCATAGTGATAATCAACGAATAAAAACAGTAGCAAACTATTCAGAAAATCAACTCAATGGACCATTCCTACAATTTAATAATCGCGGTCAGATAGAGTCTAAGGCTGGATACCGAAATGGACAGTATCATGGTCTTTATGGTAAATATAAATTTGGCAGAGCCGAGGAGGAAATCGAGTATAAAAACGGTCAAATCGATGGAGCTCTACGTAAGTATTTTGGTAACGGGAAGCTACAGCAAGAAGCTGAGTACAAAAATGGTAAGCAACACGGTAAATTCCGCTATTTTGATGAAGAAGGGAATGTAACCTTAGAATACACTTATGAACATGGTGAAAAATTAGAAGGCGGTATAAAATAATAGAACCTCCACTCCAACCTCGTGAGAAGTCAGATAAAGTATTTATTAAATATGTATTTGCTTATAGATTAATAGTCTAACATATATAAAATATTCCTATATTTGTTAGCTAAATAAGTAAACTACATGTACTATTTACCTCTTTCGCAAGAGCAAAAATCCCTTTTTGCTAGGTTGAATCATCGATCTATAAGTTGCCTGTCATACGCAGACTTTACGTACAAAACAGAAACCCTTTCCTTATGGATATATCGTAAAGCTATAGATCAAAAAAAGACGATTATTGCTAGTAATGATCGAGATCAGTTAGAAGCTTATCGGCATCAGTTTAGAAAACTTGGTCTCGAAGATTGGATACTTGATATCTCTAACGAGCGTCAGATATCACCTAACACTATTGCTAAACTAAGAGCAGTAATTAAAACCAAACATGCGCCCCTAGACACCATTGCGCATCAAAGAGAAGTAGCAGCACAAAATCTGCGATTAGAAAATTTGAAAACAGGATATCGAGCTTTGCATCAGAAAGTACTAGGAGCACGTAGCTGGAAAGAACTAGCTGAGCAACTTCAAGTACTTCACCATTCTGATAGCTCCAATAGATCACTCTATTCGCTAGATGGTAATTTAGAAGTTAATTTACAAGAGTATTTCGATATAAGATCGAGAATTAAAAAAGCAGCTCAACTTTTCGAATTTGAATACAACCATCTCGAAACTATAAATGAAATACAACAAGAAGCCTATCTCAAGGGAGATGGATCAGCATTGTACTTATTTATGATGAATATCTCTGATGAACTATCTGATATTCAGCAGGAACTTCATAGCTTTTTACATAACAAGAGACAAGCCTTACACAAAAAATATCAGCACTTCAAAGCCCAGATAGCCAATCTAATCGATGCGCTGCGAATAGAAGCTAAAATTGAGCATCCGATTGTTCAAAATCAGAGTGATAAAGGATGGTTTAGAAAAAGCAATAAAAAAGAATCTGATCTCAATATTTATCAAAAGATATATGAACATTATGATCTACTGCGGAGTGAATCAAGTAATTATCGATTAAGTCACCTATTTCCAGATATAACATTAAAAAACAAAAGTGATCTAACGGATTTTGCTGATCAATTAGAACTTAAACTCAATCAATGGAAGAAGCTAACTGATATATTGATCAAGGATCACGTAAGAAGTCTAAATCACCTTAACAGCGGTGATGAAAAAGTAAATGGAATCATAGGACATCTCAATGAATTGCTAGAGAGATTAAATGAAAGTAAATATCTCAAATATAGTCAAGAAAACACCACTAACAATCTGATGGCTCTTGACCAATACATATCTAATCTACTCGATACATTATTGGATCAATGCCAGCTCATCAATAAATATCCTGATTATGTACATTGGAAGCAATATGTAGCTAAGTCTTCTGAGCTAGAGCGTAATATTATCCATAAAATGAAGCTAACTCCACAGCAAGAATGGCTTCACAGTTTTGACACTTGGTATTTTGAATGTTGCCTAGAAGCAAAAGGATCTTTCAGGATGGAAGAATTACAACCTTCATTACAAGAGTTTATTGATGCCAATGATCGAATCAAGACTAGATATAACGAAATAATGTCTAGTAAGCTCGGCTTTACACGTAATGAGGCAATAGAGCATCTAAAAAATTATGATCCTAACTTATATAGTGATCTGTTTAAAAAGAAGATAATAGTAGACGCTCTTTCAGCTAAACTAACAGCACATCCTACTGGTTTTCTTACTGCACTATATCCTATCATATTCGTCTCTCATGAACAACTAAAGCATATACAAGAAGCCGAAAGAAATATCGCTCATGCACTTATTGTAGAAGACATCAATGAACTAAAAATACCGATCAAGTTTAATCTAGATCGCTTTGTAGAAAATTGTATTTTATGCGAGCCCACTAGCAATCCTATGGACAAAGACCATGAAATGGCACATTTTAGGAAAGAAGAATTTTGCTCTACATTAGCGGGTACCTCTTATCACGTAAAAGAGGAAATCAGTAAATTACCAAATAACGAAAAGTATAGTACAGCTCGCAGATTGGCTAAAAATTTATTGCTAGAAGCTCCAGAAACTAGAGTAATCCAAGGGAAAGATGTTACACTCATATCGCTTGTATCAGATTTTAAGCTTGAGAAGTATATTTCTGATAAAAACTGGAAAGGACTACAAGAACTTAAAAATGAAGATATGCTCAACTATGTAGTTGAATGCCTTCTAGCCACAGAAAAGCAACAAATATTACTTATCGAAGACGGACTCATCAACAATAAAAATATGGATACTATAACCTGGCAAATAAATCTTATCAAAAAAATGCACTCAGCAGGAATTGAAATTATAGATTTAAGAAGTATTAAAAGACCAAAAAATATCAAAATGCCATCTGCGAAGATGTCTCCCTCTAGTGAAAAAGTAGAATATATTGGATAAGAACAACTTTCTAATACCCTTGGATCTATTAGCTTATGTACCAGACATCAAAATCATACAAAAAGGTGGAGAGCGAAAACTATGGGATCCTATCAGAAAGAAGTACTATGTCATACAACCAGAAGAACTCGTTCGACAAACATTGATATTGCACCTCACTAAGCAATTGAGATATCCTATCAATAGATTGCAAGTAGAAAAACAACTTGTGGTCAATGCGATGAAAAAACGCTTTGATATACTGGTATATCAAAAAAATGTTAGCCCTTTTATGATTATTGAGTGTAAGTCTCCTTCCACCGCATTATCCCAAATGACTATCAATCAAGCATCACAATATAATCTATCACTTAAGGCCCCTTATCTTTTGATAACCAATGGTAAAGAAGCTGTTTGTGCAAAAATTGATTTTATTTATGAGAGCATACAGTTGCTAGACAAAATACCTGAATATCAACCCTAATACATTATCTAAATCAGAAGTATCTATTTACCTTGTTGTTACAATTGAACAATCTTGTTGACCGTGCCAAGTCTACATACCATAAATAGTAGAAATATTAACCACCAGCTCTAATGGAACTATCAATAAACTATAGATCAAACTCTCATAATGAAATATAATAAATTGAGCAAAACAACATAACACTTGAAATTTCATAAAAAACTATATTATTGTTGTGTATTCTAAATGAGTACCAATACTAAAAGTGAAATCATCATGGACGATAAAAGATCCGAAATCATACAATCTAAAGAAGATTACAATTGTTTTCTTCTTATATATGCTGCATACGCAGATTATGATTTTAGTGAAGATGAGCGGGCATTTATCATAAGTAAGTGCTCTCTTGAAATCTATGAAAGAATTGTAAGTTATTTTGAAGAATTAACCGAGTATACTCGTCTTCAAGTCATTATGCAAAACAAAGATAAGTATATGTCTTGTGATCACGATCGAGATAATTACTTCAACTCTATTAAAGCTCTTTTTAATTCTGATGGCGAATATTCTAAATTAGAAAAGACACTTCTCAATTTTCTAAATCATTTGCTCTAATGAATCCCATAGAACTAATAGGCCTTTGTGCAGCAGTGCTTACTACTACTTCTTTTATTCCACAAGTTATCCAAGTTTGGAAAACTAAAAATACCAGTGCTATTTCTCTTCTTATGTATAGCTTATTTGTTTTCGGAATCGCCCTTTGGTTGATGTATGGAATACTTAAACATAATATCCCCATCATACTTGCTAATTCTTGTACTCTGACGCTTGCATCAGTGGTATTATATTTCAAAATAAAGTATAAATGAAAATTTTCATGTTTGTATATCCCAAGGGACAAGCCAATACTAATTTTTAAAAAATTATGCTTTTATAGCGTAAAAAGCTTTATTACTTACACATTAAAGTTACGGGTAAAAGACAGGCTAGCCTACTGGTCTTATTTTTCTCCTCTGAATCTCCCCAATGATATCTGGAGCTTATCCGCAATCGGATTGGACAGTAAAAGTGTAAATGGCTCGAGCTTAGTATTCTTTGGTTCCGCAGTAAGTTTCCAATAGAGTAATCCTATAAGATTGACTTCGGTTTGATCAATAACATCGTAAAGAGCATCTATTGCGGCCACCCGCTCTGATGCTCTGATGGGTTCGTCTTGCCATACTAAAAGTTCTTCACTGTACCAGGGACCTACTATTGAATATCCAACCGATTGCCACGGTTGAGTCGTACAGCCTCGGCGTTGTGTATATCCGATTTCTGTGAAGATGATCGGCTTATCTATTTGTAGTGTATGTAGATGATTACTGATCTCTTCTAGAGCATTGTACCATCCTTTCTTGCAGTTTTCATAATGACATGTATAATCTTTACATGATTTGGCCGAGGCATCAAGTGGGAAATAGGCATTAATACCAATGAAATCACAATTCCCCCAGAATCCTACTTCTTGATAGTTATCAAAATTGGCAGCATAACCTATCTCTCCATTGAAAATTTTTCTGATAGAAGCGATGATATCCACCCAATACTTATCTAGCGCTTTTCTACGTAGATTGATTTTATCAATTCTGTTGTGATGACCTTTATACCCTACCTCCTTAAACCAAGATCGCTGAGCATTATATTTGTCCTTGACAAATGACTCTACATTTCGATAAGATACATCTCCACTAGCCTTAAGGTGATGTGGTTTGAGATATTTTTTAAATTTTACGATTCGTTCTTCAGTCCGTCGATGGACACGATCGTTATCGTAATAACTATATAATGACGGCAACTGATTAATTGGTTTTGTGCTGCTTAACTCATTCAGCTCGCTACCAATCACAAGGGCATCTGCCCCTTCTCGCTGGGCTATTTCTGCCCACTCTAGACAATAGGTATTGTACTTTTCAAACCAATTATCCAATAGAGCTTTACCACTGGGAAGGATCATTCCATGCCAAAGGAATTTATTTTCTTCAATCCATTCTTTTAGATACACTCTTAAGATCAGTACGACTTTAAGCCCTTTCTTCTTAGCAAGTCTGATCTCTTCGACTACTCCACTCTTATCATGAGAAATATCAAGATCAGCACTATTCCAGATACCTTGTCTAGCATAGTGAGTGACTTCGACAGTATTAAATCCTGCATTTATCATTTCATCATAATACGCGGATAGATCAGACTCATCAGTCTGTATTCCACCTAGGTAAAATGAATTTTGCCCATAAATATCTAGAGCATATACTACAATACTGACTAAAAGAAGATTTCTCAATCTCATGAGAATAGTCTATACGATTTCGCCACCACAACTACTGCCTGCACCTGCCGTACATCCATAGCAATGTTGACTGAGCTTGATATCACGAGCCATGAGATCATCCATATCTAAATCCCGTATGTGAGTGCCTTTTACATCGGACTTAAGCTCTAGCATCTGATTGAAATCGCAATCATGGATATATCCGTCCCAGCTTATACTCAGAGTATTGCGGCACATGAGTCCCTCCACAGTGCTTGGATTGAATGCCGCAATAAGCTCTTGCATATAGCTTTCATAGTTGTTACTTTCTATCAGGTATTCTAAAAATCTTGCAATCGGTAAATTGGTGATTGCAAAGAGGCTATTGAATTCTATATTATATTTTCTCTTAAGCTGCTTTTTAAACTCTAGCTCTAAAGACTCTTGGCTCCCAGGCAAGAATGCACCTGCAGGGTTATAGACCAAATCAAGTTTCAAACCAGTACCCTCTATTCCATAACCAACTTTATTGAGCATCTGAAGCGCTTTGATAGAATCCTCAAAGACTCCATCTCCTCGCTGATTATCAGTCCTAGATTTAGAGAAGTATGGTAGTGACGATACGACATGCACTTTATTGGCTTTAAAAAAATCAGGTAAGTCGTGATATTTTGGATTGGCTCGTAGTATGGTGAGATTACATCTATCCATCACCTCAGCACCAGCGGCAGTACAAGCCTCTACAAACCATCTAAAATGAGCATTCATCTCTGGTGCTCCGCCTGTGATATCTACTTTAGGGATCTTGTACTTTTTGATAATATCGAGACAAAACTCAAGAGTCTCACGATCCATATTTTCTTCTTTTCTATCTGGACCAGCATCTACATGACAGTGAGCGCAGGTTTGATTACAAAGCTTACCGATATTGATTTGAAAAATCTCAACAGGTACCGGTTTCAAGCTAGGATATCCAAATTCTGCGATTCGATCACTAAACTTTGGGATATCCTTACCTATGCGCTCCGCATCATTTAGCACCTCTAATTGATAAAAAGAACTACTGAGATCTATCGATCTAGATTTTAAGGACTTTGTTTTTTGTTTTATAGCCATTGGGTCGATTATGAGTTGGTGAATTATTGAGTTATTGATTCATCAAACTGAAAACCAGATGGGTTAAACAGTCAACTTTTAAACTCTAAACAAAAAAACTACATCATTTTCTTTTTTACTTGATTCATCATCTGGACACTATTGACCAAGGTAGCTCCGCTCTTGATGCCTGCTGCCACATGTACCGCCTCCATCATTTGTTCCTCATCAGCACCATTTTGAAGACATGCCGATGTGTATGCATCCATGCAATAAGGGCATGCCTCGGCATGAGCGACAGCAAGTGCTATCAAACATTTTTCTCTCACCGTGAGAGCTGATTCTTGAAATATGGAACCATACCATTCAAAGAATTTTTTCCCCATTTCTTCTTGAAAATCAGTAATCTCACTAAATTTTTTGAGATCCTCGGGCTTAAAGTAACTATCGCTCATCTATTTAAATATTCTAATGTATTGTAAATAAAAGAAAAGATTTGCCAATTTTGGACTTGACGATACATTGACTCTGTAAAATGTGTAGATCGGGACAAGCAAATCATAAATTAAACTAAAAGCAAGGAAAAAAGATATGATCAATAAGGAATATAAAGCTTATACAAACAATTTAAAAGCCATGTTCCTCTTATCGCTCATATTTATATTATACTCATCGTGTAAAGAAAAAGCAGAGCTCATTACTGAAACACCTGATGGTCGTCATCTTGTGTATATTGAGATTACCACTCCTATGGGCTCCCCAAGCATAGACGCTAACCATCCTTATCTACCAAGTATCTATAATCGAGGAGTTGTGTCAGTGGGTGATACCTCTATACAAGCTATACTCATCGGCAAACAAGAGACTAAGGGAGAAAAACTTAAAAGCCATCTCATTGGAGGTTTTTCAAAACCCAAAGGAGGATCTCAGTCCTATACTCTACTCTTACAGACGTTGAATAAAAAATATGACCTTCCAATTCAAAATTTTGAAGACTTTGCCATTACATATCCTAGTGTCAAGCAAATGATAGAATTGTATGAAAATCATAAGAATGGCTCATCGGATCAACCAAAAATTGAATGGATTTCTACCATAAAATCATTACGGATTTTACAACAACTAGAACAGAAGTCCGCCCAATAACAAAACATAAAGATAATTTTAAAGTTATTGCATCGTAAGAAAATTCATGTCAACTACACAAGCAGAGATACTTCCAACTTCAGCCCGATATCATATCGGTCAAGATGAGTTAGAAGTTGAATATCATTTCGAAATAAAAGACATTACTGCTCTGTGGGATTCGTTTGCTGGAACTGATTTAATGTACTCAAGTAGATTTTTATTAGCTATCGAGGAGTATCCACCTAGCAATATGGAGTTTCTATATGGAATTTTGTATCAAGGGAGTCAAGCCGTTGGCATATCATATTATCAGATTAGGCTTATAAAACTAAGTGAAAGCCTACGTGCCGATCAAAATAATAACTCTCTATGGGCAAGAATCAAAAATTGGTTTGCCTCTAAGTTTAAAGGATATACGCTGATATCGGGGAATGCTTTGGTAACCGGTGACTACAACCTTAAACTAAATATAGATGTCTCCTCCTCTGATCGTTATCAGATTCAAGAACGAGCAGCCGTTTTTGCAGCTCAAGAATTTAGTAAGAGAAAAAAAGTTATTTGTAGTTTCATGAAAGACTTTCATCCTCATCAAATTCCTAAGGATGAGATTATAGAAAAATCTACGTTTTCAGAATTTAGTGTCCAGCCCAATATGATTTTCAAAGTAAGGGATGAATGGCAAAGTTTTGATGACTACATGAAAGCCTTGAAATCCAAGTATCGCGTAAGAGTAAAAAGAGCCAAAAAGAAGTTTGGAGAAAATGAAAAAAGAGAACTTAGCTTTGAAGATATCGAACGTTACAATAGAGATATCTATAAGCTCTATCGATCCATAGCAGAACAAGCAGGATTTAATTTATTCTATCTTCATCCTGATCATTTTTTGGGCATGAAGCGTCACTTCCCAAATCTTTTTAAAGTATATGGATATTTTGATGGTGAGGAAATATTGGCGTTTTTTACGACGTTTGACAATGGCGATGAACTAGAAGCTCACTTTTTAGGGTATAATCACGATCGTAATTCACAACATCAGTTATATCTAAATATGCTTTTGGATTTGATCTATGTATCGTTCAAAAACAAGCATAAGACTATTCACCTTTCTCGGACAGCACTTGAAATAAAAAGCAGCATTGGTGCAGAGCCCATTGATATGAATGTTTACCTAAGACACAACAATAATATGATCAATAAAATGGTACCTAGGGCACTCGCCTATTTTGTACCAAAGGAAGAGTGGAAACCTCGAGATCCTTATAAATAGATGATTCCCTAAAGCTTTATCAAAGGTCCTACATAAAGGATGTTTTCTCCATTTGAAATTTGAATCGAATAATGACCACTAGATACTTGGTCAAAGTAAAATACATTATCATCATTAAACTCTAACGAATGTCTTTGCTGCGAATGTATCAGTCGCCCTTGCACATCATAAAGTCGTACATTGATATACTGAGAAATACTTGCAAATTCCATTTCTATCGTGCAGTATTGATTTATAGGATTTGGAAAGATGCTAACATTAAATGATCGATCTGCGAAGACTGAGACGATAGAAGACACTTTGGTCGATCCATCAAGGTCTACAGATTTCAACCTATAATATGTAAATCCTTCAAAAGCTTCACGATCCACAACGTTATATTTATGTTCAGCTGTATTGGATGCCTCTACAATGGTTAAAGATTCAAATCGATTGCCATCCTGACTTTTTTCAAGCTCAAAATGAGATAGCCCAATTTCATTTGCTGTCTTCCATTCAATGACGTTATGATAGCCCTGTCGATAGGCATTCAAAGAAATAAGATCTACTGGAAGAGTTGTATTTCCTGGAAGAAATGGGGTCTCAATAAGATCTACCTTCTGTGCTACATATGGGGTAAATTCTGCAGCAGCAATGGCATCATCATCAGCTCCAAGCCAATCTTGTAGCGCTGTTGTAAATACTTGACGGTAATCATGTTGTATCAATAAATTACCCTTATTATCAAGATCTGTAAGATTTGGAGGAGTACCTATTATACCTCCTTTTACCGCTGGACCAAAAGCAAACATTGGTGCTGCTGTGCCATGATCAGTTCCAAAGCTACCATTCTCTGCGACTCGTCTACCAAACTCTGAAAATGTCAAGGTCAACACCTTATTATCGTTGCCCGTAGCAGCTAGATCATCTTGAAATGCTTTAACTGCCGTACCGAGGTGGTACATCAATGCTCCGTGACGTCCTGCCGAAAGATCATTGATGTCTACTTGAAAATCATGAGTATCAAACCCTGTATGTTTCACTAGATAAATCTTAGACTTACAACCACCATTAATGAGTCTAGCCACCGTCTGTAGTTGCCATGCTAGTTTATTGACCAGTTGATTCGCTGGAGCGGCATGAGGATATTCCATGTATCCTGGCCCTGGATAAGTTACAGCGTTACTCCCTGAGCTATACCTCATTTGTAATTGGGCAGCATAATCACCTGCATTACCAAATATTTCATTCATATAGTCCAGTCTACCGCCATAATGATTATCTGGGAAAGAATGTAGACTCGGAGTGCCAATACCTCCCACTAAATCACCAAAGGTTTCTGGTTCATTAGAAGCAAGTGCTATCGGAATACCATTTTCTCTATGAAAACCAAGAGCAACAGTAGTACCTATCTCCAATCCAATAGGGTCTGGCATTGCTGCACTCGGGTATATCGCAGGATAATTTGGGTATTCATGATCAAGATACCTACCCATCCAGCCTGATCCTTTTATTTCGTCATAATTACCTCCCATCCACCATACATCTCTACTTCTAAAATGGGATTGATTATGATTATTATATCCTACCGAATGAATCACTGCCATCTTATCATCATCATATAATGACTTAAAGCTTTGTAGATCGGGGTGAATACCCATCTGCTCATCACTTGACACGGTGGTATCCAAATTGATGAATGATCTATCTCCAGTATCAACTATCCCAATATTGGGTCTTGCGGCTTGATAGTCTGCATACTGAGCGATTGGCAACATGGCATTGAGTCCGTCATTACCCCCGTGCAATTGGATCATTACGAGTATCCGATCTTCCACAAGGCTTGGGTTGATCAAAAAAGGTCTCAACAGAGGAGATGCTGACAATGAACTTACCGATAGCCCATTGAGCATAAAAGTACCAGCTGCAGCTGTCTTAGATATATTTAAAAACTTCCTTCTTTTCATGATTCTGTTACTTTAGACTAATTGACTTTCTGGACTTTGTAATATCGCTTTCAACATATTTTCTAATCGGCTCTTCACAACACCGTCATTATTAGTATTTTGAAACTCTCCCCACTCTAAACTCCAATAGTATTCTGGCTCAGTCGGATCTATTAGAAAATTTTTATAATAGTCTTTTCGTTCTTGAGAAACACCTAATGGAGTCAGGCCATTTGTCAGCTCTTCAATAATAACGATAGGATCATAGGGGTCTGAGATATGGCCGTCTAATAGATACTTCACAATATCTATTTTGATCTCCATATTCCCCCCATTGGCTTTTTTTCCACTTATATACTTATCTCCAAATAAAAATCGTTCGATAATAGCATTTTCTGATATCCAGGCTCTATCGTAAAAAGGGTCTTGGTGATAAGCTGGCCACCCAGCGGTTTCAGTGGGTTCGTATAGGATCATACCCATTTTCTCAACATGCTGCTCCAGAAATCTATGTTGATTCAAAAAATTGGCATAATCTGTTTGCTGATCTGGAAATTGTACATCAAAATATTTGCATAACCTCACAGAGTGGTGTACAGGTGCGGATATCAAAGCTCCAATATGATTTTGAGTAGTATCATCATAGTTATCTAAATCATAAAAGTGTTCGCTATTGAATAAGTCTTTGAGAATAGGCTCGATTTCATATCCATTATTGAAGAGTTCTTGAGCTAATGGTTCTACAACAGATATCATGATCTGTGCAGAGATATTAGGATAAACAAAAAAACGATACAATTCGATTACAATGTTTCGAGCAGTTGCCATCTGACCAAAAATCATATTTATGAAATCACTTAATTCCCTCTCGATTCCATCAGCGGTGTTGCTACCTGTAATGGTCGTATTTTGAAATGCCGAACTAAATACCTTATCCGTATCATCATGTCTGCTCGTATTGATTCTTGCTCGAAGAAGATTGGTATCAGCGTCTCTAGATTCAGTGGTATAATCACTGTATACCTTATATCCTGTCAATATTCTGGCAGCCTCTCGTACATCATCTTCGGTATATGTGGTATAATTTCCATCCGCTATTTGTGGCCCTTTCCCTATGGTATAAAGTTCTAATAACTCTCTGGCAAAATTCTCATTAGGATTATTCTTTTCATTACTAAAACCACTCAAAAAATATAGTATGGCTGCATCTCGACATATCTTATGCGATAGTGTTTTAAAATTTCCTTTGGCATACAGTCTAAACAATTGATTTTGATGATATACAGCTTCTGTTCTACTGACGGCTATTGATTGAGTGGTATAATGTGTATGCCAAAAGAATACTAGTTTTTCCAATGCCGTGGTTTCAGCAATCATAAGATCTGTCATCCAATTTCGCAAGACTCGTCTCAAAGAACCATTATTACTATTTTCACTTGTCCTACCAGTCTCCACCCAAGTCGCTCCAGTTGCTGGATCAATGGGTAAAGACGGGTATATGTTGGAAAAATCAAATAAATTATCAACCGCAGTACTGACGGGCATATTCACAAAGTCATCAAGCTCAGCAGCTGTGTATCCGAATGTTAACCTATTCAATAAATGTTTAGCCTGCGTGAAGGAAAGATTACCAGAATGAGCACTTAGAATTGCCATATATGTATTTTTATTCTTAAGTGTAAAATACATAATTAAGGAGATCCAATCCTAGGTGCTTACCCCTAAAATTAGACAGTAATCTTGCAATTGATTAAGTTTTTATAGTTGTGAGCAGTAAAGCTTCAATTATCTTTTGGCGAAGCTGGCATAAGCGTTGTTAAGCTCAGGAATCTGATCAACGAATATATAATCATGATCTTGTGCCATATCAAGCTCTGTAATATTTTGAAAAGAATAGTCCGTCGTTGCAACGAATACATCATGACGATGATCCTGATACATGTGGCTAAAATATAAACCTGAAACCGCAACTAATGCTACAGAACA
This sequence comes from Saprospiraceae bacterium, assembly GCA_020629715.1. Taxonomy (GTDB): domain Bacteria; phylum Bacteroidota; class Bacteroidia; order Chitinophagales; family Saprospiraceae; genus JAHDGW01. Next base: position 609,983 of record JAHDCU010000002.1, read on the forward strand.
AGCTACCGCAATCCATCGATAAATACGCATCTTAGATACTGCACGGCGTTTGTCTAGACGCTGAGAAAGTCCCGACCAAACCTGCTTAGAGGGTTGTATATCTAAATCTTGTAATCTTTCGTGAAATTGATTTTCATTCATTAGCCAACTTCTTTAATATCTTTTTTTTTCAAAATATCTTTTAGTCTCTTTTTTGCCAAAATAAGCTGTGATTTACTTGTATTGATGCTTATGCCAAGTGTCTCTGCTATCTCCCGGTGCTTATAACCTTCTACCACGTATAAGTTGAATACTGTACGATATCCAGTAGGCAATAAGTCTAAATACGATAAAATCTCACGGTATGATATGTCTGCGACCGTACCTTGATCATAGGTGGGTTCTATATGACTTACATCCAATGAAATATTGAAATTATTGGACTTGCGCAGGTACATCAGTGATTCATTGACCGCGATACGCTTCATCCAACCCTCAAAACTACCGTGATCATTATATTGGTTGATCTTAGTAAATATTTTGTACCATACCTCCTGCAATACATCTTCTGCGGAAGCCATATCACGGATATATCGACGACATATCCCAAATAAAATCCCTGTATACCGATCATACAATTGCTTCTGAGCTCGTGGCTCATCCTCTCGGCATTGTGTAATGATATGTTGGAGATTTTTCAAATTCTTGACTTTATACTACGTTAGATGATTACAATTTTAATTTTGGTGCATACATTTTAAAATTAGCGATAATAATTGGGTCAGAGCATATAGTTTTTTTTACCATAGAGGCATCCGCCAGAGGCGAGACAGGTCCGCCAGAGGCGAGACAAGTAAGAGCATAAAGAACTATTAAAAATCATGAAGTGCTCTCGAACAACGAAGAACGAACATCTAAAAATCACATAAATTAACAAAACCGCAAATCATCACTTTGTAAAATGAATGAATATCTTTGTCTTCAATACTAAGAAGCTCATAAAAATGTATATCGGAGAGGATCAAAAATATCAGGTACAGGAAGGAATCAGCTTTGAGCAATTGACCAAAAAATATGACTGCCCGCTCTACGTATATGATGGAAATATCATAGAAAGACAATACCGTAGATTGTATGATGCTTTTGACATCCCGAGTCTAAAATTGCATTATGCATGTAAGGCACTCACCAATATCAACATCCTCAAGATTGTCAAAAATCTAGGCGCAGGTCTTGACACCGTTTCTTTTCAAGAAGTGAGATTGGGGCTCCGAGCGGGATTTGAAGCTTCTGAAATCATGTATACACCTAACTGTGTATCACTTGACGAAATCGATCAAGCCGTAGAGGCAGGTGTCAAAATCAATATCGATAATCTCTCTATCCTAGAACAATTTGGTCAGAAATATCCTGACTATCCTGTATGTGTAAGACTCAATCCGCATATCATGGCGGGTGGAAACTCTAAGATCAGCACAGGACATATCGATTCTAAATTTGGGATATCCATACATCAAGTACCACATATCAAACGTATCGTAGAAACGACTGGTCTCAAAGTGGAAGGACTACATATGCATACGGGTAGTGATATTTTAGATACTGATGTTTTTATACAAGGTGCAGAAGTGATGTTGAGCTTTTCGTCAGAGTTTCCAGATTTGGAATTCATCGATTTGGGATCGGGCTTTAAAGTGCCGTACTACGAAGGTGCCATTGCGACAGATATCGAGGATCTAGGTAGAGAACTTTCTAAAAAGTTTAAAGCCTTTTGCAAAGGCTACGGCAGAGACTTGACCTTAATTTTTGAACCAGGGAAATTTCTGGTCAGTGAAGCAGGATATTTTTTGACGCAAGTCAATGTGGTAAAACAAACTACCTCTACTGTATTCGCGGGGGTAGATTCGGGTCTCAATCATTTGATAAGGCCTATGCTATACGATGCCTACCACGAAATCGTCAATATCTCAAAAACGAGTGGACGTACTCGTATATACACCATCGTGGGTTACATCTGTGAGACAGATACTTTCGGTGTCAACCGTAAACTACATGAAGTACAGGAGGGAGATATATTGTGTTTTAAAAATGCTGGAGCATATTGTTTTATGATGGCATCCAATTATAATTCTCGATATAGACCTGCAGAAGTATTGGTGTATAATGGTGAAGAACATCTGATCCGAGAACGAGAAGATTTTGAAGACTTAATGGCCAAACAAATAGAAATCACTAACCTGTAATGAGAATAATCATCGTCATAGCCCTAGCTGCAATCATACAAGCTTGCGGAGGCACTAAAGAGGCAACCACAAGTCAAATATCGAAGATAGAACGTGCTCAGATCATATTGGCTGATGGTTTTACCGTAGACATCGAAGCCAAAGACTCTAGCAAAGTATACTTTCTAGTAAGACATGCAGAGAAAGATACGATCCCTAGAGGAAATCCAGCACTAACAGAAGCAGGTTCAGAAAGAGCCATAAAGCTTGAACAGATATTTAAAGGGACTCGTCTTGATCGGATATACTCTTCGATGTTTACTAGGACTCTATTCACCGCACAACCGACTTCAGAATCAAAAGGACTAGATGTTACTCCATACGATCATAGTGCTTTACGTGGACTACTAGAAAGCATACAACAGACAAATGACCAGTACAACCTCATCGTAGGTCACAGCAATACTACTCCTGCCCTCATCAATGAACTCTGCGGCACTAAGATGAATAATATAGATGAATCAGTCTATGATGATCTATTCATCGTCGTTCATGATGGGTCAACTGGAGTGCTACACTCTCTAAAATATTAAGAAAATATGCCAATAGCAGATAAATATAATCCTAGTCAAAGTGAAGACCGATGGTACAAACATTGGGAATCAAAAGGATACTTCCATAGCGAACCTGATGATCGAGAGGCCTACTCTATCGTGATCCCACCACCGAATGTAACTGGAGTGCTCCACATGGGGCATATGCTCAATAATACCATCCAAGATGTACTGATCCGAAAAGCAAAACTCGATGGCAAAAATACTTGCTGGGTGCCTGGTACTGATCATGCTTCTATAGCTACCGAAGCCAAAGTAGTGAAGCTACTCCGAGAGCAGGGCATCAAAAAATCCGATCTGTCCAGAGAAGAATTTTTAGAGCATGCCTTTGCCTGGAAAGAAAAATATGGGGGCATCATCCTACAGCAATTGCGTAAACTTGGTGCATCATGCGACTGGGAGCGGACCTCCTTTACCATGGATGAGGTACGATCAGAAGCAGTGATCAAAGCCTTTGTGGATCTGTACAATGCTGGCAAACTATACCGTGGCAAGCGCATGGTCAATTGGGACCCAGAGGCACAGACCGTACTGTCTAATGAAGAGGTCATGCATAATGAAGAAAACGGGAGACTGTACCACGTAGCCTACCAGGTAGAAGGCAGTGATCAACGTATCACTATAGCTACTACCCGACCAGAAACCATACTCGGTGATAGTGCCGTGGCGGTACATCCTGAAGATGAACGATATAGCCACCTAAAAGGTAAAAAAGTCATCGTACCAATCGTGAATCGTGCCGTACCCATCATATTTGATGATTATGTCGATCGAGAATTTGGTACAGGAGCACTCAAGGTGACTCCCGCACATGATACCAATGATTATGAAATCGGAAAGCGACATCATCTCGAGACTATAGACGTATTCAATGCCAACGGTACCATCTCGGATGCGGGGCAGTACTACGTCGGTCAAGACAGATTTGCCGTACGTAAGTTGATCACCAAGGATCTAGAAGCTTCAGGCAACTTAGTAGAAATAGAAGATTATAGACATAGTGTAGGTCGCTCTGAGCGAACTAATGCGGTTGTAGAGCCCAGGCTCTCACTCCAGTGGTATGTAGATATGCCAGGACTGGCAAAACCTGCTCTCGATGCAGTAATGACAGATGATATTGAATTTTTTCCAAAAAATCAGAAAAATCTATACCGCCACTGGATGGAAAATATCCGTGATTGGTGTATATCACGTCAGCTTTGGTGGGGACATCGTATACCTGCATATTTTTACGGAGATGGTGACGATGCAGAAGTATTTGTAGCCACCACGGCAGAAGAAGCTCTATCACAGGCACAGCAAAAGTTAGGCAAACCAGAGTTGACCCTAGATGACCTGCGTCAAGATGAAGATGTACTAGATACTTGGTTTTCATCATGGCTATGGCCGATATCAGTATTCGATGGATGGAATGATCCTGAGACTCTTAACTACTACTATCCTACCTCAGTACTTGTGACGGGTTGGGATATTATATTTCTATGGGTGGCTCGTATGGCGATGGCAGGGATGGAATGGCAAAAAGAAAAGCCTTTCAAGCACGTATACTTTACAGGAATGGTACGTGACAAAAAGCGCCGTAAGATGAGTAAATCATTGGGTAATAGTCCTGATGCACTCAAACTCATTGAGGACTTTAGCGCAGACGGCGTAAGATTTGGGATGCTCAGCTGCTCCCCCGCTGGAGGTGATCTACTTTTTGATGATAAACTATGCGAACAAGGGCGAAACTTCAATAATAAACTCTGGAATGCCCTACGTCTCATCAAGGGATGGGAAATAGATCCAAATCTTGAAATGCCGAGTGCTAATGCGCTTGGATTTGAGTGGTTTGAGCAACGATTTCATCAGGTATTAGCTGATATTGAGAAAAACTTTGCTGAATACCGCCTATCTGAGGCGCTCATGGGGCTTTATAATTTCATATGGGGTGATTACTGCTCTTGGTTACTCGAGATGATGAAGCCAGCGTATGGTGAACCAGCTGATCCGCATACGGTACAAAAACTACTAGATATCTATGAGCAGATCTGTACAGTGCTACACCCTTTCATGCCATTTATCACCGAGGAGATCTGGCATGAGCTTAAGGATCGTGCAGAGGGCGAAGATTGTATGACCAGCAGCTACCCAGCACATGGTACTTACGACACTAAGGTCATCGCACGATTTGAGATATTGCAGTCCATAGTCTCCAAGGTACGTGATGTACGTAATAAGCAAGGACTAAAAATGGCAGAAGTACTACCTGTGGCTGTGATCGATAGTGAAGCTGCGCGAGCCGTTTGGAATGATGATGGTATGAAAGCTTTATTATCTAAATTGGCGAATGCAGGTCAGTTATCTTTCGTATCTGAAGCACCTGAGCATGGTATCGCAGTCGTACATGGAACAGATAAATACTACGTCGTAGTCGAAAAAGAAATCGATGTAGAAGCAGAAATTGCTAAGCTCAAGGAAGACTTGGAGTATCAAAAAGGATTCGTCTCAAAGATCGATAAGAAACTGAGTAACGAGCGATTTGTCAATAATGCACCTGAGTCTGTCGTCAATAACGAGCGCAAGAAAAAAGCGGATGGTGAAGAGCGGATCAAAATGATCGAAGAAGCCTTAATTAGATTAGGCGATTAGGCGACCTCTGGCAAGTGTTAATATTCCTGTAGTCCATTATTTTTCATTAATTTGGTGAAAAATGAGTTGTACATATGTCTGTTGTTCATGTAAGAAAAATTGAAAAAGAGGGACAAACTAGGATTGCGCTATATTTCAAATATCGTCCTGAGATCACCAACTTAGTTAAAACATTACCTCAAAGGAAGTACAGTAATTCTCTTAAATGCTGGCATATCCCTTATACCTTAGAGTCTTGGAGTCATCTCAAAAGCACTAATTTAGTACTAAAGATCAATGCCAAAGAGTCAATAGCTGATGAACGAAAGGATAAGTATCATCAAAATGCTATAGATCAGTATTGGATGGAAAAACTAGAAGGTTTTGAAAAATACCTTGAAGTTATCAGATATCGCAAAGCGACGATAAAATCCTATATCACAGTAATGAGGCTATATCTGGCCTGGGTTTGCAAACATCGCATTACTGAATGGAGCTTATCTACTTTGGTAGCTTTTAACCATGAATATTTTATCGAGGGTAAACATTCAAAAAGTTATCAAAATATATGGACGAGTGCCATCAAATTATTTTTAGAAAAATATACAGAATATGATATCGACGTCAAGCAAATAGAAAGACCGCGTAATTCAAAAACATTGCCCAATGTACTATCAACAGATGAGGTCAAAAAACTGATAAACAGCTACTATAACATAAAGCATAAGGCTATCATTTTGACGATATATGCATGTGGGCTCCGCAAATCTGAGCTTATAAACCTCAAGCTATCGGATATAGATGGAAAACGCAACGTCATACGCATCAGAAATAGCAAAGGGGCTAAAGATAGAGATGTTGCCTTTCCTGCCGCATTGAAAAAGTTGCTCAAAACTTATTACAAGCAATACAAACCCAGCGTATATCTTTTCAATGGTCAAGATCAACTCCGCTATAGTGGTAGTAGTATCAGTAAATTACTGAAATCTGGTGTCCGCCGCAGTGGCATCCAAAAAAGAATTACCCCTCATAGCTTAAGGCATAGCTACGCCACCCATCTTGTAGAAAAAAATATTAACCTACGATATATACAGCCTTGAATTTTTTTGTTTCGTTTATGTTTCAAGACAAAAATGAAAAATTATTCGCCAAGCTAAAATCATTATGACTACTAGTAATACATTAAAAGCCAGATCTAAATATACACTATCTCTAACAAGTGGTCATGACAGCATATCTACTCCTGCGTCGTAGAGACGCTGCATACCACCAATCCGTTACCAGCAATTATGAATAAAAAATGAAAATTGATCTAATCTCACATATTGAAGAATTCGGAAACAACTATTTGGTTATTAGTGGAATCTATGGTGGTAAAACATTATCAATTCTAAATGAATCACTTGACGTTGTTCAGGAGTTTGAAATATCAGGAATTGAATTATGGGGAGCAGACTTTCATATTTCAGAAGTGCAGAATAAGGTATTAATATCAATCTACTCGACACATACAACGAAACTATCAAACTGGAAATATCAAGGATTCACAACTCATTGGTATGAACTCAATAGAATAAATGATGAATTCAGTTTCAACAAAATTATAGCGTGGGAGAGATCAGATATAAGAAGGATAAAAAATGTTCAAATCGATAACTCATTCCATTGGATTGCATTTAGAGATTTAAATTATCAACATCAGAAGGAACGAACTGGAAAGAATACTGTAATTAACTATGTATCGAATCAATCTGAATTAAGTGTACCTGACTTCAAATCAAGTGTTCTAATAACCAAACACCTTGATCACAATTTCGATCTTTTAATCGATAATCAAATCATATATCTATCCACAATATCATTTGGAGCTCCAGATAAATGTGGGCTAATTAAAATTGATCAGAATAATGAAACAACATTGATTCAATATTTTGATGTTCCACTCAGAAGACTTCACCACTATCAATCAAATCGTTTAGTGAAAATTGATGAAAAGATTTTCGCGTACTTTTGGACAACATCACACGAATCATCTAAAAAGTATCAGTTTGAAATTCATCAAACGGTAAATTTAAACCAATCAATGATTTCAAAATCAACCACAAGGTTAGTTGATTCGGACTTTACATATGGTATAATCTGGAACAAACCGAGAATAATAAGTTATCGTAAAGCATATAAATCAAATACAAAATACATAGCAGAATTAGATTCGCAAGGCAAAATTCAAAACGAAGAAAGTATAGAAAATTTGTTTCCGATACACATTGGATTGAGCAACGATTTAATATGTGTTAGCGAAGATCAAAAAGAAATTAAATTAATAAAAAGAAAAAGCTGGTAACAAGCTGTGATCAGGGAATCGCTCCTTCGTCACGACTCCCGATACAGCCGAT
>JAHDCU010000007.1 GCA_020629715.1 Saprospiraceae bacterium
AATTTTTTACCCATAATTCTTAGTTATCTATAAATCGGACATCTATATTTCTTGGATGATACTTTTGTAAATCTGATTTTAATGATGAGTTATCAATATGAGTATAGAGTTCAGTTGTAGTAATCGAAGCATGACCGAGCAGTTTTTGAATAAGCCTAAGATTAGCTCCTTCTTGAAGCAAAAGACTTGCACAAGTATGTCTAAAAGTATGAGGCGTGATACCACTATTTTCTGAATTCGAATCATATTTGGTTATTAAATGTCTTACTGTTTGAGTGGATATTTTTCGAAGTCTATTATTGACGAAAATAGCATTTTGCATTTCGATATGTTTTTTGAAATGTGCTGCATAAATGCGTAGTAATTCCAAAACGTCGCTGTTCGTGATAAAGACTACTCGTTCCTTGCCTCCTTTTCCATAAATGATAATCCTTCCTGATTGATAATCAATATCCTTTGGCCTTATTTGTACTAATTCAGAAACTCGAAGACCTGTACAGAACAAGACTTCAACAATACATACATCACGTAAAATAAAGCTCTGCTCTTTCGTGAATTTATGTTTATCCTTAAGTTCTGGAAGCTTGTCGTAAATCGACTGTAAGTATTCTTTTACCTCTGATTTAGTCATATATCTTGGTAGTGATTTCGGAACTTTTACCTGAAATTCCAGTTGATGGAATGGATTTACAAAATCAGAATTTTTTCTTTTTACATACTTAAAAAACACTTTTAGTGAGGCCAATTTTCGCTTTACTGACCTTGGACTAAATTTTGATAGTTCCTTTTCAAAATAGCTTTCCATATCCTCAGGAGTAAATTCCATTAGCTCAGTTATAGAATATTGCTCTGTAAATGAGATAAACTGATTTAAGTCAACGGAATACGCTTCAATAGACTTTGGAGAAAGGTTTTTGACGTTTTTGATATACGATAAATAATGAGAGGATAATGAGGTAAAGGTGTTATACATTTCTTGTTCAAATTGGGTGATACAATAAATGTAAGGTGACAGGAGAATAAGAATATAAAATCAAAAGCTAGAGAAATTATATTTGATAGGCAAATTAGACCATTTGATTAAACGAAGGACTCAAATAAGCCCTTCATCAGTGAAAGAATAGTAGCTGTGTTCACAAATAATCAAGTGATCAAAAATTCGAAGATCTAAATGCTTTGCTCCTTCAATTAATTTCTTTGTTAGCTGAATATCCTGTTGGGAAGGCCTCATATTACCCGTTGGATGGTTATGAGCTAAAATGATGCTGCTTGATTTCGCCAGTAATGCAGCACTAAATAACAGTCTCGCATCTACTACTGTTCCTGTAAGTCCACCTTTGGAAATGGGTACGATACCAAGTACCGCATTAGACTGATCTAGGAGTAGAATCTTAAATTCTTCGACAAAGGAAATATCTTGACTCCAATGATGCATAAGTACATCGTAAGCGGATTGGGAATCTCTAATTCTAACGCGATCTGCATAAGGGACAGTACTTTGATATTGAAGTGTAATCTCAGCTACTTGGAAATTGGATTGTGCATAATAGGGTTTCATAGATGAATACATTGAGGTTTGAAATTTGGTCTTTCGATGAGAACCTTTGTCTCGATGTGTAATTGACCTTCTGATCCAAGCAGATGGGAAGCATGGAGCCTTAAAGCCAAGAGGCAGAGCTTATTTATTCCGAGCGTAGCGATAGAAAAAATGAGAACTGAAGTGTAAACGATCTCTTTGCGTTAGGGTCGCGAACCATAGCTTTGGTAAAAGAAGGGCTTTACAGCATAGAGCACATAGTATTTAGTCAAGAGCCATTGATTCGCTAGGTGCATTAAAAACGTAATTCTACGCATTTCAATGACAGGGAGTAAAGACATTAGAACTCTTTGTACCTTAGTCAAATAAAGAAAACATCAATTACGTGTTATGAGGAGTGTTTTATGGATTTTCGCTAGTCTAATTTTAGGCATGCCATGTATAATCAATGGTCAAAGTTCCAACTATATCGATCCAGAGTTAGAGTTTAAGGCGGTGAGTTACATCAGAGATCAGGTAAGTATCCCTGCTAATCCAGCAGCCGATGATATTACAAAACTCGGAAATCATAGCCTCAACTCATATACAGGAGCCTTATCCTATCAAATACCCCTTTACACCCTTCAGGGATATTCTTTGTCTGTACCGATTACCGCGACCTATGATGGGTCTGGTATGAAGGTACAAGACAAAGGAGGTTTACTCGGTACATCTTGGTCACTGAGCGCGGGTGGAGCAATTACGCATCAGGTTAATCGTCATCCAGATAGAAGTGATAATTATTTCAATCAACCGAACAATGTTGGGACGACACCAAGCAATCTCTATGATCGTCAGGATTATTTTTATGATATACAACGAGGTACGATAGAAACCCAAGCCGACTTCTATCACTACAACTTCAATGGAAGATCAGGAAAGTTCTATATCCGTCAAGATAAACAGGTTATCCAAAAGGAAAATACCGATCTCAAAATCCAGCCAACCTTTGGCGTTTATGATATAGTGCAGGGATTTATCATCACCGATGATAGTGGTTTGGTCTATAGCTTTACTGCACAAGAAAAATACAATGTACTTAATGCTGATGTAAATAATGTTGGCTGCCAAGACGTATCATTGCCAAACAACATGGTGCAGTTTGACTACACGAGTGCTTTTTATCTGACCAGTATCTCCAACCCCTACAGCAAAGAGACCATCAGCTTTCTTTACGATGATATTCAGATTACCGATAACAATCATGATCTTGCAAGCAATCCACTTGCTTTTGAGTGGAAAGAACAATGTACAACATCCGTATCAGGATGTGGATGTAGTAATACAGGTGTAACGACTGGATCGGTCGGAGCGGTAGCCGATACACGACTCGTAAACAAACAGATACTCAGCAGAATAGAACTCAAAGTAGATGGAGTCCTCACCCAAGCAGTAGATCTTATGAGTAGCGCAGCCACCACACCTTGTAGCAGTATCAATGCCTATAAGAGCCATGATAAGAAGCTAGATCAATTAATCGTAAGGAGTTATACCAGTGGATCAGCCGTAGATCTGCATCAATTTGATTTTGGTTATGACTGCTCTCGGAATCGCTTAACGCTTAAGACGCTGGACATCTGCGATGATACAGGAAGCAACTGTCATGGCTTTTATATGAGCTATACAGGCACTATACCGACTGATATTTATTCAGGATCCATAGATCACTGGGGATACTTTAATAATAGTAGCAATTCCAGTCTTGTTCCATGCGGAATGCTCAGTGGATCGTATTCAGGATGTTCTGACAGAGAACCGAACAATAATGCCCTGAATGGTAGACTCACCTCTATTACACTGCCAACAGGAGGGACAACCGATTTTGAAATTGAAGCAAATCAAGCGGCAGGATTCCAAGGGGCAAATGATCGAACAGTCGGAGGACTGAGACTCAAATCGGTCAAGGAATACGATATTGATGGAAGTCTCCTCGGGCATCGTGAATATAGCTACGAACTAGAAAACCCTAGTAGTAGTGCAAAAGAATCAAGTGGACTGCTTATCTCAGAAGTAGATTACGTTGAAGATACTGGATATACCATCAATGAAGGAGCAGTGATTATGTGGGGTGGAGGTGATCCTTCTGATCCTTGTAATCTCTATTCTATGGGGAGAAAGCGAGTCTATGCCAATGCTGTTAACGGTATAGAGACCATACAAGGAAGCATCGTTGGTTATAGTCGTATTACTGCACAAGACTATGATCTATCAGGTAATCCAACGGACGGGAAAACTGTATCCAACTACATCAATTACACCCGAGCGAATTATCCTGGGAGTGATCTGGATATGGTGAGAAATGGGCAACTCAAAAGCACGGAGTATTTTGATAGTAATGACAATCTTATCAAAAAAGAGACAACGACCTATTCTTTTGAAGATGCTAATGTTCCCCATGAAGATCAGAATACGATCTTTTTCCAGTACCGAGTGAGAACAAGTCCACAGCAAGACAATGCGATACACCTCAATCAAGAGACTTCCAGTAGCACTCCTGTTTGGGAATATAATCCTGCCCCTGGGGACTTCATGTCCCGATGCTTTGATACAAAGTTTTTACCCAATGTGAGCAAGGCACGGATTATAGAGCACTATACTGTTCCTGTGTCGATGCTAACTGAAGAATGGTTTTATGATGCCAACGGAACGTATCTCGGGACACTCTCGACGACCAAAGAGTATAGCTACGATATGGCGAATCACAGAAAGCCTATCTCAGAATCTGTAACCAATAGTGATGGCAAGGTATACAGCACCGAGTACAGCTACGCAGATAGCTATGATGATGACCCTGCCATTCAAACGGCTTTACTACAAAACAACACCTACTTACCGCCCTATAAGACAGAACAATCCGTTGATGGTGTAATCGTGGATGGGACAAAGATATATCGATCGAGCACCAATGGCGCATTACTTCCTACAGAGTCTTATCGATATGAATGGGATAATGGATCAGGATCATGGGAACAGCAAACTGAAGTCACAAGCTTTAATAGCTTACACCTACCTACTACCATTGATTTGATCGATTGGAATTTGGATTTTGTACTCAGCTATAGCCCTACTGGGAAAATGACCAGTTGGCAGTTTGGCAACTATCAAAAGAATTGGGTCTATGATCCAAGCACTGACCACATCAGCAGTACCACGGCTATTGATGGGACGATGATTAGCTATGTTTTTGATGGTCATCAGCGTCTGGAATCTATGACCGATAACTGTCGGAATGTGACGAGCAGCTATGATTATCACTATGCAGGACAAGCCAGTAGCGTTGGAGGAAGTACCTATAAGAACTTTGTAAAAACGACCATTGATTATCCGCTTATAGCGGGGAGTGCAATGAATCTAATAGAGAGCTATGCGTATAGCGATGGGCAAGCTCGACCTGTTCAACAGGTGAGAAAAAATCAATCGCCTGATGGGAGTAATGATATTGTGACACATCAGGTATATGACGCTCTCGGTAGGGTCATTGAACAGCTAGAACCTTTCCCTAGTGGACAATCAGGAGGCTATGCTCCAATTTTTGGTGGATTAGCACGAACTACTCGATCCTTTTATGCTGATCCTTTACAGCGACCGCTAGGAGCTACGCCTCCAAGTTGGTACGAGACGACAAGTACCTATAGTACCAATGATGCAAACGATAACGTACTAGGCTATAGCAACGGAGAACTCTACAAGACGATAGTTACAGATCCTGAAGGAAACCAGTCAGTTAGCTTTACCGATAAAATTGGTAGAACTGTTCTAAGCAGAAAAAGTGATAGTAGTGATACTCCAAGTGAGCGGCTCGACACCTATTATTTCTTTGATGAAAAAGGACAACCACTCAAAACACGTCCACCGAATGCGAGTGATTTGACTCCTAATCTTTGCTACTTTTTTGATTTTGATACAAAGGGCAATATGATTTGGAGAAGTCAGGCGGATAGTGATGCGGAGAATTACATCTACAATGACCGTGATCAATTAGTGGGCTACCAGAATCCGACCTTGCAAGCGCAAGGTCTATGGATGGTCAGTATGTATGATGAGTATGGAAGAGTAACACAAAAAGGCTATTCAAGTACGGCTCCAAGCCCTAATGCGCCAAGCATAAGCACTCTTCTAGAAGAATATTTTTATGATGGCTTTGATGGAAGTAATACCATTTCAGGAGGTCAGTATATCGGGAGAGTCAGAAAACAGCGCATTAAGCAGTTAGAAGATAACGGAACAACAGATACATGGATAGAAACAGCCTTTACCTACGATGCTTGTGGAAGAATGACCAGTAGTACAGGCACGAATCATCTCAGTGGCACAGAGACCATTACGCAGACCTTTGACGCAGCAGATAATGTATTGACCCAAAATAGAAGCCATACGGGACCTGATGGACTCTATACCTGTAATAAGACGTTTACCTATGATCATGTGGGGAGAGCCATAGATACTTATATGCAGATTAATGGAGGAACCAATGAGCATATCAGCAGAAATACCTATACCGTTAAGGATGAACTCAGTCGTTTAGAGCTTGGAATTTTTGGTGCAGATGTCTTAGCTCGTATGGATTATCTCTACAATGATCAAGGATGGTTACAGCAGATTAATGATCCCTTACCAGGCTCTCAAGATGATATGCCCTGTACAGGAGTTTCTTCCAGAACCTTTCCAGTACCAAGTGATCTGTTTTACCTCAAACTTAACTACGAAACACCAATCAATAACCTAAATACCGATAGCTATAAGAACGGGAATATTACGAGTATGGAATGGCAAAGTCCTATGAAGCAGATCAAAGGATATAGTTTTTCCTATGATTTTAACAACAGACTCAAAAAGGCGATCTATGGACAGATTGATGGTGTCGCATGGTTACAAACTGATTTTTACTCGACAGAATACACTTATGACAAGCGAGGAAATATCATGACTTTACTCCGAAATGGACGGAGTGAAGAAATGATCGGTAGTTGTTTTGCAGATGAGCAGATTGATAATCTGAGTTATACCTATGCAAACAATAGCAACAAAATGATCAAGGTGGATGATAGTTCGCCTTGTCCTTCACAGATAACACTTCCAGAAACAATCAATAGTAATCAGACTTTTGCCGCAGATAAGATTGTTGTCGATAATACTACAATAGATTGTCGAAGTGAGGTGCATATCCATGCAGCTACCGAAATGGTTATTACGGATGCACTAGAGCTATTTGGTGACTGTCAGAATGGGGGCGTGACTACGATTCATGATGATTGTCCGACTACAGGGAATCCAGAGGGCTTTGCACAAAACAGCGAGAATGGGCAATACACCTATGACAATGCAGGGAATATGATTACTGATCCCAATAAGAATATCAGTATCGAGTACAACCATCTGAATCTGCCATTTAAGGTCAGTACGATCTCAGGCGTACCCAAAGAACTGCTCATAGAATACGATGCGATGGGTACTAAGCTCAGCCAGTCATATTTTGTGGACGGAGTACTGGAGAGTCGTAGAGACTACATCAATGGAATTGAATACAGAAACAGTATATTTGAATCTATGCAGCATGAGCACGGCAGAGCAGTAAAAGGTGGATCAGGTGGATTTCTCTATGAGTATAATCTCAAAGACCATCTGGGCAATACTCGCGTTCGTATAGCAGATATTAATGGAGATCATATGATTGATCCGAATGAATCGCCTGGGAATCCTGCTGAAGTACTCTCAATAGAATCGCATTATCCATTCGGATTGAAGCACCGTCACGCTTCTCAAACCTTTACTGAACTTTCTACTGCTACAAATAGTAGGTATGGGTATAATGGAAAAGAACTCGTGTCGGAGATGGATTTGGACTGGATGCCATATGGTTTTAGAAATTATGATCCAGCGATAGGACGTTTTACGGGTGTTGATCCTATTAGCGATCAGTTCCCTCATTTATCTACTTATAATTACGCTAGTCTAGATCCGATTAAAAATATTGATTTACATGGGTTGCAAGGAGTCTTTGCTGCTGATGGGTCTTTAGTAAAATATAATGTTCAAAAAGGTCAAGGCCCAAGTCAAATTGCTAAAGATATCAATGAGAACTACGGCTGTTATATGGATTGTGAAGTTACATTTATGGACGTGGTGAATGACAATCCTAGAGCATTCCAAAATGTATTTGATGGTGATGGAGAAGTGAACGATATTAATAATATAGACTTTAAATCTGGCAATATAGAGCCTGACCAAATTTTAGACGTTTCAGCGGGAAAAGAAGGTGGAATAAAAGGTCCTGAAATAAAAGAAAACGATCAGAAAATTTCAGATACTCAAAAAACTATAGATTCTCTGGAAGGAGTTAGTTCAGATCTACAAAGAAAAATTGATTTATCAATAAGCACAGGAGAATACAGTGGTGCAGGTGCCGATCCAAAGATCGGTTCTTCATCCTCTGCCACGATAAAGAATACAGTAAGAGAGTTTAATAAAAGAGGAGTTGATCAAAAAGTTGACGCTCTAAAACAAAAAGTAGATAGTTTGAACAAAGTAAATGACCAATTAAAAAAAGATAATGGATAGTGTTTGGAGTGCCATATTTAGGTCGAATTTCTACCTACTCCTTTATTTTCTCATTGTTAAATCGATAGGATATATACTCAGTAGTATAATAGTCGCAAGTGATTTTGAATTCTTATACAATATTGATGAAAATTACTTTGACTTAATTGACACCGTTCTATATCTTTCAGTGGTCTTGGTTTTAATGAAATTTATCAGGATCAGAGGTGATAGTTTGGAAATAAATAATCCACTATTGAAGTTAGGTCCAATTATTATAGTGGTACTGCTAATTTTTAACTTTAGGATTTTCGAAGATCCTATTTTCAACATTGAAAATATAATAAGTCAAACTCCTCTAAGCAACGATGAGATCAATAAGTTAAGCACTCTAAAAGTCATCACTATTATTCTAAATGTAATCTTATTAGGTCCTATACTAGAAGAGCTTCTTTTTAGAAAGTTGATGATAGGAGAATTCATTAGAAATAAACATCTATGGTTGGGCATATTATATGTCAGTATTTTGTTTGGTCTATGGCATATATCCTTCTATCATTTTGATATTATCACGTTTTTCCTAAGCTTCCTTTTTGCCTTGATTAGTTCGTTTATTTATATAAAACTTGGACTTAGATATAGTATCATTTTTCACTCAGGATATAATATCTTGTGGTTGGTCATCTACTTAAATTCTTCTTACTACAAAAATTTTATTAATGGCTTTGGATTTAGTTATTGGTTGATAGTTAGTATATCATTTATCATAATCGCTTCAATACTTTACTTTGTAATAAGACGTAATTATCTCATTAAGAATGCTGAAACTGCTCATGAATAAAAACAAAATGGCTAGTTTTATATAAAGCCTAGTACTTTAAAGAATAAATAAAAGATAGCCTCACTTCGGTGTGGCTATTTCTTTTGATATTGGATCAATTCCTGATAAACCTTAGTCACAAGCTTAAAGCTTAGCTGTTTATTGCCGATGATTAGTTTTTCGGCGGTGTTGTCGATAAGATTTTGATTCTATGAGAGAATACAGAAACAGTATATTTTAATCTATGCAGCATGAGCACGGCAGAGCAGTTGAAAATGGATCAGGTGGATTTCTCTATGAGTATCACCTCAAAGACCATCTGGGCAATACTCGTATACGCTTTGCCGACATCAATGGAGATCACATGATCGATCCGAATGAATCGCCAGGAAATCCTGCTGAAGTGCTTTCCATAGAATCGCATTACCCATTCGGATTGAAGCATCGTCACGCTTCTCAAACCTTTACTGAACTTTCTACTGCTACAAATAGCAGGTATGGGTATAATGGCAAGGAACTTGTACCAGAACTTGATCTTAACTGGATGCCGTATGGAAAGAGAATGTTTGATCCTGCCACATCAAGATTTATTTCGGTAGACCCTATTGCAGAGGACTTTGCATGGGTCAGTCCATATAACTATGCAGAAAATGAACCCATTGCTAATATTGATTTGCATGGATTGCAGAAAATTCCATACTATCTCAAAGCAGAAGCAAATAAGTATTTAGGACAATTTAATAAAACTACGAATTCTAATATTCCATTAACAGGAAATGTCAATTATGCTCCTCTTAGAAGTGTTAGCAATAAAGAAGCAGCTCAAACAGTTCAATTAACTGGAACGGTAGTTGAAGCAGTAGGTTTAATAGCATCGTTTGTTGCACCTCCTGCAGGTGCTGCGATTGCGGGTGTAGGGAAAGCACTACAAATTGGTGGTACTACTTTAGTGGCTGGAGCCGAAATTCAGAAACAAGGTGAGATATCAAATTCTACTAAAGTAGATCTCATATTCGATGTAGCAGGTTCGGCACTTCCTGGACCTCTTGATAAAGTCATAGATAATACTACTTTGGAACAACCTGTTAAAGACCTGACTAAATCATCTGTAAATTCAGTTACAACAGCATTAACTAAAGTTGCTCAAGAAGGAATTAAGGAGAAAATAGAACAAAACGAAATAGAGAACTGTCAAGAAAAATGTCAAGAAAATGATAATTAGAGTTATTGGGTTACTTTGTATAATTGCTGGGATTCTTTTCGGCAAATGGGCGTATAAAAATCGAGAATGGGAAGGTTTTGCAATTTACAGTACGATTAGAAATTATTGCGGTGCTTTTGGATTAGTTCTTTTGGGAATTATACTTCTTTTCGATCTATGAAAGCAATTTTGATAAGTACTTTAATATTACTGGGATTCTTTGCTAAATCGCAATCAGAATTCTTTGAAGGAATCATTAAATACAATATTGAAATCCCTGACAGGGACGTATCTACACTTCATTACTATATCAAGGATACTTTATATCGATTCGATATTTCAGCAGATGAACACGTCATCGAAATTTATAATGGGGGAGATTCCATATTATGGCTTATGAATTCAACTAATCAATATTCGCAACCATTAGCTGAGCTTGAATCTACTTTAATTAGTTATAAAAAGAAAAAAGAAAAACGACAAATCATGGGTTATTGGTGTAATAGTGTGGATTTTATATATGATGACAAAACAGTACGTCACTGGTACCAAGATAGCTTATCAATTGATAAATCTTTATTCTCTAAAAGTAAAAGCAACTACTCAGCTACGATGTCTATTAAAGGTGCAATATCTCTTGGTATTGAAGAAATCTATGATAATTACTCAATTCGTATGACAGCTTATCATATAAAACGAAAAGAATTGACCTTGGATTCATTCATGATTAATAAAATCTTAGAATCAAAGCTGTAATTTTTATTCCTTATATTTGAACACTCATGATAAATCTTAATGGCTAGTTTAAAACTTAGTTTTATATTATTGTTAAGAAGTTTCTCTAAAGGGTTGGAGATAACGTTATAAATTTATTTAATGTGACATTTAGTGCTATTGTATGACGGAAATGAAAGTATCATTCATGATGAAAATTTTCAAATCAAAGGAATTTCCATTCCGATAAGAAATAGAGAGTTTTACATTCTGACAATTGAGGTATTGCATCCTACAATGAAGGAACGGAAAAGACCATTCCTTCCAATAAAAATAGATGATTACGGTATGGTCGCATATTATGATTGGCTCACCAAAGCATGCTTTTCTCAAATTAATATTTGACCTGTTCATGTTTAGGTCAATAGAATGACAAAAATATAAGCAACAGCTCTTAACATCTAGTTTATAGTCTCCAAAACCTAGATGAGATACTTTATAAATCAGTATCTGGTATTGAACTAGTAAAGTTAAATTCTAATCGAAAAGAAAATTATAGTGAAAGAAGAAAAACAAATACAATTAGCCTTTACGAACAAAGAAGATGAAGAGTATGTCCTAAAGTTTAAATCAATATATGAACACAAACACCTATTAATTGGTGCAAAAAAAGAAATCCTAAAGGACAAGTTTAAAGATGACATAAAATTATGCAGGTTCTGTTCAAAAAGTGAAACAGAAGTATCATTTAAGCAGGTTACCCACGTTATTCCACAGCTTTTAAAAAAAGCCAAACCAATTTCAAATTTTGAATGTGATGAGTGCAATGCTAAATTCAGTAAATTTGAAACTGACTTTTCTAACTACTACTTACTTCACAGGGCTATGTTTGGACATACTAAAAAAAGTGGTGGAATTGCGAAGTTAAAAACAAAAGATGGCGTAGAAATACAAGGCGTAAGGAAAACAAAAGAAAATTTAAAACAATTTAATTTATCTGAAGAAGAAGCTGAGCAATTTTTAAACTCAAACCATAAGTTGGTAAGGTTACTCGCTGATGAAGAGGACGAAGGAATTAATGTTTCTGATAACGGAGACATAATTAGTATTGAAGTTGTAAGACCTACATATAAACCTCTCAATGTATATAGAACATTTCTAAAAATTGCACTTTCTATGATCCCTCAAGATGAGTATCAGCATTATAAAAGCATGCTGAATATTCTTAACAATGACTATGAGGATATGCAACCAGAACTATTTTGTTTTTTACAACATATTCTGCCTAAATACAATAGCTATTTTAGTATTCCAATGGTAGCACATTGGAACAGAAGCGAGGACGATGAGAAACAACCTCAAAAAGTATTTGCATTATACATGGACAATAAAATTTTGCAAATCCCTATATTTTCTGATAACGATTTTGATAGAATATTTGTAAAAGGTGAGAAATATACCATACCAACAGTTCCTGCTATTTTAAACCCAATTGTATTAATAAACAATGACCAAGATTTCGAATTTCATAAGGAACTAAGTTCTTTGAAATTTCAACATATTGATTTTAGCGGAATCGATAAAGTAAAGGGCGAAAAAGACCAGATCACCATCACCAAAGATTTTAATATTAGAGTTGAAACTAAGAATATTTCGATAATCGAATCTGAAGAAATTGAAGAATTTTTAGAAGAGCAACTCTGGGGGTTCAATTTATTTCCTGAGTTTATAGAATATAACAAAGTTGATCTGAAAATAATTTTTATACTTAAAATACCAATTGATAATACCAAATATGTACATATTAAGTCAGGTAGCTTTTATCAAATTGAAAACTCTAATAAAAAAGACATAGTAAAAGATCTAGGATTTATTGCTGATTTACTGGCAGCATCTATGGAACATACTTATAAAATGTTCCTGCAGAAATTCCCTCAATATGATAAAATTGAAGTAAGATCTTTTAGTAAAATTCATTTTCATTCTCATATAGAAGATCAACTAAAAGAAAAAGGTCTTCTTGAATAAAGGAGGAAAGTATCTATAAATTAATTGGATGAATATCTATAGTCTACTAAGTTGCACTCCTGACAGGGTCTAAAAATTGATTCTCCTCAAAGAAATAAAGAACGCCTTTAAACAGCATTTTCGCTTGCAAATTGCTTGCAAATAAAAAAGCACTTACGAAGATCAAATTCATAAGTGCTTGATTTACAGGGTGGGCCCACGAGGACTTGAACCTCGGACCACCTGATTATGAGTCAGGTGCTCTAACCAACTGAGCTATAGGCCCTGCTTTTAGAAAGCTCCGCAAAGTTACACCTTTGATTATTATATCACAGAATTTTTTAAGCTTTTAGAAAGACAAATATTATGCTATTTGTGCATTAAAAATAAACAACTGATTATCAACAATTTAAATATGCTTGTTCATCCCTTCGACATAAAACTTTGAGGATTCATTTTTTCCTACTCCCATACTATGAATGTTAAGATGGCATAATTTCTGCACCAGAATGAGTATTATGAATATCGAGAAAATCAATAGAAAACACTTTGTAGAGACGGATATGTTTTATCGTGTAGGATATGGTCTTACCTCTAAGATGCTATCTTTCGACAGTGGTACTATGCATCTCGAGGTAGTCATTGGTAAGAAATGGAAAAAAAGTTATAGTGCTACGGCATTAGAACTTGCACATTGCTGGAAATCATCTCATCCAGAGCTAAGCCATGCAGTAGCATGTAAAGTTTATATCATTGATGCCAAAACATACAACTACAAAAAACATCTCATTCATGTAGGCATAAAGCCTGGCTATGATGCTAAAAAAGGTGTTTTATTCAACAAGAATATGCTCAACTAGCATTTATTCGACTTTCTTCACATCTATTGCTTCATGATCGTCTTATCTTTATGGTATGAAGATACTATTCAGTATAGCAGCATTCTTTTTATCTATTTCTATCACGATATGCCAATATGACCATATACATGTGGAGTCTAATCTCTCCGGCAATGAATTATTGGACGTATTAGCTGATGATTATAAAACGAATACCGTCATGTCTTATGGCGATGCACGTGATACCCTGTACAAAGTAGTTTATCTAGAAGGCGGTCAGGTATCAGGTATATATTCAGGACATAGTATTGCTCTACCAGATGATGTTTCCCCTAGGACATTTCTTTTTATGGGGGGAGCAGACTATGGTATAAATGCCGAACATAGCTATCCTCAAAGCAAGGGAGCTGGAGAGGGAAATCCGCGTAGTGACATGCATCATCTCTTCCCTTCAGCAGTAATCGTCAATGGTGAACGAAGCAGTAATCCATTCGCAGAAATTGCTGACAATCAAACGGACCGATGGTATTTTGAAGATGAGATTCTCAATTTCATACCCGTCAATAATATTGACAGCTATAGCGAGAGCACCGATACACGATTTGAACCTAGAGAATCCGTAAAAGGTAATATCGCTAGGGCGATCATGTACTTCTATACCATGTATCAAGATCAAGCCGATAATGCTGATCCTGATTTTTTTTGGAATCAAATCGATCAGTTGTGTGAGTGGCACTATGCCGATCCTGTGGACTCTCTCGAATGGTTACGTACCTTTAGGATAGCTAAGTATCAAGATGATTTAGCAAATCCATTCATCCTAGATTGCAGCCTTGCCGGTCGTACATATTGTGATGAAGTCGCAGATGTATGCCAGGAGTTTATCAATACTAACGTGATCGATCTCGAAGTCAATACAATCTCTTTCGATATTATCCCTAATCCCGCAAATAGTAGGATTGAGATCCATCTTGGTGATACTGATTTTATCCAAGCTGAGCTCATCATTAGAGATATGCTTGGACAGGAAGTGCTGGTACATAAACTTCAGTATGATGCAAATGAAATTGATATTTCAGCACTTCCTTCGGGAAATTATATTTCTTCCCTACTCCTAGATGATCAAATATCTTCTAGAGTGCTCAGTATAGAATAGCCATGCATGAGAAAGATCATCCACATTGATATGGATGCCTTTTTCGCCTCCGTAGAGCAGCGAGATCATCCACAACTACGAGGAAAACCAATTGCTGTAGGAGGTAATGGAGGACGTGGTGTAGTAGCTGCAGCCAGCTATGAAGCCCGAAAATATGGCGTAAGATCAGCTATGCCATCACGATTAGCCAAACAAAAATGCCCTCATTTGATATTTGTACCACATCGTTTTGATGTTTACAAATCTGTATCTCAAGAGATAAGAGATATTTTTTACCAGTATACTGATCTTGTGGAACCTCTTTCTCTCGATGAAGCATATCTCGATGTCACCATCAACAAACCTAACCATAAATCTGCCATCTATATAGCAGAACAAATACGGAAAAAGATACTTCAACAGACTCAACTTACTGCAAGTGCTGGAGTATCCATCAATAAATTTTTAGCGAAGGTTGCCTCTGACATTAATAAACCTAACGGACTCAAGGTCATTCTACCAGTGGAGGTTGAAGATTTTATGAAAACTCTTCCCATTGAGAAATTTTTTGGAGTAGGAAAGGTGACAGCACAGCGACTGAAAGCACAAAATATACGTACAGGTGCAGATCTTCAAAAGTATACGCTTATCGAGCTAGTTGAGCTATTCGGTAAACTTGGTAAATATCTCTATGAAGTGATACATGGTAATGATCATCGAATAGTAAAAAGCAATCGTGTTCGTAAATCCTTTTCCATAGAACGTACATTCGATACCAATCTTGAAACTCAAAATCATATTGAGGCTAAAATCAAAGAACTTTGTCTTAAACTTCATACATCTATGGAAGACAAAGGTGTAAAAGGTAAGACTATCAACCTAAAATTTAGATATGCAGATTTTACCACATATACTAGAACCAAAAGTTACTTAGACTTTATGGATGACTTGGACACATTGCAAAATACCGCATGTGGACTTTTTATCAATGCTTGGGACGGTGAATCAAGCCTACGACTTATTGGTATCGGTTACTCTAAATTGAATACCGAAATACCGGAATCTCAACTACAATTTCCATTTTAAAAACGTTTATTTGTAGAAATATTTCAACATGAAAAATATACTACTACTTCTTCTGCTTTCTACCCTACTCATATCATGTTCAGGTAATCAATTTGAAGAAGATATAGAAGCAATCGAAAATTATATCAGTAGCAACAACCTCACTTTTGATAAAACAGAGGAGTCTATCTACTATTCTATAGTTGAAAGTGGTAGTGAAGTAAGGCCTACTTTATCTAACTCAGTAGTCTGTCATTATAGAGGATATTATCTTGATGGCGAACAATTCGACTCATCATATGATCGAGGTATGACCTCAGAATTTGGATTAGCCAATGTCATTGAAGGATGGAGAATAGGCATGCAATTATTTGCAGAAGGTGATTCTGGTACTTTGATTATTCCTAGCGAACTCGGATATGGTGGTAATCCACCTCTAGGCATACGTGAAGATGCTGTACTTGTATTTGATATAGAACTATTTGAGGTCAAGTAATGATTTGATCATCTCTAGTCTACATCACTAAGTCAGCGGACCAAGATACGGAGGTTTTATTACCAAATTCATCTTCAAACTCAGCGTAGAAATTGTAAGTATCTCCAGGTTTGACTTCATAAAACTCACCCTGACCTAGGGCTATTTTGTCCACTCTATGCACAAAGTTTATAGTACCCTCACTATAGCCAAACTCTGTACCTTCATAGATTATATTTTCACGTATTGTAGGGTCATCATTCACAAGAAAATAAATAACACCCTCCTGTATATAATTTTGATCTGTGATATCTATACTGATCTGAAATCCTGCAGCAATACTTAATGTATAATTGCCTCCATCTTGAATAGGACCTGAAAGATCACCATCCACAAATGGACTATCCACCCATCTAATATCTCTAAGTAAAGGACCTTCATTATCGATGGTTTCTATCTGGTTTGTTGGTTCGTCTTCAGTACAACTTATGAAACAGAATATCAATGAAAGGCTCACTATTAATTTGATTGTTTTCATCTCTAGATAATATTTGAGTTCATTTTCAAAAACGCGATATGTTTTAAAAGGTTTGATTCATATCTCAAGACCATATTCTAAGAAATTAAAAACCGCATTTAGGATTTTGCTAACAGCACCGCTGGAACTTACCATACTAAAGTGGACTTATTTTTGATATATACTTTTCGTACTAAAATGAAATATTTATACCATATGAATACTACCTTAAAATCATTAGTGTTAGCCGCTATTTTAATGTTGCCTTCCAGCCTCATCAAAGCTGGTGAAGGAATGTGGCTGCCATTACTACTTAAATCTCTTAATGAAGCAGAAATGCAGTCCATGGGAATGAAGCTGACCGCAGAAGATATCTATAGCATCAACCAAGGATCGTTAAAGGATGCGATCGTACATTTTGGCGGATTCTGTACGTCAGAAATCATCAGTCCTGATGGATTATTATTGACCAATCATCACTGTGGATATGGTCAGATTCAGTCTCACTCTACCGTGGAAAATAATTTATTAAAAAATGGATTTTGGGCACAAAATAAAAGTCAAGAACTAGCTAATGCGGGATTGACTGCAACTCTGATCGATCGTATCGAAGATGTAACTGCTGTCGCTATGGAAGGTATCACTTCAGAAATGAATAGCGCAGAACGTCAATCTAAAATTGACCGAAACCTTGGATTTTTTAAAGATGATTATGAGCTACAATCATATCAAGAAATTGTAATCAAGCCATTTTACAATGGTAATCAATACTTTGCTTTCATCACCACAATATATAAGGATGTAAGACTCGTAGGTACACCACCTGAGTCTATCGGAAAGTTTGGGAGCGATACTGATAACTGGGTATGGCCACGTCATACGGGAGATTTTTCATTATTCAGAATCTATGCAGGACCAGATAACCTGCCAGCAGAATATTCAGATGATAACAAACCATATCAGCCAAAACATTTCCTACCGATCTCTCTGGATGGTGTAGAAGAAGGTGACTTTACAATGGTATTCGGTTTCCCTGGACGTACTAATCAATATTTACCTGGGTCTGCCGTGGCTCAAATAAAAGACGTGCTCAATCCAGCTAGAATTGCTATCCGAGATAAAGCACTTAAGATTATCGATGGCTATATGAGAGCTGATGAAAAAACTCGTCTACAGTATGCTTCTAAATTTGCCAGAGTAGCCAACTACTGGAAAAAGTGGATAGGCGAAAACCAAGGATTAAATAAGACGAATGCCTTAGCTAAAAAGCAAAAGTATGAAGATGATTTTCAAGAATCTTGCCCTCCAAAATATCGAGATCTACTACCACAGATCAATAATCAATATCGTAAACTCGAAGATCATGCTCTTGCAAGAGAATATTACAGAGAGGTCGCACAACGAAATATAGAAATCATGCGTATCGTCAATATGGCGAAGCAGATGGGTCGTGCATTCAAAAAGAATGGTACAAAGGGCTATGATGAATTTGTGGATAGAATATCACCAAGGTTAGAAAGTTTCTATAAAGATTATCGTCCAGAGATCGATCAAGAGGTATTTGCAGCTTTATCAGAAATGTATGTCAATACACTCGGGCAGAAATATAGTCCAGCGGAGTTTCATACACTACAGTCAACTGAAGATTTCGAGGCTATGGCAGCCGAGCTTTATTCAAATTCTGTATTTACTGATGAAAAAAGAATGAATAAAGTACTCTTTGCCAGTGCCGAAGTGGCGATAGAAAAAATCAATAACGATCCACTTTATAAATTACAAAGTGCCTGGGATAGTATCTATAAAGACGAAATAGCAAAACCCTACGACGCGATCCAAGATCGTATCAATATACTGCAGCGCTACTATATGCAGGCGCAGATGGAGACATTCCCTAATAAAAGATTTTACCCAGATGCCAACAGTACCATGAGAGTCACTTATGGTAAAGTGAACGGCTACTCACCTAAAGATGCCGTGACTTATAACCCTGTGACATATCTAGATGGAGTCATAGAAAAATATGTGCCGGATGATTATGAGTTTGATGTAGACAGCAAGTTACTTGAACTATACGAAAACAAAGATTACGGCCAGTATACTGATACCAATGGTAAAGTGCCAGTCTGCTTTATTGGCACCAATCATACCACAGGAGGTAACTCGGGTAGTCCTGCTATAGATGCACATGGCAACCTCATCGGACTTAACTTTGACAGAGCATGGGAAGGTACTATGAGTGACATCAACTATGATGCTTCTATCTGTCGAAATATTATGGTAGATGCGAGATATATTTTATTCATCATCGATAAATTTGCAGGTGCTAGTCACCTTATCGATGAGATGAAACTCGTGAGACCAAAACGTGGAATGGCTAAATCCGATAAAGAAATGATACCCAATAAGCCGAATTTTGATAGAACAAAGCTTGAGCAGAAATCTAAGATCAAAAAGAGTCAAATAAAGGAATATAAATAGTCAATACTTCTAATTTTAAAAACCAAAAGGGCATCCATTCTATCGAGTGGATGCCCTTTTTTTATATCAAGAAAACTTAAGCCGATTTGCTTAGCTCTTCATTTTTTCAAATGCATCTAAGCTGCAGTTTAAGAAAGTTTCATACTTATCAATACCAGACTCGTATCCTCTCGGTGAGGAAATCACCTGTTCATCGGGAGTTATAGGGACATAGAGAGGTTGGCTATTTTGTGCAAAATTAATAATCTGGAAATCTGCCCACTTATTTCCTATATTTCTGATCTTGTCACCTCTTTCTTTGGATACATACATCTCATCTAATTTAGTATCATCATCAACATATAGCGAAATCAATACAAAATCATTATTGAGTTTTCGCCTTATATCACTATCTACCCAGATAAACTCTTCTGTATTTCGGCAGTTGACACATCCATAACCTGTGAAGTCTAGCAATATTGGTTTTTGCTCCTCACGAGCATAAGCAAGACCTTCATAGTAGTCCTTAAAGCAATCAATGTTGTTAGCACATTTTGTGAAGCTTGGGTATTTAGCTTTTACTTCAGGATCCACCTTTTGAGATGGTAAGAAATAGTTGTAATGCGCAGGAGGTGCTATACCACTAGTTACTTTAGTAGCAGCATACATTTTAGTCTCATCATTGATCATGAATCCTGTACATAGATATAATGTAAATACCAAGCTTGAGATTGCAAAGAAGGAACGTAATGGTCCGAGCTTGGTTATTTTACCATCATGTGGAAATCTGATATATCCAAATAGATATAAAGTCATTGCGGCGAATATCAAAATGATGATTCCCATAAAGAGTTCATATCTTAAGAGTCCCCAATGGCTTGTCATATCCGCTACGGATAAAAATTTAAATGCCAGTGCAAGCTCTAAAAATCCCAATACTACCTTAAGGCTAGTCATCCAACCACCAGACTTTGGTAGTGAATTAAGCCACGCTGGAAATGCTGCAAACAAGCCAAAAGGTAATGCCAAAGCGGTAGAAAAACCAAGCATCACAGCAGCCGGGCCAAGGTAACTACCTTGACTAGCAACTTGTACCAAGGCTGTACCAATGATAGGGCCTGTACACGAAAATGATACAATCGCAAGAGTTGCAGCCATAAAGAATGTTCCTAATAGACCACCCTTATCCGCCATTTGATCACTCTTAGTGGACCAGCTACTTGGTAACGCTATTTCATAATATCCAAAAAAGGATATTGCAAATGCGATGAATATCAAAAAGAAGATCGTATTCGCTATCCAATTAGTGGATAATCTATTTAAAGCTTCAGGTCCAAGTGCTGCAGTTATTAATAAACCAATCGTTACAAATATTCCGATAATCGATAGACCATAGATCAATCCATTCACCCAACCTTTTCGCTTTGTATCTTTTGAGAAAAAGCTTACCGTGATCGGTATCATCGGAAATATACAGGGTAATAAAATTGCAAATAACCCACCTAGAAATCCACCTAGAAAGATACCCCAAATACTATTATCCTTTGCTTCTACTTTTTCACAATCAGAAATGGGGTTATCACGAGTAGATATAAGATCTTCAATCTTTTGATCCAGTACATTACCTTCTATTTTGATAGAGGTTGCTGCAGCAGCTTCTTTGTTTGGAAAAAGATTAAAATCTACGCTTGTAGGTGGTAGGCATTTTTCAGCATCACAAGCCATGTAAGTTAGATATCCTGTAATAGCTTGATCAGGATCACTCACTTTTACATCTTGAGTAATAACAAAAGGCTCATCTGCCAGATATTTGATGACGTTCACTTCAAATAACTTATCATAACCCTCTTTACGTTTACCTTGCTCAGCAGATGCTCCAATAGTGCTGTAATGAGCCGCCTCATCATATATAATTTCGGTTGCCACTGGACCATCTTCCGCAGTTTCTTGAGAGTATACCGTCCAACCTTCTGCTATATCTGCCGTATATGTTATGGTATAAGTATCACCATCTTTAGGATTGATATCAATGTTCCAAGTGACAGGCTTGAAAATTTTAGATTCTGATTTATCATTGACAACCATATCTGAGCCTGTAGCCAGATCTACTCCTTCTATTTTCATAGCTCCAGTATCCGAAGAGACACCTGCAGCCGCTATTGTAAAATCGTAGCTATCTTTTAGACATCTTTCATCATTACAGGTCATATAGTCTAGATAACCTGTTAGATCAGTAGTATTATCAAGTACTTTTATTTTTTGAGATATGGTATAGTCCTCATCACCAAGAAATTTAATGACATTCACGTCTTCAAACATCTTGTCTTTACCTTCTTTCTTGTGTCCAGTCTCTACGATATCTGATAACGGCTTTATCTTTTCTGGCTCATCGAAAAATATAGAGGTAGGTATAGGACCACCCTCTTCTGTATAATGTGAGTATGTTGCCCACTCATCATCGATTTCTCCTGTGAATATCAGCTCATACTCATCATTACCGAGATCTTTAATCTCATGTGTAATTTTGATAGGTTGAAAAATCTGAGCAGAAAGCACAAAAGTAAAACAAACGGCTATCGCCGTACTTAAATATCGCATAGTAGAGCCTTTAAGCTGGTTAGGGTAGATCGAAAGTAGATTATTCTACGGGAATTTCAAAAATAACATCCTCTGGAGGCAAGCATCTTTTGTCGTCACATGACATATACGTAAAGTAACCTTTTAGAACATCTCCTTCTAGCTTTTCAAATTTCTGAACAAAGGTGACATCATCTTTAAATTTAGATACTTCCATTTCAAACAAATCATCAAATGCCGTATAAATTTTTCCCTCTTCTTTTAATTGACCTGAGGCAGTGGCATTATCGAGTGTGATAGAAGAAGGTATAGGGCCACCTGACGTGGTGTAATGAGAATAAATATTCCATCCTTTTTTGACATCCGCCTTTATATGTAACGTGTTTCCGTCAGCTATCTCAAATTCAAACTTAATCGGTGATTTTTTGGATTGTGCAAGCGTAGGGTTACACCAGATAAAAATCGATAATATCGCGAATGAATAAATTTTCATAGTTTATTGTTTTCTTATCTAACAAAAATATCCTAATGAGCAGGCTATATCCAGTATTAGACTTTGATTAATAAAATATTAACTGTACTACAAAAAATGATGCATCAATATTGCCCCTACCAAACATAGGTGTACAAGTTCTTGAGTCATTGCATTTTTAATTTTTAAAAAAATATTACTTAAAAGTATACTAAAAGGTATCATCGTGATCAATAGGTATGAGACAGTTAGATATTGACATAAAATCAATCCACCTAGTGAACACAATAATACCCAATATAAAATATCAATTTTCTTTTGGGCTTGTATGGTTTTTTTACTCGTCTGAGATCCATAACTGAAAATCGCAAGTAATAATAATAGTACCACGATACTCAAAATCAAAACATGATCTCTACTCCATGTAAGGTCAATAGTTGGAATACTAAATCTCGATATAAAATCATTCTGAATCACAGTATTTAAATCACCAAGCCAATAGTGATATACTGCATAAAACATAAATGGCATGAGTAGGCCAATGAAGTAAATCAAGCGCTCTTTAAACTTAAAAGATCGTAAAATCAGCATTCCTATAAATCCCATAATCCAGAATGTGATGTAACTAAATTCTACGAGACTTGAGATTCCTATCAAAAAACTAACATTGAAAATGGTAGCACTAGCGTTGGGTCTTTTATAACAAGAGAGTAACTCTATCATTGCCCATATCAATAAAAAATTACCTAAAATAAATGGATTCAGCGATAAAAACTTGACCGATACTCCCGTACATAATATAAAGAATAATCCAGGTAATAGTGTTATATCCTTGGCCATTCTATTTTTGATAACCAATCTATTGATCATCACCGCAGAAATAAAATAAAAAACAATCGATACAATATCAGAGATCAGATTTCCATCCAAGTATCTTGTCAGAAAAGTGTAAAACGAACTTAAATCGGTACTCGGTATCGAATCCTTTGAAAAAGAAGCTACATGAATAATGATCGCATAAGGCAATAAAAGTAAGCTGTTGATAAAAAGATTATTTTTGAAAATAGCGATCAAAACCTAATTCATTTATTTATTTCGCTAAGGTACAAAATTACCCCCCCAAGCAATTATATAAATATTTGATTATCATTTTATCATGGTAGCCGTCTTTGGACTTTAAAGAAAATACTGCTGAATCATTGTTCAGAACAATAGCTTGGATCTAGTGTTGATCTGATCAAATATGTATCTTGTGATCAAGAGCATTGAAACATAGAAACTGCACATGGCATCAAGCCTGAAAGAAATAAAAAATCCTATCCAGGAAGAGTTAAAAATCTTTGAAAAACATTTCAAGGAATCTATGAAATCAAAGGTTGCTTTATTGGATAAAATCATGTACTACATCGTACAAAGAAAGGGAAAGCAGATCAGACCAATCATGGTATTTTTGAGTGCAAAAGCATGTGGTGAAGTGAAGGACTCAAGCTATATAGCTGCTTCGCTGATCGAAATACTACATACAGCATCACTCGTACATGATGATGTGGTAGATGACTCTAGTAAGCGTCGAGGTTTTTTTTCTATCAATGCGCTATGGAAAAATAAAATCGCTGTTCTTGTAGGTGATTATTTATTTAGCAAAGGAATGCTTCTTAGCTTGGATAATGAAGAGTATGGTCTACTACAGATCGTATCAAAAGCTACAAAGGCTCTCGTTGAAGGCGAATTGCTTCAAAGTGAAAAGGCCAGGAAATTGGATATTGAAGAGGAGGTTTATTTTGAAATTATCAAACAAAAAACAGCTTCACTCATAGCAGCAGGTTGTGAAGCCGGTGCCCACTCTGCTACTGAAGATAAAGAGACGATCGAAGTAATGAGGCAATATGGTGAGCATGTAGGTATTGCTTATCAAATCAAAGACGATTTATTTGATTATGGGGATGAGGATATCGGTAAGCCAAAAGGTATTGATATCAAAGAGAAAAAAATGACCTTACCGCTAATCTATGCTTTAAACCAATCGTCATGGTTGGAGAAAAGGAAAATAATCAATCTGATCAAGAATAAAAGTGATCAAAGTAAAGCCGTAAAGCAAGTCATCCAATTTGTAAAAGATAAAGGAGGTCTACAATATGCCGAATCGAAAATGCTAGAATATCGTGATCTTGCGGTACAAGATCTTGCATCCATACCAGATAGTCCATCTAAAAGCTCCTTGATAAATCTAGTGGATTTCGTCGTAGAACGACAAAAATAATCATACCCTAATCTAGAATTCTTTCAATCTGAGTACCGATAGCATTGAGACGTTTATCAATATCTTGGTATCCTCTATCGATTTGCTGTACGTTTTTGATTAAAGAACTTCCCTCTGCCGATAATGCAGCTATCAATAAAGATACACCCGCCCGAATATCTGGTGAACTCATAGATATTCCTCTAAGGCGATTTTGTCTGGCTAGACCAATCACCGTTGCACGATGCGGGTCACAGAGTATGATCTGAGCTCCCATATCAATCAACTTATCTACAAAAAACAATCGACTTTCAAACATCTTTTGATGTATCAATACACTACCTTTCGCTTGTGTAGCCATTACTAGCAATATACTCATAAGATCAGGTGTAAATCCAGGCCAAGGAGCATCATATACCGTTAAGATAGAGCCATCAATGAAGTTTTCTATTTCATAGACATCTTGTTCTTTTACAATAATATCATCTCCTTTATACTCTAGATCGAGACCAAATCTTTCAAAGGTCGATGGTATAATTCCTAGTTTTGGGATTTGACAATTTTTAATGGTTAGTTCTGACTGAGTCATGGCTGCAAGTCCAATAAAACTACCAATTTCTATCATATCTGGAAGTATCCGATGTGTAGTACCTCCAAGTCTCTCTACACCTTCTATATGAAGTAAATTTGACCCTACCCCTGTAATCTTTGCACCCATGCGATTGAGCATTTCACAAAGTTGCTGTAAATAGGGCTCACAAGCGGCATTATAAATTGTTGTTTTCCCTTGGGCTAACACTGCAGCCATGACTACATTAGCGGTGCCCGTTACAGATATTTCATCCATAAGAATATATGTACCCCGCAAGCGATCTGCTCCTAGATAAAATTGGTCTGTATTTTCGTTGTAATTAAAGCTAGCCCCCAATTTATTAAGACCATTGAGGTGAGTATCTATCCTACGACGACCGATCTTATCACCTCCTGGTTTTGGTAAAAAGGCCTTACCAAACCTGGTCAATAAGGGTCCCAGTAGCATGACGCTCCCTCTTATTTTCTTAGCATTATTTTGATATTCTTTTGACCCAAAATAATCTAAATCGATATCATCTGCTTGGAAGGTAATCTTATTGTCAGAGTGCCTTGATACTTTTACTCCCAAGCCTTTAAGGAGTTCTATGAGCTTTCGGACATCAAGAATATCTGGGATGTTATCAATAACTACCTCTTCACTGGTCAGCAATGTTGCACTTAATATCTGTAGTGCCTCATTTTTTGCGCCTTGTGGCTCTATACTACCCGATACCTTGGCTTCTCCCTGGACTCTAAACGCGAAATCACTCATAACTAAATTTGTTTACTACGTTAAATTAGTTCAAATATAGTAAAAGATAGTAATGTGTATCAAATTGATAATAATGCGCTTGTATTATTATCTTATTCGTATCTATTCAATGAGTATTCGTAAAATTATCGCTTGTAGCGTTTACGATTTCTGTTATTGCGGCTCCGATTATTATTACGGTGATTACGGTGATTATTACTATTGTTTTGTGGTCTATGACGTTTGATCGCTTTGGTGTAACCATCTAGATTTTCGTCTTCCGCCAATATTAATTCACCATTAGACATTGCTTTAAGGTCATCCATGATCACAGCATCACTAACATAGTGCTCTCTATTCCAGTTTTTATAAGCCATTTTCATAAATGAGCCTATAATCTTGGTAAACTCGATACGCTCTTCGTCATCTTCTACAGCCCTCGCTTTCTCGATGAGTGTCTGCACATATCTTCCGTAATGTCTAAATCTCTTGATATTAGGTGGATATGACATACCTCCTGGTCGTGGAGCTTCAGAGTCCTTGGAAGGAATCGGACCATGTGTCGGTATTACTCCAGCCAAATCATAATCGGCAATTTTAAATACTTGTTTCCAAAGCTTCGCCTTGTAGTCCATCGTATTTTTGGTCTGAGGATTTAATTGATAAACTAAGTCCAAAATCTTTTCTACATATGCTTGCTTGTAATCCAGATCTTTAATAGTCTTGGCATGATTGATCAGTTTCTGTATATTTCGTCCATATTCAGAAATAATCAGGGGGTCTCGAAGCGAATTATATTGCATAGGGTATTATTCTACAGTTACAGATTTTGCTAAGTTACGAGGTTGATCAACATTACAACCACGCATCACAGCGATGTGATAAGAGAGTAATTGAAGCGGTATTACAGAAAGTAATGGAGATAATGGCTCTTCTGTAGCGGGTATCTCAATTGTAAAGTCCGCAATTTCTTTGATTTGAGTATCTCCTTCGCTAACTATAGCAATGACAATTCCTTTACGAGCTTTGACTTCTTGTATGTTACTCACTATTTTTTCATATGCACTCATATTAGTAGCAATGACTACTACTGGCATATACATATCTATCAATGCTATTGGGCCATGCTTCATCTCTGCAGCAGGATATCCTTCAGCATGTATATAAGATATTTCTTTTAGTTTAAGTGCTCCCTCCAATGCGATCGGGAAATTATATCCACGACCTAAGTATAATGCATTGTGAGCATTTCTAATCTCACCAGCGATATACTTGATTTGATCATTGAGTTTTAGGATACGAGATATTTTATTGGGTATATCGTCGAGCGCCACGATTAGTCTTCGATAATAAGACTCTTCTATTTTTCCTCTTTTATAACCTAAGTTTAGTGCCATCAAAGTAAGCACTACGAGCTGGCTAGTAAAGGCTTTAGTAGAAGCTACTCCAATTTCTGGACCAGCGTGAATATAAGATCCACTATGGGTGATTCTGGAAATACTCGATCCTACGACATTGACTACTCCATAGATAAGTGCTCCCTCTGACTTTGCCATCTCTAATGCTGCAAGTGTATCCGCTGTTTCTCCTGATTGCGAAAGTGCTATGACAACATCATTTTTGTTAATGATGGGATTTCGATATCTCAGCTCAGATGCATACTCTACCTCTGTAGGTATACGTGCCAACTCTTCAAAAAGATACTCTGCGATCAGGGCCGCATGCCAAGAAGTACCACAGGCAGCCAGTATGATACGTTCAGCATTGGTAAATCTCTTGATATTATCTTTCATACCGCCTACGGCAACCCAACCTTCGTCAGCATTGATACGACCTCTCATACTTTCTGCTACTGTGATAGGTTGCTGATATATTTCTTTGAGCATAAAATGCTCGTAACCGTCTTTTTCTAACTCTTCTAGCTTAAGGTCGAGTTCTTTAATTTTTGGATTTTGGACCTCATTATCAATGGTCTTAATCTCATAATTACCATTTCTATTGATGGTTACCATCTCCTCATCATTGAGGTATATTACTCGATTAGTATATTTTATGATAGGTGAAGCATCTGAGGCTAAAAAGTATTCGTTATCTCCTAATCCTAATACCAAAGGGCTTGATTTTCTAGCACCTATTAATTTATCTGGCTCATCCGCGTCCATGACTACTATAGCATATGCACCTACTGCTTTTTTTAGTGCCCTTCTTACAGCTTCCTCGATCGACAGATTTTCTTTCTTTTTATATTCTTCTATTAGGTGAACAAGAACTTCCGTATCGGTTTCACTTTTAAAATCATGCCCGAGATCACGTAATGCCTTTTTTAAAACTGCATAGTTTTCTATGATTCCATTATGAATGAGTGAGATCTTCCCATCTCCAGATACATGTGGGTGAGCATTAGTATCATCTGGTTTACCGTGAGTAGCCCATCGAGTATGACCTATACCCAATGTACCTTCACAATTGTACTGCTCGGCATGAGCAACCAATTCATTGACTTTCCCTTTCTTTTTGTAAGTATGTAATTCTCCGTTGATCAAAGAGATTCCCGCACTATCATATCCTCTATATTCTAGCCTTCTTAGACCTTCTATAATAATTGGATATGCTTCTTTATTTCCTAAGTATGCTACTATGCCACACATATACTTGTTTTGTATTCAGATGCTACGGATTAGTAAAAGTCACTCTCAGCTCTGGAGCAAATTCTGGATGCTCTGTTCCGTATAATACTGTTCGATTGGGATTATCGATTCGCGATAGTGTAGATAATACAATATCGTGTCTATCATCAGGATTATCATGAAGATACTGAATATGTCCTGTGATATTGAAAGAATATTTTCTAATTGTCACTCCTGACTCATCATCCTCTACTAAATTTCCTCCAAATATAAGTTCGCGGATAGCATCTGCGTCTACATTGGCTACCCCCAATGCTGTAATGATATCGTCAATAACTAACAGTTGATCATTTTCATTGTATCTACTGATAAGAATATCCTCTACAGGAGGGTAAAGGTCCGTTTCGGTATTTTCTTCCTTTACGTAGACGGTCAACTCAGCTTTATTAATAAGTTTATCAGATAGTTCTTTTACTCCATCAAGGTTGAGCTCGATACTTGGACCAATCATCCCTTGAATATATAATTCTTCTTCTCCGATAGCCGTATCATCTATGGCTGTCTCTAACGTAGGTGAAAAATCATGAGTCATAGAAGATAGCTGTGCCCCTCCAATGAAATAATTAAAGTTATTTTCAAGTGTATCTTGTTCTGTATAATACATCCTCAGTGCAGATGCAAAAGTAGTTGTGTTCTCAAGATTTAACAAGAGACCTACCATGGAGTTTTGAGCACTCGACACCAGTTTTAATCCTGGTAAAAATTGCCGAAATTCTGTATCTCCTTGCGAAGCGATAGTATCGGTAAATAATTCGGCCGCAAATGAATTGTCTAATCTAATTCTTAACTGAGGTCTTACCTTTATCGGCTCACCAGTATCGTGGTCTAATATCGTAAGAGAGTCTCCTGGATTTAGCACTATATTGCTAACTCTCCCTATAGGATCTGGATCGGTTTCTACCATATCTGAGACAATAAATGAATCTACCTCAGATATATCTTCAATAACCTTGAAGACTTCAATATCCTGAGCCTCCATTTCTCCATACTGTCCTAAAGAGTCTAAGGCAATAATAAGCACTAAAGAGTCCATTACCGCCTCGGAATAATCAGGAAGCGTGGCATTTCCAAATATTCTTGCTTCAAAATATACCTCACTCGAATATGTTCCGAATATATTGTCATCAATACTTCCTAACAATAGTCTTCTAGGTGTAATCGCACTTCTATTTTCTATGGTTGATGCCGTTCTGTAAGCTTTAAGATTTTCAACATCTCCCAAGATAGTTTTACCAGTAATAGAAATAGTATCTGTAAATCCAATGAGGACCTCTTCACTATTGAGAAGATCATTACCTACTATCGTTTTATCATCACACGACATAAAAGATATACTTATCGCCAGTGCAAATAAAAATGTATTAATTGCTTTCATATAGGAGTAAAACGGAAATTCGATAATGATATATTATTCTTCAAGCATGCTTTTATAAAAATCCAAACAACTAGGGACAAAGCTTTCTAGTTCCTGATATTCCATTTTAGGCATTTCACTTGCTTCAAACAATTCTTTAACGCTGTCAGAGACATTTTCGCTTCCCATGATCAATGCATCAGAATGGGAAATGGCTCCTACATCTAGAGTAATAGCCCCATCTGTATGATAAGCATCTAGATCTGATTTAGACAAGTTGTTGATTGTTGCTAAATCAATAAATTTCTCAGTAAATGTAGACTCGTATCTATTTTCATATGCTGAATATATAGCCTTGGAATCGGCAAATATCGGATCGTCTTTATACACTGTTTTTAGGAATAGTGGAACTAGGCTTGTCATCCAACCACTGCAATGCACGATATCAGGAGCCCAGCCAAATTTCTTAACAGTTTCTAAAGCACTTTTACAGAAAAAAACAGTTCTCTCCTGATTATCTTCAAAAGGCTTATCATCTTTATCATTGAAAATAAATTTCCTTTTGAAAAACTCCTCATTATCCAAGAAATATACTTGTAATCTAGCCCCGGGTAACGAAGCCACCTTTATAATTAATGGGTAGTCTTCATCATCAACGATAATATTCATACCTGACAATCTCACTACCTCATGCAGTTTATGTCTTCGCTCATTGATGGTACCATACTTAGGCATCAACACTCGTATTTCAAAACCACTTTCCGCTGTTTTTTGAGGTAATTTTCTAAGTATTGTTGAAATTTCTGATAGGGTCGTGTATGGGTTCATCTCTTGCGTGATGAAGAGTACTCTCTTTTTACTCATAGTATGTTGAGGTTTTTGGATCTCCTAAAAGGCTGCAAAGATAGCAATAATTAAGCGCATATAAAACCCCTAAAGCACAACAACGTTGTATTGACCAGATTGAAAATCTACCAAACTTAAAATAATACC
This sequence comes from Saprospiraceae bacterium, assembly GCA_020629715.1. Classification (GTDB taxonomy): domain Bacteria; phylum Bacteroidota; class Bacteroidia; order Chitinophagales; family Saprospiraceae; genus JAHDGW01. The sequence continues at coordinate 30,990 of JAHDCU010000007.1, forward strand.
AAATACAAGAATAATCCAAAGAGCCTAGTACATATTGTCAAATTAAAATAATATTTGTACTCTCTAGACGTATAATAGATTCATGAACATAAAGATTTTGAATACTCAAAAATCATATTTAGTAATATTTATCATTCTTTTTCTTAGTATGAGCTCTTATGCTCAGAAAGGATGGGAAGTAGGAGGATGGGTAGGAACCTCACAATATTACGGTGATTTGAATAATAGGATCAATATCCAAGATCCAGGTATAGCTCTGGGGCTTTTAGGTAGATACAATTTCAATCACCGCGTATCTTGGAGAGGAGGATTATCCTTTGGACGTGTAGGCGCTGATGACGCTACTAGTGACAATAACTTTAATCGAAATAGAAATCTAAATTTTCAATCAAATCTCTTTGATTTTTCTAGTGGACTAGAGTTTAACTTCTTTCCCTATTTACATGGCTCTACCGATCGTTATTATACTCCTTATATTTTCGCTGGTTTAAATATTTTTAGATTTAATCCAACTACAGAACTTAATGATCAAACTTACAATCTTCAAGAATACGGTACCGAAGGGCAGTCATTAGGTAGTGAATATGGATTGATCAATGGTGGTTTTTTACTAGGTGGAGGTTTTAAGTGGGATATAAATTATGACTGGAGCTTCAATGTTGAAATATCCTATCGAAGCCTATGGACTGATTATCTGGATGACGTAAGTACTGTCTATCCAGATTTTGATCTACTTACCAATCAACGTGGAGAAATCGCTGCTCAGTTATCCGATAGATCTCTGGTGGAGGGCATAGGAGTGCTAGGAAGGCAAAGAGGAGATAGTACAAATAACGATCGTTATGTGTTTTTTAGCTTTGGAATTATGAAATATTTTGGTAGGTTGGAGTGTCCGGCTATTAGTGATTTCTAAACCTAGCAATATTGTTTTGATTATTGAATTGTTAGTACCCCGATATCATTTATCCATAGCGATATTGGTAAGCTTACTTTTCTTAACTGTTATAAGAATAATTCGTCGACGCTACTATGCCTGCCGCGATACGCCATTTTTATTAAAATTTCTTCGGCGTTTAGTTGTTACATATCTACTGTTGATCATCGGAGTACATTGCCACGAAGTATATATTTTGTATGATCTAAGATCTTATGATATCAATCATGATGGGATAATATCCGATATAGAAATAACTGAACAATATAAACAAGCACTCAAAAGATATATCATGGATACCGCTAGGACATTTGCACCAATCACGGGTATCTTCTATTCATTTATACTCACCATATTTACATTGATCATAGAGCTCTTAGCAAAAAAGGTCCTAACCATCTTACAATCACTAAATAACTGAATCTCTATTGAAGCAAAAGAAAATCATTCTCCGCCCCTACCCTAGAGGATTCCATATAATCACTGATCATATTCTTGATCAACTCGGTGATCTACCGGAGCTAGGAATCTTACATCTATTTTTGCAACATACCTCCGCAGGACTTAGCATCAATGAAAATGCTGACTCTGACGTAAGAATAGATCTGGAGTCGTTTTTTAATAAAATTGTCCCAGAAAACTTACCCTTTCTAAGACATACTCTTGAGGGACCAGACGACATGCCAGCTCATGTCAAGTCGAGTATCGTAGGAGTACAGCTCAGTATCCCAATCACTAATCATCAACTGGCACTTGGTACTTGGCAGGGTATATATCTATGTGAATTTAGAAATCACGGAGGTCGCCGAAAAATAATCGCCTCCGTTTACTCAGCCACTACCTGAACACCCTTCCAAAAGGCTACTCTGCCCGCTATGTTTTCAAATCCAGGCCTGGTACTCGGATAATACCATACGGCATCAGCATTTTTATCACCATCCACAGTGATATCATAATATCTCGCTGTACCCTTATAAGGACAGGTAGTATTCAACTTTGAGTCAGAAATAAACTCTCGATTAAGACTCTCGGGTGGAAAGTAATGATTACCCTCTACAAGGACGGTATCAGTACTTTCGGCTATAACGGTATTGTTCCAAATTGCTTTCATAATATTATACTTACTACCAGATTCAACATCTCATAGCACTATTTAGTTAGATGATCATCTCGAATTAAATAATGAAATGTATTGACAATGACAGATACTTATCACCCATGGATGTCAACCGTAATGAAGGCCGCCGCAGTTTACAATATAGTATGGGGAGCATGGGCAGTATTATTTCCAAATCACTTTTTTCAAATAGTCGGTATGGAACCGCTGAATCACCCTATGGTATGGCAAGGCATGGGTATGGTGATCGGAGTCTATGGTCTAGGATATTGGTGGTCTAGCTATAACCCCATCAAGCACTGGCCTATAATTGCTGTAGGCTTCCTTGGAAAAATATTTGGTCCATTGGGTTTTATATTCAATTACATTCAAGGTATTGTTCCATTTGAGTTTTCTTATACCTTATTGACTAACGACCTTATCTGGTGGATTCCCTTCTTTTTGATTTTGAAAAAAGTCCATCAAGATTTTAATTGGAGGCTATCATGAATAGTATTGCCGTACCTATAACATACGCAGCAGAAGCACTATTTGATTTCGGTCTAGTCATTCTCATATTGATTGTACAGATTATTATATATCCATCATTCAGATTTTATGAATTAGACCGTCTCAAAAAAATTCATAGCCGCTATACTCGTTCTATTACTATGATGGTCATGCCGTTGATGATACTACAGATCGCAATGAAAATTTACATGTTATGGACAAAGCTCTATTGGTTAGAGTCAATAGCTCTATTGATAGTATTGATCATTTGGTTCATAACCTTTCGCTATGCCGTACCTATACATAATGACATTCAGAAAGCTAGCAGTTCGATGGTTTTTTCACAGGATCTAGTAAAAATTAATTCTTATAGAACCTTACTCTGGTGCTGCATTTTCCTGCTTACCCTTTTCAAAATATTTATTTAGCCCAACATACGATCGAGCATATAATCTATCATCACAATAGTATCCTGACATGGTTTGCACTCAGTACTACCATCATAGTCAGTCAAGGTAGGGAAATGTGTCATATAATATTCACTATTGAGCGAAAGCTCAATGATATTGGTAGCTAAAGCTCTCGGAAACTTAAAAGATTCATCTACTTCTTTGATGATAGATGACATGGTAGAGACTAATTTCTTATAATTATTGTAAAATCCTTTCTCTTGAAGCTGATCTACCTTTTTATTGTGATAGACTTTAGTTGCATTTTCCACTACGATACGATGCAACTTATCTTGATCAATGTAATCAGGGGTCGTGGCATTGCCTAGTGACATAACTAAAGTTTTCACAATAATCTTAAGTCGCTCCTTGGGATCTGAAACATTTCGAGTATCGAGAATAATCATGAAGTGCATATAATCCCAATACCATGCTACGAGGTAAGCCAATAATCGATACTTATTTTCAAAATAACGGTATACCGATGCCTCTGTAGATTCCATACTCTTTGCTAGCTTCTTGAAATTGAAGTCTTCAAAGCCTATTTCATCTAATAGGATTATAGTATGATGCAACATCTTCTTGCCAAGCGCAGAGGATAGTGGGTCTCTAAGATATATGGAATCGTTAATCTCTACAGTTATGTTTACTTGTGGCATAAGATTGTTGAACTTTTTACAATAATAGTAAAACTATTACTTAAAATAGCCGTTTTGCTGAATATGAAATTATCCGTATAACGTCATGACTGAAAATAAGGTTTTAAATCCGCTGCAACGTTTTTATAGATTACTACTCGTCGATCAAAAAGATATCACTCAAGTATACATATATGCATTGTTTACAGGATTGGTCAATCTATCATTGCCTTTAGGTCTACAGGCCATCATCAATTTAATACAAGGTGGAGAGATATCTACAGCTTGGGTGGTACTTGTTATATTGGTCATACTGGGTATACTCTTTACTGGTATATTGCAACTTATACAGCTCAGGATAGTGGAGAATGTTGCCCAAAAAATTTTTAGCCGAGCATCTTTTGAATTTGCATTTAGGATACCAAGGATCAAAGCAAGACAGTTATACTATTACTATGCACCCGAACTTGCTAATCGATTTTTTGATACCCTGACCATCCAAAAAGGTCTCCCTAAAATACTCATTGACTTTTCATTAGCATCCTTTCAAGTGGTCGTGGGTCTGATTGTACTCAGTCTGTACCACCCATTCTTTATATTATTTGGAATCGCCCTGATCGCGTTGATCATCATCATATTTGTATTTACTGGACCTAGAGGACTCAGCACGAGCCTCATAGAGTCCAAATATAAATACCAAATGGCGCATTGGTTAGAGGAAGTAGCTAGGACCAAAATATCTTTCAAACTAATAGATAATCCTCAAATTGCCTTAAGTGAAACAGATACAAAAGTCCAAAACTACCTAGGAGCAAGAGAAAAGCACTTCCGTGTATTAGTAATCCAATTTTTACAATTTATTGGTTTCAAAACCCTAATCGCTGCCGGGCTTTTGATCATAGGAGGAGTGTTAGTCTTTAATCAGGAAATGAACATCGGTCAGTTTGTAGCAGCAGAAATTATAGTACTTTTAATTATCAATTCTGTTGAAAAGTTAATACGATCTCTCGACTCGGTATATGATGTGTTGACAGCATTAGAGAAGATCGGTTATGTGACTGATATGGAACTAGACGATGATGAGGGACTCGACTTTAATCATGATGATCAAGGAATAGAGGTAGGAGTCTACAACTTATCTTTCCAATATCCAGATAATACGTCCAATGTACTGGATGATATCACTTTTACTATTCCTAAAGGTATAAACTCCCTCATCATGGGTAGTAGTGGATCTGGGAAATCGACACTCATGCAATTATTAAGTGGTATTATCGAGCCTGATAGTGGTGTCATCAAATATAATGGACTTTCTCTACGGTCGATCAATAGTCAAGATTTCAGATCACATGTAGGATTTTCTTTGTCTAATAATGAAACTTTTCTAGGTACCCTGCTCGATAATATTGCCATGGGTCGGGATAATGTCAGTATATCAGATGTAAGTGATGTCATAGACTTTGTCAATCTGCGAGACTTTGTCAAAACACTTCCTGAAGGGCTCAATACCGTTTTAGATCCAGAAGGTAAAAAACTACCAAGAAGTGTATCCAACAAGATATTGCTTGCACGGGCAGTAGTGGCTCAGCCCAAGTTGCTATTGCTGGAGGATCCTCTTGACCATGTCTGCGCCAGTGAAAAAGAAATCATCATCAAAAAGCTTACTGATCCATCTAATCCCTGGAGTCTAGTGGTGACTACCGTAGATGACTTATGGAAAAAATATATCCCCGAAATGATCACTGTCAATAATGGTAATGTTGTTAATCCAAATCAGAAGTAGACAATGCTAAATATAACTGCCAATTCGATAAATCACTTATTTGATAAGTCAAAGTTTAAATCATTTGATCTTTTAAATAACAAAAGTGTATCCAATTATATGCTCAAGATTCTCCTCTTTATGGGCATTATTATGATTGCAGCCATGTTTTTACCATGGACTCAAAATGTAAGATCCAAAGGATATGTGACTACTGTAAATCCTTACGATAGACCTCAAAATATCGAAGCTTTACTTGGGGGTCGTGTAGAGCAATGGTATGTGAAAGAAGGTCAATCAGTTGCTGTAGGAGATACAATACTCAAAATCTCGGAAGTAAAGGAAGAATATTTGGATCCAGAAATCCTGGATCGTACACAGGGACAAATCAAAGCAAAAACAGAATCTGCCTCAGCATATTTACAAAAGTCAGAAAATTTGCGCCAACAATACAATGCATTGAAGCAAGGGCTCGCTGCCAAGTTGGAACAAAACGATCTTAAAATTAAGCAGATACAATTTAAGATCACTAGTGATAGCATGAACCTGGTAGCTGCCAGAGCTAAACTAGATATCGCTAAAGCTCAACTCAAGCGTATAGATACTTTATATAGCCAGGGAATCAAATCACTCACAGATCTTGAGGCCAAGCGACTATCTCAACAAGAATCTGCAGCTAAAGTCATAGCTTTAGAAAATAAGATAAACGCTTTTAGGAATGACCTCAAAAATCTACAGGTAAATAAAGCCACTATTCAAAATGACTATCTCAATAAGATGGCTAAATCAGAGTCAGACCGTATGTCTGCTTTATCCAATATGTACGACAGTCAGGCTAATGTAGATAAATTACAATCTAGTTTTAACAGCTATTCTGTAAGACAACAAAATTATATCATCACTTCTCCCATCAATGGAATCGTCACCAAAGCTCTACAATCTGGTATAGGAGAAATCATCAAAGCTGGGGACAAAATAGTAAGCATCATACCCGACACGTATGAGCTTGGAGTAGAAATGTATGTAGAACCCATGGACATGCCACTATTGGCGAAAGGTCAACGAGTCATGGTACAATTTGACGGATGGCCAGCCATCGTATTTAGTGGATGGCCCAATAGTAGTTATGGTACCTTTGTAGGACAAATATTTGCTATCGATCAGTTTATCAGTGATAACGGTAAATATCGTATCATGGTACAGCAAGATCCAGACGAAAATCCTTGGCCAGAGCAAGTACGTATAGGTGGAGGTGCTAACACCATCACTTTGCTCAAAGATGTAAGTGTCGGATATGAACTTTGGAGACAGCTCAATGGCTTTCCGCCTGACTACTACGAACCCATCGAAAATAATGATGATATCAAAAATAAAGCACCGCTCCGTAAAGTCAAGTAATATAATCATGAGGATCGTTAGCCTATTTATATGTATCAGCTTAGTAGTCTTTAGCTATAGTCAAGTGCCTAGTGGTGATATACTCAGTCTGCAGGAGTATCTCAGTATCGTAAAAGAAAGTCATCCTATCATGACTAGAGCTTCCTTACTACAAGAGCGCGGTCAAGCAATCCTGATGGAAAGTCGTGGTGCATTTGACCCCAAGCTGGAGGCTGATCTCGATCGTAAAAATTTTGAAAATAAAGAATATTACAATAGACTTAGCTCCAAACTAAAAATCCCTACTCGCTTTGCTGCAGATCTTGGAGTTGGATATGAACGAAATAATGGAGAATTTCTAGACTCCAGCGAACTACTACCTGCCAGAGGTCTATGGTCAGCAGGTGTTGAGATTCCACTTATCAGAGGCTTGGTCAATGATGAACGTCGTACTCAGCTCAAACAAGCCGAACTGCTAAATCAAATGCTCGAGCAAGATCGCATACAATTAGTCAATGAACTACTCATAGATGCTAGCACAGTATATCTAGAGTGGCAATATGACTATGCATTTATCCAGATTCAAGAAGAAGCGTTGAATATAAGCCTCGAACTATTTGATGCTGTAAAGAGTAGCTTTTTAAATGGAGACAAAGCAGCCGTAGATACCCTAGAAGCCGCTATCCAAGTGCAAAACAGAAGAGTCAACTTGAGTAAGGCAATACAATATCTACAGGATAGTAAGATCAATTTGGAAAATTATCTCTGGAGTATCAATGGTATCCCTCTTGAGTTACAAGAGCAGATCAATCCTGAAGACATTGACCTAAGCTGGCAAGAACAGAGCATCTTAGAAATGCGTATTCAACTTGACGAACTGGCGCTAAATAATCCAGAAATCATCACGATGGGGCTCGAAGTACAAGATCTTGATCTCGAACAGAAACTAAGTAGAGAGTTACTCAAGCCAGATCTGCGTCTAGGTGCTTACTTACTTAGTGGTGCTGATGAGCAAACGGTCGTAAATCCGATCCAGCTTGATAATTATAAAATACAAGCCTCCTTTAACTACCCTCTATTCTTGAGAAAAGAAAGAGCCAAAGTAAAACTTAACCAACTAAAACTTAACGATACAAGGCTTAAGCTTAAAAATAAAGGGCAGCAAGTACGTCAGAAATTGTATGCCTATCTCAATAATCATGATCAACTCATTGATCAAACCGAACAATACGTTTTTCTCGTAAGTAACTATAGTGATCTGTTCAATGTAGAGAGAATAAAGTTTGATCTAGGAGAGAGTAGTCTTTTTCTTTTAAATTCTCGACAAAATAAATTGCTTGAGAATCAAGAAAAATATCTTAAGTCACAGTATGACTTGTTGTATTATCGTTTGCTATTTCTTTATCAAACAGGTAAACTTGAAGAAATTCTATAATTAGCTCCTTATAAGTTGAAGTTGGTTATAATAGTAAAACTAAAACAGGCTTCTATATTCTTAAAGCTTTGTTAAAAACGAGGGATGAGAGTCCGATTCATCGTATTTAATATACAGTTCACACTAAATATTGGCATTTATATGTTTAAACATCTAAATTGTCAGCATTACTACTAATAGTGTAGTTGTAACATTAAAAAAATAGTCTTATATTTGTATGTAATAGTAATACTATAATTTCAGATAGTGAAATAAAAAATCTTAACCATGACCGCAATACAATTTTCTAACAGCATCATTCAGCTTAGTGAGCCCCTTATGAGATATGCGCTCAGCCTTACTAAAAACTCTGAAGACGCAAACGATCTTCTGCAAGAGACAACATTCAAGGCATTGAAGAATAGTGATAAATTTAAATTAGGGACCAACCTCAAAGCATGGTTGTATACGATCATGAGAAATCAATTTATCAATAAGTACAGAAAGGCGAAGAGAAAGCCTGTAGTACTTGATGGATCGGATACCAACTATCTCATAGACTCCAATGATAGATATAAGGTAAGAAATGAGGGTGATTCTGACATCCTCATGGAAGAGCTCATGGGATTCATAGAGTCTTTACGCAAAGAGCATAAAGAGCCATTTTTAATGAACTACCGAGGCTACAAATATGATGAGATTGCAACAAAACTTGGATTGCCATTGGGTACTGTAAAAAGTAGAATTTTCTTAGCTAGAAAACAGGTACAAAAGATGATCAAAAATCACTACAATGTAGAGCATCACCAAGAGCTGACTCGATCAGCATAAAATATTTATACAATTACCCCATTGTATAACCCTATCCAATTAAAACCAAAGAGCCCATCAGCAGTATGTTGATGGGTTCTTTTATTTGATGAGATAGCATAGTTTATGCTCTATTGTCTATACGTATTTTGATAGATGATGATCTCACTTATTCCATCACCACCGTATCCACTTTTTATAGATTTGATCAATCGACCATTATCATCATAACTATGATCTAATCTAAACCTATCTATGAATTCTGTGATTAGATTGCCCGTCACATCATATTCATTAGTGTAGGTTTCTTCGCTACTTAGATCGGTAGATGATAACAAATTGCCCTGTTCGCTGTATGTATATTTCCACTCTGTATAGTTAACTTTCTTCTCTAGAAGTAATCCTTTAGCATCTCTTAAATATTGCTCGCTTACATTTGCATCTCCAGTTTCTTTATCCACAACTATCATTTGGTAATGATGATTACCATTTCTGTTTTCATACACCATATATTGTTTTGGTGAATCTGCTAGAGCCTCCGTCATCATGGCAAGCATACCTTCTTCTTCATCTCCTGTAGTGATGGGCAGCATTTCCATTTCGTATATTATAGAATCATTTCGTTCTACTCTATTAGCCGATAATAGAGCAAAACCAGCATTCATATCCAGAGCAATTGGAAGGTTGGTGCTTTCGCTTTCATACTCGATACTCATAAACTGAGTAACACCATCCGATACACCGATAAGTCTTGACTGTTCGTCATATGTATATTCTTTCAAAGAGTTCATAAGAGCTGCCATTTGAGTATTATCATAAAGCACTTCTTCTTTAGTAACTCTACCTGACTTATCTTGATATCTATTGATATAAAAGCCCTCTTCTTTGCCAGGGGTAATCGTATACATTTTATGAACTCCTTTACCATCATAAGTATCGATTTGAGTACTTTTTAAAAAAAGTGCCGTAGTATCTCCATTCATAATAAGCATCGAATCAGGCTCTCGACCTTCTTCAAAATTGAGCGTAGAATAAGTTTTTGCAACCACCTTTTCTAACTCAGTTTCTATAGCTGGATTTGCTTTGATATTATTGTCAAAAATAACTCCCAACAAATCTTGCGCATGTAGAGAAAATAAACTGAATAATAACACAACAGATAGGGTAACTTTTTTCATCCTTTTATATTTTGATTTCAAAACTAACATACTTCTTCAAATTAAAAAAAGCCCCATCGGAAAATCAATCCGACAGGGCTTTCTAAAATATTAATACTGTTCCTTTATACCGATGACTGTTTTAAAGGTCGAATATTTCATATGCTCTTTAAAACATGTATCGCATATATTGCCATCTAGAATGGCATTATCTATCCGATCCTATGCTAGGCTTTTTAGCCAACTTACTAGACTTTTCATCTTTACGCTCTCCAGTTTTTCTAAAGCCGCTCGTGTCGATGCAGAAGTCTATATAATCATAGTATCCAAAATTGCCATCACTCGCTGCAAAAGTTTCACCATTTTCGTCTAATATCTCAAAAGATCCATCGCCATAATCGCAGCAAATTCCATCGCCATAAGCATCGTCCACATACAGCGTATAGCATCCGTCAGCTAGGCAAATATCTTCTTCAAACGATTGGCCATCCTGACCATCTTGATATGGACCACCTTGAGCAATCGTGCTGCCATTATCCGTGACGATCTCCCAGGTCGTTTCTGAGCCGTAATCATCTAGTGTAAGCTCAAACGTAATCTGATAGCCATCACAATCATCGCCTAGCTCTCCTTCAGTGGTAAAGAATTCTTTAGCACTCCAAGAAGTCCAACCATTTGGACACTTTGTTCTTAGTTGTACTTCGTAATCCGTATCTGGTGTTAGATCAATCAAAATCTTAGACGTTTGTACCGTAGTTCTTTTCATCCAAGTAGATGTACCCACGGATCTATATCTTAGTCGATACTTTATAGCATTAGCCACGGCATTCCAACGTACTATAGCTTTTGTATCATCTACATCTACGATCTCTATAGATTGAGGAGTTTCACAGGTATCAGACTCATTATCATCATCGTCATTACCACCTGTGTCGTCGTCATTATCGTCGTCATCATTGCCACCGTTGTCGTCATCGTCATTGCCACCATCATCATTGCCGCCACCGCCAGTATTGCCACCACCAGAATATACATTTGCAGCATTATTGGTCACATTAGTTAAGCTAGAGTTGAGGTAATTTTCCATTCTCTGCACCTGACCTGCTGTGAACATATACATACATGGGTCATCAGAGTAGTCCATGTAGTTCATGTGCAGATCTGCGCTTCCACAGCTTTGGATCCCAAGATTAGGGCAACCATAGTTTTCTTGACTTTGATTTGGAGTATCGGCTACATTATCATCTTCATTGCATCCTCCATTATTACCCCAGATATGATCTAATAGCAAGTAGTGCCCAAGTTCATGTGTAAGTGTTCTACCCAATACAAATGGTGCTTGCGGCGATATATTACCACAGCCTGATCCAGTACCAAAAGCATTGGCATCTACTACGACTCCGTCACCATCACCATTACCACCTAGCGGAGAGTATCCTAATACACCGGTATTAGGCATCACAAAAAAGTTAATATACCCCGACCAATCATTACTACTATCACCATTAGTCTTATTGATCGTCACAGCAGGGTCACCATTATTCAGATCATATCCAGATGGGTGATTTTGATCGGCTAAAACGAAAGTAATACAGGCCTCTCCATTGGATACACCTGGGAATGTAGAAGAACTCGTATTATTCCACGTATCGATATCACTATTGGTACCTTTGAAGTCGTCGTTTAATACCTGTAGTTGATTTTGCGCCAACTGCACCAAACAAGCTCGATCAGGATTATTGACACCTTGGTAGTGGATGGCTACTGGTACTATCGTGGGATCACTACATGCTGATCTTGTGGATAGCTCAGTACTCATACGCTGAGCATCGGCAAGTTTTTGTTCGTATGCTTTACGATACTCTGGATCTTGTAGTAGTGTCCTCATCTTAGAGGCAAAGCCACAGTTTCGATGTTCTAAGTGGTGCTTGATTACCTCAGGTTCTATATTTTCAGCAGAGAATATGTCTTCATCTTTAGCACAAGAACTTATCAATAGCATGATCAAACAGATACATGCAAAAGGAAGGATTCGGATAGTTTTCATAGTCAATAAATTTTAGAAAAGTGACAAATAATATGGCATCGGATAATGTATTCATGTACTGAATTATTCAATGCTTACACTTCAAATCTAGACTGGATCATACAGCTAAAAAATCGACTTTATACTTCTTGAGCTTCCTTTTATACAAAAGCTACTTTTTATTATACTTTTTGTTTTTTGGTATGAAAAGTCAGGGTTTATCTTAGCCTTATCATGAAGAATCAATCCCTGCTAAACCGTTTTAGCTATAACAGTAGCTTCTGGCCACTACGACATGTACTGTTTTGGTTTTTCGTATATACCGATGAATTTCTTTCCATTATTGGTATCACCCCTGCGTATGAGACTTACTCAGATGTATTTGCAATCTTTTTACTAGATGCAGCATTGGTTTATATCAATCTGTATCTACTCCTTCCTTTCTTTTGGAATCGTAAAAAATATATAGGCTACTTCTTGCTCACCGCATTGACGCTAGGTATCAATGTCTACGTATCATTGCAATCATCTCTGGCAGATTACTGCGAAGAATGTGAAGAATTACTGGATGCATCCATGATTTTATCGGATTTTATATCGGTACTCTTCAGTACTGGCTCTATACTCTTTATGGCCGTAAGTATCAAACTCATCAAAGACTATATTGCCCGAGAACGAAAGCAGCAGGCACTCAAAGAGCAGCAAGCTAAACTAGAACTACAATTGCTACAAGATCAGGTCAATCCGCACTTTTTATTCAATAGCCTCAATAATCTTTATATTCTTTCGAAAACAGATCCTAAAAAAACTCCAGATCTCATCATGGAGTTATCAGAACTTATGCGGTATCAAACCTACTATGCCAGTCAAGATCAAGTAGAGCTACAACATGAAATCAGCTTTTTGAAATCATACCTAAATATGGCTAAGCTAAGATCAGAAAATCTAGCTTGGAATATATCTGAGGACGATCGGCTCAATCATATGAGTATACCACCCTTATTGTTTTTACCACTAGTCGAAAATGCTATCAAATACGGTCAGACACTTGATGAAGACGATCCATACCAAATCAATATCTCTTGGTCTACGACGGGAAACAAACTGACATTTCAATGTGTCAATACCATAGGGGACGCAGCCCAGCATCATGACACCTCAAAAGATCCTGTTCATCGTGGTCAGGGACTAGCAAATACAGAAAAACGACTCTCTCTTCTCTACCCCAAGCAGCACCGCTTAACGACCAAATCAGAGGATAATCAGTTTTCTGTGTATCTTGAGATACATGGAATCACTGAAATGCCTAATCGTAGATGACGAGCCATTAGCGAGAAAAGGGATCTCTCTACATCTCTCTGAGCTACCAGAACTTCAAGAGATAGGAAGCGTAGGCAATGCCATCAAAGCCGGTGAATTTATTAAAACCCACCACGTAGATATCATCTATCTGGATATCGAAATGCCTGGTATCTCAGGTATGCAGTTTTTAGAGACGCTGTCGCCAGATATATTGGTGATACTTACTACGGCATATCCTCAGTTTGCAGTAGATGCTTTTTCTTTAGATGTCGTGGACTACTTGCTCAAACCTATCAAATTTGATCGATTTTATAAGGCTTCTCAAAAAGCTATTGACATCCATCGCCTACGCCATCAAGTCTCTGAAACCGATACTACAGAGTTGCACGATGACTACATGTTTATCAGATCGGATCGTAAGATTGTGAAAATATACTTTGATGAAATCAGCTATATCAAGGGGCTTAAAGATTATGTAATCGTGCATACCGCGAGTGAAAAATATATCACTGCCATGAATGTGAAAACCATCTTTGAACAGTTACCTAAAATCCTCTTTGCAAGAGTCAGTAAATCTCATATCGTATATGTGCCCAAGGTAAGTTCACTCAGCCATGAAAGTGTATTTTTGGATACCGAAGAAATCCCATTAGGAAAGACCTATCGCAAGACTTTTATAGAAAATTATGTAGGTGATCGATTGGTGAGGAGGTGATATGTAAGATCTACGAAAGGCAGTTCAAGTTTGAAAATTTAAAGAGCACTCGTATGAATTCCATTGTTTTAGGCTCTAAAGATCGAATTCTAAGAAAAAGTACTCCTACTCAACTATTACAAGCTTGGATGTATAAATCATTCTACCCTCGTTTTGAGTAGGTATAATCTCAACTCTATAGATACCTATTGGTAAAAACGATACATCTAATCTTTCTATTCCCTTATAATCAGTTCTATGATACACCAGTTGCCCAATGGCATCAATAATATAAAGATCTCCATTTCTGTTTTCTGGTATCTCAATAGTTACATAATCATCTGCAGGATTTGGATATACATTTAGATCTCTTCTCCAGTATACCTCCTCTCCAAATACACTTATGATACTAGGATCACATTTCTCATCATCATCTACTCTAAATCTGGGGAAATTTGGAAACCCTCCTCTAGCAGAAACCAAGGGTAATACTAAGCCTTGCTGAACCAAATCACATGCCGTTCCTTTTTGATTAGGTTTATTGATCACATGAAACGAGTTGCTGCTACTACCTGGACGTATATAGATCTTACAGTCAGGACCTAAAGCGCTTAAAAAGAACTGCGTAGAAAATGGATCATTCACTCCATTATGCTCGGCTATAAATACTTTCCCCTCTTCTAAATCCTCAAAAGATACTTCTAGCTGCCAAAGGGTATCTGCCGATGCTAGATATAAAAATTCAGAATTGGGGCTCCATTCACAAGTAGCAAAAGCAGCCTGCATAGGATTAGTAAAGGATAATTGTCTAACATTCGATAATTCACCAGTAGATCGATCAAAATCGTATAAGAGCAAACCGTCATACAAGTTGAAGTAAGCATACTTAGACCCATCTGGTGAAAATTTAGCGTCGCCACCTGATGATGCATATTTTTGATCAAAACCAGTTGGCACTTCCATTTTCTGACTGAGATTTAATCCTTCATCATCCAATGAAAAAATGTACATAACGCTATCAATTCCCGGATTGATAATCCACCAGTCTTCCCCATTCGATTGATTGATCGCCGTGAGATAGGAACTTAGAAATTTTCTCATCGTATAGAAATCTACATTTGATTCTACAACTGCTCCAAGACCTCCATCTAGCGTAAGGTCAACATAACTATATGACATACTGAACACATCAAAACCACCATCCTCTGCTCGTTCCCAGGTCTTATGAATGATGTAATAAGCTTCTTCATTGATAGGATCTTCTAATATGAGTATATCTTGACGACCCGGATATCCTGACCAACAACCTCCATTGGACCAAAAATCATCTAAAAACTCCCCATCATTGATAAGATCTCCTCCCATCATGATCTCATGATCTCGATTCGCTACAGCACATCCATTCGTATAAAAAAGTAATCTCCCTTCTTCGTCACTTACAGAAGCATTTGTTTGATCGAATCGAAGTCCCTTATCCCTGATCTCTGGGCTAAAAGGATTTTTGTTAAAATCAAACTTATATGCACTAAAGCCAGAACCAGCTTCCTGATCAGTACCCATGACCCATTGATAATCTCTTTTATCTTGAGCAGAGATACTACTTACAGTAAGAATAAATAGAAAGAAGATTACTTTGATTTTCATCTCCATTTTTCTACAATTTCACAATCTTAAATACCTGCTTGTCTTCTGCCTTGGGATCTATTATTTCAATAAAATATAATCCAGAAAGCAAGGACTTCAGATCTATACTATTGTCAATGATTTGACCAGAACTAATCAATATCGAATTTTGATTGTAAACTTTGAAATGGTACTCTTTGGTGTTTTCCATTCCTATATACAAAATCTCTTGAAAGGGATTCGGATACACTCCTACATTACTTAATACACTATCATCTAGACTTGACTCTAGTGGGACTGTAAAAGTGAGAGAATAACTACAACCATTTATATCCATAATCATGACCTCGTAGTCACCAAAGTTAAGGCCTGATAATTCATAAATACCTTGATCTCCAGTACTCCAAATGATATCACTCACTTGTGACTCATCGATATCTAACCTTATCAAACCGTTACCTGATCCCGTATCAGAAATAATATCAGATCCAATCGCTAATGAATCATAAATAGCAACAGTCAGCATAATGATACTATCGCAACCATTATCAGTAAGTACCGGAAAATTAAAATTATAAGTTCCTGCTTCGTCATAACTCATTCCCTCAAAATCTATACTTTCTCCTTGACAAATGGTACTATCTACTTCCGCAATAGCTTCTGGTAAAACTGTCACGGATAAATCAATAATAGAATCACAACCCTGTGAACTCAGCGTAGTACTGAGTATAGTAGTATCAATACTCAATGTGCCATATTCATAACCCTCAACAAATATCGTTTCGTCATTACACAGTGTAATATCTAGTTCGGATCGATTTTCTGGATGGAAAAATATCTCCACATGTAATATAGAATCACATCCATTTTGAGCCGTTAAAAATTCTGTACCTAAGGGATTGCTCTGGTCATATAAGGTCCCATGGATGATAATACTTTCGTCTGGACATAATGTTTCATTTATAGTGATATCATAATCCTCTAGTATATCTATATTTAAGCTTACCATTTCACTGCATTCTACCCCTTCATATTCCTGTATGATAGTAGCAGATACTATATAATCACCTGGACCGTTATCCTCCATAATTATTAGCTGATTCCCATCTTCACTATAAATGAAATCGGGTATATCGACCATCCATTCAATTTGGGCACTCTCATCGGCGATATCAAGATCAAACAAGTATCCCTCGCCTGCACAAAATGATATACTGGTATCCTGTGCTATGCTCTGAGGTAGTATTTGCAATTGTATCATCGTCGTATCTTCCTCACAGCTACAATCAAACTGATCACTCATGACCAAAACCTCAATAGATGCAATATTTGAGGACGTATTGACAAATGAATTTTCCCACGTTGCCAAACTACTATCAAAAGTCAAGGTTTGGAAATCGCCATTAACGATATCTTGATCTCCAAGTACCTCTACTTTTAGACCACCATTCACTTCGGTATTATGTGCAATATCAAGTGATATCGGCTCACCAGAACAGATCACCATAGAGGTATCACTAAATGTACTATTAATGCTAACATTAGGATCTGGACGCTTTATCTCTCCGATGTTTTCTATGATTTTAGGGAACATATTACACTCATAAAAAAGACTTAGCCAACATCCTGTCATATCATCCGTAACTGGTTGTAATTCTATAGACAATGACTTCTTATCCAAACAAAGATGAGTCGAAGGGTTATTATTGACCACTATATCAAAACACATATTGACCTCACCCACCAATGGACTAATTCCTATAGATCCATTAGGGGTTTCGTCATTTGAACATTCAAGAAGCGGTGACTCTGTATTAAAATACCATCCTCCAGGAAGATAGCTTCCTCTATTTATAAATAATGAATCACATTCCGTACATGATTCTGACAAAAGATTGCATAGTTGAAAACCGTTGACATCCTCATACGTACAAAAGTGGTTTATATATTTCTGAGTTAGTACAGTAGAATCTGGAAACCATATAGCATCCCGAACATTCGTTGAAAGGCTATCAAAATTTATAAGTTCAAAACCATTACCAAAACTAGGTATAAACCCATGTAGCCAATATACTGGGTTAGCAAACGAGTAATCGAAAAACAAACAAACCGTCAATGTATCATTGGGTAAAAATGGTCCCTCCAAAACCTCTGAAGAACTTCTATCTACAACGTCTATTTCATAGTTGAACAAGTAAGAAGAATTATAGAATTCATCGCAATGGATACGTTCATTAGATAAAAATATACAAAAATCAAAATCAATCATTTTCGAATTTTCATTCGATATTTCAACTATAACCTCGGTCACCCCAAATGGAATAGGTACTGTCCGACGATGATCACCATAAAAACGTTGATTTGTAAGCGTATCAGCTTCATTTCCAATAGATAGTAAAGAAGAACATTCTGCATTTTGTGAATAATAAAGCTTCCAATACAAAGATTCATTTGATTTTGAAACGACTGCCAGGTTTAAATAAGCCATATCCCCGATATTAAGTCTTATCCACTTAGATTTACTAGCATAAATATTATCCGAAATACAAAGTTGATTTTCAGATTCTGAATTAAGACCTTCTGATGGAGTGTATGTAAATACAGGTAAAGAATCTAAACCCTCTAATTGAAGAGCCTCTTCACAACTATTATAAAATGATTGTCCATGAATAGCTACCAAAGAAAAGATGAAAACAACAATCAGACATAATTGAAACCAATACATAACTATCCTATTCATCCTGAAAAGTAAGAAACCATTACCTATTTATATCAAAAAGTCAATCATAAAATTAATTTATAGCAGCATCCAAGTAAGCCATCATAAAAAATGTTTCACTTTAATCTTTGATTCTTTCTTTTACCAACATTATAAACCCATAAACTCGAAACTCTCACTTAGACTTCGTTCCTTTGCAGATCAATATCAGAAGAGCTATGATTAAGATCACTTTTCCCGATGGGAATGTACGAGAATATGAAGCTGGAACAACTGCTATGAAAGTGGCACAATCGATCAGTGAAGGTTTAGCGAGAAATGTATTGGCTGCGAGTATCAATGGTGAGGTGATAGATGCCAATAGACCTATCCATGAGGATGCTACCATTGCACTGCATACATGGCGAGATAAAGAAGGAAAAGCGACCTACT
The DNA here is from genome assembly GCA_020629715.1 of Saprospiraceae bacterium. Lineage (GTDB taxonomy): Bacteria > Bacteroidota > Bacteroidia > Chitinophagales > Saprospiraceae > JAHDGW01. Next base: position 49,933 of record JAHDCU010000007.1, read on the forward strand.
GGCACTCATCGGCTCACTTGATGGCAGAAGCGCTAGAAGCATTATACCCTGGTGTAAAACTAGGTATCGGTCCAGCGATAGAGAATGGCTTTTACTATGATGTTGATCTAGGAGACCGCAAGCTCAATCCTGATGAATTTCCTAAGATCGAGGAAAAAATGAAGGAGCTGGCTCGCCAAAAAAATGAGTATGTTAGAAAGGAAGTATCTAAAGCAGACGCTCTAGCATACTTTACAGAAAAAGGAGATGAATATAAACTGGAGCTACTCGAAGGACTCGAAGATGGTGAGATCACTTTTTATACTCAAGGTGGATTTACTGACCTCTGTCGGGGACCGCATATCCCAAATACAGGTACGATCAAAGCTGTGAAAATCATGAGCCTAGCCGGTGCATATTGGCGAGGAGATGAGACTCGTGCTCAGATGACTCGGCTCTACGGGATCACGTTCCCAAAGGCGAAAGAATTGACTGAATATCTCACTATGCTTGAAGAAGCAAAAAAGCGAGATCACAGAAAACTCGGTGCAGAGCTAGAGTTATTTATGTTTTCTGAGAAGGTAGGTTCTGGTTTACCGATCTGGTTACCGAAAGGAACTCAGCTAAGAGAGCGTCTCCAAAATTTCCTAAGAACAGAACAAGAAAAGCGAGGATATCAAATGGTGGTGACTCCACACATCGGTCATAAAAATCTGTATGAAACATCAGGTCACTACGCCAAATATGGTGAAGATAGTTTCCAACCCATCAAGACCCCACGTGAAGGGGAGGAGTTTTTACTCAAACCTATGAACTGCCCGCACCATTGTGAAATCTATGGTCATAAACCGCATTCTTATAAAGAGTTGCCACTACGTATCGGAGAATTTGGTACCGTATACCGATATGAGCAAAGTGGAGAGCTGCACGGTCTATCTCGTGTAAGAGGATTTACACAAGATGATGCACATATCTTCTGTACTCCTGATCAGGTAAAGGGAGAGTTTTTAGATGTCTTGGATTTGACCACTAAGGTTTTAACCAAAATGGGATTCAAAGACTTTACAGCACAAATATCACTTCGTGACCCAGAAACTCCTGAGAAATACATCGGTAGTACTGAAAATTGGGATAAAGCTGAGCAAGCCATCATTGATGCTACCGCAGAAGTTGATCTAGAGACGGTTACCGAATATGGCGAAGCTGCATTCTACGGACCCAAGCTTGATTTTATGATCAAAGATGCACTCGGTAGATCATGGCAATTAGGAACTATACAAGTTGATTATAATCTTCCTGATCGTTTTGAGTTAGAATATATTGGTAGCGACAATCAGGCGCATCGTCCAGTGATGATACACCGAGCACCTTTTGGATCCATGGAGCGATTCATCAGTATTTTGATCGAACATACAGGTGGTAAATTTCCACTTTGGTTAGCGCCAGATCAATTTGCAATACTTCCAATCGCAGATCGCCTCAATGACTTTGCGAAGGATATTGAGATGCAATTGGCAAAGCATGATATACGAGGATTTATCGATACTCGTACAGAGTCCATTGGTAAGAAAATCCGCGATACTGAGTTAAAGAAAGTTCCGTTCATGTTAATCGTAGGAGATAAAGAAGCAGAATCCGGTAAAGTTTCGGTACGAAGACAAGGTGAAGGTGATCTGGGTACCATGAGCGTAGCTGAATTTGTAGAGCACTTTCAGGGATTGATATAAAATATTCAACTATAGATAAGAAGAACTTATCTAGCTTCTGAAATAAAAAATTGTCCGAGCTATTTCATTAATAGCATTGACTATTCTCCTCATAGTTTAGAACTTTACAGGGAGTTTAGGCATTCTCTTAAGTCATGATTGATATATTCATACAACATCCATTATTATTACTCTTTGTGGTAGCCTCTTTAGGATATCTCGTGGGTACTATTCAGTTTAAAGGTAGCAGCTTAGGTGTTGCAGCAGTACTCTTTGTAGGGCTTGTGTTCGGTATGATGAATCAAGAGTTGGCAATTCCAGAGATTGTCTTTTCATTAGGTCTCGTGCTTTTTGTATATTCAATAGGACTAAATTCCGGACCCGCCTTTTTTAAATCTTATAAGAAAAATGGTTTTCGGGATATTGGTTTCATACTGGGTATGCTCGTAATATCTTGTTTTGTAGCAGGCCTACTTTGGTTCATCATGGACTATTCAGCGGCGACCATCACAGGTATTTATGCAGGTAGTACAACCAATACACCTGCGCTTGCTGGAGTTATCGATTATGTAAGTCAACAAACGGGTGAAGGGGTTTCCTCGGCTCTGGATTCTTTAGTAGTAGGATATTCTTTCTCCTACCCTATGGGGGTTTTGGGTGGCATTATTGCCATAGCATTTATGGAAAAATGGCTGCGCATTAACTACAAAGAGGAAAAGCAGTCCATGAAAAACAAATATGCCATAGATGAGGACTTGACCAGCGCAACTGTCATACTCAATAACGAAAAGCTAGCAAATGTCAAATTACGAGATCTTGTAGCTAAATATAAGTGGAATATAGTATTCGGTAGATACATGCATAATGATCAACTTCAACTGGCCAACTGGGATACAACACTCAGTATAGGTGATCATATCAAAATCGTTGGTGCTCAAGAAGAACTCGATAAAGCTATCAAGGTACTTGGTCAGCGAAGCAACGTGGATATCACCGCTAATAGTACCGAACTTGATATCAGAAGAATATTTGTATCCAATCCTTATGTAACAGGTAGAACAATTGCATCACTCAATCTAAGTGAAAAATACGATGCTGTGATCACACGTATCCGTCGTGGTGATGCTGAGATATTAGCCAAGGCTAATACAGTATTGGAGCTAGGTGATCGTATTCGATTTGTTGCTAGACGAAAAGATCTAAAAGCCTTATCCAAATATTTTGGGGATAGCTATAGAGAGTCAAGCCGTGTCAATTTATTTTCCTTTGGTTTAGGAATTGGTCTGGGACTATTACTGGGAATGTTTGAATTTACGTTTTCGGAGAACCTTAGCTTCAAACTCGGTTATGCCGGTGGACCATTAATCGTGGGTCTTATACTTGGTTCGCTGCGTCGTACGGGACCGATCGTATGGACACTACCCTACAGCGTTACGATTACCTTGCAACAGATAGGACTGATCTTGTTACTGGCTGTAGTAGGAGTAAAATCTGGACATTCATTTGTAGATAGTTTCAATCTTGATGGAGTCATGATGATCGGCGCTAGTGCCATTATAAGTTTAGCAACTGCTTTTCTAACACTCTGGATCGGTTATCGTATAGTCAAAATCCCCTTCAGCATACTCACGGGCATGGTCTCTAATCAACCTGCGATACTAGACTTCGCCATGTCCAAAACAAATAATCGACTACCGCTGATCGGTTATACTATGATGTTTCCGATAGCACTGATTAGTAAGATTGTGATTGCTCAGGTGATGTATATAGTGTTGAGTTAGATTTTGATAAATTGCTTTGTATTTGTTCTACCCAATTCATCAAGTATTTTTACAATATATAGTCCGGGGCTTAGTTCAGCAACATTAAGACTAACTTGATTAGAATAATCGCTATTCCGTTTTTGGATTGATCTCCCGTAGAGATCATAAATCTCAATTTCCTTAATGAATCTATCCGTTACTATCTCTACATTTTCTCGAGCAGGGTTAGGCCTGATTATGAATTCTGCTTTATCTATTTGATGCCTATCTTCAGGATAAATCAAACGAATCAATCTTCTCGATTCACTATCCAATTTTGAAAGATCAAGAGTACCACCGAGCATTTCTATTTCTAGGAATTGCTCCTCTGCACCAATATCACGTTTCACTTTAGCATTTTCAGAAAATGTAAGACTCGTACTAGGGTGTAATTGAACTCGCATATGTTTTGGAGCGTCTTTTAGATCTATCCGTTTCTTTAAAACAAACTTACTATCCATATATAGATTGCTACCCTGTCGTAAGATCAAATCTGCACTATTATCAAACATAAAAACTCCCAAGCCACTTGAACCAACAGAAACATCAGCATCATAATCTACTGTAAAAGTAGCTCCTTCTATGAAAGCAAGACAGCCTCTGTGTCCTGTAAAATTAACTCCTCCTCCTTTATGTAACCAATGAGTATTCCCCGCATTGATAAGATCTACAATATTACCAAAACATGCAAAACTCTCCGAAACCTCTATCGTCAAAGAATGACGAATACTGTCACTATCCTTGATGAGCCCTCCTCTCAGCATGGTGTAAGGCTGTATGTTAAGAGCTGATTCCTCCATATCTAAAATTAAATCCTGAGCTTCATCAATATTAGGCACTACCGTTGCTTCTACGTATCCAATATTATCCCAATCAGGATAGCTATCACCAGGATGTACAAATATGGCAGGGTAAAAATCTGAAATATCATAAATTGATAATTCATTATCACCAGCAAGTACTTGATCTTGATCATATTTCAATGAATCGATCAAGAAAAGATCTTCTGCAAACCAAGGAATACTAAAACCAACGCTAAACATTCTTAGCTCTGCTTCTTCTTCTGAAATATTTGAAAAACTCAACTTTATAATGAATTCTCTAAGCCGATGATATTCCATCTTATCGGTTACATAACATACCGATCCACCGTAATATTCCGTATAAGGAAATTCTTCCACTCTGGTCTTAATAGCGCTACCCGTAGCATCCGGTATTTCTGAAACAATAATAACACCTGCACATAGAGAATCAGCACCACAGTTAAGATTACTTTCTAGTCCTGATTGCATACTGAAGTATGAGTCAATTGAGTACAAAGAATTGTTATTCAATAATACCTCAAGCGAATCATGATAGATTTGACTTCGGATAAATATTGGTTTTTCTGAAGGAAATCCAGTGAGATCTAGATGTGCTATAAATGCATTTGGAGTGGTAATATTGAAGCAGTAGCTGCTATCTATAGGTCCATCATAATGATTATTGGTGGTACTATAAATATCCCAACCCATCGCCGTGTTTGCATTCTGAGTACTATCATTAATGCACTGAGTTTCTACCAAATCCCTAAAGTTACCACTAGGAAGTATCTGAGTAAACCCATTTATAACCACTAAAACAATAATTGCGAATAAATAATAATATCTCATAACGAACAATTTTTCTATAAGATACAAGTACTGCAGTACAAAGACAACAAAACTCAATAATACTGTCACATAGTCGCAAGTTCGCGAACTCTCGAAATCGCAAACTCGATTATTCCCTAATGAGGTAGACGATCCCGTAATACACCATAGATAAATGTACCCAACACTGCAGCCAATAGCACAACTATGAAGCTCATATAGCCATTACCAATCAAGGTAAATATAGGTCCTGGGCAAGCACCCGTCAATGCCCAACCTAAACCAAAAAATGTACCTCCAAGGATATACCTCCAAAAGTTTTTAGCTTTATCGGGTTGGTTGATTAAATCGCCATCTACGTTTTTCCATTTTAGCCTTTTTGCCAGAAAAAGCAGTAGAACACCTGTCGCCAGCGCCGAACCAATCACTCCGTACATATGGAAACTATCGAAACGAAACATCTCCTGTATTCGATACCAAGAGATCACCTCTGACTTGGTCATGATGATGCCGAAAAAGATTCCTAAGATTAAAAATATCAGCTTTCTCATGATCTAAAATATGATTGGGTACAATAAATGAGTCATCACCAGTCCGCCTATGAAGAAACCTATCACGGCGATTAAGGATGGCAGTTGAAGATTGGATAAGCCTGTAATCGCATGGCCAGAGGTACATCCACCCGCCCATCGAGTTCCGAATCCAATGAGCAATCCTCCGATAATCAATAGCGACAATGATTTGGGGTTCGTTATGGCACTTGTAGAAAACAGTTGATCTGGCGCTAGCCCATCTATTGAGCTAAATCCCAGAGCTGATAAACTATCTTGAGTTGCTTCTGATAATATCACTGGAGCTGTACCGTCAAGATAAAGAGCGGCTATGGCACCTCCAATGATACCTCCCGCTACAAAAACCATATTCCAGAGCTGCGCTTTCCAATCGAAATCAAAAAAAGCAACTCGCTTGCCTGCTCCCATGACACTACACATCGTACGTAGGGTACTAGATACACCAAAGGTCTTTCCCAAGTATATAAGCAAAAACATATTGAAGCCGATGAGTGGCCCCGCTACATACCATGGCCATGGCTGTGATATAAAATCTATCATTTTATATTATTTAGACAGTGAGCAAGGAGATACTCCTTCTGTGATATCAATTTTATCTTCCTTCTTGATAGCTCCAAATCCACCCTTGATATCTACCACCTTATGAATACCGTGTTGTTTAAGGATACTTGAGTATATCATCGATCTGTATCCACCAGCACAATGAATGAGGTAATTTTGTTTTGGGTTGAGACTATGTACATGATCGTAGATGAAATCGAGGGGTTTGTTTTCGGAATCTTCTAATCTTGCGGTCTCGTACTCACCAGGTTTTCTGACATCTAGTGTTTTGTATGTTGAGAGCAATCTCCGATCTGCAAATTCTGCAGGATTTATAGACTCGATAGTCTCTACTGGTTTATTGGCATCTTTCCAACTCGCAAAACCACCATCTAGACATCCCAATACCTGATCAAATCCTACTCTTGCTAATCTAGTGACCGCCTCTTCTTCTTTACCTTGATCGGTTACCAATACCATTTTTTGCTTGACATCAGCAATCAAAGCACCTACCCAAGGTGCAAATGTACCTCCCAGCCCTATGAATAGAGAATTAGGTATAAAGCCGTCCTTAAATTCTTGTTGGTGCCTAGTATCCAAGATCAATACATCATCCTGCTTTGACAGTCGTTCAAATTCATCGATATCTATTCTAGAAGTACCGCGATGAATTATCTGATCAAAACTCTGATCTACACCCGTTTTATTGATCGATGCATTCAATGCAAAATAAGCAGGTGGAGGCATGATGCCGTCTAGCACAGATTCTACAAATTGTGCTTTACTCAGCTCTACATTGAGAGCATAATTGCGCTGCAACTGATTTTGTAACGTATCGAACGTCTCTTTGCTCATACTCTTGCCACAAGCAGATCCTGCGCCATGTGCTGGGTATATGATCGTATCTTTGGGTAGAGTCATGATTTTAGATCGTAGGCTATCGTATAGCATGGCGGCAAGATCTTCCTTAGTGAGACCATTATTGATTGCAAGATCAGGTCGCCCCACATCTCCTATAAATAAAGTATCACCTGTAAATACACAATGCTCCTTGTCATTTTCATCCAATAGCAAATAGCAACTCGACTCTAGTGTATGTCCTGGAGTATGCAATACCTTGATCTTCAATTTTCCTAGCTTCAGCATCTCTCCGTCCTCCGCATTGTAGACAGCATAATCCGTATTTGCATTTGGTCCATACACGATCTCAGCGCCTGTCTTTTGAGCAAGATCCACATGACCTGAGACAAAATCTGCATGAAAATGCGTCTCAAAAATGTATTTGAGCTTTACTCCATTCTCTTGGATGAGGTCTATATATGGTTGAGTTTCTCTCAGCGGATCGATGATCGCAGCTTCTCCATCAGATTCGATATAGTAGGCAGCTTCTGCTAAGCACTTGGTATATAATTGCTTGATTATCATGCGATTATTTTTCTTTTCTTAACGAATACTTCTTTGATTGTCATCGCAATAGCAAGTACGATCAGAAAAACTCCAAAGAGTTGTTTTAGGTTTTGGCTAGCAGTCTTTTTTGATAATTGATCGCCAATATACAATCCTATGATGGACAATCCTGTGAAGATAAGTAAGAAATTCCACTCAATAAATTGACCCGTCTGAATATCTCCAACAAAACCAACCAATGATTTTATAGCTATAATTATGAGGCTCGTACCTATTGCCGTTTTCATATCCATCCCCATCGAAAGTACTAAAATTGGAATGATCATAAAACCACCTCCCGCTCCAACTAAGCCCGTCAATAGACCAAGTACAAGGCCCTCTACAATGATGATAAAAATTCCATTCGTGGTATTGAGTGCAGATTTAAATCCATCACGATACTGACCCGATCGTAACATACTGATACCTGCCACTACCATCAATATAGCGAAGAGTACCAAAATCGCATTTTCCTTGAGCATAGATATCCCTAAGATTTCAAATTGCTCAGGAATACTCGGCAAGACCCACCGACGAGTGCAGTATACGGAGATCAACGAAGGAATCGAAAATAATACTGCAATCCTGACATCGGCCTCTGATCTAATCATCTTTCTGATAGCTCCAATAAATGCAGTAGCTCCGACCACAAACAATGAATAAGCCGTCGAAAGTACTGGATCTACCGCAAAGAGGTATACCAATACTGGCACCGTCAAAATAGAGCCTCCGCCACCCAAAAAGCCCAAGGTCAACCCGACCGAGATAGCTCCAAGATATCCTAAAATATTTTCCATATTATATCAATTCACAGTTTTCCATACAATCAAATATTTTCAAAACTTGTCGATCTATTAAGCTATACAAAATGTACTTGCCTTGTTTTTCACTTTGCAAAATGCCCTTATCTTTCATCTTGGTTAAGTGATGCGATAGTAGCGATTGCTCTGCATTCTGCTCAAGCTTTTCAGAGAGCTCTTTTACAGAAATCGGCTCATGATGCTCCAATATCCTTAGGATTTCTAATCTTAAAGGATGAGCTATCGCTTTCAGTATATGAGCGACTTGCTCCATCGCCTTGACATTAATCACTGTACCAATCATAAAACAAATATATGAACATATGTTGGTATGTTGTAATATATTTCATCTAAGTTGTCGTAAAACCACATATATAATCCCTTTTCATGCCGACTTTATGGAGACATCTTTTAAAATGGAAACATAATCCTTTCCAATAAAATAGGGCTATAAAAGGTTGAAACCTATACCGAAATTTAAAAGATTTCTCAGCTTCGTTCGAAATGAAAAAATAGTTTAACTGAGACAAACAACGCTAGAAACGAAAGGGTATAGTCTAAGGTGCTACAATTAGTTAAGCACTCTTTGTATGAACTTCTTCATTCTTAAAGCCTTTATCGCGGCTCAATAAGTGTTTATTCATATCTTTCAGAAGTTTGTAATATGGTGAAAGGGATGATCTCAGTAAGAAAATGGTGAAATCGAACAAAAATTAGACTTTGTGGAGCTTACAGCATACAGGGTAAGACAAGATCTGGCAGGGTGGAAAAACTCTTTTAGAAATCTTTATAAAAATATGGATGAAACATCATTGCAAGTTTGGATTAATGCGAACCCCACTCATTTTGGACAATATAGCGACGCAGGAGATTTACAAGCTGCCTTGAACAATACGTCAAATCCACCTTCCAATTTGGATGAATTATTTGATTTTATAAAAAACTAGGAATGAACTGGTATAGTGCAGGGAAAATAAAAGATTCAAGTTTTTTGAAGACCACAAAAAACTATTCTTTAACTATAAACAAAGAATATATTAAACTAGGCTTGATCAAGGGTAAATGCCTAGAGCAAGAAATAAATATTTCAGAAATTTCAGTGGATGGTTCGAGGTTTATTAGAATAGACAAATTTGGCAACTCGCTTTATCTAAATATTAGGAATAAGTTAAATGGCGCAGAAATATGGAAATTTATGGAAGATGTCAATGAACTAAATAAAGTTCATGAGAGTAGTGCTATTCCGGGAAAAGTCTCTGATAATAACTTTGTAGTTCTTAAATTAAATAGTCAAGATTTCATCGGATACGGTGTCTATAGTCTCATAGATAGGGAGTTTTTATTCGAAAGAAGAGAATCAGTCACAAAAGTACATTTAAGTAACGAAATTCTATTTTCTGTTGAAATCGAAGGGTTTAATCCAACGCAATATGCCCTTGTTGCGCTTGATATTTATACTGGAGCCGTCCTATGGAAAGTTAAACTAAGAGACAATCACGATGAAATAATAGGAGTTCACAAGGACAAACTTCTTTGCAATATATCAGGTAAAGGATGTGCGATCAATCTGAATACAGGTCAAATCATTTGGCAGCTTGGTCTTGGTATAAGATGCGTTGATCACTCACAACAATTAGCTATTCAATACGGATCTCAAGGTTACAATGAATTTAATCTAAGTACAGGACAAATCCATCAAAGTGGTGAATACAAGAATAAGATTGATATTTATACATTCTTAGGGAATCCCGTAGCTCCTATTCTTTACAACGACTTTTTGATATCCCCATCAAGGACGATGAAGCGAAAAGGAGAAGGCTGCGGCATAGGTTTTTTAAATAGAAAAACTTTGACCTGGGATTATGTAATACCACTAGAATATCCTGTAAAACCCACTAATAGCTTTTACATGGAAAATGATCTTCTATATGCTTTAGACATGAATGATACACTTCACATTTTTGAAAGAGAAAGATAAAGTTAACGCCCTGTTCGTGTCGACCTTGCTTGCTTTACTCAGAAGCGGGTGGGCCTGTGTCGCCTTGGCGTGGAAATCTTTTATTATGGGGAAATACAGTGTTATGCTTGACAACAAGGGACATTGATATAAACACTCCACATTTTGACCTAAAAGATTTCTCAACTTCGTTCGAAATGAAAAAATAGTTAAGTCGAGACAAGCTTCTCTCGAAATGAAAAACTGCTTAATCCACAATCATAGTAGCATGATCCAACTCCTGCTGTTTCATGTTTTGTGGTAATTCACGATACTCATACTCTTGATTTCTCAATTGTGGTGTATATCCCGCTTCACGTATAGCTTCTTGGATACCATCTGCTGTAAATCGGAATGCGGCACCTGCGGCAGAGACTACATTTTCTTCGATCATGATACTACCGAAATCATTGGCACCTGCATGGAGACATACTTGTGCTACTTTCTTACCTACGGTCAACCAACTGGCTTGGATGTTCGTCACGTTAGGTAACATGATGCGGCTCATGGCAATCATCCGTACATACTCATCGCCAGTACAAGTATTACGAGCACGTTTGATTTTTTTCAAAATCGTATCCTCATCCATAAATGGCCATGGGATAAATGCTAAAAAGCCATTGGCTCCCTCTGGTCTACGGTCATGTACTTCACGGAGTCTAACGAAATGCTCCATTCGCTCTTGATTGGTCTCGATATGACCAAACATCATGGTAGCACTGGTCGTCAAACCTACTCGATGCGCCGCTTCCATTACATCGAGCCATTCTTGACCCCCACATTTCCCTTTGGAGATCAATCGTCGTACTCGATCATTCAATATTTCGGCTCCAGCACCAGGCAGACTATCTAGCCCTGCATCGCTCAAAGCTTGTAGTACCTCTTCATGAGTGCTTTGCTCCAACTTAGTGATATGCGCTATCTCTGGTGGTCCAAGCGCATGTAGTTTGAGATTTGGGTATAGGGATTTTAACTCTTTGAAAAGACCCACATAATAGTCAAGACTTAGATCAGGATGGTGGCCACCTTGTAACAAGAGTTGCTCTCCACCATACTCAAAGGTCTCTTCTATTTTCTTTTTAAACTGCTCTATCGTAGTGATATACGCCTCCTCATGTCCGGGTCTGCGGTAGAAATTGCAAAACTTACAATTGGCGATACAGACATTGGTGGTATTACTGTTACGATCTATGATCCAAGTCACAGTATTATTAGGTACGTGATATTGTCGTAGAGCGTTACCGACGTACATGAGATCAGAGGTACTCGCATTTTCAAACAAAAATACGCCCTCTTCTATACTCAGATATTCTCGATTCAATGCTCTACCTAAAAGCCCTTCGATGGTGGATTTTTCACTCATAATTACTTATTACAAAAGTAACACTCTAGTACGTATTCAGTTGAACATATGGCCTACTCTTTCATACCACATCAAAACCCTCATGATGAGGGCCTCACCAACATTCATTAAAATCTTTGCTTACTTATTATCTGTTATGAACTCGGTAGTTTCCCCTTAGTTTGACTTTCAGAAAAAATGAGCTTCAATCCCCGTAGCTCTTATATGACCATCATAGTACTAGTCCGATAATTTTTGCTTATATTTGCGGCGAACTTGATAGAGAGGGAGCATTTGTTCCCTTTTTTTATTGGTATAAATCTATATAAAAACATTGAATTTAGAACAACTTGTACAAGATGCCATCTCAGAACTGAACTATACAGACTGTTTTTTGGTAGAAATTGTAGAAGGAGCCAACAAGTTTGAAATCTTCATCGACAGCGATGAAGGTGTTACTTTTTTAAAGTGTAGAAAAATCAGCAGATTATTGGAGGAGCACATCGATGCCAATCCCAATATCCCTGAAAAATATACCTTGGATGTTTCAAGTGCCGGAGTAGGTAGACCACTCAAATTGTTTAGACAATATAAAAACAATGTAGGTCGCTTGCTAGCCGTGAAGCTTGCCGATGGTAGCAAAAAAGAAGGAGACCTTTTGGAAGCTACCGAAGAGCATATAAAGCTTGAAGTATTGAAAGATCCAAATAGCAAAAAAAAGATTAAAGAAAAAGAGCAAATTATCGTAGAGATGAACAACATTATGGAATCCAAAGTCAAAGTCAGATTTTAAAAATTTAGATTATGAATTTAGTAGAATCTTTCTCGGAATTTAAGGCTGGAAAAAATATTGATAGACCTACTATGGTCAGGGTATTGGAAGATGTATTCCGTACGCTTATCAAGAAAAAATATGTCGATGATGAGAACTTTGATGTGATCGTAAATACGCAGAATGGTGACCTCGAGATGTGGAGAGTACGAGAAATCGTATCCGATGGTGAGGTGACTGATGAGATGAGCCAGATTTCTTTCTCTGAGGCTCAAGCGATAGATGATGATTATGAGGTTGGTGAAGAGTGTTATGAGCAGTTAGGTTTAGAGGATTTTGGCCGTAGAGCCATTATGGCCGCTAGACAGACCTTGATCTCCAGAATTATGGAGCTCGAAAAAGATGAAATATACAAGCGATATGTAGATCGTGTAGGTGATATAGTATTAGGTGAAGTTCACCAGATTTTGAAAAGAGAGCTACTCATACTCGATGATGCTACAGGTAACGAACTTGTGCTACCTCGTAATGAGATGATCCGTGGTGATTATTTCCGTAAGGGAGATATGGTACGTGCTATTATCAAGGATGTAGAAATGAGAAATAACAATCCTGCAATTGTCATCTCTCGTACAGATTCTGCTTTCTTGGAAAAACTACTGGAGCAAGAAGTACCAGAAATTGAAGACGGTCTGATTACTGTGAAAAAGATCGTACGTATACCAGGTGATAGAGCGAAAGTAGCGGTAGAGTCATATGATGATAGAATCGACCCTGTAGGTGCTTGTGTAGGTATGAAAGGTAGTCGTATCCACGGTATTGTGAGAGAACTCAAGAATGAGAATATCGATATCGTAAACTTTACGACCAATAGTACTCTATTCATCCAGAGATCATTGACACCGGCCAAGATCACTAATATCGAGTTGGATACTGAAAACATGAAAGCTTCAGTATTCTTAAAGCCCGATCAAGTATCATTGGCCATTGGTAGAGGTGGTACTAATATTAAGTTAGCTAGTAAGTTGACTGGATTTGAAATTGATGTGTATCGTGAAAGCGACCAACTAGAAGTAGAAGATGTAGATTTAGATGAATTTACAGATGAGATCGATGGTTGGGTAATCGATCAGCTGAAAAACATCGGCTGTGATACCGCTCGAAGTGTATTAGATTTAAGTAAACAGGAGCTTGCTCGTAGGACTGACCTTGAGGAAGAAACTATAGATGAAGTATTAAGAATATTAGCAGCAGAATTCGAAGATGATGAGAATTAGGCACTAGATTCGACAAACAAACTATTAATCAGGTAAATGGCAAAAAGATTAGTCAAAATAGCTAAAGAATTGAATGTTGGTACGTCTACCATAGTAGACTTCCTAGCAAACAATGGACATGCAATAGAAAACAAACCTACTGCCAAGGTATCTGATGAGCAGTACAATATGCTATTGGCGGAATTTAGTAACTCTATGGCCGTCAAAGAAAAAGCAGATTCGCTAGTGATTGGTACACGTAGAGAAGAAGTGGCTACCCCTCCTCCACCACCTGTTGCACCACCACCTGCTCCAGTAGTCAAAAAAGAAGAGCCCAAGCCAGAACCTGTCAAAGCAGAAGCTCCTAAATCAGAGCCAACGCCTGCAGTCGAAGCTCCAAAAGAAGAGAAAAAAGAAGAGGAAGCACCTAAAGAAACTACAGGTCCTAAACTTAAAGTACTAGGTAAAATAGATCTAGAACCTAAAAAGAAGGTCAAGAAGAAAGAAGAGGTAAAAGCAGAAGCTCCTAAGCCAGAAGAAAAGGCACCTGCAGCTTCTAAACCTGAGGATAAAAAGAAAGACGAAAGTCCAGCTCCTAAAGAAGATAAAGCTCCTGAAGCACCCGCAGCACCTAGCAATGAAATTGTAAGGGCCGCTACACCGCAACTCAAGGGTCTGAAAATCATGGGTAAGATTGACAAATCTAAACTCGATCAAATCAATAAAACCCCATCGAAAGACAAGGCTAAAACAGGTGGATCAGAAGATCCAAATAAAAAGCGTAAACGTAAACGTAAAAAGGTTGCTCCAGCATCATTCAATAAGTCTGGTGGAAATAGAGGTGGTAAAGGTGGAAATAAGCCACGTAGAGAAGAAGTCAAAGAAGTATCTCAAAAAGAGATCGAAGAAAAGATCAAAGCAACCATGGCTAGAATCTCTGGCGGTGGTAAAAATAAGAGACAAAAAATACGTCGAGACAATAGAGAAGAGAAAAGAGAGAAACAAGAGCAAAAAGAGATGGAAGTACAGACTGGAAAACTCCAATTGACGGAGTTTGTATCAGTATCTGAGCTTGCAAATCTTCTTAATGTTCCTGTAACAGAAGTCATCATGACTTGTATGAATCTCGGTGTTATCGTATCTATCAACCAACGTCTCGATGCAGAGATTATAGAGTTAGTTGCAGGAGAATTTGATGCAGAGGTTGAGTTTATTAGTGCAGAAGCTGTAGATGATCAAGAGGAAGAAATCGTTGATGATCCAGCAGATCTGAAGCCAAGAGCTCCGATCGTTACGGTGATGGGGCACGTAGATCACGGTAAGACATCACTCTTGGATTATATCCGAGATGCTAATGTAGCCGATGGTGAAGCCGGTGGTATCACACAACACATTGGTGCATACGAAGTTCGAGTAGGACCAGATAAAAAGAAGGTAACATTCTTAGATACTCCGGGTCACGAAGCCTTTACCGCGATGAGAGCTCGTGGAGCTAAAGTGACGGATATAGTAATCATCATTGTAGCTGCCGATGATCGTATCATGCCACAAACGAAAGAGGCCATCAGTCACGCTCAAGCAGCTGGTGTACCGATCGTATTTGCCATCAATAAGATCGATAAGGATGGAGCCAACCCTGATCGAATCAAGAATGAATTGGCAGAAATGAACTTCCTAGTTGAAGAATGGGGAGGTCAATACCAATCAGAGGATATATCCGCTAAGAAAGGAACAAACATAGATTCGCTTCTAGAGAAAGTAGCACTTCAAGCAGAAATGCTAGAACTTCAAGCTAATCCTGATAGACTATCTACCGGTGCAGTACTCGAAGCATCATTAGATAAAGGCCGAGGATACGTAACAAAAATACTGGTACAAGCAGGTACACTTAAGATAGGTGATTCTGTTGTTGCTGGAGAATTTTCTGGTAAGGTCAAAGCCATGTTTAATGAGAAAGGTAAACGTATCAAAAAAGCTGGACCGTCAACACCTGTACTTTTACTAGGATTGAGCGGTGCACCGCAAGCGGGTGAGAAGTTTAAAGTCATGGAGACTGAGCAAGAAGCCAAGCAATTAGCTTCGAAGAGAGCTCAAATCTCGAGAGAACAAACCAATAGAGCTAGTAAACGTATCAGTCTTGATGAGATCGGTCGTCGTCTAGCCCTAGGTACATTTAAAGAATTGAACTTGATCATCAAAGGTGATTTTGATGGTTCGGTAGAAGCACTTGCTGATTCTTTGATCAAACTAGGTATCGAAACGGTACAAGTAAATGTACTACACAAAGCGGTTGGACAAATTGTTGAATCCGACGTATTGCTTGCATCAGCATCTGATGCTATTGTCATAGGATTCCAAGTTCGTCCATCAGCTAATGCACGAGCACTAGCGGAGAAAGAAGGCGTACAGATCAAGACATACTCGATTATCTACGAAGCTATTGATGAAATCAAGCTTGCAATAGAAGGATTACTAGAACCTACTGAAGAGGAGAAAATCACAGCACAAGTTACTGTACGTGAGACCTTCAAAATCAGTAAGATTGGTACCATTGCAGGTTGCTATGTAGATAGTGGTTTGATCACTCGTAATACATTTATCAGAGTCATCAGAGATGGTATCGTCGTCTATCCTACCAAAGAAGGTATGAAAGGTGAACTTACCTCACTGAAGAGATTCAAAGATGATGTAAAAGAGGTCAAGAAAGGATTTGAATGTGGTCTTACGGTGAAAGGCTTCAATGATATCAAAGTAGATGACGTCATCGAAGGTTACGAAATCGTACAAGTAAAACAGACGCTATAATAGCTCATATTTTTTGAAAAAGGCTGATCTAAAACTTCTACTCGATGATGCGGTATTGCGATACAACAATGCTGACTTTATCGCAGATGATCCTATAGGAATACCACATCAATATTCAACCAAACAAGATATTGAAATCACCGCATTCTGGACTTCCATGCTCGCATGGGGACAACGGGTAACGATCATCAATAAGATGAATGAATTATTCGCCTTAATGGATCATGCTCCACATGATTTTATAGTCAATCATCAAGAACATGATCGTAAGCGTTTTGAGCACTTTAAGCATCGCACGTTCAACTATACAGACTGTTTATATTTCTTGCATTTTCTCCAATATCACTATCAGCAACATCACAGTTTAGAAGAAGCTTTCTTGATCAATGGCAAGTTTAATGCAAAAGAAAGTATAGCAAATTTTCATGATTACTTCTTTAGTCTTACGGAAGCTCCTCATCGAACTAAAAAGCACGTCGCTACTACAGCGAGAAACAGCAGTTGTAAACGTATGAATATGTTTTTAAGGTGGATGGTAAGAAGTAATGCTACTTATGTTGACTTCGGCATTTGGCGTAAGATACCGAAGAGTAAACTTATGATGCCCTTGGATGTACATGTACAACGCGTAGCTATCAAACTAGGACTTCTCAAACGTGATAAAGCAGACTGGAGAGCTGTTGAAGAACTGACGAAAAATCTTCAGAAATTCGATCCAGAAGATCCCGTAAAGTATGATTATGCTTTATTTGGACTTGGAGTGAATCAGGAGTTTTAGTCTATTCTTGAAACTTCTTTCATACCTCCCGTTGCAAGCTCATATTGTTTCATTACCTCTTCAAGAGTTTGATTATCATAAAATTCTGAAACCAATCTTCTTATCGATGTAAAAACGAAAGGAATTTCAGATTTAGCACTATATGCGGATTTAATTTCTATATCCTCTATAGAGTCAGCAAACCATTTGTCACGTGTACAATTAATTTTTGAAAGTGTTGAGTCATCTAAATCCCTAACCCAAACCTTATTTAGAAGACTGTCTGGCAAAAGTCTATGTCTATACTGCCAAGTAGAATGAACGTGAAATAGATCTTTCTCTGGATCGTTTTGATAGCTTAAGTAAACAATAGCACTTTCTGGATCAATTCGACCTAACCTTACAGCCTTAAAAAGTATTTGCTCTAGATCTATAACAGACTTATCATAACTACGCCGTTGAGCTGAATGATGTAAAACAACATTATGACCTTGATTATTAAAAAAACCATTATAGCCCAACTCAAAATGAGATGGAAATCCTAGAGAGTCAGACACTTGTAATATCCGTTCTAAATTTATTTTCCTATTTGCATTTATGGTATCATCATGTGTATCGTACATAGGTCTGAATAATTGATCCCTTTCAGAGATCAACTCAAATTCGTTCCGTAGTTTATCTGAGTAATCCACGCTTCTATTTTTAATTAGAGTATCCCAAGAATCCTTAGAAAGATATTGGTCAACAAAAACAGAATTCAAAAAATCTAAGTCATCCGAATTATCTATAATAAGTTGCAGATGTTTATCTCTAACTTTTACATACCCTAGTTCTGCAGCTACCAAAGCTGCATTGAAAGATTCGGATGCAAAAGGCTTTTTAAGATGTTTGAAAGCTTCATCATACAGAGCTAGTGCTTTTTCAAAATCTAACTTACATATAGCTAACTCCGCATCATTGACGAGTGAATGATAACGATCAATGGATATAGAGCTTTTGTTATTACAACTAGCGTATAAGAAAATAGTAAACACTATAACAAAATACCCTTTTAAATAACTCATTCCTAGATATTAATCCCTCCAATCATCAAATCGTATCTCAACGATTTCACCCTTTTCCAAGTACAAAAAGACCCGATAGACTCCTTTACTGGCTTTGAGTTTACCTACCCAGTAGCGACTTCCTTTATCGGCTGACTTACCCGAATGAACTTTACGAGCAGATTTGGCACCGACATCTTTCAAAAATGTCTTAATCTTCTGTAATGCTTCTGCCTTACTAAAAAAGTCTGGACTATCAGAAATACATAGCTCTACCTCACTCGACATACGTGATTCAAGTAATTCTAATTTAGCACTACCGAGGTCTCGGAGTAAGCCCTCTCCTTGCTGTGCTACTAGCAACATGCTAAAGCATATGATAATTAGTCCTGTAGTTAAGATTCGTTTCATCTCTTATAAATATA
The DNA here is from genome assembly GCA_020629715.1 of Saprospiraceae bacterium. Lineage (GTDB taxonomy): Bacteria > Bacteroidota > Bacteroidia > Chitinophagales > Saprospiraceae > JAHDGW01. The sequence continues at coordinate 68,805 of JAHDCU010000007.1, forward strand.
ATTATTAAACCATTCATAGAATCTTAATAGTTCTGAATATGTGGTAAGAAAACGTTAAAAGGACATATGATGTACCGTAAAAACCCTTAATTATTCACTTTCTACTAGCATTACTAAGCTTATCTTCGTGCTCCAAGCAATAGTTTAGACATGATATCAAAGCGAGCATTTTTGATCATTTTAGACGGTTGGGGCATTGCAGAAGATCCCAGCCGTAGCGCAATAGACCTAGCGAACAAGCCATTTTTTGATCAATTATGGAATAACTTTCCACATACAACACTCACTACCTACGGATCACAAGTAGGCCTTCCAGATGGTCAAATGGGAAACTCCGAAGTAGGTCATCTCAACATAGGAGCTGGTCGTGTAGTGTATCAAGATCTCGCTAAAATCAATAAGGCTATAAAGGATGATGAACTAAAATCTAATCCAGTATTACAAAATGCCATCCAGTATGCCAACGATCATAACACCAACATTCATCTCATAGGTCTCGTATCCGATGGAGGTGTCCATGCTCATATAGATCATCTAAAGGCTCTCTGTGATATCATGAATAAAACAGTCCAAAATGATTGCTTTATACATGCCTTCCTCGATGGTCGAGATACTGCACCTGATAGTGGCATAGGATATATAAAGGATCTACAAGACCATATAGAAAACACTAATTGTAGACTCTCTAGCTTGATCGGCCGCTACTATGCCATGGATAGAGATAATCGATGGGAACGTGTCAAACTCGCTTATGACCTGCTTGTACATGGCAAAGGGCAACACTCAATTGATGCGATAGAATCTATTCAAGCCTCATATGATGTGGGTACGACCGATGAATTTATGCCTGCTATCAAAATGGATCTTGAGAAAAAGAGTACTATATCTGATGGTGATGTAGTCCTATTTTTTAACTATCGTACGGATCGACCTCGAGAGCTGAGCCAAGTACTGTGTCAGTCTGATAATGCAGAGTATGATATGAAAGCACTGGATCTACATTTTGTCACCATGACTAAATATGATGATAGCTTTCAAAATGTACATATCATGTACGAGAAGGATAATCTCAAAAATACCATCGGTGAAGTTTTAGAAGCTCATGGCAAAACACAAGTTCGAATCGCAGAAACTGAAAAATATCCCCATGTGACATTCTTTTTTTCTGGTGGTCGGGAGAAAGAATTTGACGGAGAGTCTCGTTTGCTAGTTCCTTCGCCCAAGGTCGCTACCTACGATTTACAACCAGAGATGAGCGCTGATCAAGTCACTGAATCGATTATAAAAGACATCAATACAGATCCCAAAGACTTTATATGTCTCAATTTTGCCAATACTGATATGGTTGGGCATACAGGTGATATAGAAGCAGCAATTCGCTCAACAGAAAAGGTAGATGAATGCCTTGCCAAAATAATTCCTACAGCGCTAGCTAAAGATTATGGTATCGTGATTATTGCTGACCATGGCAATTCAGACATTATGAAAAATGAAGATGGATCAGCGCATACCGCTCATACTTTGAATCCTGTGCCTTGTATTTTGGTAGCGAAAGAAATAGACGGGGAAAAGCTTAATGAAGGTGCCTTGTGTGACGTCGCTCCTACCCTACTTCATTTATTGGATGTACAACAGCCTGATGAGATGACTGGTGAATCATTGATCCACTAAATGCCATTGATCAGAATGAGCAACGGTAGTGTCTAAGGTATTATCTAAAGAAAGAAACTCGTACTCCACCTTCGATAAAAACAAACCTTGTGGCGGTGCAGTATTGATGAATGGAAGTAGCTCTTGATCATCTAGGTGTCTTTGCAGATCCGTTACTGACCATTGTCCTTTAGCTATTTTCCACAGCTGAAACATCAGTATGCGAATCATTGATTTTAAAAATCTGTTCCCTGTGATTTTAAGACAATATTGATTTCGGCCCTCTGGTTTCCATATTCCACAATCATAAATAGCACAGATTGTATCTTTATTCTTATCTGGTTGCTTGCAATATGCTCTGAAGTCATGCTTACCTTTTAGAGCACCACATGCCCTTTGCATAGCTGGTAAATTCCATGTATCCGAATCACTACAATAGCTACTGACCTCATTTAGAAAAGGATCTATTTCACCATGAAAATAATAGTGATAACTACGAGATCGAGCATGCCGCTGAGCATTTCGAAAGCGCTCCACTGGAATCACTTTGAGTAGTTGAATATCCGTTGGTAATATACGATTGGCACGTTGGACCAGATCAAAGTTATCAAGCTTACTATTGGTTTCAAAATGAGCAATATATTGCGATGCATGGACGCCCTTATCCGTACGACCACATCCGTGTAAAACGATACGTTCCTTCAAAATTTGGCTTAACGCATCTTCAAGCACTTGCTGTATTGTCAAAACGTCCGGCTGCCGTTGCCAACCATGGTATCGAGTACCCTTATAAGATAAGTGGAGAAAGAAACGCTCCAAAATTATTGTAGTCTTGATGGATTGTCAAATATATCCTTGAATCTCATAACATACTCGGGTAAGTACTTAGCAAATAATTCCTGATCATAGAAATAGGCAACTATCAATACGGGCAGAATATCCTGTTGAGTATAACCAATAGTAGATTCTATCTTTTCTTTCGTGATACCAAGTATCTGAGTGATACCATTCCAATCTTCAATCTTACCATCTGGCCAATCAAATCGCTGATGAACCTTTGCAAATGCTTCCGCATAAGCATGCATCACAATATTATAGTACTCTTGCCTATTCACAATACCAGGTATCGCATGCTCCATAGAAAGAATGATCATACGATCCTCATGTTCTGTTTCTACTGTATGTAAAAACTTCATTCTAGGCGTTGGAAAAGGATGCTTATATAAAAATAGACGATCGTAATCTCCTATCAAATGATCTTTATGATAGAAGCTTATTCGTACTGCTTGACCTGCAATGACCGCTTTGATATCATGAGGTACGTCATGGTGCTCCGATCCCACGGACTTAAACATACGTGCCTCCAAGTAGAGCACAAGTCTGGTCTCAAACCTAATCTTCTCATCAGCAGAAAGGCTTTTGTAAAAAGGATCATATTGCTGTAACCATTCTTTTAACTGCTTATCCAATGTAAGAGGATGTCGCTTGATCCACCAATAATCAATCTCTCCATGACCCACATAAATAGCAACTAATACTATAAGACAGGGTACCAGACCGTAGACAGCCCATTGAGATCGACCATCAAAGGTATAGAACATAAATACCAACAATGGAATAGCGGCGATGACGGCAAGTACTTTGGAAAAACTGTGGATTTTCATAGTTAAGCCACAATTTTATAAAAAAAATCTAGAATGAGCAGCGTTTTCAAAACTTATCGGGTCTTCCTTTCAAAGGGGTTGAGAAACCCGTTAAGACTATTTATCCAAATATATGACCCATTGCTAAATGTTAGCAGTGGGTTTTTTTGATATACGGCTACACTTCCACCAGTGTCCCTACCTGCTCTCCTTGTACGATTCTAAGTAGGTTATCTTTCTCGTTGATATCAAACACTACAATAGGTAATTCATTTTCTTGACACAAAGTAAATGCGGTCATATCCATTACATTAAGACCCAGGTTGATTGCTTTATTGAACGTAATGTTATCAAACTTAGTCGCGGTAGGATCTTTTTCTGGATCAGCGGTATAGATTCCATCCACTCTTGTACCTTTTAAGATGACGTCAGCATTGATCTCGTTGGCACGAAGTGCAGCTGCCGAGTCTGTTGTAAAGTAAGGACTACCAGTACCAGCACTAAAGATTACAACTCTTCCCTTCTCTAAATGCCTTATGGCTCGTCTACGGATGTAGCTCTCTGCGATCTCTCTCATATCTATTGCTGAGATCAGGCGAGAATGCACTCCATGTTGCTCAAGGGAAGACTGTAGCGCCATACCATTGATACATGTAGCAAGCATGCCCATATAATCTCCCTGTACTCGCTCTATACCTGAATCTTTAGCCTGAAGTCCTCTAAATATATTACCACCACCAATCACAATTGCAATCTCTACGTCAAGCTCTTTAAGCTTTTTGATCTGCCAAGCATAATGCTGTAGCATTTCAGGACTGATACCAAAGCTTTGATCACCCATGAGCGACTCTCCACTCAACTTAAGAAGGACGCGTTTATATTTCAGATTCATATTATGATTAATGTTGATACAAAATTAATGCTTAGTTGATGTTTTCCTAGAAAGTCTGTGGAAACTCAAAAAAAAGCAAAAAAAAAGAGCAACTAAATAGTTGCTCTTTTATAACTCTTATCCTAAAGTTACATGCTTAAATTCTGTAACCGTTAGTTCTGGATCTTTAGTCTTAAGATATGCACTTACTGACTGCTTACCATCTTTTACGAATGCTTGATTTAGTAAAGTATTCTCTTTATAAAACTTATTAAGCTTACCCATGGCAATCTTTTCTAGCATAGCCTCTGGTTTACCTTCTTGTCTTGCAACTTCTTTACCGATTTCGATTTCTTTTTCTACTACGGAAGAATCTACGCCATCTTTATCCACTGCAATAGGCTTCATTGCTGCTACCTGCATAGCTACATCTCTACCTGCGTCAAATATATCGTCACTAGCTTTATTTAATCCTACGATTACGCCAGCCTTGTATCCCATGTGTATATATGGAGCAACCATACTAGCTTCGATTTTTTCATAACCAGCCAATTCGATTTTCTCACCTATTACACCTGTTTGCTCGATTACTTTATCGCCTATGGTCATGCCATCTATCATCTGTGCTGCAAGACCATCCTTGTCAGCTGGTAGAGCAGCTAATGCAATATCGGCAACTTGAGCCGTCAAGTCAACAAAATCTTGATTTTTTGCAACGAAGTCAGTCTCGCAACTTAATCTTACTACCACACCTTTAGTGCGGTCATCAGATACCTTAGCGATAACAACTCCTTCCTTTGCTTCTCGGTCAGCTCTTTTAGCACTAAGTTTTTGACCTTTCTTTCTTAATATTTCCATTGCTGCGTCGATGTCACCGTTCGCTTCTGAAAGCGCTTTTTTACAGTCCATCATACCAGCCCCAGTCTGATCACGTAGGGCTTTTACATCTTTAGCTGAAATAGAACTCATTCCTTATTTATATTGAAAAGGGTTTTACAATTTAGATTTCAAAAAATTACAATTAAGCAGTTGCTTTGGCTTCTTGCTGAGCTTTAACTTGTTTACGATCTGCAAGACCTTCTTTAATCGCTTCAGCTACATAGCCAGTGATCAAAGAAATAGACTTAGAAGCATCATCATTTGCTGGGATAGGGAAATCTACTACTCTAGGATCAGAGTTAGTATCTACCATGGCAAATGTTTTGATGCCAAGTTTTTTGGCTTCCTCAATAGCAATATGCTCATGATGTACATCAACAATAAACATAGCAGCTGGTATTCTATTCAAGTTAGAGATACCACCAAGTACTTTATCAAGTTTTTGTCGCTCTCTATCCAAAGTAAGACGCTCTTTTTTAGTCATACTGGTATTGGCAGCATCACCGAGCAGTCTTTCGATGTTATTCATCTTCTTCACTGATTTTCTGATCGTAGAGAAGTTAGTCATCATACCTCCTAACCATCTTTCCGTAACGAAAGGCATGTTAACAGATTTTGCAGATTCTTTTACGATGTCTTTTGCTTGTTTCTTGGTAGCGACAAACATGATCTTACGACCAGACTTTGCAATAGATTTTAATGCTGCCGCGGCAGTATCAAGACATTCAGAAGTTCTGTTGAGATCAATGATGTGGATACCTTTACGCTCCATAAAGATGTATGGAAGCATTTTAGGATTCCATTTTCTTTTCATATGACCGAAGTGAACGCCTGCGTCAAGTAATTCTTTATATGTGGGTTTAGACATTTCTTTGTGTTATTAGAAGTTCCTAAATAAATAGATAAACAATCGAATAAGTCGATTACCTTTTCGAGAATTGGAAACTCTTTCTCGCCTTTGGCTTACCGTATTTTTTACGCTCTACCACTCTTGAATCTCGAGTTAAATACTTCTTCTCTTTAAGTGCTTTTCTATTTTCTTCATCGATCTTTACCAATGCTCTAGAGATCGCAAGTCTTACCGCCTCAGCTTGACCTTTAAAACCTCCTCCATTGACATTTATTTTAGCATCATATTGCCCTTCAACACCTACGGTACGGAATGGATCTTCGATATTGAACTGTGTATGAACTACAGGAAAGTATTCCTTCATAGACTTTCCATTTACTGTAATTTTACCTTTGCCTTCTGTAAGATATACTCTTGCTACAGAGGCTTTTCTTCTTCCTATTGCGTTAATCATTTCCATATTCTACTATTTGAGGGCTTTAGGTTGTTGAGCTGCATGAGGGTGCTCTGCTGCATCGTACACAAATAATTTTTTGTACATCGCTCTTCCAAGTTTAGTTTTTGGAAGCATACCTTTTACAGCATCTTCGATGACCTTGATAGGTCTTTTATCCAGTTGCTCTTTGGCAGTACGCCTTCTTTGACCTCCAGGATATCCTGTGTAACGGATATATTCTTTTTGATCTAACTTGTTACCAGTAAATCTGACTTTATCGGCATTCAATACGATTACGAAATCACCTGTATCTACATGAGGAGTATAGCTAGGCTTGTGTTTGCCTCTCAATACAGTAGCAATCTTAGTCGCTAGACGACCTACGATCTCTCCTTCTGCATCAACTACGTACCAATCTCTCTTCACCGTTTCCTTCTTGGCAGATTGGGTTTTGTAACTTAATGTATTCACTTGATCTATTTTATAGTTTTCAAAGCGCTCATCGCTAAGCGGCTGCAAATGTATATTTCTATTTTATTGAAAGCAAGCTTTTCTATCCAATTTTTTGAAAATACTTTTCATAACTCCCTGAAAAACAGTAAAAATATCGCATAACTTACGATAACACCTATAAATTAAGGGATGCTATTTAATAAGATTTTTACTTCAATGCTTACATTTTATCACACCGTAAAAACCATTTTAACATATTGACCATACTCTCCAAGGTGTTATCTATCCAAATTGTGCAGCGCTATTTAACATAATAACTAATATATCCTGACCTTTATTTATAGCTAACGATTCGTTTCTGAATTAAACTGACTTAATGAGCAAAAACATAAGAAACTGCCCAAATAAATACGTATAACTACGTAATTAGGTACGATTAACTACTATTATTTTCAAACCATTTGTCAGTCGAATACAATACAATAAACTGTTTTACAGTTATTTATCACATTTTCCTGAATTAAGTATTCAACTTTCAATCACTATTTTCAGATATCCTCTTAGTTCTAAAAATTAATAGTGTAATGGCGAAACCTTTCAAAACATCAGACGGCTCATGGGTAAGTATCAACGAAGCACGTACTCATATTCAACAATATCAAAATAGTACACAGTTTAAAGCAAATAGTAACGTGAAAGCTATTTTTTATGGAAAAGACAAACTTGAAAGTCTCTTAGCACAGGATGGCTGTATGGGACTTAGGGCATATTTTGGGCTCAGAACTGAAGACGGGAATGATATACCTACGCTTTATTTTGTGGGTTGTGAAAAAGATGGCAACGATATGCTTGAAGCATCTCTTGTGCTAGATCTAGGAAGACCTTGTCCTGATGACTGTCCTCCTAATGTCAAACTAGGATAGGCATTACATTACCTAAATAAAAAAGAACGGGGTGATTTATAATTTGGATTATTCCAGCCAATTAGATTATATTCCATACATGGAATCAATCTTGGGTACTTGCTTACAGTTTTCCGTAGTTATTCCATTTATCTATGGGATAATACAATGGAAAAAGATAGATCGTTTCTTTAAGTTGATCGTTGTTCTTTGTGGGATGTCTTTGCTGTTTGATCTAGCTGGCAATTATATCAGAAGTCTAGGAATGTATAATTTACCTGTACTACATACATTCGCAGTGGTTCACATATTGCTATTGATCAAGATATGGCCTCCATTTTTCAAAAAAAATGGCCCTTTATATCAATGGACAGTACCTCTCGGATATTTTTTGATGATTGTTTTATTTCCATGCATTTTTATAATTCATACCACGGCATTTCATATAGTATATATGGTTACTCATTTATACTCCTTATTGCTTGGTTTATTATATTACCTATGGAAGACACAGAATATAGGTAATCATATCAACATGCACGAAGCCAAATTTATTCTAGCTTCAGGTCAGATCATGCTTGCATTATGTACGTGTATTCTAGCAGGTACATCGTTTTTATTTAAAGGTGAGGATTATTATTTAAACTGGATTACACGACAAACATTTTACACCTTGTACTACATCTGTGTTTTATATGCTTTATATTTGAACAGCAGAACAAAAAATATATCTTGATCTTATGTCACTGATTGTTGTCATATTGATAAGTGTAATTCTGCTGTTATTCTTTGGAGTGTTTCTGCTTTTTATCATCAGGTATACTCGAAACATTATTAGCCACAACAAACAGCTATATCAAGTAGAACTTGAAAAAGAAATCTTCAAAAGAACTGAAATCATCAAAACGCAAGAAGCGGAGATACGGCGCATAGGTAATAACATTCATGATGATATAGGACCTACTCTTATGGCCATCAAAATGAAGACTAATCGGTTACTAAAAACAATAGGGCAAGAAAAAGAAAAACATCAAGAACTGCTTAATATGATACAAACTTGTATCAAAGATGTGAGGGGAATTTCACATAGTCTATATCCACAAACACTTGAGTCGCTAGGACTTAAGGATGCCATTACTGATCTTACAGAAAGAATCAATAATGACGCTAAAATCCGAGTCAATTATGAATTTAAATATGCCTTCGGATATTTACCCCCAGCATCAGAATTAGCGCTTTACAGAATAATTCAAGAATTTTGTAACAATGCGATTAAGCATAGCAAATGCGAAAAAATAAGTATTTTACTAGACCGATCAGATAATTTCCATTGTATCAAATTATGCGATAATGGTATTGGTTTTGATACACAATCAAAAGAGGAAGGATTAGGTATACGGAGTATGAGAATGAGAGCAGAACTTGGAGAGTTTAGCTTCTCATTGACTAGTAATCAAAATGGAACTACCTTAGAATTAAAATCAAAATTTCTTCATGAACGCTAGAGATATAAAAATTGGGATACTAGATGATCATAAATTATTTAGATCGGGTATATGTGAATTAATCAAAGATGAAGAAGGATTTGATGTACTGATATCGGCTGACACAAGACAAGAACTCTTGTCAAAGCTTAAAAAGATAGAAATTGACATATTACTTTTGGATATTCGACTTAAAGATGATAGAGGAGATGATGTGCTGGTAGAAGTGAAAAAATTATATCCAAGTACTAAGGTAGTCATGCTCACGATGCATAGCGAAAATAGCTTTCTCATCAAGATGGTCAAGCATGGAGCAGATGGTTATTTAGTAAAAGATAGTGAACCCGAAGAACTTATTAAGACCCTTAAAAACGTGTATACCTACGGCAAACACTTTAGCTCTTTGACAACTGGTAAAATTATCAAAGGCATGCAAAAGGAAGAGCTGAAAATCAAAAATGGAGAATATCTTAAACCTTACGAGATCAAGGTGATCAAATATTTAAGTGAAGGAAAAACGGCTGAAGAAATCGGACTCATCATGCATAAAAGCCCAAGAACAGTGGAGGGCTACAAGCAAAAGCTCCTTGAAAAAACCAAGACTAAAAACACCGCAGAATTGATCTCTTGGGGATATAAAGATGGCTGCCTTTGAGTCAAATTCAATTATTTATTCTCGCTCAAAAATAACTTGTACCCCATCGACTGGAGTATTATCAAAAAACATATACTGAGAGCAAAAAACCTCTTGCTGTAAGACGAAATGACTAGGCTCTGTGTATAGTAGCCAAGTGGTAGAACCAAAAATATCTGTGGACTCTACAATATTCCAGGTAAAATCTACATTTTCTTCAATATTACCTGACTCCAATCTTTCGAAATATTCAAGTCTACCCGTACCATCGTCATTTAAATCTACACCTGCCTCGACATCACCAAAAGGAATACAGAAACCGCAGTCTATGTAAATCAACTCCCAGCAACCTACAATTTCATCAAGAATATCACCACGCTCAAAATATCGATCTTCATAACATTCATCTTTTACATCATCAACATCTCCAACATCCAAATACGATGGGTCGCTACAGGATGACATAAACATCGACAAAATACTAAGAAACATAAGGATATAGATCAACTTGCTATTCATTGGTATAGTTTCCAAATAAAACGGCTTCCACGGATAAATTGTAACTACCTATACTCTTAAAAAACTATTAATCTTTATTCGCCAACTGGCCACATGCGGCATCTATATCTTTTCCCCTTGATCTCCTTACAGTGACCGTGACTCCATGGTCAGTGAGGTATCTGGCAAAGTTATCCAATCTATCCTGAGCAGACTTTATGAAATCCACCCCTCCTATAGGGTTGTATTCGATAATATTTACCTTGACCGGAAACCTACGGCATAGTTTAGCCAGGTTTTTAGCATCTTCTATACTATCGTTGAAATTGTCAAATGTGATGTACTCATAGCTGATGCGATTACCTGTTTTTTCATAAAAGTATGAGATAGCATCCATCAAGACTGCAAGATTATTTTGCTCATTGATAGGCATTATAGAATCTCGCTTGGCATCATCCGCAGCATGTAGGCTTAGCGCTAGATTAAATTTTACGTTATCATCAGCAAGTTTTTGAATCATTTTGGCAATACCTGCTGTGCTAACCGTGATCCTTCGTGGAGACATACCTAGACCCATTGGACTCGTGATCTTATCGATACTTCCCAATACGTTTTTATACGCAAGTAAAGGCTCTCCCATACCCATGTATACAATATTCGTGATCGGATGATCATATTGCTGCAAGCATAGATCATTAACTTTTTTGACCTGATCATAGATCTCTCCTGGCTCTAGATTACGTAGACGCTTCATCCTTCCAGTAGCGCAAAAACTACAGGTGAGACTGCAGCCTACCTGACTAGATACGCAGACGGTATATCTATTTTCACGTACCACTGGTATGAGTACAGACTCTATCAAGTGTCCATCAAATAACTTATATCTCAGCTTTATGGTGCCGTCATTACTGTATTGAACTTTATCTTCTGTGATGGTACGTATTTCGTATTCACTAGCTAATGTATCTCTGAATGTCTTAGATAAATTAGTCATCTCATGGATATGATCTACGCCTTTATTCCAAAGCCACTCATATATCTGTTTGGCTCTGAACTTGGCTTGCCCCATCTCCACAAGGGTTGTGGAAAGATCGTCCAGACTAAGTTTTCGTATATCTTTTTTATTTTCCAGAGATGCTTATTTTGAACGCAAAAGTACATGATTATTTATATCCTGAAGAAAACTATGGATATACAAGAATGCAGAGCAATTTACGTTATGTACCTTTATTGATACGATATGGAGATATATAAGCAACGATCGTGGTGGAAACTATTACTTGGGATTGGTGGCATTGCTATCATTATTATCACTTTGCTATATTCCAACTACTTGGCACAAGAGCTTGAAAAAAGTGAACAAAAAAACCAGCTTATCTATCTAAAAGCATTTGAAGAAAGTCAAGACTTAAGCAATTTAAATCAGGATATCGGACTTATGGATACCATATTGCAGGCCTTTGATCTGCCAGTAATATTAGAAGATGAAGATGGTAATCTTATCTCCGAAGCATGGAGCCCTGAAGAAAATGAAGATCAAGAATTTCTCAACCGTAAGAAACAAGAATTTTTAGATGCAGGTAAAAAGCCTATAGAAGGTACCGGGTATGCTAGATATTCTTACTTTTTCAATTCAAAACTTCGCAGTCAGATTACTTATTTCCCAATCATACAAGCCTTAATGGTTGCAATGTTTATTGCTTTAGGCTATTACCTATTTAGTACTTCAAGAAAAGCAGAGCAAAACCGTGTATGGGCTGGTATGGCGAAAGAAACTGCACATCAACTGGGTACTCCTATCAGTGCCATCATTGCATGGATAGAACATCTGAAACTCAATGCAGAAAACGATCCTGATCAGCAAGAAATCATTCAAGAGCTACGAAGTGATGTAGGTCGATTGGAACTGATAGCAGATCGATTTTCTAAAATAGGTTCTGCACCAAAACTACAATCTGAGGATATATATGAGCAGCTAGAACATGCTCGTAAGTATATGCAACGTAGGGCTAGTAAAAGGATGAAGTTCGACTTTCAAACTAGCAAATCTCCCCTGCTTGTACAGATCAACCCTCATTTATTCTCTTGGGTAATCGAAAACTTGATTCGTAATGCTTTGGATGCGATGGGTAGTGAAGGCACTATTGCGACAGAAATTTATACAGAGAATAATTATGTTTGCATCGACTTATCAGATACTGGCAAAGGGATCGCCTCTTCACAACTGAAGACTGTATTTCAACCAGGATTTACAACTAAAAAAAGAGGATGGGGTCTAGGTCTGTCTCTTGCCAAAAGAATAATTGAAGAGTATCACCAAGGTAAAATATATGTCAAACAATCTAAACTTGAGGAAGGTACTACATTTACGATCAAGCTTCTTAAGGTTTAGTATTCTTACAGGAATTGTACTCCTTTCTAATATCGCATTTTCGCAGAGTATACCTATCCTTATTTTGGATGAACATGAAGAGCCATATGTGGGAGCGCAAGTTTTTTCAGCAAATACTCTTTTGTCCACCACTGATGAAGATGGACAATGCTATATCCCAGATCAATCAAAGCTTTTCCCGATCAATATCTATGCATTTTCTTATGAAGAATTAGCTATAAGCTATGATGATTTTATGGCTAAGACTGGTAATACCATAAGACTAATACCTAAAGCAGCAGTATTGGAAAATGTCACCGTAGTAGGTCGTACCAATACTTCAAGTGATAAGATTCCATACCATATAGAGCGTATCCAAAAGGAAGAGATCCAAAGAAAACAATCGCAAACATCAGCTGATGCATTGACTAAGAACGCCAACGTCTACATCCAAAAATCTCAAATGGGTGGAGGTAGTCCAATCGTTAGAGGTTTTGAAGCTAACAAACTACTACTCGTGGTAGATGGCGTCAGACTCAATAATGCTATCTATCGGAATGGTCATCTACAAAATGCCATCACGATAGACCCATCTATGCTTGATCAGATAGAAGTACTATATGGCCCTGGATCACTCAACTATGGCAGCGATGCCCTCGGTGGCGTGATACACTTTAGGAGTACAGATCCGAGTCTGAGCGTCGGTGAATTTCAAAAATCTTTGACTGCCAATAGCACCTTGAGGTGGTCAAGCGCCAATCAAGAACAACATGCTCATGTAGATGTCAACTACGGTAGTAATCGATGGGCTAGCCTGAGTTCGCTAAGTTTTAGCAAGTTTGGTGATCTACGGTCTGGTGCTCGTCAGAATGACCAATTCCCAGATTTTGGCTTACGGTTAGACTATATAGACACCCAAGATGGTCTAGATGAAATCGTACAAAACCCCGACCCATATGTACAAATAGGTACAGCTTACGAACAGTTAGATTTACTACAAAAATTTAAATTTCAGATCGATCAAAACTCAAATCTCGTAGTCAACCTTCAGTATTCAAATTCATCGGATATACCTCGATATGATCGACTCATTGAGAGATCTGATGATCAAACATTAAAATTTGCGGAATGGTACTACGGGCCTCAGCGCCGTATCATGGCATCTGCACGGTACACCTTAGATTTGGATCATACCCTATTTGACCGCATGATCATCATACCGGCATACCAAAATGTGAAAGAAATTAGAGTCGATCGAAGATTCCAAAGTACAAGTAGATCGACACAAGATGAAACTCTAGACATAGGAAGTCTTACGATTGACTTTAATAAAAATAGTCTAGGATTAGATTGGTCTTATGGTTTTGATCTGCAACATAATAGTCTCGAGTCTGAAGCCTACTCAGAAGATATTATTACAAAAGAAATCCAAAATGATGAGCTATCTAGATATCCTGACGGTAAAAACTCCATGCTATACTCCGGTATTTATCTCAAAGCCGAACGCGACTTTTGGAATAAACACATTAATATTCAGACAGGATTACGCTATAGTTTCAACCAAATCAACGCTCAGTATATTCGTCGAGATCTGATTACTTGGCCAGAATCATATTATCAAGGACTAGATACCAATAATAGTGCCTTGACCTGGTCTGTTGGGATCCGATATCAAAATGACGCTATTCGACTACAATTGATTGGGGCAAGTGCTTTTCGGTCTCCTAACATAGATGATATGGCTAAGATCAGAATCAAAGCCGGTGATATTACGATACCAAATCTTGATTTAAGCCCCGAAAGATCAAATAATATTGAAGTCAATTATCAACAAAAAATAAGAACGTCTACAAGCCTTAGAGCTTCTATTTTTTATACACGACTTCAAGATGCGATTATTAGGACTGCTTTTGCACTGCCCGACGGTACTGGACAGATCATCGATGGTGGTGATACACTCACTACAGTTGCCAATGTCAATGCATCATCAGGATATATTTATGGTTATTCAGTTGGAGCTAATCATGCTTTTAATGAGAAATGGGCATTAAGTGCAGGGTATAACTACACCTATGGTCGAGCACAGAAGGACAATGAAGCAGAAACTCCTCTTGCCCATATTCCTCCAGCATATGGTAATATAAACTTATCTTATGAAAGCCGCTTGTGTGATCTATCAGCGGATTATAGATTTAATGCTTCCAAAGCTGCAGCTGATTTTGATCCATCTGTTGACAATCTTGATCTCGCGACCGCTATAGGTTCATTATCTTGGAGCACTTTCAATGTATATTCCGAATTTAGAATAGGTGAATTATCATTAGGACTTGCTATGGAAAATATTTTTGACGTACATTATAGACCATTCGCCTCTGGTATCAGCGCTCCTGGGAGGAATGTCATTGTTTCATTACGATCAAAATTATGAAACTAAATAAATTAATAACACTAACACTGGCTATATCATT
Source organism: Saprospiraceae bacterium (assembly GCA_020629715.1). GTDB lineage: Bacteria > Bacteroidota > Bacteroidia > Chitinophagales > Saprospiraceae > JAHDGW01. Next base: position 83,944 of record JAHDCU010000007.1, read on the forward strand.
TATGGTATATGGTAGCCTTTGGTCACAATCTAATGAAAAACATACAGAGCTTGGTTTCAATATGACTCAGGCGCTGAGTATGTTTATCAACAATGATAACATCCAAAACAGTGATGTACCATTTACAATCAAAAGGGTAAAAGGCAATAAAGCAACACGATTTGGTTTTGCTTTTGATCTTAATTTTAATACTGATGAATTTAGAAGCTTAGAAGATAATACACTTGCTCTGAGAGTCGGAAAAGAACGACGCAGGCAGATAGAGTCTTGGGTAGATCTTTTGTATGGATTAGATATTTTTAGTCAAGCAAATTATATCAAGAGTAGCTCCTCTATAGGCACTGATAATATTTCTCTCGTCACTACTGATATACTTTTTGGCCCTAGAGCCTTTATAGGCTGCCACTTTAAAGTAAGTCCTCGTATTGCATTTGAATTTGAACTCGCATTTTTGTTATCAGGCACTTATTCACGAGAAAACACAGAATTTTCTTTCGATCCAAGTCAAAATAAGTCTGATAATTCTTTTGATTATGATTTCACAATGATTGCTCCCCAATCATTTTATCTCATTATAAAACTTGGTAAATAATGAGGATATATCTGCTTAGCTTAATCATGATATTGAGTTATACCACGTTGACAAGCCAAGACGTAGAATTAGACTCTGAAAACTATGCTGAATATGGTCTCAATACTACTACACTGATAAGTAAAATGATCCCATTTGGCTCTAGCGATATACCATGCGGACCTTTTGGTTTTAGCTACAAGAAATTTAATAACAACAAGGGAGTTTTGTTAGCCATCGGAGCTAATATTGATTCCAATCAAAATGATTTTATAGATAATAGTTTTCTAAATCTAGCATTAGGTTATGAAAAACGAAGTGATGTGGGGACGCATTGGTCTTGGTATCAAAACTATCAGTTGATTCTCTCGGGAGGAAGTCTAAATATTGATCAAGACCAGCAGTTTGATCCTTTTGGCGGAGGCAATGATGATGCATATTTCGGTATAGGATTCGGACTGGGAGGAGAATATAGGATAAACTCTCATGTAGCTGTCGGTACCGAAGCGATCTTACTGTTTGATTTTATAGATGACTTTTCTCTAGTGACTATTCCACCTCTAGGAATATTTATCAAGTTTAGAACTTAAACCCTAGTGAAAACTGCATCCCTAGATGTGTATCATTGTCATCCCTAAGCACAAATCCATTTCCACTATTGAGCTCTCTAAGTGATACATCTGATGCTCTACGTGTCAAATCTCTGAATCCATATTCAGCACGTGCTGATGCATAAAACCCAGGGTTGAAATAGTATGAAAATCCACCCACAAGACCTACGTCAATCACCTTAAATAAGTTTTCTTCGACTTCATCAAACTGGTAATAAGCTCCTGCAATCTGTGGCACGGTTACCAGATTAGTTCCGTTGACAATAACCTCTATACCAGGCACAATAAAGTTGCCCTCTAGCGCTACATCATCAAAGTAATTGTAATCTAAAGACTGAATGATCACAATATTATCAGCCGCTATGGTACTATCATAATCAAGAGAACCATTGGCCGTAGGACCAAAAATGAAATTGGTGTAAGCACCACCAAAGATTTCCCATTTCTTACTCAATCTAACATGCGCTGTGAATGGTAGACCTATACTTGCATTGGATTGCTCAAGCAGGTAGCTATTCAATGTACCTTCATCTACATAATCTGCACTATGGATAATAAAGTAGCTAGGGCCTGAATACTCTTTTTTATGACCATTCTGAGTATACGACACCTCTCCTCTCAGCCCAAAACGATCCGTAAAATTCCAGGTAAAATTAATCCCGAAGTGAAATCCATCTTGAAAACTAGCCGTTTCTCCTTGTTCTAATTCACCGCCGAGCATTGACCAATTAAGTCCAGCTCTTACTCCTATATTGTAATCTTGAGCATTGATAATAAAAGAACTCAATGCAAATAAGATGAAAGGTAAAATGATTTTAAATCTCATGATTTCTATTTTCTGAAGGCATCTAAAGACATATCTCTAACGCATCAATGGCAATAGTGTATGCTTGAAATACCATATTCCAAGCCACAAAATTAATATTACTCTGCAAGTAACCCAATACTGAGCATGAAGGATACATAAAGAGATTGGAATATCAGGTAAATGGGTATACTTTTGCAGTCCTAAATCATCCTCTGATATGAGTCGCAGAAATAAACTTGGAAAATTTGCCGATCTACTCAAATATCCCCATGTATATGAAAATTTTGATCCACTAGTACCCGTATTACACCGATCAGCTACGGAGACTGTACAGATGAAAGGTAAGTGGAAAAGCGATCATTTTGGTAATGAAAATCCATTGACTTTAGAGCTAGCTTGTGGCAAGGGTGACTATGCGATGTCACTGGCACGAGCATATCCTGATCGAAATATCATGGGTGTAGATGTCAAAGGTGCACGTATATGGAAAGGTGCAACAGATGCACTTGCAGAGAACATCGATAATGTTGCATTCTTACGAACAAGAATAGAGCAAATCGGAAATTTCTTCGAACCAAATGAGGTTGATGAAATATGGATTACGTTTCCAGATCCTTTTCTAAGAGAAAGTAAAGAAAATAGACGCCTGACATCACCCAATTTTCTAGATCGATATAAAAAAATCTTAAAGCCTGGAGCCATCATACATCTCAAAACCGATGAAGTGCAGCTTTATGACTATACGATGGAAGTACTATCGGAGTACGACAGTGTCAATATCATATATCACAATGATGATATCTATGCCTCAAATCTAGCATATGCAGAACTGGAATACAAAACCTTCTATGAACGCATGCACCTTGCCAATGGGCTGACGATCAAATATATTCGGTTTACCATCAACTAAGCACCAATAATTCACAAAAGCTCATCTTATATCTATGAAGATGTGGCATTCCATATTATTGATCATTGCTTTTACGGCTAGTTGCAATCTCTATCCTGTAAAGAAGCATAAGAGTGTTGATCTTAGGTTTCAAAAGGATAATAAGCTATTATTACCAACAAGGGATACTAGTATACTTTTTCCTCAATTTGTAAATCAAAATATAGATTCTTCAGAATGCTAAAATGAGTAATAACAATTTCCCTACTCCGCTTTAAAATGTTGCCATCCCTGTGCCTCTAGTGGATAGATATTGCCTCCAGAGCTATGTAGGTTTACTCCCTCTTTCTTATCCAAAATATCACCGATAAGATATACACCTGGCATAAATCGTACTTTCTCTAGATCGTCTGGCTTTACGGTAAACAAGAGTTCATAGTCTTCGCCGCCATTGAGAGCACAAGTGATCGGATTGACATTAAATTTGAGTGCCAATTGATACGCATCAGGTTGTATAGATACCTTATCCTCTTCAATATATGCACCTACATCTGATTGCTTGCAGATATGAAATAATTCTGAAGCCAGCCCATCAGATATATCGATCATCGATGTGGGTTTAAATCCATGTTTAGCGAAATAATCGATCGTGTCTTTTCTGGCTTCTGGCTTCAAAAATCTACGGAGACAATACTCTTGATTTTCAAGATCTGGCTGTACCTGAGGAGCTTCGAGATATATTTGCTTTTCTCGTTCTAGTATTTGTAAGCCTAAGTATGCTGCTCCTAGATCACCACTTACACAGATGATGTCTCCCGGCTGAGCACCGTCTCGATATACAATATCTTCTTTTTTCGCTGCTCCTAATGCTGTTATACTGATTATCAACCCTTTTGGTGATGAAGTCGTATCACCACCCACTAGATCAACATTATAAAGTTTACATGCCAATAATATGCCTTCGTACAATTCATCGATTGCCTCCACAGAGTATCGATTAGAAAATGCGATAGACACTGTAATCTGTGTCGGTCTAGCATTCATGGCATATATATCTGAAAGATTGACGATAACGGACTTGTAGCCAAGATGCTTGAGCGGTGTATACATCATATCAAAATGGATACCTTCTACAAGCATATCGCTCGATACTACTGTTTGTAAGTCTCCATGATCTATGACGGCTGCATCGTCTCCAATCCCACGTCTACTTGATTTATTCCGAAGTGCTATATCTTGAGTCAGGTGATCAATCAATCCAAATTCACCCAGTTTGTTAACGTCCGTTCTTTTAGTCTCTTTATTTTCCATCTTTCTCCTCATTTAAAAAATTAAATGCACTCAGCCATAATGCATCATGACTAGGTAAAGTTGCCTGAAACTGCATCGATTTTTGAGATACGGGATGCGTAAGTTCGATATGATATGCAAATAGATGGATACTCCGATCTTTATTGGACCTTCGAGCACCATACTTTACATCTCCTTTGATGGCATGTCCAAGATGTGCCAACTGTGCTCTGATCTGATGAAATCTACCTGATATTAACTCTACTTCTACAATCGTGTATCGTTCTAAAACTTGTAATGATCGGTATTTCAGTTCAGCCGTCTGTCCTCTTTTAGGATTGATAAATGCCTTCTTTAGCTTGGTATCATGAAAGAGTTGATTGCTAAGTGTAGTCCAGTCCTTTGCTTCTAGCTTACCTTCTACGATTGCGATATATCGCTTGATCAGCTTTGAATTATTAAGGTGAACATTTCCCTGAGCTGATTTTGAGAATAATGTAATACCACCGACGGGCCGATCCAATCTAGTGATCAGATGCACCTTATGCTTACAGTAATTTCTGACCATCGCTGTCCATGAGGAATCCTCGGTCAGGTCATCTTGTACAGGTATCCCAAAAGGCTTATTGGCCAGTAAAAATTGATTGTTAGACTCAATGATTTGGTTGGAAATACGGAATTTTTCGTTCATAGATTTATTCATCAAGCTCTTCATAATCAGTAAATACTTCTGGCTCTTGCTTGCCTTGCGCATTGTGCTTAGCATCATTAATCTGTTTAGAAAATGAAAACAGTCTATAGATAAAATAAACGATGCTAGCCAGTACTAGATATTTCAATAACATGGTGCAAAGTTATCTATATTTCACGGTAGATCGCGCTTATTATTACCCCAATCGTACTCACATCTCCAAAGCCCCAATCTTGCATGAGAATATTATTACATTTGTAGCGTTTTTATTGGATTAATATTGATACGATTTAATTAACCATATATGACCTCATTTAAAGGAATCTCTAGAATCATTTCCTGGACGGTATTTGTAATAGCAGCAGTAGTATATTTTCTCACTGCCGAACGTACAGGTAGCCTATGGGACTGTGGGGAGTTCATTCTCGGAGCACAAAAATTACAAGTAGTTCACCCTCCTGGGGCGCCTTTGTTTATGCTGATTGGTCGTTTATTTACCTATGTAGCAGAACTTGTATCTAATGATCCTGCAGATATTGCATTTTCTATCAACCTGATGTCGGGTATTTTTACCGCTTTTGGTGCTGGTCTAGTGGCTCAGATCACCATGATATTTGGTAAAAGAATTTTGAAAACAGAAGAAGAATTATCTCAACCAGAGCTTTTTACATTAGCTGCTGCAGGTCTTGTAGGTGGTTTGACTACTGCTTTCTGTACATCCATATGGTTTAGTGCTGTAGAAGGAGAAGTATATGCACTCTCTACATTTTTTACTATTCTAACATTTTGGGCATCGATTAAATGGTATGATTTACCAGATACTAAATCCAATGATCGTTGGCTTGTATTTGTAGCATTAAGTGCAGGGTTATCTATCGGAGTTCACCTACTGAGTATACTTACATTCCCTGCAGTAGCACTGTTATACTATTTTAAAAAATATGAAAAAACTACGCTACTTGGTGCTCTACTAAGTATGGTCATAGGTGCTATATCTGTGGTATTTGTCATGAAAGGAATAATTGCAGGGATTCCGGGTATTTGGAAATTCTTTGAGATCCCTATGGTCAATAATATGGGTCTTCCATTCCATACAGGTATCATACCGACAATTTTACTTTTGGGTGGTATAGCATTTGCTTTATTGAGATATGCTCATAAGAGAAATCTACATGAGCTCCAGTTATTTACCATGATGAGTGTCATGGTGATTATGGGTTTTTCAACCATAGGAGTCATCGTTATCCGAGCGAATGCTGATACACCTATCAATATGAATGTGCCCAGTGATGCGACTAGACTTCTACCCTACCTCAATAGAGAACAATATGGAGAAAGAGCATTGCTACACGGCCCTACCTACCTAGGCGAACCAAAAGGAATTGAACGAGAGGACAGACTGGGTCAACTCAATGGACGATATGAAAAAGTGGACGAGAAGTTCAGTATGAACTTTGATAGTAAGGATAAAATACTCTTCCCTAGAATCGGGCATAGTGAAAAACGAGCACAGCATCAAGAATGGCGTAAATACTTAAATGAAGCTGGCCAAGGAAAACCCAGTTATGCATACAATATCAAATATATGCTCAGCTATCAATTTAATTGGATGTACTGGCGATATTTTGCTTGGAACTTTATCGGTAGACAAAACGGCGATCAAGGATATTACCCATGGGATAAGCGCAGTGGTCACTGGGAGTCTGGTATATCCTTTATTGATGATGCTAGACTGTACGATAGCGAGTACAAGCCCGATTCGTTATACTCTAAGGCTACCAATCATTACTATTTTATACCATTTTTGATTGGATTGATCGGATTGTTTTTCCATTTCAAATCAAAGGGAAAAGACGCAACAGCTCTTCTTATATTATTCTTAATTACTGGAATCGGTATCATTTTATACTCTAACCAACCGCCTAATGAACCACGTGAACGTGACTATGTACTGGCAGGATCTATGTTTGCATACTCTATATGGGCTGGTCTAGGTGTAATAGGTATATTCCAAATGTTCCGAAAAAATATCGCCAATGTTCCATCTATGGCAGCCTTTGGTGTAGCTGCAGTACTCGGGGTCATCGCACCGACATTGATGCTCAGCGAAAACTTTGACGATCATGATCGTAGCGAACACTATGGCTCTCGTGATTACGCAGCAAACTTCTTAGAGAGTTGCGAACCTAACTCTATCATATTTACCTATGGCGATAACGATACATATCCGCTCTGGTATGCTCAAGAAGTAGAAAATATCAGAACAGATGTAAGAGTAGTCAACCTAAGTCTCATAGCAGTAGATTGGTATATCGAAAAAATGACTTGGAAGGTCAATGAATCTGATGGTCTTAAAATGACTATACCAAAAGAAGCATATCGTGGTATCAAACGTAACCAAATGTGGTTTATGAATGATCCACAAGAAGCTGGTAAAGATCAGCGTATAGATGCTTTAGCGGAATTGAAATTTATCGCTGGAGACAGAGGTATCATGAGAGGTACTGATCGCAGAGGCAATCAGATAGAGCAATATACGATCAGGACTCGTAAACTGGCGATCCCCTACGATAAGTCAAAGGCATTTCAAAATGGACTTTTGACTCCTCGTGATACGGCTAATGTCGTTGAAAAAATACCAGTGACATTTAAGGCTAGAGAACGATATATCACTAAGGCAGAACTTGGAGTACTAGATATCATCGCAAGCAATATCAACGATAGACCAATTTACTTTGCCATCACTTCTAACCCTGAAAAGCTCATGGGATTAGATGATTATCTACAATTAGAAGGTCTAGGTCTGAGATTGATACCTGTAAAATCTAAAAGTGATCGTGATCTGTATATTTACGGTAACGGACGGGTTGATTCTGATAAGCTTTTTGACAATGTCATGAATAAATGGAAGTGGGGTAATTTTGACAAAGAAGACCTCTATATCAATCCTAGCTACGGTGCTGAGTTACAGGCGATGAAGATGAGTATGCTGAGAGCATCAGTAGATCTTTCGGAAAACGGCAGACACGAAAAAGCAACTGCTCTTGCTAATAAATACTTTGATGTATTCCCTAATTTCAATTTCCAGTATGACTCTACGATATTCCCATTTATCGACGTGATGATCAGAGCCAAGGACTATGAAAATGCTAAAGAACACATCGAAATATTAGCTAATCTCACTCAAGAAAAGCTATACTTCTTTGAAAGCCTAGACGAGTCAGATTTCAGCAGTTTCCAAGAAGATTTCCAATACTCATTAAGATCAGCTAATGATATCTTAAGAAATGTAGATAAACTGGAAGATCCCGATTTTGCCAAAAGGATGAAAGAACTATTAGGTCAATATGATATCAGACAGTATCAAAATAGCCAACCAAAAGGATAAAATAATGAAAGTAGCGCTGGGATGCGACCATGCTGGTTTTGATTATAAGGAAACCGTCATCAGATTGATTAAAAAACTCGGTCATGAAGTGATCGATAAAGGAACTTACTCCTTAGATAGTGTAGATTATCCTGATTTTGTACATCCTGTAGCTCAACTTATTGATAGTGGTGCTGCGGATCGTGGTATATTGATATGTGGTAGTGGTAATGGTGTAGCCATGACTGCTAATAAGCATGAAAAAGTAAGAGCTGCATTATGTTGGAAAAATGAAATTGCAAGTCTTGCAAGACGGCATAATAATGCTAATATCATCTGTATACCAGCAAGATTTGTATCAGCAAAGTTGGCCAGATCCATGATTAAACTATTCATGGAAACTCCTTTTGAAGGAGGCAGACATGAGCGTAGAGTCTCTAAAATTTCTTGCTAAAAAACTAAATTAAATGAATAATCGTATAATAAAGATCTATACGTTCATCCTAGCTATTTCTGCTACGATTTCGATTAATGCACAATATATCAGCTCCATTACAGTGCCTGACACCACCGTCTCCATATCACAAGATACCTCAGATATAGCTGTAAAAATTGCTAGTACCATTACAGCAGCAGATATAAAATCACATCTTGACGTCCTCGCTTCTGATGAATATGAAGGTCGTGAAACTGGAAAAGAAGGCAATCGTAAAGCCGCTCAATATATAGCTAATCAATATGATCAACTTGGTTTGCCTGATATTGGTGATGATGGTAAATTTCAAAAAGTAGCTTTTACCTGGTCAAAATGGGATGAAAAATCGATCTATGTTAATGATAACAGATATAAGTTTCTGTGGGACTTTCTTGCATTTCCAGCAAGAAACAATGGCCTAGATTCACTTAATACTGAGGAGGTCTATTTTATAGGATACGGTATTGATGATCCTGAGTATAGTGACTACAAAAACAAAGATTATCAAGGAAAAGTAGTCCTATTCTTTGATGGAGAACCTAGAAATAAAGATGGTAAATATCACATAACAGGCAGTGAATCACCATCAAAATGGAGCAAGGATATCAACCACAAATTAAAAACAGCATATAATAAGGGTGTAGCGCTAGCATTGATCATCACCCCTGATATCAAAGACATGCTAGGTCGCAATAGACGACTCCTTCTCAGTCCACAAATGGAACTCGGCGATTTATCTGATAGAACCGTAGATCTTGCCAACCATGCGTATATATCTACTGACATTGCCAAAGACATCTGGGGTAAAAAAGAGAAAAAAGTACTCAAAGCCAGAAATAAAGCCAACAAAAAAGGAAAAGCAAAACAAGTAAAACTAAGTACTAAGCTTGATGTAAAACTCCAAAAAGGAATAAAGACATTATTCGGCGAAAATGTACTAGGCTATATCGAGGGTACAGATCTAAAAGATGAAGTCGTAGTAGTATCCGCGCATTTTGATCATCTAGGTAAGCGAGGTGACGACATCTATAACGGTGCGGATGATAATGGATCTGGTACATCAGCAATTTTAGATATGGCAGAAGCCTTTACCATTGCCAAAAACATGGATGCAGGACCAAGAAGATCAGTGCTTTTTCTAAATGTAACCGGTGAAGAAAAGGGACTATTAGGATCTGCATACTATGCTGATAATCCCATTTTTCCATTAAAAAATACCGTAGTGGATGTCAATGTAGATATGATCGGTCGAGTGGATGAAAAATATACTAACAATCCAAACTACATCTATGTCATCGGATCGGATCGATTAAGTACAGAACTTCATAAAATCAACGAAAACATGAATCAAAAGTATAGCCAACTTATGCTTGACTATACCTATAACTCAGAGCAAGACCCTAATCGATACTACTACCGATCTGACCATTATAATTTTGCAGAAAAAGGTATTCCTGCTATATTTTATTTTAGTGGGGTACATAGAGACTATCATATGACTACAGATACTCCAGAAAAAATCATGTTTGATAAAATGGAAAAAGTAGCTAGACTTATTTTTCATACAACATGGCAACTAGCCAATCAAGATAAACGCATCGAAGTAGATGTGAAGAAATAAGGTAAGCAGCTATCGTAAAATACAAAAGGCATACTTTACTAATTAAAGTATGCCTTTTGTTTTATAGGGAGTCTATATTACGTCATGAACTATTCTCTAGCTCACCAGCGTATTTCTGTCGATCAATCTGAAACCGTTACCATGTATATTCACGATCTCAAGCTGATCATCCTTAGCTAAATATTTTCTTAGCTTGGTAACGAAAACATCCATACTACGTGCCGTAAAATAATTGTCTTCATTCCAGATCTTGGTTAATGCAACTGATCTAGGTAAAACATCATTTTTGTACATACAGAATAGCCTTAGCAAATGTGCCTCTTTAGGAGATAATTTATCTTCAGACTTAGTCTTTCCATTGGTATAGGTAAGTATTCTGAGTGGATAGTTGAAATGATATTTTCCTATATCAAATTCTTTAATGTCTTCTTTTGGATCTGGAGCCTTAGCACTACGTTTTAATATTGCTTGGACACGATATAGTAATTCTTCGCTATTGAAAGGCTTAGTAATATAATCATCAGCACCTACCTTAAATCCCTCAAGTACATCTTCTTTAAGCGTTTTAGCTGTTAGAAATATGATAGGTGTTTCTTTATCCTGTTCTCTCACCTCTTTACCTAATGTAAAGCCATCCTTTTTAGGCATCATCACATCAAATATGCAAAGATCATAGTCATCTTTATCAAAAGCCTGTTTTCCAGCTTCACCGTCAGTAGCTAGAGTCACTTCAAATTCGTGCATCTCTAGATAGGACTTTAGTACATCACCAAAGTTTTGATCGTCCTCTACTAGTAATATTTTGTTTGACATTCGTTAAGTCTTTTTTTGAAGGTTGTTCTTATAATTGGGATGTAACTTTAGTCATTAAGTCACTTTTATCAACGGGAAAATTAATAATAAAGTTGCTTCCCTTTCCGAGTTCGCTTTGTACTTTAATGGTGGCTTTATGGGCATCAACTATAGCTTTAACATAACTCAGCCCGAGTCCAAACCCTTTCACATCGTGAAGATTACCTGTATGAACCCTATAAAACTTATCAAAAATATGCTTTATAGATTCACTTGAAATACCAATACCGTTATCCTTAACACTTACCTCTAGTCCCTTTCTCACATTTCTTGTGGATACGACAATCTTTGGAGGGTTTTTAGAGTATTTCATAGCATTATCCAGAAGATTATGAATGATGCTTGTTAGATGGGTTTCATCACCAATAATCTCAGGAGATTCAGCACTTAAATCTAAGCTGATGCTTCCATCCTTTTGCTCCACTTTAAGATTGGCATTTCCAGAAGCCTTAGTGATAATATCGTGCATATCTATAGTCGCAAGCTTGAGATCAAAATCTTGCTTATCGATCGTTGCCATTTGCAATACCTTCTCCACTTGCTTTAGCATTCTTTGATTTTCTTGCTTTATGATACCCGTGAATCTTCTGATTTTGGATTCATCATTGATAATCATCGGGCTGGTAATAGAGTCTGATGCTAAAGAGATAGTTGCTATCGGAGTCTTAAACTCATGGGTCATATTATTGATAAAATCCGTCTTCATTTCAGAAACTTTCTTTTGTCTCAAAATGACCATGATCGTATATGAAAAGCAAAATAAAATAAGCCCCGTAAATATCAAGGAGGTAAGCAGGGAAGTACTTACTTGTGACCAAAGGAAACTATTCTTTTTTGGGAAAAAAATCTTTAAAAATCCTGGATTGGCAATCTCTGTTCGGAATAGATCAATCTGATATTCCGATCTAGATAAGCTATTATTAATGCCACTTTCGCTGCTCTTTTCATCTTCATTGACCAACGGTACATACTCGCCATCCACAATAAAAAACCCTTTATCACCATTTGAGTATACTCCGTAATTATAATCAAGATCAATAGACTGATCTTGCAGCTCTCTAAGCATCAGACGATCCAACGTTCTGTTACTGATATTATCAAAATCATCTTGTGGTTTTAGATAAGCATATGTATCATCAAATAGCGATCGGTCAAGAGAGCTGAAGGAGCCCATATTACCTAAATATTGCTTAGCGCCAATTGTACTTTTGGTACCAAAGGGTGATTTTGTAATTTTATCCAGATCACTCTTTACATCTTTTTTGAGAGAAGCTTCCTTTTCAATTTGTTCTTTTACTCTATTTAGGGTCATGGTGACTTTAGAGTCAAAATTTTCTTCATTGAGATCAACCTGCCATTTTATCCAGTAGTACTGAATAAGGGTGATACCAACCAAGGCACCAGTCATTAAAATTATTATCGCCCAGATGGACCTCTTGTTCATAGCTTCGCTTATACCTTTCCTAACACTCCAACAAATGCTAATCTATTCAAATACTAGCTATTTTAACTAGGTTTTAACCCTTAAAAAATTACTCTTCAGCACATTCATCAGTAAATTCAAGTCTATTTTAATACAAATGCATAATTATGAATACCCATACTTTACTATTTACATCCATTTTTTGGCTTAGTGCCATTTTATTTTCTACCTCTAGTATTACTGCACAGACAGAAGAATCTGTCACTATAGAAGAAGAAATAACAGATGATGGAAAGAAAAAAATTACGAAAAAAGTAATTCGAAAAATGGATGGTGATGTGAAAGAACATACTATCAAGAGCACGTTCGAAAAAGAATATCAAGTAGTCATCGTAGATGATAACGGAGAACGCAAAGAACTAAAATGGGACGGTACTGGTGAGATGCCTGCAGAAATGAAAGCCTTATTGGATGAACATGACATCAATATTGAAAGCAACGAATCATTAACAAAAGAAATAGAAGTAGAAGTCGATGCTATGGATGATGAGAATATCGATATCAAAGTGATCGGCGATGTAGACGAAGAAAACATGAAAGTCATCGTAAAAGAAATCAATGGAGAAAAAGTAGTCACCGTTACGGTAGATGATGAAAGTGATAAAAAACCACGTCTTGGAGTCATGATCGAAGATGTTAGCGATGGTATACGTATCACAGAAATTATCAAAGACTCTAAAGCCGATAAAGCTGGTCTAGAAGCAGGAGATATCATCACCTCGATCAATGGTATCAATGTAAACAATAGTGATATGCTCATCAATATTGTTCAAAACATTATAGATGATGCTCGTATCAGCTATGATCGTGATGGAAAGGAGATGAGTACTATGATTCAGTTTTAAACCGCATTATGCATTGAAATATGTACATAACGGACGAATGATTTTCAATGGTTTCGTCTATCCATAAAGCGGATTAAACAAAAAATAATTAACTAAAAAGAAGAGGGTCAAGCAAGTAGTATGCTTGACCCTCTTTTGCTATTTATGTCTTATATTTTCTTAGTTCAAATTAAATCTCACTGTGATACCGCCTCGCATACTTGTGACATCTACACTACTGGATAACTTTGGTTGCTGTTTGTTGTAATCAAAAAATGCTCTAAGAGTCAAATTTTCATTGATATCATAATCTACAGATGGGCTAAAGCTTATACTTCTTGCTCCTCTCGTTGGCTCTGCAGAATAATCACTATCAAGCTCGTGTAGTACCGTAAGGTCATCTCCTAAGGCAAAATCTACATTGAGCGTAAGTTCTCGACCTCTGAAGTTATTGACCGAACCACCACGACCTCCTCTGCCTCCACGGCTATTAGTATTATTATCCAATTTGTCAGGATCTTCCTCTTTTTTATCACGATCTCTTCTCGAGCTTTTCTTACCCTTATCACCTGTGAGGAACTTGATATTTACATCAGGGAAGGTATATCCGAATCCGAATGCGATTTCTTTGTTTTTTCGCTCTTGGAGATTAGTAGTCTCTAAGATCAAAGCAAGATTACGAGTCTGTCGATATTCGAAATCGATCTTCATGTCGCTTATAGTCTTGATCTCTATCCCGATCAATGGTTCGAATCCTTCATCTATTACTACTTGAGGGATTTCTATTTGAGAGTAGAAGTTACCGTTCTCTTTGATACCCGGTAATCCTGGTATATCTTGACCAAACTCAAGATCATATTCCTGATCGCTGAAGTAAGAATTGACACTTAAGGTCGATTTATATCCATGCTTAAATACAATGGAGCTAAATATCTCCTTCATAAATGAAAGTTTGGACAGACCTTTATATTCCAAATTCCAATTAGGTCTAGGGATATAATTATTATTGGCGATCTGTCGTTCTAAGTTGACTTCTTCACCATTAGAATAATCTAGATTATTGACATCTTGACCAGTATATGCCGCTAGGAAAGATGGTATAATCACTTGTGATGAACTACCACCGTAGCCTTCTTTAAAGCCAAGATCAAGGTCATGCGGTATATCATTATTAGCGAGATTTCTAGATACAAGATACCTATTAGCCTTCATGGTCTGAAATAACTCAAAAGAATTGGTATTGAATAAGGTCTGAAATGATGCATAGGTGACCTCAAATGATCCTACATCTTGTCTCGCCACTTGTTGGAAGTCAGGAACACCTTCGATATCCGAGAGGTTTCTGAAATTTTCCTTGTGGTCTTTGACGTATCTCTTATTAAGTTTTACATTGACCTTAAAGTCTCTGATCGGCTCTACATCGATATTAGCATCCCAAGAGATCGTGCGATTTTGCAGTACCTGACCATTGAAAAGTCTATCTTCTGTGATCCAACCATTATTAGCTGCATCATATAACCAGTTGCTACCAACATTAGGATCCTCTACATAATTAATATCTGGTTGCCATCCGAGTACAAAAGCAGCTCCTGGAGCATCAAATCCTGAAGTCAAACCAAGATATTGCGGAGATAATCCTGCATTGAAGCCTGGCACAACGGTAGATAAATTTTCACGATAATTAAATTTGATATTTCGTAAAGCCAACAATGGTTTGATCAATATACGCTCTATATCACTTGGACCATCTCGTTTGCTCTTTTTACGGGATCGATCGTCTTTCGCATCCTTGGTATCTTCTTTTGTATCCGCTTGTTTTACATCTCCTCGTGTTTTCCTCTTTGTATTACGAGTACTCTTTTTACGATCTATACTTTTGAGATACTCAGATTTTGCATAAAGCTTAGTGAAGTTGAGCGATACGTTGAGGCTACGACTTTGATTATTTTGAATAATCCCTCCAAACTCTTGTATGCTCAATGGTGCAGCATCCCAACTGTAGCCAGCATTATAACTTGCCTTGGCAGTAGTCCAATCCAACAATGGAATATACGTTAGTGGCGCAGTGAATGTCACTGCTAGATCATGCTGATATTGTCGATTACGACCACCATTAGTGATATTTTGCCAACGGTAGTCATTTACATACTCAGGATTATCTCGTACTATATCACTAAAATTTTGACCCGTAGCATCCGACTGATTACCAAATTGATCGGTCCATATTCTATTTTCTGGATTACTTACCCAAGCTTCCAAGTCAGTTGTACCTGCGGGAGCATTAGTCTCACGTGGGACTCCTACTTGACGCAATTCATCTATCACAGAAGTATTAGTTGCATTAAAGTTAATCTTGATCGATTTACTCAAATCCCAATTGAGCCCATATTGTCTAGTCCAATCAAACCGCTGATCATCAAATGCATATACAGGCACCTCGGGTAGACGATATTGTCGTTCATTTTTGTAGCGACGCATCTCCGTCGTAAAGTTGAACGATTGTGGTAATGGATTGAAATTAAACTCACTCAACCACTTCAACCATTTTCCTTTTATTCCCTTAAAGGGCTTAATATAATTGGCCTTACGACTATAATTATAATCCAATGCTCCTCTGATGTCCTTCGTTCTATCCTGATTATAGAATTCGTCCGTATGATTCATTTCAGTATACGCATAGCTGGCACTGAAATTTTCAATATCCCATGGTTTCGGGGTCCTTTTCTTTTCTTTTTTGGCTTTACCTGTGTTTATTTTATCACCAGGTTTACCTATACCTTGATTAGCTCGTTTAGCTGTTTTTTTCTTAGAACCGCCTCTATTTTTCTTGACATTAGTGAAGTTAAACGTCTTGATGGTGGTCACGTCTTGTCCACGATCACGGATTTCTTGAGCCTCTTCACCAGTAGCCTTTCTTGAACTGATTGTTTCCTCAGCCGTGAGATCCAGCTCGTAGGGATCCCACCTTTCTTTGATCGTGTTTTTTGAATATTGAGCAAAAAACGGGATACTTACATTCCATGCTTCTGGTAACATCTTTCCGATCTCCAGATTGGTCGCCACATCCCAGTTGGTCCGAGTATCTTGTTGTCTATCGGCCAGTTTATCATTGAGTGCTCCAAAGCCTACTGTAGAGAATCCTCCCGAAGCCGTTACTGATCCTAGATCTGCCATCTGTATATCCATACGAGCTAGACCAGCGTATCCGCCTTGCTCCTGTAATCCTGTAGCTCTTAGCTCATTGATCCACACCTCTGATCTGTAAAACTCTAACTCTGGAGAATTTTTTGATCTAACCCCAATTTCTATTCCTTTTACATAACCTAAACTTGGGTTGCCAATGATTTTAATTGAATCTGGAGCCTCACCGGGTAAGCTGCCTTCCTTAAAAATCTCCTTACCGTAAATTTCCCCGGCTGATGCTTCACTATCACTATTTCTATCTTGCTTAAGATCAGTAAATTCTTTCAAAGCAAAGTCAAACATATTTTCATCTCGCCAAATATTCTCCTCAGAAGAGATACTTTGATTTGGATCCGACATCACGAGTGGTATCTGATACTCATAGTAGTTTTGTTTGAAATCTTTACCAATCTTAAGATAAACGAATAAGTCACCTGGGTCTATAGGGTCTGCACCATCAGTATCATTAAATGATAAATCCTCGGCATGTACAAACATCTGCATACGCTCGTAGAGCCTCAAGTCCACATTGGTAAACTTAAATACACTTGCTTCGCAACCTGAGCTTGGGAATTTATTGATCTGAAGTGCAAGTGACTTCTCATCTTGTCTCAGATTAGAGAACGAACTAAATAAAGTCTGTTGCTTGATACCTTCAGGAAGAACATAGTTAAAAGGTGTTTTATTAGAATTTTCTTGAACACCTACATCATCTATACTAAACTGAACAGCATCTCTTGGTACATCTGGTCCTGCGAAGCAATCTGGGATATTCCTTCTCCATTGATTTCTCACTAATTCTAACTCTGCAAATCGCAGGGTCTTTGGCTTCGTAAAGCCGGTCATATACATTCTGATAAACTGTATAGATCTTAGACCTTCTATTCCATTTACAGATTCTCCAACATTGATTGGTATCTGAAATCGGTACCACTCTTCATTAGGACCATTAGCCCTAATAACCGTTCTACGCTCTCTGATAAATTGCTCTCCTACATCGGCAGCCAATCCATTATTACCGTCATGGCGCAGTTCTACTTTGTATTCGTAGTAGCTTTCGCTTGTCTCAAGTGATCGATTATTATTCAGATCTTCCACTTGTGGATTACGATCTCCTGCCAACGCGGAAGCTCCAGTAGCCGTAGCTGTATTAGTATTATCAGGTCTATTTCCTTGAGGGTTGTTGTTATCTTTATACCTGATGGTTAGATCATTTTCGCCATTGTATAAATCATCATTGAAGGCTACGAAGTTGTCACCTGCTGGATCATCATTAAGTACAGGTTCATTGCCATAACTAGCGAGATAGTCCTGAAATTTTACTCTTTCAGTTTCATCATTGAGGCCATCGTACCCTTGATCTTGTTTGTCTCCTTCTTGGTTATCATATGCGATGATGGGTGGTATTCTGATCGGCACATCGCCCCATACACTTTCTACTACAGGCACTACATCAGTATCATTGATGGGTATTGCATTTTCAAAAAACTGAACATCATCTTTTAAAATATCCTCTGATACATTTCCTAAGTTGAAATATAAATAACCAGTTTCGTCTACATCAGGATCACCACTATCACGGCGCTCCATAAATGGATTCATCATCCAAAACTCGATATATTCTACATTGGCTGCCTCAAAGTCATTATTATTGAGTTCTCTCATCACCCCACCCCATCGAGTCTCAGGTTCATTGAGCTTTATTTTATTTTCATTGGCATCAAAAAAGGCACCCGCAGTGTTATCGTAACCATCACCTGGTAGATCAAAATTATATGGTCCTCTCTCCTCAGGATAGTATGAAAGGTCAAATGTAAATAGGTTAGGTAGCTGATCAAATGCTAAATCACGATCAAATAAATCATCTTGAAGGATCGTTCGAGTATAAGGATCTTCTTGATCTTCTGAGGATTGTGTGACTTGATCAATACGATACCAGCTCAATTTTGCACGATTGGCTCCATACTCTAGATTATCTACAAGCTCAGCTTCAGGACGATAACTATCTGTACCTTCTAGACCTAGTGGAGTACTAGCCAATACCCATTCTAGTGGCTGAGTGCCTAAGGGAATAGCACTCGCGGCACCCTCAAAGTCATCAATACTCACTACTCCTGTATCTTCACCAGATAGATTGATTGCATTGTTATGACCTGGTCTTAATGCTGCTACCTCTCCAGAGAAATTTACAGTTGACGGAACATTGGTACTATAAAAAGGGAGTTTGTCAACCGCCTTTGTGATCCAATCAGAATTCTTGCTAAAATTCATATCCAGACCATAGATGCGGTTATTGATTGGATCGTCACCAAAATTTACCTTTTCGGTAAATGGTCTCTCTTTTAGTTGTAAAAACGTGGCACCAAACTGAAGATTGTCACTATACAGATAGTCAGCTCTGACACCAAGCATATTTTTTTGCTGTAGGCTAAATAATGACTGATCTTCAAAAGATACCCTTATCGGAGTACCTGACTGGAGGTATGCGTCATTGATGATTTTCAACCTACCGATACCATAATCTATTTCATAATCTTGACCTTCTATCAAGGTGACACCACCCGCACGTACCGTTACTGATCCTTGCGGTATATTAAATGCTCCTAAAGAGATTTCTGATGAAACACTAGACTTAAACTGCCCAGCCATGACAAATCTATTCTTCTCAAGAAAGTTACGAGCACCAGTCACGGTGGTATCATAAAGCTCTTGGTACTTATAAAACTCAGGATTTACCCCTGGTGCCGCGTCAGCAAATAGCTCATCCAATGACGAACCAAATGGCTCCAAAACAGGGAAAATAATCGTTCCGCTCCTTGGTATCACAGTCACTCCAGGTACAAAGTCAAAACGACCATCAGGCTGAGGATCCAACTTTGAATTGAGTTTATCTAACTGAAATAAATCTAGTAATGGCAAATAACGAATACCGTCTTCTGGTATAAATCGCTTAAGCGATCCATCAGTATTATCCTCATAAAAAATATCAAATACAAAATCTTCAGTTCCTAGCTGGCCTGTACCTAGTGGATATACATTTTTCATCATCAGATCCCAAGATGGTAAAGCTGGTATCTGATTAGAGCTTTTTAGCATTTTTAGATAGATCACATTATCAGGCTGAGGCTCTGCACTCTGGTCTGTACTAGAGCTATTGGCATCCTCTGTGATCTCTCCTACTTTATATATACCATCACCGTTGTAGCTATAGTTATATTCATAAGCAACCGCTAAAGCTTGATTAGGTCTGAGTCGTACATTCAGGGATATAAAACCCAATTGCTCATTGAAAGAATATTCAGTGGGGCTAAGTTTTCTAGCTCTAAATTTTTCAAAACCTACATTTTCTTCTAAGCCATAAGAAGGACCAATCAGTCCTTGTACAGTCATAGACTGGATCCTTGTCGAAGGGTCATCGGCTAGTTCACTATATAAATTGTTGTTATTATTACTTGGTAGTATATCACCATCAGCATCTACTTCAAACCTCGCCGGGGTGACAGATATCCTATCTGAAGGATCATCAAAAAGACTGCGATTAGCCTTAGCTATATCCGCCAATGCACATACGGTACGCGTCTGCTCTACATTTCTATCCGTCATCTCCTCTACCCAAACTTGTAGTCTCACAATACCCATTTGACTTTGGATATAAGGAAGATCTACCAATGCGTCTTCAAATTTATCTCGATGGTAGTGAGATAAAAAGAAGTGCCTATTCTCATCATACTCATCTGGTCTTACCTCAAACTCTTGCACAACGGCGCCACCATCAATCTGTATATCTTCCTGCTGGGATCGTTGCTGAGAAGCCAATAATGTCAAAAATAATTTCCCAAACTGTAACTCAGTCTTGATACCAAATAGACTTTCTGATCCTTGTATCAACTGACTATTGAGAGGCATTGATACATTACCAGCCTCTATGTTTTTGATAATATCGTCTTCTGAAAACTGCTCTGTATCGTATGCAATTTTGATACGGCGATCAAAATCAAAAGTGGCCTGCGTATCGTAATTAAATCCAAGATTGAGCTTTTTACCAATACTACCTTCTACGTTCATTTTGATAGCCATATCAAAATCAAAAAGTGGCCCTTGAACTCGTTGTCTTTCTAGTAATGCTGGATCGTCACGCTTGTTATAATCAAATCCTGTCGTGATATCTATATTACCTTGTGGCTGGATATTGACTTCGCTTCCTCCAAATAGTCTATCGATCAGATTGTCCTTGACATCGATCTTGGCCATTGGATCTATTTTTCCCGATCCACTTTTTACACCTGAATTTATACCTGCCAGTTTGCTAAAATACTGGCGCTCTTGCTCTTTACCTCTATGATCAAGGTACTCTCCAAAGGTCATCGTTGTCGGATTTCTGAAATACTCCTCTCCTATCCTCTCTGTAATGATGTATTGATTAGTCTCTGGATCATACTCCACTTCTTGAGTCACATTACTCGGTGTAATGTCAAATGGATTGTAATAATCATTATTGATAAAATCTGTATCACGATCTCTCAATGGGATCGTATCAGATGACATCTCAACGATTTTCACAGCAGAAGTGCTAATCTCCTCCAGTGTCGGACCTTTAGTAAAAGCCGATGCCTCATTGAAACCGAACAAAACCACGCTGATGACAGTTATCAATGTGTATGTGAATCTCCTCATATGTAGTGTCTCTTATGGACCTTTCTTCAATATTATACGACAAGCACAGAAGTGCTTCGTCAAAATCACCATTAATTAACTCTAATAATCTATAAATATTATGTCATCTGACGTAATATCATCTTGATTAACGTTTCTACCTGATCAACCTGCGGATTCTTCGCTAGGATCATATCAATCTTCTTATTGATCGTAGCTTTTTGGAATCCTAAAGCTAATAGTGCAGATAACGCCTCTTCTTTGAGACTATTGTTTGATCCGAGTGAAGTTTCGGTTTGTTCCATACCTTCTTTGATCAATTTGTCTTTTAAGTCAAGTATGATACGTTTTGCAGTCTTTGGGCCTATGCCTTTTATCTTATTGATAGCGACTACATTTTCATTGACAATGGCTTGCTTAACCTCTTCTGGAGGCATATAGCTGAGCATGATTCTTGCTGTATTAGGGCCTATCCCAGATACGGAAATTAAATGCTTAAATAATGCCCGCTCAGCAATAGTCAGAAAACCGTATAGTGTATGGCTATCTTCTTTGACTTGCAGATGAGTGTAGAGTCTAACGGCATCTTTTCCTTCTAATCCTTCTGCCGTAAAAAGACTAATATTGATATGATATCCTACACCATGAGTTTCAAGATATACATATGTAGGACTCTTGAAGCTAATTTCTCCTTTTATATAACCAATCAAAATGTGCTAATTTGTTGGTGTAAAGCTACTCAAATATTATGAAATAATTATATATGATTATGCTTGAAGTATTTAGCTTTCACATACCAATTTCAGGTTACTTTTGTGATAACAATCAATAAAACTCAACAATGAACATCTTAATACTTGGAAGCGGAGGAAGAGAGCATGCATTGAGCTGGAAAATCAGTCAATCATCGCATTGTGATCGGTTATTCATTGCTCCAGGTAACGGAGGTACATCCGCGCATGGTACTAATATTGACGTACAAGTTGGTGATTTTAATGGTATAGCGAAAAGCATAAAAGAGTATTCGATACGAATGGTTGTGGTAGGACCTGAAGTACCATTGGTCAATGGTCTCAAGGAGTATCTACAGTCAAGCCTTGAAACTATACCCATATTTGTTGGGCCTGGTAAGTCGGGTGCAATCTTAGAAGGAAGCAAAGCATACTCTAAGGAGTTTATGAAAAAATATAATGTGCCCACCGCAGCTTATGGTACATTCTCTAAAAAAACGCTAAGTGAAGCCAAGGCTTTCTTAAAAACCATGGATGCACCTTATGTACTTAAAGCGGATGGATTAGCTGCGGGCAAGGGAGTGCTTATCATAGATCAACTCGCCGAAGCAGAAGCAGCACTTGACGAAATGTTCTCTGGGAAATTTGGAGATGCCTCATCTACCGTGGTGATCGAAGAATTCTTAGATGGTATCGAGTTTTCGGTATTTACATTGATTGATGGCAAAAACTATGTCATTCTTCCGGAAGCAAAAGACTACAAACGTATTGGAGAAGGCGATACTGGTCTCAATACAGGTGGTATGGGTGCAATTTCTCCGGTGCCTTTCGTAGATGATACTCTCATGGATCAAGTAAAACAACATATAATAGAACCTACAATCCGAGGTATCGAAACAGAACAACTGGATTATCGAGGATTCATTTTTTTTGGATTGATCAAAGTGGGAGATACTGTCAAAGTTATAGAATATAACTGTAGACTTGGTGATCCTGAAACTGAGGCTATCATACCACGTATCACCTCTGACCTAGTGCCTATATTAGCAAGCCTCGGAGATCAATCTTTGGACCAGCATAGCCTTCAGATAAGCGAAAATATCTGCTCTACCGTAATGATGGTATCTGGCGGCTATCCCGAAGCGTATGAAAAGGGTAAAAACATAACAATAGATGGTCAAGATGGAGATTTGCTTTTCCATGCTGGCACTATTGAAAGTGATGAAAATATTGTCACCAATGGTGGTAGAGTACTCAGTGCCAGTGCATTATCACATGATATACAATCTGCATTAGACAAAAGTTATGACCTTGTCAATAGAGTATCTTTTGACCAAAAGAACTTCCGTACAGATATCGGAAAGGATCTACTCGCATTATGATCCATCGCATAGAAGATATTGGGACACATGCGAATGCCATTACACAAATAGCATTTCCAGAAGATACCAAGATTAGAAATTTTTACTACGATAGTCGTAAAGTACTCGTAGGAAAGCATTCATTATTCATTGCCCTGTCTACGGCACATCGAGACGGTCATGACTTTATTAAAGAGGCATATGATCTAGGAGTCAGAAACTTCTTAGTAGATACTCAGTATAACATAACACTCAAGGCAAACTACATCATCGTAGATAATACTCTTACGGCACTGCAGCACTATGCAAAAGAGTATCGAAAAAGCCTATCAACTAGGATAATTGGAATCACCGGCAGTAATGGTAAAACCATCGTAAAAGAGTGGCTCAAGTCAGTTACTAAAGATCACTACGCAGTATTTGCAAGCCCCAATAGCTACAACTCTCAACTCGGAGTTGCAATGTCTTTATTGATGATACAAGACCATCATGACCTCGCTTTTATAGAATGTGGTATATCTGAAAAAGGAGAAATGATCAAACTTCAAGACATGGTACAACCTGATGAGGTCATCATGACCAATATCGGTGATGCCCATGATGGTGGTTTCCATACTCGAGAAGAGAAACTTGCAGAAAAACTAATACTTACAAAAAATACAAGACAGATCATCTTTAGCGATCATCATGATTTTATCAAAAAACATATTATTCCTAGCGAAAAGGCTAGATCGTGGAGTATAGACTCACAACATGACGACCAAATTGTCATCAAGCTGATCGCTCAAAATCAATTTTTAAGCTTTATTCTGCCAGAAGGTATCATAGCAAGTCATTCTGTTGAAAATCTTGCACATGTGATTGCATTCTGTGCATACAATGAACTGCTAAATCATAATAAACTTCAATATGAAATCAAAAAGCTAGAAAAACTGGACCAGCGACTTAGTATCCGTACTAATTCCACGGGACTTAGTATTCTCGATGACAGTTTTAGCTGTGATCTAGAATCCATGAAAATCTCATTGTCTAGCTTCAGTAGGTATATTATTCCCCAAAAGTCCTTTATTGTATTGACTGATTTTGCAGAAGAACATGGTGATGCCCATCAAAAGTGGAAAACACTCTTGCCAATCATCAATGCAAGCAATATAACCAGAATACTCTTTGTAGGAACTCAATTAAATAACTTTAGCCACCAGGTTATACCTGAACTTATCGTTGTCAGCAACATTGTAGAACTATATCCACATCTGGATAAAATGATCGGTACGTACAAGAGCTGCTTGATCAAAGGAGCATCAAAATATCAGTTATCTAAAATCATCAACTATCTTGAGGATTATAAGAGTCATAATACTCTGCATATTGATCTTGAAGCACTTAGACATAATGTGGATTATTATAAAAGGAAATTGACCCCTGGGACTAAATGTATTGCCGTCATCAAAGCCAATGCCTATGGTAGTAATGCAAAGATTATTGCAAAAGAACTAGTGTTAGCATCTATCGACTATCTAGCTGTCGCATACTTAGCAGAAGGTATAGAACTACGAAAATCGGGAATCACAACACCCATTATTGTTTTAACTCCAGACCTTAATAATCTAGAACTCTATGAATATTATAATCTAGAACCCCAAGTCTATGATTTAGCGGCTTTGAACCAATTATCGAGAGGTAGTAACCTCAAAATACATCTCAATCTTGATACGGGTATGAATCGCTTAGGCATGAAATCTCTTGATCTGAAAGCTATTGAAAGCATCAAAAACAAGGTGAAAATTGAGTCCATTTATAGTCATATAAGAGCTACAGAAGATATGGAGGATACAAGCAATACTTATCATCAAGTCTCATTGTTTCTAAAAATGTATGATCATATCTCTTCCATCCTCGACTATAAACCCTGGAAACATATTCTCAATTCAGAGGGCATTATCAATTTTCCGCAGTATTGTTTTGATGCCGTCAGGGTAGGCATTGGTTTATATGGTATAAGTCAAAATCAGAATACTGTACTCCGGACCACACATCGACTAGAAAGTGAAATTATACAAATCAAAGACGTAGAAGTAGGAGAAACGGTCGGATACGGTAATCAAGATATAGTGCAACAATCTGGATATATTGCTGTCATACCACTTGGTTACGCAGATGGGATATCAAGACTATTGAGCCAATCTGACTATCAAGTATATATTGGTCAAAAGCAGTACTCCATAATCGGAAAAATATCTATGGATCAATTAACGATAGCACTAGGAAAAGATGAATATCCTGTAGGTACAAAAGTTGAAATTTTTGGGAAAAATATTTCTCTAGCAAAAATGGCAACGTATGCCCATACCATACCCTATGAGCTATTATGTGGCTTATCGTCGCGCATAAAACGAGTCTTCCACAAGGCATAGTTCTTCAAAAAGGGATAATCTTTGACGTTAATGAAACGTTTAAGGCTATTGCCATTAAAATGTACGGTAAATTAATTAGTACTTTTGCTTTTTTATATGAGACCCTTATCGATATGAGATTGATCCTACCTAGATACTTATTTATCACGATAGCTCTACTAAGTTTTGCGCTAGACTCTTACGGACAAGGAGAGACCCTTTTCGAGGTTGATGGATATCCAGTGACTCAAGACGAATTTGAATATATATACAAGAAAAACAATAGCAAAGATGCTGACTATACCAAGCGTAGCCTAGAAGAATATTACGAGTTGTATAAAAAATTTAAACTCAAAGTCAGAAAAGCACGAGATCTAGGTCTCGATACTTTGCCTCGTCTCAAAAAAGAGCTCCAAGGATACAGAGATCAACTCTCTAAATCATATCTCGTAGATAAAGAAATATCCAATAATCTGTTGCAAGAAGCATTCAAAAGACAGCAGCATGATATACGTATGAGTCACATTTTAGTAACCTTATCCCCCAAAGCAAAAGAAGGTGAGGTAGCCGCTGCTATGATGAAGGCCAAAGACATCAAAAAAGAGATAGACAATGGCAAATCATTTGAAGATGCTGCCAGTGAGTACTCCGCAGATAAATCATCCGCTATTAATGGTGGAGACATAGGATATTATACTGCCATGCTACCTGAAGGCTTTTACGAATTGGAAAATGCCTTATATACCACTAGTGTCGGCAGTATATCTGATATTGTGAGGTCTAAGGTAGGGCTACATATCATTAAAGTAACTGACAAAAGAGATGCCTGGGGTCAAGTAGAAGCTGCTCATTTACTTATCCGAAAAAAAGTCGCAGGCAAGGAAAAAACCAATGCTAAATACTTAGCAGATAGCCTATATCAGGAGCTTCAGAATGGTGAAAACTTTGCTGAGCTCGTAAGAAAGTATAGCGATGATAACACGACCAAAACAAAAGATGGAAGTCTAGGATATTTTGGGATTAATAAATATGATAAAGCTTTTGAAAAAGTAGCTTTTACGCTAGAAAATGATGGAGACTTCGCCGCTCCAATAGAAACAAAAGTAGGATGGCATATAATCAAAAGATTATCTAAAAGAGACATATCAAATTTTGATGATGCTAAAAAAAGGTTAACCGCCAAATTAACTAAAGCCAAACGCTATGACATCGCAAAAGAGGCACTCATTGAAAATATTAAGGTCAATGGTAACTACCAGCTGGATGAAAAAGCATTTTCAGCATTTGTTAAAAATTTAGACCAGAGCTTTTACACCTACCAATGGAAACCTTATCAGTTTGAAGATGTGAACCTTTTCACCTTTGATAATGGTATATCCTCGTCACTAAGAGAATTTGCCAATTACCTTAAAAAGAACTCTAGAAAGCGTCTTAGATATGATAAAACTACTCCTGTAGCAAATGCTGCTAAAGAGATGTTGAATGAATACGTTCAAGATTATGCAATCCAATACGAAGAATCTACACTAGAATCTAAATACCCTGAGTTTAAGGCTCTGATGAGAGAATATTCTGAAGGAATCTTACTTTTTGAAGTTACAAAAATGAATATCTGGGATAAAGCATCTAGTGACACAGTAGGCCTTGAACGATTTTTTGAAAACAACAAGTACAAGTATGAATGGAAAGAACGAGCTGTACTAGAGACGTTTACTGTATATACGGATGATATCAATAAAATAAAAGAGATCCGTAAAGCCATAAAAAAGAAAAGTTGGGAAGAAGTGCAGACTAAATATAACGGACCAGAAGGAAATCTTGTAGAAATGAAAACTGGTACACATGAGTATGGCGCTAAGATACTCAGTGGTCTCAAGTGGAAGAAAGGAACGATAACCGAACCAGAGTTTGACAAAAAGAAATCCAGAGCTAGCTTCAAATATATACGGGATATCCTTCCTGTCTCTCCTAAGACTCTTGATGAATCACGTGGATATGTGTTGGCTGATTATCAGGATTTTTTAGAATTACTCTGGATCAAAGAGTTAGAAGAATCCTATGAGGTTAAAAGAAATGATAAGCTATTTTATTCTTTGATAAAGTAATGTCATTCATTAAAAAAAATATAACATCATGGATGATATTGTTGATATCTGGAATGATCATCAGCTGTACTGATAAAGCATCTAAGACCGAGGGAGATTTATTACTTGCAGAGGTCAACCATGAAAAGTTATATCTCAGCGATATACGAGAAAAATTACCAAACTCAATATCAGAGATTGATAGTACGGCTTTTGTCGCAAGCTATATAGAGCAATGGATACATAAAACTTTACTGACAGAAAAAGCAGAAAGCCAATTTGGAGAATCGTCAAATATTAAAGCCCTTACTGATCAATATCGCAATGATCTCCTTATCCATGAGTTAGAAAAATATTTGATTTCAAATTTTAAGGACACTATTATCGAAGAGGCTGAGTTGATGCAGTACTACGATAAATATAAAAATGACTTCAAGTCTGAAGAGGAATACTTATTAGTGGAATATGCCATTATTAATGAAAAAGCAGCAGGTATTGATAGATTTTTTGAATCGTGGAAGAAAAAAGAAAAAGCCATCATTAAGGCTTTTTGTGATAAAAGTGCAGATCATTATTGTATAAACGATGATTGCTGGAAGACCAAAGAGGAGCTCAATCAACTTAATATACCTTCTAAATATGTGAAAAAAAATAAGTCTTCACAGTTCAATAAATTATCGAGTGAATTTTTTGTTCGAGTCATTGATAAAAAGGAAAAAGGTGAGATAAAACCTTTTAATAAGGCCAAGGCTGAGATAAAAGCCATACTATTGCATCGCCGAAAGCGAAATATTCTTCAAAGTGAGGCAGCAAGACTAAAGGAAGAAATGTTAAAAAAGAATAAGATTAAAAATTACCTAAAACTTGTACAATGAGTTACAAAGCAACATGGTGTTTATTTTTTGTACTGTTCAGTACTATCCTGATAAGTCAAGAAAGACTAGTAATCGATAGAGTAATTGCTAAAGTCGGCGGTGAAATTATATTATTATCAGATGTCGAGGAGCAGTATTCGTATCTTAAGGACAATGCAGTCGATATTGACGAAAGTGCCAAATGCGAATTGCTAGAAAATATCATTGCTCAGAAAATGTTTATCCACCATGCTAAACTCGATAGTATAGTAGTGACCGATGAAGAGGTAAACTCACAGTTAGATTTTCGATTTGACAATGTACTAGCGCAGATGAATGGTGACGAAGAATTTTTTCAAGAATACTACGGTGCTACGGTACAGGAAATGAAAGAAAAATATCGTGATGATCAAAAAGAACAGATCCTACTAGAAAGAATGCAACAATCACTCATCGCGAATGTAAATATAACACCTGAGGAAGTACAAGAATACTATACTTCTGTACCTACCGATAGTCTTCCTTTTCTAAGCTCTGAGGTAGAAATCAGCGAAATCGTTTATGAACCTAAGGTAAATCCACAAGAAGAAAAAAAAGCTCTTGATCTTATCACCAATATCAGGGAGAGAATTGTAAATGATGGAGAGTCATTTGAAGAACTTGCCAGGACTTACTCTATGGATGGTTCAGCTCAAGGAGGAGGAGATTTAGGTTTTGCCAAGCGTGGTAGTTATGTAGCAGATTTTGAGGCGGCGGCCTATAGTCTTAAAAAAGATGAAATTTCTGAAATTGTACAAACAGAATTTGGTTTTCATATCATCCAAATGATTGAGCGGCGAGGAAATAAAATACATGTACGACATATCCTAATCATTCCAGAAATTACAGATGCTGATCTCGAAAAATCTCGATTAGAACTCGACTCTATACAAAATGAAATCGTCATCGATAGTATGAGTTTCGAAACTGCTGTAAGACTTCACTCTGTAGAAAGCAGTCCAAGCTATGGATTTGGAGGTCGTATGAAAAATCCAAAGTCAGGGGATACCTTTTTTGAAACTGGAGACTTACCCCCAGACATTTATTTTGCTATCGATACGATGTCTGTGGGTCAGATATCTTCTCCTCTAGAATATACAACACCACGTGGTGAAAAACTCTATCGTATCATCAAATTGGACTCCCGTAGTAGCCCACACCGAGTATCTATAGATCAAGATTATGATCGAATCAAAATCATGGCCAAAGAAGGGAAGAAAAGCCAATATATGGCTGAATGGATAGATGAGAAGTATAATAAGACCTTCATAGAAATCGAAGAGGACTATAGAGGATGTAGCAATCTAGATAAATGGATTAGGAAAGGTATTGTCTTAAAACCTTAAAATACTTAGACCGAAACGGTAATTAGCCATTCTAAATCCTCGGTTATCTGAGAATCGATTATCTAACTATATTGGGCAATCATTATATGAGTATGTTGATAATTATGAAATAGACTATTCTATTATCAAAACAATCATGTTTTTCAAATGAAAAATCAGACTTCCATATAAAGTTGAGCTAAGATCAGTAAAATACCCAAATACCAATCTAACTGAATTGAATACCTACTTAACTACTATAGTAGTAAAAAATAATGATTTGGAATAAAGTCTTTCTTAATGTTTCAGAGTGAAATCTAGAGAAAAAAAATGGCCGATCCGAATTCCCCCTTGGACCGACCATCGATCTTAAGTATTCTCCTTAAAAATCTGAACAACTACCTATGTGCCAAATCCTTGCCAAAGCTATCTAATAGATCTAAAATCCCAGGGTATTTATTAGTTGAAGAAAATATCTAACACGTACTAATAACATAATCATTGCACTACATAATTTTATTTTCTGATATGTTGTAAGTTTCTTAGCTTAAAAAATTGAGTTGAAATATTTTCAGTAGATTACTGACCATTCAAGGCAAACGCAACTCCAATCTTCTAAAATAATTTTCACCCCAAAAACGAAAAGTATGTACTTACTGCACTTTGTCATTTTGTCATAAAACCTTAACTGGCATTCCATTTGACCTTAGCATAGATAATTAGTTATTTTCAATTATCTGGCTAAAAATTTAATAGCACATGCAAAAAGGTCATATTTCGGTACAGACGGAAAATATATTTCCTATCATTAAAAAGTTTCTTTACTCTGATCAAGAGATATTTCTCCGGGAACTTGTATCAAATGCTGTAGATGCCACATCCAAAATAAAGACACTCGGCTCTAGAGGAGAATTCAAAGGAGATCTAGGAGAACTTACTATAGATATCAATCTGGATAAAGAAGCAAAGACATTGACCATACACGATCGCGGGATCGGAATGACAGAAGATGAAGTCATGAAATACCTCAATCAGGTAGCATTTTCAAGTGCCTCTGATTTTCTAGAAAAATATAAAGAGGATACTAATATCATTGGACACTTTGGATTGGGTTTCTACTCTGCTTTTATGGTCGCAGAGAAAGTAGAAGTCCGAACCAAGTCATATAAAGATACTGAAGGCGTAACTTGGATATGTGACGGCAATCCAGAATATGAAATAGGAAGTAATGACAAATCAGATCGCGGTACAGAGATTATTTTACATGTAGGAGAAGACAGTGTAGAATTTTTAGAGCAAACTAGGATTCAAACCCTTTTGGATAAATACTGTAAGTTTCTTCCTGTAGAAATACGTTTTGGTACCAAAACCGAATATGATTATGAGGGCGAAGGCGAGGATAGAAAGCAAGTAGAAAAACAAGTAGAAAACATCATCAACAACCCTAACCCGGCTTGGAGAAAGCAACCATCCGAGTTGAAAGATGAAGATTATCAAAGTTTTTATAAAGAACTGTACCCGTATAGTCAACCTCCTCTCTTTTGGATACACTTAAATATAGACTACCCATTTAACCTCACTGGTATCTTATACTTCCCAAAACTGAATAATAGTCTAGAAGTACAGAAAAATAAAATTCAGTTGTACTCTAATCAAGTTTATGTCACCGACGATGTAAAGGAAATCGTACCTGAGTTTTTAACATTGTTACATGGAGTCATTGACTCCCCAGATATCCCGCTCAATGTATCAAGATCTTATCTACAGAGTGATAGTAATGTAAGAAAGATCACGAATTACATTACAAAAAAAGTAGCTGATAAGCTCAATGATCTCTTCAAAAAGGATCGTGAAAACTATGAGTCAAAGTGGGATGAAATCTCTGTATTTGTCAAATATGGAATGATCTCGGATGAGAAATTTTATGACAAAGCAGTGAAATATACGCTCTTCAAAAATATAGATGCAAAATATGCAACTATAGAAGAATATAAAGAGAAAGTAAAAGCTAATCAGACCGATAAGCACGATAAGATCATACTACTATATACCAATAATCCAAAAGAGCATCACAGCTATGTTCTATCTGCACAGAGCTACGGTTATGATGTATTGGAGTTTGATACAGTGATCGATAATCACTATATGCAACATCTGGAACAAAAACTAGGCAATGTGACCTTTGTACGAGTAGATAGTGATATACCATCTAAGTTAGTGCAGAAAGAAGAAGAGCAAACCTCAGTGCTTAGTGAAAAAGAGCAAGAGAAAGTCAAAGGATTATTTGTAGAGTCACTCGGATCTGATAAAGAAAATAGCATATCTCTTGAAGCATTATCTCCAGAAGATCATCCTGTGGTGATTACTGTTCCAGAGTTTATGCGTCGTATGAAGGAGATGCAAGCACTCCAAGGCAATAGTTTTGGAGACTTTCCTGATACCTTTAATATCGTAATCAATACTAATCATCCTTTAGTAGCAGACAAACTATTGAAAATGAAAAGTGCTGAAAAGAAGACTAAGTTTGCCAACTACCTGTATAATCTTGCGCTGCTCAATCAGAATAAATTGAAAGGTGAAGAGATGTCGAAGTTTATCAACCAGTCAATAGAGTTTATGTCATAGATCATCACATATTAAATTTGAATAATAAAGAGCCCGACCTCAATCTATTTGGAGTCGGGCTTTGTTATATATTTATGTGTCCTTTAAATAAGATATATTAAAAAAACGATCTCGTGAATATCCTTTGTTTAGAAACCACTACTAATACCTGTTCAATAGCCCTACATACATCAAATGGTATTCATAATAAAAATGTAGATAAAGGTTTGCGACATAGTGCTGTGATTACCCTATTTATCCAAGACGTATTGCAGCAAGCTCAAATTGAAATTAATCAATTGGATGCTGTAGCTGTAAGCCAGGGTCCAGGCTCGTATACAGGTCTTAGAGTTGGTTATAGTACGGCCAAGGCATTATGCTTTGCTCAAGATATCCCTCTTATTGAAGTAGATACACTTCAAGCACTAGCGAAAGCACATCAAGATGAAGCCAATAGAATCATACCTATGATCGATGCGAGAAGGATGGAAGTGTATTATTCCATATGGGATCAAGACAATAATCAAATAGGCACTACTAATAATTTTGTAATCGATGCACCCTTTTGCATGGTCGATAAAGATAAATATGAGGTATTGATCTGTGGTGATGGTGCCTCCAAAGCGATGGAATATTGGAGTGATCCAAAAATTAAAATAGGTCGTACTGTCTTACGAGCAGAAGACATGATCACTATAGCAATTGAGAAGTATCAACGAGAAGACTTTAGTGATATTGCATATGCTATTCCCCACTATCTTAAAGCTCCTAAGATAACAAAGTCAAATAAACTTCTAATCTAGTAGAACTTTAATACATTGATTAGGTGTTACTTATACATATATCTAGAAAATAATTAGATATTTTTTCTATCAGAGTAAACCCTTAATAGAAAGTTGGTACAGTTTTGGATTACTAGATAAAAGTAATCCGTGAACTATCAAACTTTCATTTAACATGAGAAACGACAAAAACGAAACTGTTACTTTAAAAAAAGGTATAAATGAAGTTCTGCTGGACTATGCCGACCTGAGAAAAGCAGTGCTAGTTCTAAGAGCAGTAAACCATAAATTAAGACAGCGTATTATCGATCTTTTAGAAGAGAGTGATACTATGACTGTAACGGATATTTATATCAAATTGCGATTAGAGCAATCAGTAGCGTCACAACACTTAGCTATTTTAAGAAGAGCTGGTGTGGTACGTACCGAACGACAAGGAAAATTCATCTACTACTCTTTAGATCCATCAAGATTGGAGCAGATCTCTAAGCTTGTTGAGGATTTAGTAGGATAGTCAGATTGTATAACAACTTTCGTGGAGGATCATATCCTCTGGAAGAAAGGTTCATCATCTTCATAGATGTTGAACCTTTTTTTGTTTGTGCTACACTCAGCATACTGTTCATCTATTAATAATTGCAATTCATATAGTAATCAGTCATTGGAACCAACATTAATGATCAGGTCTCAGTTTTAGAAATACTTAATTCACTAATAAAAGTATCGATACTACATGACCCTAAACATCCAAGTACTATCATTGATGGTTTCTGCACTGAGTATCGTTTCTTACTCCTATTACTCAGATAGCTATACTTCAGAAACCGAGTATAATATTCAGTTTTCAACTAAAAAAGTGGAGGGTAATTTGTACGGACTGACTGGTACAATATCAGTCGATAAAACTAATCTTATCGACGCTAAAATATCGGTCGCCGCAGATGTCAACACCATACAAACTGGCAATAGAAAGAAAGATAGACATGCTAGAGGTAAGAAGTGGTTTGATGCCGAGCAGTATCCCAAGATTACTTTCAAAGGTCTACGTGTAGAAAAAACTGATGACCAATATCAAGTCGTTGGAAAACTCACGATCAAAGATGTTACAAAAGAGGTCGCAATTCCATTTGATTTTGTGAAGAAAGAAAATCAAGAATATCTAGAAGGCTCACTACTCCTTAACCGAAAGGAGTTTAATATCAAGGGTAACTTTTTTGGTTTTACAGTGGGTAAAGAAATAGAGGTTAATCTCTCTGTACCTAACCAATACAAAGCATAATCTACTAGGAATCATGGAAATCCAACTACAACATAGCTCTGTAAAGAAAAAAGAGAAAGGCAAAGTCAAGGATAAGGTAAAAAAGAAAGGTAGAGCCATAGAATCTCTCTTCAGAACGCTAGCCAAAAACCAATATCGACTTATGCAGATGATTGATCGTAAAGTAAATGTGATGATCTCTGCCAATGCTATTATTCTGACCATTTTAATAGGTACACGTTTTTTAGAAGATATCGTGGGATCAGCAAATAATCACCTCTATCTACTTGCAGGTACTTCATTGCTATCCATACTTTTTGCATTATTTACCATGAGGCCTTTCCATCTAAATGGTGCCGCTACAGGGCTCGAAGAAAATAAGATGCTCAACTATGATGTCATAAGATCATTGAGTGCTCAAGAGTATAAAGAGAAGATGAAACAAGTCACTCAAAACGACGAAGATATCTATGAATCCATGACGGAAGATATATACTTCATCGGTCGTACGATCAAACTGAAACATATACTACTCGGTATTTCCGCTTTCTTCTTTTGGGTTGGCCTCACGGTGACTATGATCGCTATGGTATTGCCTACCTAAGGTTGAATCGAAATCTACAACCATACGTTGTTTCATGGGTTTTTATACTTGTATGTCCAAAATCAAACATTCGGGCTCAACAGATCTAGCACTTATGGGTGGTGGTATACCTAAGTGGTTGTATCATCGTATGAAAAAGCTGAGTTTGGGCGTAGTAGAAGCTATTCTCATTGAATACGGTCATAAAGCATTTCTATCGAAGTTATCAGATCCTTTTTGGTTTCAAAGTTTTGGTGCTGCTATTGGGATGGATTGGAACTCCTCTGGAGTGACCACAGCCGTCATGCGAGCCTTAAAAGAAACCATAAATCCCAATGCAAAGAGTCTAGGACTGTATGTATGCGGAGGTAAAGGAAAAGAATCGCTGAAGACCCCTGAAGAACTGATGCAGCTTAGTGATCGCCAAGGCCTAAATGGTGATTTACTTAGTACCCTAAGTAAACTTGTTGCTAAGGTAGATAACACTGCGCTTCAGGATGGTTACAATCTATACATCCATAATTTTATCGTAAGCAATGAAGGTGATTGGTCGGTCATACAGCAAGGGATGAATCCTAAAGATGGTTCTGCTCGTCGTTACCATTGGCACTCGGAGCATGTGGACTCCTTCGTTGAAGAACCTCACAGTGCTGTATGCGGTGATCATCAGGGGGAAATCCTTAATCTCGTTGCGAAAGAAGCAGATAATACTCGTAGTGGCATTCTAGATATTACCTCTGAGCATCCTGATAAAATCATGAAAGAAGTCAAACGATTGGTATTACCGAAGTACCACGGTATTAAATCCAAAGATGTGGACCTCAAACGACTAGGTAGTATCTTATGGTTAGCAGAAGAGCAAGGCACTAAAGACTTTGAAGAATTATTACTCTTGAAAGGATTAGGACCAAGAACGCTACAATCATTGACATTAATTAGTGAAGTCATCCATGGTACTCCTTCTAGATTCAGTGATCCTGCTCGGTTTAGTTTTGCCCATGGAGCTAAGGGTGGATCACCTATTCCCGTACCTACCAAAGTCTATGATGAAACCATCCAAGAATTGACTTCAGCGGTAGAGAGGGCAAAAGTGGATCAATCTGACAAACTTAAAGCTATCGCCAAACTCAGTAAACTGGCTAAGAAAGCAGAGCAGGGCTTTACACCTACAAAAGGACTTGACGAAGTCATCAAAAAGGAAAAACGAGAAAGCTACAAATACGGCGGCAGAACAATCCGAGGGTATGAAAAGCCTCCTGAAGATGAACAGCTAAAACTCTTCTAAACCATGTGGACTTGCCCTAGATGTAATCGTAATTTTCAGAAGAATAATCAATCCCATATGTGTAGTACCAAGGATATCGGAGAACTTTTCGAAGGAAGACCTGATACGCTTGTACTTGCATTTGATGCGATTCTTCAAGCTACGATAGATTGGCAACCAAATACCATTGGAGCCTCGATCCATAGTGTTGTGATGACTAGTAAAAAAGCATGGTTGATTATTAAGCCCATGAAGAAATGCCTAGATGTAAAGTTTTACTATGATGAACTATTGACTTCTCATCGAGTACATAAAACCACAAAATATCCCAATAAATGGGCACATCATCTACGTATACATCATGAAGATGAAGTAGATCAAGAGATTATCGAGCTGTTGCAAACAGGATATAAGTATTCAGTAAGTTGATTATTAATTCCAATAATCAACTTACTGAATATTCGGCACTACTCTACCCCATGCATCAGTCTCTTGATCACAGGATTCAACAGAATACCAATGAGACCAAGTCCTATCGGAACAATAGTAAATATCAAGAAGAAGGTAGTCAAACTATATTGCTCTGCAATAGCTTCTATTGATCCACCCATTTTACCAGCTAGTTTATTTCCGATAGCTATAGCCACATAGTAAACTCCAAACATCAATGCGATCATACGACCAGGTACAAGTTTACTGATGTAAGAAAGTGATACAGGAGAAAGACAAAGTTCTCCCAACGTATGGAATAGATAGGCTAACACAAGCCAAATAATACTTACAGATGCAACTATAGCACCACTTGGGATCGTAGAAGATCCCCATGCTAATGCACCGAATCCTATACCAAGTAGTATTAATCCTAAGCCATATTTTGCGGCCGCTGGTGGATTGTATTTGCTCTCCCACCATTTACTAAATAATGGTGCAAACATGATAATAAAAAGCGAATTGAGTATACCAAACCATGTAGCTCCTATCTCAACTTCATTACTCTTGATCTCTCTTACGGTTGCTTTTATGATTGGTGAAGACTTACCCGCTTCTCTAGTCAATTCTTCTGCTCTGGTAGATTTAGTTTCATTCATATACAAGTACTTTCCTCGTACCTGAATGACATTGACCACTTCACCTATTGCCAACTCAAGAGGTTCAGTAATTTTCACCTGTTCTATTCCTTCCGAAGTAGGTACATCAACGATGAATGACTGAGAATTCAAATCACGGTTAATCATCCATCCCACCAGTCCCCAAATAATGATGAAACTCGTAGCAAGGAATACATTGGATAGTAAATAATTACCATAAGTCTGAATGACTAACTTAATCAACACGTAAGTGATAATCACAAGTGGAATGATGGTGATCAAAATATTCACTACAATAAATGTAGTCGCCCATGAGCCTTCCATGACTCTACCTGTGAAGTCATTGGCGAAGATGGTCATAGATCCTCCAGCCTGCTCAAAACAAGTCCAGAAACATACCGTCATAATACAGAATATACCAATCGCAATCATACGATCACGGGTTTTATTTGGATAACGGACAATCCTAGAAATAATCAAGGTAAAGAAAATGATGATCCCTGCAAGTATGTAGTAGTTACTGAGATCTACACCACCGATCTCAAGCAAATTTGTACCTCCAATTTTGGATAGTGGGTCATTGATAATCCAAGTCAATCCGATGAATGTACTCAATGCCATTAGCACCTTATCCAAACCAGTAAAAGGATTAAGCCTATCACCTTCGAACTCTAGTTTAGGATCTTCATCATCAGTGGTAGTAACCATTGGTTTATCGCCTATAGTACCGAATATATCTTTCGAAAAATAGAATTGTAGCATTCCAAGCAGCATAAAAATACCCGCTAGGCCAAAACCATATGACCAGGAGACTTTCTCACCGATATATCCACAAAGCATGATTCCAAGAAATGCACCGGCGTTCACTCCCATGTAGAAGATCGTATAGGCACCATCTTTCTTTTGTGGATGGTTTTTATACATTTCTGAGATGATTGAAGTCATATTAGGTTTGAAAAATCCATTACCGATAATCAGTAATGCAATACCTATAAACATAAACATCTTATTAAACTCCAGCGCCATAGAGCCATGACCCAATGCCATCACCACCGCACCGATTATGACCGCACTTTTATACCCTATCTTCTTATCCGCAAGCCATCCACCAAGTATTGGCGTAAGGTATACCATCGAAGTATATGTACCATACAATGAAAGTGCCTCGACACTAGTCCATTCCCATCCTCCAATACCAATAGAAGACATCAAGAAAAGAACAAGTATAGCTCTCATCCCATAGTATGAAAATCGCTCCCACATCTCTGTAAAGAATAGGATAAATAGCTGTTTAGGATGCCCTAATACATCTGGCGTAATTTCAAGTTGTTTATTCATTTTATCTGTATATCGTGTCTATGAATTATTTTTCCTGGTTCTGATTTAGTTTTGATCTGCTAACTCAAAGCCTTCGGTTTCGTCAAATCGCATTTCGCGTTCTTCATCTTCTACTCCATGAGTAAGCTTTTCTAGTCGTTTTCTAAAAATCATGACGATCAATCCGAAAGCTACACAGAAGATTGCGATACCTGTGAATATGGTAAACTCACCCAATTTCTCTGCTGACTCTCCTAATATACCAGCAAGCTTATTACCAAAACCTGTCATAGCGAAATATACACCCATCATGAGCGATCCATATTTGAGCGGTGCCAATTTTGTGATGTAAGATAAAGCAACCGGACTTATACACAACTCTCCCACGGTATGTAGCAAATAAGCTAATACTAACCACACCATTGCCGAAGAACCATCAGATTCATATTGAGCAGAGGCCGCAGACATAAAGAAAAATCCTGATCCCATAATGATGAGTCCGATGATCATCTTAAATAATGAGCTTGATATTTTTCCATTCAATTTTCTACTTGCCCAGTATCCTGCTACGGTAGTACCCAAGAAAATAATAAACATGGCATTTAGAGACTGAAACCACGAAGCTGGTACCTCCCAACCCATGAGCATTCTATTCGTTTTTTCTTTGGCGTAGAGATTCATCAAGCCACCGGCCTGCTCAAAGGCTCCCCAAAACACGATTACTAAAAGAAATGAAATCAAGAGAACTATAATTCTATCTTTTTCGACAGAAGTTAGTGGTCGTTTCATAGCTGCCTGCTCCTCTTCATTGACAGATGTGCCAAAAAAGTTACCCACATGGACTAGATATTTTTGGCCATATAAGTATACCAACATACCCAATAACATACCTATACCTGCTAATCCAAATCCATAATGCCAGCCATGTACTTCACCTACATACCCCACGATCAAACTCGATAGAAAGGCACCCACATTGATACCAATATAAAAAATGGTGAATCCCTTATCTCGTCGAATATCACCCTGCTTGTAGAGTCCACCTACCATGGTAGAGATATTAGGTTTTAATAGTCCTACTCCTAGGATAATGAGTAACAGACCTGTATAAAACGCCCATAATTGCTCCACAGCTAAAATACCATGTCCCATACAAAGCAAGATTCCACCGTAAAGCACCGATTTTTTCTGTCCGATGAGCTTATCAGCAATCCATCCACCAGGTATAGAAGCCACGTATACAAGCATAGTATACCAACCATATAGTTTGAGAGCTTCTCCATCAGTCCAGCCCAATCCAGGATTATCTCCTTTTTCTAATGCCACGAGGTATAGTACTAGTATGGCTCTCATCCCATAATAAGAAAATCGCTCCCACATCTCCGTGAAAAATAGTACGTATAGTCCTATTGGATGTCCAAATAATTCTTTCTGATGTGCCGCAGTCGCATTGCTCATATCGTCAGTATTGATTTTACGTTTTTTAAAACCCTTGAAAATAGCAGAAATCTATGGCAAACAGATAGAATTACCAATGAAAGATTGGTCAATAAGAGGAGTGTTGATAAAAAGTCAACCTTGGAATTGAGGAGGAAGTATATTTTTCTCTACGTTAAAATTCCAGCCAGCCCCCTCTATCACGAAGCGTAGAGTCTCGTATATATCATCTTTGGACTCAACAGCTCTCGTCATAAGTTCGCTATTCTTTGCTTGTTCTAATACAAAATTTTTAGCCCGACTATTCATATTATTATAGTCCTCGTTACTAAAATAGTTGAATGTTCCTTGATCAATATCATAGTAATCAAGGTCATGATCTATCGATAATATCTCGGGGTCTCCAAGGTCTGTGATCGTGATCGTCTTGGTCAAATCATCCATCTCCAATGCAAAATCATCGATTTTATATCCTACCAAAACTTTTGCTTTTACCCGAATAAGAGCCTTTTTTTGGAAAGGAGCAATATCAAAAAACTGGTGTTCTTTGTATTTATATATTTCAGAAAGCTCTCCCTGTACCGTTGCTAACTGGGTGATGTTTTTGATTTTCTCAAGTAAAATTGTGGATTGCTCCTCAGAATTCACTTTTGGTTGAAACCACTTATATCCAAGATAAGCACCAAAAATAATGCTGAGCAAAATCAATAAAACACCGATCAAAACTTTAATGGATATTTTCATAAGAATCAATCTAATGCATTGAGTGGATATTTCAAAGATTCGTGACTATGTAGTATCGCTTTCACCGATCCAATGGAGACTGGTGATTCTATCTGTAAAGGTACTTTATTTTGATCCGCAGAAAACCAAACCTTCATTTTACTGCCCTCTTCAAAGACGTAACTATCTACGAGTTCTGCTTCAAGCAAGTGAGTATTGTAAGTACCAAGGTTTTTGATTTTCTTCTGTTTGTTTTTCTTCTTAAGTGTTAGTCCTATATCAAAAGCCTCGTTATCAAAAAATATCGATGCGTCTAGTCTATCCTTCTTTTTCACCTGATCGATATCTACATTTCTGATCTTATAAATGATGCTAAGCATATCTTGAATACAATGGTCTGAGCTAAACTGAGCTGTCTTAGCTTGTTCACGAGATTTACCATTGACCGTAGTCATCAGCAAGGTGTCCGGATGAAAATAAATGCTATCAAACTTGAAGTACTTCCCCTCATGCACATCTCTTAAAAATGTACGTGGTTCCATAGTTTCTTTGTCACAGGAAGCGGCAAAATAATCATCTACTTTAAAGAAACTTTCATACGAGCTAAACGTTTTTCCTCTAGCTTCAAATTTATAGTTATCCTCATTTTCCTTAACTGTAAAGACAACTTCTCCCGCAGGAATCCAAACAAACTTCCAATTGTAATAAAGTCGATATACCAATCGCTCACCATCTTGAAATGTAGTGTTTTCTGTCAAACATGAATCATAAAAGTCTTGAGCAGACATAAATGTCAGGCTCTGGAGACTAAGAAGGATGATAATGACGATTCTTGATACCAAGGGACTGCAGTATATTTTCTTTACTAACGAAAAAAAGACCTACTAATGATGGTAATATTATGTTAATTATCCATAAAAGTAATGTTGCCATCACAATAGCACCGTGATCTGCTACGAAAATGCCCCATATCAAAATAGCTATCTCTGCTCTAGCCAAAATACCTAAAAGTGGTGGAATCGGAAGTCCCGTCTGCAATAAGTAGATACAGGCTACACCTGAAATGATCCAATACCACTCTATATCAAATTGAAACGCATATATAACTAAGATATACTGAGCGGAGTAAATCAGATATCTCAATATTGAATAAGCCAGTGCTTTTGTCAATAATTTTTGATCAAAGTAGTTCAATGATGTCAACTTAGGTAACCATCGTTCAAATATGGCATAAGTTCTGAGCCATACAAGTAGCCTAGAGATCAATGTCAAATGAAAGTATAAATAAACCATCATCACCAAAAACACTAGAATACAAGCTAGTGCTAAGCAAATTTGTAGCATATTAAGATCCAACCAATACCAAAGCACCACGGTACCTCCGAGAGCACCCAAACCAATATTTACAACATTCTGGGCCAATGAGCCAATAAATGTAGAGATGAGCCCTTGTACATTATCTTTTGACCTTAATGGTATGATGCGTCCGGCATACTCTCCTATCCTATTTGGAGTAATGGCTGCCAAGCTCAAACCTGAACAAACACATCTTATCGACAAGGACAATGAGATATCGAATACTGGACTCAATAATGCCTTAAATCGAAGCGACTCTAAAAACCAATTAATCGGCATCAATAAAATGATGAGAAAAAGGTACCAAAAATTCAGTTTCTGAATAGTAAGCCAAATGCTATGTAGACTGTCTGATAAAGACAGATCAGAGACATGGAGTTGATTATACAAGAGATAGATCAACAGTATTGCAATTGCAATTTTGATGAAAACATTAATAACCTTGAACCACGAAGCATGCACTCAATAAAGGTACACGACTTAATGCATGATTGTATATCAGAGCTAAGAAAAGCTAAAATAAGGACAAACATATTAGTATATTTACATATATGAATGGCAAATACAAAATACTCGGAGTTGATCCGGGCACCAACGTGCTTGGTTATGCCATACTGGAGGTGGATAGTAAAAAACTGAAATTAATAGATCTAGGCGTCATGAAACTTGCCAAGCTTGAAGACCATCAAACCAAGCTCAAAGAAATATTTTTACAACTACAGGAAATCATAGAAACCTATTTACCTAAATATCTAGCCATAGAGGCTCCATTTTATGGCAAGAATGTACAGTCTATGCTCAAGCTAGGACGTGCCCAAGGTGTATGTATGGCTGCGGCTATGACCATGGGCCTTGAGATCACAGAATATTCACCAAAAAAGATTAAACAATCCATCACTGGCAATGGTAATGCTTCCAAAGAGCAAGTAAGCTCCATGACAGAACATATTTTAAAAACAAAAATTACTACAAAGTACCTAGATGCAACCGATGCGTTGGCAACTGCGATCTGTCATTACAACCAACTCCAGAGTCCTCTAGCTGGTATGAAGTCTTATAAAGGCTGGGATGCTTTTTTAAAGAAAAATCCGGGCCGTCTGAAAAAATTCTAAGTATTTTGCCGTTTGTACGCTTGAGCAATTCTATTGGCTATGCTTTTCATTTCTGACGGCTCGAGACTGAGCTTGGCTTTACTAAAATCTAAATCAGACACCTTATCAATAGGTACCAAATGTACATGAGCATGAGCCACCTCTAAACCAATGACCGCAACTCCTATGCGTTCACAAGGTATGACCGCCTCGATTGCTTTAGCAACATCTTTGGCAAATGACATTAGACCAATATATACATCTGTATTCAAA
Source organism: Saprospiraceae bacterium (assembly GCA_020629715.1). Lineage (GTDB taxonomy): Bacteria > Bacteroidota > Bacteroidia > Chitinophagales > Saprospiraceae > JAHDGW01. The sequence goes on from JAHDCU010000007.1 coordinate 127,825, forward strand.
TCAAAGATATAATCAACCTCTTGCTTTGGAATCACTAGTGTATGTCCCTCATGCAATGGATTGATGTCCAAAAAAGCATAGTAATCATCCGTCTCCGCAATTTTATACGAAGGAATCTCTCCCTTCACTATTTTGGTAAAAATAGAAGCCATACAGCTATATCGTGATATTCTTAATTTCGAATTGCATAGTTCCTCCCGGGGTAGTTACTTCTGCAATTTCACCAACTTTCTTACCCAATAATCCTGATCCCAGAGGTGATGTTACAGATATTTTTTTTGCCTTTAGATCCGCCTCGGATTCAGATACAAGATGATAGGTTACTTCCTTATTATTTCGTTTATTTTCTATCGTTACTTTTGATAATACTGTAACCTTTGAAGTGTCGAGCTGAGACGCATCCAATATCCTTGAATTCGCCAATGCTTTTTCCATTTCATTGATCTTCATCTCTAGCATTCCTTGCGCATCTTTGGCAGCATCGTATTCTGCATTTTCAGAAAGATCTCCTTTATCTCGAGCCTCAGCTATAGCTGCCGCCACTTCTTGTCTACCCGTAGTTTTGAGGTGCTCCAGCTCTGCTGAAAGCTTGTCGTAACCCTCTTGGGTCATATAATTTACACTTGACATGATACTGTTATTTTATAAGTAATCATAATGCTATAAACGCAGAAAACGTTTCTTGTTTTAAAGAAACGTTTTCTAAATATAAAATTAATTTTTTTGCTGCAATTAGAAACTCAATCTCACTGCCACATTGTGAGTACCATTAAATGGATCTGTTGCTCTATATCCGTAATCGATGCCGATAGTTTGATTGCTGCCTCTACGGATAGGTACATTTAAAGATACCCCTCCAGCTAAACCAGAATAAATACTCTCGGTAGCAATATCGTTTGCAGTACCTACATCCGTACGGTATGCTCCTCTAAGGACAAATCTTTCTAAGAAAAATAACTCTAGCCCTACTCCAAGCTGATCTAATGAAAAGGCATTAGATGTAAAATTACCGATACCTCTCACATATATATCATCCATAAGATATACATCGTAAGATAATCCGATATTCAATACAGATGGCAACTCAAAAGACTCCGCTCTACGGTTAATGGTAAGAGTAACATCCTCATTACCCGGCGCTGGCCCTTGGAAAGATAGCCCTTCACCACTAAACTTCATTGGAGATCCTATATTTCTAAGAGATATACCAAGCTTAAACTCATCTCTATCTCCAGTGACATATTGAATACCAGCGTCCAAAGCAAATCCCCTCGCAGATACATCAGTTGTAGATTCACTGATAATTCTGAAAAGTAAACCTACCGAAATTTTATTATCGTACGTATATGCATATCCAAGTCCCATATGGAAAAAACTAGGAGAATAAGACGCTCCTGTTCCCTCTGGTTGATCTTCAGTACGTACGGTAATATCTCCAAAATCTACTGCCATCAAGCTTATACCAAAGGCTCCATTGGACCCAACGCTTTGTGCATATCCTAGGGCATTTAGATTAATACCCGTACCAGAATATAGACTCGTACTACCAGCATAAAGCTCTGTACTATTTATTCTACCAAGGCCCGCTACATTGAGACGCATAGACTCCACACCTGTAATAGAGGAAGTATTGAGCGTATGTAGACCCGCAGATCTAGCCCATGGATTAAATAAAAGTTCACCTGCTCCAGCTTCACCTTGCCTATCCGGATTACCTGCAAAAGTAGTCGCAGCGCTCATGAGCATCAAACAAGTAAAAAGTATAGTGTAAATATTTTTATTCATAAAAGTCGATTTCTAATCGTTAGATAATCAACGTAGAGCACTTCAATAAGAGCACTCTACGTCGAATATTATTTTTATAATCCCGTAGGATCAAATTGTCTATTAATACCAAACCATTTGATGGTTCTCTCTTCTCCTAGCTCTGGAGCGACTACGTGTATAATGTAAACACCACTCGCAATAGGAATACCCGCATAATTCTTCAGGTTCCATTCTAGGTCTGGGGTAGTTTGTCCCTGTGTAATACCTGGATTAGTACCTGGTTTATTAGTAGCTACCTCATCTCTTCTAAATTGTCTGATAAATTTACCATCCAAAGAATAAATCGTTACGTCTGCTCTATCCGGCAGATTAGTAATCTTCACTGTATTGGTAAACTGTGTCACCTCATACGAAGAAGAAGCATAATAAGGATTAGGTACTGCGGCTACATTAGCTAATGCTCCCTCGTACTCACTATCTTCTAAAGGTTTAGCTTCGGTACCTTCAAAATTTAAACGGTATCGAGGTAAACCACCTACAGGGTTACAACTCAGTGGGTCCTCAGCATCTGTAACATTCTCCTTGCCGTATGGCTTAGTCACCCGTAGCGAAACGGTTACATCGTTTGGAATAAGTCCATCTTCTACAGATAATAATTCTGTATCTGGAGCAAGTATAGGTAGACCCGCCCAGTTAATCAATTGAAAAGCATCGAGTTTCTGAATAAAGAAGTTTTTGCTTAAGGTCTCTCTAATGAATTCACATTCATCGTACTCTTGTCTTGTAACGTAGATAAAATGTTGACCACCTGAAGAAAGAGCAGACATTCCTAATCCTCCTAAAGAGTCGCTTATTGCTTGACTTGTTACTTCATTAGATGGGTTGAAAATCATATCATCACCATTTGCAATGATATCCAAATCCTGTGCTAACTCACTATTGTATATTGAGTTTTCGCCAAAGAATATATTCAATCGTTTTCCGGTTATAACATCGATTGCATATCCTGGGAACCATCCCATACCCTGACCATCACCATCTGAGTTACCATCTTTTCCTACAGAATCGGACATTCTTAACTCAAATTGCTCAGCCTCTCCTACAGTATTGAAACCTTCGGTAGAGTTTTGAGAAGTACCCATTTCTACTACTACACATCTGCTCCACTTACTTTTATCCGAAGTAAATACAATGTCAACATTATTGAGATATTCTAATCCAAATCCATTTCTGATGAATCCTTGACCCGCATTGGTTAACCATGCTGGGGTAATATAGTCAACAAATCCATTAACTCCTGGCTCCCAATCCGCTAACATAAATGGATTAAAAAAGGATGATCCATTAAGATTAGAGTATGCCTGACTTGGATCTAAAGCCTCATCTTTTTCTCCGTTGTTGGTTTTGATATAATTATAAGCACCTGCGAAACCAAGTCCTATGTTGGTATCATCACCCAAACCTGAAAGCCAGTTACTACCACTCGCATCCGCGTAATTAATACTACCGCCTATTACACCATTACTTTCATCTAAGGTCACACCAGGTTCCTCTTCTTGACCGATAGTAACAGAAAATCCATATTCTGATATGAGTTGCTCATTGACTTCTTCTAATGTAGACATTGAAGCGATTTCTCTACCAGTACTGGTCTCCGTCATTTTCCATCGTGCATCTTCACTGAGATCACATATACCATCATTGTAATCACCCGTAACTTCCAATATAAACTCTCCATCTACTACTTCTAGTGGGTTATAAATACTGACATTTACTGGCCCTGCACCTTTCACATAGGTGATCTCTCCATTTGCAGTACCTTCCAATATGGCGTCTCTAGATTCATCAGTAATTTGTACAAAAGAATTACCTGTACCCGAACCATCAAGTCTAGTCACTATAGGACCATCTCCGTAAGCAGAGTTTAGCTCTTCGTATACGATTGGTCTTGGTAATGCAGTATAAGTTCTGATATTTCCACGACCTTGCAAGTAAGGATTTCTCTGACCTAACTCAGTAATAGAACTAAACTGATCGAAATTATTGTGGCCATAAGCCGTGACCATAAAGTAATAAGGCTTATGATTGACTAATCGACTATCTCCATCTGCAAATTGATCGCTGGTTATTCTGAATGTATTTCTAATACCTTCGTTTTCACCTTCGACCTCACTATTCGCTGTCCAAAGACGAGTACCGTTGAACGGATCTATTTCAGCAGTCCAGTTAAAGATCTGACTTACATCGTTTTTAATATCTACTTGTCTGATCAATCTTGCTCTCTCGATATCATCCAGCTCCTGTGGAGTGACATTAAACTCGGCAAGCTGATATACTTGGTACCCCTCAAATACATATAAAGAATCTGGATTATCCTCAGGTACTAGTGGCGAAACTTCACTATAGCTCTCAAATTTATTATTCGAGGTTATTTCATCGTTGGATAATACGAGAATGATTTCACGATCTAGTTCTACTAAGCATACATCTGGCGCATCTGGACCATCGATAATATCAAAGCATCTATCAAATAAATCTTGAGCAAGATCATCTGCGTTCTGTAGCTCCGAAATATTTGGACATGGGTAATCCTGATTAGGAACCCATACCACACCTATGATAAGCTCATTTACAGCCTGAGGTTGTAATAATAATGGACCTGTCGCTTGCAGCGTACGACGATCACCAAATGGTAGATCTGCTGTACACATTGACCAACCACTACCATCGCTTGGATCACTCGGGAATACATACTTGACAGTATCTGTACTACCAGGAGTATAACCTGATCCACCAGCTGTTACTGCTGTTCCATCTCTCCAGTTACCTAAAAGATAGTTATAATACTGTTCTGCAATAGCTGGATCTGTAGTCGCAGGAGGTGGGTTACCAATACTCGCATTATTCATATAGATGAAAGAAGTCATACCTTCCTCAACCTCAGCATCGATGAGTCCCTGATAGCCAAGAGGTGGTGTAACCAATTCTCCCTCTGAGTTGAAAATCTTTGGACTTAAAGGGCCTCTAAAGTAATCAACCCCTAAAATTGGAACTTCATCCTCATATGTATTTACACCGCCAGGACAAGTAATACCAACATCACCATCCAATGCATCCTCATTGTAAACATATGCAAGTGAACGTTCTACATCACAACCAATGTAATCATCAGAATAACATCCTAAATCTGGATCTACCCACATAGCAAAATAACAATCTTGAATATCGTCTTGGGCTCTATTGATCAACTTATACCTTTGGAAAGTCATATCATTGATCTCATCATTGGTTGCGTATGCAAATGATTGCACTTGTACTTCCATATTGATAGCATCACCCATGGTTTCACTATGTACACCACCTGCATCATTATAGATCCAGAAAATCATTTCATCTGGTACTAATTCAGTAGCTGCTGCTCTATTTGCAGGCTCACAATCACGGATTTCAATGATTGGAAAATCACCGTTACATGGGTTATAATTACCATCTTGATCTTCATCCCAAAATGAACCCAAACCCTGACCCGTATTTGGTAGATCAAACTCGTATCTATCTAAAAACTCTCCATTACCCTTGCCTGGCCAATACAAAACATTATCCGTAACGGAATCACAAGGAAATTGCTCCCCTGTCGCAACCGATTGATTATATAAGTTGATAATATTTCGTATTTCGTCACCCTGTACGGTAAAGAAACGGTCCCAATCTTCGCAGATCGCTTTATCTGTACCTCCAGTTTCAGGATCAAGCGGACCGGTATAAAAGTCATTACTCGTACCATTTCGGTAAGTAACACCCGCAAGCTTAAGGTTACCTTGAGGGTCAGTACCACCAATCCAAACACCACCAGCAAATATGGAAGATTTTTCGAGTTCTCCTGGTGCAGGTTGTGGAACGATGTATTTACCATCTTGTAAATCCCACCATACATCACCACCGGTATTCAACCTAGCTCGTACGTTGTTTATATTTTGATCTATCTGTCTTTCGGCAGGTAGACAGTCTTCTCTAAAGTTTAGTTCCGTAGTCGTCACTTTGGGCTTATTGGCCTTACGATTTGGATCTATGTGCCCGTAGCTCAATGTAGAGAATGCTACAAGCGTAATTAAGGATAATATCAACCTCATATTAAACATGGTTTTTATTTTTTTTAAAAGCTAAAGATGGCTCCTAGATATAATCTTCTCGGACGTGTATAATTTCCTGGATCAAGAGATCTCCATTGATATGAAGACAAAAAGCTATTTACATCTTGTCCTATTTGCTGTATCTGACTGATGCGATCCTGACCAAATGAGGATACTAAATAACCATCATTATCTGGATCTCCAGTCACTTCAAACACTCCTATTACATTTCTCGTATCTAGGAGATTTTCTACTCTCAGGTAAACGTTACATACTAGACTTCTTTTTGCCTCTTCTGAGAACTTAATTTTGAAGTCTTTATCTATTCTCATATCTATATCAAATTGCCATGGCAATCTTGCTCCATTGATAGAACCTAAGTAACCAGATGCCTGCGGACTTTGCTCAACAGAATTTGCCGTTTGGAATCTAGTGTAAGGTCGTCCAGAAACCGCTGTTACGATAAAGTTGGCACCCATATTGGCAAAAATATCTTTACCAGCAATTCTTGGTCCAGTATACTTTTTACCACTCTGATATCTATAATCAATTGTACTTGTGATACGGTGTCTTTCATCGTAAGAAAATGGTATCAAGTTTCTAATGTTTCCTCTCGTATTGATACCTCTGGATGAGTTAAGATCTGATCCAGTACCATCCGCAAAACTTAATGTATACGTAGCAGATAGCTCAAGATTATTGGTTCTTCTTCTATCTAAAGAAAATGAAAATCCTTTCACTGTTCCAAAATCAATATTACCTGTAGACTCATATTGATTGACTGGAGCTGGGACAAACGTATAAAACCTTCTCTGAATCATATCTCTTAGCTCCTTATAGTAAGCTGAGAATTTCACAGCAGTTGACTGATTTAACTTTTGTTGAAATCCTACCTCATAGTCAATCGTCTTCTCTGGAAGAAGATTAGGGTTATTGAGCGGTGTTCGCGATGGATCATTAAAATAATAATAATCTAAGGCTGTAGCAACTGCACCTGATGGTGGTCTTTGTACTAGAATATCGTAGTGAGCAAAGAAGTTTGCATCCTCAGATATTGGGAATGAAAATGCCAACCTCGGCATGATATTGATCTGTGGATCATAATCATCAAAAGATACATTTGGATCAAAATTATCATCCTGAATGTTTAAAACCACATTATCATCTTGTCTTCCTTTATATGCTGGGTATACGATACCTCCATTAAACAGTACATTTCCATCGCTCACTGATGTACCATTTGGTAAAAACCATTGATCACCTCTTCGATAACCTACGATATCATCAGAATCTTCACCTGAAACGTATACAGAGTAGTCATCATCCACTGCTTCTGGCTGCGTCTGACCTGTACGGCTAAAGAAGTCTCCTGCACTCTCGATTTCATACAGTGAATAGTTATCTTTTAACACCTTAGTATTGGCATCATAATAATCTAATCTTACACCTAGACGGAAGATGATATCTTTATACTGAAATTTATCTTGGATATAACCGGCAAGGTATACTGGATTAAACGCTCCTACATCAAACGTTCGGCGTCCATTCTCATCTCTTTTCGTAAAGAAATCATCAAAGGTTGTACTTCCTGTAGTCTTATTGCCTAAATAGTCATATCCACGGTAGTCAATGATGTTTTGATCAGTAAGCTCATTTGCAGAAAATAAATCTAAACTTAGATCATTAGGATTAAGGCCATCCGTATTTACATATTGATTGATAGATTGACCCGTTACACTTCTTACTTGCTGTATAAATTGACCAACATTATTTTGATCGATCAAGGTTTGATATTCTGGAAACTCATATATGGTACCAAATATCTCTTGCTCAAAAGATCCTACAACTTGGGTAGTATCTACACCTATAATATGTCTATTCGCTTGAAGTCTTGCTATCTGCCATAGACCTCTAGGTAACAGGACATAATTTCTATCTACTCGCTGCTCATATAGTGCTCCGATCTGTACACTATGCTTTCCTTGCTCTGATCCTCCTGGTAAGAAATCAAATCCCGTAGTAAATTGGAATGTATAACGATCTTCTTCGTTTTTCTCATATCTATTATATACTTGACCTACATTAGAGTATTGTCCCCATGAAGAAGATAATATTGGATCTAAGAAACCATTGATGTCATTATATCTTGCCAATACTGGATTGATGCTACCTTCAGTAAATTCTCCATCATTTTGGATAAAACCCTGGTGATCCCAAAATGTACCAAATATCTGTGTAATACCAACACCTCCATAGCCTGTGGTATCCGTCAGAATCGTTGCTCTTGGGTCCCAACTACGAGCTGTATTACCAAAATATCCGTAATCAAAAAATCTATCCTCGTGTCTTTGATCTTGTCTTAGATCTTGTTCTTTTTCATATCCTGCTTGTAGAGAATAATAGAAGTTTCGGAATGAAGATAGTTTCTCAGGACTTCCATCTTCTGCTGACTGGACTCCTTGAGCACCTATCTTATGTCTGAATTTCACATTAACCCTTGACCTTTGTGTTGTCAAAAATGGATTATTTCTCCAGTTGAGTAAACCCCAAGACGCCGTCCCTGTATTGGGTACAAATTGTTGCTCTATATCTACATAACTACCCGATACTGAAAAATCAATATTATCTGATAGTCGGAAATCAATTTTACCTGTGAGATTAAGATCCTTTAATCCTTGGTTTGGTCTAGTTTCTATAGTAGATGGAATATCATCTGACGTAATAAACTCACCTGATGGAAGTTCAGTACCATTAAAATTAGTAGAGGGATTAGCTTCAAGCTGATCGATTAGCTCATCACTTGCTCTATATACTCCTATGGCTGATGGTGCATTATCTTCAATATCTCTATACTGACCAGAAAATCTAAATCCTGCAATAGACTCACCATCTTTATTTTTCAAAAGTGGACCTGCTACGGCACCTGTCAATAAATTATAGCCCGCCGCATCAAGATATTCAGAAGTCTCAAGCTCCAATGCTCCAGTGAAATTTTGTGATGGTCCCTTAGTAGTAATACTTATAATACCACCAGTCACATCACCATACTTCGCTTCTATACCACCTGTAATGATTTGTAGCTGTTCGATTTCTGTCTGTGGGATCAAACCAATCACACGAATACCGTCGATGTAATAATCCGTTGCATTATCACGTGATCCTCTTACATTGATATCACCATCTTCATTAGCACCAAGGCCTGCACTAGTAGCGGCTATTCCCTCAATGGTCTTAGCGGGAAGAGAGTTTATTTTCTCCGCCGTAATAGTTGCACCAGAAGTAGTATTATCAATCTCGATTAGAGGGGCCTTATATTCCTTGATCACGACCTCATTCATCAATACCCCTTGTGATAGTGCTACATTTAACTGATTCGTTTGACCAGCTTTCACAATAACACCTACTTCTCTGGTAGTAGAATATCCTAGGTAAGATGTCTGTAAGTCATAAGTACCTGGCTCCAAACCAACGAAAGAATAGTTTCCATCAAAGTCGGTATCAGTTCCTTCAATAAATACATCATTTTTGAATAACTCTAGCGTAGCGGCAATGAGCGCCTCGCCATTATCTCCATCTGTTACTTTTCCTGAAAGAATAGTCTGAGCATTGAGACTCATACCGACAGATAAGAATAGAAATAGTAGTAGTAGATTTTTCTTCATCAGCATCAATATTTACGTAATACGTATTGTTTCTTATTAAAGAGTCCCGCAATGTTACTAAATAATAATCTGCTATTCAAAAATAAACAGCTTCGCTAAGTTATACTTTAGGAATCTAAAAACGAAGTCGCCATAAGCACTAAAGCACTCAAAAAAGAGGTTTTATGCGTTTTAATAAGACTTCTGCAATCTTCTCAAGGCTACGATGTGTCCAACCCGCGACATGAGGGGTTAGGATTACATTTGACATATTAAATAGCTTATCATATATCCTGTACTCTTTTTCTTTATACGTGGTCGGTTTTTCATTTTCAAATACATCAAGCCCAGCAGCACCTACCTGTCCTGATTCTAATGCATGCACTAGACTCTCAGTATCCAAAACAGGTCCTCGACAAGTATTGATAATCATAACACCTTTTTTACACTTTGAAATAAAACTATGATTAACTAAATGATTGGTTTCTTCTGTCAATGGAAGATGAAAGCTAATGATATCCGCAAGTTTTTGAATTTCTTCAACTGTGCTTGACTTTACGAAATCGAAATATCTGATTTTGGTCTGATCATATTTATCATAGGCCAATATCTCCATATCCCAACCTTGGAGTTTTTTAGCCAGTGATCTTCCCGTATTTCCAAAACCTATAATCCCTATCGTCTTACCTTCTAATTCTATACCTCTGTTGGACTCTCTGTCCCAAATAGAAGACCTCACTTCTTGATCTGCTTGTCGAAAATTATTAGCAAGAGATATGATCATACCCATAGCATGCTCCGCTACTGCATTTCTATTTCCTTCGGGGGAATTAAAAACATGAATACCTTTTTCTTTTGCATAAGGCAGATCGATGATTTCGAGACCAGAACCCAGTCTTCCTATAAATCTAAGCTGAGTAGCTTTATCTATAAGAACACGATCCATTTTGACCTTACTATTGACAATAATACCTACATAATCTTGTATACATTCATGTACAGATTCAAGACTTATGTCTTTTTGATAAACAGATTCTAGTCCAATGGTGTTAAAGCCATCGATAAGTGATGGATGAACGTAATCTGTAATCAAGACTTTTTTACACATAATCAGCTTTTTATGAAAAATCTGTATAGTACTAAAATAGAATTCTCTTTTTACATATAGGTTTTATTCTCATGCTTTATATTTGCGCAAATTTGCCCAAAACGAAAGACTATGCCTCTAGACAAATCAATCAAATCAGTACTGATCATCGGAAGCGGACCTATCATTATAGGTCAAGCATGTGAATTTGATTACTCGGGTACTCAAGCCGCTAGATCGCTCAGAGAAGAAGGTATAGAGGTATCTCTGATCAACTCCAATCCGGCTACGATCATGACAGATCCCGTGACGGCAGAGCACATATACCTATTGCCGCTCACGGTAGAAAGTCTTAGACATATCTTGACGGAAAGAAAAATAGATGCCGTACTTGCCACTATGGGTGGTCAGACAGCACTTAATCTTGCCATAGAAGCTGGAAAGCAAGGTCTTTGGGAAGAATTTGGCACTAGACTTATCGGTGTAGATCTCGACGCCATAGAACTTGCAGAAAATAGAGAGGCTTTCCGAGAACATGTAAAAGCTTTAGGTCAGCATGTAGCACCATCTTATATCGCCAACAGCTTTTTGGAAGGTAAGGATGCTGCGCAGAAAATAGGATTCCCTCTTGTGATAAGGCCCTCATACACCTTAGGTGGTTATGGTGGTGGTTTTGTGATGAACGAAAGTGAATTTGATGATTGTCTCAGACGTGGGCTAGATGCCTCTCCTACTCACGAAGTACTTGTTGAAAAAGCTGTACTAGGATGGAAAGAGTATGAATTAGAATTGCTCCGTGATGCTAATGATAATGTAACGATCATCTGTACGGTAGAAAATCTAGACCCAATGGGTATCCATACGGGTGATAGTATTACGGTGGCACCTGCTATGACATTATCAGATCGTACTTTCCAACAGATGCGTAATGATGCCATACAGCTCATGCGATCTATGGGTAACTTCGCTGGTGGATGTAATGTGCAGTTTTCTGTAAATCCGGAGACCGAAGAACTCATCTGTATCGAAATCAATCCTAGAGTATCAAGATCATCGGCGCTTGCCAGTAAAGCTACTGGATACCCTATTGCAAAAATAGCCGCTAAGCTTGCACTCGGATATACCCTTGATGAGCTCAAAAATCAGATTACCAAAACGACATCCGCATTTTTTGAGCCTACACTCGACTATGTGATTGTGAAAATGCCAAGATGGAATTTTGAAAAATTCAATGGTGCAGATACCAAACTTGGACTTCAGATGAAATCTGTAGGTGAGGTCATGGCCATCGGTCGTACCTTTTTAGAAGCGCTACAAAAAGCTTGTCAATCACAAGAAAATAATAGAAGCGGGCTAGGCGCTGATCGTAAAGAATGGATACGTACAGAAGATATATTGGCTCGACTCGAGTCTGCTAGCGATGATCGTATCTATAGACTCAAAGATGCTCTTCGACTCGGAGTGCCTAGTAAGACCATACAAAAGCTGACCCATATCGACCCATGGTACATCAAGCAAATAAAGTCGCTCATCAAACTAGAGGATCAAGTGATGAGATATAATGTACCTGAAGATATTCCAGAAGAGTTTTTCAGAACACTCAAGAAAAATGGCTACTCTGATAACCAAATCGCATGGCTCATGCGCATAGATGAAGAAGCCGTCACCAAGCAACGTAAAAAACTAGGTATCATTAGAACGTATAAAATGGTAGATACTTGTGCTGCAGAGTTTGAAGCACAGACACCATATTTCTACTCGACTTTTGATCAAGAAAATGAAAGTATACCTACTCAGGGTAAGAAGAAAATAATCATACTTGGCTCTGGACCCAACCGAATCGGTCAAGGTATAGAGTTTGACTACTGCTGTGTACATGGGCTGATGGCGATCAAAGAAGCTGGGTATGAAAGTATCATGATCAACTGTAATCCTGAGACAGTATCTACAGACTTTGATGTAGCTGATAAACTATATTTTGAGCCTGTAAACTGGGAGCATATCGAAGAAATCATTGATCTTGAACAACCCGAAGGTATCATCGTACAGCTGGGAGGACAGACAGCACTAAAGCTTGCCGAAAAATTCCATGAAAAAGGTATCAAGATCATAGGATCTAGTTACGATGCATTGGATCTTGCAGAGGACAGAGGTCGATTCTCTGATATGCTTAAAGACTTAAATATCCCATATCCTAATTATGGTACCGCTGAAGATGCAGATGAAGCACTGGAAGTAGCTAATCGAGTCACTTATCCTGTACTTGTACGTCCATCATACGTACTCGGAGGACAACGGATGAAGATCGTCATCAATGATGAAGAACTAGAGCGGCAGGTATTGAGCATATTCAAACATATGCCCGATAATAAAGTACTTATAGATCAATTTTTAGAAAGAGCGCAAGAGGCTGAAGTAGATGCCATCTACGATGGAGAAGAACTCTTGATCATGGGTATCATGGAGCATATCGAGCCAGCAGGTATACACTCAGGAGATAGTAGTGCCGTTTTGCCTACCTATAGCCTGTCTGACAATGTACTCGATCAGATGAAAAAGTATACTGCTCAACTAGCTGAGGCATTGAATATCAGAGGCCTTATCAATATTCAGTTTGCGATTAAAGATGAAAAAGTATATGTCATCGAAGCAAACCCAAGAGCATCTCGTACAACACCATTTATAGCGAAAGCTTATCAAGTACCATTCTTGAAAATAGCAACGCATGTGATGATGGGTACCAAAAAGATCAAAGACTTTGAGTTCGAGAAAAAGCTAGAAGGATATGCCATCAAGGTGCCTATTTTCTCATTCAACAAGTTCCCGAATGTGGATAAGCAATTAGGACCTGAAATGAAGTCTACTGGTGAAGCCATACGATTTATCAAGGACCTGAGCGATCCATTCTTTAGAGAGCTTGATCGTAATCGAAGTGTTTATTTGACGAGATAGGCTTCTCGCTTTACGTAGATTTGTGAAGGCGGTAATTTGTTAATTCGAAGACTAGCTCCTAGCATTTGATCTTTGCAGTAGACAGTCGCTATACGCTCTAACCGTCTAATTCGTGTTCTAGCCATTCTTGCTATTTGCTTTTAGCTTTTAGCTTTTAGCGATGTTACCTTTACTTTATTCCAGTTTTTGAATTGTACAGCTTATGCTCTACTGAGCTGTCAAAGTGTAGAGATAATAATTCTCTCGTTTGATGCTTCGCTGATCAAAGCGCTTACCTAGTCTTGCATCAGGAAAACGATTGGTATCTAACTCTGTAGGACTGATAATCACAAGACCACCTACTTTTTTAAATTTTGCGAAAAGCTGTAGCTCTGACTGTGTAGGGATATATACTTTTTCTAACCATCGGAAATAGGTAAATGGTTTACCATCAGGCAATTCATATAGAGGGCGACCGGCATAGGCACCTACTGGAGCACATTCAAATTTATTGATCGCTACTACAGGAACTTGCTCAGGGATGGTTTCGGCGATATACTGTCCTGCTTCTTTGGCATTCGAAAATGGTGACGTGATCTCCTCATATACAGCTTTCCCATTATGCAATAGTGGAGCTACAAATAAGACCACGACCGACAACCATGATCCTACTTTTTTCATATCAAAGGACAGTCCACTCCACTCTAGACAGAGTACATACAGCAAAAATAACATGCCCCACTGTCGTACTCCTCCTTCAAAAATGAAGTTTCCGAAAATCATGAAGCCTACGCAACCTACTGCCCAAACGAACATGGCTGTCTTACTCTCTCTCAAGGTAAAAAAAGAAACAAACAATGCCAGCAGACTGTACAAAACTCCAAATACAGATGCGCCATTAAGACTTGTATTGGAGATATAACCAATGCCAAAAGTATTCGCAAAAAGCCCTTGAAAACTACTCATAAAACGATCAAAACTTAGGCCTCCCTGTATGTATGCTCTAGTAAAATCATCCTCATGACCACGAGGTGCTACCGTCCAGATAAACAATAAGACACCTAACGTAAACCCTGTAATGATCCATGTTCGATCTTTCAAAATGTGCTTTAACCATGATGTGAAATCCTGACCATTGTACTCATGTATACATGCATATAATAAGATACAAGCACCGATCATGACCCCGTACACTTCTGTCTGACATAACAAAAACAAGGAAACTGCAAGCCATACGTTTGATTTTCGGCGTAAGCCTAATAATGCATAAATTGACAGCAATATCACCCAAATATATCCACGGTTGACGATGCCATACTCAAAGAAAAAGAAGTAAGAAAAGAGTATCAAAATCTTATATACTGTGGGCATCCGTAGATGCCAAATCACCAAATATAAAACTACGAAATACGGAATGGCATGTGCAATATTGAGAAAGAGTTCTTCTGATTCTGCTAACCATGTCCAAGGCTTGAGATACAGATACCAAAAGCTCGGATGTCCTTCATAATTGAGAAAAGAAAGCATATCGAATAGCCCCATATCTCGGGCGACCATCCATGCCTGCCATTCGTCTTTCCAAAGTTCATGATAGCCAAATTTTAGCCAGATGTAGCTTATCCCCACTATTGTAAATAAGATCCATTTTGACCAATTCGTTTTCATAGCTCCAATGTACAAGATGTCGTTTTGATATTGGTATTATCTCCCAGATTTCTTGTCGAGCTCGCTTGCCTCGACACAAGGCGGGTCGACTTATATCACCTCGATGTAGACATCTTTTAAATTGAAAATCTCACCTCAATTTATATCATGGCAGCACTATAGAGATTCTATCCTTGGCTTAAAAGAACTCTACGCCATGGCGACACAGATCCACCCACTAAGAACGAGTCTGTTCCGCCAATGGCGAAGAAAGCAAGGCCGAGTTGAAAAGGAGCTGCATACTATTATTTCAGACTAGAAACTCAAAATTCACCCTTTCGGGTGAAATATACTTAGCTAATTGAGTATAATTTTGAGAAATAACGGTTAAATAATCATTGTAATCGTCAGAATACTCATTGATCCCTTAGAATCAGGGAAAAACATGATTATATTTAGGAATCTTACTATTACTTTACGCAAGTAAATTGAAGAATATGCTAAAACTACACTTAAGTCTCCTCTGCGGCTTACTATGCCTGACACTACAGGCACAGCTGCTCAATGATGGTGCTACCATTATTGTACAAGATGGAGCTACACTCTATGTCGAGGGTAATATCATAAATCAAAATGCCGGTAGCATCACCAATGATGGCACTATAGAAGTGACAGGTGACTTCACCAATAATGCGACTGCTGCACATAATGCCGATAGTAAAGTCATCTTCTCTGGTGACAGCGATAGCCATGTGACTAGCAATGGCGCGGACTTTGCAGAAGTCGTACTCAATAAAGATGCAGGCCTACAAGTGATACTTGCTGATGATGCAAGAGTGACAGAGGACATCGACTTTATGGGTGATGATAATCTGCTTACACTAGGTACACATACCTTGGCAATGTCCAATACAGCCACCATCACTGGCGCTGATGATAATGAATATGTAAATACCAATAGTACTGGTGTTTTGACGAAAGAGGGCATGAGTACCTTTACTTTTCCGGTAGGCAACGGAAGTTATACCCCTATGACGATGACTGAAGCCGGAGCGAGTGATGATAAATCAGTACGAGTACTTGCCAATCCTCTTGTAGATGGCGATACAGGTGCTGCAATCACAGAAGACGCTGTAGATGCCGCTTGGGTAGTCACTGAGTCTACTGCTGGAGGTAGTGATCTTACAGTGACACCAGGATGGTCAGCTACTGATCATTTGACAGGACTGGATATCAATGATCTTGGAGTAGCAAGATATGATGGTGCTGGATACGATCTCACCATCGCTAATCTTGGGGCTGCAAGTGGTAGTGATCCTTATACTGCAACTAGAGCTGGATTTACGGATGTAGGTACATTTATCGTAGGTGGAGATCCTGCGTTGACTTCTGTCAAAGTAGCTCCAAGAGTATTTCTTGCAGGACCATATAACGGTACTGATATGAATGATAACCTCCGTGCAGCTAACCTCATTCCTCTGACTGAGCCTTATACTGCCATGACACAATTTACCCATGTCGGTAGAGGTGGCGGAGAGTCTGTAAGTGCTCTTGCAGATTTTAATGAGACGGGTACGGATGATGATATCGTAGATTGGATGTTTTTAGAGCTACGTGATCAAGCAGATAATACTGCTATAGTTGCAACTGCAGCTGCGCTCTTACAGCGTGATGGCGATATCGTAGGTACAGATGGTAATGCTGTAAGCTTTACAGGTGTAGAAGCTGGTGACTACTACCTTGCCATCAGACATCGTAATCACTTAGGTATCATGACCGCTGGTGCAGAAACACTTAGTAAGACGCCAATATCTTTGGATTTTACGGATGGTAGCGCTGCTACTTGGGGGACTAATGCGCAGAGAGATTTCTTAGGTAAAAATACTTTATGGGCAGGAGATGTAAATAGAGATAACTTGATAAGATATCAGGGAGTTGATAATGATAATGTTGAAATTCAAAATTCAGTAGGGCTCAATCCAGGAAACTTTTTTAACTCTTTAGGTTATTCATTTTCTGAATATTCTGTCTCAGATGTTAATCTTGATGGTATAATTAAGTATCAAGGAGCTGATAATGATAACGTAGAAATACAAAACTCGATAGGATTGAATCCAGGAAATTTTTTCAATTCCCTAGGTTATTCATTTACTGGTCAAATTCCAAACTAATGAAAAAGGTACTTATAATTTTTTTAACAATATTCTTATTAGCAACTATTGATGCTCAACCTTCTCTGTTAGTTACTGAAACTACTGGTGGGACTTATCAAACAAGTTTAGAGTTCTCTGCAAATCCAAGCAATTTAGACGTAGAGATTAACAATACAGCATTAAAAATATTCGTTCCGGCTGGAACTGGTGCTTCTTTCGGAATAAGTAATAGTGGAACATTTGGTTATGTTATAACATCTGTAATTCCGGCTTCAACTCTAAATGCTGCTTGCGGATTACCTGCTACTCATGATTTAGTTGAATTAGAAGATAATTCTCTAAGAACACTTGGAAATCTTACTGCAGGTGCATCTATATCATTGTTTTCATATACATCAGCAATTAATGGTTCATTCGTTTACGATAACGCTGATCCATGCATTTCTGCTGGTTTAGGAAACAATTCCACTAATTTTGATCCTGATGGAACAAGTGGTACTAATCCAGCTGTTGGAATTGATCTTAATGGATCAACTATACTCCCCATAGAACTAACCACCTTCACCGCTGAAAAAAGAGACGTTGCAGCTGAGTTAACTTGGGAAACAGCTACGGAGATCAACTCCTCTCACTTTGAGATCGAGCGTAGTGGGAATAGTAAGGACTGGGAGACTATCGGTAAAGTACAGGCGCAAAATCAAAGTAATCGAAAGACATCTTATGATTATGATGATCTAGATGCCGCTAGCTATGCTAAAACATACAAAGGTGATGTATACTATCGCCTCAAAATGGTAGATCAAGATGGTAGCTATGAGTATAGCCATGTACGATCACTACGATATGAGGGTAGAGCATTCTCTATGCAGACGTATCCCAATCCATCGACTGATCGTATCACCGTAGATATTACTGGATATGAGACTAGTAATCGTACGAGTATCACCATCGTAGATCATAAGGGAGCCATCGTACAGTACATCCCGATGGATACTTCGCTCAAGACCGTAGATACTAAGACTCTTGGTCTGAGTCCAGGTGTATATCAGATGATCCTGACAGAGGGAGATCAATACATCGAGCAACAACGAGTCGTGATCTTGAAATAAGAAATATCAAATGAATATAAATAAGAAGCCGCTTTGTGTGATATGCATGGAGTGGCTTCTTTTGTTTACCATGGAGGAATCAAGGGCATAGAGTGATTTTTCTAATAGAGCTTGTTCTTTTTTTGGAACCACAGAGTGCATGGAGAACACAGAGAAGTTTTTTAGTGCAGCTTGTTCTTTTTTGAACCATGGAGGAATCAAGCAAGGGCATAGAGGTATTTTTCTAAGTAGAGCTTGTTCTTTTTTTAAATTATAGAGCCATCTACTTGCAAGAAAGTTTTCATTGATAACTTTACTTTTCATTGCGAGCGGAGTCGAGTAATCTTTTAAATTAAGGATAGGATAAAGTTTAAGAGATAGTATTGCCTATCATTCATAAAATCTAAACTCCCATCCATCAAACTTTACTTTCAATTTAAAAGATCTTTCCGCAAGGTCGAGATGAAAGGTCGCTGGGGCAACTAGTCAACTACTATTTCATTAACCAATAACTGTACAGATTTTACTCCTCGCAAAGAATCTTGTCGACCATACTGCTCTATCGTAATCTTATGCATTCCTATTGCTCTGAATGCCGTTCGATCTATCAATTTGAAATGAGCATCACACCAATCACCCGAGCAATCGCCATTCCAAGTGGAGTCTTTAGCCTTGAGCTCTAATGGAAGTGTATCATCTACAGTCTTGCCATCAGGGAAGCTCGTGGTGATCTTGATGTAGATGTTCTGAAATGAAAAGTCACGGTGATGAACTACATCCAAGTCAATATAGTATAGCTGTGTAGTATCCGAGATTTCGAAGCTACTTTCTAGCGGATCATTGTAGGTCCATACTTGATCTGTAAACGCCTTATTGACTTGATAGAATGGTGGTGGTTGGCAGGCGGAGAGAAGTATAAAGAATAATAATGCTGATGCAACTAGATGTTTCATATGAATATGGATCGTATCAAAAATAAAAGATATTATCTTGTAATTTACCGAAGTTAAGCTTAAAAGAATGGAAGAATTAATAAAGTGCAAATCACTTAAAGAGGAACTGGACAAACTCCGTCCTCTTAGCCAAGATGACGAAGATCGCATTATGCAAAAATTTCGCTTAGATTGGAATTATCATTCTAACCATCTTGAAGGTAATAGTCTATCTTATGGAGAAACGAAGGCACTTCTGCTCTTTGGGTTAACAGCCGAAGGAAAGCCTTTTAAAGATCATATTGAAATTACAGGTCATAATGAAGCTATCAACTGGGTATTGGATGTCGTAAAGGGGGATGAGAAAATTACAGAACACTTTATAAGATCGATACATCAGTTATTATTAAAAGAACCAAAAACCGCTAGAGCCATAACACCAGACGGACAGCCAACTACAAAACAAATTCGTGTAGGCGAATACAAAAGTTCAGAAAATCACGTAAGAACTAAGACGGGAGAAATATTTCGGTTTGCAACTGTGGCAGAGACTCCTGCTATGATGAATGACTTAATCACATGGTACAATAGTAAAAGCGATCATACTGATACGAATCCAATATTACTAGCTGCAGAATTTCATTATAAATTTATTAGAATTCATCCATTTGATGACGGTAATGGTCGTACTGCCAGAATCCTCATGAATTTTATACTAATGCAAAACGGATATCCTCCAGTGATTATTAAGACTGAGGATAAAGCTCAATACTTCAATGTCTTGCAATTGGCCGATGCAGGAAATATCGAACCCTTTATCAAATACATAGCCGTCAATCTAGAAGAATCACTCATTCTTATGATCAGTGGTGCAAAAGGAGAATCAATAGAGGAGGATAATGATATAGATAAGGAGATTGCCTTGTTAGATCAAAAAATAAATGCTGTAACCACTAAGATTGCTAAAAGTAAAACTCAAAATGAAGTTTTAAAAATTTTCACTCACTTTGTACTACCACTAGCCAATTCATTTTTTAGTTCTGGGAATTATTATTCAAAATACTATCGAGAATCAACTAAAAGGATACTTATAAATAATAGAATATATCCCATCCAAGATAATGTGAACAATGATTTACTAGTATCGCAAATAAATGATAAAACGAATTTAATCGAATTATCCTACAAGTTTACTGGCTTTAATAGACATGAACTGATTCAATTTAACTATAGTTCAGCGATCCGCATTTCATTCAATATTGCAACTTATGAAGTAAAAAGTAACTTTTCGCAAAAAGCTGAATTCAAGCAAAGTTATACAGAAGCTCTGACAAGCAAAGACATTAAATATTTAACAAATCTTCATTTTTACAATCATAAAAAGTCAATTGAAGATAAATTAGAATACATATCAAAATAGAACTTCTAACTGTTAATAATGCTACAATTTGAGTCTTGTTATCATCGAAAATCATACACCATAAACGAGTAGATTTTTAGAAGGATTGTTGACTCAAAGTATTAGATCATAAAATGGCAATCGTAGATGTAATATGACGGACAACTAGTTCACCGACAACTAGTCAACTAACACTTACTGAAAATAGTCTCGCATGCGCTCAAAGAAGCCTTTCTCTGATTTGCCAGGATTGGGTTTGAAGCTTGGCATATCTCGCATCTTTTCTAGCAGCTCTGTTTCTTCCTTATTGAGGTTTTTAGGCGTCCATATATTTACATTGACCAATAAGTCGCCCTCACCATAGCTTTGTACAGATGGAAGCCCTTTGCCCCGAAGTCTGAGGATCTTTCCTGCTTGTGTACCTGCAGGGATTGGTATTTTTACCTTTCCTGTAAGTGTAGGTACTTCTGCCTGAGTACCTAATGCTGCATCTGCAAAATTGAGAAATAGATCGTAGACTATATTTTTACCATCACGGCTAAAGTGCTCATGATTTTTGACTTCTACATTGATGATGAGATCTCCCGATGGTCCACCATTTTTACCAGAGTTACCATATCCTCTCATAGATAATCGCATACCATCTTCTACACCAGCAGGGATTTCGATATCCATAGTCTCGTTGTCGTACACCCTTCCTTCTCCTCGACAGCTTGTACAGTTTGCGGTAATTTTTTGTCCTGAGCCGCTACAGGTAGGACATACGGTAGTAGTCTGCATCTGACCAAGGAAAGTGGATTTTACCTGACGTACATAGCCGCTTCCACCACAAGAACCACAGGTAGATACAGAGCCCTTATCTTTGGCTCCACTTCCGTTGCATGAGCCGCAAGTTTTTTGTTTTTTGACTTTAATCTTTTTAGATACTCCAGAGAGTACCTCCTCTAGGGTCATAGCAACTTTGATCCTGAGATCAGCACCTTTCTGACCTCCTCGAGATCTAGAAGATCGTCCTCCACCACCGCCAAAGAAACTTTCAAATGGACTGCCACCATCGCCGAATATATCTCCAAATTGACTAAAGATATCATCCATAGACATGCCGCCTCTACCACCGAATCCCCCGCCAGCATTACCATCTACACCCGCATGGCCAAAGCGATCATATCGTGCTTTTTTATTCTGATCACTGAGTATTTCGTAGGCTTCTGCCGCTTCTTTAAATTTTTCTTCTGCCTCTTTATCATCAGGGTTACGGTCTGGATGATACTTCATCGCCACCTTACGGTAGGCTTTTTTGATCGTCTTTTCGTCCGCAGATTTATCTACACCGAGTACTTCGTAATAGTCTCTTTTTGCCATGTTTTTTGTTTTGTGGGTAGATTTATTTGCCGACTACGACTTTAGCATGCCTAATGATCTTATCATTGAGTATATAGCCCGTCTCCACAGTATCTATAATCTTACCTTTCATGTCTTCTGACGGTGCTGGTATCTCCGTGATCGCATTATGTAGCTCTGCATCAAATACTTCCCCTGTGGTTTCCATAGCTTCAAGGCCTCGTGCTTTCAAGGCACCATGTAGCTTGTTGTATACAGCAGTGACACCTTCCGAAAATTGCTCCTCTGAACTATCATCATCCGCATATTTTTTGGCTCGATCAAAATCGTCTAACACAGGTAGCAGTGATGAGATAGTATCTTGCGCAGCCGTTTTCATAAGCTCAAGTCGCTCCTTCATGCTACGTTTTTTGAAGTTGTCAAACTCCGCAAATAATCTCAAGAACTTATCTTTCTGCTCACTTAGTTCAGCTTCTAACTCTTCTATCTTGTCAGCTTGCTCGTCTTTCTTGGACTTTCGCTTACTCTTTTTTTTTGAAGTTTCTTTATCAGCTTTTGGAGCATCTTCTTGTATTTCGTTTTTTACCTCTTTTTCTTCTGTAGACATCGTCATACTTTTTGGTATACCACCGTATGATCAATTCTTTTGCCAAAGCACTTTTTAAGTCATATTGTCTAATCCAATCGAATTGAAGTGTAATTATGTCACAACTTTAACTTAGATGTCAGATAGGCATCGACTTCGCTGACTTTTGGTCTTATGGAAATAAAATTCCCGTCTGGATCTATTAAAAACTTTGCGGGAATCTCCGTCACACCATAGGCACTCGCTAAAGATGACATCGCCACAAATCGCGTCTCGTCCACGATTTGGTGTTTCCAATCGATCCCAAACCGCTCAGTTGTCCGTTTCCAGCTTCGATCATTTTTTTCTAAAGCAATAGATACGATATGAAACTTGGCACCATCCTGCAGCTCCTTATCCACGAACTTACGATGCAATGCGACTAAATATGGAGCTTCTTTTAGACAAGGCGGACACCAGGATGCCCAAAAGTCAAGTAATACATAATTTCCTGCTAAATCCGAAAGCTTAAAATCAGAGCCATCTATCAATATAGTCTCTAACTCAGGTGCCTTATGCTTAGGCTCAATGGCTGTACTAGGACCACATGACTGTATGATAAAAACTACTAGAAAAATAACTATATAGTGGTGTCTCAGATAGATACTTTTTAGATTTATCAATAGCTTTTGCATAGTGAATAATAATTTTTGAAATTATCTCAAGTTATGCCTTTCTAACAGACCATATGTTCATGAAGCCGACGAAAACATTGAAATTCAATGTTTTATCCGAAATTAACCCAAATCAAGTCCTTCGTAGTATCCTAATTGCTGATCTAAGAGCATTTTAGTGATATAGGTTATCTGTCCGACATGATAAGAAAGATGCTCTACAACATGGATCAATATACCTATCATTGTAAATTCATAACACTGTACGTTCCTTTTTATCATCCAGTCTGTGGAGTCAATATTATCTAATACTCCACTAATATCTTGGGACAAAAGCTCTATTTTTTCCTTTAATCTATCCTTTGAATAATCATCCTTTTGCGAAAGCTCAAACTCCGAATCTCTTTGCCTAACATCATCATGCCGCCCTACTCCGTGCATGATATACTGTCTAATATTTCCCTCCAAGTGTAACACTTGATTTCCAATCGCATTACTATTATCATTAGGTCTCCACCATATATGATCTTCTGACAGCTGATCTATACAAATGACGATACGTTTTAACCCTTCTTCGAAGATTCTAAATTTGATTTCACTCAAAAACTCTTGAGCAAATACCGAATGATCTGAATGTGTCATAGAGACTAAGATAATGGATTTGGATATACATTACATCGCCATCGCTAATGTAGTCATACTTATCGTTTTAGCTCCTGATTGTTTACAAAGATGAGCGCATGCTTCGAGCGTAGCGCCTGATGTCACCACATCATCGACGAGTAGCACATGACGACCTGAAAGGTCTGCATGAGTACTTGTATTAAAACTGAGCTGTACGTTTTGCAACCTCTCCTCTCTTGATTTTGCAGTCTGAGAGTCGTTATTCATGACTTTTATGAGCGCATTATTAACTATGGGAATACCTGTAGATTCTAGTATTCCTTTGGCTAGTTCTTCACTCTGATTGTATCCTCTCCAATGTTGTTTTTTAGTATGTAGCGGAACAGGGAGCATAAGTTCAGGTGGTTCATTTATCCAATATTGAGAGATCGACAGACCTAATTGCTGTCCGATAAAATTGGCAATTTCCTTTTTACCCTGATACTTTAATGCATGAAGCATTTGCTGTACTCGAGATGATTTATAATTATACAAATAGGAAGCAGCGTATTTGATATCTAGCCGCCCCAACAATCTTTCTTTGAAGTCATTATGATGATTAGAAAATTGGTCTGTACGAGGTAAATGGAAATCACATTCAAGACAAAATAAATTGTCTTTCACAGGAGCATCTTCAAAACAACATAAACATAACTGCGGATAGATCAGTCCAATAAAATCTTTAAAATAACTACACAACCTTTTCATATCAATAAAAATACGGTGTAAAGAGATATTAATCCATAACTGATTGTGGGTATAAGATAGATTGTTAAAATCTAAATCTTATCACAATGATCATAAAAAAAACGTCTGCTCTAGGGAAGAGCAGACGCATCAAAACAAAACGAAAAACCAACTTTATTGTAATAACAGAGCAGATGTCGCTATGTTATAATTTTCTCTTTAATCTTATAGGAAGTGTCTTCTTTACACCATCTCTGTTGATCGTGATATCGAGTACATCTCCTACAGCTGTGAACTTCATCACTTCTAATAAATCATCAAACGTCTCTATTTTTGTATTGTTCACTTTGGTAATGACATCATTAGGTAAAAGTCCACCAAATTGCGCTGCACTACCACGATCAACAGATTGAACATAGACACCGACATCTGTTTTAAGACTTAATTCTTTTGCGATCTCTTTATCGAGAGTGTTACCTGCGATACCAAGGCTTGTTCTTTCTATATCGCCATTTTCTATGATATCATTGACAATACGATTGACCAGGTTTGATGGTATTGCAAATGAGTAACCAGCATAAACTCCAGTAGGAGTTGCTATTGCAGTATTGATTCCTACAAGATCACCATTGGTATTGACTAGAGCCCCACCACTGTTACCTGGATTTACCGCAGCATCTGTTTGTATAAATTCTTCGATGCTTTTATCCTCTTGAATGATATCAAGGTCGCGACCTTTGGCACTAACGATTCCCGCAGTAACAGTCGATGTAAGGTCGAAAGGGTTACCTACTGCCAATACCCATTCACCGATATTCACTTGGTCGCTATCTGCAAATTTTAGCTTTGGTAGACCATCGGCTTCTATTTTGAGTACTGCAAGATCTGATGAAGGATCAGTCCCAATTTTTACGGCATCGTATTGCTTTCCATTATTGAGCGTCACGATAATTTCATCTGCAAATCCTACCACGTGGTTATTAGTGATTATATAACCATCTTCTGACATCACGACGCCTGATCCAGTTCCATTTTTAGGTTGATAAAAATTTTGACCAAACATATCTCCGCCAAATCCACCACCAAAAAAGTCTTCCATATTAAAGAAGTCACCAAAAGGATTATTTCTGCGGTTTTGCTGTTGACGTTGGCGCTGCTCATTATATCTCTGCTGTGCTAAGGTCTTGGACTCTTGTGCTCGTATATGTACTACAGCTTCAGTAGCCTTACTAGAAGCACTTACAAAGTCCATAGGCAAAGCAACCGCATTGCTGATCGCTACCTGATGAGAAAATTTGGGAGAAGTATTGGATGGATGCTCTATCTCAGACTGATTCCATTGGAATATCGCTACAGTCATGATGGCACCTAGGGCTGAGGCTAGAATAAGAGACAAAAATTGTTTCATAATTCAAATCAGTTTTAAGTTTTTAAAAATAAAGGTTTCACTTGGTGCTGGAAAAACGCCTTAGTTATTTGAAAGATTGATAGACAACTTTCGTTTAACAATACATTAACGAGATGAGGAATTAAAAATCGGAACCTTTAATCATAATATTAGCTGATCAATTTCTGCAGCTAGGTTGATATCTCTTTTCGTAACAACATTACCTTGATCGTGAGTGGTAAGTTTGATAAATACCTTATTGTAGATATTTTCCCAATAAGGGTGATGGTTATGCTTTTCTGCAAGCACAGCCACCTTGCTCATAAAGGCAAAAGCCTCCATAAAATCTTTGAACTCAAAATGTGCCTCTAACGCGTCATTTTGACGTGTCCATCTATCTGAAACTCCAGTCATAAGTATTTAGATTACTCAAAGAGTGCTTCAATAGTTCGATGCAATCTTGAATATCTTGCTTATGAGCCATTTCTATGACTTGATGTAGGTATCGGCATGGTATAGAGATGGCACCTGAGATAGATCCACCTTTAGCATCTCGTTGTAAACTGGCCGTATCTGTACCTCCTGCCGGTAATAATTCCAACTGGTTTTTGATATTATTCTTAGCGGCGACCTCTTTCATATACTCTACCATACGATAGTCACAGATGGTACGACCGTCTAATACTTTTATAGCTGCACCTTCCCCAACTCGACTCACATACTCATGTGGACTTGCTCCTGGAAGATCATTGGCCAATGTCACATCTAATGCTATTCCAAAATCAGGATCATAGCCTGATGCTGCTGTTGTTGCTCCTCTTAATCCTACCTCTTCTTGTACTGTAAATGCTCCATAAATAGTATATGGTACCTTCTGCTCTTTAAGCGCTCTCAATGCTTCTATAAGTATGAAAACAGAAACTCGATTGTCAAGAGACTTAGCGTTTACACAGTCTCCCATTTCGATCAATTCTCGCTCACGTGTGATTGGGCTACCTATCTTTATTTTCTTTTTAGCTTCTTCTTTGGATAGTCCTGTATCTATAAAATAATCTTGAATTTTTGGCGCTTTATTTCGCTCCTCAGGTGTCATGATATGTATAGGTTTAGTGCCCATAACCCCAATAATATCGTCATCAGAATGGATAATTACCCGCTGTGCGGTCAATGTTTTGGGATCAAATCCACCCAATGGGTGAAAGCGTACAAAACCATCATCATCGATATGAGAAACTATGAACCCAATCTCATCCATATGAGCGGCAACCATGACTGACTTATCTTCCGTACCTTTTTTGATGGCAATGATATTACCCATAGCATCTAGTTTTACCTCATCTACTAATGGCGTAACTTCTTCTAATATATATGCTCTTATTCTTTGTTCAAACCCTGGAGCTCCTGGCACCCTACATAGATCGCTTAATAGCTTGACATTCATAGACTATTGATTTTGAGACGAAAATACAATAAATCGATAAAGCTCAACAAATTTTAAGCTATTACATACGAATGTTATCATATAGTAAATCGTACGGTGAATATGCCTACCTTCGAACTATGTCTTTAATGAAGAGTTTTGCGAAAGAAACAGTGGTCTACGGAATAGGAAGCATCCTGCCGAGACTATTAAGTTTTTTATTTGCGGCGCTTGGTTTGACACGGCTTTTTGATCCTTCAGATTTCGGTATCCACGGTATCATGTACTCTTTTGTTGCATTCGTAATCGTAGTGGTTACATTTAGGATGGAAACTGCTTTTTTTCGATTTGGTAGAAAACTTGAAGATAGGTTGAATGCCTTTAATACCACCGCATGGATAGTCATAGTTCTCAGTCTTTCCGCATTTTGTATTACTTGTTTATTTTCTGATCGTATAGCATCTATGTTGACCGATGCTTCTGATGCAAGATATGTGAGATGGTTTGCGTTGATTGCCTTATTTGATGCAACAGCAGCAGTTCCTTTTGCATTACTGAGATTGGAAAATAAGGCTAAGCGATTCGCGGCATTGAAGGTATTTAATGCAGTCTTTACTGTATTGCTAATGCTATTTTTTCTTCTTGGTATTCCTAATCATTTTTTATCTAATACTAGCTCTTCCTTCTATGCGGGTTGGACTCGTCTTGATCTGATTTTTTTGGCTAATGCTGTGGCTAGTGGATTGATACTGTTGCTTTTAGCACCTCAATATAGAGGCCTTCAAAGAAGGGTTGATGTAGACCAAGTAAAGCAAGTATTGAGTTATGCTTGGCCTCTGGTCATCGTAGTTATTGCTCATGTGATCAATAATCTAAGTGATCGATGGTTTATCAAAGAATTTAGTGCTTCAGGTAATGATTTAGTTGCATCAGGTATCTATAATGGATGTATCAAGATTGCCATATTCATGACCTTATTTACGACGGCTTTCAATTATGCGGCAGAGCCATTCTTTTTCAAAAATGCTGATCGTAAAGATAGTTATCAGATTTATGGTCAGTTGACCTTGGCCTATACTATCGTAGCTTGTATAGTCTTTTTGGGTATCAATATGAATATAGACCTCCTCAAGCATATGATCGATAGCGAATATCATGCAGGCTTAGGAATTGTACCTATTGTTAGCCTAGCCTATTTGTTTTTAGGTATTTACTACAATTTTGCTATTTGGTATAAGCTCAAAGACAAGACTACTGTAGGTGCTATCATTGGGATTGTAGGTGCAATTATTACCATATCTATCAATATAGTATTAGTCCCGAAAATATCATTTTATGGAAGTGCTATCGCGAGTTTAATTTGCTTTTCATCCATGTGTATGATGGCTTACATCACTGGACGAAAGCATATGCCTATACATTACCCGCTTGTAAAAATGGGAAGCTATATCGGTCTTAGTATTCTAATATTTGTAATATTCTGGATGATCCGGGATCAACTGAACACCATACTTACTTTAGTAGTTGGTAACGGAATTATATTAGCACTCATAGCAGCGGCTTATCGAATAGATTTGAAAAAAATAGCCAAGACTTAATGGATAGGTATTAGAAGACAGATGTCCTTAAATAATCCCAAATATATTGACCTTCGAAAAGAAGATAAGCTACTAGAGCCAAAAGAGCGAAGAGCATAAAAATCTTCAAATTTTTCCAGGACTGAGCATTTTTTTCTCGTCGGCTTTTATATCGTTTTCTAGAGCTGTAGGACATGGGCTTCGCCGTTTAGGGTTTATAAGTATACCGTTTTGAAGATGCAAAAATAAGATTTGGAGGTTAAACCTTAAACTCTAAAGGATGTGTAAAATCTTGCTGCGCAAGTTTTACACATCCTTAATCCTTTCCCAGTAGTTTTGATCTTCTACTTCTTCTATAAGTTGTAGATAATTATTATACCTCAATTCACTAATTTCTCCAGTCTCAAGCTTGTCTTTAACGGCACATTTAGGTTCATTGCGATGGGTACAATCTCCAAATTTGCAATCTTCCGATGCTTCAAAGAATTCTCTAAAATTATGAGCTACATCCATGACTTCTAGATGGTTGAATGCTAATGTTTTTACACCGGGAGTGTCGATAATCTTAGTAGTCTCATCAATATCAAACATTTCAGCAAAAGTCGTAGTATGCTGACCTTTGCCCGAGTAATTGGATAAATCCTGAGTTCTGAGATCGAGCTGATCACTTAAAGTATTCACAAGTGAAGATTTACCTACTCCTGATTGTCCTGCCACTAAAGTGACTTTATCTGATAACATGGCTTTCAAATCATCGAGCCCTGTGCTATCCACGGATGAAGTAAGTATTACGTCATATCCGATCTTATTATAGATCCCTTTTAAATAGTTAAATACGCCAATATCACCTTTGTCGTACAGATCAGATTTATTGAAAATAATCGTTACAGGAATATTGTAGGGCTCTGTCATCAAAAGAAACCGATCTATAAAACCCTGCTTTAACTTTGGCTCCCGTATAGTAACAATTACGATGGCTTGGTCAACATTGGCAGCTAATAGATGTACAAAGTGTTTTTTACGAGGAGATTGTCGTACTACATAGTTTTTACGATCCAATATCTCTTTAATAATACCCGTGTTCTCTTCTTCATTTTCGATGATATATTTGACATGGTCACCCACAGCAACTGGATTAGTGACCTTTTTACCATCCAATCGAAATTTTCCAATAATTCGACAAGCAACAGTCTCGCCTTCATGATCTTTTATATTATACCAACTCCCCGTAGATCTGATAACGATGCCTTCTCTCATTTCACGTACTTATGCAGGAGTAACATTCATACTATGGATACTGTTGGCAATATCTATGATCAAATTAGGGTCTTTTTCAATAGCATTACCCACCACAATAAGGTCAGCTCCCGCTTTTACATTGGCTAAAGCCTTTTCGGGAGTCTCTATACCACCACCAATGATCAATGGAATATCTATGGCAGAACTTACCGCATCAATCATCTCCTCTGAGATTGGAATCTCTGCGCCACTACCCGCATCCATATAAATTAGTTTTAGGCCCAGCATCTCACCGGCCATTGCCGTGGTCATGGCGATATCGTTTTTCTTAGCAGGAATCGGATTAGTATTGCTCATGTAAGTCACCGTAGTTGAAACACCACCATCTATCAACATATATCCTGTAGGCATAATTTCTAGTGGGCTCATTTTCAAAAAAGGTGCGGTCACTACATGTTTACCAATCAATAATTCTGCATTTCTTCCTGATATCAAGGATAGAAAAAGTAATGCATCAGCCTTATAACTCAGTTGAAAAGAATTACCTGGGAATAAAACCATGGGTATATCAGGACAATGGGTTTTTATGGATTTCAATACCATGTCTAGCATGTCATTGACGATCAAGCTACCGCCAATAAAAAAGTAATCTACTTTAGCCTCTTTAGACAGCTCCAACACTCTGTCCAACTGCTTAAGCCTAACCTTGTCTGGATCGATAAGTACAGCAAAAGATTTTTTACCGTTTTTTTTATCATCCTGTAGTCGTTGGTATATTGACATATCACTTTATCTGTTTCATACACATAGCCTATAGTACTATGTAGTAGAATTTAGAGGATATTAAGAAACTGAATTGAATCATTATTTCTAATACCTTTCGCTATAAATTCTTATGGTGAAGATACTGCTTTTACTATTGGGAAGTGAATACCGTATTTTCTCCAAAATCATGACTATCTTTTCGCTCAATAGACACATACTATGAGGTATTATTTATTCACATTATTGTTTTACTTGATTTTTTCATCTAGCCAGGCTCAGCATATGCATACTTTACACGAACTAGATCGCAATTACTCTTCTGACTATTTCGAGACTATTGCATTTTATAAGTCTCTTGCCGAAAAATATGATATCATCCAAGTCAAAGAGTTTGGAAAGACTGACAGTGGCTACCCTTTGCATCAAGTCATTATTGACGTGGATAAATCTTTTGAGCCAAATCCTGATGCCGTCCGGTATTTCGTCAATAACGGAATACATCCTGGAGAACCATGTGGTATAGATGCCAGTCAACAATGGGTCAGAAGTCTATGTGATGGCACGGTTTCTTCTACAGATCTTGAAGGTATTCAGATCATTTTGATCCCTGTGTATAACATCGGAGGAGCACTCAATAGAGGTAGTTATAGTAGAGCAAATCAGGATGGACCTAAGCAATATGGTTTTCGCGGAAACGCAAAAAATCTGGATCTCAATCGAGATTTCATCAAATGTGACAGTAAAAATGCTCAGAGCTTCAATCAGTTATTTTCTAAATGGAGGCCTCAAATTTTTGTAGATACACATACTTCTAATGGTGCGGATTATCAATATACGATGACTTTGATCCCTACACAGAAAGACAGATTAGGGGGAGCTCAAGCGGAACTGATGCAAAAAGATATGCTTCCCTATCTCTATGAAAGAATGGACCAAAAGGGCTGGGAAATGACACCTTACGTATACGCTCGCAATACTCCGGATGATGGTATCTATGGTTTTTTGGACTTAGCACGATACAGCTCTGGATATGCGGCTACCCATGGTGCTATATCCTTTATGCCCGAGACGCATATGCTTAAGCCCTATAAGGATCGAGTGGCATCTACCAAAGCATTTTTAGAAAGTATGTTGGCATACATTCAAGAAGAACAGCAAAAAATCAAAAATGCCTACGATCTCCATTTACAGGAATTGTTGAAAAAAGATCAATTCGACATCAACTGGACAGTGGATATGGAAGCTCAAGATTCTGTCTTATTCAAAGGCTATGAAGCTAAATATAAACCCTCGGTGATTACAGGTCAAGATCGTTTATACTATGATCGCAACGATCCCTATGAGAAATCTATCCCGTTTTGGAATACCTATAAATCAACAACAAGTATAAAAGCCCCCACTGCATACATTATCCCTCAGGCTTACGATGACGTTATCAAACGGCTGGAATTGAATGGAGTACAAGTAGATCGAGTACAGAAGGACGCTATGGTGACTGGCTCTGTATATAGAATTGGAGATTTCAAAACACAAGAATCAGCTTACGAAGGTCACTATCTGCACTATGATATTGAATTGAAGGAAAAGGAGATGCAAAAAAAGATCTATGCCGGTGACTATATTGTGAAAACTCATCAAGCCGCAAAACGCTATATCATTGAAGTACTCGAACCACATGCTCCAGATTCTTTTTTTGCATGGAACTTCTTTGATGGAATACTTATGCAAAAGGAGCATTTTTCATCCTATGTATTTGAGGACTTAGCGGTAGAAATTTTGAAAAATCATCCAGAAGTAAAAACCGCTTTCGAAAAGAAAAAGATCGAAGATTCTGAATTTGCTCAGAATGCTCGGGCACAACTCAACTATATATATGAACAATCACCGCATTATGAATACACTCATATGCTGTATCCTGTCATGCGTATTTTTGACTAACTGTCATAATGTCTTGATTATCAAGACGTGAGTGACATTTTAGCATAAAAATATAATTGGTTTCCTATTTGATATATCACAGATATAAAACACCATTATGACTTACGACAACTTTACGATAAAAGCTCAAGAATCTATCTTACAAGCACAGCGAATTGCTGGTGGATTGGATCAGCAACAAGTAGATACCACTCACCTACTCAGAGGTATGATAGATACTGATGAGCAGATGACTGAGTTTCTTCTGAAGAAGATTGATATCAATGTGCCATTGCTCAAAAGAGAGTTGAATAAGGTCATAGAAAAGTATCCCAAGGTAGAAGGAAGTGACAAGCAATATCTTACCGATGATGCCAATAAATCACTTAGTCGTGCTCGTAAAATGATGAAAGAGTTTGGCGATGAATTCATATCGCTAGAGCTCATTTTGATTGGAATTATTCAAGGAAAGGACAAAGCTGCTAAGCTGCTGAAAGATATGGGCGCCTCTGAAACTGGTCTGATCTCAGCGATCAAAGAGCTTCGTAAAGGGAGAAAGGTAACTGATCAAAATGCAGAGAATCAATACAATGCGCTGAAAAAATTTGCCATCAACCTTAATGAACGTGCAGACTCTGGAAAGCTAGATCCCATAGTTGGAAGAGATGAAGAAATACGTCGAATCTTACATATACTTTCCAGAAGAAAGAAAAATAATCCAATACTCATCGGTGAAGCAGGAGTAGGTAAAACAGCAATCGTAGAAGGTATCGCTTGGCGAATAGTAAAACAAGATGTACCTGAAAATCTTGCCTCTAAACAGATCTATGTTCTAGATATTTCAGCTTTAGTTGCAGGTGCTAAATACAAAGGAGAGTTCGAAGAAAGACTAAAAGCTGTAGTCAAAGAAGTAAAATCATCCAATGGTGAGATTATCCTATTCATTGACGAGATTCATACCTTAATCGGAGCTGGTGGTGGTAATGGAGCGATGGATGCAGCCAATATATTAAAACCTGCACTTGCTCGTGGAGAACTACGTACCATAGGTGCTACTACGCTAGATGAATACCAAAAATACTTTGAAAAAGATAAAGCCCTAGTCCGAAGATTTCAGACCGTATATGTCGATGAACCAAGTGTAGAAGACACTATTTCTATACTTCGAGGTATTCAGGATAAGTACGAAGTTTATCATAAAATAGACATCCTCGATGAAGCGCTAGTAGCCGCCGCTGAGCTATCTCATCGATATATCACAGAACGACAATTGCCAGATAAAGCCATCGACCTCATAGATGAAGCTGCCGCAAAATTGAGATTGGAGCTAGACTCCGTACCTGAAGAGATCGATGAAAAAGATCGTAAACTAAGACAACTAGAAATCGAGCGAGAGGCGATCAAGCGAGAAAATGATGAGAAAAAGCTTAAAGTCATTAACGAGCAAATTGCCAATGCAAAACAGCAACTTGATTCTATCACTGCAGCATGGAAGAATGAAAAGGAGATCGTAGATACGCTACAATCTATCAAGAAATCAATCGAAGAATTAGAGCATCAGGCTGAGGTAGCCGAGCGTGATAGTGATTATGAGTTAGTTGCTAAAATCCGGTATGGCGAGCTTAAAGAGAAAGAAGCTCAACTTAAGGTGGCTGAAGAAAAGCTGGATCAACTTCCAGATGACTCCAGATTTACCAATGAAGAGGTGACAGGTAATGATATCGCTGAGGTAGTATCTAAGTGGACAGGAATTCCTGTGACCAAAATGCTTCAAAAGGAGAAGGACAAGCTACTAAAACTTGAAGAAGAGATTGGATCAAGACTCATTGGTCAGCGAGAGGCCGTAGTTGCTGTATCCGATGCCATCCGAAGATCAAGAGCTGGGCTTGGAGATCCTAATCGACCAATAGGTTCTTTTATTTTCTTAGGACCAACGGGAGTAGGAAAAACAGAGCTGGCTAAGACGCTCGCAGATGTACTTTTTGATGATGAACGAGCGATCACTCGTATCGATATGTCAGAGTACCAAGAAAAGCATAGTGTATCACGTCTAGTAGGAGCGCCTCCAGGATATGTCGGTTATGATGAAGGTGGACAGTTGACAGAAGCAGTACGACGTCGACCTTATTCAATTGTACTTTTGGATGAGATCGAAAAAGCGCATCCCGATACTTTCAACATATTATTACAAGTATTGGACGATGGTCGATTGACGGATAATAAAGGACGAGTGGCTAACTTCAAAAACACCTTGATCATTATGACTTCCAATATGGGAGCACAAACCATCCTTGAAAACTTTGAAGATTTAGATGCATTAGGCGATGAGCACAGAGCTGAGATCGTAGATACCACTAAGATTGAGGTTTTTGAGGCCCTAAAGGAAAACCTCAGACCTGAATTTCTCAATCGTATTGACGAGCAGGTGATGTTTTTACCGTTGACCAAAAGTGAGATCAAGAAAATCGCTCAATTACTGTTGAAGAAGGTTACCAAAAATCTTGCAAAACAAGAGATTACCATAGAGTTTACTGAGACTGCCTTAGATCTATTAGCAGATTTGGGTTATGATCCGCAATTCGGTGCAAGGCCGCTCAAGAGAGTCATCCAAAATGAGCTCATCAATGAGCTTGCGAAAGCCATGCTCTCAGGAAAGTTTGGCGCTGGAGACTCCATTTTCGTGGGTACAAACGCTAAGGGGTTTACCTTCACTGAGCAAGAGAGTAAGTCTAAAGAAAAGCCAGAAGTCAAAGAGAAACCGAAGAAGAATAACGATTTAGATGATCTCAAAAAGGCGACGAAGGATTTAGAGGATGAGATGGATGGGATGGAGGAGTAAGTATTGTTTAAAATTCTAATCAAAAAATCTGTGCCCATCGTTACATCATTGGACTGTCACTGGCTTTAGTTAACTAAATGAACCGTTCTTAAATACTCCTTAGTTCTTGATCAGCTTTTGATAGTATTTACTCTCTTGAGATTCTACGATAATTATGTAAAAACCAGATGGTAGATCTGAAGTATCTAAAGATGCTTTTTGATGATATGTGTATTCTTGATCAAAGTAAACTTGGCCTTTAGCGCCTATAAGTTTTATATTATCAAAATGACCATTTTCTAGCCCTACAGTTATTTGATCCTGAAATGGATTTGGTACAACTTGAAGTAGAATTTGTTTTTCATCAACTACCGAAGTCGGTAAGAAAATATCATTCTCATATCGTGGCAGTAGTTGATAAGAATCTAAGTAAGGTGAGCTTTCATCAAACTGACTGCAGATACCTATCACATTAAATACACCAATAGGTGCGGGCTGTGTAGACCAATAGGTACTTGCTTGTATACGCAATTGCTCAATACCACTTTGAGATTGCACTCTTACATTGAAAGAAGAACCATCTCCTAGCCATTCTGTCTGATCTACAAGCGACACATTATCTAATCTTAGCAGCGAAGACTCGTATTGCTCCTTTAGACTTTCCACTGTTTGGGGGTTGACTAAATCAGCATATTCTTCTATCACTTCTATAGATTCTGGAATAATTTCCAATAACCCTTTATACTGCTGAAAATATCCTCTTACCCTAAGTCTATCACCCAGCTTTTGATCAAAGTCTATTTGATTTAAATGCTGAAATACTGCAATACCATGCCCCTCTTGATCGATAATAAAGAACATTAAGTGATCAGGATCTAAGAAATTGGGACTATGCACTACGCCTTCCACGGTAGCTTGATAATAATCAACTTGATACTCTCCGAGGCTGTCATAGATACGAATATCTCCAAGGTCATAAAAAGGAAATGGTTCTTCGCTAGTGTGATCTCTATTATTGCAATCTTCATCTATCAAGTTACCTGCAATTTCAATAGCATCGGGATTTATATCTGGATCGGTATCATCACAATCCCATTTACTAAGACTATAACCATCTAACTCTCCACCACACCATGTAGTGGTCTCCTCAGAGGTACCATGTCCATCCCCGTCTAAATCTTGAAAGTAAGTAACCAAGGCCAAACCTTCATCTATTTCACCGTTGCAGTCATCATCTATATCATTGCATAACTCTTCTGCACCGGGATACACATCAGGATTATCGT
The DNA here is from genome assembly GCA_020629715.1 of Saprospiraceae bacterium. Taxonomy (GTDB): domain Bacteria; phylum Bacteroidota; class Bacteroidia; order Chitinophagales; family Saprospiraceae; genus JAHDGW01. The sequence goes on from JAHDCU010000007.1 coordinate 164,936, forward strand.
CATCACAATCATGATAAGCAACATAGCCGTCTAGATCGCCATCATAACAACGTGGGTGTAACTGATCAAGCACAGATAAGTCGATGATTATTTGATCAGTGCATTGTGTCAACCAATTCATGGAGTCCAGATAATATACTCCTGTGCTAGTGAAGCCTCTATACTCTTCTCCTTGACAAATTTCTATTTCTTGATAGTGCTCCTGTGCTTCTGATACACTAAGATCAATCCTGTAGATAGATTCTGCACAACCCAATTCAGTAAATATGGTGTCAAAAAATAATGTATCGCTCGTAGCTAGATAATCAACATCTCTAAAATTGAATGTATCTCCTAGACAAATCCTTGGATACCTATAGAGCGTATAAGGTTCTGTAACGGACAGATTATAGGTTCTGATCGAATCACAAGTAATTCCAATATTTATCGTGTCCGAAAACACCCCTGAATCAAAATATCCTTCTAGTGTATCTCCTTCACATATAGTGGTATCGATCATCGTATATTTAAATGTGCAAATCTCATCGACAAGAGTATTAAATGTCCTATTAGTAATGATCGGAGGGTTATAATCAAAAATGATATGTGCTTGATTTTCTACCCTAGTATAATCTGGCACCCCCTCTTTAGATTCTATGCTATAATTGATATAGCCATGACTTTCCGGTTCATTAGATATACTGTCAGGTAAGTAAATATTCTTAAATACAAACTCTAAGTGATCTCTCCTAAACACCGTATTCATTGAATGAGAGCTATTGATAATCTTAAAAGTAGACCAATCCAAATTTTGATCTAATGTATCAATGATCCTTACATCGATAGCGGGTGCATTACCTGTATTTTGAAAACGTATTCTGTAATTTAGCGTATCTTCCTTAAGTGTATAGTGCTCTTCTTTGACACCTGGAGGATCTACAGCTTTATCATTAGGATCGTAGGAGCATAGTACTACGGACTCAAGTCTGTCTTCAAATACATGGTCTTCTGTAGTAATATCATATGACACATAATATTTAAAACTGAGACTGTCTCCAGTAAACTGCTCCGACGGCATCTTTACCCTAAAATCAATATTGAGCTGCTGCTGCGGATAAAAATCTTCTAAAGTCCAATAGTAGCGAGATCCATCATTTTTAGGATTGATAGAAAAGCTACCCATACTTAGGTCTTCTATTTTATCTAAATATAACCTACCATTTTCAATATTTGCTCCAGTATTTCTACACTTGATTTTAAAATCAACCCATGTATTACATCGCGTTGGATTGGAGCTTAGCTGTGCTTCGGCAGATGAAGAAATCGAGCTAGACTTAAGTGCAAAGTCGTATCCCGTATTGCTAGATTCTCCCTCTTGAAAAGCTAGAGTAGTCAAAGTATCAGAACCTACGGTAGACCAATCCTCATGAGAAAGATTGATGATATTATAGACTTGATTTACTTCACTCTTGTATAAATATTTACCAGCCTCGTTAGTATAAACCAGTACGTCATCAGGTAATATGTGTACCGCATAGTTGGCGATTCCATATTCTTGATCATCTTTGACATTGTTACAGTTCACATCATGATAGACTATTCCTGATATACCGTAATCAAGGCAATCTATATCATACAAACCATTGCAGCCTATGGCATTTTCTTCGATCCTTAGCTTATCATTTGAGATATTTAAAAGATCACAAACTAAGTGAATACTGCAGTTTGAGAGCGAATCATTTTTATAAATACGAAGAGCCTGACCATATTCAGTTATTAAGCTATCTGCATTGATATTACTCAGAGCACTGATGTCTTTTAGACTAGAGTTATAAGATAGGTCTATACCATTTTTTACTAACTCTAAATCATTTACTCCCTCGAGATTTTCCAATTGTGACATAAATTGGATGGAGAGACCGTCTCCAATATGTCTTATATTTTCTAGATTTTGAATAGAACTAATATTATTCAAAAACCTTAATCGCAACTCGCCCTCAATAGAAGATATGTTTCGTAGACCATCGAGTGAAGAAAGATTATTTAAACTTACTAATTCTAAAGCTCCGTGAATAGTATCTATAGAAGCCAAAAAATCTAATGACTCAAGTCCATCGAGATATGATAGATGGATACCTCCTCCAATAGTTTGTAGACGGTCAAAAGTGATGGGGCTATCTAGATTTGTATTAGAGGTAATGATAAGATCACCTCCTATATGCTCTAAAAACTCCAATGCAGGAAAGCTATCTAACCTATAATTTCCCGTAATTTCTAAGTTACCTCCTATCTCCGTAAGGTCTTTAAGAAAATCAAAGTTCATGTCAAACCCTAAATTTTGGATAATTATATCTGCTGATCCAAATTGAATAGAAGAGTAATCAGGCAAATTGAATACCTCATCTAAACCTATCAATTTTATACCCCCAAGTTTGGTAAGCTTAGGAGCAAAATCAACATTCTCTAGTTTTTCATTATCTTCTAACCAAATATTACCACATATGGATTGTAACTCTGCGAAACCACCTAGCGTCTCGAGATTTACATGACTTCTTATACTAAGGTCACCACCTATATTTTTTATAGAATTCAATCCAGTGAAGTCTTTCAAACTATTATAAAAATCATACATGATGAGGTCCCCTTTCACAGAATCAAGACTCGTAAATCCATCAATATGATCTAAATCATAATTTCTACTAAAATTGAGATTACCTTCTATTACTTCAAGCGTAGGTATACCTTGTAATGAGGACGTTAGATGGTTTTCCGTGAAGTTTAATGATCCCTTGATCCTCTTTAGCTTAGGTAATGTACTGATATCCATATACCATATATGATCAAAATCTAAATCCCCTTCTATCAATTCTAGATTTTCTAACTTACTTAAAGAAGATAAATCATCCGTATCATCGAAGAGCACATCTCCGTGGATGACTTTGACATTTTGCAAGCCATTAAGACTACTAAAACCATAGTTGCCTATCGTGCTCAAACTACCTAAAGACTCCAATCCCTGCAAACCATTATAACTGCTCAAAAAAGACCTATAGCTGTATAGCTTTCCGCCTAAATAATCTAACTCACTCAATCCTGAAAGTGAGCCCGAAAAGCGCTCCAATCTTAGTGATCCATATATTGAATCGATGGCTATATTTCGAAGTACATGATCACCTTCAAACTGTAGATTGAAATCACCTCTGACAACTTTCACATTCTCGAGGCCTTTGGATTCAAAACAATCACAATTTATTCTTATCCCTAAATCACCTCCAATCTCAGTGATATTCTCTAATCCCACTACATCACGCAACAAGTCGTTATTTTCTATTAGCAAACTAGCCGGTATAGCTTCTAGATTATGGAGCCCAAAAATATTGGTCAAAGATGTATTCTTGATGATTTTGATATCTCCAGTAATGGACGTAAGATTACTTAAAGCTGCTAGATTAGTTATATCAGTTTCCCCCGAAAATGATTCTGTACCAATGAGTACATTCCCTTCTATCTCAGTACAGTTAGGATGATCTTGGGCAAACTGTTCTACCTCAGCTTGCGAACTAAGTACTACATCACCAACTATACATGCTTGAGACACAAGCGCTTGATAGCAATTGACTGATATTATAAGAGTTAGCAAATATTTATAGTTCATCATTTTATTTTATAAAGGTCCTACCTCTTATAATCATTCAACCGCAACCTTCGGGATCTACCCTAATATACTCAATCCATAAATTAATATCCCTTTTCTAGGAATAGAAAATCTAGTATTTCTACACATAGGATCAGAGTCATGAACCTTATCCAATAATACAAAAAATAAAGTCTGCTAATAATCAAATCATCATAAACGATCAGATCAATTTATATTCTCCCGCACAACCCTAGCAGGATTACCCGCGACAAAACAGTCATCTGCTACATCACGAGTGACTACTGCTCCTGCACCAATGACCGCACCATTCCCAATACTGACTCCAGGGCAGATTATAGCTCCACCTCCGATCCAGACATCATTTCCGATAGTAATAGGCTTGCCTAATTCTCGACCTGAATTGCGAGATATAGCATCAAGAGGATGAGTTGCTGTATAGATCTGTACATTTGGAGCAAACATCACATGATTGCCAATGGTAACTTCGCATACATCCAAAATGCAACAGTTGTAATTCATAAATACAGACTCACCGACTTTAATATTGTATCCATAGTCACAATAAAATGGTGGTTCTATGTAAAGTCCTGTGCCAGCCTCACCCAATAAATCATAAAAGAGGCGATCTCGCTCTACCTTTTGATCTTCAGGTATTGCATTGATCCGCTGAAATAGCATACGAGCGGCTTGGCGCTCTGCAACTAAGTCAGGATGCATCGGGTCATACATTTCCCCCGCTAGCATGAGTTGTTTTTCAGATAAACTCATCACTTAATGATGCTTTGAGTCTGTACTTGATTGCCATTCCAAAGCTGGATATGATATAATCCATGTGCCCAACGTTCAACATCAGTAATATTAAATTCCATCAAAGGATAATCGTATTGCTTGCGATACATAACCTGCCCTAAGGCATCTACAATGACTATTTTTGAGATCAATCGTTCTGACTGTATTTGTAAAAAATCAGCGGTCGGATTAGGGAATATAGTAGTGCTCCAACTGCTGGAAATATCCTTCGTATTACTCACATTTAATGCTTGTTCTACTGCTGCTAGTGCATCGATCCTTCCATATCCATATACTGCATTTGGAATTTCAGAACCTAGATAGTCGCCACAGTCTTGATCCGTAGTTTTAGGTACTGCCGTTGATCTTATGATTTCTTCGATGATCTCGACCTGACCTGCCAATGCAGGATTAGCCGATATGATGAGTCCTACAACGCCAGCTACATGTGGTCCTGCCATACTGGTACCACTAAAACTTGCAAAACCTCCATTACGTATCGTAGATCGTACGCCTACTCCCGGGGCCGAAATATCTGGTTTTAGACGAAAACTACTATCTACTGCTACAGGGCCTCGACTAGAAAAACCAGCAATCGTATCATTGGATGCGGTAGCACCTACTGAAAAAGAACCCTGAAAGATAGCTGCTGGATTTCTTACAGATTCGCAACTACTACCACTGTTTCCTGCAGACACTACTACGACCACTCCCGCGGATCTCAAATTTTCTACAGCCTCGTCCATCAAATGCCAATTGCTTGCATTACACCCTTCCATCTCAGGGCATCCCCAGCTATTGGCAATGACATGCGGAGCCATAGTAGGGTCTGCGTCAGTGCCGTCTAACTTGGTCGGAGCCAAAAACCATTCAAAACATTCGATATAGGTACTCGGAGATCCATATCCTCTTTCCATATTTCTGCATGCAATCCACTTGGCATCTGGTGCTACGCCAATGCTATTTTCATCATCAGACCCGATCATAGTACCCATCGTATGAGTACCGTGATTATTATCATCACATGGGTGATCTACGTTCAATCCACAGGGGTTTGTAGTTTCTGTGATCAAGGTATCTCCGTGTAAGGGGTTAATCTCTCGTATAGCATCATGCCAGTTGTAATCATGCTCATGGTTGGCGTCTTCACTATAACCTCTGTACTTTTTAAGCAATGTTGGATGCTCAAAATCATAGCCTGTATCTTGACCTGCTATCACAACATTCTCTCCTGTATAACCTAATGACCAAACGCTATCGGCCTGTATCATTTTGATTCCCCATTCTGGTTCGGTCATCCTTGATCTCAACACCTCTTCCTCATCTATGATATAGTCAACCATGGCTGGCCTGTCCCAATAAATATGTTGTACATCACCATGTTCACTCAATGTATATAGAGTATTTAAATCCAACTTTGCAGCTATTGCATTTACAAGATAAAATGACTGATAATCAATCTGATTCTGATCCAAAATCCGAATGATCTCTTTTTGAGACTGTTCTGCACTTTGTATTAAATTTTGGTAAACGAAGATAGTTTTTCGTTCTTTAGACCAGTCCATCTTAGGTTGTAAGCTCTGATTCGATTTTATATGAATCATGACCTTTACCTCATCTTTAGTATCAAATTGATCTAATATATCGGAGTCAATTTTATCAAAATTTTGGGCGATAAGCGATGATGAAAAAAGTAATATTCCGAGAAAACAGAGATTGCGTATACTATTCATAATACTAATTGATAGAATTAAAATTACAAGATTTTACGCTAAGCTAGAGACGGAATTTCGAGTAATCACGTCATAAAGAAGTCTTAAGTATAGATATGGTCAGCATCAATTTTATCAAAAATCTTACTTTTGCGACTTTATAATAGCAATGTATACACAACTTATGGCTGATAAAACTCGATATTCTGATGATGAGCTAGCTGAGTTTAAAACTTTAATAGAAGATAAACTCGAAGCAGCCAAAGAACAACTTGATCTATATAAACGTCAAATTAAGGGTCGAGGAGAAGGATCTGATGCTCGAGTACGAGGTCTCGATGATAGCGTGGGTTCTGTAGAAAATGAAAGACTAACGACGCTAGCCGGACGCCAACAAAAGTATATTGAGCATCTTAAGAATGCACTACTTCGTATTGAAAATAAGGTATACGGTGTCTGCCGAGAAAGCGGAAAATTGATATCAAAAGAGCGTCTCAGGGCCGTACCTCATGCTACACTCAGTATAGATGCCAAAGAATCTAGCAAAAAAGAAAATCGACGTTAGTCACAATTGATACTCTAAAACCAAAAGCCACTACGTGAAAAAATCTTGGATAGTCATAGCACTTATAATCGGAATACTCATTCTTGATCAGTGGCTTAAGATTTATATCAAAACTACGTTTGCACTAGGAGGCGGATTTGATATACTAGGTCAAGAATGGGCGAAAATCCATTTTGTGGAGAACAAGGGAATGGCCTTTGGTATCGAGTTAGGTGGCAATATGGGTAAGTTAGTCCTTAGTTTATTTAGAGTAATCATGATTGCTTTCTTAGGTTATCTACTTTATGGTATGATTAAAGCTGGAGAATCTTTGGGCTTATTGGTAAGTTTTGGTTTGATACTAGCAGGAGCGATCGGTAATATGATTGACTCAGCCTTTTACGGGATGATCTTTTCTCATAGTTATCACGGGAACATAGCCGAGATGTTTCCTCCTGACGGTGGTTATGGCACATTCTTACATGGCAAGGTGGTAGATATGTTTTATTTCCCCATGATACGATCAAGCTTTCCAAATTGGTTGCCAGTATGGGGAGGACAATCTTTTGAATTTTTTAGGCCTGTTTTCAACATTGCAGATGCAGCGATTTCAACAGGGGTGATTAGTATTTTGCTTTTTCACCGAAGTTTCTTTTCTGGTGAAAAAAATGAGGATAGTGAGGTAAAAGATTCCGTAGTGTCAGGTATATCTGAAGAAGAATAGCCATCTAAAACACAAGCTCCAAAAGCAGACACATACTAAATCCACTCAACGCTAAAATCGTAGTCATCACCGACCATGATCTAAAGGTGTCTTTCTCCGATATCCCTAGATACTTTCCTACTAACCAAAATCCTGAATCGTTGACATGCGAAAAGATTGATGCACCCGAGGCAATGGCAATGACCAATATAGCCTTAGATATTTCAGAGGTAGCATCACTTAATAGTGGGACGATAAGCCCTGCAGCAGTAATCATTGCCACCGTAGCAGATCCTTGTAATACCCTTATGATCGATGCTGCCATAAAAGCAAATACTAAAACCGGTATGCCAGCATCGAGGAGAATATTAGCAAGCATTTCACCACTGCCTGTATCCACGAGCATTTGCTTTAATACACCTCCTGCACCGGTCAATAAAATAATAATACCTGCTGGCTTCAAAGAAGAAGTACTGATATCCAAAAGTTGAGATTTGGTATATCCTCGTCTGATACCTAAGGCATACCAAACGATCATATTAGCAATTATCAAAGCAACAAATGGATGACCTATGAAGGTAAAAGTCGGTATGACCCATGGCCATAACTCACTTGAGTCGATTAGTGGACTACCTAACAAAGTATTGAGCAAGATCAAGACTATAGGTATCAAGATACTGATCAAAATCAAGGTAATTGGAGGTAAATCAGTATAATCTTTAGCTATATTCTGAATATCAAAAGGAGCTTGAATATCAATTTTTGCCGCTATGTACTTCCCGAATATAGGACCACAAATTACAGCGGTAGGTATACCTACAATAAAACCAAAAAGTATTACCCAACCCAACTGCGCTCCTACAATATCGGCAACAGCAACAGGGCCTGGTGTAGGTGGGATAAATGAATGTGTGATGGCAAGTCCTGCCAATAGAGGTATGGCATACAACAAAAGTGACTTTCCTGACCGACGTTGGATAGCGTAAATAATCGGTATCAAAATGATAAACGCCACATCAAAAAATACGGGTATAGCAATAAAAAAACCAGCAAGCATGACTGCCCATGGAGCATGATCTAAGCCAAACTTTGACAATAAATACTGGGCGAGCGCTTGTGCTCCACCTGAATGCTCTAATATAGATCCGAAGATTGCACCTAATCCAACTACAACAGCGACGAAACCCAATGTACCACCCATACCAGTTTGAATAGTATCGATGATATCTTTTGGTGACATACCACTTAGCAACCCAATAGTGATCGCAGAAATCAATAGTGAGATAAATGCTGGAAATTTAAGCCTCAAAATCAGAACTAACAGTATACTAACACCTGTGATTACAGATAAAATGAGCTGTATATCCATTACTCCTGCCATTGAGTATGGAAAAACTTACCTCGATCAGCATCTATTCGCTCATAAGTATGAGCACCAAAATAATCTCTTTGTGCTTGTATAAGATTGGCAGGTACAGATGCCCTAGTCATGTGTATCCAATAATCAAAAGCTGCTTGGAAACAAGGTATACTAATCTCTGCTTTGATAGCTGAAGACAATATATTTTTAAGATCTGATCTTTTAGATTCGATGAGTTTGATAAAATGATCATCATCCAGAATAGAATCCTTAGTCTTGAATAGTTCGATGCATTTGGTCATTAGGTCGGATCGTATGATACACCCATTAGTCCATATTCTAGCAGTTTCTGATAGATTGATATCCCAATTATAATGTGATGAAGCGGCCTTGATCAAGGCAAAGCCTTGGTGGTGGTTTATCCATCTTGCGGCAACATAAGCATTTTTGAGTGCCGATAAATCTATACCAATATCTTGTCTTTTGGCATTCACCTCGGCTGATAATCGAACCCTCTCCTCTTTGTAAGATGACATATATCTACAAAATACTGCAGCGGCCATCATCGTATTGGTGGTGCCGTAGTCTAATGCAGCTTTACTACCCCAAGAACCCGTACCTTTATTACCGGCTCTATCCAGTATCATATCTAAAATATGATGCCCTCCTTCTTTTTTGTTTAAAATATCAATCGTAATATCAAGAAGGTAACTCGATTGACCATAGGCTTTACATTCTTCTAAAAACTGCCCAATTTCGGCATAGCTATGGTTTGTCTTAAGAAGATCGTAGATCTCAGCAAGGAGTTGCATCTCAGCATACTCGATGCCATTATGTATCATTTTCACAAAATGTCCTGATCCTCCTTCACCAATGTATGTACAGCATGCATTTCCTGATGCATCCTGTGCTGAAATGCTTTCAAGTAATAAAGAAATTTGATCATACGCAACTCTACTTCCGCTAGGCATCATCGACGGGCCTCGACGAGCACCTTTCTCACCACCCGATATACCGCTACCAATCCATTGTATATCATGACTTTTGGTCAGTTCTTGTCTGCGTTGGGTATCTTTGTAATGCGAGTTTCCTCCATCAATGATGATATCACCTGTCTCCAATAAGGGTAGCAATACCTTAATTACCTCATCAATAGCCTGCCCGGCTTTGATCATAATCAAAATCTTTCTTGGTCTTGAAAGTGAAGCTACAAACGCTTGTAAATCGTCATAAATATGAATATCATGGTGCTCTTCGATGAGCTGCGCAAATTGATCGAGTAGCTCTTTTTCTGGACCTATGGCTCGATTATACGTAGAGAGTTTAACTCCTTGATCGGCAATATTTAGCGCAATATTTCGCCCCATCACACCCAATCCAAAAACTCCAAACTGTGAACTACTCATATGCTATAGCTGATTTTTTATATTCTCAATAATACGATCTACTTCATCGTCAATGCCAATCGTGATGGCATCTAAAGGCTCTTCTAAAGTGTCAAATTGTGATTGTAAAAGTGCTGGATCAAAAAAGTGATTTTGCCGATTAGCCATTCTTTTTTGAATGATTTCCATTTTGCCTTTGAGATAGATCCATTGTACGTACTCCGATTGATTTTGATTCAAAATATCACGATAAGACTGCTTTAATGCAGAGCATGCTAGCACAAAACCTTCGTCAGACCAAATCGTGATATTCTTCTGAAGAATCTCTAACCATGGAAATCTATCATCATCATTTAATGCTTGACCAGAAGCCATTTTAGCAATATTTGTCTCTGGATGAAAATCATCTGCATCGTAAAAAGATATACCTAATTCTATTGCTAGACACTTACCAATAGTGCTCTTTCCACTACCAGAGACACCCATGATGATAAAGCGGAGCTTGTTCTTTTCGGACGACATATTATAAGCCCAACACCTTATTAATCATATCCTGATCTACATCACCACCTGCAAAATCATCAAAAGTCTTTTCTGTTACTTCTATGATATGATTTTGGATAAATGGAGCGCCTTCTCGAGCACCCTGCTCAGGTGATTTTATACAGCATTCCCATTCTAGGACCGCCCAACCATCGTAACCGTACTGACTTAGCTTTGAGAATATAGAAGCAAAATCTATCTCTCCATCTCCTAATGATCGGAATCGACCTGGTCGTTCTTTCCAATCTTGATATCCTCCATATACACCAGATTTTCCAGTAGGGTTAAACTCTGCATCCTTTACATGGAACATCTTGATCTGCTCATGATAAAAATCAATGAATTGAAGGTAATCGAGACATTGCAATACATAATGACTCGGATCATATAGTATTTTGGCACGACTATGATTACCCGTCGCTTCTAAAAATCGCTCATAGGTGATCCCATCATGGATATCTTCTCCTGGGTGGATTTCGTAACAAGCATCTACGCCACAGACATCAAAATGATTGAGTATTGGCAACCATCGATTCGCAAGTTCTTTAAATCCAGCTTCTACCAGACCATTAGGTCGTTGTGGCCATGGATACATGGTATGCCACATCAGTGCTCCTGAGAAGGTAGCATGCACATCTATTCCAAGATTTTGAGAAGCCGATGCAGCCCATTTTACTTGTTGCACAGCCCATTCTGTTCTAGCTTTTGGGTTGCCTTTTACTTCATCTGGAGCAAAGGCATCAAACATCAAATCATAGGCTGGATTTACAGCGACTAATTGCCCCTGAAGATGAGTTGATAGTTCGGTGATTTCTAAGCCATGTGAAGCTACCTTCGCTTTGAGTTCGTCGCAATAATCCTTGCTAGTAGCAGCTTTCTCCAAATCAATTAATCGTGATTCCCAAGTAGGTATTTGAATGCCTTTATATCCTAAACTTGCTACCCAAGCACATATTCCATCAAGAGAATTGAATGGTGCTTCGTCTCCCATAAATTGGGCTAAAAATATGGCTGGTCCTTTGATTGTTTTCATGGATTTTCTTTTAGTTCGTTGAGTATTATTTCAATTAACTTTTCAGACATTCTAAAACCAATGTCATTCAATTTGTGAATATATGGATGTACTAGAGCAATTACCCCTATTTCTTTTAAAAGCTTTAGTATTCTTAAAGTACCAATAATCCTAATACCAAGACTTGTCGCAATTCTTCTTCCTTTGCGTTCATCTATTGCTAGAATTGAATTATCTTCTTCGAGGGCTAAACCTATAGCGCTTAATTCACCTTTGTCTAGCTTGATTTCTGTTATAGATAGGAAGTTGATCGGGTCATTTAATTCTTTAATGAAGCTTGGTAAGATTTTACCATATTCTTGATAAACTGTTTTCGTAACTACAAATTCTTGAGTAATTCCTTCGCAAAGATCAAGTAATTCAAGTTTATCGAGTGCAATAAGTACACTTGTATCCGCGATAATGATTTTATCCAACACTTCTGAGCTCTTCTAATAGTTCGTCTTCAGAAAAGTTGAAATAATGAAAACCGTATTTATCTAGATTTTTAAGAAAGTTACGTTTAGAAATACCTACCATTTCAGCTGCTTCTCCGGAAGATACCTTACCCAATTCAAATAGCTTTCCTGCCAAGATCATTTTTAGATCAAACTCTGTTTCTTTAATATTTTTAGGTAATTCAATGGTCAATGTCATAATTATAAAGTTATCCACTTTTGATCACTTTTGCCACTCTCGATCACTTTGTATATGAAGTTCATGCCACGTACACCATCTTCTACTGTTGGAAAGTCGGTATAGATTGGATCTACCTCTATTCCTTCTATTCGGGCTTGTATACATTTGGCTACATTACGATATATATTGGCAAATGCTTCTAAATACCCTTCCGGATGGCCTGCTGGGATACGCATATGTGCTTGGGTTGATGCTGCTTGCTCACCCACTCCTGCTCTCATCATTTGTGCGGGTTTATCGGCCCACCTTACCATCAGGGTATTGGGTTTCATCTGAAGCCATTCTAGTCCACCGTACTCTCCGTAGACTCTTATTTTAAGATTGTTTTCTTCGCCAGCACTAATCTGACTTGCATACAAAATCCCTCTAGCTCCATTGTCAAAACGAAGTAATACATTGCCGTCATCATCCAGCGCTCTACCTTCTACTAGGGTGCTGATATCCGCACAGAGCTCTGTAATCTTGAGTCCTGTGATATATTCTACTAGATTTTCAGCATGGGTGCCTATATCTCCCATTGCGCCCGCGATACCAGATCTCTTTGGGTCTGTTCGCCATGCAGCCTGCTTTTGGTCGGAACCCTCTAAAAAAGTACTCAACCAACCTTGCGGATATTCGACAACTACTTTTCTGATTTTACCCAATTTGCCATCAGAGATCATGGCTTTGGCTTCTTTCACCATTGGGTAACCTGTGTAATTATGGGTCAAGGCGAAAATTAATCCTGATTCTTGTACTACTTTTTGAAGGTCATAAGCTTGCTCCATATCATAACAAAGCGGTTTATCGCATACTACATGAAAACCATGCTCTATAGCCATTTTAGCAGGTGCATAATGCATATGATTAGGCGTGACGATGGATACGAAGTCCATACGTTGGTCTTCTGAAAGTTCCTTTTCAGCGAGAATCATTTCTTCGTACGATCCATATATCCTTGAAGGATCTAAATAAAAGTCCTGACCAGAAAGTTTTGATTTTTCTGGGTTGCTACTGAATGCTCCGCAGACCAATTCTATCTGACCGTCTAAGGCTGCCGCCATACGATGTACTCCTCCAATGAAGGCTCCTCGTCCACCGCCTATCATTCCCATTCTGATCTTTCTACTCATAGTTTAGTATTGTACGGAATGAAAATACGATAATGTCGTACTTATAGATGCTAATTATAGTGCAAAAATGATTTTCGCTGAGAGTGAAAAGATAGGATACAAGTGATTACCTGTTCGGTCATATTCTTCAAAAACCCTTGTTCTTCCGGGATTAGCATCATCGGGTAGTCCATCAGCTACTACTTTCATATACCCATAACCAAATGAAAAACCTGTCTGAATGATAAATCTATCTAAGGAATATTGTTCTGTACCAAAACCTACGGCGGGACCTATCAAAAATCGAGTTCTTGTGTAGCTGAGTCGCTCAAAATATGCACCATCTAGCCTTCTCAAATCTTCTGTTTTATTCTCTGATGTATATCGTATGAAAAGATTAGCCACTACATACCACCTTGTATTCAGGTAGCCTTGATGTTCCATTTTCATATACTTGATACCATTTTTGAATCTAAAACCCTTAAAAGCATGCGGATAAAAATCGGTATCTATCTGATATAAATATGCTAGCTCAGATTGAAGCATCGTATGTTTACCCAGTCTCTTTTCAATACCAAATTGTAAACCCGGATACTCATTGAGTAGAGCTGAATAACTCCATGTTATTCCCCAATTGCGACGATGAGCGAGCGTATCTTGTGACCATATGGTAGGCGTTACGGACAAGATTGCAAAAATTATGAAAAGTGATTTGTACATAACTAAATCTCTAATACTGATATAAAAGTAAGCTTCCCCAACTCATCATACTCATATTGTCTTATCGCAGATCCACCAACAACCAAAAGTCGATTTTCAACACGTAGAACAATTACATCCTGAGCGGCAAAACTAGCGTTGTGATCAATCAGCGCTATATCCAATGGATCAGCAATATTAAAGACTTTTATACCATTCTCTTTTTCACAGATGAAAAGTAATTCACCATCAAAACCCAAACCCTTAGGAGCTTCAAGATCTACTATATTGATAAGCTCAGGATTTTCGATGTCTACAATATTATATAGCCTTAACTCATTGGTGATCTGTGTTCTACCGCAATTATCTACAACTTGAAATTCATCACTACTCAAGGTAACATAAGCGATCGTGTCATTGGCTACCACTGGGTCTCTGGGACATATATTATCAAATTGAAAATAAGGAGTAACTGATGCTTCTTCAGGTATACCATTTTCATTGATTTTGTAGATATAGAGATTAGTCTGTGATCCCACAAAAAGTGTATTCCCATTGATAAAAAGAGATTCTAAATCAAATGATAATTGCTCACGGTAGATTTCGATAGGAAATAATGGATCAGTGATATCCATGGTGATAAGCGACGAACGACTGACTATATACAATCGATCTCCTATAGTGATCATGTTGGCATATGAGCCTGACTGGGCAGATGACCCATCAGCTGTATCTCCAAAAGATACGCCACTACCTTCGCTACAAGAAAGTAGAAATATGATCATGGAAAATATAAAGCATAGATATGTTTTTATATTTATCATCTCCAGCATTTTGGTTCATCAAGAATAGTTTCCACCCAACCAATTACCGTCCCCTGTGTCTGATCAACACATTCAAAAACACCATTAAAGTTTTCAGGAAATAGTTGTGATGCAAAATCAAACTCACTATAAAAATCTTCTAATCTTATAACTTCTACAATCATAAATACATTATCTACTCGAATAGCCACCAAGTCTTCTGTATTATTAGCGTAGATAATATTACCGTTAATAGTATAATCAACACATCCTGGGATACTAATAAAGGCGATCGCAAAAGGAGTAATTGGATCGGTATTATCGATAATATGAATACCTAGATTTTGCTCGTTGATGTAAAGAAAGTTTCCCAGAACAACAATTTTACCCAAATTTTCAAATTGCCGCGGAGGATTGCTAGTAATCTCTTTTGTATCTCCTTGATAATATATCGGTCTTAAGCCTTCGATATCCCCTTCAACATCAATAGGAGGAGTATCAAAACAACTGGAGAGACTTATTACAATCAAGAATAGGATTATCCTTAGGCTCATTTTGATAGCTTTCTTAGTAAAACGACTAGAAAAGAAGACTTGTATTTGACTTTACGATTTCTTAATATTAGAAAAGAAGCTTACTGGTTGATTATAAAACTGTTTGATACCAATATAATAAAGACCAATCTTAGACAACACCTTCTGAGATCCTTCATTATCTGGATTGGTAACCCCTACTACTTCTTTAAGCATGATCGTATTCAAAGCATAGTCCAAAAGCTCTTTACTCATTTCGGTAGCGTAACCTTTACCCCAATATTGCGAAAGTAATCGATAGCCGATTTCTATTTGATCTGTATTGTCTAATGGACATAAGACAAACCACCCTATGGCTACGTCGTCTTCTTTACGATACGCTAGCCATCGACCTAGACCTTTCCCTTCAGAATATAGTTTTTGGGTTTTAGTAATGCGTTCTTTGCTCTGAGCTAAGGTTTTTGGAGGTGCTATAAATTTGATTACCTCTTCATCCGTATCCAATTGATGAATAATCTCAATATCAGACTCGGTAATTTCTTGTAGATAGAGTCTATCAGATTGTAAAAATACTTCGCTACTCTTTGTATTCAACTTTCTCATTTTTAAAAAGTATGAAAAAGAGTACTAAGACTCCAACTGCAAAAATTGCTGGCCACGTCCATATTAACGTCCAGTCGTGATTTTTAATAATTTCTTTATTTTCATTTATTACTTCAAATGCATGCTGATCTGTAATCTTACCAGCAACCCAAAATCCTACAAGCATACCTAAACCATAAGTAGCTAATGTAATCAGTCCTTGCGCAGCACTTTTGTAAGAAGCACCTGCTTTACTATCTGTATAAATCTGACCACTCACAAAGAAAAAGTCATAGCATATTCCATGTAGCGCAATACCTAAGATGAGCATAAAGGATAGTTCTCCTGCATCACCGTAAGCAAACAGTACGTAACGTAATGCCCATGCCAACATACCTACGACCAAAGTCCATTTGATACCAAATCGCTTAAAGAAGATCGGTAATAATAGCATGAATAATACTTCGGAAGCTTGACCTATGGTCATTTTACCCGTTGGGTTTTCCATACCTAGTTCTACCAAAAATGGATTGGCTTGTGCATAGTAAAATGCTAGCGGAATACAGATCAAAATACTGGAAACAAAGAATACCAAAAAGTTACGATCCTTGAGTAATCCAATAGCTTGAAGACCTAAGAGGTCTGATATGCTTGGGTTCTTTTGACCTTTTGCGGGAGGAGGTGTTTTAGGAAGTGCAAAACTGAAAATCCCTAATACTGCTGAAGCAATAGCAACCATCAAAAATGTATTTTTTAACATCCCTTCCGCTATGGAAGCTTCACTATCCCAACTAAATACATAGCTTATTACAAGCCCCGCTGCAATCCATCCTACTGTTCCCCAAACTCGTATAAACGAAAATTCCTTAGCAGGATCGGTCATCTGATTGAATGATACAGAATTGACCAATGCTAGTGTTGGCATATAAATGATCATATAGCCTAAAACATGGGGATAAAATGTACTAAAGTCTTGTGATATGGACATGAAATACATTAGGACTGCTCCAACCAAGTGCAATACTCCGAGTATTCGTTCTGCATTGAAGTATCGGTCAGCAATAAGCCCAATTATAAAGGGCGCAATGATTGCTCCCCATGATTGTGTAGAATATGCCATTCCTATTTGACCTCCATCTGCACCGAGATTACTTCCAAGGAAAGTTCCCATAGTGACAAACCAGCCTCCCCAAATAAAAAATTCGAGGAACATCATGAAGGATAGTTGGATTTTAGTTGTGTTTTTCATGTTTTGTTTTGCTTTATTTTGAACCACGGAGAACACGAAGTTCACTAAGTTTTTTTGGCTAAGCGATCGGGTATTTCTTTGAAATACTCTGATACGATTGATATTACATGTTTCGAAACATTTTTCACGTTGAAATTAATGATTAATCCCTTGGGAGCTCCAATTAATTTTAAGTAACTCAATAGCTGTGCTTCATGGATTGGTAAAACCTCGGAAACTGTTTTCAATTCGACGATTATCAAGTCTTCAATGATAAGGTACAACTTAAATTTAGGTGTAAGTTCTTTTCCTTTGTAAAATACAGGTAATGATTTTTGTCTATCACAATTTAATCCTCTTAACGTAAGCTCTTCGACCATTGCATACTCATAGATAGACTCAAGCAAACCAGGACCGAGCTCTTTATGAACTTCAATTGCTGCTCCAATGATCTCATAGCATAAGCCATCGATTGTTTTCTTATCTACTCCATCAAGAGAAATCTTCTTCATAAATCTCTTAGTGGTCTCTGTGTTCTCCATGGTTCCATGAAATCATAGCTCCCGAATCATAATATTCTTAAAATACACTGGGTCTCCATGATCTTGCAAGGCGATATGTCCTTCTTTGGCAACACCAAAGCCATCCCAGCCATAGAACTTACTGTTTTTGATCAGCTCATCCCACTCGGGCGTATGCATGGTAAACTCTACGACTTTATGACCATTGAGGTAAAATTGCATATGGCCGTCTAGAGATTTAATTCTGACCTTATTCCAATCGCCAGCAGGGTTTACGGTTTTATACTTGCATTCGATCATATCGTAAAGATCACCAGCTCGATGGGTTGGATATTTGGTATCAGGGTGACAAGTATTATCAAGAATTTGCATCTCTGGTCCTGTCTGCCAAACGTAGTCGTATTTATCATTTTCCACCACGTTGTAGATGATACCGCTGTTACCACAAGCTGATATTTTCCAATCGAGCTTGAGCTCGTAATTTTTATAGCTTTTGTCCGTAATAATATCACCGCCATCCGCAGCTTGCCATCCTCCATCTGGTTTTTTAGTGGCATCGAGATATAAAGCTCCATCTTCAACTTTCCAACTTGATCCTATGGTTTGCTTACGGTAGTTTCTCCAGCCATTGGTAGTTTCGCCGTCAAAGAGTAATTGCCATCCTGCGTCTTTTTCTAGTTGCGTTAGATGATTGTCTTTAAATTCGAATGGTGCTTGTTTGATTTCGCCGATCTTATTTTGAGGGATTTTATTCAAAGTATACCAAGATTCTGTGGACCATAGACCATTACCTTCCTGAGAGATCAATTGATCTTCAATTTTGATATAGACCACATGATCTTCTTTCATTCCCTCAAACTCTAAGAAGACCTTTTTACGGTCTTCACTGACAGAAGCGGATTTTACATTTAAGGACTCTTTACCCAATTTTGGGCCACCATATTCTGCGGTAGGTTCGTAGTACCATTGTTGTACGGCATAGCCTTTAGGATTCCAGCCTTGACCGATGGCGAGAGGTTCTGTAAATTCTATTTCCATACCATTGCTATGTGCTCTGATGGCAAGCATTTCGAATGTAGGATTGTCATTGTATGACAGCCGCTGGAGACCATACCAAAGCTTACCTGTCTGCGCCCAGTTACCGCTATTACCAATACCCCCAACATATAAGTCACCATCTGGACTCCACGCTAATCGATTGACCCCTGCTTCCAGACCTTGGATAAATCGGAATAAGGCACCCTGATATACACCTTCTACCTCTTCCACAAATACTCTTTTCACTCCACCATGCGTCACTTCACCGTGGATCATCTGGCTTTTATAAGGTCCTACGTTAATTGCTGCAGGAGTGGATGGAGAATTCCCAATCTCATCTTGTGGCAACCATACAACGGGCTTTTTCTCCACAAAATCCGCTGTACCTTCAAAGTCTACTGCTCTACTGCCAAACCAATCTCCATCAGTAATATGGATGATCTTACTTGACGGTAGCCAGTCCCCTTGGTTATCGGCAACATAGAGCTCATCATTATATCCAAAGCCGATTCCATTGGGAGTACGAAGACCATTGGCCATGATTTCAAATGATCCATCCTCTTTAGAAACTTTGATAACCGATCCACGATCTGGGTGTTGGTTAGGCATGCCTGCTCCACCTGGTAATATTCCAGTGGCTAAAGTGGCATAGAAGTATCCATCTTTATAGGCGAGACCAAATCCAAACTCGTGGAAATTATTGGTCACCCCCCATGCGTTGCACAGGGTACGATATTCATCTATGATTTCGTCACCATTAGTATCCACCAGATGAGTCATTTCTTGCTTTTGCATGATATAGATTTCATCATCTACTATTTTAAGCCCCAGTGGTTCAGCGAGGCCTTCTGCTACTTTTTTGACGATGATATCATCAGGATTTTCAGCTTTTACATTATCCAAAATATAGACAGAACCTGTAGCATCCCAAGTACTGATGACCACACGTCCATCAGACATAAAATCTAGTCCGCCCACTTTAGGAGTGAATGTACTTGGCCTAGCTTGAAATAAATCAAAGGAAGGATGTGTTTCCAGTAGAGCAGATCCGTCACCTGGTACAGATGTAGTGGTTGCCATGGGTAATTTGTAGCCTTTTACTTGATCTTGATCTTCGATTTTATAATACAAGTTCTCTGTAGGGATGACTTCAAAATTGACATCACCAGGCTTCTTCCAATTCCAAGAAAGATATTTACCACCAGCACCCTGGAAAAACTCAACGAGATAGGGGTGATAACCCTCTTCTAGTGCTAGCATTACTTCTTTAAATTCATTGCCGTGTAAACCATCATTATCAAGTATCACCTCATTATTGAGTGTAACTCTTGACCCATCGTCACTCCACACTCTGAAGGTGTAGACCCCTTTTTTGGGAACATGCAAATATCCTCGACCTTCGAGTCCGAAAAAGTCCGTGAGTTCTTTCCAGTCGTCACCTGTGATATTGTCAAAGTTACCTAGTATCCCAGCATAGATTGGTTTCTTAGTGCTATTGTTAGGAAGCACTTGATCTTTTGGAGAAACTTTAAAAATCTTGACTACACTCCCTGGTAAAATCGGGGTATTACCTATATCTTCAATCGAACTCACGTAGCTCAATTCTGTAGACTCTTGTTCATTGCCATCGCCCATGCCTTGATCATCATCAGCATCCAGTCCAAGAATGTAATCTACCATTGCTCCGATATCATCATTGGGGAGATCATGATGCGCATTCATGATTTGGTTTCCCCATACACCTGAACCTCCGTTTTTGACTTTAGTGATTAGGTATTCTCGATTAGCCGCTGTGGTTTTATATTTAGCTGCTACTGAGACATAGGCGGGTCCAATGGTTTTTACTTTTTTATTGTGGCAAGTTTTACAATCACTTTTAGCAATAAGCTTTGCTCCAGAAGTTACTGCTCCTGCCTCTTCTTTGATGTTATTTGGGTTTTCAGTAAGTCCATTTTGACTTAGGATAGCATTGAGAGAAGTCACACCATTATCCTCAATATGGAGTTCATAATCTAAGGAGAAGAGTTCTGCATTCTGACTCTTTATTTTATTCTCCTTTGTGATTTTTAAATCACCATTAGAACTTAGGTTTGTATTCAATACCAATGGTCCAACCGTTCCAGATAGGACTAAGTCTTGGATATCTTTGAGTCCTGAAATGTCAAAGGATCGCTCAAAAATGAGTTGTCCCTGATCATTTTCTGTAGCCTCAACGGTTTCTCTAATCTGTACATTATCTAGCGCATATAGCAAGACCGCAGACCCATTTTCTATGGCATGCCCTTTAAATTGAATCTCTGTTTTAGTATCGAATCCATTGTCCAAAAGCTTCCAAGGCGTTGCATTTTCACTGATAAAATAATCTGATCCTTGACTAATAGGTTGGGGACCATGAGACATGTCGTACACGGCTCCACTAAAGTTGACATCACCTCTCCATGCTTTGTAGATAGCCCCTGTCACCGTATGGTAACTAGCCCAAAATTTATCATTGAGCGCAAGGGTGATCATCCTGGGATTCCCATCCAATACAGATCTGAATACCCACGGACTGAGTGGACGATCTTTAGTCGATGTTGATGAATCATTTTGACAAGAAAAAATAATCAGAAATATAGCAAGGATAGTAATACTCGGTAAAGCGACTTTTCTCATAGTTAGTTTAGATTGCAAGACTTCTAAATTAGTAAGATATTTAGAATAGTAGATGCTGAAATGGTTTGTGTTCTGAATAACTTATTAATTTGACGTCATTAAATCATTTTTAAAATCAATCGGTGAAAAGCACAGAATCTCCAATAATCATAGAATGTATGATCTCCACGACTCTTGAGGATGCATGGATGGCACTCACGGATCTAGCAACCATGAAAAAATGGTATTTTGATAATATTCCAGATTTCAAGGCTGAGATAGGTTTTGAAACTGCATTTTTGATTACGAATGAAGGAAGAAATTTTACTCATCAATGGAAAGTAACTGAAGTTGAGCTACTTCATAAAATTACCTATGAATGGACTTTTGAAGAGTATCCTGGGAAGAGCATCTCTAGGTTTATCATTGAAAAACAGCCTGATGGAATCAAAGTGCGATTGGAAGATCATGTGTTAGAAGATTATCCTACTGGTATACCTGAGTTTAAACGAGAGAGTGCCGTAGGCGGCTGGAACTATTTTTTGAATGATCGTTTGAAGCCTTTTTTGGAAGGAACATTAGTATAGCTTACGGTAGTACAACTTATTCTTAGGAGAAGCCAAGTTTGATCTCGCAGAATAATATAAAGTATTGTTATAAATCTTGAGATGCTCAATGATTTTACCTTCTCGTTTTATCTCTTTAATCTTGTCCAATTCAATGCCGCTTGGGTAAAAATTGACTTTCATAATTTCAAAATCATCGCTGATTAGGTAACACTGGTTGAATTTATAATCTCGTAATAGTTTTATCTTTTCAAGTTTCCAAAAGGGGTGTTCAAGAGGTTGTACATTGACTTGTTCCCCTTCAGCTATGTTTACGATACTAAGTTCTTTATTCGGTATATCTAAAACATAAAGCATATCGTTTTGCACTATACTTAGCACATTGATGGAGCCCGCAATCACATTACTGAAGTATGATATTTTCTTTTGTAGTCCATTGCTTACCATAAGATCACTTAGTACCCCACTCCAATTACCATCCGCAACTTTATTCTCTTGGAAGAATCCATAATCAATGGCATTTTCATCTCCTCCACCAGTAGTCATATAGTACAATCTCATGATCTCACGAAATTCAACATAAACCTCCTCAAGGTCAGCTTGATCAATAACTGTTTTTAGATTCACAGCTTTACCATCTTGGATTTTATCCAATGCATAGCGCTTTCCAAAACTATCTTCCCGAAACAGTATCAGATAGTTGTACCCTTTATACAGACATGGATGTATCTGCTCATTGTAGAGTTTTCGTGGATAATTTCGGCTTAGTTTGAGCTCTGCCACATCGAACAACTCCGCTCCATATTCATCCCCTATCAAATGTATACCGCCAAGACAGCTCTGATGCATTTTTCTATATTCTGTATCTAGTTCTTTTTCCGTCAACAGAGTACCATCTGGAGTATATAGGTAGAGTTTTCTTTTCAAACCCTCTAATCCAAGGATAAGGAAATGATTTTGATAAATCATGAAATCAAGGATGATCCAGTCTTCACGGTTAAATAAGCTTTCTTGCCCTATGATCACTGGTGATTCCAGCTCAAAAAGTTCGGGTTGGAGTTGGATGATAATTGAGTCAGGAATTTCAGAAATAAGGGTATCCAGTTTTTCATATCCAAAGTAATCCGCTTGAATTACTAATTTTTCTTCATTTACACGAAAGTATTTGAATGTTCCTGCTTGATCCGTGATAATTGTATCTTGATTGATGGCTATGAAGGCAAAGCTAAGAGGATCACTGTTTTCACTGATGATTTTACCCGGAATATAGCTTTGGGCAACTGTGGAGTGATTGAATAGAAATATTAGAAAAATAGAGAGTAGGTGAAACCTCAGTAATGTAATAAACCGTATACATGATAACATCTAATCATGTATACCAATTTAGACAGCATTTTGTTGCTTAAGTTATGTAACTACCCATAAAATTGTCCTCTTAAAACCCCTTTATTAGAGCTTAAGAAACTTCTGAGTATGGTTTTTCTCACCGATATTAACAGACAAGAAATAAGCAGCAGCTGGTAAATTATTTACATCTATAATAAAATTACTTTCGAAGTCACCATTTGCTATCCTACGCTCTTTATATAATATCTTTCCTGAGATATCAATTATTTCAAAATTTACGATTTCAGATGACCTTAAATCTTGTGATCGTACTCCGATGTTTAAAAATTGATCAACAGGGTTAGGTTTAAGATCTACTTCAAAATCAGGTACAAAAAATATCTTTACGAAATCTGAATACATAAAATTCCCGTCATCATTGATTAATCTTATTCTATAAAAATTATCACCTTGATAGGGTTGCTCATCTATAAATGAGTATGTCGACTGGTTATCAAAAGCTAGGGTGCCTAAATCTGAAAATAAGTAGTAATCAGTACGTTCTACTACCATATTTTGCAGTCCCTCTACTTGGTCGACTTCCCAAGTAAGACGTATCTGATCTTCTACTACTTCAGCTATCAGATTTACTATTTCGGCTATGTCGCCGTCGCAATAAGGAATTACATCTTTAGTATCAGTGGTAAATAGACCTGCATCATCAGTCACTTTTAGGTTTACCTTATAGTAGTAATTCTCAATTCCGCATCCCAATGGATCTAAAATTGCAAAGCTTTCGGGTCTTGTATCTACAACTCCAAGGTGAAAGTGATTATCGTGATACAGATCTACTCTCCATTCATAATTCAATTGATCTTGACGGTGCTCTAGATCAGAAACCTCAGCCTTGAGTTCAATGATGTTATAAGCGTTGGTAGCATAAGTTTGACCTGGAGATATACTGGTTATTTGAGCTTCAGGAGGAGTATTATTGATAGAGACCACGTAGTCATCAGACCTCTCGTTTCCAAGCTGATCATTGATGCGCAGAGTTGTATTAAATTGCCGAACCTCGTCAGAAAAAAATTGGTGTTCTACTACGGCTTGGTCAGATGACTGACCATCACCAAAATCCCATAGATAAGAGAGTCCAGTTTCACTGTAGTCGATGGATTCACTCGCATCAAAGCTTACATTTAATGGACTAGGACCAAAACGCTGTGAGGTTTCCGCTACAATTTTAGGTGGTAAAATACCTCCAAACATGACTCTTCGCAATTGTCCAGTATTGATATGCATATAGTAGAGCATACCATCATTTGGGTTAAATTTCAAATCAGTGATTCCTTTCGGAGTACTCAGAAACGTATTGATACTTTTTGCACTATAATCGTCATTCAATTCAAGTGAAAAAATATAACCATGAAAATCTCCTATAAACAAGTGGTTGTCAAACTCCTCTGGAAAGTTATCAAACTGATTAAATCCACCTGGCATAAGAGAGCCACCAGCCACTACTTGTCCTTCAACGACTGAGCTGGTATCCGTGATTGATCTACCTCGTGCGATGCCATTTTCATCAAAAACTTTATATCGAGTCTTCGGAGGCATATTCCATAGATCATTGCTATATGAAATTACAGGAGGAATGTGAACATTAAGGTCTTCATCGGGCACCGTATAAGGGCTACCACAGTTGACCAAGACATTAGTATAGTCTTTATCCACTCTTTCACTGGTTACAAGATCTCTAAGCCCGAATTGCTTATCTGGGCATATGGTCTCAAGTTCATCTGATTGATATGGATCTGTGGGGTTAAAATCCATAAATGCATAATTCAATCCGTATCCCTCAAATATCGGCCAACCAAACCATTGTCCAGGTTCTGAAACAAGATTGAGTTCCTCCCACGAGCTAGCTCCTACATCTCCAACCAAAAACTTACCAGGATTTCCATCTGACATATCATGGCTTCCTGTTTCAGGTATTTTTATACATTTATATGGATTTCTGAATCCCAAGGACCATACTCGGCTTGCCTCTGAAGATGGATTATTAGCATCGTAAAATGGATTACTTGGTATACCATTACCATTTTCTGGATCAATACGTAGCAATTTTCCGTTAACACTAGGAGCAAGCATTGCTCGATAAGCGCCTATTTTATTTTTTGGCTTAAGTATACCATCTTCTAGTGCTTGGTCTTGGTAGGTATCATCTGCCTCTCCTATATCTGGCTGTGAAAAAGATCCACTATCACCGCATGATACGATGAGGCTACCGTCAGTACCAAAGTTAATTGTACCTACACCATGTGAGGTCATAAGGATGGGAAGTCCATCGTCTACCGTTTTTCCAAAAATCACTTTTCTAGAATCATAGTCAACAGTCAGGTCTTCACTATTGAGATCTAAGGTGTATCTCGTGATTCTACCTATAGATGCTTGGCTTTCTATTGTGGTTTGAGGGTCATAATTTGGGGTGCCAAAATTCAATAGATGATGTCTATCTACAACATAATACATATAGATAAAACCATTACTTTCAAAATATGGATCTAAAATTATACTTATCAAACCATGATCTCCATAGCTTGCGATTTCCTCTGAGATATCAATCAATGGACTATCCAATAGTGTTCCGTCTGTCTTGATCAGTTTTGCAATGCCATCCTTTTCCCAAATTATGGTTCTATTCTCATGATCAAATACAAAACCTACCGGCTTCGTGAATTCATAAGGAAGTACTTCCTCTTGAAATCCCTCTAAGAGGTTCGTTTGTCCACTGATCTGTATGGAGCTTATAAAACAAAATATGCATAGACAGAATAACGATTTCATGCATCAAAAATATGGATAATCAACGTAACTGCCTGTGGTATATCACCTATTAATGTGACTTTCTTAATTCAGCACTACCCTTTTTGTGCTCACCCTAAATTCATCTTCTGTTACTTGGGTATAATTAATATAACAGTATTCTGAGTCAACTACCATTCTTGGGAAGCCAGATTTTCTACGTTCGTCCATTTTCCAAAGTTTGGATTTATCGAGATTATGAGTTGAAATATCATAAGATCCATGCATGACGTAGTTTTGTTCCTGCTCATACTCCATCCAAATGATCACTAGCGTTTGATCACCAGAAAATTTGATATCAAAACGACCTAAACTCAATGAGTCGTTGAGTATAATACTGGTATCCATTCTCATACGCTTACGATCATAGATATTTAGACCTACTTGAAAATCTTGTTCGTTTTGCATATAACTCAAGGTGGCAAGATAGTTTTCGCTACTAGCTATAGCAGGACCATTGACCGGACAACTGCTTGTTTTCCAATGGATCGTATCGAGCTGAATGGGTTTAGACCAAGTGGAGTCTCTTCCAATCTTAATTACATTATCACGATATTCCTCCATGGACCGATCTCGATAAACCACGTACTTAGTATCATCAAATATGGTGAAATCTGTCTGACAACAATCGCAGATTCGATAGTCTAGTTCTTCTTCGTGAGTGATGGATCCATCACTATCAAATCTCGCATAACGAAGCATCATAGCTCCAAAATCCACTTTTGTATTTCGACCATCGAGCCATACGGCAGCCATTTCGTTTCCTTCAGGATGAAGACTCAAAAACCCGTGCTCTGCATCGATGCCATCCTGATTTAGAATAAATGTATGATTCCAAGACTGTAGATCACCTTTTGATATGGCAACATGAATATCATAGTCATAAGTGCCTTTAGCACTTTTTTGCAACCAACTTACCACATAGGTATCCTGATTTTCAAACTTTGCAAATGAAGGAAAATCTGCCCAATTGACAAACCAGTCATTTCCGGATGCAACAAGGTATTTTTCTTTGAAAGCATCAGATTTAAGTCTAGAAACATAGAGCCCATCGCTACTGTCTGGCAACATCTCGATCCAGCTTAAGTAGAGCTCCCCCTCTTCATCTTGAAATAGGTTTGAGGCCTCACTATCCGCTCCAGCAGGATTTTCGATATCCATTATGCGTCCATTCTCTTCTACACTACACCGTATAAAAGCTAACACGACTATGACGATAAGTACTACTCTCATTTTCTATCTTTGCAATAAGATAAAGATACTATGATCTACTCACTATTTAAGTCATTGCATGTCATTGGATTCGTAGCTTGGTTTGCAGGTCTATTTTACTTGGTCAGGATGTTTGTCTATCACAAAGAAAGTCAACTCAAAGAAGAACCCGATCGATCGATATTAGTGAAACAATATGGATTGATGGAGTCTCGAGTATATGCTATCATATGCAACCCTGCGATGATGATTACTTGGACTTTTGGTCTAGCCATGATCATACATAATGGCTATGATTGGTTTTCTGTCCAATACTGGTTACATGTAAAAATTGTACTGCTTATAGGACTCACTTGGTACCATCTATGGTGCAAAAAAATGATCAAAAAAATGGCTACTCGAACTGTAAATATCTCTGATTTTCAATTTCGATTACTCAATGAGGTGCCTACACTTTTCTTGTTGAGTATAGTACTCATTGCGATTTATAAGAATCTCGCTAACTTTGGTTATATATTCATGGCATTGATCGCCTTTGCTGTGAGTTTATTTTTTGCCGCAAAGGCTTACAAAAACTATAGAACGAAAAACCCAACGAAATGAAAAAAGTACTTATCTGGCTAGGTGCAATTCTAGCATCTATAATCGTAATTTTCCTACTTGTCGCTGCAATCGCACCCAAGAGTTTACAGGTTCAAGAAGAGCTTGAGATGGAAGCTCCTGCTAATATGATTTATAATGTGGTAAGTGATCTAGATACTTGGCCCTCTTGGTCTCCATGGCACCAAAGAGATACGGCAATGGTGATCAAATACGGAGACGTCAGAAAAGGACTTGGAGCATATTCAGAGTGGACCAGTGAAACTGAAGGCAACGGAAACCAGAAGTTTGTAGAAGTTGTAAAAGGAGAATCTATAAAAACAGAGATGCATTTTGAGGGATTTGACGGTGCCAACTATGCCAATTGGGCATTTAATAATGAAGGTGATAAAACCACCGTTAGCTGGAATATGGACGGTGCTGAAATGCCATTTTTGTATAGACCAATGGTTTTTTTAATGAAAGGAATGGTTAGTGATAGTTATAAACAAGGACTGGCCAACATAAAAACAATTGTAGAAAAACGAGCTAACGAAAAAATCTATGATGGCTATAAAATCAATGAAGTGATGCTAGAAGAGAGGCATTTTGTGCTCAACAGACAAGAGATCCCAATGGCCAATATAACTCAGTTTTATCAGCAGAACTTAGGGTCTTTATTTGGCAAAGTGCAAAAGGCGGGAATCGAAATGGATGGTATGCCCTGTGGTTTATTTTTTAAATGGGATGAAAAAAATAATACTACCGATATGGCCGCCTCTATACCTGTAGCTGAAGCTGTAAATATAAAAGGTGCTTCAAGCCTAAGTATTCCTGCCAAAAAAGCGCTACAAGTGGATTATTACGGTGATTATTCTGGAACAGCGGCTGCACATAGCGCTATCGATAAATATATGAGTGACTATGGTCTACTCAATGATGTGCCTATGATCGAAGAATACTTAAGCGACCCAATGGAAGAAAAAGACCCTCAAAAGTGGCTGACAAGGTTGACATATTACTTGGCGGAGTAGAATTAATCAACCCTTCATGTGGATAAAACATATTTTATTAGCATTAGTATTGGTCTGCTTTATTCAAGCTTGTAAAAGTAAATCTATAACTGCTGGTTATCAAGACTGCTATCCTAAATATCACTATAAAAGAACTATAGTTAATGCCTCTATTCCTGGTACAGATTCAATTTTGGAGTATGGATTTGCTCAGCACATGAGAGAAAGAGAACTTCAATTGCTAGAAGTGGGAAAGCAAATCAGAAATAAGTGTATAAAGGAGCTTGCCTCCAGAGCAATTTTAAATTTGATTGTAGCAATTGACGGTCAAATTGATAGCGTTGATTTAGATATTCAAAATTTGAGTTTAGCTGAGAGCCGATGCATAAGGGAAGAGTTCAAGTTGCGTTCATATGTGTATCACTTTGGACCTATTATCTTCATTCCAGAAGAAAAACGTGGTGATCCTCATCGCTATCGTTATTCTATCTCATTACAATTAGATAATTGAAACTTCTTAATCGAAATCATTGTATTTTAGTATAAATGGTTTTAGACGAACAAATATTAAACTACTTAAAAGCGAATATGCCGCGGTATAAAGAAATCTGGGGTATTACGGATTTAGCACTTTTTGGCTCCTTTGCAACGGGAAGCTATGATACTGAAAGTGATATAGATCTTTTAATAGAATTCGAACCTAATACGGTGAATCTTTCAGAAAAAAAGAATCAGCTCAGGAAAGAACTTCAAGAACGGTTCAATAGATCTGTAGATCTTTGTAGATTCAAATATATCAAACCATACTTCCGTACTCAGATTTTGGAACAAGCTATAGATGTCTAGTAAAGTAAAAGCCAATTTATTATCTATCATTGAAGCTGCTGATAAAATAAAGTCATTTATCACCGATCTATGGGATGCGGATGCGCTTTATAAAGATCAAAAAACACTAGATGCTGTGCTCATGAATTTTATCGTAATCGGCGAATCTGTAAATCGATTACCAAAAGAATTTACTTCCTCAAATGAACATATCCCCTGGGTTTCTATTCGAAACTTTAGAAATATAATCGCTCATAATTATTTCGGAATAGACGTAGAGGAGGTTTGGCAGATCATTCACAATGATTTGATACCCTTGAGAAAACAAATACAGGTATTAATCGATTCAGATAAAGCTACTTAATAGATTGAAAGCATTTATAGATACGGCAAACACCCTTTATCAAAAAAGCATTCCCTTTTTATTTATCGTCGATTTCGAATGTCAGAAACCGATCATTATTCCCGTCTCTGAAATAGATGATGATATTGAGTTTGTGACTCCCCTACTCTCAAAAAGATCTGATAGTAAACCTCAAAAAAAAGAGAAAGATCACTTCTTCGAAAAATTTCCAATTGATCAAAATACTTACGAAAACCAGTTTGACATCGTAATGCATCATCTTCAGAGAGGAGATAGTTTTTTGACTAATCTCACTTGTAAGACCCCAGTATTGACAAATGCTACTCTTTCGAATATTTTATCTAACTCTAACGCTCCTTATAGCTTAAAATATAAAGATGAATTTGTGGTGTTTTCGCCGGAGTCATTCATCAAAATCCAAGAAAATAAAATCTATACTTTCCCAATGAAAGGTACCATTGATGCTGATATTGAAGGTGCTGCAGATATATTACGACATGACCCTAAAGAGTCAGCAGAGCATGCTACAGTCGTCGATTTACTTCGAAATGACTTGAGTATAGTCGCACGTAAAGTCAAAGTGGATCGCTACAAGTATATGGATCTTATAAAAACTACTCGGGGGCCTTTATTGCAGATGAGTTCGCAGATATCAGGAACAATCAAAAAAGAATATCAGGACCGCTTTGGCGATTTATTAGCAGCGCTTTTACCTGCAGGAAGTATCTGTGGTGCTCCAAAAAGGAAAACAGTAGAAATCATAGGAGCTGCTGAAGGAGAAAACCGAGGTTATTATACTGGAGTATTTGGAATATTTGATGGGACATCAGTGGACAGTGCGGTAATGATTCGGTACATAGAGCAAGATGGGGATCAGAAATATTATAGATCAGGAGGTGGCATCACTTTTCAAAGTGATATGACCTCGGAGTATCAGGAGATGATAGAGAAAGTATACTTGCCTCAACCCATGATAAAGTCCAGCCAAAAGTCTAACCGAATTACTGGATAAATGCTTTTTGTAGAATCTATAAAGTTGTTAGATGGAACGTTTTACCGTCTAGACTATCATCAAAAAAGAGTGGATGATACCATGAAAAAGTATCATCCTGGTCATAAGATTACCAACTTAGTAGATATCATTTCTATTGGAAATGATCAGAAAGAGGGTTTATATAAAGTCAGAATTGTATATGGTCCACATATAGAGTCCGTGGTAATCTCTCCATATCAAACCAGAGAAATCAAATCTATAAAAGTGGTCCACGATGATGGGATTTCTTATTCATCCAAGTTTCTTAGAAGGGAAAGTCTTAGCTATCATTATAACCAGAAAGGAGATTTTAATGAGATACTATTCTCAAAGAATGATCTACTCACGGATGCATATTACTACAATGTAGCATTGTGTAAAAAAGAACAATGGTATACGCCTAAGACACCTTTGCTTCATGGTGTTATGCGGGCAGATCTTCTTGATCAAGGTATTCTGCAAGAACAAGACATCTCAGCGAAACACCTAGATGAGTATGATAAGATATGTCTGATCAATGCTCTTACAGAGTTTGGGGATATTGTTTTGGATATTGATTCGATAAGTCATTAGTCTTAATTCTAAGATTGTTTAATTTTGCTTTCCTATGGCAACACCACGTACGGTCGCATTTCATACTTTGGGCTGCAAGCTCAATTTTTCGGAAACATCCTCTATCAGAAGGCAGTTCGAAGATGCGGGATATGGAGTACTTAAGTTTGATGAAGGAGCGGATATGTATGTTATCAATACCTGCTCTGTTACTGACTTCGCCGATCGCAAGTGTCGGTACGAAGTACGTAGAGCATTGAAACATAATCCTGATGCCAAAGTCATCGTCATTGGGTGTTATGCGCAGCTTAAGCCTAGGGAGATTGCTGATATTGAAGGAGTAGATTTGGTGCTCGGCGCATCTGAGAAGTTTGAAATCCTCAAATACGTGGATGGATTATCAGGAGCCGAAGAAAAAGGCATGGTTGTAGCAGGCGATGTCAATCAAGCCAATACCTTTATAGATTCTTATTCTTTTGGTGATCGTACCCGATCATTTCTCAAAGTGCAAGATGGCTGTAACTATAAATGTTCTTTTTGTACCATCCCACAAGCTAGAGGAGCAAGTCGATCAGATACAGTTGAAAACGTAATCAAAAATGCTCGTGCTATTGCTGCGAAAGGAATCAAAGAAATAGTCCTTACAGGTGTAAATCTTGGCGATTTTGGTAATGGTACGGAAGTCATAGAAGGCACAAAGCCAAGGAAGGAAGCCCTCTTCGCTGATCTGATCAAGGAACTGGACAATGTAGAAGGTATCGAGCGCTATCGCATATCTTCTATAGAGCCAAACCTACTTACTGAAGAAATCATTGAGTTTGTGGCTCAGAGTAAGAGATTTGTACCACATTTTCATGTTCCTCTACAATCTGGGTCGGATAAAATATTGAAACTGATGCGGCGACGTTATAAGTCAGAGTTATATAGGTCACGAGTAAAAGCCATTAAAAAACATATACCTCATTGCTGCATCGGGGTTGATGTTATCGTAGGCTTCCCTGGTGAATCGGATGATGATTTTCTAGATACTTATAACTTCTTGAAGGATCTAGATATTAGCTATCTGCACGTCTTTACTTATTCTGAACGAGCGAATACTCCAGCTGCAGAAATGCAAAATGTAGTGCCAGTAGCAATAAGAAGAGAACGTAATGAAATGCTGCGAATATTATCTGAAAAAAAGAAGCGAGCATTTTATGAGCAGTTTTTAGGTCAAACCAAAAAGGTGCTTTTGGAAAAGACGAAAAATGATAATTTTCTAACAGGATTTACTAGTAATTATATCAAAATAAGAATCTCATCTAAAGCTCTATACGTCAATAATATAGCTGAAGTAAAACTTCAAACAATTAATGAAAAAGGAAATGTAGATGTTGTCCTAATCTAACTAGAAAAATACTCCAGCAGACAATGTAATATAATCCACCTTAGAATCAGGAATCTCTCTATAGGTGTTGATAAATCCCTTTTGATATTCAATATCCAAAGTAATAAATTTAAGATCTATCCCCAAACCTA
This sequence comes from Saprospiraceae bacterium, assembly GCA_020629715.1. Lineage (GTDB taxonomy): Bacteria > Bacteroidota > Bacteroidia > Chitinophagales > Saprospiraceae > JAHDGW01. Next base: position 198,335 of record JAHDCU010000007.1, read on the forward strand.
CTACTGCTCCAAGCGAACTGTCATTAAGTTGATTATAAGGTGCATTATTTACTATTGCCTCTGAGTCAAAATCATTTACATAATCTAATGAACCCAAAATCTTCAATCTTAACCTGTTATTATTGATTGTAGCTAAATAAAAGCCGAGACCCCACCTTCCTTTGATTAAAGATAGATTGGCATCATTGCTAAAGAAATTTGGTGAACTTTGAGAAAGCAAACTTATACGATGGTATTGAACTCCTCCGGTAAAGAACATTTTTGTATCAGCAAACATTCTAACGTCTACTCCCAAAAAATATCCATAATGCGCTTGACCCGACTGCGTAATTTCAGATTCACCATTAGTAGATACTGATATACCTGCATGAGGTGTTATCCCAGATTGGCTCCACATCATGGAAGTACCTAAAAGCAGAAGTGTCGAAAATAAAATTTTATTGATCATCCTATAAGGTTAGTTCTATATATAGACTAAGGAGCAAAGAGTAAGCCACACTTTAATTTAAAAATGTTAAACTTTCATGTGATACTTGGCTTCCATAATTAGCTTACTTTTACAATTACATCAAACGCTTATCCAACATGTATCCAGATCTCTCCTATTTCTTTCATGATATGTTTGGTACTCCAGTCGATAATTTCTTTTCAATATTTAAAACTTTCGGATTATTATTAGCACTTGCTTTTTTTGCAAGTGGATATATTTTATACCTCGAGTTTGTAAGAAAAGAGAAAGAGGGTATTCTTAAGCCTCTGAAAAAAGTAGTTACTATCAATGAAAAAGATTTCTATCAAGCGATATTTGGGAATGCACTAGTCGGCTTCTTTATAGGATGGAAAATTCCAGCAATCATAAATTCATTCAGCGTTTTCAAAAGTGATCCGGCAAGTATTATATTTTCTAGCGCTGGGAACCTTGCAACTGGAATATTGGCCGGAATTATTGTTGGAGCATATGGATATTTCACAGGTAAAAAAGGGTTTGAAGCGAGATATGGTACACATGAGATAAATATCTACCCTAGACAAAAAATATCTGATATTGTAGTAATAGCGGCTATCTCAGGAGTAGCAGGAGCACGTTTGTTTTCAGTACTTGAAAATCTAGATGCATTTTTTCAAGATCCTTTCGGTACTATTTTCAGCGGAAGTGGATTGACTGTATATGGAGGACTGCTAGTAGCTACCTTTACGGTGCTCTACTTTGTTAAAAAATGGGGAATGCCCATTCTACATGTCATGGATGCCGCTGCACCATCTATTATCATTGGGATGTTAGTGGGTAGACTTGGGTGCCAATTTTCAGGAGATGGAGACTGGGGTATCGTCAATACTGCACCCAAACCCGACTGGTTTATCTTTCCTGATTGGGCATGGTCATATAGCTATCCTCATAATGTTAATAAAGCCGGGGTTTTAATGGAAGACTGTATAGGATTACATTGTACCGAATTAGTACCCGGTGTATTTCCAACACCTATATATGAGGTATTGATGATGACCATCATATTTATTATCCTTTGGAATTTGCGCAAAAAAATTAACGCTCCAGGAGTTCTATTTTTCATCTGGATGATTCTCAGTGGTATCATGCGCTTTTTCATAGAATTTATAAGAGTCAATGATCGTTATGAGTTTTTAGGGTTCAATGGCTCACAAGCTCATTGGATCTCTATAGGATTTATGATCGTAGGTATATCCAGTATCGCTATTCTATGGAAAAAGTATCAAAAAGAACTAGCCCTTCAAGGCAAGAAATAGCTGCTCGTGTATAATTTCCGCTGTTCGTTGCCATGAAAATTTTTCTCTTTGAACTCTAGCTTTTTTGATCAAACCTTCTCTTATATCAGGATCCAAGATATAACGCATAGAAGAGGCTATTTCTTCCGCATTGTACGGGCTCGTAAGCAATGCCGCATCTCCAGCTACTTCTGGCATAGAGCTTACATTAGAGCATATCACTGGTACATCACAGTGCATGGCCTCCAATATAGGAATACCAAAGCCCTCAAAAAGAGATACGTAGATTAGTGCAAACGCAGAAGCCACATATTCATGGACCTCAGGAGCATAGCCTTTTTTCCAAATGATATCCTTACGATACTTTGATCTCGTAAGCTCTCGCTCAAATTCTTGATTTTTCCAAGCATCTCTACCGATGATCAATAACTTGAAATCACTATCTGTGATATCCTTAAACCTATTGAAAGCTCGTACTATACTTAAGACATTTTTACGTGGATGTACCGCTCCAACATATATAAAATATGGCTTACCTTCAGATATCTCAGCTCTAATCTGTTCTTGTCTTTTTTGAGATAATGGTTTAAATTTTTCAGGGGCACTATTATGTCCTACCACCACTTTAGTAGGATCTAACTTATATTGAGCGATGATATCTTTTCTTGTAGCCTCACTTACAGTGACTATTCGCTTTGCCTTTTTATGAAATCTTGGAAAATATTTACGGTAATACTTGAGCACTCTTCGAGGTAAATGCTCTGGATAATGTGCATAAGCTATATCGTGACTTACTAGTACCGTAGGTACCAGAGTTTTCAAGCTTAAATAATTGTCTGGTGATAAAAATACATCGATATCATACTTTTTAAGCACTCTAGGTAAAGCATACTCAAACCATACATACCATAATATGGGATCTCTTGTAGGAGGAGCTATAACGATGGGAGTTACATTATCACTATAAATAAAACTATCATCAAAAGGTCTGTCAAAAATAAAATAAAAGTGATCTTCAGGATGTGCCTCCACCATGCACTGTAGAGTCTCATGAATATATCTACAAATCCCTTCCATACGAGATTTTAACAGTAGCCTAGTATTTACCGCGATATTCATGAGTCAAAAGTTTACGCTACCATGATGCAACTGGTAACATCTGAGCTCAAAAATACTAATTATGTCATGAATGATATGACATTTATCTCCTGCACAGCAAAAGTTAAATTTGTAAGATATACGTCATTTCAACATTCATAAGTGTGACTTATAGATCCTGTTTAGTCTTAAGGGTACTAATTGCATAAACACCCTTTATTTATAGGTTGAGGCGGAACGAAAGTTCTGCCTTTACTGTTTTTACATCTTTTTAGTTTCGAAAAATGTATCATATATCTTGATCATATTTTTCCAATCATAGCCCTTCAATTGTTCTTTTTGATCAAAAATTTTGTTGAATACAGGTGCTCGCAATATATTCTCTAACATCTTTAGATATTCATCATCTTTATCGTAGTACTGTGCTATATCTTCAAATAAATCTGGATAAGACATACGTCTTGGTAAGAATAAATATGCTCCGCAATACGCTGCTTCCATGACAGATATGCCAAAAAAATCATGATAGCTAGTTACTGGTAATATAGTAGCTTGATGCAGTAGTTGTGTATATTGATAACGATCGTCCACGTATCCCCAATGGTCTATATGTTCCCTAAGTAGTTGTTTTGCTAGCGTAAATATTTTTGGCGATCTGCTATATTCTTTACCTAATACTATTAGACGAAAAGAAATATTTTCTTCACTCAGTGCCATAAGTGTCTCAAAGAATAATTTTGGATTTTTATCCTCTTCCCATCGGTGATTCCAGAGTATCACATGCTCATTACTGCTTTTACTACTAATTGATGGATCTAGATCCAATGCCGATAAATTAAGTCCCAATGGCAAAATATGACTCTTCTGCCGAATATCATCGATCATAAAACTACACTGATGATCAGGTAAAGCCTCCAGATACCGGAAACCTAAATTCAAAAAACTATCCCTATTATATCTTGAATTAAATATCACCCGATCAGCAAGATGAGCTGAGCAAATATTGATCCATGCATAATGAAGATCTCTTTTTAGCTTAACATCCTGATCATTTGATGACCAGGGATATGCCAATTGATTCTCATGGAAATATATCCAGATTGGTGTATTATTGATCCTATTACTAACTCTAGCCTTAAACTGGGCAAGATCTATCATATCAGTCACCAGTATAAGGTCATAGATCTTTCCTGCTACTAAAAACTTTTGAGCAAGAGTAACTGCTGCACCATGCATTCTCCATTTCCAATATCTACCAGGTAGTGAATATCGATCTATGGTATGAGAAGAATGACTAATCATACCATCGAGCCACTGTCGATGACTACCAGAATAAAAGGGTTCGATTACAGCTATTTTCACTGCTTAAATGTAAATGATTATGACTTTATACACCTTATACCGTCTAAGATATAGGAATTCCAACTAAATTGCGATTTGGATATTTACAATATAAAAACTGATATGACTACAGATATACTTGTCATTGGCGGAGGTGTTGCTGGACTTTCATTTGCGATCAAAATGGCAACAGAACGTCCTGATCTTCAGATAACCGTGCTAAGCAAAACCAATAAGACCGAAAGCAATACTAGTTGGGCTCAGGGTGGTATCGCAGCCGTATGGGACTTTGATGTTGATAATTTTGAAAAACATATCGAAGATACTTTAGATGCAGGAGATGGCATATGTGATCCAGAGGTTGTAAGGCTTGTAGTGGAAGAAGGTCGACAACGAGTAGAAGAAATCATAGGTTGGGGAGCACGATTTGATAAAGAAGATGACGGTGACTATAATCTTGGTAAAGAAGGTGGTCACTCCGAAAATCGTATACTACACTACAAAGATGTCACTGGCTGGGAAATCCAGCGTACACTTAATGAAAAGGTGATGACTTTTGACAATATTGATTTTAGAGAGCAATACTTTGCTGTAAATATCATCACCCAACACCATCTCGGCAGGAATATAACTCGACTTAGCCCCGATATAGAATGTTATGGAGCATATATACTCAATCGCGAGACTAATGAGATGGAAACCATTCTTGCCAAAACTACGGTAATGTGTACAGGTGGAGCTGGTCATGTATATAGAAACACCACTAATCCTACTGTAGCCACTGGTGATGGTATGGCGATGGTATATAGAGCCAAAGGTAGATTGGCAAATATGGAATTTGTGCAATTTCATCCTACAGCTTTGTATAATCCTACAGGTGTTGGACCTGATTTTTTGGTATCGGAAGCAGTAAGGGGTTTTGGTGCCACTCTTAAGGGGCACGATGGTCAGGAATTTATGCACCGATACGATGAGCGACTTTCACTAGCGCCACGTGATATCGTAGCTAGAGCTATAGATAATGAAATGAAAATACATGGTGTAGATCATATGTACCTAGACTGTCGTCATCTGGATCATGAGGAGTTTTTAGAACACTTCCCCAACATATATGAGCATTGCAAAACCAATGGAATTGATTGTTTTAAAGATATGATACCTGTAGTACCTGCTTGCCACTATGTATGCGGGGGTATACTAGTAGACACCTATGGTCGTAGCTCTATCAAAAACCTATATGCCGCTGGAGAATGTACCTGCTCAGGACTACATGGTGCCAATAGGCTGGCGTCCAACTCTCTTCTGGAAGGACTCGTATATGGCTATCGAGTGGCCGTAGATATTATAGATCAGATAGACCAAATAGAAGTTCCTGCCGGAATACCTGAATGGGACAAGCAAGGCACCGAAGAGCCCAAGGAGCTTGTACTGATGTCGCAGAGCCTAAAGGAACTAAAGGAAATTATGAGTTATTATGTGGGTATAGTACGTACAGATGAGCGTCTTAGTCGTGCCTCCGAACGATTATGGCTGCTCTATCTTGAAACTGAAAAACTATACCAAACCACTGAGATATCTACTCAGTTATGTGAATTAAGAAATCTAACCACTATTGCCTACTTGATCACTAAAGGAGCTCAGATGCGCAAAGAAAGTAGAGGCCTTCACTATAATTTAGACCATCCTGATCCCTTTGACTTTATAGAAATGACTAGATTATAGCACTACTAACAAAGTCGATCCAGTAAGTAATCTTACTCTTCAATCATATCTGCCGCAGAAGGACCTGGTATCTGTAGGTCATCATTAAAGTTAGGGAAAAAGATTTTGATACTTTTTTGATTATACGCTTCAAGGTTTACATAAGTCCAGCTGGATCCTTGGTCGCTAGAAACCGCTAGTAGATAAGCCTTGGTCTTAAATTTAGCCTCTCCTATTTTTACTATCTGATCTTGGGTTACTAACGTATGTATTTCCTCTCCGGCTTCATAATAATCTCCTACTGATTTTGTAGTAGTCTGTATGACTTCATAACCCTGCTCCTTTTTGGTCTCTTTGGTCTCCTTCATAATAGAAAGGATACTTTCTGTACCACCAGCCATAGATATGATGTTTGGGTTTACATATCCTACCGCCTTCTCAAACTGATTTTTTTCAATAGCGGCAGTATAGCTTTTTGCACCTTTCAAGACAGCCGCATCATAATTTTGAGCAAAGGATAAAAGACTAAAACTTGCGAATATAAAGCTTAAGATATATTTCATGATTTTCACTTTGTATTTAATATTTTGAGATTATCATACCTTAAATTAGACGGTATAACTTAGGTAAAGTGACTTATGATTGCTTATTTAAGCAGATCTTAACTTACCAAAGATTTTCTTGCTTCAAAGATACTTGGTGTCCATAAAATAATGAAGTAGTATCGGCAAATGATTTGGTATAATTGGAAACGAAAAACTGATCAGGTATTTCTTGTTTATCACTCAGTAAGTTAGTTTTAGCAAGCTGTGATTGAACCTCTTGTGCTATGATTTTTGTGGAGTCCAATACCTCAACTTGATGACTGTAGTAAGTCACTATCTTTTCACGGATAAGCGGATAATGTGTACAGGCTAGTAACAATGCCTCTATTCCTTTCAAACTCTCCTGCCCTAGGTAATGATCAATGATATCATCGCTGATTTTTCCTGCGCTAAAGCCCTCTTCTATCATGGGTACAAGAAGAGGAGTCGCAAGACTATTGCATTTAATACTTGGATTAGCTCGTTGTATTTCACGTGCATATATATTAGACTTTATAGTAGCTCTTGTTGCTATGATACCTACTTTATTAGGTTTTAGTGATGCCACGGCATGTACTAATGGGTCCACGACATTTACAAATTGGACACGATCATCGAAAAAATCCTTAAGTATCTGATAAGCTACAGAGCTGGCAGAGTGACAAGCAATGACGATCATTTTACAATCATGCTCTAGTAAAAACTTACTGATGCGAATCGAATAATATCGAATCGCATCAGCTGATTTATCTCCATATGGAAGATGGGCGGTATCGCCAAAGTATAATATTTGTTCTTGTGGTAGTTCTTTTTTGATCGCCTTGGCTACCGTAAGTCCGCCAATACCACTATCAAAAATCCCAATGGCTTGCTTAGACAAGGATTACATTCCTAGTTTAGCACGTACTAACGAGCTCACATCTGTAGAGTCGTCAGCATACAATATAGTACCTAGGCTTGCGTCAAAGATATAAGTAAAGCCTCCTTCAGCTGCCACATCATCTATTGCCTTTTGGATTTTGTCTCTAAGTGGTTTCAAAAGTTGCTCACTCTTTGTGATGATTTGCTGCTGACTAGTCTGCTCAAATTGTCCAATCTTAGCTTCTTCTTCTTTTAGCTTAGAAGCTTCTACCTCAAGTTGTTTTGGTGCTATTTCACCATTCGCTTGCTTACGCTCTAGATCTTGGTATTTCTTTTGTAGAGCAACGATCATCTCTTGACCTTTTTTCTGAAGTTGAGCCTTATAGGTCTCTAAATTTGAGTTAGCCTCTTTCACCTCAGGGATCTCTTGAATCAGCGCCTGAGTATTGATAAATCCAAATTTCTGCGCATTAGATACTCCTACCGTGAGTAGAATCAATGCAAGAATCTGAGTAAATTGTTTGATTTTCATAGTCGTATATATTAAATAAAATCTTATCCATTATTACTAATTATCTGCTCCTTCTCATGAATTGTATAGTTGAGTAATCCATTGATTATGAAGCGACTGCGAAAGTAATATTATTTCTAAAACCTAAGGAATACTTACCTTAGTCTTTTGATAATATCAGCGGTCTTATCATACTCTTCTGATGCAAACAGAAGCCCTGTAGCACCGCTCTTGTCAAATATCAAATCATATCCACGATCAGCTGAAAAATCTTCTATTGCAGCAAATACGGCGTCTTGGATAGGACTGACAAGCTCTTCTCTTTTTCTAAAGAGATCTCCTTCTGGACCAAATCTTCTTTTCTGTAGTTCCCTTACTTCTTTCTCTTTATTGACAATCTCTTCTTCCCTTGAAGCTCTCACCTCATCAGACAACAATACTTGCTCTGCTTGATACTTATTATATAGGCTTTTGATCTGATCGTACTCCTGAGCAATATCTTGTCGCCACTCGGCAGATATCTTATCTAGATCATTCTGTGCCTTTTGATAAGATTCTTGACTTTCTAATACTGCGTTGATATCTACTACAGCGATACGCTGGGCATTTACACTAAGTGCTGTCACTGCTGCTAGGGCGAGGGTAAGTAGTATATTCTTCATTTTGATATATTTTAGTTCACTAATGTTAGATTCCACTTTTAAAGAACTCAAATTTAAGATTTTCATTGTCCTTTGCATGTATGACTGAAAATACAGTCAATAAGTTTCAATCAAATAATGTGCTCATTTTATGCTTAAAAACATAAGTGATTGATTATCAATCGTTAAATATACTATTCCTGATTATTTCATACTTAACTGTTAACGTATGTTTAACCGCATTTTAGATTTTGGTAAGTGATTTTACAATCCATATCATCACCATCACTTATCTTACCATTCTAAATTTACGTTCAGAATTGAATAAGCCAACTAACTATATCATTAGCTCAAATGAGCTAAGCTATTTGGATATCGTTGATATTACAGATAACTATGAAAGCATAAGTATATCCAATGATCTTGCCCTTCAAGTTTCAAAATGCAGATCTTACTTAGAACAAAAACTATCCTCTGCAGATCGATCTTTTTATGGAATCAATACGGGCTTTGGTTCATTATGTAATGTAAGAATACCAAACGAAGAGTTAGGTTTACTACAAGAGCGACTAGTAATGTCTCATGCCTGCGGTACGGGAGAGGTGATATCATCAAGGCTGAGCAAAATAATTTTCCTACTTAAAATCATAAATCTGAGTCATGGATACTCAGGAGTCAGGCTAGAGTTGCTCGAGCATATGATCAAGATTTATAACCTTGATATACTTCCTGTCATATATGAGTTCGGGTCATTAGGTGCTTCTGGCGATCTTGCTCCCCTTGCACATCTAGCTTTACTCTTGATCGGTAAAGGAGAATGTGAATATCATGGAAAACGATATCAAACCAAAGATTTGTTTATCGATCTCGAGGTAAATGGTATTGAACTTTCTGCCAAAGAAGGTTTAGCATTACTCAATGGTACTCAGTTTTCATTAGCTTTTGCGATCAATGCTTGTGATCAAGGAGTGAAACTACTGTATACAGCACAGCGTACTGCAGCCTTATCTTGCATGGCATATCAATGCAAAACGGAGCCTTTTCTACACCACATTCACCGAATCAGAAATCAAAAAGCTCAGATATATTGTGCTCAAGAAATACGCTCACTCTTAGAGGGGTATGAGTCTAGCTTAAATATAGTTCAAGATCCATATTCATTCAGATGTGTTCCGCAGGTACATGGTGCTACTAAAGCTGCACTGGATCATGCGATCGAGATCATCAATAATGAAATCAATGCTACCACGGATAATCCCAATATATTTCCAGATGAAGATCTCATCCTTACAGGAGGCAACTTCCATGCTCAGCCACTAGCGCTTATCTTGGATTATATGAGCATTGCCCTGGCAGAGATTGGAAGTATCAGTGAGAGACGTATATATAAGCTGATCAATGGTGATCGAGGTTTGCCAGATTTTCTAGCTCATGACCCGGGGCTACACTCAGGATTTATGATCGCTCAATATACCGCTGCATCTATCGTAAGTAAAAATAAAGAGCTTTGTCATCCATCATCTGTAGATAGTATCCCCAGTAGCAAAGGTCAAGAAGATCATGTGAGTATGGCTGCTAATGCTGGTACAAAAAGCTACAAGCTAGTCGAAAACCTATGGAGTATTTTGGGTATAGAAATACTGGTATCAGCGCAGGCAGTTGATTTTAGAGAAATAGATAACGAAATACCTATCATGGATCTTCATCGAAATTTTAGGCAGTATATCAGCCATATGCTTGAAGATCGAATATTGCATCAAGATATTCGCGATTCCATTGCATTTCTGAGACGGCCATGATACGATACTTCCATACGCTAATACTTATCAGTATTACTTTATGGATACATGCGCAATCATCTTTAGATGCTCATGTAGGACTGGGTAAGGTTATTCAGCATAAAGAAGAACTACTATTTGATATTCCTCCGATATCATACAGTATAGAAATTAACTATAGTAAAAGACTAACTAATCATGAATCATGGTATGACTACTGGGGAAAACCTAATTGGGTGACGAGTGCCCAGTATATCTCCTTTGGTGACAAAGATGTACTTGGTCATGCATACGGCATTAGCACAGGGTTCGATTTCAATATACTAGACTTTAGTAAAACAAAACTTGGACTACAAGTCACCACTGGATTATCATATCTGGACAAAGTCTATGATCGCATTTTAAATCCTACCAATAATGCGATCAGCTCAAGTATCAATAATACTACCAAATTTAGTCTAGCATTTTCATACGCTCTTGATAATACTTGGATGTTACGTAGTCATGTTCAGTTGGTACATTTTTCCAACGCTCGTACTAAGAGCCCAAATAGTGGTATCAATATGTGGAATGTAGGTATTAGCGCATCTAGAAAAATAGGAAAAACTAGATCAAATACTAAGCAAATCGATATTGCAAATCAGCTTGATAATCCACGGAGACTAAGCATCAATATTCAACAAGGAATCGGATGGACACAAGAGCGAGAAATAGGCGGAGGACCAAGCTATCATGTATTTACCACACAGATATACGCAGGATATAATTGGAGCGCTGGACATAGTGCAATTATGGGATTATCTTATGAATATAATGAGTATATCTATGCATTCAACCTACAGATACTCAGACCGATAGATCAGGCTCATAAAAATGCAAAAGACCTATCTTTTCTAATTGGTGATCAATTAATGTTTGGAGCTTTCAGAGCTCAGCTTGCTATAGGCTATTACTTACAATATCCATCTACTCGTATAGGAGAGCCCATCTATTTTAATGTAGGATTACAATATCGACCAAAGGCTTTAAAAGCATATCATATGCAGCCTTACGTGCAGATACATATGAAATCTCACTACGCTATTGCAGAGAGCTTAAACATCAGTTTTGGGCTGTGTTTTTGATGATTGCTTATCAGATATTAACTATAAAGGGCATAGAGTAATTTTTAACTGCATTAATTACTCTACAAACCATGGAGACATAGAGGTCATAAAGGTTTTTCATGGAAGGCGGTACACTAGGTTATTTGTTAAACAGCAGCAAGTCAACTACGCTACTCCTTTCTAATCCAAACATCTCTCTGTGGGAAAGGAATACTGATATCATGCTCCCTGAAGAGTCGATCGACCTCAAAGCGAATATCACTTTTGATATCTTCAATCACGATATAGTTACGTGAAAAAAAGTATAAAGTAAAATCGAGACTTGAGCCGCCAAAATCATTGAACCTTATGAATGGAGCTGGATACTTCACGATATATGGGTTACCCTTCACAGCTTCTAGAAGCAGTTTTTTGACCAACGCTGTATCACTGCCGTAAGCGACACCTACATTCATCTGAAATCTTACTTTATCATCATAGTGAGTCCAGTTGATTACATTTTCATTGACCAGCTTGCTATTAGGTACTACGATCGTCACATTGTCTCTTGACTCTATGAGTGAAGCTCTGAGTCCAATTTTTTTCACAGATCCGACCACGCCATTTACATCCAATACATCTCCGATCTTTACCGTCCGCTCAAATAATAATACTATGCCTGATGCAAAGTCATTAAATGTCTGCTGAAGCCCAAGTCCAACCCCAACTAATAGAGCAGCAGCACCACCCCAAATCAAGGTCATCTGAAATCCAAGACTCTCTATAGCAATGATGACTGCGATGACATAGATTACATAATTGATCAATTGATTGATGGCAAACTGGGCGCCGATATCTACTCTATTTCGCTTATAGATGTTGTACAAAAAGAACTGTGTCGTAATCCAAACCAAAAGCCGAGCAATGAGAATGATTAAGATCGCTTTGATAATATTGGTCAACTGAAAGCTAATCACCTCACCCTTGTGATCACCGGTCTTATACTCAATATCATAAATCTGAAAATCTAGATCAAAGCTTGAAATAATCAAGATCGCAGCTATTGTGTATACGATATACTGAAATAAAGAATTGCCTCTTTCCTTTCTATTTGCATAACCGCTATCGTGGTCAGAGGCATTTAAGATATGATCTCGACTTTCGTAGTATTTTTTAAAAAAGATATGTGCTATACCCCAATCGAGCAACCGAGCAAGCTGAATAATTATAAGTGCCTGCAAAGCTAGCTTGATCGTAATATCGATGGGCTCTCGTTCGAGAATGGTATAATCCCAGCGTATGATCAGTAAAAGTAGGAGTATCCAAAGCAGAGTAATTAAATATATCAAGATACGCTTGAGTGCTCTCTTATCCTTGACTGAGATGTCGTATTTAGTCTGTAAGCTAGGTATCCACCTTCTGAAGAGCACCCTGATGGTAAACAAACTTATAAGTATCAAGAATGCCACTGCGATGATCTGCAAGATGCTGATCTCTAAACCTGAAAAAATGGTGAAACTTGTATTTAAAAACTCTGTCAAAGCGCTGCGTTATCGTTGTAAGTAGATCAGATACTTCTCTTCAAAAAACTCTTCTTCAAAGTACTTGTTTAAGGCAATTTGCTCATGATAGTCTCGCTTACTTAACATTTTGAGCTCAGTCTTTAGGTTTCCGCCTTTAAGACAAATAAGGCCATTGGGTATACGTGATACATGCTCTTTTTTGAATAATGGGAAAGACCACATTTTGAGCTGTTTGATATTGGCAACCGCACGTGATACAATAAAGTCATATTTCTCGGTCATATACTCCGCTCGCTCATGCCAGCCCGTTGCATTTTTAAGACCTATAGATTTGATCACCTCGTTGACTACCGTGATTTTCTTCTTTGTACCATCTATCAGTGTAAAATTCACCTCCGGGAACATGATGGCTAGTGGTATACCTGGAAAACCACCACCACAACCAAGATCCATAACATCAGTACCTGGTTTAAATTTAAAATACTTTGCTATTGCTAGACTGTGCAATACATGACGAACATAAATATTCTCAATATCCTTACGCGAAATCACATTAATCTTTTGATTCCAATCTTCATATAAAGCTTGTAAAGCGGAAAATTGCTCAAATTGTCTCTCAGTTAATTCAAAATACTTTAGTAAAATCTCCACGCTATTTCCAGCCATATTCTCTTTTATTAAGTACCACAGGTACAAAGAACAACAAATAAACTAGATGACACAATTCTAATACCGGCCATCGCCAAAAAAGTGATTTATAATCAAGATGTTGCAATCTAACACCGTGTATCATCATAGTCAAGATCCATCTTAACGAAATCCATATTAACGCTAGTAAACCATAGCCTTTCCATACCAATACTCCAAAAAAAATATAGACTGCGCTCAATAATACAGGGTAAATACCTAAAGCAATTTTATCACTTAAAGCATAATAAATAGAAGAATTGAAGTGTCTTTTTTTCTGTGATATATATAACCGAAGCTCGTGCTCTGCTTGCGAATACATAAAACTTTCAGGATGAGTGCATACCGCGGTATTATTTCCGTTTGCTATTTTCTGTATCAGTAAATCATCGTCTCCGGATGCAATGTGCATGAGATCAGAATAACCCTTATGATTAAGCCATAGATTTTTGTTAAACAATAGATTACGACCGACTCCCATATAAGGTCTGCCAAGCTCAGCAAATGATAAGTAATGAATGGCTGTTATATAAGTTTCGTACTTAGAAAAACTCTCGACCGCTGTACCGTGATCTCCTGTAAGAGGAGCATAACCCAAGACAATATCCTTATCTCTGATACAACTCATCATAGCTTGTATCCAAAGCCGACTACAAGGCTTGCAATCAGCATCTGTCAGAAGTATATAGTCTCCTTTTGCTTTTAAAATAGCCTCTGTGAGCCCAAGTTTCTTGCCATTGATATCTTTTGATGGTCTGATCACCGTAAGATGATCAAATTGCTCAGATAAATCCGTTAAATACTCCTGAGAGCCGTCACTACTGTAATCATCGATAACGATCAGTTCCCAGCTCGAATATTGTTGCTCTAATATGCTTACAAGATTTTCTTTTAGGTTAGTTAGCTCGTCTTTACAAGCAATGATTACCGATACACTTATATCAATATTATCCTTTTTTAACGCTTGGTACATGGGGACCTTTCTTACTAAAACTGTCCAATAGATAAGGATCAGAATGTTAAAAATGATATATAAGAAAATGATATACAATAAGATCGATGCTTAATAAGTGCTAAAAACGAAGTCAAATTATGGTAATTGTCAACCAATTAACCAATAATAAGATAACAAACACTCCTGGATGACGTTTTTAATGTCGTTGTGCTTGCAATCAATTTGATGAATTTAGTATATTTTTGATTAGTAAAAGCGAACTAAAGCAGAGAAGGACAGGTATTAACATATGTGTTTAATTTTTAATATGTATCTTTGGTCCTCAATCCCTTCAGCTTAGTTTAAAATATAAAAAGAATGAGAAATCTTACTCTTACCTTGACTGCACTGTTTCTAGTTTTTGGAGTTGTATCCTATGCTCAGATGGAGGTACAAGGACAGATACGCTACGGAAATGAATGGATCGATTATAACAAAGAATATCTCAAACTCAAAGTCGCAGAAGACGGTATATATAGGCTGAGCTATAATGAGTTTATTACGGCAGGTATAGATCCCAATGAAATTGTAGGTAAGGATGTCAAAATGTATCACAACGGTGAGGAAGTAGCACTACATACTACTAATATTGATACATGGGGAACGACTGACTACTTAGAGTTTTATGGAGAAAAGAATAAAATTGAACTTGATAAATTTCTATTTGAAGATTGGGAAAATGAAATGCTAAACACAGCATATAGTATGTTCAATGATACATCTGCATACTTTTTGACATTTGATACATCTGCACCCAATCTTAGATACACAGAAAAAAGCAATAACCTATCTGGTAGTTTACCTAATCCAACGGATCATTATTTACATACCGAACAAAAGGTATTTTCAAGTGATCACAACAAACCATTAATCCAAGGTCTAGAAGTAAAATACTCTAGCTTCGTGGAAGCAGAGGGATATGGCTCCGATAGACTTTCTAACCATACTATCAGCCTTGATACTCCAAATAAAGTTGATGGTGATGGTGAGGCATATGCCTATGTAAGGCTTGGAAGTAACAACCCAACATTTGCACATAGACTTACAGGCACTGTCAATAATAGTTCCTTAGGGTTTCAGACATGGTCTGGTTCAAAAGTACGAGTGTTTGAAGGTGAAATAGCACTGAATGATATTGAAGACAAAACAGAAATTAAACTTACCTCTGATGCTGGTAGCAACTCTAAGACGCAAGTATCCGTTGCTCGTATTACTTATCCTAGAAGCTTTGACTTTTCAGGTGCCTCATCTTGGGCATTTGATTTGCCACAGAGTAACTTTAGTCGATATATTGAAATTATCAACTTCAATAACTCGATAGCTCCCGTGCTGTACGACCATGTCAATCATGAATTTCATATTGGAAACACCGATACAGGAGTACTTAGATACCTCATAGGTCCTAAACAAAATAAACCCTCTTTTATACTCATAGGGTCAGATGATGATTATAAAAGTCCTGCTGATATTTCTTCTAAGACTTTTATTGACTTTAGTAATGTGAATCCAAATTTCATGATGCTTACCTCTAAGGCGATGGATAAAACCATCAATGGACAAAATGTGGTACAGGAATATGCTGAATACCGTAGATCTGATATTGGAGGAAACTATGATGTCGAAATCGTACATCAAGATGAGATTTATGATCAATTCGCTTACGGTGTAGATCGTCATAATATTGCCAATAGAAACTTTGCCCACTACATCGAAAATGTATGGACCAATCTAGACTACTGGTATGTGGTCGGCAAGGGGCAAGAATACAATCTAGTACGTACCAATGAAGACAATCTCAGCAATGCTGCTGTCAATCACGTATCACCTTTCGGGCAACCAGGATCTGACATGCTTAATGTATGTAGTCGTGGTACGGCCGACCCTAAGTTTTTAATTGGACGTATTGCTGCAAAGGATCAAGATGAACTAGCAGATTATTTTGAAAAAGTAAAACAACATGATGATCTTTCATATTGGGATCAAACCATAGAAGGGAAGGCTTGGATGAAGAAAGTCATTCACCTAAGCGGTGGTGATCCGGATATACAGCAGGGCATTTTTAATTTCTTAGAAAGGATGCGTGATACCTTAGAGAATAATCGGTTTGGTGCTGATGTATTTACCTTTAGAAAGTTTTCCTCCGATGCAATCGAGACTTCTCAATCAGAGGAAATTAGAGGTATCATTGATGAAGGTAGTAGCATAGTCACATTTTTCGGTCACTCCGCTGTAGGTACATTTGATTTCAGTCTGGAAGATGTGAGTCAGTACAACAACTATAGAAAATATCCTTTGATATTATCTCTTGGTTGTCTTTCGGGTAATGTACATGGCACTGAAAGAGGACTTAGTGAAGACTTTGTACTAGAACCAGAGAAAGGAGCAATCGCATTTTTAGCGGCATCAGGTACAGCCTATGTCTCTACCCAAGGACGTAGTGGTACAGATTTTTATAGTGATATCGGTGGTAACTTTTACGGAAGTAACTTAGGTATATTGATCAATGAAATATATCAATCCAACAAAAACTCTAGCACTGCAGCAACCCGCAGTCTGATGCAACAACTGACTCTGCATGGCGATCCTGCGGTAAAACTCAATCCGCATGAAGGAGTAGATTATACGCTAGACAAACAAAAAGTAACGATAAATCCTACGGTAATAAGTACTAACATACCCAATTTCACCCTAAATTTTGATGTCAATAACATTGGTTTTCATCGAGCTCAAGAATTAGAAGTATTAGTACAACATCGTGGACCAAAAGGTGATGTTTTATTTGAAGAATTATTGACTGTAGATTCACCTCCAAATCATAGCACTTTATCCATATCGATACCAACCCCCGATGTATCACAACTAGGTAATAATAGTATCGAAATCATTGTAGATCCAAATGATAAAATAGAAGAATTACCAGCAGCATACGCAGAAACTAATAATAAGCTTACTGAGCTAACCAATGGAGAAGGATTCTGTTTTTACGTTTTGGATAATGGAGTCAATACCGTATATCCCTATGATTTTGCTATAGTCAATGACGAATGCCCATTTGAGCTCAAAGCATCGACTAATAACGCTTTTATAGAAGAGCAATCTTACATCTTTGAAATAGATACTACTGCTTTATTCAATAGCCCTGCATTAGAACGAGGCACGATCTCACAAAGAGGAGGACTTGTAAGTTATAGTCCAACTATAGACAAGGTTGATGATCGAGTATATTACTGGAGAGTATCACCAGACTCCATCGATGCAAACGTAGGATACTTATGGAAAGAAGCTTCCTTTACATATGACAGTGATGGTGAAGAAGGCTGGAATCAAAGTCATTATTACCAGTTTCTGAAAAATGATTTACAATCAGTAAGAGTAAGTGATGATCGTAAATGGGAATTCCTTCGGCAGCAAATAGATATGAGGTTTGATTTAGGTATATCTAATATTCCCGGAGAATGGATATTTGTTAACGGTTCATCATTTGGATCACTCAATCCTCAATCTATTGGCTCTTTTGTAGGGGTCACTATCAGACATCCTGAGCTAGATATCGTAAGTAGAGAAGATATAGGTGACTTTGGTTCTATTGCTCCGCATCGATTTTTATGGGCGTATCATTTGGATACACCAGAGAGTAGAAAAAATTTAATGGATCTCCTCAATTCTATTCCTGAACAAGGAGAAGTTTTTATATATACCGTGGTAAGAAGCGAAAACGCAAACTTCTACATAGATGAATGGGAAAGTGATAAGGATATTTATGGCACCAATCTCTTCGAAATTTTGGAGGAATATGGAAGCTCAGAAGTAAACATTTTAAAAGATCGAGGCACAGTACCTTTCTTATTTAACTTCGAAAAAGATAAAGGTGATATAGTGTGGCTTAACGAACAAATAGCCGAAACGATTACTGATGAAATTGAGTATAGTCTTACCGCAGAACGTTTTTTTACTAACGGAGAATTTGAGTCTACAATTATCGGTAACTCCAATAACTGGGATAAAATACTTTGGGACTATTCCGATTTAGAGAGTCAAGATAGTCTTAATATTTCCATTTTCGTTATGCTAGAAAATGGTACCGAAGAAGAGCTCATTAATCTCAATGCCGTAAATGAAATAGATCTTAGTGATTTAAATGAAATTTCTGCCAATACCATAAAGATTAAAATCAGAGCTGCCGATCCTACTAATAGAACTATCCCTCAGATCAATAACATTAAGGTTCTGTATCGAAGTATACCAGATATTGCGATCTCCACAGAAAACATCAATACCATATCATTTGATACAATTCAACAAGGTGAGCCTTTATTATTAAAAGTCCCTTTAGTCAATTATACCAACAAAAATTTTGATTCAAGTGAATTGATTTTTGGATTAACCTCATTAAATAACTCTAGCATCAATCAGACACTTAGTGTACCTAAAATAGATCCTAAATCCACTGTTGAAATTGAAATAAATCAAGATTCTAAAAACCTATCTGGTGCATATACTTGGACAATACTACATAATGAATCAGAAAATCCAAATGAACAGCATTACACTAATAATTTTGCAATAGGATCCGTGTATGTAGAGAAAGATGATCAAAACCCAATACTAAATGTGACATTTGACGGGCAGGTTATCAACAACGGAGATTTAATTTCATACACTCCTATCATCGAAATTGAAAGCAAAGATGAAAATTCATATCTACTTATCGATGAGCGAGAATACTTTGATCTAGCCATCACAGATCCTCTAGGCAATACAGAACCTATTGATTTACAAAGTAGCGATATTGAATTCCAACCATCTGAAACTTCCGAAGATGCAGCAAAAATAATTTATACACCTACTTTCTCTATTGATGGTGAATATAGCCTTATAGCTCAAACTAGGGATGCGTCGGGAAATTTCTCAGGAGATCAAGCATATGAAATCAACTTTGAAGTCAATACTAAAAAGTCAGTATCAAACGTATTTAATTATCCCAACCCATTTAGTACCTCCACACAATTTGTGTTTACTATAACTGGAGATACTCCACCTGAAGGTATGTATATAAACATATATACTTTGAGTGGTAAACTTGTAAAACAAATATCAGAAGATGAGCTTGGCCCTATACGCATTGGACATAATCGTACAGACTATAGATGGACAGGTACAGACGAGTATGGTGATAAATTGGCAAATGGAGTATACCTTTACAAAGTCAATTGGGGCAATAACTCTCTTGACGATTTCGAGCAATATTTCACTAATGCTGATTTAATGTTTAAGAATGGATTTGGTAAAATGGTCATTATGAGATAGCGTCGCATCTCTCTCAAGATGAATCAGAATTCTTTTCTTCACCGACGCTTTGTCATATTGTGTAAGGGATGAATATTGCATCAAACATTTCAATAAACCTTTAGTAATACCCAAACAAAAGCTAATTGACTTATAGAATGAAATACCATCATTAATCAATCCTAAATAGTTTTTAAAAGTCGTTTTAAACCCTCTAAATCGAATACCTTTTTTGATCCTTGCAAC
The DNA here is from genome assembly GCA_020629715.1 of Saprospiraceae bacterium. Lineage (GTDB taxonomy): Bacteria > Bacteroidota > Bacteroidia > Chitinophagales > Saprospiraceae > JAHDGW01. Next base: position 218,414 of record JAHDCU010000007.1, read on the forward strand.
ACCAAGTTGAATGGCTTGATGAGACAAATCTCTAGATTTAGCATCACCATCAACATGACCAAGTTTAGCTTGGGGCCATATATATAAAGTCGGTTTTATTCGTTCAAAAAAATCATAATCTTCTCCATAGTGATAAAAAATCGGATCAAATAAAGCGTTTTTATCAAGTAAATGTACTGAAAACCCTAATCCAGCAGCAGCCACTCTTTCTACTTTGATTTTATTTCTATAGGTCATGAAATCTACTCGTAATAACTCTGGCCTTATTCTATAAACATAGCTTTTTAGAAAACTAATATTAGGCTCTTCAGTATAATAGTCACATAATAAGGAGGAGTGATAAGCGTTTGGAAATTTTGTCATATTGCTCATTAGCTGCCCTAGGCTATCATTGATCCAATGACTATCTTGATTTTGAATAATAACATATTCATATCCTTGAAACTGTGCCATGTACACTCCCAGATTAGAAGCTCTGGCGAAGCCAATATTTGGTTCAGTTTGTATTAGCTCAATATCAAGATTTAAAGATGTATCAATAATAGTTTCTTCCTGGTCATTTTTGATAATGAATACTTTAATATTCGTATGATTCCGAACAGAGGCTACAATACTTTGTAGGCATCTACTTAAATATCTGTTGCCGTGATAAAATGGGATAATTATAGCGAACTTTGATTTCATAGTCTATCAATAAGTTCTGTAAGTATTTAAAGCACTATGTAGCTCATCGTATTTTTGTAAAATTGAATTCTCAGCATTTGACATTACGAGTTTATCCTTTCGAATCATACTACCTATATCATGATACTGTAAATCTAAAAACCATCTATCTATTAATGATTTTACAATCAAATCTGCACTATCAAAAACATCATAACAATTAATAACGAATGAATCCTCTGGATACTTTCGAATAAAATTGAATATACTTCTATTATAGCCGTACCAAGAATCCATCGCTGAATGTAGATATTGTTTTTTATTGAAGGATATTTTCTTGAGCCATCCTGAGTTTAGCAATTCCCTATTCAAAAGAGATCTTGCAACACTTTCACAATCGCGAATAATAAATATAAACTTGAAGCCTGGATATAGAGATTTCCACCAATCTAAGAATAAGGAAGCTCTAGGATCTTTGAACGACCAAAGCTTTTCACCTATTCTATTATTTATATAATCAATAGCCAATTGTTCATGCACCTCGTTAATATTAAGATCTGATGATGAGGTCAAATAATCAACACCATTATACTGAAGTATACTTTCGTGCAGTTTCAAAACTTCTAAGTCCTCAAAATGACCATCTGGATTTGTAGAAGTACCGTGAAGTAAATTAGTACCTATATTGATTCCACAATATGACAACCATCGTGTAATCAAAGAGGTGCCAGACCTATGCATACCAGTTATAATTATAGCATTATCCTTTATCACTAAATTATTTTTGACGCATAATAAAAGTGTATTCAGATCTTACCCCTTCTTTGAGTTGAGGTTCCCATTTGTCCTTTTTTAAGACCTCTAATGTAGCAAGTCTATTCGATTCTATAATTTTGCTTTTTTCATTATAGGCCTCATAACTTAGTGAATATGTGCCCGAATAAAGACTTACTGATTTTAAGTTGAACTCAAGTTTTTTTTCTGAAGAGAATTCTAACAGCTTGGCATTGATACTTTTTTTAGTATTAAACTTATACATCACTTCATTCCTACTATTCCTGATGTAAATAATAATGAAAGAAATAAGCTCAAGACGACTTTGATTTCGTTGCAGCTCCAGACGTAAATCATTATTGGTATCAAGAAATAATCGATTGTTTACAGACTGTAATAAAGCTCTTGAATTACTTTGTGCCACGTTATATTGGAAATCAAAGTCAATAGATTTCTCCATCATTCTTCCATGATCAAAATATAAATAGGACTGGCAGAGCGTCTTCAGTGCAGCAAGATTATGGCTTACTAGAAGCACCGTCCTACCACTTTTGGCAACATCATCCATCTTACCCAAGCATTTCTGTTGAAATTCATAATCACCTACAGCTAATACCTCATCTACTAATAATATTTCGGGATTGAGATGAGCTGCTACAGAAAATGCTAATCTTACATACATCCCTGAAGAATAATGTTTGACTGGTGTATCAATAAATTTCTCAACACCACTAAAATCAATTATTTCATCAAAGCGTAGTTTTATCTCCTGTCTAGATAAGCCTAAAAGGTTACCATTGAGATAAATATTTTCACGACCTGTAAGCTCATGATGAAAGCCTGTTCCAACCTCTAAAAGAGATGCCACTCTACCATACAGTATTGCCCTACCTGATGTTGGCTTAGTGATTTTAGATAATATTTTTAACAAAGTACTTTTGCCCGCCCCGTTACGTCCAATGATCCCTACTACTTCTCCTTTTTTGATTTCGAATGATACATCCCTTAGAGCCCAAATTTCTTCGGTTTTTTGATCCTTCCATAGGTTACTCAGAGCATATCTTAATCGATCTTCTTGCTGACTTCCGATAGTATATTTTTTGGAAAGATCTTCTACACGAATCGCTATTTCTGAATTACTCATCATGATTATAGTATATCCGCCATTTTATGTTCTACTCTCCTGAAAAGCCAAAGTCCAACAATAAAAAATATACCAATGGAAATGATCGTATACCAAACAGAATTATTCAAGGATCCAATCCCAGTAAGTGACCATCTAAGCCCCTCAATAATTCCTACCAAAGGATTACAATGATACAAGAATTGGTAGCTTTCAGGCACCATTTCGCTCGAGTAAGCTATTGGTGAAGCGTACAAACCCAATTGGAGAATAAATGGTACTACAAATTTAAAATCTCGATATCTCACCGTCATCGCACTTATCCAAATACCTGCGGTAATACCCGTAAAAATGGTCATAAACAGGAAAAAAGGAACATATACAATATGGCTAGAAGGGGTATAATCAACATAAATCATTACCACGATAAGAAGTATTAAAGCTATGATATAATCAACGAGCCCTGTTAATGCTTTTGATAATGGAAGAATTATCTTAGGGAAATATATCTTTTTGATCATATTTTGATTACTCAAAATAGAGTTCCCTGATTCGCTAACTAATGTAGAAAAATAGGTCCAAATGCTCAACCCTATCATGGTGAACACTAAATGGGGTACACCTCCTGTATCAACCTGTATCACCCTACCAAAAATAAAGTGTAGAATAAGTAAGCTGAAAAGTGGATTGATCAATGCCCATAAGAACCCTATAAAAGTCTGAGCATATTTTACGCGTAAGTCTCTCCAACTCATCGTTATAATCAAATCCCTATAACTTATTAGTTCTCTGATGTCAAGCAATTTGAAAGGAGAATCCGCTTCAATTACAGTAACTTGTAACTTACTTTTACTCATGAATTACAAATATGAGGTAATTTTCCATTTTAAAATGATTTTAGTTAAAAAGTGAAAGTCTCTGTCATCATTCCAGTATATAATTCAGCATCATACATTCAAAAATGTATAGAAAGTTGCATCATACAGAAGGAAATAGGTGAAATCATCGTAATAGATGACGGCAGTACTGATATATCTCCTACAATCATTAGTGACTTAAAAACCAAGGATAGTAGGGTTATTGAATTAAAGCATAAAGGTGGTACCTCAAGAGGAGCTGGTGTAAGCAGGAATCTGGGTATTGAAAGAGCGAAATTTAATTTTATAAGTTTTTTAGACTCTGATGATTATTATCTACCTGACCGTTTTAAAAAGACATTAAACATATTTAAACAAAACCCAGAGCTAGAAGGAGTATTTGAAACTATAAAAATCGAATACAATAGTGCTAAGCACAATAGAGAACTAACGCAATACGGAGTATCAAAAGATATATACCCAGAAGATTCTTTTGAAAGCATCGTAACTAATAAATACGGTCAAACACAATTAGGTGGATTTACATATCGTACCGAAATCTTCTCAAACTCTCTGATAAGGTGTACAACTCATAAAAGAGGGCAAGAACTCAATCTAATTTGGGAAGCCGCTAGGTTATCGAAAGTAATATTAAAAGCGAGCGAGCCCAAAATGGTGAGGGTACTGCATGACAATAATGCCATTCTAAATATCAAGCAAGGAGATACTGACAGAGCACTTCGTAGCCGAACTTGGTTGAAAAAAATGATCTCTTATGATCTTTCTGTAAGCTCCAATCGATGGTTTTTTCGATATTATATAAACAACCGTCCAATATTCAGAGAAATCAAACCAAGGATTTTGAGAATTTTATTGAAAGCAATTTATGGCACATACTTGCTCTTAAAGTATCCTAAACTGTTTTTTAAGCTGAACTAGAAACTTAACAGCTCCAGAAAGATGTCCTGCTTTAACTAATTCTTTCAGAGTCCTATAGTTTATTAATTTACATTTTTTTCTGAGGCGACTTTCATCAAAATATTTTTGACTATTGAATTCATAAATCTGATGGAATAGTAACTTTAGACTCTTATTCTTCTTCAATATTTCTGATTCCGCCCCTGAGTTATGACTTCTAGAACTGTGATCATTGATAACAACGGTATATTGATTTATTTCTACAAGCTCTACACCCCGAATTACTATTTGCATTACCCACATCAGGTCTTGTCCGTATGGTAAATGTCTATCAAAAATCAAACGTCCTATCACTTGCTTTGGGATACATAGTTGAAATAATGATATGCCATGATCCCACAGATAATCTAATACGGACTTATTGGTTTCAGAAATAAGACCCTCTTTTACTTTTTGACATCCCCTTGATACTAGAGCCCCTGTTTTTAAAATCAAATTATTAGTAGAAACAGTATTATTGAATAAAACGTCTAAATGATTCTCTAAAAACCAATCGTCATCATCTAAAAAACAAACATATTTTCCCCTTACCATAGATAAACCGACATTCCTTGCAGCAGATCTTCCACTATTTTCTTGCCAATGATATCTTATCTTATCATTATTAAAAGTATCAACTACATGTTTAGTATCATCATTTCCACCGTCATCTACAATAATCAATTCCCAATCAGTAAAAGTCTGACTGATCACACTTTCTATCGCTTTACTGATCATGCCAGCACGGTTATAGGTAGGTAAGATTATACTAAAAAATGTTGATCTCATTGTAATCCTTGATAAATCAATCGCAATTCCTCTCCAACTGCTTTTGTTGAATATCTTGATTCAGCATAACCTCGAATATAGTTTTTATCATATTCTGAATGATGCTGAGACATATCGACCAATGCTTTGGTGAGCGATGATATATTTCCCTTTTCGATCTGAATACCGATGTCATCATCAATTTCTTCTGTAATACCCCCACATCTACTTGTGATTACTGGCAGTCCAGCAGCCATTGCCTCGGCCACTACCACACTAAATGATTCATAGTTGCTAAACAAAACAAATACATCTTGATGACTCAATAATTCTGCAAGACTTTCTTGTGATAGAGGACCTACTAAAGAATAATTCGATTCATTAAGAATCGAATTTTCTAATCTATTTTTTGTGGTCATTATGTTGTAATTACCGACTAAAGTCCAATGAAACGGTATGTTATGCCCTTGAAATTCCTCAAATGCTTCGATCATACCAGAGATGTTTTTTTGCTCTTCGTTTAAACTAGAAACATGGATAAATGAGACATGATCTGTTATTCGCTTAGTAGGTGTCTCAAAAAACAATGAAGAAACCACATTATGAACAACCTTTGATTTGTTGCTATTAAATCCTCTATAAATAAGCTCTCTGTCCAACTGTTTTGAGACGGGTAAAATGATATCGGCACTATTCAGAACTAATCGACCAACCCTCCTCTTAATGCTTGATTTTATAGAAGTTTCTTTGCCTGTATAGAGTGTAGAGTGCTCAGTCATGACGAGCGGTACATTAAGCTTACGGCTTAACCATAATCCTACAAATCCAGCATAAAGAGCAACATGCACATGTATAACCTTAGGTTTTCCTTCTTTTTTGATGACCTCTTGACATAGTTGTATAAGATGATAAACTTGCCATATTGGGTTAAATATCTTTAGCGTCTTTTTATAGTATTGGACATATTCATCAATACTTGTTTTCTCGTTCTGATATTGGGTACGATCATGTTCATTAGATGTATACTGCTGCGCATGTACGACTACTTGGCGAGCCGGAATGCAGCGTATATGTCGCTGTATAAAATCTCCATCAAACTCATCTTCCTTAGAAGGATACCAACTTACCAAATGTAATATATAATCCTTGTGTATCAATACATATGCAATTTACACGATAAAAGTAAGCACTTTACGTTAAGGCACTAGACTTTAGTTAATTCCTTACTTTTAGATCAATTTTAGAGTCTTCAATACGTGAATATTAAAAACAAAGATACATATAGACAGTTTCAAGATCCTGAGGTGACGATTCCCTTATTCCACCAAGCATGGTGGCTTGATACGGTAGTGGGAAAAAATCATTGGGACACGGCAGTTTCTTATACCAAAGACGGCAAGATCAGGGCTGTATGGCCGTATGTATTGGGATCGAAGTGGACTATTTCCACGATGATCAATCCAATATTAACACCATATCTAGGACCATATATCATCTATCCCCAAAACCAGGAAAAAAAAATCTCCAGATATAACTTCGAGCATAAGGTGATGTATGATCTCGTACATCAATTACCCAATGCAAAAATGCAAAACATCAAATGTCATCCTGATCTCGATAACGTAATGCCTTTGATATTAAAAGGTTATTGGCATCATGCAAAATATACTTACCGAATCATAAATGATGACAAGGAGAGCGTCTACCAAAACTTGAAAGCAAGCGTAAGGACTGATATTAAAAAAGCTAAATCAAAGTATACACTTGACAAATCGATTAATACCAAAATACTTTATCGGCTTAATCAAAAAACCTTTGAAAGGAAGTCCAAGACAGTCCCTTTTTCTCAAGAACTTATTGATAAAATCGTTGCTGTATCTGAAGATAAAAACTGCTGCAAACAATATACGCTTTATCAAAACGATCAAGCCCTATGTAGCACGTTGATCTTAAATGATTATAAGACATCTTATTGCCTGTTGATCGGTTTAGATAAAGATTCAAAACCTCAGGGAGCTATCCAATGGATCCTTTGGGAAGCCATAAAAGATTCTATTACAGAAGGGCGAACCTTTGATTTCGAAGGAACCATGATACCTGAAGTAGAGCCAGTATTCCGAGCATTTGGTGGTCAACTTACAAACTATTCTGTGTTGACCAAAACCAATCGTATTCTAGGGGCAGCTTTTAGACTACTGAAAGGACACCCGATTTAAAGCATGAAGACGATATCGATCATAACATCTCCCGAGCTTTTAACTAATCCTCGATTTCTATATACTATTGCTTATATCAATGGACACCCGCTAGCTAAAGAAAAAGTAAGCTTGAGACTTGACACATCTCCCACTGACCAAACGCTCCATTATGGTCATTCATCTCTAGGTGACTGGAATGTAAAATCTCAAAACCTTTTTTTTGATCAAACTAAAACTATCAATAGTGACATTTATCTGAATCAGTACAAATCTGATAATGCTAGCTTTTTTAGTGTAGAAAAAAAACCAAAAGAGCAATCTCATTTTTGTGAAAAAGGAACCTTTAGTTTCGATTTATTCGAGACCATTTTCTTTCATATTAGTAGATATGAGGAGATTTTTGCTAATAATCAAGATTGCAATAGCAGCCTTTGGTTAAAAGAAGATCTTCATAAGCTTGTACAGAACAAACTTGAAAAACAAGCTGTTGTGGATCAACTGATAGCTGCGTTTATTGAGGTTCTCATCGGTCAAAAAATGAAGGTCAAAACCTCACATAACCTGTCTCATGATATCGACTTGCTTTATCGCTTTAAGCCTTTTTACAAAATTCCCAAAACAATTCTAGGTATACTCTGGTATCGTCGTGGACTTAAATATTTAGTAAAATCAAAATTGGCAATTTTTAAATATTTATTTGGGATCAGTAAAGATCCTTATGATGTGTATGAGTGGTTGTTTAGTGAAAGAGATATAGCGAAGACTTGTTATTTCATGGCTGGAGGAGAAACGAGCTTTGACAATAATTATCGAATATCCGACCCAAAAATAAAGGCTCTCATTTCGTTACTTCGAGAACGTAATTATACACTTGGGCTTCATCCTAGTTATAATGCTTCGATCAAAGTGTCTTTATATCAAGATGAGTTAAGAAGCTTAGGAAATATTACAAAATCAAGAATTACGCATAGTAGACAGCACTGCCTACGTTGGGACTGGGAAAAGACGCCTTATATCATTGAAAATCAAGGAATAAAACAAGATAGTAGCCTAGGATATAATCGCCGAATTGGATTTAGATGTGGGACAGGTTTTGCATATAAGCTCTATGATTTCAAAAATGAGAGAGCATTTAATTTTATAGAGCAACCAATGGCTTTCATGGAGAGTTCTCTTGTTCATGAGGCGCATAAAAACATTGATGCTTTGAGCCATTTATACCATAATTTTATTTCAGATCACCTTTGGAACACCCATATAGAATCCAACTGGCATAACAGTAATTTTGATGAATCTATGTGGTTTGGAAAGCCATTGAAGTCATTATATAAGCAATATCTTGATCAATGCATATCCTAATCATTGGAGAATATTACAGGCCATTGAACCAATGGTTTCATGATAATGGAGCTCCTACTGGAACACCGGCAATATATAATTTATACCAGTACCTTGGGAATCATAAAGAGCACAGTTTTCATTCTGTAATATTCAATTTTGATCAAGATCATACCAAGTCTTTTGAAAATGGATCAACTATTTCATTGATCAAATTTTCTTTTCCTATATATCTGATCTGGAAGTTCCTTTGCTATTTCAAGCTTTATTTTTATTTAAAAAAGCACCTAAAAACAAATCACTATGACATTATCTATGGGCTTAGTACTTACTCAAGTCTAGCAGCAATATTGGGTAAAATGTATAGCATACCATCTGTAGGACGAATCTATGGAACCATACTTACTCAACCACTCAAACAAAAACGTTGGTTTAAAATATATACACGTCACTTGATGGAAATTCTTGCCATAAAAAGACCTTGTGATCTTATGATTGCAACACAAGACGGTACAGCTTTTGACAAAGTTGCTCAGTATTTTAATCCACAGATTAATGTGAAGATGTTATTCAACGGCATGGATCGTTCCATGAGAGAGAAGCTATTGAATCATACGCCCGTGACAATGCTGAAGTCTCCATTAAAAATATGTTCAATTTCTAGACTGGAGCCTTATAAAAGGCATCATTTATCTATCAAATTGCTTGAAAGCCTTGTGGATGATTACGGCATTGATGCTCATCTAATCATCATAGGAACAGGAAGCCTTGAAAACAAAATCAAAGAGCTAATTAAAGAATCGAAATGCGCTAATTATATAAAACTCTTAAAAGAAGTTCCTCATCAAAAAATCATAGAGAAACTCGAAGAATTTGACCTAAGTATATTCTTATACGAAGGTGGAAGTTTAGGAAATGTAATGTGGGAAAATGCACTAAGCGGCAGATTGATTTGCACTGTTGATAATGGAGAAACAACCCTTGTTTTTCAAGATCAATACAACGCCATTGTCTCACCAGATGACGATCAGTTAATCTCCTCACTTAGTCAGAAGATCAATGCTATTTTAAATTCTGAAAAGAAGCTAGATTTAGCTCTAACAGGAAGGAAAAAGGTTGCAAAGAGAATTACAACATGGGAAGATAGGTTTGAAAAAGAGATGGCTCTGATTCGAGATATAAGGCTGAAGTCTACTCTTTAAATATCTCCTCAACATTTATTTCTAAACCAGGTAAAATATCCGTTGTCAAGGTGTCTTCTGTAAAATAAGGAGGCGATTGAGTCACATATTTACCATCAGTAAGTACATGTTTTACAATTGTCTTTACACGTGGATCAACAATCCAATACTCTTGTACTCCATGCTCCTCGTACAAAAAGAACTTTCTTTTCAGATCATGACGATCGTTAGATGGCGAGAGTATTTCTATTATCAAATCTGGGGCACCTATACAACCACGATCATCTAGCTTTGAGTGATCACATATAACGCAGATATCGGGTTGTACTACTGTGGTGATTTGTTCATCTTCTTTTCCTTGAGATATCAATCTTACATCGAAAGGAGCAGAGTATACTTTACATGGGCTATTTTGAAGCGTACGATATATTATATTGGATAATATCATACTTATCTCTTGATGCATCCTATTTGGAGCAGGAGACATCTTAAATATCTTACCTTTTAGTAACTCCACTCGTTCTTCAAATTGCCATTGGAGGTAATCGGCATAGCTATAATATCCACTCGCATCGATATCATTAAAACTTGATATAATAGGTTCTGATATTTTATATTTGCTCGACATAACGAATTATAATATAAGCATACTTCTTCCCTAAATCAAGTGTTTTCTTTTCCCAGAAAAGGTCTTATTATCTGATAGATATCATTAGCGATCTTTCTATCATCAAATTCTCGTTCTGCCTTTTGTCTACCATATTGCCCCATTTTTACATGATCATCATGAGAGAGTTGCAGAAACTGATCAATCTTATCCGTAAGTGAAATAGCGTCTCGTACCGTGGCTAAGAATCCATTTTTTCCTACTTCTACGGACTCCCTGCACCCGGCCGTATCTGTTGTAATAACAGGTTTAGCCATAGCCATCGCTTCTGTAATAGTTCTAGGAATTGCCTCCCTATAACTTGGCAATACAATACAATCAGATTTCTGTATAAAGGGTCTCACATCTCGTATAAATCCATGATAATCGATGATATTAGTTTCTATCCAATGGAGTAAATCCTCATTATTCACCATAGACGGATTTTGCGCATCTAGTTCACCGATCACCCAAAACTCAACATTCTTATGCTTAGCCTTAATTGCTTTAGCTGCTTCGACAAATTCTACAATCCCTTTATCATAGAGCAGTCGTCCTATAAAGGTAAAGACGGTCTTTTCACGTAGTTCACCATTTGGTCGAGGGGCAAAATGGTTAATATCTACACCACAGCCTTTGATAGAAACTCCTTGCTCCTTAGTAATCAATCCCTGCTCCACAAACATCAATCGATCATCTATATTCTCAAAAATCACTTTGCTATGATGCTTTGAGCTCAACCGATATAGCGCTTTAGTGATCCTGTTTATAATTCCGTTATGTAAGAAAGCATATCCGAGCCCTGTAACCATCGCCACTGTAGGTATCCCTACAATCCTTGCCGCAATCCCTCCATAGATATTCGGTTTATGGGTGTAGGTTATAATAAGGTCAGGCTTGAGTCTTTTGAATTTTCTTCTAAACTCTTCAATCAATACAAGATCCCTAAGTGGGTTTTTGCTATCACGACCTAGCGATCTCAAGGCAATATGCTGAACCTGAGGATACTTTTCCATATACTCGATATATGCATCTACAGGAGCTATGACTATGATTTCGTGCCCTTCGGCAAGCAACTTTTTGAGTACATTGAGCCTAAAGTTGTATATATTCCAAGTGGAGTTGGCTACTAGGGCTATCCGCATAAAGTAAAAAGTTGAAAGGGAGAAAGTGGAAAGCCGAAAGTGGAAAGAGGAAAAGGAAGAAAGTATGAAACTAAATTCAACATCTTCATACTTTCAATGATTTTATTAGCCCGCTTAACATTTTAGAAATTTCTAATAATTTATCTAATAACCCTTTTGCCAATTGATCATCAATCAATTTGAGACTCGTAGCAATTAATATCATTGACCTCACCTCTCCACAGCTTCCTTTTGTAATAAATAGAAACTGGCGAAACTCTTTAGTAGTATGCCTTTCGTATCCCTCAGCAATATTGTTAGATATAGACAACCCTGCTCTTAATATTTGATCTTTTAAATAATAGTCTTTACAAGCAGAAAAATTGCTGTACAGTACCTCAAAGACTGTTTTTGCCTTTTGCCAAACTAATAGATCCTCAAAAGATTTCATTTATTAAAATCTAGTACTTTTGACTTTCCCCTTCAGACTTTGAACCACTTGCTTAATCTCTTGCTCCTGAGACTTTGGATAGATCAATAATGCATCTTTTTCATCCACGACGATATAATCTTGTAATCCTTTTATCACTACTGTCTTATTATCATCAGCACGTACAATAATATCTTCACTTTCTATTAAATGAATGTTCTTCCCAATAGCTACACAATCATTATCATCTTTTTCTCTAAATGCATGTAGACTGTTCCATGTACCAAGATCGGACCAGCCAATATCAGATGGAATAGTATATACATTATCCGCTCTCTCTAGTATTGCATAATCTACCGATATCCTTTTCGTATTGGGATATACTCGATTGATATATTCCTGCTCTTGTGATCCACCAAGTTTATCTAAATCTTCTGTAAGCACCTGTAATATCTCAGGCTCATGTGCTCTAAAAGCTTGCACTATGGTTTTTACAGACCATACAAACATACCTGCATTCCATAAGTAATTTCCTTGATCTAAATAGGATTTAGCGGTTTCATGGTCTGGTTTTTCTCTAAATGATTTTACAGATCTAATAGCTTCTCCATCATCTTCTGTTTCGATATATCCGTATCCAGTATCTGGTCTAGTTGGCTGAATTCCTAAGGTTACTATCGCATCATTATGTTCGGCATATGTAAAAGCCTCGGTCAATCGGTTAATGTAATCTTGTTCTTTGAGAATAACGTGGTCTGATGGTAATACCGCAAAAATTGCTTGAGGGTTTCTGACTTGTAAATGAAGAGCAGTCCAAGCGATACAGGGTGCCGTATTATTCATGGATGGTTCTCCTAATATATTTTCATTAGGTAGTTCGGGTAGTTGCTCTTGAACCAAAGATCTATACCTTTCATTGGTAACGATCAATACATTTTCTGATGCAACGAGCTTTGTACATCGTTCAAAAGTCATGCGAAGTAATGATTTGCCTACACCCAATATATCCAAGAATTGCTTTGGTCTTACTTGGGTACTCGACGGCCAAAAACGTGAGCCTACGCCTCCTGCCATGATGGCTATGTAATGGTTAGAGTTCATGTTGTATTTTCCTTTATTCCGTTCGTTTTAATACCACTCTTTATCATCGAGGTCTTCATATACCTTTCTGATACCGTCTTCTAATTCGATCTTATATTTCCAACCAAGTTTTTCTAATAGACTTACATCCATCAATTTTCGTGGAGTCCCATCTGGTTTATCTAAGTCATGTACTATTTTTCCTTTATAATCTACGACTCGTGAGATCATCTCGGCCAATTCTTTAATAGATACTTCTTTACCAGATCCCACATTGACATGCGATTTTCCATCATACTCTTTCATCAGAAAAAAACAAGCTTCCGCAAGATCGTCTACATGTAAAAATTCCCTTAAAGGCGTACCCGTCCCCCACATAGTTACCGAAGGAAGGTTTTCTTTTTTAGCCGTATGAAACTTTCGTATGAGTGCAGGTAGGACGTGAGAATTATTTAGATCATAATTGTCATTGGGTCCATATAAATTAGTCGGCATAGCAGATATAAAGTTACAATCATACTGATCTCTGTAAGCTTCACACATCTTGATACCAGCAATTTTGGCTATAGCATAAGGCTCATTAGTCGGTTCCAACTTTCCTCCTAATAGATAGTCTTCTTTGAGTGGTTGATCGGCAAGTTTAGGGTAAATACACGATGAGCCTAGAAACAAAAGTTTTTTCACACCGCTCATGTAAGCCGCATGGATAATGTTATTTTGAATCATAAGGTTATCGTATAAAAACTCTGCACGATAAACATTATTGGCTTGTATGCCTCCTACTTTTGCCGCTGCTAAGAATACGTAATCGGGTTTTTCAGCCTGAAACATGCTGTTGACTAATTGCTGGTTTCTTAAGTCCAACTCTGTACTCGTAAAGCTTAAGATATTTTTAAATCCTTTATCCCAGAGCTTTCTGCGTATAGCAGAACCAACCATACCGCGATGTCCAGCAATATAAATTTTACTGTTGTGATCCATTTTACTCAAATTCATTTTTAACTTCAAAACCTGCTTCTTTCAATATTTGATCACGTTTAAATAACTCAATGTCAGCTGCTACCATCTCACTACACAACGCTTCGAGATCATAGTGAGGCTCCCATCCTAATTTTTCCTTGGCTTTAGTAGGATCTCCAATCAATAATTCTACCTCAGTAGGTCTATAGTATTTGGGATCTACTGATACCACGGTTTTACCTATCTCAAGTTGATAGTCTGGATTTTTACATGATGCTATTTTCCCTACTTCTTGTTCTCCTTCACCAGAAAACTCTAACTCCACTCCTATTTCTTTAAATGACATTCTTACAAAATCACGTACACTTGTGGTTACTCCAGTAGCAATTACCCAGTCTTCTGCATTATCATGTTGTAGTATCCTCCACATGAGTTCTACATAGTCTTTGGCATGCCCCCAGTCCCTTTTCGCGTCCATATTGCCTAGGTACATCTGATCTTGCAGTCCTAATCCGATTTTGGCAGTGGCTCTAGTGATCTTTCTGGTTACAAAAGTCTCACCACGCAATGGGCTTTCATGATTGAATAGTATCCCATTGCAAGCAAACATATCGTATGCTTCTCTATAATTGACTGTGATCCAATAAGCATACATTTTTGCTACGGCATATGGTGATCTTGGATAAAATGGAGTAGTCTCTGATTGAGGTACTTCTTGCACTAATCCATATAATTCCGATGTCGAAGCTTGATATATTTTAGTCTTTTTAGTTAAACCCAATAATCTTACCGCTTCCAAAATCCGGAGAGTCCCTACACCATCCACATCAGCAGTATACTCTGGTGAATCGAAGCTTACCTTTACATGAGACATAGCTCCTAGGTTATAGATCTCATCAGGCTGTACTTCTTGTATAATTCTTATGATATTAGTAGAATCAGTGAGATCTCCGTAGTGTAATATAAAATTTCTATTATCAATATGAGGATCTTGGTATAAGTGATCAATTCTTCCTGTATTGAAGAGTGATGATCTTCGCTTGATACCATGTACTTGGTATCCTTTTTTTAATAGCAATTCAGACAGATAGGCTCCATCTTGTCCTGTGATTCCAGTAATTAGAGCTTTTTTCATTTTATAAAGTATTGTGACATTTTTCTAATCGGTTTAAGTAATATGGTGTAAAATCTGGGTTTCAATCCATTTATTTCCCAAGCTTTACGGTCTTCAGCATTTGCCGATAACCTATTTTTGATACTTTGATTACTTTGACCTCCAGTACGCATCCTGACTAAAACTTTAGGAATGTAATGTGTAGTAATTTTTTGTTTAAACAACATTCTTAGCATGAGTTCATAATCAGCTGCACTTTTAAGCGCAGTATTGAACTTACCAAACTTATTGTAAATTTCCTTCCTCAAAAAGAAGCTGGGATGAGGTGGCATCCAGCCATTTAGGAATTTACTTCTTTTATAGGGTTTGGCAATCCAGACCCTTACTATTTTATTAATATTCGATTCATTTACATACTGTAGATCACCGTATACGGAGTCTACCTTTTGATGAGTAAATGCATTTACAACATTGAGTATAACATTATGATCTTCATAAAAATCATCAGAGTTTAGGATGGCTATGATCTCTCCAGAAGCATAATCAATGCCCTTATTCATGGCATCATAAATACCTTTATCTGGCTCTGAGATGACTTTAGACACATGGGGAAATTCTCGAACAATATCTAAAGTATTATCCTTTGACTTACCATCTATAATGATGTGTTCAATATTGGTATAGCTTTGACCAGCGACACTTTTTAATGTATCTCTTATCGTCTGCCCACTGTTATAACTTGTAGTGATGATAGTAATTTTCACGATACAGTTTCCATTTTCCTTTCTCTTATCTTAGTCGCAGGATTACCTTGATAAATCATGTATGGTTCCAAATCTTTGGTTGCTACAGAACCTACTGTAAGTATGGAATGACTATTACAAGTAACGCCTGGACAAACTACTGATTGAGCGCCTACCCATGCTCCATCTTCAATTATTATTTTTTTTGTTATCAAATCAAAACTAGTTTTTTTATAGTTGTGATTACCTGTGAGCAGCATCGCTCCTTGAGATATGCATACGTTAGAGCCTATTTTTACCGACGTCAAGTTATCAATCCATACGTTTTCACCTATCCAAGTATGATCTCCTATTTCTAAAAACCAAGGATACTTGATATTTACCGAAGGTTTTATGATGACTCCTCTACCTATCTTGGCGCCAAATAATTTTAGAATGAATACTTTCAGTTTTGATAGCGGATTATAGGCATTTTGAATGAATAATAGATTGAAAAAATACCAAATAAATACTAGAAGCCTACTACCTGGATTATAGGAGCCATTATTAAATTCAGTATTTCTTACTTTAACATGATTCATTGTCTAAGAATTATTGCGCATAGCCTTTGTTATTCCTGTTATGTAAGCTTCTTTTACTTTTTGAGGAGTAAATTTTTCTTCGACTAACTTAATACAATTAGCCTTATATGATTCTAGGTTATTTGATAATTCTATTATCGCATTAGCTAAAGATTCACTATTTCCTTTTTGATAATACATGCCTGTATTTCCCTCAATAATGGCCCCAACTTCAGGACCATGTTCGTATCCGTTATTCAGGCCATTATCAGTGATGCAAGGTACTCCTTTTGCCATATATTGTATGACTGATAGTCCTACTAGTGAAGGAATCACACCAATATCTGTACTTTCTAAAATGGGTATTAAATCATCTTTATAAAGGGCACCAGTAAAGCAAATATCAGATGATAATTGTTTATCATTAACCATGGCTTTTAGCTCGGGCAAGTTTTCTCCATCGCCTACTATTGTTAATTTAAATGGTATACACTTAGATTTCAATATGGATGCTGCCTCGATCAACAAGTCGATTCTTTTGCCAGGATAAATCCTACCTATATATGATAATCTTAATTTATCCGATGTCGTAACGTTAGATTTTCTTTTATATGCAATATCATTCAGACAATTATTCATGACTTGAATATTATCTTCTGAACAACCCATATCGATCATTCTCTCTTTTCCCTGATCATCATATACCATCACAGCATCTGCACGGGAATAAAAGAAACTTAAAATACTCTTCCCGAGCTTATTAAATCGTCCTGTAGCTCCATGTGTCCACCAGATTACTTTAGTACCTCTAAGCTTTGCCAAGAAAAATAGTATAAAATTTGACAATACTTTATATGTAACACCAAGCATAACAAGTACTTCTGGAGACTCTCTAAGAAAAATACGTACAATATTCTTTTGCCATAAAAAACCTCCAGGAAAATATTTGTTTTCAACGGATATAACCCGAAGATCATCGCTGGGAATAAAATTTTTCACTCCCTTAAAAAATGATTTCTTCCCACAGCAAATAGTAAAGTCTATACGCTCGTCTTTATTGATTTCGTAGAATACCGATTCTCGGTAGTGAATCAATGTATAATATTGCATGAATACTTTTGTCTTTTTCATGTACCGTACCTGTTGTAAATTAGGTTTATGCAATAATTCTTTTATTGACGAAGTTTTTTTAAATCCAAAAAAATACTTTATCTGTTTTTAGCGGAATATACAGTGTTAAGATTCAAAATTACGCCAATAGTCACCGTTTATGGACTTACTATGTTCTAGAGCGTCTTGTTTCGTACCAAATCTATGCTTAATAAATCTAGCAGGGACTCCTGCAACGACGGTATAGGGCTCTACATCTTTATTAATCAGGCTACCCGCGGCAATGACGGCACCTTCACCTATATTGACACCATCAAAAATTATCGATCTAAACCCTAACCAACAGTCTTTTCCTATTTTGATTCCTTTTTGCTCCAGATATTGCCGTTTGGTATGGTTATACAATACAGATTCATTTATACGTTGGCCTTTAATATTAAAAGTATGGTCACCACCAACGAAAGCAACTTGAGGAGCTAATAAAGTATGATCATCTATAAATAATCCTTTGACCCCAAAATGACAATAGTCTCCAACAAAAACATCGTTTCCTAATACAACATCCCTAAATAAAACAGTTTGCTTTCCTGAAATATATACGTTTTTACCAACAGATCTGAACCTATACCTAATATTCAAGGTATAGATCATTTTTACTCTTTTATATATATTTTTCAGCAGTAAAAAAAAGCTAGATGGTTTTTTATCCATAATTAAAGATACACTCGTAGATTATGCAATTGTATGTATAATTTTGTTTGAACCTAAGCTCAATTTACTTTTTATTATTATAGAAAATGTCAGACCTAATAGCATCCATAATTTTGGATTTGAAAATAACGAAGCTGAGGTAAGTCCGCTCAAAAAATACGACGTAGTAAATAATACAACTACGAAATAGGGAAAATCAAATTTAAAGTATAGCATAATATATCTTCCAAAAAATAATACACAAAACGAAAAAAAGAAAATACCTCCTAAAACTCCTGTTGACATCAATACTTCCAGATAAATATTATGAGGGTAGAAATTGTCAAATCTACCTAAAAAACAATCTCCAACAATAGGACGATCCAAAAATTGTTGCCATGCACCTGCCCATGCTAATGGTCTTGTATCAAGCTTGGTAGTACCTCCCGTTTCTATCATCTCCTGTATTCTACCTATTGCTGCTAATTTATTGGATGTAATAAGCGGTACTACGAAATAATATATAGAAGACATCAGTATCAAAAGAAACAAAAGAACCTTTGTTATGTATAGCTTCGTTTTTTTGGCTTCATGTAGATGGTAAAAAACTATCGGAAACACTAAAACCATGAATGAGAGCATAGGTCCTCTGGAGGCTCCTAAAATAAGATTTGCTAGCCCAAGCATAAAAAGTACGATATTCATAAACGTATGAAAAGCACCTTTCTTTGCAGAAATTAATAGTTTAGATAATGACAACAACGCCAGTAGTTGTCCAAATAACGATATCGTAATGGGATTGATTGCCAATTCACTTGCACCTTCTTCTAGATTAGTACTTAATGCTACTCGGGCCATCAATATCTCAGGAGACAATGTACCAGCAAAAAATATTACCAAAAATATAATTGCCAAGTTACTTATGAGCAAAATGGTAGTAATACCTGGTAATATATAGGAATGCTTTATGTTCTTTCCTGTCAATAGTACAGCTATCATAGGTATCAAACATGATCCAAATGCAAATGAATAGGTGTAAAATGCACTTCCTTTAAACACTATGCCTTGGAAAGAAACATCATGTATAAGCCTAATACTATATACTAACCAAAAACCGATCAAAAACCAACCACCTAATGAAATCGCTCTAGTTCTAGGGTTTTTACTGATAGTACTACCAAGTATCAAATAAAATGATGCTAATAGGTAAAGGAATCTAAATGCGATATTGACAGGAGTAGAAGGTATCTGAAGCAAAATCGGTATTGCTGTAGTAATTGGAAAACCAAATATCAGGAAAAGACTAAGCAGTAAAGCAATCCTACCTAGCTTAGTTTTTGAAAATAAACGATTAAAAAAACTTTTATGTACTCTAATACTACTCACAGTATGTTGATAGCAATTGAAGTATATTGGTGGTATAGCGTCTAGTTACGTGATCTTGGTATTCTTCAAAAGAGCGAAATTTACCTACTTCATTTACTATTCCTTTGTTTCCAATGTTGTAAAAATATTTATCTGATCCCCACCATATGACTCCATCTATATATTTGTCCTTATAACTGGCCTCTATTCCTGCTGTGAGATGATTTTCAAATTCTTCCCAAGGTATCAATTGCATTCCTGCTTTTTTATTGGAATCATGATATCGGTGCCAATAAAACGGTATAACTTTTTTGTTAAACCTCTGTCCAAATTTTAAGGCCTCTTTGATATTATCGCTTACATACAAAGAATCTCTACTTTCTAATCCTGACGAATGATGACTTACATAAAAATCATAGACGGATGGAAATATTACATCCGTTTTCTCCAATATTCTGGATAGTTTTTGATTAGACTGTTTCCATTTTTCATTGCGATTCCAATAATCTCTAAAGGGTAAACCATAAAAGCCCCAATCTACGTGTGGCGCCTCTTGTTTGGCTATCATATAGGCCTTGATATATTGTTTTTCTGTTTTTCTAAAATTATCGCTGTTATACGGGTCTTTTTCTAGTGAATGTATTGCTTTACCTTCCCAGTCGAGCACTCCTATATCGGAGGCTGTTCTGCTTTTTATGATTTTTCTGATGTAAGTTCTTAGGGAGTTTTCGTCTACGAGACCATCTTTGTTTTTATCAATTATATTTCCATTGATAAAGTAGATATTCTTTACATTTTTTTGGTTTAAAAAATATCTTGTACTCTGAGGTACTCCAGACAGAGACTGATAGAGTTGAAATTGACAATTATCTTCTTGCTTGATGGATGTATCATATGATCCATCAATCTCTTTTTGATATAAGCATGCTGACAAACAGATGATGGAAGTTAATATTATAAACTTATTGATCATACTTTACTGTTTTTCTGATCGGTTGTGGGAGTTTTAGTATTCCTAGTTTATTCGCAACACCTCTCAATACTCCGCCTAGACCAAAATATTTGTATAAATAGTAAAACTTGGCTTTCCTAGCATGCCAAGATATTTCATTAGATATACCCTCACTCAAATAATTCACCATATTGATGTCCACATATTTCATGCTGTAGCCTTTAGTATAAAAGTCAGCTATCATTGCGTATTCTGAAAACAAACGATAAGTTGTATCATGGTAAAATTCGTTTTTCAAAAACGCTTTGTTGAAAAACATTGCTTGATGACATGCCGGAATCATACCCAACTTAATACTTTCCTGCGGATATGGGAAGGTAAGTCGCTCCATATCAATCACCCGATTTCCATAAAGTAGAGCATCATTTCTATGCTTCATAAATGGAATTTGCTCAATTACATCATCTTGTAGATAGGTGTCACCTGCATTCAAGAAATTAACCCATGCTCCTGTAGCCGCTTTTATACCTTTATTCATTGCATCAAAGACTCCATTGTCTGGCTCTGATATGAAATAATGGATGTGGTCTCGATATTTCTTTACAAGATCTAGAGTTCCATCCTTGCTGGCACCATCGATGATTATGTATTCTATATGATCATATGACTGATCTATTACGCTTTTGATAGTCCTTTCAAGATACTTCTCTGCATTGTATGTAATCGTTACTATACTTACTTTGGGTTGCATATCATGATCTTACTAGTCCTTTAATTTTTTTATAAATTTTGCAGGATTTCCTCCCCATATCTCCAAGGGTGGAATATCTTTTGATACTACAGAGCCTGCAGCTACTATGGATCTAGCGCCAATTGTTACGCCTTTTAGAATGATAGAAGATGTACCTATAAATGCACCCTCTCGTACGATTATAGGAGCGCTTTTGACCATCTTATCTCCGTTATGTACCCTTTCATCGTAATCTAAGGAGTGAAAATCATTGTCCAAAAACTGACAACCTCCTCCCACCAAAACATTGTCCTCAATCTCAATCTTACTTCTAGAATAAAATAAAGACGTAGAGATGCCAACATTATTATGGATTATAATTTCGGCTTCAGGAGCGATATAAAACATAGTGTTATGAGCTATACCTACAGGGTTCTTGGTTGCATTACTGTTTATTTTACAATTGTTTCCTACTTGTAAAAAACCCTTACCTCTTCTTATAATTTGACCATGTGTTACGAGATTTTCACCTTTCTCTGAATTAGTTACTTGAAAAAGTAAAAGGTTCCAAATTTTAAAAGGTAGATATGATATAGCTAAAATAAATTTTTTAATCATTAAATATAATATTAAAATTATCTTGGAGCCATTTATCATCTTTATTCCACCATTCTAAAGATTTTAAATATTTGATCTTATCTTCTGGAAGTCTCTTTCTAATAAAATGAGCTGGCACTCCCCCTACAATACTATAATCGGGAACATCCTTCATTACTACGGCTCCCGATGCTATTATAGATCCATTACCAATAGAAATTCCTCCTTTAATAATTACATTGGCCCCTATCCAAACATCATGACCAATTTTTGTTGTATCATTATATTCTTCGAAAGTTATTTTATTTGAAAAAGTCTTACCTACCTGCGCGGCAGTTGAATAAAAAGCAGGATGTGTTGAAAACCTATCTGTTGGGTGTTCTCCTAATCCAATTTTAACATCAGGTCCAATACTCGTAAAGTTTCCAACTCTAAGATTTCGTATTCTTGTATTTTCTCCAACGTAAGAAAATCTACCAAAAGAACAATCCTTAATAGCACTATTAGATGATATATAATTATAATCATCAAATTCAACATTTATAAGGCTTACATTATTACCTAATTTTAACGATTTATGCTTCACAAGGTATTTAATATTAACCAGAGTCTGTCTAATAAAATTTTTAGTGGGACTGAATATTAACCTTAAGAATCTTTTCATTTTTGAAAATATCTATTCAAGAATAGTTTTACAATGTGCCTAACTTTATTTAGAAAACCTAAAGACCCAAAAAAGTAATTATATATATGCTTTTCTGCGATTTGATCTTTTAATGTTTTTGATAAATTAAAATCTTCCGCTTTCCCGAGTGAAAACATTTTACCTTCTACCTTATACAAGATATTTAAAACAAGAGGCTTGCAATCCAAACCATACGTTTTTAACGGATGCTTGCATTTTTTACACGAAATGACATAAGGTTTTTCGAAAATTTCTTTTGTTCCATATAAATCAAACTCTATCTGCGAATTGCTTATTCCTGGGTAAGAGACAGATAACTCTGCGCATAATTCAAAATGACTATCGTATCTTGATACACTATCATTTAATTCTATAAAATTACTATTCACTTTTCCTTGTTCTAATGGTACTTGGAAAAATGTACTTGGTTTCGCATTGTTAGTTCCTGTATCAGACCAATTAGTACTATATGATATTCTTGGAAATACAAAGTACTTGTCATTCGCCTGACAGAAGTTTATGAAATGTTTCAACCAAGAAGAATCTGGCCAGTTTTTGACATAAGTAGGAATATACGATTGTTGATCAACATATAAATTTGTTTTATACCATGACTTAAAAGCTCCCCATTGTTCTTTTGTCCACG
Organism: Saprospiraceae bacterium; assembly: GCA_020629715.1. GTDB lineage: Bacteria > Bacteroidota > Bacteroidia > Chitinophagales > Saprospiraceae > JAHDGW01. The sequence continues at coordinate 241,705 of JAHDCU010000007.1, forward strand.
CCTGACCCCAAGAAGATGCTACCTTGATAAAATATACATCTGAATCGTCAACGATAGGCTCAAAAGGAAGAAGGTTATTAAAGTTTAGTTTGTGATTGTAAAGTGATACTCCTGCTATTTGATTATCTAATTGATAAAATTTTAGAGCATTATTTGCATAAGTATAAAAGTTGTGACTAACGGTTAAATCATCTTCCAGCATAATTATACTTCCATACTCATTAACTAAATCTCCACATTTTAAAATATGCGCTTTTAATCCAAGATTTATAGCTTGATGTATAACTCGTTTATGCCCATATTTCCAGCAAAACGAATTTGCAATTTCTAGTACTTGTCTATTTTCACTAGACTCCTCAAAATCTATACAAATACAGAGAGTGATATCCTTAAATACATAATTAGCTCTAGAAATAGAATCTAAAACTCTCACAATAGATTTTGGTCTATTATATCCAATAACTACAATCGCTGGAGTCATAAATTTAAAAGTGATTTTCTCATTCCTATTACCTAATATAACTGACTCAGAAGAACTCCACTGGCAATACCTCTAAGGCGCAGAAATAATATTTTTTTCAATTTAGATGTTTTATTGAGTTTCAAATCGATATAGTTTTAATTCTTAAAAAAGGTTTTATAACTTTTAATCAATCTGTAATTAGGAATTAATGATTCCAAATACTCCGATATTCGTATTGGAATAAGTTTTTGAATTACGAACTTAAAAGCGGGTATAACTAGCAAGAGCTGATACAAGAATAATGCAAAGGCAATACCTACAATGTCATAAAATGATCCTACATATATAACCAACGGTGTAAGAAGTAAGATGCCTAAATTCCAGTAAAAACCTAAATGAGTTTTACCAAATGCTACAATAAGTGAGCCTGTAGAGTTACCAATAGATCTAAGAGTCATGTACAAAGATAAAACCTGCACTATACTAACTATATGAATGTAGCTGCTTCCGTATAAAAATGTTACTATCCAATAAGAAAATAGAGCCATAACTGCATACAAAAAGAAATTAATCGTTGTTAGTGTATTTACTAATTTAAGATAAGCGTCTTTAACACGTTCTCCCTCCACCTGAATCTTAGAGAATAATGGCGTAGCTACTTTAGTTATAATAGGATTTATTATACCAGTCGGTTTAAAAACTAACTGTTTGGCAAGACTGTAACCTCCTAGAACCTCAGCACCTAAAAGTTTTCCGATAATTAGAATATCTAAATCCCTATTAAAATAATTTATTATGCTACTACCCATTTGATATATACCAATTTTAAGGTATGGAAGTGTAAGCCTTATATTTATATAAAATAGCAATCCATAATTGCCAACCCCAGAAATCAAAAGTAAAAGATTAGAGATAATATTCATAGTCAGTATCGAGTATAGCAATGCATATACCCCATACCCGTTAATAGCACAATAAATTGCAACAAAAAATGATATAATTGCTGAAGTAATTTCAATAATCGCGATTTTTTCGAATAGTAAGTTTTTTTGCAAAATCGTGGCGAACTGACGTCCAATACCACCGAATATTACACTTAAACCTGCTAGTGGTATAAGGGTATGGAGTTCATTTAATTCATAAAAAATAGTTACCCAAGGAGCCAGAATTAATATAATCCCGTAAATGATAATACTAACCGTGAGATTAAGCCAATACAGACTAGCATAAGTTTTTTGATCGGTATTCTGTTTGTGGAGAATAGCTGATGTTAAACCCATATCCATAAAAAGATTACTAAACCCTATTACGAATAAGACTATGGACATAAGACCGAAATCTGCCGAGTCAAGGTATCGGGTTAGAATACTAATCCTTAACAAGGCAACTATTGATACAGTAACCTTAGCTAAACTAGTCCACTTAACTCCCTTAATTGTTTCGGCTTTTAAACTCACTTAATCTCGTTATATTTCATTAACGGTAGCCTAATTTAATCATGAGGTCAGAGCATGTGGTTTCAATTTTTTCTAAGTTGTTATCTCCAAAAAACTCTTGGTATGAGATATTTCTATCTCCTCTAGGTTGAAATTGAACATCCAATAACTCTGTAATATCGCTTACTTTTGGGAAGTCGAATAGTTCACAAAGTTCATCAATACATTTTTGTTTATCCTGGACAAAATTTTCATATTTAATAAGATGCATATTGTCCTTATTCTGTAGGTAACAGTCCACAAAACTTATCCAGCGTTCAGATATTGCTTTTACATAATGTATGTCTTTTTCATAAGACGATTCGAAAAGGGGCTTCCATGCATCTTCAACTTTACTTAAATCAGGATTTACAGAGTGATTTCCTTTTAATTTAAGTCTATTTAATAAGCTTCTTATATTACTTCTAGGGTCTCTAACTACGTAAATAAATTTAGGTGATTTGTACGTATGGCATATTTCATCATAGAAGTATGTTAAATTAGGTTCTTTAATTATATCCTTACTGAAAGTTCTCTTGTGTTTTGTAACCCAATATTTAAATTCAGATCTATTTTTAATTAGTCTCCCTAAGTGTGGTTCCCATAGTAAAGGGGTGTCAAGGGTTAAGGTCTTACCTGATCTTTCTGCAAAAAGTCTAGAAATAGCACTTGTACCAGATTTTTGATGACCTAATATTATTATCGGAGTATCCGGTAACGATATAAATGGATTTATTAGAGTATTAAAGTGCTTACGAATGTTTCTCTTCATTAGATCCAAATAAATTATCTATATCTTTCTTTAATAATTTCATTGTATTATTTAAGCTAAAATATTTTTTCAGTATGAGCTTATTTTGCTCTACTACCTCCCTGGACAATGATGTGAAGAGCTCCTTCTTTTCTAAATGATTTTCTACTGAAAAAATAGCTAGACCTATTCGTTTAAAGTAGGAATAGACTGAACTTTTATTACTTAAAAATACTTTTGACCCAAAGTACAAGGATGCTATAATATTGCCTATGGCTTGTTGTCTAAAATGATACATTATTACTACTCCACAGTCGTTGACTATTTTTTGATACTCCTCTAATGGCACGAAGTCTAGTAGTGGATTAAAATTTTTAAAATAATTCTGCCCTTTTCGAGTAATATAATTTGCATACCTCTTATCACCATAGCTCAAGGGAACTACTACTTCTGTATCGTGCTTAATCAATGATTTGACTTTATTGAAGATATCTATATGGTTATTGGTTGGTATTGCAGAATTACCAATTAGTATTTTGTTATTATTTAAAGGTTGTCCACTTACACTTAGCTTCATCCATTCTAATGGATAATAGAAAAAATGAATATGCTTTCTAGGTATAGGTAAAAATTTATTAAGCAATTCAAATTCCTCTCTATAAAGGACGCCAATATACCTCAGTTTTGTCATAGCCTCTAGCAATAATTTTCCATTGTCTACCGGCTGTCGTTTAAAAATTATATTCTTAATCGAGCTTAGTTTTTTAATAAAACTTACATACCTATAAGTTTGGGGGGCTAATATATTCCGCTGGTCGAAAGAGTTATATAAATCAGCACCCCATATTATCCATACAAATCGATGGTAAGATGAATATTTTAATACCGTTCTTGCACTAATGGATGCTAGATAATGTACAAGGATAAAATCATAACTATCTATATTAACAATCTCTATGTGCTCAATTTCATCATTTACCGTAGATATTGTTCCGCATACTGACTCGGCTTGCACGAAATTCAAGTTTTTGTCTTTTTTCTTGAATATCTTCCATTCTATAACTGAATCTATGAAGGTTTTAGCCAATAAAGAATCCGCTCTATCTATAAACTTATCATCAGGTCCAATATTCAGAATTTTATATCTCAAAGGCTAAAATTTTCTCACAGATATAATCGACCTCCTGCAAGCTCAAATCTACGTATAAGGGTAGCCTCACTAATCTTTCAGCAAATTTATTGCAGTTAGGTAATTCTCTGTCGTCATGCTTGTCTTTATAAAATGGACTTTTATGTAATGATAAATAATGAAAAACTGCATGAATATTATAGTTTCTCAAATAGGATATAAGTTTTGATCTTTGTTCTAATGAATTACATAATAGATAATACATATGCGCATTATTTGTGGCATCGGACTCAATCTCTTGAGTAGTATAATAGTTGTTATTTCCTTTTAAATGAAAATTATATCTATTCCAGATTGCTTTCCTTTTTTCTTGTATCTGGTTAATGTTTTCAATCTGTGCCCATAAAAACGCTGCAATAATTTCAGAAGGTAAAAAAGAAGACCCTATATCTACCCAGCCATACTTATCTATCTCTCCTCTAAAAAATGCAGATCGATTAGTGCCCTTCTCCCAGATAATCTCTGCTCTATCGGTATACTGCATATCATTTATTGCAAGCATACCCCCTTCACCACTAATTATATTTTTAGTTTCATGAAAAGAAAATGCCGCTAAATGACCAAATGTTCCCAGAGGCTTTCCCTTATAGTAGCTATCTACAGCCTGAGCAGCATCTTCTATAAGTTTTATATTATTTCTTTCCGCTATAGCCAATATTTTTTCCATATCACATGCCATACCTGCATAATGAACAACTACAATAGCTTTTGTTTTATCAGTAATTAATTCCTCTATCCTATTTGGATCTATATTAGGATTGTGAGGACAAGAGTCTGCAAAAACAATTCTTGCTCCCCTTAATACAAAGGCATTAGAAGTTGACACAAAAGTATACGAAGGCATGATTACCTCGTCTCCTGGTTTTATATCTATCAATATTGCCGCCATTTCTAATGCATCAGTGCATGAGGTAGTAAGGAGACATTTTCCAAATCCATATTTGTACTCTAAATATTTCTGACATTTTTTAGTATAAAATCCATTTCCTGACAGCTTTCCTCTTTGAATAGCGTCTTCAATGTATATATACTCCTTACCCGTTTTATAGGGCTTATTAAATGGGATCATATTGACTTTTTGAAATAAGTTAAAATGGAGTAAATTTCCCCTTCTCAGGTAGTAAATACTTCATAAATTGAATTTCAGTTTTATTATATTTTTTGGTGTATTTCCGAGAGGATACATCGAAATAGGTCATATCATCTTCAAAACAAACCTTCAAGGTGTCTTTTACAATTCTAATCTTACCAGAGTCTAATTTGCTTTCATTAAGATGGTTTTTTAACATCTCAAATTTTTCTTCAAGTCCTCTTTCATTAAAATGGAATCCAGTCTTTGAACTAATATCTTTTGCCGGACTTCCAGCGTAAATACAATTATAATCCATATCCTTTGTTATTACCGATCCAACCAATGCCAAAGCTTTGTCTTTGACATTAACCGGACTTACTATACAATGACCCACAAACCATACATCATTTCCAATAACAAGAGGACTCTCAGATAAGAATCTACTTCCCTCTAATGTATCTCCATATTTAATATGACTCCATAACTGAGAATGAGCACCAATACCACAATTATCTCCTATGGTCGTCCCACCAATAGAATCAATAATGCAATACTGCCCTATCCAAGCATTGTGACCAATGTGGCACGGTTTATATCCATGTATATTAGTATTATGGTGAATTTTACTATAATCTCCGATAGAAAAATCATCACAAATTATTTGTACATTCTTACCGATATAAGTATTGTCTCCAATAAAAATTGATTTTGACTTTCCATTTATTCCTCGAATTATAGCACTATCTTCTATAACTACATTTCTGCCTACAGTAACTTTTTCTGCATTAATATTGTCAAACATAAGTTGATATAAATTATATAATTAATTACTGATTTAATTGATTTAGTAAGTATAAGCCATAACCACTCTTAAGTTGAGGATCAGCCAATTTTCGAAATTGAGTATCATTAATAAATTCCATCCTCCAAGCAACTTCTTCGATACAACCTATTTTGTAACCTTGCCGTTTTTCAATCACCCTAACAAACTCTGAAGCATCATGTAAGGAATCAAATGTTCCAGTATCTAACCAAGCTGTCCCTCGACCTAATACTGAGACCTTCAATTGGCCGTGCTTTAAATAATACTCATTAATTGTTGTTATCTCGTACTCACCTCTTGCTGATGGTTTAATAGTTTTTGCAATATCAACAACTTTATTATCATAAAAATATAGACCTGGAACTGCATATCTAGAACTTGGTTTGCTAGGTTTTTCCTCTATACTTATCGCTCTATAATTATCATCAAATTCAACCACTCCGTATCGCTCTGGATCACTCACAGAGTAAGCAAAAACCATAGCTCCTTCATCAGTAGATGCTCCGCTTTTTAATTTTCTAACAAGATCTGAACCATGGAAAATATTATCACCTAAAATCAAGCAGACACTATCTGTTCCAATAAACTCTTCGCCAATTACAAATGCTTGAGCTAATCCATTAGGAACTGGTTGTACAGCGTATTCAAATTTACAACCTAAATTACTACCATCTCCTAATAAATCCTGAAAGGAAATAGAGTCTTCTGGCGTTGTTATTATTAAAATTTCTTTTATTCCAGCCATCATAAGCGTCGATAAAGGATAGTATATCATGGGCTTATCGTAAACTGGCATTAACTGCTTACTTATTCCTTTCGTTATAGGATATAGTCTTGAGCCTGAACCTCCTGCCAAAATAATACCTTTCATATGAACCGATTTTTAATATAAATAAGAGCACTAATATATTTATGTTTTATTTATTATCCGTCCTATTCTCCCAAGGCATCATCTCCAATGTAGAGTCTATACCCAAAAACTCTTTGATATGCTCAGTGATCTTTGGATCTTCTAGTGTGACCACCAATAGCTTATCACTATCGTCACCAAAGTAATCTTTTACTGATGTATTATATCGTCTATAATCATTGATCAGCATATTACGATTATATACGTCATCATCTTAAATTAATTTAACTCAGAGTTAATTTCACTAGAGTTTCCAGTAAAAATCAAATTCGTCTCGATTCATTACTCCTTTAATATCAAAGAAGAGTAGTGGGCCGTTAGAAAGCTCTTTGAGTTCTTCAACTTTCATAGATCTGTACTCCCTGTGTCCAACAGCCATCAATATTGCATCATACGAATGCTCCGGTTTGGAAATCATCCCTATGCCATATTCATGGGCAACCTCATTGGCGGATGCATGAGGATCGACGACATGCACATTCATAGAATAATCCATAAGCTCTTTGATCAAATCAGCAACCTTAGAGTTTCTGATATCAGAAACATCTTCTTTAAAGGTTACGCCCATGACTAAAACTTTGCTATTACCAGGGTTTTTACCTTGTTCAATAAGCGTAGTGACTACTTTTTTGGCAATAAAATGAGGGATATAATCATTTACTCTCCTTCCCGCTGCTATTACCTGTGGATCATGCCCTATTTGCTTTGATTTGTGCATTAAATAGTAAGGATCTACACCGATACAATGTCCTCCTACAAGACCTGGGGTATATTTATGAAAATTCCATTTAGATCCGGCAGCTTCGATGACTTCGTTGGTATCTATACCTATCCGATCAAATATAATAGCCAGTTCATTCATCAAAGAGATATTGATATCTCTTTGAGTATTTTCGATCACCTTAGCCGCCTCCGCAACTTTTACCGATGATGCCTTATATAACCCCGCTTCAATGATACTGCCGTATACATCAGATATTGTATCCAGCGTAGTTTCATCACAACCACTTACAATTTTCAAAATTTTAATAAGTGTTCGTACTTTATCACCTGGTACTATTCGTTCAGGACTATAACCGTAAAAAAAGTCTTTACCAGCTTTAAGATTACTTTCTTTCTCGAGTATTGGTAGACAATCGTCTTCTGTACAACCAGGGTATACCGTACTCTCGTATACTACGATATCGCCTTTTTTCAAAGATCCGCCTACACTTGCACTTGCTCCTAGCAATGGTTTCAAATTTGGTACTTTATGCTCATCTATATCCGTAGGTACTCCTATAATATGAAAATGTGCTTCCTTTAAATCTTCAGCATTATCTGTGAATTGAATATCGCATCCATCAAATGCAGAAGAGTCTAACTCCTTACTTGGGTCTATTCCCTTTTTCATCAATTCTACTCGTTCTGTATTGATATCAAAACCAATCACAGAGAATTTTTTTGCAAACTCTAAAGCAAGTGGAAGCCCAACGTAGCCCAAGCCCGTTACGCTAATTTTTTTCTTTTTACTCAGTAGTTCCGATAACATAAATTTTTTGCTTTAAGATTTTTCATTTTCAATAAGGACATTGCTTATGCTTTAAAAACCTATTTCTTGTAATGTAGGAAGTATCCTACCAATAGTATTATTTAATCTATATTAAGCTTATGTCCAAAAAAATCTTTTTTTGTTTTGAGATAGGCTAAGTTTTCCTTCTGTGGTACAATTTCGACTGGAACTCTCTCCAATACTTTAATACCACTTTTATCCAATGCATTGATTTTTTCTGGATTATTGGTCAGTAGGTTGATTATAGTTATTCCTAGATCTTCTAGTATTTTTATGGCATCATCATAGGTTCTATCATCATAGCCAAATCCTAATATTCGATTGGCTTCTGCAGTATTATGGCCTTCATCTTGCTTAACATAGGCATGAAGTTTATTGATGATCCCTATTCCTCTACCTTCTTGTCTCAAGTATATGATCGCCCCACCATATTTATTGATATAGTTCATAGACCAATCAAGTTGCTCTCCACATTCGCATCTTTTGGAGCCAAAGAGATCGCCAGTTATACATTCTGAGTGAATACGAATATTTATAGGATTATTAAAATCAGAATTGGGGTTAAGAAGTACAATATGTGGCATCTGATCATGCTTATCCCGCGCATAAGCTATCATTTGAAAAGTACCCTTATTTGTAGGAATGGACGCCTCTGCTTGCCTTTCTATTTTTTTTAACATATTATCACCGACTAAGGACTAGATTCCTAAGAATAACTATGCTTAGGACTTTTGAGTTTAATATGGTGAATGTTTAGATTTTGAAGATTTACTTTATTTTAATAGTTTTTTTAGAGAAGTAAATCTTGTAATTTTTAGTTCTCCCTATATAATCATACCTGCCGCAACCGTATTATTTGTTGCCTCATCTATCAAAATAATAGAGCCGGTAGCTCTATTCTGTCTATACTCGTCTACAAATATTGGTTTAGTAGTACGTAGGCTTACTCTAGCGATATCATTTGATTTAATATTGGTATCCTCTTGCTCTCTGTGCAAAGTATTTATATCAAGCTTATACTTAATCTCCTTGACCATACATCTTATATCTTGTGTAGTATGCTTAAGCGCATATTTACCTCTAAGCTGCAACGGCTTATTATGATCAAACCAACAGAGCATAATTTCTAGATCTTGAGTTGTCTGAGCTTGATTATTGGTCCTCACAATCATATCTCCACGGCTAATATCTATTTCATCTTCTAATAAAAGAGTTACAGATTGTGGAGGAAAAGCTTGTTTGATTTCACCATCATACGTATCAATTTTTTTGATTGTTGATGTAAATCCACTAGGTAATACCATGACCTCGTCTCCTTTTTTAAAAACTCCTCCTGCTACTCTACCTGCATAACCACGATAATCATGATACTCATCATTGTATGGTCTAATCACATACTGCACAGGAAACCTACAATCAATGAAATTATGGTCACTAGAAATATGCACATTTTCAAGATAGTACATTAAGGTAGTACCCTCATACCAATCCATTTTTTCACTTCGGTCCACTATGTTATCTCCTTTCAGTGCGGAAACCGGTATAAAACTCACGTCTTTTACATCCAGTTTGGTGGCAAAAGCCTCAAACTCATCATGTATTTGATCAAAAACTTCCTGACTATAATCTACAAGATCCATCTTATTGATACATACTACAATATGAGGTATTTGCAATAGTGATGCTATGATAGCATGTCGTTTAGTTTGCTCTATTACACCTTTTCTAGCATCAATCAGTAGAAGTGCAACATTAGCCGTAGAAGCACCTGTAACCATATTACGAGTATATTGGATATGGCCAGGTGTATCCGCTATAATAAATTTTCTCTTAGGTGTAGAAAAATATCGATAAGCTACATCTATTGTAATTCCTTGTTCTCTCTCAGCTTTTAATCCATCCGTAAGTAAGGCTAGATTCACTTCTTCTTCTCCTCTTTTTTCACTAATCGCCTCTATCTGCTCATATTGATCTTGAAATATAGATTTACTATCATATAATAATCTACCAATCAAAGTAGATTTCCCATCATCTACTGAACCTGCGGTCGTAAATCTTAGTAGTTCTGTGTTTTTATTATTCACTGTTGACTTTTTTTGGCTTTTGGTAAATTAAAAATAACCTTGTTTCTTACGATCCTCCATTGCCGTTTCAGATCGTTTATCATCCGCTCTTCCTCCGCGTTCAGTCATTCTACTGGTTGCTACTTCTTCTATTATACCTTCAACTGTAGTTGCTTCGGATCTCCATACACCTGTACAGGTGATATCGCCAATTGTACGACACCTTACCATTTCAGTGAATGATGATTCTCCTTCTTTTTTGGGAATATATTCACTATCTGCTAGTAATACTCCATCACGTTCTATAACTGCTCTTTCATGCGCAAAATAGAGTGATGGTAAAGGTACTTTCTCCTCTGCCAGATATTGCCAAACGTCTAATTCTGTCCAGTTAGAAATTGGGAATACTCGAAAGTGCTCTCCGATATGTTTACGACCATTAAAAAGATTCCAAAGTTCTGGTCTTTGATTTTTAGGGTCCCATTGTCCAAATTCATCTCTATGTGAGAAGAATCGTTCTTTTGCCCTAGCCTTTTCCTCATCTCTGCGTCCTCCACCCATCGCGGCATCGTACTTTCCTTTTTCTAATTCATCTAATAGAGTATATATCTGCAATCCATTTCTACTTGCATTTACACCTTTTTCCTCGGTTACATGGCCTGCATCTATGGCCTCTTGTACATAACCGACTTTTAATTTAAGACCATACTTAGCAACTAGCGCATCTCGATAATCCAAGGTCTCTTGAAAATTATGTCCCGTATCTACATGCAAAAGTTGAAAAGGTACTTTAGCTGGGTGAAAGGCCTTCACAGCGAGATAAGTCATCAATATACTATCCTTTCCACCAGAAAATAGTATCACTGGATTTTGAAATTGAGCTGCTACTTCTCTAAAAATAAAAATAGACTCTGCCTCTAGCTCTCTTAGATGATCAGTATGATACATATAGTTTTAAAATATTAATTATTAATGATGCCTTCATCTCTTAAAAATTGATGAAGTTGATCGACGCAATCTTTTACAGAATAATCTCCGGTATTAAGTTCAATATCAGGATTTCTAGGTATCTCATATGGACTATCTATTCCAGTAAAACCCTTTATCTCTCCAGCTCTAGCTTTTTTATACAATCCTTTTACATCTCTAGATTCGCATAATTCTAATGAAGCATTGACAAAAACTTCGATAAAGTCATGCTCTCCAATAATCGTTTTTGCTTTATTTCTAATCGCTTGAGTTGGACTTACAAAGGAATTGATACAAATACATGCTGATTGGCTAAATAATTTAGAGACCTCAGCGATACGGCGAATATTTTCTTCTCTATCCTCTAAACTAAAGGATAGATCCTTATTTATCCCAGTCCGGATATTGTCCCCATCTAAGACTTTAACTAACCTACCTTCATTAAATAATCTTCGCTCTAATGAAATGGCAATAGTAGACTTACCAGAACCACTCAATCCTGTTAACCATATCACTGCACCTTTCTGATTTAGTTTATCTTCCTTTTCGGATCGCGAAATTAGATTTGCCTCTATAGGATGAAGATTATTCATTGGGTCGCATAGTTTTTCTTGAAAAGACTTTATTCTTTATTTTCCTGATGGCTCCTCTAGGCAATTCCTGCCAAGCTCTCTCATGTAAGTAATACAAGAGAAATTTGATGAAAAACTCAATTGCTCCTATCTCTAAGGCAATAGATATATCACCTATAGTAAAATACGCAATACAAATTATGGTAGCAGTAGCTATTATTCTCCATGAGATGCCCTTTAATATGCTGCGTAGATGTGATTCTTTGTTAGCCATTTTTTATATAAAAAGAGTACTTTTAAATATTATCTAATTTTTCAATTTATTCACTAATTCTATTGATGAAATCACATCCTCAACACCATATCCCTGACCTTCCAATATCTTCTCATAACTTTGAGTATGTAAGTCTGTAAAACCATCGCTAAACTCTAATTCTACTCCATTTATATCTATAGACCTAAAAGTCTTCACTCCTCTACTTTGCACTAATACTGGTAGATCATCCGAACATATGCTTAAATCCCATTCAACTTCTGCTCTCTCTAGGCTGATCGTACCTCCTACTCGTTGATCGTCTTGATAGCTAACCTTTGCATCTAGCAGACCACCAAAGACCCAAAGCAACATATCAAAAAAGTGAATTCCAATATTACTCAATAATCCACCAGATTTAGCATGGTCCCCTTTCCAACTGTAGTGATACCATTTCCCCCTTGAGGTTATATATTGTAACTTTACTTTATAGGGTTCGGTTGTATTAGATCGATCAATACGTTCTCTTAGAGAGATAATGCTTGGGTGTAATCTTAGTTGTAATATATTATAGATCTTACCGATTGATTCTTGTTCTAAATCAATCAGTGGCTGGATATTCCAAGAGTTAAGTACCATTGGTTTTTCACAGATTACATTGGCTCCTAATCGTAATCCAAAACGAATGTGAGCATCGTGTAGATAGTTGGGAGAGCAAATGACAACGAAATCAACTCCTGTCCCTTCTCTCTTGAGCTTCTCAAGATGTCTATCAAACCTTTCAAACTCCGTGAAAAAAGCAGCATCAGGGAAGTAACTATCTATTATCCCTACCGAATCATTAGGATCCATAGCCGCCACCAGTTGTCCTCCTACGTCCTTAATGGCTCTCATATGACGCGGAGCTATATAACCAGCCGCTCCTATGAGGGCAAAGGTTTTAGTTTTATTTGAGCTCTCGATCATCTTAACGCTTAAAGACCTTTTTATTTTCTAATAGGTACATTTCATGTGACTCATTACATAAGGCCTTACCCTCTTTATTGAAGAATAACCGGTTCCCATATTCACTCATCCATCCTACTTGTTTCGCTGGACTTCCTACGACTAGAGCATAATCTGGTACATCTTTAATTACTGTAGCACCAGCTCCAACAAAGGCATAACTTCCAATGGTTGTACCGCATACAATTGTAGCATTCGCTCCAATAGAAGCTCCTTTTTTTATAATCGTTTGCTTATACTCATTTTTACGGCTGACTTCACTTCTGGGATTCATGACATTGGTAAATACCATGCTTGGTCCTAAAAACACATCATCCTCACATATGACTCCTGTATAAATAGAAACGTTATTCTGAACTTTCACATTTTGACCTAAAATAACATCAGGTGATACAACTACATTTTGACCAATATTACAAGATTCTCCAACTTTAGCGTCTTTCATAATATGACTAAAGTGCCAAATTTTAGAATGGTTGCCAACAACCGATCCGTCATCTATTACAGCCGTATGATGAGCGAAGTAGTTCATCTAACTATTGCAGAATATTTTGACATGATGTATTATATAATCCTGAATTTCATCTGTCATCTCAGTATGTATCGGCAATGAAAACACCGATTTGCAAAGCTCTTCTGTAACTGGAAGCTCGAAGCTTGAATCTACATATTTCTCAAATGCACCTTGCTTATATAAAGGGATGGGATAGTAGATACCACATGGTATATCCTGAGCATTTAAATATTGAATCATTTCATCCCTTCTTCCATTAGTCATCTTTAGGGTATACTGATGGAATACATGTGTAGAGTTTTTTGATCGTACTGGAGTACTGAGCTCCTCTATATTTTCAAAAGCATCATCGTACTTACTGGCTACTATATTTCTAGCCTTGGCATAATCATCAAGGTATTTTAGTTTGATATCTAATACGGCAGCTTGAAGGCTATCTAACCTTGAATTGACGCCTACTACTGCATGATGATATCGTTTGGATTGACCATGATTGGCAACCATTCTTATTTTCTGATTAAGATCATCATCATTGGTAAATATTGCACCACCATCTCCATAGCATCCTAGATTTTTGGCTGGGAAAAAAGAGGTAGTTCCAATATGACCAATGGTTCCTGCTTTTTGTGAACTTGCACCACCAGAATAATCTGCACCTATTGCCTGTGCATTATCCTCAATCACATATAAGTGATGATTTTGTGCCAAAGCCATGATCGGAGCCATTTCACTACATTGACCGAAAAGATGTACTGGTACTATTGCTTTTGTCTTTTCTGTGATCAATGGTTTGATCAAGTCCGCGGTAGTGTTGAATGTCTTTGGATCAACATCTACCATGACTGGGGTCAACCCTAGTAAAGCAATTACTTCAGTAGTAGCCACATAAGTGAACGCTGGTACAATTACTTCATCACCAGGCTTTAAACCTAATGCCATTAGAGCTATCTGTAGTGCATCTGTACCGTTGGCACAAGCAATAGTATGATCAACACTTAAGTATTGACTTAGATTCCTTTCAAACTGCTTTACTGCAGGTCCATTAATGAACATCGCAGTATCCAGTATTTCTTCAAATCGCTCTTTTACTTCATTTTTTATCTCTTGATATTGACCTATAAGGTCTACCATATGTATTTTGGCAGGTTTATTCAAGCTTATGTATTTTCTTTAATTCAATAATGTCCAGAAGATCTTTAGGTCTAGCAGAACGTGTCTTGGCCTCCAATAAATCTGATAATGATATCACTTTATATTTTAGCAATTCAAAACCTTCTATGGCAACCACGTTACTATCGGCATATGCTTCTGCAAAACTCTTTCCCGGATTAAATCTCGTAATTAGTTCAAGCTCTAGAACTGGTGATACCTTGATTGAGATATTTTGCATTCCTTGATACACTTCCTGAGGAAAATCTATTATTTCTATATCAATTGAGAGAAGAGCTCTTTTTAATTTCTGAAGGTTTTTTAGCGACAACTCAAGCCAAAAATCAACATCCGCAGAATGACGCTGATATCCGTGAAAGTTCACAGCTCCTCCTCCAACTAAAATCATATGAACATCATGATCTTGACAAGCTGTAATAAACTCTCTTATGCGTTCATCAAAACTCAGTTTCACGATTAAGCATACTTAATTTGAAAGAATCCTTATCCTTGGGCTTATATCCATACAGTACTACTGATTCATGAAGAAATCTGAAATAGCTACTCATGCGTTGCGATTTAGAAAGTGCCAAAAATTCTTTTTGTCTTTTAAACTCTAAGTCTTCCTTTGTACCAAAACTTATAGTAGGTTTTTTTCCCTCTATCAATTTATCCTCCATACTTATAGTTAGACTCCGTCCATAATGAGTCGGTGCAGCTCAAGCCATCAATGAGACGTATTTTTCTTTTAAATGCCACTAGTGAAATTGCTATTATTTTAAATTATGAATGACTTTCAGGTTTTCATAATCATCTTGGTCTTTCACTCGATGTGAATTCTTCTTGGATTCAAGCAGATGGTTGAGATGTAAAAACCGTATTGAAGTATCTTCTATACTGCCGATAACACTACCGTCATAGCATTTATAAAAGGAGTTTTGATCAAATCCCATAATCCTATCCATTAAATCAAGGTAGATTCCATGGCTTAATAAAATATCGCAATATCCAGGAATCATGGGTACATTCCTTAGTGGTTCTAAGTCTCCTAAACCCAATGTTGATAGGGCCTTAATCAGTTTAGATCTATTTTCTTTTGAATCCTCTAACCATAAGTCAACATCTGCTGTGGCTCTATGGTATCCGTGAAAATTAGTACTAAAACCACCAACTACGATGTATTTTACCTCAGCTTTATTTAGACTCTTTATTAACTTCAAAAATGTATGGTGAAAAAGATCCATTAATGATTTTTATTCAGAGTCATTTTATTAGGCTTTCGATAAAGGGGTTTACCTTCATTCATTACAATACTTAGTTCTATAAGCTTACAGAGTGACTTCATGCGTTCTGTATGCGAAAGAGATAAAAATTGTCTGCCTCTTCGGATTACTTGGGCCTTTTCTGAAGTATCTTGATGATAGTTTATTTTCATGAAATCAGATTCATCAAATACTGACCGTATCCACTTTTCAAAGTTTCAATAGCCAAGGCTTTTAATTCAGACTCCCCTATAAAGCCTTGTCGATAGGCGATCTCTTCGATACATCCAATTTTTAGAGATTGGCGTTTTTCTATAACTCTTATAAACTCACTTGCATCATGAAGGGATTCAAAAGTACCTGTGTCCAACCAAGCTGTACCCCTAGCCATAACTCCTACTGATAGCTTTTCCCGTTTAAGATATTCTTGATTTACTGTAGTGATTTCATATTCTCCACGTGCAGAAGGTCTGATGGATTTAGCAATAGACACAACATGATTATCATAGAAATATAAGCCTGGTACGGCATAGCTACTTTTAGGGTGTTCAGGTTTTTCTTCTATGCTTAATACGTTATTTTTTTCATCAAACTCAACTACTCCATAACGTTCGGGATCTCTGACAGGATAGGCAAATACTCGTGCACCTGTGGTAAGTTGAGCACTTTCTCGTAGAAGACCTGTTAATCCAGAGCCGTAAAATATGTTATCACCCAAAATCAATGCAACCGAGTCATCTTCTATAAATTGCTCACCTATAACAAATGCTTGAGCAAGACCATTAGGTATCTCCTGTACCTGATACTCAAATCGACAACCCAAAGACTTGCCATTTCCTAATAATCTCTGAAATTGACTTTGATCTTCTGGAGTAGTTATAATCAAAATCTCCCGTATACCCGCAAGCATCAAAATACTCAACGGATAGTAAATCATAGGTTTATCATATACAGGCATGAGTTGCTTCGACACCCCTTTAGTTATAGGGTACAGTCTAGTCCCAGAACCTCCTGCTAGAATTATTCCTTTCATTCGGTTATATTTTGTTCTATAGAAGATCTATCAATCATGTATACATCTTATCGTAATACTCTAGATACTCTCCGCTAGTTACTTGGTCCAACCAATCCGTATTCATTAGATACCAATCAATGGTTTTTGATAACCCTTCTTCAAACTGAAGTGAAGGCTTCCACCCCAAATCCTTCTCTATCTTGGATGCATCGATTGCATATCGCAAGTCATGACCTGCTCTATCTTCAACAAAACAAATTAAATTTCGGGAAGATCCAACTGGTCTTTCCAACTTTTCATCCGTCATATCGCACATAAGTTCGATAAGCTTGATATTACTCCACTCATTGTGCCCTCCGATGTTATATGTTTCGCCTTGGATACCTTTATGCAAAATAAGGTCAATAGCCGAGGCGTGATCTTCTACATATAACCAATCCCTGACATTAAGTCCTTGTCCATATACAGGTAGATTCCTTCGATGAATAATGTTGTTAATAAATAATGGAATTAGCTTTTCTGGAAATTGAAAGGGTCCATAATTATTACTACAATTACTTATGACAATAGGCATGCCGTATGTATGAGCCCAAGCTCTTACAAGATGATCTGAGGACGCCTTACTTGCAGAGTAAGGACTTTTAGGATCATAAGGAGTAGACTCTGTAAATATCCCTTGATCTAACGCCAACGAACCATAAACCTCATCGGTGCTTACATGATAAAATAACTTGCCATCATAATCATTATCCCAAGATTCCTTAGCAACTTGAAGTAATGTAGCTGTTCCTAAAACATTGGTCTTGATAAATATAAGTGGATCTTTTATGGATCGATCTACATGAGACTCTGCGGCAAGATGTATTACATGATCAAAATTATACTTTTCAAATAATGATCTTATGAATGGCAAATCAGTAATGTCTCCTTTAACGAAAGTATAATTATCGAAAGACTCTACTTCAACTAGATTTTGTAAGTTCCCTGCATAATTCAGAACGTCCAAATTTACTATATGATATTGGCTATATTGTTTTACTAATCGTCTTACAAGATGCGAACCTATAAAACCTGCTCCTCCAGTTATTAATATTGTTTTTCTCACTTTTTTGTAATTAACTCTAGAAATATTTGTCTACAAAATGGAAGGAAAAATTTATTTGGGCCTTCCTATACTTTCATACTCAAAAGACTTCTCTGCCATCTCCTTAGTGTCATATATATTCCTTCCATCAAAAATGATTGGAGTTTTCATTAATTCTTTCATTTTTTGATAGTTTGGAGTTCTAAACACAGTCCACTCCGTGACGATGGCAAGTGCATCTACATCAACAAGCGCTTCGTACTGATCACTGACTAATTCAATTTTATCACCGAATTTTTCATTAACATTTTTCATTGCTTCAGGATCAAAAGCTTTAATTTTTGCTCCAGCGTCGAGTAACCTCTCAATAATAAGTAGTGCCGGTGCCTCTCGTATATCGTCTGTATTTGGTTTAAAAGCTAAACCCCAAATAGCTATCGTTTTACCTGATAAGTTTTTGCCGAATCGCTGTTTTATTTTATTAGCTAAAATTTCCTTCTGCTCTGCATTAACTTGCATAACGGAATTCAAAATTTTAAAATCATAATCATTGCTTATGGACGTTTTGTGCAATGCCTGTACATCTTTAGGAAAACAAGACCCACCATATCCAACTCCCGGAAATAAAAATCTCTTACCTATTCTAGTATCACTACCCATTCCTTTTCTAACCATATCTACATTGGCCCCTACGCTTTCACATAGATTCGCAATTTCATTCATGAAAGAAATCCTAGTAGCCAGATAAGAATTAGCAGCATACTTAGTCATTTCAGCAGACCTTTCGTCCATGAAAATTACAGGGTTGCCTTGTCTTACAAAAGGTTCATAAAGACGTGACATAATCTTTTGTGCTTTCAAAGAACTTGTTCCTATTACTACTCTGTCGGGCTTTAGAAAATCGTTAACCGCGACTCCTTCTCTCAAAAATTCCGGGTTTGATACTACATCAAATAAACTTTTATCTAGGTTTTCCGAAAGCACATCCGCTACCTTTTCGGAGGTTCCTACAGGTACTGTACTTTTATCAACGATTACTTTATATTTTTTGATGATCTTTGACAAATCTTTAGCTACACCTAATATGTACGAAAGATCAGCAGAACCATCCTCTCCAGGTGGAGTCGGTAACGCAAGAAAAATTATTTCTGCCTCAAGTATGGCTTCTTCAAGATTAGTGGTAAACCTGAGCCTATTTTGTTTCATATTTCTCTGAAAGAGAATTTCTAATCCCGGTTCATATATTGGTATTTGACCATCCTGCATTTTCTTTACTTTATCAGAATCAACGTCAACACAAACTACCTCATTACCGGTCTCTGCAAAACACGTACCTGAAACTAAACCAACATAACCTGTTCCGACAACTGCAATTTTCATAAAATCTAAAATTTCAATTTTTAAAACGGCTTCGCCAACAATAAGTCTAAGCGACTTAAGGCCTTAAGCTACACCCAGCTTTTTTTAAATATTATGCCAACGCCATTAGATATTGTGCATTGACCTCAATAGAAAATTGAAGACCAATACTATCTAATGCCACAATAAATTCATTCTTTCCTTTTTGTTCCGTCACTTTACCTTTTAATCCAGTAAGGTTTCCATGTATTAATTCTACTTGTTGACCCACTACAGGTCTCTCTACCACACTTATACCATCAAATTCACCAACCAGTTTTTGTAAAATTAAAATCTCCTCATTAGGTATTGAAATAAGATCTTTTCTTTGTTTTAAAAAACGAATTACATGCTCTGTTTCTAAAACACTTACATAGTCTTTTTTCAATATTCTCACAAATACATAACAGTTAATTAGTGGTTTGCTTATAGTCTTTATTTTACTACTATACCTTTTTGTGCTTTGAATTAGCGGCACATATGCCTCTATGCCTTTTTTCTTAAGGAGATTATGTACATATTTTTCTGCCTTATATTTAGTATAGACCGCAAACCACCGGTACTCTGTATCATGAAGTTGGTTTATTATCTTGATGAAACTGTCTTTCTTGTATACTAAAGTCATCTTATTTGATCTTTAGATTTCCAAAGCAAAAGAGGAGTCTCTTCTATAGTACCCCAACTGTTATTAACCTTTTCTTCAGATGAATAAATCACATATCGAATCTTCCTTTTAATTATTTTCTCTACCTTCTCTGTTAATCTCAGTAAATACAATTTATCCACTTCACCTATAAAAATTAGATCTATAATTGGCGCATTCTTTCCTTGAGCAAAATCACCTACAACAAAAACCTCCTCAAGTTTTCCAAGTCGATGTACTACATCCTCAATAATCCTATCAAAACCTATATGCTTCAATACTATATTATGAATCTCTGAAAAAAGTGGGTGATCAGTATTGGCTTTGAATAATTTTTTATTGCCTTTTGTATAAGATTCTAGCATTCCAGCTTTCTCAAATCTATTTAGCTCTAATCTTATTGAGTTACTGCTTTCACCAAATTCTGATTCCAAGCCTCTTAAGTATGAGCTAGTATTGCTATTTAAGAAGAATTTTAGCAATAGCTTTACGCGAGTTTTTGATGATATTAAAGCTTCAATCATAATTGAGTAAGAAAATTACTCAATTATGATTGAACTTAATAATAATTATACCATAATATCAAAATATACTTTTCTGATTATAATTAACACTATGATTAAAAATGATCCTAAGAAAAATCCAATCAGAAAGCTTTTAGGTATCGATGGTATATTTACTCTCAAAGGACGGATAGGGGCATCGATTTCCTGTACAAATGGAGTTTTACTTTTTAGCGAAAAATCTGCAATTTCAAGATTTTTAGAAACCTCGCCATACATAGCAGCTAGTTTTTGTACCTCCTGATTCAATCTCTGGATCTTCAATCTATCAACCTTTGAATATAACCTCTGGTTTTTATCTTCAAAATCTGCTAAACGATGTTGGGCAATCGAAAGTTCTGTGGCAATAGAATCATGCTTTGATGCTATTATGTCAAACGTGAACTTTTGTTTCTCAATTGATTTAGTAATATAGTATTCACTCAGTTCTGAATAGATTTTCTTGCAAAGGTGATAAGATAAGTCTTCATTTTCAGTTTCCACTTTTATTTCCATGATCCCACTTTCCTCATCAAATGAAGAGCTCATTATCCCATCAATCTTTTCGTTTCCGATCAAAAGGGTGTGAATCTTTTTAAGTGCTCTATTCTCTAGCCTATCATAACTAGAAATAGAATCATGTGCAAACCTGAATTTAGAAAGCTTAGATTCAGGCAACCAAAATTTATAAAAAGGTACAGTAGCCCAATCTCCGATACTGTCTTTCGTATTAATTATATGATTAGCAATAAAATCACTACTACCAGCTACGTATACTTTATTGTAAAGAACATTTTGAGATATCTTTCTTGATCTTGATAATTCCAATACCTTGGGCAAGTTATACTTTCCACCTCCGCCACCGCCAATTCCGATACTACCTAATATGCCTCCTAATCCTCCAATACCACCGCCTCCTTCATCACTATTTATCATGAAGGTCTGAGTAGCGATATAGGTCTTATTTTCTTTTAATGCAGAAATTACCCACAACAGCCCCATAATTACTGCAAAAAGTATAATGAAATACTTAAATCTAATAATTTCTTTACCGAAATCCTGGATACCTAATATTAACTCCTTTAATGTAATCTCTTGATCATTAACCGTTTCCTTCTCCTTTATCATGAGGGCTGATTATATTATAAATATTCTTTTCTGAATGGCTTGATTAGAAATATTATTTCCTCCATAAATATGAAATCAATTAAAGGTTTCATATCTATTTGTTTATCAATAATCCAATTTCAAGTTTTCAATATTAGCTCTAATTCCACATCCAATATAGTTAGTCTTTATATCATAGAGATCATCTTCACTATCTTGGTTTCTATACATCAAGTGTAGATCAAAGTAGTAGTCATGAAAAAATTCATATGATATATCCATACTAATAGATACAACTGTGTTACTTACTCCTTGACCAATTTCATTTCCAAACTCCATCACTCGATTTTGGTTAGGAATCAATATATCGTTACCCCAATGTAATCCGTCTGTGCTATCACCATAGATTGCATACATCGCTTTAGATTGAATAAATAAAGATGACCAAGGTTTATATCTTGCGATGCCTATAATTTCTCTAAAATTTGCACCCAAAGGATGTGCAAGCGGTTGATTTTGATGGCTATAGTTTGCTATCGAAGTATTTGGAAAATTGGGTATAGCGTCTCTATGACCATAGGTATAAGGCCTTACTAAGTTAAACTCGGCTTGAAGGTCTAATTTTTTAATATTTAATGCATTGATATACTTAATGCCTGCTTGAAATCCATATTTATTAGCCCACCATCCCGAACTCTCCCTCAATTCATTCAATTTGAACTCGTCCAATATTAGTTGTCCGTATATCGAAAACCTCTGCCATAGGTTCCACTTAGCATTCAATCCAATAAGTACATTATCGGGACTATCTAGAAAAAACTCTACCGTCCTATATAATATTATCGGATTTAAATATTGTAGCTCAAATTGATTCTGACGACTGAATACTACAGTTTCAAATAAGCCTATTTCAATGTTTTCTCTTGGCTTTATACTCAGGTAATGAGAAGCAAAATATTTTTTGTCTAACAAATTATCACCAGGATTTTCCTGAGCACTTATAGGGTTGGTTTCTGCAAATATATTTTGATAATGGAGCTTCCATACCTTGGTGCTAAACTTTAAATAAAAGTAGTTATTAGCGTAATCTGATAGTAATAAGGATTGATATCCATTACCTATAAAATGTCTGCCATGACCTAATTCTATACCAATATGTTTTGACATATTAAATCCTACGTATGCTTGACTATTGGGAAAATCCCAACCCCGTGCTCTATCTATGACAGAACTAGAAAATGGCTTAAACGATCCAAAGCCAGGAATAGACTGATATCTGGCAATTCTTCTTTCTATATGAGATTGAAACCTTCCTTGATTTTCTATAAGAGACGTATAAAAATAAACCTTGTCATCAATAATACCTTGTATTTCTATACCCCTTGTATTTTGAAAAATAAATTCTTCACTTCTTCGGTCATCTCCAAACTTAATATTCAAAATCGGATCAAAAGTCATCTTTAAATACTCAGTATCCAATTTATAAAAAGCTCCTTTCTGTTTATAAAAATGACCAAATATGGCAGGACCCTTCTTTGGTAAATTACGTTTCGATTCAACAATTTTTGTTTTACCATAAGTGTAAAAAGTATTGGTAGAATCAACAAATTCCATTTCCAATGTATTTTCTATCAAAGTTTCAGGAGTGCTATTCAACTGAAAAAGGACTAATTCTTCGTTTAACAAACTTTCTGTGAAAGTATTATTATCGTCTAAATGAACTTCAGATAATTGCGTCCTAGTATATGGCTGAACTGACGTATGAATTGAGGATTGTTCAGAAAGGACATCTATACGATCGATAGCTTGAGCAACCCTACCTCCTATTGGAAAACAAATATCTTGAGCTATACATATTGAACAATGCAAAAGAATTAAAGACAAAAATTTATATCTCATAAAGCAGGTTTCATTTTAGACCTTAAAATTTAATAAAAAGTCTCTGATTTCTTGCTGAAATTTATGTTCTTCCTCATTTAAAAATTCTACCCTAATAGGTAGAACATAAATTGGTATGTTTAAATCCTTAAGTTTATAATAATATATTGATAAACGCATTGCATCTTTCTCAGTAGTAATAATGCATGGATTATCAGATCTATGCGTTTCGTATAGCTCAATTACACGTTCTATATCTCGATTTGTAAATTTATGATGATCCTCATATTCTAAATGAATTATCGTATTTGTATATGTATTTAATTCCTGCTTTAAATATTGTGTATCGGCAATAGCACTTAGAAATATTATAGGATTACCTAGTTGCTTAGTTAAATAGTTACCATCATAAAAACTATATAATTGGCCATATACATAACGAGAAAAATACAGCAATTGGTTATCTAAAAGTCCTAGTTGCTCCCTCCATAATTGTTTATCAATACGCTGTTCACCAACTGGACACTTAGTTATAATGACGATGTCAGCTCTCGACGATGATTTACGAGATTCCCTAAGTCTTCCACTTGGTAGTACAAAATCTTTTGAGTAAGGATTACTGAACTCCGTCAATAATATATTCAAACCAGGTCTTATAGATCTATGCTGAAAAGCATCGTCTAGTAAAATTAAATTGAGATTCGGTCTAACTTTCAATAGCTCTATTACACCTAAGACACGACTTTCACTAACAAACACCTCTAAATTGGAATATTTTCTCTTAAGCTGCAATGCCTCATCCCCAACTTCGTCAAAAGAATTATCAACACGTACCACTCTAAAACCTTTGGATTTTCGTCTATATCCTCTGCTTAAACAACCAATGTGTAGATGTGAATCTAAAAACGAAACTAAATACTCTACATGAGGAGTTTTACCGGCTCCACCAATACTAAGATTACCAACAGAAATAATAGGGATATTAAATGATACTGATTTGATAAGACCAGCATCATAAAGTAAGTTACGTGTTTCTATTACACAGTAATACAGAAGAGAAAAAGGTAATAGCAAGTACGTGAATAATTTATTTTCAAACACTATAATCCAAGATATATCATTTTTCCCATAACCAGTCATCCTAACTATAAAACTAAAAAACCCATTATTAAGATAAGATGCTTAATAATGGGTTTTAATAAAAAAAGGCGGCGACCTACTCTCCCGCGTTAGCAGTACCATCGGCGCTGTAGAGCTTAACTTCTCTGTTCGGAATGGGAAGAGGTGGAACCTCTACGCTATAGCCACCTTAAACTTTTGAGTATACTATTATATACACTCTATTTCTTTTGACCTTATTACCTACTATTAGATAACAATGACAATAAGACGGGATAAATTATTATAACAAGTAAAAAAAGAAAGCTTTCGGGTAATTAGTACTACTCAGCTCCATATGTCACCATACTTCCACTTATAGCCTATCAACCTGGTCGTCTTCCAGGACCCTCAATGGAATACTCATCTTGAAGTTGGCTTCGCGCTTAGATGCTTTCAGCGCTTATCCATTCCGAACATAGCTACTCTGCAATGCACACGGCTGTACAACAGATACACTAGTGGTTCGTTCAACTCGGTCCTCTCGTACTAGAGTCAAAGCTTCTCAATATTCCTACGCCCACAACAGATAGAGACCGAACTGTCTTGCGACGTTCTGAACCCAGCTCGCGTGCCACTTTAATGGGCGAACAGCCCAACCCTTGGGACCTTCTCCAGCCCCAGGATGTGACGAGCCGACATCGAGGTGCCAAACCTCCCCGTCGATATGAGCTCTTGGGGGAGATCAGCCTGTTATCCCCGGAGTACCTTTTATCCTTTGAGCGATGGCCCTTCCATACGGAACCACCGGATCACTTTAGCCTAGTTTCCTACCTGTTCGACTTGTCTGTCTCGCAGTCAAGCACCCTTATACTAATATGCTCTTCGCATGATTACCATCCATGCTGAGGGTACCTTTGCAAGCCTCCGTTACTTTTTAGGAGGCGACCACCCCAGTCAAACTACCCACCACACAATGTCCTCGCTTACGCAAGTTAGAATCTAAATATAAGAAGGGTGGTATTTCAAGGACGACTCCACAATCACTGGCGTGACCGCTTCAATGTCTCCCACCTATCCTACACATCTTATATCCAAACCCAATGTGAAGCTGTAGTAAAGGTTCACGGGGTCTTTTCGTCCCGTTGCGGGTAATCGGCATCTTCACCGATACTTCAATTTCACCGAGCTCGTGGCTGAGACAGTGCCCAGATCGTTGCACCATTCGTGCAGGTCGGAACTTACCCG
>JAHDCU010000008.1 GCA_020629715.1 Saprospiraceae bacterium
TTTCTCTTCACTTACAATTAATTTTTTACCCATAATTCTTAGTTATCTATAAATCTAATAATAATGAACAGAGAATAGAATATTATTATCATTTAATAACGGTTATTCCGTAATCGGTGATATATTCAATTTCTGTATTTGATCGTAGTTATGTCTTTTGAATTCGATTGGCAATTACATCCTAAATCCTAGGATGTAAAAAGTAGAATTAAACTACCAATCAACAGTGCCATTAACCCGAAAAAGAGCAGACCGTTAGCCCAACTACTTGGCTTTATCGAATACTCATCTTTAGAGATCTCAGCATCAGGGAGTAATTTTAAAATTTTGCTTTCAAAAAATTCGATGCTTTTATTATAGCTCATAGAGTAAAGCGCAGCAGCACTCATAATAAGGATTATCCCAACGGGTATAAGTATTAGTAGTTTTAATTGAAAATCATTCAATTCAGATATTTTGAGCCCACCATGTGAAATTACACCTACCATTATTGCAGCCAAAGCAGCAATAACACTAAAAGTCCCCTGACCATTAATTTTCATCAGTTGGTTGAGGTGACTATCTCTTTGTTTAGTGTAAAACTCTATTAAAAAGCGTTTTTCTTGTTCAGAATCTTTCATTTTGCTTGGATTTAAGCTGTGACAGGTGCATTCATTAATTCATCTGGGTCAGTATTCAAGAGATTCGCTATTCGTTCCAAATCGTATGAGGGAATGCTCTCTTGATCTATTTTCCGTAAATGAAACCAATAATTAATTGTTTCTATGCTATAGTCCAGTTCCTTTGCGATGATCTCATTAGCAAATTGAATATCTTTTTTCTTATGTATGTATAGTCGCTCATGAATGGCTTCATTAATATGATACTTATAACTGCCATAAAGAGGCTTTAATCTTAAATAGTTCTTCGGTTGCATGTCACTTATCCACCTTTGTAGATTCTGTACAGTATAATTTGCTTTAAAGAAATGCTCTGCGCTTTTATTCGAAATATTAAAGTGGCAATGATTTTCAACTCTATGAATTTGAAAACCCTCTATATGCATCGCGTAGATAAAAGTTCCGTCATGGATGAACTCAGAAGTATATCTTTCTAATTCTGCCCTTAGACTAAAATTATGATATTTCTTATTGTTCCTATTCGACTTACGGAGATACTTCTTTATAGTTTGCCTTATAAGCGGAAGAAGCGGATCTTTTTCAAAGTCAGTTGAATCAAATACGTCTTTAGAATTTGTAAATCCATTTATAGCGAGTCCTCTAAGATCATTCATAAAACACCTGATTTTATTATTTACCTCGGAAGATACGTCATATATATCTGTATTGGTAACGTATGATTAGCATCTATAGGTTTCTACTGAATAAAATGGGAATCAATTCTTGAATAATATGGCTTAGCGTGAAGCCCTAAATACTCCCAAGTTCGATAAAGTCGCTCTTGCTCTAAAGGAATGCTCCGCTATGGCGAATTCCTCCTTGATTTCAAGCTCTATACTTTATCTGATCAACAGGTAGATTTATTTCTTATCACTTCTAACCCTTAATTATCATGAAGAATGTATCTGCATTTATCCAATATTTAGAAACGCTTGCTAACGTGTCTGAAGATACGCTTACTAAATATGTAGCGAATGAAGCTCTTGACCGAGATACTGATGAGGTCATCACTTGGTTTGAAGATCTATTAGAACATGGTTGTATAAGTGGAATGGTATCTCATTTAGTCTACTATTGTGATACTGAAGCGTTCTTTGATAAATACTATTCAGAGATTATGGAACTGAAAGTATCCTATGAAGAAGAACTAGGTGAACCAATGAAGATTCCGTATCAGTTGAAGAATCATTTGTCTTGGTTTGGCTTTGAGCAAATAGCCCAGCGTTTATATTGGGATTTCGAATCCCCTAAATAGAAACGTTCAATTTGAATGAAAATTTATTACTTTGATAAAAATTTAGGCGGTTATGTGGAAAATATTACTCATACCAGTACTCTTACTTATTGCTTTGGTATTTGGTACGATAGGTTATTATGTAGGTTGTTTTATCTTAGCTCTATTAGTTATTATTTTCACTCAATTTGGGTGGTTAGGAAGTATTCTTATGTTTCTAGCAGTTCCAATGGTAGGTTTACTGACCAAGAGTCTCAATGAATGGAAATATAATGAAATTGAATCAGAGATCATGTATATCATTTTTCCCTTCATAAAATATCCTCTTGTGTTAGGTAGTATGATTGGATTAATCCATGGATTTGTTAATTTCACTAGAGACTGGTTTTAAGGATTAGTTCATCTTAATGACGCCAATGTGTTTGGTCTGTGAAAGGATAAGAAAGCCTTGGTTTAAGATGTTTCTATCTCGTGAGTAATCAAGAGTAGATTTCTGTATGATGTTATGTACTTATTTGATCTAAAAGTTGTACGTACAAGTTTATTAAATGGTGCACTGGAAAGTGCTTTAAGGAGCATTGATATGATATATGATAAGGGGTAGAGTTACCCGAAGTAAGAAGGGTTTGGAAGAAGGAGCGTAAAGGTTGTTTAGAATGAGGAATGGAGAAGATTTGGACAGACAAGAATGAAGGAATAGTGAATTGATTGGAGAAAGAAAAGAGAGTAGGTAGAAGCGTCTTGCACAATACCCCCCCAAAGGACAGGAACAAGAATGGCTCACCTCTCTAGCGATGGGTAAAAGATCATCCAACAAGTTTCCTTTCAGTGATTGAGAATATTGAGGTATCACGTCTACTTAAAAGGATTAGTTATGTGAAGTGAATGAATGTTATAAACCGAAGGAAAGAAGAAAGAAAAGGGATGATGAGGATGGAGAGGTGAAGTGTTATCGATTTGCCTAGGGCAGGTCTTGTGCAAGATTGCAATTTGTCCGCCAAATGTTTTTTTCTTAAATCACATAGAAAGTATGTAATTTAAGAAAGGCAAACAGGATGGCTCTCAAATTGCTCTTGCCAAGGGACTACCCTTTGGAATCCCGAGGCTTGCTGTGCAAAGCTACTTTTTCGATCGTAATAACCCAACCGCTTATGAAAGACTTTCCGACACTCAAAGAATTCTTAATCGAATATGGGGTTACTGAATCGACTCCGAAAGAAAAGATTGCTGAACTCAAACAAGCCTACAAAAAATCGTACCAGCACTTCTATCAGAAGATTCGAACGTCCAGAGAAAAACGAATTGATGTTCGTCTATCTCTAGAAGAGTATCGACAGTTTAAGCGATATGCCAAAGCACATCGACGAACGCATCTTGCCCCCTTTATCAAAGAGGCTGTTCGGGCGTACGCAGAGAAAACGTACTTAGCGAAAAATCCTACGCTGATAACAGAACTCATCGTTCAGATTCGTAGGATTGGAAACAATATCAATCAAGTAGTACAGGCGATGCATGTGACTCGTGACTATCAGAACCATAAGTATTATACGGAGCTACTTGATCAAATAGAAGATCTTAAACATGAAGTCGAAGAAGTTCTTCGTACTCCTGCTGAGTTGACTCCTGAAATGGCTGCTCGTTACCTCAAAGCCTACATTGGCAATCATCCTGAGCACTACGAACATCTTCAACGATTTGTACAAAACTTAGATCCAAATCAAGCTTCAAAACCCAACACATGATCATCAAAAGTACCAGTCGAAAAGATACCAATTTTTCGCAATTGGTGGAATACATTCATAAGGAAGCAGGAAGAAATTCAATCAGTGATGCGCATGAGTTTAGCTATCTGCACAATATGAATGCTTCACCAAAAGAATTAGATAGTATCTCAAAAGCCTTTGAAGAAAATGACCAGTACCGAAAAAAAAGAAAAAATGGTGTTGCCATGTATCATGATATTATCTCTTTTGCGCCAGAAGATTCCCAAGCACTTCTGAAAGACCCAAATATACTTCAAGAAATAGCCAGAACTTATATTCACGCAAGATGCCCTGATGCAATGGCTGTAGCGAAAGTTCATTACGATCAAGATCATGTGCATATACATGTCATGATCAGTGGTACTATTCGAGAAGGCTCGAAAGTACAACGCATAAGTAAGGCCGAGTTCAAACAGATCAAACAAGACCTGCAACTATATCGAAAACAGAACTTCCCTGAGTTAGAGCATAGCTACATCAAGGATGTGAAAGAACGCCAAAATCAAGACATCGAACAGCGTCAGTCCGATGCCGAAAGACGTTTCGAAGAACGAGAGAAACAATCTGATAAACACTATGTCTCGAAAATTTTGGAAGAAGCTTTATCACTTGATTTAGGTGGTAAACGCTTTACCACCTTTTTGAAAGAACATGACATACAAGTATATTCTAGAGGTGGAAATATCGCTGGTGTGATGTTCAAAGGACGTAAGTATCGTTTTTCTACAATAATGAGAGGAAGTCCTGATACGGTGAAGAGACTAGTCGGACTTTGCTTGGAAGAACAAAGAAATGCAAGACGCAAGAAAACGCTTAATCGAGTTCAGCAAGAACGGAATAATCCTGACAAAGAACAGAAACGTTGAAGTAAAATCGTTAAATACGAAATCACTTCTACTCAAAGTAGGCTTTATATTACTTGTCAAAAAAAGATTAGTCATATCGATAGTAGTATTGACCTAGGCCTGAAATGAATCATCGTAAACGAAGAATATTTTCAATTGCACCGTGGGGCTGATGTGATCATTTTTGAGATTAAATGCTTTTGCCTTTCGATCAAATGCCATACGATTATTAGAGATTTCTGATGCAGTCGGCCAATAGATAGAATTTGAGTCTTTTTTGGACAATTGAAAACTAGTCAAATTGACAGGAAATATATCAGAACCATAACTTTGAGTTGTTAAACTTTTTAATTTATCGTTTTGGGCTTCATTGCTCATACTATTAGTAGATTCTCCTAGTTTACTTAATTTCAATTCTAACTTGACAGTAAGCCTGTCTTCAGATTCTTTTGATATTACTATCTTTTGGATTTCTGAGCCATCAACTATAGTATCCACAATTGCTCTTATATTTTGAAAGACTTGTGGCATTGTAACAAGATTAGGCTTGTTGTATTGGCTTGAACGTATTGAATTTTCTTGGGATATAAGTGTCTTAGGTGTTTTGTACTTATGGATTAGAAGCATAAAACTTAATACGAGGGGTATTATAATTAAAAGAGTGTTGCTCCAGTTGTATGTATTTTCAAAAGCTTTATTCTTTTTTCTAAATCGTTGTATTTTCTTCAATAGCATGGAGCCAATACTTGTTAACTGATGAACCTTTTTTGAGTGATAATTTGTAAAGTGAATTAAACTCTTATAGCCAGCATAGATAGCCAGAGCATTAAAAGATTTCCTTATCGTAGAATTTATTTCAGAAATTCTTTCATGTTTCTCATTCTGCCATCTTCGAAGGTATGTTTTCCCACTAAATACTTTAATCTTCTGATTGGACAATTCAGAATCATGGAGAAACTTTTCAATGTCATCTACTAGTTCATCAAATTCAGCTTCACTCTTTGGAATCCTATCTTGGAATAATGGATTTCTTTCAGAAAATTTTTCGAATACTTCATTAAATAAATTCTTTAGAGTGACACTCATAAAATGCTGTTTTTAATATCTCTGAAAATTAGCTGAAATCACATCATAGTGGAAATAAAACTCAAAAAATGAATTCAAGAATTTGTCGATGCTAGTACTTAGATTTATTCCAGATAG
The DNA here is from genome assembly GCA_020629715.1 of Saprospiraceae bacterium. Taxonomy (GTDB): domain Bacteria; phylum Bacteroidota; class Bacteroidia; order Chitinophagales; family Saprospiraceae; genus JAHDGW01. The sequence goes on from JAHDCU010000008.1 coordinate 5,705, forward strand.
TTTTTGAAGTTTAGTAAGCACTATTGAGTGAATCAATTTCTGTCCTACTTTTGTCTTAGAATTTTCTTGAACTGTCTTTTTTCTGTCCTTGAATGACAATTTTGATTAACTGAGATTTAGAGTATTCATTCACTTTAAAACAGTTAACTATGAAAACATCCACACTAGAAAAGAGACTCCAAAGGGTTCAACAGGACACGTATGATTTGGCAACTACCGAAGGACGTAGCGACGGTATTGATCAAGTCCCGAAAGCGGATAGTAGTTTCTATCCTTCGACCTACAGCCGTGTACATGACATGTGTAAGAATGAGATCAGTTATATTGCTCGTGAGATCACACCGATTCTCGATTCTGCACAAAGCGAGTGCTCTAAAGCCGAAGCGAATCTTAAACACTTTGATCAACGCATAAAGGAGAAGAAAGAAGACAATGCGCTTTCGATTCAAGCAAGCATGGCAGCTAGAGATAAAGGAAGAGAGATCGTTGCAAGCGAACCAAACCGTATCAATGAACAGATCCGAATTGCTAAAAATGATCAAAAGCGTTTTGAGCGAGCAAATTACCGAACGATCAAGCTCGGACTTCTTCCCATGTGGCTTATAGTGATCTTCGAACTGTTCATTGTATTTGGTGATGCTATTTTGATGGCAGGGAATATCACCAATTTATTGGCGATTGGTTATTTGGAAGGTATGGCAATTACGCTCTTTCCCATGCTGTGTTTAATCTTATTACCGTATGTAAACAGCTATTACCTCAAAGGTTATTTCCAAAACGATGGAAAAGGCAATCAGCGGTTTTTACTTGTGGTCTTGATTGTCGGTAATTTTATTTTGCTCAGTGCATTGACCTATCTATTCAAGATGCGGTCAGAAAGTTTGATCGCAGAGGGCATGCATCTGAATCTTGATCCAGATATTTTCCGTTTCATTATGATCGGTATTGCTTACCTCTCAGTCATACTCGCATTCTTACTTAGCTATATCTCAACACCAAGTGCAGATGGTAAGAAATATAAATCCTATGATCGTGAAGTCAGAAAACTACGACGAGCGAGACGAAGAGCAGAAAGAAAAATTATGCGCTATGATCGGAAGACCGCAGGAATAATTAAAGGTCATACCAAGCTAAAGCAGTATGAACTTAATCAAATCACAAAAGAGAAGCTCCATTTTGCTACCGGAGAACTTGAACTCATCAAAAATTACAATCAGCATTTAGTCAATGGAAACTACGCCTATGAGAACCTAAAACGTTCACAACGCAGTGCTTTTATAGCCTATGTAAATGCGAATATAGCTCAGCGAAATGGTGCACCGTTTCCTAATCTTCAACTAGATGAAGCTATGAAGTACTGGGATTTTTCTAATCCCTTTGAGGTCTATAAGAAATACTCACATCTAGAACAACAAATACTTGTGCATATGGAAGGAAAATCCAAGCGTCCATGGTGGCGAATGGCTTCGATGTATAGTGTAGTCCTTATAAGCTTAATGAGTATGCAAAGTTGTTCACTATTTCCGAAGCCTGAGGCTACTGAATCCATCATCGTTATTGCGGATGGAACAGAACAAGGGAATTGTGATAAGCATCCATCTTCAAAATATCTAGTAAACCGTGTTACAGGTATAGATCCTCAAAGCAATAAGATAAGCGGTAAATATGGAGACATACACTTTTTTGTTTTGAACGGATCACTTGGCTATGAAGTGGTAGGTTCTGTGATCATGCAAGAACCAAGCTCCATGTATTCACAAGAGAAAGCGATTAGTAGAGGTCGTATACAATACTTCTATAGTCAAGTAGATTCTTTGCATCAAGAGACTTGCTCTCGATTAGTAGGAGCAGCTTATTCACGCATCTTTACCAATGTGATTTCCATACTGACGGATCACCCGAAACCGAGTGATCGAGATCAGGTTGTGTTTCTCTGTAGCGATCTACAAGAGCACTCCGTACAGCTAAAGAGCTACAAGATGAGTGCCGATGAACTAGCGTCAAGGGAAGAGAAAATCACCGCCGCACTAATGCAAGATGTTGTCATTCCTGACCTAACAGGCAGAACCATCATTATCCAAAATCCAACCGAAGCAGGAAAGCGAGATGAAGCTCATGCGGTCTTTAATCGAATCTACACCAAGCTCTTTCGCAAAGCTGGTGCACGAGTCACAACCTATTCCTAAGTAGTATGTATCTACTGACTACATATGGTATAGAGGGCAATGAACATTCCTTTCTTCGTTATTTTCAGGAGGCGGAGCACATTGCCCTTAAGATTCTTTACTACTTGTTTGTTGGAATTGATTTTTCCTTCTTAGATTTTGGAATCGGACCTGTCTCATTGATCCATATTATCGGAGTAATCCTTGCCTATCATACGCTTCGGGATTTGATAAAAGTAATACCTGAATTACCTATCATGATGCTCAAGGTCATTATTAGAACTTTTACAAAAGGAATGACGGAAGCATTTCTTTGGGCGATACAAAGAGTCTTTTTTTTATTAAAAAAATTCTTCTCTATGCTCCGAGCAAAGATTGGTCGGCTCTTTTCTACGGATATGCTTCATTCTTTCAAATATTCAGTGCTACGACTTTGGTATTGGTTTTTCTAAAAATGATACAATTATGATTAGTTACTTCTTCTATGCCGTTATCGGTCTTCTGCTGTTTACGCAAGTCCTAGCCTATATCATAGGCTGGGACAGCGTACGCTTTGGCTCAGCCAAAATCTTTCGAGGTCATAAATCCCTGAAATGGAAAAACAAAGGATTAGTCATTGATGGGAAGCGGAGCATCAGCCCGCAACGTAGTTGCCAACACTTATTGCTAACGGCTCCGACAGGCGTTGGGAAGACAACCGTGTATACTTTTACGAATCTACTCCAACTCGATAGCTCTATGGTACTTACCGATGTGAAAGGAGAGCTACATGATATCTGTAGTGGATATCTAGCAGAAAAGGGCTTTTCTATTCGGGTCTTAGACTTAGCGGACATCGCTCGTTCGATTCATTTCAATCCGCTGAAGCGGTTAAACTCACAAGACGAGATAAAATTCTTTTGTGAATCTCTTTTTACCATGTCTAATAAAGGGGCAACCACGGAAGGCATCTGGCGACAAGGCAGCATCAATGTTTTAGAAATTCTAATTCGTTGTCTAAAAAACACCTCTGATGAAAAATATGCAAATCTGGCAAATCTCATTCATTTAATGCGCAACATCAATCTTTCTGATAATGCGAAAGGTCTAGAAGATTTTATTGTTACCTATGCACCTGATGAAGAGACCTTCCAACGGTGGCGGTCGTTTCTCAATCAAGAAGAGAAAATCAAGGCAGGCCAGCTTTCTGGTGCTATGACGATTCTATCTCCTTTTGATACGAAAAATGTAAACCTTCTTACTCAAAATGATAGCTTTGACTTTGCAGAGATCAGAAACCAAAAGACCTGTCTATTTCTTAAAGTTCCTGTTGGGAAATCGAAGGAGTTTGCTCCCATTTTAACCTTGTTTTATGGTCAGCTCTTCGATTATCTTTTAACTGATCCGATAGATCAGGATAGTCAATACGTGTACTTTTTGTTAGAAGAGTTTGGCAATCTGTTGAAGATCAATAATTTTTCTCAAGTGGTGTCTTTGATACGGTCTAAGAAAGTAAGTCTTTCCATCATCTGCCAAGATATTGAGCAGATAGATCATATCTATGGAAAATCCGTATCGCAAACCATTACGTCTAATTGTGGATCATTCTTGGTATTCCCTGGTATCAAAAGCGAACGTACCCATAAGATGATCGAAATGCTTATTGGAACAACGACCTATGTGGAAGAAGATGAGGCTGGCAAGACCCATGTGAATCCAAGAAAAACGATGGACTGTTTTGAAGTTCGAACGATGAAAAAGAATCGAGGTTTGTATATCTTCAATGACTTACCTGCAATCAAGCTCCGCATGACCCCTATTTATAAGAATACAGTACTCTTGAGAAAAGCAGAGATTAAGTCGAAAGATGGGATGCTTGTACCGAATCACCCTTCTGTGAATTCCGAATGGAATCCGACCGATGAGATTGATTATGTGTTAGAGGATATGAAAGACAATACGCCAAGAGCGAATCCAACGGAGGTGCTAGAGATCTCCAATAGCTCTCAAACGGATCATGAAACAAAGACTAATGAAGCTAGTGAAGCCCATGAACCGCAAGCGCTTGATCTTAAATCAAAGCGCCTTAATGATTTACTAGCGCAAGTACAGGACTAAAATAGTAGTGAAGATTATCTTCTCTTACGTATGAGACGAACCGCCTGATAGAGCAGAATGCCTATAATTATTCCGAGTGCTATTTGTCCTATGTTCAAATGCTTATTTTTCTTCTTTTGGCAGTTGTGGTTTGTTTTTTAATTCATCATAGATGAAGTTAGCAACGACACCGACAACTAAGCCAATGATTATTTCTATCATCATTAACAATTTACATGCCTTTTCGTTTCGGTGGCCGCCTTCACCGTGAAAAAGCTATTGTTAATAATAAAGTAGCGATCTCTATTGGCGGCTGTAGTTTTCGACCTTGAATTAAACATGAATTTGAGCCATTAATAATAAATACTATTATTAGTAGGGGGGTTCAAACGCATGCGAGTGGACGTTTTTGGTTAAAATGTGTATAATCCTAACCGTACCTCATTTAGAATAGTTTCAGCATTTTGAAAATATTTATACAAATTATTTCTATATGTTTTTATTAAGCAAAAATTAAGCCAAAAGATCATCAAGTAAACACTTCAAAAGGCTGCCATTCTTAATCTCACATTTCTTTTCTATATAGGCATTCATTTGAGCAAAGTCCTCTCTGCAAGCATATTGCTTCTTTGCGATTTTTATGAGTAATAAGAGTTGGAATAATTCGATTTTTTGCCGATCAATGGCAGGTATATTGCGGTACAATGTAAGCGGTGCAAAAGGATCGGTCATTTTGTATTGGAGATACAGGATCGATATTTAAAGTATGTGGGCTTAGAAATTCCTACCTCTAGACAAGCTCGGTTGATACTTCGTCCTTGCTCTACAAGTGAAGCACAAGCCAGCACTTTGGCTTTGGTTTTTGGCATAATGCCTTTGGGTCTACCGATAGTAACTCCTCTTCTCTTAGCAGCCGCTAAAGCAAGCTTGGTTCTGCTGCGTATCAAATCACGCTCAAAATGCGCTATACTGGCTAGTACATGATAAAGCAGCCGCCCAGTTGGGGTACTGGTATCAAAGGCATCGGTCAGGCAAACAAAACAAATCTTACGTTGCTCAAAAATGCGCATTAGATCAACCAATTGGCACAGTGATCTTCCGAGTCGGTCTAATCGGTGAATCACTATGGTATCATGAGGCTGTAGCATCTTGAGAAGTTTATTGAGGGCAGGTCGCTTGGTACTTGATCCACTAAGTTTTTCTGAAAATATTTGATCACAACCATACAACTTTAGCGCATCGAGCTGAACATCAAGTGATTGTTCTTGGGTAGAAACCCGTGCATATCCATATTTCATAGGAGTAATTTTTGGAGATGAATCGGGTGGATTCATGCTATGAAATACTTATCAAAAGGGAAAGAAAAGGGGTGGATTAATTGAACCGAAATATAGGGAAATAAAACAAACTAAACTCTGCGAGACACCCGACAAATTGAAATTATTCAGGTGGTTTAGGAAACCGACCCTTATACTTTACTGCTATGATTCCAGTTTGTTGTTCGTTTCGTACTAGAGTTTTATTGTCCAAGTTTCTTGTCCTTATAACGTGTCTATCTGCACCATTCATAATTACTTCCCAGTCTGCTCGGGTCAAAAACATAGATCAGCGAGGAGATCAGCTAATCATTACATATGATCTTGATAAAGGGAGATATAAGCTCGCTCTCTTTGGTCAAACTGAAGATGGGAAAGTAGTTAAAGCCATAAACGTATCTCCTCGACTTGATAAGATTGTTAAAGGTGGAAGAAACAAGAAAATGAACTGGCGAGTACTGGAAGATCATGACGGCATTGATTTAGTTTCTTTTAGTATAATGGCCACTAAGATTGAGGGTGTTGGTGGGTTTAAGTTGCCACAATGGAAAGTAACGGATGTAGGTATAGAACTCGGATCAGGCTTATCTTTTCCGACCATACGATCTAGAAACCCCAATCTGAGCTATGCTTCCCGTTTGTTCTTTGACGCAGGAGTGTTTAGTAATTACGAGTTGCTCAAACGATCTTCATTTGCCCTTGGCATAAAGACAGGACTATACTATAGCTCTAATAGAAGAAGCGAGTCTGGGCAGTTTGAAGAAATAACAACTACAGGGGTAGATTCTCATGACTACGAAGAAGTATTTGCCCTCAATTTTTTGAGAATACCGGTACTTCTCACCTTTAATCCGCAAGGTAATTATACAAGCTTTTCTTTTCATGCTGGCTTTTATACAGGTTTCAATGTAGGAAGTAGATCCATTTTTACTGAAAATGTAAATGGTGAACTTGTTGTCGATCGACAACAGTTTTCATTGACGGATTCTTCTCGATATCCATCAACGGATAAAGGAAAATCTATAAGGACTTTTGATGTAGGGGTGCAAGTTGCTTTGCAATATAAGACCACAGATGGGAAATACACAGGAGGCATTAAATATGTACAAGGACTTCGAAATCTAAATAATCAAAGCTATTGGGAAGCTGACTCGCATCGCAGCGATCAATTTATTTTTCCAAGGAGTGTAAGCCTTTATATCAATATCGCTATTCCATTTTGGAAGTTTTAAAAAATATAAATCATGAAGGCTTATCTCATAATCCTGTATTGCTTGCTTTTTCCTATACTTATTTCTGCTCAGTATAACTTCCAGTTTGATGCCATGCGAAAAAGCATATTTGAGCCTTGTAAAGAGGTTTATAGTTTTGACTTCAAAAGTGTTAAGAAAAAAGCTAAAAAGAATAACGCATCTGATAAAGAATATTTTCTCGTCGGAGAAGCCTATTGGAAAGGTATTCATACAAAGATAGATTATGAAAAAGCCCTAGAATATTTCTCCAAGTGCGAGCTTGATGCCTGTCGTCATCGTTATGCCTATATGCTTATCAATGGAGAAGGCACTACAGCTATACCCGCATTAGGTATTCAAGAATTACAAAGATTATCCAATCGTGATTACAACTATGCGCAATTAGAGCTTGGAAAACTATACTACTACGGGGACACTACAGATAAAGACTATATAAAAGCCAAAATAGAACTGGATGCTATCGTTGATTTGCAAGTCATAGATTCGGATATACCGAGGCAATTACACGATAGAGCACATGTTCTTCTCGCTCGCATATGGAATGATCCCCATAGTGTTGATTCAGGATTAGATATCGATTTTCTTACGTCCTATCATCACTATTCTTTTTCTGGTTCACTTGGGCAAAAAGAGTTTGAAGCCTTTATTCAGAAAAACTCGAATTTCGATCATCTTCTAGATATGAATAAGCTTAATGATCCATACATCCGTGGAATAGATGTCTCTATAGATTATACCGATGCAGATCAAGTCGATCATCTTATTAAATCTATGCAAACAATAAAAAATAGCTTTTCTGAATCACAATTTACATCCCTTATAAATGACCTTATAGATTACCACCTTCGCCAATTTAAAAAGAAGCTTTGGAATAATCCTGAGCTGGTTCTAGTTGCGGCACAAGCATTTAAACATTACGAGTGGCTTTCACCATTCAAAGACCATTGGATTCCTACGTATGAATCAGTACTTCTCAATACTACTGAGCTTAATTCATATGTCGACTTGAAGGAATATCTCAATGGCTGTACTACTCGTCAAGCATTCTATTCTGACCATATTCAAAATTTGCTCCAAGAAAAACTTTTAGCTCCTCTTTTGAAGCGACTTACAAATCCGAGTTGTGTTTTACTATTGAATGAACATTGCGCCTTAAAAGATATTTGGTACAAGCCGTGGGAAATAAACGGCTATGATCAAACTTTTAGAAAGGCTCTAGTGCAGTATTCTAAAGATAAGATTGATAATTCTTCCTACGAACGGAGCATTGATGGATATGCACAAGCAATTGTAGATCAGAACGATGATATCATTCGACTCTTCCATAATCTTGACATTGATCTTTCAACACTATTAAAGAAGGATATCACATTAGATGGATATTCTGTACGGACCAAAGGAAAATACATTAGTATTATCACTTGTATTATAGATGATTCAAGTCTTAGAAAAACGCTTTTGGATGCTTGCTCAAATTTGATCCAAAAGAAGGATCTAAACGGTTTAACCCTATTTGATTACGCCATTGGGTACAATTCAAAAGAGGTGCTATCTTATCTACTCAAGAAACATAAAGAGGATAAATACTATGCTTCTAGTCTGATAAGGAATGTAAAGACCTTAAAAACAAAGACACTAAGTTTTTTGACAAAACATCTCAACGACGTGCCATATCACGAATTGGCTTTAAAAAGTATCAAGTCTAATCGATATGAGCTTTATCACTACTGTTTGGAACATGCGAATAATAAAGATATCAAATGGGATGAACTTGTCTTAGAAATGTTAAAAGAAGACCAGTATCATCCATATTTTTTACGCTTGCTATTTGTCTATCATCCAAAAGCGGAAAATATTGTCATAAATGGTCGTCCTCTGTTTCAGTATACTTCTTTTGTTAACCATAGCAAAGCGGTTAGGCAGCTCATATCTTACAAAGTTGATATTTATAAAACCCTAGAGCTTTATCCTAACGGAGTTTCTCAAATTATTGCTAATGGTGAACTAGATATTCTAAAAGCACTCGTTGAAACATATTCCTTACGTAATCTATATTTCGGCAGACAAGAGCTTATATACGCCATTAAAACGAAAGATTTAAATATCGTAAAATACTTAATCATTAAAGGTACTAGCGTAAACTATGATACATATGCACGTTCTCCTTTGAAGGTTAGTGAAATCTATGGCTCTAGTGTAATAAGCAATTTTCTTCGATCTCAAGGGGCGAAGTACAGTCAATATGATCGAGATATACAGGCACAAAAACATGCCAATGAAATCGCAGAAGCCAAAGAACGGAAAGCAGAAGCAGAACGAAAGGAGGCTGAATATAGAAAACAACAAGTTCAATCTTATCAATATAGCTTGAACGTACAACGAGAAAAGCATAACTGCTCACATTGCCGTGGATCAAAACGTTGCACCCACTGCGGTGGTGATGGAGATAAAAAATGTACCACTTGGCTTGGAGGGGCTTGCACTGATCGAAGTTGTTATAGCTGTGGAGGAACGGGTACAAAACAATGCGGTGGATGTAGCGGACTAGGATATTGTATTTATTGCCACTAATGGTTAATTACAATCCTCTATTATTTATTGTTTTAGTTTATACATAACAACCCTTTGGTTTGAAAAAGCTAATTTGTTAAGGTATAATGATGTGATGCATCAATACTTTTCTCGTTTCGAAAGCGGTAGATTCCTTTTCCAAAATAATTTGGAACGATCAAAAGGAGCGGATGAAAATCCCTCTCTGAAAGTGCAAACGGAGATCAAAGCGCTCGATGAGCAGATTACTGAGAAACAACGAGTCAAAGCCAAGATGATAGAGGTAGCCAAGGACAACTGCCTTACATTTTATCATCTCGGGAAAGAAGTTGAGCTTGCCGATGTTAATCTCGATAAGATTCGGCACTGGTGTTTTGGAGAACTTCATCAAGAAAGACAGGATGATACGGAAAACTTACAGCTTGCCAGATTACTTAATGATTATTACAAGGAATATCATTTTAAAGGATTTTATGAGGCATTGTTACCTGCCATTTCACAAACTCAGAAAAAGAAAATCGACGACTATAAAGATAAGGGTAAAACATCCGTTGAGCTAGAGTTTGATATGGATGATCTGAAAGATGGTTTGCTTTTCTTTTCAGAATTAACATTTGTGAAGTCATACAGTAAATGGGACAGCTTTTTTAAATATTACAATAGACTTATTAATGAATTTGGTGAAAGTAAATTTGAAATCAACATTACTGATATTTTGAAGGAGAATGGAGATTTGAATAAAGACAATCCTAAATTTGCAGAGGATTTTTATGCTACTATTCTATTGAGAAATGAAGGAATACTTCAAATATTGAACAACAAAACTGAGAATCAGATTAATATTGTTCATGGAGGAGCTGCACACTTTAATAGTGACTCACGTATTTACGATAGAAAAGATGTGATCATTTGTAGACCTCCGTTCGTAAATGAACATTTTGATCAAATACAAAACGACATGGGTATTTCTTTTCCGAATTTTCTTGAAGCGTTAGAAAAAAGCTATAAAGAAATGGGATCTAAGAAAGAATTGTATCGATATGAAGAGTGGAAGAATAAAATATTTAGTAAGTACGGGAGTCCATTTGCAAAATGAAGCACTTAATGGATTCTGTTCATCAATAAATTTGGTTTGAGCTCTATGCAAATTTTCTCATAAATAAAGGATGCTGTTAACAATAGTATTCATGCATAAGAATCTCTTTGTGATAAATCTGACTGTTAATAATTTAAGCTCATGCATCTGTCAGAAGAACATATTCTTGAGTTCATAGATTTATACGAGAAGATTAGTGGAGAAAGATTATGCTTCCAAGAAGCAAAACAAAAGGCTACCAATGATATAAATTTCTTCTTTGAGCTTTATGGTTCGCATATCAGATTGGTATTATCCTAAATCCATCTTTTCAAAAGAACAGTTTCTTTTACACTAATTATGATTTCTCTTATTTTTTATGGACTTTGATTCTATTCGGCTTCAGAATTTACGCTTTGGTTTGTATGCGAGAAAATCAACGGAGGATCGTAATAGACAGATTCAATCGATTGAATCACAACTAGATGTTCTGATAGAAACCGCAGAAAAAGAACACCTGACCATAATAAAAACCTACAAGGACAATGCTTCTGCACATAAACCTTCTAATAGACCAGCATTCGCAGAAATGCTAAATGATCTCAATAAGGGTGTTATTGAAGCTATTCTATGTTGGAAAGCAGACCGATTGGCAAGGAATCACCTTGAAGGTGGAATGCTTATGCATTGCCTCCAAACGAATATTATCAAAGTTATAAAGACTCCATACAAGTCTTTTTTGCCGAATGATAATGTGCTTCCCTTAACTATAGAGTTTGGGATGGCGAACCAGTATAGTCGAGATTTATCCCGAAACGTGAAAAGAGGAAATAAGACGAAGATTCAGAAAGGAGGATTTTGCAATACTGCGCCACAAGGTTATCTAAATGATAAGCTCAATAAGACGATCATAATTGACCCTATTCGTTTTCCACTAATTCGTAAAATGTGGGATTTGATGCTCTCAAAAAGCTATTCCATACGTCAGATATGCGATATCGCAAATACGAAATGGGGATATACTACACCACTTAAAAGTAATATGGGTGGTAAGAAAATATCGGTAGGATCGCTTCATCGTATTTTTTCCAATCCTTTTTACAAAGGCTTGGTTCGCAACGGATCGAATACGAATAAAGGCATCCATGTTCCGATGGTTACAGATGTAGAATTTGAAAAGGTGCAGCAAATAATGGATAAGAAAGGTCGAAAAGGGAAGACAAGCTACACATTTGCATTGACAGGTAAAATAAGCTGCGGTGAGTGCGGTCAGTGTATAACAGCAGAAGAGAAAATAAGCTATAGTTGTCCTCAATGTCGATCAAAGCAATCTGCCAAAACTGATACGAAATGTAGAAAATGCGGTTATCAGTTAACGCAAGAATCTCGACAAGATGCAAATCGGTATACCTATTATCGATGCAGAAAAAAGGCTGTTCAGGGGCAGAAAAAGTGCTCTCAACCGTGCATCTGCGCATCAAAGTTAGAAGCACAAGTAGAAGAAACATTACTTCAAACAAATATTAATCCCTTATATGCGGAGTTCATGAAAAATAAATTGAAGTATTTTTCAGAAGAACATAGTGATAATCATAATGACCACAAAGAGCTTTTTCAAAAGAAAATCGAAAAGATTATGGCGTCTCAGAGTCGGTTGCTTGATCTTTACCTTGATGGAAAGCTTACGGAAGAACAATTCAATCAAAAAGATGCTGAATTAAAAGAAACCAAAATCAATTTAGAGAAGCAATTACTTTTCTTGTCTGATGCGAATGATAACTGGTTTTCTGATGCAAAAGAAGATTTAGACCTTATGAATCTTTTTCATGAGAAATGGAAAACGGGTGATGCTGAGATGAAAAAAAGGCTCTTCCATAAATTGTGTTCGAACCCAATTTTAACGGACAAGAAGCTGCGTATAGACTTAAAACCTATATTTATTGAGCATAAGCTTCGTTCCAACCAATTTCAAGAGGTGTTAGAAATGGAGTATAGCCATTCTATGACAAGCGAAAACCCCCATGAAATGATGGGGTGTTCAGCGTGGAGCACCAACCTTGAGGAAATTCGAACCCATTATTTAACGCCAAGGGAAAATAATAACACATAGCTATCTCAATCTAAGTAGTCATAGGAGGAAAACTTCACTCGAATAACTCTCTCATTTTGCTAGACTATTCACTTCTGGCTTTCTGTTGCTTTTACATGTTCTGAACTACGCTATAGTGGAATTCCGACAACGTACTAAGTTCTTTTGCTTTTACTAATGACTTACTTAGAACAAATTTCATAATTAAGGAATTACGCTTCAAATAATCTGCTTTCCCTTCAGCAAAAAAATTGATGTACTCTTCTAAATATTTATTTCTATTGGGAGTGTTTAGACAATTAGTTTTAGATTCTTCAATATCTTCTTCTATATCGAGAATATCATCGGTGATCTGCATGATATATCCTAAATGATCTAGATCATACATTTTAGATAGATAATTAGTGCTTCCTGCATATAGGGCAATTATTCTAAGAGAAATAATACCCCTTTCCAAACCATCATAACCAAAATTACCCAAGGTATCTTTTTCAATCATTTCTTTCACAAGTAGAAAAATTTGACTATTTACTTGTCTCTTTACTAGATTGAGGTAGATATCTTTAAATTTAGGTTCTTTACACCAATCCGTTACCACATCGTAAGAGGAACTAAGAAATGCTGCAAGACCTATTCTGTATGAAGAATACAAACTAGATCCTTTGCTAAAAGTTTTATAGCATAGTGCTAGGTTGACACTTTTCTTGAAATACCTTAGCCATTCTCCTCTTTTTAAGTCAAATATTCTTGCGTATAATGTTGTATGAAATAATGCACTAAATACGGCTACCAGAGTTTGCAAAGCGGAGATCATATCTAAAAGATGTAATGTATTATTAAAACAATAGGGAATAAAAGCATACCAATTCTTGACCGTGAGATGAAAATTTCGATAGATTGAGAATTTGCAAAATCAATTTTTAATGCTGGATATAAACTGTACAGCATAATGCTTAAAAAGAATGTAATATTTAGTGCTGTGAATAAAGTACTATCGTTAATGTATAATGCTGCATAGAGCAATATGAATGCTGAGCTCAAAAGAAGAATCAGCGATACAACGATAGAAATAGAGATACTAGTGAGAGTTGGAAGAGTATGCCTATTGACTAATTTATCACCTTCTACATCTTTAATATCTAGGATGATTTCTCTTCCTAAGTTGAATGTAATTCCTGAAAGAATTACTAAAATTAAGAACTGGCTTTCGAATGCATGAAAAATACATATTGGTGCCCAAATTGGAGAGATTATTGCTATGCTAGCGATCAGATTTCCAATGAATAAGACCTTTTTCAAAATTAAATTATACAGAGTCAGCATAATGAATATTGCTAGAACAACAAATTCGGATTCTGGCAATAAATAATACCCTAAACAGAACGCAGTTAAAACAAGGAAAAATGAAGCTACTAAAATTATTTTTTGCTGTTTTCGATTTAAGTGCCACAAACGTTTAACCTTATTCTTTTCGTCAATTTTTAAATCACAAAAATCATTAAATAAGAATCCAAATGATGCCAATAATGAAAGTTGTATTCCTATAGTAAAACCATATAGGAGTTCTTTTTCGAGTATCATACAAACTGCAATGGAGTTAAGTATGATTAAAGGCCAATGATACAACCTAGCGCAGCTTAACAGTGATCTTAATAAATTCATGCGCTTATTTCTATTTGTATTACTTTTTGACGAACATCCTCGTATTCAATGTCGTATTTATCTAATCTTTTATCAAAGTCTGTATTTGTTATAGAAACAAAGTTCTTTCTAACAGCAAAAAAAATAAGTATCGATAAGACTAATGTAACCATGAAGTTGATTCCCTCATAACTTAATATGCAATCCTTAAAGCCGATTTTAACCAATTGCTCTGAACTCAATTTATTTAGCCTTTCAAATGGTTTCTCATCAGAAATAAGAGTACCACATGAATAAAGTAAGCCACTGATAATAAGGCTCACCGCTATTGTGTAATCTGTCCACTTTGGCTTTTTCCATCTCTTTAATTTTGAATTTTCAATTATACTTGAGATTTCTGAATAAAGTATTTTTCGGTCATTATCAGAATCCTTATCAACATCTTTGGCCAAAGTAGGACTCCTCTTACTGTTCTTATAGGTGACCAGATCATCCACAAGGCTAGTATGTTCTCTGCGGAGTATCAGATAAGAATATAAAATTAGGAAACCTATTAATAAGGTGAAATTTGCTGGCATAAGCATTATAATACCAAAAGCAATTGCCAAGCATAATGAGAAACCAAAATCTCTCTTAGCACGAGAATGAGCATATGATGGTAAAGTTAGTATGCCCGCATGAAAAATTATATATGTTCCAGCAGTGAAGTATGAGAATGAAAGTGAGATAAGAAGATAAGTCGCTCCTGTGATAAGGGAAATCTTCCATGACGAACTATCTATGAGCGTAGTGCTGCTGAAGGCTATAAAGCCCAAAATGAATGAAGCTAGAAGACTTCCAAAGACTAATTCAGATAATCTGTAAAATAGGGATTTCTGAGCATTTTCATATGCCTGTTTCGGAGTCATTGGATATGTTTAGCTCGGTAGTGCAATAATCAAGCCACTTAAAATTACGAATTGCACAGGGCTCTGAAATATGCTATAATACCCTTAATAAATTATAAATCACAGAATGTTAAATTCAGCGGAAAGATTTCGTTCAGACTCAGATAAACCAGGTGCATTAGGCACTACTAGTAAGGAGCTCAAACAGTTTGCAAATGAGATTTCACCATTAACTGATTCTGAATTATTAAAAGCTCAGTATTTGGAGTTTCTTAATCATCTAAGGGATAAGTTGTCTGATATCCCATTTGGCCTAACTGAGTCAGAGAAAGCAGTTACCTGTCAGCTTATTGAAAATATGATTAAAAATTTCAAAGGACAAGAAGCTAAGAACTTTCGTTGGCTGTGGAGTCAGAATAAAGGGCATCAAGCCTTTCGGAAAATTGAAGTCAATATTGGAAATGTCAATGGGATACTTAAAATTGCAAATGAACGAGTATTTGAGGATAACTTAAGAAAAGAAACTGGTAACTCAATTCATGCCAACTTCGAACTAAATACTTTTGATACTAATATAGGTGCAGGTAGAAAGAAACTAAAATCTCTTAGCTTTAATGCAAATTTTAATCATAATGTAAAAAGGAAACAAAGTATCTTTACCTGGGGATCAGAAGGTGATCCCAAACCCGCTTACTGGAGTAAATATTAAAAGTTAGAACCTCAGATTTAAAAATACGAGATCAATAAGTTTAAAGCTAGTAATCCCTACTCCTTTGCTGCTGGTCTAATTGTCTTTGCTCTTGAAGGAATCGGTCATTGAGCAATTCTATTTGTCTTCTTTCTTGAGTATATTCCTTCATCCCTGACAAGAAGCCTTCCGCATAGGGATGCTCTTTATTAGGGAAACACTTCGATAATTTCTTAGCGAACTTTGGTTTATCTCTTTGCATCTTATATCCATGATTAAATGCCTTAGAGAGCATTCTATGGAGTTTATTATTCTCTTGATAGTCTTGTTCTTCTAGTACACTCATAATACTTCTCTTGCATGTTTTTCTAAATAGTCATAAAGAGACTGCTTGTAATATAAAATCAGTTTCTTGGTCGGGTGAGAAAATCTGATCGCTCCCTCATCTCTTAGCTTCTGTAAGGTTGTTTTCGACTTAATCCGTAAGAGCCTCATGGCTTCCGCTTCATCAATCCAAGGGTCATCCTGATCTTGGTTTGATTGCACACGACCCAATACATCTTCTACAAGAGCATAAAAAGCTTCCGTCTCTAAGCAAATAATGTTTAGTGAAGAAGAAATGATACTTCTGCGGTCTGTGTCTTGTTTCAAAAGCGGATGTTATTTGACCAATAAGATACGAAGTTTTAGGGCTCTATTCCAATACTAAATATCAATGAACGCATATAAATACCTTTCTTTTTTAACTATAGGATGGCGTAAGCAAAGATTATCCAATTACCTTATCGTTCCACGCATCTAATACATCATGTTCAAACGAGTTTAGATAAATTTGTGTAGTGCTTTCATTATTATGGCCAAGTGCATCGCTTATTATGGCTGTAGGCATTCCTTTATACTTCGCAATGGTTGCATAACTATGACGTGCAACATAGCTGGTAATTTCTTTTTCGATACCTAGTGCATGAGCCAGTCTTTTAATTGCCTTATTGTATCGTTTACGTTCGTTCTTGATCATATTGTAAACAGTATTTGGAGCTATACTTTCTTTTACAATGTTCAAGATGTATGGGTCGGTATCAGTCTCTTTACCTGAGAGATATTTTTCCAATAATTCGTGAAGCTCAGGTCTTATTTTGATGTTGTAAAGTTTTCTTGTTTTTTGTCTTCGGTACACTATTCGTCCGTTGTTGATATTGCTTTTCCTTAGATACATAAGATCAATGAAATTAGCACCCATAAGATAATAGCTCATGAGAAAGTAATCTTTGGAACGTTGTTCCATTTCTGTTTGTGGGCTTGCGTTTTGCAGTAGTTGAATAGAAGACTCTCGAATGGCTCGCTTCTTTGTTTGCTCTTTTTTAATGGTGTAGTCCTCAAAAGGATTGTGAGTCTTACTAATGTCACCTCTTCCTCTTGCCTTGTTTATTAGTGACCTCAATGTACGGAGGTTTACTCCTAAACCATTTATTCCGTTCCCTTTACCTAAATACCAAGTTTCGTATTCGTGAAGCCAACGTGTGGTTATTTTAATTAACAAGAAATCTACCATAATAAGATGATCCTTATTTTCTAAGGGATGTTTCTTTCGTCCATTTAACTGGCCTCCTTGTAAGGGGATGTTTGCTTTTTTATTGCGCATATGAAACCCATAGACACTATTTCTAAGTGTTTTATGTGTTCCTGCTGTGCCAATTCTTCCAGCACCTTTAAGTTCAGCGATAAGATTATCGCAATAAGCGAAAAACTGATTACATTTTGCGTCTTCTCCTGTAATCACTGCTTTTATTTCTCCGACACTCATGCTTTCTAACTTCTGTTCACTTAGCAAGGAACTTATTACGTTGAGAGCCTTAGAGCGAATCTTTTGAAGTCGAACGTTTTCTCGAGTAACATTAGCTAAAGTTTTACATGATGTAGAAATCATTCCTTTATCAGCTTTCCAATGTTTTCTTAAAACTGAAATCTTCAAGGGGATATGAAAAGATTTTCTATTTACGATTACACGTAGTTTAAGTGGATAAGTGCCATCAGATTTAGCACGTCGTTCATCTAAAATTATATAAGCACTATAGGAGAGGGGTTTCATAAAGTAGCTCTATTTAAATTTGCAAGCAATTTGCAAACGAAAATACGATTTTTATGGTTGTATATAAAATAGAATTAATAAAATGGCTTTGATAATCAACAATTTATGTACACATTAAACCATATGAATACATAATAACCCTGACTCATAATCAGGTGGTCCGAGGTTCAAGTCCTCGTGGGCCCACAATGACAAAGCTCATTCAGCGATGAATGAGCTTTTTTTGATTTACGGAGTGAAAACCTATGGTTGAATGATCGGGTGGTAAGAGGTTCATCCGGAAAGCTTTCGGGACGTGGGCCAACAGTAAGGAAGCTCGTTGATGAAATGTAAAACATATTTATAAAACGCTCTCGAGTTCTTAAAATTGACTTCTATAGATTAAAGGCCGTTTTTACATGTTTTGTGAAATCCAAATATCAGCTTTATCTTCTGGCATTAAATTCTCATTAAAAAATTCAATGATATTTGTCGCAATAAAAGTCTTATCGTTCTCGAATTCATTGCTGTCTCTAGGGTCAAAATAAAATACTTGATTAAGATTATTTTCATTAGTTCCAAGAAATATTTTACCCTGTCCAACAGTATCCCCAATTGGTAAGTAATTATTCAGAACCGTGCTTTTATTCAATATTTCAAACTCTCGATAAAATTTTAATCTTGAGGATAAATATTTTAATGGAATTATTTCTGAAAACTCTATCAATGGAATTGTTCCGTCTATTGTAATATAATAACATTGCTTTGGTTTCAATCCATTGCAGTTAATTACTATATTTTTATAATCCAAGGGTAAGGTAATCTGAATTTGCTTTTCAAATTCAATTAAATCTTTAGAAGTGACATTTTCTTCTGATGCGAATACTTCAATCTTGATGTTAGACTTTATTTCCTTTAACGTGAACATTTATATAGATAATTTTAGACTTCGTGAGGAGAAATAACTTAAAAGTTTTTTGAGAACAAATAAAAGCTTTTCAAATACAACAAATTATAATACGTAAACAATATGTTTATAGTTTAAAACAAATTAACTTTTTTCATAATATTTCTTTGTAGTGCCAAATTTGTTTCTGATATTTGATCTCAAGGTCGCAATAAATACAGAAACTACACATTCAATGAGAAAGACTAAGGTTACTTTCGATAGTCAGAAGCTTCATGTTTCTACTGAACTAATGAGGGCTTTGGCTCACCCACTTAGGCTCAAAATCCTTGAGTTTATCGATACCCATGGTACAATCAATGTCAATAAAATATACAATACGTTACGTATAGAACAGAGCATAACTTCTCAACACCTCAAAATATTAAGGTTGTCAGGAGTGGTGAATGCGCAAAAGGACGGCAAGTATATGCATTATAATATCAATTATACTATCGTAGAACGTGCTCAGAAAGCTGTATCCAAGTTTTTGGCTTCAGAAAAATTATCTGAGGCATAATCAGAGTTTTTAGGCATCAGAATTATTAGTGATACGGCAATAACGTATAAATATGAGCCTACAGATCGCTCTATGGTATTATTGACTAGAAATGAAATAGCAAATACCATTATTACAGATACTAGATATTCTGTATGTGAGTTTCTGAACATATACTTTAAAGGATAAAAAAATCCAATCATAAATATGAATAACCCACAAATTCCAAAGCTTACAAGACAAAATAGATATTGATTGTGAGGCAGTTTGGCCTCTTGTGCCTGTCTACTCCAGTTGGATAAATAATAATCTTCAATCCTGTTTTTAGTACTTCCTACACCTACTCCCAGCCAAGGATTTTCTTGCCATACATGTATACCAGCTATGAGGCTGTTTATTCTTTCACTATCAGAATAAGAATATCCACCACTTTCCTTATATCGATCGATATCCCATTTCATATAGGATATCCGCCTCTGCAAGCTTGGGCTTAACTGATAGCATATAACTGCAACTATAACGAGTGAGCCAACAGTCATAAGAGCTTTTTTAATATTCTTGTTTTTCCAAAGCTTGTAAACAATAAGAATCAAGAAACTTGCATAAAATACGACGATTCCGGATCGTACAGCCAGTAGATGAATAAAAAATACAAGGTAGATAAGGACTAAGCTTAGCCCAATTTTATAGTTTTTTTGAATGGCAGAGCTATTATAATGTACCCAAGTTATTAGAGCAGCTATAGCTATATAGAGGCTATAAATAATATGATTGAAAGGTGTATCGAGTGGTATGCCTTTGCCTAGTAATTCTATTTTTGTAGACATATCTGAGAAAAACCCCCAAAGGATGGGAATGCTACTTGCTAGACAAAGACCTACAAATGCGTAACTGTATATTATTGAAGATTTTAATAAATTTTTATGCCGACTGTAAATGTAAATTGCCAGAGGAAAAAGGAAAAAGATCAATTTGGATTTAGAAAACCTCCACCATTCTGAATGATCATCAGATATCAACCCGCTGGAGAGGTAAAGTATAGGGATCAAGCTCAAGCTGAGTAGTCTACGATCATTAAAAAATGACAGAATATCCTCTTTGAGTGATTTGGCTTTAATAGAATATATAACTGCTACAATCGGAATCAATCCCGCAGAAATAGACATGATAAAACGAGAGTAAAATAAGCCGATCAATAATAAAAGCATAGCCGCGTCAAAAACGGAGATCGAAAATCTATTTTTCCAGTTAGATAGGTTCATTCTGTGGCTTAAACGCAAAGCATAGATAATAATTTCTTTTTACTTCGAGTAAAGGACTATTTTTACGTTAAATACATTGTAGAGAATGGAGGTATTCAGCCAGATAGAAGAATTAAAGAAAGAAATAGGATCTTCCCAAATAGATTCTAATGAAGCATTGGAGCAATTTAGAATACGATTTCTGGGTTCTAAAAATATCATAAAACCTATTTTTTCTAAAATTAAAGAAGTACCCAACGAAAGAAAGAAAGAATTTGGTTTATCAGTCAATGAACTCAAACAAATAGCACAACAAAAATTTGATGATTTGCAGCAAGGATTGGCAAGTCATGCTGAGCAGACCGAGGCTTCCAAGATTGATATGAGTCTTCCTGTTAATGATGGATTAGGAGCTAGACATCCTATAGCTGTGGTCATGAGTAGATTGATTCAGATTTTTGAACGTATAGGTTTTGCGGTGGAAGAGGAGCGAGAGATAGAGGATGATTGGCACAATTTTACAGCCATGAATACCCCAGATGATCATCCAGCAAGAGACATGCAGGATACTTTCTACCTTATGAATTCTACAGAACGATTGTTGAGAACACATACCTCATCTGTACAATCGAGAGTCATGACAAGGCAAGAACCTCCAATAAGAATCATTGCCCCCGGTCGTGTATACAGGAATGAAACGATTAGTGCAAGATCGCATTGCCAGTTTCATCAAGTGGAAGGATTATACATTGATGAAAATGTATCATTTGCTGATATGAAGCAGACACTGCTATACTTCGCGAAAGAAATGTACGGTGCAGATACAAAAATAAGACTTCGACCTAGCTATTTTCCCTTTACCGAGCCTAGTGCGGAGATGGATGTATGGATGGGTACAGAAACTGACGTAGCCAAAAGACTTACCAAGGGAACAGGATGGCTAGAAGTACTAGGTTGCGGTATGGTAGACCCAAATGTACTAGAGAACTGTAATATAGATTCTAAAAAATATAGTGGATTTGCCTTTGGGATCGGTATCGAAAGGTCTGCAATGCAGAAATATGATATCAGTGATATCAGAATGTTTTTTGAAAATGATATCAGATTTTTAGAGCAATTCAAGTCTGTTATTTAGATAGAAATATTCTTATGAAACCAAGTATTCCAAAGGGTACCAGAGACTTTTTACCTCAAGAGGTAAGAAGACGAAAGTTTATATTTACTACGATAGAGAGGGTTTTTAAAAAATACGGTTTTGCAGCAATTGAAACTCCTACCATGGAGGCGCTAGAAACGCTAACTGGTAAGTATGGGGAGGAAGGTGACCGTCTTTTGTTTAAGGTTTTGAATAATGGCGACTATCTTGCTAAAGCTAATCCAGCAGCACTCGAAAGTAAAGATAGTAAAGCTCTTACATCAAGCATTTCAAAACGTGGACTACGTTATGACTTAACAGTGCCTTTTGCCAGGTTTGTTGTGATGCATCAAAATGAACTCAACTTTCCTTTTAAAAGATATCAGATACAGCCTGTATGGAGGGCAGATCGTCCCCAGAAGGGTAGGTACCAAGAGTTTTATCAATGCGATGCTGATGTAGTAGGTAGCAAATCGCTGATGCTAGAGGCAGAATTGTTGATGATTTATCATGAGGTTTTTAAGGCATTGAAGCTCAATGTCGATATCCAGATCAATAACCGAAAAGTATTGAATGGAATTGCCATAGAGGCTGGTGTCGGTGATAAGTTTGTGGAGATGACTACTGCCATCGATAAAATGGATAAAATAGGAGTCGATGGGGTCAGAAAGGAACTTGATAAAACGGGTATCAAAGGTGAACAGATTGACTCGATTCTTAATCTATTATCACACGAGCGAGTGGCTGATCTAAAAGCTAAATTGACCAACAATATTGGTTTAGCTGGAATAAAAGAACTCGAAGACTGTTTTTCATATCTACCCGAGGAGATCGATGATGTAAGATTCACTCCTACATTGGCAAGAGGCCTCAACTACTATACTGGTTGTATTATGGAGGTAAAAGCCAAAGATATACAAATGGGTAGTATAGGTGGTGGTGGCCGATACGATGATCTGACCAGTGTTTTTGGTATGAAAGATATGAGTGGAGTGGGCATTAGCTTCGGAGCGGCACGTATATATGATGTCATGCGAGATCTAGA
Organism: Saprospiraceae bacterium; assembly: GCA_020629715.1. Taxonomy (GTDB): domain Bacteria; phylum Bacteroidota; class Bacteroidia; order Chitinophagales; family Saprospiraceae; genus JAHDGW01. The sequence goes on from JAHDCU010000008.1 coordinate 28,379, forward strand.
GCTTTTTTCTGACGATGTGGATAAAGACTTAGATATATTACTATTGGCTATGGATGATGATAGTCATCGATATGCATTCAAATTACTTACACAGCTCCGAAAGGAAGGTTTTGCAGCAGAGCTTTATCCTGAACCTGCTAAAATGAAAAAGCAGATGAAATATGCCAATGGTAGAGCTGTACCATTTGTTATACTTATAGGATCGGAGGAGTGTAATACTGGTTTGCTTTCTTTTAAAAATATGCAATCGGGACAGCAAGACAAGCTAAATATCTCTGAAATCATAAAAAAACTCCATACTACATAAGCTTTTAGCCTTTTTTACTGTTTACTATACATTCCTCTAAGCATAAGCTTCTAACTATTTATTGATATACGATCAAAAGTCTGAACCTATAAGTTGGTACGGTATTTGACGTATTAAATAAATTGCTAATGTGTAATTTAATAATTCTCTTTGTAGGGAATTATGTATATTTGCGCCCTCTTAGTACATATATGTAAATTGGCATATATGTAAGTAAGTGATATTCTGTTATAATCTAACCAAGTAGAATATCTAATTACTAGAGGGATCTCTAAGAAACCAATTGATTTAATTATTGACCATGAACAAAATAAAAGTTTTTGCGAATGCAAAAACCCTTATAGCAATGTGCCTATTTCTGGCCTTGAGTGTAACGGGTTTCACAGCAGAAGTAAGCAAAGATTTGGATCTTGAATGGAACAACAGGATTAACAATATTTCTACTCAAGTAGATATGCGTTATACACCAGTTGTCAAAAAACAAATCCAAATGTATACCGAGCGTTACCGAAAAGGTAGTGAGCGCTTATTAGGAAGAGTTTCTGTCTATTTTCCCATTTTTGAAAATGAATTAAGGTCTCGTCAGCTACCTGATGAGCTCAAGTATTTATCTGTTATAGAGAGCTCTTTAAATACCAATGCTCGCTCTTACATAGGAGCTACTGGCCTTTGGCAGTTTATGAAGGGTACTGGAAAGATGTATGGATTGACCATTAATTCAACAATAGACGAAAGAAGGGATCCATTTAGATCTACAGCGGCGGCACTTGACTACTTGTCAGATCTATATGATCAGTTTGGTGATTGGACACTTGCACTTGCTGCATATAATTGTGGTCCAGGTAATGTCAGAAAAGCGATTCGTAGGTCTGGCGGGCTAAAAGATTATTGGAGTATTCGAAAATTCCTACCTAAGGAGACTCAGAAATATATACCAAAATTTATTGCCGCGACTTACCTCATGAATTACTATCACGATCATGATTTGATTCCTGAGCTACCAGAGGACTATTTGAGAATCACTGCAACAGCAGAAGTAGATGAAAAAATTACATTTAAAAATCTCAGTGCGGAGACAGGTATTGATTTAGATATTATAAAAGCACTTAATCCTGCCTATAGGAAGAGTTATATTCCTGATACAAAAAAGAGTTGTACTCTTACCTTGCCAGAAGCGTCTATGTTTAGATACCTTCAGGCTAAAGAAGGAGATTTTAGATTATTATATTCTTCAGCACTAGGTTTTGACAAACGTTCTTCACAATATGCACTCAGAAATATAGAAACAATACCTGTACTCAATTCAGCTTCACTATTAGGTGAGTATGCTGCTAAGTCATTCTCGATAATGGCAAAAAATGATGAATGGCAGTATAGTGCAGATAAGTATCTTTATCATAGAATCAATAGAAGAGAATCACTTATTACCATAGCAGAGCAGTATGAAGGAGTTGATTTTGCTACACTACTTCGTATAAACGATATCTCTCTTGCTGATCTTCCTGAAGTCGGAGAGGTTATTAAGGTGAAGGAATTATAATAGGCTTTGAAAAAAGTATGCTATAAAAAAACAAGGGCTACTCAGATTTCTGAGTAGCCCTTTCTAATTAATCCAATTCCCAAATTCAATTCTTATCTCATCTACTTTAGCAGATTATTTTATTTCTATTTGTTGTGTTATCTTCTGTGCCTCTTTCATTTTCATGATCTTGATTTCTAGTATGCCGTCTTCATATTTGGCATGAATATCTTCGGTGTTTGCCGTTTTAGGCAGTTGATATTTTCTGCTAAAAGATGAATAATCATATTCTCGAGATTTGAATATAACTTCTTTAGTTTCATCAGATTCTGCTTTTTTACTAGTGACCGTGAGGTGTCTGTTTTCAACGGTAATGCTGAAGCGATCCTTGCTTAGCCCAGGTGCAGCCAGTTGTATGATATATGCATTTTCATCTTCCTTGATATTAGTTGCGGGCGATGTTTTGGTATAGGCTATCGATTGTAGCCGTGGTAGGCCCTCAGAGATTAATTCATTCAAAATAGATGAAAATGGGTGGTTGTTATGCAATAATGTATTCATGATTAAAAGTTTTAGTTAGGGTTAAGGTGTTGCTTAAACAATTTCTATAGTACGTGGCAGAGCAGCCTCTTTGATCTTAAGATCTATGCTCAAAATTCCGTTTTGAAGAGTAGCAGAAATATGATCTTTATCGATAATCTCTCCGAGCTTAAAACGCTTTAGAAAAGGAGATTTTAGAGAGCTTTGGGTATTGTCTTCTCCGCTTACATGATCTTCGATAACTAGAAAATGACCATCGATATTCATGCTTATCTCTTCTTTGCCGTATCCAGGTATTGCAACTTCTATATTGTATCCGTTTTCAATCTTTGATACGGTGGAATGAGGTGTTTTTTTCATTTTAGTATTCATGGTTCTGTATTTATTTTGGTTAGGTAAAAAATCAATTTTTCTAAATCTTTTGTTTTGTGATGTTGCTGTATTGCAATTCATGTTTTAGTTTTTTAGTTACGCTTCCTATAGATCAAATGCCATTCCATCGAATATTTTATGCAGAAATGTCTATAAAGCCCAAAACAATATGACAAAAAGACATCTTTATACGCTTTATTGCGACAAAAAGACATATTAGGTTGATTCGCCCCTTACATGTAGTTATGATTTTGGAATCAAAAGTTACCTAGTCTACTGACTAGATTTTATCAGTATTGAGTTAGGTTAGCTTTTATGCTACAACCTGCATTATGCATTAGAAAATCTATTACGATCATAAATTGCTGCAAATCAGAAGCTTCGCCAAAATATCTTCTCTAACCATAGCGGTGCTATGATTTTCGAATATAAGTTGCTGATTTATTGCACTTTTAGCTCTCACTACGAAGTTCTAACGCATAATGCGAGATCAAATAATGAAATGACTATACCATATGTCAAGTTGCACTATGGGCAAAAAAATAAGGATACCTTAGGTAGATATCCTTATTTGACTTCTGTTATTTAAGCTTGATTTTCTTACTCTTCTTCCTGCTGTAAACGTTGTATAGCTTGGTCTTTATTTTCAGAAGGACGATGACCTATAAGTTTTTCAAGGTCTGACTTTAGTATGACTTCCTTATCCAATAAAGCTTCGGCAAGTACATTGAGTTCATTACGTTTTTCACTGAGCAGTTGTTGTGCTCTTTCGTATTGTACATCAATCATTTGACGTACTTCGGCATCGATCATTCGTGCAGTCTCGTCGCTATACGGTTTATTAAATTGATCTTGTTGCATTCCATAAAAAGATACATTCCCAACTTTTTCATTCATACCGTATATACTTACCATACCATAAGCCATTTTGGTAACCTGGTCTAGATCGCTTTGCGCTCCCGTAGATATCTTGTTAAAAACTATTTTCTCAGCAGCTCTTCCGCCTAAAGTCATACACATTCTATCGAGTAACTGCTCGGTTCTGGTGATATATTCTTCTTTGGGTAGATATTGCGCATAACCTAGGGTACCAATTCCTCTTGGTACAATAGTTACTTTTACGAGAGGCGATGCATGTTCTAAAAACCAACCACATATGGCATGTCCTGCTTCATGATATGCAATGATTTCTTTTTCTTTTGGAGAGATAAGTTTATTCTTTTTTTCTAATCCTCCAATGACTCTATCTAGCGCATAGTTGAAGTCATCCATATCTATGGATTTCTTATTTCTACGAGCAGCTACCAGTGCTGCTTCGTTGCAAACATTGGCGATTTCTGCACCTGCAAATCCAGGTGTCATTTCTGCTAGATTATAAGCATTGACGGTATCTCCTATTTTAATGTTTTTAAGGTGTACCTTAAAAATAGCTTCTCTACCTGAGAGGTCGGGTCTATCTATACCTATCTGTCTATCGAATCTACCTGGTCTCAAAAGTGCATTATCTAGTACATCAGGTCTATTTGTGGCAGCCATTAGTATAACACCTTTATCTGTGCTAAAGCCATCCATCTCTACTAGAAGTTGATTGAGTGTATTTTCTCTTTCATCGTTCCCTCCTTGCATGGCATTCTTGCCTCTAGCTCGTCCTATTGCATCGATCTCATCAATAAATACAATACAGGGAGCTTTTTCCCTTGCTTGCTTAAAGAGGTCTCTCACTCTAGATGCTCCTACACCGACAAACATTTCTACAAAGTCAGATCCAGATATTGAAAAGAAAGGCACTCCTGCCTCACCAGCTACGGCTTTTGCTAGTAGGGTTTTACCGGTACCTGGAGGGCCTACTAGAAGGACTCCTTTAGGTATTTTACCTCCTAATGAAGTATATTTTTTGGGTTGTTTGAGGAAGTCTACGACTTCCATGACTTCTTCTTTAGCTTCATCAAGACCCGCTACATCTTGAAATGTAACCGTGACTTTGGAGTTATTGTCAAACAGAGTAGCTTTAGACTTGCCAATGCTAAATATCTGTCCTCCAGGACCTCCAGCTCCTCCGCTCACCCGACGCATAATAAAAATCCAAATCCCTATCAAAAGTACAAATGGTAATATCCAACTCAATAGGGGGCCGATAATATTAGTTTTTGTTTTGTACCGAGGATCTACTTTAATACCTTTTTCTTGAAGTTCGGCTACTTTTTTATCGAATGTAGCTACATCACCTACTTCAAAATAATAATCAGGGATCCGAGTACTTCCAAATTTAGAAACTTCGATATGATCATGCTGACCGTTGTCAAATGCGCTAGGGTCGATATAAATATCTACTTTACTAGAATTTATGACTTCGATTTTTTCGATGTCACCAGTTTTTGCAAGTTCCTCAAATTGTACTAAACTGATCTCCTTTGAATGGTTATTCAAAAAGATCATACCATTGACAACAAAAAGCGCTAAAATGATCAATCCGTATATCCAATACGAGCTAAGGTTAGACTTTTTTGGCCCAGGTTTATTTTTATTTTTATCGTCACTCATGACTTATTCTTCTTCTATTGATTTTAATTAACGGTATTTTGCGATTATCGTTTATTACTATACATCCGCAATGGCAGTACTATCGGCATCACTCCATAGATCTTCGATATCATAAAAGTTTCTAGTCTCAGGATAAAATACGTGTACAATGGTATCAAAGTAGTCTACAAGTATCCATTTAGACCCATCTACGCCTTCAATGTGATTGGGTAATATTCTCATCTCATTTTTTACTCTCTTACTGATATTGTCAGAGATGGCACGTACCTGTGTAGTAGATTCGCCTTCACATATAATAAACCAATCCGCAGGAGCTTCCGCTAATGATTGTAAATTGATTTTTACGATATTTTTGCCTTTGATATCTTGTATGGCATCAATGATCCTATCTTGAAGATTCATATCTTGATCTACTGCCTTAGCTTGTTTTGTCTTTGTCAAATTTTCTTATTGTCCTTAGTTGCTAGTGATAGTTCTTAGACAAGAACGGTTTAATGGAGTGCAAAGTTAGTAAAATAGCCTATTATTATGCTTTGCTTCTAACTTTAGCACCATCATGATCGGACATACGGAGATAAAACTGAATAAAACGAGATCAACAAATGATTTTGCTGAAGACTTGTGTATACAAAATGAGATCCAAGAGGGTACAGTGATACTTAGCACTTTTCAGTCAAAAGGGAAAGGGCAGATTGGTAAATCCTGGTATAGCAGTCACGACAAAAATTTACTTTGCTCCCTAATTTTAGAGCCATCATTTTTACCCTTGAAGTCACAATTTTATCTGAGTATAGTAGTTTCTCTCGCAGTCAGAGAACTCGTATGTCAATGCTGTGGGCGCGATGATATAAAAGTTAAATGGCCAAATGATATCTATTGTGATAAAAACAAGATAGCTGGAATATTAATCCAAACTATTTTACAAGGAAATAAGATGAGATATGCCATAGTCGGTGTAGGACTCAATGTTAATGAGAGAGAATTTCCTATCGATATACCCAATCCTACATCTATAAGCTTGGTGACTGGAAATAAGCTTAATGTTGAGGAAGTAAAAAACTTATTTTATCAATGTATCGAGGAGTCTTATTCAATGTTAAGGGCGGGTATGCATTCACAGCTCAGAAATCTATATTTGGAGCATCTCTACTTAAAAAATATACCAGCTTATTTTTCAAAAAACGGAAGAGTATTCACTGGAACTATTAAGGGTATTACCGATGCTGGTCATTTGATCATTGATCAAGGAGGTGAAGAATATACTTATGTTAACAATGAGATCATTTATGTAAAACCTAGAAGATAGTGAGTAAAATAATAAGTGTATTCGCAATCAAATCAACCGTAATCTTGTTTTAAATCCATGCAAGCACAAGTTATAACTATTGGTGATGAAATATTGATAGGCCAGATCATTGACTCCAATAGTGCATGGATAGGAGAGCAGCTAAATCTCCAAGGGATAAAAATCAAAAATATACTATCGATTAGTGATGATCGTGATGCTATCATTGATGCATTAAAAATGGCTTGCGAAGAAGTGGATTTGATATTGATCACGGGTGGGCTTGGACCTACGAAAGATGATATCACGAAATTTGCAATAGCAGAGTTTTTAGAGGATGATTTGGTTTATGACCAAAATACTTTTGATCGTATCACCAAGTTGTTTGCAAGGTTTGGAAGAAAAACGACAGATGCCCACAAGGCTCAATGTTATATGCCTTCTAAAGCTAAGCTTCTAATCAATAAAATGGGTACGGCTCCGGGTATGCTATTTGAGTATCGTGATACTATTATTGTATCTATGCCAGGAGTACCTTACGAGATGAAATATCTCATGACGAATGAGGTACTTCCTTATCTAAGAGCTAAAGGATCAGATATTCACATTAAGCATAAAACGATAAGAACTGCAGGGGAAGGAGAATCTAGAATTGCCAAACATATTGAAGACATAGTTACTGAATTTCCCGATTATCTTAAAATTGCTTATCTGCCTAGTTTAGGTACCGTCAGGTTAAGGATTTCAGGTGAGCATCAGGATGCAGCTCTCCTAGAGTCTTCTATCGAACAATATAGGCTTAAGCTCATACAGAGATTAGGAGATCTTGTCTTTGGATACGATAAAGATTTACTACAAGATGCAATTTTGAAACTGGCAAATCATAAAAGTCAAAAAATAGCTACTGCGGAAAGTTGTACAGGAGGAATGATTGCAAGTAGATTAACTTCCGTTTCCGGCTCTTCTAGTTATTTCCAAGGATCAATTATAGCATATAGCAATGATATAAAACGAAATTTGCTCGATGTAAAGAGTGAGACCTTATCAAGTTATGGTGCAGTGAGTGAAAACACCGTAATAGAAATGGTATCGGGAGCATTAAAGTTATTAAATGTGGATGTTGCCGTTGCCGTATCAGGTATTGCTGGACCTACAGGTGGTACTAACGACAAGCCGGTGGGAACAATTTGGATAGCAGTAGGAAATCAAAATGAGACTAAAACGTTGAGATTGAATTTATCTAAGGATCGTCAAAAAAATGTGGAGTATACCACTCATGCTGCGATGAATATGCTAAGAAAATTTTTGATGAGATTGTAATTGGACTAGCTTTGTACTAGTTTTTTGAAAACCAAACAACTATGGCGAAAGTAGACCTTATCATGCCTAAAATGGGCGAAAGTATAATGGAAGCAACTATACTTGGATGGCTAAAGCAAGTCGGCGATCCTATTGCATTGGACGAAACTGTCTTAGAGATTGCAACAGATAAAGTAGATTCTGAGATACCTTCTCCTGTGGAAGGAGTGTTGAGTGAAATATTATTCGAAAAGGATGCTGTGGTAGCCGTAGGATCTGTAATCGCTAGAATAGAAACAGAAGGTCAAGGAAATAGTGATCAATCCAAGCAAGAGCACAAGCCCGAAGCGCCAGAACCAACCCAAACTGTAGTACAAGAAAATCCTACTAAAGAAACCAAAGTACAGCAACAGCAGCCATCAGTGAAGTCCTCATCTGATAGGTTTTATTCACCTTTGGTCAAAACTATTGCTAAAGCTGAAGGTATATCTCAAGATCAACTAGACCTCATCCCAGGTACCGGTAAGTCTGGCAGAGTAACTAAAAAGGATATTCTAGGCTATATAAATAATGGCAATTCTTCTAAACAGGCTCACGTAGAGACTACTTCGCCAACACCAGTATCTGATATTGCGAATACTCCAGTTTCTAGCGGTGCTAATGTCGAGATCATAGAGATGGATCGTATGCGTAAGTTGATAGCTGATCACATGGTTATGTCTAAGAAGACCTCACCCCATGTTACTTCTTTTGTAGAAGTAGATGTTACTAATATGGTCAATTGGAGAAACGCTAATAAACAAGAATTCCAAAAGAAACATGGAGAAAAAATAACCTTCACTCCTTTAATCATGGATGCTGTGGTGAGGGCACTGATAGATTTTCCTATGGTCAACGTAAGTGTAGATGGTAACAATATTATCCGAAAAAAGGATATCAATGTAGGTATGGCCACTGCATTACCATCTGGTAATCTTATAGTACCTGTGATAAAAAATGCTGATCGTCTTAGTATGCTTGGATTAGCTAAGTCAGTCAATGATCTTGCCAGTAGAGCAAGAGCTAATAAATTGAAGCCGTCAGATATACAAGATGGTACATTTACGTTGACGAATGTAGGTACCTTCGGTAATGTGATGGGTACTCCGATTATCAATCAGCCTCAGGTTGCTATCATGGCTGCAGGAGCGATCCGCAAAAAACCAGCCGTATTAGAAACAGAATATGGTGACGTCATTGCCGTACGACAAATGATGTTTTTATCACTTTCATATGATCACAGAGTGGTTGATGGATTTCTAGGTGGGTCATTTTTACGACGTGTAGGGGATTACCTTGAGGCATTTGATGCGTCTCAAACTATATAATTAGATTTAGGTGAAATCTGTAAACAAAAATATAGTGTATAAAATCTTCTTCCTTGCAATTTTCTGCGGATTCTTACTATCCAGTAGCTTTGGACAAGGGCACATGGTCAAGGAAGGGAATGAATATTACAAAAATGAGCGATATGATATAGCGCTTAATTTTTATAATCGTATCCCAGAGGATGAAAGAGGTGCGGATATTTTATTTAAACTAGGGGATTGTAAATACAATTTAAATCAATACAAAGAAGCTATTTACCAGTTTTCAAGAGCTTATAAGAAAGGGTATAACGAGCGCAGTATTTATTTAAAGATGGCAAGGTGCCAGCATTTTGTAGGAGAATATAAATTAGCCACTCGTCTTTACAAAAGATATTTGAGAACACTTTCGTCAAAAGATAATACGAGATCTCAAATCATACAATGGATCAAACAATGTGCATATGCAATAGATCATGCCCATGACCCGGATGTTGCATTCGTTGAAAACTTAGGGGATTTCGTAAACTCGATACACGACGAGGTCCACCCAGTATTTAGTCCTAATTACACAAATAAATTTTATTATAGTTCCAATCGTGGGGGTTCTACCGGTGGATTACGAAATTCAAAAGGGCTTAAAGATGAGTTTTATGGTCAATACGCCCATGATATGTATTCTACAAGTTTAGTCAACGGAGATTGGGAATATCCAACAGGAGTTAATGAATTGATCAATACCGCACGTCATGAGGTACTATTAGATTTTAGTCGTTCGGGAGATGAGGTATTTTTTTTAAGATCAAAAGATCTTAAAAAAGGTACGATTATAAAAGACTCTTTTCGCAATGATATTGTACCAGATGCAGTTGCTAATAGTTATATCAGTCCAGTAGTTGGTGAGCTTGAAGATCGATATCTCAATGTATTTGATGACTCTACCTTCGTTTTCGCAAGTAAAAGAGCAGGTGGTTTTGGTGGTTATGATTTATACATGACTATTCAGAGAGAAGGTATATGGTCTGACCCGATCAATCTTGGAGATAAAATCAATAGTCCAGCTGATGAGATTGCACCATTCTTGACAAATGATGGTAGATCTTTATATTTTAGTACAGATAGAAAAGAATCCTTCGGCGGTTTTGATATTTATAATACCAATTATTCAGTGGAAGGTGCAGAATGGAGCGATGCTCAAAATTTAGGAGCACCTATAAATAGCGCTAATGATGACTTAAATATTGCTATATCGAATGATGGCAATACGGCTATATTTAACTCAGATAGAGCTGGCGGTTCTGGTGGTACTGATCTGTATATAGCATACCTCAAAAAACAAGTACAAGGTCAGCTCATCTCATCATCTACAGTCCCTTACATCGATCAACTCATTGCAAACAGCATACAAGATGAGGTCGTTAAGGATAGCACAGTAAATCAAATACCTCTAACGGATTCTGAGGTGCCTACTGAACAACCAAATGAGCCAGAAATTATACAAGAAAGAACTGTTGTAATCAAGCCATTATATTACAGTGATGATGATAATGTTTTTACACCTCAAAATAATGTAGTACTAAAAGACCTGGTAGATATTATGAGGATCTTTCCAGAGCTTAGAGTTTCTATGACCTGTTATTCACTACAAGAGGGTTTACCAGAGTTTGATCTTTACTTTAGCATCAAACGAGCAGAAACTGTAAAGGATTACTTAATAACTCAAGGTATAGATGATGACAGAATATTGATCCGAGGAGTAGGTAGTAATTATCCTTTTGTGAAAAAAACATTTAAAGAGCAAAAAACAAATATCGCCAAGCAAATCAATCGTCGTATTGAGATCGAGTTACTTGATATTAATGAATTGCCGATTACAGTCAATTATGAAAATCCCACGGTCGTAGATTATTTGAAAGACAATAAATATCAAATCTATAGAACCCTCATCGATGATGTAGTATTTAGAGTAAAAATTGCCAAAGTAAGTCAACTATTTCGAAATGAAGTACTCAATACACTTACCGATGTCATTATTGATGAAGAGGATGGTCAATACCTGTATACTGTAGGTTTATACAGTGATTTTTTTACTGCGTTGAGTGTTCATAAATTGCTTGTAGATCAAGGATTTGATTCGAATATTAGGATCTACAAGGGTGGTGTAATACTGAATGCTCCTGAGATAGAAGAACTAGCAAAGTCCAACAAAGAGGTTCAGCGTTATTTATCCAATAGGAACTAATAGGTGATCAGGTATAGCATTTATTTCTACCTTGTCACGACTATAAAGTAAAAAGAAACCTCCACCACCTGCCCCGCATAGTTTCATGTAATATTTATCGTTTTCCAGTCCATGCCGCCAGTAAGCTTTCATATGGTTAGGGATGAGTTCGTTGGCAAGTAGTAGCTGTATCTCGCTGATTCGTTTCATATGATGATCAAAAGCTGATTGATCTAGGCTTTTAGTTAGAAAATTTATACAATGATCACTATGTGAGATGAGTTGCTCGAGTAAAAGAGACCCGCTATCATCAGCAATAGCTTTTTTGAACAGTTCGATCATTTTGGAGGTACTTCTTTTTTGCTCAGAATCAACTAAGTAAAATTGAGAGTTCAGTCTATCAAAATTATGTTTTTCTTCAATATCAATATGTATGGAGCTCAACGTGATAGCCGCATTAAAGAAGATCACAGTAGGATCTATACCAGAGCTAGTCCCCTGAAAAAATCGCTCGATTGTGGCCAAATTATGTTTTGTTTCTTCAAGTCCGTATGATTTTTTAGTAAAAAAAGTATCGTAAAGTGCAGCCGTAATAGCTCCAGAGCTACCTGTACCATATCCCGACTTTATATTGCTATCAAAGAATAGTCCTTTTCGACATTGGTGTTTGAATTTTTCTGAAAGAAATGTTGTGCCTTGAAATGATTGGCTTTCTAAGTAATCAATAAGTGCGGTATCAAAAGCTTTTCTATTTGTATCGAAAGCCCATCGACCAAAAAATTGATTTAAGGGTAAAGCAAATCCTTGACCACCATAGAGTACGTTGTGTTCTCCAAATAAAAGAACCTTCCCAAAATACTTTTTATGAGTACTGACCTCTTTCAAATAATTAATATCTATTACATTTGCAGTGCAAAATAATTAAAGATTAGAATACTATGACTTCAACTAATTCTTCTACAGCAATTTACTGGATTTATTTCTTGATTTCTCTAATTGTATGTATTGCGATGCTGGTATTCTGTAATGAATGGTTTTGGCTTTCACTACCATTTGTACTTACCTATCTGATCAAGGCTATGCGCTGGATGTAAATGTAATCCAGCTTTTTTATTGTTCAACTTCAACATTTTTATTAAAAATAAGATTCATGTTATAACTTAACGTTTATAACAAGACCCCTATGAATCGAATAGCTAGACTTTCAATAGGTCTGGTTGTGTTATGCTGTTTTTCTATTGGAAAGCTATATAGTCAATGTAATAATCCACCTAATGGCGTAGATTGTTTATGTTCTACGGCACAACTTTTATGCACTCCAGATGATCTTGATGGATTTACTTTTTCTATGTCTTCAGCTACAAATTTCGGTGGATTACCATTCTTTGATTTATGTCCACCATCTAATGGAATAGGCGGAGTTCCGAATAATGTAAATTGGTTTTCGTTTATAGCGTGGTGTACAGATTTAACACTTGATGTAAACATTACAAATTGTTCAGAGGCTCCTAATGGATTTTATGGTGTACAGCTCGCATTATTTGAAAATTGCCCAACTGCAACTGGGGGGAATTGGAGCCCACTTGCTTGCATTACAGATTCCGATATCACTCCTGTCTGCGGAGATTCACAAACTAATTATCCAACATTAGAAACTATAAGTGTTTCAAATCTAACCATTGGAAATGTTTATTACTTTATGCTTGATGGTTGTGGCGGTTCGGCCTGTGATGTCATCATAAATGTTCCAAACGTTTGCGGTACAGGTATGATAGATCCATGGACAACAGGTCTTACAGGTCCCATGGAGACTTGTGTTGGCAATACAGATACATATGTCGCTGAGGATCTAGATGGTGCTGTTGAGTTCTATTATTACTTAGATGGAGTGCAGATTGCAACAGGTGATGAATTGACAACTATTGACCAGACATGGACGACGGCAGGTACATATGAGCTATGTGTAGATGTTTCTAATCTACCATGCATTCCAGAATCAAATGATCCTCCACAGAATTGCATTACTATTCAGGTATGTGAGGAAGCCGATGCTGGTATCATTGGTATAGATACGAGTCCGGCCTGCCCTGGTGAAACTATAAATTTTACACTAAGTGGAAATACTATTATTCCAGATCATAATCAATATATTTTGATTTTAGATGCTAGTGGAAATATTATACAAGTTTCCAATAGTAATACTTCTACGTTTACTCACCATGAATGTAATAATTTTACTGTAGTTAGTTATAATGTCAAAAGTGGCGGCCCTACTCCTATGATTGGACAAAACTTTGCATCCACTTTTGTTTGTACGGATGCCTGCTGTGATATAGAGATCCAACAATTTTCTTTTGAAGACAACGAAATTCCAATTTTTGTAGATCCACCTACGGATATTACGCTGGCATGTGCTGATGATGTCACTCCAATGGAAGATTTAAACTGGACAGATAACTGCGATGGTACAGGAGTAGTCACTGGTATGGAAGTTGGTTCTTTTGATTTGTGTAGCGGAGGCTCTTTGACAAGAACATGGACATATACCGATCAATGCAATAACACTGCGACGCATGTTCAAAATATTACTATTGATCCATTAGAATTAGCATCATATGATAGTCCTCCTAGTAACATGACAGTTGCATGCGATCAAGTACCTACAACGGCGTCTGATTTAATGTATACCAATAATGAAATTGGAAATTGTCTAATAAGTGGAACGGTTACCCCGGTAATAGAAGATAATTCTGATCTATGCGGTGGGAATGTTACAATCACATGGACAGAAGTAGATCCATGTGGAAATGACTTAATTCATATACAGACAATTACTGTAGATCCAGCACCAAGTCCAGTTTTTATTGCTCCTCCTGCAGATATGACGGTTACTTGCGATCAGATTCCAGTAAGTGCTCCAGATCTCATGTATAGTAATAGTACTCCATCATGTTTGATTGAAGATACGGTAAGTCCAGTGATGGCCGGTTCGGCAGATGAATGCGGCGGAAGTATTACGTTTACTTGGCAAGATATAGATCCATGTGGAATTCCAATTATTCATATACAAACGATTACAGTAGATCCTGCACCGATAGCCACTTTTACGTCTTTACCTTCAGATATGACGGTAGATTGTAATAATTTACCTTCTGTCACTCCAATGGACTTGATGTTAACTAACGGTGAAACAGAAGATTGTTTGATAGACGGAACGGTAAGCCCTACTAGTTCAGGAAGTATAGATATATGTGGATCATCGATCACTTATAACTGGGATTTTATTGATGATTGCGGTCGTCAAGTCAATCATTCACAAACAATAACAGTTGACCCGATAACAGCTCCCAGTTTTGTTGATCCACCTGCTGATATTACAGTGACTTGTGATAATATCCCTATATCAGGAGTAGATTTGATGTATACAAATTATGAAACGGGTGCTTGCCTCGAGGAAGGTTTTATAAGTCCAGTTCAAGATGGCATCATAGATGCCTGTGGAGGTTCATATTCATATATTTGGAACCATATAGATCAATGTGGAAACCCAATTTCACATGTCCAAAATATTACTATTAGCTCACCACCATTACCACAATTTATTGACCCGCCAGCAGATATCACGGTTGATTGTGCTGACGTACCAGTAGGTGCATCTGATCTCGGTTATACCAATAATGATGCATGTCTCATAATGGGTACAGCAGCTCCTATCCAAAATGGTACCGTAGATGCATGCGGAGGTACTATTCAATTTATTTGGATGGACGTTGATGATTGTGGTAATGATCTTAGCCATACGCAGACGATCACAGTAAATTCTGCTCCTCAGGCTATCTTTATCGATCCTCCTCAGAGTATGACGATAAGCTGTGATGAGATTCCTATTTCTGCGCCCGATTTAAATTATGATAATCAGGTAGCGGGATTATGTAATATTAGCGGTACTGTCTCTCCGGTAGAGGCAGGTGATATTAATGAATGTGGAGGAACCCTGACCTATACATGGCAATTTATGGATGATTGCGGTAGAAATTTAGTTCATATTCAGAATATCACGGTCGAACCTGCTGCCCAAGCTTCATTTGATAATCTTCCTCAGGATATGAATGTTTCATGTGCTGAAGCCATAACCCCACCAGGGGATTTAGACTATACCAATAGTGAGACTGGTATCTGTGAGATTTCGGGCTCCGTTTCTCCTACTCAAAATGGTAGCCTTGATGCCTGTGGTGGTGAGATTGCATATACGTGGAGTTTTACTGATAGATGTGATCGTACAATTGAGCATACACAGACTTTCACTGTAAGTCCTGCACCAGAGGCAAGTTTTATTAATATACCTCCAGATATCACGGTGGATTGCTCAGCTGTTCCAGCTGTACCACCTACAATTAACTATAGTAATCAACAGATAGGTGCATGTCTGATCGCAGGAAGTGTTACGGCAATACAAGCAGGAAATTATGATGTCTGTGGTGGTGAATTAATTTACACCTGGACCTTCATCGATGAGTGTCATAGACCCATTACAACTTCACAGACAGTTGTCGTAAATCCTGCATTACCACCGTCATTTGATGCGGTGCCACCAGACCTTACGCTAGACTGTAATGACAATAGCTATAATCCACCTACATTATTATTTACCAATGGTGAATCTGGTAGTTGTGAAATAAATCAAAATATCACGGCTACTTCTACTGTAAATGGAAATACGACAATATATACTTGGACCGCACAAGATCCATGTACTTTACAAGAAATATCAATATCACAAAATGTGATCATTCCCGCCATTCCAGATATTTCTATTATGCCAGAGTTCATCGTGTTATGTCAAGATGAGCAATATGATTTAAATGCTATAGTCGTTTCTGATAATAATAATACCAATCCAAATATTACTTTTCATAGTGGTAGCCCCGCAACTACAACTAATATTATCACAGACCTAAATTTCATAGGTTCGATTGATCAAAATATTTACGTACTGGCAACTAGCGTTGATGGATGTACGGATGAGGTGGCTCTACCCGTATTTATTGATATACCTGTATTCGCTGGAACAGATGGTAGTGGTGTCAGTTGTACGGATAATCAGAGCTTCAATCTATTTGATTACATCAGTAATCTGAGTAATGCTAGTGGTACTTGGTATTGGGAGGTGACTCCTGATAATTTCGTAGCCATTCCTTCTTTTGGTATTGCTAATTCTTTTGGTATTGGGGTATATGATTTTTATTATATCGTTCCTTCGATCAATTCTTGTCCACCTGATACGGCGATAGCAAGTGTTCAATTTTATACACCAATCACCATCAATTTAACCAATTCTGAGTGTAGTCTAGATTTATCTACTTATAGTGTTGATGTTTCTACAATAGCAAGTGCAATAAATGTAAATGTAGGGGTAGTAGTGGATTTAGGTTCTGGAAATTTTGAAATCAATGATATTCCAATTGCAAGCCAATTGGTAATTACTGCAAGTGAGGATAATAGTCCATGTATTGCAGAATTAATTGTCAATCCGCCTGACTGTAATTGTCCGGTGGTAGATGCCCCTTTGAGTAATGGAGATATAGTTTTATGCGCTGATGATCTACCTGGCATACTGGAAGTTACCGTCGGCAATAATGAAACGGCCAATTGGTATAATGATCCACAGGGTAATAACTTACTATTAGCGGGAAATACAAGCTTTACCAGTCCTGAAAATTCGGCGGGTATATATACCTATTATGTTCAGACAGAAAGTTTAGAGTTTCCGGATTGCTTGAGTACGACATTGACTCCAGTGGTTTTGACAATTGTAGATTTACCCATTGCTATGGACTTTTCGTTTTCAAGTTGTGATGATGATCAAGATGGACTATTAGAATTTGATCTTGATGCGCTTAGTGATAATCTAGGACAAGGTCCTATTTTTCAAATAGACTTCTATGCTAATATTGCTGATGCACAGGCGGAAATAAACCCTATAGCTAGTCCTTATACCAATACATCTCCGTTTCAAACTAGCCTAGTGGCGGTCATTAAAAATGCTTCTGAATGTAGTGATACGTCCATGTTAGATTTGCAGGTTTTGGCATTGCCTGACTTTACATTAGATATCCAAAATGAAATTTGTAAAGATGATGCACTAGGGCAGGTAAGTATATCAAATAGTATAGGTGTAGACAGTATTAGCCTAGATGGAATTGAATTTTTTACGGATTTAAGTATTGATAGCTTACCTGCTGATAACTATACACTCTACGCAAAGTCAGATGAGACTTGTATATCGACACAGGATTTTACTATTGCAATGGGTCAAGAACTTATGGTTTTGGACTTCGCAGCAGTATGTAATGATAATACTACTGAGAGCGATCCTGCAGATGACTTTTATACTATTGATTTTAGGATAGTGGATAACATGAGTAATGTAGGTAGTTTTGAACTGCTCCAATCTGGTCAATCTCTTGGTATTTTTGACTATGATATAGATTATCAGATAGATGTTCTGGCTGATGGTATGAGTTATACATTAGTAATTATTGATACAGTTACCGGATGCCAGCTTTCGCAGGATATTGGTCCGCTCAATAGCTGTTCGACTAATTGCAATATTTCATTTGATCAATTAGATTATGTATGTGATGATGCTGGTACCCCTTCTGATCCTTCTGATGACTTTTATATGGTAACCATACGTGCTAGCGCTGTCAATGGGGGCAGTAATAACACTTACAATGTTTTGATCAATGGCACAGTAAGCTACAGTTATGGATATGGTGTTACAGAACAATTTACATTACCTGCCGATGGCACCTCTCCAAATATTAGTATAGTAGATAATCAAGACTTACAATGTGGAAATGCGCAGTCGATAGGACCATTGATTAGTTGCAGTGATCTTTGTACGATTACCTATTCAATATCTGATCTATTATGTGATAATAATGGTACAGAAAATGATGAAAACGATGATACTTATACATTTACATTGATTGTTGAAGGACAAAATATATCCTCTACTTGGTCTTCGATGGATGGATCTTTGAATGGGGCGTATGGCATGGCTTTGTCAGTTGGTCCTTTATTGATTTCTGATGGTGCATTCGTGCTGGACATCTCGGATAATATGGATGCAAGCTGTATAGTAACCTTGGATGTAAATCCTCCTGCAAGCTGTAGCTCTCCTTGTGAAATTGCATTGCAAAATATCAATATCACGGATTGCTTTGATAACAATACAGGAAATACAGAATTTGATGACACATTCGAATTAAGTTTTGAACTAGTATCCGTACTGGGTATGTCCAACCAATATATTGCAACTATTGGAACTGCTAATTACGGACCTTATGACTATGATATAACTCAAACTATCACAAGCTTAAGCGCTGATGGATCTACGTTTAACGTGATGATAGAAGACATCAGTTTTGGCCAGTGCATATTGGATACGATGTTGATGGCACCTCCGCCTTGCTCGAGTTGTGATGAGACAGTTGAGGCAGGAGTTGATGTTTCTTTAGATTGTAATCAGACTAGTGCAGATCTCACTGCTATGGCAATGGGCGCAAGCTCGTTTCAATGGACAGGTCCAAATTTTAGTCAAATTGCACAGTCAGTCAATGTCAGTATACCAGGAACATATGTGGTAGAGGCCATTTTTGATAACGGATGCAATGCCTTAGATTCTCTTACAGTGGAGGTCAGCGATGATGTCCCCGTCGCCAATGCCGGACCAGATATGGAGTTGACTTGCGATATTGATGAAGTCACGATTGCTGCAATAATAAGCAATACAAATAATATTCTCATCACATGGACTAATGCACAGGGTGATACGATAGGTACAAGTCCTAGTTTTGTGACGGACGTAACAGGTAATTTCTTTTTGTCTTTACGTGATACCATTACCAATTGCAGTTCTTCATTAGATCAAGTAAATGTATCTTTTAATACTAATGAACCTAGTGCAGTAATCTACGCGGATCCGAGTAATACTTTAGACTGTTTTATAGAAAGTGTAGTATTGACCAATGATGAGGAAGAAAATGTTGTTTATTCTTGGGCATTTGATGGTAAACCTATTTCTATTGATCCAATTGTAGTGACTACTCAAGGAGAAGTGACTCTTATTGCAATCGATACCATAAATGGTTGTCAAAGTCAAGATACTCTGCAGGTATCAGATCTCCAACAATTTCCATTTGTGAATATTGATGAGCCTGACATACTTAGCTGTGATAATGAAGAGGTGGATCTAATGGCTACATCTGCTTCATCTGGCATTAATATAGTCTATCAATGGTTGGATATAAATGAAAATGTCATCAATCCTAATGGCTCTGAAACAGTAACTATCACCGAAGGGGGTACTTACTATCTACAATTGACTGATACTTTATTAGGATGTACTTCTATAGATACCGTGATAGTCAGTAGCATAGTCGAATTGCCAGATATTTCATTAGATGACAATATACAATTGGACTGCGGAGAAACTTCTACGACAGTTCAAGTAGAGATCAATAATGATTTAGGTCCTCTACAAATTGAGTGGACGACTACCGATGGTAATATTGTCTCAGATCCATCCATGGCTACGCTAGATATAGAAGGTACAGGATCATACACTGTCAATGTAACGGTGATTGCAACTGGGTGTAATATCGAGGAGACTGTGCAGCTTACGGTATTTGAAGAGGTACCTGAGATTGGGCTTTTATCAGTAGAAGATGAATCATGTTTTGAGATTTCAGACGGACAGATTTTGATTGATGAGGTAATTGGTGGATTGGAGCCTTATATGTTTTCTCTTGATGGTGGACCATTTCAAACCGAAAATATATTTGATAATCTTGTTCCTGATATGTATCTATTAGAGATTATAGATGCCAATGGATGTGAGACAGATACGACCATTTCTATTGCTGCCGCTGAAGTGTTGACCATTGAAGATTTACCAACGGTAAGTTTACAACAAGGAGCATCTCAGACTATTGAAGTGATCACTAATATTTTAGCCGAAAATGTGGCTAGTATAACCTGGTTGCCAAGCAATGGGCTGAGTTGCGATGATTGTCTCAATCCAACAATCTCAGGCCAAATTTCTCAGGTTTATACCCTTACTATTCAAGATATCAATGGGTGCTCCGTAAGTGCTAGTTTGGTACTAGAAGTAGATGTTCCGAATATCAAGGTATATGTACCCAATGTATTTTCTCCTAATGATGATAATGTAAATGAAGGATTTACATTGTTTGCCGATGAAAATGTTGAGCTTATAGAAGAGCTATTGATCTATGATCGTTGGGGAGAGCTTGTTTTTATCAATAGCAATTTTTTACCTAATGATCCTTCCCTAGGTTGGGACGGTATTTTTAAGGGAGAACCCGCTATGGAAGGTGTATATGCCTATATCTTTTCTGTAAGATATGTTGATGGAGAACAAGAGTATATTGCTGGTGATGTGACTATGATAAGGTAGAGTATGAAATTGCTCTTATATATTGGTTGATAGAATAAACAATCTCCGCTCATATCTCTTACTTTTACACTGTGAGTAACTTAGAGCGACTTGTTCAGAAATATAGTGAAGACGGCAAGACGCAAACCCTTGTTTCTTCACTGAAA
Organism: Saprospiraceae bacterium; assembly: GCA_020629715.1. Classification (GTDB taxonomy): domain Bacteria; phylum Bacteroidota; class Bacteroidia; order Chitinophagales; family Saprospiraceae; genus JAHDGW01. Next base: position 49,439 of record JAHDCU010000008.1, read on the forward strand.
CAGCCAGAGCCCAGTCGAATTCGGATCTCTGGAATGATCGGAGCACAATCATGTTTTGTAGCGGCTGCGATACGGGAGCGCTGTGGCGCTCCGCAAATTATAGTAGCTGAAGATAAGGAGTCAGCTGCTTATATGTACTCCACCTTATGCTCAATCTTAGACGCTGCTAAGGTTCATTTTTTTCCTGATTCATTTAGAAGACCTACCCAGTTTGAGGATATCAATAATACGCATATCCAACAACGTACCGAAATCATCAATAAGTTACATGTAAGTGGTAATAAAGGTGAAGTACTCGTAACGTATCCAGAGGCATTATTTGAAAAAGTAGTAGATCCATCTCAACTTACAGATCATAAGATTGAGATCAAAAATGGAGAGCAGGTAGATGTAGATACCATTGTTGAGATTCTTGTAGAATTTGGATTCAACCGCGTTGACTTTGTATATGAACCGGGTCAGTTTTCTATACGCGGTGGTATAGTAGATATTTTCTCTTACGGAAATGAATGGCCCTATAGGATTGAGTTATTTGATGATGAGGTAGAAAGTATACGGTCTTTTAATCCTACCACTCAGTTGTCCGAAGCCAACCTCAAGTTTTTGAGTATCATACCTAATGTCCACTTGAAGTTTAAGTCTGAAGATAAGGTCAATATATTTAAGGTCTTCCCTAAGGATTCCACCGTTTGGATTGCAGACTTTGATATGTTGTTGGATCGCTTGCAGTTATGTTTTGAAAAAGCGGAAGCATTTGCAAAAACACTGAGAGGTGAAGAAGATGAGATGCTTCAAGAAATCTTTAAGGATCGTACTTTTATATACCCGAGAGAAGTGCTTGAAGATGTGATTTCGTATAGCACGATTATGCTCAAAGAGTGCCAGCAACTCAATGCTAAAAACGAAATAGAGCTAATTTACACAAGCAAGCCACAACCTAGTTTCAACAAGAATTTTCAACTACTCATACAAGACCTAGAAGAGCGAAATAAGGAAAAAACTGAAGTATTTTTATTTACGGAAAGTGCTCGACAGATTGAGCGATTCTACAATATTTTTGAGGACTTAGACGCTAAAGTTACTTATCATCCGATCAATGTAGCTATTCATTCAGGATTCATTGATATAGACCTGAATGTTGCCTGCTATACCGATCATCAGATCTTTGATCGTTTTCATAAATACAAACTTAAGCGAGGCTTTACTAAAGAGGCATCTCTTAATCTGAAGATGCTGAGGGAGCTTAGACCTGGTGATTTTGTCACCCACATAGATCATGGTATAGGTAAGTATAGTGGCCTTGAAAAGATCAACATAAACGGTCACGAACAGGAGTCGGTAAGACTCATTTATCAGAATAATGATATCCTATATGTGAGTATCAACTCACTTCATAAAATATCAAAATTCGTAGGTAAAGAGGGCTCACCACCTAGGATGAGTAAGATCGGTGGTGATGCTTGGAAAACACTAAAACGTAAGACCAAGAAAAAGGTCAAGGATATGGCAAAAGAGCTGATTAAGCTCTATGCACAGCGAAAAGCATCTAAGGGTTTTGCTTTTCCTCCAGATGGCTACCTACAAAACGAACTTGAGGCTTCTTTTATATACGAAGACACTCCTGATCAATTTGCTGCAACGGTAGCAGTCAAAGAGGACATGCAAAAAGAATATCCCATGGATCGTCTCGTATGTGGAGACGTGGGATTTGGGAAGACTGAGGTGGCTATGAGAGGAGCTTTCAAAGCTGTTGTTGGCGGTAAGCAAGTGGCTATCTTAGTACCTACCACTATACTTGCTTTACAACATTATAAGACCTTTTCAGAGCGACTTAAAAAGTTTGGTGTTACGGTCGATTATGTCAATAGATTTAGGACTACAGCGGAAAAAAAGAAAGTATTTCAAAACTTAAAAGAAGGTAAAGTTGATATCGTCATCGGTACTCATGCGCTGTTGAATAAAGAAGTAGGCTTCAAAGATTTAGGTCTATTGGTAATCGATGAAGAACAAAAGTTCGGAGTAGCTGCTAAAGAGAAACTTAGAAACTTTAAAATCAATGTCGATACTTTGACCTTGACCGCTACGCCTATACCTAGAACGCTACAGTTTTCATTGATGGCAGCACGGGATCTATCCATTATCCGTACACCACCGCCCAATAGACAACCGATACATACCGAACGAAGGATATTCAATGATGAGTTGATTAAAGATGCCATCTATTATGAGTTTAACCGAGGTGGTCAGGTATTTTTTGTACATAATAGAGTAAAATCATTAGCTGAGATTACAGCTATGGTACGTCGATTATGCCCTGATGTGGATATTGCATCAGCACATGGACAGATGGAATCTAAGGTGTTGGAAAAAACACTGCTCGACTTCATTGATCGTAAATATGACGTACTAGTATGTACCAATATCATAGAGACAGGTCTCGATATAGCTAATGCCAATACGATTATCATCAACAATGCTCATCAATTTGGAATGAGCGATCTCCACCAGTTGAGAGGTAGGGTAGGGCGATCAAATAAAAAGGCATTCTGTTATTTATTTACACCACCAATTTCCGTTTTGACTACTGACGCTCGTAAGCGGATAAGAACTTTAGAAGAGTTTTCTGACCTTGGTAGTGGATTTCAAATTGCGATGAAGGATTTGGACATTCGAGGATCTGGAAATCTATTAGGTTCAGAACAGTCTGGGTTTATATCAGACATAGGGTATGAAACTTATCAAAAGATACTGGAAGAGGCGGTATATGAACTCAAGGAAAATGAGTTTAAAGATCTATTTAAGGAAGACCTTGAGAAGGATCGAATGTTTGTCAGAGAGGTAGAGGTGGATACTGATATTGAGATGCTCATTCCTGATGAGTACGTATCTGTGATACAAGAGCGACTATTGCTGTATACAGAATTAGACAAGATTGATAATGAAGATAAAGTATCAGCCTTCAAGAAAAAGCTAGTAGATCGATTTGGCCCGCTGCCAAGACAGGTCGAAGAGTTATTCAATGGATTACGTATACGTTGGAAATGCAAAGAATTGGGCTTTGAGCGATTCTCATTGAAGAATCGTAAAATGAGGTGCTTTTTTGTTGCCAATGCCCAATCGGCATACTACGAGACTGACTTATTCAAAAATATAATGAAATACGTCTCTACGCAGGGCCATCTTGTCGGATTATCCTTGAAACAGTCCAGACATTTTCTGATATTGATCAAGGATAATGTAAAAAACTTGAAAGAGGGCAGGATCATCCTACAGCGCCTTCAAGAACAGTTAGACTAATTACAACCGTATGATGGAAGATTTTCAAAATGAAATCATTGAATCTCAGGTATTACCTTCTGTAGATCATGTAGATTATGAGCCTATTGAGAAAAACTTTCTGTATGTCAGACTTATCTCTGTAGGACTACTCTATGTCGTAATTACATTTATCGTAGCCGCTCTATTAATTTCGGGTGAAGTGACATTTGACTTTCCGAATTACTGGGCCTTTTTGGTCATCCTACTATTATTGGGATTCAATATGATGATGGCCGTTCTTTCGTTCAGGAAAAGAAAATTTGCAGTAAGACAACACGATATAGGATACAAAAAAGGATTGTTGTGGCAATCACACATTACGATCCCATTTAATCGAGTACAGCATTGTGAGGTTAATCAAGGTATTCTAGATAGAATATTCGAGTTGTCAAGACTTAAAATATACACTGCTGGTGGCTCCAATAGTGACCTGACTATAGCCGGTCTCAGCCCTGATCGTGCTGAGCGAATGAAGTCTTTCATACTTCAAAAAACGATTCACGATGAGGAAGAGTGAATGGAATTTTGAAATACCTACGCGGCAATCTTACGTTGCCATCATTCTGATCATTTATAAGTTTTATAAAGTGGTCATTCGACAAGCATGGCCATTCATACTTCTCTTTTTGCTTAGGAGAAATTCGGAAGGGGTAGACTATTGGTTCTATATTTTAATCCTATTCGGTTTATTCAGTATGGGATTTGGTATCTGGTCCTTTTTTAAGTTCTATTTCTACATCGACGATGACGAGCTTATTATCGAGAAAGGAATTTTCAAAAAAACTAAGATCAGCATCCCACTCGATCGAGTGCAAACGATCAATAAAGAGCAAAATCTCTTGCATAGACTTCTTTCTGTGGTGAAGCTCAATATTGATACTGCAGGATCGGTAAAAAATGAATTTGAGCTGGATGCCATTTCTGAAGCCAAAGCAGATGCACTACGTGATTTACTTCTTTCAAAGAAGCAAGAATTGGTAGTCTCAAATGAGGCTGAATATGAAGACTCGGTTGATCAGATAGTAGCCGTCGAGGAATCGGAACCCATCATACAATTAGGATTTTTAGATTTGATCAAAGTCGGAGTAACGGAAAATCACTTTCGTTCTGCAGGATTGATCATACTTGCTATGTTTTGGATTTTTCAAAATCTTGAGCAAGCCGGTATAGAAGCTGAAGATTATGAAGGCAGAGTGCCAGAGGTAGACTGGAGTATGGGTTTTTATGCTATTCTATTCTTCGTAGCAATCTTTTTTGGTATTGCCTTTATGGTATCTCTTGTACGTACGGTATTGAGTTATTTTGATCTAAGTTTTTGGCGCCAAGGAGATGGATTTAAGGTACGACACGGCTTATTCAATCGATCAGAATATTCAGCATTGGATCGCAAAATTCAGATCGTAGGATGGGAAAATACCTTACTCAATAAGCTATTTAGCATCCATAAGCTTACGATGAAACAAGCTGCTAGCGTTGCTGTCAATGCTAAGAAGTCTATCAAAGTACCGGGAGTCAATCAGGCCCATATTGATGATGTATGTGACTATTATTTTGGTCAATCTATCCATAAGGAAGAAACTTGGCATCAAGTCAATATTAGATACATGTATCGCAGTCTATTTTACAGTGTTCTGCTCGGCTTAGTTATCATTATAGCGGGTATACTGGCGAAACAACATCTCATTTGGATCGGGGGTGCTTTGCTTCTAGCACATTGGGTATATAGTTCTGTAGTAGGCTATCGCAAATTAAAATATCAACTCACAGATGAGCTATTACAGATCAGAGGCGGTAGATATGCCGATAAGAATAGTATTATTTGGACGCATAAGGTACAAGCCGTACGCCTGATCAGGAGCCCATATCAGCTGAGGTATGGACTTGCTTCTCTCAAAATATATACAGCTTCAGGACCTTTGACGATTCCTTTTTTGGATTTGGATCGTGCAATATCTCTCAAAGACAAATTGCTATATCTGGTCGAATCGAGCCGCGAAGATTGGATGTAGTATTTCATATTTCAGACTCAAGATTTCTTGATATTTTGACTCTTACTAAGCGATATCTCATCTGTCTTCATCTGAATTTATGGTATAAAAAAGAGGCTATCCCATGCGGAATAGCCTCCAATGCATTTATTTGTTAAGTGAAATATTGATACTAAGCAGTATCCTATTTCTTTACTTAGAGAAAATTAACCTTACCAGTCTCTACATCATAGACAGCACCTACGATTTTGATATCCTGATTAGCTTCTTTTTCCTTTAGTGTAGGCGATTGATTTTTGATATCTTCTATTACGTTTCGGACATTTTCATGTACTACGTTATTGACTAGTTCTTTATCTGCAGATGTTCTCTCCGTACCTTGATGTAAGCACTTTTGTACAGAGGACTCAAACTTGGTCAATAGATGATTTAGACTGGTCATCCCTAATTTATTAACTGCTGCAGCGTCAATAGCGCCTTTGATAGCTCCACAATGCGTATGTCCAAGTACTACGATAAGTTTAGATCCCGCTACGTTTATTCCGTATTCGATAGATCCTAGTAGATCAGGATTGACACAGTTTCCAGCTACTCTGGCTGAGAAAATATCTCCAATTCCCTGATCAAAAACAATCTCCGCAGGTACTCGACTGTCTATACAACTTAGTACTACGGCAAATGGCCATTGTCCACCACCAGTTTCAGATACTTGCTGTAACAAATCTCTATTATGCTGTTTTTTATCTAAAAACCTCTGATTACCCTCTTGTAGTAAATTGAGAGCATCCTGAGGACGTAATTCTGCTTGCGTATGGGCGTTTTGTGCTTTCATAGATATTTATTTAATGTGACGTTTTTTAAGCTGTTTTCTTTAATAATTCGACATAGCTAGACGGATTTTCTACGGTCCCTCCAGAATACAAGAGTTTTACATTGATGTGTTTCTCTTCCGCCTGAATCGTGAAATCTTCTAATATCTCAATGATGTCATGATCGAGATATAGAGTATTTCTGAGATCCAACTCAAGATTACTGTGCATTGGAAGGTTATCTAATTCTCTAGAAATAGCGGCCTTGTTGAAGAAGGTTACTTCTTCGGCTAAAGTCATCTTAACATTTTTATGATCTACATCAGGATCTTCTTTGTGTAGAAAATGAGAGTTTTGGTAGCTCTTGATCAAGATAATAAAGATTCCTACTGCAAGTCCTAAACCTATTCCCACTAATAAATCAGTAAAAACGATACCAATAACAGTCACCATAAATGGGATAAATTGCATCCAACCTTGATTGTATATTTTCTTAAACAATGCTGGATTGGCTAATTTCCAACCGACAATGAAAAGCACTGCAGCTAATACAGAGAGTGGAATTTTGTTAAGCAATGTTGGAATTAAAACAACGGCAAATAATAAAAAGAAACCGTGAATAATGGCTGACATTTTTGTCCTTCCTCCTGATTGGATATTTGCCGAGCTTCTAACGATCACTTGAGTGATCGGTAAACCTCCGATGAGACCAGATACTATATTACCAGTTCCTTGTGCTAGAAGCTCTCGATTTGTTGGTGTAATATTTTTATGAGGATCAAGCTTGTCTGTTGCTTCCACACATAGTAGCGTCTCCAAACTAGCAACCAAAGCAAGTGTAAATGCAGTTATCCAAACGGCAGGATCTCCGATGGCACTAAAAGCAGGAAAACTAAACTGCCCTAAGAAAGAATCAAAATTATCAGGTACAGGAACACTTACAAGGTGATCTGTACTGATGCCAAAAGTTTCATTTGAGGCAGTTAATATATAGTAAACAATACCAACTACAACAGCTACAAGAGGACCCTGAACTAGTTGAAAAAACTTACCCTTCTTGGATAGTACATTACTCCAAAGTAACAAAATGGCTAGAGATATGAATCCAATAAGCGTAGCACCGATACTGATGTTACCAAAAGCATCCAGGATCCCTGAGAATGTATTTCCTCCGTCTACTTGATTGAATGCGAAATCACCCTCTGGATCTGAATCGTAACCAAAGAAATGTGGAATTTGCTTAAGTATGATGATAATACCAATACCAGTCAGCATTCCTCTAATCACGGATGAAGGGAAAAAATAACCAATGATACCGAAACGGAGTATCCCAAATATTAATTGAATTATTCCTCCTAATACAACGGCAACAAGAAATACCTTAAAGCCTTCATTGTAGCCACCGTAGGTGTCTGCAAAATCATTAATGGCCAAGAAAACTATAGCCGCTAATCCAGCAGCTGGACCACTTACTCCTATACTTGATCCGCTCAAAGCGCCAACAACAATACCACCTACGATACCTGCTATTAATCCAGAAAATAATGGTGCCCCACTAGCTAGAGCAATACCCAAACACAATGGTAGGGCAACGAAAAAAACGACTATACTAGATGGAAGGTCGTTCTTCAAATATGAAAAAACATTTTTATCGTGCACGATATAATAATTTTAGATTATCCAAAAGTTGGTTCAAAAAAGAAAAATAATTGTAAAAATCGTTAAACACGATCTGGCGGGGGGACAATGATATAGGGTTCGTAATCATCGATAAGAGGTAATTCTGTTTCGTTAGGGGTAGATGCTATACCTAATATAATATTATCAATGCTACGAAATCTATTTGATTGATCTATTTGATCTTTTTCTGCTTTATCATTCTCAGCTTCGTATTCTATCGACGCTTCAACTGTATACGATTCTATAAACGGTGCTACAGATTCTATGACAACGCTCAATAAGCATAGTATTGTAAAAAGATGCAATATGTTATTACGTATACACATAAAAAGGTAAAACATGCAACTGCAATAGTAGTTCTATCAAATCATAAATATTTCTTTGCTAAAATCGAGATTTTGCATGTTCATATCCTTCTTCCCACCACTTTTTCATAATGACAGGATCAAAATAAAAAGAGTATTTCGTTAGCAGAGTTGGCGTAAATATAAATTTGATTTTGACCTGATCGTTGTAAATACTTTCTAGGTGCCCAATATGTACATCATCATAGGCGATCTGTGCCAAAGCAAATTGTAGCGTTTGAGTTAGCACATCAAATGCGTTGCGACTTTTATTTTTATTGGGTTTCATGTGACGAGGTTTGAGTACGATGACGTCTATCTCAGTAGCACCAATGTCAATCGCCTCTTGTATAGGTATGTAGTTGCCAAATCCACCGTCGGCATAGTCATAGCCATTTTTTTCAACCAAACTCATGAAAGGTACAAAGCTACTGGATGCCCACATCCAATCACAAAAGTCTTTATAGCCATACTCATGCAGGTATTTGTACTCTACTCGGGTGGTACTTAAGTTGGATACCGTTACGATGACTTTTTTATCACTTGACTTTATGCGTTCAAAGTCTTTTTTTGATAATACTCGTTCTATGGTTTTTCTCAGATTTTTAGTTTCACCAAAGGTCTTTTTGCCTTTGAGAAACATCCTTAGCGTATTGAAATGATTGATAGAAGTTTTGAGCTCACCATCAGGCATTTTTTTTACCACGAAAGGATTGATATTGTAGATGTCTCGAGGTTTTACATTGGTATAGGCTCTTTTTAATTTTGCCACCTCACCTATAGATAAAAGTGGTACTAGCAGACTACCAGTAGATGTCCCTATGAAAATGTCGTAATCTCTTTCGGCTTCATTGATCAAAAAATCTGCTGCTCCACCAGCAAATGCTCCTTTACTTCCACCACCAGATATAACAAGTGCTCTCATGGTTTAAAAATATAAGAATATCATTAAACCTTCAGATCTACAACACTCTTTATGACTTAGTACAATCATTTAGTTATTTTTGATTGTATATTCTACACATAACCCCAAACCTTATGTCAGAAAGTAACAAAAAAACATTCTTTGATGAGATGATGGATCGGAGGTTTTTCCCTTATCTCGCGACATACATTGGTGTAAGCTGGGGTCTTTTACAATTTCTCATTTTTGCAGTACCAAGATATGGCTGGGACTCCAGTGTCATAGATCGTTTTTTGATGTTTTCAGCAATTTTATTGCCTGTAGTCTGCATCTTTATTTATAATCATGGTAAACCGGGACCGGATAAATGGTTGTCGTATGAAAAATGGCTAGTGCCACTATCAGTCGTTGTGGCTCTTGGAAGTGCTACTTTTTTCATAAACTCTGATGTGCCTGAAGATTCAGAACCAGATAGTAGCACGATCACATTTACATCCGATGATGGTGAGACGCTATCTAGGCAAGTACCTAATGTGAGGTATTCCAAACGGCTAGTATTGTTTCCGCTAGAAAATAAGTCTGGACAAAAAGATTTGGAGTGGTTGAGAATAGGGTTTAGCGTATTACTGGATAATGATCTAGAGCAGGATATGAGAGTTGCTAGCAGCAGCCCTCTTGGATTAAATTATGAGTATGGTGACTATAAACATACACTTGAAGATGATATAAGTACAGGTACAAAAATCAAAATTTCAAGGGATAATTATAGTGATTATTACGTAGACGGCAGTTTTGATTTTATGGACGATAAATATGAAGTACAATTTGATGTAAAAAATGCGAAGGATGGTAAAGATTTCTTTTCCAAAACATACAATGCCACAGATATTTATGCGATAGTGGATAACTTTTCAAAAGACCTCAGCGAAAATCTTTTTTCCAAAGAGTTTTTTGAAGACAGAGATCTTACTGATCTACCTATAAATGAACTGATCTCAAGTAAACCAAAAGTAGTAGAAAAATATATTGAATCCAATATTCTTGCTAACCGAACCGAAACCCATAGTGAAGCTTTAAAGGAAATAGAAGAAGCATTGGTGATGGATGAATCATGTGCTCCATGCTTTTTCACAAAATCAATGCTACTCAATGGTATGCAGCGTAGAGAAGAAAGCCTTGCAGCCATGGATCAAGCTCTTGATATTTCACAGAGCCTGCCAGAGCGATCACGTATGGATTTGAGGTGGTATGCATACCAGCTTAATCAAAATATGGATAAGGCAATACGCCTTGCAGAGACCTGGTCTAAGCTATATCCACATGATCAAAGACCGTATGATAGATTGTTTTCTCTATTCTCCATGTTACAGGATAAGGCAAGATCTATGGATGTAGTGCAAGCTGCTATCGATAATGGTCACAAGGGCAAGTTTTTGACTAGAATAGCAGATCTTCATATAGATAAAGAGGAGTTTGATGAGGCGGAGCAATATTTATCTGAGTTTAAAGATTTATATCCTAGTAAGAGTAAAGAGAGCTCCTTGTTGGCAAAAATATTAATCAAACAGGGAAAGCTTAAGGAGGCTATAGAGTTTTATGATGAGCAGGAAATAGTCAACGGAGAGACTAGTCAGTTGGCTATGCAAAAGGCAAATGTTTATGATAAAATTGGAGCATTTGATAAAGCAGAGGACGAATTGAATCGGGCTCTAAAATTATGTAAGCAGATACCAGATTCTTTGCAGGTAATGGCTACCATGAGATTGCATAATATTGCACAGGGGAAGGTAAGCCGCTCCATGGAGATTTATGCAGAATCTGAGGCGCTCGCCAAAAAGATAATGCCAGAGATCACGGTCAATGCTACATACTTTTTAGGTTCTAGTGGTGAGTATATGTTCGTAGATCGTATTCCAGAATGGAAAGAAGAAGGATATCGACGCTTTCCAGGAGATGATATGCAATCTTCATTGATGCGAAGTTTTATAGATCATTTCAGCGCTATATATACAGGTGATTTAGAATTGTATCAAGCATCTAGACCCAAAGTGGAGCCTATATTAAAATCTACGATCGGAGAGGCCTATAGTATTTATACGGATGGAGTAGAACATAAAATGCAAGGCAATTATGATGATGCAATTTCCAAGTTCAAAGAATATCTTGACCTTACAGATGGTGATTATTCGCAGATGTATGATATGCTTACACAATCCTATTTACTGAACGGTGAACCTGATAAATGTGTGGAATATGTACAGAAGATCTTAAAATCTGACCCGAGCAATCAAACTTATTTATGGGAAGCGATACAGGGCTATGATGCACTTGGCGACAAAAATAGGGTAGAAGAGTATGTCGAGAGATTAGATAAAGTATTGATCAATGCAGATCCTGATTTTACCACTAAAGTGAAATTAGAAAAATTCAAATCTGAGCAACTGCCAACCTAAGATCGTAATGACTCGAAAGAAAGAGACCAAACTTATCAAAAAGCCAGTGTATGAAGGAGGTATGAAGGCTATGCGGACATTTGTAAAAAAGCATTTAAAATATCCTAAAGAAGCGCTAGAACAAAAAGTAGAAGGCACAGTAAGTGTATTTTATGAAATCAATCATCATGGCGATGTGATCAATACCAGAGTACAGTCAGGAATAGGCTATGGTTGCGATGAGGAAGCTCAACGCATCGTTAGATTATTCAAATTTGAAATTGATGACCTTCCTTACCGCAGAAAAGTAAAATTCAATAAAACCATACGCATCCATTTCAGACTACCTAAGAAAATTACCAAGAAAACCGAGTTACCTCCAAAACCTTCTATTAAGAATACCTATTCCTATACCATATCCACAACCAAGGAGAAACCTGCTGAAAAATCGAAGTCCAAAACCTTTAGTTACACCATTAGCTACTAGTATGCTCTTATTAAGAAATTCCGTAAGTATTTTACTGTTGTTAATTAGCATTTCTCAGCTGACAGGACAGTCGGAGCGATCATTCGTGGTAAAAAAGATAGATGCGGCGATTACCCTTGATGGTATATTAGATGAAGATGTATGGCAGAATCAAAAGGGAGCAGATGATTTTTGGCAATATTTCCCCATTGATACGGTAAGATCTGGTACTTCTACTGATATCAAAATGGCTTATGATGACAAAAACCTATACATCGCGGTACGTTGTGAGAGCGTAGGGGATCAATTTATCGTAAATGATCTCAAAAGAGATTACAGGGCTGGTGGAAATGATAATATCACTTTGATGTTTGATACTTTTTATGACGGTACCAACTGTGTATTCTTTGGCACCAACCATCTAGGGGTTAAGCGAGAGGGACTCATAGTAGAAGGAGGGCAAGAAATCAGAAACTTTAGTGGTGCATGGGACAATGCTTGGAAATCGAAGAGTCGTCAAGATGGCAATATTTGGTATGCAGAGTTTGAAATACCTTTTAGAATCTTAAGGTTTAATCAAGGTGCTGAAAAGTGGAGGTTCAATTCATACCGTTTTGATACACAAGCCAATGAAAACTCTACCTGGATGCGTATACCACGTAATCAATGGATTTTTAACCTGGCGTATATGGGAGATATGATCTGGGAGGAAGGGTTAAACGTACCTAGTAAAAATAATGTCACCCTGATACCATTCGCAACGGCCAGTCTTGCTAAAGACTATGAAGAAGCTACTCCTACAGATACGGATCAGGCAGTGGGATTTGATGCAAAGCTAGCCGTAAGCTCTGGTCTCAATCTAGATATGACTGTCAATCCTGATTTCTCGCAAGTAGAAGTAGACCGTCAGATTACCAATCTTGATCGGTTTGAGATATTTTTTCCAGAACGAAGACAATTCTTTTTAGAAAATGCAGACCTCTTTGGATCTTTTGGTAGCCCGCAAATCAATCCTTTTTTCTCGCGTAGAATTGGAATTGCAAAAAACCTCGATGATGAAAATATCTCTAATACCATCTATGCAGGAGCAAGGCTCAGTGGCAAAGTCAATGATAAGCTCAGAGTAGGATTGCTCAATATGCAGACCGCCGATGATGATGCTAACTTACTACCAAGCTATAATTATACTGTAGCAGTAGCACAGAGAAAATTGCTCAGTAGATCCAATATTGGATTGATATGGGTCAACAAACAGGCATTAGGAGCATATGACGAGTCGCTCAATGACCGATTCAATAGAGTCATAGGGTTAGATTTTAATTATGCTAACGAGGGAAATACTCAGGTGGGGAAGCTTTTCTATCACAGATCATTGTCAGTGGATAATCAAGAAGGTAACTATGCTCATGGCCTCAATGCAAGGTTTGATAAGAGATCATATGCCCTAATCTATAACCACGAGCTAGTAGGAGAGGGGTACGATGCTCAAGTGGGATTTGTACGTAGGACAGATTATTTCAGGATGAGACCAGCGGCTGAAAAGCGTTTTTATCCACAGGGTGATTGGTTGAGTATCAGCAGACTTACTGCGAGAGGAGATATATTTTATCGTCCTGATTTTGGGAAGACAGACCATACTTATTCGCTCGTTTGGAGTGCCAATTCTAAGCGTAATGAACGTATTAGTCTAGAGCTTAATCATGATTATATCTATCTCTTTGATGGATTTGACCCTACAGGTACTAGCTCTGAAGAATTACCAGGAGATACCGACTACAACTACTGGAGTATCACAGGATCTTACAATAGCGATAATCGTAAGGATTTTAGTTTTAGGCTCAACCCTTATATCGGTCAATACTTTAATGGTAATAGGTATGGTCTACGAGGGAATCTTCAATACCGATGGAGACCATACGGTACTTTAGCGATCAATTACAATGTCAATTGGTTTGATATGCCTCATTTAGATGGAGTAAGAAATACCGTTTTGATCGGTCCAAGACTAGATCTTACATTTTCTAAAAGTGTATTTTTGACCACTTTTGTCCAATACAATAGCCAGTCAGAAAATACAAATATCAATACAAGATTTCAATGGAGATTTGCTCCAGTATCTGACTTCTTTTTGGTCTATACCGACAATTATTTTTCTGGTACTTACGATAATCAGGATCGCTTTCTATTTGGAATACGTAATAGAGCCATCGTAGCAAAGGTTACTTACTGGCTCAATCTCTAATGCTAGTTGAAATCCATGTTTTGTAGATAAAAGTGATACTATGATCGAGATTAGATGATTCTCATCAATAAGTACTATAATATTGAAGTCAATTAAAAGCTATTAACTACACTATGAAGAAAAGACTACTATTTTTATTATTATCTATTTCTTATACAATAACGCTTTCTGCCCAAATGCCTTGGGGCAATATGGGAGGGGGTAAATCTATCAAAGGGAAGATTACCGGCCAACTGATTGATTCATTATCAGGAGAGCCAGTAGCATACGCTACTTTGGTCTTAAAGAAAGCTGGTAAGGACAAAGAAAAAGACGGTATTATTAGCGAGGTCAATGGTAAGTTTCGATTTGATACCAAGACGGGTAAATATGATGTATATGCATCTTTCATAGGTTATGAAGAAAAGATCATCAGAGATGTAGAGCTTACACTTAAGGATCCGGACTATGACATCGGTAAGATCATAATGGTACAAGATAATGTGGTACTCGATGAAGTAGAGATCAAAGGAGAGCGCTCACTCATTGAAAATAAGGTAGATAAACTAGTCTATAATGTAGAGCAAGATGCAAGTATCGCTGGTGGTGATGCTACAGATGCACTCAGGAAGGTACCGTTACTATCGGTAGATTTGGATGGTAATGTATCGCTACGTGGATCGCAAAATGTACAGATCTTGATCAATGGAAAACCCTCTGGTATGTTCTCCAATAATGTTGCGGATGCGCTCAAAATGTTCCCTGCTGATCAGATCAAAAAAGTAGAAGTCATCACAGCTCCTTCGGCTAAGTATGATGGAGAGGGTAGTGCTGGTATTATCAATATTGTTACTAAGAAAGAAAATATTGAAGGAATATCAGGCAATATCAATGCCTCGGTCGGTATCAGGCAAAATAGTCTCAATGCCGGACTCAATGCAGGGAAAGGCCGATTTGGTTTCAATTCGAGTGTAGGGCTATTTTATATGTGGCCTCAGGATACCGACGTGACCTTTGATCGGACTCAGTTTTTAGCAGATGACGATGTAGCTACCTATACCACCCGTGGCACCCAAAAGACATCACGTCTTGGTGCTAATGGTACCGCGAGCATGTTTTATGATTTCAATGCATTCAATGCGATCAACTCTAGCTTTACCTATCGTGGATTCGGATTCGATTTCGACGGTACGACTACCAGTGAGATTATCGATCCCTCTTTGATGCTTGAAAACGAATTCACTAGAATCAATCAAGGGGATAATCTCTTTGGAGGTTTCGATTGGAATACAGATTATACCAAGAAGTGGGAGAATGATGATGATCGAGAGCTAGTATTTGCAGTACAGTACTCTAAGGGTGATAATAATCAAGACAATTTCGTAGATGAAACACATCAGATCGCTGAATTCAGTAGAGTATCTGAGATCGTCAACGATGGTGATAATTACGAGACTACTCTGCAGGTAGACTATACGCAACCCCTGCCTAAGTCATACAAGCTAGAGGTAGGTGCCAAGACGGTCATCCGAGATATCAGCAGTGATTATCGTAATTCTATTTTTGATGGTACTAGCTTCATAGATATCCCATCACAGACTAATATTTTTGATTACGACCAAGATGTACTAGCGGGTTATGCGCAGTTGAGTTTCATTTTGAAAAAGAAATATTCTATAACATTCGGTACTCGATATGAAAGGACTGAAATAGCGGGTAGATTTCTAGAAGGTGAGCCCAATCCCTTTGAAAATGACTACGAAAACTGGCTACCCAATATTACCATAAGTCGTACAATGAAAAATTTTAGAACACTAAAGCTTTCATACAGTCGCCGTATACAAAGGCCAACTTTATTTTTTATTAATCCTTTCAATAATAACACTGATCAATTTAATAGAACTATTGGTAATCCTTTATTAGATCCAGAAGTGGTGCATCAATATGAGGTTTCGTACAATATGACCGTGGCAGGGATTACCTTTTTCGGCTCAGGATTTTTCAGATATACAGAGGATATCATAGAATCTACACTAGGTCTTGATGACAACGGTATCAGTGTCAATAGTTTTGCAAACGTAGGCTCCAACCAGTCGGTGGGGCTCAATCTTTTTGCCACTAAATCGATCAATAAGATCACCTTACGTGGTGGTGGTAACTTTTATAGTTACGATGCGCAGGGTACTGTCAATGGAGTTGACCTAGAACGAACTGCACTTCAGTATGATCTGTTTTTCAATGGGGATTATAGTATCACAGGAGATTTCAAGGTTGACTTCTTTGGATTTTTCCAAGCACCTAAAGCTACTCTGCAGGGTGAAAATCCAGCCTTTTCGATTTGGGGATTTGGTTTACGACGAGATATCGGGAAACTTAGTTTGGGTATCCAAGTGATAGAGCCATTTAGAAGAGTACAGACCTTTGCAAGTGATTTAGAAGGTCCTGACTTCACTCAGACCTATAGCTATGGAGTACCATTCCGCTCTATAGGTGTCAACGTACGATATAGGTTTGGTAAAGTTGACTTTAAAGAGCGAAAAAGTAAAATCAAGAACTCAGATACCAAGCAAGGTCAGCAAGGTGGCGGCCAGGGTGGTGGCGGACAAATGGGGCAAGGATAGAACTAATTGATGATGCATTTATCTGATTAAAGCAATCGGGTACATGCATTCATTTTGATTTTAAAAAGAATTATGATGTAGACTCTTTGTCTTGAAACAAAAAAAAGCCGATCTCGCATTACGCGGATCGGCTTTATATTTTGAGCAGTAATCTTAAGACCTACTGATCGCCAAATTTTTCTTGACGGTATACAGCATTCAATACTTCATTTCTTCTTGCTACTGATGGCTTAGTGAAGTTTTTTCTTCTTCTAAGTTCTTTCAATATACCTGTAGACTGAAATTTTCTCTTGTATCTCTTCAGTGCTCTGTCTATTGATTCTTCTTCTTTAACGTTGATAATAAGCATATCGCGTATTGTGTTTAATGAATTAGAGCCGCAAAGATATACTTTTTTCTGTAATCATAGAGCATTGCATTAGATTTTGCACCATTATTTCTTTTCGTGATCTATCAATAACTTTACTTTGAGTTCAATAAAATATATTTAAAAATTTGTAATATATCACCAATAATTGCCTTAAATCAAGCATTTAGCAAATTTTAATGCAAAATCATACAACATATTGCTAGCTATTTTCTTTACTTAGAGTAAAGAAAATAAAATACGATGAGTACAGTATCAGATAAAGTAGCATTGAAAGGTTGTGAGTTTTTATTGAAAGAGTCCACATGGCTAGATGCTTATGGTCCAGAAGACTTCAATGAAGAACAGCTCATGATACAATCTATGGTGAGAGAGTTTAATGAGCAAGAGGTACATACTCGTCGAGAAAAACTCGAGAAGCTTGAAGAGGGTCTCAATGAAATGTTACTTGAGAAAATGGGAGAGCTTGGTCTATTAGGATCTCATATGCCAGAGCAATATGGTGGTATGGATCTTGACTTTAATACCAACTCGATCATAGCTGAGGAGATGGGTACTACAGGAGGTTTTTCTGTAAGCTACAATGCCCATACTGGTATCGGTATGTTACCTATACTATACTTTGGTACTGAGGAGCAGAAATCTACATATCTCCCTAAACTACTTACTGGTGAGTGGAAAGCATCATATTGTCTCACAGAGCCAAATAGTGGATCTGATGCGTTAGCGGCTAAGACTAAAGCTATATTATCGGAGGATGGTAGCCACTATGTACTCAATGGTCAGAAGATGTGGATCTCCAATGCGGGATTCGCTAATATATTTACCGTATTTGCACAGGTAGATGGTGATAAGTTTACTGGTTTTATACTAGATAAAGACATGCCTGGTTTGACATTAGGTGCGGAGGAGAAGAAATTGGGTATCAAAGCATCTTCGACTCGTCAGGTATTTTTAGAAAATGTAAAAGTACCAGTAGAAAATGTACTAGGAGAAATAGGAAACGGTCATTTAATAGCATTTAATGTACTCAATACAGGTAGATATAAACTAGGTGCTTCATGCCTAGGAGGATATAAAAAGCTTGTGGAGGTCTCCGCAAAATATGCTAACGAAAGACATCAATTTAAAGTGCCGATCTCTAGCTTTGGCGCTATTCAGCATAAATTAGGAGAGCAAACTATACAGACCTACGTATCAGAAAGTGCTATTTATAGAGTATCAAATCTCATAAATGAGAAGATCAAAGAACTTAAAGCTGCGGGTAAATCTAATGCTGAAGCCAAACTTGAAGCTGCAGAAGAATATGCTTTAGAGTGCTCGATCATTAAAATTGTCGGATCAGAAGTACTTGATTATGTAGTGGATGAGGCCGTGCAGATACATGGAGGTATGGGATATTCTGAAGAAAATCCTGTAGCTCAAGCTTTCCGCGATGCTCGGATCAATAGAATCTTCGAAGGTACCAATGAGATCAATCGTATGCTTATGGTGAATGTGCTCATGAAAAGAGCGATGAAAGGTCAGCTTGATTTGATGACACCTGTGATGGCGATACAGTCCGAGTTAATGAATGGCACTAGCGCATCTGATACTGATTATGGTACTTATGCTGATGAAAAAGAAGCGATTAAGGGATTTAAAAAATGTCTATTACTAGTGGTAGGTGCAGCAGCGCAAGATGTCATGAGTGGGAAACTCAACTTAAAGGAAGAGCAAGAAATACTTACAAATCTAAGCAATGTGATTACGCAGATCTTTATGGCAGAGTCTGTACTTATCCGTACAGAAAAAATCAAAGAACGTGGTCAGCATAAAGTAGATTTTGAAGTATATGAGTCAGCAATGAAAACTTACTTCCATCAGTCAAGGTTTGTGATTCACCAAAATGCCGTAGAAGCGGTAATGGCCTTTGCAAATGATAGTATGGTAGGTGGATTATTAAAGTCAGTTGCCGCCTTTTCTAAGTATAGAGTCAAAGATGTAAAGACACTTAGAAGAACTGTTGCGGCATCAGTCATCAAGGAAGAGGCTTATTGTTTGTAATATAACTGACGAAATCGAATCAAGTATAGAGGGGAAGATGCTAAAGGTGTTTAGATCATGAACCTTAGTTGAAGCGAAATACCTTTATGGTCCCGTATTGAGCTAATAGCGTATCTACTTGCTCCATAAATCCTGATTGATTTTCAATAACCCTTGAATCAGAATACATATACTTGATTTCTCTGCTAATCATATCTTTTAACCAAGGGATTGGTAAATGATCATGATCGAAGATGTAACCGTTTTTTCCCATCAGATAAGGTGATATGTAATTGCTATTATCATTAGCAAAAATACAAAGCTCATCATTAGGAATTAGCTGTTTAAGTTCGTTTTGATACTTATGGAAGTCAGTATTGAAATAAGAATATTTAGGATTCCATAGATTATGTGTTTTATTCCAAGATATCGAAAGACTAAGTATTATGGTACCCATTGCTATGCTCAAAGAAATCTTTTCAAGCTTCAAATGCATGGATCGTATGCCCATACTTATACATAATAATACAATGGGCAGGAGTGGATAGAAATAATAATCATGTCCTTCTCTGATATGTTGGAGTATAAAGAAGAAGTAAAGTATAAAAATACTTAGGGCAGTATAATTTCCCCAGATAATGCCACGTAGGGTATCCATTTTTTGAGTAAAGAAAAATGAACTTAAAAACAAGAATAGCGGAATAATACCCATTACCATAGTCGGGATATTATTACTTAGTTGTTGAAATAAAAACATGCTATATTCTTCAACATTAAATTGAGAGTCAAATATGCCAGCATATATCGTATTTCTACCCCAAGTAGGTATAGAATAGAGATACCATATAAGGATAGGAATCAATAAGAAGATTCCCCAGAGTATCAAGCATACTGCCGTTCTTTTTCTTTCTTTCCATACCTGTATTAATGCAACGAGGGCATAGGAACCTAATAGGATAAAAGGTAGCTTGACTAAGCTGCCTAACATCAAAAAAATACCTGATACATAAATATAAATACTTCGCTTGGTGACAAAATACTTAATGATATAGATGAAGTAAAAACCAGAAAAACATAATGCAAGATTATCGGGCAATAAATTAATCGATTGATATAAAAAGACTGGAAAGCTACTTGCTAATCCTGTGATCAGAGCACTCCAGATAGGGTTTTGAATGATTAATTCTGTAATCCTCCAAAATGTAAAAAGTGTTACCACAAATATGCTGAAACAGTATAACCGCCATAGAAAGGTATACTCACCAAATACTTTTTGAAGTGCTGCTACTATCCATGGCATCAGTGGAAATTCCATTCTCAAAATATTACACTCCTCTTCATTTAGTCTTGCTACTCTAGGGTTAAGTATGTTAAAGTCGTAACGTGTAAAATTTTGAATATTAAGACCAGTGTTTGCTTGTCTCCAGGCATGCATTCCTACAACGTCCATATTGAAAACATCGCGCTTTAAATAGGCATGAGTGCAGCTCAAGACGATGAGTATGATGAGGGCAATGATATGCTCTTTATTAGGGTTCAATCTGCGTTACGTCGGATTTTATCATAAAATATCAACCAATATAAAGGTATGCAACATAGAGCTAACAGTTTAAATAAATAGAAATTTGCAGAGTTCATAAAGGTAATTTTGATAGTGAAGTAGTATAGCATCGGCGAAGTAATATCATCGTAAAAGTGTACAACTATATAAGAATCATTTCGTTACCTTGGCACAAAAGTTAAGCTGTTGAAACTATATAGAGTCATAGTGTTGTTTTTTTTGCTTGTTGTAGGTTTATCTTTTAGGATAATTATACCCGTACCTCCAGGTCCAATAGACCCATACCTAAACGGCGTATTTCCAGATGTATCTCCAGCTAACGAAGCGATTGAGGTCGTAGACTTGTTTCCTGATATTGAAATTCAATCACCCACTAAAGTAGTTGAGTTTTCATCATCGGATGACTTATTGGTATTGACTAAAGGGGGTATAGTTTTCAGAATGAATACTGTGGAACAGACGAAGTCTGTAGTACTTGATCTATTTGATCAAACCTTCAGATTAGGTGATGGTGGTGCTGTTGGATTAGTACTACATCCAGAGTTTTGGACTGATGCCGATAAGCAAGAAGCTTATGTATATAATCGTACGTCACCTACTGCAATGAACTGGACAGAGCCAGCGTATAATAGATTATCAAAATTTAAGTGGGATCCAAGTACCGAAATATTCGATCTGCTAAGCGAAGAAATTTTAATCCAACAGTACGATCGTAGCCCATGGCACAACGGTGGAGATATGTTTTTTGGTAATGATGGTTTTTTATACATCACTTTGGGAGATGAAGGAGCTGAAGAACAACAGCTAGCATCTACACAACGACTGGATGGTGGATTCTTTAGTGGTATTATACGTATTGATGTAGATAACGATTCAAGTCGTAGTCATCCTATCAGACGACAGCCTTTGGCACTAGATACACCTATCAAAGGATGGGATTGGCCTACTTATAGCCAAGGTTACTCTATACCTAATGATAATCCATGGCTCGATGAATCAGGAAGTCGCCTTGAAGAGTTTTATAGTCTTGGTTTAAGAAGTCCATACGATGCACATTATGATGCAGAGCGAGAGGTAATCTGGATAGCGGATGTTGGAGGAGGTGAGATAGAAGAAGTTAATACTGTAAGGAAGGGTGATAATCATCAGTGGCCATATCTTGAGGGAGATGTACCTTCGGAGATAATAGATAAACCAGGAGTGGTCTTGGGCCAGGAACAAGCACCTAAATGGGAATATGGTCGAGATATAGGTATAGGAACTTGTATTATTGGAGGTATTATCTACGATGGTTTTGAATTTCCCAATCTAGATGGACAATATATTTTTGCAGATTTTACGAGTAATAAAGTCGTTGCTTTGCGCAATCTACATACTGATGATCGACCACAACATAGAGTCATTATAAATGATCTCAAAGCCTTGTATCCAGCCCTAGCTCCTAAATCCAAAATCATCAGAGTAGAACAACTGAGTAATGGAGATATTTTGCTTTGTATTATGGGTGAGGAAACGGATTTCCCTGGTAAGATATTACGACTGAAGAACTCAAATCAGTCCATAGGAGAAGCACCAAAGACTTTATCAGAAACAGGTTTTTTTAAAAATTTATCGAATTTAGAACCTATAGATGCGGCAATTCCTTACACGGTCAATGCACCCTTGTGGAGTGATGGAGCTGCTAAACAACGATGGGCGGTAATCCCAAATGATGGTCAAATAGATACAGAGGATGAGAAGATCGACTTTAGAGAAAGAGATCATTGGGACTTTCCAGCGGGTACTGTTTTCGTGAAGCATTTTGAAATGGCACTAGATCAAAGCAATCCAGAATCTAAGGATCGTCTCGAAACACGTTTTTTTATTCTAGATCAGAAAAAAATAGGCTACGGACTCAGTTATAGATGGAATGATGAGGAAACCGAGGCCTATCTAGTGGAGGACTCCGTAAGTGACGAATTGTGGATACAGGATGATGAAGGAGAAGAGTTTCCGTTAATATGGAATTACCCTACACAGGCCCAATGCGCTAGCTGTCATAACAGTACTTCTCAATATGTACTCGGCGTAAATACACATCAGCTCAATGGAGATCTATATTACCATGATATGGGAATGGAGATAAATCAATTAGACTATTGGAATAAACAAGGACTATTCAAAAATGCTATCTCTGCAAGTGCAAATTACCCAAGGTCAGCCCATATCCTTGATGATCAAGCTTCTTTAAGCACGAGGATTATGTCTTATTTAGATGCAAATTGTGCTTCCTGTCATAACGATAATACTAATCTTGAGGTTGACTTAGATTTTTCATACGATGATCCTTCAGTTTTGAGACAATATATAGGAGCAGCTACGCAGAGTCATGCATCGACGCCAGGAGGTACAATTATTAAGGCAGGTGATCATGAAAGTTCTGAGCTTTGGCTGCGTGATGCTTCCAGAGATGAAATTCAAATGCCTCCTTTGGCAACAGAGTTACTCGATCAAACATATGTAGATTCTTTAGCAAAATGGATTAATAATCTACCAGAATACCCAATCGAAACTCCTCATGAACTGCTCTTATTTCCTAATCCTGTGGATAGGCTAGCATTTATACAGATTGATGAATCACTTCCTATGCCTGCCAATTTACAAGTATGGACAAGTACGGGAAGATTGGTTATCGAGGAGCGTATAGACAATCATATTATAGCTCGTGACTATTCACATTTGATATCGGGTAATTATGTGATCGCTTGTAGACATGATGATATGAGATTTACGACTAGAATGGTCAAAATCTAGTTATGCTCACTTCGCTATTTTGTATTAAATTCGATAGGTGATCAGTCGTAAGTGGATTAAGTATGTTCTTGTGGTGTTGGCTATAAGCCTACTTGCATTTTTTGTAAGTCAGGTAGATTTAAAAGCGGTCGTTGAGTCATTAGGTAAGGTGGGATGGAAATTCTTATATATTCTCTTAGTCACATACACTGCCTACTTCATGGCGACAGTCGCATGGGCACTTTGTATTGATCGAAATACGCGAGATATTCCTATGTTTAAGCTTTTCAATTATCGTTTAGTAGGAGAGACACTAGCCTTGATCAATCCTACCAATATTATAGCTGGCGAGGCTTCAAAGATATACATGTTGGAGCAATTGGATATCGATAAGGAGATGGGCTTAGTATCGATTATGCTCTCTAGAATATTGATTATTTTGTCTTCTTTGATATTGTTGATCCTGGCAGTTGCATTCTACTTCAAAGAGTTCTTTGCATTTTCAGATCACTTCTATTTACAGATAGGACTTATGGTCTTGTTTTTATCTCTAGTGGTAGGTCTGTTCTACATCTTGATTTCACCTCGCTATTATTTATATGATCTTTATAATCGTTTATGTCGACTGATACCTATACGCGTTTTACTCTCTAAAAGATCTAACATACTCGGTCTTAATCAGGAGTTGAGTACCTATTACCAACATAATAAGCTCAAACTTATTGGCGCATTATTCTTATCGACTGGGCATTGGTTGATGGGCGCTTTAGAGTTTTATGTGATTCTTTATATTCTTGGTTTTCCCATTTCATTAATAGCGGCATTGATGATCGAGATGGGTGTTATTATGGTGAAAAGTGCTGCATCCTTTATACCGGCACAGTTAGGAGTAGAGGAGTATGGAAATAAACTCATGTTAAATTTTGTGGGTCTCAAAATGCCAGGATTATGGTTGACTGTAAGTGTATTACGTAGAGCGAGGCAGCTCTTCTGGATCTTGCTAGGAGTAATCATGTCTATTTTTATCTTGAAACGTAGCTCATGAATGTCTTGGTAATCTCACATAAATATCCACCAAGTATTGGGGGTATGGAAAAGCACTGCTTTGAGCTTGTCAAAGCACTTGAGCAATCAAACAAGGTCGGGAAAGTTTATAAAATAATCTTAGCTGAGCATGAAAGCCGTATATCCTTCTTTTGGAGGCTCAAGTCTAGAGTTAAGAATGTGCTTGATGCGAACACTGATATTGATGTGATATATCTCAATGACGGTCTGATGACTGCATTTTCTCTCTTTTTATTGAAGATTACTGATATTCCAGTAGTTGCGACAATCCACGGGTTGGACATAGTCTTTCCTTGGGAATATTTTCAGAATAGAATTGTTCCAAAAATGCGAAATCTTAATGGTGTGATTGCTGTAAGTGACGCCACAAGAAAAGCATGTATAGATAAAGGGTTTGACGGTCAAAAGCTAATAACGATTGCTAATGGAGTTGATCATGATCTTGCGGATACGCAATTTCAAGAAGATATTCTTATTAAGGTGGGTAAGCGTATAGGAGTAGATCTAAGGAATAAAAAGATAATAACCACTCTTGGACGTCCAGTGAAGCGTAAGGGTTTTTCATGGTTTGTAAAATATGTCATGCCGCGATTAGACGATGACATTATCTTCTTGATGGTTGGTCCGCGTTCAGAGTTTAAGTCTTTTTGGGTCAGAATATTAGAGAGAGTACCGCATAAAATTCGAAGTTTAATAGAGCTATTTCTCGGTTTACCGAGTGATGAGTGGCTTCTTAGAGACTTAACCAAGCATAGCGATAATGTTTTTGAATTGGGAAAACTGCCCTTTTTTGAGGTTTTAAGTCTTCTACACTATAGTGATTTATTTGTTATGCCGAATATTCATGTCGATGGTGACGCGGAGGGTTTTGGTTTAGTAGCATTGGAAGCTGCTATCTGTGAGACTACTGTTATTGCTTCTGGTATCGAAGGTATAACTCAAGCCATCCATGATGGTAAGAATGGGATATTGTTAGAGTCGCGAAATATTGATGCTTGGACAGAAGCTATTAATAGACAGTTGTCTGATAAAGTGAGTAATGGACGATTCGCTAGATCTGCTAAAGAATACACCCTTAATACCTTTGGATGGAGGCAGATGACGGATGAATATATTCGGTATTTTGAACGAATAAAAAAGCCCTAATTCATAGAAAAAGGGCTCTAATTAATCTTTATTTTAATGACAATCTATTTATCAGTACTCAATACTGAGCCGATATAAGATCTATTCATCCTGGCAATATTTTCTATAGAGATCTCTTTTGGACACTCTACTTCACATGCACCAACATTAGAGCACATCCCAAATCCTTCTTTATCCATTTGTGCTACCATAGATTGGGTTCTTTTCTTATGTTCTACTTGACCCTGTGGTAATAGACCCAAGTGAGAGACCTTTGCTGATGTAAATAGCATAGCCGATCCATTAGGACAGGCAGCAACACATGCTCCGCAGCCTATACAGGTGGCAGCATCCATAGCCATTAGGGAAAGATCTTTCTCCACAGGAATTGAGTTACCATCTGGTGCTTGACCTGTGTTTACGGAAACATATCCACCAGATTGTATGATACGATCAAATGCTGATCTGTCTACGACTAGATCTTTTATTACCGGGAACGCTTTGGCTCTCCATGGCTCCACCACTATAGTATCACCATCTTTAAAATGACGCATGTGCAGTTGGCAGGTGGTAGTCCCTTGCATAGGTCCATGTGGACGGCCATTGATCACCATATTACATGATCCGCAGATACCTTCTCTACAATCATGTTCAAATGCTACAGGTTCTTTCTTGTCTTCTACCAGCTGCTGATTGAGTACATCCATCATTTCTAAGAATGACATATGCTCATCTGCCTCTACTTGATGTGTCTCAAGCGAACCTTTAGCGTTTCCATTTTTTTGTCTCCAAACTTTTAAAGTCAATCTCATTTGTATCGTGTTTGGTTGTTTTATTTTTTTGTCAACTAGTCAACCATAAGTTACTTATAACTCCTTGTCTTCAACTCCACATTTTCAAACTGTAGTTCCTCTTTGTGCAGTATCGGATTATCATCATCCCACTCCCATGCACTTACATACGTATAATCATTATCATTACGCATGGCTTCGCCTTCAGGAGTCTGGTATTCTTCTCTGAAGTGTCCACCACAAGATTCATTGCGATCTAAGGCATCTACCATCATCAATTCTCCATGCTCCATGAAGTCTGCTACTCTTGCTGCCTTTTCAAGCTCTGGATTATATTCCTCTTGTGTACCAGGTACGAATACATCACTATAGAATTCCTTTTTGAGATCTCGAATCATCTGTCGACCTTTTTTAAGACCTTCAGCATTACGAGACATACCACAGTATTCCCACATGATCTTACCTAGACGCTTGTGGAAGCTTTCAACAGATTGATTTCCTTGGATATCTAAGAGTCTTTGCAATCTCACTTTAGTCTCATCTTCCGCTTGCTTAAATTCTGGAAGATCAGGATTGATGTTAGGAGTTCTAATCTCGTTGGATAAGAACTGTCCTATTGTATACGGTATCACAAAGTATCCATCCGCAAGGCCTTGCATCAATGCTGATGCACCCAATCTATTAGCGCCATGATCAGAGAAGTTAGCTTCTCCAAGTGCAAAAAGACCAGGGATATTCGTTTCTAAATTATAGTCTACCCATACACCACCCATTGTATAGTGGACAGCTGGGAATATTTTCATAGGCATCTTATAAGGATTCTCTCCTGTAATCTTTTCATACATTTCGAAGAGGTTTCCATATTTCTGCTCAACTACGGCTTCACCTAGTCTTGTGATAGTCGCTTTGTCTGGATTATCTATACGCTGTGAAGTAGCTTCAGCTTTTCCATATCGTTCGATAGCGGCAGCAAAATCAAGGAATACGGCAAGACCTGTTTTATTTACTCCTTTACCTTCATCACAAGCAGTTTTAGCTGCTCTAGAGGCCACATCACGTGGTACAAGATTACCGAAAGCTGGATATCTGCGCTCTAAGTAATAGTCACGATCCTCTTCTGCTATATCAAGCGCAGTTTTTGTTCTATTAGCTATTGCTTGTGCATCTTCTTGTGATTTAGGTACCCACACTCGACCATCATTTCTAAGGGATTCACTCATCAGCGTAAGCTTGGACTGATAGTCGCCAGATACTGGTATGCAGGTAGGATGTATCTGTGTAAAACAAGGATTAGCCATCAGGGCTCCTCTTTTTACAGATCTCCAAGCGGCAGAGACGTTGCTGCCCATCGCATTGGTGGATAGATAAAATACATTACCATATCCGCCCGAAGCAAGTACAACACAATGAGCTGCATGTCTCTCCAATTCTCCCGTAAGGAGATTTCTAGCTATGATTCCCCGGGCTTTCCCGTCTACTTTCACTAGGTCTAACATTTCGTGTCGATTATACATCTTCACGTTGCCTAATGATATTTGACGAGATAACGCCTGATATGCTCCGAGCAATAGTTGCTGTCCTGTTTGTCCTTTTGCGTAAAATGTTCTAGATACCTGAACACCCCCGAAGGACCTATTCGCCAACAAACCTCCGTATTCTCGGGCAAATGGTACTCCTTGGGCTACGCATTGGTCGATGATTTCTGTGCTCACCTCAGCTAGACGATGTACGTTAGCTTCTCGTGATCGGTAATCACCACCTTTTATCGTATCATAAAATAATCTGTATACACTATCACCATCATTCTGGTAGTTTTTGGCTGCATTGATACCTCCTTGCGCAGCAATACTATGGGCTCTACGCGGACTATCATGGAAAGTGAATGCTTTCACATTATAGCCTAATTCTCCAAAAGTAGCAGCTGCAGATGCGCCTGCTAAGCCTGTACCTACAACGATGATTTCTATTCTTCTTTTATTATTGGGAGCTACAAGATTCATAGTACCTCTGTACTCTGACCATTTAGTCGCTAAGTCTCCCTTTGGTATTTTTGAGTCTAATTTCATAGTCTTATAATCTTAGTTGAAATATAGATATAATGGCAATACTGCAAATCCCGCAGGTACTGCGATAGAAAACACTTTACCTACTGCATGTATAATGGGTGTATACTTCTTATGGTTCAATCCTAGAGTCTGAAATGCACTGGCAAATCCATGCCACAGATGGAATGCTAGTACAGCAAGTCCAATTAAATAAGCAATGACCCAAATAGGCTCTGACATAATAGCGCTTACTTTTGCGTATGCATCTATCATCTCTACACCATCTATAGTGGTCATCGGTAGTCCGCTTCCAAACTTAAACTGAAACCAGAAATGTCCCATATGCATAAATAAGAATGCAAAAATTAAAGTACCAAG
Source organism: Saprospiraceae bacterium (assembly GCA_020629715.1). Classification (GTDB taxonomy): domain Bacteria; phylum Bacteroidota; class Bacteroidia; order Chitinophagales; family Saprospiraceae; genus JAHDGW01. The sequence continues at coordinate 78,351 of JAHDCU010000008.1, forward strand.
TAGTGCCATATTGTTCGATGCCCAGCTGGTATTATTTTTAGGACTCACGGCATATTTACCACCTTTGGCTTGTTTATTCCGTACCGCGAGTGCTATACCCAATATTGCATGTAGCAATATGAAAAAATAATTTCCTTTCGCTATGGTTTGGATCACAGGATTGTTACTCATGAAATCTGTGTAGACATTAAATGCCTTCCCACCATCACTAGACAGTAAAGATAAATTACCGGCTAAGTGAACAATCAGAAATAGAATGAGAAACAGCCCGGTAAGACTCATTAAGAGCTTTTTACCTATACTTGAGGTGATAAATTTGCTGAACCAATTCATTGATAAATTTTAATTTGTCTTGATTCCTACAAAGCTAAATGTTATCACGTAAAACCCCAAGATCAGTTTATGAACCATTTTATTTAGAATGAGTCTAATTATCTTTATTATTATGTTACGATGAGAACATCTTTTAAACTTGTAACATGCGCATACTTACACTACTTATAGTCCTTGTCATGATTTCATGTCAATCACCAAGCAGTCAGAATCACACTGAGCAGCTAGATAATCTTAAAGTTTCAGAATCTAAGCAGATAGGATTTGTTCATGCAGTATACTTTTGGTTCAAGGAAGACATAAGTAAGGAGCGAATAAGAGAATTTGAATCTTCTTTAGTAGAAATGACCAAAATCAAAAGTATCAGCAGCGTCTACTATGGCCAGCCTGCAATGACTCCAAGGTCAGTTGTGGATAATACCTATGATTACGCATGGATAACTTTATTTGAGGATAAAACAGCACATGATGCTTACCAGATGGACCCTATTCATGATAAGTTCAAAAAAATAAATACCGATATTTGGGAAAAAGTACAAATCTACGATAGTCTCAATGCATTCAATTTGCCAATTGATTAGCAATCGGTACGGCATTTAAAACAGATTTCATCGTATTAAATAAATGAATAGGATTGAATGGTTTACTGACAAATGCATCTACGCCTGCTTTCAATGCTTGATCTTTGATTTCAGATTGGTTGGTAGCCGTAAGCGCTATGATTGGAATATTTGATTTATTAGATTTCAAATTTCTGATGGACTTAGTCGCTTCAAAACCATCCATAGTAGGCATTTGAAGATCCATAAGAATAATGGCATATTCACATTGATCATGTAGTTTTAATGCTTCCTCACCATTTTTAGCAACATCAAATGTACAACCCCATTTTTTTAAGAATCTCTTGAGTACCATGACATTCATGGAGTAGTCATCTGCTATAAGGATATTCAAATTTTCTAGACCTGAGAATGAGCTATTTAGATCAACACTTTCTATATTATCTTCTTTGTTGTAAGCTTGGCTTATCTCATAATCTACTTCAAAGCTGAAATTACTACCTTTCCCGACTTTGCTTTCTAGTTGTAAGTCACTACCCATGATATTCAGTAGTCTTTTACAGATAGATAGACCTAATCCAGTACCTCCAAATTTTCTGGTAATGCTCGAATCTGCTTGTACAAAATCATCGAATATCTTGGATTGACTTTCTTCAGCTATCCCTTCGCCCGTATCAATGACTTCGAAAAGAATGGTACATTTATCACGATGCTGATGGATGAGTTCTAAAGAAAGTTCTACTTTTCCTGTATTGGTAAATTTTATGGCATTGGATACGAGATTATTTAAGATTTGAAAAAGTCTTGTACGATCTCCGATCAGAGCCATTGGAATATCCTCATCCTTTTTGACTTTAAATCGGATACCTTTTTCTATAGCTAATGGCTGAAAGTTTTTACGTAGTGCTCCTAAGATATAATCTAGGTTAAAGTCTTTACTTTCCAGCTCTATTTTACCTGCTAAGATCTTATTGTAATCAAGTACATCGTTGACGAGATGCAGTAGATGCTCAGATGAGTATTTTAGTGCATTAAGATTTTCAGTTTGCGAATCTAGATGATCTTCTAGGATCAAAATATTGGATAGACCGATGATTCCATTTAGTGGTGTTCTGATCTCATGAGACATCACATTAAGGAACTTAGATTTGGCTTCGTTTGCTAATTCGGCTTCTTCTTTAGCCGCCTGTAATTGTAATTGAGTTTCCTTGAGTTGAGTTACATCAATAAACGACCCTACCGTTCCTGTTGGTTGCCCATTTTTGTCATAAGAAATCTGGAATCTATTTTCTACCCATTTTTGTTTTCCATCATTAGTAATTCCTTTGATCACACGTCTAAATTGACCTACGGGATTATTTAAAAATTCAAATACTGCTTGTTGGCTTTCTTTGTCTATATGATCGAAAAGCTCATAAAAAGTTTTTCCTATGCTATCCTCTATTTTAAGGCCAACTAGATCTTCCCAGGCCGCATTTAGATAAGTATATTTTCCCTTGCTATCTGTTTGGAAAATTACGTTTTCTACATTCCCTACTACGACCTCAAGTTGATCTTTGGTCTCTTGTAATTCTGTGACATCGACAAATGCACCTGATCCAGATAGGATATTATTATTTAGATCGCGGGTCACTTTGATGGTGAGATCTATCCATAATTTTCTACCGGATTTAGTCGTAAGTTTTAATACTTGATTATGTATAAGATCATTGGATACTAAAAATTCGGAGATCTTCTGATGACTATTGAGTTCTAAGTATTTGAAGAATTCTTCAAATTTTAGATTTAATGCTTTTTCTACATTGGTCTCATAGTATAATTCAAAAGCGGCATTTAGATAGGTAAAGCGCAACTCATCATTAAATTCAAAGATTGCGTGATTTACATTATCGAGCAATAGACTCAATTGCGATTTTATACTGTTGAGCTCCGTGATATCAATAAATACTCCCATCCCCCCTAGGATGTTTCCTTCTTCATTACGATCGAGTTTGATTTTGACTTCAAACCATTGATAGATTCCTGATTTTCGCTTTATTTGGAAGATTTTGCTAAATTGATTTTCAGTACTATTGATAAATGCATTGAATGCTACTACTGATTCTTTATCAATCCTTGGTAAAATATGTCTGATGTCGAGATGCATGATATCATTGACATTGATATTATACAGCGTCGAGAATGCTTCATTTATATAGATAAATTTTAAATCTGCATCAAGCTCAAAGATGGCATGCTGGATATTGTCTAATACCAACTGCAATCTATTTTTGGTGGTATTTAGTTCTGTAATATCTAGAAATGAACCTATAGCACCTACGGCTTCTTCCTCGTTGTCTTCAAAAATCAATCTAAAGTTAGTTTCTAGAAATTTTACACTTCCATTTTTATTCGTAACCTTAAAAACGGTATTGAAGTCTTTAGATGGATTTTCTATAAATTTTGCTACTTCATCTAAGTTTTTGGCATCTATATAATCTGCAAATGCCCATATCTTTTTTCCTAGGCTATCTTCAACAGAGATCCCAAATAGATCTTCCCAAGCGTTATTGAGATATATAAATTCTGCATTTTTATTTAATCGAAAGATTCCATTTCTCACATTATTATTGATGAGTTGGATTTTGTCTCTAGCAGCCTCAACTTCGGATATTTTATCCGCCACGTCAGACTTTAGTTCTTGATTCAAACTATACAGCTCTTTCGAACTCTGTTCTAGGATGGTCTCCAACCTTTCCATATCCAGATCACTATCTAAATAGGCTTGATTTATTTGGTCTAGAAATTTTTCTAGCTTTATTATATCTACTGGTTTTAATCCAGCTTTTTTGATTTGCCTTTTAAGTAATCTGTGGTATGTTTTTTTCATACTTCCGTGAGCGTGGTTATGGTCATGGTCTGATTATGTAGTCGACACGGCGAAAATTCGCCAAATGGAGCGATTTCACCGTAAGAATAGAAACCTGTGATCACACTCTGATTTCCAACTACTTCTTTGACAGCCTCTATCTCTTCTTCTACTAGTTGTTTTAATACTAATCTTCTACCGACACAACTTATGAGTAATGATAGTTGAGTATCCTCAGCATTAAAGGCATTAGATATTTCAGCAGAGCTAGCCGCTCCATCTACGAGACGATTTACATTTGCTTTCATCATTCTTACGTAAGAGCCTTCTGGTATATTACCCGCAAAAGTCAGGCTATTATCATCTTCCGATATCGCAAGTATTGTACGTACTACAGGATCCGTTTCTCTGCTGTCTCTTAGGCTTAGTGGAAATAAAAGACCTGAGCTTGGAAGATCTGCAGCTGCATCTCCTAAGTATGTTTTATAAACCTCTAAGGCAGGTTTGTTATCCAATTCATACAGGATATTATCCTCTGATCTGGTGACCTTACGATCTATTCCAAAACTGTCCCATCCTCCCTTCGATCCGAATCCAATTTTAAGATTTTTTCCATATAAACCGATTCCACTTACTTTGCCAGAGACACGTTTCCCTCCATTAATTATAAAAGTCTCATTAAAGTCGGATCCGTCTCCAGCGAGACCACCTGTGATACTTACCTTAGGAAGTATGTTTACCAATCCTTTAACTAGATCAGCGCCGTTGACATTGAGTCCATCACTGAAAATTAATAGGTGAGCCAAATCTTCTTTTTGAAAACGTTTGGCTAGGTTAATACCAGCTTCCTCACTATCACCCATATCTGCGATATCGACGGTATGGGTTACTACTTCTGTTTTTTCAAATTCTATTGCAGTTATTACTGCCGAATGATCACTAACATATTGGTCATGTATTTCACCTGCGGTAGAACAGCCACAGATCGTAGTTTTTGGATAGTCGTGGTGAAGTGAAGTCAGTAACTGATCAGTGTTTTCGAAGGTAGGTGAAATAAATACCATGAATAAGTCAGGTATAAATGGAAATGTTATAGATTCTTCTTCAAATACTATATTAATCACCCGTTGATAAACTTTCATAACTCTCCTAACAAATTAAATAAATAATTAATATATAAATATAGACAAATAAGGGAATAATCATTGGATGTAGTTTTCATATTTTTTGCATCCCAGTTGTCAGATAATATCATTTTCGTCTTCAAAGTATATTTTGAATTGGACTTTTAAAAAGTCTTACATTTGTGATACATATGCCACAAAATTCCTTTCATACCTTTCTAAGCTACTTCCCAGAAGTTGAGCTACCGATTAATCTTTCGGATGACTATGTCGATGAATTTAGTAGACATAATACTCCTATCCCTATTTCTTATATTAATGAGTATATTCTAACTATTGAGAGTAGCCATGACGATTATACGGAATATATCCCGTGTATACGACTCAAGGATACTCCAGATATGCATGTCATCGTTTATTGGAAAGGAGGACTTTTGAAATATGAGTTTGTCATGGTTTCTTTTGACAAAAGTGGAAATCTACTATCGCGTAGAACGATTGCGAGTACTATCGCTTCAGAAAATAAAGTCAAGAAATCAGTAGCTACGATCACAGAAGATTGGATCATCCATATCGTTGCAGGTGAAAATAATAGTAATGACTTAAGATATAGTCCAAAAAATAGTCAGGCATTTGCTATGGAGCTATTGGCAGACGGACAAATTATTTTTAACAAAGACGAGATATAGATTTGAGTAATAGAAGAAAAAAAAACTATAAGGGGAAAGGCAAGAAGATGTCAACTCAATTTCTTAAAAAAGTATTGATAAGGGCGTTTATGAGAGATCCAAAAAAACGCTTGGATGCCAAACAACTTAAAAGAAAACTAAAGATTAATAATAGTAAGGATGCCATTGATCATGCTTTAAAATCGCTACATGATGAAGGCGTTATTATTTTCGTTAAGGACGGTAAATACCGATTCAATAGACAATCCGATCATCCACTTATTTTTCGAGATAGTGCAAAAAATACGGTTACAGGAAAGGTAGATATGACCCGAAGTGGTGCTGCGTATATACTGGTCGAGGAGGGTGATGATATATATGTACCCATGCGTCATACCTTGAATGCTATGGATGGTGATACAGTCAAGGTTGAGATGCGGAATAAATCCAATAATTCTCGACCAGAGGGAAAAATAGTAGATGTCATCAAAAGAGCCGTCACTCAAGTGGTCGGTCGTGTATGGATGCATAAGCATTATGCCGTAGTACATACTTCTTTCCGATCTCAGATACCTGAAGTATATGTCAAAAAGGAACAACTGTATGGAGCTAAGGATAAGGACTATGTGCTGGTAAGTATTACAGATTGGACCAAAAGCCAAAATAAGTCTATTTGGGGCAGAGTTACTCAGGTTATTGAGGATCATAATCCAGCAGAGATCGCTATGAATACGATCTTGATCAATAGTGGTTTTGAGCTTTCTTTTCCAGATGAGGTATTGAAGGAGTCAGAGGCTATACATGAAATATATACAGATAATGAGATCGCCAAACGTAGAGACTTTAGAGCTATACAGACATGTACGATAGACCCTGCTACGGCCAAAGATTTTGATGATGCACTTTCCCTAGAGATTAAAGAAAATGGACATGTGGAAGTTGGCGTTCATATTGCAGATGTGACTCATTATTTAAAGCCAGGGTCTGCATTAGATAAGGAAGCCTTAGATCGGAGCACTTCAGTATACTTAGTGGATAGGGTGATTCCTATGTTGCCAGAAAAACTGAGCAATAACCTCTGCTCATTGATGCCAAGAGTAGATAGATTTACATTTTCTGCAGTGTTTACTTTTGATGAAAAAATTAATATAATTGATCAATGGTACGGTAAGGGAATTATCCATTCTGATGAAAGGTTTAGCTATGAAGAAGCGCAAGAATATCTTGAAGGAAAGGAGGGAGAGTTTAGCTCCAGTTTACTAAAGCTGAATGAGATTGCTCATGCTTTGAGGAAGAAAAGATATAAGAATGGAGCTATAGCTTTTGAATCTGACGAAGTTAGATTTAAGTTGGATGATACAGGAAAGCCTATAGGGGTATATGTCAAACAACGGAAAGATGCACATCTTTTAATTGAAGATTTTATGTTGTTAGCTAATCAAAAGGTAGCAGAGTATATACATAAAAAAGCGAAAGGTCAGGAGATTCCTTTTGTATATAGAATACACGATGAACCCAATGAAGAAAAACTTCAAGATTTTATTGCATATGCAGCCGATATGGGTTTCAAAATGGACGCTTCCACCCAAAAGCAGTTTGCTAAATCAATATTAGAATTATCAAAAAAGGCCAAGGAAAATGAGCTATTTAAAATGCTGGAACCTCTAGCAATCAGGACGATGTCCAAGGCTTCTTATAGCACAGATAACATCGGTCATTTTGGATTGGCTCTTACGTATTATACTCACTTCACTTCTCCGATACGAAGATATAGTGATGTGCTCGTACATAGAGTATTGTTTGAAAATCTAGAAGGTACAAATAGATGGAACAAGACCCAGTTGCAAGCTAAATGTGATCATATATCAGCGCAAGAGCGTAAGGCGATGAAGGCGGAACGGGAATCTATAAAATTCAAACAAGTAGAATTTTTACAAGATAAAATCGGTGAAGAGTTTGAAGGTAGAGTATCGGGCTTTCTCGATCGTGGCTTTTTTGTAGAATTGATAGAAAGTAAGGCTGAAGGGTTAGTGAGTTTTGGAGATTTTGATGAGGTCTATAATGTAGCCGAAAACAAATTGAAAGCGACGGGCAAACGATCAGGAAATGAAATCGTAATCGGTATGCCGATTAAAGTAAAAATTACCGACGCCAATCTAGAAACCATGCAAATAGAAATGGAGCTAATCTCCTTAGTAGTAGACTAGTTTTTACGCCTATGTACGTAGTTATCTATCCCTGCCTGCTTTAGTTTTCGTGATATATCCTGTGCTCTACTATGACTGTCATATCTCTGAGCACTTACTGAGTGAAATTCTGATCCGTCAAACTGAACAATTTCAGAATCATAACCCATATTTGATAATCTATCCCTCATCTTGGTCGCATTTGATTTTACAAGGTAACTACCACATATGATCATATAATTTCCTGTACTGCTTGTATATGTTGAATTTGAAGTTTGTGTCGATGTTGGCGATGGTTCAGTAGTTTCCTCAGGCTCATCAAGTTGCTCATCTAGACTGGAGTAATCTATTTCTTCATACTCTTCCTCGTTATTATAAGATGTTTCTTGAAAGTCATCCTCTAAAGTAGAATCCTCCTCCTCATCTTCAAAAAGACTTTCTTCACGTGCTAGCGTATCAGCAGAATCATCAAAATCAAAAGTATCACCTGGTAATTCGACGATATCAGCTTTAGGAGCTTGACACGACTTTATGATGCTTGAAAACCATAACCATAATGCAAGTATGGCAATTGCATAAATAATGATTTTTACTACTCTACCCATGATAATTATATTTTAATCATGTAAAATTACGAAAAACTATAATATATAAAAAATTCATTAACAGTGTATATTATTTCAACACGAGTAAAGTAAAAACTTTATCTACGAATATTTTCGTAGATGCTTGCTCCTTTGGGAATTATATTTTAAACTTGTAGTACGAAATTATTCGTATAACAATATATCGTATGAAACCTACGGAATCAGAATTAGAGATTTTGCAGTTGCTCTGGGAGCATGGACCCCAACCTGTGAGAGTCATAAATGAAATGATCAATAAAAAGAGAGAGGTGGGCTACACCACTACTCTCAAGATCATGCAATTGATGAATGAAAAAGGTCTGACCATTCGTGATACGACCAGTCGTACGCATGTTTATAGTGCCAATATTGACGAACAAAAGACCCGTAGTACACTTCTTTCAGAGTTTATAAATACCACATTTAGAGGTTCTGCTCAGTCGTTGGTATTACAAGCTTTAGGATCTAGTAAGACCTCTCAAGCAGAGCTAGATGAGATCAAGCAACTGATCAATCGCATGGAAAATGCTAAAAATGAAGAATTATGATGTCATCAGATAATTTAAGATTTTTAGCAGAGGCCGTAGCGGGTACGGTCATTGACTCTTTATGGATGTTTACGGTGATTGCGATCGTATTGGCAATTTGTCTTCGATTGATTTCTACGCATCGATCAAACCTGAGGTATGGGTTGGGCATCACGGCTTTAGTGGCCTGCTTCACCAGTGCTATTTTCAGTTTTACTAACAATCTCAATCTTGATGGTGCACATGAAGAGTACACTACATTAGTCATCACATTACAAGAGCAAATTGCTCAAGTAAATGAAAGTATCTGGTTTGATTTTCAAAATCTACCATATTGGATATTTGCTGTATGGATTATGGGTTTTGTTTTGCTAAGTATGCGTATGATCTTTCTATATGTTCGTATTAAAAGATATACTGCTAGTCGCAATATCATCACTAATGAAGGTCTACAGAAGCAGTTGAGTCAGCTTTTACAGCGCATTGGTATCTCAAAGAAGATCGGCGTCTTTGAGTCGCAGCAGATCAACAGCCCTATGGTTTTCGGCTTTTTGAAACCTATTATTCTGTTTCCGATAGGTTTGTTAAATCAGCTTACACAAGATGAACTAGAACAAATATTATTACATGAGTTGGCGCATGTCATCAGATATGATTATATCATCAATTTATTACAATCCTTGCTAGAGGTATTATTTTATTACCATCCTGCGATTTGGTGGATTTCTTCACAGATTAGGAATGAAAGAGAATGCGCCTGCGATCAATGGGCATTGACTTATGATCACTCTGCCATGTCCTATGTAAAGCTCCTTGTGAAGCTTCAAGAATATGCTTTGACCCCTAACACTAACCTTGGATTGGCCTTTGCTGGATCCAGTTTTTCTAACCGAATAAAACGTATTTTAAACATGTCAATTACAAAAAATCATTTTAAAGAACGACTCTCTGTCGTACTGGTCTTATTATTTTCTTTGGTGATTTATTCCTTTACACTATCCGAAGATAGGTCAAAAGAGCTACGAGCTCCAGTTATTGCGAAGTATGATATCTTTCCAGTAGGTTGCGATACCATACCTAAGTCAACCGAAATATCAAGAACTATCAAAAAGTCAATTACTGAGGAAGGCGGTAATATAGAAATAGTACAAGAGTCTAACGAAAATGACGAGGAGGAGCGACTTGAGGTCTCTGTCAATGGTGATGGAGAAATTGAGGAAATGAAACTCAATGATAAACTTATCGATGAAGAGGATTATGATAAGTATATGGATGAGATTGATTTTATCACCAAGGATAAAAATGGTAAGTACTCAAGCAATAGTAAAATCATTATCATGGATGATGAACACGAAGAGCGCATGGAGGAGATTATGGCTCGAGTGGAGGCTTCTGTAGAAGAGTGGTCAGAATCCAGTGAAGGTTTGATCGATTTAGCACTCAGTTTTTCTGATGAAAATCACATCGAAGACATAGATTTTGATTCATACAGATTTCCTACTCAAACAGAAGATGGTACACTCAGGATTACCGTAGGACCTAATGGTAAAACGATGGATATCAAGATTGATGAATTTAATGAATCCATGAGTATCATTTCAGATTCTATGAAGATTATGAATTTTGACTTCAATGAGTTAAGAGAGAGCATGGAGGACTTTGAGTTTGATATGGAAGAGTTGTCAGAATCATTTGGTGATGGAAACGATGTTCAAATTTATAGATGGAAAGATCACCATGACTTTGACTTCCCTGTACCACCGTCTCCTCCTACACCGCCATCTCCACCTTCTATCAGGTTTCCTGATTTCAACGGATTTAGTTTCAACGCTACCTTTACGGATAAAATGGGCAATATGCTCAATCGTGATGGGCTGCTAGAGCCAGGTAAAAATAATGAGATTGAGTTATCAGGTAAGCATCTCAAAATCAATGGTGACAAACAACCTGATAACATTCACAGCAAATATAAAGAGCTTTACGAATCCTATATCGGTTCAGAATTGGGTAAAAAAAGTAAGATTATTATTGATGTAATCGGAAAAAAGAGATCCTTTAGAAGTATCTAAAAAAATATCAACTCCCTAACCAAATGAAGGAGCCTGTCTATTGATTCAAAATAGATGGGCTTTTCTATTTTGAGAGTCTTTCTAATCTTCTTCTAGCAATAATTTTTCTAAACCAATTGGGGATCACAATCGCTCCAGCCAGTAAATAGGTATAGTAAGTGATGAGACGCCACACCAGAGCCACAACGATGCTAATTTCTACAGGATTAATGATATCATTAAAAAACCCCTTAAACGTATATTCTGTCAATCCAGCACCGCCAGGAGTAGGGTAAAACTGGATAATACTATGCATCATCTCACCTCTACCGTAAACAAGTAGCTGATTCATGAAATCAGGAGAGACTGAGGATACTAAGGCTAGAATAATAAAATTAAGCGCTAGAAATCGAGTTGTCCAAGCACCAAAAGTGCTGAAAAAAGCGGAAGCATGAAATCGCCAGTCATTTTCACTTAGCTCTCGAGAAGCTACGATGATATCGTTGCCAGTCTTATGTAAAGTATCTTGAAATCGCTTAAGCCACTTTCTTCTGGACAACCAATGCAAGAATCTCTGAATATGTGTAGGATTGATAAATAATCCGTAGAATACAAAGCCAGTATACACGATCATGACACCCACAAGCGAAACGAAAATATAGCCTATACCACCAAGGTCAGAAAAGCTTTCTGCTCCTGGGCGCAATACTTCAGGTCCAAAAATGAAAAAAAGTGCGGGCAATGTAATAATGAAAAATAGGGTGTCTACAACAAGTGAGTATAATACTATAGATACCGCACGAGCCGCTTTTATTTTTTCCTGTGCAAGGAAGAAAACAGCAACGGCCGATCCACCAACGCTAGTGGGGGAGACAGCTGAGCTAAATTCCCATAAAACGATAAGCTCCATAGATTTTTTCCAACTAAATGCTTTCAAAGAAAGAACTCTCATCCGCCATGAATAAAAAAGGTGACGTACTAGCCATACCAAGCATGCGATTGCCAGAAAGATCAAAGTGGAATTTGTCCATCGGATTTGTGCAATAGCGTCAGGATCCCATGATTTCCAGATGAGATAAGCCACTACACCTAGTCCTAAGATTATAGGAAGCATTATACGAGATGCTTTTATACTATCTAGCATCTGTTGTTCTTCTTGATTGATATCTTGTTCTTGTAGATTCACAGCTTTTCCTTAATCGACGCGAATGTACTAACAATAAATAGACCTTAGAGTTTTAAAATTTACTTAAATGCAAAAGAGACAGTACCTTCAATCTGATACTGTCGTCAGAAGAGTATATTTAATGTAAAGACAAAATTTTTAGATCATGAAAAATATTAGAATTTCTATCCTTTTAACCTGCTCACTTATACTGGGTTCTTGTGGATCATTATCAGATTATATAAACCTTGCACCGACTAATTTAGAGACAATTACTGCGGTCAAGGAGGTATTAAATAGTAGTGCTTTCAAGGCTTTAAGTACATTATCTAAGCTCAGTGGTGATGATCCTACTAGTGCTTTGCCAGCTGAGATCCAACCTGTACTTGCGACACTCAGTAAGTTGGGTCTAGGTGGTGAGATAGATAAAGCAAAAGCACAGATAGGTGCTGCATCAAAGCTGATGTATACCGAGGGTCAAGGCATCATGACAGATGCTATCAAGGAGGTATCATTTAAAGATGCCGCTGCTATCGTTATCGGTGGCGAAGATGCCGCTACTCAGGTACTCAAAGATGCAATGTATAAAAGCGTAAAAAGTAGATATAGCGCTAAGTTGGATACAGAATTAGATAAGACGGAGGCTAAGCAATATTGGCCGATGGCAACGGGTGCATACAACCTGTTTGCCTCTGATGATAAAAAAGTGGATAATAATTTGAGTGATTTTATGGCAGAAAGAGCTGTAGATGCATTATTCCTGTCTATGGGAAAACAAGAAAAAGCAATTAGACAGGATCCAGCTAGTCTCGGTAAATCGGTAGTGACCAAGGTCTTTGATTATTATCAAAGTAAAAAATAGATAGAGAAACCTTTTGGGATTACTATTTTAAAATAAACCAGCAAATTCTACGAACTTAAATGGTAAAGTCTGCTGGTTTATTAATTACAAATGACTGAAAAGTATAAACCAGTTTTTTACTGGATATCATGTAATTCTTCTTCAATGAAGCTTAATTCCTCGATTTCTTCGGTAAAAAATCTATTCCAAAAATAACCTCCTACGACAAAAGCGATAATAGTAAATAGGATCCATTGTGCTATAGAATAATCATTATTGAGAAACAAAAGGGAATTTAGCATGATCAGTGGAAAAAATAAAGTATACATATTTCTGGTCCAAGTCCATCTCGTTTTTTTGAGTTGAATCCCTGATTGCGCATAGTTTATTTTGTCCACTTTACTCGGACCATTACCGGTAAGATCCTGCATAGCGCCAAATCTATCTGACACTAGTTGAACACCATCTCGAACTTTTTTTCGATAGAGTACTATGAAAATAATGAGGGCCAATGATATTAGCTGCCATAGCCCTAAACCATGAATGATCATAGAGCTCAAATTAACGAATATCGTCAGCGCAATAATTATGATCTGAGAAGCAGTAATTTCTGATCGATCTGGGCTTGTTCTTAGATTGTCCAAGATATTTTCTATCGTACTATCTTGCCCTTTAGCGCTAAGTCTAGCAGTAACGTCGTCTTTGGCGTTTCTGATACGTTGGATATATTCTTGATACTTATGTTCTCTGTGTCTACCATCCATTGATTAAAAGGTTGTTTACTATAATGTAGTGAATATTATTTAGATGGTGTAAGTTTTAACAAGTCACCGATCAGATCATATAAAACAAAAAAGCCTCAACTAATAGTCGAGGCTCCTGTATTTTCGTATTGATAAGATACTCATTGATTAAGATTCACTCACTCCTTGTACTAAGAGTGAAACTTCATTGTCAAGAACTTCCACAAATCCTTGAGTGATATCAAAGGTTTTACGATCACCACCTTCAGCAATTATTCTTACTCGGCCACTACCTAGAGAAGATACAATAGGCGCATGCCCATTTAAAATCTCAAATTGTCCAGTAGAACCTGGTACTTTTACTGAAGTGATACTTCCCTTGAAGATCTCTTTTTCTGGTGTTAATACGACTAATTGCATATCGATTAAGCGTTTGCTTCAGCTAATAATTTTTTACCTTTTTCAATAGCCTCGTCGATAGTACCTACTAGGTTAAATGCAGCTTCTGGATACTCATCTACTTCTCCATCCAGAATCATATTGAATCCTCTGATGGTCTCTTCGATAGGCACTAGCACTCCTTTAAGACCAGTAAACTGCTCTGCTACGTGGAATGGTTGAGATAAAAATCTCTGCACCCTTCTTGCCCTATGTACCGCTTGCTTATCTTCCTCAGATAGCTCTTCCATACCAAGGATTGCAATAATATCTTGAAGCTCTTTATATCTCTGAAGTATATTCATGACTTTCTGAGCACAATCATAATGCTCATCACCTACGATAGATGGCTCTAAGATTCTAGAGGTACTATCAAGTGGATCTACAGCTGGATAGATACCTAGTGAGGCAAGCTTTCTACTGAGTACGGTAGTTGCATCCAAGTGAGCAAATGTTGTTGCAGGTGCTGGATCCGTTAAATCATCTGCAGGTACATATACTGCTTGTACAGAGGTAATAGATCCTCTCTTAGTAGAGGTGATACGCTCTTGCATCAGACCCATCTCTGTAGCTAGGGTAGGTTGGTATCCTACCGCTGATGGCATACGACCTAATAGTGCTGAAACCTCTGATCCCGCTTGGGTAAATCTAAATATATTATCGATGAAGAAGAGGATATCCTTACCACCTGATGGGTCAGACATATCACCATCTCTATAGTACTCGGCCATCGTAAGACCAGAAAGTGCCACTCGTGCTCTTGCACCTGGAGGCTCATTCATCTGTCCGAATACGAAAGTCGCTTTAGACTCTTTTAGTTTCTCATGATCTACTTTACTCAGATCCCATCCACCTTCTTCCATAGAGTGCAAGAAGTCTTCACCATAATTGATGATACCAGACTCAAGCATCTCTCTCATCAAGTCATTACCCTCACGAGTTCGCTCACCTACGCCTGCGAATACTGATATACCATCGTACCCTTTGGCAATATTGTTGATCAACTCTTGAATCAATACGGTTTTACCTACTCCCGCTCCTCCGAAAAGACCAATCTTACCACCTTTTTGATAAGGCTCAATTAAGTCAATTACTTTGATACCTGTAAAAAGTACCTCTGTTTCTGTTGATAGATCCTCATAACGAGGTGGTTTTCTATGGATGGCATATGCATTATCACCTTTTTCTACAGGAGCGATTCCATCGATAGCGTCTCCCACTACGTTGAAGAGTCTACCTTTGATCTGATCTCCGATAGGCATAGATATTGGTCTTCCAGTATCTGTTACGGCCATACCTCTAGTCAGTCCGTCAGTACTTTCCATGGCAATAGCACGTACGCTATCTTCACCAAGGTGTTGCTGGACTTCTAGTGTCAAAAGACCAGCTGGTCTCTCGATAGTAAGTGCATTTAATATTTCTGGAAGCTTAGATCCTTCACCAGCAAAGCTGATATCTAATACTGGACCGATAATTTGTTTGATGTGACCAATGTTTGCCATACTTAGGTTCTATTTTATAGAGTATAAATAAGTAGCTATTAAAATTTGCCACAAAGGTAGCTTTTTGGCGCAAATAGTAAGCATAGCAAGCCCAATGTTTTATGAAAGTTTATTTGAGTTGAATTAATTGTCTTTTCACATTATTTAAAACGTCATTCTAAGTCCGACGCCATGATCAGTAAATCCGCACTCTAGCTCTATATATTCTGGCTGTTTTTGCATTCCAAAACCATATCCTTTACTGTAATTGTATTCATGCACAGCTTGATAGAGATATCTTCTTTTTCTGAATAGTTTAGGTATGCCAGTAGCAGCAACGATAACTCCTGATAATGAGACCATTGGTCCAAAAAGCCATGCACCGCTGAGTATCGTTATGATATCGTCTTCAGTATTGCTAGTCATAAAACCACCTGCTACCGTTAATCCTAAACCAGTCAAAAATCGAGTGGGATTTGATGAATCTTTCCATTGTTGATAATAGATCATAGATGTACGATTTTGAGATAGTATAGGCTCAAGGCTTTGGTCACTATAGAGATTTCCATCATACATGAAACCGTTATACCCTTCTGTGATTTGTTGACCATAGGTACTTATGCCTAGTATGGAGAGAATTAAAATGAAATAAGCTTTCTGAATCATAGTATTGTATTTTTTCAAATTATGCTCTCGACCAAATTTGATTGATCGAGAGCGAATCATAACAAGCACTTTTATAGGCTTTCTTTATTTCTTTTCGCAAGTATAAAGTCATAGCTCAAGAGTCTAATGACACTGAAAAAATTAGAATTATCGGTATCTGATAATGAGACTAAAAAACAAGAAGTAATTCCAACAAATTCTCGTATTTTGATAATCGACAATAAAACTATACACTATATTGAGAAAAAGTAGATGCCATGCTAGATCAGAGGGGATTGTTTGAGTACTTAAAATCAGAGAAAGGAAAGTCACAAAACTTGGTACATGATATCAGTGAGATACTGGGATTGTCGATATCCAATACCTATAAAAAGATATCGGGTGACTCTCAGCTTACCGCTGACCAGTTGCTTTTACTGGTTCAGAGGATGAATATCCCATTGGCCTCCCTTCTCTCTAATGATCTTGGATTGCAGCCTTACCCATTTGAGTCAGATGCTCTCATATTCAAGCCATATAGATACGACCAATACTGGCAAAATATATTGGATCACCTCAATCAAGTACGTAACCTTACCAATCTACGTGCTACAGTATTGGCTAATGAAATTCCATTTAGCTATATGCTTCAGTTTCCTAGATTGATAGGATTCAAGATGGATATTTGGAATCGATTGTCATGGGATATCAAAGGTCAAAAACTGTGGGAGGGTATCGATCGAAAGACCGAAGACAATAGCTTGAATCATATTTTTAAAGATATCTGTGATTTTTATTTTGAGTTTCCGACCGAAGAAATATGGAATTCTGAAATGCTAAGGCTTACCTATATGCAGATCAGGTATTATGTTGCTTCTGGTTATCTAACAGATCAGAAAGAGCTTAATTTTCTACTTGAGGAAATAGATCAATTGATTTCTTACTTGAAGGAAATTTCAGAATCAGGTCAGAAGTTTTTTAGAAATGGTGATGAGCGATCTTCAGCGATTAAGATTTATCTTAATCAGCTCAATATCAATTCGGAAGTGATATTTATTCAGGGAGATGAATATGAACTGGTCTACAATAAATATGATACTCCTAACTATTTGAGATCTGCAGATCCGCGTATATGCGAACACATGGCATGGTATCTAGGCAATCTCAAAAGGCATTCTAGCCTCATCAGTATCCACGGAGCACAACAGAGAAATTCATTTTTTAAACAAATGTATGAGGCTCATGATAGATTTAGAGATCGGATGAATGGTCTAATTGAATTTATGAATGGATAGTCCGGCTGCTTGGAATTAAATTTAAAACTCAATGAAATTCCCTAATTCCAAAGTCCAGTCGTACGGGCCTACTATCATTTTTGTTTTTTGATCTTCTTTGTCTAAGATTCCACAGCCTTGAAGCATTGCTCTGATATCCTCAGATTTACCAAAATCACCTCTAAACCACTTAAAGAGTGGGCTCGTGACTACAGTATCCTCCTCTTTTTTCATCTCAGATACTGTCGAAAGATAATTGCACGTACTTTTTTGTAGTTGCTCTCTGACCTTACTAGCCTTATAAATCGCTATATAGGGACATGACTTTGCACCGCAGTTAAGTGCAAAATGAACTCGGCCATCACGCTTATCCACTCTTAATGATTTTTCCCAATCTGATGCAAAGGGATTAGTGATATAACCTAGACCAAACTTGAATTGGGAATGTCTTATTATACCATGTTCAATATCATCAAAACTTACAATCTTACCAGCAAATGATACTCTTGGTTCCGTAAAAAAGGCGTTTTTATCCTCGTACAGCTCCGGATTTTCGATCAGTAAGATCTGGATATATGCGTTATAGATATTAATCCAAAAAGCAAGCTTCTCATCGTCGGTTTTAAGCCCTTGTATCAGCTGATCGGTTGTGATGTCAGAAAAGTATGTTTCTAACGCATCCGTATTTCTATCTTCTTTAATAAGTTGCAGAAGGGTTTGTGATTTTAAATTTAATTCTTGTCCTTGTAGAGAAATAGTACTCATCAAAAATCCGAAAATCGAACAGAGCACGTATGTCTTCATGTAGGTATGATATAACCAATTAATTTTCATTGCAAGAATCCAATTTTTATACTGTAATAATACCAGCTTTTAACGAAGCAAGTCGACTACCTAAGTGTATAAAGGGTATAATTGATCAGTCCAGTGGTCACAATATTGAAATAATTGTGGCAAATGCTAGTGCAACGACAGATGATTCTCGGCAAGTTTGTAATGATTATGATTGTCTATTTTTAGATACCCCACATTGCTCTAGAGCTGCTCAGATGAATTATGCGGCTCAATATGCTCAAGGAAATATCTTGATTTTTGTCCATGCTGATGTTCTTGTTCCTAAAAATATGTTTAGTCATATCGAGAAAGCTACCTTGATGGGTAATCAATATGGATGGTTTAGCTATCGATTTGATCCACCGGGTATTTTGAGACGTATCAATAGTTTTTTGACCAAATATGATGGTGCATTTGCTGGGGGAGGTGATCAGTGTATTTTTATCGATAAAACAATATTTGATCAGCTTGGTGGATACGATGAAAGATATTGTATCATGGAAGATTTTGAGTTGACTCGTCGAGTTAAACAAAATAATATTGCCTATAAATTGATTGATGAGCCAGCGACTGTAAGTGCTCGTAAGTATACTGAAAACTCTTATATGAAAGTGAATTTGGTCAATCTTAAAGCATTACGAATGTTTATTACTGGCGAAGACCCCGTGGACATTCATAAAATGTATAACGAGGCATTAAGCTAGTTATTTAGATTTTTTCTATTTAGGAGCCGCTGACAATTCACTGACATTATACCATGGTCTCGAAATTATCTTTGCGATAGTGATAAATAACTATCACATAATATCCATCTCTCATCAGACCCTAGATGTCAGAGACATAGGTCAGTTTGCTTTACAGCATTCTGATACTTGTTCTGTTGATCAACAATTGGAGTTAATAAAAGAAAAATTTCAACTTGAAGAATTACAGTATTTGAATACCTGTAATAGAATGGAGTTTATCTTTTTCACGTCTTCAGAGATAGATTCTGATTTTTTCCATAGATTCTTCAAAGAGGTAAATCCTACTCTAAGTGATACAGTTATCCAGAAGATCGATTCGTTTGTCAGTCATTATAGCGGGGAGCAGGCGATAAGTCACATCTTAGAAGTGTCAAGTTCTTTAGATTCGTTAGTCGTAGGAGAGAGGGAAATCTTCAGACAATATAGACAGTCTTACACTCGATCTGAAAATCTAGATATCGTAGGTCCTAAGTTACGAATGCTGGAAAAATCAGTGGTGGTCGCTGCAAAAGAAGTGTATGCAAAAACTAAGATTGGTGAGAAATCTCTGTCTATTGTTGCTCTAGCCATTGAAGAACTATTGTTGAGAAAGCCAGATAGATCATCAAAAGTATTGCTTATCGGTGCAGGAGAGACCAATGCCTTGATGCTTAAGTTTTTGATCAAGAAAGGCTATCATAATGTAAGAGTCTATAACCGTACATTGGATAATGCTGCAAAGCTTTCTGAAAAGTATAATGTCGAAGCTGCTCACTTAGGAGAATTGCCTAAATACAATGATGGGTTCGATATCATTATAGCTTGTACAGGAGCTACTTCAGCAGTATTGACGGAAGATATCTATAAGAATATACTCAATCGAGATAAGCAAAATAAACTGATCATTGATCTTGCGGTACCGCGTAATGTGGAAGAAGCTATTGTAGACTTACATAATGTAACCTATGTAGCCATAGATCACCTCAGAGAAAGAGCAGCTGTCAATCTTGAATCTCGAAAAGAAGAAATTGTAGATGCTAAGTTGATTCTCAAAAAACATCTTGTAGCATTTGTCAAGGAATACCAACAGCGACAGATCCAAAAAGTACTCACTTCTGTACCCAAAGAAGTAAAGGCGATCAAAGAAAAAGCGCTAAACCAGCGGTTCAAAAAAGATATTGATGGTTTAGATCCGCAAGCTCAAGAGCTCATTCACTCCATGATGGACTACATGGAAAAGTCTTTCGTCGCAGTGCCGATGAAATTGGCCAAGGAGTCAGTGGCTTAAGTCTTTGTCCTTCAATTTTTATTACCTTTCTCAATATAAATTTATAGCGCGATGAAGTATATCATACTATCCATTCTGGGCATCTTTATTTGTTATTTAAATCTTGATGCTCAACGAGACTACAGCAAAGTCATCATCCAAGAAGAATTGATCACAGAGGGAGTATACATGCTCACTGGATCAGGTGGTAATATGATGCTTATCACGGGGGATGAAGCCACGATTTTGGTCGATGATCAGTTTGCACCATTGGCTAAAAAAATTGAAACTAAAGTCCTAGAATTATCAAAGTCCGATCTCAAATATGTACTCAACACTCACTGGCATGGAGATCATACGGGAGGAAATGAGTATTTGGGAGATCAAGGAAAGATCATTGTTGCCCACGAAAATGTAAGAGAAAGACTTAGTACGGATCAGATGATGAAGGCATTCTCACGAGAGGTCAAGGCAAAGCCTCCATCGGCGTGGCCGCAGATCACCTTTGACGAATCCATGAGTATATATGCCAATGGTATTCAGATAGAAATGATACATGTGCATAATGCCCATACGGACGGTGACAGCTTTGTATATCTACCTGAGGCCAATGTCCTTCATATGGGCGATTGTTTTTTTAACGGTCGATTTCCGTTCATTGATCTGGGATCTGGAGGAAGTATAAAAGGAGCTATTGCAGCCATCGAAGCAGCACTTATGATCGTGGATAAAAAAACCAAAATTATACCTGGTCACGGTGCTGTAGCTACACAAAATGACTTGAAACGGTATAATCAAATGCTTAGTACCATTTATGACAGAGTTATGCAAGCTATCCAAGCTGGTGATAGTTTAGAAAAGATTAAATCAAAGAACTTAACCTACGGTTTCGAGAGTTATGATGGTGGATTTATTAGTGCAGAGAAGTTCATCGATACCATCTGGACAGACGAGAATGTTGACTAATAAAAAGATAGTCAGATATCTAAGACTAAATAGAATGCTCTTTGAACAAAAGCACGGATATTAGCATATAAGTTTACATAAAATTGTCAAATGCATACACTTCATGTTCTTCAGAAAGATGTTATAACAGCAGAGTCAGCTGTTTTACATTTTGAAATTCCTACCGAGCTACGAGATGAATTCCGATATACATCAGGTCAATATATAACACTGGAAGCAACCATTGCGGGCGAAGCGGTAAGACGTGCATATTCATTATGTTCTGCACCTCACGAGGAGAAAATGAGCATCGGCGTAAAATGTGTAGAAGGCGGCAAAATGTCTAATTATCTGGTAAAGGAACTTAAAGCCGGCGACCCTATTCAAGTGATGAAGCCACAAGGTAAGTTTGTCCTTACAACAGAAGCGGAAAAGACAAGATCTCATTATTTTTTTGCTGCGGGTAGCGGTATAACTCCAGTGCTGAGCATGATCAAATCTGTATTAGAAAGTGAGGCACGAAGTACATGCTATCTACTATATGGTAATCGAAAGTTAGAGGATGTTATGTTTAAGGCGGAGCTTGATCAATTGGCAGATTACTACAAGGATCAACTGATCATCGAGTATAGTTTGACACAACCAGAAAAAGAAAAAAAATCTGGTCTATCGGGTCTTTTAGGTGGTAAAAAGCTTCTTTGGGGAGGGAAAGTAGGTCGTATCGATGGTCCTATGATCAAGAATTTCGTACAAGAGCATGAAGGACGACGAATAGAAAAGCACTATTATGTATGCGGCCCAGGACGTATGATCGAACAATGCGAACGCAGTCTAGCGGCTATCGGCGTAGATAGTAAGTCTATCCATAAAGAGTATTTCACCAGTAGTAGCGGTACCAACTCAGCTGAGAAAGTCATGTCAGGAGACACCAAAACACTTCATGTCAAGCTAGATGGCGAAGAGTTTGATGTAGAGATGACAGATGACCAAAACATAGTCGATGCTCTGTTAGAGATCAAGAAAGAAGTCCCGTATAGTTGCACTGCAGGTGCATGCTCGACTTGTATAGCCAAAGTGACATCTGGTGAAGTTAAAATGGAAACCTGCCTTGCCTTAGATGAAGATGAATTAGCAGAGGGTTACATCTTGACTTGTCAGGCGCATCTGGTAACGGATGAAGTGTCAGTAGATTTTGATGTTTAGAGTTTTTAGTTAACTAGTGAATAAGTTGACTAGTTGTCAGTAGATTGGTTGCCGGTACTGCCAAGGGTATACTCTAACTCTGTGTATCTCTAAGTCCCTCTGCGCAGCTCTGTGTAATGAAAGTTGACTCGTTGTTAGTCACAAAAGTATAAAATCTACCCCTAGCTAAGAATTACCCAATTTTCCCTAATTTCAAGAATCAACTTTACCTTTCTATGCAAAATCAAAAGCTCACTTTTTATAGTATTGTTGCCGCTGTCGCTGGATTTCTTTTCGGATTTGATACGGTAGTCATTTCAGGGGCTAATGAACCTATCAAGGCACTATGGGATTTATCACCATTTTATCATGGTACTTTTATTATGTCCATGGCCTTATGGGGTACAGTACTTGGAGCTTTAGGCGGCGGTATTCCTACAGAACGATATGGTCGTAAGAAAACCCTTTTTTGGATTGGAATCATGTATGCAGTTTCAGCTGTAGGGTCTGCACTGGCCCCCGATGCTTATACGTTTTCGATGATGAGATTTATAGGTGGAGTAGGAGTAGGTATATCGAGTGTTACGGTACCCACATATCTCGCAGAGATCTCACCATCTAAAGAGCGTGGAAGCTTAGTAGCACGATATCAGTTTATGATTGTCTTCGGTATTTTCATTGCATTTTTCAGTAATTATCTGCTCAAAGGTGTTGCTGGAGATTGGGACTGGCGACTCATGTTAGGTGTAGAGGCTATACCGGCCATCATTTATAGTATTTTAGTTTTGAAAGTGGTCAATAGTCCAAGATGGTTATATCTTAACCAAGATCGCAAAGACGATGCAGTTGCTGTTTTGAAAACATTAGGAATACAGGATACAGAGCAAGCATTGAATGACATGAAGTCATCTCAACATACTTCAGTGCAACAATCATTGTTTAGTAAAGCATTTTCTAAACCTATTCAATTGGCTTTTGTACTCGCCTTTTTTAATCAGCTATCGGGTATCAATTTTATATTGTACTATGCTCCTGAAATATTAGAGTCGGCGGGTCTTGCAGGTAAAGATTCATTAAAAAATTCGATCTACATCGGAGGAGTCAATTTACTATTTACAGTCGCGGGGATGTATTTGATAGATCGCCTAGGTCGTAAGCAGCTTATGTTGATTGGCTCCATTGGATATATCATAGGCTTATTTATGGTAGCTTATTGCTTTTATACTTTGCTTAGTTCGGGTCTTTTGTTGCTTTTTATTTTACTCTTCATAGCGGCACATGCCATTGGTCAGGGGGCGGTGATATGGGTATACATTTCAGAGATTTTTCCAACTCGAGTAAGAGCATTAGGTCAGAGTTTTGGGTGTGGAGTCCACTGGGTACTTGCTGCATTGATCACACTGATTACTCCTATATTTTTGGATCGCAATGATGGTATTTTTAAAGATAACCCATATCCGATATTTGTATTTTTTGGTGTATTTATGGTCTTTCAGTTGCTTTGGGTAATATTCGCAATGCCCGAAACGAAAGGGAAAAGTTTGGAAACACTAGAAGAAGAATTAGTATCGTGCTAATTTTGCGATTATGAAAAATATATTTCTCTTTGGATATACCATTATTTTGTTTTTCTGCTTGTTCTCGTGCTCGCCTGATACTCAAGTGAAAGAAGAGAATTCAAATTATTATACAGAGCAATATCGTCCTCAGGTTCATTTTTCACCACAAGCCAAATGGATGAATGATCCTAACGGACTTGTATATCATGAAGGAGAGTACCACTTATTTTATCAATATTATCCAGACTCTACTGTTTGGGGACCGATGCACTGGGGGCATGCGATCAGCATTGATTTGGTGCATTGGGAGCACCTACCGATTGCACTTTATCCAGATAGTTTGGGTTATATTTTTTCGGGTAGTGCTGTAGTTGACATTGATAATACTGCTGGTTTTGCCAAAGATGGAGAAACGGCGATGGTTGCCATGTTTACACATCATGACATCGAAGGTGAGCAAGCGGGTACATTAGATTTTCAAACTCAGTCGATTGCTTACTCCACAGATCGTGGTCGTACTTGGACCAAGTATGAGGGCAATCCAGTGATTCCCAATCCTGGTATCAAAGACTTTAGAGATCCAAAGGTAATATGGGATAATGAACGATCTCAGTGGGTCATGGTCTTAGCGGCTTACGACAAAGCCATGTTTTATACTTCCTCTAATCTTAAAGAATGGACCTATGCTAGTTCGTTTGGTATAGAAGGTGATCAAAGACTTTGGGAGTGCCCGGATTTGTTCCCTATGAAAGTAGAAGGCAGCGATGAATCGAAATGGGTACTAATTACAAGTATCCAAAAAGAAGGACCTAATGGTGGTACGGCAACGAGCTATTTTGTTGGTGATTTCGATGGTCAAAATTTTATAAGCGATCCTGAAAAACAAGAATGGTTAGACTACGGTAAGGATAATTATGCCTTCGTGACTTGGTCCGGTATTCCAGATTCCTTAAACCGTAAGATAGGCATTGGTTGGATGTCCAACTGGCAATATGCTCAAGTGGTACCCAGTAAAAAGTGGCGTGGTGCCATGACGGTGCCTAGAGAGTTAAAACTGATCCAAGACGGTAATCTATACCGACTGACTAATGTACCTGTCCAAGAATTTAAGTCATTAGAGCGATCATCTATAGAAGTATTCAATCTACCAGAGATTGCCATGAATACCTATGAATTGCCAAAAGGTAATGGACTCTATCGCTTCAAATTGAGATGTGATGAACCGATGTCTACGATGCGAATCCGACTCCGTAATAGTGTAGGGGAGTGGTTAGAGTTCGGTTACTTTGCCAATGCGGAATACTATTTCATAGACCGACGAAATGCAGGGAAAGATGATTTTCAAGCCGACTTCAGAGGTTATCATACGGGATATGCCTTATACCCAAAAGATGATATTTTGATGGATATTATCATAGATCATAGCTCTATCGAACTATTTGCGGATAATGGTCAATGTGCGATGACAGATATTTTCTTTTTGACAGAGCCTTTTGATCGAGTAGAGCTTGTTGCGGCATGTGCCGATCTTGAGTTTGAGGTGATTGATTTGGATGGGATTTGGTAGAGAAATAGATATTTTATGGTGAATAAGATATAGCTCTTCTATAGTCGCAAGAAACTCTGTGTTCTTTGTGTTCTCTGTGGTTCTAAATATTTGACTAGATATCGGTGAGTACATTGTCAGTATTCATTGTTTACTTATTTCATAGTTGGTTGCTTAATCCTAAGAAGATACTCTAACTAGTTATCAACGATTGTTTACTTTCGTGCCCTAATCGAAATCGAATACAAATGAACGATATAGAAAAATTAAGTTATAGCCTTGGATTGAATATTGCAGCTAGTCTGTTAAAGCAGGGATTCGAGGATCTAGATGCGCAGATGCTTGGTCAAGCAATAGGGGATGTTATGAGTGGTGGAAATCTCAAAATGGATACTCACGAGGCAGGTGCTTTTCTCAATGATCACTTCAGTAAAATTCAAGCTAAAAAGCATGAAGGTGCAATCAAAGCAGGAAAGGACTTTCTGATAGCCAATAGTAAGAAAGAAGGTGTTATCACTTTACCTAGCGGACTTCAGTATCAAGTAATGAAAGAGGGAGCGGGTATCAAACCAACAATTAATAGTACGGTAACTACACATTACCATGGTACTACAATTGATGGTAAAGTATTCGATAGTTCAGTACAGCGAGGTCAGCCAGCATCCTTCCCAGTGAATGGAGTGATCGCAGGATGGACAGAAGCCCTTCAATTAATGCCTTTAGGCTCTAAGTGGAAGCTCTTTGTACCATCCGATTTGGCCTATGGCGAAAGAGGTGCCGGCGGAGATATAGGACCACATGCAACTTTGATTTTTGAGGTGGAGCTATTAGAGATTAAGTAGATATTCATACAATCTCTAATAGCTTATTAAATATCATTTAGATAAATAAATGACAAATTTTTATTCCTGATCCAATCTCCATAGTTGGTTTCCTCCATCTTTAAATCCAATCACTCCATTCGTTTGATTATAGTATAATGCAGAAAAAGCAGTCTGATTATCCGCTGAAACAGCGTATACATCATTGAAACTTATATCTATTAGCTCATGAGTGGTGTAGAAATCAGTTGTACTAGTGGAAAAATGTGTTCCATCTCTTGGATTTATATCCATCCAAATACTGTTAGATCGAAAAGGCATCAGTTTGATGTTTAGGCTTGGATTTATCGTATTTAAATCACTTGAAACAAACGCTGAACCTAATAGAATTATTTCGATATCATTTTCGCTGGAATTTAATTGTATGAAGTAGTCATCGAGTATATAGGTAGAATTGTTGGGCAATTCATTTTCAATAGCTCTCTTTTCGTAAGTAGTAACAAAATTAATTTTCTCGCCATCAGAATTAACGAATGTTAAATTGGGGTTGTTTTTATAAACAGCTGTAAAGTTATCTATTTGAGGTAGATTAATTACATCATCAGATCCATCCTTTGAGCAACTACAGAGGAATGCTATTATTAATAGGTAAAATACTTTATTCATTTTATAATTTTTTATGTTATCCGATAATTTCACAATATTCAATATCAATTGGACAAAAACGTTGATTACCATTTTCATCAGTGAACCTCATAGTTGCAGTTGCCCAATAACAAACATTAATTCCATCAATAATTTCAGTCCAATTTTCATCCAAGGTTAAACAATTCCAATCAGAAAAATCTTCATAGCTTTCGACTACTCTTGCTGTTTGTATCCAATTATCTCTTTGGGTTCTGGGTCCTGAAGATATTGGAGCAGTTGCTGCTTCGATCCGATATTCAATACTTATGTTGCTAGCGGTGATGTCATAAAATTGAAAGCATTCTGCGTTGCAGTCACTCCATTCTTGTGGATCACTCCCTAATAATTGTCCACAATAATCATCGCAATTAGATCCTCCTTCGTAATAACAGTCCTTCATACACTCTTCCATATTTTCATCATAGCAATCTTGAATACATTGTTCCTTTTCTAGGCAGCTCTGTTGAAGTTCTAAACTTCCGACTAAACATTTATGACAAGGACTTATATTAAAACAAACCTGATTAGTTTCTGGATTATACTCAATACTGGTTAAATCTTGAGCAAATGAAGAGTTGATAACTAGCAGAAATAGTGTTAAAAGAGATAAATTTTTTTTCATACGAATAATTTAATATTAAGAAAAATGAAATTCAGATTTCGATTAAGACTAATAGTCAAATTATCTAAGAACATAAGATTAACCCAAACCCTTACCACTAACATAATAATAAAATTTAATTTAAGAAATTCCAAGATTAATAAACAGAAATAACTACGTTAATTATAACCTTATGAAGACTAATTTATATTCATTAAAGCAAATCTAATAGTCCCATTAAGTTCTCACAACTCAAAAATCGATCATCTTTAACTGGTGATTCAACTTCCTCATACGCCCAAGATGTATGGAAGGGAATATGAATTGCTGATCCACCCAGCTCTATGACAGGTAGTATGTCAGATTTGATAGAGTTACCTATCATCAGAAACTCAATAGGATCAATGTCTAAGTGATCAATCAGCTTTTGGTAATTGACGACCTTTTTATTAGACATGATTTCTATGTGATGAAAGTATTTACTTAGTCCTGATAGTTCTAGTTTTCGCTCTTGATCTAGTAGATCTCCCTTTGTAGCTACGATGATTCTATAGTCTTGCTGCAAGCTTTTCAGTACAGTTTCAATGTCGGGTAGGAGCTCTACAGGTGCATGGAGTTGCTTCCTTCCGATATCTATAATTTGCTGTATTGTAGAGGCATGAACGCGGCCATTACTTATTTTAATAGCCGTTTCGATCATGGATAGCATTAAAGGCTTTCACTCCAAAACCATAATCAGGGAGATTGGCGATTTCAATCTTTAGCAGTTCTTCGCTTAGACTATCTTCATCCGTGATATATGGGCGCATGAGTTCAAAGAATTGCTTTTCTGATTCTTTAAAATAAGGTTCATTGACCCACAAGGTATCATCTGCATCGAATGCAATGACTTTAATTTGAGATTGCTTTATCATGCTCAGGATGATTTTAAAGAGAATTTATCTGTTCTGATGAGACACTTTACTCCACCTTTAAACCCTGTTGCTCCACCAAAAAATCAAAAGTCAGTTCAGATAGATTTTTCCCATCTAATACACCATTCCAAGCACCATGACCAGCTGGCTGACCATTGGGTTGTAGTATAGTGGCTAACTCATTGTGAATACCTAAGGAATTGTAGATGTCTTGTAGTTCTAGCGCTTCAGCATATGGTGTTACAGGATCCTCTGCCGTACCATGTGCCATGAATAATTCAGGATCATTGGCGTCGTATCTATCATATTGCTCTAAGCCATAGACTCCTTCGAAGACATCTAATTTTATATTCGATCCCCAGAAATAGATCATACTTCTTACATTAAATTCATCACTTAAGTTTGTGCTAGATAATGTAGGATCATCTACCACCGAGACTTCATCTCTAAAATCTTCTGGATTGGAAATACCTAATGCAATAGTGGTAATAGCACCTGCAGAGGCACCTCCAACCGTGATATAGTCTTCATTGATGTCGTATTTGTCATCATTAGCAATGATCCAGCGGAGAGCAGCTTTGGCATCTCTTTGAGCGGCATACATGGCTATGCTTTGCTGTAGTTGTTTTACGGTTTCAGACCCTTGAAAGCCTAGTTCTATCCATTCTTGCGGTGCAATACCTTTATACAATGTCAATACTTCTTCTTGAGACAAGTTCTCTATATTGCCTAATTCCTCGGTAGTCCGATAATCTATCGAAACAAAAACCCATCCTCTTGCGGCATAATAATTGGCCATATCCACAATTTCTGGTTTGTGCTTGATGCCTCCTGTAAATCCACCGCCATGGATAAACATATATACAGGTCTATTTACGGATTCATTATCAGGGTAATAGACATCCAATAATTGTGGCTTCTCAATTTTATTCATCCCTTCTATGCTCAGACCATTGGCATAAGTTACGTCTTCATCCACAAGCACAGTAAAGGATGCTTCAGATTGGACTTGAGGTATTTCATTACTATGGTCCGTGGGTTCTTCTTCATTGCAAGCAGTGAATGTTAACACAGAAAATAAGATTAAGTAGGCTAGTTTATTCATGCTTAAGTTTTTCAAAGTATTTTGATTAGGACGCTTCCTGATGTATTAGGTTTAATATAAAATGAATAACGTCTAAGATTATAATAATGCAGCTTTCTCACGGATAGTCATAAGAAGTTCAGATAAATGCTCTATTGTGGTCTGCGGATTCATAATGCTGACTCTAAGATAGGTCACTCCTTTTAATTTCGTTTTTACAATATAGAAAACGCCATCTTCTAGTAGAACTTGACGGATGTTATCGTTCAATCCATCTAGTCGATCTTGACTGACACCATCGGGCGCATATCGGAAACAGACAATGTTGGAATGTACCTCTACTGCCAACTCAAAGTCCTCAGAATCTTTAATCAATCGAGCAAATTTATGCCCTAATTCATATTGTCGAGTAACGAATTCTGAGAATAATACTTCACCATAGATCTGAAGTAAAAGATAGTAGTGTATGCTCATCATGCGTTTGGTACATTCAAAGGTTCGTTTACCGTAGTTGTACCACTCAGGTTGTTCATCTTGAGACCAGAGGTATTGTGCTTTTTGATTAAATGTTTGGTAGCTATGCCGTGTATCTCGGAAGCAAACAAAGGTGCTCAAAGCAGGATTTAAAAGCATCTTATGCGCATCTATGATGACGGAGTTTGCTTGTTCAATTCCACTTAAGTAGTGTTTATATTTATCAGAATACACTGCAGCACCTCCATGAGCGCCATCCACATGCATCCATAGATTGTTCCTTTGACTAAAGGCTGCGATACCCTTCAGATCATCATAAATACCTGTTGAAGTAGAAGGTGCTGAAGCAACTATAGCAAAAACTTGAATGCCTTCTTCCGTAGCCTTGTCATAGTATGCTTGAAGTAGCTCTGTTTTCATTTTATACTCGTCATCTACCGGTATTTTGATGACTCCTTGGCTACCTAGTCCCATAATCTTAGCTGCACGATCTACGCAATAATGCGCCTCCTCAGAAACCATAATGGC
This sequence comes from Saprospiraceae bacterium, assembly GCA_020629715.1. GTDB lineage: Bacteria > Bacteroidota > Bacteroidia > Chitinophagales > Saprospiraceae > JAHDGW01. The sequence goes on from JAHDCU010000008.1 coordinate 109,025, forward strand.
TAATTGATTAGGAGATCCTTCATTCCAGACATCTCGATCGATCATCACTTGTCGAGCACAGAGTAGGGCAGTAAGATTACCCAAAGTACCACCCGAAGTCAACACTCCGTCACCATCTTGATAACCGATTTTTTGGCACATATGTTTGACAGCATATCGCTCCATAGCAGATGGTACGGCTCCCATCTCATAAATAGCCATCCCATTATTGAGTAATGCAGATAGTATACTGGAAAGCGCCGTAATTGGAGCAGTAGGTACTACCTGATGACCAATATATCTTGGATGATGGATGTGTATAGATCGATCCAAGATGGTTTTCATGGTAGAGATAGCATCATGCTCTTCCTGAGCAAAGGCTTCCCAAAATGTAAATTCTTCGTTTGGATTAGCCCAATGATTGCATTTTTCCGCTTCTTCTATGTTAGCAAGATGATCTGCTAGTATATCGATAAGCTGATGACCTATTGAGCGAAATTGCTTTGCATCGTAAGCTTTATGTAGTATGCTCCGATCCATGTTGATTATTCTTGGTTTCTATTTCTTAAATATTTTGAGCAAGGCGCTTTTCATTTATTACGTAGCCTTGGACAAGAAGCTCTCGTAGTTTGGAGGTTGCCCATTTTCGGAATTGTATTCCTAAGGACGAGTTGACTCTATATCCTACTGAAATAATCATATCTAGATTATAATGAGTCAAGTTTCTTGCAACACTTCTGTTACCTTCTTCTCGAACTATTCGGAATTTCCGAACAGTTGATTCCTTATCCAATTCATCAGAGCTAAGAATATTGGTAATATGCTCACTAATATTAGCTTTACTTGATTTAAAGAGTTCAACCATTTGTGCTTGCGTTAACCAAACTGTTTCTCCCTCCAACTGAACCTTAAGTTCAATTTGATTATTAGAATCTTGATTTATAGCTATTTCACTCATAATATTAAGTTGAAATCATCACTCTACCTCATCCACATAAGACTCCAACTCTGGATCAATCTTAAAGTTATTTTTTACAAAATTGCACCATTTGCAATTGTCTTCACCGCATCCTTGCTCAAACTCGTGATTTAAGATTTTGTCGTAGCTAGTTTTAAGCTGATCATATACCAGATCAACATCAAGCGAACCTATCTCTAAGGTCTTACGATTGTAGGTGTCTGTCTTTTTATCTTTTTCGACAAAGTCCATCGTACCAGATCCATAGATCCAAGAGATACGTGGATCGCTGTCGATCAGCATTTTATAAAATACTAGCTGTCTCCAATAGTCACCGCCATTATCATCATCTCCTAGCACAGGTTTCATACTATCACTTTTGTATTGTCCTGTCTTGAAATCTACTACGTCAGCAGTCGTCTTTTTGAGTTCTATCTTATCTATTTTCCCGTTGATAGGTATGCCTTTATACTCCACATCTTTTACGGGATACTCCAGATGATATTCTATCTCATCGCTCCACTCATGTTGGTAGGTGTCAAAATATCCGTTTAAAGTCTGCTTACCATAAGTTAACAGATCATCAAATTGCTTAGGCGTAAAATGCGAGTGATATTGGTCCATTCCTTTTTTGAAAGACTCTGCAAGAAAATCCATATTAGCAGAAACTACACCTTCCCGTTTGATTTTGATGAATAGTTGCTCAAGCGCATAGTGTATGGCACTACCGAATCCCATATTGGCATTACGAGCCATCGGTACTCGTAAGATGGTCTCAAAGTAGAAGGTAAGCGGGCACCTCAGATATTTATTGAGATTGGTCACACTCATAGAAAATCGCTCTAGCTGCTGATCGATCAAGCTATGATCTAGGAGTTCGACCTTACCTTGATGATCACGAAGTAGGGTAGACTGGTAGACCAGAATATGCTCATCATCAACAGCTATCTCTTGGATACGACTTTCGTCAGCAATCTCATGTATAAATCTGCAAGCATTTAATTCTTTACCTTCTCCGATGTGCTGAGGATAAGAGATATTGAGATGGTTTTTAGCCCGAGTCATGGCTACATAAAATAATCGTCTATCATCTTCTATTTCTGTCAGCGATGCGGATGCGGTTAGTGATGATGGGAATGAATATCCCATTCTTCGTTTCCCACTATCCCAATTTTTTTCATCACATCGTATCATGAATACATGCTCAAATTCTAGCCCTTTACATCCATGTGCCGTCAGAAAATTGACACCATCTTCGGCATAGGTGATGCTATTATAATTAAGCGGAATACTATTGTCATCCATCTCATCGAGCATATCTAAGATATCAGTCATGTTGACGGATCGGCTTCTGGCAGTTTCGGATTTTATAAAGTCAAAAAAGGTATTCAAGGCTTGCAGTCGACTACTCCGATCTGCCGATGCCATGATGGTATCGATGACATTGCCATAGGTCAATATTTGCTCAAATAATACCTGAGGAGTGGCATTTACCCAAGTTTTGATCCAACGTTCGATTAGGTCAGAAAACTCAAGAATTTTATCTGGATGACGAAGTTCTATTTTGGCAAGAGTAACCTCATCATTAATGACTTCTCTCCATTTGTATTCATAAAATCCATCCTCATTCTTGGTTGAGCAAAAGATGCTCAGTCTTGCAATATCCAACGGATGGATATCGAAATACTCAAAATGCATAATCTGAAATAATTCCAACTGTCCAGAATGCGCTTTGATCAGTTCGTCCTTGAGGTAATTGAGTAATTTACGTAGTCGGAGCACTTCAGGAAGCTTGAGTACATCTACGGGTCGCTTGGCTTTTATGGCTATACCTTGTAACTCTAAGTATTTGATCAGATCGGCGAAATTGGCATGTTTTCGTCCTATGACCGCAATTTCTTTGAGTGCTACTCCTTGGCGATGTAAGGCTACGATCTGATCGGCGATATGCTTACTTTCATGTATCTCATTGTGGTAAGAAATGATCTTTGGAGCAACTTGCTTAGATTGATCCTGACGCTGCTCTTTCAACTCTTTTATACTCAGGCGATTTGCATTATGATTGATAAGTTGCATGCTATCATCGAGTACTTTTTGTGATGATCGGTAGTTGTCGCCAAGTACGATTTCTGTAGGAGAAAATTTGGATCTAAACTCTAGTAGGTTTTCCATGTTGGCACCTTGAAACCTGTAGATAGCCTGATCATCGTCTCCTACAACAAAAAGATTTGGCTGTTCCCAATAATCGGCAAGATGAAAGATCAGATCATTTTGCGATCCGTTGGTATCTTGATATTCATCTACAAGTATATATTGAAATTGCTCTTGGTATCGGGCAAGAAGGTCGTCGTGCTCAGCAAATGCAGTATTGACCCAAGTGATCATATCGTTATAATCAAAGCGCTGACGTTCTTCGAGTTTACGTCTATAGTTTTTGAGTTCTTTACTGGCGACTTTGAGCTTCTCATATTTTTTGACATCAGCGTCATATTTTTTGGCATTGAGATCGCCTTTCATAAAGACTTCTCCCGTCTTTTTATTGGTGTATTTTCTTTTGTAATCGTAGACTCCAGCATCCAGATTATCTTGTAGGTATTTATTCACCGATTGCTCTACGTACTCTGCCGACCACGACTCTTGTTTCATAGTAGCGAATAAGTCTTTGAGTGATTTTCGCTCATAGTAGACATTTCCTTTCCACCGTTTCAAAATATGATCATCCGGAAAGTCATCTACGATTTCTTTGAGAACTTCTAGTACTTCGAGATCGGTAATCAACTGTAATTCTCGATACCCACCAAAATACTCTACATTTTCTTGAATGATCTTATTGCAAAAAGCATGATAGGTGAAGATATTGACATTGTAAGCTTCTGGTCCTATGAACTTAAGCAGGCGTTTTCGCATGGCAACCATACCTGCTTCTGTATAGGTAAGGCATAGTATATTATGCGCTTGAGCATCTGTTTGCTTCAAGATGTGACCTATCCTAACCCCTAATAATTGTGTCTTACCAGTGCCAGGACCTGCAATGATCATTACTGGACCATCTATATGATCGACACCCTCTTTTTGTTTGGCATTGAGCATGGCATATGCTCTTTCAAATTGGCTATTACCTTGATTAAACAGATCTAGACCCATTCTTGTAATTCTGTTAAGAGTTCGTTAATATAAAATGGTGGTTAAACCCATGCTAGTTTTCTCAGTCTGATACACCAAATTACCACATTAACCCAAACATATTCATTAGAAATGAAAAGTTTGCCTTACGGTCTAAGAAATCATGAAAAGTCATGATTTTTAGAAGGTTGATCAAGATCAATAATCACTAAAATACAATATTATGAAGCGTATCATTTTTCTTTTCGGATTTGCACTTATCGCATCACTAGGTACATTATCTGCACAAACTGCAACACCTAATGTGACCAAAAAGCAAGTAAAGCAACAAGCTAGAATTCAAAATGGAGTAGCCAATGGATCGCTTACTAGACATGAAACCAAACAACTCCAACGCCAGCAAATAAATATTCAAAAAACAAAGAATAGGGCCAAAGCTGATGGTATAGTGACCAAAAGAGAAAGAGCTATCATCAATACCAAGCAAAATGTCGCTAGTAGGAATATCGCTCGGAAGAAGAATAATTGATTCGGAAGTCGGGTATCGTATGTCGATGTTCGTCCATCGGAATACGAATCTCGACTCACGAACTACGAAAGATAACAGTAGAGAGCCCGCCTCATCGCCGTCTAGGACGGGATGGGGTGGTTTTATTTATTAGATAATTCATACTCATACACCTGCCGTCCCAATTCTGCCAAAAATGGGATACCAATAGAATCATACTCATATACGCCATCATTATAGGTCTGATTGGCGTTGACGTGAATGGTTGCGGTCAAGAAAAATTCGATGTCATTTTTAGTGTCCTGAATGTATGCGCAGTCAGTCAAGTATCCGTAAGCATAGCCAACTTTATTATGGATTTTGATATGATCGGGTATAGGGTCTTTGGTATCACCATACATGAAAAACTTTACATAACCGTCGTAGTACTCATCTAATTGATCTTGGAGATATGGATGATCTTTGGGTCTTTTGCTCATGGACTCCTTGAGAAATTCTAATTGGTCAATAGTCAGATTATATTGTTGTTCTGGACTAAACTCTTCAGGATAGATGATCCGTTTTAAGCTCTCGTGAAGATCACGAATAGACACATAGTTCTTTTGAGAGAAATCAAAGGGTTCCTTTACGATTGAATCTGCCTTGGCAAAAGCGACTCCTTTTTGGGTGTCTAGGAGATCAGGGAAGTTATTGATATAAGCATATTTCGCCTCTTCTTGATATTGTATTTTATCGTCTTCAATAAATCTCCACGAAGGTGTATGTCGATTCTCTTCTGGACTAAAACCGCCAATACCAACTCGATGACGGATTCTACTATTTTTGAAAATCCCTTTCTCTACGTGCTTTTGATGTATATAGTCTGCTCCTAAAATTTCAAATAGGCGGTTATAAGCATCATTATCACTGACCGCAAATATCTTATTAATATAATGCTCAATATTGGCAGTTTTAGTTGATGAAGTTGAGTCATAGCGGACAGCTGATTGAGGTACTCGTAATGAATCTATTTCAATGGCTGTCTTACGATTTAAGCTTAATCCTGTTTCTTTTCGGATTTCATTGATCCTTTCTAAAGCTAAAAAGGCTACTGGCATCTTTACCGTACTAGCAGGGTAGTAGTAAATGTCATCACTTAGATTATACTCGTGATTGATGAATTTTATACTATCGCCTTCGTTGATAATTTCTGTGTATAGAATTTGAAGCTCAAACGGTTCTGGATTATCCATCACTTGCTTGATATGTGGATTTGATGAGTCTAGAATGTTTTGCAAAGGATCTTGAATAGAGGAGCAGGAACAAAGCAAGAATATGGTTGATACAACTAAGATTATTGGTTTCAGCATATTAATTTTATTTTGGAAATATTAAGGCTAAAGTAACCATAGAGGCATGAAGTACATAGAGATTTAAAAAAGAGAAACCTAAAACCACAGAGCTCACTGAGAGCACAAAGTATTTTCACATACTTTTATTAGAAGATTCACATGCGTAGTGCTTAGTTGACTTGAGAATATGATTATATAGGTTGTTGTCACCGTTTTACTGAGAGTCATAAGTTGCACAAAGGCTACAAACTAGAACTAACTGTTAACTAGTCAACTTAATAACTCTATAAACCAGCTTAAGCCTTCACCCGACTAAAACCCATTGCATTTAATATCCACCATGGTAAAGCTTTGTCTCTTGGTCGCTTTCGTAGATCCAGATACCATCCTATCTTTTTGAGCAATGGAATTTTCTGAGTCTCCACAAATTCTATCAAAGCACCGTCAGGATCTTCGATGTATGCAAATTGCCCAGCAGCTTCACCCATATCAAAGTCACCGCTATCTACTGTAAAAGCACATCCTTGATCTTTACAATATTGGCGTAGACTGTCCATACCTCTTATGTCAAAACAGAGGTGTATAAAACCTAAGTCTCCCCACATTCGATCTTTGAAGATCAATTGCCCTTTATAATCAAGAGCTTGAATGAGTTCTATTTGTGATGATGCCAATAATGGGCTGAAGGGGCCTTTTCTTGGCTGGCTATGTGTCAAAACTACTCGCCGATATTTTTCATTTCCACCAGTTAGAGATGATAAGTCATGAAACTGATCTGTATCATCGTAGAGTACTTGATCGTAATGCAGTACATCTTTGTAGAATGCAATAGATCGATCCATATCACTTACACCTATGGATACTCCGGCTACACCACCTGTATGATGAATTCCTTTTTTGAACCAATCATCAAAACCATCTATGATTTCGATGACATTTCCAAAGGGATCTTGGGCATAGAAGTGTTTTGCATCGTAGGGAGTCGTATTTACATCACTGAGCAGTTCAAGCCCATGCTTTTTGAAATAAGCGTAGCTTTTCTCAACATCAAAACTCCTGAACTTACATACATAGAAACCAAGATCACCGAGTCTGATATCGAAGTTTGCAGGCTGTCCAACTCTTGAGGTATATTGCCATATCTCTAGGCCACCACCACCTTGGTGATTGAGGGCTAAGATCGCATGTCTTGATCTTGGTTTTCCAGCAGTATAGGGCAACATAAGGGCTGCTTCAGCCGCTTCATCAAAAACTCTTAGATCCATCCCAAGATGCTTTTGATACCAATGCCATGTATCATAAACTGCGGTATTACCGATACCTACTTGCTGTATGCCGCTGATTATATAATCGCTCATATGGATTAGCCTAATACCAATTCTTCTTTGGCATAGATGCCTTGATCTAGCTTGTTACGTACATCTTTGAATGCCACAATAGTCTGAGCAATATCATCGGCATTATGCACTGTAGTCGGTATTAAACGTAAAAGAATCATTCCTTTAGGTATCACAGGATATACTACGATGCTACAGAAAATTTTATGATTTTCTCGGAGGTCGTAAACGATCTTTTGAGCTTCCTCTACAGTTCCTTTCATATATACTGGAGTGACACAAGAGTTCGTATTTCCAATATCAAAACCTGCTTCCTTGAGACCTGATTGGAGCATATTCACATTTTCCCAAAGCTTATCTTTGAGCTCTGGCATAGTCTTAATCATTTCTAGTCGCTTCATGGCACCGATGACAAATGGCATAGGAAGTGACTTCGCGAATATCTGTGATCTCATATTGTATTTCATGAACTGAACGACATCATCATCTCCTGCTAGAAATGCTCCCACACTTGCCATAGACTTTGCAAACGTTGCAAAATATACATCTATATCATCTTGAACCCCTTGCTCTTCTCCAGCACCAGCACCAGTGGCACCAAGTGTTCCAAAACCATGAGCATCATCCACCATAAGGCGGAAATTATACTTAGATTTTAGATCTACGATTTCTTTAAGTTTACCTTGCTCTCCGCGCATCCCGAATACTCCCTCAGATATTACAAGTATACCACCTCCCGTACTTTCTACTATAGCTTCGGCTGATTTCAGGTGTTTTTCTAAGCTTTCGATATCATTATGTTTAAACGCAAATCGCTTACCCTGATGCATTCTCAATCCATCTACAATACATGCATGACAATCTGCATCGTATACTACAGCATCATGTCTGCTCAATAGACAATCGATTGCAGACATAATACCTTGGTATCCGAAATTGACCAATACTGCAGCCTCTTTACTAACGAAATCAGCTAATTGCTCTTCAAGTTCGTAATGATATTTGGAATTTCCAGACATCATCCGTGATCCCATAGGGTAGGCCATACCCCAGTCTTCAGCAGCTTTGGTATCTATTGCTCTTACGTCTGGATGATTACCTAGTCCTAGATAATTATTGACTGACCATACGATCACCTCTTTTCCATTAAATTGCATTCTGTTGGAAAGAGGTCCTTCTAGTTTTGGAAATATATGGTATCCCTCAGAAGCTCTATACTTTCCTAAAGGTCCTTTGTCTATTCTAAATTTATCAAATAAATCCATAGCTCAGTTTAGTATTGGTTCTTTCTAGCAAAATTTTGCCAGCGTAAAAGTAAGGATAAGAAGTCAATACCTACTAAGGAAAGCTTGGCTTTATGTAACCTTGGATTTTGCTATTATTTTTCTAAATACATTAGGTAAAAAACGCCAAACCCATACTGGCATCTTCGTTGATTTAAAACTTCCGATAAGCACTTCTGGCTTTTTCTTAGCGATTGCTTTTAGTGCTATTGTACAAAAGTCTTCTGTAGTCATTCCGTTAGCCTGTGCATCATCCATCGTATTTTGAGCACTTCCATCAGATGTCAGAGCATTTTTAGAGATATCAGTTTTGATAAAGCCCGGGCAGATCATGGTAATATCTATATTGGTTTTGTGAAGTTCTGCTCGTAGTGATTCGAAAAAGCCATGCAAGGCATGTTTAGCTCCACAATAACTACTTCTGACAGGAACACCTACCTTTCCAGCTGTACTGGTAACCGTGATAATATGACCTTCATTACGTTGAATCATATGAGGGAGCAAGGCTTTAGTCAGAGCAACAGTCCCTAAATAATTAACTTGGATTAGTTTCTCATCCACTTCTAAAACTGTGTCTTTGACGAGTGACCGTTGAGATATGCCACCGTTATTAATCAGGATATCTATCTTCTCACCGCTTTGAACGAGAGCATCGGTTATTGTTTTTAACTCTTTATAATTTGCTAAATCGAGGGGGACGATTACTATTTGCGATGGATTATGACAGGCTTTTTTGACTTCTTCGAGCGCATATTTTTTCCTACTGGATAAAATAAGTCTAGCACCCAGTTTAGATAACTTTAGGCTAAGCGCTTTTCCTATGCCAGAGCTAGCACCTGTGATCCAGATGGTTTTATTATTGTAGTATGATTGCATTATCCCAAGTTTAAAATTCCAAAGCTTTTAATAATTATAAAGATCACCATGACTACGAGTAGTCGATATGCCCAAACCTCCATTCCTTTGAATCGTGAGGCAATTTCACCAGTCACATATCCGCCTATCCCCTGACCCAAGGCCATGACTGCTCCTACTTTCCAATCAACCATCCCTTGATAATGAAAAATGGCAAGTACAATGATAGAATAGAGAAACACCACCATATTTTTTATAGCATTAGATTCTATAAGGTTGAGCTTAGCTACTAGCACGGTTAAGATCAAAAAGAATATACCGAATCCAACATTAATAAATCCTCCATACATTCCTAATGCAAATAGTAGCGGATACATATACCAATTCAATTTATCTGTGGAGCTCTTCTCGATAAGCCATCTTTTAGGCTTTACCAGTACAACGATGAGCACAAGCAACATGATATATTTGAAAAAAGACTTGAACTCCTCATTACTGATATTGATAGCTATCATAACCCCTACAATAGCCCCGACTATGATAGGTATCATGATAGACCACGACTTTGAGTTGAAGTTGAGCTTACCATTTTTATGAAAAGCAAAACTGGAGGCTGCGCATTGAAATAATATGCCTACACGATTGGTGCCATTAGCCATATTGCCAGGTAGTCCGATGACCTCCATTAATATACCCAACGTGATTGCCGATCCGCTTCCTGATAAAGTATTGATAGATCCCGCTACAAAAGCACCTACTATAGCAATAAGATAATGTAAGGGTTCTAGATCATACATGAGGCGAAGATTTTCATAACTATTGGCCTATCCTAATTCAAAAGAGAATATTTTTTTATTTACAACGCAACGAATCTTCAATGATGACGATAATACATTATGAAACCATCGAAAGCAAAATTGAAAACAAAGCTCCACTTTGACGTATTGAAGCCAAAAAGTTGAAGCTTGTGGAGTAATACCTTAAGGTATTATTCCCTTTTTCGTAAGTTGGGAATTATTGTATTGAATCTAACCAGTAAGTATTTCTGAGCTATTGAATAAAACTTACGACATACAACGAATAATTAAAGGCTGTAAAGAGCAAGATGCTCTTTTTCAGAAGCAAATGGTAGTCAAGTTTTCTAACTTACTATTTGCTGTATGTATACGATATGTAGGTACTCGAGAGCATGCACAAGATGTGGTGCAAGAGGCGTTTATCAGGATTTTTAAAGCTATCAAAAACTTTGATCCTGAAAAAGGAAGATTTGAATCTTGGATACGAAAAATTACCGTCAATGAGTGTCTAAAGCATCTAGATAAACGGAAAATTAAAACGCTTGAACTTACAGATTATGCAGAAGGACATGAGCGAACTAATAATCAAGCAATCTCTAAACTAAATAAAGATGATTTGCTTGAGGTAGTAGCACAGTTACCAGATGGATATCGACAAGTATTTAATCTTTCTGTGATCGAAGGTTATAATCATAAGGAGATAGGGGAGATGCTTGGCATCAAAGAAGTATCATCAAGATCCAATCTATCAAGGGCTAAGGTGATATTAAGAGATAAACTACTTTCACTTCAAAAACAAGAGTCATGGGTGAAAACTATATGAATCAGCATGTAAAAGATATGCTCTACGATCATCAGGTAGCGATTGATCCTGAGATGTTGTGGAGTGGTATCCAGCAAAAACAAAAGCAGAGAGCGTGGACCTTATGGTTAGGCACATTGTTTGGCTTACTTTTATTGTTAGGAGTAGGCTATTATAGTGCTTCCATTTTTAATGTTCAAAATTCAATCCCAATATTGCCGGAGAACTATGGAACAGCTGCATTCTCCGATCATAAGGATGAAGTTTACTCAAAAGATCAAGATGATGTAAATGCTGAAATGAAGATTACTCCTGAGGAACAGATTATCTCGATCGAAAACAAAGTCTTTAAAACAAACGAATCACTAAAAACAGCTGATAAACCTATAAAGTCAAAAATTAAAAGTCATACATCGCCTCTAGCAGAAGATCTTACAGCACTGCAAAGTCAAAAAGAATTACCCACTCTTAATACCAAATCCATACTCAATAATACCAGAGCAAAAACAGTTGAAAATAAATTTATAGATAGTCCAATTGGTGAGGAGTCAAATAAGCTTAGCTATACAGATAAGCTTTCCATAGATCAGCTACTAATAGAGGAATTTCTACCGATTGATGGTCTTGATATGGCGATGTTAGTCTATAATCGACCGTATAAAAAATTGAAGCGTAATAGATCTAATCGACAAAATTGCTATGCGTTTGGTAAGCAAAGGCATCCATGGTCACTATATGTTTATGGAGGTCCATCTTTTTTGCTAAAAAACTTGAGTACGAAAGTAGAGCAAGATAAAACCTATCTTAGTCAAAGAGAGGCTACCGAAAATGTATTGGAGTCATGGAGAGCTGGAGCTCAATTTAAGTATAAATGGGAAAATGGTTTTTATGTGAAAGCGGGGATTGAAATGAATCGTCTCAATGAGCAACTCACATTTACCAATATGCGTGACTCTATGTATGTACTTACTGATCAGGTCATCAGAATTATTATCGATAGTGCTGGAGATACTACAGAAGTATTAGGAGATGTGACGGTTACCGAAACCACTACAGAAGATTGGGTAATTTATAATAAATATCAATTTGTCAATATTCCATTACATGTGGGCTATATAAAATCTAAGAATCGATGGTCATTTGCAGGAGAAGTTGGGTTACATATCAATGTTTCATTTTCATTTGATGGTCAATTGTTGACACCAACTGGACAGCCAATTCAAGATCCGAGCTATTTCAAAACTAACGCAGGATCAGCTATTTCACTCACTGGCGGAGTAGGGTATCAGGTATTGCCGAGAGCAAGACTATGGCTCACTCCCAGCTATATGAAATTGCTAAGACCTATCAATATTGATGCATATCCTATCGATCAAGAGTATAGTACAATGGGCCTTTTGGCAGGGATTGAATTTAAATTTTGATAAATGTGGAACTTATTGGATACTTTGATTCGTTAGTTGAAAAATTCAGTAAGTATGAAAACGAAAAAACAGATTGTCCAAAACTGGCTACCGCGTTATACGGGTGTCGAAATCAATGAACTCGGTAAGTATATAATCTTAGTCAACTTTGGAAAATACGTTAAGCAGTTTGCCAAGTTATTCAATGTACCAATTCGAGGTACAGAGTCCGCAATGCCTAATGCTACTTATGACAATATAAGTATTATCAATTTTGGTATGGGTAGTCCGAATGCGGCTACTATTATGGATCTGCTAACCGCTAAAAAGCCTAAAGCGGTGCTGTTTCTGGGTAAATGCGGCGGACTGAAAAAGAAAAATAAGGTGGGAGATCTTATACTTCCTATTGCAGGTATCAGAGGGGAAGGTACTTCCAATGATTATTTCCCTCCTGAGGTACCTGCATTACCGGCCTTTGCACTTCAAAAAGCTATATCAACTACGATACGTGATCATCAGCGAGACTATTGGACGGGTACCGTATATACGACCAACCGACGTGTATGGGAGCACGATGATAATTTTAAAGATTACTTGAGAAAGCTAAGAGCGATGGCTATTGATATGGAAACCGCTACTATATTCTCTATAGGATTCAGAAATAAAATACCAACAGGAGCACTACTATTAGTATCAGATATGCCGATGGATCCAGAAGGTGTAAAGACCATAGCGAGTGATAAAAAGGTCACTAAGCACTATACGGAGGATCATCTCAAGATCGGTATTCGATCGCTTCGTCAGTTAATTAATAACGGTCACACCGTAAAACATCTAAGATTCTAGCATGTAGGGGAAGCTTAATAGTTGAGTCGTTGGTAATGCCTGAAATAAGTTGACTATTTGGTTAAATAAGCTGAATGGAGTAGACTAGTCGATCGTGCTTCAATTTCCAGGTAACCTGTAAAGAAAAAGGGGATCAAGCACTTAAGCCTAATCCCCTCCTTACTGTTTTGGGTATTATCAGGATCCTTTTTTACTTTTTGAGCGCATCTCTGATCTCTGTCAATAAATCTACTTCAGATGGACCTGCAGGAGCTTCTTCTGCTGGTGGATTTGCCTTGTTATAAGATCTTACAATCATAAAGATTACGAATGCCACAATTAAAAAGTTGATAATTGTATTGATAAATTTACCATATCCGATTGCAACTTCTTGTGTCACTACTGCACCATCAGCACCCATTTCTGCTGCTTGTAGTACATACTTCATTTCGCTAAAGTCTGTTCCTCCCAAAGCTAATCCAATCGGTGGCATCAATACATCATTGATAAATGATCCTACTATGAGACCAAATGCTCCTGCAATGATTACTGCAACGGCTAGTTCTAGCACATTGCCTTTCATTATAAATTCCTTAAATTCTTGTATCATATTTCGTTTAGTTTGTTGTTTAATACGATTGTTTTGACTAAATATTCAGTTGATTAATCACAAATTAAGAAAATTATTATATAAAAAATTCCTATACAAAAATTTAACGGTTAAAGTATAGTATTCTTTCCATTGCGACATCATTTTGGGAAATCTCGCCGTTGCAAGTTTACGAAAAGCACTATCTTACTCGTACCAATAGAAACTAATCATACCGTAGTGCCATCCTTGAAATTATTCATATTGCTGATCCATTTTGGATTATACAATCTACTATGTGGCCCACTTGCTTCACAGCGCTATTCTTGTACTGGAGAGTCATTGATAGCAACTCATGTGGGTAGTTCTACTCATATTTCGCGGCCTCTATACATCCCTTTTTCGACACCATTTTTAAGTCCGATAGCATCATATGCCAATATACAATTAGATGCCATCGGTTTCAATAGTTCAGATCATTTTTTATATGGTGTCAAGATGGAGTCGAATGAAATTATACGGCTCAAGCGAAATAATCAGACTGAGCTGGTAGGTAATTATCTATCCTCAGACACCATATACTCCAATGCTGGTGATTGTCACCCAAATGGTCAGTTCTTGATACATGATTATCGCTTGAATGAAATTTTGGTTTTTGAGGTCGAAGATGAGTTTAGCTATGTACGAGCGATAGACTTATACTGGGATCCTGAGGCGGATGTGGAGGGTGACTTTCAGATTCGCTTATTTGATTTGGTTATTGATCCTTTCAACCCGAGTTATGCATACTCTTATCAAAGTGTCGGTAAAGATCTGTCATTGGGACCAGAATCGACTCAGGGAAGTATATTGCAAATCAATATTGACTATGATGATCTAGAACTAGGTAAAGTGACACCTATATCGCAGACCGATACAGATCGGATTAAGCACATCGGAGGATTGATGTTTTCACCACTTGGACAGTTGACCGCTTATGGGACTGCCGAAGAAGGACTTAATGCCGAGCAAGAACAGTTTTATGGTATCAATATATTTTCGGGTGAGACTGTAGATCTTAATATCAATAATATCGGTTCGGATATCAGCGATGGTTGTTCCTGTCCATATTCACTTTCGTTTACCTGTCTAGTACCTGACGACGGTATGTATTGCAATGATGATGTAAAAAAGGTTTTTCTCACCATAAGTAATAATGGGCTGCTTCCACTAGAGAATATTACGTTGAGAGATACGATGCCTGAGGGGATGATCATAGAGAATATTTCTGATAATATCGACGGAGTGATCGAAGAGGGTACCGGTATAGGCTCGGATATGTTAGTCATCAAGAACTTCAATATTGCGGCAAGGTCGGAGTTGGAGATTACGATATGGCTAAGAAGTGTGGATGCTCCTGTGGGGAATACTTACTATCAGGCTTTTTTATATGATTTGCCACCGAAATATGGTGAAGTATATGCATCAGATAATGTCTGGACAGTAGGTGAGCAAGGTGATCCATCGTTGTTTGTAGTTACGCCACGTAGATTGGACGATGTACAATGGGAGGTCATATCTCCGACAGACTGTTTAGAAGCTGATGATGGTCAGATTATTGTTAGTTCACCCCAGTTTTTTGAAGGGACTGAGTATGAAATAAAGATTTTAAATAGGATAGGGTATGCAGAGTATACCTACGAGGTCACTATTGACGAAAACAGCGCTTTTACATTGGATTCTTTATATCCTGGCAATTATCAACTCTTTCAGCTCCGGTCTTTAAAGGACAACTGTAGCTTGGCTGTAAAGGATACTTTGATCTATTTGGAAGCACCTAATGATCTACTCCAGTTGACGATTGAAAGCAATAGCCCAATATGCTTCGGAGATGATATACAGCTCCAGAGTCAGTTAGAACCAGAGGGTGGTCTTCGTTGGACTGGCCCCGATCTATACGGATCTGAAGATATTAACCCGATCATAGAAGATGCTACCCTAATTAACTCTGGTGAATACACGGTACTTGCAACCTACGGGTATTGCAGCCAGACTAGGAATCTAGATGTAGAAGTAAAAGAAGAAATCGATGCATCAATAGAGGGAAAGACAGAATATTGCCAAAGAGATACACTGAGCCTAGCAGCGATTGCGGGTGGTGAGCAATTATCCTATCGTTGGAGTGGTCCATCAACCAGTGAAGCGGTAGACTCTATCTTAAATATTGTCGATATTACTGATATACATGATGGTACATACCAAGTCATTATTGATAATACTGCCTGTCAAGATACTGCGTCGTGGGATGTCCTTGTATTACCTACGCCAACACTTACCTTGGATTCTGAACTCTATTCTGAGTTTTGTGATCCAGTCTATCTTACTCCAGAGGTATCTGGTGATAATAATGTCACCTATCAATGGCAGCCCGCAACAGGACTGAGCTGCTCTGACTGTCTTGAGCCTGAGCTTCGCTATGTAGTGCAGCCTCGCTATCAGCTAAATGTAGAAAATCAATATATGTGTAGTGATAGTGCAGAAATAGACATACAGCTGAATACGGAGCGGATGGCATACGCTCCAAATGTATTTTCAGTCAATGGACAAAAGGAAAATGATAGATTTACATTATATCCAGGATGTGTAACTCAAGATATTTTGTTGCTCAAAATTTTTGATCGATGGGGAAATATGGTGTATGATCAAGGGTTGAATGGTGACACCAATACGCTCAGTTTTTGGGATGGTCAACTAAATGGTATTAGGTTGTCGAGCGGCGTATATACATGGATAGCAGAGCTAAGGCTTATCGACGGAACTAAAAGGGAATTGTCAGGCAGTATCACCTTTTTGTAAACTAAAAAAGAGCAAATAGCATTTCGCTATTTACTCTTTTATATCATTTAGCAAAGTCCTACGACTTTAGATTTTATTGATTAAGCTACACCAGCATCTTTTCTGATCTTATTAAGGGCTGAACCGGCTTTTACCCAATCAATCTGTGCTTGATTGTAAGTATGCGATACTTTAAATTCATCATTGGTACCGTCGTGGTGGTCTAATTTTATGGTCAATGGTTTTCCTGGTGCCATCGCATCAAAATCTAGGATACTCACAATATCATCCTGACGTACTTTATCGTAATCTGATTTATCGATAAAGGTAAGCGCAAGCATACCTTGCTTCTTGAGGTTAGTTTCATGAATACGTGCAAATGATTTCACGATTACAGCATGTACTCCAAGGAATCTTGGTTCCATCGCTGCATGCTCTCTTGATGATCCTTCACCTAGATTTTCTTCTCCAAATACAACTGTACCTATACCCTTTGCTTGATACGCTTTAGCACTATCTGGAACGGCAACGTAATCGTTGTTAACATAGTTAAGTACGGAGTTGGCTTTTTCATTAAAGAAGTTGATCGCTCCTGTGTAGCAGTTTTCAGATATATTCTGTAAATGTCCTCTATATTTCAACCATGGTCCTGCCATAGAGATATGATCGGTAGTACATTTTCCTTTTACTTTGATCAACACTCGCATATCTGTTACATCCGTTTTCGTAATCGGCACAAATGGCGTCAATAATTGTAATCGATCTGAACTAGGATCTACTTTGACTTCGACATTGCTTCCATCTTCAGCTGGAGCATTATATCCTCTATCCTTTACATCAAATCCATTAGGAGGTAGCTCGTATCCTGTAGGTTCGTCAAGTCTTACTTCTTCTCCTTTATCATTCGTTAATGTATCAGTTGCAGGATTAAAGTCAAGTCTTCCGGCAATAGCGATTGCTGCTACCATTTCAGGAGAAGCTACAAAAGCATGAGTATTAGGATTACCATCAGCTCTTTTCGAGAAGTTTCTGTTAAAAGAGTGGATGATACTATTTTTAGGAGCATTCATTGGGTCGTTATACCTAGCCCATTGCCCAATACATGGTCCACATGCATTAGTGAAAATTTTAGCATTTAGATCTTCAAAAATCTTTAGTATACCGTCTCGCTCAGTCGTATATCGAACCTGCTCACTTCCTGGATTGATTCCAAATTCAGCTTTGGTGGTCAATCCTTTTTCTACTGCTTGTTTTGCAATTGATGCTGCTCTAGATAGATCTTCATAGGAAGAGTTGGTACATGACCCGATCAATCCCCATTCGACGTCTAGTGGCCAATCATTTTCTGTTGCTTTTTCAGTCATCTCTTTACCAGCTGCAGTAGATAGATCTGGCGTAAATGGACCGTTGATTAATGGCTTCAATGTAGAAAGATCAATTTCTATAACTTGATCAAAGTATTTCTCTGGATTTTCATAGCATTCAGCATCAGCTGTTAAATGCTCTTTAACCGCATTAGCGGCATCTGCGATGTCGGCTCTATCAGTAGCACGTAGATAGCGGTCCATACTGTCATCATATCCAAAGGTAGAAGTCGTAGCTCCGATTTCTGCACCCATGTTACAGATCGTTCCTTTTCCTGTACAACTTAGATTTTTAGCGCCTTCACCAAAGTATTCTACGATGGCTCCTGTACCTCCCTTGACAGTCAGTATATCAGCAACTCTTAAGATGACATCTTTAGGTGATGACCATCCTGATAACTTACCCGTAAGTTTTACACCTATCAATTTAGGATTTTTGAGTTCCCAGGGCATGCCAGCCATCACATCTACGGCATCCGCTCCACCTACACCAATCGCTACCATACCTAAGCCACCAGCATTTACTGTATGGCTATCAGTACCGATCATCATTCCGCCAGGGAATGCGTAGTTTTCTAATACTACTTGGTGAATGATACCTGCACCTGGCTTCCAAAATCCGATGCCGTATTTATCAGAAACAGACTCTAAGAAGTTAAATACTTCATTACTCGTATTGATTGCGTTTTGTAGATCCGCATCTGCACCAATTTTTGCTTGGATCAAGTGATCGCAATGCACAGTGGATGGTACTGCAACTTTATCTTTTCCTGCCATCATAAACTGTAGTAGTGCCATCTGAGCAGTAGCATCTTGCATCGCTACACGGTCTGGTGCATAAAAGACATAATCCTTTCCTCTTTTATAGTCAGCTAAAGGGCTATCCGCATGTAAATGCGAGTACAATATTTTTTCAGCAAGGGTAAGAGGTCTTCCCAAGGTTTTCTTTACACTTGCGATCTTCTCTGGAAGTTCGGCGTAGTGTTTCTTGATCATATCTATATCGAATGCCATACTACTAGGTTTTTGTCGTTGAAAAGGACTGCAAAAGTAATAAATGTTGATCAATACATCTTTATCTTCAAATCAACAGTATTACATGTTTATATCTCTAAAACTATTCCATAGATGAAAAAGATTATCTTAACTATGATAATTGGTGTTTTTATGAGTTCATGTGAAAGCGATATGGAGGAGAATATTCCTTCATCTCCAAGTTTTGCGCATATCGAAATTACGAGTTGGGATTGCCGCAGTACTAATGCAGATTGTCGATCGGACTCGTCATTTTTGTTAAATAATATAAATCATGACTTTTATCCCGAAATGATGAATGTTGAGCTAGGAAATAGCCCACTTTTTACAATCAAATCAAATGAAGAGGGTTGGTGTAGGAAAGATCATTTGGAGCGATCTTCTTTTTACATTATTTCTAGATTTGATAATCTGGAAGTTGCTCAGCAAGTCAATACGCCGAGCCAATCGATTACTTATTTGGAGGTGCTGTTTGAGTAGAGGCGCATACATAGTATAAAGCACTTGTTAGCTTTGGTATTAATCTTGTAGCTTTATAAGTATGATAGAAAAGGTTTCTATATCTAATTTTAAATCTATAAAAAAAGTAGAGTTCAAAGCTAAGCGTATCAATCTGTTGATTGGTGAGCCGAATGTTGGTAAGAGTAATATTTTGGAGGCACTATCTTTATTAAGTATTCAAACGCTCAAGACTCAAAATAACTTTAAAAACATTGACTTCATACGTTTTGATAGGCCCTCCGATCTATTCTTTGATATATCCAAAGATGCTACTATAAGTTATACAGAATTAGATGATTTAATTTTTGCTAAGTCATTAATTCCAGGGTGTACATTAAAGCATGAAAAGAACCGTATAAATGTAGATTGTAAAGACCTGAAATTTTCAATAATGCGAGATAAGTCTATTATAAACGAAGAAGACGACTTTCTCAATTTAGAACGACAGATTATAAAATACGAATATAGTGAACAGACAAAATCAATTACTACATATAGTCCAAATCAATTGGCAGGACCATATGGTTCAAATTTATTCGATGTAATTTTTAATAATAATCTATTGGTTCAGGAGTTTCAAGAGTTAATTGACCCTTATGGCTTTGAAGCATTATTATCAGAAGACGAAGGTGAATTTTTCTTGATAAAACGACTGGGTAAAGGAAAAATTAAAAAACTAAGTTTCAACTTGCTTGCAGAAACTTTTAAACGATATTTATTCTTTTTAGCAGCTATTAAAACAAATCAAGATGCTACTCTTCTATTCGAAGAACCTGAGGTTAATTCCTTCCCAACTTATATTAGCCGTCTAGCTCAAGAAATAGTAGACAGCTCGAATCAATATTTTATAGTAACTCATAGCCCATATCTCTATGATCAGTTGATATCAACAGTTCCTAAGGAGGAAATAAATATTTTGAAAGTGGGATTTGAGGATTACAGTACGACCGTTAAAGAAATAGCATACAAGGACTATGCGGAACTAAATAAGTTAGGTGTTGATGTGTTCTTTAATTTAGCTGATCTATAGATGAATATTATCACCGAATGTTATGCAGAAACATATCTTTTGAAGTTTCTGGAGTATTCACCTAGGCATCAAAATAAAGGTGGAATGTCCAAAGTGATTTCTAGGGTTTTGGATGCTGATATCATGACTATTGGGGTTATTGATAATGACATAATGAGACCTAAGTCTGACGATCGTTTTATGATACTTGATAGTAGTAATCGGGATCTATTATTCTTTAAGCATAAGCAAAAAGAGCTTTACTTGGTTAAGCAAAATCCAGATTTTGAGGGTTGGATTTTCAATATTTCTAAAAAACATAACTTATTACCTAAAAACACCAAATTCACCTCCGTTAGAGATCTTAAGGATGTGACGAAGCATGAAATCAAGCTAAGGAGAGATAAACAGTTTAATGATCTTTTAAAATCAATTCGAGCTCTTGAAAATTCCCCATTCAATGATTTAAGAGATTTTTTAAATAGGCTCTAAAATCATTAGAAGTACTACCTCTCCCCACTCCGCTCAATCAATCTACCTGATATCCTCAAAAAATCCGCCTCAGTAATAAGCCCAATTAAATCACCCTTATGGATGACTGGTAGGCAGCCTACATTATGATCTCGCATAAGATGCATCGCTTGGAGTATAGTAGAGTTAGGACCTACAGTGATAGGATCTTTATACATGATATCTTCTACAACACTTGCGTTGATATGAGCTGCATTTCGTACATAGTGACGCAATATTAATCTTGCACTGACTAATCCTACAAGCTTACCTTTCGTATCTTCTACAGGAAGGTATTTTAGTCGCTTCCAGTCCATCATTTCGGCAGCAAGCTCAATGATGGTATCTTTTTGTACCGTCATCACATCTGTGACCATAAAATCTGAAACTTTAAGCTCATGTGGTACATAATCTGGTAGATCATTTACATCAGGATCTTTCCAATCATGTACAGGAATATTGGCACGTTGATTTTTGATCATACTAGCTGTTAAAACGCTCAATGCCTCGTCTTTAGTAAATTTCTTCTTTAGCGCTGTATATGATCTTAAGATCCATCGTGCACCGTTCATATGTTTTTTAGCTCGTTGCTCAATGATGCCCAAGTAAAGCTCGATGTCTTTTTGCTCGACTCCCCTGCTAGCAAGTCCTTTTTTAGCGATGGGAAGAAGCTGAGTAAGCACCAATTCTGGACAGCTTATTTTTTGATCATTAAACCATGTAAATTTAGAATCAATCCCAAACTTGGCTGCTTTCACAAAGTTGTCACTGGCGTCTTCAAAAGACATATGATCTCTGATATCCTCGACTTCATTAGCCATACCGATCATGGTTCCTAACCAAAAGACTGCATTCGCCATTTCGTCTAAAGGCGTAGGGCCAGCTGGGATTACGCGATTTTCGATGCGAAGATGTGGTTTACCATTATCACTGATACCGTAGCAAGGTCTATTCCATCGGTAGACTGTACTATTATGTACCTGCAAGGATCTTAATTTAGGTACCTTTCCATCTGCGATCATTTGCAAA
This sequence comes from Saprospiraceae bacterium, assembly GCA_020629715.1. Taxonomy (GTDB): domain Bacteria; phylum Bacteroidota; class Bacteroidia; order Chitinophagales; family Saprospiraceae; genus JAHDGW01. The sequence continues at coordinate 131,077 of JAHDCU010000008.1, forward strand.
GAATCTTCCTTGATATCAGAGCTTAGTAATACCTTAAATCGTGTTATATCTTCTTTATAAATTTCTAGTACTGATTTTTCCAACCATTTCTTTCCGAAAGATACACGTGGACTTCTATCTCGCATATGCTCATGTGTGGTCCGAGTATCGAGCGCCTGTTGAAACATCGCAATACGAGACTCATGCCATAGTCGCTTTCCAAATACTACCGGAGAGTTGGCGGCCATAGCCATGATGGGGGCCGTGATCGCTTGCGATATATTATACATCTTGACGAACTCCTTTGCATCCACCTGAAGATGTACTTGAAAGCTTGTATTACATGCTTCTAGTAGGGGGCTATCATGCTTTAATAATAGATCATCAATACCTTCCAGTCGTAACTCAAATGAGCTACCGATCAACTGAGCACTCATGGCATCCATTAGGGCACGATATCTCTTTTTGGGTGTTAGATTATCGAGGCTTAGATGATATTTACGTAAGGTAGGAAGTATACCCGTGAGTAGATAGCTTGCGTCAAATTGGTCAAGATGCTCCTGTATTTTGATGAGCTTAGATGTATTTTCTTCATCCAAATCAGAAAAGCAACTGCCTTTAAGTTCTCTAGGTTCTAGATTTGTTTCTAGATTAAATCTTGCCAATTCTGTTTCCACCCAAGGGAGCTCTTTCATGGCATCAAGAGCTTTCATGGCGATACAAGCAGGATTTTTACTTTTGTTATGTACCATGACCATCTCTTGTTCAGCACCAATACGAGTGATACCGGACTCAAACCAGTCATTGTCTAACATATACTCAAGAGCTTGTACATCTTTGAGCAAAGATTTTACAAACTGCTGCATGGCAGCTTTATCATTGAGAAGAGATACCCTTTGTTCGCCCATGATTATTGATTTTATCGACTCATATGATTTAACCAAGTAACATTCCTATTACTTAGACGTTATTGGATTATGAAAATATGGAATTGCTCTCATATTGCGGCTTTATTCTCTGTTATTCTATTGCTAAGCTCATGCGGTAAAGAGGATATAGCTATCGCAAATGTTGTAAAAGAACTGGATTATGAAATCCCAGCGGGACTCAGTACTATCGAGACGCATACTTTTTTCTTTCCTTCCTTTGTATTCGGTATTGAGGAGATCGCAGCTCAGCAAGGGGTAGATATAGCAAACATTGATCGCATATCATCTCGACAAGGTCTCATCACAGCTAGATTTGATAATGTAGATTGGGACTTTGTGAGTAGAGTAACAGTTGAGGCCGTTAAATTGGATGGCTCCAATGAGAGAACGGAGCTTTTTTATATGGACCCAGTACCTTTGAATGTCAACGAACAAATCGAACTTTTTCCGAGTCTTCCTAATTTGAAAGATATTTTGCTCGATGAATTTGTAAACCTAGAGGTCAAAATGCGGTTTAGGAGCTTTTCGCCGACTAATATTGATACACGATTACGACTAGAGTTTGCTATTTTTGACGAAGAGTAAAGATCTAATATGAACCAATATATGGTAGAAATGGAAGTGCCAAGACCCGTAAATGAAGAGTTTATGAGCCTTATACCGGAGCAGCGGCAAGCTGTATCTACCTTATTTGGTCGTGGTAAACTGATTAGTTATTCGCTAGATCAAGAGCGAAGTAAGCTTTGGATAATTATGACCGCCAGCAGCGAAAGTGAGCTCGTTCTTTTACTTGATGAATTGCCCATGACGATGTATATGGACTATCAGTATTTTGAATTAATGTTTCATGAGACTATCTCCATGATACCGACTATGTCGATGAACTAATCACCTCAAAAAGCGTCGTAGTAACATGCCTTCCAATAATCGACGTTTTGTACTCTATACACTTGCTATCATCAGCTTTTCTCACATTGTGGATAGTATGTTGATTATGCCCTTGGGGGATATATTCATCAAGGAATTTAATCTTACGGCATCACAATATGGTTTATTAGTTTCGGTCTATTCTTTCGCGGCCGCAGTATCAAGTGTCGTAGCTTTCTTTAAAATGGATGAGTTCGATCGCAAAACAGCATTGCTGTTTATCTATGCTGGTTTTACGATAGGGACCATATTATGTGCATTTGCGCCCAGCTATGAAATCTTGGTCTTGCTCCGAATGGTAACAGGTTTTTTTGGTGGAGTAATCGGAGCATTGGCACTGGCCATCGTAAGTGATCTATATGCTTTTGAGGAACGTGGACGAGCTATGGGAGTGTTGATGGCTGCATTTTCTGCAGCAGCGGCACTAGGTATACCGATCGGATTATACTTAGCAGAGCAGGGAAGCTGGCAGACACCATTTGTCATCATCGGTATCATGTCAGCCATCATTTGGATTATCGTTTTATTTAGTTTTCCAAAGTTGACGGCTCATCTCAAGACCTTGGATCGAAATCGCTCACCTATCCAAACCATTAAAAATACTTTTGGAGATGTTAATCAAGTATGGGCGCTAGTCGCAGGATTCGTTCTGGTATTTGGTCACTTTTTGACAATTCCTTTTATATCCCCTTACATGATTAATAATGTAGGATTGACGCAGGAAGATATTGCTATTCAGTTTTTTGCTGGCGGCTTGGCAACCGTATTTACTGCGCCGATAATAGGAAAACTGACAGATCAATACGGTTATAATAAAGTGTTTTTGATCATCATGCTGATCTGTTTTATACCGATATATATGATCACTAATCTTGGAGAATCTCCATTGTGGTATGCCGTAGTCATCACTACCTTATTCTTCATATTTGCGAGTGGTCGAATGATTCCTGCCAATACCATTATCACCTCCGCACCAGCTACGAATACTAGAGGTAGTTTTATGAGTATCAAATCAGCATTACAGCAACTAGCTATTGGACTATCGGCTACGGTAAGTGCTATGATAGTGTATCAACCAGCTGAGGGAATACCATTTGTAAACTATGATGTAGTTGGTTATATGTCCATCTTTTTTGGATTGGTCACCATTTGGTTATTGAGAAAAATCAGTGTTACAAAAGAATAATGCTTAGTGCATATGCCCACATCCTATGGGTGATCCGGGAGGTAAAGTAGACTCATTACCCATAGGATACTGATCTGGATTTTCAATAATCTTTTCTTTTATGTCAAGCAGATAGGCATATCTCTTCTGTTGGCCTATCGTAGTCATGAACTGAAGCTCTATAGTTTCTACATGGCTCCATAAAGTAGCAGAAACCAAAGTATTTACTTTTTGATGTGCAACGAGCTTGACTAAATGCATGTAAAACGTATGTATAAGATATTGACTATACAGATTATCTTTCCTGCTTTTAAAAGCATCTAGCGTGATTGCATCTAGTACAGTCTGAAGATTGAAAGCATTGCCCTGTTGATGAAGCCGTGTAATTCTTTGAGGGTGTAGCAATTGGCTAATCGTACTTTGAATACCCGCATACCCAAGATGATTGGCATCAAAGGGTAATCCAGTATGTCCTTTACTGGTCTCTCTATTCCTTCCAAAGCCAAAAGCGGCTGGAGGTATAATTTTTTGAATATGTAATGGTAAGGATAAGAATTCTGGTTCTAATGTTCTGATCATTCGGTCCAAAGCTTCTTTCTGTTCTGCTACACTGACTACGCTGGTGGGATGAGCTTCTTCTCCTTTGATGGCATAGCTATAGTCAATACCACCAATCAATTTTACTACAGCCTCTTGCTGATATCTATGCATGTAATATACTGGTATGAGCACTTTTTCTAACTCTGATAGGGGAGTACCATCAGGGATAGAGTGTTCCCCAAATCTTGAGAGTGCATCTTTTCTTAGTTCAACGATCCTATCAAACTCTGAGATAGGATCACTACCATTGTCCCAAAGATGGGCGTAAGGATGAGCTCCACCGAGAGGTCTAGCATCTTGATCTGTGATATATCCGAGACCCAAAGCTTTATTTTCTTTAATGATAGCCTCCAGGCCGTCTTGCTCTTTTTCTTCAGAAAAGACACTATATCCGTATTTGATCGTCTGCTTATCCCATGCTCCTATTTTATCATCATAGGCATCTGCCATTTTGATATCTCCATTGTCATCTAACGATATGACAGGATGAGGGTAGTCCATTACAGATGCTCGATCATTAGCACTTGCAGCAAAATTATGAGCAAGACCTATGGTATGCCCGATCTCATGAGCAGATAATTGTCTTAATCGAGCTAGCGCTAGCTCTAGCATAGGATCTTCTATCAGACGACTGCCATAAGGGCTTAATATTCCTTGAGCGATCATATAATCCTGACGTACTCTCAATGATCCCAGCGATACATGACCTTTGATAATCTCTCCTGTACGTGGATCTTTTACCGATGCACCATATGACCATCCTCTAGTACTACGATGTACCCATTGAATGACGTTGTATCTGACATCCATCATATCTGCTCCCTCTGGAAGAATTTTCACCTGAAAGGCATCGATAAATCCAGCGGCCTCAAATGCCTGATTCCACCAACGGGCACCGTCCAATAATGCAGATTTGATGGGTTCAGGACAACCTGGATCTAGGTAATAAATAATAGGCTCTACCGCTTCACTCATAGCAGCGGCAGGATCTTTCTTTTCTAATCGATGTCTAGCTATATACCTTTTTTCAAGTGGACTAGATATAGGTGTAGCATAATCATAGTAGCTTATATAATTGAAGCCACTAGCCGAATGAAATGCTCTTTTTTGGTAGCCGTCATCGGGTAGCTGTATAAAACTATGGTGCTGACGTACGGTGATGGTCTTAGCATCTGGTGCTACTGATCTGATATATGCACCTTTAGGTTCTCCAACGAAGGTCAGCAGTGCCTCAAATTCTGAATTTTTTGGAAAAGCCTTAGTTCGATCTATCCAGACGGCAGATCTGCTATTCTCTAGTTTGTAACTACCTTGTTTTTTGCTTTTTAGTCTTCCTACCACATCATGCGCATCTCTGATGAGGAAAGGTGTCAAGTTAATACGTAGATCAGATGACCCAGATTTTTTTTTGGTCAATGGGAAACCAAAAATGACTGACTGTGCAAAAGCCTCTTCTACAGATGCCTGTTCTAGTGGATTATCCGAAATTGCTCGGTAATCTTGGTTTGGTTGAATAAGTAGGATCTTATCTCCAGCTTTGATAAACTTCACAATCTTAGTATCTCCCAATTGACCACGGTCTAGTCCTATATCATTGCTACCAAGTCCAGCAGATAGACTACTTACATATAAAAACTCTTGATTTAGTTTAGACTCTGGTATTTCTAACCAAATAGTACCAGCCTCATTATTGTAATGAAAGTCAAAAAAGCCTTTAAAGTCTTGGGCCAGAGTAAAGTGGAATGTTATGAGTAGAAAGAGGAAAGTCTTGAGCAAGCGCATAAGATTGATTTTGTAATTTGAATATACGGGGTTTGTAAGTCTATTTTGAATTCTAATAATTGAAATAATAATAGGTGGTTATCTTATTTATAAATTTAGACTCAAAGTTTTATTATAAATACTTGACTTAAACTTTAAGTTTAAGTATATTAGTAATACGAAAACTATACTGTTGTTTAATTTTTAAAGTGAATCCTACATTTAATGTAGCATTCAATAAATTTCGACACATGGTTTTCTCACTCGAAAAAGCTGAAGCTGTTTTAAATTATTTTAAGAAGCCATCAGTTACCGACTTTCTGAATGGTATTTATGACTTATTCGATATACTTGAAGAGCGTATCGATGAGCTTGATCAGGAAATTAAAAAGAAGGATAAGCTATCAGACGAGGAGCTTATCAGAATAAAAATTATCTATTTGAGATGTATCTCATTGCAATTAGAATACGATGATTTAATTCTCAATATGGAAAACTTCCCGTAATGTACTTCGGAAAAATTATAAAACTCTTTAGGAAGAATAGCAAAAAGACGCAAGTAGAGCTTGCCTCTTTGCTTGATATTACTCCTGAATACCTTTCTAAGTTAGAGAATGGCTCTAAGACTCCTAGTATTGAGCTATTGAAGAAGCTCAGTCAGATATTGGATATTCCTTTACCACTATTTTTATTCTTATCAACGGATGAGTCTGATCTCACTCCAGAAAAACGTGAGCGATTTAATCAATTTAAACCTGTGATTGATCAGTTATTGATTCAGATATTTGATGAACCCATATTAGATGTCGATTCTATTGGCTCGGGTTTAAAGGATTTATCAAAACTTAGGAAAGAAGGAAATGCTCAACCTGCGTAGAACTAGCATGTAGTATGCAGTTCGAACAACGAAAACTGATCCACGATCCCCGAATTAAGTAAAATGCTTTAGCATGACTACTTCCTGCTCTGTCAAATGTCGATTCCACCCACGAGGTAAGTCCTTTTTTGTTAATCCAGCGTAATAGACTCTATCCAGTTTATTGACATGATAGTCTAGATGCTCAAATATGCGCCTCACGATTCGATTTCTACCGATATGGATTTCGATTCCGACTTTATTTCGGGGTTCATTTTTAATATAGTCGACAGCATCAACAGGTGCCAAACCATCTTCTAATTGTAGACCTCTTCTTATTTTTTTAAGGTCAGGTGGAGTGACAGGTCGATTGAGTTCTACTTCGTAGATTTTCTTCACTTCATGGCTTGGATGGGACAGTTTTTTAGCTAAATCACCGTCATTGGTCAAGAGTAATAGACCAGTAGTATTTCGATCTAATCTACCTACGGGATATATGCGTTCTTCTATTTTTTCTCCTCTGATGATATCAATTACAGTTGGTCTGCCGCGATCATCGCTTAACGTAGTTAGGACGTTTTTAGGTTTATTCATGAGGAGATAAACCTTCTTCTCCTCTAATGTCAGTTGCTTTCCTTCAAACTCCACAGTATCACTATTTTCAACTTCTGTTGCAGGATTTATGTGAACCTCGCCGTTTAGTTTTATCTGACCAGATTTGACAAGTTCTGCGGCTTTTCGTCTTGAGCAAAGTCCTGTATGAGCAATGAATTTATTGAGTTTCATATGATTTAGCTTATTCTCTCTGAAAAGTCTCTAGCACCATGATGAATCATAAGTATAAGGACTTCTCTTTCAGTATTGATTCTATAGACGATTCGATAATTTGAAAAAACGATTTCCCTAATTTTAGTATTACCTATTTCTTCAACAATCTTACCGGCTCTCGGAAAAGTCTCTAAAACTTTAACTCGCTGTTTTATTTCCTTTACTTGAAATTTGGCAAATCGTGGACTAACACTAGCAATAAAATCGAAAATTGACTTTAGATCTTTCTGTGCCTCCACCAACCATATAATTCTTACCATTTTTCGATCTCGTGATCTAATTGCTCGTTGGTAATGGTTTCACCTTGATCTGCTATAGAAATTCTTTTATTTAGCTTTTCAATAAAGATTAAACGATCTATTAGTGTCTCAAGCTGTATTTGCTCAGGCATTTGTTCAATATGCTGTAATAAATCTGATTTTTTAATCATCTCCGTAAAGTTAAGTCAAATTTGATAAAGACAACTGTTAGATACTTAGAACGGCGGAGCATCATAGTCCTCACCACCATTCATCTTGGAGGGTCTAGTGATAATTCCATTAGCAAATGGATCATCGCCAAAGCTGAGATCATCGGCACTATCATCAGGCTCTGTAAAGAGTACATAGTGAGGTACGAACTTCAACATTACTGAGCCTAGAGATCCATTTCTATGTTTAGATATGATAACTTCTGCCTGATCTTTGGGTGCTTCAAAATCCTCTCCGCCAAGCTCATAATAGTCAGGACGATAGATAAAGGTTACGATATCGGCATCTTGCTCGATTGCTCCTGACTCCCTTAGATCCGATAGTTGTGGCTTTTTGTCTCCACCTCTGGTCTCCACGGCTCTACTCAGCTGAGACAGGGCGATCACGGGAATATTAAGCTCCTTGGCCATTCCTTTCAGTGCTCGTGAGATAGTTGATATTTCTTGCTCTCGATTTGATCTGGTTTGGTTTGGTGCAGATGACATGAGCTGTAGATAATCGATGACTACCATCTGTATATCATGATTTTGCTTCAGTCTTCGACACTTCGCTCTAAGTTCAAATATATTGATTGCAGGAGTATCGTCTACGTAGATGGGTAACTCCGCAAGTCTAGTTACAGATGCATGCAGTTTGGCCCATTCGGTTTCGTCCATCTGTCCATTTCGTAGCATACGGCTATTGATATGGGCGTCCATAGATATCAGACGTTGTACGAGTTGAGCATTAGCCATCTCCAAAGAGAATATGGCAACGGCTTGTCCGTGCTCAGCCGCATTTTTTGCCAATGATAAGGTAAATGCAGTCTTACCCATACCAGGACGAGCTGCAATAATGATCAAATCAGAAGGCTGCCAGCCATTCGTGATTTTATCTAATTCTTGAAAACCAGTCGTCACTCCGGTTAGATCGTCACCTTTAAGACGCATTGCATCTATTTGCTTTTGCACCTTTACGGCAACGGCACCTACAGCCTCATATCCTGTATTGAGGTTGGCATCGGTAATATCATATAAACCACGCTCAGCTTCATCCAAGAGCTCTAATACATCCTTAGAATCTTCAAAAGAATCCTTGATTACTTGAGTAGAGACTCGGATTAGTTCTCGTTGTATAAACTTCTGTGTAATGATTCGGGCATGAAATTCAATATTGGCAGAAGATGCAACTTTATTGGTGAGATCCATAAGGTATCCTACACCACCTATGTCGTCTAGTTTTTGAGCTTTTTTGAGAGCTTCATGTACAGTAAGTATATCTATAGGCTGTTGTTTATCAAAAAGATCGGTCATGATATGATAGATCTCTTGATGGGCTTCTAGATAAAAGGATTCTTTCTTTAGTATCTCAATGACAGCGGGAAGAGCATCCTTGTCAAGCATAATGGCTCCTAATACAGCTTCTTCTAGCGGTATGGCTTGTGGTTGAACTCGACCATAGATCAGATTGTTGACATCTGATTCTTGTTTGATGGTTTGGAGTCTTCCAGGTACTGCTTTTAAAGGATTTATTTTTTCTGCCATATGTAGCTTAAATACAACGTATGATAACTAATCAGAATACAAAGTTAATAGTTCCCGCCTATCTACATACTATCATGGTCAGCTAGCATGAGTGGAAAACTTTATCAAAGAATGTGGAAAAATGATAAATCCTGTGGAAAGTTAAAATCATGGTTAGGCAATAAGCTATAAAAAAAGCGTGATCAGAAGATAATGCTGATCACGCTTGTGGATAGATTCTCGTATATAAATATCGACTATATGTAAGTATCTATTAATTCTCTTTACCTACACTATTGAGTCGCACTTTTACGCTTTCTACCATCTTTTCTTGAGCGGCAATTTCTTCTCTTTTAGCGTCTTGATCTAGTAGGTTTTTCTCAATATTAGATTCTGCTTCTGCAATCTTTTTATTGGCATTTTCAATATCCTCATGATATCCTTTGTTTTTCTTTTCTAGTTTTCCTAGATCTTTATTGAAGTTTTTAAGGCGCTTTTCTTCTTCCTCTAATTCTTTTCCGATGACTTCTTTCTGCACCAAATAACTGAAGTTAGTAAGAAAAACCTCTACACCATTTGCCTCGCTCGGAGCTTCGTCAGATGAGATAAAAGATACTCCATTATCCACCCATACTGTTAGTGATGACATGTCACTACCTTCATCGATGCGGCCATAAATAGTGATTGGTCCATTTGAAGGGATAGCGGGTACCTTAGTTTGGTTGACATAATATTCTTTTGCTTTTTTGTTGCGCTCTACTTTTCCGTATGGTTTGAGGTAGTTTTTCCATAGATTCTCGGTCATTTTACGATCAGATCCATTTAGGTCTATGGTAAAGGCATTTTTATTACCAAGACTCATAGTAGTCGATCGTTCTGATACTTGAGCAGATGTAAGTAATGGAAATAGAAATAAGGCGATTAATAGTTGATAGGTTTTCATATCATTTATCTTTTAAAAAAATTAGTTTCAAAGCAATATTCGTAAGATAATATAATCTATTGACTAATCCTTAGACGTATAAGTATATCACATGTAACCTGTATAAATCATAAATTTCTGTTAATCAAATCGGTCATTGATAGGGCTAAAACAATATTTTGGTCCAAAAAATTGGGATTAATCTCTCTAATTAGAACTTATTGGATCGGTTTGATTTTATTTACATGGTAAAACAATTCTTTAAGATATATGCACATCCTTACTCTAGATAATATAGTCAAACAGTATAGTAATCATTTAGCTGTAGATCATATTAGCTTCAATATACCAAAAGGCAGCATTTTTGGTCTTTTGGGACCTAATGGTGCAGGTAAAACTTCATTGATCAGAATCATAACTACAATAACTGCAGCGGATAGTGGTACTGTACTTTTGGATGGTCAAGCGCTCGCATCGGCGCCTCCTTTACTAGTAGGGTATCTACCAGAAGAAAGGGGATTGTATAAAAAAATGAAAGTAGGAGAGCAGCTTCTATATCTTGCTCAGTTGAAGGGTTTGTCTGAAAAAGAGGCTAGAGAAAATATTAAGCTTTGGTTTGAAAAATTTGGTATTGAGGACTGGTGGAATAAAAAAATAGAGGAGCTATCGAAAGGGATGCAACAAAAGATTCAGTTTATTGCTACGGTCCTTCATAAACCTAAATTGATCATTTTGGATGAGCCTTTTACAGGTCTTGATCCTATCAATACTAACCTGATTAAAGATGAGATTCATCGTATGAATGATGAGGGTACAAGTATCATATTTTCTACCCATAGAATGGAGCAGGTAGAGGAGATATGTAAGGATATTGTACTAATCAATCAGGGTAAAATAGTGCTAGAAGGCTCTGTCAAAGATGTTAAAGATCAGTTTAAGGATAACATATATCGAATAGAATTTGATGGTCATCTACCCGCTAATCTTCAAAGTAGCGACTTCAAAATCATTGACGATAATAGAGAGTCCTTGACCATTCAGATCAATGAAGGGTATGACTCCAATGAGTTGCTTAGAAGTCTTCTTAATGAAGGTATTCAGATCCGTTCTTTCAATGAAGTATTACCGAGTCTCAATGAAATATTTATCAAACAAGTAGAAAACGCGAGCCATGAATAAGATTTGGTTAATCACAAAACGAGAGTATGTCACTCGTGTCAAGAATAAAACTTTTTTATTAACCACATTCCTAGCGCCTATCGGCTTCCTGCTGTTTTTCTTAGCATTAGGTTTCGTGATGAGTAGAGGATCGGATGACTTAAAGACAATCTATGTTTTAGATGAACAGAATTTACTCAATGGAGAGTTGTCGGGTAGGGAAAATTTAGAGTTCAAATTTTCTGATTCTAGCCTAGATCAACTTAGATCTCAGTACGAGACTGATCAATTTGCAGGGATTTTGCAGTTAAGATCGATCGATCGAGATGATATTGCTAAATATGATATTCTCTGGCACAGCGATGATCAGCTTGCTCTGGACGAATCACAATCAATAGAGCGAGTAGTACGACGTAAAGTCAGAGATTATAAGCTCAAAGCTTTAGATATAGATGAGAGTAAGTTAGAATCTTTAGATACTAGGATCAATATTATCCCCAAAACTATACTTGCTGATAAAGAAGTAAGTAGCATGACAGGTGTAGTAGGATCAATATTAGGTGGAATAGTTGGTTACGCTCTGTTTTTCATTATTCTCATCTACGGTATGCAAGTGATGCGCAGTGTAATGGAGGAAAAGATAAACCGAATCGTGGAAGTCTTGATATCATCAGTTACTCCTTTTCAACTAATGATGGGGAAGGTAATTGGAGTAGGGCTAGTAGGCCTTACACAGATTGGTCTATGGGCAATATTATTTCCAGTTATTTTTGCTGTGGGATCTACGTTTTTTGGCATAGATAGTAGTCCTGAAATGTTAGATATGGCCAATAATCCTGATATACCCGAGGAGGTGATGGCTGAAGGAATGGATAAAGTTGCAGTTATATTAAGAGAGATCGGTAATATGAACTGGCTAATGATTCTTCCTCTTTTAATATTCTATTTTTTAGGTGGATATTTTGCATATGCCTCTCTATTTGCGGCTGTGGGTTCAGCTGTAGGTGAAGATATTAATGAAGCGCAGTCTCTTACGTTACCGATTATGTTGCCTTTGATGTTTGCCGTATATATTGGAGTGAGTGCCATTAATGCTCCTGATGGAGATATCGTAGTATGGGCGTCTATCATTCCGCTGTTGTCTTCTATTGTAATGCCAGTAAGACTTCCTTCTGATCCAGCAGCATGGCAAATAATATTGTCCGTTATATTGTTGGTCGGATTTGTGTTTTTCTTTACTTGGTTAGCTGGTCGTATATATAGAGTGGGTATATTGATGTATGGTAAGAAGGCAAGTTTCAAAGAGCTCTGGAAGTGGATTTTTTATAAAGGATGATTTGTTTAACTAGTTGACAGTTGACAGTTGACAGTTGACTAAATTATTTTGACTAGGATAGATGCAAATATTGAATCTTTGAAACTATCAGTTTTGTAATCTAGTTGGCCCGTAACCCGTAACCCGTAACCCGTAACCCTTGAATAAAAAATGGATACATATAATTGTCGCTTTGCTAATGATTAGCTTTGGTGCAGTACAATTCAATGATCCTGACGGTTTGATATGGGTGGGAGTGTATTGGTTGGTGGCTTTGGTTCCGATATCTACGATTTTTGATAGACTTAATCCTATATGGTCGCTCCGTTATGCTATGGTCTTGTTGATCTGGCTTTTGTTTTACATACCAGATGTGATATATTGGTTGGGAGAAGGAGCACCTAGTATTGCAGAATCTATGAAAGCGGAATCACCCTTTATAGAGCTAGTAAGAGAGTTTTTTGGATTAGTGATATGCATAGGTACTTTGCTTTTCTACTATTTCAAAGGAAGAAAGTAAGTATTTGGCGTATTTTATAGTTGCATAACTTATAAATACGTTATATATTTGAAATATGCGTTATGCAGTTTTCATATTATATCTATTTACTTTACAAGTAAGCGAAGGGCAATCCGTTGTATCAGATTCTTTATTGAATTTGGCAAGCTACCAAGATCAACTTGGAAATACTAATGATGCTATAGCGTCGATTGACCAGTGTATAGAAATTGATTCTTTAGCATACGATTGCTATATGCTTGGTGCTAAAATAGCTCAGAGACAAGGTGATTTCAAGAAGGTAAAAAATTACTTACTTCATGACTCGTTGATGTATTATCGAGCCAGTGCATGCCATAGAATATTGGCGAATGTCTATGAACAAGAAGGTAACACCGCCAAGTCAGGAAAATACTACAAGTTATTATGCGATAGCTTCCCTGATCAAGCCCTATATCATCGAAAACTGGCACAGCAATATGCAAAAGCCGGGGCTGTGAATAGCGCATTCAGGGAGTATGGAAAAGCCTATCAGCTTAATGATAAAGATGTATTTACTATCCTTGGGTTGTCAGAGTTTTTGGTGAAATCTAAAGAATACGAAAAGGTGGATTCGATCCTCAATGCAGCCGTAGCATATGATAGCACTAACGTCAGAATAAAACATCAGCTAGCTATAAGCAAATATCGGCAGCAACAGTATGATAGCACCTGTATAGTGATGAAAAGTCTAGAAGGGCGTATAGATTTCAATCCATATCAAAATAAGATCTACGGTTATAGCTTGATACAAATTGATTCTTTGGATGATGCCATTTTCTATCTAGAAAAGAGTCTGCAAGGAGAAGGAAATCCTGAGAAGGCTCATTATTATTTAGGTATTGCATATGAAGAAAGGGACGAATTAGATAATGCAAAGTATCACTATGATAAGGCCATCGAATATGCTATAAGTAAAGACATAGACCTATATCATCGCAATCTTGCAGCCATGGCACATGATGATAATGATGGTGCAGAAAAGATAAAGCATCTCAAAAAAGTATATGAATACGAACCTTCGGGAAGAAATCTTTTTCAGCTAGCTAGAGCAGCGGATGAGTACTATGCTGATAAAAATGTTGCCAAACGATACTTCCAAAAATATCTAAATCTGAATAATCAGGAGCCACAGCTTTCTACATATGCTAGAGATCGCGTAGCTACGATAAAGGAGTATTTACATTTTAAAAAATCAAAATCTGGATCATGAAGAGACTAACAAAAGCAGAGGAAGAGATCATGCAGTTATTCTGGGAGCACGGTGCATCAACGGTCAGTGGATTGATCAAATTGATGACCGATCCGAAACCACCACATAGCACCATTTCATCCATCGTCCGCATCTTAGAAAAGAAAGGATTTGTAGATCATAAAGCCTATGGAAGGACCTATGATTACTTTCCAATAATAGAAAAAGATGACTACTCGAAATACAAGTTGGGAAATCTAGTATCCGGGTATTTTGACGGTTCTATGAATCAGTTAGTAAGCTTTCTTGTAAAAGAAAACGACTTGTCCGTCAAGGATCTTTCAGAAATCATTGATCAACTACAAAACGACTAATCATGCTAAATCAAGATATACTATTTCAGTTTTTGATAGACTCCACACTCTGCTGGACAGCCTTTTTATTGATCTATGTTTTGTTTCTTCAAAAAGAGACCTTTTTTAGACATAATAGATTGTATTTGTTGGCGTCATTAATGATGGGATTATTGTTGCCGATGCTGAGATTTTTACCAGAACACGTCAAAATAGAGCATAACGAGTCTATCGAATATGCAGCTTATTGGGTGGGGGAGAGTCTTATACTACCTGAAGTCTCTCAAGGATTAGATGCTTATGTGATTATCTTATTATCCCTATATAGTATTGGAGTTATAGTAAGTCTATTTTTCATAGTAAAATCGGTAAGATCCATTTATACTTTGCGAGTGGGCGCTAATATTGAAAAAAGGAATGGCTATGAGCTCATTATCACTTCTAAAGAACACTTACCTTTTTCATTTTTTGGTAGTATCTATATCAGTAAAGCCTTGAGTTCAGATTCAGGGATCAATCAGATACTTAAGCACGAAATAGCGCATGTCGATGGTAAACACAGTTGGGATATTCTCGCAGTAGAATTCATTAAATGTCTGTTTTGGTTTCATCCTCTACTGTACATATATAAATCAGCATTGCGACAGACGCATGAATTTGTTGCCGATCAAATGGTCTGTAAAGAATATCGTCGTAAAGACTACGGTCGTATGCTACTAGAACATTCTTTTTCAGGCTTACAGATGAGCCTTGCTAATCACTTTTTTAACTCTCACCTCAAAAAACGTATCCAAATGATGTATCAACATCCAAGTCAAAAGAAAGCTAGTATAAAGTATCTGATGGCCCTTCCACTAGTACTTGTATTCTTTGTGGTTTTTAATATGGCATATCCTAAAGATGGCATGAGCCAAGAGAAAGTAGATAATTCGAGTGCAGTCTCATACAGCAGAGCTGACCTAGAAAAGCATATGAAGGATTATCCATATGCTACCGTAGATGAAATTGGAAAAGATTTTCCAGTCCTTAAAGCACTAAAACATACGGAGATTATCTATAGGACTTTAGATAATGAGCATCCTGATATCAAGATTTTTAATGTAAATGATACTTCACATATGTATCTATATAATGATGGTATTGATGGCAATACTCCAGCCGCAACCACTGTAAATTTTTTTGATAAAACACTTGTGGCAGATACTATTCCAAATCGACAAGTATGGTATGACACTATAGTAGAATTTGATCCAGAGACATATGAGGAGAAGTTGACGATCGTAAAAAGAGAAGCGCAGCAATACTTTGGCGATTCTATATCATATAAAGTGAAGGATGGAATGTCTGAGATGAAAGTTTATCAGGAAGGAGAGGTGGATACCATCATTGAGTTTGATCTAGATACTAAAAAGGAAAAAACAAATATCGTAAAACGATCTGCACAATATCACAATGATGAAATTTTTAAAGTAGTGGAGCGAATGCCTTGTATGATTGGATGCGAAACCATTACGGATAAGGAGGAAAGATCGGAATGCTCGAATAAAAAGTTTGTCAAGTACTTGGGTGAAAATATTATGTACCCTAAAAAAGCACAGCAAGATGGCACTGAAGGTACTGTAGTAGCAAATTTTGTTATTGATAAATCTGGTTTTGTGCAAGATGTGAAAATCTTAAGGAGCATAAGTACGGAAATTGATAATGAGTCTCTCCGAGTACTAAATGCTATGAATGGATCATCTCCATCTTGGAGCCCTGGAAGGCAACGGGGAAAAGCCGTAAAGGTATTATACACCGTCCCCATAAAGTACAAGTTACAAGACGATAAAAAGAATAAAAATGAGCTTGAGAAAAAGCTGGAAGGAAAAAAAGCTGGCTTTGGATGGCAATCGAAAGGGGTATATGAGGATTCACCTACAGTAGTAGGGCATGGCGAAGCAAAAAAAGAAATGAAGCTTTTTAATAAAAATATTGATCAGGATAATATTACCTATATCATCGATGGTGTCATAGAGCAACCCAACAGTTTGACAACCATCAATCCAGATGATATAGCCACGATCAATGTCTTCAAAGGAGCAAAAGCCAAGGAAATTTACGGTGATGGTATCAAGGAAAGTGTCATTGATATCAAAACAAAAGTCTATGCTGCTCAGCAAAATCCTGAATTTGATATACCAGCTATGGTGCCAGGTTGTGAAAATGAAGGAGATACAGAAGCACAAGTGAAGTGCAGTGAGAGGAAGCTACTGATGGCTGTTTACAAAAATATTAAGTACCCAGCAAAAGCACGGGATAAATCTATTCAAGGTACTGTAATATCGAGTTTTACAGTAGAGGTAGACGGCAGAGCTCATAGTCCGGTTATCAAAGAATCTATCGGTGGCGGCTGCTCAGAAGCAGTATTAGAGATGTATAAAATCATGCTCAAAAAATACCCAACATGGATTCCTGCGCAAAAAGATGGAAAAGCTATAAAATCAGAGTATGTATTGCCTGTGAAGTTTAAGCTGCAGTGACCTCCCATTAATCTTATAGATTAATAATTAGGCTATTAGTTGCTATCTTAGTAAGATGAGACTAATAGCCTTTTTTGTACTTCTATCTTCTACGCTTATGGCACAAGACATCCCTTACTCCGAGATTGGCGAAAAGCCCGAAACTTTTACTGCGGGTACTAGTATATCGAGAATGATAGATGGTCTTGGCTATCGTTATTACTGGGCGACCGAAGGGTTAAGAACAGAAGATCTTAGTTATGATCCTGGAAACGGAGGTCAAATATGTAGTGATGTACTAACTCACCTATATGGTCTTAGTACCACTATATTGAATGGTGTAAAATCTGCACCTAACATCAGACCTCTGGTCACTGATGGAATAGAATGGGATGACATGAGAGCATCTACATTGCATAACTTTAAGCAGGCCTCTGACATAATCAAGCAACTAAGTGATGATGAGGTGCAAGGATTAAAGCTTGTTTTTCAGCGAGGTGATCTTAGCTCAGAGGTTGACTTTTGGCATATGCTCAATGGTCCTCTTGCAGATGCCATCTATCACGTTGGACAAATAGTCTCATATAGACGGTCTACGGGAAATCCGATTGATCCAAACGTCAATGTGTTTAGAGGAAAAAATAGGGAATAGCATCTGTAAAACTAATAGCGGAAACTTTCGTTAAAATTAAAGTTTAGACTCTAATTGCTTGAGAAATAAAGACCTCATATTATCGATTATACAGAAGGCAGATTCTGCTTTGTCTCATCAGGATCTTGTGCAGGGAATTGATAAGAAAATCAATCGAGTGACGATCTATCGCATTTTAGATAGATTGATCGATGCAGGGGAAATTCATAAAGTCATTGATATAGATGGTGTTGGCAGATATGCTGCATGTCATAAATGCAACGATTATAATCACATGCATGATCATGTTCATTTTAGCTGTACAAAATGCTCAGCAGTCACTTGTTTGGATAATATTCATCCTTCCTTTAAAATGCCAGCCAACTATAAAGTAGAAGAAGTTAACTTTACGATATCGGGGATTTGTCCGAAGTGTTTATAAATGTTGTGGTTAGTAATTCATAAAATTCATTGAATGTATCTTGACTAGGGAATGCTTTTTTGGGTAGGACAAAAAAACCTTTTCGGTGAAAGAAGTGTATTCCTAGCTCCTTTTTACTAATATTTTCGATTGAAGTGGCTAAAATGATAGTTTCAGAATCGGTTGTGAGACTTGAGATCTTAATATATTTTTCGTTGATATGTATTGTAGATGAACTATAGTCGTTATACTTTTCGATATGATAGTTTATTGATTTTTTGAGTTTGAGATTAAACCACATGTGCTTACTTAATTTTATAGATCCAATGATGGTATAGCTACTACTAATCAATAGAATTCCAAGATTCAAAGCATTATTATACATGATATAAGCGGCAATAAGTCCGCAAATAGGAGTAAGGATAATCCAGTGAATTTGATTTTTAAGGGTTTTTCCTCCAAAAACGCTATCGTCGTAGAAATACTCCGTGAGAAGCTCTTTTGTGAATTGTAACTGAAAATTATATTTATGAGCAGGTTTTTTTTCCACTTATATTATGGCTAATTAAATTCCATCAAGTTACTCATGCCACTTAAGATTACGCAGATAGCGCTTTTCATTAATATTCCAAGAGCGATAACCATCCCATATGCCGATTGCTGAACATATTATAGCGTATCTTAGAAATGTATTCAATGTCAATGGTCTCAAAAATACCTCTATCGCTATAAGTAATAGTAATAGGTAAGATGCTGTAGATTTTGCTTTTTTTGCTATAAATACAAGTCTCTCTTTTCTTCTCTCTTCTTTCCAATACAAATAATGCTGATATTCTTGTGTAACCCTTTTCATAGCAGTAAGATAGCGACACCGAATATGAAATTCCAGTGTCGCTTAATATAATTTACTTACTAAATAGGTTGCCTAGTATTTTCATACCCATGCTTGCTACCTCATCCATAGCAGATCCATCACCATCTCTATCTAAAATTTTGGTAATTAGATTGTTGTTTTGATTTTGCTGAGTGTATTGTCTTTGGCTTTGACCCAAGAAATCCATTAAAGAACTGGCACCCATGTTATTTTGCTTCTTTTGTTGGCCCAATACTCCTAATGCAACAGGAGCAAGTTTCATAAGCATGTTCATAGCACCGCTACGATTGACTCCTGATCCTTTGGAGATCATTTCTACGACATTGAAGATGTTGTCACCTAGCAAGTGAGAAAGTATACCAAAACCATCTGCCGATTTGCTGTTGGCTACTTGACCACTTCCTGTGACTAGGTCCATTACACTTCCCAGTATACCACCGTCATGGTCTCTCTCCAATGCATTATTCAGAGCTTGAGCACCTTGAGGAGAAGATGCATTTTTAGCTACTGCATTCATTAAAGTCTGCATGACCATATTGGCTGCTACATTGGTTTGTTTTTTATCGGCTCCACCGATTTGAGAAGTAAGTGCATCTATTACTCCGCTAGAAAGTTGACCTTGGAGAAGGTCCATTAAGTTTGTCATGTTGTTTTAAGTTTTTTAACAATGATTGATTGCTGTCTGAAACCCTTGCTCCACCAATCATTAAGATAAAATCAATCCTTGGCAATACAAAATGGTTTAGACTCATTAGTATCAATACAGATTTATAGTTGAAAATTCCGTTTTGATAAAAATATTAGCATGAAAATTGTAATGTATTAATAATCTATTGATTATAAGTTAAATATAAATACTATATGTTATTAAGTAACAGGATTGTAATGTTAGTAAGTTCTTTGCTCTTATGTTCTTTTTCCTTGATTGGACGGACTTATGGGAGCAAGCTTGCTGATCATTATATTTCTACATATAAGGAGATTGCTATTTCTGAAATGCATAGATCCGGTATCCCTGCTTCTATTAAGTTGGCTCAGGGTTTATTGGAGTCGGACTGGGGTAGAAGTGACCTAGCTACTATAGCAAATAATCACTTTGGTATCAAATGCGGATCTCAATGGACAGGGAAAGTATTTGCCAAAGAGGATGACGATCGAGATAGCAAAGGTAATCTCATTATGAGTTGTTTCCGAGCATATGATGATCCATTTGAATCATACATAGCACATACTGATTTTTTGATGGACAGTAGAAAAGCATATCGTTATGGATTTTTATTCGAATACGATCATACAGATTATAGAAAATGGGCCAAAGGACTATTGAAAGCTGGCTATGCTACCGATAAGAAATACCCCAAAAAACTAATACAAATCATTGAGCAGTATGAGTTATTTTTATTTGATCAAAGTGGTGAGCTCGAACGAGATTTATATGCTGTAAGTAATCATGTAGACAAGAGAGATGAGGTAGTTACTAATGCTAACACTTCTAAGAAAGAGATTAGAAAGTTTTCTAAAAAGAAAAGTTACGACCATAAGCATACCATTGATGAAAAAGAGGGTTTGTTTGACATTGCGCTTCAATATGATGTGGCATTCGAGGCTTTAGAAAAGGAAAATAACCTTGATCATGATAATGACTTAATAGCGGGTAGAACGATCTCTTTGGATAGAGCCAAGCGAAATAGTAAAAAACCTAAACTTAGAAAAAGAAAGAAAAAATCTCATGAATTAAGGGATCCTAAGTTTTTGTTTGGACCTGATTGGGCTAAGCCTAAGCGTTAAGATATCGTTTTGTATTTTGTATTGATTTAAAACTGATAGAGCATGCATTTAAGGTATTTAGTTTGTAATCTAGTGATGTTTTTAACCTTCTCCATGTCGGGCCAGAGCCTTTGGTTTGGCCCAAAGTTGGGACCTACGGTATCTTTTCAACAGTGGAATAACATCGAACAGGATGCTCTATTCACATATCATGGAGCTTTTTTTATTGAGACTTTTGATGAAGAATCTCCCAGTAGTCTATATGCTCAGCTGGGATATCATACGCGAGGTAGCGCTATAAGAGTCAATGACTTTTTTTCAGGTTTTAATTCATCACAAGGATTTGAATTCAATAATGTGGCACTGATCTTAGGTGCAAAACGGAAGTTTAGCACGATGGGAAGTTTTGAAGCCTTCTATACGGTGGGCATCCGTGGAGAATATACGGTCAACACCAATTTGCAGGAATATGAAAGATTTGAAAGCTTCTTTTATCCAATGGATCAATTTGTCAATAAGGTCAATTATGGTTTAAGTTTCGGTGGTGGCTTGGAGTACCGATTATCAGAATTTATAGGAGGAAGTTTAGAGCTGACGATAAGTCCTGATCTTTCATTCCAATATCAATCTCCAGAAATCGGAAATATAACTAATCCTTTTACGGGCAACGTAACGAATGTAGGAGAGAGGCAAATCCGAAACCTATCAGCTGAGATAAGTCTGGCAGTAAGGTTTTTAAGGAAAGTCATCTACGAAGATTACTAAAAAAATACTCTCTCAAAACCACGAGCCTACATCTAGGATCAAACGAGGTCTTGAAAAAGTATCTTATCCGTAAGTAGAAACCATGAGCGATCCTCTACTTGAGATGTATTCGATTTGTGTTCATGAGACTAGCGGACTAATCTTCTCAATCGAATCTTGAAAAACCCGTGAAGAATCTACGAAACTTCACATTCCTAATGAGTATATTTTTAAAGTCTAAAGTCTAAAGTCTAAAGTCTAAAGTCTAAAGTCTAAAGTCTAAAGTCTAGTGTTGTATGACTATTTTCTGCGTCTGTATTATTCCCTCTTCTGATTCTAATTGGAGAAAGTAAATACCATTATTTAAATTGTCCACTAAGAGTTCTGTATTTCCGCTATGGCTTTTACTGAGCACCACTTTACCAAATTGATCGTATAACTTACTTTGCGATATACCTTCTGATACGCCAAATATTTGAAGTACATCATTGGTTGGATTTGGGAATACTCTCAATTCTGATGTAGATGTGATATACTTGAGATCTATAATTTCTTCCTCCAATTTTTGGTTTACCATGAGACTTGGAGTCGGTGCTTCTGTTAATTGTAACACATCTGATAGGTATGCGTCTTCGTTGGCCATAAAAGTTACGTAAAACAGGGTTTTATTTTTCTCTATTTCATTATTGTCAACGTCCATCCAAGCTATACTAGTTTTACCTGATGCTGAAGCCTGGTTATGGATACTTTCGGGAGTGATAGTTAAAGCTGCAGATTCTATGCTAAGATCTGAGATTTGAGTTTGATCAGAGTCGAGTGTTAGTTGCAAGCCATAGATAGCAAGATCTTCATTAGCGGATACAGCAATACTATAGGGGACTCCTGACTTTATTTTTTGATCTTCGATGGTAAGGTAAGTAGTTGATCTGTTTTCGACAACTTGATTATTTGATTGGAGTCCAGAGATTGCTGATCCGTTGATATCACCAATTTTTACAGCAGTACAGCCTACTACTGGGATGTCATAGTTAAAGTCTTCGATGACTTCATCTGCAAAGGCTATCCAGCTTACTTGATTAGGTAATTCATTGTAGATGCCTAGGATCAGTCTTCTCATCTCTAGTAGATCTACTGCTGATATGCTACCATTATTATTGATATCAGCGGCTAACTTTTTATACTCACTATCAAAAGTGTTTATACCTAAAATATGACGCGTGATGAGGACCATATCAAGTGTAGAAACTCCATTGAGATAGTCTTGATTAGATGAAAAAGTGGTAGCATTTGACCATAAGTTAAAGTCAATAGGGGCTTCTGAAATAAATATTTGTATAGAATTTATAGAATCACAAAGCACATCAGTCAGCTCAGGATAATCCCCTTGATTTTCGTCGGTACAATCATAGGTGGTATTACTGAGAGAGTTAAATAAATCCCATTCTATATTTACATGGTTATCAGATTCAGTTGCTACCAACAAGCCAATAGTTTGACCAATTACGGTGGAATCAGCAAGATTAATTGGATTCTGAGCCGCACTATGATTATGGAAAGCTAAGAGAGATATGGATAATATGATATTTATTATTGATTTCATGATCTTTGTTTTTAAGTATTTAAAGTACGATTAGCGTTCCGTAGGCAATAGCTTGGTTGCCGATCCTTACCTTATAGATGTACGTTCCAGTAGCAAGCCCTTCTCTTGTTATATTAAAGGTGGATGACCGTTGATTCATACGCTTGAGTAGTTGCCCTTGAGCACTGAAGATCTCTAACTGTTTAGGGACATTACTTTGATCTTCCAGCTCAAGGGTAGCTTCATCTAGTATAGGGTTGGGGTATATTTTACTTGCAATTACGATGGTAGGATCATCAACAGAAAGCTGAACATCCATGAAGTTAGTTCCGATAAGATGGAATGTTTCATTGGTAATGATAGGCTCGTTGAAATCAAAGTATATGCCTGCTTTATTGAATATTTCTTCACCATCTTCTAGATTAGGTTTTTGTTTGATGGAGTATGTTATGAACCCATGGCTTCCTGGCTCATTAGTAGTACTATCTACAAGCTTAATATTGTTGAATACAAATCTGAGTTCTTGATTACGTAGTATCATTTCATAATCATGGCTTGCAGCTCCTACCTTCAGCGACCGTATGTCAAGATTACGAGATAGCGTATCTACGATTTCTACTTTAAATGCAGTATCTGTTCCTGTATTTTGAAATCTTATTTTAAACTCTAAATCTGTATTCTTTTTGATATAATGCTCGTCGCCATATCCTCTCGGAAATGCATTTTTATCATTAGGATCGTAGCTGCCGATATTTTCTTGGCAATCACTTGATATCCATGCATCATTGTCATCTTCAGGAAACATAAGCACATATCCGAGGCTAAAGTCGCTGTCGTTGTCAGGATCACATCCTTCTATGACTGCAGTAGGATTAGATGCACCTGGATGACCATTGACTTGATTGACATTGACCCTAAAAGTAGCACCATCGGCGGCATAAGCAAACGATTCTTGCTCACCAGAAGGCAGGTTGATCTCTTGTTTATTAAACATCACATCATCTTCGATTACGATAAATTCAGAAGGCATGATCATATCTCCAATTCCTACATTCTGTATATTAAATCGTACCGAATCATTATCGCACTCTCCACTTACTCTGAGGCTTGCTCCATCATAGTTACTTCCAAGTTGTGAACAATCATTATTAGGGTATATGATAGCTTCGCTACAATGTGTTTGCCCCAATACTGATTCACATGAGACATTGACGACTACTTTAATTTTTGCACAGGTAAAAGGTGCTACATCTCCAAGGTTGAAGGTATATCCGTTGGATCCCACTTCATAATCAGGATGATCTGTACTGATGAAATCTAAATTTTCATCTAATATAAGCTCGATGTAGGCTTCCGCGGCAGTAGTGGTACCAGTATTACAATACTCAAGTACATAGGTATTATCAAAACATCTTCTGAGAAATGGTGTAGAAAGGCTTACATCCAATAAAGAACAAGACTCTACTGCGGTAGTATAAAAATCGATCTCATCGATATCACCATTTTGAGCCGTGACACTGACTATATCATTTTCACAAAAGCTCCAGAGTTCATTTGGTGAAATGGCTGAAACCGTATAAGTGCCAGGTACTACAAGGGCTTGATAGTAACCTTCATTATCAGTATTACTGTAAAAAGTATCTTGGGGCGCAGCAAATTGTACGATCCAATCTTGCATTGGAGTTTCCATTGGATCATCTGTACAGTTTGCATCTTCATCATACCTGATGTATCCAGAAAGTAATGCTCCCTCTGAAAGAAGTTCTACTTGATCGGAAACTAAGCAAATTTCGACCACTTGATTATTAATTATTTTGCTTATTTCTACAGGAATTGGGTTAGAGGTGATACTTACCTCTGAAGCGTTGTTTGAGCTAGAAGTAAAATTGATGGTAAATAGTGAACTACCATCGGCTATACTCAGACCTTGGACGGTATTATCTATCCATGCAAAATTGATAGTGCCTGGTGTATTACTGTTTATAGATGAGGGACCTACATTTAAAGCACCAGCTTCAATTGATTCAAATGTTAAATGGGTGTCATCGTATTCTATAGAAAATTGTAAAGAAGCAATGTCTTCAAAATTATACGTTTCAAAATCAATGGATAAAGAAGTAGATCCATTAGTACCCACAAGATCGATTATAAGACTGTCTACACAGTTTGAGGGATTGGTGCCAAGCACAACAGTATTAAAATCCATGCATAAATCTTCGTCTCTTGCATGCGCTGCACTATTGCCAAGATCTTGATTGGTAAAGCTTATAAGAGTTTGAGAATCTCCGGAATATTTTTCAAATTGTATCTGGAATAAGCTAGTACCATTTGGGATACTTACAGATTCTTCGGTTGTTGACGCTTCCCAGTTAACAAATATCTTTCCATCTTGCTGATAAAGGCTGGTATTATCAAGCCCTAATAAACTATTGGTATTGATAAATTCTTCAAAGTTTAGAAGCGACTCATTATAATCAATCTCCAAAGTAAGAGAAGTGATACTATCAAATTCATTGACTTGTACATCAATAATAGTATGATTATCTGTTTCTATCAAGGATAGATTTACATCAAGACACGGAATAGGATCGTTGGAATCATTTCCGTTTCCTCCTCCTGTTGACGTGCAAAGATCTGGAATGCAAAGTACTTCACTTTGAGAATTTGCTATTTCAGCAGGAAATTGATCACTGGAGCAAATTTGAAAGTTAGGATCATCGGACGAAATATTATCAAAATGTAATGTAAATAGTATAGTCTGATCTGCCAAAGTTGCCGGTGTCAATCCTGTATTATCAGTCCATACTACTCTTATTTCTCCATTTGTAGGCTCATTGAAAGAGACTGCGGATAAGCCAGATAGTGCATAGTCGCTAGTAGAAGTAAAGTCAAGTACTGATGGATCGTAGTTCATCAAAAACTGCATGGAAGAGATATCTTCGAAGTCTTCTACTGTGATATCTATCGATGTAGTTGCGTTATCCGTATCCAATACAGCACTCAGATAGACTGTATCTACACAGCTTCCATTTCCGTTTCCATTCCCTGATCCGCCACCCCCACTGTTGTTTCCTAGGTCGTTGATGCATAGTATATCATTATCAGCATTGGATATTTCTGCCGGAAAACCACTAGTAGAACCTATGTTGATGTTAGGATCCTCACTACTAATTACATCAAAATATAAGGTAAAAATCTGACTCAACTCTGGCAAAGTCACTGGGTTGCTAGCAGTATTATCAATCCAGATTAGTCTTATTTCTCCATCGGTCACTTCTGCAAAAGATGCTGATGTCATACCAGGTAGGTTATAATTGCCAGAAGACTGAAAGTCAACTACTGATGTATCATAGGATACTAAAAACTGCATGGACTGAATATTGGTAAATCCCGTTACAGCAATATCTACAGCCATAGTATTACCAGTAGTCGTGTATGTCGAAAGTACTTGTATGGTATCTACACATGCGTTTTGTGCATGCATAGAGCTATTTAGCCATAAGAAAGCCATCAAGGCGATGATATATTTTTTCATAACAATTGGGTTAGATATGTTCATAACACAAATATGGGATGCTTTTTCTATGATAAATAATACATTTAATTAGTTTTGTAGAAGAAAGATGTATTAATTTAATTTTTTAATATATTGTATTTCAGTGTTTTATAATATTAGAGTGTAGATATTATTATAGATGTTTGGTGAAACTTTTATCGAAATATTGGATAAGTTAAGTCCAAAAGAGCAGGATAAATTGGAAAAACTGCTGAAATCTGAGTTTTTCACCATCAATAGTCGCGTCTTATTGTTGTTTGATATTCTAAAGGATAAGCATCTACAAATGATCCCAGATATTGATAAAGAAGGGATATTCAAAATCATTTATCCTCAGGAACAGTATCAGGATTCCAAGTTACGTTTACTGTTAAGTGATCTTTTGAAAGCAGTCGAACAATATATCACGATTAGTAAAGTGATAAACGATAAGGACTATTCTGAAATGGCTAGTCTTCGTTTTTACAAAAAGCATAATCTTTCTAAAAGTTATATCCATCGACTAAATAAGGTAGAACGAAGATTACAAAAGAGTAAGCGCAAAGATCAGAGTCACTTTGAGGCACTTATGGATTTTCAATTGGAGCAATATGAATTTTTATCGTCTCAAAAAAGAAATCAAGAACTTGCTTTTAAAGACATACATCAGACTATAGATACGATTTATTACGGTAGGAAGCTAAGATGGTTGTGTCTTGCTCTATCTCATAAAATGGTGTATAACCAAGAGTATGATCTCCAAAATATTGAATTGATCTTAGAGAAATCAAAAGAATTGGCGCCAGATCATCCTATGATTGCAGTATATCTCAGCTGTCATGCAATGATTGTGCAAGACACTATCGTAGATTTTCAATTGTTTAGAGATACGCTGAGTGAATATATTAGTCATTTTGATAATGAAGAATTGAAAGGCCTATATCTACTGGGTATAAACTTTTGTATACGCCACCTCAATAAAGGCGAAAAGGATTTTGGTAAAATTGGCCTAGAACTATATGCTAGAGCCTTAGACAAAGGGGTATTACTGACTGATGGAAAGATCTCAAGATTTACTTATCGAAATGTAGCTATGATGGCTATACGGGTAGGGGACTTACCTTGGGCTGAAGAATTTAGCGAAAGTTATAAATCAAAAATCGCCAAACAATATCAATTGAGTGCTTATCACTTCAATCTAGCGCTTATCCGATATCATGATCAGGATCATGACCAATCTCTAGATCATCTGCTTCATGTCAATTTTAAAGATCCTTTGATCCAATTAGCATCAAAAACTCTTCAGTTGAAGTTATATTACGAGCTTAAAGAATGGAAGTTATTGGATAGCCATATAGATTCTATGCAAGTATATTTAGTCAGAAAAAAGATCCTTGGATATCATAAGCAGAATTACAAAAATATCATCGGATTAGTCAAGCAAATACAACGATCTAATCAGTATGATACTAAAAGTCAAGCTAAATTAAGGACCAAGATTGAAGATGCTAATCCGCTGACTGAGAGAAAATGGTTACTAGGGTTGGTTAGTTAGAAGCCTTTAGTCTAAGACTATCGTTTACTCCAGATATTATATTTTAGGATACAATAGATAGCCCTAAATCCATCTTTCCAATTGATCTTTTTACCTTCTTCATAAGTACGACCATAGTAGGAGATACCTACTTCATAAATCCTGATTTTTGGGATTCGAGATACTTTGGCAGTTACTTCGGGTTCAAATCCGAAGCGCTGTTCTTTTAGAGAGACGGATTGGATAATTTCGCGTTTCCATAGCTTATAGCATGTCTCCATATCGGTCAGATTTAGATTGGTCATAGCATTAGACAGGAAGGTCAATATACCATTGCCTATAGAGTGCCAGAAAAATAAAATTCGATGTGGATTACCGCCCATAAATCGACTGCCGTACACTACATCCGCAAAACCATCCAAGATCGGTTTGAGTAGTATATTGAACTCATGCGGATCGTACTCTAAGTCAGCATCCTGTACTATGACATAATCTCCTTTGGCTTTTGCTATTCCAGTATGTAGAGCGGCACCTTTGCCTTTATTCACCTCGTGCTCATAAAACTGGATATTGAGCTCAGGATGCTTGATCATATAATCTTTCACAACCTTGCTTGTACTGTCTGATGATGCATCGTTGACAATAATATATTCTTTAGTGATTCCGTCAATGAGCACCACTTCAGATATCTTATCTAGTATGGATTCGATGGTATTTTCTTCATTGTAAGCAGGAATGATGATGGACAGCATTTTACTCATAGTGGTACTAGATGATTTTGATAATAAGAATTGTTAATCTGATAAAGATGCTGCATCTATGATTTCATAACTAGTGGTAATCTCAGCAGTTTTCTCTAGCATTTTAGATACCGAGCAGTATTTTTCTACGCTAAGGTCTATTGCTTCTTTGGCTTTTTTATCCTTTATATCTCCTATGAGTTTATAGTGCATATGGATCTTGGTAAATAACTGTGGTATTTCTTCTCTTCGAGTACCGGTGACTTCTACTTTGACATCTTGTAAGTCTTGACGCATCTTTTTTAATACCATGACGATATCAATAGTACTGCATCCCGCTATGGCGCTCAATAATGACTCCATAGGACCTACGGCAAGACCATCGCCACTAAGTTCTAGTGTATGACCTGCTTCATTGGATGCCTTGAAATGCATGTTATCATTGATACGTTCGAGTAATATTTTCATACCTCTAAAGTACTAAACATGATCTATTTAAAGTTAGGGATTTTGGTGTCGCGATAATGGGGTATCCTTTCCCTAAATGCAATGAAAGATTCTAATGGTCCATCAGAAACACCAGAGTTGGCTAACCAAGCTGGGAGCAAACCAGCTGGCTCCATATGTCCATAGTGAGTGATCAAAGTCTGTTTTTCGTTTATAGCTTTGATTTCGTAAGCTGCTCGCATGACAGATACTTTGACATTGCCTTTGTATCCTGATCTGCCAGCGTCATAGGCTGTAATAGTAACTTTGGCAACCCCATCTTGCATTTCAATAGTGGCATCAGTATCTACATATCTATCCCTGACCGGCCAGGGTAGATCAAAGACAATCAGATATTTAGCTCGACTATTGCCGATGATACTATCTACATGTACTTCAGATACGTACATATACCATTCTGTAATATTTGGAATGTCAATAAGGGTAGCAATGACGCTTTCTTGACTTTCATCCATGACAGCCTCCATTTTAAATTCCTTGATTGCCGAGCCTTCGCATGGTCTGGTCCATACCTTGATGTTATCTTGATCCTTAGCTAAAGTCCAAGAGGATTGACCGCTAATGACGAAGTTGTTAACAAAAATAATGCAAAGGATAACAATCAATCTCATAGAGCTAAAACGTTGGATATCGGATTCCGTTGTCTTTTTGATATCTTGGGGTTACAAAATTTTTATAACATATGTTGGCATTAGCTTCTTTCGCAGGTGGTCCATTATTTACCAATGATGCAATAGTTTTTGGAATATTATTAGCACTTCTGGCACTTATATTCTATACCGAAACTCTACAGACTCCTTTTTGGAAGAAGTTTTATACTTATGTGCCATCGCTTTTACTTTGCTATTTTTTGCCGGCATTGTTTCACTGGCCGTTTCATTTGATCGCACCTCATTGGTATGATGCTTCCTTGATTGATCTATTATCTCAGTACAATCTAGCCGTACCAGAAGGTCTAAATTATGATGGGATTACCAATTTTTTAAGTGACTCAGGGGTTGCTAAATCTGAGTTTGCGCCTTATCAAAGGCACTCACAATTATATTTTGTGGCGAGTAGATATCTCTTGCCTGCTAGTTTGATATTGCTTTGCTTGGGTATTGATTTTAAGGGCATTATCAATCTAGGACCAAAGGCACTCATCATGTTTGGTGCTGCAACGCTTGGAATCATATTGGGTGGCCCAATCGCATTATTGACAGTATCCACGATTGCACCTGATGTGGTAGGCGCTACTCCTGGCGAACTATGGAGAGGTCTTTCTACCATAGCAGGAAGTTGGATTGGTGGAGGGGCTAATCAGGCGGCAATGAAAGAGATATTTGAGGTTAAGGATAATCTATTCGGAACGATGATAGTCATTGATGTGATCGTTGCCAATATATGGATGGGCTTTTTGTTATACGGAGCTAAGATCAGTGATAAATTGGATGACAAACTGAAAGCTGATAATAGTGCCATACAGGGCTTGATAGATTCGATTTCAAACTATAGAGCATCTATCAAGGAAATGCCTACGACAACGAAGTTATTTATCATGCTTGCCATCGCTTTTGGAGGAGTGGCATTGTCACATTTTGGAGCAGACTTACTATCTCCATTTTTTGATGGTATCAATGAAAGATCCAAAGAGTTTGATGCAGACGGCAATGTGATATTTAATGGTGTTTTATTAGAATATGGACTGAGTACATTGATGTCTGGCTTTTTCTGGCTAGTTGTAATTTGTACAACGATAGGTCTTGCTCTTTCATTTACCAAGTTTAGAAAATTAGAGGGTGTAGGTGCATCCCGGTGGGGTAGTATTTTCATATATATTTTGGTAGCTACCATTGGTATGAAAATGGATCTCGGGGAAGTATTAAAAAACCTAGGTTTGTTTTCAATAGGAATCATATGGATGCTTATACATATCCTTGTATTATTAGCAACTGCTAAGTTAATTAAGGCGCCATTCTTCTTTGTAGCGGTAGGCTCTCAGGCCAATATTGGTGGTGCTGCTTCTGCACCTATTGTCGCTTCAGCATTTAATCCAAGTCTTGCTCCTGTAGGTGTATTGATGGCGGTGTTAGGTTATGCCATGGGTACATATGGAGCCTGGGCCTGCGCCTTGATGATGCAGGCCGTGAGTGGTGGATGATGGTAGGTATTAACGGAACTCTTAAGAGGAGTTTAATCGTTAAAGTCAGTTTATTAGTGGATAAGAAATGAGAAAACCCTTTGATAAATTACATTGAAAATAGTAACCTGGAATTGTAATGGTGCTTTCAGAAAGAAATTCGAAAGGATTGCTGAACTGAACGCGGATATTTATATAATTCAAGAGTGTGAAAATCCGCTTGAATCCAAACATGAAGAATATCAAAAATGGGCGGCCAACTATATTTGGAAAGGGGACAGTAAAAACAAAGGACTAGCTGTTTTTGCTAAGTCAGAAATTGTCATAAAAGAATTGAATTGGCCAAATCATTACGAAGATCATACCGTTAAGCATTTTCTTCCTTGCGAGATCAACGGACAATTCAATTTATTGGCAGTATGGACTCATAGAAATAACTCACCTAACTTTGGATATATAGGACAATTCTGGAAATACCTTCAGATCAATCGTAAGAAAATGAAAAATATTCTAATGTTTGGGGATTTTAACAGCAATAGTAAATGGGATCAATGGGATAGATGGTGGAATCATTCAGATGTTGTCAATGAATTGGAGAAAATAGGAATAATAAGTCTGTATCATATGATAAAGGGTGAGCAGCAGGGTAATGAAACTATACCCACGTTATATTTTCAAAGAAAACTTGAAAGGCCGTTTCACATTGATTATGTATTTAGTTCTGCAGAGTATATAGAGAAGTTACTAGATCTAGAAGTAGGAGTTGCGGAGCATTGGCTGGATATTAGTGATCATATGCCAATTATTGCAGAATTTAATGAAGAATTATCATCAAATTAGTGGTCTTTACAAAGAATAATTATTAGAAAAGGTTAACTCAATAGATAACTGAGCCTCTTATTTTTAATAACCTAATCAAGCCCTTAATACCTATTTCTTACTAAAAGACACTATCGCTTGAGTATCACGATGTCCCACTATGGCGGTATAAGTGCCTGCTTGTAGAGACTTCACATTTATACCAGAACCAGCGCTGTAATGAGCCTCTTGTATGAT
Source organism: Saprospiraceae bacterium (assembly GCA_020629715.1). GTDB lineage: Bacteria > Bacteroidota > Bacteroidia > Chitinophagales > Saprospiraceae > JAHDGW01. The sequence goes on from JAHDCU010000008.1 coordinate 163,577, forward strand.
TAGTCTTCCATGTATATCGTAAATACTTACGCTAGCATTTGTAACTACATGGTCGATAAAAATCACATCTGCAGAGGGATTAGGATATACTTTAAGAGTTGCTATTTCTTGTTGCTCATTAGAAGAGGTTTGGTCTAATAAGGATAGATCAAATCTGTAGAGAGCATTCTCACCATTTACATCAAAATTGATACCTCCCATAAAATATACATGGCTACCTATGATAAAACTGGCAGGCGCCCATCTTCCTACCGTAGCTGGGAGCGGAGGTAAGGTTTCCCATCTATCTTCATCGGGGATATATCTCATAAATGAAGTAGCGTTAGGTACATGCGCAGAATGACTTTCATTATCACCAGCTAGTACGTAACCTTTGTCTTGATAGTTGAACTGCGTACCGGCTACTCGACCACCTGGGGCATTATCTATTTCTGTCCAAGTCATATTTTCAATATCGTACTGTAGCCAATTAGTTCTATGGCCACCACCTACATATACGTGGTCTCCAGCTGCAAAGTGATATGGGTGATGCCTTTCTCCACCGGGAATAAATGGTCTTGCAGTCCATGCTTGAGTAGATATATCGTATTCCCACCAGTCATCTAGATCGCCGTCCCAAAAAGAACCTGAACCCATCAATACTTTTCCATTATGTGCTATTAGTGCTGGATGATTTCTTCCTTGACATGGGCATGATGGTAACTGTGTAAACGATTCATCGGATGGGTCAAAGACCCAAAGATCGCTTAGGTAATTACCTTGACCAGAGCCTTTACTTCCAAAACCATAATAATATTTACCATCCCAATCATCTCCTATAGCAAGAGCCCTAGGCTCTCCAGGGAAATCTGCTAACTGTGACCAAGTGTCATCTGCTTCGTTGTATTTCCAAAATGCATTTGAAAATTCTCCACCGGATACCCCTTCAAAGACATAAGCTCCCCCATCTACTCCAAAACCATTGGTATGATGTTTTAAAAATGGAGGTTCACCCAGGGTTTCCCAGGTTTGTGCATGGGTATGAAATGCAGTACAGCTAAGAAGTAAAGCGCAAAATATAGTAAGGTAACAATTGTACATCTGTATCAGTTAGATTAGTTCTCGTCAAGATAAGTCGAAACCTTCTTTTTTACGATCTATCTACTGATATATTCTGTTGTTTGGACTTCTTTGCGAAATGTTATTTTATAATCCCGCCTTTTTACTGATCTCTAGCATACGATCTATACAAGCTGTTCCTTGTTCGATGACCCAGTCTTCAAGTAATATTTCTGGTAACTCGTGCTTCATTGCGAGATAGAGTTTTTCCATGGTATTACGCTTCATATGAGGGCAGTCATTGCAGGCACAGGTATTATTAGGCGGTGCTGGTATGAAAGTCTTTGATGGCGAGCGTCTTTGCATCTCATGTATGATACCTGACTCTGTAGCAACTATAAATTCTGTAGCATCTGACTCTTCAGTATATCTGATCATTTGACTTGTAGAACCGATAAACTGAGCCTTTTCTAGCAAATGCGCCTCGCATTCAGGATGTGCTATAAATACCGCTTCAGGGTGTCGCATCATGAGTTTTGTAATCTTCTCATGACTAAATATCTCATGCACCATGCAGCTACCATTCCATAGTACGAGATCCCTTCCTGTCACTTTTTCGAGATATGCACCAAGATTTCGGTCAGGAGCGAAAATGATACCCTTATCTTCAGGTACTGATTCTATCACATATTTAGCATTAGAAGATGTGCAACATATATCAGTAAGTGTCTTAAGCTCAGCAGTACAGTTGATATAGCTTACAACTACATGATCAGGATATTTCTCTTTGAATTTTCTAAAAATATGAGGAGGGCAACTATCAGCCAATGAACAACCAGCTTTTAAGTCAGGGAGAAGAACTTTCTTCTGAGGATTGAGCATTTTTGCAGTTTCGGCCATAAAATGCACTCCTGCAAAGACAATGATATCCGCCTCGGTTTCTGCTGCTTTCTGAGATAGACCTAAGCTATCACCTATATAATCTGCAATATCTTGAATCTCCTTCTCCTGGTAGTAATGAGCAAGAATGATTGCATTCTTCTCTTTCTTCAGCTTATTGATTTCTTCTACAAGATCGAGGGTAGGATCCACATCAATATCTAGGTATCCTCTTCTAGTAAGGCTTTTAGTTGCTTCAGCAAGTGCAGTGCTCATAGTTTTTCATATTTGAGATACTAATGTAACAGTTAGCGGACACTTCAAAGTTCAATGCTCTAATAAAAAATAATTTTGTACCCTTGGGAACTAATACTCGATCAATCTATACTCCTAAAATGAATATTGCAGGTCGCTTATGGAGATCTGGTAATTTGCTTTCATTCCATTTTGATATGGAATGAGTCTGTATATATTCTTCCGTATCATTGATGTCGCAGGCGATTGTCAACTTCATGTTTTTTTGACATTGTGATATGATCTGCCCTAGAAGAAAGCCATTTTTATAAGGTGTTTCTATAAAAATCTGGCACTGTTTGGTTCGTATGATATGCGATTCGAGTTGCTTCAGTCGCTGAGCAAGTTGCGGTTTTTTATTGGGTAGATATCCTATGAATGCAAAGTTTTGCCCATTTTGTCCGGAGGCCATTAACGCCAAAATAATAGATGAAGGTCCTACATGTGGTACTACAGGAATACCATATTCATAAGCTTTTTGCACAAATAGATTGCCCGGATCGGCAATGCCAGGGCAGCCAGCCTCCGAAAGTATTCCTATAGAAATGCCCTCCTTTAGCGGTTGTAGATATTTTACAACTTGATGACTTGGATCGTGCTTATCCATCTCCATGATTACCAGATTCTGGATAGGACTAGGGTGTTGGGTTGATTTGATAAATCGACGTGCGGTACGTGCTCGTTCTACAATAAAATGATCTAATCTGTGAATGATATCTATAGTATCTTGCGAAAGATGATTAATTCCATCCTCTGAGATAGGGCAAGGTATCATATGTAATTTAGCTATTGCCAAACTACTGTGGTGCTATATAGTTGCCCCATACCCAACCTTCTAGATCGGCATATTGTACTTTACACCACTTACCCATTTTACCATCCCATATGTACTCTTTGGTATCAAAATACAGGATATTTACTTCCGATCCATTGGGTATTTTTTGAATAATATTAGAGGATAGACTAGCGGCATCTCTGAGATTGACAAAATCATCTTCTATGCTAACTTTACCTAACTTATAAGGTGATGACGTGAGGCATTTTGTCAATTCAGCTTGTACAGAATCCGATTGAGCTTGCAGACTTTGATAGTCTTTCTCCCATGATCTAGGTGATTTTGAGACCAAGGAATCTTGACCTAAGACTTTATGATAAACATCTTCGAGTGTCGCAGAGGGTGACTTCTCTTGGTATATAGAAAAGAAAATCCAAGTCAGTAGGATGCCTAAAGCAATCCATAAATATGTTGATAATGATGATTCCCGTTTTCGACCGTATTTGCTTCTAATAGCCATGTCGAAATGCTGTTTTTAAACCGTAAATCTTTTAAAGTGAACAGCTTATACTTTAGCTAATTCACCTTTAAGATAATCAATCACATTGACTTCAAGTGCATCAGCTCCATGCAGTTCTGCTAGATACCAGCTTACCCAGTCTCCAAGGTGAACAAAATACATCGCTTTTTCAACCAAGTTTTTGCCTTTCGACCAAAGCTCAATAATATTGGGAGTGTATTTAGATATGATCTCTTTATTGATATCCATACGTACTTGATTACGCTTGTAGTCATCCTTATTTCTAAAATATATAACTACGAGATCATCGTTTTTATCTGTCCATCCTACGAGTTCATTGTGATTCATCTCTGGGATAACATGGTGCCAGCATAGCATTTTAGAATTTTCATTTACTTGCTGACGAAAACGTACGGCTACTGCTTCCATACGATCAGTCGTATAGATAACTGGAATTTTATTATTGAGTTTTACAGCGATACCCTTAGCTTGCTCTTGTATTTCTTCCTGATCAAATTGCAAAAGATTAGCAGAGGACCGTATACCATCTATCGTAGCGGTAGATATAAATCCTAGCTTATGCATCACAAATAATTGCTGCACTAAAGAGTATCCTAGGCATGCTCTCGGTGATGGCCAGTCACCGGGTACTTGTATATAATCAAGTCCCATCTCCTTGGCGGCTGCTATAAGCTTACCTCCTCCAGAGATTACTACGATTTTAGCTCCGCTTTCTTTCATATGGCTGAAAGCTTCTAGTGTCTCCTCTGTATTACCAGAATAGGAAGAAAGGATCACTAGAGTGTTTTCATCAATATAATGAGGAACAGAATAACCTTTACCTACTAGATATGGAATAGGGCACTCGTCCCTTATAAACTCTGCAACGAAATTAGCTCCTATACCTGAACCACCTAGTCCAGCAACATAGACCTTATTGATTGCTTTATCATGAGCATTGATCGTTGCTTTTGCACCTATTTCTAGAGCCTCATTTAACTGTTCTGGAAATCTTTGTATAAGTGAATCCATCATAATCTGGAGTATTTAATCGTTTGAGTTAGCAAATATATAGTATATTCTCGTAATATATGGTTACTGTAAATGTTACACTAAGATTAAATTTTTCTAAGTTTTGAATACAAAGGAAATCGGAGAATATGGTGAAGACTGCGCTGCAAAATATGTAGCAGAGTTAGCTTATGTAATATTGGAGCGAAACTGGAGGTATAAAAAAGCAGAAATTGATCTCATTGCCATGGATGGCGAAACGCTAGTTATTATTGAGGTGAAGACCCGAAGCTATCAATGGTACGGCAAACCTGAAGACTCTGTAAATGCCAAAAAAGAGGCTTTTTTAATCGATGCAGCTAATCGATATATGGAACAGATCAATCATGATTGGGAGATACGATTTGATATCATTTCGGTACTGATATCTAAATCAGGACAAGCAGTAATCAAACACTATCAAGATGCTTTTTTTGGTGGCTTGTAATCAAAAAATCTCTTATCACCCATATCTTCTGTATATAGATGATAAGAGCTTACCATCGCCAAAAGTGACAATTAAAACTTACTCGTCGCAGTCTTCAATATTATAACCTTCTTTATAGTATAATGATGCTCCTGCGTTTAATTCTAATACATTACAATCACATTTGTATACCGGAGCTGATCTTTGGAAATTACCAAAATTTAGATCTATGATTAATGAATCAGAAGTTTCTGTATAATCATTTGGATTAGGGATCGCATCTTCAATCGTTCCGAAACTCCCATCTACCGAATAGATTGTATATCGCAATCCACCTTGAAATTCATATAAGGTATTATCAAAGGCTTCGTTAATCCATCTGCCTTCAATATTACAATTATCATTGCCGTCTTTATCACATGAAATCATAGTCATAAAAAGAACCACGACGACTAATACATACTTCATAATCTTCAATTTTAAGGTTTATAACTTTCATCGATATCAGCATGAAATAAAGTCACTACTCAATGTAAATCGATGTTGATTATGAAGTAGACGTTAGTAGAGACTTTTACCCCCAGGATATAATAGTATTTATGAACATTAAATTACTTCCAATTACAAAATGATCCGTATGGTATATTTATGCCCTATCCCTTCGGATCCCTAATATCTACACCAAGATTATAAAATGCGAATCCCCAAATATCAGCATACTGCTCTATGGTCTTAGATACAGGAGTTCCTGCTCCATGACCAGCGTTGGTTTCGATTCTGATCATGACAGGATTGTCTCCATTGTGCTTATCTTGAAGCTCTGCTGCAAATTTGAAACTATGTGCAGGTACTACACGATCATCATGATCTCCTGTGGTCACTAGTGTTGCTGGATAGGCAACTCCTTCTTTTACATTATGTACTGGAGAATAGCCTCTGAGATATTCAAACATCTCTTCTGATTGCTCGGAAGTACCATAATCATATGCCCATCCTGCGCCTGCTGTGAATGTATGATAGCGTAGCATATCTAATACACCTACTGCTGGGAGAGCTACCCCAAAGAGCTCGGGACGCTGAGTCATTGCGGCTCCTACTAGAAGTCCTCCATTAGAACCGCCTTGTATAGCTAACTTATCAGAGCTAGTATATTTTTCACCGATAAGATATTCTGCTGCACTTATGAAGTCATCAAATACGTTTTGTTTTTTCATCTGAGTACCTGCATCATGCCACTCTTTACCATACTCTCCGCCACCTCTTAGATTAGCCACTGCCAGGATACCACCGTACTCCATCCATACGGCTCTAGTAATGCTAAATCTAGGAGTAAGGCTGATATTAAATCCGCCATAGCCGTACAGTAGTGTTGGATTACTACCATCTAGTTTGATTCCCTTTTTATAGGTAATGATCATAGGTACTTTAGTGCCATCTTTAGATTGATAAAATACTTGCTTCGACTCGTATTGATTACCATCAAATTGGATTTCAGGCTGCCAGTATACATCTGACGATCCTGTTTTGGGGTCAAAAGAGTAGATGTTGCCAGGTGTATGATAGTTAGTAAATGAATAGTAAAGCGTCTTTTGATCTTTCTTACCGCCAAATCCTCCTGCAGAACCTACTCCAGGTAATTCAATATCACGTACCAGTTTACCGTCCATATCATACTGCTTGATCTTAGATATAGCATCCACCATGTAGTTGGCGAAAATATATCCACTACCTGTACCAGGACTCAATACTTCATCCGTTTCAGCAATAAGGTCTTTCCAGTTTTGAGATTGAGGAGCACTGGCATCTACAGTGACAACTTTCTTATTGGGTGCACCTAGGTTGGTGACCAAGTATAACTTGCTACCTATGTTATCCATAAGATAAGTGTCACTATCCATATGATCCAGTACCTGTATCATTTTTTGATCCGCACTTTCGAGATCTACAAGATACAATTCATTGCCAGAGGTGGAGTTTGCGGCAGAGATGGTAAGATATCGGTCATCTTCAGAGACATATCCACCTACATATCGTCTTTTATTAGTATTGTCACCACCAAATATAACTTGATCATCTTTTTGGGCGGTACCCAGTTTATGATAGTACAATTTGTGCTGATCTGTCTTGGCAGATAGTTCGCTACCATCAGGCTTGTCATAGCTAGAGTAGTAGAATCCGTCATTTTTATACCATGATAGCCCAGAGAATTTTACATCTACTAAAGTATCTTCCATGATCTTTTTAGACTCTACATCCATGATGATCACTTTTCGCCAGTCGCTACCACCTTCTGAGATTGCATAAGCTAGGATTTTCCCATTTTTAGAAAAACTTACTGATCCCAGTGACGTCGTACCGTCTTCAGAAAAGGTATTAGGGTCGAGAAATACTTCGGCATCTCCATCGCCTTTTTTCCGATAGATGACATATTGATTTTGAAGTCCATCATTTTTATAGTAATAGGTATAGTCACCTTCTTTAAAGGGTGATCCTACCTTCTCATAATTCCATAATGTGGTTAATCGCTCTTCAATATTTTTTCTAAATGGGATTTTATTGAGGTAGTCAAATGTATGTTCGTTTTGACGCTTTACCCAGTCTGCAGTCTTATCACTCATATCATCCTCTAGCCATCGGTATGCATCGATAATATCTGTCCCAAAGTAGTTGTCTATTACCGTGTCTTTATCCGTTGTAGGATAAGTGCCGTATGATGTAGGATCTATCATCTTCATTTCAGTATGACTTGTTTTGGTTTGATCTTGGTTGCAGGAATATATAGCAAAGATGAAGGCAAGAAAAGCTAGATTTTTCATGAAGTTCTATTTATATGTAAGCTAAATAATAGTCATGTAAAAATTAAAAATAATAGACAAAACAATAGACATGGTGTATCAACTGATTAGGGGCATATAAGAGAAAAGAGCCCCTTCACACAAGGCGAAGAGGCTCTAGAATAGGGTGTATAAACAAAAAACCAATTAAAACAATGCAATCAAAATCACTTATTGTTTGATGATATTCATGGCGCTAGAAAACTGTTGATTTTCTAGGCTCACAAAGTACTGTCCTGGGATTAATTCTTGGATATTGATCTTTTCGTTGCCTGTGTATAGCATTGCTGTTTTTACTAATTTCCCGTCCACTCCGTATATATTGACTTGGGTGTCTGTGAGTACGTTATCATTGCTATCCGTCATGATCTGGAAAAACTCAGAACTAGGATTAGGGCTTATGATTAATCGAGTTGTTTGTCCATTGATATCGACTACTGAGGTGATAGGATTGCCATCAGGTGTTGATCCAGTCAAGTATACAGCAGATGCGCCAGCAAAAGCACTACTACTGATTGGTGGTGTATCACCAGCAGGAGCATTTAAATCGAAGCTAAGAATACGACCACCTTCATTAGCACGTTCTGCAACATAGATAGAGTTATTCGTTACATCCAGCGCCACATCTACAGGATTACCTAAGCCTGTCGAAGGTCCAGCGATTCTAGTTTGCTCGTCAGCACTGATATTCCCATCTGCACTAGCCATGCTCCAATTATTGATGATGACTAGACCACCATCAGCAGCATCTGAAGCCGCAGCTACATCGGTCAAGACCATGATGTCAGTTGCGGTATCGTAGAATATACCATGCGTACGTACTAGATTTTCAACAGAAACTATGGCATCGGCACTGATTGGTCCATCTTCGTTTAAGAAGAAATCGTTGTAGATAGCTACATCACTAGAGTTATCTACGATAGCATACATAGTATTTATATCCGCTTGGATTCCCCAAAGATTGATGTCTGCATCATAGGTATTCTTAAGGTCAAAACCTGTGCTGGTGTATTGGTAAACATAGTATTTATTGGTCTGACCATTAGCATCATTGGCATCTTGCGCAACGACCACAAAATCTCCAGCAACGGTAATTTCTCGACCATTGATAAAGTCTGAAGTAGAAGTCGCGATCAGTGTAGGATTATTACCAGCAGCAAGACTTGCTTTAACATCTGCGTATGCATTAAGTACATTATCTGTTCGATTAAGTTGTATGAGTACATCTGTATCATCATTGTAGTAAATACCATCGGCATCAACATTAGCACTTGGAAATAGGCTGATTCGAGTACTTCTATCTTCTAAGATTGCTGTAGCTCCGATGAGTCCAGAAGTATTACTTGATACAAAGAAATCTCCCGTTACTGCTAGCATATAATCTTGAGCAGTTCCTGCTAATAAAATTGCAGATGCACCGGCAAAAGCTTGCACGTAGCTAGGTGCAGGATTACCATCGGTAGAAGCTTGATCGAAGGCGATGACTTTACCACCATCACTTGCTCGCTCCGCTACAACTATGGTTTGATTTTCTGCGTCATAGGCAACATCTACAGGATTACCCAATTGAGTATTACTTCCTTCAAGTCTAATTTGTTCGTCATCAGTAATGACACCGTCACTGGCAGCATCAGTATAATTAGCTATGGTCAATACTGCACCATCAGTTGGGCTGCTTGCAGCTCCTACATCAGTCAGCACCATCATGTCAGTGGCGACATCATATGCGATACCATGTGTTCGGATCATACTTTCTATAGTAACTACTGCATCAGCAGATACACTACCAGGTGCATTACTTAAAAATGAATCGAATCTTGCAAGATCACTCGCATTATCCACTATGGCATATAGCGTATTACCAGCGAATTGAATCCCCCACAGGTTGATATCTGTTGTCAAGATTCTATCGAGAGAGATTGTGTTTGTAGTAATATCATAGATTACAAATTGGTTGATCTGACCATTGCCATCGTTGGCATCTTGAGCAACTACTAGTTTATCAGCTATCACTGCTATTTCTCTACCATTGCTAAAATCAGATGTAGAGCTGGTGATATAGCTTGGGCTCAATCCATTTTTGACATTTGATAAAACATCTCCATAGATATCTATCACGTTGGCACTTCTATTGAGTTGATATAGTATATCGTTTTCAGCATCATAATGCACTCCGTCAGCATCTCCTGCTCTTACTGCAAAAGAAGTATTGTCAAAACTACGATCATTGTTGAACGTAAATAGCCCAGCTTTCGCTTGCGTATTTGATGAAACGAAATAGTCTTTTAATGCTGTGGGAGCATCTTCTTGCGTATCTGCACTATAAACTCTACCTGAACAATCACCAGTTCCACTTGCTGGCTGTGCAACGTATGGGAATGTGGCTGTAAAATCGCGATCATTACTTTCTACACCTGTAGTGAATGTCAATACATCAATAAGATCTTGAGTTAATGGACTTGGACTGGTAGCTGGATCATAATCATCATACCAAAGACCGATCGCCGCCAATACGGCACCAGATACTGCTTGAAGTTCTATTCGTGTAACATCATCTTCAAGTCTTCGTCCATTAGGGAATCCATCCATGTTAGGAATAAATTCGATATCTGTTGAAGTATTGTAAGGAGCCGCTGTAAGACCTAACACCGCTGCCTGAATAAGACCTAGAGAACTGAAATTTTCATCATCTCTTGGTGTAGGAGGTACAGCCATATTAAGACGTAGCATATCTCCACCATTAGGTAAAAAGTTATTGACAAAAGGCTTACCTGCTGCTAAAGGATCACCACCTTTACCAGTCGCCAATTGATATGGTCTTACATTCGGTACTCCTGTATGGAATGCAGGCCAAAGGTCTACTGATCTTGGTTTGCCCGGTGCAGGTAACAATAATGTACCGAATACATTATCATCTAATGCAGTTCCTTCTAAAGCAGGATTCCCTTTGAGGCCATATAGCCCATCTGCACCATTACTAAAATCAAATCCACCTAAAGAGGCAGTTTGGATACGTAGTGGTGTAAACGATGGCACAGCACCACCAAATAAGTCATCATCCATATACAGCGCTAGTTCAGGATTGAAAAAGTATTCATCTAGTGTGGTTTCACCGATTTCATCATAAGGGGTTATTCTATTCCAGAAGTCTTTTTGGCCTACAGGTATTACTGCTTCATTAGTTAAAGGCATACCTAGTCTAGAAACTTGTACCCAGTCACCGTCATAGTCAGGATTCGCTGTACTACTCAAAGTAGTGATAGCTGGTCTACTTGCAGAAGCCCAAACTCCGATCACATAATTAGGGTCGAGGATATTTTCTGGAGTACTAGGAGCTCCGTTTTTGAGTAGCGTAGAGATGGGCACTTGTATAGCAATCGTACTTACATTCATACATGCAAGTCCATCAACATTGTCACCTACTTGACGTGGTGCATTTCCAAGATCAAAAATACCACCTAAGTCAACGAAAAATGGATCATCACTTGGACCTGCAAATACAACTTCTCCGCTTGAGGTAGTGGTGATACCTGAGGTAAATAAAGAATTATAATCACTATCGAGTCCTGCACCTCCTTGAATAGATCGTGGTCCGATGTTGTTTGGTGGCACATAGCCATCTGTAATGACGGTTTCAAAAGTCACACCACCATCGAGACTACGCTCCATGGTATAGGTGTATTTATTGTTTTGGGCACCTAGGCGTACGTAAAAGAACGTAGATGGATCTTCATGTACCATATCAAATGTAAATCGATAAATGATCTCGTCACCAGCTATTGCAGCATCATTATCTACATGGATTTCATAACGAACGTTTTCTCCAAAATTATAGTAGTTAGGTCCTCCTTGTGGTAATTGCATAGGGACGTAAGTTGCAATAATTGTCACCATATCAGGATTGTCAGGGCTTCTAAATGCGTATAAATCTACATTGTCAGCCAATGGATCATTGGAAATAAGTGGAGCTTCTCTATGGCTTGAAGCCATCAGTTGTAAGCAGCCAATCCCGATAATTAAGGTCAGGATACAAAGAATCCTGATGAATTCTTTGGGCATAGTAATAGGGTAAAAATTCTGTGTTTTCATGTGTATGAATTAATATGATTAAAGTATGATAAGGGGAAAGTCTAAGGCAATTAGCGACTCTCTTAAAATTTGGATTTGAAAATGAGATTATAAACTTGCTAGATCTGGATGCTTAGAATTGGTTATGGAGGCGTCCGCCATATGTTTTTGTACCATTTCTGTATTATTCAATGCTCTATATATTCTAGCCATCTGCATGTTTACATCAATATTGTCAGGGCGCTTATTGTATTCTGTTGAAGCTAGCGTCAATGCTTGATTAGGGTCGTCTAGGAGATCAAGATGGATGTCGGCATACTCCATGGTCATATTGTGTCCTGCGGCAATATCATCTTCCAGCATCGCGAAAATTTCTTCTATGATAAATTTAAATTCAGCTTCTCGATTTTGTTTCTTATAGATCTGCGCTAGTTGTACATTGAATCCAAACTCAGGGATGTGATTGATTGCTACATTAAGGTCTTGCTCGGCACTAGCTAAATCGCCATTTTGTATTTTAAGATCTGCAAGTGCAGCTATAGCAAATGGATAGTCTGGTCTTACGTTCAGTATTTCTTCGTAGGTTTTTTTTGCCTGATCAAATTGACCATATCGCTGATAGAGTTCACCCAGCGTAAGCATGGCCCATGCAGTCTCTTCATAACCAGGAAATCCAGATTTGATTGCCATAGTCATTGCAGATATGGCACCTTCTATATCTCCATGTATTTCTCTTAGGTAAGATACTCTTGAGTACGACCTAATATCGGGCTTGATACGGATCATCTGATCCGCTGCGACAATGGCTTTTTGATATTGACCCAGCTCCACATATGCATCTACTAAAACTCCGTATACCTGTGCATTCTGCGGGTTCAACATAAGAGCTTTTCTCCCAGTGATAAGTGCATCTGCGAAGTCATGTAATGATAATTGTACTCCAGCTTTTTGTACTAATGCTGTATATTGCTGGTCAGAGGTAATATGTTTTTGATTCAATACAGTGTCTGAAAGTGCTAATGCCGCTGGATAATAATGACCATGCTCTCCCGTGACTCTTGCTTCCTGTATAAATAAGGCTGTAAGCTCTAATAGAGATTGAATATTTTTTTGGTCTTGATCGATTGAAGTTTTGAGATCCATGTAGCTATTTTGGACATGGTCCCATTCTTTGCCGAGTTGAATACCCTCTGAGCGATCAAGTAATTCAGGAACAATACTCTTTGTTTGAACGGTTGATTTAGAAGAGCAAGATATGAGTCCTAACATACTTAGGGCTAGTAAAACGTAAAAGTGTTTGATGCTTATCATCTTTAGTAGATTTTGATTACACCATGACTTACGTTGACTAGATCACGATTGGATTTTTTATTTTCACAAAAATTTTAATTTTATATGTAATAGTCTCATTTATAACAGATTGAGCGCCTATTTTTCTTTAAGGAGTTATTCTGTAATCTCCATCTTATACCCTATACCATGAATATTAGAGATCTTGACATTGGGCTCAGGGCTCAGTTTTTTTCGGAGTTTTGATATATAGGTATCAAGACTACGTCCTACAATGACACCTTCATCTTCCCAAATAGGTTTAGTCAATTCTTCCCGTTTTATAATTCGGTTAGGGCTAGCTATCAATATTGAAAGCAGCTTACACTCTTTAGGAGAAAGTTTTATGTTCTGGTTTTGTGAGGTTAATATGAATTGATCTGGATAGAACCTTAGTGATCCTATTTTGTAAACCGTAAGAGATTCATTGCCTTTCTTTTGTTTGAAGTATAACCAATAGATAAGCCAAAATACAAGGCCTATCGAACTAATAGTTATACTTAAATAGATTGGCCAATCCATTTCCGTATTGTTGGTTTGGATAGTCTTTAAGAATCTGATCTGAATTGTGTAACAAGCTTCTGGTATCGGTCTGCCACTACAAGGAATTATTTGATCTCTAGGATTTTCAGCGATTTCGTAGCTATATGCTACTTCACCATCTTTACATTGTATAAGCTCCGCTCTATAATATCCTCCAAGATCAAGATTTTGTAATACTGATTTGGTTTGGTCAACTAATATACCTTGATCTATAGAGAGGCTCTTTTCAAAAGAGATTTCAAATTTTGATGGTTCTATCTCGACTATGGGTAGTATGCGAGAGGTTGAATCACAGTGAGCAAGTAAGAGTTGATTCCCCAGCTCTCGTAGTGCTATTTTTATACGTTCGTCATCATGATCATCTGAAGCATTTGTGATTGATGGAACGAGTAGGAGTAGAAATATTAAACATGATAAGATGTACTTAGCCATGCACAAGGATATACAAAGGAATCCTATTTTCCATATGTTTTACAAGTGTTGACACTTCTTTTACACTCTTTTGGCATATTGAATTTGAGGCTATGCTATGTTTGAATGATTAACAAACAATATCGACAGTATATGAAATCATTGAAACATATAACCTATCATAGTTTGAGTATCATACTCTTAGTATTGCTTCGTAGCTCAGTTGGCTATTCCCAGTCAAATACTGTATCAGAAATAGAATCATTGCTCTCAACATATCATGATTATGGACAATTTAATGGGGCTGCTTTAATATCAAAAGAGGGGAAAGTGATCTATTCATCAGCGAAGGGAAAAGCCAGTATGGAATGGAATATTGACAATCAAAGTGATACCAAATTTCGTTTGGCCTCAGTCACTAAACAGTTTACTGCTATGCTTATTATGCAGTTAGTTGAGCAAGGAAAACTTGATTTGGACGAGCATATATCTACTTATCTAGAAGATTATCCAAAGGATGTAGGTGATAAAGTGAGTATACATCATCTTCTGACGCATAGCTCGGGCATACCAAACTATACTTCCTTTGATACATACTACGATATGATGGCTAAATCGTATAATTCCCAAGAGTTGGTAGAAAGTTTTCAGGACTCCACCTTACTTTTTGGCCCTGGGGAGCGATTTGACTATAGTAATTCTGGTTATGTATTATTGGGAGTTATCATTGAAAAAATTACGAATAAAACTTTCGATCAAGTATTACAAGAGCAAATACTGACTCCATTGCAGATGCGTAATACGGGGTATGAGAATACTAGAGATATCATCCTCAATAAGGCTACCTGTTATGACAAACACGGCCCAGTATATGCCCCCGCCAGATATATTGATATGTCGGTAGCTTTTTCGGCAGGTGGGTTATACTCTACGGTAGATGATCTACATATCTGGAGTGAGTCTTTGAAGACAGAAAAACTTTTATCTAAAAAGTACTTAGATATCCTGTTTACTCCACATATCTCAGCATGGAGAAATCACTATGGCTATGGTTGGAATATAAGCGAAAGGTATATTGGGACGGAAGGAAAAAAGATCCAAACTATTGATCATGATGGTGTAGTCAATGGCTCATCATCGATCATTTTAAAAGTACCTTCTGAAGACATATCGATCATAATCTTGAATAATGTTGGCGGTGCTCCCATGCAGAGGATTGCAGAATCTATACTTGCAGTATTACAGGAGGTTCCATTTAATCAGCCAAAGAGATCTATAGCAGATGCTATGTATGAAGAGATTTTAACCGAAGGAATCGATTCAGCAATGGCATTTTTCCAAGAACATAGAGACTGCAATGCTTACTATACTCGAGAACGAGATCTCAATATGACAGGTTATGTTCTACTGGAGAATGATAAACTGGATGAGGCTTTAGCTATTTTTGAATTGAATATAAAATTGTATCCAAGATCAGCTAATGTATATGATAGCTATGCAGAGGCACTACTCAAAGCTGGTAGAAAAGAAGAAGCCATACAGCATTATAAAACATCTATTTCTTTAAATCCCCAAAATGAAAATGCCAAAGACATCCTGCATCAGATGGGAATTAAAACAGATGATATCAAGGTGGTAAACTATAATTTATTGAATGCGATAGAAGGTTGGGGGCATGAAGTATTTCATTTCCCTTTACATTTTGCAAAAAATATAGAATTCACCGGTTGGGAAGAGGCTCATTTTCCTCCTCACTGGTCCAAGCAAGATAGTAGTCAATTTTGGTCTTATGTTTTTGCTTGGAATATTACGAATGATATCATACTCTCTGAAGAGGTTCTTGAAAATAACTTAGCGAAGTACTTCGATGGATTGTCTGCAGCAGTAAATAAGAATAAAGATAAGATTCTTCCAAAAGCGATCATTGATCTGCATAGATCGAAGGATGCCTCCAAAATATCAAGCTATATTGGTACGGCGCATATATATGACTCTTTTGTAACAGAAGATACGCTGACTTTGAATGTAGAAATAGAGCTTAAAACCTGTGATGAAGAAAATAGAACAATTTCAATATTCCGTTTTTCACCGAAAGAAAATCCTCATTCGATATGGCATGAGCTTTATGAGGTTAATCTTATAGAAGGAGTATGTGAAGATTGATAAACCAAAGATTAATATTATAAAGCTTAGTTTTCAATATTCCTTGCGGTATTTATAGTGTTAGGATCGGCAGCTTCATATAGCAGCTTTGGATTTGAGGATATGGTGATTTTACACATGCAGATGGCGGCATTTTTCAAATAACATTGAAAATATTTTTAAATAGAAAGAAAGCCTCGTAGTTTAAGGTTTAGTTATAAAAGCGACTTAATGTTAAGTGTATCTAATGCTTGTTATGCAACACTTCAAAATTTATGAATTGGAACGTAAAGCAAGTGAATCGTGTTTTTGAATTAAAACAAAGAAACTATGGCTAAAAAGGACTTTTTTTCTTCTCGAAATCCAATACTTAAGGAGAAAGTATTTCAGCAAGGGCATGACACTACGCTCAATTATGAAGATTCGGTCCCTATGACTATATCGGGGGCAGTCAATAAGACGATGATACTATTTGGAGTATTGTTAGCTACAAGCGTTATAAGCTACTATATGGCAACTTCGTTTTTGATGTGGACTGGTGCCATTGGAGGTCTTATTATGGTTTTTGTAGCGGTATTTAAACCACATACTTCAGCAGTTTCTGCCCCTGTATATGCGGCATTTGAAGGTTTATTTATAGGGAGTATAACATACTTTTATGGTCAAGCCTTTGATGGTATTGTTTTTCAAGCGGTCATGTTAACCTTTGGAGCGCTCTTTATCATGTTGCTCATCTATAAATTTGAAATTATAAAGGTAACTGAGAAGCTTAAGACAGGAGTTATAATGGCTACGGGTACGGTCTTTATTATTTATTTGATGGGATGGATATTTAGCTTGTTTGGCGCAAATCTACCGTATTTGCACGAAGGAGGATGGATGGGTATAGGTTTTAGTGTTGTGGTAATCGGAATTGCAGCCATGAATTTACTTTTAGACTTTGATTTGTTTGAAAAAGGAGTAGAGAGTGGAGCACCACAATATATGGAGTGGTTTTGTGGTATGTCTTTAATGATTACATTAGTATGGCTTTATATTGAGTTTTTGAGACTCCTATCATATCTACAGGATTAAAGTAGTATAAGCTCATATCGCTTAATTCGCAAGTAGGTTATATATAAACGATTTTGATACTATAACTTTTGGTGAATGGAGCTTTTAAAAGCAGCTATAATTATTGGCATATTTCAATATTAAAATTTATCTTTGCGATCCTTTAAAGAAATTCGACTATGAAAAAAGATATTCATCCAGAAAATTATAGAAAGGTAGTCTTCAAAGATCTATCTAATGATTTTACATTTATTACTAAATCATGTGCAGCTTCTAAAGAAACAATCACATGGGAAGACGGTAATGAATATCCACTCGTCAAATGTGAGATCACATCGGAGTCTCACCCGTTCTTCACTGGTAAAATGAAGTTTGTAGATACTGCGGGTCGAATCGACAAATTTAACAAGAAGTTCGCAAAATTTGCGAAAAAGCAACCTGCCCAAGCAGAAGAATAAAAAGAATAAAGGCCCTGATTATCAGGGCTTTTTTTTTGGAATAATTTAAGAGAACGGTACAGTACAATGACTTATTTTTGTATTAGTATCAGGATATAGCCATGAAGAATATCATATTATTTGATGACCAAGAGTGGAAGCAACTCTTACCTTTGACCTACACCAAGCCCGTATCTGAGCTCCGAGTAGGTATATTGACCATTAGGGAAAAATGGGAAACGTACTTAGGTGGAGAAGCCAGCTATATCACTCAGGATTATTTAGCAGAAAAATATGCTATCAATATACAGGATGACAATTATATCATCAACGGTTCGGTATTGCCATCGCCTAAGCTATTGTCCTTTATCGAGCAGTTAAAAATTCATGAGGCGATATTAGATGGGGACGAGCTCATTGCTGCAAGGCTTGATAGAGAGCGTTTTGATCTACTCATCAATGAAGAACCCATTGAGGAGATGGTAGGTATAGATATTTCTAATGAAGAAAATCTGTATTCAAGACTATCAAGGCCACATGATATCTTCTCACTCAACGAACAAGAAATTAAGAAAGACTTTAAGCTGATTACCAAAAACAGGAGATCTCAAGATATCTCAGATACTAATCAGGTCCTAAATCCAGAAAATATATTTATCGAGAAAGGGGCAAAAGTAGAATGTGCAATACTGAATGCGACTCATGGTCCTATATATATCGGCAGAGATGCTGAAATTATGGAGGGGAGTATCGTAAGAGGTCCATTGGCAATGTGTAATAATTCAGTCCTAAAGTTAGGAACTAAGATATACGGAGCAACTACACTAGGACCATACTGTAAAGTCGGTGGAGAAGTCAATAACTCGGTATTGCAAGGCTACTCGAGTAAAGCGCATGATGGTTTTCTAGGTAACTCTGTGATCGGAGAATGGTGTAACCTCGGAGCAGATACCAATAATAGTAATTTGAAGAATAACTACGACGAGGTTAAGCTTTGGGATTATACGGAAGAACGATTTACTAAAACGGGTTTACAGTTCTGTGGTCTGATCATGGGAGATCATAGCAAGTGTGGTATCAATACGATGTTCAATACGGGTACTGTTGTCGGTGTATCTACTAATATCTATGGGAGTGGATTCCCCAGAAATTTTGTACCAAGTTTTGCTTGGGGAGGAGCAAGTGGATTCTCTACGTATAGGCTCAACAAGGTGTATGATGTAGCAAAGAAAGTAATGAGGCGCCGAAATCTTGAGCTTACTCAAGAAGATCAGAAAATACTAGAGCATATATTCCTCAAGACTGCAATGTTCAGAAATTGGGAGAAAGCGTAATACATATCCCGTGGTGGAAACGCTTTTGGAGCTATTTTTCTGACGTACTTATTGAGCATCAAGTTTCAGAGTTTCAAGATGACTTGTATCTGCTTCTTTCCAAGGGAAGATATCAGCTTTGTACAGACGACGCCATCTATTCTTACGATGATAAATATGAAAATTTTACCGGTTTATTTGATCAACTACGATTAGATAGACTTCCTGGTAAAAAGGTTTTGATTTTAGGGATGGGGCTAGCTAGCATACCATATATTTTGGAGTATAAACTTGCTCTAAATCATTTCAAATATGACTGTGTAGAAATCGATGAAGCCGTAGTTAGCCTCGCTTCCAAATACAGTCTTCCAAGACTGCAATCACAGGTAAATACGATCATAGCTGACGCAGAGCAATATGTTAATTATTGCAACCAACAGTATGATATGATCTGTGTAGATATTTTTCATGGTACTGATATCCCGTTGGAATTTCAGTCTCATGATTTTTTATCGGCCCTTTCGGATATTTGTAGCCATCAAGGACTTATTGTTATCAATAGATTAGCATTTACCAACGAGGATCAACAGGCAAGCCAGCGCTATTTTGATCAAGTATTTAGTAGTAAATATAGCGATGCCAGTCTCATACCTGTCAAGGGGAATTATATGCTTATCAACGATAGCCGATACCTTTAAGTATTAAAAACCTTTCTACAAACTCTATCACTCCTTGCAATGTTGTACATTCGTATTAATAGAAAAGTAAAAGAAGATGTTTACCATAAATATATACCTTAAACTAGCGATTATTGCGGTCTGTTTTATCGGAGGAGGAATACTCACAGCCATGTATGGCTTTGGATATACTTGGATATTATTCTTGATAGGTATTGTTTTTTTAGCCAGTTATATCTTACTTGGTACAGTACAATCTACAGCAGAGCTCGTGCAGCGCCAAGAGTTCGAAGCTGCTGAGAAAAGACTAGCGTTGACACTCTCCCCTAAGTTATTGTATGTGGTCAACAGAGCATTTTACTATATTATCAAAGGTTCTCTTGCTATGCAGGATAAGAAGAATGATGTGGCAGAGGACTATTTTCAGCAAGCATTGGACCTAAAACTTCCTTCTGATAATGAGCGAGGTATGGTACTCATACAACTTGCTAATATCAATGCGATGCGTAGTAAGTGGAATGCTGCTAAAAACTATCACCGTCAAGCGAAAAAACTAAAAATAACAGAGCAAGGTCTTAAGGATCAAATGCTCATGTTTGAGCGTAACCTTCAACAAAGTGGTACTATGAAATCTGCTGGTGCAGGTCGCCGTGGTGCTCAGATGATGCGTCCTGGCGGTAAGCGTAGGAGACCAAAGATGAGATAAATTCTTTCGGTAATCGATGGTCATAATTTGTATATCGCTA
Source organism: Saprospiraceae bacterium (assembly GCA_020629715.1). Lineage (GTDB taxonomy): Bacteria > Bacteroidota > Bacteroidia > Chitinophagales > Saprospiraceae > JAHDGW01. The sequence continues at coordinate 184,113 of JAHDCU010000008.1, forward strand.
GTATAGCTCTAATATTATGTTGCATATGATACAACTGGGTATAGCGATAATACTTACGCATTAGAAATTAACCCTAAATCCCAATTATACGAAATACCTTGTCGACTTTGGCGTCTGATTTATAACCCTGAACATTATACCAAGGAGTATGATCTGAATAGGAAGAAAAGCAGGATGATAATATTGTGGGATAATTAAAAATAGAATCGGTACTATTGCATTGCATGCACCTAAAAACCATGCTAATTTTTTCTGCGAGTTTTTAAAATATTTCCCCAGTAGAAGGAGATATAATGGGTTAGCCCAGATCAAGTTCCAGTTTAAAGCTGTAGCGCCATGATCAGTAAAAAACCAAAGGAATATGATAATACAACCTACAATGCTAATGCCTATCAACACTAAAATTTCAATTATTCTAAATAGACTAATCTTTCCATTTGACAACAAGAGAAAACTTAAGAGTAAAAGCCCCCAAAACACAAGAAGCGGATTAAACCAAGGTCGCTCTGCTCGGATTAGTCTTTCGCTTTTGTAATCTATCAGGGTGATATTCTCTGAAATAAGCGGCTTTCCTGATACCGTAGCTTGAGCAAAATAATACTCAAGGTATTCTGGCAAGAACATTTGCTGAGTTATACTTGCCTCTTTGTCTGCCTTACTTCCAATAACAAGATCGATCCCAAAATCAGACCACGGGAGACCGGTCAGAAACTCATCGAGCAGATTTCTGAAACTTAGTGACTCCGTTTTTATCTCTCCCCAATCTATGGTCTGCGATAAGGCATTGCTGGTCAATCCTTCTAGTCTAGTTGCGCAGTTGTCATAGAAAAAATCATAAGGGTACTCTACGTTTTCAGGCTTAAGGTTTTCTTCTATTGCCATCAAAAGATTTTTAGCTTGTAGAGAATCTAAATTCAGTACTTGTTCTCTTACACTTCTGTGATCTCGTCGATATTCATACATGAAATTATCCTTAGGGGCAACACTAAGGTAATAGGGTAACTGCCCTTTCATAAATTTCAAATAAAAGTTAGGAGTACGAGTATTGAAGGTGCCGTAATTGAATATATAATCAGTATTTCTAGTTGAGTCTATGACTCTTAAGGCGCTGTGTCCAAAAGTGGAATAAAGCTCTGATCCAGGGTCACATGTGATCAAGGAAATTCTAAAGTTTTGTGCTTGCAGGTTCGGCGTAATTACCAAATAACAAAGAACAACACCTAGTATAGATAATAGCTTATGAAAAGTATATATATGTCGGTTCATCTTTCAGGATGAAAATACTAAAATATCAATTTAATACCTCAAGATTGTCGAAACGATACCCCATAGATCCATAATACTCTAGAATCTTTGGTAATACAACTTTTATTTTTTCAATTGTTTTGAGGCTATCGTGCATGACGATGATAGACCCGTTTTGAGTATTATTGATCACATTACGAAAGCAAGTATCTGCATCGATCTGCTGATCAAAATCCCCACTTAGGACATCCCACATCACGATGGTGTATTGATCTGATATTTCCCGTACTTGATTAGGAGTGATCCTACCGTATGGTGGACGAAACAAAGTAGTATCATTTAAGGGTTCACAATGAGTTATGTTATCATTGTATTTAGAGTTTTCAGTAGTCCAACCAGATAAATGATTGAATGTATGATTACCTACAGAATGCCCTTCTTCTTTGATACGATCATATATAGTGGGATGTTTTTGGATATTTTCACCTACACAAAAAAAACTTGCCTTTGCATTATACTCCCGAAGTACATCTAGTATCCAAGGTGTTGCTTCAGGAATAGGTCCATCGTCAAATGTTATGTAGAGTACCTTTTCTTCTGGCTTCATTCGCCATATCAGATTAGGGAAGAGGTTTTGAATTAAAGATGGTGTCTTGGTAAGGTACATCTATGTGTTTAATTTGACTATGGAATGCTTACTTTTGCAATCCTTTTTGATTTATCCAAGTATGAAACGTCAGAAATCATCGTTTGCTGCTAGATAATACATAATAATTTGAAAGAAAGTAGAGATTATGGCTCGTAAAGTACGTGTAAGATTTGCACCATCACCCACAGGTCCGCTCAATGTGGGTGGATTAAGGACTGCATTATATGATTATTTATTTGCTAAAAAACATGACGGTGACTTTGTACTGAGGATAGAAGATACTGATCGTCTAAGGGAAGTGCCTGGAACTGAAGCTTATATTTTGGAAGCTCTTCAGTGGGCTGGTATTAGCCCAGATGAGGGCCCAGGGATAGGTGGTGATTATGGCCCATATCGACAATCAGAAAGAGCAGATTTGTACCAAAAGTATGCGGATGAGCTCATCTCAAAAGGGAAAGCATATTATGCTTTTGATACGCCGGAGGCTTTGGATGAACTTAGAGCAAATGCAGAGAAAGATGGCGGTTCATTTAGATACGATCATAGCGTTAGGGAAAGTCTAGATACTAGTTTATCTATGAGTGATGAAGCTCTTAACGTAAGACTCTCAAGTGGAGACCCATATACCATAAGACTAAAAATTATCGCAGGTACAACTATATCTTTTGATGATACGGTAAGAGAGAAAGTAAGCTTTAGTACTGATCAGATGGATGATAAGATTATCATGAAAGCTGATGGTATGCCGACCTATCATTTGGCAAATATAGTGGATGATCACTTAATGGAAATCACACATGTGATCCGTGGTGAAGAGTGGCTCAGTAGTACTCCACATCATGTATTTATGTATGACGCTTTAGGATGGGAGATGCCTACATTTTCGCATCTGCCTCTGATTTTGAAACCTGTAGGAAAAGGAAAATTGAGTAAGCGAGATAGTGCAAAATTTGGGTTTCCTGTATTCCCTTTGGACTGGCATAATGCTGATGGTGGATTGGAATTTGATGGTTTTCGTGAGGCAGGATTTATCCCTCAAGCTGTGATCAATTTTTTAGCATTTTTAGGTTGGAATCCAGGTACGGAGCAAGAAATTTTTGATCTTCCATCTTTGGTAGAAGCATTTTCATTGGACAAGATCGGCAAATCAGGAGCTCGATTTGACTTCGATAAAGCCAAATGGTTCAATCAACAATATATGATACAGATGGCAGATGAGGATCTGGCCAAGGAAGCAAAAGTATTTTTTGATGATTCAGTTAGTCATGATATGATTATTACCGTTTGTAAGTTATTCAAAGAGCGAGTATATAGTCTGAAAGAGTTGCCAGAAGTATCAACATACTTATTTTCGGCTCCAACGGAATACGACGAAAAAACCATCAGAAAACGTTATAAGATTGAAAATAAAGAGGCTATTCAAGACATTATTTCTTCGCTCAATGCACTAGATTCTTTCGAAGCAGATGCTATTCAAAGTACAATAAAAGGCAAAATTGAAGTGCAAGAATTAAAGTTCGGAGAGATACTTCCTGTATTTAGAATTGCCCTTACAGGTACGCTAAAGGGGCCTGATATTTTTGAAGTAATAGCTGCATTAGGGAAAGATGAGATGACATCACGAATGGGTGCAGGCTTGGATGTGTTTGATGCGATTTGGAAAGCCAAACATGAGCAAGCTTAAGGCATGAAAGCACCTTTAATCAAAGCACATTTAGAAGCATATAAAAATACTCTATCAGAGTCCAATGATTACTATAGCGCCTTTATTTTCGGGGTGCTGAGTAGATTTCAAAAATATTGGGATATAGATGCATCCGATTTTGGTGGTATGTTTGATCAGGTATTTAAAAATGAAGTTTCTAATACATTATGGTCGGCTGACCAATATCGCCCAAAAGAACTCATGCTTTTGATGATCAAACAGGATAAAGAGTTTGCAAGATTTATGTTCAAAGACTTATTCGATGAACAAAAAGACTTTCATGGACGGGTTAAACGATTTCAATTTCATTGTGACCAACTATTTGCGCAAGTGCAAAAGACCAATCCTAAATTATCTACACATTATCACGAAGACTATATCATGATTAGTACTTACTTGGCACTTAGATATCCTGAAACTTATACCTTATATGATTACGGATTATTTAAAGAGCTACTGACTAGATATGCTAGCAATAAAGTGCCCACTTTTGATGATATCGAACGCTACATGAAGCTGATGCGCTCATTGTTGCATAATTTTATCATGAAAGATGAATCACTTAATCAAGCAATGAAATCTTACTGTTCTAGGGCTGGTCAGCCGTTCATCAATTCTACTCTTTGGGTAAATCATCTATATTCACAAAGGCTTTAAGTCACACCGCTTATGGATAAAAACAAGAAAAATATTGATCGTATAAGTATTAAACTGAATGAATTTGGGGAACTAGAAAGAAATATCAATATCGATGATATCAATGAATTTTTGAACGAAAAAATTGATAATCTTAAGATCAGTAAATCAGAAGAGGAATAGTGAATCCAAAATTGCCTTAGCAAGTCTTATGCTAAGGTTATCCGTCGAATCTGATATCATATCTTTTATAGCCTTTCAAGAGAACAGAATTCTAGTAATAATTATTAAGCAATTTCCCTTTATGTAATATATGTATTGAAGTTTTGAATATATTTATATGATAAATATGTACATAGCTGAATATAAATTATTTATGAGAGGGTTTTCCCTGATGTTTGCCATATTATTTTTGTGTAATCAAGGTAAATTATACGCTGATTCGCTACCAGACAGTAATGATACCGAGCCACCGGTAATTACAAGTAATGCAGTAGATATGTCCATTTCTTGTGATGTGGATTATGTCATAGCATTTACATCATGGTATGAAAATGCCGGGGGAGCCATCGCTACTGATAACAGCGATACACTCAACTTTATCGGTATTCCAGAACTCTCAATTGCTCTTGATCTTTTTGAAAATTCGGTATCAGGTGATTGTATTGATCGTATGTTAGAGGTATCGTTTTTTGCCCAAGACACCTGTGGTAACTCTAGTGTAGATACCACTATGGCAAGCTTTATATATGCGGATGATGAAGCTCCAGTAGTTACTCAGTTAGCGCAGCCCAAAGTAGTATATTGTAACGAAGGTGTTCGTGACAGTTTGTTCACTTGGCTGTCCGAACAAGGAGGAGCTGCGTTTTCTGATAATTGCGATGATGACCTAGATTTTCAAATAATATGGACAGACTCCAATGGCAATAGCAGCACGTCACAGGTTAATGAAATTCCTATCATACCTATAGATCGAGCCAAATGTAATTGGTCAGTCAATGTTTTGTTTTCGAGTATTGATGATTGTGATAATCCTCAAGGGAGCAGTGCAAGCTTCACAGTAATAGACACATTGGCTCCGGTATTTTCTTATTTACCACAGGATACAACGGTAAGATGCGATGCAATACCACCAAATGATGTCATTGCTACAGATATATGTGATGGTGAATTGGAAATAGAATTTTTCGAATTTTCATCACAGTCAGATAATGAGATGGCATGCAGATTTTCGGAGTATACTATCCAGAGAGAATGGATTGTTGCGGATGCATGTAGTAATCAATCTATACATACACAGACGATTACAGTTATTGATACGGTAGCACCAATATTTACTGTGCCTACAGATCGAGAAGTCAGTTGCGAGAATATTATGAATATAATAATCACAGGAGAGCCTATCGATGTCAATGAGACTTGTGGTATAACTATAGAAACATTTAGTGATAGCTTGATTGGTGATACCTGTCCTTTTCAGATAGAACGTACATGGGTAGTGAGTGATGTATGTGGTAACTCAAATACGGCGGTTCAGAACTTAACTATTATCGATATGAGTGGTCCAGTGATATCTATAGAGGCCGTGTCGAGATCCGTAAAATGTGACTCCATATTGGATATTTCTAGTGATTTTATAGACTGGATCAATAGTTTAGGAGGCAGTAGTGCATCGGAAGCATGTAGCCCTTTGAGTAGTTTTGCGGCAGTCCCAGGTACTTATAATATCAATGATACACTTAGTTTTCCAGGTACGCCAGTGGCGAGTATGAATGATATCGCTTGTCCTTCCATGATAGATGGAGTGCTACGTAGTACAGAGGTTGATTTCGTATATTATGATCGATGTGGAAATGCATCAGTGACTACAGCGAGTTACATAGTAGCCGATGATATAGCTCCTATTATCAGTAATTGCCCGATAGATATAAGCATTGATGCCAATCCCGGATCATGTAATGCATTTCACCCATTGACAATACCAGATGCGGAGGATTTATGTAGTAACGAAAACGGTGATATTGTAAGATCATTGAGTCAGCAGATCATCTCTTCCATTCCTGGAGATGACAATGCAATAGTCGATAGTCTCTTCTTCTCATTTGGTCCTATCAATGTATTGAATACAGCTGTGGTGACTGATATATCACTCTTGATAGACTTGACTAATGTAGATGTAGATGATGCTGATGAGTACTTTTATATTAAAGATGAACAAGGTGTAATACTAGATTCTACATTGACCACATCCTTACAGTGTGACGATATTTCTCTTAATATTTCATCTATTAGCGAAGCTCAGTTTTTAAGTTATACAGCAGATGGCTTTATAGACTTCTGGTTAGTACCTAAACAGGATGTAGCACTACCCGTATTAGGTATCAATGATGCTTGTGGAATATCAACTGCTAGAGTAGAACTTTCATATACGATTGCTCAGGAAAATGGCATTACTTGGCAAGTTCAAGTGGATGACGAGACTCCAATAGATGCGATAGCTGGTAATTCTATTTTATTATCTGATGGTATGCATGTAATCACATATATAGTGAGTGATTGTGCTCAAAATACGGCTACTTGTAGTCAAAATATATTGGTGGTAGACGGCGAATCACCAATAATATCTTGTCCTTCTGATATTAGTATTTACGCAGAAGATACTTGTTTTGTAAATGTATTATTATCAGAAGAGGTAGTCTATCAAGATAATTGCTCCGCCAATGTAGAGTTCAATCTGGATGCTCCTGATTCTTTTGAGGAATCTTTACTTAATTTCAATTTAGACGTCAGTACTGGACAGTTTCTAGCTGCAAATAAACAGTTGAGTTTTGAAGGTTTGGATTCTATAAGATTTAATAATATACCACCTATTTTGACAGTGAATGTATCGGCTGATATCAATGATGATGGTGAGTTTTTTGAAATATTTGCTGAGGATGGTTCACTTATAGGTTCTACACCCATTGGTGCAAGCGAGGAATGTCTGACCACTATACAGAGTCAATATTTTATTTCCATTGATACTTATAATTCTTCTATGGAAGATGGAAAATTAGATCTCACATTTGTTGCTAATAATAATATTAATGTAGAAGGTGGAGGAATCAACTCTTGTTTTGCTATACCGTCGGGTAGCAATACGGATGGACAAAGTGCTCTCAGCGCTAATCTTAGTTTTAGTGAAGCTATCATAAACTACGGCGTATCGGGAGCTACAGAATATCAAAATGATGTATTAGATAGTACTGAATTGAGACTTAATGTCGGTACTAATCTGGTGACATATTATGCCGAGGATGCATCAGGCAATAGAGACTCATGTCAGTATCAAATAGAGGTTATAGACACTATTGCTCCGAAGCTAGTCTGTCAAAATGCAGTAATATTCATACACCCCTCTGGCTTGATAGATTATGTGTTGCAATCATCAGAACTCATCTTAGAAGTATCTGACAATTGTGGTGACGTAGATATCCAGTTAGAGCCTTCCACCTTTCAATGTTCGGATGTATCTCAAAGCTATGAGGTGACTTTGACTGCGACAGATATGAGTGGAAATTCAACTCAATGTATATCTGACGTGAGGGTAGAAATGCCAATCCTCAATCCTACTTTTGCGGCTGGAGCTTGCGAGGGTGATACGCTACTATTATTTGCGGATTTGCCAGAAGCTCCTATAGCTAATGCGTATACCTATAGTTGGAGTGGACCCAATGGTTTTGTATCTAGCCTCCAAGACCCATTTATACTCAATCCAGATGCTTCGTATTCTGGAACGTATACACTTGAGGTCGAAGGGTTTGGTGCATGTATGTCGATGGGTACCGTGGAAGTAGCAGTGGATCAGCTAGTCACTCCAGAGATAGAGTCTGATACACCTGTAGCATGTATAGGTGATGAGGTTTTGTTGACTGCAAATTCGTTTTCAGGAAATATTGAATATCAGTGGTACCAAGGAGAATTTCCTAATGGGGTATTGATGGAAACCACTCAAAATGCAAGTTACATTGTATCTCCAGCAGAGGGTAGTCATTTTTATTATGTGATTATTGAAGGAGAAGGCTGTATCACTAATGCATCCCCAAATTTTGAAATAGAAATTGTGGCACCACCTGTAGCAACGATTATCAATCCGATCATCAATATATGTGAAGGTGAGAGCATAGCATTAGGTACAGATAATTTCAATCCCAATTATCAATATTTTTGGTCTGGCCCTGATAACTTCATGAGCAATGGACAGTTTGCTGATGTTATCGAAAATGCTGATATCAGTAATCAAGGATTTTATAATTTGATCATTCAGCAAGGCAATTGTTTTTCTGATACAGCTACTGCTTTTGTAGCCTTATTTGAAAAGCCAGATCGACCACAGATTACGGGAGACGAATTTTATTGTGAGGGTAGTTCTATTGTACTTTCGGTCAATAATGTAGCGAATGCAGATCTATATTCGTGGTATTTGGATGATGTGCTATTTACCGTCACGGATAACAATAGTATATTGATCAATGGAGTCCAAAATAATTTATCAGGAGACTGGACCGTTTCTGTTCAAGAAAGTGGCTGTATTTCAGATACCTCAGATATACAGTCGATACAGATTGAAGGTCAGCTTGATATAAGTGCTAATAATGATGGTCCTGGATGTGTAGGTGATTCTGTGCAGTTGAATGTACCTTTTATACCCGATGCAACTTATGAGTGGATAGATCCTCAAGGAGACACGATCCGTATGAGGGATCCTAAGGTGCCAGCCTTAGAAGGTGAATATACACTCACAATGACCACTGCCAATGGATGTACAACGGAGACATCTACTTTTGTGGAAGTATTACCTGTACCCGTAGTGACGGCTTTGTCTAATAGTGCTCTGGCTTGTACAGATGGGATGGATACCATATCATTTTTTCCTACCATTATACCAGAAGGAAATTATACATATCTATGGGAAGGTCCATTAGCCTTAGAAAATATTGAAAATCCAGAATTAATTAATGTGGGTTTAGATGCCAATGGTACTTATAGCCTTTCCGTATTCAATGGTGCTTGTGCTTCACAAACTATTGAAACGATTGTCTCTTATACTGCAACTCCACTACAGCCTTTGGTAGCTAGTCTTGATACTAGTCTCTGTGAAGGTACAGATCTATTGATTGCTCAGCAAAATAGTTATCCCATTGGGTATGAGTATTTTTGGGAAACTCCAAATGGTATCGTACAGACAAGTGAAGGAGGTCTCAATTTGGTGGATGTAGATGCATTGGCTGAAGGATATTATGTACTCAATGTACATAATGGTAGTTGTATTTCAATGACTTCAGATTCTGTATTTATACAGGTGAATCAAGTACCTGATGCACCGAGTATTCTTGCTCCACAGGTGATCTGTGAAGGCGAAGACTTGATACTACAGGCAAGTAATACTACGGCGGATTCATATCTATGGACGGGACCTAATGGAATATTACAGGATCAATCCATGATCGTGATACCTAATGTCACTGAAAATACTCAAGGAGTATATACACTTCAACTCATTGCCAATGGATGTCAGTCAGAGGTATCTGAAGAGCTCATGATAGAAGTGATACAGACTCCACTACAGCCTACTTTGGAAAGTGCTAATTACCAAATATGTAAGTCTGATGATGATCAGGTACAACTTTGCATAACAAATGAATCCTTACTACCAAGTGCTCAGTATGACCTATACATCAATGGGCAGTTCATTATTTCGTCATTTAACGGCTGCTTTTTGCTCAACAGTACCGATGACTTTATAGTAGCAGGGCAACTTATGGTAGAAATACAGACTAGGCTAGGTGATTGCTCATCAGAACCATCAGAAAGTGCTATGCTGGTTGTATCAGAAGCTTTAGCTATAGGTGCTGAAATAGATGATGTCGATCTTGATTTTTGTGAAGAAGAAAATGTATTCTTAGATATTATTGCTCCATCATCAGATCAAATCACATGGGTATGGACATCTGATGATGATAATGTTGAATTTCTTAATCCAAGCTCCTCTACTACCGCTATATTAGGACTGGAGGTAGGAAATAATGAGATATACCTTACCAGCTCAATAGGTGCTTGTAGCGATTATTTTATAGATACTGTAGATGTACAGATATTTGAGACTGCAACTCCTGTAGATGACTATTTTTTGCTTGATTTCAATCAAAATAGCTTCTTAGATATATTAGAAAATGATCTAGCATCCTCAGGATTTATATTATCCATAGTACAACAGCCAAGTTCAGGATCAGTAAGTCTTATCAATAATCTTGTGCAATATGAGGCTGATCCTACATTTGCGGGATCACAGACTTTTGCGTATGAATTATGTGATTTGAGATGTACCGATGACTGCCAGATAGCTTTTGTAACTATAGAGATTGCACAGAGTTTTGATTGCATAGCGCCATCTATTATTACCCCCAATGATGATGGCATCAATGATAATTTTGTGGTGCCTTGTTTCAATTCTGGTCAGTTTGAGGATAATGAAGTCAAGATATTCAATGAGTATGGTGATGAAGTATATGGTGCAAAACCCTATCGTAATGATTGGAATGGAACTTACCAAGGTTCTCCTTTGCCAGTAGGGACATACTATTATGTGGTAGATGTTGGAGATGGTAGAAAACCTTTAAATGGCTTTTTAATGATACAGCGATGATTAGATATATACTTATCATATTTAGCCTACTTTGGGTATTATCATTGGAGGCTCAGCAGGAGCAACTGTATACACAATTTATGTTCAATAAGTTGGCTGTCAATCCCGCATATGCTGGTAATGACCCTGTAACATCCGTCAATCTTCTGTATCGTGATCAATGGAATGGATTTACTGGAGCTCCTAAGACGCAGGTTTTTAGTTTATCTGCACCTCTCGCGGATAACAAAATAGGATTAGGCTTCAATTTGATTAATCACTCCATAGGAGTGAGCCAAAAACTTTCACTCGAAGCCATGTATGCGTATCGCTTTCAAGTAGGTGAAGGTATGCTCAGTATGGGCGTATCGGCATCTTCAAGAAGATATACACTTGATTTTACAGACGATAGATTGATGGCCATTCAAGGACTTGAAAATGATCCTTCTATACCTTTAGAGAGGATTAGTAAGAGCTTATTCAATTTTGGATTTGGAATCTACTACAATACTGATCTATACTATTTAGGTGCTGCCATTCCACGATTGGGCCAAGTCAATCTTGATTTTGATGAAAATGATGTTTTGTCACAAGAAGTGAGGCATTTAAATTTGATGGGAGGTGCAGCTTTCGCTTGGTCTGAGCGATTTACGTTTAAACCGCAACTCATGGTGAGGATTACCGAAAATGCACCTTTAGATTTTGAACTTAACTTCAGTGGTACCACAGATGAAAAATATACCATAGGTGTAAGTTACCGAGCGGGGGGAAATCAAGGAGGTATAGGCGAATCACTCAATGCTATATTTGCCCTTCAGCTAAATGAGCAATTATTACTAGGATTTGCTTACGATTTTACGCTGTCTGATATCAGAACCTATCAAAACGGTAGCGTAGAAATGATGTTGCACTATCGGTTTGGTCGTACCATCATCCAAGAAGAAATCATCAATCCTCGATACTTTTAGAATCCTCAATATAGCTGTTTGAAAAAGATCATCTACATATTACCTTTCTTTTGCTTTTGCTTCACATTATCAGCACAAAAGACTGTCCTTATCGATAGTTCAAGTGCTCATATGATCGAACTTGAAAATTTGATTCAAATCAATACAGAACAGCATGAGATGTCTCCGTTTTTTGTAGGAGATAGTTTGGTATTTGTAAAATTTGAGCAACAATCTAGAAAAGATAAACCGAAACGTGGAGAACAAAAGTTTGACCTCTATAAGTCAGTAAGAGTTGGCGATGATTTTAGTGAAACAACCCTTTTGGATGATCGTATCAATTCTGAGTATGTAGAAGGACCTGGCGTATATGACGAGATTGCTGGTATCATTTACTTTACAAGGTCTAGACGTATTGAAGATAAAAAGAGGAAAGAAAGAAAGGTCAACCATCTAGGTATATATGCTTCTCAAAAGCGAGATGGTGGGTGGTCAGAGCCTGCTCCATTGCCATTTTTATTGGACGATTTCAATTTTTGTCATCCAAGCTTAATGGATGAAGGTAGACGTATGATATTTGCTTCTGACATGCCAGGAGGCTTCGGCAAGATGGATCTATATGAATCTAGATATTTTAATGGAGAGTGGTCCAAGCCACTCAATCTTGGAGCAAGGATCAATACCTCAGAAAATGAAATTTTTCCTACAGCCTACTTAGATATGCTTTTCTACAGTCATGACACGGAAGGCCAGCTGGATATATACGGGGCCAATATGACCAACAACAATGATCCAGAAGCCTTACCTGTACCTATCAACAGTGATCATGATGATTTTTCATTGATCATCGATGAGGAAGAAAAGACAGGTTTTATCAGTAGTAATAGACCGGGTGGTGCAGGTACTGATGATCTATATCGCCTGAGTTTTCCATTAGATTTTTTCCATAAAAACCCTTATGCTAAAACGATTAACGTCTTGGTCCTTGATAAACTGAGCTTACAACCCATCGAAAATGCAGAAATAAGTCTAACCAATATCAACCTTACTGATGATCAGCTCATGGATATGTTGAGTTCCGATATCATGATATCAGATCAAGATGAACTCGTACTTACCTTAAAAACCCCCGAAGAGGATCTCGCCTATCTACCTGTAGCTGGCGAAGGGTCGGTATTTGTAGAAGTAGATAATCGTAAGCTATATCTAGTCAAAACCAAGGCAAAAGACTATGACCCCAATACCACTATCCTAAGGATGTCAGACGATCTCACAGAGTATACGGTGCTCTTGAGCCCTAAGGTACAAAGCCCGATAGAAGTCTTACCTCCGCCACCTACGATCATACAAAACGATATAGAGATATCATTATCAGAGGGTACTACGCTGGTATTTGATAACATATACTATAACTACAATAGTGCGGAGATCAAATCTGGTGCAGCACAAGAGCTCGATGTATTAGCACAAGTCATGCTAGAAAATCTATCTCTCCGTGTACGACTGTCCTCACATACTGATGCAAGAGGAAACGCAGCTTATAATCAGACTTTATCTGAAAAAAGAGCACTTTCTGCCAAAAAATACCTCATGCAAAAAGGCATTGCTTCTTCTCGTATGCAGACGGTAGGCTATGGCGAAACACAGATCCGAAACCAATGTAAAGAAGGTATCAAATGTACTGCCGAAGAACATGCCTACAACCGTAGGACGGAGGTAACAGTGATTGAATGATCTCAAACGTTAGACATTTTATGTAAAAACAACTTAATATGTACGGCGGGCATATTTTCTTTCTTTTTTTGGAAACTGTCCGTCGCGGTAGGAGTAAAAAAGAAATGCTTTCACTTTACTCCAAACTAAACCTTACGGGCAAGGTATAATAAACATTTACGGGTCGGCCGTTTTGCTTACCAGGCTTCCAGCTGGGGAGTGATTCGATAACTTTTTTGGCAGCGGCTCCACAGCCAGCTCCTATATCTCTTACCACTTCTAGATTGATAATTTCACCATACTTACTGACCACAAAAGTAATGACCACAGTACCTGTCACGTCATTTTCTCTAGCTACTGCAGGATATTTCAGGTGCTTACTGATGTAGCCTAGCAGGGATCGATCACTACATTTCCTGCGCTCTTGGTAGTCCTCTTGATCACAATCACCAAAGATGGGCATCTGATCTGCAAATCGTATTGGTTCCTCAGATTCTAGTTCTGGCTCGGGTTCTACAAATGGTGCTGGCTCAGGACTTACATCAGCCGTAAAATAATCAAGATCAGGTTCTTCGTATACGATAGTGTCTTGTGTCTCGGTTTGCTTCTCCTCTGTCACGATCTCTTCTATGATCTTCTTTATTTCTTCCGCTCGCTTTTGCTTAGGTTTCGCTTTTGGGCGTTTGATTTCTTTTTTCTTATGTACGGTACGTTCGATATCCTCAACGATAAAGGGTTCTTCCGTTTCGACTGCAAAAGGCTTGATTTCTTTTACTGCTGATTCTATATTGAGTACAGTGATAGAAAGACCAATGGCGGCACTAAGTCCTAGTTTTAAGAATATACCGCGATACTGATCCCACTTGGGAGCTCTGTCTAATGCCATAATGAATGTGTTTAAAATGGTGATGATTGAAGGGATTTCTCATCAATCCCTCATCGTAAAACTTGTAACCGCGATATACTGATTAGATGGTATTCGTCGATATTTTGGCGCAACAGCTTGATTTTTTCTAAGAAAGAGAATATTATTGTGATATCATTATAATATCAAAATACTAACTAATGGAAAAAACACTAAAAGCACGATCAGGATATTTAGCATTGTTATTAAGCATTGGTTTAATCGGTGCTGCTGTCTATGTAGTTATATTTTTCAAGGCAGTTGTACTTGCGGCACTATTAGTACTTACATCATTTATCATTTTGGCAGGTATCTATATGATCAACCCAAATGAATCTAAAGTGATGAATCTATTCGGAAAGTACGTAGGTACGGTCAAGGAAAACGGCTTATTCTGGATCAATCCCCTATACAGTAAAAGAAAGATCTCTTTACGTGCTAGAAACTTTGATAGCGAACGCGTAAAGGTGAATGATAAAATGGGTAACCCCATCCTTATCAGTGTGATATTGGTATGGAAAGTAGAGGATACCTATAAAGCCGCATACGATGTAGACTTATATGAAAGCTTTGTGAAAGTACAGACTGATGCTGCCGTACGTAAACTAGCAGGTAAATACCCATATGATAACTTTGATGATGATCAAGCTGAGGTAACCCTCAGATCAGGTATGGATGAGGTCAATGAAAGCCTAGAAAGAGAGTTGGATGAGCGTCTATCGATTGCCGGTATCAATGTACTTGAAGCTAGGATAGGATACTTAGCGTATGCACCCGAGATTGCATCTGCAATGCTCAAAAGACAACAAGCAGAAGCTGTGGTGGCAGCGAGACTAAAGATCGTAGAAGGTGCCGTAAGCATGGTCGAGAATGCCCTTGATGAATTATCCAAAAAGGAAATCATTGATCTCGATGAGGAAAAAAGAGCAACCATGGTATCAAATCTGATGATTGTACTTTGCTCTGATAAAGAAGCTACGCCCGTAATCAATACCGGAAGCCTCTATGCCTAAGAAAAAGTTCGTACTGCGAATCGATGAAGAAAAGATGGCCGCCCTCGAAAAATGGGCGGCTGATGAATTTCGCTCCACCAATGGTCAATTGGAGTGGCTAGTCACTCGTGCCTTGAAGGAGGAAGGTAGACTGAAGAAGGGTGGGGAAAAAATTGACTCCCAAGATGATTGATTTTATCCTTGAGAGATTAGTGATTGCAACGCCGCTTTATCAGGCAGTACAGTTTGATATTTGCTAGCAAATATCTGATCATTGTCTTGAGGTAAGGTATATTCTACTAAGGCCTGACTTTTGTCTCTGCACAATACGATACCGATGGTTTTATTTTCGTCAGCTAATTTTACTTCACGATCATAGTAGTTTACATACATCTGCATTTGACCTAGGTCTTGATGTTTGATTTCACCAATTTTCAAGTCGATAAGCACAAAAGATTTCAATATCCTATTATAAAATACCAAATCAATCTTAAAATGCTTTTCATCAAACGAAATTCGTTTTTGCCTTCCTACGAATGTAAAACCATTACCTAATTCTAATAGAAACTGCTCTAGTTTATCAATCAGCTCTTGTTCTAGTTCACTTTCAGAATATTTGCTATGTTCTGGAAGCCCAATGAATTCGATAATGTACGGGTCTTTTATAGCATCTAGTGGTTTTTCAATTACAAGACCTTTCTCAGAAAGTTCTTTTACTTTTTCTTTATCTCTACTTAAAACCAACCTAGTGTAAAGCGCTGAATCAAATTGTCGTCGTAGTTCTCTAACACTCCAATTGTTTTAAAAAGACTCTATCTCATAAAAGGCTCTCTCATTTTCATCTTCTATTCTCATCAGTTTGAGATAATGTGACCAGCTCAATTTGAATTTAGTAGACATCGTCTGTTGCTTTACAAGTTTTGATTCCGCAGACGATGTTTGCGGTATTTTTTTGAAATCCGCAGACAGTGTTTGCGATTTTGAGTAGACAAGGTAAAATTGTCTCATCTGCTCAATATTTCTCTCTGAAAACCCTTTACCAAATTCAGAAATAAGGACTTTTGAGAGCTGTTTTATAATTTGTTTTCCATAAGCTGCTCGCTTTTTTCCATCTTGTTCTTCTTCTACAATCATTCTCCCAATTTCAAAGTAGGTAAATACCATCGTTTGATTGACAGTACGTATCACATTTTGCTTAGCGGAATGCAACAGCTCGACGATTTCTGAGAAGAATTTTTTATTGGATGGATAATTACTCATGTGTCAATCGGCTAAAGATTTAGAATTCTCCTGTAAGTTAAAGGGAATATCTAGTTTTATTGATAATAGAGATCGAGAGTACAATGATATATTCCAATCACTAATCTCAAAAAAATATTGTGAAATTTTTTCGTTGCATCTCATGATAGTATTGTACTCTTATAAATAACTCTACACTCATTACCATTATATACCGCTAAGGCATATTCTTTAGTAGCCTTATGAGTTCAATATTGATATAGATCACCTCTTTACCGACCTTTCTGCTATCTAATACTCCGATTTCTTTCAATTTTCTGAGATATCTGGAGGCAGCTTTTCTTTCTACGCCCAGTTTATTGGTAAGGTACTCTATCTTTGTATAGGGCTGTTCGAATATATTTTCTACTAATTCCTTAGAGTAGATTTTAGGAGCATTTTCTTTTACCACATCGATGGTTGTCTTCAATAATACTCTGATAGATCGTATTTGAGTTATCGTTTGTTTGGAAGTCTGTTCTACTGCTTTTAGAATGTATAGGATCCAATTTTCCCATTCTTGCCTCTTATTGACTGCATTGAGCAGTTGATAGTATTCGCTTTTGTTTTTGATGATATACGAACTTAAGTATAAGATTGGTATTTCTAAAAGGTCATTGAGGATCAGATAGAGTATATTCAGGATTCTTCCAGTTCTACCATTGCCATCATAAAATGGATGAATACTCTCAAATTGGTAATGCAATATAGCAAGGTTAATTAATGGCGAAATTTCCGAATCAAGATCATTGAAGTGCTGAATGAAATTAGACAGCAATTCTTCAATTTCTGCTTTATCCTGAGGAGGGGTATATACAACCTCTCCAGTTTTATCATTTTTTAGAACTGTTCCAGGTGTCGAACGAATGCCAGCATTATTTTCTATCAGATCTTGTTGGATTCTTATAATATCGTTGACGCTAAGAAACCCTTGGTCCTGTATTATTTCATATCCCATAAAGATTGATCTCCTATAATTGATAACTTCTTTTATCTCAGATCTCGGATATGATTTATCAGAACTAATAGCTTCGTAGAGTTCATCCGTACTCGTTATGATATTTTCTATTTCTGAACTATCCTTTGCTTCTTGCAGCACAACTGCATTAATCAGCATTTTTTGATTAGGGATTATTTGAGCTATACCTTTGAGTTCTGCAATAGCTAGAGCTGCTTTATTGGCACATCTTAAGATTTCAATAGTTTCAACTTTTTCCCTCGCAGGAGGAAGTTTGGATAATTTATATGGTGCTTTGTGTCCCATGTTGCATAAACGTGAGACAAATATACCATTTTTGGTACACGTAACTGTTAACGTGGTGCATTAATATCATTTTTGGTACATGTTCCTATTCATTTCTCGCTTACCCCTCCAAAAACTCCATAATATACCGCGCCACTATCTTAGGATGCGTATGCAGTATCCAATGATCAGCATCAGGAACTTCTCTGACAGTAAGATCATCACAAAACTCATGAAGAGGTTTTTTGACATCTGGTAAAAGTGCAGTATCATTCAATCCCCAGATCAGGAGATGTGGAACTGTAACTCTAAAATTATCTCTCGATGCACCGTATAAAGGCGCATGGGGTAGCGCTTTCCCAATTTCGGGTACCACGATGGGCGATGATTTATACCAATTGAACGTGGCTTGTAGTCGTTCAGTATTGCCCCAAGCTTGGCGAAATCTATCTTTTATCTCTTTAGTCATCCACGATGTAGTCGAGTGCTGACTCATACTATCAAAAACCATATGAAAATCATTAGCTACGGCATCCACACCTGCATGCTCTTCTCCCACCGTATGAAAATACTGGCTTGCCTCCGCTTGTAGCGGATTATCCAATAATGCCTCTTGAAGACAGATAGGATGAGCCCCATTGGCGATTATAAATTTATCAATAAGCTGAGGAAAAGAGAATACGGTAGCATACGCAATAGAAGCTCCAAAATCATGCCCCGCTAAATTGAACTTACGATGTCCAAAGAACATATTAGCCAACGTGAGGACATCCGCCACTAATGTCTTAGCAGCATAATGTAGAACCATAGGGCGCATCACTCTTATTATACCCTCTTTGGTCGGGCACTACCATAAAATATTGATCACCCAACTCCTTCATGACCTCTTCCCAACTAATCCAAAACTCTGGAAACCCATGTAAGCATAACAATGGCTTCCGCTCGTCCTTGATCGGCGATCCATCATATGGCGATCCATTATGGAGCACATGAAAGCTAATCCCATTACATTAGATAGATTCTGATCTAAAGCCTGCGGGGATATTTGTTTCTGGAGTCATGATTGGATGGGTTTATAGAATTGAAAATCTGCTAGTCTTTTACAAATTATGATTTTGACTAGCAGATTATGATATCGATCTTCTCTCTGAAGTACGAGGAGAAATTATATGATATCTATTGTTAAGCACTGGCTTTTACTTTGTATTTGGATAGAATGTTTTTAAATAAAGGATAGTTTTTTAAGTCTTCAATTTCGATGGATGAGAATATAGCTCTCGTAAAAGATTTGTCGTTAAAGGTATAGGTGTTTTTCACCTTTTTAATAAATAAAAAAAGTAGTTCAATAAAATCTTTTCCATGGATAAACATCCTGAAATCTGATGAATTTTCTTGTAGGGTATGTACTTTTTCAATCAACGACTCAAATTCTTCTTTTCTATTTACAATATTATTTTTAAGTAAAAATTTTGTCAGCACTTCATTCAAATCATATGATAACTGAGCATTTCTAATTTTGATTACTTTGTCAAGACTCACTAACTGGTAAGATGAATCAAGGCATGTTCTTGCATATCTAATAGAGTAGTTATAAATTAAGACAGGCACTAACATTTGAGTCGTTTCTTTAAAATTATATGGAAAATTTCCCAATCCAATTTTTAGAAATTTCCCCAAAACTTTATCGTTAAATAAATACATTTCAAGATTGGCAAAATCCGTCCACATCAGAAAAGGATTTGCGGGCTCCGATTGGGAGATTATTTCAAAATCCATATCTGCAACGCAAGACACAAATTTTATTTGTTCATTATTGAGTTCAGATAACACTTTGGACAATGAGATAACTTTGTCTCTATTAGATTTAAGATTCATATCTAACTCGGAAAAGTCAATTGAATCAATTTGCCTTATAGAAACATCAGTTATATTATTTGATTTAAGAAATATTTCCAATATTCTTGAATCTTCATTACCCTCTGTATATATATCTCTCAATTCAGGTTCTAAATTATAAGTCATACTTATTTCCGAAACCTTTCTTTTGTAACTATTCTCCACGATCTTCAAGTTTTACAACATTATTAGGGTTTGTAGAAAGCAATTCAATTGAATGTGTAGCGACAATAAATTGTACATTGTTATTTTCGCTAAATCGTAATAAAGTTTGTAATAGCATTCGTTGCCACTTAATATTTAATGAAATTTCTGGTTCATCAATTATGAATATTGTGGCTTGATCTGTTGCAGTAATAGTATTTATGAATAACAGTAATAATTGCTTTTCTCCAGAGGACAACATCTCCAAACTAAGTGGATCTCCACTTTCATGTCTTAAATAAATACCTTTTGATAGATTAAATGAAATGGATTTGTTATTGTAGAACTTATTTATAGCATTTATGAAATCAGAAAGTATAACATACAAAGATTGAATTTCGCTAAATCTCGCCTTTGTACTATTAATGAACAAGTGAAGAACACTTGTTAAGGATTCTTGATTATTTACATTAACCTTCTTGATAGAAGTCTTCAGTTTCTTAAAGTCCAGAGTATCTATTAATCCCATTTCGAAAAATGCGTTACTCTGGTCTTCAAGTTTATTTAATTCTTCTAGCAAGATTTCAATGGCAGGTGGTTTGTCTGATTTAGTATTTATACTGTTAATTAATTGGTTGTAAATCTGAAGAGAGTTGGACTCTCCCGTCTTTGATGTTTGGATTACTTGTTTTCTAATCCAATCAATAAACCTTTCAACAGTAAGCTCTAAGGACAACCGTTTTTCATTAAGTCGCTTCTTTGCTCTTATAGTTTCATATTTACGTGAAAATTCAATTGTTGATCCCGAGAGAAATAAATCAATCTCGTCTTCATGATCACTTGATTTTTGACTACTTAAAGTTTTTCTATCTTCCGAAAGAAAATAGATTGAAATATTCAGTTCACGAATGTAACGGAGGATTTCTTTGAAAATCTTATTTTCTTCAGAGCTATCTTCAAGTCGTATTGAATGACCATCATAGGTTTTTAAATCAACAGTGTTAATAATTTTTCTTCCCTTTTTTATGTAGTAGGTGTAATCTCCATAAATACTCTTGTTTCTTTTTGCCCCAACTTCAATACCATTCGATAGAGTAATCGCAATCTTGTTGAATTTTGTTTGTGCAAGTTTTGATTTGTATCCACTCTTGTCTCTTGTCGATAGTAAATAGAAGATAAGATTTAGTATTGTAGTTTTTCCCGATCCGTTGTTGCCATACAGAATAAATAGTTTTGAGACATCTTGATTTTTGTCTTTAACCGGTAAACTGTAGGTGTAATGACCAAATAACTTATCAACTTGTATGTTTTTTATTACTATATCATTCATGTTTTTCTTTTATTGTTGCTTGTGCTTAACAAGGTTATACCAACACCCGATATCTAGCACTTAAAGCTAATCAAAATCTTGTAAAAGAAAGACCTAACGTATAATATGGCAGCGATTCGAGATGCGGAGATTAGATGATGGACAAGATAGGACGCTTTAAATTCCATCTATCCCTACGAATATCAACCCATCCCATACGAATACTCACTTTCCAATCTTCCTAAATTAAAAAGTTTCATTCAGATCAATGCTGTCATTATGAAGCCAGTGTGATGGGTATATACGTTCAATTCTTAAGACTTTGTTTTTTAGCTATTTTTTCTATTGAGGAAAGTGATTTTAAATAGTCCTTTTCTACCGTACTCAATGTTTTAGATTTGTACTTTTTGTATTCTATTGTGGCTTTTTCTTTGGCTAGTATACTGGATACTTTTCCTGCATTATCTAGTATTTTACGGCCCGCGGAGGCAAGGATATTATCGAGCTCAGCAACATAATCTGCCATTCGCATTTCTCGTTCTTCGATCGCATTCAGTTCTGCTAAATCGAAATATGCAGCAACTAAATTATTAAGCACTTTCAATTCCTTTTCTTCCAAGAAGTTTTTAGCAATCATAGCCTCAGCTTGGGTAGGCTGGTCACCTTTGAAATGATTTAGCCCAGCAAAAGGCTTATCACTATCTACTCTCATAAATATTACTTCACTTGCGGTATTGCCATGTGCAGCATAATGAAGTTTGTTTTGTACAATTTTAAAAAAAGAGTTGCTTTCTTGGCTTTTGGGGTCATAATCCGAAGCGGTAGCGTATAGGTCCAATACTTGGCGGTACATTACTTTTTCGCTAGAGCGTATATCACGTATCCGATTCAGTAGCTCTTTCCAATAGTTGCCACCTCCAAGTACTTTGAGGCGATCATCATCCATAGTAAAACCTTTTACTATGTACTCTTTTAGTCGCTGTGTTGCCCATTGACGAAAACGAGTACCTTGGATTGACTTTACTCTATAACCTACGGAAATAATAACATCAAGATTATAGAAATCTACTTGATAGGTTTTGCCATCAGCTGCAGTTGTTGCATTTTTTGCAACAACTGAATTTGCTTCTAATTCACCTTCTTCAAAAATATTTTTGATGTGTCTTGATATAGTAGATTTATTTCGATTAAATAATGTTGCCATTTGGTCTAAGGATAGCCAAACTGTTTCATTCTCTATAAAAACCGATAACTCGGGGAGACCATTATCACTTTTATAGATGATGATTTCTCTACTATTCTTACTCATACCTTTTCTCTTTAACTTGAGTAGCAATCTTTAAACGGAGTATAATTATCATTTCGACTTTGATAGCCACATTTTTATTCAATACATCAATATTTTTATCGCTATTGCAGAATATAAAGTTAACCTAAATTAAGCATTTGACTCTTCAAATGCTTAACAGACGATTGAATTCCAGATTATTATACTTAATAAAAAAATGAAATTGGTAATATTCAATGTCTGGGTAAACCTGCGACAAATCATTGATTTTCAATGATTTCATCTACCCAAAGGGCGAATTATTCAATTCTATTCCATAATTCGAGGTTAATCATCTCCACTATAATCTATTGTAAATAGCATGTCATGAGATCTGTGTAACATAAAAATGTGTGGAATGTACCTTTGATATATTATACTATCCTCCAACGAATATCAACCCACCCCATACGAATACTCACTTTCCCATCGTCCTATATATATAAAGCCTCATCTTTATCAAAACAGTCATTATGAACCGCTTACTTCTTTTTCTGCTCGTACTAGTTGTCTTCTCCTGTAAGAAAGATCAATCCAGTTCATCTTCTAATATTCGGTCAATCAATACACATGTGACAGCGGCAACGCAAGGCATGATATCGGCCAAAGATGATTTAGTATATATGTTTAAAGAAGAGTTACCGGAGATGGACGAAGCTGATCTGACCCAGCTGGTGAGACTTGATCCCGAGGTTAAAGGTACCGTGAGCCATAGTAATGGAGTGGTGAGATTCGATCCAGAAACTTTATTAAAGCCTAGGACTAGCTATCGGGTAGAGCTTCGGGTACACGATCTGTTTCCTAATAGATATCAGGAGAATATATGGTTTGAGGTGCAGACTTTTGCACAAAGCTTAGACGTCAGAGAGCGAGGTATCGAGATCGGTGCTCAAAATGAAATATCGGTCGAGTATCAGATCAAGACCGCAGATTATGTAGAGCCATCTAACCTAGAGAGTATCGTACAGACAGATGCCAACGCTTTTACCGTACGTGAAACGGGGACGAATACATATGAGCTGATGCTTTCATATCAAAAGTCTATGAGCAAAAAGGCATATCTCCGTATGAATGGTGCAAAGCTTGGAGCAGATCAGAAGTTTGACTTTAAGATGGATGATATCGATGCATCGCAATTTGCCATTTTATCCTCCACAAGATTGCCATATCAAGCAGAGATAGAGATACGATTTTCACAGCGTATCAAAGAAGGTCAAGATCTCACGGGACTTATCAAAGTCAATAACAAAGATGCCGAGTATACCATCAAAAATAACATCATCAGCATATATACCGCAGGATATAATAAGAGCGCTAAACTAGCGGTGAAGATTGCCAAAGGCATATTATCAGATACGGGGATGGCATTGCAAAGTGAGTATACCCTGAGTTTTGATAATGAAGTGATCAAGCCGCAAGTTAAGTTCGCCAAGTCGGGTCATATGGTGCCTTCGCAGGGCGATTTTATCATCCCCATTAGCACTAAAGCCCTCAAGGCGTTAAGGGTGCATGTGATCGAAATTCCGCAGAAAAATGTACATCAATATCTCGCTTGGGAGTCATTATCCAATACCAGTAGCTATGGTATGAAACGATATGGTCGGGTGATGCATAATGAGGTGATGCAGCTAACGCAGGGCATACCTGATGATAATGGTTGGGTAGCGTATGGGATAGATCTGAGTAAGCGGGTGGAGCGACAACCCGGTAGTATTTATTATGTCAGTCTCGAGATTGAGCCCGCTTATGTTGATTTGGATTGCAGCGCTAACCTGGCTAATAAAGACTTTGAGTCAAGACTTCCCAAAGCCTCGTTTTTTGATACCCAATACAATCGTTACCGTGATTATTACCATTACGATTGGCAAAAAAGAGAGGATCCATGCGAGATAGCATATTACTATGGTATGGAGATTCCTGCCCGAGCATTTCAAGTCTGCCATGCTAGTATCGTTGCTAAGCAAGGGGCTGGTCAAGCGAGTATCAGTGTCAGAGATATGTATAGTTTGAAGGCCCTATCTGGTGCCGAGGTCAAGTTGTTTGACTTACAGGGCATCGCTATCGCTACTAAGAATTCTGATAATCAGGGAGTGGCAAAGTTTAATGATCTCCCTCGACCTGCAGTTGTTGCGCAAGTGACACATAACAATAAGATCAGCTACCTGCCGATGTCTAGTAGTCAGTCCAATCCATTGACTGATTTTCAAGTATCAGGTGGTCAAAGTACGAGCCAAAATGGAGCATTTGTCTATACCGAGCGAGATGTGTGGAGGCCAGGCGATACCATCTACATGGATGTGATGCTCAACAAAAAGGATCAGGTATTTCCAGCAGGACTGCCGATATCAGTCAAGTTCTATAATCCACAAAATGTACTGATGGCCAAAAAGATGCAGGCCATTACTGCTGATACACAGCTGTATGGATTTAAGTTGAGTACCCAATCACAAGCCAAGACGGGAGTCTATAGAGCATTGATAGAAATCGGAAATATTCGAATTAGCAAAAACCTACGAATTGAAACCATAAAGCCCAACCAAGTCGATATTCAATATGATTTTGAAAATGAAAAAGATGGGGTAGTGCTACAATCTTCTCTAAAGGGAAAAATGAATGTTGACTATCTCACGGGATATCCAGTCAAAGATGCTCAGGTCAAGACACTCGTCAAAGTCGTATCCATCCGATCGCCGTTCAAGGACTATAAAGACTATCGTTTCGATGCACATAACAGCTATACGAGTGGCTACAATTTTGATCTATCGAATGCTAAAACCGACGCGGAAGGTATGTTGTCTTTCGAGTCGTCTCAAGACTTGAAGTCATGGAATAGCATGCTCCGACTCGGCATAGACTCAGAGGTCAATCTCAAGGGTGGTGGTGTCAATAAGATCGGCCATCGTGTAAAAGTATCGCCTTTTGAAAGCTATATCGGTATCAAACGAAATCAAGGCAATGGCTGGAGAAACAATTACATTTTCGGCGATCAGATCGTGTTGGACCTAGTCTCTCTGGATCAGGAGGGTAGTCAAAGTACCAAAAGCACAAAGGTAGAATACACGATAGAAAAACACGTATCACATTGGTGGATCGATAAGTATCGCTTGCGCAATGATGGGCATTTTAGAAATAACTCAAAATGGGAGCAGCAAAGTAAAAATAGTATTTCGGTTGTTGCCGAAAATCAGATCAAACTCAACTCCAAGGACTACGTTCGAGGGGCATATCGAATCACCTGTACCGATACAGAATCTGGTCATCAAACAAGAGCCTACTTTTCCGTCTATGATGGTCGATCACGGATCCCCGGAGCTAAGCCCTTTATTGTTGAGTTTGAGACCGATAAAGACAGCTATGAAGTAGGAGAATCAGTGCAGGTGCAACTGCCAGATATAGAAGGCGCCGAAGCGCTGATAAGTGTTGAGCAAGGTGATAAAATACTAGATCAAGTATGGTATACCCTCAAAAAATCAGATAATAATATAAGCTTATCCAGCTTTGAGGAGTGGGCGCCCAATGTATTTATCCATGTCACGATCATACAGCCCTATGGTCAAGAAAACAATGATCTACCTCTACGGATGTATGGTGTAAAACCCATTACTATGAGCCCCAAAGGGCAAGGCCTTAATCCGAAGGTCGATATGCCAGAAGTCATGGAATCACTCAAAGAATATACAATCGAAGTGTCAGAAGCCGAAGGGAAAAGTATGGAATATACTTTGGCCGTGGTCGATGAGGGATTACTCAATTTGACCGCTTTTAAGACACCCGATCCTCATCGTCACTTCAATAGTCCACAGGCATTACGGGTGAAAACTTGGGATGTATATCAGTGGTTGATGGCGTATTTTAAAGGTAACTATGCAGGTATTTTGAGCATTGGAGGTGATGATGCCTATGAGGCGGATGAGATTATAGAAGCCAATAGATTCAAATCGGTGGTTACACATTATGGGCCGTTTAAGTTGGCGGCTGGTTCAAAGCAAAGTCATGTTTTAAAAGTGCCTCAATACATCGGAAAGCTGAGAGTCATGCTTGTGGCTTGTAATGAGCGATCCTTTGGCAAATTGGAAACGAGTGCATTGGTCAAAAACCCTTTGATGGTACAATCACAACTGCCGCGTACGCTGAATGTACGAGACGAGTTTACGATGCCTGTTACGGTTTTTAAAGATGATGCATCGATCAAGGATGTACAGCTTTCGCTACAAACAGATCCAGCTTTCATTGCAGTAGAAAAAAATCAGCAATCCATCAATATGCGAACGGATGATCAGAGCTTGAGCGGATTCAATCTGAAAGTAAGGGCTCAAGTCGGGGTTACGGATATCGCTTTATCCGCTAATGCAGCAGGTCATCAAGCTGAGGAGGACACAGAGATTGCTATACAATATCCTAATGCATATGCCACAGATAGCAAGCAGTATGTGATCCGCCCAGGGGAATCCAAAATAATCGAAGTAGAAGCACAAGGATTCATCAATGCATTTGAATCAAAATTTCAATTAGGAGGAGCCAAAGTTCCAAGATTGACAAGCTTCAGTGAAAGTCTCTTGATGTATCCATATGGATGTTTAGAGCAGACGACATCCAAAGCGATGAGCCAGTGGATGTTAGGTAAAATATTCAATCTGGAGCCTGCGAGTGATCGCAAAAGACTTGAAAATCTACAAGCGGCTGTACTTAAGCTTCGAAGATTTCAAAGATCAGATGGCGCTTTTAAATATTGGAATAGTGGATATTATCATACTTGGGGAGACTTGCATGCGGGATTGTTTTTGACAGATCTCGTAGCGGAAGGAGATGACTATAATGCCAAAACCATCTTAGATAAATGGACGAGCTACACCTATAGAATTGCTAATGAATGGTCCGCTCAAAATCTTTCTGGAGATTATGTGAAGAACAGAGAACAATTCATACAAGCATATAGACTATTCGTATTGGCCAAAGCCAATAAACCTGCAAAGTCGGCTATGAATAGATTTAAGAAGTCGCAGACCAGTGAAAATCCAATGATCTATTGGTTACTAGCAGGTGCCTATCAGCATGCCGGCTATTATTCTGAAGCGGTCAAATTGATGGAAAAGGCTGAGAGTATTCAGAAAGGAACGAAGTACAACCATTACGCGGCTAGCTTTGGAAATTCTACCAGAGACTTTGCCCTAGTGATCGAGGTATTGGCCGCTTTTGATGATTTTCAGGATAAAAAGAATCTCTATTATGATCGTTTTATCAAAGAAATGGATGAACGAAATTATTACAGTACACAGCTCATGGCATACAGTTTTAGAGCCGTTTACTTTTACTTTGGAAAGGCTTTGGATATAGCTTCAAAATCGGAGTTTTCGATTATCAAGGATGGAAAAGAAGCCATCTACGAAATCCCATCTGCAGAACCGATGGACTACACTCTTGCCAAATTCGATAAGCAAAGTACCGCTATAAGTATCAAAAATACTGGAGATGCAGAGTTATATGTTGTTCAGACGGATCGATACATCAGTGATAATTTACGTCAATCTCCAGCTGCCAAAAACCTTAGCCTAAATGTAGAATACCGCAATGCCCGGACACAATTAACGGACCTATCGGATATCAAAGTAGGTGATGATCTAGAGATCACGATCAAGCTTAAAAACCTCAGCGCATTATCCGTTGAAAATCTTGCCTTAAATGTAAAAATGCCAAGTGGATGGGAACTCAAAAACCCTAGACTTTATGAGTCCGATGTTACGAATAGAAACTATATCCATCAAGATTTTAGAGATGATAGAGTATACACATTTTTCGAAATGAAAGCAGGCGAATCAAGAACGTATACATTCAAAGCGAAAGCGGCCTTTAAAGGGTCATTTTACCTGCCCTATGTGAGTTGTGAAAACATGTATAACGATACATACTATGCCAAGTCATCATCAAGTGTCATCACAATCAATGACTAAGTATAAAAGACATATCATTTGCTTGATGTTAGCATGTTTTATATTGCTCATGTTGATCCCGTTGCCTAGTTATAGGCCAAGCTTTAGTCATGCTATATATGCTGAAAATGGTGCATTATTGTCAGCTCAAGTATCTTCGGAGGAGCAATGGTGTTTTCCATTAGAGCAAGATATACCGCAGGATCTTGCCACATGTATTGTGCTTTTTGAAGACGAGTATTTTCATTATCATTTGGGAGTCAATCCCGTTGCGATCCTCAAAGCTGCAATTGATAATTACAAGCGAGGTCGCGTATTTAGAGGAGCAAGCACCATACCAATGCAGGTCATGAGAATGAGATCTCGTCATCACAGCAGATCACTATACAATAAGCTATACGAGAGTTTGGCTGCTGTCAAATATTCGATACTCAATAGCAAAAAGGAAGTACTCAATGATTGGGCAGAGATGGCGCCCTTTGGAGGCAATACAGTCGGAGTACAAGCAGCAGCACTGCGATATTTTGGTCGTAGTTTGGATAATCTAAGTTGGAGTGAATATGCCTTACTAGCGGTTTTGCCCAATGGGCCTAACCATGCTAACCTTTCCAAAAATAGGCATCTGCTCAAACAGAAAAGAGATTTTCTGTTGCGAAAGCTTCAAGACCGAGGTCACTTTGAACTATCAGATTTAACGCTGTATCTGGATGAAGAGTTACCTACCTATGTCAGGTCTATCGAGCAAAATGCTTTGCATGCGCTACAGTTTGCAAAAGAAAAACAACCCACAAAATATATCCATCGATCAACGATTGATCAAGAGATCCAGCATCGACTGCATGATATCTTGGACCAGGAGATCCTTCATCTTCACTCGGATGATATTGGTCATGTCGCAGTCGTAGTCTTGGATGTGAAAAACGATAAATGCGTAGCCTACGCTTCTAATAAGACCAATAAAGGGCAAGGATATAACTATATCGATTTAGCACAATCGGCCCGTAGCTATGGTAGTCTTTTGAAGCCATTTTTGTACTTACATGGTCTAGATGATGGTCATTTTTTACCAGGTCAGTTGATCGCAGATATTCCAACTTATATCGCAGGCTTTAGCCCAGAAAACTTTGATAAACAGTTTCGCGGTGCTGTACCGATGGAGCAGATGGTATCGCAATCACTCAACGTACCGGCTGTAAGAATGCTCCATCAAGTTGGCTTGAAGTCTTTTTATAAAGATCTAAGTAAGTATCCAATCAGATACTTAAATCGTGGAGCAGACCATTATGGACTCAGTTTAATTCTTGGAGGTGGCGAACTCAACTTATGGGATCTCGCCAATATGTATAAAGGGCTTTCACGTGATCGTTTATCGTATGAAAATCCATACACTCAATCTCGAATTCTGATTGATGTACAACCAAAAACAATCATAAAGAAGCACAAAGGCCTCAATCTCGATTATGTCATGGATGCAATGTCTGATGTCAATCGACCTAGAGAAGAGGCAAACTGGGAGTCCTTTGGTAGTGACCTCAAAGTTGCTTGGAAAACAGGGACTAGTCATGGTCATAAAGATGCCTGGTCAATAGGTTTCGATGCTGAGTATGCGGTAGCGGTTTGGGTAGGAAATGCAGATGGATCAGGTAGACATCACTTGACAGGAGTCCGCAGAGCCGCTCCTATAATGTTTAAAGTATTTCGAGCATTGGATAAGCACAGTTGGTTTCCTGTTTTGCCTCCAAAAGGAGTACGAGTAGAAGTTTGTTCTGAAAGTGGTAAGCTCCGAGGACAACATTGTTGCCATAGCGAAACGAAGTTGGTAGCATCCAGCTCTCATCGCTATGCAACTTGTACTCATCACGAAAAAAGTAAAGATGTAGTGGCAGAAGAATCTTGTAAATATACTTTTCAATTGCCACCACATATGGAATATTATCACCGCAGATTTCACGGCAATCATCAAAAGGATAGAAAGCGAGCCAATGAGTTTGCAAGCATTATATATCCAGAAAAAGACCTCAAAGTCTTTCTACCGAAAGAGTCTAAGGGTCATAGAAAAGATATGGTTGCTAGAGCACATCAAGGCGCAGATGCTAAGCTATATTGGTACCTAAATGATACTTGGATCGAGACAACGGAAGGTACCCAACATGAACTTCCTCTCTCGCTAGAAGTTGGTCAATACGAGCTCACCGTCATCGACGAATCAGGCAATCGAGATGAACGAAGTTTTGAAGTGATTGGGGTGGAATAGTAGTGAAATCCGAAAATATCGCCTAATATTCGGATTATAATCATAATAATAGGCGATATTTTATGATTAGAGAGCTTTAAAGCTTTACTTCTACTATCAGCTAATAATTAAAATTGTGCCTTATGACTTCACTAATTTATCTTTCAAAAAGTCCTTGGTTACGGATTTTTTAGCCTTCGTAATACCTTCAGGTGGGCCTTGATAAAGTAATTGACCACCTTCGATACCACCAACTGGACCGAGATCTATCAACCAGTCGGCACTTTTGATAACATCAAGATTGTGCTCTACAATGAGGACGGTATGTCCATGCTCTACTAGCGCATTCATGGCATCCATGAGTTTGAGAATATCATGAAAATGGAGTCCTGTGGTAGGCTCATCAAAAATGAAAAAGATATGGCTCGATTTATTTTGGGTATTGAGATAAGAGGCCAGTTTAACCCGCTGAGCTTCACCACCAGAGAGGGTAGAGGATGCTTGACCTAGTTTGACATATCCAAGGCCTACATCGTACAATGGCTTGATTTTCCCGATAATATCACTATGATTTTCAAAGAAAACCATGGCTTCGTCTATACTCATGTCGAGGACATCAAAGATCGATTTTCCTTGGTATTCGACTTCAATCACCTCTTGCTTAAATCGCTTACCGTGGCAATCTTCGCATTGAAGTTTTACATCCGCTAAGAATTGCATTTCTACGGTTACTTCACCTTCGCCTTTGCAGTTTTCACATCGACCACCTTCAACATTGAATGAGAAGTGCTTGGGCTGGAATCCTCTGATCTTGGATAACTGTTGATCTGCATATAATTTTCGTATGCTATCATATGCCTTTACATACGTTACAGGATTGGAACGAGATGATTTTCCTATTGGAGATTGATTAATCAATTCTACAGCAGTGATCATTTTAAGATCCCCAACTAGACCATCAAAAGATCCTGTTTTGGTGACGAAGGGTTCTCCGATTTCTTTTTTCAAAGCAGGATAGAGGATATGCTTGACTAATGTCGTTTTTCCTGATCCTGATACACCTGACACTACAGAGAGACTATTCAAAGGAATGTCAACCGAAATATTTTTAAGGTTGTGCTGAGATGCACCTTGTATAGTGATTTTATTGGCAGAGGTACGACGTATTGATGGTACAGGTATCTCCAATTGACCATGTAGATACTGAGCTGTCAAACTGGTCTTAATGCTCTTCTTGAGCTGCTTTAATGGTCCATTATACACAAGCTCGCCACCATAAATCCCTGCTCTTGGACCAATGTCTATGATCTGATCAGCATTATTGATCACATCTTCTTCGTGCTCTACAACGATCACGGTATTTCCTAGGTCTCTCAGTTTTTTGAGAACTGATACGAGCTTAGTCGTATCTTTTGGGTGAAGGCCTATACTCGGCTCATCAAGAATATAGAGTGAGTTTGTGAGATTACTACCTAAGGTTCGGGTTAGATTGATTCTTTGTGTCTCACCGCCAGATAGAGTAGAGGAGAGGCGATCAAGCGTAAGATATCCCAGTCCAACATCCAGCATGGTAGAAATCCGATTTCTCACTTCGTAAATGATACGTTTCGCTACTTCAGCATCATATTTAGAAAGCTTAAGCTTTGCAAAGGTGGCATCCAATTGATCTATTGGTATATTAACCAGTTGATTAATACTAATGCCATCTATTTTGACATAAAGTGCTTCTTCTCGGAGTCGTGCACCTTTACATTTTGGACATTTGGTACGACCGCGATACCGAGCCAGCATGACTCGATTTTGGATCTTGTACGTCTTTTCTTCTAACTCTTGAAAGTACTCGTCGATTCCCCAAAAATATTCATTACCAGACCATACGAGATCTTGTTGAGCTTCTGATAAATCTTCATATGGTCTATGCACAGGGAAGTCAAACTTATGCGCATTGGTCAATAGCCGCTGCAGCCACTGATTGCCTTTTTCTCCCTTCCAACAAAGGATGGCACCTTCGTAAAGTGATAGTTTTTTGTTTGGAATAACCTTATCTGGATCGATCCCTAATACTCTTCCATATCCTTCACATTTAGGACAAGCACCGTAGGGATTATTGTAATTAAAGAGCTGATGAGAAGGCTCTATAAATTGGATACCATCTAACTCAAATCTATTATTGAAGTTTTTAGTTTTTTCTCCTGGTACTCTTAGGATACATTCACCTTCAGACTCAGAAAATGCCGTCAGCACTGAATCTGCGATTCGCTTGAGGTTTTCTTCATCATCGTTGACAACAAATCGATCGATTAGTACTTCGACTTTCTTTTTGAGTTTTCTCGAGTCTTGGGTCAACTTAATAGTCTTCTGTTCTATGACTTCCTCTATATATTGGGTATCTCCATCAATCAGAACTCTGGTATATCCCTTTTGTAAGAGTAACTCTAGGTCTTGTTGGATGGTCCTTTCATACTTTTTCTGAATAGGAATAGTTAAAAATATTTTCGTGCCTATGTCCAATCCCTTGACATAATCTATCACATCTCGTACCTCATGTTTTTTGACAACTTTACCTGATACTGGAGAGTAGGTTTTTCCGATGCGAGCATATAGTAGCCTCAAATAGTCATAAATCTCAGTCAATGATCCTACCGTAGATCGAGCATTGCTTGTAGTAACTTTTTGTTCAATAGCTATGGCGGGACATATGCCTTTGATAAAGTCTACTTCAGGTTTTTTCATCCTATTGAGAAACTGTCGAGCATAGCTTGATAGACTTTCGACATAGCGACGCTGACCTTCGGCATATAAAGTATCCATGATCAGAGAAGACTTTCCCGATCCTGATAATCCGGTCACAACAACTAGTTTTCCTTTTGGTATTAGCAATTCAATATCCTTCAGATTATTGGATCTGGCACCTTTAATGTGGATATGATTGACCAAATCTTTTGGATTATCTAGTACCGCAGTATTCGTCTTTGTCATATAATGGTTGACTCATTGAGATTAAAGAGTAAAACTACATTTTTTACGTATTGTTGACCGCTACTAAAGCGAATAGTTTGTGGCTAATAAAACAGATACTCCACAGATTTGCTGATACCCTGTCTTTGTGGGACTTGCGATCATATCAGAAAAATTAAATATGTTTTTTATGAAAATTTTCACTTTCACCCCTTTCATGGTAATGGAAAAGAAGCTATATTTGGTTTTTATCACATCATAAATAGCTCTTATAGATAGCAGACATTTACACTAAAAAATTTTATTCCGTCGAATATTCGGCATTGATTAAAACTTATAGTTATGAATGTTACTATGCTTAAGGATCGAGAGTTAATCATCCAATACTTAGAAGGAAACAATAAATGTTTTGAGGTTTTGTTAAACCGTCATAGAGAAAAGATATATACGTCTATCTATCTTTTTGTGAAGGATCATGACTTAGCCAACGACATTTTTCAGGATGTTTTTATCAAAATCATAAAAACACTCAAGAAAGGAAAATACAACCATGAAGGTAAATTCCTGCAGTGGGCTATGCGCATATCATACAATATGTGTATCGATAACTTTAGACGCTCTAAAAGACGTACTAAAGTAAGTGCTACAGAGACTTTCGACATATTCGATATCCTTGAAAGTAAAGACGATAACATGGAGACTACCATGATCAAGTCACAAATGCACAACAGAGTACGTAGTCTTGTTGATCAGCTTCCAGAAGAACAAAGAGAAGTTGTTATTTTAAGACACTATGCCGATATGAGTTTCAAAGAAATATCACAATTGACTCGTGTAAGTATCAATACTGCTTTGGGTAGAATGCGATATGCTTTGATCAATATGAGAAAAATGATAGGTGAAAATGAGCTTATCCTCAACCCATAGATCGATAATAGATCTATACCATCAATAACCTAGAAAAAAGCGTTGCAATTAATTTTGTAGCGCCTTTTTAGTTAATTGTAACCCACGTTTCCCCTCTACCCAAGGCTGCCATACTGCAAACATCTTCATGATGAATTCTAGATTTTGGTTCGATATAATTTCTTCCACTTCTTCTCTAGATTGCCTTTTAAATTGATCAATTTCTTCCTTTGGAAGATTCGCATATTGGAGGATCGTGGAAGCAACTATGGCTGAATTAATTTTAAGCGCAGTCAAATTAACCTTATCATACGTATCGGATGATGCATGATAGTTGAGGCCGTATAGATCAGGCTTATGTCGAGCTACCAAGTTAGGTATACCTTGGAGCATAAAATCAAAATTATCCGTACCGACTATAGCGGCATCGATGTTGTGAAATGGTCCCAGTCCTTCTACTTTAGTTAAGAGTTGGTCTAGTAAGGGGATCAATTCCTTTCTACCATTGGTAAAATAGCCTAGTATTGGCCCACTGCCGATATCAATGGAAATTGCCAATTTATGTTGATCCAATTCCTTGAGGTGATCTTTAGTATACGCCTCACTACCAAAATAGCCTTGCTCTTCACCGTTCCATAATGCAAAACGAATAGTTCGATCCGCTTGGATATTAAGGGTCTTCATCTGTCTTGCGATATCGATCATCATAGAGAAATTGCAACCATTATCATTTGCTCCAGTACCCAATGCCCAAGAATCTAAATGAGCGCCGATGATGATGATTTCGTCAGGATATTTCTTTCCAAGTATCTCTGCAATTACATTATGTGACTGAAAAGAATCTCCTGTTTCTGCTT
Organism: Saprospiraceae bacterium; assembly: GCA_020629715.1. Lineage (GTDB taxonomy): Bacteria > Bacteroidota > Bacteroidia > Chitinophagales > Saprospiraceae > JAHDGW01. Next base: position 219,646 of record JAHDCU010000008.1, read on the forward strand.
TGACTTCTAATTGAATGCCCAAATTTTCACCAGTCTTTAAAAGCCTGATGCAGCGTTTAGCATCTTCACGTGCCATGACAATCTGGGGGATGCTCTCTTCATCTCCTGTAGAACTGATAAAGCGATAAAGCAGTTTGGCGGGTCGAGACGCCATAAATATGATACCAGCTGCCTTGTATTTATTGGCTAAATCTTCTACTTTTTTAGCATGTACGTATTCAGCAAATAAGCCATCAATATCTAGGCAAAGCTCAGTACTCACAATGATGAAATTGTCTTGTATGGATGTGGCAAGAGCTTGAAAATATTCTTCCGTTAGCTCTTCTGTAAAAACCAATTTCCCAGAATAATTTCCTGGCTTACTCTTATATTTTGAAACTGCAAGCGGTGTCCAAGAATTACCAGATTTATTGCTGATTTCCAGATGCGTTCCATCGGCGATCCAACGACTTGGCATATCGAATGACTCTAATTGAGCGTTTACTCCAGCATCTTTAAATTTTTGGTGTCCCCATTGTACTGCTTGTTCGTTAGCTTTTGTCCCTGTGACTCTTCCTCCGATTTGATCACATAGTTCTTGTAGGTCTTCTTCGATGGGAGTTTCACCAATGAGTGAAGTAATCAGACGATCATGATCGGATTGAGAAAATAGGGATAAGGGTAATATTAGAGCAAGGAGTAGAATAAATAGATTTGAGACTTTCAAACGGTTGCTAGTTTACTAGGTTTATAAAGTTTGTAGAATATCGCGGAAGCTCGAAATCGCGTCATCGCGAAGTCGAGAAATCGCGAAGCCGCATCGCCATCTCCTTAGCAAAATAAGTAATGATCACGTCTGCCCCCGCACGTTTGATACTCAGCAAAGTCTCTGGCATCGCTTGATCATAGTCCAACCATCCATTTTGGCAAGCAGCCCAAAGCATAGAACATTCTCCGCTGACATGATAAGCAGCAGTAGGATATTTATAGACTTCTTTGAGTTGGTGTATGATGTCTAAGTAATGCAAGGCTGGTTTTACCATAATAAAGTCCGCACCTTCGGAAATATCTAATTCTGCCTCTAATAGTGCTTCTCGCTTATTGGCAGGATCCATTTGATAAGATTTTTTATCTTTTGGAATATCAGGATTGTCTACTGGTGCTGAGTCCAGAGCATCACGAAAAGGACCGTACATAGCACTGGCATATTTAGCTGTGTATGACATGATCGATGTATTTTCAAAACCATAGTCATCGAGTAAGTCTCGAATATAACCTACACGACCATCCATCATATCACTAGGCCCCAGCATATCGAAGCCAGCCTGAGCCTGGGCAATTGACATCTTACCGAGTATTTCTATGGATAAGTCATTATCTATTCTACCCTTGATGACTAAACCGTCATGACCATCAGAAGAATATGGATCCATAGCTACATCACTGATAAGACAGAGGTCTGGGAATTCTTCTTTGATCTTTGTAGCTGCTTTCAGGTAGAAATTATCTTCTGCATAACTGTATGTGGCAGTTTGGTCTTTATGCTGGTTCGGAATTTTTGGAAACATCATAAATGCTTTCAGACCTAATTTTTGGCATTTCTCAATTTCTCTAAGTGTTTGGTCTAGGCTTCGTCTAGCAGCCATAGGTAAGGATGAGATAGGATCTTCAATACCATTGCCGTCAACCAAGAAAAGTGGCTGGATCAGATCATCTACGGTGACTTTACACTCTTGCATCATGGCACGAGTAGCGTTTGACTTTCTATTTCGACGAGGTCTTATCTGCATGATTATCTTCTTTTTTAGGAACTGGATCATAGCCACTTGGTCCCCAGGGATGGCATTTGCCAATACGTTTAATACCCAAATATACACCTTTGAATACTCCCCATTGCTGTATGGCTGCGATCATATAGTGAGAACATGTAGGATGAAATCTGCATGTCGGACCAAGTAAAGGGGATATAAGTTTTTGGTAAACACGAATAGGGAATATAAAAAGCCACTTCATAAGACTAGAGCTTGATACTATCTTGATAATAGCTGTAATCAAAGAACCAATGTGCTAGTTTTTTATCATCCTTTTTGATTACGGTCATATTTCGCTGGTCGTCATATTGATCCCGGAGAATAGTATTAGAAACTGTCCATTCTTGTTTTAGCTCTGTATAACCTCCTTCCATGTAGCACCAAACAGCGGCTAAATCGTCAGACATTTCTTTACCTATAAAGTTCAGAGATATAGGTCTCTCCGAAAGATCGAATTGAATATTGGCATTGATATAAGCATTCAGAATAGAGTCTAGTTCGATAGCTTCATTTTCTACGAATAATTTGAGCTTTTTCGAACTAAAATCCTCTATAGCCAACTCAAGATCGTCGATAAAAATCTTGGCCGTAACTTGCACTTTTTTATCTACAGTATTCACTCTAACTTCTGTATTAGATAGGTGAAACTCATGAGAAGGCGTAGCTTCAAAAAAGAGTAAGAAAGACGAAAAAAGATATATCATCCAAGGCATACCTCAAAGATACATGCAAAGGATGATATACCATGTTATCAAAAGCTTATTGCTTGAAAAACTTGTGGATCATTTGAACTTCAGCTTTACTGAGTTGCAAGAAATACATACCACTTTCTAGCAATGAAATGTCGATAGAGCTCTTGGATTTTCCAGATGAAATGGTGTTACCATTTACAGAGATGATGCTGTAATTATCAAATTGATAGTCTTCGATGGTTAGTCGTTCTTGCGCTGGGTTAGGGTATATTTTGGCTTTAGTATCAATTGAGTTTGTCGAGTTGGTTATGCCACAAGCGTCAAGTTCAGATCTTATATAGATTAATTCATTGTTTTCATATATACGACTTATGTATCTACCTCCGTCTTGATTGCAATATTCGAAATTCCCAGCTTCTCCGAAAGGACCGTTTAAGATACCGAAGCCTTCAATATAAAGAACGGGTTCGCAAAATTCTGATTCATGTTTATAAATAAATCTTTCTCTACAATCACCATTGAATAATTGTACTGAGTCTTTGGTTTCTAAAGTCAATCCTTCACCAGCAAAGATAATTGTAGAACCGATGGTTTGGGCAGTGTCGAACCAGTCAAGAGCAAAGCCAGCTGAGCTTAGTTTGTAAATATTTTGATTATTCTCATAATATAGAAAATCAGTTTCAACCCAATCATTAGTATTCAAGTAATCATATTCCCAAAGTCGTAAAAGTGAAATTCCCCAATTGTCTAAATAGCTCCAATTTTCTTTTCTGAATTCATAATCTTTATCTTTTATAGTCTGGACAAAACCCCACGATATCACATTCCATTTTTTATTCGGGTTCACAAAATCAATAGATTGGAAGTTGTCTTGTATACATTCTCGTTGGCTGTATTCTAACGATCCATTCACATGATAACAATCATTAGTATTTGATAAATATCTGTCCGATAATAAGTAAAAGCCAAAACCATCATAATTATTTCCGATACCCTTGACCCAAGTTAAACTACTGCCTTCGAAATGGATCCGCTTTCTTTTTATACCTGAATTCAATTCAATACTGTCTATATCAGATACTATTCCAGTAAACTGATCTGAATGGGTAATCGTATCTCCTATTTTTAGGTTAATGTTATAGAGTGTTTCATAATTTTCATCGTCATTATACATGCCATAAGTAATTCCATTTTTCTCAGCGTAACGATAGTAAGTATCTTCCCATTCTGCTTCGTTGGCCATACTATTGGAGGCTAGCCTTAAGAAGTGAAGTGAATCAATAGTTAAAGTATCTTCAATGAATTTGAATTTATAACTTATCCTCTGATCATTATATTCTATAGAGTTATACCACTCATTTCCAAGGTTAACAAATTGATTTTGAGCGGATATGTTGAACCAATTAATACTTAAAAGAAAAATTAAAATTACAACAACTTTAGCATTCATAACATTGATCTTTTCTGTAAGGTACCAAAAGACGTGAACAAAACCTTTGTCAGTTCTAAATAATCCTAAGTGAATAGATACTAGCTACCGCCATTTACATATCTTCGCATATCAATTTAAAACCATGCGTCAATTCAATCGATATACGGTTACTTCTGCGCTACCATACGCTAATGGTCCATTGCATATAGGACACTTGGCGGGAGCCTATTTGTCTGCGGACATATACGTAAGATTTTTGAGACTGACAGGTAAAGATGTAGTCTACATTTGTGGATCAGATGAGCATGGTGCAGCCATTACCTTAAGGGCTGCTAAAGAAGGTACTACGCCTCAAGCTATTGTGGATAAGTATCACGATCTTTTTCAGAAGACATTCAAAGATATGGGGATATCATTCGATATCTACCATAGAACGTCGGCGCCTATCCATCATGAGACTTCACAAGATTTTTTTAGAAATCTTCATGCAAAAGGGGAATTTCAAGAAAAGGAGTCAGAGCAATATTATGATGCTGAAGCGAAACAGTTTTTAGCAGATCGATATATCAAAGGTACATGCCCGAAATGTAATTACGAGGAAGCGTACGGCGATCAATGTGAAAATTGCGGCTCTGCGTTGAGTCCAACTGAATTGATCAATCCAAAATCAACAGTTTCTGGAGCTACTCCTGAACTTAGAAAAACGACGCATTGGTATCTTCCTTTAGATAAATATGAAGAGTGGCTAAGAGAGTGGATTACCACAGGCAAATTGGATGGTAAAGAATTGCACGACCCTGAATCTTGGAAAAATCACGTTTTAGGACAATGTAAATCATGGCTAGATAGTGGTCTGCAACCAAGATCCATGACGCGTGATTTGGATTGGGGAGTAGATGTACCACAAGAGATCGAAGGAGCAGATGGCAAAAAGCTTTATGTATGGATGGATGCTCCCATCGGATACATATCCGCTACTAAAGAATGGGCTTCACAACAAGGAAAAGACTGGAAGCCTTATTGGCAAGATGAGGATAGCTCGTTGATCCATTTTATTGGAAAAGACAATATTGTATTTCACTGTTTGATCTTCCCAGCAATCTTAAAGGCGCATGGTGACTATGTACTTCCAACCAATGTGCCTGCCAATCAATTCATGAATTTGGAAGGTCGTAAAATATCGACTTCTAAAAATTGGGCTGTTTGGGTACATGAGTATGTGGAAGACTTTCCAGGTCGTCAAGACGAGATGAGATATTGCATGGTTCGTAATATGCCAGAGCTCAAGGATTCTGAGTTTACGTGGAAAGGATTTCAAGATTGTAATAATAATGAGCTAGTCAATAACCTTGCAAATTTTGTCAATAGGGTAGTCGTATTGACTAATAAATACTACGATGGCATAGTACCGAGCTTTGATGAGGCATTAGATATTATCGGTCCTATTGATGTGGATGAAGCTGCATATCACGATAGTGAGTGTCTGAGATTGTTTGATGACTTGGATGCATATTGTGATTTTGTAAGAAAGTATGATTTCAGAGGTGCTTTGAAAACGTTGATGGAGATTTCTACTCGTGGGAATCAGATCCTTCAAAACAATGAGCCTTGGAAAACTATAAAAACTGATGAAGAGTCTGTTAAGGTGGTTATGAATCTGGCATTGCAATATGTTGCAGCATTACGAGTGGCGATCAGACCATTCATGCCGTTTACTTCAGACAGAATGAGTGAATTACTCAACTTAGAATCCATCAATGAAGCAGGCGAACTGAATGATATGCTCATGGCATTGGCAGAGGGTGAATTGATATTACCAGCAGATCATCAGATAGGAAAGCCGGTGCATTTGTTTTCTAGAATCACGGACGAAGTGATTCAAGCGCAAGTAGATAAATTACAGGCAACTGATGCTCAAGAAGACGCGGAGGTAAAAACAAACCCTATTAAAGCAGAGATCCAATTTGATGATTTCACTAAGCTAGATATCCGTACGGCGACCATCATTGAGGCGGAAAAAGTGAAAAAAGCCAATAAACTTTTAAAGCTACAGCTAGATCTAGGCTTTGAAAAACGAACAGTGGTTTCCGGCATTGCTGAGCATTATACTCCGGAAGAAGTCGTTGGAAAGCAAGTAAGTCTATTAGCTAATTTAGCTCCTAGAAAAATACGAGGTGTAGAATCTCAAGGAATGATCTTAATGGCCGAGAACAAGGAAGGCAAGCTCTGCTTCGTCAATCCTGATGAGTCCTTTGAAAATGGTGCAGGGGTTTCTTAATGTTTAATGATTAGTTATTAGTAACTAATGCTAACGCTTGCATAAAAACTATATATAATATCAGAAATAGACGCCTTGAGCTAACAACCGTCTTATTTGATCATTAAAAACTTTTTGATCTTGGTGATCTCTGTGGTTTAATTTCATATGACTTGGCGAGAAAACTCTATGCTCTCCATGCCTCTATGGTTTCAAAACACCACCCTATAAATCAAAAACAAGCCAAAAACAAACAACCCAACCCCAGCTACTTTCGAAAACATATTTACATGTTTATCCTGCAATTGCTGACGTAATAGCTTGGCAGCAAATACTTTAGAAGCGTCAGTTATAATAATCGTGATCATGATGGCTCCTAAAAATATCATGGTATCTATATCACTAATCTGCTTAGTGACTATGTAGCTGCTTATGATCCCAATCCAAAAGATAAAAGTGAACGGGTTAATGGTGTTGACAAGAAAACCCTTTAGCCAAAACCCTGAGAAACTTTTGATCGTCAGTTTTTTTGGTTCAGTATTGAAAGTCATTTCCTTGATGTATGCCCCTATCCCAAAGGACATAAGGACAATCCCACCGATTATTCCCATCCATAGTTTGAAAGATTCACTTTCTACTACACCCGCTATTCGTCTTACGAAGAGATAGGTCAAAGCAATAATTAAGATATCACTAATCCAGACTCCAGAGCAGACTGATAGTCCTTCTTTGGTACCATGCTCAATAGATGCTTGAGTAATGGTTATGAAAATAGGGCCTAAAAGTATAGCTAGTGTAAGCCCTACCAAAATGCCTTGCAGTATCAATTGCATGCTGCTAATGTAGCTAAAAGATCGTTGTAACAACTAGTTTTTAGACTTTACTCTTTTATTCCTGAGCTGGAAGATCAGACAAGGCTCTTCTTGCCCTTTCAAAATCTGGATTCAGATTGATGGCATTTTGAAAATCTTGTCTCGCAGCTTCTACATTGCCTTGTAGCTGTTGAGTCACTCCGCGATAATAAAAACCTAATGCATCTTTTGGGTTAATCCCACAAAGTATATCAAACTCTCCTTTGGCTCGATCAAGGCTATCAAGCTCTAAGTAAAGTATACCTTTGTTGAGAAAGCTTGGCTGATATCTTGGATCTATGGTGTTGATCTGATTATAAATGTCTATGGCTCCAGCGATATCATCGTGATTCTGCAGGTAAAAAGCTTTAGAATGTAATGCTTCTATGCTATTAGGGTTGGCACTGATGGCTGCGTTGTAATAGTCCAATGCTCTTTTGTCTTTTTGATTTTCGTAGATGCCACCGATATATAGCCATGCATCTATCAATTCAGGATTATTCTCGACAGCCGTCTGGAAAGCATTGATAGCTCGAGTGGTATCTCCTTGTTCTGTGAGGGTGACGCCAAGCATAAAGAACGCATCCGGATTTTGAGGTTCGAGTGCTAGAATGTTGTTGACGGTTTGTATAGACTCCGAATATTCTTTCAAAATGACTTGTGTTTCACTTAGTTTAAGTAGGGTAGGGATACGTTCGGGAAATCGTTCTCCGGCTTGCTCCATGATATTAAGTGCTGCTCTGGATTGATAATAATCCATAAAAACATCTGAGAGTTTATGGAAGTATTGTGCCTTAGTCGAGTCTATGCTGATGGCTACTTGCAGATCTGTAATTGCTTCGTCAAAGCTATTTTTTTGGTATAATAAATCGGCACGTTGTACTCGTAATTCTGCATTTTCAGGATCGCTTTGTACCTGTGCATTAAGATCATCTAATGCCGCATCACCAGTAAGTTTAGCTTGCTCTACCTCAGGTTTACAAGCGAATAGTAAAATGGCAAAAACTAATGTTAGGCTTATAATATGCTTCATAAGATCTATTTGCAACAAAATTACAAATTAGCATGAGAGAGCATACAGTTTGCTTCTGTAATACAGCTTTCTATACGACAAGCTTCAAAATATTTGACTTTGGAGACTGGTAGAAAGCGGTAATGGCTTTACTTATTTTTTCAGTTTCTATCAGAAATCCATCATGACCATATTGACTATTCACGATTTCGTATTTAGAATTTTTTATACCGTCATGGAGTTGCTTTTGTTCTGACTCAGGAAACAAGATATCATTGGTAATGCTGATGACCAATGTATTGGATTGTATACGTGCAAGTGCTTCAGTAATGCTTCCTCTATCACGTGCAATGTCATGACTATCCATGGCTTTGGATAAATACCAATAGCTATAGGCATTGAATCGCTTAGCAAGTTTTTCTCCTTGATATCTTTGATATGATGCCGCTCTATCTGGGAAGATTCTAGGTTCGTATTCTTTTTGAGTACTGCTGTATGTGTCATAGTTTCTGTATGAAAGCAAGGCAATGCTACGAGCGGTTTTCATACCATTTATACCTGATATAGCGGTTTCTTGTTTCCAAGTAGGATCATTCTGTATGGCTAATCTTTGTGATTCATTGAAGGCGATTCCCCAAGGGCTATGCGCTGCATTAGTTGCCAATAAAATCAAATTATTGATATCATTTGACGAGGAGATTGCCCACTCTAGTGCTTGTTGCCCCCCGAGTGATCCACCTATAAGCGTATGTATCTTTTGAATACCCAGTTCTGAAGCCAATTGCTGATGTACTTGGACTATATCTCTAATCGTAATAAGAGGAAAGGATCTGTAATATGGTTTTTGGGTTTCTGGATTAAGGTCGAGCGGATTTGTAGTGCCATAATGTGAGCCCAATACATTAGCACAAATAATAAAGTACTTGTCAGGGTCATACAAGGAATCAGGCCCAAATAGACCTTTCCACCAATCTAATACGTCGCTATTAGCAGTCAATGCATGACATACCCATATGACATTTGATTTATCGTGATTAAGCTTTCCATAGCTGTGGTATGCTACTTCGATATTGGATAGCTTAGCACCATTTTCTAATACTAGGGTTGAGGGTAATTTTATTTTTTGGAATGTCATATGATCATATCAATTGGCGAAAATGTAGAAAATAAGGATGTAGCCACATAGGACTACACCCTCGTCTACTTAGAATAAATTAAAAGCATTAAGCCGTCACTGCTTCCACAGCTTTTTTACTTTTAGCGATCGCATGTATGAGATCGGCTTTGATATCTTCTACATGCTCGATGCCTACGGATAGTCTGAGCAATCCAGGCTCGACTCCCGCTGCTTTTTGTTCTTCTGCTGATAGCTGATCATGGGTAGTTGAGGACGGGTGAATGATGAGTGTCTTAGCATCTCCGACATTAGCAAGGTGACTGATAAGATCTACATTGTTGACTATAGCATCTGCCTGCTCTTTTCCACCTTTGACTTTAAAGCTAAGCACTCCACCATATCCATTTTTCAGGTATTTAGTAGCGGTTTCATGAGAAGGATTGGACTTAAGCCCCGCATAATTAACCCATACTACGTCCTCATGCTGCTCAAGCCACTTAGCTATCTCTAAGGCATTATCTACCGTACGTTGTACTCGTAGTGAAAGTGTCTCAAGTCCCTGAATAAATTGAAATGAATTGAATGGACTCAATGCAGGTCCAAAATCTCGAAGTCCCTCTACACGTGCTCTTATGGCAAAAGCGACATTGGGAAGTCCTAGTGGATTGCCTTCACCAAATACATCATTAAACACGAGTCCGTGGTAGCCAGGTGATGGTTCTGAAAATTGAGGAAATTTACCATTGCCCCAATCAAAATTACCTCCATCTACGATGATGCCTCCTATACTTGTGCCATGACCGCCGATCCACTTAGTCGCGGATTGTACAACTACATTGGCTCCGTACTCTATTGGTTTAGCTAAATACCCTGCAGCTCCAAAGGTATTATCTACTACAAGCGGGATATTATGTTTATGTGCAATTTTGGCTAATGCTTCAAAGTCTGGTACTACAAACTGAGGATTACTGATACTCTCTACATAGAGTGCTTTGGTGTCTTCATCTATGAGTTTTTCAAAACTTGCGGGATCGTTACCATCGGCAAATTTTACATTGATACCTAATCTTTTGAAGTTTACTTTAAACTGATTATACGTACCGCCATACAGGTAGGATGATGACACAAGATTATCACCAGCATTGAGAATATTATTCAATGCAATAAACTGAGCAGCTTGACCAGACGCTACAGCTACTGCCATGGTACCACCTTCTAATGCTGCAACTCTTTTTTCAAGTACATCAGTAGTAGGATTCATGATTCTAGTATAGATGTTGCCAAATTCTTTTAATCCAAAAAGATTGGCAGCATGCTCAGAATCATTGAACACGAAAGATGTAGTTTGGTAAATGGGGACTGCTCTACTGCCTGTAGTTGGATCAGGTGCTTGACCAGCATGTAGCTGAAGTGTTTCGTAGCGGTAATTTTGTGAACTCATTCTAAATTTTTTCTAAGTGTTTAAAAAAAATCTGAAGAGCAAAGAACTTCTTGTCTGAAGCCCCTTGGCTTCAGAAATTATAGTTTTTAATAAATTGAATTGGAAACTATGATTACATCAGCTCTAAGAGGCCAGTAAGGCACATCATCATACAACACATGCACATCATCATAGCTGATGTTCTAGAAGTGATTGTATGTAGAATGTTGTAATTCATTTGTTAGTATAAAGGTATATGAAGTTTTTTTATAAAAGCAAGTGATCCGTTAAATTTTACGGTTGTAATAGGTCGTTTATAAGATATTTTCCTTCTAAAATGGAATAAGCTCGTCCATATATAATTACCTGTTGATCAGCAATTTGACCTTTAAAATATCCTTTCCTGTTGGACCATTGTACAGCTGTCAAAAAATCTTTATTTATTTTTTGAGACCAGTAAGGAAAAAGAGCAGTATGTGCCGATCCAGTAGCTGGATCTTCATTGATGTTGTATTTTGGATAAAAACATCTAGAGATAAAATCATTATCTGATGATCTACTGGTAACGACTATTCCTCGGCAATCTAGTGCTGCGATTTTTTGGAAGTTAGGTTGAATATTTTTCACTACGTATTCGTCTTCGAGGACTACGATTATATCATCTTTCCCTTGGACAATTTCTATACAGTTAGGAATATTCAATATTTCAAGTACTGGACCAATACCACCGTAGATTTTCGGATAATCAGCAGGGAAGGTCATTTTGTATTGATTATCATTTTCTTGTTCTACTAATAAAGGACCACTTAGTGTATCGAATTTTATAACTGAGTCTGAATATCCCATATGCTGAAAGAGTACATGTGCTGTTGCTAGGGTGGCATGCCCACAAAGCCTTACTTCTCCATTGGGGGTGAACCATCTTAATCCTATGCCTTCATTGTTCTTCACGTAAAAAGCAGTCTCAGATAAATTATGTTCGGCGGCTATATTTTGAAGGAGCTCGTCTTTCAACCAGTACTGTAGAGGTACTACAATTGCAGGATTTCCTGTAAATGGTTGGGTAGCAAAAGCATCAACTTGGAAGTATTGCATAGGGGTAAAGATTTTTATATACGCTAAGATTGAAACTTACTATTCATTTTAGCATAATTGTGCTGCACAAATCATTTGAAAAATTAATTTTTCTTTGGCGAAAAAGTACTAGTCTGACAATATCTAGACTTTTGCATTAGCCAATTACAAATGCTGAGATAGATTTGGTTAATTTTAGTGCATGCGTATTTATTATATATTCCTAGTAAGCATAATCTGCTGCTATTATTCCTGTAAATCTTCTGAAAAGGTAAATCAGAATATTGATGAATATACCTTTCATATTCAGCTGAAAGCAGATTTAGTAGGTGAAAAATGGCTTATACAAGATGAAAGTGTGATTAAAAATTCAATCAAACCAATCAGTAAATCACAAAATTCATATCGCTTTAAAGCATGGATTCCGAAAGGTCAGCAAAAGGAGTATATGAGTATGTGGAAAAAGAAAAAGCAAGTAGTCTCTATTTCTGTAGCTAAGAAAGCTACTAATAACATCAGCAGTGGTACAAACACGGGTATGTCAAAGACGAAACCCATCAAACAATAAACTATACAACTAAACTATATTATATGACTTTTCAACATAGATCAGTAATCCTGATTTTTTTATGCATTTTGTTTTTACACTCTATATATGCTCAACAAAAAGAGGTAGAATTTAGAGTCTCCGAATCACAAGCAATTCTACTCGGTAAGACATCTGCTGTAAGGGATCTAGTACATCTTAATGCTACATCTAAGGAGAAGAAAGCAATTTTTAAGAAGAATAAAAAAGTGCCTTCCAATTTTAAAAATAGAAGAGGAGCTAACCAAATATTAAGACCTGATCTAGAGCATCAAGGGGTGGATCCTGTACGTCAGACTCAAAGTCGAATGATGATGAATGATATAGAACCTCTAGTCAATATAGATGGTATCGGTAATTTTGGTTCTCCTCATGATCCATCTGGAGATATAGGTATAGATTATTATGTGCAGGCGGTAAATGTTACTCAAGTTGGCGTTTTTAATAAAGATGGTAGTCTTGTGACTCAATTTGCAATGAATACTTTGTGGTCAGAATTGAATGCTAGCTCTGCTGGTGATCCTATTATACTATTTGATGAAGATGCTAGTAGATGGATGATCACAGAATTTACTGATCCTGCTAATTTATTAATTGCTATCTCTGAAACATCTGATCCCCTTGGGTCATATTTTGCATATTCATTTTCGACACCTAGCTTTCCTGATTATCCGAAGTATGGTATATGGCCAAATGCATACACGGTGACTACCAATGAAGGTGGAGCAGGAGTATTGCACCAATATTTTTTAGATAGAAATGCCATGCTAGCGGGAGAGCCAGTTGTGTCGATGCAACGTGTAGAAATAGATGGTAATAATAATACGGAAGCTGGATTTTTTGTGTCTACACCCGTGGATTGGAATGGAGCTAGACAACCAGTATCTGCTGATCCCATCGTTTTGGCGCTAAATGACTCTAGCTGGGGAGCTACTCCAGAAGATGCCGTGGAGATTTACACTTTTGACGTAGATTTTAACAATCCCAATAATACTGTGGTGGCAAATACTACTTTAGTGACAACGCCTTATGATGCAAATCCATGTAGTGCAACTGGCTTCGGATTTCAATGTGCCCCTCAGCTAGGTGGTGGCGGACTAGATGCATTACCGGAGTTGATTACTAATATTCCTCATTATAGAAATTTTGGTACTCATGAGAGCATTGTATATTGTCATATTACTGACGTGACGGACGGTGATAATCTATCTGGAATTAGATGGGTAGAATTGAGAAGAACGCAGGATACAGATTGGTTAATTCATCAAGAGGGCACTTATGCTCCAGATGATGGTTTAGATCGATATATGTGTAGTATAGCTATGGATGCTAGAGGAAATATTGGACTTGGATATAATATAAGTAGCAATGACACTTATGTAGGAGTACGGTATACAGGTAGATATGCGAACGATCCATTGGGTATGATGACGGTCAATGAGTACAATGTTGTCGATGGTACCAATACTATCAATTCTGGAGGTAGATTTGGAGATTATAGTCAGATGAGTGTTGATCCTATCAATGGGTCTACCTTCTGGTTTTTATCGGAATATGGAGGTAATGGTGGCTCCAACTCTTTGGTAAGAGTTGTTTCTTTTGAGCTCAGTAGGGATACTACTGATCTAGCTGTGACGAGTTTAGATCGTTCTTCCTTTGTTTCTTCTGATTTAGGAGCTGAGGAAAGTATAGTGGCCACGATCACCAATGCTGGTATCGATACAATGTTTAGCTTCGATATATCATTTGATTTCAATGGTACATTTGTGGAGACTATGTCTGTTCAGGATACGTTGGCCTCTGGCGAATCTAAAACTTATGAATTTGAACAGACGGTTGATATGAGTCAATTAGGCGATTATGTTGTAAAAATATATGGGGACCTTGATGGAGATGAAAATGCCACAAATGATACTTTGATACAGGTGCTTTCTAAAATATTGAGTATTGATGCGGGTATTACTGCGGACTCAGAAAATCAGACTTGTGCCGAAGAGGCCATTGTAAGTGTAAGTCTGTCCAATAGTGGTGACCAGCCTATGACAAGTGCTACAATAGAGATAATGGTCAATGGTACTCTTGTACAAACTGAAGATTGGACTGGTAATCTAGGTCTCAATGATCGTGCTGATGTAGAAATAGCAATCTCAGGATTGGTTACAGGCGAAAATACAGTAACAGTGACAATTTTAAATGTAAATGGAATACAAGATGCCAATGCTACCAATGATAGTGCGGAGATCATATATGAGTTATTAGATCCAGAAGGTAGCACGACCATCAATATCAATACTGATGAATATCCTGATGAAACTTCATGGGAGATCACTGATCAAAATGGAGATATTGTGGCTGCTCAGGGACCCTTTTCTGATGAACTCAGTCTGTCTATTGCCGACCTTTGTCTTGTGGTGGGCGAGTGTTATACATTTACAATTTTCGACACATACGGAGATGGAATTTGTTGTGATTTTGGAGTAGGTAACTATGAAATTTTAGATGATGAAGGAATCGTGATAGTATCTAGTACTGGTGAGTTTGGTTTCTCAGAAAGTCAAATATTTTGTGTCGGTGTTGAATGTAATCTTACAGCAGATGTAACAACGACTAATGCCTCTGGTGCTAATACAGCAGATGGTGTTATTATGATCGAGGCTACTGGTGGTAATGCGCCTTTCGCGTATAGTATAGATGGTGGAGATACTTTCGAAAAGAGCAATGTATTTATGAATCTCACCGCTGGAGATTATGATATTATAGTGCAAGATGCCGATGGGTTCTGTTCATACAGTGAGACTATTACAGTAGATTTCACCAGTTCTTTAGATGATATTGAGGACTTGCTTACTGAAATTATAGTCTCTCCTAATCCAGGACAAGGATATTATACTATACAAATCAATAATACTAGATTCAATGACCCATTCCTAAATATTCAAATCTTAGATCGTACTGGTAAATTGGTGCAAACTAGACGAATCGGTAAATACGATGATAGCTATGTTGCAACCATATCATTATTAGAATACCCAAATGGTATTTATTTTATTCGATATATGCATTCAGATATGAAAATGATGAGCAAAGTCATCAAGGTTGACTAATAAATAGTTGACGATAAAATAAAAAGCCCTTCATTATAAATTTTGGTGAAGGGCTTTTTTGCTTAAATATGATTAGCGATTCTTAGGAATTTTGATCTGATATATGTTCTTTTTTACTGTGAGTTTGTTATCTCTCAACCATGGATTATACACCTTGAGCATACGATATGATATGCCATATTGAGAAGCGAAATCTTTCCAGCTAGGTACACTTTTATCTACTCGTACCTCATAATAGTTGTCCAAAGGAGCATACTTATGCTGCTCATCGAGATAAAAACCAAAGGCATTGGGATTATTCATGATTTCTTTGATAGCAACCAACCGAAACAAATATCTACTGGTTTCCGCATTCATATTGAGATCAAAAAAACTCTCTTCACCTTGAGCTTTCAGTATCTTAGCAAAGTTGGTAGGTCCTACATTATAAGCGGCTGAAGCATCTATCCAATTTCCAAATCTTCGATGTAGTTGTCTTAGATACTTCGCTGCAGCACGAGTGGATTTTTCAACGTGATATCGCTCGTCCACTTCATCATTGACTTCCAGGCCAAACTCTTTAGCCGCCAGTTTTCTGAATTGCCAAAAACCTTTTGCCTTGGCAGATGAGGCAACATGCATAAGACCGCTTTCGGCAACAGCGAGATATTTGAAATCATCGGGCACCCCTTCTTCTCGAAGTATACGTTCGATTAATGGAAAGTATCTGTTCGCTCTTTTTAGGTACAATAGCGTATTGCTTTGCCAATAGCTATTCACGAGTAGTTCTCGATCTAGCCGTTCTTTGACATCAAAGTTATTAGGTAGTACTTGCCCTGCCCAACTAAAGCTTCCATCAGTATCTACTCCTTTGACAGTTTGAGGCAGATAGGTGGTAGTACCTTGATCATGCGTTATTATCCGATCTTCTATAGCGAAAGACCACATGATCAATGCAGTGAATATGGTGCCAGATAGTAATGCAAAGGTATTGTAAGATCTATTCATCGTCGTAAACATATTAGCCTACGAATGTAAGAGATCAGAACGGAGAATATTGTTTTAATTATCGATTTAAGATATTCTTATTAGCTTATACTTTCCGTGGTCGCTTAAATATCGGTACGGTAGAGCAGGGCTCTCCAAACATAATGCTTTGAACGCTTGGCTGTAGTCTTGATGTAAGTTCTAGATACGCAGATGCAGGAACTTCCAGATTGCTACATCCTTTGATGACTATTCTTTTTCCTTCAAAATCTGAAATATCCAGTTTTTGGATTTCTTTTTTATAGTGATGTTTTAAATATCCCGTTTGGTCCCCTTGCCAATAATCATACACATAAGGTGCTGCATATGCGGCGATTAGCATATATGCCCAAGTGGGGATGATGGCGTCTGCGCTGCAATCCACTAGTAAGATTTTATCTTGATATTGCGTCCAGTCAATTTCCTTCAGCGCTTTGCGAAAGTCCTTTTCTTTGAGGATTAATTCCATAAAGAGGTAGTCTTTCAAATCAATCTGTACAAATGTATGCTTAGGGTAATGCTCCTCTAGATTCAGCGTGATGAGACCGCTATTGGCTACTCGATTGACTAATATATCAGACATACAGATATTTTTATGATGGATCGATGACTACGGCGCTCTGTTCGCCTACTTGATTTTCTTCTTGCTCAAACTCTTTCAGTTTTGGCAATTCATTCAGGTTTTTGAGACCAAAGTAGTCCATAAATTTGGCACTTGTACCATACAGAAGAGGACGACCTGGTGTCTCTGCTCTTCCAGTAATGGTAACGAGTTCTTTCTCTAAAAGTTTCTGAACCGTATAATCACAGTTTACACCTCTGATTTGCTCGATTTCAGACTTGGTACTGTTCTGTTTATATGCAATTATAGAAAGGGTCTCTAAAGCAGCTTTAGAAAGTTTTTTCTTGGAGTTTTGTTTGAGAAGCACTCCAATCCCATCATGAAAGTCCGGTTTTGACATAAAGATATACCCATCGGATATTTCCTTGATATGTATCGCGTGATCCGGGGATTGATATTTTTGAGAAATGCTTTCAATATGTTGGATAACATTGTCTATCGTGATTTTTTCATCACTCATTTCTTTTAATACATTGCGTATTTCTTTGGCACTAATAGGTTCTTCTGTAGAGAAAATAAGCGCTTCTATTTGCAAATGTATGTTATCCATGTCTCCCAAGCTTTCATCAAATATAATGAAGCTGTTTCGGCTAAGTTGTATTCTAGCTTGCAGAATATTATCAATAACTTTATAGACATGACTAGAGAAGAGCTACAGGCACTCAAATCGAAGATCAAAGCTATGATCACAAAATCGGAGTCTGATATCAAAGATATGGAGGCCATGACTCAGCCTATTAGCCCAGAAAATGCCATTGGTAGAATATCGCGTATGGATGCCATTAATAATAAGTCAGTCATCGAAGCGGCGCTAAGAAATAAAAAACGAAAACTGTATAAACTTAAAATTGCACTAGCTAATGTTGATGAAGAAGGATTTGGGATATGTAGCAATTGTAAAAAACCAATTCAACAAGGGAGGTTAATCTTGATGCCCGAGTCCAATCATTGTATCAGATGTGCAGGTCGATAGCTCGCATAGGGGCAAAAAAAAACAGGCTCTTACCTCTGTAAGACCCTGTATAACCCCAAAAAACCAATTGAAAACAATCTATTCTTGAAACACTTTACAGTGTTTTTAATTCTTATTATAAAATATTTAATTGCTTAAATATGTACTTAAGACGAGGTATATCGAAGACCCCACATGTTTTAATCAAAAAAAATTAATTTTTTTAAAATTACATTTGAGGCTTATTATATTCTAAGGTATGGCGAAAGTAAAAAAAGCATTCTTCTGCAGTAATTGTGGATTTGAGTCTGCGGCTTGGATGGGTAAATGTACTTCATGTGGAGAATGGAATACCTTTACAGAAGAAGTCATTACTAAACCAACTAAGATTGAAGAGAAGCAGTCAGTGTGGAAAGAATCTAAGTCCAATAGCCCATTAAAGGCTAAACGACTTACTGATATTACTTCAGGTACAACAAAACGAATCATTACTTATGATCCAGAGCTTAATAGAGTACTGGGAGGAGGAATAGTGGCGGGTTCACTCATACTAGTCGGTGGTCAGCCAGGTATAGGTAAGTCAACGTTGATGTTGCAAACATCACTTTCTTTATCAGAACAGGTACTCTATGTCTCTGGTGAAGAAAGTGAGGAGCAGATCAAAATGAGGGCGGATCGAATCACGGATCGAGAGAGTAGCTGTCTAATATACACGGATATTAATATCAATAATATCCTAAAACTGGCGCAAAGAGAGCAACCCAGTATCATGGTTATTGACTCTATACAGACTTTATCTAGTCCTTTTATAGATTCTGCACCGGGTAGTATATCACAGATCAGAGAATGTACAGGAGAGCTACAGCGATTTGCCAAGGAGACAAATATTCCGGTAATCATCATCGGTCATATTACGAAAGAAGGTAGCATAGCTGGTCCTAAATTATTAGAGCATATAGTCGATGTTGTTTTGCAATTTGAAGGCGATCAAAACTATACCTACCGAATACTGCGTACCCTCAAAAATAGATTTGGCTCCACAGACGAACTCGGAATCTACGAGATGAAAGCGACAGGTATGCGGCCAGTAGAAAATCCGTCGGAACTGCTACTTTCTCAAAGCGAAGACCTGCTTTCAGGTAGCACAGTATCTGCGACTATTGAAGGTATGCGACCTATGCTGATTGAGACGCAAGCGCTGGTGAGCCCATCAGTATATGGTACACCACAGCGATCTGCTACAGGATTTGATTTAAGGAGATTGAGTATGTTATTAGCGGTATTAGAAAAGCGATGTGGCCTTCTATTGGGTGCCAATGATGTATTTCTCAATATTGCTGGGGGTATCAAAATAGTAGATCCTTCTATAGACCTAGCGGTGGCTGCAGCTTTGATATCATCATTAGAAAATATCCCTGTGGCTCGTGATATTTGCTTTGCTGGAGAGGTGGGACTGTCTGGTGAGATCCGATCGGTATCACGTATAGAACAACGTATACAGGAGGCAGATAGATTGGGATTTAAAGGTATCTATATCGCCAAGGGTAATCTTAAAGGATTGGATACTTCTAGGTTTAATATCGGAATCTATGCCGTGGGTAAGTTAGAAGATTTATTGAGAGAGGTATTTTCATAAAGAACGCTTCTTTATAATTGGTGTTACAGAAGTACATGGTTTCTAATGAACTTAAAGCATTATCTAAGCAACATCCCATCATATTATTTGATGGAGAATGTATCATGTGTAATGGATTTATCCAATGGTTGATCAAAAGAGACAACAATCAGATATTTAGATATGCTACTTTGCAATCACAAAGTGATCTATCTGATTTTGATAGTGTCATTTTGGTGGATGATGAGCATGTTTTTACCAAGTCTGATGTTTCCATACAGGTACTTAAGAAATTAGCTTTACCTTGGAGCCTATTAAGCTGTTTAGTAATCGTACCTACAGTCATAAGGGACAAAGCGTATGATATAATTGCTAGAAACAGATATCGCTGGTTCGGTAAAAAAGATCAATGTTATATTCCAACTCAAGAAGAGCAATCTTTATTTATTGATGTTTAAGAACGTCTATCCTTAAATGATACTCATAGTAATAACAATGCCTTGAGTCCCAAATTACCATAATGTCCTTCTTGCCCTTGATACCGTGATTCCCTTGAAACCAGTATACCTGTTTTGCCGCTCAACTTTTAGACTTTGTAAACTAATTACTTTTCAGTCCACCGGAGCCAACTTCACTCGCAGCCCATCCAAATCATTATGGAGTTTTATCTGACAGCCTAGCCGACTATTATCCTCCACAAAAAATGCTTGGTCGAGCATATCTTCTTCGTCATCGCTAGCCTCAGGTAACTCATGATCAGACTCAATGTACATATGACAAGATGCGCATAAAGCCATACCTCCGCATGTACCCTCTACAGGTAATTCAGATGCTTTGCAAAGTTCCATCATATTGAGACTCATATCCGTAGGAGCTTCCAATAGATGTTCTTCTCCTTGACGGTCTACGACTGTTACTTTTATAATGTTGTCTTCAATCATGATTCAAAACCATTGACACCTGCCACCGTGGTATATTTAAAGCTAAGTTTTTGGTCAGGATATATATATTTAAAGGCTGATTGCATGGCAATAGTTCCTTCGTGGAAGCCGCATAATATAAGTTTGAGTTTACCTTCATAGGTATTGATATCACCTATTGCATATATACCAGGTACTCCTGTGCTATAGTCTTTTGTATCAACTTCTATCGCACTACGATCAATGGATAAACCCCAATCTGCGATGGGTCCAAGTTTTGGTGAAAGCCCAAATAGTGGTATAAAATAATCTACTTTTTGCGAAAACTCTCCAAGCGTTTTTGATTTGATCTGTACTTCATCTAATGTTTCATTTCCGCTCAAGCCAACGGCCTGCGCTTCAGTGATTAGATTTACTTTCTTGGCTGCAGCCAGCTCCATCACTTTATCTACAGAATCAAGAGCGCCTCTGAAGCTCGTACGGCGGTGAATAAGCGTAACTTCTGACGCTACATTCGAAAGCTCAATCGTCCAGTCTAATGCTGAGTCTCCACCACCCGCGATTAGTATCTTTTTGTTTCTATATTTTTCGGGGTCTTTGACCATGTAGTCTACTCCCTTACGCTCAAATTGAGCAATGTTTTCGAGAGGCGGTTTACGAGGTTCGAAAGAGCCTAGACCTCCGGCTATAGCTATCACAGGTGCCTGTATTTTAGTACCATCGGTAGTCGTGATTTCAAATAACTTCTCTTCAATCCGCTCTATCTTTTCAGCACGTTCACCTAAAGTAAATGTGGGTTTGAAGGGTTCTATTTGTTCCATGAGATTGGTCACGAGATCACCAGCCAATATGCTTGGATATCCAGGAATATCATAGATTGGTTTTTTGGGATAGATCTCCGTTAGCTGCCCTCCCGGCTGGGGTAATGCATCTATGAGATGACATTTTAGTTTCAGCAAACCCGCCTCAAATACCGTAAATAATCCGCATGGTCCAGCACCTATTATCGCTATATCAGTTTTTATCATATCGCTTGGATTCGTATTAGAATCTTCAAATCGCCGCAAAACTATTGAATTTCATAATGTAATACGGTATCAGCCCTTTTAAGTTTACTAATGTAGTGTCAATATGAAGATTCGGAATTTTCTCCGTATATATACATTGGGTTTAATAATGTTTTCAAAGATTAATAGCTGTATATAATTATGTTGGTAAAAACCTATGCAAGTGCTGTACATGGAGTAGAGGCACAAACGATTACGGCAGAAGTAAATGCTGGTGGCACAGTTGCTGCAGGTAAGCAAATGTATTTTTTGGTAGGACTACCAGATAGTGCGGTGAAAGAGGGATTTCAGCGGATAGAAGCTGCCGTGAAAAATATTGGTTATAAAATGCCACGTCTCAAGCTAGTGGTCAATCTTGCACCCGCAGATATTCGGAAAGAAGGATCCTCTTACGACCTTCCGATTGCTATAGGCATCATAGCTGCTACCAAACAAATGAATGCTGATCGACTTGGAGATTATGTCATTATGGGAGAATTGGCTTTGGATGGAGGACTTCGACCGATCAAAGGTGCATTGCCAATAGCTATACAAGCCAGAAAAGAAAAATACAAAGGGATCATACTTCCTAAACAAAATGCGAAAGAAGCTGCTATCGTCAATGATCTTGAAGTTTATGGTATAGAGAATCTTACCGAAGCGGTAGAATTTTTAAATGGTGATCGAACATTACGTGCAACAGAGATAGATACACGAGAGCTATTTAGTGATAACATCAATGATTATCAAGTTGATTTTTCGGATGTAAAAGGACAAGAAAATATCAAACGAGCATTAGAAATCTCCGCCGCTGGCGGTCATAATGTAATCTTGATTGGTCCGCCAGGGGCAGGTAAGACGATGCTTGCTAGACGTCTGCCTACAATACTGCCACCCTTGTCCCTCTATGAAGCATTAGATACAACTAAGATTCATTCCGTATCTGGTGCTTTAGGTCAAGATGCTTCTCTCATTACGGCTCGACCTTTCAGAGCTCCTCATCATACGATCAGTGATGTGGCTTTGGTTGGAGGGGGTAGTAATCCTAATCCTGGAGAGATTAGCCTTGCTCATAATGGCGTTTTATTTTTAGATGAGCTACCTGAGTTTAAAAGATCGGTACTCGAAGTTATGCGGCAACCTATGGAGGAGCGGAAGGTTACGATTTCTAGAGCGAGAGTCTCGGTAGATTATCCTGCCAGTTTTATGTTGATTGCAAGTATGAATCCCTGTCCATGTGGCTATTATAATCATCCTGATAAAGAATGTGTCTGCGGTCCTGGCGTAGTCAAGCGATATCTTAATAAGATCTCGGGTCCTCTGCTAGATCGCATCGATCTGCATGTGGAAGTTACTCCGGTATCCTATGATGAGCTGAGTACTTTTGAGTATAAGTCAGAGACCAGTGCTGATATACGTGAACGGGTAGAACGTGCAAGGCAAATACAGCAAGAGCGATTTAAAGATATCAAAGGTTTACATAGTAATGCACAGATGCCAAGCCGTATGGTGAGAGAAGTATGCCAAATCAATCAAGCAGGTACGGTACTGCTCAAAACGGCTATGCAAAAATTACAATTATCCGCTAGAGCCTATGATCGCATCCTAAAGGTTGCCCGTACAAGTGCTGACTTGGCAGGATCAGAGAATATCAAAATCGAGCATTTGGCCGAAGCCATCCAATACAGAAGTCTTGATAGAGAAGGGTGGAGTGGATAGTCCGAAAAGGGCGAGACTGGTTAATCTGAAAATTTGTTTAGTGGATTAGTTTTCTGTATTGAGTTGACCGTACTTTTCAATAGTTAATCTAGTATTAATAGTATCTAATATAGGAATCGCTATGCCCTCCATGCCTCTATGGTAAATCAAACACCCCTTTGTGTCCTTTCTGGTTCAAAATAATTGACTCATCGATCAAATAAGCGACCTTCGACTACCGACTACCGACTACCGACTACCGACTACCAGTTTACTCCTTCCGCTCACATGGATCTTGGCTGCACTTGCCGTATAGATTGAGGCTATGATGCACGACATTGAAGTCCAGTAAATCACCCATCATACTTTTGATTCCTTGGACTCTCGGATCACAAAACTCTAATACCTTACCACAGTCGATACAGATCAAATGATCATGCTGTTTATTGCCATATGATTTTTCATATTGAGCAAGGTTTTTACCGAACTGATGCTTTCGTACAAGGTCGCAGTTCACTAATAATTCCAGCGTATTATATACCGTAGCACGACTTACCCGATAATTCTGATTTTTCATATGAATATAGAGGGCCTCTGCGTCAAAGTGATCATTACGACGATAGATCTCCTCTAGTATAGCGTATCGCTCTGGAGTCTTACGACATTGATTTTTTTCAAGATGTACAGTAAATATCTCTTTTACTTCGTCGATGACATCGTCTTGTATAAGTGCATTGGTTTCCATAATCTTAGCAATTTACTGATTTATAACTCTTTCAACGATCTGAATGCCTTGTAGTTCCTTGATCGTTTTCAAAACTACATTTAATTGATCTTTATTGAGTACCATGATCCCTACTTCTGCTTCAAAAACGCCTTCATTTCCTTTGATATTAAATGATCTGATATTGATACCAAGTTGAGTAGATAGGGCATTGGCTATCATTTGTATCACCCCGATACCAGAATCTACTCCAGTAATACGCAGGTCTACATTGAAGTTGGTCTCTGCCTGATTAGTCCATTCTGCTTTCAGTACTCTGTATCCGTAGTTGGCCAGTATATGAGTTGCGTTTTTACAAGTAAGTCGATGTATTTTGAGTCCTTGACTAGCAGTCAAATAGGCGAAGATATCATCACCGAGTACTGGGCTACAGCATCTTGCAAGTTCATATTTATATTGACTTGCTGGCTCACCATTAACCAAGATTTCGGATTTTTTCTGATTGTTTTTTTTGGTTTTCTCTTCGAGTTTCTCATCCTTGGGAGCAATATCTCCTTTAGGTTCTAAGTATTCCTCTTTTAGATTGATCTTCCCACTATCAGAAGTAAATACAGATAAATCTGATTGCTTGATCTCGCCCATGGCTAGGGCATAGTATAGATCAGGACGATTTTTATATCCAAAGTGTTTGACTATAAAATCAATTGACTCCTCGAAATCTAGTTTTAAGTTTTTGATTTTTCGGATCAACGTTTCCTTTCCTATTTCTCCCTGTTTACGTTTAGTTTCTTTCATGGCAGATCTGATCTTTGATCTTGCCTTTCCAGTGACGGCCATTCTTAGCCAGTTTTCCTTAGGTTTTTGGTTTTTATTAGTGGTGACATGTAGTTGATCTCCATTACTAAGTTTGTATCCCATGGGTACAAGCTTGTTATTGACCTTGATGGCTGTGGCATGATATCCTACATCAGTATGTATCTCAAATGCAAAGTCTAGAGCTGTTGCCCCTTTAGGTAGTATCCGCATATCACCATTAGGCGTAAATACATATATCTCCTCACTAAATAAGTTAGTCTTGAAATCATTGACAAATTCAATAGCATCACTATGCTGATGATCCATGATCTCGCGTATGCCATCTAACCACCGATCAAATACATCATTGTTTTCTTTTACACCTTTGTATTTCCAGTGAGCCGCAAATCCTCGTTCGGCAATCTCATCCATTCGCTCGGATCTGATCTGTACCTCCACGTACCTACCGTCTGGACCAATCACGGTGGTATGTAGTGATTCGTACCCATTTCCCTTTGGTGTAGTCACCCAATCCTTCAGCCGTTCTGGTATGGGTTTGTAAAAGTCAGTAATGATAGAATATATTTGCCAAGAAAAGCTTTTTTCCTCTTCTAATTCTGGATCTATAATGATACGTACGGCAAATAGATCATAGATTTCTTCAAAGGGTACTTTTTTTGTTTTTAGCTTATTGTAAATTGAAGAAATTGCTTTTGGTCTTCCCGTAACACGGTAAGGGATTCCAAGCTTTTTCAAGCCAGGCTCTAGTGGTCTGATAAATTTATCAATGTACTTTTCGCGTTCGGCTTGAGTATCTTTAAGTTTTGTAATGATCTCCTGATAAGTATCTGGTTCATTGATTTTGAGGCAAATATCTTGAAGTTCCGTTTTGACACTATATAGTCCTAATCTATGTGCTAGTGGTATATAGATATAGCTGGTCTCTGCGGCTATTTTTATTTGTTTTTGCCTAGGCATAGATCCTATCGTTCGTAGATTATGGAGTCTATCTGCCATTTTGATAAGGACTACACGTACGTCTTCGACTAAGGTTGAAAGTACTTTTTTGTAGTTTTCTGCTTGGGGGCTTTGTACATTATATAGACCGTCCAGCTTAGTAAGACCGTCTACGATTTTTGTAATTTTAGGACCAAAATTTTCTGAAATATCTTCTAGTGTATACGGTGTATCTTCTACTACATCATGTAATATTGCTGAGATGACAGCAGTCGGGCCTAGTCCAATTTCTTCAAAGCATATTCTCGCTACCTCTAAAGGGTGTAGTACGTAAGGTTCGCCACTTTTACGTCTCTGGGATTTATGACCATCAGTGGCAATTTTATATGCCTTTTGCATATGTACCTTGTCTTCATCCGTCAACTTAGGTTTGACCTTGGATAGTAATCCTGTAAATGCTTTTTTGATTACTTTTTCTTCTTCCGCTGTTATGCTCGCTGTTACTCCCATTACACGATGAAATTACAATTATGATTGGTCACAAAATGCTGGATTAGATAAAAAATAAGAACTTTACAAAATGATATGCATTCTAATGCATAGAATGCAACTTTTTAATATCTTTGCGCAACTTTTTTGATATCCTAAAGTGGATAATGCGGGTATGATGGAACTGGTAGACATGCTAGACTTAGGATCTAGTGCTTAACGGCGTGGGGGTTCGACTCC
>JAHDCU010000009.1 GCA_020629715.1 Saprospiraceae bacterium
TGTAATATTTTGCGCCCCTATGTTGCCTTGATTACAAACTGTAATTGTAAACTCAAGTAGATCGCCATATGCATATGGTGCTGGCGTAACTAATGTTTTAATCAATGCTAAATCAAAAATCTCTACCCTTTCTGGATCGTGATCATCTTCATCCGTCGTGTCTACTCCTGGATTATCAATCCCTGATGCTCCTGTACCATCTCCATCAATAAAATCATCGCTTTCCGTCCATGCCACTCCTCCTGCATCATCATAGTTAGTCGCATCTGGATCACTATCAATATCTACAAGATCAGAATTAAAATCATCAAAGTCATCATCATAATCTGATATCTCTGCATAGTTGGTATAATTAACCGCCAAGTCTCCAACACATTCCACAGTAACCAATTCTATCTCTATAGTAACGGCATCACCTGGCGTCAAGACTGTTTCATCGTATATAAATTCTGCAAGCCTTGTATTGGCATCATATACCCATCCAGGATTAGATCCTGCTGCACCTGAAAACTCAAAACCACATGGTATGTAATCTACAACTGTAAATTCTGTCGCATTAACCGTGCCTTGATTCGTTACCGTGATATCAAAAGTTCTTACTTCGCCATATCCAGACAGAGGCTGATCATTTTGATCCACTTTTGCTAATGCTAAGTCGAAGATTATAACTGGTTTTATTTCAGCTGGATCTGAATCATCTTCGTCATTATTGACATTATTTAAAACATTATCTCCTCCAAAGGTATCATCTGTAGCATCTGTATCAGGCGTGCTATCAATATCTTGTGGAAAACCATCCATAGGGTTATCATTGTCATCAGCTGCTGAAATCTCCGACCAGTTCGTTATCGTCGTCCCTCTAAAATACTCACCAATCATAAAAGTAATCTGCACGTCTTCTTGATCACCTGCAGCAATAAATGGAATAACGTTATTTAATTGTGCAATCAGAACGTTCTGCGTATTATTCCAATCAACATCATTTAAATACAAGCCTTCCGGTATATAATCACTTATCTGAATATTGTACGCATCAAGTGTTCCTTGATTATATACTGTCATGCTATATGTCACTTCATCTCCAGGACCTAATTGTCCATCTCCAGTGCGGTCAGTATACGAATCATACACCTTTGTAAGTGCCAAGTCAAATACCTGACCGATCATAATTAATTCTGGATCATAATCATCAATGTCACTAGTATTATCTTCCAAACCAGGCGTCCCATTAAACTCATCATCCACATCTCCATCGGTATCTAATTCAGATCCATCATCAACCATACCATTAATATTTCCAATTGGATCGTCTTGATCTTCAATACCTAAAGCGTTAGACGCATCTGTAATCTCAGCATTATTAACAACCATCATACCCATAAACATAGGATCCACTTGTAAGACTATTGTTAACTCTTGCGATGTACCCATCGGTAAACTCGCAATAGTCGCTGTTGGCGTAGGTACTGATCCCATAAAATCAGCATTATCAACCACATTAAATAGCATTCCTGTTGGAATATAGTCTGTAACCACAACATCAGTTGCATCCAAATTCCCTTGGTTAAATACTGTTATTGTATATGTTACATTTTCTCCTGGGCTTACATACCCATCCATATTTGTATCATCCCATGATGTAAAATCTTTGACCAATGCTAAATCAAATACCTGACTAACTGCAATTGTCTCAGGATCTTGATCATCTCCTCCCGTCGTATCATTGATATCATCATTATTAGGATCATTTGGATGACCGTTGTCACCAGATGTACTATCTACATCTATTGGTGGTGTATTATTGGAATCATCATCGTCATCTGCAGCACTTATCTCTGCATCATTCGTAATACTCGTGCCCATAAAATCATCGGCAATTGTAAATGTAATTGTTATGACCTCGCTCAATCCAGCTCCTATGAATGGTATTTCATTTGAGTTTTCTACAACGCCTACACTTAGTTCATTCCAATCTGTATCTGTTAAAATCAATTCTGAAGGATTATAGTAATCCTGTACGTATATATTATATGCATCCAGCGTACCTTGATTCACAATTGTTAAATCAAAAGTAATTGTACCACCAGGCACATATGGGCCTGGGGTACTACTGTTCACAGACTTAATTAACGCTAAGTCAAACGTTTGATCCACCATAATTATCTCCGGATCATAATCATCACTTCCATTCGTCGCATCTACATCATCATTATTTGGATCCGGCACACTACCATCTTCAGTATCTGGCGTACTGTCTATATCTGTTGGCGGTGTATTATTTGGGTCAGTATCATTATCCGCATTACTGATCTCTGCATTATTTGTAATACTTGTACCCATAAAATCTGCATCAACTGTAAAGGCAATTGTTACTGTTTCACTGCTTTGGGCAGCTATAAACGCTATGGGACTATTTAAATCCGCTACACCGCCAACCTCTGTCCAATTAACATCGGCTAACGTTAATCCAGTTGGGATATAGTCGTTTACATTTACATTATATGCATCCAATGTCCCTTGGTTCGCCACCGTAATGTCAAACACTACTGTACTTCCTGGAACAAGCGGACTATCACTCATACCTGAGTTTAAGGTCTTGACTAAAGCCAAATCAAATACTTGTCCTACTGAAACTATCGCTGGGTCTTGATCATCCCCCCCTGTCGCATCTGAAATGTCATTGTCATTTGATGTATCATTAGGGGTGCCATCATCGCCAGGTGTACTGTCTATATCCGTCGCATCTGGCCCGCCATCTGTATCACTACCCCCTGTAATCTCTGCATCATTAGTCAAGCTATCTCCCATGTAAGTCGGATCAATCACTGCCTCTACCTCAAAACTATATCTGCCCGTAGCCATATTGCTAGCTATATAGTCTACTGTGAAGTTTCCAGGAGTATTCTCTGTGACGCCTGTCTGACCAGCCACTAAGGTCGGTACACTTAAACCTACTGGATTATAATCCGCTATATCTACATCATAAGCATCTAAGGACCCTTGATTGTAAACCGTGATCGTAAACTGCACTGTACTGCCTGGACTGTATGGGCCTGGCGTCGCAGTCGTATTGATCACTTTAGTCAAAGCTAAATCAAACGTCTGCAATACTACGATCGTCTCGGGATCTTGATCATCACTGCCATCTGTCATGGCTGTATCGTCATTGTTCGGATCATTCGGATTCCCATTATCGCCTGGAATACTGTCTTCATCCGATGGAGTGTTTCCGTCTACATCTTCTGCACTCGCAATCTCTGCATCATTCGTAATACTCGTACCCATATAATCGGCATCTATTGTTAATGTAATCGTTACCACTACATTATCTCCTGATGCTATAAATGGTATTTCATTATTTAAGGTCGCTACCCCACCTGAATCACTCCATTCTGTATCTGATAAGGTCAACCCTGTTGGAATGTAATCATTCACTTGTACGTTGTAGGCATCTAGTGTCCCCTGATTGTATACTTCTATATTAAACGTCACTACACTGCCAGGTACGATCGGCGTCATACTGCTACTTCCAAAACTCTTTACTAAAGCCAAATCAAATGTCTGTCCTACTACAATCGTCTCTGGATCGTAATCATCGCTGCCATTTGTTGATGACACATCATCATTGTTTGGATCTGGTGCACTGCCATCTTCAGTATCTGGCGTACTGTCTATATCTGTTGGCGGTGTATTATTTGGGTCAGTATCATTATCCGCATTACTGATCTCTGCATTATTTGTAATACTTGTACCCATAAAATCTGCATCAACTGTAAAGGCAATTGTTACTGTTTCACTGCTTTGGGCAGCTATAAACGCTATGGGACTATTTAAATCCGCTACACCGCCAACCTCTGTCCAATTAACATCGGCTAACGTTAATCCAGTTGGGATATAGTCGTTTACATTTACATTATATGCATCCAATGTCCCTTGGTTCGCCACCGTAATGTCAAACACTACTGTACTTCCTGGAACAAGCGGACTATCACTCATACCTGAGTTTAAGGTCTTGACTAAAGCCAAATCAAATACTTGACTTACAGAAACTATTGCTGGGTCTTGATCATCCCCCCCTGTCTCATCTGAAATATTATTGTCATTTGATGTATCATCAGGGGTGCCATCATCACCCGGTGTACTGTCTACATCCGTCACATCTGGCCCACCATCTGTATCACTACCCCCTGTAATCTCCGCATCATTAGTCAAGCTATCTCCCATGTAAGTCGGATCAATCAATGCTTCTACCTCAAAACTTACACTAGTACCTACACCTACAAAATCTAGCGTAAAGTCATTTGGAGCATTCTCCGTGACACCCGTCTGACCTGCTACTAAAGTTGCATTGCCTAGTCCAGTTGGAGTATAATCCGCTATATCTATATCATAGGCATCTAATGTCCCTTGATTATAAACCGTGATTGTAAACTGCACTGTACTGCCTGGACTGTATGGGCCTGGCGTCGCAGTCGTATTGATCACTTTAGTCAAAGCTAAATCAAACGTCTGCAATACTACGATCGTCTCGGGATCTTGATCATCACTGCCATCTGTCATGGCTGTATCGTCATTGTTCGGATCATTCGGATTCCCATTATCGCCTGGAATACTGTCTTCATCCGATGGAGTGTTTCCGTCTACATCTTCTGCACTCGCAATCTCTGCATCATTCGTAATACTCGTACCCATATAATCGGCATCTATTGTTAATGTAATCGTTACCACTACATTATCTCCTGATGCTATAAATGGTATTTCATTATTTAAGGTCGCTACCCCACCTGAAACACTCCATTCTGTATCTGACAAGGTCAATCCTGTTGGAATGTAATCATTCACTTGTACGTTGTAGGCATCCAACATCCCTTGGTTGTATACTGTTAAGTTGAACGTCACTGTACTACCGGGCACATATGGCCCAGGTGTACTGCTGCTTACTGTTTTTGTCAATGCTAAATCAAAAATAGGACAGGGTTCTATTGTCAATAGAATTTCTGCTTGCCCACATGAAGAGGATTCCACGTTATACCTGATAATCGTAGGAGCGTCCCCTCTCTCAACATAAAACACTCCCAGTAAACTATCTAAATTATTCTCCTCACCACTGATAAATTCAAATGATCCAGAACATGGTTTACATCCTATTACTTCATATAAATCCAAAGTATCAAGCTCCGTAGGACATACCTCGTGGGTAATTGCATTAGACTCTGGCAGGAAACAACATTCTGTATTTTGCCTTAAACTTTTCCCTTTACTCCCCGGTACATGGCCAACAAGAGCCTCTGTGTAAGTCATAGTATTTGGATCTATAGATCCTACACAATCTTCCTCGAAACCTGTAATGATCAATCGATCATAACTTGAATCATACTCTATTCCCCATCCATAAAAGAATCCAGTCCCATCATTGACTGCATCTGTAACAGAACCTAATAATGTTCCCGTACTACTATACTTCGAAACAGTTGTCGGTCCTGTACCTGACACAACATAAAAATTACCCGTATCATCTAAAGTAATTCCAAATAAATTATCCAAGCCGGTCAAAAATGGACTAGTAACATTCGTAGCAGGGTTAGTAAAATTATTAATATCAGAATCTACCTTAAATACACTCCCATTGCCAGAGCCTCCAAAATAGTTATCAGTCACATATATTATTCCTGCATCATCCATATCTATACCCCAACTCCTACCTACTGCTCCACTCAAGGTCACCTCACCTATAAAACTCCAATCATGCATATTGTAGGCTTGTAATGCACCCGTATCATTTCGGGGTACAAAATAAATTATAGAGTCCTTTGTTATTGTATTATATGGACCTATAGTATTGCCTCCAAATACGTTATCTTCTAATTTTACACCTCCACAATTGTATATGTCAAAGAATAAATCACTTGGTGCAAACTCATTGATTAAAACATCACCATTGGGTAAAAAGGTAATACCGTGTGGTGCTGGAACATTTTCTAACCACGCACCTCCATTTAAGCCAGTAATTGCCTTTAAGCTCCCGTCGTCTCGCTTCTCAAATTTAAATATCTCATTAGTACCAAAATCAGTTAAATAAACATACTCCTTACAGTTACATTCTTGAGATAATACATCTATCTCCTCTGAATCCTGATCATCACTGCCATCTGTCATGGCTGTGTCGTCATTGTTCGGATCATTCGGATTCCCATTATCGCCTGGAGTACTGTCTTCATCCGGTGGAGTGTTTCCGTCTACATCTTCTGCACTCGCAATCTCTGCATCATTCGTAATACTCGTACCCATATAATCGGCATCTATTGTTAATGTAATCGTTACCACTACATTATCTCCTGATGCTATAAATGGTATTTCATTATTTAAGGTCGCTACCCCACCTGAATCACTCCATTCTGTATCTGATAAGGTCAACCCTGTTGGAATGTAATCATTCACTTGTACGTTGTAGGCATCTAGTGTCCCCTGATTGTATACTTCTATATTAAACGTCACTACACTGCCAGGTACGATCGGCGTCATACTGCTACTTCCAAAACTCTTTACTAAAGCCAAATCAAATGTCTGTCCTACTACAATCGTCTCTGGATCGTAATCATCGCTGCCATTTGTTGATGACACATCATCATTGTTTGGATCTGGTGCACTGCCATCTTCAGTATCTGGCGTACTGTCTATATCTGTTGGCGGTGTATTATTTGGGTCAGTATCATTATCCGCATTACTGATCTCTGCATTATTTGTAATACTTGTACCCATAAAATCTGCATCAACTGTAAAGGCAATTGTTACTGTTTCACTGCTTTGGGCAGCTATAAACGCTATGGGACTATTTAAATCCGCTACACCGCCAACCTCTGTCCAATTAACATCGGCTAACGTTAATCCAGTTGGGATATAGTCGTTTACATTTACATTATATGCATCCAATGTCCCTTGGTTCGCCACCGTAATGTCAAACACTACTGTACTTCCTGGAACAAGCGGACTATCACTCATACCTGAGTTTAAGGTCTTGACTAAAGCCAAATCAAATACTTGACTTACAGAAACTATTGCTGGGTCTTGATCATCCCCCCCTGTCTCATCTGAAATATTATTGTCATTTGATGTATCATCAGGGGTGCCATCATCACCCGGTGTACTGTCTACATCCGTCACATCTGGCCCACCATCTGTATCACTACCCCCTGTAATCTCCGCATCATTAGTCAAGCTATCTCCCATGTAAGTCGGATCAATCAATGCTTCTACCTCAAAACTTACACTAGTACCTACACCTACAAAATCTAGCGTAAAGTCATTTGGAGCATTCTCCGTGACACCCGTCTGACCTGCTACTAAAGTTGCATTGCCTAGTCCGGCTGGAGGATAATCCGCGACATCTACATCATAGGCATCTAATGTCCCTTGATTGTAAACCGTGATCGTAAACTGCACTGTACTGCCTGGACTATATGGCGCCGGTGTCGCTGTTGTATTGATTGCCTTAGTCAAAGCCAAATCGAACACTTCTAAATCAACACAAACCTCATCCATCATATCAAATGTGCCATCATTATCACTATCAAGTGATACTTGATTGAGCAAACCACTAGACCCTGTAGTAGGTGAGCATGTCAGTATACCAGACATGATATCAGCCGTCGGTATATTCTGGATCACTGTCGGTGCAGGATCAAGACATGTAGTTCCATTCTGTGGTACATCGCTACATACTACATTCCCTTCACAATCATAATATGGAATAGGAAAATTAGGTACATTCGATGGCCCGTACACCCTTATGTACTCGACTCCATTGGATTCAACAAGATCGATCTCTTGTTCGACGAAAAAACTACCATCATTAGGATTCTGATCAGCATTATTGACTAAGTCTACGAGCCATTGTTTGTATTGACATTCTGGTGTATAAAAACATCCCCCTTGGCAAGGAGTATATATTTCATCACCTACACTAGACGCATCTGTGAAATCATAGCAAAAGCTGATGACCACTGTATAATTATCTACTTTACCTGACGCAATAGTCTGATCATTAGCTAATATGTAGCTACCTGGTCCAACCACTAGATTTCCGCCCAAATTTCCTACAGCATCCGTGGTATATGACACTGCCGAAATCTCAAAGTCATCATCAAATTTTGGGTCATCCACTAAATCATAAGTTCCAGAAGTAGTGCCTGAATTACTTACATCTACGGCATAAGTGACATCGTAACATCCTGTACCTGTATTGACAGTTTGTACATGAGTCTTCTCCATACTTAATATAACTGTACATTCTATTCCTGGGGTCGTTATCGTGTAGTCAGAATAACAGTCATCTCCTGCATTGAATACTCTTACCGTATAGGTTGTGTTATGCATCAATCCTGTGATCGTACCCGATCCGCTAGAAATATCTACAGCCCCAGGTCCCCCGTATGCTGGTCCCGTATAAGTGGTTCCCAGGCTAAGGTTGGCCTCGTCTACATTCATAATATTACTGATCAAGATACTGGCATCGTCATTTACGGTAGATCCAGAACATGATCCTGGAAGTGCTGACACTTCCGCAGAAGCTAATATGGCACATACCTCTATTTCTATTCGGAAAGGATTGCATTGCTGGATTGCTGAAGCAGGAGTTGTTTTTTCATATACATATGTTCCACAACCATCTCCCGTTACTGTCACGGAACTAGAACAATCATCATAGCTTTGATTTGGATTTGCCACCTCAGTAGTCCAGTTTGCCTCACATATTGAACCCTCTCCACAACTAATCAACTCTTGGAGAAATACTTTTGAATCATTCGTACCTACACATATTGATCGATTTATATTGACATCACTGTCAAGCGGACAACATTCTGTCGTCATTCCAACAGCTTTTACTGGACCAGGAGTACTGACTCCTGCACCTGGTATAATATTTAATGAGGTATCGACTACTGCTAAACAGTAATCAAATGATGCTATGATGAGATGTCCATCTTTATAAATTAATCCTCGAGCACCTCCAAAGCCAGCTCCATCGTTAGCATTGGTATCACAAACTTCATCAACAAATGCTCCAGTAGCATCATACTTTTGTATACAAGTTGTAGCATAGCCCGGTAATGATGTGACAAAGTATACATTACTCTCTTCGTCTGATGTAACCCCTAGTACATAATCTGATACTGTTGCGTTTGCTCTAATGGTAGCATCATCTATAAATACTACATCATCAAAACAAGTTTCATCTATAAAGTCTTGATCACTCCATTCACATATCTTCACTATTGAATGAGTAGCAATACCCCAGTTGTTTGACGAATAAATACAACCATCTAATCCTAATTCAAAACCCCAATACCTATTAAATTCCTCTTCTATGCATATTGCTCCAATTTGTTCTCCAGAACATAAATCATAAGATACAATGTTGGATCTACCAAATGGCTCCGATGCTGGAGTTTGAGTACCTCCTGCCATCGTTATATAGGTAGTGTTACCTATGGAAAAAGAATTGGTAAAACCATCAGGAACACCAGGATCTAACACATCCGTTTCTAATATAGTACCGTCACATGCCAACTTGTATGTTTGTTGATTTCTGAGGTCATTGATGTACAGATTTCCATTAATATCAGAGGATGATCCATGGGGTGATTCTATAATACCTTGTGAAAAGGGTGTTCCCAGCTCAGTAAATGCGACTGTGGGATCTGTCGCATCAAATTTATGGATGATATCATTGACAGGATCATTGAGATATATAAAATCCTTGCAGTCACAATTTTGGGCAAATAGCTTTGATATACCCATCAAAAAGTAGATAGTGAATAGAAAGAATTGAGTTTTGGTATTTTTAAGCATCACTGTAAGTATATTAGAAAGAATAAGAGCGAGATGTCTAGCATATAGAAATGTATATCTCCAACAGTGGTGGTATATATTTTCTAAGTTTGGTACCTAAGTCAAACATCGTTACTCATGCATTTCTGTAAAAAAAGAGTAAATGAAATCTTAATCAATGATATGATGAAAATTTATAATATGATAAGGTGGTGCATTATCCTGTGCTTAAAGTGTATTTTTTTATACCTGCTTTGCACTATCACTCTATAGTATTGTGCTAGTTTTGTAGCCATTGCAATACTTATGCTAGCTAGTGAATTTCGTTTTTTATACAAGATTGTTGTGTCATTATTAACTGTTGTTGCAGTTCACTATATATCTATTGCTCAAAATAATAGCTATGATTTCGAAATTGAGCCTAGTATATTTGAAGTAGAAGGAGTACTCGCAAGCCAATGGCAAAATCACTTTTACGATAAAGAAGGTTTTTTATGGTTTGTAAACCCATCAGGATGTATACGTTGTCTCGATTATGAGTGTTATAAGGTATACAATCCCTATCGTTTTATGGAGAAGAGAAAGCATCCTTCTTTAGAAGCTAAATTCCACATGAACGATAGTTTACTTCATTACGGTTACAATGAAAACAATCACTACTTCCTGAATATACTGGATCGCTCTACTGACAGTATTGTGTATAGAAACCAATTAAGCGATGCATACTGCTCCCCACAATGCGTTTCTTTCAATGGAGATGATACCGTATTGTTGATAGATACGATTTTGCAAAATGATATAATATATATTGAGTTTATAAATATCAAGAAAGGTAAAGAGAACAAAATCGTTGCTAGAGATTCTCTAGATCACCGTATACCGTTCAAGGAATTACCAATAAAGACTGTAGTTGAAGAGGATCAAATTATGCTATTTTATCATAATAGTATTCTAGTTTTTAATTCTCTTGGGGTCCTTCTTGATGAGCTTAATACTACTTCACCTCTCATATCTGCCCACGGATACTGCTTTGATGTTTATGATGAGAATATTTTTTATGTAGACTTAAATAATTTACTCCAATACAATCTAAATTCTAATCTTACGGATACACTTTTTGATCTAAGTCATGACTACAATTCAGTGTATAGAGGTGTTATTATTAATGCATTTGATGATATAATATTCGGAACAAGTATTGATCGTGATTTCATATATTCTCGAAAAAATCATGCTCTTGAAGAGCTTACTGAATATTTTGATTTACAATTCGCAGAATATGAAGGGACGTATTCTAAAAAGAGACCTATAAGTGAGATTTCTAAATTGAATGATGATCATTATCTTCTAACTAGAGGTGAAAAGAATTATACCTTAAAAATTGAATCCAACTACAAAGCCCAAGAAAAAGCTTTCAAGTTGAATGGTAAAAGTATAAGAGGAATGTGCCTCGACAATCATGACATGCTACTGATAAGTTATTATTCTAATCTCGGCCTTATTGATCCTTCTGACCCATTGGTTAAAGAAAAAAACTTTTTTTCCGCCGAAGTAAATTATCTAAAACAAACCAATCCATATCATTTAACTTTATTTGATAATACGCTCATCTCTAGCACATCAATATTGTCCCCTGATCGTGAATCTAGTGTCATACCGGACCAAATCATAAATAATCACGCCGCTCATATTGAATTGGATGATACGCTGCATATATATCCTTGGGGTGCGGGTCATGCTTATCATTATGTGAATAAAGATGACGTGTCTGTTTCCTTCATTGACTCATCATTGCTAAATCAAGAAATTAGTGATGCTATATATGATTCGATAAACTTTGGTTTTTGGGTATTACCTCTTAACCTAGGTCCATATCTAATAGATAGAGGTGCAGGAGGTATAGTTTTTAAGCTTGATAGTTTATTAGACATCTCTAAGCAAGAATATTACGATCTAGAATTCCATAATTCTAGCCTTTATATAGGTACTTACAATGCCATATTAGAAATTAAATTGAAAGATTTATCGACATCACTCCATCATTTTCCAGAAAATTTCGATGTGCAGCCTAGATCTGTTTACAGTATTAGCGCAATAGGTACAGATACTCTAGTACTAGGTACTTCTCATGGAATATTTGGGTTTGACACCAATAGTGAGCAATATCTTATACATTCAGATTCAGAATATTTCAAAAAATATGAATTCAACAGGGCCTCTAATATACTAGTAGACAGCACTCTATTTTTAGGGTCAACAACGGGATTGCATTGCATAAATATCAATGATTTGGAGTGGGACCTTATTGAAGAAAAAAGAGATTCTATTTTTTTATTTGGTGCTATATTTCCAAATGATACATTTTATTTTCTGGATCATACCCCAAATCAACCCTTAACAATACAAACAAAAAATAGCACCTTCGATCTCATCATCGGTGTACCGGATTATCTCAAAAATTATACATATTCTTGGAAGATTGATAGGAATGATCGTGCATGGAGTACCAAGAAAAAAGAAAATATTTTAGGTATTAAAGATATTCCCTTTGGCAAATCCAAGCTTTTAGTTCAAGCTAGTTTTGAGGATCTACCTAACTTATCATTGACTAGATCTATCACACTAGAAAGGAAGAAGCCCTTTTATCTTACACTTTGGTTTTTACTCCTTTGTATAATATTCATTTTTTCTCTAATGATTCTTATTTATAAGTCCATAAGAAATTATGCAGATGAAGTCAACAAAAAGATTGATCGAATAAAAACGATTGAACGCTTAGGGCGACATGATTATATTAACTATCTGGAGGGTATAAAGGCAGAATTACAGCACAAGCAGACCTTAGATCCTAAGACTTTTCGAAGTATCATATTAAAATTAAATGGAAACATTTTGACCAAAGAGGTAGAGTCTTCGCGTATAGCACTTTCGGCTTTCAATGTATATCCTTTGGTCAGAAAGATTATTGACTTATACAACCAGCTTTATCCAAATAAAGTCATCAGCATAAAAGGGAGCAAACATGTGATCATACATAGCAACAAAAATATCGTTGATATGATCTTAGAAAATCTGATTAGCAATATTTATAAGCACGGTGACCTTCCTTGCGAAATTTCCATTTCGCAAAACCAAAGAACTATTTCATTATATACAACCCAGATCCTTTCCATTGAAAAGATAAATGATATTAACTTGATCTTGGAATATCCAAAACCGCTTCAAAAATCAAAAAGTGGATTAGAGTTATCCTCTCTACTGGCTAAACAAATAAAGCTGGATATCAAGTTTCATCCACACGACCAAAAAGGATATGATATAAGTTTAAAATATTAGAATCTAAACTGTTGAGTTTATTCCAAAATATTGATAAAAGTCTTTCTGATAATGCCTGCCTAATGGTAGAGTATGTTCTTCTAAATAAACTTTTTTATTAGCATAATCCAGTTTTATAAAGTAGTCTGAGTTGATGGCATACTTTGCATGTATTCTTAAAAAACCAGGTCCAAAACTATCTAATAAGGATTTTAAGGATTGTCTATATACATATTTTTGATCCTTGGTATATAGCGATAAATACTTACCATCAACCTCCACATAATGTATATCTTCTACTCTAAGATTTAAATAATATTTTCCATGTTTTATGATTATGGACTCCTGTATTGATTGTTTTTCTAAATCTTCTACGTAAAGTTCTTCTTTTACATCTAACAGTATTTTCTCTACAATATGAGCATTAATACCTCTTGGTATATAAGAATGAATGTCATATTCGTACAGTGTATTATATATCGTCTGATTAAAATGACTAGAATATACAACGGTATGATTGAGTAGATCAAAGTCATGCAGGTAATTTAATACTTCAACTGTTTCTATCTGGCCTTCTCTAAAAAAGTCTAAAAAAATGAAATCGTAATCGTTGTGTAGCACTGCCAGATTAGAGGTATTGAGATTGTCTAAAAAAGTAATTTCGGTAAGTAGATCGATAGACGAAATTTTATTGATCAGGACTTTTGCCAAATCAGGTTGATCATCAACAACTAAAATTCTTTTTGCGCTCATGTCACGATATTTTGTATTTTTTTCTAAATAAAACAAGAGGCTCTCAAAAGAGAGCCCCTTGTTTCAAGAATAATTTTTGAAAAACATCACTGGTATTTTACTGACCTTATGAAAACCTAAAAAGAATCAGGTATTCACCTCAGTCGAATATCTTTTAGTTCTTCAGCACTATCAATCGCTTGTTAGTTACTTTAGTACCAATATTGACTTTCACAGTATATACACCGTTTACAAGATAGCTGATATCCACTTGATTATTGTGGAATCCTGCACTTAATTCTTTATCCAGTACATCTGCTCTCACTAACTTTCCTTCCGCATCCCAGATGCTTACTCGGATCGTACTTGTTCTACTTAGCGTCACATCGATATTCACCATATCTACCGTTGGGTTCGGATATAGCTCAATCTTATCGTCACCTACTCTAACCACATTCACACTTACTACTTCACTGTAGTCATACTTGCCATCTACATCTACTTGCTTCACGCGGTAGTAGTAGACACCATCTTCTGCTATATCGTAGTCGTCACTGCTGTAGTCATTCACGTCACTTGTCGTACCGTTTGCCGCTACTTTACCCACTTGTACATAATCTTGCTCTGTCTCATATCTGCGCTCTACTGCATAGTGGCTTGCATTCTGCTCGCTTGCTGTACTCCACTTCACTCGGTTGTACTCGCCCATATGCTCTGCTTCGATACTCAACCACTCTACTGGTAATACGCTGCTCACCTTGAAGCCTACATCTACCGTTGGTATATCATCACCTGGCATCAGACTATACATACTCGTCGTATTCGCTCCATAGCTGCCATCTACATCACTATCCATGGATTCATCATTTCCTACATTCGCTATCGTCGCTGACATTCCTGATGGTGGTGTGAAGTGGAGATAGTAATCATCTTTTGCTAAGTAATCTAACTTGTAGTTACCATTTGCATCTGTTACACTTTCTGCTACTTTAACACCTGCCATATCGTAGGCTTTAACCACTACTCCACTGATCGGTGCTTCTCCAGTATCTTGGATACCATTTTCATTCGCATCATTCCATACGCGATCTCCTAGCTCTGCCATCGGATAGTAGCCATGGCCTAGATCACACTTCTCTTGTCCACTCAATACCGTGAAGCTATCTGTCGTGCCTATTCCATTAGCATTCGTAACATCACTGTCATTCTCTTCATTGCCGCCTACATTCGCTACCGCTGGTACTAGACCATATGGTGGTAATACTACCTCTACATAATAAGTGCCTGGAGGTGCACAGAACTTATAGTAACCGTCATCTGATGGTGTACCTGGCTTATGACCTGTATATGTCGTCTCATAGATACTATATGTACCATCTGCATTCTCTCTCCATAGATTCACCACAAGTCCATTGATACCATTCTCATTACTATCCCATACATCATCTTCATCAACATCATACCACACTAGATCTCCAATCGGTACACAGATATAGTATCCTGCATCCCAGTCCGGATCATGCTCACCTGGATCTAATGTTGTTACCTGTGTAGTTCCTGGTCCATTACTTCCATCTACATCACTATCCGTAGCATCATTGATTCCTTGATTCGGGAATGTAAGGTCAAATCCTTCTGGATCTATAAACTCTAGGTAATAATCACCAGGATATAGATTATCAAACAGATAGTATCCTGTTGGATCTGTTGTCGTCGTACCTTGGAAATTTCCATCACCGTCGTATAGGTTGACTGTTACACCTCCAATACCTGGCTCACCTGCCTCTTGAACTCCGTCGCCATCTAAATCATGCCATACATAATCTCCAATACTTGCTAAGATCAGTAGTCCAGCATCATAAGTACTGTCAAACTCTCCGCCTTCTACATTGACACAAGGTCCAAGTCCTGTAAGATCCACATCGCTATCTGCTTCGTCATCTCCTCCTACATCTTGATAGGTAAAGTCACAGCCTTCTGGTAACCCACTGATATCAAACTGTACTTGATAATCACCTGGTAAGAGGTTGTTGAAGAAGTAGAATCCTTCATTATCTGTTACCTGCGTTCGCAATACATTACCATCGCAATCTAATAGGGTTACTAATACATTCGCTACACCTGGCTCGTTGATATCTTGGATACCATCTCCATCAAGATCTTTCCAAACGGTATCTCCAAGACCTCCAGTTACTAATATATCAGCAGCATCATTGTCATCCTCATCGTCATCTCCTTCTCCAAATGGATCATCTACATGCTCGTCTATAACATTATCGTTATCATCTTCCTCATCAAAAATTGGATCATCGTCATCACCATCTACTAGATCGTTGTCATTATCCGGATCTTGATCAGGAGTGCTATCGCCATCCACAGGATCGGTATTATTCGGATCCGTATCATTATCAGCACCACTGATTTCTGTTTCGTTATACCAACTATTGATGTCAGCACCATCTGGTACGAATACTTCTAAGTTGAGTAATAATCTTACACTATCACCTGGTGCTACAGGACCGTCAATCGTATAGGTCAATAAATCAGGGTCTGTACTTGTCAGTGCCCAACCTGGGTTAGCTGCCGCATCAAAGATGTAACCTTCATTCAAGTAATCAGTCACTTCTATGCTATATGCATCTACGTTACCTTGATTGAATACATCGATGATATACTCAGCAATCTCACCCGGCTGGTAAGGTCCTTTGTTTTCAATGAACTTACGTATCGCAAGGTCAAATACCTCTACAGTCTCTGGATCATGATCATCTTCATCTGGTCCGAAAGTACAGCAAGCATTAGCAGTAACATCTCTCAAAAATCCATCACGAATATCAATATTTGTTATTTCACCACCTAATATGGTAATATTCATAAAAATCTGCTCTGTTGGTACAGGAGATGACAGTTGTTCATATACAAGTGTATACCCAAGAGCGTCTAACTCTGCAACTAATATATCCATTTCAGCAGGTAATCCCGCGTCAAATGGATAGCTTAGAGATAACAACTGATTATCAATTTCAAATCCTATTATATCATTTGACTGCGTACCATCAGGATATATTGCAATACCATCTGTAAGCTCTATTGTGGCTACTGTTTCACAACAATCGGGATTTCCTGAACCATCTGTTTCATCATCATTGGGAGTATCTGGTTGACCACCCGGATCATTTTCTGGATCATCATCCTCATCACTATCTATATCATCTGCTGGTTCATCTGGATCATTACTTTCACTATCACTGATTTCTGTGATATTAGTCCAAGCATTAGCCTCATCTTCATAACATTCCTGGATTTGAAGTCTAATACTTCTTACCATGCTACTACCTGGTGCTAGTGGTCC
Organism: Saprospiraceae bacterium; assembly: GCA_020629715.1. GTDB lineage: Bacteria > Bacteroidota > Bacteroidia > Chitinophagales > Saprospiraceae > JAHDGW01. Next base: position 17,228 of record JAHDCU010000009.1, read on the forward strand.
AGCAATCGTAATTGTTGCATTACCCGTTGCTTGATCATAAGACCATCCTGCCGCATCATTGCTAGGATCATATCTAAATCCACATGGAATGTAGTCAGTAACCTCAATATTTACAGCTTCTATACTACCTTGATTAAATACTGTTACGTCGAAGTCAACAAAATCTCCATATCTAAATGGTGCAGTTGCGTCTGTAGTCTTAATCTGCGCAAGGTCATAAATTTCTGGACCTGCTGGATCATGATCATCTTCTTCTCCACCAAGATCTGTACTATCTAAGTCATCGTCTGCATCATCACCAGGCTCCACATCGTTTTCACCTGGACCATCAGAACCAGGATCACTATCCGCGTCTGTCACATCATTACCGTCTTCGTCGGTAGCATCAGTAATCTCTGCATAATTGATCCAGTCCTTTTCTCCTCCAGATGTCTGTACTAAAGTCGCAAACATGGCAAACTCTGTACAAGTATCCTCAGCTAATGTACCAGGTACAGTATAAGTAGGATCATCTGCTGAACCGCCCCATCCTGGGTTATTTGCAAAGTCAAATGTATATCCAACTGGTAAGTAATCTTCTACTACTATGTTAGCAGCTGTCACATTACCTTGGTTACATACTGTAATCTTAAACTCTATCAAGTCTCCATATGCATATGGTGCATGAGTGATCAATTCTTTCTTAAGTGCTAGGTCAAATACCTGAATCTCTTCTGGATCATGATCATCTTCATCAGGCAATACAGGATCGTTAGGATCACCAGTAATCTCATTATCCGAAGGATCATCATCATTTGTAGGATCATCGTCTTCATCACTATCTATATCATCTGCTGGCTCGTCTGGATCTTCACTTTCACTATCAGAAATCTCTGTAAAATTGGTGAACGTAAGCTCATCCATATCAAGACATTGCTGAACTTTCAATGTGATATCTACAGTCTGACTTGCACCTGGTACTAATGTCCCTGGAAGTATTAATGTTGCGTTACCTGTTGCAGCATCGTAGCTCCAACCGTTGGCATCATTTGATGCATTGTAAGCAAATCCACATGGAATGAAATCAGTCACTGTTATGCCACTGGCTTCGATACTACCTTGGTTAAAGACCTCTATAGTAAAGATTACGTCATCTCCATATCTGAAAGGTCCAGCATCAGCGGTAGTTTTACGTTGAGCAAGATCATAGATTTCTATACCTGCTGGATCATGATCATCTTCCTCTCCACCTTTATCGGTAGAGTCCATATCATTATCCTCATCGTCACCTGGTTCTACAGCGTTTTCATCATCGCCGTTAGATCCTGGATTACTATCAGCATCCGTTACTGGATTTCCATCTTCATCTGTTGCCTCTGTGATCTCTGCATAATTAAACCAGTCTTTCTCACCACCTGTTGTCATTTCTATAGTCATGAATACTGGGAAGTCAGTACAAGTATCTTCTATTAAAACACCTGGTATCGCATATGTAGGCTCAGCAGCGGTTCCTCCCCATCCTGGGTTGTTTGCAAAATCAAAGCTGTATCCTGCGGGTAAGTAATCACTCACTACTATGTTAGCAGCATTGACATTACCTTGATTACATACAGTAATATTGAACTCGAGTAGATCACCATATTGATAAGGTCCAGCAGTAACTAGCTCTTTTCTTAAAGCTAAATCAAACACCTCAACTCTTTCTGGATCATGGTCATCCTCATCTGTAATACCGTCCATATTGCCGTCTTCACTATCATCACCTACGTGATCATCTTCTGGTGAATCTGGAGTACCACCTTCATCATCTGTAGGATTAGTATCTTCATCACTATCTATATCTTCTGCTGGCTCGTCTGGATCATTAGACTCACTATTGCTTATCTCAGTTACGTTAGTAAAGCTTGATACATCCATATCTAAGCATTGTTGTACCGTCAATACGATATCTATAGTTGTACTTGCTTCTGGCACAAGATTACCAGGTATAGTAACCGTTGCATTTCCTGTAGTAGCATCAAAAGACCATCCATTAGCATCATTACCTGAGTTATAAGCAAATCCACATGGAATATAGTCAGTTATTTCGATGCTACTCGCCTCTATACTACCTTGGTTGTATACTGTAATCGTAAATACAATGTCATCACCATATTCAAATGGTCCATTGTCAATGGTAGTTTTAGTCTGTGCAAGGTCATAGATTTCTATTCCTGCAGGATCGTGATCATCCTCTTCACCACCTGGATCTTGACTATCGATATCATCATCGTCATCATCTCCTGGTTCAACATCTCTTTCATCATCACCATCACTACCTGGGTTACTGTCTATGTCATCATCAGTCCTATCTTCACCGTCTTCATTTTCCGCAGCTGTGACTTCAGCGTAATTAAACCAATCTACTTCTCCACCATCTGTCTGTATGATCTGAAGAGTAATACTTACTGTAGTACTTCCAGCAACAGGAATAAGATCTGTAATTGTCGTAGATACATTTGGATACGTACCTGACCAAGCAGGATTTAGTGCTGCGTCATATGCATATCCTTCAGGGATATAATCTGTAACTACAACATTTTGAGCTCCGATATTACCTTGATTAAATACTTCTATATCAAAAGTAATCATGTCATAGTAGCTATATGGACCTGGAGTGGCATCTGAGATTGTTTTTCTCAATGCTAGATCAAATATTTCTACTCTTTCTGGATCATGATCATCTTCATCAGTAGCAAGGTCATTAGATCCTATACTTCCTGATCCATCACCATCGATCCAATCATCTGTATCTGTCCATGGCTGACCACCTGGGTCATCAAAATTGGTTGCATCAGGATCACTATCGATATCTGGAATATCTTGATTGAAATCATTGAAATCATCGTCATAGTGAGATATCTCAGCATAATTAGTCCAATTGAACAATACATCACCATCACAGTATACTACCTCCAATTGAATCTCAATGGTTGCTACATCATTCGGATATAGGATAGTCTCGTCATATATAAACTCTGCAATTCTAGTTGCCGAATTATACGTCCATCCTGGGTTAGAACCAGGAGTAGATACGAATTCAAATCCACATGGGATATAATCTACGACTGTAAACTCAGTAGCTAAGATTGTACCTTGATTGGTAACTTCTATATCAAACGTTCTGATCTCACCATATGCACTTGCAGGATCATCACTTTGGTCTTTTTTAGCTAGAGCTAAATCCAATTCAATTACAGGATTGATCTCCGCTGGATCATGATCATCTTCATCGTTGTTAGTATTATCGACTACGTTGTCACCGCCAAATGTGTCATCTCCTTGATTAGAGTTAGGAGTACTATCCTCATCTTCAGGGAAGCCATCAGTAGGATCATCATTGTCATCTGCTGCTGATATTTCAGCCCAGTTTACGATAGACTCTCCTCTCCACATTTCATCAATAGTAAATGTGATCGTTCTTGTGGTCTGATCTCCAGCTGCTAAGAACGGATGTACTGTGTTGAGCTGTGCTATAGTTACATTTTGAGTGTTGTTCCATTGAGGGTCATTCAAAGTAAGACCATCAGGTATATAATCACTCACTTGTACATTGTATGCATCAAGCGTACCTTGATTGATTACAGTAATTAAGAAGGTCACATCGTCACCCGGACTTAATACACCGTCACCACTCAGGTCATTATAACTATCATATATTTTGAATAATGCAAGATCAAATACTTGTCCTATCATAATCATGGCAGGATCGTAATCATCTACATCATCATCATTATCTTCTGTACCAGGAGTACCTGGGAATTCATCGTCGGTATCATTATCTGTATCTAACTCTGAACCGTCATCTTGAGTACCATGTACTACGTCAAGTGGATTATCATCATCTGGTTGACCCAATGCATTGGTTGCATCTGTAATCTCTGCATTGTTCACAGCCATCATCCCCATAAATGTAGGATCAACTTGAAGAACAATTTCTAGATCAACATCAGCTCCCATTGGTAGACTAGCTACTGTAGCCGTTGGAGTTAACGGACCACCTGAGAAGTCTGTATTATCAGCAGCATTAAATAACATACCCGTAGGTACATAATCTGTTACGACAACATTAGTTGCATCCAGATTACCTTGGTTATAAACTGTTACGGTAAAGGTTACATTTTCTCCTTGATCGATCATGCCATTCATGTCAGTATCATCCCAAGAAGAGAATACTTTCTGAAGTGCAAGGTCAAATGATTGAGTAATATTGATCAAAGCTGGATCGTGGTCATCTTCATCACCACCCATCGTACCATCTTCATCCGTGACACCGTCATCATCTAAGTCATCTGTTTCACCAGGACTATTAAATTGATCGTCATCCGGAGTACTATCGATATCTGTAGGGAAACCATCCGTAGGATCATTATTATCATCCGCCTGATTGATCTCAGCCCAGTTGATAATCTCCGTACCCATAAAAGTAGGATCTACCATGAATGTTATATTGACACTCTCCATCTCTCCTCTTGCGATGTATACAATATCGTTGTTGAGATATGCAACACCTGGGCTAGACTCCGTCCAGTCTGTATCATTTAAGGTTAACCCTGCTGGAATGTAATCCACAATATTGACATTGTAGGCATCTAATGTACCTTGGTTTGTTACCTCTAGAGTAAAGGTTACATCAGATCCTGGAATGATAGGCGTTGTAGAACTACTATTAAATATTTTTTCTAAAGCCAAGTCAAATATCTGAGTCACTGGTATGAATGCAGGATCATAATCATCTACATCATCCGGATTATCAGCCGTTCCTGGAGTACCAGGAGCTTCATCATCTACATCATTATCTGTATCTAGCTCAGAAGAATCATCAGATGATCCATCCTCGTTGGCTAGATCATCATCTTGATCTACAAGTCCAAGGCTATTCTGTGCAGAAACGATCTCCACATTATTGACTAAAGACTCTCCCATGAAATCATCGTCAATTCTGATTGTGATTTCCAAAGTAGTTGAAGTACCCGCAGCAAGCGTTGCGATATTAGCCAAGTATTCTGCTCCTTGTAAGCTAAAGTCTGGGCTTGACTCAAATGAGGTACCTGTAGGTAAGTAGTCTTCTATTATTATATCTGTTGCATCAATAGTTCCCTGGTTATAAACCGTAATATCAAAAGTTACTAAGCTATTTGGGAAATAAGGTGCTGGTGTAGCTGCGGCATCAATGACTTTATCGATGGCTAAGTCAAATACTTGTCCTACAGGTACTTCCGCTGGATCTTGATCATCTCCGCCTGTAGTATCTGCTACATCGTTATCATTTGCTGTATCATTTGGTGTTCCGTTATCGCCCGGAGTACTGTCTACATCCGTTGGTGGCGTATTCGTAGCATCCATATCATCATCCGCTGATGTAATCTCTGCATCGTTGATCAAACTACTTCCCATGAAATCAACATCAATCGTCGCCTCTACTTCAAAACTATAACTTGTACCTGCTGCTACTGTTGCTACCGTAAAGTCATTCGGTGCATTCTCTACTACACCACTCTGACCTGCTACTAAAGTAACATCACTCAAACCTACTGGGCTGTAGTCCGCTACATCTATTGTAAAGGCATCTAAGGTTCCTTGGTTTACTACCGTGATCGTAAACTGTACCGTGCTGCCTCCCATGAATGGTGCTGGCGTCGCTGTCATATTCACTACCTTAGTTAAGGCTAAGTCAAAGGTCTGTACCACTGGTATCGTCTCTGGATCCTGGTCATCACCGCCTGTCGTATCTGTAATATCGTCATTATTCGGATCATTTGGATTACCATTGTCGCCCGGAGTACTGTCTTCATCTGTAGGTGGTGTATTCGTAGGATCGGTATCATCATCTGCACTTGCTATCTCCGCATCATTCGTGATACTTTCTCCCATGAAGCTCGCATCTACCGTAAATGTAATGCTTACTACTTCACTCTGACCTACGCCGATAAAGCCTATCTCATTGTTTAGACTCGCTACACCTGCACTCTCACTCCAATTCACATCATTCAATACTAATCCCGCTGGTACGTAGTCGCTCAATTGTACATTATACGCATCTACTGTCCCTTGGTTGAATACTTCTAAATTGAATGTCACATCACTGCCTGGTACAATCGGTGTCGTACTGCTGCTTGCAAAGATCTTTACTAAAGCTAAATCGAACGTCTGCTCTACTACAATCGTCTCTGGATCATAATCATCACTACCATTCGTAGCCGTTGTATCATCATTATTTGGATCTGGGGTCGTGCCATCCTCCGTATTTGGTGTACTGTCTACATCCGTCGGTGGTGTATTATTCGGATCCGTATCGTCATCCGCACTTGCAATCTCTGCATTGTTCGTGATACTCGTTCCTTGGAACGTCGTACTTACTGTAAACGCTATGCTTACCGTTTCACTCATACCCGCTGGGATACTCGCTATCGGTGCATTTAAATCCGCTACACCGCCTACTTCACTCCAGTTCGCATCTGCTAATACTAAGCCCGCTGGGATATAATCATTTACATTTACATTGAACGCATCTAAGCTTCCTTGATTGATTACCTCGATATCAAAGACTACTGTAGCGCCTGGTACGATTGGGCTTGCTGTTCCCGCTGTATTGATCGTCTTTACCAACGCTAAGTCAAATACTTGTCCTACAGGTACTTCCGCTGGATCTTGATCATCTCCGCCTGTAGTATCTGCTACATCGTTATCATTTGCTGTATCATTTGGTGTTCCGTTATCGCCCGGAGTACTGTCTACATCCGTTGGTGGCGTATTCGTAGCATCCATATCATCATCCGCTGATGTAATCTCTGCATCGTTGATCAAACTACTTCCCATGAAATCAACATCAATCGTCGCCTCTACTTCAAAACTATAACTTGTACCTGCTGCTACTGTTGCTACCGTAAAGTCATTCGGTGCATTCTCTACTACACCACTCTGACCTGCTACTAAAGTAACATCACTCAAACCTACTGGGCTGTAGTCCGCTACATCTATTGTAAAGGCATCTAAGGTTCCTTGGTTTACTACCGTGATCGTAAACTGTACCGTGCTGCCTCCCATGAATGGTGCTGGCGTCGCTGTCATATTCACTACCTTAGTTAAGGCTAAGTCAAAGGTCTGTACCACTGGTATCGTCTCTGGATCCTGGTCATCACCGCCTGTCGTATCTGTAATATCGTCATTATTCGGATCATTTGGATTACCATTGTCGCCCGGAGTACTGTCTTCATCTGTAGGTGGTGTATTCGTAGGATCGGTATCATCATCTGCACTTGCTATCTCCGCATCATTCGTGATACTTTCTCCCATGAAGCTCGCATCTACCGTAAATGTAATGCTTACTACTTCACTCTGACCTGCTGGAATACTCGCTATTGTATTCAATAATGTCGCTACTCCAGCACTTTCGCTCCAGTCAGAATCTGTCAACGTCAAGCCGGAAGGGATATAGTCATTCACTTGCACATTAAAGGCATCTAGTGTTCCTTGGTTTATTACTTCTATATTAAACAATACTGTACCGCCTGGAGCTAGTGGGCTGTCGGTTCCTACTGAATTTACCGTCTTTACTAGAGCAAGGTCAAATGTTTGTTCAACAGTCACCTGAGCAGGATCATAATCATCAGCATCATTAGGATTATCAGCCGTACCTGGAGTACCCGGAGCTTCATCATCCGTATCGTTATCAGTATCTAATTCACTTTCGTCATCACTACTTCCATCAATAGTGCTGATAGGACTATCCTCATCTTCCATAGGAGTCGTTGTAGGATCATTGTCATCATCATAAGCAATGATTTCAGCATTATTTGTCAGTGTTGTACCTTGAAAATCACTAGCGATTTGTAAGGTTATAGAAAGGTCTTGTGAAGCACCTGCAGTTAAACTTGCAATAGTAGCTGTGTATTGAGCTCCTGCTAATGAGAAATCAGGACTCGATACAAAACTCATATTAGAAGGGATATAATCCTCTACCACAATATTATCAGCATCAAATACGCCTTGATTGTATACGGTAACCGTAAAAGTTACATTATCGCCAGGACTAAATGGACCAGGAGTTGCTGTTGTGTTTATTACTTTCTGTAAAGCTAAATCGAAAGGACCACATAATTCAGTCTCTACCATCACTGGACAACATAGCTCTATAGAACAAGCATTACCATCTACCGCGGTATAATAGAATGACTCCGATCCATCTGCAAGACCAGGTGTATTAGAATCTACAATAAGAGTAACACCTGTACCAACAGGTGTATCAGCACTATTGAACCATTCAACACCCGTAAGTCCACTATCCGCAGTAAGCGTAAGGCTGTTAGAAGCGTCATCGCAAACTGTAAATACATCTGCTGGACATCCGGGACTACATGATCCAGGGTCAGCAATTGTAGCTGTCTGGGTACAGTTAGGATCCGACTTATCCGTAAGGGTAACGGTATAGGTGTTGCCACTACCGGCAGAACCTGGACCCAAGTCTACTACAATATCTGCATTGTAGATTCCTTCTTGTGGTGTAATTGTTGCTCCATTATCTACAGATAGATAATATCCGTTAGCACTCGTATTCGTTCCTGATAAATTTAACAGGAATGAAATAGCATCATCGTCAACACTTGGACTTGATCCAGTCTGACATGAAATACTCGTTACTGTGGGGGCATTGATAGAGCACTGACTTAGTAATTCGCCAGATGTCATGAATAATAGAGCACCGAAAAGTGCAATTAGTGTAGTTCTCATTTCTTAGTTTTCCTTAGAGACAAATAAAAAATAACTGAATTAAAATTCAGGGAACATCACTAATATGGGATTACCTAATACGGATGTATTAAGCGAAATTACTGCGTAGGGTATGGCAAATATACATATTATATTTAATTATAATATGTTTTTGACTTTTTTTTCTTTTCTTTTTATTCTTACTATTGTAAAATCACTAAAAATCAATGCAATGCGTAATAGTCTTTTATCCTTTTGGGCATTTATCATAATACTAATCATATCTTCTTGTTCTTATGAAAAGAAAAATACAGACGTTAATAATCAGTCTGAAAAAAGCCTTGTTAAATACTTTTCTGCTCGTGATATAACAGCCCTACGGAAATTTGCAGATTCATTCTTTATTTCTGAGTGTGATCAAAAACAAGTGAAAGATTGTTTTAGAATGCATAGTCACCAAATTAAAAGCGATTTCCTTCAAAAAATTCCCAGACGTATAAGTTACCCTTTCAATATAAAAAGTGGAATCGATAAGATCGTACCTGAAGACATTCTTTATAACTTATGGAATTTTGATTGTGCCTATCAATTGCCAAATCAATCAAAAATGAATTACTACTGCTTAAATCTTGAAGGTCCATTTATTGACTATCTGGCAGAACAAAAAATCAAAAACGCATTCATCGGTAGTTACTATTCTGGGCTCATAGATGCATCCGGTATGAGTAGTCAACTAGATCAAATGATGGTTTTACAATCGGAAGACGAACTCGACTTTAGTAAACTTGGACATCGTATATTATATCTTGCCCATCATCTTAGTGTCCATGATGAACAATTTCGTAAAGAAACAATGACAACAACTAAAGAATAAAATTTCAACTATTGTAGTTTTTGACGACAAAATAAATCTATCAACCACCCTCGCTTATAAACAATAAAGCACAAAGCTTTAGAGATATAATATAGTGTTGTAAGTTTGGGAGTTGAAACCAAAATAAGACTATGAGACCGTTATCATTATTCGTAGTGTTTCTGCTTGCTTTATTTAGTTGTGATAGTGAAGATCCTAATATTACTGTATCTGTATTTACAGAAGAAATCGTATTTACAAGTGGTGAAAATGCAATTTTTACTGGTAGATTATTATCGACAGGACAGGTGACTGTAGAGGATCATGGCTTTGAAATATCCGAAACAGAATCATTTAGCAACCCTATTACTATTTCATTAGGTGAAAAAACTTTCCCTGGAAGATTTGTCGGTGAGGTAAGCATGTTAAATATAAAAAGTAATTATTTCTGTAGAGCGTATGCCACCAGAAATGGAGTACAAACGCTAGGAAACATGTTGGGCTTTAATACGCTATCTCCAGTGGCTTTTGACTTCGAACCCAAAGAAGGAAATCCAAATAATATCATAACCGTCACAGGATTAAATTTTACCACTGACAGCAAAATCCTTTGGAATGATCAAGAAATAACTCCAGAAAATATAGAGGCCGAATCGATCATTACTTTTAAAGTACCCGCTATAGGTACCATAGCAACAGCAGATATCAAAGTTATAACTCAAGGCGACACCCTTTTTCTTTCTGATAGATTTGAATATATCATAGGTGAGTGGACTGATCAGGGGACTTCCGATGATGTATTAAAAAACAATAACCACTTCTACACAGAAGATGCATCTTTCTTCTATTATGGCTTAGGCAATACGTCAGAGTTTCAAAACCCATCAAACCGTATTTTTCAAATTGATAAAACTACCTTAGAAAGAACAGAAATGTTATTCTCAGGTATAGGCGTCGAAGGTGCATTTTATACAGATGGTTTTTTTGGTGGTGGAAGCCAACTATTAGTCAGAAATTCTGATGAAAATCTCATTACTACAAATGCCTTTTTTAGTATTAATGATAGTGGCATTGAACCTTTAGCCTCAGCACCCAAGTTTCTATATGAAGCAGTAGCTTTTAGCGATGATGAGTACGTCTATCTCTATGGTGGCGAAGATGAAAATCGCGAAGATAATACTACAATTTTTCGATATAATATCGCCAATGACTTTTGGCAACCGATCGGTGAATCACCTCTAAGCCCAAGAAATGGGTATCCTTATATCAGTATTGGTGAAGAAAACTGTTTTATCCTTCCTAATGGAATGTTTACTTGTCACGACCCTATCAACGATGTATGGAATAATAGACAGTCTTTTCCTGAAGAGGTAAAAGAAAATGGTATGATAGAGGCCATAGATGGCTCTATATATGCTGGTCTACAAGATATAAGCCGTAAAGTATATGAGTATATTATAACTGAAGATCGATGGAAGAGGAAAACAAGTATTCCTCAATTTAATCCCTTTTCAACATTAGGCTCTTGGGTAAGCGGTAATGAAATCTTTGTAATGCAGGTTAATTTCCCAGAAGGTCAAGATCGGATATACTGGTCTTTTGATCCAGAAGCATTTTAGTACATCTTAATTAGAAATCATGAATCGTAAACTACTTTATATTCTATTTTTATCCATATGTGCTATTCCTCTTTCTGCACAGATCATCATCGGTGAAGGTAATAATAAAGGACCTCATCAAGTCACGATAGAAGTATCTGATGAAAACGAACGCCTCATCGGAGCAAGCGTTATCGTCTTGAATAGTAATATCGCTGATGTCACTGATACACGTGGTCGAGTTAAGCTTGAACTCATGGATCAGCCATATACATTAGAGATCAGCTACTTGGGTTACGAAACACAACTTGTCGATATCATTGTACAGGGCAAAGGATCTTATAAAACCGTCTTGTCTACTACCTCAGAAACACTCCAAGAAGTCGTAATCAATTCTGAAGCGGCAGATCAAAACGTAAGAAATACAGAAATAGGTAAGCAAGTAGTAAGCATAGCAACGATCGAGGCATTACCTCCATTTGTAGGTGAAGCTGATATATTGAAAAGCATCACTTTATTGCCTGGTGTAAGTACGGTAGGAGAGGCGTCTGCAGGGTTCAATGTAAGAGGTAGCAATGCAGATCAAAACCTCATACTTCTAGGTGGAGCACCATTATATAATCCCTCTCACTTATTCGGTTTCTTTTCCGCATTCAATACTGATCTGATTCAAGACATTAGCATCTATAAAGGTGGTATACCGGCTAACTATGGTGGTCGAGCATCCTCTATTATAGATCTCAGATACAAGCGCGGAAATCAAGATAAATGGGAAGGAAAAGGTTCTCTTGGTCTAGTCTCTGCAAAGTTAAGTGCGGGTGGACCCGTATTGACAGATAAACTGACCGTCATGGTCGCAGGTAGAGCATCTTATAGCAACTGGATACTCAATGCCGTCAATGATGCCAATGTAAGTAATAGTAGTGCAGACTTCTATGATATGAATGCCATTGTAGATTATGATATTTCAGACGACTTTAGTGTCAGATATGCCTTTTATAGAAGTAATGATAATTTTCAACTAGCTAGTGATACGAGTTTCAATTGGAGTAATCAAAACCAAACCTTGAGTTTTGTAAAGTCATTTGGTGATAATTTAACCATGGATTTTACTGCTGTTGATGCCCAATACTCTTACAATATTTTTGATGATTCCCCTTTTACCAATTTTACTCTCGCGTCTAAAATTAAAGATCGTGGACTCAATTTTGACACCAAATACTTTATAAATGATGGTCACGATATCAGCATAGGAGCACAGACTAAATTTTTAGAAATAAGTCCAGGAAGTCTTACGCCTCGCAATGATGATTCCGCAATAGAATCATTCGCCGTGCCACTGGAGCAAGCTCAAGAGTCTGGTGTTTATTTTCAACATAATTTTGAGATAGGCTCTTTTCTAGGTATATCCTACGGAGCGCGGTATAGTGATTTTCGCTTTTTAGGTGCTAATCAAGTACCGATCTATGATCCATTATTACCAAGAAGTGAAGAGAATATCTTGGAGTTCCAATCCTATAGTGATGGAGAAGTTATCCAAAATTATAATGGTTTCGAAACCAGAGCATCTTTAAGATTATCACTAGGAGAATCCAGTTCGATAAAGCTAGGGTATAATAAGATGTTTCAATACATACACTTGATATCGAATACCTCTACTATTGCTCCTACGGATGTATGGAAACTTTCTGATACTTATCTCAAACCACAAGAGGTAAGTCAGTACTCGGGTGGTATTTTCAAAAACTTCTTCAATAATACGTTGGAGGCATCCGTTGAGATATTTTATAAAGACCTCAATAATATCCTTGACTATAAAGATGGAGCAACACTCCTACTTAATGAAAACCTGGAATCGCAGCTTCTCAACGGTAAAGGGAGGGCTTATGGTCTAGAGCTGTATCTAGAAAAAAAGACTGGTGATCTTACAGGTTGGATAAGCTATACATATAGTCGAAGTGAGCGTCAGGTAGTAGGCTCATTCCCCAATGAAATCATCAATGATGGAGCATGGTATCCAGCTAATTTTGATAAGCCGCATAATATATCATTCGTAGGTGATTATAAACTTGGAGAACGTACCAAGCTCTCAGGAATATTCACATATAGCACTGGTCGTCCTGTCACTTATCCAGAGGCAAAATTTAATTATCTCAACGGATCCAATATTGCTTTTTATGATACTCGAAATGGATTTAGAGCTCCAGATTATCACAGATTAGATTTGAGCTTAACCTTCGGGTTTGACGAAGCTCCTTCTTGGCTTCAAGGTGACTTCGTATTATCCGTTTATAATTTATATGGTCGTAGAAATGCTTTCTCTGTGTTTTTCGATGATATACCAGGAGCTCCACCACAAGCTTTTAGACTATCCGTACTAGGAATTCCATTCCCTTCTTTAAGTTACAATTTTGATTTTTAATATATGAAAGCCACTCCAATGATGTATAATAATCATACTCCACGGTTTATAACTATGATATTAAGTATACTAATCGTTACATGGATGTCTTCATGCATCGATGAACTAGATATAGATACTGAGACCGGAAGAAATCTGCTCGTGGTAGAAGGATCAATTAATACTGGTTTAGGACCACATGAAATACTTATTTCAAAAAGTGCCAAGTATGGCTCTATATTGGATGATGCCATCCGTAAAGAGACTAATGCAGTAGTTTATATCAGAGATGAACAAGGTAATCAAGTCTTTCTTGATGAGCTTAATGATGGCTCTTATTTTACACCTGAAGGATATCGAGCAGAGGTAGGTAAAAAATATACGCTCTTCGTGACTCTTGCTAATGGTGAACGATATATTTCACTTCCAGAGTCTGTAGTTGCTGTACCCGAAATTGAGTTACTGCGCCCAATTTATAAAAGATTACCATCTACAAGTAATGTTACTTTTGAAAGTGGTATCGAAATATTTGCAGAATGGCAAGACCCCAGCGATGAAACCAACTTCTACTTGTGGAAATCTCGAGGGGTATATAAATTGAATGCAAGACCTGATCTCCATGTGGGTAGAGACTTTTTTGGAAATCCTTTTCCCGATCCAAAAGAATGCTGTGCCACTTGCTTCGTATATGAGCAATCTAATGATCTAAGAATATTTAAGGATAATCTGACTAACGGCAATAAAAATGTAGAGGTTATATCTTTTATAGAGGATGATGGTAGAAAGATTGCAGATCGCTACCTGGCAATCGTAGAGCAACATAGTCTTACTAAAGAAGCATATCAATTTTTTGATTTGTTGCAAAATCAGTTAAGTATAGAGGGTGATATTTTTGATCCCCCTCCAGCTACGATAAGAGGCAATATGATAAGTCTAGACAACCCCGATGAGGAGGTTATAGGATATTTTTACGCCAGTGATGTGGCTTACGATAGTATTTACATCACTCCAAATCTCTTAGACGAACCTCAGGTAATTCAGGTACTTAATGATGATTGTAGAGTATTAGCAGGTAGTACGACAGAGACACCTCCTTTTTGGCAATAAATACGTTTGCTGTCTTGAATAAAGAAGAAGCTATTCGCCTTCTTTCATTTTTTCAGCATTTTCCGCTACTTGTAATGCTTCGATGATTTCTTCGATATCTCCTTGTACAATTTTGTCAAGGCTGTAGAGCGTAAGATTTATTCTGTGATCCGTAACTCTATTTTGAGGATAGTTATACGTTCGTATCTTATCAGATCTATCTCCAGATCCGACAAGACTCTTACGCTTTGTCTTTTGCTCATTGTATACTTTATCACGCTGAGCTTCTTGTATTCTAACATATAATCGCTGCATGGCGATTTCCCTATTTTTATGCTGTGATCTTGAGTCTGTACTTTCTGCAACAATACCCGTAGGTAAGTGAGTAAATCGTACTCCAGACTCTGTCTTATTGACATGTTGCCCTCCTGCTCCACTGGCACGGAAAGTATCCGTACGTAGATCATCTTTTTTGATATTGATATCTTCGATCTCAAACTTAGGCATCACAACCACTGTAGCTGCTGAGGTATGTACTCTTCCTTGTGATTCTGTTTTAGGCACTCGCTGTACTCGATGGGCACCTGATTCAAATTTGAGCTTGCCATATACGTCATTTCCATAAACCTCCATGACTATCTTATTGTAGCCACCTACTGTACCTTCGTTGATATCAAGAAGCTCTACCTTGAAGCCCTTTGTTTCAAAATACTTGGTATACATTTTATATAAATCACCCGCGAAAATACTGGCTTCGTCACCACCTGCTCCCGATCTAATCTCAAAAATTACATCCTTAGAGTCTTCTGGATCTTTGGGTATCAGTAATACTTTGATTTCATCTTCTAACTCAGCTTGCCTAGGTAGGAGCTCATCCAACTCCATTTTAGCCATTTCTTTCATCTCAGGATCATCATCCTTTTGCATCTCTTTAGCTGTCTCAATATTACCTAAGACAGACTTATACTTTTTGTAAACCTCAACGATATCTTTAAGATCACTATACTCTTTGTTAGTCTTCCTAAATACTTTCATATCCTTGACCGTTTCAGGATCAGAAAGTTTTTCTTCTAAGTAATAATACCTGTCTCGAATGGCCTCCAATTTGTCGATCATGATCTAAGAATCTTTTTATGGGTTACAAAGCTCATGATTTTTGCTGACGCCACCAATTAATAGGGATCAGTATTTAGGACCGATCGTCGTCGGTAATTATTTGTTAGAATAAACGGATGTAAATCCTAATGAAGCAAAAATAGATGTAGAAGAGTCTAGAGGCTTATACTATTCTTATACGATCTCTAATATTTTGGATAAGATCGGGAGATACGGTCGATTGCTTGACATTGCTTTTGATAAAGTCTCTAAAGTTTTTTTCCTTGTGAAAAATCTTTTGACAACGAGGATCTTCATCTACCTGATGAAGTAACTGGCTTTTGTCCTCTTGGCTCAGTTCATTATCAAAATACATATTGATACGCTGTCTGATTTGTTTAAAGTTATCCTTTGTACTCATGATTAATCATTTTGACTATCACCCCGATATCAAAATAAAAACTTACATATTAGTAATAAGTCGAATATATGTTCTTGGATAATAATTATTAACCGTATAAAATTAAAAAAATTCTATTCTTCTTCAAAAATATCCGCTCCCGTTTTATTTTTCGTTCCTCGTACATCTGAGTAACCGAGTTTCTGGGCGTAGCTTTTAAGTTTTTCTTTGAGCATATTTCTAGCTCTAAACAATCTTGATCTTACAGTACCTATGGGCACATCTATGATCTTGGAGATTTCCTCGTAAGTAAATCCCTCTATATCACATAGCAAAATGACTGTCCTGAAGTCTACGGGCAATGCATTGATCGCAATCGTAACCTCATCTCCCATCATATCTTGAAAAAGCTCTTCTCTGAGATCATGAAAGCCAGCGCCTTTGCTCTGGTCACTATCATGAAATGCCACTACATCTTCAAGATCTACTTTATGTGGCCGCTTACTTTTCTTCCGATATTCGTTGATGTAAGCGTTTTTCAAAATTTTAAACAGCCATGCTTTCGCATTAGTTCCCTCTAGATACTTATCTATGAAGCGATGTGCTTTCATATAAGTCTCCTGCACGAGATCTTCGGCATCACTATCATTATAGCAAAGGTGATATGCAAAGGTTTTTAAGGCATGTATATGAGGAAAAAATTCGTCCTCAAATATTCGTTCGTTTCTGGTTTTTACTTTAGACACCTATAAGATTTGCGTAAACATACGTTTAATGCCTTGATTTCGGAAATGGTTCCTGAAAAGCTTGGGATTATGGATAGAGAGTTTAATATGTTGAGAAGTAAGACCAAGGCATGTATCACAAATATATTTTGGTCAAGAAAAAAGGCAAATCTGCATTTCAATAATAAAATCATATTAAACTTTTCATTTATGAGTGAAATTTAATTGCACTAAATACCGCATGCGATTTTTCAATTGTTTCTTAAGTTTTCTCATTTTGATGCTGTTATGGAATAAAGGGTTATTCCAATTTTCTTATCATGAAAATTTATTTTATAAAAACTTATCTTTTGTTCTTGCATCTTAATATATGACCTCTTTGAGAGGTCAAGATGATTTAATCTGTAATGGTCAAGTACCAGATGAAATTACTATACCTGTAGTTGTTAACATAATTCATTCAACTGACCCAGGAGGAGAAGACTACGTAACTGATGAACAAGTTAGGAATCAAATTGAAATTCTTAATTTAGATTAGAATTTAGAAAACTCTGAAATACTCGCAGGGTAGTATAATTTTCTTTGGGAAAGTGTTATATCAAAAACTAATATAAAATTTTGCCTCGCAAAACAAGATCCAAACGGCGAAGCAACTTCTGGTATCAGAAGACGGAAAATATTTAATGTTTTTAGTCCAAATGAGGTATTTGATTTAACGGATAAAGTCAAGTTCTATAATTCGGGAGGAATCAATGCTTGGCCTACCGATCAATATCTAAACATCTGGGTTTGCGATCTCAAGTTCATGGGCACTGATTTAGTTAAAGGTTATTCACCAATAGCTGATCAATTTCCTGCTACTTCACCTACGCCTATACCTGAAACGGACGGAGTTGTAATTGACTATAAGTACTTTGGAACAGAAGGTGTAGCAGATCCAATTTAATCTTTAGGCAGAACGGCAACCCATGAAATAGGTCATTGGTTAGGATTATTTCATTTAAGAACGGATGAAATTTTTGGAGGTGCTCTTCCTCAAGATTTTTATTGTGACTATGATGATCGAATATCAGATACTCCCCTAACTTTAGAAACATATTCTGGGTATTGGCCATGGGATACTGATGTAGCAACTTGTGGCTCAGATGATATGGTAGATAACTTTATGAACCAAGGAGATGACTATACAGTAAGATATTTTACTAAAGAACAAGCTTGTAAAATGAGAGAAATCTTGAACGGAACAAGGTCAAGCATACTTTCATCAAATGGCTGTCAAACTCCTAATGTATGTGATCCTGTTTTAGATATTTGGGTTACTAACCAAAACTTAAACAGTATTTCGCTTGAATGGACAGATGTCCTTGCTCAACAATACTTAGTAAGATACAGACCTAGCGGAACAACCAAGTGGAAAACAAAGGCTGTGTGGATGGAAAATTTTACGACTTTAGACAATCTTATGCCTGTTGAATATGAAATTCAGGTAAAACCAAATTGTAATGAAAATTTTACATCCATTTTTGCTTCCACTTTATGTGCTAGTATAGGTGCCTGTACTCCTGATTGTGAAATGAGTGATCTTGTCGTTAATCAAAATATGGTCTTACCCATGACTGAAGTCAATGGACAATTAAAAATTATTGGTAATACTACGCTTACTATAAATTCAGAAGTGAAATTTACAGAAGGGTCAGGTGTTACTATTTACCCTGGATCAACACTCATTATTGACGGGGGAACTCTTACTAGTTGTGGCAATGGTCTTTGGAAAGGAATAGAAATAGCTGGATATCAGGGTTCGATCTTTCAGCAGGCAAATGATCAGCTCCCAGGAGGAAATTTATTGATTAGAAATGGAGCGGTCATCGAAAATGCGGATATAGGTGTAAATAAGGTTAATAAGTACTTTTCTAATGATATAAATGGTTTACAAATTGCCGCTCCTGCTGACATTGGTACACTCAATATCCTTTCTGATGCTACGATAAAAAACTGTAGAACTGGCGTTTTTATAAGTTCTACAGGACAATCACAAGCCAGTATAGTACCCTCTGTGAGAATAGATCATGCTAATTTTATAGATTGCAATCTGGGTCTTGATATTTTCGGCAACCTTGAAATACCAATAAACAATAGTACGTTCGATAATAACCTATTCGGCATAGAATGCACCAATAGTACTATTGCCGCAACTCAAAATACTTTTGTAGGCGGCTCCAAGGGGATTTTAATCAATGCACTATACCCCATCATACAGGCATCTAGTATTGTCGATAATGGCTTTTTTGGTTGTGGGCATGCCATCTACACAGAGTCACTTGCCAATATGCTTTCTATTGACGTCAGAGAAAACTCCTTTGTAGAAAGCCCCGTGACTCAGATGGGTATCTCCTCCATCACGGCACAAAACAATGACTTTATTCAGTGTAGAGCAGGGTATACTTCTGCAGCCACATCTTTAATGTCAGATAATTTAGTGGCTAACAATCAATTTATCTCTTCTAAGACAGCAAATCGAGCCTACGACGTCAACACCGTACAGTATATAAGTAATTGCTATGAGGGTAGTTCGGTGGCCGATATTGCACTTGCAAGTGGTGCATCCATATTATCATCACAAGGAACGGAGCAATCGGAAGCAGGTAATTGTTTTGAAGATCAAAAAGGAATCTATACGGCTGCAGGAAGCACAGCATTTGACTATTGGCTCTACCCTCCGAATGAAAGTAGCTGTAAAAACCCTAGCACTTCTTTTGGTACATCAAACTACAGCATAGAAGATGCACTTGAGCCTTTAGATCAAGAATGTGGTGACCCTAATCCTAATATGCAGCAGATTGCCATTTACCTTTTGGCGCAATGTATCAAGGATAAAGAAGCGCTTAGTCTTAAGGAATTAGAAGAGCTCCTGACAGACATACAAGAAGTGCTTGCCGATGATGAAAGCTCGGCGTATGAATCGGCCCGTAGACCCGAAAAGGAAGAGCCGAACAAGTACGATGAAGAAACCTTGAGATGCCTTTATCAAGCGATACAGCTATTTCTGAATAGTTGTAGACAGGAGCAATGTACCAGTATCTTAGCAGAGCTTATCGAAAGCCTGGGTTTTGATGCCTTATACCCTATGGTATATGGTCTCTATCAGCAGCAAGGAGATTTGGATAATGCCTCTAGAGTACTAAACCTGATGCAGTATCAGGATGAAGCCTCAAAAGAGTTTGTCTCTGGTCAGCAAGCCTTGATCCTTGCCCAAAGAGATGATCGTAAGGGTATAGAAAATCAAGGTGCTTATGCAAATGATCTTTTAGAAAGTGCTCATAAACTCAATGCCTTATCAGGCTTTAACAGATCCATCTATCATGAATTGGTAAATGAGCGAATATTTATAAACCTGCCAGAGATACTAATACCATTAGAATCCAGAAATGAACAGGAAGGTGGTCGTGATGATGCTTTGATTATTCAAAATCCTATAGCGCTTGGAGAAGCCATCAGTATTAAACTGCCCAAATCCTTCTTGAAAAACATGAGTCATGAACTCATCATCTATGATATGCGTGGTAATACGATTTATCAACATATACGTACTGACGACCAATATGATATTGAAAATCATATGCATTCTGGCATATATATACTATCATTACGTCAGGGTGATACTGTGATCACCCGTAAAATATGTATCATTTGATATATAGCTTTCTAAATAGAAGATATTTATTGCACATGGCAGCTTTCGTTGCCATGTGCATGTTTTTTGCCTTTGATGCCATGGCACAAGATGATCCATTCTTTATTAAAAAAATAAATCGCGAACGATTTCGTGGTTTGGCTATTATAGAGAACCAAAATCGAATCTTTATTTCAGCAACTGGTATATGTGAAGATAAAGAGTGCTCCATTGTTATGGAAGTAGATACTCTAGGTCACATAGTTTGGGAGAAACAACTATCTTGGTTAGACGGCACCGTAAATAATATTATTGCGGATTCTGATACCCTTATTATTAGCGGTAACAATAATATAAATTATAATGAGTGGTTAATTCATAAGATGGATATGAACTCTGGTGATTCCATTTCTACTATGACTATTAACGACTCTCTTTTCAATTTTATCAATAGGTATAATTTTGGAATCCTAAAGTGGAATCTTAAATATGCAATTTATGGCGTCGGGGTTACTAAGAATACTCGTTCTTCTTTGATCTATATAGTTAATCCTCAAAGTGGCATAGTAGATACTGTATTGAACTTTAATCCTACTTCTTCAGGTTTTTTATCATCTCTTAGATATTGCGAGGTTGATCATAATAATAATTTAGTAGCATTTACTGCATATGACCGATCTGGGGGAGAACGAAGCGATATTATTACCAAAATCGACTCCAATTACAACACCCTTTGGCAATATCAAACAATCGAAGATGATACCGATACCTTTCCTTATGGGGGCATCCTTTCTGATGGTAGGGTCGTATTCAATACTTCTAATCTTACTTTCGACCGAAATAAGGGGTCGACTTTATGCTTAAGTCCAGAAGGTGATGAAATTTGGCAAACTTTCTTACCCGAAGTTCCCATAGCTCTCGGTAGATTGCCAAATAACTTCTTCATTGATGCTCAGGATAACATTCTTCAGGCTGGCTCATACTCCAATGGCATTGATAATGACTATTTTATAAATTCTTCTCCTTGGTTATTTAATAGGAAAGAAAATAGCGATTCTCTTTGGTCAAGAGTCTATTATCAAGAAGATCCTAATTGGGATATTGCTTCTATAACAGGATCTTTTTTAGATCTAGTGAGATTGCAGGATGGCTCTATCATGGCTGTGGGTAGAATGAATAATGCGTTTACAGAAGGGCGATCAATTCTATTGGCTCGACTGGACTCTGTGGGATGCCTGACTCCCAACTGCCCTGAGGTCAATAATATCACTGAGATTCTTACCAGCAATCAGGATATTCACATTTCTAATGCTGATTTGGGTATTCAGCTTTTTCCCAATCCTGTTCATGATGTGCTACATCTACGATCAACACAAGAGATCACCCATGTTCAAATTATTGACATCCATGGTGCTGTAGTGCTTAGTGAGCAGCAAGCAAAGCAAATACAACTAGCTCAGCTCCCTTCTGGAATTTACTTTGCTAGATGTAGTACCGAGAAAGGGGAAACTACGCTCAAGTTTGTGAAGGAATAGAAATGAGATGATTTATTGATCTGATCGCTTTAAGCAATGTGATCAATTATGCTACCCAAATCTTTATTGAAAAGGTATGACTTAAATACATATTCAAAACTCCACCAATTCATCACCTGCTACTGTGATCAATCGACTATTCTCTTTTTTCTCCATCGTATATAATCCTGTAAATTCCCCAAAAGCAGGTAATATCATCTGATTAGGCTCTATATAAAAGCAGGGTAGTTTTAGAGATTGTCTTCCCCGTCCTCTTAGCAATACACCTGGGTGGATATGACCGCACAGATTAAGATTATCTTCTGGAATATCCTTAACATTTAGGGGCTCATGGGTCATTAAGAGATCGCCAAGTACAAGATCTTCAAGATGAATTACCACACCAATTTTATGATAATAATCCATATCAAATACATCATGATTTCCTTTCACCAAATGAAACTCGATGTGATCAAACTCTTGTATGATATTTTTAAACTCAATCCACTCTGTGTTGATGTCGCTATGAAATAAATCACCTAGTAGATAGACTTTTTCTACTTCATAATTTAATAACAAATAACTAAATCGCTCCCAATTAGCTTTAGCGATATCTGGAGGAACAGCCATACCTGATTTACGAAAGTGCATGGCCTTACCGAAATGCAAATCTGCTATATAAAGTGATTTTGTGGAAGGTTCATAAAGCGCTTTTTCCACAAGCAGCTTAAACTGATGTCGTCCAAAAGAAAACTCCATGTTATCTAGCTACATAGATAAATTGAGTTCCTAACTCACTCAATACAAAGATGCACAAGTGCTCCTCAGCATTTTTATAAGTCTTTTTAAATTCTTCAATCTTGTCTTGATGTACGATCTGCTTAGATACAAACTCCTCTAGTGATGATGCATGTACTGACCAGCTGCCTTTATGTTTTCCTAACTCAGCTATAGGTATGCCAATCTCCACCTGCTGCTGATGCATCACGAATATGGGATAATCACTTACTTCCTTGGCAATAATAATATCTGAGGCATCAGACATTACTTTTTTGTATGGTTTGATCTCCTCCTCTAACTGTAAGAATAACTCTAATTTACTCATGACTTTATCTCTAGTACCGCGATGTTTTCTATATGACTAGTATGGGGAAACATATCTACGGGTTGGCAGACAGTAACCTCATATTTTTCTTTCAATAACTCCAAATCTCTTGCTTGGGTTGCAGGATTGCAGCTGATATATACCAGCTTGGGGCATGCAATATCCAGCAAACTCTGTACTACATCCTTATGCATCCCTGCACGTGGAGGATCAGTGATGATCACATCAGGAGTACCGTATTGATTGATGAATGCTTTATTCATAATATCCTTGACATCACCTACGTAAAATTCACAGTTTTCTGTTTTATTTAGAGCAACATTCTCTTTAGCATCTTCTATGGCTTCTTTTACCAACTCGATACCGACTACCGATGCACATGATTTTGCTACAAACAAGCCTATAGACCCGATACCGCAATAGAGGTCAAATACCTTATCTGTAGGTTTAAGTTGAGCAAGATTTACAGCCTCGCTATAGAGTCGTAATGCCTGCTTTGTATTGGTCTGAAAAAATGATTTTGGACCAATCTTGTATTGAACATCTCCTAGTGATTCTATTAAATATCCGGGACCATGCACGAGTTCTAGCTTTTGATCTAGTATCGTATCGTTCTTTTTGAGATTGACCACGTAATATAGCGTCTCTATTTCTTCAAAACGATCAAGTAATGTAGTACATAGCTTTTGGATCTGTTCATCATCTTGAGCACCAAAGCACAAGGTGATCATCCATTTTCCATCCACTGTATTTCGGAGAATAATATTCCTGAGAAATCCTTTATGCTCTCTGATGTTGTAATATGAAAGATTATGCTCTAGCGCATAATCTCTTATAAAATTTCTGATGCAATCACTCACTTGATCCTGTAAGTGGCATTCAAAAATATCGACTATCTTATCAAATGCTCCTGGTCTATGAAAGCCTAGCGCTGGGTGATTATTAAAGACTTCATCGGATTGGATTTCTTCTTCGGACAGCCACCTTTTGGATGAGAAGCTATATTCAATTTTATTGCGATAATAGTAATCTTCTTTAGCACCTATGATAGGTATTACTATAGATTCATCAATCTTACCGATCCGGCGCATGGCATCTTTTACGATCTGCTGTTTTTGCTCCAGTTGCTTTTGATAATCATAATGCTGCCATTTACATCCACCGCATACTCCAAAATGCTGGCATTTTGGATCTACTCTATCGTGAGAGTATTTAGTAATATCTTGTACTTTACCTACAAAGAATGACTTCTTTTTTTTCAAAACCAACATACTGACTTCATCGCCCGGTACTGCACCATCTACAAAGTATACTTTTCCCTCAGAATCTTTACCGATGGCTTTACCTCGATCAGCTATTGCCTTCACTTGTATACCTTCTACTACTTTACGCTTACGTTTTCTTGCCATAATATCGTATATAACCTACGTTATGAGGTTATTCAGATTGCAAAGGTAATCAGTCATTTACTTGTTTTCGACTATCTGAAAAGTAGTTCTTCGGTTTTTCTTTCTACCCACTTCTGTTGTATTGTCTGCGATGGGTTCTGATTCTCCCTTTCCCTCGGCTCGAAGCCTCTCTTTGGCGACACCTTTGGATACTAAAGCATCTAAAACAGCATTTGCACGATCATTGGAGAGGATTAGATTATCTTGATCACTACCCACATCATCTGTATGCCCTGTTATCAATATGGAGATAGATGGTTGATCTGTCAGTAATTGATGTAATTTATCAATCTCTACAGACGACTGTTTCAGTAAAGTCGCAGAGCCTGTTTCGAAAAATATATTTTCTAAAATAACAGGCGTCGCAGCTATTTCAACCTTTTCTTCTACTGCGGTAATTCTTTGAAGCTTGACTTCCATACGATACGGCTGCAACGCGTCATATCCTTCTATCTTAGGTAAATGAGTACTGTGAAAAGTATAGCCCGATTTTGAAATATGCATCGCAAAATTGCGATGTGTCGGTACACTAAAAAGCGTAGTGCCATCTTTATTAGTAAAAGTATTGATCAATGATTTTCTGTTGTCATTATCCACTACTTCAACCCTCGTGATAAGTGGCTCCTCCGACTCCATATCACTCACTTGCAACTGTATAAAGGTAGATGGATATGGTCTGATCTCTGGATCCAAGTCGAAACTGAGTATATCTAGATTTTTATTAGGATCATCTCTTTTGTACATACGGTCACTGGTAAAATATGCCTTCTCTCCATCTAGACTGATAGAAAGAGCACCATCATCAGCCTCTGTATTGACTGGGTAGCCTAAATTTTCCACATTGCCCCAAGTACCATCTTCATTTTTTCGAGAAAGGAATAGATCATAGTTACCCATGCCTGGATGACCATTTGATCTGAAATACAGCGTTTGATGATCAGGATGTATAAACGGTGATTCGTCATGTCCTGCAGTATTAATTTCTGGACCAAGATTAACGGCTGCTTTCCATCGTCGATCTTCACCACGCTCTGATACGTAAATATCCGATCCTCCATATCCCCCGGGTCGCTTACTAGAAAAGTAAATCTTTTGGCCATCGCCACTCATGGAAGGCTGCGAATCCCAAGTAGGATCATTGATACGAAGACCTAGGTTGTGCGGTCTTGACCATTCTTCGTTTTTATAAACACTATAAAATAGATCATAACTTCCGAAAGACTCCGATCTAGATTTGGAAGCAAAGTATAGTACTTTACCATCGGGAGAAATCGAAATACTACCCTTCTCATAGTTATCTAGATTGACACTGCGCAGCTCATGACAGTTGGATGCCACCTTGTTAGAGTCTAAGTCGCATACCATAATAAACTCGGAGCTGCCGATCCTTCTACTAAAAATCAATTTAGACTGATCTATACTTAAGATTGGGCAGTACTCTAGAGCACTACTATTGAAAACTGTATCTAATGGATCTATTTTAAACTGTCGCGGATTTTTAAGAGCATTAGCGGTAAAGGCTGCATTTTGCTGCAGCTTCTTAGCTCTTTTTAGTCTTCGCCTATCTTTTGGGTTCTGGTCAATGTAAGCCTGTAGGTTATGACTAGCTTCTTCGTACTTCTCTAATTTGATTTGTATCAAACCTATCATGAAGTCTACTTTCGAGTCAAATCGGGGATCTAATTCTCTGACTTTCAAAAATTCTGTTTCAGCATCTGCATACTTTTCTTGATCGAAGTAAATACTGCCTCTCTTAAGGTAAGGCTCTATCCAGTTAAGGTTTTGTTCAGTAAGCTTTTGATACTCTTTGAGGGCTTTATCGTACTTCTTGGCACTGACATGCCCTTCTATTGATTTATACTTTTTAATCGTTTTTTTAGACGCATCCTTGATGGAAATGCCTTGTGAAAGGACAAGATTACAAACAGCAAAAAAACTAAATACTAGTATACAATATGATCGCCACATACTACTATAACGATACTATGAAAGCAAAATTGGTTAATGAATTCTTATATTTCTATGACAAGGTCTTCAACAAAGTCTCCGCTTCTTTATCACCAAGTTCTGCTGCATCTTTGATGTCTTTGATATAGCCACTTTTACCTAGCTTCTGCTTTGCAATACCTCTATATCTCAGCCTTATACCTTCTGATATATTATCGAATCCTTCTTCTATCTCAAGCGCTTTCTCAAAGGCTTTGAGTGCTTCGTCATAGACCTCTTGCTCTAATAATACAACACCATAATCAAACCAGGCAGATCGTTTCCATTGAATATTACTATCTCCCTTGGTGAATACTTTATTGGTAAAAAGCTTCAAGTCGAATGCTGCTTTTTCCCATTGTCCTAGCCGGATATGTGCTTTGGCTTTTAGGCGTCTTGCTTTCCAGTATAGTCCTTGTAGCGCTACTGAGTTTTTCAATGCTTTATCAAAATCAACAATGGCCTCTTCAAATCTCTCTTCCACCAAATGTACCTTGGCTCTACCAAACCAAGCATGCGGATTGGTATCATCTATACCAATGCTTTTGGTATAATCTCTAACTGCATCATGATATTTCTTCATGATAAAATTTACCTTGGCTCTACGCTCATACGCTTGTCCGTGGCGATCATACTTTTCTATGGCTCTATTTAGTGCTTCTATTGCCTCATCTTCTTTACCTTCGACTTTTACTAGGCTTTTTCCCTTGAGATATGATTGCACGGCGATCTTGTCACTGCTAGGTTCGACCTTGGTGTAGTGCATCACTCGTCCATTGTCAATAAGCCAGGCCTTTACGACTCCAGTAATTGCAAACTGACCACAATATTCAAGTAACTGTGTAGTGTTTCTAAAATGCTTTTCTGATGATTGTGCTACATATCGGGGAATATTCATACAAAAACCATCTTCGAAAAAAATTTCTTCAGCCTCAAAAATCATTTCGCTTTTATGATAATTTTCAGCCCTGTACTGAAACATACGAAGTACCTTATCGTAGCTTTTTTGAGTCCCGAATTCTAATCTACCTTGGATAATTGTTTTGAAGAACATTGCTTGGTTTATGTGTAGTAGTTATATAGAAAAAACTATTCCAAACACATATCGTTCGCCAGCAAATGACAAATATTAATCAAAACATTTTTGATTATCGGTTTTTGAGCTCGGAAGAGTAGAATCTCTGTATTACAAATAAATAAAATAAATGCCTGATAATCAAAGCTTAGTCAAACTTTAGCAACGCAAACTTACTCCTCAAGCCAAACCTTGCACCCTTCTGTACAGTTTTTACATATATCTATCTGATCACGTCCTTGCAGTAGTGATGTTCTGAACTGTTGGTAAGCCTCTCCTTTCCAAATATCTCGGAAGGACCATTGTTTGAGATCTCCTAGCCGATGACTTGCGTCCTTATCAAAACAGCATGGAACCACTATGCCGTCCCAGGTAATTACGCATGCATGCCAGAGCTTCCAACAGTGATTAAGTAGTTGGTTTTTTACGGCATAAGTACCATCTTTCAACTTACGGTAGCGGCTATATTTTTGATTCTGAGGAATAAGATCACTCCCGTTCTTATAATCATAAATCTGGGCTGATTTTAACTTGACCTCATCAATTCCAATCTCCTCTGCCAACTTATAGACTTCATCAATCTGATGTTCGTTGGGGCCAACGACTAAAAATTGAAATATTAAATGTGGAGTACTGCTATTTAGCTTTTTCTTCCACTTCACCATATTTCGAGCACCCTGGAGTACAGACTCAAGTTTACCTTCTTTACGGTAGTTTTCGTATACCTCCTGTGTAGTTCCATCTACGGATATAATCATCCTATCCAGTCCTGATTCGATAGTCCTCTTTGCATTGACATCATTGAGAAAATGTCCATTGGTGCTTGTAATTGTATATATCTTTCTATCATGAGCATACTTGACCATATCTAAAAACTGAGGATTGATATATGGTTCGCCCTGAAAGTAAAAAATCAAGTAACTCAGTCTTCCCTTGAGCTGATCAATAATGGTTCTAAAAAAATCACTTTTAAGGTTCCCTGTTTCTCTGGAAAATGACCTCAGTCCACTTGGACATTCTGGACATCGCAGATTACATGCTGTGGTAGGTTCTATACTTATCGTCATGGGAATACCCCATTGTATGGGTCGCTTGAGCCATTTCGTAATATAAAACGAACTAAATAACTGAATCCAATTCCATACTTTGAGCGGAGTCGTCTTAGATAAAAACCTCCTTATGTCTTTTGGATATAACTTCATACACCGTAGCGCTCCTTTAATATTTTAATATGATGCTCCGTATGTCCAACAATTACATGTAGTAATGCCCAAGCAGTATTTTGATAATCGCTTACATTACCTAGCTTTTCCAACTGATCATCATTCATGTTTTTAAACATTTTGATTGTTGCATTCCGCACTGCATTCCACTCAGCCAATAGTTCTTGTGCTCCTAAATGACTATAATCATTATCCTCAACAAATGAATTATGATCAAAACCTGGTAGAACTTGGGTATCTCCTCTCGATATGCTCAATGCTCTATATCCGAATATACGCTCAGCATCGCAAAGGTGTACGATTAGCTCTCTTATAGACCATTTACCCTCTTCGTATGCGAAAGCCAATCTATCTCCCTCAGATGATTGTATGATATCAGATAATTGTAATAGCTGTAATTCTGCTTGAGACCATACCTGATCTCCTACTAACCCTACATAATATACTTGATAGTCAGCTAATTGTGATTCGGAAGGTCTTGGTCTCATGATATGTTAAGTATATTAAATAGCAAGATATAAAAAGCTATTTCGATAGTCATCAAAGTAAACAACTTTCAATGGTAATAGATCTTTTATAACCTTTATCCTTCGAGGATATAGAAATAAAAAAGGCTGCTCTCATCAAGCAGCCATCTCTACTAACCAATAAATGCAATGTACCCTTAAGACAGGGTCTCGGTTATAAAGTCATCTTTTTTAATAATCTTTCATTTTTTTTAACATTTGGCCTATGTTTCCCAATCAAAGAATCATAAATACGTTGACCTTAGTCTTTTATAAAAGCTGATATCTTTGTGACATGTGGAATTGGCTAAAAAATCTATTCTCGTCAACAGAAGAACTTAAAGACCCTATGAAATATCTTATTGTTGGATTAGGCAATATGCACCCAGACTATGACGGTACTCGTCACAATGTAGGTTTTGAAGTATTGGACTTGCTGGCCGAGGAGCTAAGGGCAAATTTTAAAAATGATCAATTAGGAGATGTTGCTGAGGCAAAACATAAAGGTAGAACGCTCGTACTTGTAAAACCTTCTACGTATATGAATCGCTCTGGTAAAGCAGTAAGGTTCTGGATGCAGAAGAAAAAGATTCTTCCAGAAAACTTACTAGTCGTAGTAGATGATAAAAACATTCCTTTCGGATCATTGCGTCTAAAAGCTAAAGGCAGTGATGGCGGTCACAATGGCTTGAAAGATATACAGGCACAGCTCAATACTTCTACATATCCTAGATTAAGATTTGGTATAGGAAGTGACTTTAATAAGGGCAAGCAGGTAGACTTCGTGCTTGGTAAATGGAATGATAAAGAGTTAGATACACTCCTTTCTCATCTTAAGAAAAGTAGTGAAGCCATCAAGTCCTTTTGTACTATAGGTATGAAGTTTACGATGGAAAAATTTAATAGGTCGTAGTAAGCATACCGTCAATAAGATTATCCAGATTATCCAGATTATTCTCTCTTAACTCTACCATAGGCTCTTTACAAATACTTGCAAGGTACTCCTGCTCAGATTGCCCAGGAGTAGGGATTAAAATTGTTGGGAGTTTATAACTATATAGATCCATCATTGTGGTATAGCCTGATCTCGTAATCAACATACGAGATGTCTCAATAAGTTGTTTGATGTCTTCTGTGTTACCAAGATCTATGCTTGTATGAGCAGACCAATCTTCAGTGCTCGATTCACTAGTCCCTCGAATAATGGATATGGAGTATTTCGTGTTTTTGAGCTGCTCATATAGCTTGTGCTCAAGTTGCGACCTATTGGGTTCTGGACCAGAAAGTATTATACCTATATCTTGTTTGGCTTCTTTCTTTTCGAGAGATAATCGGCTTAATGGTCCGATATATTTAGCATTTTCGATTCCATAAGTCTTACTTAGATCGCCAGCTATACTTCTATGATCAGGAAAATCTGGTATCCAACACTCATCAAATCGATTGATCATTCTACGATTTATCGCTCTACCTATCTCTTGTATCCCAGGTATACCAAACTTAATCTGCAACTGATGTATGAGCAAAATACTCTTAACCTTATCATGACGGACGCCATACCTATTATCAGAAATGATAAGATCAAATTGATGTTCTTGGTGAAGCTTTGCTACAAGGTGTTTTTCTTTTTTGATAGCCTTCAATACTTTTGGTAACTGCCTCAAAAATGATAGCGTAAATCCTCCAGTATAGTCAATATTGTACGATGGAAGCTCAATACTAGAAAGGTTTGGAAATTCCTTAGTCAATAAGTCTAAAGGTACCCCGTCCGACGCTAAAACTACCTCATGCTCACGTTCTATCAGATCATGAATGAGAGGAATACATCTTGAAGCATGGCCAAGACCCCAGTTCAATGGAGCGACTAGAACTTTACGATTTTTCTGTATAGAATCAAGATAGTTAGGATAGTGCCTATTCCACATATTTAACTAAAGCGTATCTCATCTTGATGACGATCAAAAAATTTAAACTCTTGAATACCGTAATCCTCCTCTGCCTGCAATTTTAGCCATTTAGAATATTGTTTCCACCACTTCATACGTAAACTAGGCCAACCTTCCTTAATATACGCTATCACAAATGGATGTGCATGTAACTTAAGTTTTTTGACATCTGGGCGCGACTCTATGATATATTGTAAATCTCTTGTTATGGCATCAGTCACCAACAATGTTGGATTTACTTTTCCAGAACCTAAACAACTTGGACATACCTCAGCTGTATTGATTTTGACTTCTGGTTTTACACGTTGCCTTGTGATCTGCATGAGACCAAACTTACTGAGAGGTAAAATAGTATGCTGTGCTCTATCATGACGCATATACTCTTTCATAGACTTGAAGAGCATAGTCCTATTCTCGGATTTGCGCATATCGATAAAGTCGATTAATATAATACCACCTAAATCTCGCAGTCTAAGTTGACGTGCAATCTCTTTCGCAGATTCTAGATTTACAGAGAGGGAAGCTTCTTCTTGATTGCGACGCTGCATCTTTGGCCCACTATTGACATCTATGACGTGCATAGCTTCAGTATGCTCAAGTACGAGATAAGCACCGCTGCTCATGGTGCTTGTCTTACCAAAAGATGATTTGATCTGTCGACTTACGCCAAAGGCTTCGAAGATCGGTCTACTTGATTTATGTTGAGATACAATCTTTACCTTATCTGGAGCTATAGATTTTAAGTAGTCCTTGATACCATTATACATTCCGTTATCATTAACTACTACCTTATTAAAGGTATCATTAAGTACATCTCGAAGTATACTCGATGTCTTATCTAGTTCGGATAAAAGTTTATCAGGCTTATTAGCCTTTTGCAACTCGGTATAGATTTTATTCCATTTATCTTCTAGTCCTCGAAGTTCCTCATGGAGATCTGCCACTTTTTTTCCTTCGGCTGCAGTTCGTAATATTACCCCAAAATTTTTAGGCTTGATGCTTTCTACTAGCACCTGTAGACGCTTACGTTCCTCCGAGTTACTAATCTTTTTAGATATAGCTATCGCACTCGAAAATGGTGTCAATACCAAAAATCGTCCTGGGATGGTAATTTCACAAGTAAGCCTAGGTCCTTTAGTAGAAATCGGTTCCTTTAAGATTTGGACCAATAACATCTGCTTTTTGTCAAGCACTTGATCAATCTTACCATGCTTATCAATATCGGGCTGTAACTCAAAATTGATTAAGTCATGAGACTTTTGTGCTCCTGACATGGAGTCATTGGTAAACTTAAGGAGTGATTTTAGCTGAGGACCTAAATCAGTATAGTGCAGGAAGGCATCTTTTCTATGACCTATATCTACAAATGCAGCATTTAAACTGGGCATTTGCTTTTTGATAGATGCTAAAAATATATCTCCTACACTGAAAGTACTACTTGTCTTTTGCCTATGAAGCTCAACAAGCTTATGGTTTTCCATCAAAGCAATCTCTACATCAGTATGAGATGCATTGATGATCAGTTCTTTTTCCACACATATCTTTATTAATGACGCTGCGTGGTGTCACTACAATAGGGAATAATGATCAAATATATATAATCAAGTAGTAAGTGAATTGTGTTCATGGGCACCAAGTCATACTAGAATCTAATCAGTATGTACATTACTTAGCACTAGTTTCTTCTTAGTCCTTAGGTTGAGTAGTCTCTTAGTCGAATAAGATCTTATATTCCTAATACATGGCGAACCACAATATGAGAACTCCGCGTATACGGAGTCTCATACTCACATCAGATTATCTTATTTATTCTTCTTCTTGTGTCTGTTTTTACGCAGTCTTTTCTTTCTCTTGTGAGTCGAGATCTTATGTCTTTTTCTCTTTTTTCCGCAAGGCATATGCTTTACTTTTAATTATTTAAATTTTTACATCTTTCATTGAACTCAGAAGCTAAAGAAGCTTCCTGAAGTTCGGTATATACTTGAGCAAGTAAGCATAAGGTTGTAGGATTATTACTATCCTTCTCATATGCTTGTTGCAATCGTTTCTTAGCGTTATCCCACTGTCCAGTTTTAATGCTTAATCTACCTAGCTGGTTGAGCACTTTAGCACTTTCAGGAAATTGCTGATTGAGCTCTCTTAGCATCAAAATACCTTGCATCGGATTATCCTTTGGGGGAAACTCCGTGTATGCAATAGCTAAATTGAGACTATGATCAATATTTTCAGGATTGATCGATTTAGCATTTTCAAAAGCTTTGATACTTCTACTGAAGGCAAACTGGCGATTTTTCTCAATATCAGTTTGTTTCAAGCCTAAAGCAAATGTTGTACCTGCTATTGACCATGCCGTTTCAGTATTCTCGATCTCAGCTATTTGCTGTGCATATATACCACTAGCAATACCTTGACCATTTTCATACCATTTACTCGCAAGCGTTTTTAAGGTATTAATTTTTAGACTATCCTCTTCTATTGCACTTAGTTCTTGCTCGAGAAGTTCTACCTCCGAAGCACGTGCCAAACCAATATCTTGCTTAGCGCCTCTAATAATAAACTGTGGGCTCGTTGCTTCAAGATTGAGAGCTCTTGACTTTTCAAGTTCTCTTTGCTTTTTATTTTGAGTATCACACCCGAAATATAATAGCAAGAATAAGCTGATCACTCCAAAGACTAATAACCATTGCTTACTCTTCATAGTTTCAATTATGCGGCAGATTCTGATTCAGGTAGTTGGGTAACGTTTTCTTTTACCTGGTCTACAAAAACTTTAGCCGGTTTAAATGAAGGAATAAAATGCTCTGGTATCTCTATCGCTTCATTTTTCTTGATGTGTCGGCCGATTTTTTTAGCTCTCTTTTTGATAACAAAAGAACCAAAACCACGGATATACACATTTTCTCCTTCGCTCAATGCACCTTTGACTTCTTTAAAAAACATTTCTAAGGTAACGAGTACATCTACCTTTGGTACTCCTGTTTTTTCTGAAATGGTTGCTACTAGATCAGCTTTCCTCATTATGCCTTGATTTTAAAGTAGTTATAATCGGTTTTTGCAAAAGTGACGCAAATTTCGCAATTTATTTGAGCAAGAGAAATATTTAATCTCCTTTTTTGCTTTTGGCTCAAGATTTTTGCGGTTAAATAACTCATTATAAATCAAGCAAATATGATTTTTGCCGAATACATACCACTTTACATCCTTTTCTAGGAACTACATATCATTATCTTTATGAAAATTCGTGAATATGATCTGGTCAATGACGGGATATGGACAAGCCTCTGGGTATTATAATGAGAAGAAGATCACAGTAGAGATCAAATCACTAAATGGTAAAACCACCGATGTGAGGATGAGACTCCCTAGCAACTATGCCGATAAGGAAGTATCTATTCGCAAAATAGTGACGTCTACTTCTCTACGAGGTAAAATGGAACTTAATATAAGTTCGAGTTCTGAAGCAGGTGATGAAGAGTACGGCCTCAATATGCCATTAGTTCAGAAATATCTTACAGAGTTATCTCCTTTACTGGACGAAAAGACCGATAAATCACAGCTTATCGCTTCTATCCTACGTATACCTAATGTTGTAAAAGCGCAAGAAGGAAGTCTGAGTGAAGAAGAGTGGAACCTCGTTTCAGAACTGTGTAGTAATGCAGCAACGGCGATGAATGCATTCAGAGCAGAAGAAGGAAAGGCGATGTTCGATGACTTCACCAGTAATGTAAAAACTATAGAAGATCTTTTAGTGAAAATTGAGCCCCATGAGGCTAACCGGATAGAGCGCATAAAATCAAGGCTAGAAACTAGTCTCTTAGAAAAGAAACAAAAAGACGCCATCGACCAAAACCGCTATGAACAGGAAATTATCTTTTACCTAGAAAAACTTGATATCAACGAGGAAAAAGTTAGACTTACACAGCATTGTAAGTTTTTTATGGAACAACTCCACTCTAGCGATATACAAAAAGGAAAAAAACTAGGTTTCATTGCTCAAGAAATGGGTAGAGAAATAAATACCCTAGGAGCCAAAGCTCAAGATCCATCAATCCAACAATTGGTCGTGAGAATGAAAGATGAACTTGAAAAAATCAAAGAACAAGTTGCCAATATCGTATAGTGAATCAAGAAGCAAAAATGATACTATTCACGGCCCCATCTGGTGCCGGTAAAACGACCATCGTCAGACACTTACTTAAGACTTTCGACGAGTTGGCTTTTTCGGTATCCGCGACTACCCGATCCCGTAGACCTAAGGAAATAGAGGGAAGAGACTATTATTTCATGTCTGTAGATGAATTTAAATCTAGGCGTCGTAGACGTAAGTTTGCAGAATGGATGGAAGTCTATGAAGATCAATATTACGGTACATTAAAGTCTGAAATAAAACGTATTTCGGATGCCGGTCAGATAGTTATTTTCGATATAGACGTAAAAGGAGCCAGAAAGTTAAAACAATTGTATGGAGATAACTGCTTCTCGATTTTCGTTAAACCTCCCTCATTTGAAATACTAGTACAACGGTTGAAGGATCGCAATACAGAAGATGATGCCAGCCTCAAAAAACGTATCCGACGTATGAAACGAGAGATGAAATATGCACCATATTTTGACTACCACCTTCTGAACGATAAGTTAGATGAGTGTCTTCATCAAGCAGAGGAAATCGTCGGATCTTTTATAAAAACAGGGAATATTCCAACTAGCCTATGATCTACCAAGCAACTACACATGATATCACTGTGCAGATAGAGACCAGGTTTGAAGTAGAAGCCTCAAAACCATCACAGGACAAATACTTGCATAGCTACTTCGTGACTA
This sequence comes from Saprospiraceae bacterium, assembly GCA_020629715.1. Taxonomy (GTDB): domain Bacteria; phylum Bacteroidota; class Bacteroidia; order Chitinophagales; family Saprospiraceae; genus JAHDGW01. Next base: position 53,410 of record JAHDCU010000009.1, read on the forward strand.
TCATTAATGATAGCTCAGATACTGTACAGCTGCTACGACGTAAATGGTTTATCCAAAATACTAGAAATCAAACTAAAGTAATCGAAGGGGACGGCGTCATTGGCGAACAACCCATTTTAAATCCTGGAGAAAAACATCAATACAAATCTTGGTCTCCAATAGCTACTCCAATAGGCAAAATGTATGGGCAATATAAAATGATGAATGTCAGTAGCAGAGAGATGTTTTGGGTTGACATTCCAAAATTTGATCTTATCGCCCCTTTTAAACTGAATTAGAAAAGACTTCCCTGCGGTGCATATACTTTAGGGTTTTCAAGATTAAGCAACCATTCTTTAATATGTAAGCCCTGAGAGTATCCTGTCAAACTACCGTCTGATCCTATTACTCTATGGCACGGAACAACGATACATATAGGATTTTTACCATTTGCTCCACCCACCGCTCGTATAGCTTTAGGGTTTTCTATAGCATGTGATAATTGTAAATATGAGCAAGTAGTTCCGTAAGGAATCTCAATCAATGCTGACCATACTTTTTGATAAAATGTCGAATATCCTGACCAATCTATTTCCAAATCAAATGTTTGACGTTCTCCTTTGAGATATTCAGCCAACTGATCTTTTGCCAAGGAGCTGTGAATGTTCGGGCTTTCTTCTGAACGCTCTTTTGTAAACTGTAAAGAACGAAGGCCAAAGTCAGTTGTTTGTATTGCCAACAAACCGATAGGGGACTCCAGATATTCATTATAAAAAATCATATGTATATAAAACTACTTGGAAACTTTGGTGAAAACAAAAAAGAGCATAGATTTGCGGTCGCTTAATGCGGATGGTACCTTAGCTCAGTTGGTAGAGCAATGGACTGAAAATCCATGTGTCCCTGGTTCGATTCCTGGAGGTACCACTTAAAAGCCCGATATGCTTAAACGCTATTGGGCTTTTTTTATGCCCAAGGTATAACCTAGTTCATATTGAAAATCCATGCAGATATATCTTCGTATATCTACTAGTTCGATTCCTGGAGGTACCACTCAAAAAGCCCGATATGCTTAATTGCTGTTGGGCTTTTTTTATCTCTTAAAATACCCTAATGGCTCTGAAAATCCATGTAGATATAGATTCCTATACCTAATAGTTCGATTCCTGGAGGTACCACTTAAAAACCATTATTTCTTCATAGCTCTTGTCTTTGTTATGTCTGTAGTTTTGTTAGTTTCATACCATGAGAACATTTAGCTTAATGATAATTATCATCTCTTGCTCTTATTCATGCAAGGAAGAAAATGTAAAAAGCACGAACTATATCGTACAAAAAGCCAACTCAATTCAAATAGATGGAATAGGAAATGAGAATGATTGGAATACAACAGACTGGCGACCAATAGATCAAAAATGGCTTGGTGATGATTATGATAGTCTGGACTTCAGCGGCAGATATAAATTGCTTTGGGGAGATGATCTTTTATATGTCTTAGCTGAAATAGAAGATGATACGCTAATAGATATACATCCTAACGGGCTAGATAAATACTGGGACGACGATTGCCTAGAAATATTTGTAGATGAGGATGCATCTGGAGGAAACCATCAGTATAGTCATAATGCCTGGGCATATCACCTTTCTCTGGACGGCAAATGCGTAGATATTGGACCAGATACCATCTTTAGGTACTACCCTCATGTGGATTTCAAACGTATAACCAAAGGAACATCTAGTACTTGGGAACTTGGTATAAGTTTATATAATGATCAATATAAAGAGGGTAATACTAATGCACCAGTCAAGTTAAACTCTAATAAGCTCATTGGTTTTGCTATTGCATACTGTGACAATGACCATAGTCCCGAAAGAGAAAACTTTATAGGATCCACGTATGTGGAGGGTGATGATAAAAACCGTGGTTGGATAGATGCAGGTATCTTTGAGACTGTTGAATTAGAATAAGCTTATTTCCAATCCCAAGAATAGTAGTTGACCGAACCCACTGATTTTACTAATCGCAACTGTGATCGATGTTTTTCAACAAATTGTTCTGCATCCGCTCTTAGTTTTTGCATCTCAGGACTAGCGATCGGAAGCCAGGTGTTCGTTGTATCCACTGCAACTAACATAGGACGATCATCTAAGCTGTCTACTAAGTCTAAGTCCATTGAGTCAGAAAATATACTTTGTAAAGATTTAGTTACTCTAAGGGGTGTTCTTGATAGTTTACCAGCTAATAGTGGTAAATCATTAGCAATGCTTGTCTGAAAACAAACTTGTATCCATCGATCATCAGGATCAATCGTATGTGTAAAATCTGATTCTGAACCAACAGCAAAATATGGGATAGGAAGTATACCCTGATAAGTATCTGGAGAATCCATTATATACGGTTCTATCGCAGGTTTTGAATATTTATTTTGATATCTAAATTCTTGCCTCAAATATCTCATGACGTCAATGCAATCAATCATATAAAAAAGGATAACCATAGCAACCATAACTTTCAATACAATAGTATCATTATGTCTTTTCCAGAGATAAGAGATCCCTTTAAAAATCATAATATGAAAAATCAATATAGAAGGATATATGAATCGATTAAGGCATCTTAGATTTTTAAAATCATCACTGATTGAATTGAGAATTCTGAATGGGTTGAAAATATTTTTGTTGGCTGAAGATCCGTGATCCCATTTCATATACATGCCTAAAGCAATAAAAAAACATACTAATGCGGCGATAAATAATGATAATAGAAGAGGATTATCATAAAGCTGACGTATCATTTTACCAAAACCTCCAATCCGTCTAGCGATAAATAAAAGCAAAGGCACAACAAGAATCCATACCGATCCGAGATAACTATAATCTTCTTCTGCATAAGGTAATTTATCCAAAAAACTGGGAATACTGTAAAACGCAACTGGCCGTAGTAAATCACTAAACTTAGTAATATTCTCATCTACAGAAAAACCCATATTACCCGCAGGACGTTCGGCGATCCAAGGGTCCAAACCACTCATGATAAGTATAATGAGTGTTAAGCTTGTCAATATGACTCCAATAGATAAAACCGATCTTATCAAACGCTTTTTGGGTTTTGAGCTCCAGATAAGCACTAAAAATATGACGGCTATCATGACCATATTAATGGCCACCCAATAGATATGAGTAAAGAAACTGATCAATTGAAGACCAATCATAGCTACTGCCAATACCCAAACTCTCTGATACTCCCTCTGATCTAAAAATCTATTCAATAATATCATAATCCAGATTGTTAGAATCATGAATAATGAAACTGTGAGATTAAAATGACCACTGAGCTTCATAAGATTAGGAAGTATCCATGGGACAGTTAGAGCCATGATTACATTTAGCCACCGTTGGACTCCTATGGTTTTACCCAAACCAAACAATGCCCAATGTGTCAAGAATAAAAGTATTAATAGAGCTAAGTTATAATACCTGATCACTGTACCGCAATCGTCAGCATTAGTAAAATGTTTAATCACATAACTTATGGCTGGAGTATTGTCAGTATACAGAATAGATTCTCCATAAGGATAATTCATCCCCAACTGATGCGTAGAAGTACCCTTAGCTGATAATACATAATCACAGGTAGTATAATAGTTCTTTAGACCGTCATAATCACTAAAAAACATAAAGTCTTTACTCTTAAATAAGCGATTACCGAAGACTATAATGAAGAGTAGCGTTACTAATATTGTGAATACTAGAATTGAACAATATTTAGATCTCATCACGTCTTTCAAAGTGGTTTAAAAACACCACACAAAAATACATATAGCCTATGGCAATACAATAATTCTAAACCGCATTTGTTATTTAAATGATCAAAGTTGTGATATCAGCAAAACGTCTACTTAACTATTTATCATCAAAAATGAATGTAATGCAAAAGTATTCGATGCTGACATTATTAACTATTCCTATTTTTTTATCCAGCTGTGATAAAAACTCCGACCGAGAAGAGCTTAATTCACAAAACTTTATTCCTATGGATGTGGGTAATCTTTGGGTATACCAAACTGTACAAGAGCTCTCTGATGGGAGTTTTGTAATGAATGAAGAACATGATAGCGTTCAAATCGTAGGAACTGAAGTAATTGATGGGCTTACTTTTTATAAGTTTGAATCTACCTTTCCACCGGGAGAGTTTTTTCGTCGTAATGATAATGGAAGTCTCTTAGATGAAACAAACAATATATACTTTTCCACATCTGATGAAGAAGGTATCTTTTGGACCCAAGACATTAAAGCTGGATCAGAGCCTATTTTAAAAATAGAGTATCGTATGATGGCAGATTTAGAAGAAGTCAATGTACCTTCTGGTGTTTATGAAGCAAGGATAACCGTTGGTTCAGTAACACCATATGAGTCATTTCAAGAAAACTATGACTGTGATAAATCCATCAAAAGGTATTTCGTACCCCATATAGGGGAAGTAAAAAGAGAAGAGCACTTCGCTTCCTCCTGCACAAGTCTTAATAGAAAGCTCGTAAGTTTCGACTTAAAATAGATATAAAATAACTACATGCTAAGATGAATAAAACCTGATGTATCGTTCTGATATTTTCAACTACATCAGGTTTTATTCTCTGATCCTACCCCGTTACACGACTAGCTTCGTCCTCGATACCTGTTTTACGCTTTCGTGATTTCACATTATTATTTCCAAAATTGTAACTCAAAGAAATACTTGCTCTTCGGCTATCGAAATTGCCCATACCTTCAGAACGAAGACCATCAAACTCCGAAAAGCCTTCCCAGCCTGACTGGAAGAATATATCCTGTACTGAAAGCCTCACATTCATACGATCACTGAAAAACTTTCTTTGTAAGCCTAAGTTAAGACTCCAACTGGTTTCATACTCAAATACTCCACCCCATACTCCTGGGCCAGAATACCATCCACTTACTTCTCCTTTCCATCCTTTAGGCATCGTAAAAGTATGCTGCTGATATACGTTGTAACTAAATGCTTGTACATCGACAATGGCTCCTTCACCATAGTCTGCTTGATTATTGATATATGATGCGCCTGCATTGAAATATGCATTCCACCATGGCTTTATATCTATAGGTGCTGATATATTCAAAGCGTAGATCGTTTGTTCGGCAAGATTGTCCCATCCAATAAAGCTTGCTCTCGGATCCACATCATCAGGACCTATAAGTCTGGTGATCTGATCAAGCGTCTTACTATATGATAGCTTGAAATTGTACCTATACTGCCAAGTATATCCTAGTTCTACATTATTCACTATTTCAGGGCTCAATGATTCATTACCCTTACTGAACGAGAGTTCACTTAGCTGTACTCGAAAGGGATTGAGTACATTATAATCAGGTCTATTGATACGTCTACCATAGTTGAGCGCAAAGACATGCATGGGTGTCAAGGTATAGGTAAAACCTAGGTTAGGAAAAAAATTGGTGTAGTTAAGATCTACAGGATCTTCTTGAAGATTTTCATCGTATGCAGTCAATACTCCTTTTGCAGCTGTAGCCTCTACTCGTAGACCCCCTGCAAAAGACCACGCTGCGCCGAGAGGTCTTACATAACTTACATATCCAGCATATACATTTTCATCATATTCAAATCGATTGCTTCGTGTATCACTCAATATGCGTTCATCATTAATGATATCAAAAAACTCAAATGTATTGTCAGTCGCTACTTTACTAAACTTAGTACCAAACCCTAGTTTACCTCCGAGTAAGCCTTGCTCATAATCCACTTTTGCCGTATAAATATCTATATCAGTCGGTGTATCATAAGCGGTATTAATAAAAGTGAGAAGCTCCACTTCATTAGCATCAAAGTATTTATTAGGTTGATTGAAAAACTGCTTCATTCTAAACTGACCATAATCTAAATCTATGTTTAAGGATCGCTCATTAAGCCTGTATGCATAATTAAGATTATACGACCGCTTATCTGACTCTATATCATCATTGTTTTCCGCTACTAATATGCTATCTATAAGAGATGGATTGGCAATCGTTGCAATTTCAATACGATTATCTGATAGAGAACTTCCTGTAGTAGTATTACCACTAATCAAAAACCCTAAGGTCGAATTTGAACTAATAAAAAAGTCTGTCCCCCAACGATAGTTGGATGTATTTCTTTGGGTTATCTGCGTATTAGTCTCTTCCATGAAGAGCGTATTTTGAAAATTTGAAAACGCCATCTCGTTCCAAAAATCGTTTTGATTATAGCCCAGTGTACCGAAAGAATTCAGCCTTTTATTTCTATAGTTCCCCGTGGCATTGACATTGTATCTCGTTTCTCTACCTTGACCATAACTACCACTGAGGGTACCATTAGAACCGAGGTTTTTATCCTTTTTCATACGGATATCTATGATACCTGCATTTCCTTCTGCTTCGTACTTTGCACCAGGGTTAGTGATGATATCTATTTTATCTATTTGCTCTGCAGGTAAGGATTGCAGATAATTGGATAAATCATCCCCCGATAACGGCAATCGTTTACCATCTACATAGATCAATACTCCAGATCTACTCAATACTGATATATTATCATTGTTATCAACTAATACCCCAGGAGCTTTACGCAATAGTTGTAAGGCATTGTCACCAGCACTATTGATCGTACCTTGCACATTGAATACGGTACGATCGGGCTTGATCTCTACCAAGGCTCTTTGCGCCGTTACTACCGCTGTCTCTAGTTCTACACCAGTAGATTTAAATTGTATAACTCCCAATTCTTGATTAGGCTCATTAGCCGTATCAATATCAGATATAATAATATCTTTTTGTCCCACATAAGTTGCAACTAGCTTATAAGTGAGTGGAGGTATCCCTGTAAAAATGAAAGCTCCTTCTAAGTCAGTCGTTTCAACTTTGACAAGTTTATCTGATGTCTGATCATAAAGGACTACGTTGGCATAAATGACAGGCTCTCCTGTGACATCCATTAACGTACCTGATATAGTACTAGATTGTGCAAAAGTGAAAATAGAAATCAAGCAAAAGACGATAGTAGAAATATATTGCATATGGTTAGTATAGGTTTAGTGTCCTAAAGACAATGCAAATTGCAATAAGATGCATGAAAGCCGATCTTTTTTCGGTCAATCTATGATAATAATCGATAACCAAAAACTAACCATGTACTCTACCGCCATTCAAAACTCCCGACAATATGCTTTATGTCTTTTTTAGCATACGTGAGTACTGGAGCTATAGAATCTGGATTGACCTTAGCCTTAAAATAAAGACTAGCTCTAAAAAAATGATGAGTACTATCCGTCAAAAAAAACTGTACTGGTGATGCTACAGGACCCCCAATCTCAAATTGTAATCCCTCTACTCCCTGTAGGTTTTGTATAATTCTTTCATCTCTGTAGTTTGCCTTTTGATTATGTTCATCTGCGATTTTAAAACTATCATCGAGTAGTTCTACGAGATCGGATACCTTACTTATCGGAGTATAACTACAATGTATATCATAGTTGAGCACCTCTGAGCGTATATCAAACCAGCAATCATGCGTCTCGTCAAAAAAATTTTCCTTTTGCTCGATGACCGTATGTTGTGGTATCTCAAAAGAGAAAGGACATGACCCTATTGTTGCTTCTTCATAGAATTGTGATGGATATTCTACCTTGGGGTACATACGCGGCTTCGGTAGTCTATCTTGATCCGAATCACAGGCTACAAAAAGAGAAGCAAACAAACAAAAAAGTGAAATTCTAAAGGATAAGTACATTGATTTTTTCGATTCTTCTATTAGAAACGGATATAATCTTAAATCTATATTTTTCGATGACAATTTCTTTATCAACCTTAGGTAATATCCCCTCTTTTTCAAGAATCAACCCCGCTAAGGTATCGGACTCTCCTCTGTAGTTATCGAAGTCCGAAGGATCACAGTCTATTATACGACAAGCATCATTAATAAGTGTCTTTCCTTCAAATATGTAGTTGTTATCTGCAAGTTTTATATAGTCATGTTCTTCCTCTTCATCAAATTCGTCTTTGATATCCCCTATCACTTCTTCCATGATATCTTCAAGCGTAACTATTCCAGCAGATCCTCCATACTCATCAACGACTATGGCCATATGCAATCGCATCTGTTGAAACTCTTTTAGAAGATCATCTATTTTTTTCGACTCTGGTACGTACAGGACGTTTTCTCTGATCCGTTTTTGCCATTTAAAACCACTTCCTTCCTGAGCCGTACCAAGTAAGTCTTTAACATATAAAATACCAGTCACTTTATCAAAATCTTCTTCAAAGACTGGAATCCTAGAGTAACCCTCTTTCCGGATTATTTTAATCAATTCTGTATAATCGATATTTTGATCTACGGCTATAACATCTACTCGCGGTTTCATGATCTGCTTCACCGAAGTATCACCAAACTTGAGTATACTTTTTAAGATATTGACATCCTCATCAGATGTGCTAGATTTTTCTACCGTAAGGTCTATGGCTGCATCTAGGTCTTCTTTGGTTGTATAGATAGATCCAGATCCAGTTCGGTCTAATCTTTTTTCTAAAGACGAGGACCATCGCACTAGTATCTTACTTAACGGACCAAAAAGTCTATCTAAAACGGAGAGCGGTAAAGACATGCTCTTCGCAAAATTTAAATTATTGACATTGGCATATATCTTAGGCGCTACTTCTCCAAAAAGTAATAAGACTGAAGTAACTCCAAATACGGTAATCATAAAATTTAAAAGACTTGCCCATTGAGCAGCAGACAGGAGACCGTCACCAATCCATGATATTATACCTGTCCCCATGTTAAGGAATGCACTATCATCCAGAAGATCATTGATCAGTGCATATGATATAACAACAATCGCAATATTGATCAGATTATTGGATATCAGTATGGTTGCTAGTAATGTTCTTGGTTTTTCACGTAATAGTAATAATCTCTTACTAGCTGGCTCTTCTTCCTCCTCTAGCGTCTTGACATCTGTAGGACTCAATGAAAAAAAGGCTACTTCGCTACCACTAATCATGGCAGAACTAAAAATCAAGAATAATAAAAAGATAAATAACACCGAAGTTGTTGCCCCAGACATCAATATCATGAGTGATAACGAGTATAAGGCAAGGGTAGGAGGTTCGTCGTCTTGGTCGTCCATTAAAGTTATACTTTGATCACTAAAATGGAAGGTCATCGTCTTCTGCCTCCACTATCTTAGCTGAGTTGCTAGTCGGTGGTGCTACAGCTGATGTTGTTCCAGGAAGTTCGTCTTTAGCCGATGGAAAATTATTTCCAAATCCACTATTGTCGTTGTTATTATCTCGGCGATCCAGAGGTCTTAATAGACCGGCTACTACTTCCGTGGTTTTTCGGTCATTACCGTCTTTATCTTGCCATTTACGATGTGTAAGTTTCCCCTCAATGTATACCAAACTACCCTTTTTAAGATCACGCTCTGCTCTTTCTGCTAGTGCTCTCCATGTCACTACTTCATGCCACTCTGTAATTTGTTTCCATTCACCACTTTTATCCTTATAGTTTTCATTAGTAGCGACTGAAAATTTTGCTACCGCACTTCCGTTTTCTAAGTGTCTTACTTCAGGATCTCTCCCTAAGTTTCCGACTAATGTTACTTTATTGATCATTCTTAATTGTTAACTAAATAAAGTTATCGAATTATCCTTGAAATACAAATCTACGATTCTTGGCTTCCCGATGTTTTGTAATTCCTCCTTTTTTACCCATTTCCATCGATTTTTTAACGTTATGATCTCTTTTTTATTGATCATCACTTTATAAAATGAAGCATATATATCTTGATGGCTAAGTATCTGCTTACGTCTATCGATCATAGCATTGAGCTCTAGATCGTTTGATTCTATATCCAAGTATGCTATGATTTGCTGTTTTATGAGCTCTTGGTCTTGCATTGTTTCTATCATCGGAGGCTCATGCAAGTCTTGCCAAATATCCTTTTCCTTACGTTGAGTAATCAGTATTTCATTATTGATCTCCAAGTGTAAGTAATGAAAATATCTATTTCTTCTTTTTAGCTTTTTCTTCGGTAGTGGTATCTCTTCTACCCTTCTCTCCATAAACGCTTTACATTGATTTTTAAAGAGACACAATTCGCAATCTGGTTTTTTAGGTTTGCAATACAATGCACCAAAATCCATCAACGCTTGATTAAATACAGAGGGTATAGTATCCTCAATGATTGGAGTCAAAAAAGACCTTATCTCCCTAGCAAGCGTGGGGTCGTTCTTCCTTAAACTTAATCCAAGATATCTAGATATAAATCGTATTACATTTCCGTCAACAACAGGATGTGGTAACTCATATGCAAAGCTTGCTATCGCAGCTGCTGTGTATGGACCCACCCCCGACAGAGACAGGATATCTTGATGAGTATCAGGAAAATTTCCATCCAGTTCGTTGGTCACGTGCTTGGCCGCTTTATGCATGTTTCGTGCTCTCGAATAATATCCTAGCCCAGCCCAATGAGACATCACATCATCTAAAGGTGCATTAGCAAGATCATGAATGGTAGGATATACTTCAATAAACTTTAAGTAATAAGGAGTGCCCTGCTCTACCCTGGTTTGTTGTAATATGATCTCAGATAGCCATATCTTATATGGGTCGAGAGTATCTTTCCAAGGAAGCTGTCTATCTGTAGTACGATGCCAATGAAGTAATGTATCTGTAAAACTCAAATCATATTATTAAAAATGAAAAGCCGCTCAAATTTAATTGAGCGGCTTCTATTTATTTATCATTTGGAAGATAAAGACTATTTACATCGCCTTACTTCTTGCTATTTCAATGCTGCCGTAATGGTTTTTAATTTTTTCTTTTAATGCTTTTCGGGCAAAAAATATTCTACTTTTTACCGTACCCAATGGTAAGTCCAGCTCATCAGCTATCTCCTGATACTTATAACCTACATAATGTTGCATAAAAGGAATTCTAATACTATCGTCTAGAGATGTGATCATTCTTTCCAATTCTTTCATCATTATATTTTTACCCGCATCGTTATATATTGTCGTCCCGCCAGAATTTATGAAGTACATATTATCCGTCTGATCTATGATCGTATTACGTTTCATCTTTTTACGGTAGTTATTGATGAATATGTTTTTCATAATAGTAAATGACCATGCCTTAAGATTTGTCCCAGGGCGAAATTTATCTCGATTAGTCATGGCTCTGAATGCCGTCTCTTGATAAAGATCTTTTGCATCCTCTTCACTTTTAGTCAAGTTATAAGCAAATGAATGAAGTGGCACCGTAAGCTTGTTGAAGTTGCTATCAAATTCTATAGTAGACATGGCAGTTGTAATAGTTGTTATAACAAATATACACCTTGTTCAACATATTTTCAATTTTGATTGAACAAAAACTTAAACAAAATACCATATAGTGTTAAACATTATTGTTAAATAATTGATTAACAGCATTTTACATTATTTTTATCAGTTAAACAAAATGTAGTTTTATAATCAAAAGTTATATCGTTTAATGTAAAAATCCTCTCTTATGACCATAAATCACTACTGATTTGGTCTTTTTAATCATTTTCATTCAATAAATATTGAATGAAAAGTCATTTTACTTTTGACCTTTGGATAATAGGTACAATGCCACCAAAAAGAAAATAATATTTGGCATCCATGCCCCTAGCGCAGGATGAAGTGACAAATTAGTTGAAAAAGTCTCAGAAAACTGTGCTAAAACAACAAAGCCAGCTCCGAGTATGATTCCGACTGCAAGATTGAGGCCTATCCCTCCTCTAGCTTTACGTGCTGCAACGGCAAACCCGATAAGCGTAAGGATAATAATGGTAAATGGATCAGCATTTCTACGATGCATTTCGGTTTCAAACTTCTTAGCCGTGCCCAATCCACGAGTACGCTCTACATCAATAAACTCTTTAAGCTTATCAGAAGTCATCATCTCCATTTGTTTAGAATGACGTACAAAGTCATCGGGAGTAAACTCAAAAGTAGTATCAAGCTCCGTCTTATCATGCTTGATAAAACGCTCTTTATTACCATCAAAAAAACGCTCTTCATATTTACTGGTAGACCATCTATTAGGTAGTTCTTTAAGCTTCAGCTTGCCTGCTTTCAAAACATAGACCAGCTTTCCGTTTTCTATCCTTTCAAATCTAAAAGAATGTGCTGTACTATCTTTTTGCTTATAATATCTGATATACACCTTCTCTGTAGGACTCAAAAAAAAGTGAACGTTGTTGGATAATACCTTTTTCTGGTTTCGAGAAATATATTTACTTTCAAATTCATTTTTGATCTTGGTAGATCGTGGTATGACATAGTTTTTTCCATACCAAAACAGCGCTGCTATGATACTCGAGGCTATAAGATATGGGACCAATACTCTATTGTAACTTACACCCGAACTCAAAATGGCTATAATCTCATTATCACTAGCAATACGTGATGTAAAGAAGATGACGGCAATCAAGGCAAAGAGTGGCCACAACTGACCGTTGATGTAGGGAATAAAATTGACATAATAATCAAAAACAACTTCTTGCCATGTACAATCCTGGCTCAAGAACTTTGCAATACGTTCTGATAGATCAATGACTACAGATACCATCGTAATCAGTACGATGGTGAAAAAGAAAGAACTTAGGTACTTTCCGATAATATATCTATCTATTTTTTTTAGCATGTTTTGCTGCTAGAGTCTATGCTGGAGCTTAGGTATCAATGTATCCTTCCATGATCTAAACGTACCATTTATGATTTGCTGCCTTGCAGATCCAACTAAATGTAAATAAAAGCTTAGGTTTTGTAAGGTTGCAAGTTGTGCTCCAAGGGTTTCTTTTACTTTGAATAAATGATGAAGGTATGCCTTGGTATGCAAAACGCTAGTCTCACAAACCCCTGACTCATCTATAGGCTCAAAACATGTTTTCCATTTAGCATTCTTAATATTGATAATTCCATCGTACGTGTATAGTAATCCGTGTCTTGCATTTCTACTCGGTAATACACAATCAAACATATCTATACCTAAACCTATACATTCTAATATATTGTCAGGAGTACCTACCCCCATTAGATAGCGGGGTTTTTCTTCTGGTAATATATCGGTCACAACTTCAGTCATAGCATAGAGATCTTCATGTGGTTCTCCCACGGAAAGACCACCAATAGCATTAATAGGCATATCGGTATTGGCTATATATTCTGCAGATTGTTGCCTTAGGTCTTTGTATACGCTACCTTGAACGATAGGCGCCAAAACCTGATCATATCCATACAATGGTTCTCCATGATTGAATGCCTTGATGCATCGATCTAGCCAGCGATGAGTCATATGCATGGATCTTCGTGCATAATTATATTCACAAGGATATGGGGTACATTCATCAAATGCCATGATGATATCCGCTCCTATTTGCCGTTGAATATGCATAACATTTTCTGGAGTAAATAGATGCTTACTTCCATCTATATGAGAAGCAAATTTCACGCCTTCTTCTTTAATTTTTCTCATACCAGAAAGAGAGTATACCTGATATCCTCCACTATCGGTCAAGATGGGACCATTCCAATTCATAAATTTATGGAGACCACCGGCTTGCTCAAAGATAGAAGTCCCAGGTCTAAGGTATAAATGATAGGTATTCCCTAAGATGATCTGTGCTTTGATTGTATCCTTTATCTCCTTCTGGTGTATACCCTTGACCGTAGCGGCTGTACCCACGGGCATAAAAATCGGTGTTTTTATATCTCCATGGTCTGTAGATAATACTCCTACACGAGCCTTACTTTCGGCATCCTTATTTTGTAATTGATACGATATCATATCGCAAAGGTACTATGCAATATGTGGAATTCCCATCATCTCGAAAATCTTGCCATATCCATTTTGACTAATACTCCCACCATAATACTAAAACCCATCAAGGCAGAGCCCCCTTTACTGATAAACGGTAGTGGAATACCGATCACAGGCATGACACCCATCGACATACCGATATTTACAAAAAAATGTACAAAAATGATTCCTGCCACAGCATACGCATAGTTGGTGATAAATTTATTTTTTGCTCGCTCTCCTATACGTGTGATTTGTATCATTAAAAATAGAAATAATAATATGACCCCAAATACTCCCAAAAAACCCTGTTCTTCACCGATTGTGCTGAATATAAAATCAGTTGTTTGCTCTGGTACATAATTGAGTTTTGTAAAATCTCCTTCTAGATATCCTTTACCTTTCCACCCACCTGATCCTATGGCTGTCTTAGATTGTAATATATTATATAACGAACCTCGCGGGTCACACTCATGTGGTCTAAGCCATACTTTTATACGCTCTTGCTGATGTGGTTTGAGGCCGTGGTCAAAAGCAAATTTACTTCCAAAAGATATAAGGCTTCCTAATAATACAGTCGGAACAATAAGTAAGGCTAATCTCTGGAAACGATTGAAATAAGCTAGTGCTCCAAAAATGAGTATCAAAGCAATAGCCAAACCCAATGAATACCATATCTGATCTGTATAAAATAAAAAGAGCACAGCACCGATGGATAATAGCATGATCAAATAATTCCAACGATCAAAGCGAAGCTTATTGATCAATACTAACATCGCCGGAAGTGATAAAATAAGTACCACTGTCTTAGGACTAAAGATCAATGATAAGATCAAAATCCCAATCATCCCTAATGATATGATATAAAGTGTAGGTGATAGTCCATTCCTAAAAAAGAGTATGAAAAACGAACTGAACACAAGTGCCGATCCTGCATCTGGCTGAAGCAAAATCAAAAACATAGGAATCCCGATAAGTCCTAGACAGACAAAAATAGATCTCCATTGCCGTAAGTCACTTTTGAAATAACTCAAATAAGAGGCTACCGCTATGGAAGTACCAAACTTTGCAAACTCTGAAGGCTGTATTGAAAATCCAGAAAACCCAAACCATGATCTTGCTCCTTTTATCTCCACTCCAACCAGTAAGACCAACAATAAGAAAAAAGTAGTTACGGCATAAATTGGATAAGCTGTTGACTGCCAAAATTTCCAATCAATAGTCAAGGTGGCTAAAAATACGAGTATAGATAATCCAACCCATATCGTTTGTTTCCCTATAATGGTGCTAAAATCAAAATAAGCATATGCCTGGGTGGGATCATATGATGCTGCATGCAACATCATCCATCCAATAATGAGCAGTGCTACGTATAAAACAACAGTGATCCAATCGATCTGAGATCGTTGTAATATACTCATACTGACCGACCCTTAATTGACCAAATCTCGTTTATCAATGTTATCCATCACTGGTATAGAAGATGGAAAAGCACTTTTTAACTCCAATAAAAACACCTGTAATGACCTCTTATCTTCCCATGATCCAACTTTTACTTTGTAATAAGGCATCACGTGCTCCCATTCTATATGCTCATCTGGATACATTCTTGTAAACTTGGCTCTTGCTGCTTCCATCTTGCGACGGTCATCCGTTGTGATGATCTGTATACGCCATGCTTTTTGAGCACTACTTAGTCTACCTTCTTCTACAAACTTAGTCATCATCTGAGATACCTTGGGCTCTTCATTGATATTGATCGTCTGAGAAATCGCATTACCTGAGAGCAAAGCACTTAGACAAATCAAAATAAGGTATTTCCATTTCATGATCATTCTATTTTATTCCTAGTTAACGTAAGACGTTATCGTTTCCTTACGTTGGACTGGTTGTTATTCTTTACTTCCCGTGACAATGCTTATACTTCTTACCACTTCCACAAGGGCAAGCCTCATTTCTTCCTACCTTTTTTTCTTCTCTTTTGAATGTTTCAGGCTTGGATGATTGGCGACCGGCACTGGCAGCTGCAGCTTGTCTTGCAGCTTCCATTCTGCCAGCTCTAGATTTACTAAAGTCTGTCTTCTGTTCTCTTGCTTCTCTAACATCCTCAGGATTACCGATCAGAAGTTTTCCTTTCATAAGATAAGAACATACATCATAATTGACACGATAGATATATTGCTCAAAGAGATCAAATGCCTCCATTTTATAAACAACCAATGGATCTTTCTGCTCAAAAGATGCAGCCTGTGAAGAATCTTTCAACTCATCCATCGATCGGAGATGCTCTTTCCAGTTTTCATCGATTAATGCAAGCGTTACGGCTTTTTCGATGTCTTTCATCACGGACTTTCCACCACTTTCCACAGCTTCTTTCAGGTCAGCGGCTATAGGAAGCTTAGTCGATCTACCATCTGTGAAGGGGACCGCTATACGTTTATATCTATGTCCTTCATTATCATAAACCCGCTTAATCACAGGTAGCAGCACCTCAGTGATACGGTCTGACTTTTCTTTATACAAGTCTAGTACTTGCGACTGATAATCATCCACTAGCTGCTCAAGGCTTGCATTTTTAAAAGCTGCTGCATCGATGGAAGGATCTACTCCAAGTACTCGGATACTCTCATTTCTGAATGCATCATAGTCTCCTGAAGCCTTATGATCAGATAAAATAGCCTCTGTAAGCCCCACGAACATATTATTCAAATCCACTGAGAGACGCTCTCCACTCAGGGCATTATCACGTTTTCTGTAGATGGCTTCTCTTTGGATGTTCATCACATCATCATATTCTAGTAGTCGCTTACGAGCACCGAAGTTGTTTTCTTCTACCTTCTTTTGATTTCGTTCGATCGATTTTGAGACCATAGAATGTTGGATCACATCTCCTTCTTGGTGTCCCATTCTATCCATCAACTTGGCGATACGCTCTGACTGTGACATCCGCATGAGCTTATCCTCTAGCGATACGTAAAACTGTGAAGAACCCGGATCACCCTGACGACCAGCTCTACCTCGTAGCTGTCTATCTACACGACGAGAGTCATGACGTTCTGTGGCAATAATAGCCAGACCACCAGCATCTTTTACTGCTTGGGTCAATTTGATATCTGTACCTCTACCGGCCATATTGGTTGCAATCGTCACGGCTCCTGCCTTACCTGCTGCAGTCACAATCTCTGCCTCTCGCTGGTGTTGTTTTGCATTTAAGATATCATGGTTAATCTTTCGGAGCTTAAGCATCCTAGACAGCTTTTCTGAGATATCTACCGATGTCGTACCTACAAGTACTGGGCGGCCTTGCTGTGTCAGATTTTGAATCTCATCGATGACGGCATTAAATTTCTCTCGTTCTGTTTTATATACAAAATCATCTCTATCATCTCTCGCTATCGGTCTATTTGTTGGGATGACAACTACATCGAGCTTGTAGATTTCCCAAAATTCACCCGCCTCTGTCTCTGCGGTACCCGTCATACCACTGAGCTTGTGATACATACGGAAGTAATTCTGCAGTGTCACTGTAGCATAGGTCTGCGTCAAATTACCTACTTTGACATTTTCCTTGGCCTCTATGGCTTGGTGCAATCCGTCAGAGTATCTACGACCGTCCATCATCCGACCCGTTTGCTCATCAACGATCTTCACCTGATTGTCCATAACGACATATTCTTCATCTTTTTCAAAGAGAGTATATGCTTTTAGCAATTGGCTGACGGAGTGTAGTCGTCTTGACTTGATAGAATAATCTTGAATCAATTGATTTCTTTCATCCGTCAGTTTGATGTCTTGAGCCGTTTCTCTTTCCTCAATTTCCTGTAGTTCTGCAGTAATGTCTGGCATCACAAAGAAATTAGCATCATTCTCACCTTTGGACAGATACTCAGCACCACTTTCCTTCAATTCCACTTGCCTATTTTTTTCATCAATAGTGAAAAATAATGGCTCATCTACGATATGCATGTTCTTGTTCTGCTCCTGCATATAGAAGTTTTCCGCTTTTTGCAGTATCACTCTTACTCCTTCTTCACTCAAGAATTTAATTAGCGGTCTATACTTTGGCATTGCTCGATATGCTCGGAGCAGAGCCATGCCCGTATCTCCCTCATCATATCCAGTATTTCCTTCTTTAAAAAGCTTTTTAGCTTGGGCTAGGTATTCTGTTGCTAACTTCTTCTGTGCAACAATAACTTTCTCCACCTTAGGTTTCAGTACATTATACTCCTGCTCCTCACTACCTTCTGGTACTGGCCCTGATATGATCAAAGGGGTACGTGCATCATCCACCAATACCGAATCTACCTCATCAACCATGGCGTAGTGATATTTTCTCTGTACTTTTTCATCGAGTGATCGTACCATATTATCTCTCAGATAATCAAAGCCAAACTCACTCGTAGTACCATAGGTGATATCACAATTATAAGCTGCTTCTCGACCTGGCGAATGAGGTTTATAATTATCTATACAGTCTATCGTCAAGAATAGAAACTTAAATATCGGGCCTACCCATTCACAATCCCTTTTAGCTAAGTAGTTATTGACTGTGACTACATGGACTCCTTCTCCAGTCAATCCATTGAGGTATGCAGGAAGTGTAGCTACTAGTGTTTTACCTTCCCCTGTTTGCATCTCCGCAATCTTACCATCATGCAATACCTGACCACCTATCAACTGTACATCATAGTGAATCATATTCCAGGTGATATCTCCACCTGCCGCAACCCAAGAGTTTTTCCATATAGCCTGATCACCCTCGATGTACATAAAATCACTATTCTTAGCTGCTAGTGATCTATCGTGATCTGTTGCAGTAACAGTAATGGATTCATTATGAGAAAAACGCTTTGCTGTTTGCTTTACTACTGCAAAAGCCTCTGGTAATAACTCCTTAAGAATGTCTTCAAGATGTTTGTCTCGTTCTTTGACAAGCTTATCTACTTCATCAAAGAGTTCCTCCTTTCTAAATAGATTTTCTTCTTCCGCAGCTTCTTTTTTAGCGGCAGCAATATCATCATCTACTCCTTTAAGGTGATCGGCAATTCTAGCTCTAAATTCGGTAGTCTTATGACGTAACTCATCATGCGAAAGACTATCATACGACTCGTAATATTCATTGATTTGGTCTACGATGGGAGAGTATAACTTTACATCTCTATCGTACTTGGTACCAAACATTTTCTTTATAAATCCAAACATATCTATCTTACTTCTATCTCCAAGAAAGCGCAAAGATCAAGTATTTCGATAAGACTCAATCTATGCTTTCGAAAATTTAATTTATTTCTAACCCTTTATCTGCTAATTATGTACCATTCTACTTCGGCGACATATTGGCATAGAAGTAATCAGAGTAATAGACATAATGTCTAATACAAAGATGATAAGCAAAGCCGCTTTCACATTTTTCACATAATTTATACTTTTGTAGCTCAGACAATTATCCACTATGGGACGTGCATTTGAATTTAGGAAAGAGAGAAAGATGAAACGTTGGTCAAAAATGGCCAAAGTATTCAGTAGACTAGGTAAAGACATTGTAATCGCCATCAAAGAAGGTGGTGCTGATCCCGAAACGAACTCTAAGCTCCGTGCAGTTATCCAAAACTGCCGTGCCGCCAATATGCCCAAGGATAATGTAGAGCGAGCCATCAAAAAGGCAACAGATAAAGATACCGCAGACTATAAAGAAGTAACTTTTGAAGGATATGCACCTCATGGTATCGCCGTGCTAGTCGAAACAGCCACAGACAACAATCAACGTACAGTTGCCAACGTAAGAAGCTATTTCAATAAAACGAATGGTAACTTAGCAACCTCGGGTTCAGTGTCTTTTA
Source organism: Saprospiraceae bacterium (assembly GCA_020629715.1). Lineage (GTDB taxonomy): Bacteria > Bacteroidota > Bacteroidia > Chitinophagales > Saprospiraceae > JAHDGW01. Next base: position 73,105 of record JAHDCU010000009.1, read on the forward strand.
TGTTCGATCATAAGTGCCATTTCAAAATTGCCAAAGAGGGCATTGATCTCGAAGAGTTCGAGCTAGAATATATAGATCATGGTCTCGAAGAAATCTTTGAAGACGAAGATGGTATCATGATCTATGGTGCCTTCGCCGACTACGGAAACCTGCAATCTGCTATAGAAGGAAACGGCATCGAAATCATCAGTTCTGGATTTGAACACATCCCTCAAAACACTAAAAAGCTAGACGAAGAACAAACTAAAGATGTAGAGAAACTTCTAGAAAAACTGGAAGAGGATGATGATGTGCAGGAGGTTTATCATAATATGGTGTAAATCAATTTAATATCTTCTGTGGACATACTTATGCTTCCTGACATTCTAAATGTCGATCAGGACAGTGATATTCAGCTTTATTACTATCAAACCTTCAGTTCTCTAAACAAGGGCAAAATTCAATTAAATAAGAATACGTTTAGTTTTCTTAGAGAAGGAACAAAAGAAATCATTGGTGATGATAATCACTCTAAGAAGATCTTCAATGATCAATTTCTGATTATTAAATCAGGTAATTGCCTGATGACCGAACATATTTCGGAATCCAATAAAACATATAAAAGTACCTTGCTTTTCTTTTCGGATGAAAAGCTACTTCGATTCATTGAAGAACGTATCCCAAATCTTATTGCTAAACCAAAACCCAAGTCTCATCTGATTATTGATTATGATGATTTTATAGAACTATTCGTCCAGAGTTTAAATCAAATTAGGCAGTTCGAACCTGATAAGCAAAAACGCCTTTTAGAGATCAAGTTTGAAGAAATTATGACTTACCTCTACCAAAGGGAAGGTATGGGTTTTATCAATCAACTCATGCAAAACAAGGACTCGAAACAAGTACGTCTAGAGACTGTAGTAGATCAATACAAGTATCATAAGCTTTCTATCTCTGAAATTGCCTTCCTGTCCCGTATGAGCCTGAGCACATTCAAAAGAGAGTTTGCTAAACTTTACCATCAAACTCCTATGAAGTGGTTTCATAACAAACGTCTTGAGCATGCTGCATTTCTATTGGAGTACGAAGGAAAAAGAGCTGTAGATATTTTCGAAGAAGTAGGATATGAAACACTTTCTAGCTTTGTACAGGCCTTCAAAAAGAAATATGATCTTACTCCTAAGCAATACTCGCTTCAGCAATTGAACGTTTAGCAACACTTTTTGATTTTTTCCACGATTACTCAGCCCTTTTCCTACTAGATATTTGTGTTTCACTTTTAAAATAAATGATTATGCAAAAGACTATTCTATTAGGTCTCCTATTGATGCTGAGTTCTATATCCTTAACGATAGCTCAAGGTACATTCACTTTAAGCAGTTCTACAATTGGTGGGCAAGCAACTGTTCAGGAAGAATTTAACGGTTTTGGATGTACCGGTAAAAATCAATCCCCCCAATTATCATGGAATAATGCACCAGAAGGAACGAAAAGTTTTGCGATCACCATGTACGACCCAGACGCTCCAACTGGAAGCGGATGGTGGCACTGGATCGTGTTTGATATACCTAATGATGTAAACGAAATTATCAAAAATGCTGGAGCTCTGGAAGCTATGCTTACACCAGAGGGTGCCATACAAAGTATTACCAACTATGGTACCTATGGTTACGGAGGCCCATGTCCACCTGAAGGTCATGGAATACATCAGTATATCATCACTGTACATGCACTTAAAGTTGAAAGCTTAGGTTTAGATAAAGACACTAATCCTGCGGTTGTGGGTTATTATTTATGGAATAATACGATCGAAAAAGCAAGTATTATAACATACTACGAACGTTAGATTCATTCGATAAAACACTTAGTAAAAGTGCGAGTTAACTTAATGCAGTTAACTCGCACTTTTTTTATCAATTATTATCACATAGGGATTTAAGGCAGCCAGAAGGAACTGTTCTACTCATCAGATTCTCTTTTTTTAAAGAATACTCATGTGATATCACCAAAAAAGTGAATTTCTTGGGGTTGTATCACTTAAACCCCAGTTTTCACTAAGTAGTACAACTAGAGAATCATTAGTAATACACCGAAATTCGTCGATAACAATAGACGTATCTAATGTTACAAGTCCAGATCCTCCACTTAAGAATAAACTGTTGTAATTCAACATGATCTATTTGTGATTTCCTATTCTTATCTGACTTACATACTTTTTATTATTTGGAGAGTATATATAATTATCGTCCCTGTATGTATATCTACTTTCCAAAAAGCTGAAAGTAAAAATTATGATCAAAACCAAAATTACACATGTCGTGATTCTATTCCTTTTCATTTAATGATTTAACTGCGATTTGAAGCATACTAATGATTAGGAATTAATCTTATTTTTACGGTATACAGGGTTTTAAATAAATGTGTTATCATGATCAGGATCGTATTTCTTATAGGTTTAATTACCATAGCTTATTTTATAAGTCGCTTAATCGTGTCTGTAATATACTCTACAAAGTGCACCTACTGTGACGGTCAAGGATACTGGAAAGGAATTAGAGGTGATCAAAATTTTTGTAAACAGTGTAATGGTACTGGTAAAAGCTAATAGAAATCATCTAATTAGATCAATAGACTTGACACTAGCTCTTAGATATAAAACCTTAAACTTCTTTTAATATAGAAATCAAATCTTTCCTTCCATTTTTGCTAATTTATTCTGAATATCCTCCAACATGGTCTCTACTCTACTATCCGCTGTTTGCTTAGCATCATCAAATGAGATATGTGCATGATGTTTCCAAACTTCTTGTACTTGGCTATATGTCATTTCAAATGGTAGGTAAGATGTATTATCGGAGTGCAACTGAAGCCTTTTTGCTTCAGTATTATTTTTTAATCTTTTATATACAACGCCCTCTTCATGACCGATGACCACATAGGTCTGATCGTCTTTTATGTTTGTAAAATCCTCAATATAACTACAAATCACAATAGATCCTGGTTGCATGGGTAGCATCGACCGACCTTGTATTTCGAATGCTCTGTAAGTACCTTCTGGTATATTGGGGACATAGATCTTAGGAAGGTCTTTGATGTATTCCGGGTTTGAAAAACTCTCCACGTATCCAGCCTCTGCTTTTGTTTCCACGAGATCAATATGATTTCTATTATTTGAATCTACCGAGATCGCCAGAACGCGAAGCTTATCATCAGATACCACCTCCAATTGTTCATGACTAATGTTAGTACTTACTAATTGATCTACAGTATAACCAAATATAGAAGACAGCTGAAGGAGCATGGAAATATTGGGTTCATTACGTCCACGTTCATAATCTCCCAAAGTAGTGCGGGCAATGCCTAGCTTTTCTGCCAACTCTTGCTGCGACCAAGATTTTTTATTTCTAAGATACTTTATGTTTTCAGCTACCATTTATATAGGTTTTGAAACGGTTGTTTATAAAACTACGACACAAAATAGTCGTTATTTGCGACTTATTTGTTTCTTACTCAAAGTTTTGATTGCGCTTGGCATGTTTATAGCTAGTTAAAGAGTCCAACGGATTGGTCTAAAAAGACTATTTTTGGCGGCTTTATAATTCACTTGAACACAGCAGATGAAAGTATTGAAATTTGGCGGAAGCTCAGTAGCATCAGCAGGACGTATAGAAGGTGTAATCAAAATTCTAGAATCTTATAAAAAGAGAGGCGATCGGTTTGCAGTGGTCTGCTCTGCACTAGGAGGTATTACTGATGTGCTGATTGCCATGAGTACGAAGGCTGCTAGTGCTGATGAAAGCTATTTGACAGACCTAGAAGATTTTAAACTACGGCACCTCACTGCAGCAAAAGCTCTTATTTCCGATGATAAAATCTCAGAAGTAGAGCAAGCGCTTGAAAAACATAATCAAACGCTAAGAAATCTATTGCAGGGAATATTTCTGGTCCGTGAGGCGTCAAAAAGAACGATGGACTACGTGCTCAGTTTTGGAGAACGTACAAGTAACTATATCATTGCTAAAGCAATGCAAGATCGCGGTATCCATGCAGAATATCTGGATGCTCGTACTGTGATCAAAACCAATACTGATTTTGGCGCTGCCACGGTAGATAAAAAGACGAGTTATAAACTCATCAAAGAATGTATCGAATCAAGTGATGCTATTCATATTACCACAGGATTTATAGCCAGCGACCGTAGTGGATTGACTACTACACTTGGTCGAGGTGGATCAGATTATACGGCAGCATTACTTGCTGGTGCTTTAGATGCAGAAGTGCTTGAGATCTGGACTGATGTTGATGGAGTATTGACCACAGATCCGCGTAAAGTTGAAGATGCTTTTACCATCAAACAACTCAGCTATAGTGAGGCTATGGAAATGTCTCATTTCGGTGCAAAAGTGATCTACCCCCCAACCATACAACCGGCCTTAGAAAAGGAAATTCCGATTTATATCAAGAATACTTTCAATCCTGACTTTATAGGTACTAAAATCGATAAACAGATCGATCCTGTAAAGAATGATCGTAAGATAAAAGGAGTAAGCGCTATCAAGGATATTAGCCTTATTACTCTGGAGGGTACAGGTATGATTGGTATCCCAGGAATCGCCGCAAGACTATTCAATGCATTAGCCGCTCATAAGATCAATATCATATTGATTACTCAAGCAAGCTCAGAGCACAGTATCTGTTTTGCCGTAAATAAAGTGCAAGCCTCTAAGGCCTTAGAGGTACTTGATACCGAATTTGAAAAGGAAATCGAAGCCAATAAAATTAATGCTCCAAAACGAGAAGATGAATTAGCTATACTAGCTGTGATCGGAGAGAATATGCGTAATATTCCCGGTATTGCAGGACATTTATTTAGCTGTCTAGGTCAGTCAGGAGTCAATGTAAGAGCCATTGCTCAAGGCTCTTCTGAGCTCAATATTTCCTTTATGGTGAGTGAGCAAGATGTGACCTCTTCTCTCAAATTGGTACATAATACCTTTTTTGCTACCTCTGAAGATAAGCCTAGTGCATCGCTGTATCTAATGGGTGTCGGACTGATCGGTAAAGAATTATTAGCGCAACTGGCAAAACAAAAAGCCTACCTAGAAGATAAGCTTGGTTTAGTCATCAAACTAAGAGGATTAGCTAACTCTAAAAAGAAGCTTTTTGCTAAAGAAGGTATAGCTATAGATACTGCGGTAGAGCAATTGTTAGCAAAAGGAGAGGCATCCAATATATCTTCCTTTATCGAAGATATGATTGATGATACTCCTGGACCATCCATATTTATAGATTGTACCGCAAATAAAGAAATATCAAAAGAGTATCACCGCATATTAGCTAAAGGTATACATATCACTACGCCGAATAAGGTAGCTGCATCTTCAGATCAACAATACTATAATCAGCTTATAACTTTAGCAAAGGATAAGGGTGTAGATTATCGGTATGAAACCAATGTAGGAGCTGGCCTTCCCGTTATTTCTGTGCTAGAAGACCTTAAAGATACGGGCGATCAAATACTAAAAATAGAAGCTGTACTCTCCGGAACACTCAGCTATATATTCAATACATTCACCGCGGCTAAATCATTTGCTAAAGTTGTACAACAGGCAAAAGAACAGGGCTATACGGAACCCGATCCTAGAGAGGATTTGTCTGGTACTGATGTAGCACGTAAAGCTGTGATTCTTGCAAGACTTGCTGGTACAGATTGTGAATTAGATGATGTGAATATCACAGCACTAATGTCTGATGCAGCATCAGATGCAGAAGATGTTGATTCCTTCTTCCAAGTTTTACAATCTGAAGATCAAAACTATGGTGAACTGATACAAGAAGCTGAGGCTAAGGACGAAAAGCTACGTTTCATCGCGACTATAGAAAATGGTAAGCTCAGCGCTGGTCTGCAAAGTGTTGGAGCGGATAATCCTTTTTATGGTTTGCAAGGGAGTGATAACATGATTGTATTTACCACTGAGCGATACCATGATCGTCCATTGGTGATCAAAGGTCCTGGTGCTGGTGCTGCGGTTACAGCGGCAGGGGTATTTGCTGATATTATTCAAATTGCTAAAAGCTATCGTCATGTCTAAAACTGGATTGAAAGTATTTGCCCCTGCAACAGTTGCCAACGTCGCGGTTGGTTATGATATACTGGGCTTCGCTATAGATGAGCCAGGTGATGAAATCATTATAAAGCACGGAAAAGAGCCTGGTATCAAAATCACAAAAATCACCGGTGCTAAACAAAAACTTCCGTACGAAGTAGCATCTAATTGTGCAGGATATGCTGCTCAAAAAGTACTAGATCACCTTGGTGAATCAGATAGACCTTTTGAAATAGAACTATATAAAAAAATGGGCCTCGGAACGGGTATGGGTTCTAGTGCAGCGAGTGCCGTAGCAGGAGCAATGGCAGTCAACGAAATGCTTGGGCGCCCATTGACCAAAAGACAGCTTTTACCTTTCGCGGTTGCAGGTGAAGAGATTGCAGATGGTGCTTATCACGCTGATAATGTTGCTCCTTCACTACTTGGTGGCGTAACGCTTATCAGAGATAATGCAACGCTTGATGTGCATAAGATACATGTACCAAAAGGGATCTATATTACCATGATTCATCCTCAAATTGAGATTCTGACCAAAGACTCTCGTGCTGTGCTAAGTGATAAAGTAGGTTTAGAACAGACGATAGCACAGACAGGAAATATTGCTGGTTTTGTCCTGGGAATGTTCAATTCTAACTTTGATCTCATCAAGCGATCCTTGACTGACCATATTATCGAACCGCAACGTGCTCAGCTTATCCCTCAATTTTATAAAATGAAAGAAGAAGCGCTTACTGCAGGTGCATTAGGTTTTAGTATTAGCGGAGCGGGTCCAAGTATGTTTGCATTTTGTAGCGATAGCCTTGCAGCGGAGAATATTATGAACGCTGCCTACAAGGTCTATAACGAAGCTAAAATTGAGTGCTCTAGTTTTGTAACTAGAATTAATGAACAAGGTGCTTTAAGATTATAATACTATGAAACTCTACAGTACTAAAAACATAGATCACATCGTCGATCTTGAGGAAGCGGTGATAAATTCTCTAGCTCCCGAAGGCGGATTGTATATGCCTTGTGAATTACAGCCGTTGCCCGAAAGTTTTTGGAGTGACTTTTACAACCGTAGTTTTCAAGAAAATTCATATCTAGTTTGCAGTCATCTATTTGATGGCTATATACCTGAGAATATTCTGAAAGACATCGTCTACGAAGCCATCAACTTTCCCGCACCACTGGTAAGAATGTCTGATACTAATATCTATAGTCTTGAGCTATGGCATGGTCCCTCACTTGCTTTTAAGGATTTTGGTGCTCGATTTATGTCTAGGCTCATGTCTTATTTTAACCGAAATAATGATAGCGACTTGACCATACTAGTGGCTACCAGTGGAGATACTGGCGGAGCAGTGGCAGCAGGATTTTATGATACTCCAGGTATTGAAGTCATCATCCTCTATCCTAGCGGAAAAGTAAGCGCATTACAAGAAAAGCAATTAACCGCTTTAGGTAAAAATATTACCGCCTTAGAAATTGACGGCACCTTTGATGACTGTCAAGCATTGGTGAAACAGGCCTTCCTAGACAAGAGTCTAAATAAACAATATCGCCTTAGTTCTGCAAATAGTATCAATATTGCTCGATTGATTCCTCAGAGTTTCTACTATTTCGAAGCTATCAAACAATTAGGTCCAACAAAAGAACCTATAACCATCTCTGTACCAAGTGGTAATTTTGGAAATCTTACAGCAGGTTTGATTGCAAAAAGGCTTGGTCTTAAAATCGATCAATTCATTGCAGCTACCAATATCAATAACATAGTACCTAAGTATCTAGAAACAGGTATCTACGAACCAAAACCCTCTATCTCTACTATCTCTAATGCCATGGATGTTGGACGTCCATCTAACTTTGATCGCATGATGGCATTATATCGTTCCACGTGGAACGATATCAAACAAGATATTTCGGGAGCTTTCTATAATGATGATCAAAATAAGACAATCGTCAAAGCAATACATAATTCCCATCAATATGTAGCAGACCCACATGGAGCATTAGGATATCAATCCCTAATAGATGTTAATTCGGACGGTAATAATATTTTTTTTGAGACAGCGCATCCTGCCAAATTTTTGGATGTAATGGATGAAGTATTAGGATCAGGTAATACACCTGTTCCGAAAAGGCTTGCCTTATTAAAAGATAAAGAAAAGGTCAGTATATCTCTAGACACTTCTTACAATAGCTTTTGTGAATGGCTTAAGGAAAGAAAGACATAGATCACCGAACAACAATATTAGCCACTAGAAATAATTAATAAAACTCTCTCTCGAAGCACAGGAATCAACTCCTCCTCAAACCATGGGTTCTTTTTTATCCATATATTATTTCTTGGTGATGGATGCGGAAGTACAAAATACTTAGGAAGATATTCTTGATACGACCTTACGGTCTCTGTCAGTGTTTTCTTTACATTTTTTCTCAAATAATATCGCTGTGCATAATTGCCTATGAGCAAGAATAACTTAATATCTGGCATCGATTGCCAAAGAACTTCGTGCCACAACGGAGCACATTTCTTACTAGGAGGTAGATCTCCACTTTTACCTGTACCCGGATAACAGAAGCCCATAGGAACTATAGCAAAGTTATCCGTATAATAAAATTCCTCATTAGTAACATCCAACCAATATCGCAAACGATCACCGCTTGGATCATTCCACGGTATACCAGATTCAAATACCCGTCTACCAGGCGCTTGTCCAATGATGGCTACTTTACTCTTTTTACTTACAGAGATGACAGGTCTGGGTTTACACAATAGGGTATCACTACATTCTGTACAATTCTTTATATCATTTACTAACTCATCCATAAATATTACGTTCCACGTGGAACACTAGCCTGCCCTGAGAATTTTCTTTATAATTACAATCTGACCTAGATGGTAATGCGCATGCTCTATAATACCCTGAAGGTTTCGGAAGTAGGTGCCATACTTATCCTCGATCATAATAGTAGGTAATACGCCATCATCTAACTTTGATATTCGATCCGCAAATGCAAGCCCATCCGCTATTACAGTCTTCTTAAACCTTTTCCATGATTCCTCATCGTTATGCTTAGGTGGTGTAAAGGCATATTTATCACTGATCTTAAGCTCTCCAGTATCTAGATATTCATGAACTCCTTTCACATAATAATTCAAATGAAAAAGCAGAACCTGTATAGAATTGAGGCCGTATATCACTTGCCCCGCCTCATCTAATGTAATATCTTCTATTTGATCCGTGATACACGACCAAGTCCAGTTTCTACCGGTGTATAATTCTTTGAGCTGGTTTGCGATAAGGTCTACAGTTTTCATAGTTCACTTAAATATTGCTTTGTAAATTTTTTACCGGTAAAAATTAACGTTAGCAAGGGCACAATTACATTAGTTTTTTAAAATTACTATGTGGTCATCCATCACATTCCCAATATACACTTTATCTCCAATAGGTGCCGCCACCGTAGAACCTGACATAGAAGATCCATCATCTAAATACATTTGTTCAATACTATAATCACCCTTCTCTCTATAATCAATCTTGATGATCTCCGAAGGTGATATTTTTTCCTTTCCCTTTGCATATTCTCCAAAGTGAATCAGGTTAGGATGACATCCTATCCATAAAACACCCGACGGATCAAGCTCAATATTATCAACTCCAGTTCCGCAATCCATGTCTTCTACATGTAATAGGTGACCATCAGCACTTACATCATAGACCTTTACAAGAAAATGCCGTGGTGATGCAACGAATAAGAGTTTACGAACAGAATCATAATTGATACCATTCGCATATGCGATACCGTCCGCAACCTCATTATACTCTTTGCCATCATAATAAATTACATTGGACAGCTTAAGCCCAAGATACTCTTCAGCTAACTTTCCGATACCCTCGGTATATCGATGGTCATTGGTAAAATAGGACTGTGACTCGTTGACAAGAACTAGATCGTTAGGTTGTATCATGGATGGGTCTCTCATCGACCTATCATGAATTAAAGTATCGTTGGCATATTTAAAAAACTCAATCGAATGACCATCAAGCGTATGATTGATAGCCGCAAGGTGTATAATACTATCACTTCTATAAATAGAAATACCGTGAGGCGCAAAAGGAATTTTTAAATCACCAGTAATTAATATTGGATCCGCACCATCGATCATATACAAAGCACCATCCTCTTGTTGATCAGGAGGATAGATCTTCCTATCTGTAGATGAGATAAAGATCAAACTATCCAAGTAATCTATAGTAATATCTTCCGCCCCCTTGATTGAAAATCGATCAACTATCTCGCTATCAAAGCTAGATTCAATAGAACGGAAGAAACCGGTAGACCATAGAATATTAAAAATATATAGAACCATCGCCACTGCGATACCTAAGATGATGACCTTTCCTTTTTTCATAGCTTAACAATTATCCATAAGTTAAGCATGGAAAACAATAGAAGCTAATATATCAAGATTAAATTACATAAGCGCTTGAGGGACTTTCTGAACAGGTCAATCGGCCTCATAGCCACCTTTCCATTTATTAGAAACTAATTCCTCTACTGTCGACAAGCATTCCTCTAATTGGCTTCTGATTAGTGCCTCATCCTTATCTTGCCCAATGATAACGATTTCACTTTTACGATCTCCAAATTTATTATTCCAGTCCTTTTCTTTGATTTCCTGATTTTCGAGAAAATATTAACAGAACATCCATTAATCAAATGTTGAGTAGTTGCTTTAAGCATGAACATAAATCCGTTCAATAGACACCACAATGTACTTAGTTAAATCTATAGCCTATTTCTCAATTAGTCTTAAAAACTCTTCGCGATAAGAAGCCTGATTAAACTGACCACCATACTCCATGGTGACTGTAGAGCTCGTTTGATCTTGAATACCCCTCGCTGATACACATTGATGCTCTGCATCTATCACAACCATCACATGATCAGTCTCCAACTCTTGTCTGAGATCATTGTAAATCTGTACCGTGAGCCTTTCTTGAACCTGTGGCCTTCTTGCGTAAAAGTCCACGATTCTATTAATCTTTGAAAGGCCAATGACTTTTCCAGTAGAAACATATGCTACATGTGCAAAGCCATTAATAGGAAGAAAATGATGTTCGCAGAATGAGGTTAAGGTTATATTTTTTTCAATAAGCATCTTGTTATACTGATACTTATTATCAAATACAGAAATCTTAGGACGGTTCTCTGGATTTAAGCCAGCGAAGATTTCTTTGACATACATCTTGGCAACTCGATAAGGAGTGCCTTTGAGACTATCATCACTCAAATCTAGACCTAATGTATCCATGACTACCGAAAAGCAATCTTGGATAATCTTGATTTTCTCATCATCACTTTTTTCAAAAGCATCTGCCCTCATAGGAGTATCGATACTTGTCATTACATGATTGTCACCGTCTATTTCTGCCTGAATTTTTTCTGGGTGTAGCATTTCTTTCATTTATAGAACCCAACCGATCTACAAAGCAATAGGTTCATGAATAAAGGATACCTAACTTTTAATTCCGTGTTAAAATGGAAGCCAGAAATTACCTTGAACCGATAACCATTACACTTTTATGTGAAGCTAAATCAGTATAGTACATTGAATTTTATGGGTAACGTACAATGGTATCCTGCGTGGGTGCCATTGGCACACATGCTGTGATACCTAAAGTTATGTGTCGCTATTCATTTCAATTTTATTAATCATTTCACCAACTCGTTTACAATTTTCTCTGTTTCCTAAAAGTCCCATTTTTTCAGTTTCAAGTTTGTATAATACTTTTCCTATTTCTTCACCTGATGATTTATTCTGTTTCATCTTGAAGATTTGCGGAACATACATTTGGTACTCATCTCTGACAATTTCTGAAACGCCAATTGGATCCCATTCCTTTTCGAGTATTAAGTCTATTTGTCGATATAAATTCAAGTATTTTCCTTTACTTCTAATTTTGTATTTTATCTCGTTTTTGTCTAAATTATTAAATCCAGTTTCTAAATACCTTTGCCAATGCCAAACATTTTTATCTGTTATTTCGTAACCTATTGAAGTATTGTCCCAATCACTAATAACTTCACCAATTATTTTCCCAGATTTAGTATTGGTGTCCCATTCAAAGAAATCAGAAGCCATTAATGCAAATCCTATTGTATTTAGATTTTCTGAATTTATTATTTTATTTAAAAATGCATCGCACAATTTTTCGAGGTGCTTAGTTTTTACTTGAAATCCCCCTTCAGCAATGGATTCAATATATACATTTATTGTATCATATCCTGTTCGTTCTTGACTTCCTTTCAAATCTTCAACAAGTTCATTGTCAGTAACTTGGCCCTTAAAATATTTATGTAGAATTTCTTCTTTCATTTTTTTCTTAGTGACACATAACGGAATTATGATATGTGGCGTATCCCGAAGGGTATGCCATCATGATCATGTGTTATACACAGCTATTCATGCATCCTATAATATAAAGAGTAACCTCCATTATTTATGTTATTTAGTTTTCTCTCTACCGTTTGGTATTCATTTCCATTCAAATAATCCTCAATTTCAATTATTTGATCTACAACTAATTCTTCAACAAAATCTGATTCACCCAAATAACTGCATGATTTGAATATGCAATAGATTGATTCTGGATAGCGGTTTAGGTTTATTAAATGATTAAATTGAATTCTAAAGGTGTCTCCTGGTTTAAATCTTTTGAAATCTGCCATATTTAAAATTTACTTATTGTGAAAGGAAAGTTTGAGTCTCCCATAATTTGTGGAGTTTGAAGTGATCCTATTTGATCTTTTATCATCTTTGGGGCAGTTTTTATTATATGAGCCATAAGATCTGTTATTTTAAGTGATTCCAAATGAGGGCCTGGATCAAGATGCCAGTTCATAGCCGTTGATAATAGTAAATAACTAAAATAGAAATTTGAAGCAGTTTCTCCGACAGAGCAAGCAAAACATGCTACAACATCTTTCTTGGATTTTATTATATCTGCATTTAGTATTTCTCGGGTTTTGTCAATTGATATCGGTGCTCTTACAAATCCACCTCTTTCGAATTTTGGAATTTTATCAGATAGATCAGTTGTCGGAATATTATTAATATCCGATCTACAACTTTCAAAAATTAAAAGTTGCCTTGGCGAACTACTTACAAATTGACCTGCTTTAATTATTTCATCTTTATTTATTTGGAACAATTGATTTGAGTCTTGGGTTGCACCGTGTCCAATAAATACTGAAATACTATAATCAAGATCACTACTGTTGATAATATCTATAAGATCAGCACTTTTCGGATTATCAAGATATACCATTTCGTTCTTGTCCCATCCACCACCTGCTTTGCTAATGAAGTATTTAAGGAATTCATTTAAATAGAAGTCCATCGCTTTTGATTCATCATCAGTTTTTGCAAATCCCTTAATTAAATAAATTTTTTTCTTCACTTTTCGTTTTCTCTGTTTTTAGTTGTGTATAACGGTTAGTGTATGGAGCGGACGCAGCGATAGCAAGTCTGATCTCATACACATTGTTCTATGTCGTATTCATTTTTTCGTAGTACCAACCATTTTTAACAAGAAATTCATCTTTTCTTTTTCTTGCTTCATGCAATTCTGTTGGCTTCCATTTCCCCTGCATCGTTTCGAAGATATAACTTAATGGTTTACCTTGAAAACACATATCTAATTCTTCTTGAAACCTGCTATCTTCAAAATAAATTTGCATGTCACCTTTAACTCGATTTGTTATGTTTATCGAAAACTTATGGACTTCATTCCAATGTGTTTTGCAAAACTCATGTTGCTCTTTCAATTTTTCATCATATTCCTCTTGAAACAAATTTACATTCCAGTATTTGTATCTGCATCCGTTGCTAAATTTGAGTGTTTTCTCAAGAATATTTATTTCGGAACAAAATTTATAATTCGTCATCAACTTCACCTCTTTCCATCTATCGAAATTCTGTTCCAAATAATCTAAAGCGACGAAGTATTCAACTTTATTTAGGTCTTCATGTTTGTCCTTTACTTCATTAGATTGATAGGTTCCGTTTTTAATTTCGACATCAAAAATAGACTGGAATTGACTTACAATTTCTTTTCCTGAACTAAAACTCAGTTTATGATTTCCAACTATTTCTAATAGACTTCCCATTTTTGTTTTCTTTTATGACATAGAACTCATTTATAACCGGAACAAACTTCCCCTTTAACACCCAAAACAGATATTAATGTGGAAGTTTGTTCCAAAATAATATTTCTCGATAACGACCATTCTTGAGTATCACATCCCTCACTCCATCCAATAAATTCCAATCATCCCTTATTTCCGACATGGTATTTCAGCCCAAGCCCTTATCTTCGCCAATCTAAATAAATTTTTGATGAAACACATACTATCCCTAATCTTTCTTTTCGCGATAAGCATCACTACTTTTGCACAAGAAAATACCAATCAAAATAAGTTTCGACAGCTAGGTCAAGACTTACCCACACCTAATGCTTACCGCACCGCAGCAGGAGCGCCTGGTCATGAGTACTATCAGCAAGAGGCAGATTACAAGATGGATATCACCATCGATGATGAAAATCAAAAGCTATATGGTGAGGAGACCATTACCTACTATAATAACTCTCCAGATGCACTCAACTACCTATGGATGCAGCTCGACCAAAATGTAAGAGCCAAAGACTCTGACAGTCACCTGATCCGTACCAGCGAACTAGACAAACGTACATCGCTATCACAGATGGCTAAGATGGACGATAAATTTGATGGTGGATTTAACATAGACTATGTAAAAGATGCAAGCGGCAAAGCATTGCCCTATACGATCAATAAGACGATGCTACGTATCGATATGCCCAATACATTAGCAGCTGGTGCTCAGTATACCTTCAAAGTGAAATGGTGGTATAATATCAATAATACTCGAAAAGATAGAGGCCGTTCAGGATATGAGCCTTTCGAAGAGGACGGTAATAATGTATACGTCATAGCTCAATACTTTCCTAGAATGTGCTCTTACAATGATGTAGAAGGATGGCAAAATAAACAGTTTTTAGGAAGAGGGGAGTTTACCCTCATCTTTGGAGACTATGATGTCAATATCACGGTACCTGCGGATCACCTCGTGGCAGCATCGGGTGATTTATTGAACTCTGATGAAGTACTAAGCAAGACGCATAAGAAAAGACTTGCAGACGCTAAGAAGTCGTATGAACAACCTGTGACCATTGCTACATACGACGAAGCTGAAGAGCGTATCAAAGAGAAGTCAACGAAGACTAAAACTTGGAAATTTAGAGCAGAGAATGTTCGTGATTTTGCTTTCGCTACTTCACGTAGATTTATATGGGATGCCATGGGTGTCAAAATGAGTGACGGTAGAACCGTAATGGCGCAATCGATGTGGGTGAAAGAAGGAGATTGCCTTTGGAATAAATACTCAACTAAAGCTGTTGCCCATACCGTAAAATGGTTTTCTCATTACACATTTGACTATCCTTACCCTGTGGCTTGGTCTATCGATGGTAACATGGGTATGGAGTATCCTATGATCTGTTTCAACTATGGTAGATGTGAAGATGATAATACTTATTCACAACGTATGAAGTATGGTCATATCGGTGTGATAATACACGAAGTGGGACACAACTGGTTCCCTATGATCGTCAACTCTGATGAACGTCAATGGACTTGGATGGATGAGGGTTTGACCACTTTTATGCAATACATGACAGAGCAACACTGGGAGCGAGATTTCCCATCGCGACGAGGACCAGCACATAAAATCACCAACTACATGGGTGGTGATAAAAGTAGAATCTCTCCTATCATGACCAACTCAGAATCAATATTTCAGTTCGGAAATAATGCATACGGTAAACCCGCAACCGCACTCAATATTCTAAGAGAAACCATTATGGGTCGTGAGCTTTTCGACCATGCATTTAAAGAATATTGTAATCGTTGGAAATTTAAGCATCCGATGCCTGCTGACTTTTTCCGTACAATGGAGGACGCATCTGGAGTAGATCTAGATTGGTTTTGGAGAGGATGGTTTTACACCAATGATCATGTAGATATTGCTTTGGAAAATGTAAAGCCATTCATACCTAAGCGACTTGATCCTGTAGCAGCTAGCAAGCAGGACATGATGGCTCGAGATGAAGGACCTGAAAACATCAGTAAAATTAGAGATCGTGAAACTATCAAATCGACATTAGCTGATGAAGATCCTACGATCGTAGATTTCTACACAGGTTATGATCCTTTGAAAACCAATATACTTGACGAAGAAGAGTATCAAGAATACTTGGATGGATTGACAGATGAAGAACGTGCATTTGTGGAGTCAGGAAAAGAAGTTTATGAGTTGACCTTTACTAATGTAGGTGGTTTGGTCATGCCTGTAATCTTCAACTTTGTATATGAAGACGGTACAACAGAGACGGTACGAGTTCCTGCTGAGATTTGGAGAATGGGTGCTGAGTCCGTAACTAAGGTTTTCCAATCTTCTAAACCGGTGAAAGAAATCGTACTAGATCCATACTTAGAAACTGCAGACGTGGATAGAAGCAATAACTACTATCCTCCACGTAAAGAACCAAGTAGATTCGATCTATTCAAGGAGCGTAATACGAAAGAAAATCCAATGCAACGTGATATACGGGCTAAGCAAAAAACAAAAGTGATAAAGCCGTAAGGCGCTTTGCGCCGTTTAGGGGTTACTGGTTACAGTTTACTACACAACTAACTTGTTTCTCTAAATAAAAGCGATTAATGATTAATGAAAAGACTCAGTACTTCGGTACTGGGTCTTTTTTGATTACCCTTTTCATATCGAGCTTGCTTGTCTCGCCAAAGGCGGATCGAGATATCATATAAACTGAAAGGAAGTGACCCTAAGTAACATCTAACTTCTTTGCGATAACTAAGATCCTCGCTATATAATTAAAAGAAGTCTCCAACTAGTATAAAACGAAGTAAGTATAATCGACTTTAAAAGACAAAATTTATCAAAATAAAAAAGATGATAAACATATCATAATTCCCATTGACATCAGAAAATAACAACTTGTATTTACGATACTTTCATCATATCCATCAATTAAAATTATTCTTCTAGTATCCTCGCTACGCAATAATCTAATCTGACTAAATATGAGAAGTAATCCAGCAATCAATACTAGTATACCGCCCGGAACTATTCGTGGTAATATACCTACCATCTGGAAAAATTCCGGTAAAAATAGAAGATTCCAAATTACAATCCCAAATGCTAAATATTTAGGTCTCAACTGAAATTTAATCCTTTTCATACAACGATTCTATTACATCTAGCCCCTCCTACGCTCCAATAAGATCATCATCATAAGTCCTAACAAAAGCTCAACTTCTTCTTCCTCACTGATGTCACCGAGTTGAGTAATGGTGAAATTTCTACCGAAAAAACTAGGCTCTTTTGCAATACGAACTACCTCTTGACCATCAGTTCTTGTGACTATATATTTAGGATTAAATAGATATCCTGTAAAGAAATTGAGAATAGGTATTTCGCCTAGTAGTCCATCCAACACTTTCGCCCAAGCATTCTCCTCTTTGATCAAGAAATCCTGCTTACGTCTCGGATCAAAAATTTCATAAGTGGCTTTCCATAGAGATGCCCAACCTTTGCGACCTACACTACCGAGTTCTTCCTCCAGCTCATTATAAAAAGAGTACATCGTATTAAAATCAATCCATTTATTGGCTTTGATTCTGTAGATCAAGTTTACTCGTTGCTCATCACTGTAGATCTGGATGTCCTCTTTGAACTTGAACATCTTTTGCCGTACATAAGCGATGAGTTCACCATTGGCATCGGTTGCTCTAAAGTCATTGGCCAGGGTAGATATTTTGAATTGAAAACGTAAAGGAAAATTATACATAACGGATTGTTTATTGGTTAGTACTTCCAATGTATGATTTATATATTAAAATCAATAATAATATAGCCAAGACCATTGAGTTCGGTGCTATTTGATATCTTCGCCGCCTTTTAGCAAAGACGATATCTTATGATGACCTATATCAAAACATTAACGGCTGATCCCAAAAGTGATATTCTTTCAGGACTGACAGTGGCACTAGCACTCGTACCTGAGGCAGTAGCTTTTGCCTTTGTAGCTGGACTAGATCCTCTCGTAGGTCTATATGGCGCATTTTTTATGGGCATTATTACCTCTATTTTTGGTGGACGACCAGGGATGATATCTGGTGCTACCGGTGCCATGGCAGTCGTGATGGTTCATATGGTATCAGAGGGTAATGCTGTAGGTGCTGCATTGGATGAAGCCATTCCTAATCTTGGTTTACAGTGGTTATTGATCACACTATTAATCGTAGGTGTCATTCAGATATTTAGCGGTCTCATGCGACTTGGTAAGTTCGTACGATTGATCCCTCATCCTGTGATGATGGGATTTGTCAATGGTCTCGCTATCGTCATCTTCTTAGCTCAACTCAATCTTTTCAAAGAAACCGTCAATGGTACCACTCAATGGATGTCTGGTAGTGATCTATACATCATGTTGGGACTAGTAGTACTGACGATGCTGATCATGTGGCTACTTCCAAAACTTACGACTAAAGTACCATCTGCTCTTGTAGCCATTGTAACGATAGCAGCCATTACGATACTTGGTGGATTAGATGTGAGTACAGTTGGTTCATTTATAAGAGATGGTGGTGGATCTGGATTAGAGGGTGGACTACCTATTTTTCAAGGACAGATATTCGGTATGTTTTCTACACTATCTGGTCATTGGTCCTTGATATTAATGACTGCATTTTTACTAGCTGCTGTTGGACTCATAGAATCGTTGATGACCCTAAACCTTGTGGATGAACTCACAGATACACGAGGGAGTGGCAATCGTGAATGTCTAGCACAAGGTGCAGGAAATATATTGTCAGGATTATTCGGTGGTATGGGAGGATGTGCTATGATAGGTCAATCGATCATCAATGTAAACTCTGGTGGACGTGGTAGATTATCTGGTATTGTTGCGTCTATAATGTTGCTTTGCTTTATCCTTTTTGCATCACCTCTGATCGAGCAGATACCAATAGCAGCTTTAGTAGGTGTAATGTTTATGGTCGTCATAGGAACATTCGCATGGAGTAGTTTTCGCATCCTCAATAAAATTCCTGTAGCCGATGCCATTGTATTGATTGCGGTTTCAGTTATTACGGTCTGGCAAGATTTGGCCATTGCCGTTATTGCTGGAGTTATAATGTCAGCTCTTGTTTTTGCATGGAAAAATGCAACGATGATTCGTGCTCGTAAACACATCAAAGAAGATGGAACTAAAGTGTATGAAATTTGGGGTCCACTTTTCTTTGGATCGGTACAGAATTTTAATTCTAAGTTTACTGTAAAAGAAGATCCTGATCATATAGAAATTGATTTTATAGAGTCTAAAGTAAGTGATCACTCTGGTATAGAAGCGTTAAGAAATATTGCGAATAAATACATAGACTCTGGACGTACTATCAAGGTGTCTCATCTAAGTTCAGAATGTAAAGCGCTACTGATCAAGGCTAACCCAAAATGGGAAGATTATATAGAACATGGTGTCAATGATCCTAAGTATCATGTCATGTCAGATCTATTGGCGAATGATGTATAAGTCGTACCTTAATATACATGTCCATTCCATTAGATCAACTTATTCAGAAAATAACCTATCAAATACCTAATACTAAGAAAAGGATACTAAAACGTGGCGAGATTCTAATTCACGAAGGTAGCTTTGATCAAGATATCTACATCGTAAAAGAAGGATGTATACATATTCATATCATGATCAATGATCAGTCTCAATCCATCCGATTTGCATATGATGGTTCCTTATTCACTGCTATTGATAGCTTCTTTGGTCATCAGGCTAACCAATATATATACCAAGCGATACGTAAAACAGAAATAGAAGTTATTTCAAAATCAGACTTTGATCATTTCATATCTAAGGATCAAGCACATTTAATACTTTGGAATCAAGTCCTTCAACTTCTAGTACTTAGTATGGTCGAACGTGAAAATGATCTACTTCATAACAATCCAAAAGATCGATTAGCTCGAGTATTGAAGCGAAGTCCTCAGCTATTTCAACATGTCCCGCATAAGTATATTGCCTCCTATCTTAGAATGAGTCCAGAGACTTTATCTAGGCTTCAGAAATATTGATTTGAATCAATATTTATTATTCAAAAAGCTTGGAACTTTGGAGTATGAAAATTAAGCAAAGTCAACTTATTCAAAATTTAAGCTTACAGATAGAATCACAATTATCTTTTATCAATAAACTGATGAAGCTATCGGTAGATATACTGAATTATAGACAATCAACAGGACGTTGGACCATATTGGAAAATATAGAACATCTTAACCGATACGGTGATTTCTACATACCTGAGTTTAAAAGAGTATTAGCTCTAAGTAAGAGAGAGATTAATTCAGATGAAATCTATAAGAGTGGTTGGCTCGGAAACTACTTCGCCAATATGATGCTTCCAGATTCTTCCAAACAAAATACTTTTAAAAGTATGAATCCTATTGAAGATGACCTTACAAAAGATGTGCAAACTAAACATCTACAACAACTTAATCAGATTAAGGATATATTAGGTCAATCTAAGACAAAGAATCTATCAAAAATGAAGTGTAATATTTCTATTTCGAAATGGATTAAGTTGCGGTTTGGAGATACATTACGTGTGGTGATATATCATCAAAATAGACATCATCATCAGATCAATGATATCCTAAAATCTACTAAGCTAAACCCATTAGAAATTCTTCCAATAGTACATTGAAGTTGTTAGGATGCTCCATCATAGGGGCATGACCACATTTATCTACCCATCTCAATGTTGAGTTTGGGATAAGCTCATGAAATTTTTCCGCAACAAATGGAGGCGTAACATTATCCTGTTTTCCCCAAACAAGTAGCGTTGGTGCCAGAATCTTATCAATTTTATTTTCAAGATTCTGACGAACAGCTGACTTTGCAGTAATGACTACACGTAATGCTTTTTCGCGGTCCGTTACAGTTTCAAATACCTCATCAACAATCTCCTTAGTAGCTACTTTAGGATCATAGAAAGTAGTCTCTACCTTATGCTTGATAAATTCATAATCTCCTCGCTTAGGAAAAGTGGATCCAAATGAATTTTCGAATAATCCAGAGCTACCAGTCAAAATAAGAGAGGATACTTTTTCAGCTCGTTTGAGTGTATAAAGCTGTGCAAGATGTCCACCAAGAGAATTACCAAGAATATGAACTTTATCATAGCCTTGATCATCTACAAACTCTTCTATAAAATCTACAAGATTAGGTAGTGATAATTGATCGAAAGGCCAAGTCAATAAGGGTAATAAGGGCATGACTACATTGTAATCTTCTCCAAATCTATTGATGATACCATCGAAATTACTGAGATTACCCATCAAGCCGTGTAAAAGTAAAATGACTTCACCCTTACCATTACTTTCGTAATATTGATACTGCTCCTTGTAAGACTTAAGATTGTCCATACCGTACATTCTGCCTCAAAAGTACCATTTTATACAAGCAATCTAGAATATGAGAAATCAATAAATCTTTAACTACTTCTCAATCTTAAGAATAAATCCAACCAAACCACTACAAGTAAACATGCACCAACTAAATGTAGGGGCTGTGCTAAGGCAGGCATATCTAGATAACTCATGATGACACCTAAGAGAATATTGAATATTGTACAGACTCCGACAACAATCATACTTTTAGATAAACCCTCTACACTTTTATATTTGAATGCAGCATACCCAGTAATCAATAAGACTAACCAGGAGAAACTACGATGTACCGAAAATATACTTCCTAATCGATCTATCCACAGCTCACGTTGCCCATAGGATAATGCCTTACTTACAATATCCACCTCTTCTCGAACCTGTGTACCCAATACGACCTGAATCAATACCACCAATATAGCAACTAAAGGTAACCACCTTAACCATGATCCTACCTTTATCTTATGGTCACGAAAGGCAGCTATATTGATTAAGGGAAGACCTGCCAAAATAATGGCGACCAACATATGTATTGTAATCTTAGATACTGCAAGATTAGCATCTACAACGGTCTTTCCTAGCCAACCTTGAAAACCTGTGAGTACAAATAAAACAAAAGCAGTTATGAAAAATACCTTACGCGATGTCCGACGAGTAGTAAAGAAACTCCAGATCAAATAGATAAACACAAAAACTCCTAGTAGAGCGCCTAACAGACGATTGATATACTCTATCCATGTATGATACACATTAAATGAATGGTCGATATCTTGCTTATCTAAATAAGATTGATAATCCGCTGGTAACTGAGATTCCTCTAATGGTGGAATCCACATCCCAAAACACTTTGGCCAATCTGGGCATCCCATTCCACTCTGTGTCATCCTCACAGTACCGCCCGCGAGAATCACTAGAAAAACAGCTCCTATCAAAAACCAAGTGTAGCGTAAATAGCGTTTTTTTTGCGCAGCATTCATATCTTCAATTATGTATTCCAAAGATAGAATCGGATGCGGCAAAAATGGTTTATCCACATCTTCTTTTCCTTATAAATATTAATAGTCTATTTTTAAAAAAGGGTTTATTATTATTATCAGGTGGATATCGTGGATAACTATGAGTATGATAGTATGATTTTATAACTTCTCACAAATTGAACTATCTTATGAACAGCTTTGAAAAGCTGAAAGCTCAAGGTTTTATACAATTCCACAAATAAATGTGGAATGTGTAGAAGTATTCACAGTATTCTTTTTCAAATAATTATTGTTTAGAAACCGATTTTCAACCGTTATAAGTTGTTCAAAAAAATCGACCGCAAGCGGTTTTACACCTCTTTTTCGGGCTCGTAGATTTCATTGTGGATAATTACCATCTTATTCACATCGTATTTCTATCTTGATGTGGATAAAGTCAGTAATGTCGAACATATGAAATTAGTTATACAACGTGTCTCAGATGCCAGTGTAAAGGTAGACGGAAAACTAGAAGGGAGTATAGATCAAGGTTTTATGATCTTATGTGCAGTAACACATGAAGATGATGAGAGTGATATTAAGTGGCTCGTGAATAAGGTTAAAAATATGCGTATATTTTCTGACGATGAGGGAAAAATGAATCTGAGTATCATGGATGTACAAGGTGCCTTCTTAGTGATCAGTCAGTTTACCTTATATGCGAGTACTAAAAAAGGTAATCGCCCTTCATTTTTGCAATCTGCTAGAGCGGATAAGGCTAATGGATATTATGAGCGATTTGTAGATATATTAAGACTGGAGACAGGACTGAAGGTGGAAACGGGCGTATTTGGCGGAGATATGAAAGTATCTTTACTCAATGATGGTCCTGTTACCATTATCATAGACAGTCAGAATAGAGTATAATGGAGTTACAACAATTACAGAATGAGGTAGATCATTGGATTAAGACTATAGGTGTAAAATACTTTAGCGAAACGACTAATACGCTAGTTCTAACTGAGGAAGTAGGAGAATTGGCTCGCTTGATGGCACGAGTATATGGGGAACAATCTTTCAAAAGAAAAGAGGATGAAGAAAAGGCTGATCAAGCCATTCAAGAGGAGTTAGGTGACATTCTATTTGTAGTGACTTGTCTTGCCAATCAGATGGGGTATGACCTTACCGATATAATGAGACAGAATTTTGAAAAGAAAAATATCAGAGATAAAGATCGTCATATCAATAATCCAAAACTACGGTCCTAAGTAGTGAATTCTTGGAGTTACTATATCAGCTTATATTTTTTGATAGCATGTGCCATCTTAGCTGTTTTTGCTTATGTAATTATACCAGATAAAAGCAAAAATGCTAATGATCAACATACCGAGATCGCTTTACGATCACTTGGCTATGAAACTCAGTTTTTAGTTGAAGAGGATAAGAGTTCTTCCTCTTTCTTGAAATGGATTTTAAACGGTAAATATGATAGTCCTCTTCGTATCCAATATGACGATAAGAGATCTGAGGATAATCAATGGATCATTAATAATGCTATGAACCGGCAACGTATTGTTGATCAAAATAGATATCCAAATTTGGAAAGTCAGACTTATTGGCTGGGTACAGATCGGTTTGGTAGAGATCAGTTGAGTAGATTGGTATTGGGTATACGTATTTCATTAGGTATAGGATTTATGGCGGTGCTGATTTCTCTTTTCATAGGGATAGCGCTAGGAGCAATGGCAGGTTTCTATGGTGGATGGATGGACCGTATAGTGATGTATTTTGTTAATGTGGTTTGGTCGATACCAACCTTGCTATTGGTGTTTGTAGTGGTTTTAGCATTGGGTAGAGGTATGTCAAGCATATTTATTGCTGTGGGTCTTACGATGTGGGTGGATGTTGCTAGACTGGTCAGAGGTCAGGTATTGAGTATAAAAAATAATACTTACGTCAGAGCGACTCGATCATTAGCATATTCTTCTACTCGGACAATTATAAGACATGTTTTACCCAATATTGTAGGTCCAGTCCTTGTTGTAGCAGCATCCAATTTTGCTATTGCTATACTAATAGAAGCGGGATTGAGTTATTTAGGATTTGGAGTGCAACCGCCAGCACCAAGCTTGGGTAATATGTTGAATGAAAATTATGGTTACGCCATCAGTGGTAAAATCTATCTGGCTTTATTTCCTGCGTTGATGATTATGCTGTTAGTATTATCTTTCAATATCCTAGGTACTCATCTGAGGGATCGCTTTGATGTGAAGAAAGTGTGATAGTATATCGATAAAAACATCACATTAATATATTTTATAATATTTATTACGTTAATAAACAGTCTTTACACAAGGATTCTCTATTTTTATATGCGGATGTATGTAAATCTCAATATCCTATAATGAATAGAGAAATGGAGCTTTTAGAAAAGTTAGAGAAAGAACTTAATCTCAAGGAGTTGCAAATCAAAAGTCTGCTGACTATTACGCAGGCGATCAATGATAATGTGGCAGCGGATGGTCTGTATAATATGTATCGTTCTTTCTTGAGTTGGGAGATGGGTATCGATAAGATGGCGCTTTTTGTCATTCAAGATGATGAATGGTGGTGTACCAGTGCCATCAATTTCAACAAAAGGACGACTAAGACCCTTTTTCCACTACTCTTAGACTTCAATAGACTCCATACCATCAAAGACGATGATCCAGAATTGCTACAACAGTTTGATATTATCATTCCAGTTTTTCATAAGAGTTCGCCTATTGCATACTCCGTGATCGGAGGTATTAAGGATAAAGAAGATCTGTATAATAAGATTCAGTTTATAACTACGATTACCAATATCATAGCGGTGGCTATTGAGAATAAACGACTATTCAACAAGCAGTTAGAACAAGAAAAGTTTAAACGAGAAATCGAGCTTGCCAGTGAGGTTCAGACGATGTTGATTCCTGATACATTACCTAAGGAAGAAAATTATCAGCTATCGAGTATCTACAAACCTCACTTCAATATTGGAGGAGACTATCTGGATTGCATACAGTTTGATAAGCATAAGTTCGCCTTTTGTATTGCGGATATCTCAGGTAAAGGAGTTGCAGCGGCGTTACTGATGGCTAATTTCCAAGCCATGATTCAGAGTTTGATATATCAATACCGAGATTTAGAAACCTTTGTATTTGCATTGAATCAGGCTGTGTATCGTATTACCCAAAGTGACAAATTCATCACATTCTTCATAGCAGAGATCGATGTCAAGAAGCGACAGATGAATTATATCAATGCCGGTCATTATCCACCGATCATGTTGATGGATAATAAAATTGTTAAGCTTAAAGAAGGAAGTACAGTGATCGGTGCTTTTGAAAAATTACCTTCTATAAAAGAAGGAAGTATCAAACTCGATGGACCAATCACCATATTGAGCTTCACAGATGGACTGGCAGATTTGAGAAATGAAAAGGAAGAGTATTTCGAAGACGATAGAATAGAGAGATTCGTCAAAGAAAACCATACGTTGGACGTAGATACGTTTAATGAGAAACTTTTAGAAGAAATTGATACTTTTAAAGGAGAAGAGGCATATCCTGATGATATTGCCATAATTACGTGTAAAGTACAATAGCCGTGTCAAGAAGAAGCAGACGTAGAGAAAAAAAAAGAAGCAGACTTGCTGCATCTATGCTAGCATTTGTGGGTGGGGTAGTAGGAGCTCATAAATTCTATTTAGGAAAACCAGGTCAAGGTATTTTTTTCTTGATGATGATGTTTATGAGTGCAGGTTTACGTTTTCCAATATCTGCCATCATAGGATTTATAGATGGTATGAAGCTACTATCAATGTCTGATCGAGCTTTTGATCAAAAATACAATAGACAATATGTACAGCAGGGTACTCAAGTTGTACCAGAGAGAAGAAAGGCAGTAAATACTAGAAATAAGTCGAAGATCAATAAAGCCAACCCTTACAAGCGATCGGGTATTGCTAAATATAAAGAGTTTGCTTTAGAGGAGGCTATCGAGGATTTTGAAAAAGGACTAGAAATACAGCCTGATGATGTTGCTTTACATTTCAATCTTGCTTGTGCATATTCATTGACAGAGAAGAAAGAAAAGATTTTTTATCATTTAGATAAAGCAGTTTCTCTAGGTTTCAAAGATTATGAACGTATACTTAAGCAT
This sequence comes from Saprospiraceae bacterium, assembly GCA_020629715.1. GTDB lineage: Bacteria > Bacteroidota > Bacteroidia > Chitinophagales > Saprospiraceae > JAHDGW01. Next base: position 99,948 of record JAHDCU010000009.1, read on the forward strand.
GATGATCTCGCATATTTAAGAATTCAGCCTGAATTTGAAGCATTTAAGAAAAATGGTTTTAGAATAGGTTCTGCTCCTAAAGGAGTACCTGAGGTGAAAGATGATGCACTTTTAGCTAGGCTCAACAGATTATCAGAATTACGAAAAAAAGGAATATTATCGGAGAAAGAATTCGTTTTAGAACGAAAGAAACTTTTGAATCGTTAGTATCTATAGAAAATCGAATAGATTGATTGCATATAAGCTCATATCAAACAGCATACCTACACTTCTTACATCCGATACAGGTGATAAGGCACTGCAGCTTATGGGTCAATATTATGTGAGACATCTACCTATAGTCAACAATGATCAGTTATTAGGTCTTGTATCTGAAGATGATATCCTATCTCAAAATCAAGAAGAGCCTATAGGGTCTTACTCGCTATCTGGTAGGAGGCCATTTGTGTATAACAATGAGCATATCTATGAGATCATGCGTAAGATGGCTAATGAATCTCTGAGCTCAATACCAGTGGTAGATCGTGAAGAGCGTTTCTTAGGAATGATTACGCTAGAGCACTTGCTTTCTTATTATGCAGAGAGTTTCTCATTTAGTGAATCAGGGAGCATTTTCGTACTTAAAACTCCAAGACAAGACTACTCGTTATCAGAGATCGCTCAGATAGTGGAAAGTGAAAACGTTGCCATCCTATCCAGTTTTATACATGGTATAGATCAAGCCAACTATGCTGAAATTACGATCAAAACTAATGCTCAAGATGCTCAACGTATACAGGCAGCACTTGAGCGATATGACTATATCGTAGAGGCTAGTTATCAAGAAGAAGTACTTGTAGAGCAGTTGCAAGAGCGTTTTGATATGTTGATGACCTACCTTGATGTATAGACTGATACTCATCGTATTAAGCTGTTACGTTTTCTTAAACTACAGTTATGCCCAAGAAAGTAATACCTCCTATGTAATCGTCAAAGACATACGTTTTGAAGGTCTCAAAAAAACCAAAGAGCGAATCGTTAGAAGGGAGCTAGATATAGAAGAGGGCGATACCTTATCCTTACAGACATTAACCCCAAGGTTACAAGAAAATGAAAAGCGGCTACTCAGTACAGCACTTTTTAATCTAGTGCAATCTAACATTGAAGATTGGGATACAGAGGCGCGGAGGGCAACGATAAGTTTCACTTTTGTGGAGGCATGGTACTTATATCCAGTACCCATATTTGAGTTGGCGGACCGCAACTTTAATGTCTGGTGGAATGAGCAAGGAAGATCGCTAGACCGCGTTGACTATGGTATCCGTTTTGATCACATTAATTTGACGGGTAGGAGGGATTATCTAAAGCTCAAATATCAGCGAGGATATACTCGTAAGTATGAACTCAAGTATACCTACCCTTACCTTGATAAAGCGCAGCAATGGGGCATTATAACCAATCTTTTTTATGCTGACAATAGAGAGCTATCCTATGTAACGCTCAATAATAAACCGACATTCTTTTCTACGCAAGATGATCGCCGCATTTTGAAAAGACTACGACTAGGAGCAGAACTGACCAGGCGATCAGGTTTATATGCTTACCATAGTTTCAAATTAGAATATCATAATAACCGTGTCGATCAAGTAGTTGCCGATCTCAATTCAGATTACTTTTTCAATGGAGATACTGGGCTTAAGTTTATGTTTTTACAATACCAGTACCGCATCGATAAGCGTCATTTTTTTCAGTATCCCGATGATGGTTGGTCAGCCGATATTGCGGTAAAGCAAGAGGGATTGTCTCTATTAGGTAACTTTAGCAACACAGCCATATTAGGATCATTTGAGTATTACCATAGTTTCAATGATCGATGGATATGGGCTAATAATATCAGAGCAAAAACAAACATCACAAGAGATCCCATTGCATTTGCTAATAACACAGGCCTAGGCTATTTTCAGGATTTTATAAGAGGATATGAGCTTTACGTACAAGATGGGACAGATTATATACATAACCGGATGTATCTCAGTTTTAAATTTTTAGATAAGCTTATGGACTTTGATCGATTTATGCCGATCCATCAGTTCAAGCTACTAAGTTTGAAAATGTATATACGCGGTCAGATACACTTGGGATATGCCCATGAGCCGAGATATATAGCGACCAATGATCAGAACAATAGAATCCTTATTGGTTATGGTCCATCTTTAGATGTATTGATGTATAACAACTTTTTATTTCAAATCGAGTATACATATAATCATCTTGGCGAATCAGGGTTGTATATTCATAATGAAATAGCTTTTTAGACACATGCAGCAGGTATTGATATATGGACAACGAGTAAAAGATAAGGATCTAGAATACATCAATAACTTATTTTCATTACTTCAGTCTACGGGTACGGATTTCTATGTCACTCAAGAATTTCTAGAAGCTGCAGAAGATAAGTTGGACTTAAAGCAATCAAAAGGTACGATCAGTAGTACTGAGCAACTCCGTAGTCATGATATAGATGCTGTTATTACCTTGGGAGGTGACGGTACTATACTCAATGCTATGACGCTAATCCTAGATACAGGAGTTCCAATCTTGGGTATCAACCTTGGCAGATTAGGCTTCTTATCCAGTGTAGAAAAAACAAAAATTAAAGAAGCATTTGAGCAGTTAGCTTCTGGATCTTATAAGCTAGAAGAGCGGACGCTGATACAAACCCACTGTGACCTGCCTCTATTTGTGGAAAAACCTTATGCGCTTAATGATTTTACCTTGAGCAAGCGAGATACCTCGAGCATGGTTACTATACATGCCTATATAGATGGTGAATTTCTTAATTCTTATTGGGCAGATGGTATTATCATTTCTACGCCAACGGGATCTACAGGATATTCTCTTAGTTGTGGTGGTCCGATTATATTTCCAAAATCAGAAAATTTCGTCATTACACCTGTTGCTCCTCATAATCTCAATGTACGACCTATAGTCTTATCTGATGATAGTGTGATCAAGTTGGAAATAGAAGGACGAGGAGAAAACTTTTTAGCAACCCTGGACTCTAGATTTGAAAGCATCACAAGTGATCATATTATTACTATTAAGAAAGCTGACTTTAAGATTAAGCTCATAGACCTTGAGCACATTAGCTTCAATACGACGATACATAATAAACTCATGTGGGGACTGGATAGTCGAAATCAGAGTATATAAACTGTTAAAATCCACTTACTGCGACAACACAAGTCATTGATAGAGAGTATCTTTAGGTAGTGAATCATCAGAATCATATTATCCAAGATCCTATCTATTGGGATTTCAAATCTATACCCGTTGATCAGTTTAGGGATCGGGTACGGTTTTTTAATGAGCATGCTCAAGAGTTGAGTCAATTAGAGTATCATATTTGGGTAGATATTAAGTTTTGGTATATCCATGCTCTCTTTGAAATGGGCAGTTATCATAAGTTACTTTTATTAGTTGATAAACTCATCGAGGAGATTGTGATCGATAATATCGATGTACAAGATGTAGAGGACGCATTTGAGGAGTTGTTATATAAAAAGGCTGCTAGTCTGTATAACACGGACCAGCATTATGAGGCCACAGATATATTGAGGCAGTTAATCAAAATCAATCCACAGGCGGAGATATATCAGCAACTTTATAAAAAGGCACGATATGCAATACCTAATGAAAAAACATTGCGTATCAGATCACTCTCATTATTACTACTCATTTTAGTAGTACCACTTTTATGTATCGAGCTAGTAGTGATCAATACATTGTTCCCTTTTTACAGTGATATCTTTATGTGGTTTAGGATACTATTGATTTCTGGTGGGTTGAGTATATTTTTAGGTCTAGAATATATGCGCATACGAGCCGTTGAGAATGAGATTAAATCAATACTTAAATAGCCGTTAATCCTTGTTTTTGCTACCAAACTCTAATATTGGTATGGCTATATAGATTTATATAGGTCAGCTAAGATTCCTTCATTATCTTCGTTCCAAACTAACTAACTATTAGCCTTTGGCTATTTTCAACAAGACTTCTATGAAAAATTTAAACCTATTTATGTTCGCATTACTTGCGATATCTATTATGGTATCATGTAGTGAAGAACCGACTCAAGATATCGTACCTGGTATCGATCTTACTCTTATGGATACTACAGCTGCACCACAGCAAGATTTTTATCGATATGTCAATGGTGTATGGCTAGACAATACGGAGATACCGTCAGATCGTAGCCGATGGGGTAGTTTTGATGAGTTACGGAAGAAGTCAAGTGAAAATGTACTCGAAGTATTAGAAGAAGCTATGGCGTCTGGAAAATATAGTAAAGGACAAGATCAATATAAAGCTGCTGTTTTTTATAGTAGTGCAATGGATACCGCTGCTATCAATGCTGCAGGATTAGACCCAATCAAGCCATATTTGGATAAGATCAATAAAATACAATCGATTGCTGACATCCAAAAGTATAATGAAGAGACTATTCATTTAGGATCAAGAGCATTCTTTGATTTTGCAGTTTTTCCAAACCTCAAAAATTCTACCATGAATGCCGCATATCTTACTGCAGGTTCGATAGGGCTGCCAGAGCGAGATTACTATACTAAAGACGATGAGGATAGTGAAAAGATTAGACAAGATTACGTGAATCATATTGTGCGGATGTATGAATTCTTGGGAGTAAAGGAAGAAGCTTTAGCAAAAGCTAAAAACATCCTAGCCATTGAAACGGCATTGGCTGAAAAAATGCTGACTAAAGAAGAATCACGAAATCCTCTTTTATTATATAATCCTAGGGCGATAGCAGATCTTGATCAAAAAGTAAGTGCTGTAAACTGGAATGGTTTCTTGGAAGGAATAGGTGCTGGTAAGATGGATACTATACTTGTACTACAACCAAAGTACATTGAAGCATTGGAGCAAACTTTAGCAGACTTTTCTATTGATGATCTCAAGGATTATGTATTGTGGACAGAATATAATGGAGCCGCAGGATACTTAAGTGCAGACATCGAGCAAGCTAACTTTGATTTTTATGGTAAAACACTAAGAGGTGCAGAAGAGATGAGACCAAGATGGGAACGTATTCTAGATGTATCAAGTGGTGTAGTAGGAGAGGCGATTGGTAAATTATATGTAGATAAATATTTCCCAGAAGATGCAAAAGCGAAGGCAGCAGATATGGTGGCTAATATCAAACTTGCTATGGGCGATCGTATCAGAGGTCTAGATTGGATGACTGATAGTACCAAAACGAGAGCGTTAGAAAAACTAGATGCATTTACGGTAAAAATTGGATACCCGAATAAATGGAAAGATTACAGCAGTATGGATATCAAGTCTGTAGAAGAAGGAGGTAGTTATGCAGCTAACATGATAGCAGCGAGTAAGTGGTCTTTCGAAAATCAGTTAGAAGATCTAGGTAAAGAAGTAGATAAAACAGAGTGGGGCATGTCACCACAAACGGTGAATGCATATTATAATCCGTTGAATAATGAGATTGTTTTTCCGGCAGCTATCTTACAACCTCCATTTTATAATTATCAGGCTGATGCGGCTGTTAACTACGGAGGTATTGGCGCGGTAATCGGACATGAAATATCTCATGGATTTGATGATCAGGGAAGTCGATTTGATGCGAGCGGAAATATGGAAAACTGGTGGACAGATACAGATAGAACGCAGTTCGAAGCTAGAAATCAAAAGCTAATCGATCAGTTTGACTCTTATGAGCCACTACCAGGCGTAAATGTAAACGGAAGATTTACCCTTGGAGAAAACATAGGAGACCTTGGAGGAATCAACGTTGCATACGATGGATTACAAAAGCACCTTGCCGCAAATGGTAATCCAGGTGATATCGATGGCTTTACACCAGAGCAGCGCTTCTTCATCTCGTGGGGTACGATCTGGAGAGGGAAGATGCGTAACGAAGAAATGATCAACCGTATCAAAACTGATCCGCATTCACCGGGCCAGTATAGAGCTGTTGGTCCGATCTCAAATTTACCAGCTTTCTATCAAGCATTTGATGTGAAACCTGGTGATGCCATGTACATGCCTGATAGTAGTCGTGTGAAGATTTGGTAGGTCACGATACCTATTTGTATAAAGAGACAAAGGAGTCTATTCAAATAATGGTATTAAGGTCAAAATATAAATTTCAATGTTTCAAAATGAAGCATAATAATAAAAGTAACTTCCAGGAAAGATTGGTTTGCCTATTTTTAAGACTGAATGGCTACTTACAAAGTGGATTCATTAGTCATTCGGCTAAATGGGGTAACGTAGGCACAGAAATTGACAGAATTTGTATAAGATTTCCCAATCATTCCCAAGATGAAAGAGAAGTATCATGTTATGAAAAATTACATATACCCAATAGTTCCATAGATATTATAATAGCAGAAGTAAAGAATAACTCATTAAGATTTAATAATTCTCTATCTAAGATTAAGAATGGAGCTGAAAAAAATTGGAAACAAATACTTCAATGGATCGGACTTTTCACAAAGGAAGAAATAGATCATTTAGTGCCTAAAATGATCAATATTGTCAAAAGGAATTGTTTATCAGATAAAGGGAGCTTTCCCAAATGCGTACACAAAAACAAATATGGAGAGATCATAATTAGACCTATACTTTTTTCTATTGAAACGAAAAAAACAACAAGTGATACTCAGATGTGGATAAACGGTCATGAAATACTAGAATTCTTATGGGATTGTTTTTGCCCAGAGTTAATAAGGAAATCATGTTCCACTAGTTATCCTTTATTTTTATGGGGTCAAGAGTTTGCAGACATTGTAGTATATATTAAAAATAGACATAAAAAAGGATTAAATATTGGTACACTTGAAGAACTATATTTAGCAATAGAATAATTATAAATATCGCTAGACGAAATAATTTCGACTCTAAAACCTTAGGTGAAATGGTAGATGGCAAAATAATAATAAATGAATTAGACAAACTGAATCTCGTGTTGAATACCAATTCTCAATTATATGATATAATGGTAGCCGTTGAATTGAGTAAGTTATTAGATAATAATCTGACTAAGATTACATTAAATGAAGACCTACCATTATCCAATTTAATTAAAAGGTTTTTCAAGTCAAACAAAATTAAATTCTGCTCAACATCTGGAGGAATAAAACCGTCTAGATTTGATATACATTTTGGAATAGAAGCTCAGTTTCAAGATATTTTTATTTTGGCAGCCATATTAAAGCTATTTGGTTTAGACTCAATTTTTTTTTCCGAAAATACAACCAATGAAATATTTATTGGATCTTATATCACAGAGAGCACTTTAAAATATCAAAAGAATATTGACGAGGGTCTTACTGTTCAGGAGCTATTACAAATACCATTTCACACAAGCACTGAAAAGTTTCTAATTAATAATATGAATATAAATGTAGGCGAATACTTTAAGAATAGATCTAATAACAAAATTGACAGAGATGATAACTCCGATCAAGTGAATTCTCCTTATGTTGAATATAAGAGTTCTTATGAAAAGTACGGAGGATATAATGGTTATAGTGATAATGTAATAGATGATGCCTTCGAAGGTGATCCAATGAATACTTGGAATGTAGACTGAAATAATACTATCAACAAGGACAAAACAGCAGAATTCACGTTTTAGAGTTGTTATATTAACGTAGATCTGTTATTCCATAATTTTACCTTTTAACAAAATACTAGCAAAGCGAGAAGCCTGAATTTTAATATTGGAATTGCATATCATCTATAGGCTACTTCAACTTAGTACGAAGATAAGCAATAGCGTCTTTTACATCATCTATAACGTCTGCCTCTGGGACAAGATCATCGATGATATCTACTGCCCTGAGCATATCTTTAGGTTGCTCTTTGAGACCAACTAATAATACTTCAACGCCTTGTTGACGTAGGTCAAAAATGATATCTTCTAAGGTATATAAACCAGATTGATCTATGTAAGGTACACGATCCATGCGAAAGATAACGGCATTGATATCATCGGGTAGCGCTTTGACTTGGTCTTTAAAATAGGAGGTAAAACCAAAAAATAGAGGACCATATAAGTGCTTGATGATGACCTTATCCTTGTATTTTTCGTAAAATTCTTGTTCGTCTTGCCAAGGTTTGTCACCATCGATATCTGATATTTTTCCGACCTCCATTCCTTGTTCGCTAAGATCACCTGCTTTTTTCATAAAGAGGAGACATGCTAGAGCAAGACCTATACCAACGGCTTGTATTAAGCTTCCAAAAGTTGTTATCAATAATACAAGAATTAAAACCGCCGCATCTGCTCTAGGCACCTTAGCTAAGTGCTTTAGTCCTTTGAAATCAATGATTTTAAAACCAATAGGAATCAGTAGACCCGCCAATACGCAAAGCGGAATATGCGCCGCTAACTGTCCAAGACCTAATAATACAGCTAGTAGAAAAAGTCCATGGATAACTCCTGATAATCGAGTGACTCCACCTGCATTGATGTTGACCACAGTACCTTTTGTCGCTCCAGCACCTGGAATTCCACCGAAGGCACCAGCTAACATATTTCCGATACCCTGACCTATCAGCTCTCGATTACTATTGTGCTTAGTCTTGGTCATATTATCTGCAATGACTGAAGTCAGAAGCGAATCTATACTTCCTAGTACAGCAAGTACCACTGCATATTCGAGAATCATCCCATAAGCACTTGCATCGATACTAAACATACCTGCTAACTGAAATGAAGGCAATCCAGATGGTATTTCACCAATGACGGGTACATCCATCTGTACAAAATAGGCGATCAAAGAAGCTACAATTAGTGCTACTAATGCACTTGGAATCGCCTTGGTAATTTTAGGAAATAGATAGTAAATCGCAATGGTAATAGCACCTAGTAAAAGTGCTGAATAGTTAGCTCCTGTGAATAACTCAGGAAGGTTTTGAATTACAGATATCGTTGACTTTGATGCTGGTAAACCAGCAAATGGAAAAAGCTGTAAGATGACTATGATCAAACCCACTCCACTCATGAATCCCGATACTACGGGATAAGGAAAGTACTTCACATAGCTGGCAATGTTTAGAAAGCCAAAAATGATTTGCATCAGACCACCAAGTACGAAAGCCATCAAGATAATAGTCATACCACTCTCTAGGCTACCCGTCATCTCTAAGGCACCTGCTACTAAGGCAGCTGATACTACGGTCATAGGACCAGTAGGACCACTAGCCTGAGTCTCTGTACCGCCAAAGAGTGCTGCAAATATTCCCACAGCTATAGCTCCATAAAGCCCAGCGGTAGCACCCATACCTGATTGTACTCCGAATGCCAAGGCAAGAGGAAGAGCGACTACACCCGCTACGAGTCCGCCCGTAAAGTCACCTTTAAAATTTTTGAAGTCGTAGAATTTTGCAAACATGGTAGAGATAGTTTTTCGTATTAAATAGATAATGTCAAAAGTGTCTAAAAGTTTCTCATCTCTGAGTGCATTTATAGCGTTTACATCAGTTTACTAGAAAATAAACCATGTTTATGACTTATATTGTAAAAACCAACTTTTACTATAACTCTAGCTGTGGAAATCATTAAAGACGTTTACTTATTATTCAATACTGCGTTTATTCCTGTACAATCGTTTCAAGAGTTAAAGGCGAGAGAATACCCTTTAAGCATTGGATTTATTTCCTTGTCAATTGCCCTATTACTAGCTGCATTATTTAGTCCTAGCGCATATTTCACATTTTGGTCAGGTGTTCTTTTTAGTAGTATTCGTTATCTCATAAGCTTTTTACTTCAATTTGTAATTCTATTGATAGTATCTCGTATTGTATTGCAGAGAAAGGAAATAGGTCGAGAACTATTTTGTATTCAAGGCCTTTCCTTATTTCCATTAATCATTTCGTCATTGCTAAGTGTTTTTATAGAGTCGTATGGGTATTTCCTGGTGTTATTTTTTAGAGTATATGCTTACCTTTTGATTGGCACCGCTATTTATCATTGTTTTAATAGTACCAAATCGAAAGCCGCAATTATTGTGATATGTACTCTTATTGTCAGGTCGGTCATCAAATATATATCTCTGTGAAATACTTGATATTAGGGTTTGCTTTGGTGTTTGGTAGGTGTTCTTTGGCCCAAATATTGATTCATGCACATAATGACTATGCTAATACAAACCCTATTTTTGATGCTCTTCAAAATGATTGTTTTGCATTAGAGGTTGATGTTATTTTATATAATAATGAACTTGTCATAAGTCATGATGATAAGAATCTGAGTACAAAAAAATCCTTTAGCACATACTATTTGAAACCATTGATCAATGAGCTAAAAGAATATGATAAAGCAATCGTATTACTCATAGATATAAAGGAATATTCTGAAAAGCTTCTAGAGGTGTTGCACCACGAGTTATTACCATATGATCGATATCTAATGCGACGTAAAAGGAGTGATAAGAAAAGTCTACAAGTTGTATTGTCTGGAGATATACCGAGAAAGAACATTGTAGAGCAGGAACAATACTGCTATTTTTTTGTGGATGGAAGAATATCAGATCTAGATTACGCTTATTCAGAACAGTATATGCCGTGGATAAGCATGGATATCAAAGAGATCAGTCATTGGGATGGTTGTCGTAGACCAAAGGCAAGTGATATTGAAAGATTACTTGTGGTCATAGATAAAGTACAACAGAACGGAAAAAAAATACGATTTTGGAATACCAAAGACTCCATATTGATGTGGAATACCCTCATGGCGCTAAATGTCGATATTTTAAATACCGATAGGCCTCGATCTTTACGGCGGTATGTTTCAGAATATGGACTCTAGTTGTCGTATTCTCAGAAAAGCTTATATTACGACAAAATATAATTTGTGTTATGAAATATTTGTTTATTTTGATCTTCTCAGTCTTTAGTTTTTCATCGTATTCTCAGGATGCTGTACCGAATTTTGACATTATCATCAATCGTACTGAAACAGGAGTTGAACTTAACTGTACTATGGGATGTACATGGCAAAACTTAAGTTTTTCTAATATTGATAAATCAGCCACATTTGATGCACAAGGCATGCTTGAAGAGGGTGAAGAAAGAGATCTCTTAGGTATGACTCTTGCACCGTTCAAAATTAAATTAGATTATAATCAAGAAATGCTAACACTCACTGGGATATCAGGTACAGCATGGGAACGATTAGAGATCAATCGTCCAAAGTTTAGACCTGTACACATCAATCATGCAGGGATGCTTTCTATAGAGTAAATGAGTAAAAATCCTATTATAAACGTCATTAACATATGTCATGTCATTAAAAGCTTATATCACGTTTTTTCTGCTTATAGCTATAAAAATAGTTTATGCCCAAACACTTTTTGTAGAAGAGAACCAATGGGGTAAATCAGATTCTTTGATAATTCCTGAGGGACAATCCTTTAGGTATAAGATCACATCAGATACCTCTTTAGTAGGGGATACTTTAGATCTTAAAATACTATATCCATCAGGACAGACTGCAGCTGCTGGATCATGCAAAAAGAGTGATAAAGGAGCCTTAATAAAAAGAAAAGACTGGAAGTTTTACTATGAAAATGGCGCATTATGGTCCACTAGATCATACAATGGTAAAGGAAGACTTATCAGTATAAAGGATCTTAAAAGTCCGACAGGCACAGATTTACCACATGGGTATGCGCGATATAAAGGCAAGCATAAGACATTGACAGGATATAATTATGTATATGACCAAAAAGGAAATCTAAATAAGATTGCTGAATATGGAGCAGGTAAGATTATGAATTACTCCGATCATGGTAAGTATTCTGCACAACAATTAGAAAGAATTAAAATACGAACCTTTGATGCGGGTGATGGGGAGATTCTAGAAGAGTTATCATTAGAAGAAGCATATGAAGAACAGAAAAATTCTAATAAGACAATACTGCTAAATGCTACTAATAGTTGGAATGGTTGGTCTAAGAAGGGATATAAAAAGCTTTTTTCTAAACCTCATATTGCCAAATACATAAAGGAAAATTTTATTCTAGCGTATCTTGATATAGAAGACCCACGACCTATAACCTTATCTATCAATGGGGAAGACATCACTTATGAAGGAGCAGATTTTAGAAGACATGGTATTATCAATTATGCCCTCAGAATACGTGCAACACCAACTTTCTTTTTCTTAGGACCGAATCTTGAAATCTTACATTCTCACCAAGGTATAGAAGTCAAAGAACCTGATTTTATGAAGATATTAGATTTCTTTCTATCAGGAGAGTATCAAAATATGAGTTGGAAAGAATACAAAAAGAAAGATTAATGTGGAGGTATATTCTATAATTCCCTCATAACCTCTAGCGGTGTATCTACAGCTCCTCTACCATTCGTAAAATCTGGAACAGGTACTGGCAAACTTCCACTTGCTACTGATAGCTCCGACAATGGTGTTACGGCACTCCAGAGTATCCCATCATAGACATTGAAGTCTAGTGGTAATCCCAGATTGAGACACTTGATCAATCGATAAATCATCACAAAGTCCATACCTCCATGCCCTTGCTTAAATCCCTCACTTACGGATTTCAATTTTTTGATCATAGGGTGTCGATACTCAGATCTAAACTCATGATACTTTTCCTCATCTAACCATTTATGACCCCAATAAAGAAGCTCTCCGTCGTCGATATATAGTTTGCTAGGGTAACCTTGATGTACCGCCTTGGTCCCTATGACCTTATTGATCCTAGAATATGGACTTGCGGTATGTACGTCAAACTGTAACATGATGGTTTTACCCTTTTTGGATTTCATCATCGTAGTGTTCATATCCCCGCATTTGATCTGGGTATATGGAGAATTTTTGTCCTTAGCTGTCATGCTCAAGTTCAGTTCTCGACTACTCATAGATGTGAGATAATCTAGTTCATCTCCGCGGCCTAAGCCCAAGTATGTACTTATGGGTCCTAAACCATGGGTCGTATAAAAATTACCATCTCGTGTTTCATGATGTTTGATACGCCACTGATCGTCATAATACGTTTCGCTAAGCATATGGGCTCTCAGATCGTGGATGTAGGCACCTTCAGTATGTGTAATATCACCGAATAATCCATTTTCTATCATATTGAGTACGAAAAGCTCTTCATCGTTATAGCAGCAATTTTCTACCATGATACAGTGCCGTTGAGTACGTTCAGCTGTTTCAGCCAGATCCCAACAGTCTGACAAAGTATAGGCTATCGGTACTTCACATGCTACATGCTTACCGTGCTCCATCGCATATAGACTCATCGGAGTATGCAAGCTCCATGGAGTACAGATCAATACTAGATCTATATCATCTTGTTGGACCATTTTTTTCCAAGCATCTTCATTGCCAGAATATGATTTAGCCTTTTTCTTTTGGAAGGTAGATAGTTCTTCTGCAGCCTTGCTTACTTTACTCTCTACCTTATCAGCTAGTGCAACGATCTCACAATCACCTTGCCCCACATTATACCTGAACATCTGCAAAAGAGTAGATCCTCTATTCCCAAGTCCAATGATACCAACTTTCACCGTAGCGATTGCCTCATCTTTATAGCCGTACATACTGCCAGAGGTAGATCTTGAGTATCCGGCGATCTCATCTAGTATATCTCGATTGTTATTGGCATCAGATGATAGATTTAGGCTGCTAGCTATACCTGCGCCTAGTATGGTTTTGAGGAAGTCCTTTCTGTTTAGCATAGGAGTAAAATACGAGGAATATTTTTAGAATTCTCTCTAAACTATCCTTCTTCCATGATAGAATTGTAATCTTAACTTGTGATGCAATGCTCCTAGATTATCCTTAGTAATCTTACCCGCTGCAATTATCTTGCAGTAACCTTCAGTAGCGGACCTCATTTCTTTTAGTTTGAAAATTCCTTGCTCTGCAGTTCTTTTTCCACCACTGCTCAAAATGCGATCTAGTCTAACACTGGTGTTTTTTATATCTGTTATACAAGCCATTGGATCAGCAACGGTGTCAATTACTTTATGTAATGTGATGATCAATCGATGATCTACTTTTTCAATCAACCTCTGTAAAGTAGAAATATCAATTGCATCATTAATAGAAGCTCCGAGTACTACACCAGCAATACCAATGGTATTGAAGCCATATATAGATTGCTCCATTTTAACGACTTCCTCTTCCGTATACTCAAAATTACCTCCACGAGGACGTATCATGACATGAATTGGTATACTTACAGATTCTAGTACTTGTTTGACCAAAACTAAATCTGGTGTAAGACCATCTAAATCCAATCGACTACAAAACTCTAACTCGTCAGCACCTCTTTGCTCTGCAAGTATTGCTTCTTGTAGTGTTTCTACACAGGCTTGTAGTTTATATGATCTAGTACCCACCTAGTCGATATCAACCTCATATCGTATAAATAACTCAAAGCCTGGACCTAAATCACTATTACCATAATTAGCAAGTGCTCCAGCACGTAGCTTGGCATATCTGTTATCTAAAAAACGATCTAATATAACTCCGCCCTGTAATGACAAATCACTTACACTACTATACCCTAAGCCAGCCCAAAATGCTTCCTCTTTTTCATACTTGACAGACATCATGTAGTCAATGATCTCTGGGTTTACATAATTTGCCGTGAAACTGGGTTCTATAAAACTCTCGTAGCTCATAAACTTACCTCCTATGAGTAAGTACATGTGTCTCTCTCGTTCAAAATTGGCATCATTGAGCAAGACATTAGTAGTAAATGCATGATTATATGCAAGACCAAAGTAAAATGAATTTTGTCCTCGATCGTAATCGATAGGATGGGTATTGAAATATAGACCTGCTCCAAAAGAAGGGAAAAAAGTACTATTGTTTCCATTCAATATCAATGGATCATCATTTTCATTAAAAACTTGACTGCTCCCATTATATGCAAATTGCTGTAACGTTGTCGATAGACCAAAACTTAACAATCCTTCTTCTGTCAGAAATTCTCTTAGTTTGTAGGCATAGTTAAGTTTGAGCCCTGTCCTATTGACAGGTCCTGTTTTATCATTAAATAAAAATGCCCCTGCACTCATATTATAGTCTACAAAAGGATATTGTATCGAAGCGTATGTTGTCCGTGGTGCACCGCTAAAACCTGCCCATTGCTGTCTAAAGAAGAAATCAGTATTAACAAACGTAGTAGGAGCAGTGGCGGCAGGATTCCAAAAAGACATCGTCTCGTTGATCTGACTTGCATAACCGATTTGTTGTGCTTGGATAGCCCAAATCGAAACAAAACAAACTGAAAGTGTAATGATTAATTTTTTCATGATTCTGATTCTTTTATGGGTTATCGCACGATAGTAATCGATGACTTAAATGTGTATGTATCGAACTTCAAAATATAATAATACGTGTCTGGAGGTAATGCATCTCCACCAAATGTACCATCCCATCGCTCTTCATCAGTTTGATATCCATCTTTTTCATAGATGAGATTTCCCCATCTATTAAATACCTGAATAGTATTGTCAGGATAACCTTCTAAGCCTGGGAAACGAAGTGCATCATTTTTACCATCGTCATTAGGTGTAATGATGGATATCTCCTTGAATATGGCAATCGGATCATCTACCACACAGATCTCTACTTGATCTTCAAACTCACATCCATTTGGATCAGTGATCATTACGGTATAAATGGTTGTAACATCAGGTATAACCACTGTATTCGCGAGTTCATCTGAGCCCACAATAGTCATCTCATTATCCCAGTCATAAAACTCTCCTCCTGATGCCATCATTTCATACTCCTGACCTTCGACGATACAAGTATCTGGACCAGCTGTGACGCTGGCAGGAGATATAATGGGTACTTCAACCATGACAATATCTTCATTATTGGGACAGTCGTCTGATATGGTCACTGTATAACTTGTGGTCGCGTCTGGCATGGCGATCACTTCTGCTCCTTCAGTACCAGAAAGAGTTCCATCTGTATTATCCCACTCGTATGATAGTCCGCCTGACGCAGTCAATGTTACCTCACCTCCTGGACATGCACCCTCTGCACTGAGACTTACTGATCCTTCAACGATAGGCTCGAATATTGCTGTGATCTGATCTTCGCTTGGACAGTTGGCACTATTAGTAACAGTCACTGAATATGTCGTGGATGACTGTTCATTTTCATTTGGATTTTCGATCGTAATACTAGAAGATTGATCACCAGTAGACCATGCATAACTTGTATGTATCCCAGCTGATATTTCAACCGAAGTCCCTGGACAGAGATTCAAATCATCTCCTAATTCTATATCTGGTGCCGCAACTGCCTGAACCGTGATCTGCGACTGTGCCGTACATCCTTCTGATGAACTTACGATCAAACCATAGGTACCTGATAAACTAGCCTCTATTTCACTATCCATCTCCGGCAGTAGCTCTCCATCCAATGACCATTGGAAAGTTGATCCATTGGAAGTAGCACTTAAGGTCGTTGATTGTCCATCACAAAACTCTGTATCTCCATCCAGGGTTAAAGTTGGGCTTTGCCCGACCTGAACGATTACGCTTGCAGAGTTGCTACAGTTATTTGTATTGGTTACGATAACTTCGTAGGTTCCTTCTTCTGATATTTCTATTGAACTTTGATTAGGATTGATTCCTAAATCATTACCATCTCTAAAGTATTGATATTGATCTCCTGAGTTTCCTGTATCCGCATTAAGTGTATAGTTTTCACCATCACAAATACCTTGATTTTCACCTAAGTCAAGTACAGGAAGTGCATTAACCGTAACGGTAGACATTTGTGAGACTTCACACCCATCTTTTTCTACTGTTGCTGTATATTCTCCCGCCTCCGTGACGCTAAGTGTTGTTCCTGATTCCCCATTGATAACATTACCATTCAAATTCCAAACTACAGTTGTCTCCGTAGTGGTTGCCGTGAGAGTAGACATTTCTCCTTCACAAAAAGCAACATCTCCAGATAATGACAGTGCTGGTCCTTGGGTAACAATAATTTCATCAGAAGAAGAGCAACCATTACTGTTGGTGACAATGAGGCTATAAGTACCCGCTTCGCTCACTTGAATTGCTGATTGACCTGGATTAGTATTGATAATCGAGCCATTCAATAAAAACTGATAGTCTTCATTCTCTCCTACATTGATAGCAGATAAGGTAACTTCGCTACCGTTACAGACTACTGTTTCGCCGTCAATATCAGCATTAGGTAATTCAAAAACCTCGACAACACTGCTTGCTGTTGCCTCACAATCGGTAACTCCACCGACTACCGCCGTATATGTACCAGATTCCGTAGCCTCTAATTCTAGATCTGTAGCACCTGGTATCTCTACACCATCCAATAGCCATTGTATATTATCTCCATTGGTTGTGGCTACCAAAGTGGTGCTTCCTCCCTCACAAAACGATTCATCATCAGATACTGATAATGTAGGTCCTGGCACAAAGTTGACAAATATAGCATCTGATCCTGTGCAGAGACCACCATTGATTGCGGTCAGAATGTAGGTGCCAGGATTAGTTACGATAAGACTTGCCTCTTGACTTAAGACACCGTTTTGGCCAGCTTGTCGCCATTCATAAACGTCAGCCTCATAATCAGTACTTAGCATGACTTCACTATCGATACAGGCAATGATATCATCTCCAAGACTGAATTCTGGAGTCTCTATTTTAATGATTCTTAAAGAATCTATTGCTTCGCAACCGATTTGATTAGTACCACTGATGGTAAAAAGTCCCTCTTCTGAAGTAACGTGAAAATTTTCTCCTGTAGGGGAAAACTCCATACCATCTCTACGCCAAGTCAAATCCGTATCAGGATCTTCTATTTGTATGATATAGCTGAGGTCTTCGTCACAATAGGATACCTCGTCCTGATCAAAAAATGATACAATGGGGTCTGGGATATAAGATACGGTGATGACATCTGTGCTTGAACATTCAAACTCATTAGTCGCGGTTACGCGATATTGACCAGATTGACTGATTTCGAGCATTGGTCCAGTTTCATTTAGAAGGATACCAGTCCCTAGTCTAAACCAGCGATAAGTATTATTTTCATCACCGCCATCAAGAGTTATGTCGACTCCGGTACATTCACTGATATCATCTCCTAATTCTAACTCGGGCAATTCATTAACATCCAAAATAAATGAATCTCGAATACTACAACCTAATTCATTTGTTACCTCAATAATGTACTCACCCTCTTCTATGACCTCATATCTTGAAGGACTGACGGGAGTTACGACTACATTATCTAGTGTAGTCACTATATTATCATCTGATGCCAATACGGTGAAAGTATGACTTTCATCAGCACAAATACTTGCATCATTTAGGGGTAAAACTTCAGGATTTTCTGAAAATATTATGGTCACACTTTCTCTTTTGGAGCATCCGGTTGAATTAGTGACTAATACACTATACAAACCCTCTTGTTCAACTTGTAATTGATTAGACTCATTATCGATACTTATATCGTTGAGCATCCATTCATAGGACTCACCGCTACTACCAGCATCAAGTATAATCATATCACCTGCACAGGAAACGCGGTCATCACCAAGGTTTATTTCTATTGGGCAACAGTTTTCAGGAGCGGGTATAAAAGCTTCTAAAGTTCTCGAGCAAAACGCATCTTCTTCAAAACCTATTTCAATATTTTTAGAATCACCATCAGAGGTTAATCCAGTTATCATGACAGACTGAGGACTTCCTGTAATAGGAAATAATTGATCATTGACTATTAAATTTCCTGAAGAGGGTGGGAGCTCATACGTTATGATCAATTCTTGAGAGAATAAGTTGTTCATTGGGTCACAATCTCCTTGATTGCCGAGCACAACTTCTCCAATAAAACAAGAGGTTTCAATGGTTAACTCTTTATAATTAGAAGATAGTAATTGACAAGAGCCAGTGAGTAAAACTTCAAATAGTGTTTTTCCTACCAATGAATTAAGATCTAATACATTTGGAGGTGTAGGTCCACTTTGCTTATATGACAAACCATAGACTTGATAGGTATCAGGTGTCAGATTGGTAAAATCAGCATCTACACTTTGAGCCTCGATTATTTTTGTCAATGGAGATATCGCGATATAGGTATATCCATAATCTGGATTTTCTGTATCAGGATAAAATACTTTACCTGGTCCAGTGATGCTATTGATTTTAACATCGATACTGGCATCAGCACCATATGAGTAAAATACAATTCTGTAGTCCGTGCAGGACTCCAAAGCAATTGACGGATCAAGTCTCCTAACAGAGGAACTATTGTTATCAACACGTTCTGCGGCTGCACCTATAAAAGATGCACAAGCATTATTTGGATCATAATCATCATTGGTATGTAAGGAGAAAAAGCTAAACTGATCATTAAAATCGTGCTGCATATCAAAATTATATATACCCGCTTGACCAACACTAATTATAACAGATTCGGATCTCCGAGTACTTACTTGAGAACAAGTGGTGCCTCCTGGAGCATATACTACAAGATCCGATACTTGTGAAGCAGATGTAATGGTACGGACGATATCCTTTACTTCATCTCCAGCTATATAGGATAGGTCTAGATCCAGATCAGGTGATCCGAAAGGAATGGTTTCCGTCTCATTATTACAAAGACTGCTCTCTTGAGCGATACAATCTGAAGCAATAGTAATATTTTCTTTACTAATGGCATAAAACTGGAAACAGGGGTTATCACGACAGATGACTCTTATTCTAGCAAATTCGGTATTGACTATACCAGGAGGTAGTTGTATTGAGATAGATTCTTGGTTATAGTCTATGTCTTCTGCTATGGTCAAAGCATAAGTTTGCCCCCCATCAAGAGAAACCTCAATATTAACACGATCACATAAGCTAGCTGTTCCATTAGTCTCCCATGTGAGATTATATGTTTCTCCAGCAGTGAGGGTTTCACCACCTACGGGAAAGGTCATCTCTAAAGGACCCATCGGAGAAACCTCTATAGAGATAACATCAATACCTACAGCACCAGCTCCCTGATTATGATCTCGAGCGGTAAGCCTCATGTTGATTTCTCTTCCCACTTTAGGTAATACATCAAATTCATATGAGGGATTGTTATACAAAACATCTTCTGACGGGAAATACCTTACGGGAGATGATGAAGGTGGATAACTTCTAAACAATGGAGCTAAAGGTGAAAATGCGGCAAAATCTCCTATAAAGCCTTGTGTCGGTGTATTGGGTCCATCTTCGTCATATTGTTCCCAGCTATAAGAGATATTAGCACTGTCATTATCTTCTACAGATCCTTCTAGTATAAATGGAGTCTCTTTAGGTATTTCATAATTTAGATTACAAGGATTAGCATTCACTTGAGGAATATCATTTTGGGTGTCTTCCGTAATGGCGCAAGATCCTACACCATTCATATGAGCGATCATCTGCTGTAGGCTATGTGTATGAAAGTAACTATCATTGGCCTCGTTGGTTGGGATATTTTGGTCTGAACCACAGATACCATTATATGACATAATCGTGGTTCCACTTCCTATTTCATAAGAGGTAGTTTCACCAATATTGTCGTCACAAGAACTACCATCTCCATTGAAAGTATGTTGGGCACCAAACATATGACCGATTTCATGACCAAATAACTGTATCCAACCAACACCTGTATTGTTGAAAGAGCCACTCCAGCCTCCTGCTTTGGTCGGGATGGTGCCATTTTCTCGACATACAGAACTTAATCTTGCAACTCCTCCGCTTGACCAACCGTCACCGCTTGCAGATCTATGAAGAACATGACCAATATCATAATTATTGATATTAAAATGCATATCTACTGCCTCTACAGCTTGTGTAACTCTACCATCGCCACCCATTTCATCAGGAGTAAAAATATCCGTTGTAGAATTTGTGTAAAAGAAAGGGTTTAGTAATTGAAAATTTACCGCCAATTCATCTTCGTAAATCACTTCTAAGTTATTGACAGATGAGGTCACCACATTCATAGCATTGGAAATACTTCCTCCATTCAACTCAACAAACTCTCCAGTAGTCACTATAGCAAGCCTATAAGTACGTTTTACGTCACCATTTTCTATTACATTCATTTTACTAGTAGGATAGGGTTCTGAGTTCTGATCAGCTAAGCCTTTGATACTGTGATCAGAGCCACATTTATGTGGTAATACATTGGACTCTATGTATCTTTCTAGATATTCTCCGCCTTGGTTAGTCCAAACAGAAGCCTGTGAGCCATGCTTTATAAACAAGTTTATATAGTCTCCAGATATAGTAAGAGCTCCAGTACTAGTAGAATTGGAATCATAAATTTTAAAAGTCTGTATACTAGGAAATCGTTCT
The DNA here is from genome assembly GCA_020629715.1 of Saprospiraceae bacterium. Classification (GTDB taxonomy): domain Bacteria; phylum Bacteroidota; class Bacteroidia; order Chitinophagales; family Saprospiraceae; genus JAHDGW01. Next base: position 121,326 of record JAHDCU010000009.1, read on the forward strand.
TTGGTTTTCTTGGCTAACAGATTTTTGCGTTGGGCCGTAAGTTTGATTTCACCAGCTTGATTTTCTGCACTTATCGTAAATGTCGACCCTATTCGGAGATCAGTGTCTTCAGCAGACTTTATGAGGTCTTCTGTTTTGATTTTGAACAAAGGACTGTGCTGTGCGGATAATTGGAATAAAGAAAAGATAAGCAATAAAATAGTGTGGAATAGACACTTCATCTATGTTTCAGCTTTATTGGTAAAGTAATGAGAGGGTGCATCATTAACGACCCTTAATCACAATTTATAAAAAGAAGAGCGCAAAAAAAAGGACAAACTATAAAACGAATTATCTAGTTGCACATTCAATAATGGCAGACATGTTAACGAAAAGGATTTCTCGTCCTACGGCAGATATCGAACTCTCGTCATCTAGGACCAAAGAATCTTCTACAAATGCTAAAAGCTCCTCCTCCTTAGATTTATCAAAAAATATAGTGACACGATCTCTGAAAGTATTGCTATTGGCCTGTTGCATCATCATCCAATGGACTTCCTCTTGATCTTCGATTTTTTTGACAGGAATAAGATCCAAAGGTTTATCAATGCTACGCTCTATAGATCCAAAGATCACAAGGGTCATAAAGATCATGAGGTCGTATTCCTCTTGAAGTAAGACTTCGAAGTTTTCAGATTGATAGAATATAAATAGATCTTCTTGATTTGTAGTCAGAGACTCAAGATATGATTGGTAATAGCTTTCTTCTTCAAGAGCTAAGATGGTTTGTTCGATTATTGCTTCTGATATCATGAGCTCTGTTTTTAAATTAATAACCAGATAAAGACTTCACCAGAAAAAATCCATCTTCTCCCTGCTTTTGATAGAGGGGCATCAGGATATGAGAGTCTTCAATTATCTTAACATCTCCATCATCGTCATGGGCCACCACCTCGTCTTTAAATACTTTTTGAAAATTTTGGTAGTTAGGTAACATCTCAAATGATGTTTTATCCTTTATATCCTTTCGATAGATGAGTTCAGCCACTTTCGGCAGATCTTTTGAATACTCGATAAGTAGTTTATCGTGTTGATTTTCAATGTGTTCACCTTTTACACAACCTATGGTACGCATACAATTGGTGAGCGCGGCGATTGCCCGATTTACAGATAAAGCTTCATCATGCTGGCCGGACTCAAAAGTTAATCCTATAGTAGGAATACCTAGGTTTTCGGTAGTAAAATAGTGAAGGCTAGTGCCTTCTAGACCATGAAGTAATCCTTTTATAACCGGCGCATGCAGTTCTACGGCAATATTGATACTCTCGGGGTCATCGGTACAAATGGTGAATATGCCCCCTTTAGATGATGTGGTATGCAGATCGAGTACTACGATTTTTTCTGGCTTCAGCCTCAAAATGTAATCTTCAATAATTTCTAAGTTTTCTATAATCTCTATTTGCTCTGGTGTAAGAGATTCATAACTTTTATATTTGAATTGATCAATGTTGGTTTTGATCCACTGCCTATTTAGGTCGCGATTTATGTATCGTTTTCCTTCATTGTATGCTCGGAAGTTACCAATCAGGCCTAGCATATTTCCATGAAATGTAAAATCAGGATTGGTAATGGGTTCTACTTCTAGCATTTTAGCCATGAGCTCTAGTGCCTTTACTCCAGCGGGTTCGTTACCATGCATTGCACCGAACACTATTAAAAGAGGACCAGGGTGGTCACCGTTATAATCTAATATTATTCGTTCGTTTTCTTTCAATTTTTCTACTTGTTCTTCAGCAAAGATGTACAATTACTGCGAAGCGACAAAGCTATTGAATTGAACCTTTGTAAGACAACTACCATTGTATTTTTCAATTGGGTACACTAATAATACGACATTGTTTTATATTTAATGTATCCAAGATTTAATCAATAAAAGACGTCATTAAATCACATTTTTATTTAATAGAATGTACATGAAATATCTGGTTAGTTTTCTTCTAATTTTTACTTACACAATATCCCTAGCACAGTCTGATAATATGACTTTGATGCATCAGTATAATCCTCCAAAACCAATATATGCAGGGGTAAAGTTTAACGATGTTTGGGGCTTTACTAGTGCTAATAATGAGTATGCACTGATAGGAACTGCAACTTCAATAGATATAATGAGAGTCAACTCATGTAATAATCCTGTAGTGGTAGACACGATATCTTCTAACGCTTCAGGCGCTCCAGGGTCAGGTGAGTCAGTTATCTGGAGAGATATCAAAACCTATGGAAGTTATGCATATGCGGTATGCGACGGATGCAATGAGGGCATGAAAATCATTGATCTCAGTGATGTAGATAATGGTAATGTAAGTCACAGCGTTATATCTAATGATTTTTCATCAGCACATAATATTTATATTGATGAGTTAAACGCCAAGCTTTACGTTTGTGGGGGTAATTTTGGGAATGGGATAGATTTGTTGATTTATGATCTTTCTTCTCCAGCAGTACCTAGCTTATGTAAAAGGATAAACTTCAATGACCCTGATGGTGCTGGAGGTAATCCACCCCTCTCGACTACTGATTTTTATATTCACGACCTTTATGTTGAAAATAATATAGCGTATTGCTCTCATGGATATACAGGCATGTATGTATGGGATCTTTCGGGTCTCGATTGTTCGACGGGCATTGATAACTATAGTATTGCCAATGAAGCAGATGTAAAATCATACTCCACAGGAGCTGGCCCAACAGGATATAACCATAGCTCTTGGAAGAGTGCAGATCGTATATATCTAGCAGAAGAAGTACCTACCGGAAGACCGATGATTGTTCTTCAAGAAACAGAGACGGATCTAGTCTTTAAATCTACCTTTAATAGTAAGCTTGTGTCATCGGCAAGTAACTTACCTACACCGCACAATCCTTTTGTCCACAATGATCTACTTTACATCTCATATTATGAAGATGGAATTCAAGTGTTTGATATTTCAAATCCTGATAGCCCTACACCTCACGCTTTTTTTGACACTTATAGTTTAAATAATTCTGGGAATTATTCTGGGACGGAAGGAAACTGGGGAGTTTATCCATTTTTTAACTCAGGATGTATTATTGCCAACGATGTGACGTTTGGAACTCATTTTCTTATGTTGGGAAATATAACAGTCCCAGTAGAATGGTTAAGTTTTACTGCTAATAATGTAAGAGGTAAAAATCTTATAAATTGGTCTACGGCAAGCGAACAAAACAATAGCCATTTTAACATCTTACGTAGTAGCGATGGTCATCGATATAACCATATCGGACAGGTAAAAGGAGCAAATAATAGTAGTGATGTCAATGAATATTCTCATGCAGACCTTAATCCAATTGTCGGAAAGAACTACTATAAACTGGAGCAGGTAGATATGGATGGCAAAGTCACATATAGTGAAATCAGACTAGTAGATAATAAGATCACCACAGGAATGAAATTATCAATTTTCCCTAACCCTACAAGAGATCAAATTACCATAAAAACTAATATTGATAGTCAAGGAAAAATATCTTTATCATTCTTAGATCAAAGAGGAAGACTACTGAAAACCCTCGACATTGAGGTACAAGACTTGAAAGAAGGTCTGAAATACAACATACCAGATGATTGGGTAGAGGGTACATATCATTTGGTTATTTATGATAGCAATAACCAAATACTAGATAGATCAAGCATATCTGTTATTCGATAGTACTTGTGTTTTAGGCTTTGGCATAATCTTTGGCTTTTTATGATTATGTCGATTTCAATTAATAAAGCTATTGGGTCAGTCCTGTTTGCTGCTTGTGTTTGGTTATCAGCGATTGCATTTAAGTCATATGAATTAAGCCCTGCAGTTGATTACATAGATCAATATAGAGATCTTGCTATCGTAGAAATGCACCGCAGTGGAATACCTGCAAGCATCATCATGGCGCAAGGACTACTAGAGTCTAATAACGGATATAGTGAGTTAGCTACCAAGGCCAACAATCACTTTGGTATCAAATGCAAGTCATATTGGAGAGGATCAACTTACTTTCACGAAGATGACGACTATGATCAAAAAGGAAATCTGACAGAGTCATGCTTCAGAGCATATAATTCTTCTATAGACTCTTATGTTGACCACAGTAATTTTTTAATGCAATCTGATCGATATGCAGTGTTATTTACCTATGCCAAGACAGACTATTTGCAATGGGCACATGGCTTAAAATCATGTGGATATGCTACAGATAAGAAATATGCTTATAAACTCATCAATAAAATAGAGCAACATCAGCTTTATTTACTGGACAACGCTCCTAATCCTGTAGTAAGAATCAACTAATTTTAGCTGCTGAGGAATTTATTATCCGCAAACTCCGTTTATATTTGTGAAGTCGGAGCCATAAGGAAAGGCTGGGATTCAATAAACCAATCTGTAGTGAATATTAGAACCGTTCGTTACCTTTTTTGAATTTAGACAACCTACTCTGCAGCTGATTCTGATGGTTTCGACGCTTTTCTTTCAATTCTTTCGGTTGAAATTTCCATCATTTCATTTCTATGCTTTACGATGTCTATTGAGGTATAGATAGCACTACGCATTGATGATGCATCAGCTTTATTTTGCCCTACTATGTCGTATGCAGTCCCATGGTCTGGTGAAGTCCGTACAATGGATAGACCTGCAGTAACATTGACACCATTACCAAAACTCAGTGCTTTAAAAGGGATCAACCCTTGATCATGATACATCGCTAATATGCCATCTACTTTAGCATATTGACTACTTCCAAAAAAACCATCAGCAGCATATGGTCCTACTGCCATGACTCCGTTCTTTTTAGCTTCGATGATCAACGGTCTTATATAATCTTGCTCCTCGGTACCTATATTACCCTCCTCACCCGCATGAGGATTGAGTCCTAGAATTGCTATGGTTGGTTTTTGTAGACCAAAATCGTTGATGAGTGCCTTATTAAATATCTTAAGTTTTTTTACAATAACTTCCCTAGAAAGTTTGGAAGAGACTTCACTTACTGGTATATGATTAGTACAAACAGCAACCTTCAAATCATCGGATACCATAGTCATTAAGCTTGTACTTGCACCAGTTTGATCCGTAAAAAACTCGGTATGACCAGGGTACGGAAAGTTGGTCATTTTCATAGCAGCCTTATTGATTGGTGCCGTTACGATAGCATGGATTTTTCCATCTTTTGCATCTTGTAGAGCTTTATCCATAGCTATATGTGCATACTTACCACCGTCAGCAGTAGCTTTCCCCATTTCTATATTTACAGTGTCGTCCCAGCAATTGACCAAATTTACTTTATGATTAGCTGCTCTACCTGCATCCTGTATGTTTGAAAACTGGAAACTCTGAGAATCCACGATATTCTTATAATATGAAATCACCTTTGACGATCCATAAATAATAGGAATACACATGTCTAGTATTCTTCGATTGGATAGGGCCTTGATAATAACTTCTGGTCCTACACCATTGATGTCACCAATTGTAATTCCTACTTTTATCTTACTCATAAATTGTACTTTATCAATTTTGAAGGATATCTACTACCCAATATAGATTTTATACAAAACTAACATTATATATTTCTTTAACCCGTAATATACCTTTGTAAAACAAAAGGTATATCAGACGATTGATTTTCAAATATTTATGATAAACAAGTTATTCTAAAGCTTTGAAGTCAATGTCTGGGCAGACCTTTGACAAATTATTGATGCTCAATAATTTCGTCAACCCTGTGGGCAGATTATGCATTTTTAATGTATAATCTGGGTTTAATTTGTACTTTTCACTATCGATATCAGAAAGCTATGAAAAGAGTAAAAGCCAAGAAGTCATTTGGACAGCATTTTCTCAATAATGAGGCCATAGCCATGCGTATTGTTGATGGGTTGATAAACTACACTGATATTAATCAAATCCTTGAAGTAGGTCCTGGTCAAGGTGTTTTGACCAAGCATTTGTTGGTAAAAGGAAGGTCGCTAAAACTAGTAGAGGCGGATGTAGATATGGTAGATTATATCTCAGCAGCATACCCGGAGTTGAGCGATCGTATATATTTTCAAGACTTTTTGAAACTCAATCTTTCAGAAGCCTTCGATGGTCAAGAGTTCGGGCTCATTGGCAACTATCCATACAATATCTCTAGTCAGATTATATTTCATATGATCAAGTATAAGTCATACATCCCGATGATGGTCGGTATGTTTCAAAAAGAAGTAGCTGATCGGATCGTTGCTCCACATGGAAGCAAAACCTATGGAGTAATCAGTGTATTGACGCAAGCGCATTATGATTGTGAATATTTATTTAAAGTAAGTCCTGGGTCATTCAATCCTCCTCCAAAAGTCATGTCGGCGGTTATTAGACTTACCCGAAAGGAACAAGAAATAGATTGTGATGAACGACTTTTCAGGTCTATCGTCAAAATAAGCTTTGGTCAACGGCGCAAAATGCTGCGAAATACCATGAAACAGTTTGTCAAAGATCCTGAAATACTAAAACAAGATCTCTTCACTAAGAGACCGGAGCAACTTTCATTAGAAGATTTCGTTTCTTTGACGAAGCAAATAGAAGCACAGCAAATATGAGTTTAGAAAGTACGATTACAGCAGACCTCAAAGCAGCCATGAAAGCAAAAGATCAAGCTGCTCTAAGAACGATAAGAGCAATCAAAGCTCAGATTTTATTGATGAAAACAGATGGGTCTGGTAAGGAACTAGATGAGGCAGGAGAGATCAAACTCATCCAAAAGTTGGTCAAGCAACGTCAAGATTCTCTAGATATATTTGAAAACCAAGGTAGAGAAGACCTCGCTGCCACTGAACGAGAAGAAATAGAGGTACTCAAAAGATACTTACCAGAGCAATTGGATGAAGCTGCTATCACGGAGATTGTAAAAGAAATCATCGCTCAAGTGGGTGCTACAGGTATGAAAGATATGGGTAAGGTCATGGGTATGGCATCCGGTAAGCTTGCGGGTAAAGCAGATGGTAAGACCATTGCGGCTATTGTGAAGGGGGCATTGGGGTAGATGGTACTAAGATCACATGCAGAATTGAGCGTAAACCAATAAAGATTTAACTATATAATGATGTCTACAATCGATAACTATGATCTGAGTAAGGATGTAGGTAAAGATGGAAAAGCTAATTTACTAGTTATTGCAATGAAGGGCTTCTTTACTGCACCTAATAATTTTGATTATAAGACGGTACTCATCGAAGAATTATCAAAAAAGTATTTGGTAGAATGATCTAATAAGAAAAATTCTAATAAATAATTCTTCATCCTCAATCCACCATCAACCCCTCCAAAATATCATCTAAATCATCATAAGATTTATAGCCTACTTTCTCTTCTTCACTACCTCGCAACACGATACCGTAACTAGGAGCATCTCCGAGATCAAGAGCACCTGTTGTATCAATCAAGCATTGAGTTGTATCGATATCATGTACCCTTAGTTTTGTAGAAAGCTGAGAATAAGATTCTTCCGATTTTAAAATGACATGGTACCCATCCTCTATAAAGGATTGTACTTGATTCATATCATCATGAACCTCAATAAATCTTGGATTGACCTCTTCTAGTTCCTCTCGTAAATGATCTGGTACAAATAGGCTAAAAATCATACCCGAGAGAATTTGCAAATACTCAGGTCCTACTGGAGAAAGACCCTGCCATTGCGCAAGCATTTTAGGTCCCTCAACCCATTCTACAATCTCTTTTAGTTGCTCTGGAGCTAAGGTTCGAGAATCATCTTGGTCCACCACAAAGGCCATATAATCTACGCCCCAAGCGGCAAAATATCGAGCATCGGTAAGGTGGCTAATATCGCAAGCTAATACAGGTATTTTTAGCATATTTTTTATCTATCTTGTTCACGAAGATACCTAATTACAATGGCAGTCAAACGACCAGATAACTATATTGAGTTGGTACACGAAATTACTTGTCTCATTCCGAAAGGAAGAGTGAGTACTTATGGTGCAATAGCAGATTATCTGGCCTTGGGTTCTGCTCGTATGGTAGGATTTGCTCTAAAAAGATGTGAATTGTTTCAAGGTCGAGTTCCAGCATTTAGAGTAGTGAATAGTAAAGGTGAACTGAGTGGAAGAAATAGCTTCCCCTACCCGACCTACATGCAAGAACAGCTAGAAGCTGAAGGAACAGCCGTAAAAAATGATAAGGTGGTCGATTTCAAAACTAAATATTGGCATCCTAGAGAACTGAATGAATCATGACTAAAAGACTTCATCTGATTTCTGGTCCGCGAAATATCTCTACGGCATTGATGTATTCGTTTGGCAATCGTAGTGATTGCAGTATCGTGGACGAACCACTCTATGCTCATTATCTACTTCATAGCGAAAAGGACCATCCTGGTAGAGCGGAAGTTTTAGAAAGTCAGAGTCAAGATTATAATCAAGTCATCCAAGAGGTTTTTCTTAAAGAATACACCACACCGTATGTATTTTTCAAGAATATGGCGCATCATATCGACTATATGCCATTGAACTTCCTCGAGGGCATGCATCATATTTTTTTGATCAGGGATATCAAACCCTTGATCATTTCATTTGATAAGGTATATACTAATCCTAACATTCAAGATATTGGTATCAAAAGAGAGTTCGAGTTATTCCAATATGTGAAAGATCAACAGCTACCCTATGCCATATTGGACTCGGGAGAACTGCTTAAAGATCCCAAAAAGGTTCTTTCCATATTATGTGAAAAGCTAAATATTCCTTTCGATGAGGACATGCTTCATTGGGAAGCTGGTCCCCGTCCAGAAGATGGTTCTTGGGCCAAGTATTGGTACGCTAATGTGCATCGAAGCACAGGTTTTTCAAAAACGGTTACTCGATCTGTAGAATTATCTGAAAGACTTGTTCCTTTATACGAAGAGGCTCTACCGTTTTACAACTCACTATTTTCACTTGCTATAAAAGCTTAATTCGGTATAAATTGAGATAAAAAGGATTGACTTAAATAACCGAAGTACTAATGCGACCTTTTTGATTTTAGAGGAGAAAATTTTAAAATCCGTTAAAAACAAAATACTGTTTGAGCATCCCTAAAGATAGTCTTAGAAAGACATCTAAGATTCTTTTAAATGTTTATCTCAAAGAGCCAAAGCTGAAATGCGAGTTTATTTTGTTTAGGAATTTTAAAGATTTAGGAGCGTTAAGAAATCAAAACAGTCTTGATTTTTTGGTTCTTTTGTATCAAGACAAAAGAATAATAAAAAAGAGCAAGCCTTATTTAACAACTTGCCTTCAATAAAGACTAAATTTCAACCCATATGCTACAATCCTTCAACCCCAAAAATAAAGACCTACAAGTATGGGTCAATGATGGACTTTATCATCGTGACGAAGCAAAAGTTTCCGTATTCGATAGTGTTGTGCAAGGTGGAGATGCCGTATGGGAAGGCATACGTGTATATGAAGAAGGCGTCTTTCTGTTAGATCGTCATTTAGATCGTCTATTCGATTCTGCGCATGCCTTGAGTTTTGTACACATTCCTACTCGTGATGAAGTGAAAACAGCAATCAAAAAAACACTTGAAGCCAATGGAATGGATCGCGATACCCATATACGCTTAACGCTAACCAGAGGAAGAAAAATCACCTCGGGTATGGATCCTAGATTAAATCAAGACTATGGACTGATCGTATTGGCAGAATGGAAGCCTCCAGTGTATGATAATGATCACGGAATCAATATTATCACAAGTACTATCCGCCGCAATAGTCCTATGCATCTCGACTCCAAAATCCATCACAACAATCTGCTAAATAACATTCTCGCCAAAATTCAATCTAATGTTGCAGGTGCAGATGCGGCACTCATGTTAGATGCCTACGGTTTTGTGTCCGAGCTCAATGGTACGAATATCTTTTATGTCAAGAATGGAAAAGTATTCACTCCACATGCAGATGCTTGTCTGCCTGGAATTACTCGAGGGATGGTCATCGAAATATGTAAAGAATTATCTCTGGAAATCACTGAAAAAAATTGCTCCCTAGTAGAGTTTTATACTTCCGATTTCGTCTTTACAACGGGCTCTATGGGAGAGCTTACTCCAGTAAACATAATTGATGGAAGAAACATTAAAAGAGATAAAGGACAAGAAGTTTTTGATAAAATTCACCATCGATTTGAAGCTAAAATCAAATCACTCTGCGTTAAATTATAAAAGAATCAATTTATGAATAAATATATCTATTCCTTTCTTCTCTTATTATTTGCCGTTTCTATTAATGCACAGTCTGTTGTAGGAGTTTGGAAAACCATTGACGATGATGATGGCATAGAAAAATCTCATGTTGAAATATTTGAGCAAGACGGAAAGTATTATGGCATAATCATAAAAACGCTTGATCCAACAATTCCCGAGCTATGTGGAGAATGCAAAGGTGATCTAAAAAATACGCCAATGATTGGTCTTCAAATACTCAATGACCTAAAAGCAGATGGTGATGAATGGACTGGTGGTAAAATCTTAGATCCAGCCAATGGTAAAGTTTATAAATGCAAAATGAGTCTTGAAAGCGATGACATACTTAATGTTCGCGGCTTTATAGGTTTTTCATTGATCGGTCGTACTCAGCAGTGGTATCGGGTTAAGTAGTTTTTAGTTACTTAGTTGACTAGTTTATAAAGTTTATTGAGGTAACGGGGTTTCATGGTCACAAGGGTGTCAAGGTATCTAGGGCTAGCTATCTGAACTATTGATGTACACAATTCTTAGTTGATTGGTTTATTGAACGTCACAAGGTGTCGTGGTTTCAAGGGTCACTAGGTATTCGGCGATCAAGGAGTAAAGAATTCCACATTAAGATTTTTCTATATTAACCTGATTGATACTTTATAAACTGAGTAAACTCTATAAACTCCCTCGAAACCCATGACACCTTAAGTCCCTAAAGCCCTTACACCCTTGATACCCTGAAATCCATGAATCCTTAAGACCTTGATACCATAATTCTCCCAACTCTTAAAAATTTCTTTCAAATACAATAAATCGAAGCCTATTATGGTTATATGGTTGCAATAACAATTCTATACTAAATCCAATATATGGCGAACTATTACACTCCAAACAAACTTATCGAAATTATCTACGGCGAAGCTCCATTACAAGAGTACTTTGAGCTTGATGATGCTATGAATGCTGACCCTACCTTAAGGTCAGAATTTAGAGAACTTTACGATGGATATAAAATGCTTGAGCCTTTAGTGCATCAACCAAGTAAAAAGTCTATGATGACTATACTTGCCTATTGTTAAACCTTTATGGTTTTCTGTAATTTATGATTAGTGAGCTGCTACAGTAGTTCTCTTGATCTCCCTATGTCACTTTAATCCGATTTATTCAATAGAACTGTATAAATCACCCTACGGGTAGACGAAAGCAATGAATTTTAATGATTTGTCATAGGTTAACCCAGACATTGAATATCACCAAACTGGTTTTACTTTATTTATCATCATCCTATGAAAATCAATCGTCTATTATGCACTTGTATATTCAAATGCATAATCTGGGTTTAAGTAATTGCCTTCTGTGAGGGTAGGTTGTATTATCTATGCTATTTAAGATATAAACGAAGTTTGTTATGTACCCTAAGTCTTCTTTAAATGCTTCATTGCTAAAGATTATCCGTAATTGAAAAAGAAATGTTTGGCATAGTGGGCGGTATATATTTTGTGAGGCTCATAATATATACGTCAAATTTAATAGCAACCAGAATTATATCTGAACTGCGGGCATACTAAAATTAATTAATATATATAATGTTTTAAATTAATATAAATTTATTTTTTATGTATTTAATTGATTTACACTAATTTAAATTCTTAAGCTTTAACACATATAATTAAAATATATATAATTGATTTGTATATATTTGATTAATTATTAAAGCATTTATGAAAATCTCCTCTTTTCATCAAGGATTTAAAAGTGTAGTTTTTCATAATTAGAGCGTTGTCATGAGAAAACTACCAAGCTCTCAGTATCTTTCTGAGAAAAACTTTATTGCTGGATTTACAATTCATGTAAATCGTTATCTATTTCTTTTATTAATACTACAGATTACATCCTACTCTTTAGAAAGCCAGGACTGTAGTTTTGTGAGTAATGGAGATTTTTCTTCAAACCTTACAGGGTGGAATGCATCTGGCAACGTGGCAGCTTCAGGAGGGCAGGCAGTATTTAGTCAGAGCAACTCTCCAGTAGATGGAGTTATATCACAAAACATAAGTTTAACTACCTGCAACGAATATGAACTTACACTTGATGTAGGTGCAGCTGGAGTCAATAATTCTCAAGCCGTAGAAGTATTTATAGATGGTGTATCTCAAGGTATATTTAATCCTCAATCGTCTAACCCTAATAGAATTACCTTACCCTTAACAGCATTGCAAGATAATATTGAAATCAGATTTGAGGATAGAACTGGAAATACTATAGCGGAAGATCTTTTTCTAGATAATATAGAAGTATGTGAAATAACTAATAACGAAGTAGACATCACATTGGCAAATATTGCAACATCAGTCAATAGTTGTGGAGATCTATCCTATGGTGTTTTGATAAGCAATGCCACTAATGCTAGTCTCATGAATGGAATGCTCATACTTCCTGATGCTCTGGAGTACGAATCTATAAGTGATGTATCTGGAGCTACAGTAACTGGTGCTGCCTCAGGCACAGTTTCTATTTCTAATATAACGAGCTCAGATATAAGTTTTGCTGTCAATACGAATGTGGGTTGTAATATGATCAACACAAGTGATCAAATTGGTTTTACTGTATCATATGTAGATTGTAATAGTAATACAATAACGTTTGACGAAACCTTCAATAACGTCACCCTTAACTCTCCTAATATTGATATAACCAATAGTGCTCCTCCCTTTTTTAATGCTCAGATAGGTCTAGAGCAATCCATAATGAATACAGTCGAAAATGTGGGTAATGCTGACGCTGCTGATGTAATCTATTGTGTTCTAGATAATGTAAATCTAAACTTAACAAATGTTACAATTGGAGGTGTTTCATTATCCGCGGCAAGCAGCTCTCCTGCAGGTCAATCTTGTTTTGTAATACCTGGGGGTATAGCGCAAGGCGCATCTGTAGATGTAGTAGAAACCTATACTGTAGTATCCTGTATAGCTACTTCTGATGATCTGACTAGGCGAGCACAGTTTGGATGTGATGATGACAGTGATTGCTTAGAAGAACCGCAAGGTCAGTTTCCATTGACTACCATTACATATGATGTGCCAGACCCTATTCTAGACATTGATATTAACTTTGTATCCAATATCAATATTTGTGGACCAGTAGAAACAGCTACGGTATCAATTATGTATACCAACGGTCAAGATGTAGATCTCACAAATGTCAATATTGAGATGCTCATGCCAGATAATATTGAGATCACAGCAATAAACTCAATCAGTGGAGGGACGATTACATCTGATGCAACCAATACGATGCTAAGTGTAACGGACTTAGCCCCAAATACAACCCTTATCTATGAAGTAGAGATGATTTCAGGATGTGCTATGAGTGGAACTTCCCAATCTTTTGATTTAAATCTGACTCATGATCCGCTATGTGAAGGTGCCACCGATAATGCAATTGCCTCGTCTAATAATTATAGTTTACAATCGGCTAACCTTTCTGTCCTATCGTCAAGTATTATTGGTAATCAACGTCCTGGAATGAATATTTATGACGCCATTCTGGGCATAGTAGATACTTTAAAGGTGCCCGTGGTAAATGCAGGATCTGGTGTAATTGAAGAGTTTACTTACTTTGTTATCAATCCTCCTTCATTAACCATACAAGGCGTTTCTTTTGCCGGTATGAATATTCCTCCCTCCAGTACTAACGGAGATACTGTTTTCTATACCATTGGTTCGGACATTATCATGCAAGCAATGCAAGGTACTACCGTAGATGGAGATAGCTTTTTTGAAGAAAATGAGTCTATATTTCTCTGTGAAGCATGGCTCGGTACAGAGTGCCAAACCGGCCAATTGGAGCCTATCATGAGAGGGGCACAGTTTGGATGTCAAGGAGTCACTTGTTCTGTCAGTAACATATCAAGTACAGGTATCAATTTTGATTTTGCAGGGCCCGATCTAGCGATTTCTACTTACGAGCCTTACACTTATAGACCAGCTTGCTATGCTACAGAAAACACCGAGTACGGTTTTGAAGTCACTAACAACGGTCTAGCAAATGCTAAGGATATCACTTTTGAAATCAATCAAGAGTTCTATACTGGAGCAATAGTAGGTAGTTCATTGATGTACTCTATTGGTGATCCAAATGGACCATTCACAGCAGCTACAATAGGTAGTAATGATCCTAATCCAGGATACGGATGCGTAAGTGGAGCAGATAATTATCGTAGCCTCAACGCAGAAATGCTAAACGTTGATCTCGAACCAGGTCAAACCTTATATTTTAAATATGAATTGGATCATAGTTGTAATTGTAGAGGCTGTGATGTCCTATATGTATATAGAAATAATGTAAGAAGTGTTACTTACACTGATCCTTGTGATAAAGACTTTATTGATAATACGGATTATCAACGTGGTGGAAATAATGCCCGTTTCTTCGGATTTGTAGAAGGAGAAAGTAACTCTCCAGCTTCTGGAGGATGTGTACGATATTCGGTTACGGATGCTCAGAATTCTTGGTTTTCTGGAAGTAACAGAACGCTATATCCCAATGCTTATTTAGAAGTAACTATTGTCGCAGATTGTGGTCTTGACATAGCCCCATCATCTATTCAATGGGTTGATGAGGATGGCACTGTGTATACACCTACAATTGTTAACGGAACAGATAATAATGGCGTAGGGATTGATGATGAAATAGTAGTACGATTTGGTGATACCGCTGCAGGCAACGACCCTTATCCATCTGGATTTTCGCTTAGTGGTGATACCGGTTTAGAGTTTTGTTATACCCCAGACTGTTCAGAAAAACCAGGAGGAGGTTGTAGTACTACGAGTAATATTACAGTAAATCCAACATTCGTTACAGACCCTAGCTGTGTGGCTTGTACAGAACGAGCTGACTGCAGTACTCCGTTTCCAATATCTTTTGATTGTCCAGGATGTGGTCCTTGTGATGGTATGTCTCATACCAATCTTGATATTAGAAGAGTCAATTATGG
Organism: Saprospiraceae bacterium; assembly: GCA_020629715.1. Lineage (GTDB taxonomy): Bacteria > Bacteroidota > Bacteroidia > Chitinophagales > Saprospiraceae > JAHDGW01. The sequence goes on from JAHDCU010000009.1 coordinate 136,564, forward strand.
TCTCCCCGATGCGGACAATGATCAATCTCCTGATGGCGGTATTATCATTGATACAAGCCTAGTCGCTTTTAAGAGATTTTTGACAGGAGATACCCTAAAGGCCACTTTTGAAGGTATTGTAAATGATGATGATAATAGTGAAACCTGGGTGAATGCTTTTGCAACTATCGATATCAATTCTACCAATTTTACCATACTTGGGGGTGACCTAAAAGTATACGATGCTAGCAATGGAAATATGCTAAGATCGTGTCAAGTACTTTCTCAATTTGCTGATGGTACTCGTCTCGTGACAGATATATCTGCAGATGTATTGAGTGGTTTGGCCTGTGATGATTTTGATGGTTTCCAATATGAAGATCAAGATAGTGTAGTAGTATGCGTTTATTACAAGACTAAAGATGAGCTCATCAATGAGCAAAGTGAAAATGTGACCTACAACACTTGGTTCTACCTAAGTGACGATACCTATGCTCAAGGTGATACTGCAAGATGTAATTTTCTATTTGAAAATATGCAGCAGATCGGTATCCGTAATTATCACAATGATGTGATCGCAGGACGTAACTTCGGTGGATGCGAATTATCTCCATTTTATCTACGTAGTGATTTGAATTACGGAGCTCTTGGTTTCGATGAATTTCCTAACGAAATCAGACCAGTAGGAACACCAGAAACTATTGTTTTCACAAAGCCTAGCGAATTCAACTTTAGGAATGATAGTCATCAATTTAGATATCGTCAGTACATCGGGACTGATCGCGATATTGTACCGCAATCGTCTGTCATTCCTCAACAATATTTTATTGAAGATGGCGACGAACTCACGTTCTTAGCCAAAGACTATCTTGAATCCCTTGGACATGATGAATTACCTATGGATGAAGGTGGTATTTTCTGGTTTTTTCCAGCGATACAAGGTAATTGTCTTTCGGAAGAAACTACCTACCAGTCTTCTTTCGCGGCTACATGGGAAGTAGATGAACAAGTATTTTGTGCTCCATCTTTTGAGGTTGAAGAAACCACTGAGAACTGGAATTATACTGGAGGAGCAGAGCTTATCATTACAACGCCCACTCCTGTGAATAATATCAGAGAACCTAGAGCATGCGTAACGCTCGAGCTTAAAAATACAACCAATATAGACGCTCCATTTTCATTCCTTAATATTCAAGCCACGACTGGAGGGTTAGTTGTTCAATCATTAACAGAAACAACTGACGGTGCCAGTACACTTATCACCCCTACGGACTTTGGCATTTACCCTCTAATGGATACTGATGCTGGAGCCAATAGATCGTTCGAACTTTGTGTAAATGTTACAGATTGTGATCCTCAAACGCTTGACTTTTCAGCAGGTTGGGATTGTGTAGAATATCCTACCACAATTGAAGAAGCCACTTGTGCAGACCCATCATCTATCCAGTTTAATACAGAATTGGGATCATTAGATGGTCAACTTATTACACCTGGAGCCAATATATCTGTAGACCTATGTGACACGGTAGATTTTGTGTATAAAATGAGCAGTACTCAGGTTGGTAATATTAAAGATGTAATCTTTGACTTCACTCTACCTGGTGGTATGGAATTAGTTCCTAATACCTACGAAGTCGCTTACCCAGTTCCCTTTGATGAAAGTATGGCGGTATACCAATACTTCCAAGAACCTATACTGACCAGTGGTACAACATTCATAGATACCGTGACGGCCCATTATGGTCAGTTAGATTCTTTTGGGCTAATAGGAAGTCCAGGGTCTATTACTAACTCTAATATTATACTTGCAAGATTTAAAGCTCGGACAACTTGCGGGTATACTTCAGGAGCTACTCCATCATTTGGATCATCTGCTTCTGACGCATGTAACCAACCCGTAAATATAGTAACCACTCCAGGTGTAAGAGTCTTGATCACCGATAATATACCCAACTATGATATTAATATCGACATAGGAGATCTTACGCTCAACCCTTGTAACGAAGACGAATCTGTTATAGAAGTTGGACTTACTATAAGCGCAGGAGCTGGTGTAACAACAGAGGTTGGTGACTCGACCTTTGTAATATTACCTCCTGGTATAGAGTATACAGGAATCTATAATAATATTTCTAATTCTTCTATACCTCCCGTTGTAGTTGATGATAATGGGAAAACAATTTTAAAAATGCCTCTCGAGGCAGGCCTTGCTAACGGAGATCAAGTAGTATTCGACTTAGGGGTACGTGCAGTAGATATTGGTCAATCATGCAAAATTTACGAAATACTTATACAGACTAATTCTACTAGAGAAGAAATGTGTGGTATGGAAACCTGCGATATCAAAGTACTCAGCGGTGAAAAAAGAATAAATGTAAGTATTCAAAAGCCTCAATTGGATATCGATGATCTAGAACTTACCCTTGCGACTATGCCGCCCAATATGGGTACGTTAAACTATACGGTAGTTATAGAAAATAATGGTCTAGTACCTCAATCTGCGGTCAACGACATTAATTTAGAATTGTACAGCGATGCCAATAATAATGGTTTTGTAGACTATGGTTCTGATCTATTAGTAACTACCATTACTGAAAATGCTAATATTGCTCCAGGACAATCCGTAACCATCACAGGTTCAATGCCCTTGCCACCCACAGGCCTCTGTAATGTGCTCGGAGCGATCAATAATCAGACAACCTGTACTTGTAGTAGCTCCAGTAGTAATCAAATCAAAGTTGATATTGAAAACAATTTTGACGACATGGTGGAGGTATGCTCTGGTGAGAGTATAAGTATAGGACCAGATCCTATAAATGGCTATGATTACGAATGGGTTGGAGTAGAAAGTGCCAGCGAAACCGCATTATCCACAACGACTGCAACCATGACTAATTTCCAATTCGATAATACATCAGGCAGTAATATCGTATGGGATTATGCTTTGAGGACTTCATTTGAAACCTGTTATAGTTTTGATACCGTACAGGTCACTTTATATCCAGACAACGATGCTACTGTTGCTCCCCAAGCATGTATAGGTTCAAGCTTCGTACTGCCAGGACCAGGAGGTGGAAGCAATTTTATGACTACTCCAGCGACAGGTCTTGATGACCCAAGCTCACAGACACCAAGAATAGATAATATTACTGAAGGTATCACAACATACACCATGACCTACGATGACATCAATGGATGTCCTACAGAAAGAGTTTTTAATGTTAATGGTATCACTTGTGCTCCGAATACTGGAATTGGAGACACCATCTTCTATGATCTTAATCTAGATGGTATCCAAGATATGACTGAAGTTGGTATCCCTAACGTTACAGTCTTTCTATACAACAGTACTAATACCACTCCAGGTAACCATATTGGTATCACCATGACGGATGCTAATGGATACTATATTTTCGAAAATATACCTTCAGGTAATTATGCTGTAGGAGTTGACTTTCCAGCAGGTTTTATACCTACTGCACAAGATGTAGGTCCAGATGACAATGATAGTGATATAGATGCCACTACAGGACTTACGGGAGCTTACTTTATACCGAATGGTATGATAGATACCACGGTTGATGCGGGCTTTATTCCAGATTGTTCGCTAATGGTAGAAATCGTAGCCATAAGTGAATGTCAGTTTACAGATCCAGGGCACCAAAGAGAAGTGACCATAGAAATAGACTGGACTAATGCAGTATACACCTATGACTTTTTAGGTGGATCAGATACGATTGTGCTGACTACTTTAGGTCAAGAGTTTAAATTACCCATCACAACCCTTAATGGTAGCACGAGTGTCAATGTTGTAATGCAAGGAGGTACAGTAGATCAAGATATCATTGCAAATGTTGTACTTACCGATCACCCAGTTTGTATGGCTATGGATGAGGTGATGAACGTCTCGGCATGTATATATGATGTTGCTATGATCAAAGATCTAGACCCGACGATAGTACCCGTATATGGTCAAGAATTACCCTTTGAAATTACAGTTGCGAATCAAGGTCAACAGCCACTCAATAATATAAAGATCAATGACTATCTGCCAGCGGGTATGACATTTGATCAGGCATCCAATCCAAACTGGATGCAATCAGGTGATACCTTAATGTATTTGGTTAGTGATACGCTTGATGTTGGAGAAATGATACAAATCCCATTAAACCTTGCCATTGTTATGTCTGACCAGCAAGGTGCATATCTCAATAAATCAGAAATTGTTTCATTCCAAGACACCCTAGGAACCGATCGCTCAGCTCAAGATATAGATAGTACTCCTGATAATAATCCAAATAACGATGCTGGTGGTTTAGCGGATTCAGGTTCTGATGATTCTTTTGATGGAGATGGTAGTGGAGCCATAGATGATAACAATCCCAATACAGATGAAGATGATGCCGATCCAGAGTTGGTTTCTATTATAGATGTGGCATTGGCTAAAAATATCGTTACACCTGGACCTTATACCTATGGACAAGCTGTAACATTTGAGATCGTTGTCCACAATCAAGGAAATGTCGATTTACAAAACATCGTGGTTAATGATTTTATACCTGCTGGATACTCTTATTTACCCGTTAACAATACAGATTGGTCAGAGATAGGGGGTACCGCTTCTACAACGATCGGTATGTTGCCCGCTTTATCTAGTACAACAGTATCTATCGAATTACAAATAGAAGAAGCAGGAGACAAAGACTATGTAAATATCGCAGAGATAGAATCTTTCCAAAACCTTGCAGGAAATGATATTTCTGATAGGGATATAGATAGTCGAGCAGATGGTGATCCTACTAATGATGCAGGTGGACTTCCTGGAAGCGATAGCGATGGATCTATTAACGGTAATGGTACAGGGGCAGCATTAGATAATGATGCTACCACCGATGAAGATGATATGGACGTAGCATTCATATCTGTACCAATGCTTGATGTGACTAAAACAACGACTGGAGTCGAAATGGCCTCTAGCCAAGTACAAGGCAACTTTGATGTGACCTTCGAAATTGAATTGGAAAATACGGGTACTACCAAGTTGAATAATATCAAACTCCAAGATAACTTACAAGAACAGATTGGAGGTACATTTATTAGAGTAGTAGGAGTTCCAGAAATAACGTCTAGTAATGCGACGATGGATCCTACCGTAAATACCGGGTATAATGGAGCTGTAATTGATAGCATTTTCACTGGTATAGATGGTTGTCTAAGAGTAGATGAATCTCTTACTGTTGAAATCACAATAGAGGTAGTAGGCCTTTCTGGTACAGACGTCAATGAAGCTATTGCTATGGCAACTGATAGTCTAGGCTCGATGGTGATGGATATGGATACTGCCGTCATCAAAATCCCAACTTGTTTCCTAGATGTAGATTGTCCTTTAGTGGACCAAGGAACATACACTTGCGCTGATCAAGTGCCGGCAGCAGCTACAGATGTTGCTTCTTTCAATGCTATTGATAGTGCTGCAGATATCAAAAATTTCTGTGAAATACCAACTGTAACGGTTGTAGAAAGTAGTTCAGGTACAGGGTGCCCTGCTTCTCCCTTGACCATAACTAGAACATATACTATTACAGATGCTGGTGATCCAGATATAGGTCCTGAAACTGTAGAATGTACCGTGACTTATACCGTCATAGACAATGTCAAACCCATCGTAATGGCAGAGGCCTCAGATCTATTTTTAGAATGTGCAGACCCCGCAAATACCGCTTTGATTAACACATGGGTTGCTAATAGTGGTGGAGCTACCGTCATGGAAATGTGCTCTACTCCATCTTGGACCAGTGCAGCTGGTACACCTAGTAATGATTGTGGGAATAGTAACACAACTCCTTACACTTTTACGGCCACAGATGATTGTGGAAATTCAGTCACTATTACAGCAAATATTGTAATTACTGATACTACAGATCCAATCATTAATCTTCCTACCTCCACCGATAATGCAGAATGTGGAACTACTGAAGAAGCAACGTTAGCCACGTGGTTAGCTAGTGCTTCTGGTTCAGATACCTGTGGAGATGTTACCGTTACTGCAGCATTAGTTTCTACTACAGAAGGTTGTCTGTCTACCAATACTGTAGTTACCCATACCTATTTATTCACTGTCACAGACGAGTGCGGAAATGTAACTACAGCAACAGATCAATTTAGAATTAATGATACGACTGCGCCGTCTATAACGGCGCCATCCAATCTAACGATTGCATGTGGAGATGATGTTTCAGCGATGCTAGCCGATTGGTTAGATAACTATACCGTCACTGAAGCTTGCCAAGACTTTACCGTTTCAAACAACTATAATGGATCTGTGCCTAGCCTATGTACAGGCAGTCCACTTGTAGTCGTATGGACCGTAACGGATGACTGTGGTGCATCAAGTACTGCTTCCGCATCCATAGTAGTCACTCCGGATACTACTAACCCTACTTTCGTGAACTGCCCCGCTGATATCACCATGAATGTAGATGCTGGTCAGTGCGATGCCAATATTGTCTATTCTACTCCTATAGCTGACGATTGTAATGGTGCTACCGTAGCCTTTACCAGCGGAATCATGTCAGGTCAGACTTTCCCTCTTGGTGATACAGATATTGTCTTTACAGCAACTGATGCTTGTGGTAATACATCTACTTGTGAATTCACCATTACCGTTGTAGATAGCGATGAACCCACCATACAATGCCCAACCAATGATGTGGTCGTTTGTAACGACGATAACTCTTGCACATGGAATAGTACTGCAGCAATCACTCCCGTCGGACTAGATGATTGTCCATCTGCTTCTATATCCCATCAAGTCACAGGAGCTACTACCATTGCTGCTAATACGGCAGGAGCAATTCCTACAGGGACTTCATTTGCATTAGGGACATCAACTATCACCTATACCATTACGGATGGTGCTGGTAATACATCTACTTGTAGTTTTAATGTAGTCGTCGAAGATTGTACAGCACCTGTCATTACTTGTGCGGCTGATCTTACCTTAGAGTGTGGTGATGCTACTAACAGTACTGCCATTTCAACTTGGATAGCTAATACTACAGCAACCGATAACTGCCCCGCAGCAGCAACCTCTGTAACGGTTACCAATGAAATCATTGCTACGCTAGAGCAATGTGGAAATGCTACAACAACCATTTATCAATTCACGGCTACAGATGCCGCAGGAAATACCAGTACTTGCAGGTCTAATGTGATCATAGAGGATAATACAGCTCCTGTCATAGCCGCATTTACTACAGATGTTACGGTAGAGTGCGATGGCAATGGTAATGTCGATGGTCTTTTAGGATGGTTAGCAGATCATGGTAATATCCCTGAGGCTAACGTAACGGAAGCTTGTGGAAACTTTACTTGGTATAATGATTATTCACAAGCCTCTTATACAGCCAATGCAACTTGTGCAGATGATATCGGTATGTATACCGTCAACTTCTGGGTAGAGGACGAGTGCGGTAATACTTCCAATATGATCCAATTAGATTATATCATTGAAGACACGACTGACCCTGTGCTAGAAGCACCTGCTAATCTTGTAATTAACTGCGGAGATGATGCCAATACAAGTATCATTAATCAATGGCTACAACAATACAATGCAACAGACCTATGTAGTAATGTCTCTGTAGCTAACAACTATAATACACTTACCCTACCGACTACCTGTGAGGCTGGTAGTAATATGATTACGGTCATGTGGACAGCTACGGATGATTGTGGAAATGAAAACACAGCCACGGCAAGTATTACCATTGTTGATAATGAGCAACCAGTAATTATGGTGCCACCGACAGATCTATTCGTGGAATGCAGTTCAGCTAGCAGAGCTGCAGACATAGCAGCTTGGATAGCGGCTTCAGGTAATGGCTCTGCTACTGATAATTGTGCAGATCCTGTAACGATAAGCTTTACCGCTGGTACCCCGCAAAATCAATGTGGTAGTACAAGCACAATACCTTATACGTTTACAGCTACAGATGAATGTGGAAATTCTATTTCTACTTTCGCCAATTTGATCATCGTAGATGAAACTCCTGCTATACTCACATTACCAACAGCAACAAATACTTTTGCTTGTAATGCCGTGGGTACAGGGCTTACAGATTGGATTGCATCAGCTAGTGCTACAGATGAATGTGGAGGTGATGTAACTATCACAACAGCATTAATATCAGAAGTATCTTCCTGCGATACCGATATGCATACTAATATGACGAGTACCTATCTATTTACCGCTACCGACGCTTGTGGAAATATATCTACTGGTCAAGCGGACTTTATAATAGAAGACACCACTGCGCCATCGATCACTGCACCTTCAAATCTGACGATTGCATGTGGAGATGATGTATCAGCGATGCTAGCCGATTGGTTAGATAACTATACCGTCACTGAAGCTTGCCAAGACTTTACCGTTTCAAACAACTATAATGGATCTGTGCCTAGCCTATGTACAGGCAGTCCACTTGTAGTCGTATGGACCGTAACGGATGACTGTGGTGCATCAAGTACTGCTTCCGCATCCATAGTAGTCACTCCGGATACTACTAACCCTACTTTCGTGAACTGCCCCGCTGATATCACCATGAATGTAGATGCTGGTCAGTGCGATGCCAATATTGTCTATTCTACTCCTATAGCTGACGATTGTAATGGTGCTACCGTAGCCTTTACCAGCGGAATCATGTCAGGTCAGACTTTCCCTCTTGGTGATACAGATATTGTCTTTACAGCAACTGATGCTTGTGGTAATACATCTACTTGTGAATTCACCATTACCGTTGTAGATAGCGATGAACCCACCATACAATGCCCAACCAATGATGTGGTCGTTTGTAACGACGATAACTCTTGCACATGGAATAGTACTGCAGCAATCACTCCCGTCGGACTAGATGATTGTCCATCTGCTTCTATATCCCATCAAGTCACAGGAGCTACTACCATTGCTGCTAATACGGCAGGAGCAATTCCTACAGGGACTTCATTTGCATTAGGGACATCAACTATCACCTATACCATTACGGATGGTGCTGGTAATACATCTACTTGTAGTTTTAATGTAGTCGTCGAAGATTGTACAGCACCTGTCATTACTTGTGCGGCTGATCTTACCTTAGAGTGTGGTGATGCTACTAACAGTACTGCCATTTCAACTTGGATAGCTAATACTACAGCAACCGATAACTGCCCCGCAGCAGCAACCTCTGTAACGGTTACCAATGAAATCATTGCTACGCTAGAGCAATGTGGAAATGCTACAACAACCATTTATCAATTCACGGCTACAGATGCCGCAGGAAATACCAGTACTTGCAGGTCTAATGTGATCATAGAGGATAATACAGCTCCTGTCATAGCCGCATTTACTACAGATGTTACGGTAGAGTGCGATGGCAATGGTAATGTCGATGGTCTTTTAGGATGGTTAGCAGATCATGGTAATATCCCTGAGGCTAACGTAACGGAAGCTTGTGGAAACTTTACTTGGTATAATGATTATTCACAAGCCTCTTATACAGCCAATGCAACTTGTGCAGATGATATCGGTATGTATACCGTCAACTTCTGGGTAGAGGACGAGTGCGGTAATACTTCCAATATGATCCAACTAGATTATATCATTGAAGACACGACTGACCCAACAATTGAAGCGCCAGCTAATCTTGTAATTAACTGTGGGGATGATGCGAATACAAGTATTATCAATCAATGGCTACAACAATACAATGCAACAGACCTATGCAGTAATGTCTCTGTAGTTAACAACTATAATACGCTGACCTTGCCTACAACATGCAATGAATCAATTACTGTGATGTGGACAGCTACGGATGATTGCGGAAATGAAGAAACGGCTACTGCAACGATAAGTATTGTGGATAATGAACGACCTATCATCGTTACTCCTCCAGCTGATCTATTTGTGGAATGTGATGGTGCTGGTAATACGGTTACGATCAATACATGGGCAGGAATCTTTGCTGGAATGACCGCATCTGATAATTGTGACAATGCAGTAACTCTCAGTGCAGTACCAGGAACCATCATTGACGAATGCGGTAGCTCATTGACTATACCATATATTTTCACAGCAACAGATGACTGTGGAAATTCTGTAAGTGAGATCGCCTACGTTTATATAGAAGACACAACTCCTCCAGTCATCACATTACCTACCGCAGATAATACCGAAGACTGTAATGGAGATATTACTGCGAGTGTAAATACTTGGCTTGCAAGTGCTTCCGCTACAGACGTCTGTGGAGGTCCTACTTCGATAAACTATAGCTTAGTAAATGAAGTCGAAAGTTGCAGCGGTACCAATACCTTTATTACAAGAACTTATGCTTTTACGGCAACAGACGATTGTAATAATGAAAGCACGATTTCAACAGCAACTTTTGTCATAGAAGATACTACTGCACCTGTAATAACTGCACCAAATGACTTGACCATCACATGTGGTGATAATATCGCACTACTGATCAGTCAGTGGTTAGAAAACTATACGGTTGTAGAAGCTTGTCAAAGTGTTAGTGTTAACACAAACTTTAACCCTGCTCTAGTACCAAACCTTTGTGACGGAGCTCCATATACTGTGACGTTTACTGTCACCGATGGTTGTGGCGCCATGAGTACAGATCAAGCTGATATCATCGTAACTCCTGATACTACAAGTCCGACATTTATCAACTGTCCAACTAACCTTACCGTAAATGTAGATGCTGGTCAGTGTGATGCCAATGTAGTATATTCAACACCAGTAGCAGAAGATTGCAATGGTGCTACTGTAGCCTTTACAAGTGGAATTAGATCTGGTCAGACCTTCCCTCTTGGTGATACAGAGATAGTATTTACGGCAACTGATGCATGTGGCAATACAAGTACATGTGAGTTTACGATTACCGTGGTAGATAGTGACGAACCAATGTTACAATGCCCATTCAATGATGTCGTGGTTTGTACCGATACAGATGTTTGTACATGGAACAGTACTTCATCAATATTACCAATCGGCTTAGATGATTGTCCATCGGCTATGATTACTCATGAAGTATCTGGTGCAACAGTTATTGCTGCAAATTCAGCGGGAGCAGTTCCTGTAGGAACGGTATTCTTATTAGGTACATCTACTGTTACTTATACCATCACAGATGGTGCTGGAAATAGTAGTACCTGTAGTTTTGATGTTGTGGTAAATGATTGTCAAGCACCAACCTTAACATGTAGTGATCGAAGAGATGTTGCTTGCGGAAGCGAAGATCTACAGGGATGGTTTGATTCTATAGAATCGACAATGACTGATAACTGTAGTGCTACGGATGATTTGACATTCACGCAGCAATTGATCACTGATTTTAGCAGCTGTGGTGGTACTATTGAGCAAACATATCTATTTACTGTTACAGACGAAGCTGGTAATAGTAGTACTTGTTTCGCTACGTATGAAAGTGATGATACTGTAGACCCTTCTATTGATACCGAGGCAAGCGACCTTACTATCCAATGTAATGGTGGCACTCAAAGTACTGCTCTTATTGCTTGGTTAGAAAATAATGGAGGAGCAGTAGCAAGCGATGCCTGTAGTGGTCCCATATCGTGGACAAATAATTACACTGGCGATTTGACGACAGTATGCGGTACTAATGGTGCGGTACTAGTTACTTTCACCGCTACCGATGACTGTGGTAATTTCTCTACCACTTCTGCTACTTTCACGATAGAAGATACAACAGCACCAGTACTCACAGTTCCCAATAACTTAGTCTTAGAATGTGGTAATAATCTGAATGATGCGATTATAGCGAATTGGATAAATTCAGCCTCTTCAGAAGACGCTTGTGAGGGTACATTATCAGTTACAAATGATTATACTACGGCAACACCAACAGACCTTTGTGGTCAGACTGGTGTAACAACCGTAACTTTTACCACAACTGATGCTTGTAACAACGAGACGGTATTAACCAGAACCATTACCATAGAAGACAATACAGCTCCAAGCATAGACTCAGAAGCTCAAGATCTCTTACTGGAATGTGCAGATCCTAACAATGCAACGCTTATTGCAAATTGGTTAACTGCCGATGGAAATGCCATTGCTAGTGATATCTGTAGTGATGAAGCTCTTGTTTGGTTAGATCCGATCGCAGGTGTAGATATGTCTACTTGTGGTGATGCAACCACAACGATGTATACATTCACGGTAGAAGATAACTGTGGTAATACAAGTACTACAACGGCAAGTATTATCATAACAGATACGACAGCTCCGATCCTTACGGCTCCTGTAGCGCAAGTCGAAGAGTGTGGTAATATCGTAGTCGATATTGATTCTTGGAAAGCTGAAGCTACAGCGACTGATGATTGTGACAGTGATGTAGTGATCACGAATCAACTATGGAATACGATCCCAGCATGTGGAAATACCTATGAAGAAACATACCTCTTCACAGCAACGGATGCATGTGGTAATACAAGTACCGCTTTCTCTACCTATACCGTAGAAGATACTTCTGACCCAACAGTAATACCACCAAGTGCAGATCTAGTATTAGAATGTGGAAATGAATCTAATGATCAACTAATATCAGCTTGGCTAGAATCAGCAACCGCGACTGATGCAAATGATTGTAATGCTGTGGAAGTGAGCTATACATATCCGGGTAATTTACCTACGATAGACTGCTCAGGCAATGCAGGGATCACCGTTACGTTCTCCGCAACAGATGCATGTGGAAATACCAATACAGGTACTCGTATGATCATCATGAATGATACTACCAATCCTGTATTCCTCAACTGTCCTGCAGATATGACTGTCAATGTAGATGTTGATCTCTGTGAAAATAACGTAGTATACAGTACTCCTGTAGTCTTCGATACTTGTGATGATAACTTAACGTTGACTCCAGATCCTGATAATATCCCAAGTGGGTCTGCTTTCCCATTAGGAACAACTCCGATTTCATACACCGTTACTGATGATTGTGGAAATACAGCAGTATGTGAATTTACCATTACGGTAGTAGATAGTGATGTACCGAGTATTGATTGTCCAAGTAATCAAGTCGTCGTCTGTACTGATGATAATAGCTGTACTTGGAATGCCGATGCACAAACCAATCCTATTTATAATGACAATTGTCCAGGACTGGATGTAATCTATACCATTACAGGCGCCACAACAGCCTCTGGCAATGCAGATGCAATCAATACCGTCATGGGAGATGGTATTGTATTCAACTTGGGTACCAGTACTGTAACCTATACCATTACTGATCCTGCTGGTAACTCTAGCTTCTGTTCTTTCGTAGTCATCGTAGAAGATTGTCAAAGTCCAACTTTTAGTTGTAGTAATGTACGTGATATCGCCTGTGGTGATGAAGATATCGCAGGATGGATGGCAGACATACAGGCTACGGCAATGGATAACTGCAACAGCAATGCAGAGTTGACGATGACGAATGTTCTACTCACTGATTTTAGCAGTTGTGGTAATACATTTGAGCAGACATACTTATTCACCGTAAGTGATCTTGCAGGTAATACAAGTACTTGTATCGCTACCTATGAAACAGATGATACCGTTGATCCTATTATTGACAACAGCAATACTGCAGATCTTACACTAGAATGTTCTGGCGGTAATCAAAGCCAAGCTTTATTAGGGTGGTTAAATAACAATGCGGGTGCTACGGCTACGGATGCTTGTAGTTTACCGATCGTATGGACCAACAATTACACAGGAGATTTGACAACGGTATGTGGTACTACAGGTAATGTGACCGTAGTTTTCTCAGCAACAGATGACTGTGGTAATACAAGTACAACTTCTGCAACCTTCACGATAGAAGATACAACCGCTCCAGTACTGACACTACCTAATAACTTAGTATTAGAATGCGGTAATAATCTAAATGATGCCATCATAGCCAATTGGATAAACTCAGCCTCTTCTGAAGATGCTTGTGAAGGTACTCTTGCCGTTACAAATGACTATGCTACCGCAGCTCCAACAGACCTTTGTGGAGAAACAGGTGTAACCACGGTAAGCTTTACCACAACTGATGCTTGTGATAATCAAACCGTATTAACCAGAACCATTACCATAGAAGACAATACAGCTCCGAGCATTGACTCAGAAGCTCAAGATCTCTTACTGGAATGTGCAGATCCTAACAATGCAACGCTTATTGCAAATTGGTTAACTGCCGATGGAAATGCCATTGCTAGTGATATCTGTAGTGATGAAGCTCTTGTTTGGTTAGATCCGATCGCAGGTGTAGATATGTCTACTTGTGGTGATGCAACCACAACGATGTATACATTCACGGTAGAAGATAACTGTGGCAATACGAGTACAACAACGGCAAGTATCATTATAACAGATACAACCGCTCCTATACTTACGGCTCCTGTGGCTCAAGTAGAAGAATGCGGTAATATCATTGTAGATATTGATTCTTGGAAAGCTGAAGCTACAGCGACTGATGATTGTGATAGTGATGTAGTCATCACCAATCAACTTTGGAATACGATCCCTGCTTGTGGCAATACCTATGAAGAAACATACTTATTCACCGCAACAGATGCCTGTGGTAATACGAGTACAGTATTCTCAACGTATACCATAGAAGATACAAGTAATCCAACAGTAATACCACCAAGTGCAGATCTAGTATTAGAATGTGGAAATGAATCTAATGATCAGTTAATATCAGCTTGGTTAGAATCAGCAACCGCGACAGATGCCAATAATTGTAATGCTGTGGAAGTGAGCTATACATATCCAGGTAACTTACCAACGATTGATTGCTCAGGCAATGCAGGGATCACGGTTACGTTCACCGCAACGGATGCATGTGGCAATACGAATACAGGTACTCGAATGATCATCATGAATGATACTACAGCTCCAGTTTTCCTAAACTGTCCTGCAGATATGACGGTGAATGTCGATGTTGATCTTTGTGAAAACAATGTAGTATACAGTACTCCAGTAGTATTCGATACATGTGATGATAACTTAACGTTGACTCCAGATCCTGATAATATCCCAAGTGGGTCTGCTTTCCCATTGGGAACAACACCGATTTCATACACCGTTACTGATGATTGTGGAAATACGGCAGTATGTGAGTTTACGATCACGGTAGTAGATAGTGATGTACCGAGTATTGATTGTCCAAGTAATCAAGTAGTCGTCTGTACAGATGATGGCGATTGTACATGGACTGCCGATGCACAAACGAATCCAGTTTACAATGACAATTGTCCAGGATTGGATGTAAGCTATACCATTACGGGAGCAACAACAGCCTCTGGTAATGCAGATGCAATCAATACGGTATTAGGAGACGGTGTAGTGTTCAACTTAGGAACAAGTACAGTTACTTATACCATAACTGACCCTGCAGGTAACTCTAGTATATGTTCTTTCATAGTCATCGTAGAGGATTGTGAAAGTCCAACGTTTAGTTGTAGTGATGTAAGGGATATCGCTTGTGGTGATGAAGATATTGCAGGATGGATGGCGACGATACAGTCGACGGCTATGGATAACTGCAATAGTAATGCTGAATTGACGATGACGAATGTTCTACTCACAGACTTTAGTAGTTGTGGAAATACTTTTGAGCAGACATACTTATTCACCGTAAGTGATCTTGCAGGTAATACAAGTACATGTATCGCTACCTATGAAACAGATGATACGGTTGATCCAGTCATCGACAACAGCAATACTGCAGATCTTACACTAGAATGTTCTGGCGGTAATCAAAGCCAAGCTTTATTAGGGTGGTTAAATAACAATGCGGGTGCTACGGCTACGGATGCTTGTAGTTTACCGATCGTATGGACCAACAATTACACAGGAGATTTGACAACGGTATGTGGTACTACAGGTAATGTGACCGTAGTTTTCTCAGCAACAGATGACTGTGGTAATACAAGTACAACTTCTGCAACCTTCACGATAGAAGATACAACCGCTCCAGTACTGACACTACCTAATAACTTAGTATTAGAATGCGGTAATAATCTAAATGATGCCATCATAGCCAATTGGATAAACTCAGCCTCTTCTGAAGATGCTTGTGAAGGTACTCTTGCCGTTACAAATGACTATGCTACCGCAGCTCCAACAGACCTCTGTGGCGAGACAGGTGTAACGACGGTAACTTTTACCACAACGGATGCATGTGATAATGAAACCGTATTAACCAGAACGATAACGATAGAAGATAACACTGATCCGAGCATAGACTCTGAAGCACAAGATCTCTTACTAGAATGTGCAGATCCTAACAATGCAACGCTTATCGCGAACTGGTTAACTGCCGATGGTAATGCCGTTGCTAGTGACATCTGTAGTGATGAAGCTCTTGTTTGGTTAGATCCGATTGCAGGAGTAGAAATGTATACTTGTGGTGATGCAACCACAACGATGTACACATTCACAGTAGAAGATAACTGTGGTAATACAAGTACGACAACGGCAAGTATTATCATAACAGATACGACGGCACCAGTACTTACGGCTCCTGTAGCGCAAGTCGAAGAGTGTGGTAATATCGTAGTCAATCTAGCTACATGGCAAGCAGAAGCTATGGCTACTGATGATTGTGACAGTGATGTAGTCATCACAAATCAACTATGGAATACGATCCCAGCATGTGGTAATACCTATGAAGAAACATACTTATTCACAGCAACAGATGCATGTGGTAATACGAGTACAGCATTCTCTACCTATACCATAGAAGATACGACTGATCCAATTGCCATGTGCTGCCCTGATTTTGATATCGCATTAGGGGACGATGGATTAGCATCAATTACAGTTGATGACATCAATTGCGGATCTACAGATAATTGCACATCAGCGGAAAACCTACAAGTAAGCATAGATAAAGCCTTATTTACTTTTGAAGATGTAGGTGATAATGTAATCACTTTAACCGTTACCGATGAATGTGGTAATTCTAGCACATGTACTACCACAGTCAATGTGCTTGCCAATGCAAATATTGGTATAGCCAAAAGAGTAGTTTCTATAACCAATAATCCAGATGGTTCAGCCAATGTGATCTTTGAGTTTAATATTCAAAATTATGGAGAGACACCAGTAAG
Organism: Saprospiraceae bacterium; assembly: GCA_020629715.1. Lineage (GTDB taxonomy): Bacteria > Bacteroidota > Bacteroidia > Chitinophagales > Saprospiraceae > JAHDGW01. Next base: position 153,700 of record JAHDCU010000009.1, read on the forward strand.
TAAAATCCAAGTGAATGACTTGATGGGTGATGTATTCATGGCACCTTGTATGGTTACGATTGCTAGTATTACGAGTGATGAATTTACAGTCAACGAAGATTACGATGGATATGCAGAGATGAATATGCTCGTGGGTGATGATATCATCAACGCTGGAGATAAAGGAGCTATTCTCGTAGAAATAGTTGCTGATAACTGTGTATCTCAAGGACCATATTTCAATACCGCAACGCTTACAGGAACATCTCAAGATGGCAGCATATTGATGGATGTTTCTATGGATGGTAGTAATCCTGATCCTTCTGGAGATGGGTCGGCTACCGAATCTTCTGAAACACCGATTACTTTCTTTAACAATAACGTAATCGGTATCGCTAAACGTGTAGTCAATGCAACGCTTAATCAAGATGGTAGCTATGATATCATTTATGAGTTCAATGTTGAAAACTATGGTACAGAATTCCTAAGAGAGGTACAAGTCATGGATAATTTGGGCTCTGTATTCATGGCGCCATGTGCCATCAATATTGTTGAGCTGACGAGTGACGATTTCATCGTGGGTGACTATGATGGAGTTTCAGATATTACTTTATTGAGTGGTGTAGATGAACTCTGGCCTGGAGAAAAAGGAGCCATACTATTAGCCATTAACGTCGAGGATTGTGCAGGCAACCTAGGACCATTCTTCAATAGTGCATTTGCAAGTGGTCTCGACCCCGATGATGTTGTGATTTCTGATACTTCACATGATGGTAGTAATCCTGATCCTGATGGTAATGATATACCAGATGAAGATGACCCAACTGTCGTCAGCTTTATGGAAGCGCCTTCACTAGGAGTAGCTAAGCGCATAAGTTATGGACCAGTATCCGAAGATGGGATGAACTGGGAAATGAGCTATGAAATAAAAGTAGTGAATGGTGGAAATATTGATATTGAGTTAGACGCTATCAACGAAGACCTTGCCACTACATTTAGTATGGCAGAAGGATGGCAAATATTAGGGTATGAAAGTGATGAACTTTTCTTAAATCCTGATTATGATGGTGATAATGATATCAACCTGATCAACCCAGGAAATATTCTGATGGCGAATGGTGGTGATGCAACCATATTAGTTACCGTTTTAGTAAATCCTGATGATTTTGATGGTCCATATAATAACTCTGTTGTGGCAAATGGTCGTACTCCGGGAGGTCAGTTCTTGTCTGATATTTCACAAGATGGTACCGATCCTGACCCAGATGGTACAGGCTTTGAAAATAATAATGATCCGACACCTGTTACATTCGGTTGTTGTGGTCAAATATTGAATATTCCCCCTGATACGATAGCTCCTGTATTTATAAATTGTCCTAGACCTCCAGTCATCGTAGATGCTCCAGAGGGATGGTGTAGTGCTTTTGTAAACTTCAGCCCTCCTGTATTAGAGGATGATTGTAGTGCAACAGATGAAATCACGGTTATTCAAATAGACGGCACAGGTCTGGAGACCGGAGATTTATTCCCGGTAGGACTATCCGTATTGATTTTCCAAGCAACAGATAAATGTGGAAACTCTAGCACATGTGAGATCGAAGTGATCGTCAATGATTTCCATACACCACCGATGATCAGTTGTCCAGAAGATCAATCGTTGACCACTATAGCGAGTACTTGTGAAGCTATCGTCAATGATATTTCTCCGCTCGTCGTGGATAATTGTCCTGATAATACTTCTCTACGATATGAAGTAAAACAAAATAATGTCGTAGTAGAATGCGGTATTGGTGATGCTTCTGGAATTGTACTTCCTGCTGGAGAATATACGATGTGCTATACCGTATTTGATCAACCATTGATCTGGGTTACCGAAATCAATCAATCAGGAACTGATCAACTGGAAATCACCAATATGGGACCTAATACCTTCAATATTGGATATCTCAAAATACGTAGAACAGGTCTTGGTGCAGAGTTAGACACCGTACCATTGAATACGATTTTAGCCGTAGGCGATACGTATACACATACGTTTGATACTGATATTGCAGAGACCGATCCTGCTGGTTATGAAATATTCTTTTATAACAATACATACGACATTGTAGCTACGAATGGATTCCCTCTTACGGGATGGTCTGGTGAGTTGACCAGTGGCGATGCGTACAGAACAGATCATTGTTTGGGTAATCAAGCAAGTGACTGGACTCTCGTTTCTGAATGTAACATGAGCTCTATCAGTATATTGAATGATGGACTGACTCCACTGCCTGATAATGGAGCATCTAGCTCATTACAATCAGAGCCACCATCTATGGATGCTTGTACATTCAATATCGTAATTGCTGACGAGGAAGCTCCACAATGTGCTTCTGTAGAAATCCTAGATTTCACAAATACCAATGTGAATATAAATGCCAACGCTTGCGAAATGAGTACGATTACCGTAACTCCTTCTACAGAGTTGTGGGGTGTTCAAATTAGTGATTTACGGATCACTCATCCTAATGTAGCGGATCTTAACATTAGCTTACTTGGACCTAACGGAGAAGAAGTACAACTCATTTCTAATCTATGTGCAGGTATGGCAGATATTAATGTCAACCTATCGGATACCTCAGCGACTAACGTAGCTACAGCACCTTGTGCTCCTTTGGGTAATGGTGGTTGGTATATTCCTATAGAGTCACTCAGTCCATTTGATGGTATCCTTTCTGGTGGAGACTGGACGCTTATTGTAGAGAATACAGGTGAAGATGTAGGAACATTAGATTCTTGGACCTTAGAGTTGATTTCATACTTACCATATGACCAAGCTGATGTAGTCATTGAAAACGATGACGATGTTTGTGGTGCTGTATATACTTGGACGCATCCAGTAGCGAGAGATAATTGTAATATGGCATTGATTATGGTAGAATACACTTCAGATGATAATATTACATTACCATCTGACGGTTTAGTGCCTCAAGGCATGGAAGTCACAGAACTCTTTGCCGTAGGTACGACGCAAGTGACATACTATTTAGTAGATAACTCAGGAAATACCAATACTTGCGGATTTACTGTGACCGTCAATGATACTCAGGCCCCAGAATTACCAGATGGTTGTCCAGATGACATAGATATTAACTTAGATCCAGGAGCATGCTGTGTACCGATCACATTCACAGATCCTACAATTGTAGAAAACTGTGCCGTAGATACAATCATTTACTCACCTTCTACCGGTTCGGAGTTTTGCACAGGTATGACAGAAGTAACCCTTACGGTGAGAGATGAAAGTGGTAACGAAACTACATGTACATTCAATGTCAATATCATAGCACATGAGCCAGATCAAGGAACATTTGCTTGTAATGGAAGTATCAACCTATCGCTGGGTACAGATTGTACAGCAACGGTCACTCCAGATATGGTACTAGAAGGTGACTTCTATGGCTGTTATGATGATTACTGTGTCACGGTGATCGATGCACAAGGCGATACGATACCTAATGCTACCTTCGATCTATCGCATGTGGGAGGTATGTATACAGTCACGATCTCTGATTGTAATGGTGGAGGGAACTCTTGTTGGGGAACTATCAACCTAGAAGAGAAACTAATACCGGAAATAGAATGTCCTTCTGATATCACCATCAGTTGTATCGACGATTATGAAGACTTTACACTTACAGGTGATGTTACCTTATTGACTTGCGAAACCAATATTGTAACGACGCATGTTGATTCTCTAGCCGTATATGGAAACTGTGATGATCCAAGGGCAGATATTTTCAGGACTTGGTATGTATCTGATTTTAGTAACAACTCAGTAAGCTGTACTCAGAAAATCACAATTAAAGGATATGAAACATTAGATATACAGTGGCCAGACGATCTGACTCTTGCTAATTCGCTCGACTGTGCATCGGTAGATGCTGATCCAGCGCTCACAGAGCCTGCACAATCAGGTATGCCTATGATCGCAGGTAATCCAATCATTGGAAATCACTTCTGTGAAATCAATGTAGGATATTGGGATGAAGTATTGGTAGACGCCAACTGCCCTACTGGATACTCTATATTGAGAAATTGGATCATCGAAGATGAATGTAGTCCATTATCAGGTGACCTTAATCCGATCAGACATATACAACGTATAAAAGTAGATGATAAGCTACCACCGGTCATCAACCTACTGGATGATGTTACCATAGAGGTGAAAGAAGACAACTGTACAGCTGATTATACATTGCCAGATATTGTACAAAATGATAACTGTAGTGAAGCTACTTTTGTAATCAATACTCCGATTGGAGATGTAAGTGGAAATAGTATCAATAATTTACCGAAAGGACGACATGAAATCACCATCATCGTGACCGATGTATGTAATAATCAAGTGATCCATAAGTTGAATATTACGGTGACAGATTTGACATCCCCTACGATAGTTGCGCAGCAAAACACAGTAGTAAGTATCTCCAATATCACGGGATCAAGAATCTATCTAGAAAGTATAGATGAAGGCTCATATGATAATTGCTCAGAGGTACATCTCGAGATCAGAAGAATGGATGATATCTGTGGTATCGCTGGTAATACTACATTCAATAATGATGGACATGAAGACGATGATCCAGCAGATAGCGATGACGGTCAGTACATTACATTCTGTTGTGATGATTTAGATCAAGTAGATCAGGAGGGTAACGTTTTTGGTGAAATCGCCGTGGTCATCAGAGCTTGGGATGATGCAGATTTTGACAATGTCTTTGGTAGCGCTGGTGATAATATGAATGAAGCCATGGTCATGGTACGTATTCAGGATAAAATAACTCCAACGATTACTTGCCCTGATGATATGACGGTTACTTGCGATGTAGACATCTTAGATTTCACAGTATTAGGAAGTGCAATTGCAACTGGAACCTGTGGTACTATGGAAGTTAGCTATACGGATGAAAACTTCTTGAATGACTGTAACATTGGTACAGTCATCCGTACATGGTCTGTAGATAGTGATCCTTCAGTAAACTGCACTCAGCGTATTGTCATCAATCCTATTGATTATGGTATTGCCATAGACTGGACTACAGTTCCTGATATGGAATTGACTAATTGTCCGGGTAATATTGATTTCGGAACTCCTTCATGGTCTGCAGATCCTTGTGATCAGGTTGGATTTAGCATTGAGTCCGATACCTTCAATACTAATAATGGAGCATGTTTCTCTATCTTAAACCAATGGACCGTGATCAACTGGTGTACCTATGATCCGCTCAATCCATTGTCTCCAGGTATATGGAAACATGATCAGACGATACATGTATTTGATGATGTCGCTCCTGTGATTGCATCTTGCGGTACGGAGACCATTACGATCAATGATGATACAGATGCTGACGGCAATGGTATCACCTGCGAACACAACGGCTATGTATATACCAATACAGCAACGGATGGATCAAGTAATGACTGTGCTGGAAGTACACTTTCATGGACGGTAGATTTTGATTTTAATCAAAATGGAACTATAGAATATTCTGCTAGTAGCGCTTATCCGAGTTCCTTAGCTGGATCTTGGACGGATCAAAACGGTGTATTACGTACTTACATTACACCTACGGCATCAGGAACAGTTATGAGCTTACCAGCTATTAATAATATTATTGCGGGTACTCATTCCATCACCGTCAGTACATCCGATGGATGTGGTAATACGACTTCTTGTACATCTACGTTAGTTGTAGAAGACAACAAAGCGCCACAGATCTATTGTCTCAATATAGCTACTGCGCTCATGTCCAATGGTCAAGTAGAAATTTGGGCTTCAGACTTAGTACAAAGTACAGATGATAATTGTAGCGATCAAAATGATATTTTATTGACTTTCGATGGTGTAGCTCCGGTTGCTTCGTTGATTAGTCAACAACATTATTTTGATGAAAACGGTGTATCTACTTTAGCTAACTATAATGCAGGCTTAGCGCAAAATTGGAATCCTATTACTAAAGTATCCGCTAAGATATTATTAAGTGCTCAGGGTCCATCCTTTACGGAAGAAGTAACCGCATGGGATGAAAACCTCAATAGCTCTAGCTGCATTGTTACGGTCAGTACTTCTGAGTCAAGTGATATGATGACGATCAATGGTCGAGTAGCGATGTATAGTGGTGAAGACCTCAATAACGTCATTGTTACTAATAGTACTGATCTGATTGGATATCCTATTGCAGATACGACAGCAGTGGAAGGATCATTTAGCTTCTCGGATCAATCGATGAACTTGGATTATAACTTGACAGCAGAGAAGGACATAGACTTAATGAATGGAGTATCTACGCTAGATCTTGTGATTATACAGCGTCATATTCTTGGCATCAATAACCTTGACAATCCATACAAATTGATTGCAGCGGATATCAACCATAATGATAATGTATCTGCCACCGATTTGATCGAACTCAGAAAGCTTATACTCGGTATCTTTGAAACATTACCTAATAATACGTCTTATAGAATATTTACCAATGAGACTATCAATAATCCTGAATATCCTTGGGATATGGAAGCTCAATGGTCTATTGATTCTAGTAATATGGTAGATGACTTTGACTTTATGGCGGTCAAAATCGGAGACGTTAATGAGACAGTAGATCCTTCAGGTCTTACTTCAGGAAGTCTTGAGACACGATCAAGAGATTTCATACTCGAAATCAGAAATGTAGACGTTACGGTACAAGAGGATAAGGTCATACTTCCGATCTATGCGACTACCATTTTGAATATAGCAGGTATGCAAATGGTGCTCAAGCAAAAAGGACTTGACAACATTAGTTTCCGTGCTGGACAATTAGATATATCTGAAGAGCATTATAACCATATCGAAGATGAACTTCGTATCTCTTGGAATCATGTTGGAGTAGAATTAGACACCGAAACTCCACTATTTTATATCGAATATCCACAAGGCACTATCGAGAAGGATCAGTTGGAGTCTGCTATGGTTTCTGCACGATCAGAGATTTATACGATACAGGAAGGTAAAATAGCTTCGGAAAATATTAGGATTGAGATATCAGATGATCGTGATCTTACATTTGAAGTATTACAAAATAGTCCTAATCCATTTATCTATAGTACAAGTATCGATTACTACCTACCTACGGATAGTGAAGTTTCCTTGACGATCACAGATATGCTAGGAAATACCATTTATCAAACGGAAGTATCAGCGGTAAAAGGGCTTAATCAATGGATTATCGACGATCGTATTATTAATGCACCAGGTGCCTACGTGGCAAGGATTACACATGATCAAGAAACTAAATCGATCAAAATGATAAACATTAAGTAATCTATTGGTATTGCTTGAGAGTACATATTGAAAAAATTGATATTATTAATTTTATTAATATTGTACCTTTGATTATTACCAATGTGATAAACCATAACTCATGTCTAAAGAACTAGAAGCTAAAAAGAAAGCGCTTGCGCTGGCCGTGGATAAACTCGAGAAATCTTACGGTAAAGGAACAGTAATGAAACTTGGCGATAAGCAAGTAGTCAATGTAGATGCTATATCTACGGGTTCTTTAGGTCTTGATATTGCTCTTGGTATAGGAGGATTTCCTAGAGGAAGAGTAGTAGAAATATATGGTCCAGAATCATCGGGTAAAACCACGCTAGCCATACATGCTATTGCACAGTGTCAAAAGAAAGGCGGTATAGCTGCTTTTGTAGATGCAGAGCATGCTTTTGATAGATTTTATGCGGAAAAACTCGGTGTCGATACCGAAAATCTACTTATTTCTCAACCAGATAATGGGGAGCAAGCACTAGAAATTGCCGAAAACCTCATCCGATCAGGAGCGATCGATATTATCGTGATTGACTCTGTGGCAGCATTAGTTCCAAGAGCAGAGATCGAAGGTGAGATGGGTGACTCTAAGATGGGTCTACAGGCAAGACTGATGTCTCAAGCTTTACGTAAGCTTACTGCCACGATCGGTCGTACTGGATGTTGCTGTATATTCATCAACCAATTGAGAGAGAAGATTGGTGTGATGTTCGGTAATCCTGAAACCACAACTGGTGGTAATGCATTGAAGTTTTATGCATCGGTACGATTAGATATCCGTAGATCAGGTGCTGCACATAAGGATAAAGAAGGGAATATTATCGGTAATCCTGTCAAGGTGAAAGTGGTGAAAAACAAATTGGCTCCACCATTTAGACTAGCGTTATTCGATATTATGTATGGTGAAGGAATCTCCAAGACGGGTGAGATTATCGATATTGCCGTAGATCATGATGTTATCCAAAAAAGTGGCTCATGGTATGCATACGGAGGAACTAAAATTGCTCAAGGTCGAGAATCCGCACGTCAGTTTCTGAAAGACAACGAGGAAGTAGCTCTAGAAATCGAGCAAAAGATCATGGCTATTTTCAAACCAGAAGAGGACGGTAATACGAAAGAGGAAGAGGCCTAAATAAAATAGGCAAAACGAAGAATACCTAAAGCATTGTAAGAAAACTTACAATGCTTTTTTTGTACCAATTATGGAATACAAAAAGAACAGAAAATCTTTCTATTGTTCTCGTTGAAGTAAAGCACCTATTAACTCAGGTTTTCTCAGCATCGTACCTACGTATAAAATAATTGAAAGTAAAATACCAATGAGTGGAAATTCTCCCATCGCTAGCTCTCCTACGATCACTCCTCCATAATAACTACACATCAAAAAGAATCCAATATTAGAGGTCTTGGGTATCAAGTACATCACTACGCAAAATAGAGATAAGGCTCCTAATAAAGGCAGACTGTCAATATAAGGTAGCTTTTCTGCAAGCTCAGGATTATTACTGATCTTATTGATTGCCCCACCGATCAATGCTCCTACTGGCAATAGAGATAATACCCAACCTATTATGTTTCTTGTCTTACTTACTTTCATGACGATTAGTTTTGATTTAGAAATATACACTAATTTTTAGCGATTGTTTCCTTTATTGATCTGCATCATAGAAACGAACCAAAAACCGAGTTTCACAGAAAGCCTTTTTATCGTCACGTATAAAAAATTGTGGTTTGATACGATTGACATCATAGTAATACATCGTATCTAACTGTACAGGGTAATGCCCATGACCCATCATATGATCAAGACCATCCTGTGCCATATAAAAATGTCGTTGGTCTTTATTTTGAAGTACCACAAGCATGTCTTCGTATTTATATCGGGGTAGTCTAGTGCCTACTGCAAAATCAATGGCATCAGATTCTCTGTTGAAAAATGCTAATTGAGATGTATGTATATCTTTTCTATTTATGATATGGAGTAGTTGATGGTCAGGTTGGTATATGCGGATGATCGGTGCTATATACATCATAAACATCATCATTAATACCAATGAACTCGTCGCTACTTTTTGCATAGATGGTAGATGTCTAGAAGTAAGACTATATACTACAGAACCAAGCATAATTATAGCCAATACGCCTTGCCATAATCCATCCCAAAACCAAATCATGATTACACCACTAAGTAGTAAAAAAGTACTCATCAGTATGATATCAAGTATGAAGATCCATTTTGGGTTTTGATGTTTGACCAGTAGATAACCTTGATATGCCAGATACATCAAAAAGAAAAAGACTGTAAAGCTGTAATGCGGAAGTTTGTAGTGAGAAAAACTAAGTAAGAATAAAACTATGATGATGGCGCAAAGCATGCATTGATCCTGTAAACGCCATGCTCTTCTTCGAAACAAATGGAACACATAGTGTAAAGCATATTGTATAAAAGGTAAGGCAAATAGCAATAGACTATTGACTAAAAAAAATGAGCTGTAGTTGTTTTTCCAAGCATTTTCTCCGGTGATCCGTCCAAAGTTTTGTTCCCAAAAATAAAAGCGCAACCCATAAACATCGGTCTTACCATTGACCAACTTTTCGGGATGTAGATCAAACTGAGTATACAAACCATAGAGCATGGGGCTGATTAAAATCAAGACAATTAGTAGAATTATCAACCATCTTAATTTCAAAACTTGCTTAGGAAAGCTAAAAACCAACGGTATACTATATGCTCCTAAGACCACAAGTGTGATGATACCTTTGGAAAGCATGCCTATAGCAATACCCACAGCTGCAAGCATCACTTCTCGATATGAGAAACGCTTGAAGAGATAATGTATGCTTGGTACTGTAATCAATACACCTGATATCAACAGAGGCTCTGTCTTTACATCTAAGATCAGATACAAAAAGCCAAAACTGCTCAATAGCATTAATAAAAACTCCCATCGCTCTTTCTTCTCTTTGAAAAGAAATCGTACAAACCGCCAGATACCAAGCCCAAGCAATAGATAAGACGCCAACTTATATGCCCAAGCTGAATGTCCAAATACCCCGATGAAAACACTAGACATCCAGAATAACAAAGGTGGTTTATCTAAATAGTCACCTCCCGTATCATAGACTTCCAGAAAGCTACCTGAATGCCACATTTCCATAGAGATAGCCGCATATGTGGCCGAATCTACATCAATAACTGGGAATAATATTGCCAAGTAAAGCAAAACTAACATTACACATAGGCATACGACCTTTTCTCCTTTCATACCGTAAAATATATAGCACTCTTCACGTTTCGTATTCTTCTCGCGAAGGCTTATTTGTTTCTGCGGACATAGTACCTAATCAGCTTCTAAGCTCTTATATGTCATTGAGCAAAAAAGAGGTATTTTAACAACAACCATAGAGGTTTTCTTAGAAAGCACATTGCTTATGATTAGAAGGTCTGTCTTACTAAAAAGGTAGAATAAAAAATCACCAATACTTCTCCACTAAAGCCCTAGTTTTTAAAGCACCTTTCACAGGAGTAAAGTCAGTTCCCTCATATTCTACACCTAAGAAGCCATGATATCCTGAGGCTTTGATTTTAGGAATTATCCTTGGGTAGTCAATAGTTTTTTCCTCTCCATCGGGTAAGAAGGCTTTACTTTTTATACTAACGGCTTGAGCATAGGGCAATAATTCTAACATACCAGCATAGGCATCGTATCTATCTATGCAATTTCCGCCCCAAAGCTTGCCATTATCACGACGGGTGCACCAGTTATCTAGATCAGGAAGGCTACCGACGTTTTCTTTTTGAATGGCATCAATCAGGCTTCTGAGCCAAGTTGCATCGGAAGAATATCCTCCATGATTTTCGATAAGTATATTGATTTTTTTAGCCGCAGCATAGTCTGCAAGATCGATGATTGATTTTTTACATTGAAGCCATACAGAGTCCCTTGCACCTGTACCATGAGCGTTGACTCGTATGCTATGACACCCCAGCTTATATGCCATATCAATCCATTTTTTATGATTAGTAATGGCTTGCTTACGATCCGATAGATTTAGGTTGCCTAGATCACCTTCGGCATCAACCATGATAAGTAGGTTGCGGATATCATGACGAGCAGCAGCGGCATTCATTTTATCTATCAGGACTTGGTCAGCGGCTTGATTTTTAAAAAATTGATTGACATATTCTACACCTTCAAAACCAAGATGAGCTGCGGTATCTATAAAGTCTATCGTATTCATCTCTCCAGAAAACAACTCTTTGTGAAAAGTCCATTGAGCAAGAGAAAATCGTGGATATTCCTGAACCTTGACTATGGGCTTTTCCGCATGTTGTTTGGATTGATCAGATGGTATTCCACATGAAATAATAGAGCACAGAAAAAGGATATAAGATAATACTCTTACCATGACTTAAGCATTGATCGTTTGTTGTACGGAGCTTAATATTTCATCTGATGTAGCTTTGGATTTTTCCATGATTTGAGCTGCTTCTTGGGTCACTTTTTCTACGAAAGTTGTATCTGATAGGTCTTTACAGTTGATCAGGACATTGAGGTATGCACCGTGTATTGCTGCATGATTGCATAGAGCCCCTACACCAATATCTGATATGCTATTAGGGTTTCCGTCGGACGCAAGAGTACTCAAAAAAGCATATGCACGGTCACAGGTACGCATCATTTCTAATGGAGTCATGATTGCATTTTTTGTGGCATCATCCATTGCTTTTAGCCTTGTGGCTTTTTCGGCATCATTAGTTTTAGGGAGTCTTACGGCTGCTAATATTTGATTAAAAGCATCCGTATCAGCATCTACTAGTTCGAGTAATTTAGTCTTAAGATCTTGACCTTCTTCCGCCAGTGTAGAGAAGTATTCCCAGCGATCATCCCATCCTCTTTTATGAGCACTTAGATTGGCAACCATAGCACCAAGTGATACCCCGAGGCTGCCGACATATGCACTGATACTGCCTCCACCTGGCGCTGGACTTTCTGAGGCTGTTTCATTCGCAAATGCAGTAAGAGATTTATGTATAAGAGGTCTTGTATTTTCCTCTTCTAGTAAGTATTCAATGACTTTTTTCTTTGGATCAAAAGGAGCTAATTCATCGAGACCTAGAGACTTCACGGCGATGTGTATAATTTCTTCTTCAGAGATTCCTAGTGATCGATTTTGTTGTGCAAGAAAATACTTTCCTGCGTCAAGCATCACCTCTTTAGGTACGAGACCTACGAGCTCTGATCCCGTGACTCTCATACCTCGTTTGGTTGCACTTTTACGACATTCTTCAAATGCCTTATGTAAAGAGGTATGACGTATATTGGTAATATTCATAGAGATCTGTGCAAGACCATATTCTTCGATATACCATCCTATCGCCTTCACCGATTTGCAAGTACCAGGAGTACGTGTTGGGTTTCCATCAGCATCATGTATGACTTTACCAGTAATAGGATTTCCTTCTCTAGCAATGCGTCCTTTTTCACGTATATCAAATGCTACTGAGTTGGCTCTACGTACTGAGCTTGTATTGAGATTTACATTATAGGCTATTAAAAAGTCTCTTACCCCAACGGCGGTTACTCCGGCAGTATTGACCATTTTGGTAGGCCCATAATCAGGCTTCCACTCCGGCTTTTGAATCTTTTCTTCCATGGCTTCATATTCTCCTGCTCTTACAGTGGCTAAGTTTTTACGTTTATCCTCCGTAGCTGCTTCTTCGTAGCAATAGATTGGAATATCTAGCTCATCACCGATACGTTTTGCAAGCTTATGGGCGTAAGGGACGAGCTCTTCTAAGCTAATGCCTGAGATTGGAATCAATGGACATACATCGGTGGCTCCCATACGTGGATGTTCGCCTTTATGCTTGGACATATCAATAAGTTCTCTAGCCTCCTTGATCGCTTGAAAAGCAGCTTCTATGACTTCATCTGGACCCCCAACGAAAGTAACTACTGTTCGATTAGTTGCTTTACCAGGATCTACGTCCAATAATTTGACACCGTCTATGGATTCTATTCGATCAGTGATTTGACGGATGATATCCATATTTTTACCCTCACTAAAGTTGGGTACACATTCAATGATTACTTTTTGAGACATTATTGTTGGTTTTAAAACTTATGTAGCTAATAAAACATTAAATTCAAAGAAGATAAAGTGATTGTAAGTTCTTCATTCTTATTCTGATAAAAAAACATATGCTATATCGATTTATCATTTTGGTCCTATTTGTATCTACGTGGCATTCATCTATGATATTCGCTCAGGAGGTGCAGATCAGCAAGGGATTTTCTATCCGAAATGATTTCAGCTACGAATTATTAGGTAAGATAGATGAAAGAATATTGATGTTTAGAGACAGAGGACTTTCATATGAGTTGGAGATATTTGATGAAGACCTAAAGCATATTGATACGCGAGAGCTACAGTTCAAAAAAAGGAAAGTCAATATCCTAGGTCTAGTACCGCAGGATACAGTGTTTACAGTGTTTTATAGCTATAGAAACGATGGCCTTTATCATATCAGAGCACGTAGCTTTAATGACAAAGGTAGGGTACAAGATACTAGCTCTATCATTATTTCAGATAGTAGAGAGTTTTTTAGAAACCCTATCATGGCATTTTCTGAGCGATATAATAAGTCGATGCTTTTCAATTATGAGAAAGGATCTCAACTCAATGTTATGGTCATTGACAATGCTTCTAAAGAGATTGATTGGGATGATCAGATATATTTTGATGATTTTGAACTACTCAAAGATTTGAGAACCATGCTGCTTTCAGAAGAGGGTGGCATATTCATTCTTTTAGAGAAGGATAATGTCCGTATACGGCGAAAAAAACACTTTTTGGAACTCTGTTACTTACCTCCTGATTCAAAAGATCTCATACAGCATAGATTTACGATAGAAGATAAGTTGACAACAGATGTCAAAATGGTCTACGATAAGGAGAATGATCGGATCAATATCGTTGGATTATATAATGATAAAAATAAGCAAGATGCAGAGGGCTACTACTATATGAATGCGAATGTGAGTGAATTAACCAATCCACAAAAGGCGACTATGGTTCCCTTTACGCCAGAGTTTATAGCAGAGGTATATGGTCAGAAAGTTGGCAGAAACGAAAGATTGAAACATTTTAATATCGCGGATGTCAAATATCGAGCGGATGGAGGTCTCATTGTGATGATGGAAATGCAAAAAGCATATTCCCGTAGGACTGGCTTTAATCAAGGTGGTTTTGCGAGTGATCCTTTTGCAGCAAGAGGGTGGACAGATCATTATAATGAGGATATTGTATTGCTCAACCTGAATGCGGATGGTTCTGAACTCTGGAAAGAACACCTACATAAGAAGCAATTTAGCCAAGATGATGATGGGGTCTTTAGTTCGTTTTACACCTTCTTGACACCGTCGAGATTGCGGCTACTATACAACGATGAGATCAAACGAAATAGTACTGTGAGTGAGTATGTAATAAGCCCTGTAGGAGAGTACAAACGTAATGCAGTGCTCAGTACAGATGATCAAAATATCAAGCTAAGATTTCAAGATGCATTGCAAGTATCAAGCACCTCATTGCTAGTACCAAGTGAGCGTAGTTTTGAGCTATCCTTGGTAAAGATTACCTACTAGTTATAAGTATTTTTACTAGGATTTTATTTTAGCTTCTTTGCGATCGAGCTTTCTTTTGAGAATCCAAATACCCAGTGCTCCTGATATCGATATAGCAAACATCAGTAACCAAGCTAGATTATAACCGTAAGCTTCTATAAAGTTGAGGCAAAAAGGAGACAGGAGTAAAGCTATAGAAAACAATAAGGCTGTAGTCCCCATGTAACTGCCCCTGTTGGTCTCGTCTGATCTTTTATGTGCTATAGTAGTAATAAATGGAAAATTGATAATTTCTCCTACTGCAACGAAGATTGAATATAGCGTGATTGCTACTATAAAATCATTAAAAATAAAAAGACATAAATATCCGATTGCGATAAGAATGATACCTACAATAACACAATCTATAGCACGATATCTTTGCTCGATATAGTGGATCAAGGGTAGCTCAAGAATGAAGATCATAAAGCCATTAGCAAACAGAAATAGGCTAACAACAATGGGACTATACTTGAGCTCATTAGTTATATATATGGGAATAGATTCTATGATTTGGAAGAAAGCAATCAGATTGATTAGGTTAAAAATCATAAAAAGTAGGAATGGTATATCTAGTATGGCTATGATAATACTAGGCTTTTTTTCGGATTTTGCGGGAACGGTAGCTCCTTGTTTAAAATACTTTACATAGATAAAACCTGCGCCTAGACATGTCAAGGCATCGATAATAAATATCCAATGATACCCGAAATATGTGATCAATACACCTGCCACAAGCGGGCCCACAGCGACTCCAAGATTCATGGCCATACGGATCAGAGATATACCACGAGTCAGGGTATTATCATTGCTATATTCACCAATATTGACCATCACGGCAGGACGAAATAGATCTGCTACGGTTATTGCTATAATACTCCAGATACAAAGAAAATAGAAGTCAGTGCTTATCAGAAATACCAGGAAGACCACACATGATCCAATCAGACTAAACGAAGCTACCTTATATGCACCGTATCTGTCCACGAGTATGCCTCCTAAGAAAGCACCGATCATGGATCCGACTCCATAACAGAAAGCAACGATAGCGACACTGCTCATACTGAACTGGAGGCCATCCTTAAGATAGACATTGAGAAAAGGAAAAATCATGGACCCACTCCGATTGACTAAGGTAATGAGAGCCAGCATCCATACCTTAGGTGTCAAGCCTTCTATAGATGATTGATATATATTAACGATGTTTTTCAGAGCTTCTATCTTAGAGTAGAAGCAAAGCTACGACTATTAAAAAACAGGAGACATATAAGCGAAAGATTTATAAAGAAAAATGATATATGAGAAAGTACTTGTAAAGTCGAAAACAAGAATATATATTTGCAGCCGCTAAAGAGGGCGATTAGCTCAGTTGGTTCAGAGCACCTCGTTTACACCGAGGGGGTCGGGAGTTCGAGTCTCTCATCGCCCACAAAAGGAAAGGCTTCCAAATTGGAGGTCTTTTTTAGTTAAAAGGGAATATTATGTTCTAGTTGGACTCCGTTGTAGACTTACTTTCAAACATATGCATATAATAATGGGTTAAAAGATTAAAATTTGAACTATCGAATCTAGTAACTCTAATGATCAGGCAAATTGTATTTATCTTATTAACCTTTGCATATACTCAAATTGGGTATAGCATTTCAGATAATATATTGATGAATAATGCCGGTAGAGATACTTCGGTATTGGTCTGTTACGATTCTGGAATTATAGATGCCACAGAGTTTCTTTCCGAAGATGCTCAGGAAGGTGGTCGATGGTCTAATGATGCATTTCTATTTGACTCATCCACCTTCAATGGAAGAACATTTATTTACATTGTAGATGATGGCATATCTATACCTGACTCAGCATTTATAATAGTCCGAACTCGTTTTAACGCGGGTCTTTCGATAGATTTTAATCGAGTCTGTATAGGAGACAGTATCTTGTTTAATGGAGAATGGTATTATGAGCCAGGCTTTTACAATGATACGATACCTTATTTTGGTACCGACTGTGACAGTATTATCAACCGACTTGCTTTTTTCGTTTATCCTGAACCCGAATTTGTCAGCCTAGATACACTATTATGTGAGGGAGACTCCTTATTCTTTTTTGATCAATGGTGGTCTGAAGATACGGTCCTCGACACAGTGCTATTAAGTGAAAACAATTGTGATAGTCTGATAGCTTTTATCAATATAAGAATTGCTGACCAGATAGATTTCGAAATCAATGGATTAGATACAATATGTGAAAACGAGTCTTTGATGCTATCCGCGTTTCCTTACAACTATGACTACATATGGTCCAATAGTGCAACAGGAAATATCATAGAAATCAATCAGCCTGGAGAATATCAAGTGACTGCAACACAAGACATTGGTTGTGATCTTGCGAAGACATTCCAGGTAAATAGTTTTGATCCAATAGCTCTATCTGGACAGAGCTTCTATCAGGTTTATCCAGATACCGTCTTATCGATTTCAATAGGCATAGCTAGAGATGAGGCATCGATACAATGGCAAAGCCCACAGATAGAGATTGATTGCGAAAACTGTTTGACAAATGAAGTTTTTATACAAGAAGATACTAACATAGAAGTCACGATTGAGGATAACAATGGTTGTGTTACTATCTTCCCGATTGTAGTTGAGGTGATAGCTAGGCCTCTGAGTGAAGACTCTATATACATTCCCAATACTTTTAACCCTAAATCCGAACAAGAACAAAATAGGTCATTTTATATCCAATCGGAAGGGCAAAGATCTTATAGCATGAAAATATATGATCGATGGGGAAATCTTGTATTTAGTAAAAAAGACCTATTGACAAATAGCCAAAATGGATCTTGGGATGGTTCCTTCAAGGATGTTGATTTGAGTAGCGGAGTCTATTTGTATCAAGCTATCATAGAAGGAGAATTCTTTAATGGAAGTGTAAGTCTCATCAGATAAGAATGGTTGCTTATTTATCGTGACCATCTCTTTTCAATAAGAGTAAATAGCGCTATTTATATTAAATATCTCTGTTACTCCTCAGAGCGGGTATTTTAGTTTTTACACCATACCAAACAAGGATCGCGAGATTAAAGAAAAAGAAGGGTCCTACCTTATCTGCCTCGATAAGGTCATTGATCAAAAGCAAGGCGTAGATTACGCATAGAGACATAATACATGCCATGACTATACGCCGATCATCAATATTATCGAGCTTATGATAGAGTTTCTCACCATAAAATATAGAAACTATACAGAGGATAAGGAATAAAAGAAAGCCAATAACCCCTTGCTCCACCCAAACCATAAGATAATAATTATGTATTCCTGATTTATCAGGATTATGACTGACATAAGTCCTAAAGCTTGCAATGGTAAACGACTTATAAAAAAAATAAAAATTACCAGGACCGTATCCTAGTAAGGGTCTTCTGTTGATCATTTCAGCACCAGCTACCCAGCGATAGACCCTTTCCATAGTAGAAAGATCTTGAAGTTTATATGTTGCTTCAAGTAAGTTATCATAGCTATGATGGCTTATTGTTTTTTCATACTGTGGTGCAAAATTGAGGTAGTTGTTATTATGACGTAATCCGATAATACCAAGTATAGCAATGATAAGACTTAGATAAATAGCGAGCTTCATGAGTTTATATTTCACAACGAAATATACTCCGATGGAGATAAATACACATAGATGTGCTGCTCTTGTATACGTAAGATATATAGCCAATAAGATATAGAGCATTGCGCCTACAAGAAGATATAATTGTGTCCTAGATATTTTAGATTTCATCCATGCCCATAGATACGGTAATACGATTACTAGAATTGCGGCGTAGGTCACATGGTTCCTGAAAAAAGGAGATCCAGCACGATTGATACCATCAAAGCTAAAACCATCTCCAGCATGTCGTATCATAATGTAGGTAATGACCAATACGAGTGAGCCAATGAGTAATTTTATAATGTTATAAAACCATGACGATCCTTTATGCAAATATAATGTCATACCAAAAAATGGAATTACATACCAGAGTTTAGCCAAAAAGAACTTGAAAGAGACTGTAGGATTTTGAGATAAGATAGCAGTACAAAAGATCCAAATCACATGTATGATCAGCAATGTTGTGATAGGAGATCGTATATAATCGGCGGGTATTTTTTTCCAATGCTTTGAGAATAATAAGATTCCAATAGCGGTAAGCAGTAGCATTACAGGTTCAGAGGGAAGATCTGTCCCCAATCCATTGGGTAGATAGAGCTCTACTGAAAAGGGTATGATCAAAAAGAAAAGACTGTAGATCCACTCAAACTTATATATGCCGACGAGAGCTACTACGAGGGTAAAAGGTACTACCAGCATAGCTAGATGCTCTGTCCAGATAGAAAGCATGATACAGATAAAGCAAAAGATCGGCGCAAACCATAAGATTAGTTTATCTGTCCAATCAATATGCGGATTAAGCTTAAGCATTTTGAATGGCTTCCTTTATACCCTTGAAGCTGTGTAAAAATAAAATCATCAAGGAGGAAATGATAAAGGCAAGCATAGCAGCTCCTATGACATAAAGAGATCTCTTGGGTCGTGATTTTTCTACTGGAGTATTTGCTCGCTCTACCACATGCAGAGCTGAAAAAGATGATTGATAAGCACCTTTGAGTTGTTTATATCGCTCTTTATCCAAACTCAATTGCTCTGCAAACTCTCGTTGTTCTAGCTCAAGATTGACTATTTTGGCTAATCCACTATTGAATAAATCCATCTTTTTCTGTGTAGCGGCTAATTGCTTTTCAGCACCTGATATACGTGCTTTAATCATAGATAGCGAATCTCTGTAGATGGGATCATCTTTTAAGACCGTCAATCTTGCTTTATAATCATTAAGCATGGAGCTAGACTTGACCAATTGAGTCGTCAAAATCTCGCTCTGAGAAGAGGTGTTATAGACACCATATTTAGTTCTAGTCACTTGAAGACTATCACTAAGCTTATTCATGATAATTTGTTTTTCATCAATATTAGCTTTGTATTTATTGATGAGTTGAGCCTGTGTCTCTTTGACGATTGATTGGGCAAGAGTATTTAGCTTATTTCTAGCGTCATTGACCATTATAGCTGCTAGTTCGCGATCTTTATCTTCGATCGACATCTCTAATGCATCGTATTTGGTCTTTTGAGTATTGAATAGACTTCTGAATTTTTTTAGAATCTTAGATTTAGCCTTTTGATGAGTACTATCAATATCGTAGTGTTCATAAAGCTTGTACTTAGAAATCAAATAATCTGAAATCAATGAAGAATTAGCTAAACTGAATAGTCGATCTAAGTCTGTATCAGTTCCGTAGTACTCTTGTTTATTTTCTACGGCACCTACGGTCGCGGGTAAGGCAAGGTCAGGACTTGCCGCATAGAAAGAAGTGCTGGCTTTGTAATAGTTGTCCATGAGTAATGAGCCGATCACTGCGATGATGATCGCGACTACCGTCGATATAATAATGTATCTACGGTTATTCCACAGCACCGTAATGATATCTAGTAAGTTGTCGTTTTGCTTCATGCCTTGCTATACATTCTTACTCGTTTCGTCAATGACGGATCGAGGATCTATTTTTTTACGAAATAGCGAAAGTAACTCTTGTCGCTGAATCATATCCATCAATAACGCAAGAATACCTGCGATAATTATTCCAATAATTGAAGATATCCACCAGGATGACCAACTTAGCTGATCCAACATATAAAATAGTAAGCATATTAGCCATCCATACAAGATGATCTTAAGCCATAGTTTCACAGAAGTCTGTATAGCCAAAAGTTGATGTGCAACGATAATTTGTCCCAGCATAGAAAGTAATTGAGTTGCAGCACTTGCCATGGCTGCACCTATTGCACCATACTTCGGGATGAGGATAAAATTCAATATGATATTCATTATTAGGCAGTTGAAAAACACGACATTGAGCCGCATCACATTACCTCCAGCTACAAGACTACTGCCATATATATATGCAATAGCAATACCTACAAAGCCTATCATATGGTAGACCAAGATGTCGGCGATATAATCTGTACTTCGATCATAGATAAGTGCTAAAAAATCTTCGCTGTATACACTTGCGCTTACTGCAATGACGATGGCAAAACAAAACATTAGTTTCAAACCGAAATCTATCAATGCATTGAGATCCTTTTTTTCTGCAATCAGTCTTGCTACCATAGGAAGGATCAATGCTACGAATAGATAGGCGAACATATTGGAAGCATCAAATATACGGATGCTAGCACTATATGCATCGATCTCAATATCTGCTTGTGGATGCAAGGCGTCCAGCATCAATATATCGACTTTACTGTAGGCAGTCATTAATAAAAAAATGATGGCATAGGGATAAGTCTGTTTCAAAAGCGCTAAGAAAAACGATCTCGAAAGATGAAGTCGAATGACTACCTTTTTCACGAGCAGTACTCCTAACGCAACACATATAGGTATGAAAAACGAAACCCCTTGAGCGATAATAAATGCGTATAAGTTAATTTCAATTCCAATCGAAGTATATAATATACCACCGATCAAAATGATCAATATGAGCTTATCCAATATGGAAAGAAAACTATCCCAACGATAGAGGCCAAGTCCAGATATATTGCTTCTTAGGTATAGCAAAAGGGAGTTTAATATTTGATTGACTCCAATCATACAAAGCATCTTCCAATACATGCTTGCATATCCCAATGCCCAAAAGCTCGATGCTATTGCTACAAAATAGATAATAGCGAGCACTCCCTTAATGGCTAAGATCTGTGATATATAGCTGTTGACAAGGTTTCTATTTTTAGGAATAAATTGAAGGTTGAACGAATGTATTCCTACATCGTTTACTATCTGAAATATGTAACACATCGATAGCAGTGTGATGAACATACTCCATTCTTGTGGTGCGGATGCATTTTGTACTTGTGCTTCAATTGCAAATATGTAGAGCGGTTTGATCAATAGATTGATCCCGATCAGTACAATGATATTTAACAGAAACTCTCTTTTCAATATGCGTATGTCTGGATAGAGTATATGATAACGAAGATGCGAAGAAAGCTAATACAATTTAAGGAAAGAGGATTATATATCGCTCCCGCCGATACATATATTGACCCATGGAGGCCAGTAGATAGAGCCGTGATTACCCATGGTCATAGTGATCATGCTCGTCGTGGGCATAAAGCATATTTATGTCACCATGACTCTGTCAATATTTTAAAATATCGATTAGGTGACGATATAAAGGTTGAGGGAGTAGCTTATGAACAAGTAATCGATATAAATGGTGTTAAGATATCGCTCCATCCAGCGGGACATATTATAGGATCAGCACAGATCAGGGTTGAGTATAAGGGAGAAATTTGGGTAGTCACAGGTGATTATAAAATTGAGGACGATGGATTGGCTACCGCATACGAACCGGTCAAATGTCAGCATTTTATTACGGAATGCACTTTTGGATTACCCGTATTTAAGTGGAAAACGCAAGATATTATCATCAACGAAATCAATGAGTGGTGGTCAGAAAATGTAAGTTTAGGAAGACCAAGTGTATTATCCTCCTATGCATTGGGTAAGGCACAACGAGTGATCAATAGTGTCAACCATGATATTGGTCCGATATTGACACATGGTGCTGTGGAAAACACCAATGAAGTTTTACGTAATTCGGGTATTGCTATAAAAGATACAATACGCGTTACCCTAGAGACTGATAAGTCTTTATTCAATAAAGCGCTTATTATTGCGACAGGATCAGGTATCAATAGTTCTTGGCTTAATAAATTTAAAAATGCATCCATCGGTATAGCATCAGGTTGGATGATGATGCGAGGGGCAAGGAGACGTAGAGCAGCGGATCGTGGTTTTGTATTTTCTGATCATGCAGATTGGACAGGTCTCAATGATGCGATCAAATCTACAGGTGCGGAGTATATATATCCAACTCATGGATATACCAATGTTTTTTCACAATGGCTCAATGAGCAGGGCTATATTGCATCACCAGTGGAAACAGAATACGAAGGGGAGGTGGTAGAATGAAGTCATTTGCAGCATTGTTTCAAGAGCTTGATCGTACAACCAAGACAACAGCCAAAGTTAAGAGCTTAGCTAAGTATTTTGATAAGGCATCGGATACAGATAAAATCTGGACTATAGCGCTATTTACACATCGCAGGCCCAAACGAAATGTAAAGACTTCGCTTTTGAGAGAATGGGCTGCTGAGCAAGCAGGTATACCTTTATGGTTGTTTGAAGAATCATATCATATTGTTGGAGACCTTGCGGAAGCGATTAGTTTGATTATTGAGGATGGATCGGAAGAGTCGGAAAAAAGCTTGACGAGCTACATACATGAATTGATTAACTTAAAAGATCAAGACGAAGCGGCAAAGAAAGAATACGTGTTGCAAGCATGGCAATCCATGAATCAGGCTGAGCGATTCCTATTTAATAAATTGCTTACCGGTGGATTTAGGATAGGCGTTTCTTCTAAGCTTATTGTCAAAGCACTAAGTAAAAGTACGGGACAAGAAGAAAATGTAATCAGTCATCGGCTGATGGGTAATTGGGATCCTGCTACTACAACTTTTGAAGAGCTTATACTTTCAGAATCAGGATTGGATGAAATCTCAAAGCCTTATCCGTTTTATTTGGCCTATGCAATAGAAGATGATCCAGCTACATTGGGAAACACATCAGATTGGCAAGCGGAGCATAAATGGGATGGTATCAGAGGACAGGTGATTTTGCGTCAAGGCGAAATATTTGTTTGGTCTCGAGGAGAAGAGCTCGTAACAGATAAGTATCCAGAGTATGAAAAGCTTAAAGACTATTTGACAGATAATATTGTTATCGACGGAGAAATACTAGCCTATAAAGCTGGCAAACCACTCCCATTTAATGTACTTCAGAAGAGAATCGGTCGTAAAAAAGTCGGTAAAAAACTCCTTAATGATTGTCCCGTTATTTTGATGGCATACGACCTATTAGAGTATGATGGACAGGATATTAGGACCAAGGCTACTTCTGAGAGAAGGGCTGTATTAGAAAGCATATTGAAGGATGTACCACAAGAGATTCCTATAAGATTATCACCAGTAATAGCGTTTTCTAACTGGGAAGAGCTAAAGCACATTAGAGCACAATCTAGAGAATTGGATTGTGAAGGACTGATGCTTAAAAGGAAGTCTAGCGAATATAAAATAGGACGGAAAAAAGGGGATTGGTGGAAATGGAAAGTCGATCCTATGAATGTAGATGCTGTGATGCTATATGCACAACGTGGACATGGAAGACGAGCCAATCTGTTCACAGATTTTACTTTTGCAGTACATAATGAAGAAGGAGATTTAGTACCATTTGCTAAAGCATATTCTGGTCTTACCGATAAAGAATTTAAGGAAATCACAGCTTGGGTAAAGAAGAATACAAGAGAACGATTTGGACCAGTATGTAGTGTAAATCCAGAGCTAGTTTTTGAGCTAGCCTTTGAAGGAATTGCTGAATCTACCCGTCATAAATCGGGAATTGCTTTAAGATTTCCAAGAATTTTACGTTGGAGAAAAGATAAAAACATCAATGAAATCAATACTCTAACGGATTTGAAAAAACTTTTAACAAAATAACATATTACATTTTTTCTTAATATGTTAATCTTTACATATCTTTGTTTTCTACAAGGCTTACACAACAATTCTCAATACTGATTTAGGTCAGTAATCCCCCACAACAGTAAGTATACTCAATCAAAACTCAGTCACATGTTGACAAAGACACTAACGAGTGCAGTGTTAAGCATTGTATTTATCGCTAGCAGTGGTTCTATCCACGGCTATGCAGCAGACTACGGATCTAAAAGTTCTTTTGGTAACGAAAGGATATTTTATCATAACAACAACAAATCCGAAGATGGAAACTACTTCAATGATTTGAGAGGCTATCCCAATGCTTCGCCGATATTTAAACTGAAAGATGCTGTTGCCCATAAGGGTGACGGCTCTCTTAGTTTTAATACCCATGAGACCAATAATTCTCCTAACTCAATTACATGTAACGGAAATATTAATTTTTCTGTACCATCAACAACATGTGAAATAGCGATTATTATTGACCCTCCTACATCTGACTGTACAATCACGTCCATGAGCTACACCATATCAGGAGGTCCTTCAGCCCCTACGGGTACTTCTGCTTCTGACCCTAGTGGTACGTATGAGGTAGGTTCCTATATGATTAATTGGTCAATTACTGATTGCGATGGACCGACAACATGTATGCAAACAGTAGATATTTTGGATATGACTGCTCCAGTTTTGACATGTCCGATGTCCTTAAACATAGATTGTACTACTGATCCTGTACCAGCTGCCTTTGCAAATTTTACAGAATTTACAGCGGCAGGAGGGTTGGTAACAGATAATTGTATGATAGACCAGTCATCTTTTGCTCTTTTAAGTGAAACGACAACAGGTACTCCATGTAATCAGACTATCGTTAGAGAATATCAAATATTTGATGTTAATAATCAAGGAGGTATATGCACGAGATCAATTTTTATACAAGATAATATTCAACCTGATTTTACAGATCCGGCCGATATCACGATCTCCTGCGATCAAGATCCTACCGATTTGACACTTACTGGTGATGTTACTGATGAATCTGATAATTGCGATGATCCTGCTCCGCAAGCAACCTTCACTGATACTAACAACATAGATAACTGTGGTAATACAACAGGAACGATTACGAGATCATGGTCTTTGACTGATGCATGTGATAACGTTAGGAATAGGACTCAAATAATTACTATAGAAGATAATACAGCGCCAGCAGTAGACTGTTCGGCTCTAAATAATTTGATTTTAGAATGTGATGGAGATTATACCACTGAAATTAACAACTGGTTAGCCGCTAATGAAGCAGCGACACTTGCAGGAGCAACGGATAACTGTAGTAATATAACTGTTGCTAATAACTATATTGCAGGAACCCTACCAGCTATGTCATGTATGGCAACTGCAGGAATCACAGTTACATTTACGGCAACAGATGATTGTGGTAACGTGGGTTCTTGTACCGCACAGCTTATATTAGATGATAATACCGCGCCAACTGTAGATTGTAGCGTTGCCTCTAATCTTACTTTAGAGTGTGATGGTGATTATACTAGTGAAATCAATACATGGTTGAATGCAACGGAAACAGCTATTTTGAATAGTCCTGGTACAGTAGACCAATGTGGCGGTACTCTATCGATAAGTAATAATTATGCAGGTACAATCCCTGCAACTTCATGCGATGCTTCTACAGGAACGGCAGTCACTTTTACAGTTACAGATGGTTGTATGAATTCTGCAAGTTGTACGGTATCCATAATCATTACAGATACATTCGACCCTACCTTTACAGTACCAAGCAATCTTACGATAAGCTGTGAGCAAGATCCTTCTGATCTAACGTTAACAGGAGATGTAACAGATGAAGCTGATGACTGTGATACAGGACTACAAGCAACATTCAGCGATGCCACAGCGGCTGGTACCTGTGCTGATGAAAGTACTATTACACGTACTTGGACTTTAGTAGACGCTTGTGGTAATGACAACGTACAAGTACAAACGATCACTATAGTTGATAATACAGATCCAACGTTTACAGTACCAAACAGTCTTACGATAAGTTGTGAGCAAGACCCAACCGATTTGACTTTAACAGGAGATGTAACAGATGAGGCTGACAATTGTGCGGCAGGGCTTCAAGCAACATTTAGCGATGCTACAGCGGCAGGTACTTGTGCTGATGAAAGCACCATTACACGTACGTGGACTTTAGTGGATGCTTGTGGTAATGATAACGTACAAGTACAAACAATCACTATAGTTGATAATACAGATCCTACGTTTACAGTACCAAGTAGTATTACTATAAGTTGTGAGCAAGATCCAACCGATTTGACTCTAACAGGAGACGTTACTAACGAATCCGATAATTGTTCCGTAGGTATACAAGCAACCTTTAGCGACGCTTCGGTTGCTGGAACCTGTGCTGATGAAAGCACTATTACACGTACCTGGACTTTAGTAGATGCTTGCGGTAATGATAATGTACAAGTACAGACCATTACAGTAACGGATAATGTAGATCCAGTGGCCGTATGTCAAAATGTATCCTTAACCTTAGATGCTACGGGATCCGCAACATTGTTGGCTAGTCAAGTTGATAATGGCAGTTCTGATAACTGTGATTCCGCTCTAGAATTTTCATTATCGAGAAGTACTTTCTTCTGTAATGATGTGATTTCTAGTCCAATAGCAGTTACGATGACCGTTACGGATAATTGTGGAAATACTGATGAATGTATAGTGAATGTTAGCATAATCGACGATGTGACTCCAGTACTTACCTGCCCTGCAGCGCTTACGGCTGTTTGTAATATAACGGAGCAACCGGCATATGCAGATTTCAATGCTTTCCTCGCAGCAGGGGGTACGTTTAGTGATATGTGTGATGCAAATCCAGCAACATTTATGGTTTCAGAAGTATCTGATAATGATTCATGCCCTGAGACTTTAACAAGAACATATTCTATATCTGATTTTGGTGGAAATAATATTTCTTGCCAGCAGACAATAGTGGTTGACGATAACATACTTCCTACCATTGATTGTCCAGATAATATTACACAAAATAGTGACGCAGGTGTTTGTAATGCTAACGTTACGGTGCCAGCACCAACCACATCGGATAATTGTGGTGTACAATCAGTAACTAATGATTTTAACAATACTGCTGATGCTTCAGGTATTTATCCCGTAGGAACGACAACTGTAATTTTTACGGTAACAGACCTTTGTGGAAATACAAATACGTGCTCAATGTCCGTAACGGTCAACGACACAGAATTACCAACGATTAATTGTCCAGCGGAATTAACAGCTGTATGTACGGATACCGAGCAATCCGTTTATGCCGATTTCGCTGCATTCCAAGCAGCTGGTGGTTCCGCATCTGATAATTGCGGAGTTAATATGGCTTCATTCACTTTTGTCGGTCAGATTTCTGATGGAAATACATGTCCTGAAATGATAACAAGGACCTACCAAATAGCGGATGTTTTTGGCAATACAAATACTTGTACCCAAGTAGTGATGGTGGATGATAATATCAACCCAAGTTTTACGGTACCAGCGAATATTACAATCTCTTGTGATCAAAATGCTAGTGATCTCACGATAACTGGTGACGTAATTGATGAAGCAGATAACTGTGTTGTCAATGAAGCAACTTTTACGGATGCTACGGCAGCTGGGGCATGTGCTAATGAAAGTACCATAAGTCGTACTTGGACTTTAGTAGACGCTTGTGGTAATGATAACGTACAAATACAAACGATCACTATCGAAGATAATACTCCACCGGTACTTAACTGCGGAGCAGATTTCACAGTGAATGTAGATGCGGGAGTATGTACGGCGATGGTAACAATAGCAGTACCTAATCCGACGGATAATTGTGGTGTTGTGAGTTTAGTGAATGATTATAATGGTCAAGGGGATGCGAGTGATATGTATCCCATAGGGACTACGATGATCACTTGGACTGCGACGGATGCCTGTAACAATGCGAGTACCTGTAGTATCAACCTTACAGTAGAAGATAATCTAGATCCTACAATCAGTTGTCCACCCAATCTTACTGCAGTATGTGGAATAGCAGAGCAACCGATGTATGCTGACCTAGCAGCTTTCATGGCAGCAGGCGGGATGGTAGATGATAATTGTGGCATAGATGCTACGAGCTTCACGATGTTAAGTGAGACGAGTGATGGAGCGACATGTCCAGAGGTAGTGACAAGAGTGTATCAAATAGCCGATGCATCAGGTAATACAGCGACCTGTAGTCAGACGATCACGATCGATGATGAAGAGGCACCGACATTTACATGTGGAGCAAATCTTACAGTAAATGTAGATGCTGGTTTATGTACATCGATGGTAACGATAGCAGTACCTAGCCCGACGGATAATTGTGGAGTTACGGACTTGACCAATGATTTTAATAATCAAGGAGATGCATCTGGGATGTATCCATTAGGAAATACGACAGTTACATGGACAGCAACGGATGGATGTGGTAATACAACTACCTGTGAGATCATGGTAACGGTGTTAGATAACATTGATCCAATGATCACATGTCCTGCGGATCTTACAGCGGTATGTGGAATAACAGAGCAGCCAGCATATGCAGATTTAGCTGCATTAACGTCGGCAGGCGGTAGTGTAAGTGATAACTGTGATATAGATGCTACGAGTTTCATGATGCTAAGTGAGACGAGTGATGGAGCGATGTGTCCAGAGGTAGTAACAAGGGTATACCAGATATCAGATGATTCTGGTAATACAGCAAGCTGTAGTCAGATGATCACGATCGATGATGAAGTTATGCCAACGATCACATGCCCGACGAATATCACAGTAAGTGCCGATGCGGGAGTATGTACAGCTGCAGTGACAATCGCTGTACCAACGACAGGAGATAATTGTGGAGTAAGTAGTGTGGTGAATGATTTCAATAATACAAATGATGCGAGTGGAACGTATGCTGTAGGTACAAATACGGTAGTGTATACGGTGACCGATGCATGCAATAATACATCGACGTGCAGTTTCACAGTAACGGTGAATGACACAGAAGCTCCGATGATTACATGTCCAGCCAATCTAACGGCGGTATGTGGCATAGCAGAGCAAGCAGCATATGCTGATCTAGCAGCCTTTACGGCGGCGGGAGGTAGTACAAGTGATAATTGTGGTATAGATGCGGCAAGCTTTACGATGTTAAGTGAGACGAGTGATGGAGCGACATGTCCAGAGGTAGTGACGAGAGTATATCAGATTACAGATGTAGCAGGACTAAGTTCAACATGTAGTCAGACCATTACTATCAACGATGAGGTCGATCCTGTATTGATGAACTGTCCTGGAGATATCACTGTAAATGCTGATACTAACTTATGTCAAGCGACGGTAACACTTGCCGTACCAACAGCAACAGATAATTGTAACTCAGTTACAATAACCAATAATATAACAACTACAGCTGACGCTAGTGGGGTATTCTTACAAGGGACAACACAGGTAGTATGGACCGCAACCGATGGTTGTGGAAATACGGCTACTTGTATGGCATCAGTTACTGTGGAAGATAATATGCCTCCGATTGTAGGTTGTCCTAATGATCTATCAGCACAATGTTCTACCGCAGAACAAACACCTTATGCAACCTTTGCAGAATTTACGGCTGCTGGAGGATTAGTATTAGATAACTGTGGAGTAGATGCTAGTTCTTTTACCTACTTGGGAGAAGTATCAGATGGTATGTCTTGTCCTGAAACCTTTACCAGAACATATCAAATAGCTGATATATTTGGAAATACAACGACTTGTATTCAGATGGTTGTTGTCAATGATGACATCAATCCAACGATTACTTGTCCTGGAGATATTACGGTCAATGCAGATCCTGGAGTATGTAACGCAGCAATTACGCTTACAGTCCCAACTACAAATGATAATTGCTCTGTTGTATCGGTGCTTAATGATTTCAATGGTACGGAAAATGCTAGTGGTACTTACGGAGTAGGAACTACTACAGTGGTATATACTGTAACAGATGGATGTAATAATACTGCTACTTGTGATTTCACGGTTACTGTTCTAGATGTGGAAGACCCAGTGCTTACTTGTCCTGCAGATATAACTACAGATTGTGATATCGCAGACGAACCAGCATATGCGACCTTAACAGACTTTACGGCTGCTGGAGGAACGGCTTCAGATAATTGTGGTTTTACATCCTCAACGTTCACATTATTATCATCTGTAAGTGACGGCAATACTTGCCCAGAGATATTTACAAGAACGTATCAGATTACCGACCTCAGTGGTAATACAGGTACATGTACCCAGTTGATTACTGTTGATGATGAAACAGCGCCAGTTCTTACTTGTGGGGGAGATATTACTGTAAATGCTGAGGCAGGAATGTGCTCAGCTATGGTGACTGTTGCAGTTCCGTCTCCTACAGATAACTGTGCAATTACAAGCTTTACCAATGATTTTAATGGTGCAGCGGATGCAAGTGGAACATATCCAGTAGGAACCACAACAGTGACTTGGACGGCAACCGATGCATGTATGAATATGACGACATGTTCGATATCTGTTACCATTAGTGATAACGAAGCGCCAATGATTACTTGTCCACCAGCTATAACAGCACAGTGTGGTCCTAATGAGCAGGGTGCTTATTCTAGCTTAACAGAATTTACAGCTGCGGGTGGAAGTGTAAGCGATAATTGTGGTATTGATAATTCTAGTTTTACATTGCTCAGCTCTACTTCAGATAATGCAAGTTGTCCAGAAACTATTACAAGAGTATATCAAATATCAGATGTTAATGGAAATACAGCAAGTTGTTCTCAGCAATTAGTCGTTGATGATACGGTTGTTCCAACACTTGTTTGTGCAGGAGATTTCACAGTAAATACGGACTCAGGATTGTGCACAGCCATGGTTACTCTTGCAATACCTTCTACAGATGATAACTGTGGCGTACTGAGCCTTACCAATAACGTCACAGGAGTAGCTGATGCCAGCGGTATTTATAATCTTGGGACAACAATGATTGTATGGACAGTGACAGATCTTTGTGGAAATACCAATACATGTGAAGTAAACGTAACTATTCAAGATAACGAAGATCCTATGATTGCTTGTCCACCCATGATTATGGGTCAATGCGCTGCCTCTGATGCAGCTCCTTATGCTGATATAACAGAATTTACAACTGCAGGAGGAACAGTAAGTGATAACTGTGATATGGATCTTACATTAAGCTTATTATCAGAAACCTCCGATGGATTGACCTGTCCAGAAACGCTTACAAGAGTATATCAGGTAATGGATGATTCTGGAAATACGGCATCTTGCAGACAAGTACTCGTGGTTGATGACACAACTGATCCAACGATAACTTGCCCATTGGATATTACCGTTAATGCAGCAACAGGTACATGTGAAGCAATGGTTAGTATCTCCATACCAGTGGCTTCAGATAATTGTGGAATATCAAGTATCGTTAATGACTTCAATAATACGGATGATGCATCTGGTACATATCCAGTTGGTATTACTACTGTGACCTATACCATTACAGATGATTGTGATAATACTTCAATATGTTCATTTAATGTAACTGTAGAAGACGTAGATCCACCAACATTTGATTGTTCATTGTTTGAAATGGCTTTTCCATTTGAATTTAATTGTAACGACGGTGATCCAGTTGATATAATCGAAAAATTGATTGGTGATATTCAAAATGCAGATATACTCTCAACGTTTTATTCAGATTTATGTGATGACGATCTTACCTTAGAAAACGACTATGATGGCGTATCTGTACCAGATGTTTCTTGTGATGGATCTGAGGGTTTAATCGTAACATTTACAGTTACAGATGATTCAGGTAATAGTGCAAGTTGTACAGCCCAATTTACGTTAATCGATGAGACAGCACCTACATTTGATACACAGCCTACACCTATAGGTGATATCACTTGTGAGGATCCTTTTCCTGTACAAGAGATTTTAACTGCAACGGATGACTGTGGTCCAGCTTCTGTAACACCGACTATAGATGCTTTTGTAGTGGATCAATGTAATGGATATATTGTTACTTATAGGTGGACGGCAACAGATGAATGCGGTAACTCCTCACAAACCACGCAATCATTTAGAGTGCTACCCGATACTACAGCACCTACATTTGATATTACTCCTAATCCTATAGCAAATATTGAATGCGATGATGATTTACCCATCGCGCAGGTCTTAACAGCTAGTGATAGCTGTCAAGATGATCCGGCTACAGTAAGTTTCGCTGTTGTACCATTTGTAGTAGATCAATGTAACGGTTATACCATTACTTATCAATGGACAGCAACAGATAATTGTGGAAATACGGCAACCACGACGGCAGAATTTAATGTTTTACCCGATACTACAGCACCAGTATTTGACGCCGATCCTGCACCTATCTCTGATATAAATTGTGATGATCCATTACCTACCCCAGAGGTATTAACTGCGACAGATGCCTGTCAAACAGATCAGGTTATGATTGTTCAAGATATTCTACCTTTTGTGGTAGACCAGTGCAGTGGATATGAAATTACTTATCGTTGGACCGCCACCGATAATTGCGGAAACAGCTCAGTTGCTACAGAGTCTTTCAATGTGCTTCCTGATGTGGAAGGCCCAGTTTTTGATAGCCAACCTCAGGCATTACCAGATATTAACTGTGATGATCCTTTTCCTGCATTTGAAATGCTATCAGCAACGGATGCCTGTCAAACAGATGCAGTAACCGTAGAGACTTCGTTTTCTCAGACTAGTGCTGACTTTTGTTCTGGATATACGGTGACTTATACATGGACAGCCACGGACAACTGTGATAATACGACAACGGTAGAGACATCTTTTGAAGTTTTACCTGATATGGAAGCTCCTATTTTTGATATGGAAGCTCCTATGATTTCTGATATCAATTGTGATGACGAATTACCATTATTCCCAGTAGTGACAGCGACGGATAATTGCGATGCTTCTCCAGACGTCACTACAGATATTGTACCTTTTGTAGTAGATCAATGCAATGGATATCCTGTCACTTATGTTTGGACAGCGACGGATGTATGTGGTAATTCTGCCACGATCAGTACGACATTTATGGTACTTGCGGATACTACTCCTCCAGTATTTGACAGTCAACCTACGGCATTGTCAGATATCAGTTGTGATACGGCTTTACCCACTCAAGAAGTATTAACGGCAACGGACGCCTGTGGTGATGCCATGGTAGTCGCTACTATAGATCCATTTGTGGTAGACATATGTGCTGGATATACTGTTACGCATAGATGGGTAGCAACGGATGCTTGTGGTAACTCTGCTACAGTAACAGAAAGTTTTGAAGTATTGCCAGACACCACACCACCAGTATTTGATAGTATGCCTACAGCATTACCAGATATCAGTTGTGATACAGCATTACCTGCGCAGGAAGTACTTACGGCTACGGATGATTGTAGTAGCTTAAATGTAGTTGCTACTATAGATCCATTTGTAGAAGATACTTGTAACGGTTATATGGTAACACATAGATGGGTAGCTACAGATGCATGTATGAATTCTACTACAGTAACAGAATCTTTCATGGTACTACCTGATACAGAGGCACCTACTTTTGATAGTACTCCTGTACCACTTGCAGATATACCATGCAGTGCAAGTTTCCCAGATCAAGAAGATATTACTGCAACAGATAATTGTAATGGTGCGACTGTAGTCGAAACGGTAGATCCATTTGTTGCGGATATTTGCAATGGATATACAGTTATATACAGATGGACAGCAACTGACGCATGTGGTAATAATACAGAGACAACGCAAAGCTTTAATGTATTGCCTGATACTGCAGACCCTACATTTGATAGTGCTCCTATGTCTATAGCAGATATTAACTGTGATGATCCATTCCCTACACAAGAAGTGCTTACTGCAAGTGATGATTGTGGTATGGTGACGATTGTGACCAGCACTGATCCATTTACAGTAGATGTATGTGGAGGTTATACAGTAACCT
This sequence comes from Saprospiraceae bacterium, assembly GCA_020629715.1. Classification (GTDB taxonomy): domain Bacteria; phylum Bacteroidota; class Bacteroidia; order Chitinophagales; family Saprospiraceae; genus JAHDGW01. The sequence goes on from JAHDCU010000009.1 coordinate 188,438, forward strand.
ACAGATGGGTAGCAACAGATGCTTGTAGCAATAGTACCGAAGTGACTCAAAGCTTTAATGTACTTCCTGATACAGAATCACCAGTATTGACATGTTCTGATATTACCGTAGGTACAGATGATGGAGTTTGTGAGGCATTAGTAACAGTACTTGCTCCTCCATTTACCGATGATTGTAGCACCGTATCATTTACGAATGATCGTACAGGTAATGCTGATGCATCAGGAGTGTATCCAGAGGGCACGACTACGATTACTTGGACGGCCACAGATGATTGTGGCAATACATCAAGCTGTATGCAGTCAATAACCGTTATTGATGATGAGAGTCCAGTGATCACTTGTCTTGGTACGGCATGCTTATTCTTGGATGCCAACGGTGAAGTTTCATTAAATCCAGATGACTATGTACTGACCTATTCAGATAATTGTTCTGATAGAAATGATATCATGATTACTGGTCGTAGACTTGAAATGAACGGTGGACCATGTTCTGATCCTGACAATGACGTATTTGGTAGCTCGGTATCATTCTGTTGTGCTGATGCAGGTACCACAGTTATGGTAGAGTTACAGGCCAACGATGAAACTGGAAATGTGACTGCTTGTATGATTCAAGTAGAGATAAAAGATATTAGAGCGCCAATGCTGGTAGCACCTTCTGTTTGTCTGCCAGATATTACTGTAAGTTGTGAATTCGATTTTGATTATGATGACTTATCGGTCTTTGGTAATATCGTATTTGATGCTGCAGATGTAGAGGACATTGTGATCAATGATCCATTCTATGCAGGTACTGGAAATATAGCTGGTGAAGATGCATTATTCTCTGATAATTGCCCAGATGGTTTATCAGTTTCAGAAAGTACAGTAGGAGTGGACGACTTAGTATGTAATCAAGGAACAGTCACTAGAACACTAGTCGTTACCGATGCGTCTGGTAATACAACTTCATGTGTACAGATGATTACGGTAGAAGATATCGATCCTTTTGATGAGGATGATATCGAGTGGCCTGCAGATTTCGAATTTACAAATTGTGTAGACTTTAATCCAGATCCATCAGTAACAGGTCAACCCGTATTAACAATAGATAAATGCAGTCAACCAGGATTTAATAGTTCGGATCAAGTATTCAATTATCCAATCGAAGGATGTCAATTGATCAGAAGAACCTGGACGGTGATTGACTGGTGTCAGTATGTCGCTAATAGTGGCTCAACAACCGGTCTATTTACACATGTACAAGATATCGTATTAACCAATAGTGTAGCACCGGAGTTTACATTTGACTGTGAAGATACTACGATCTGTGCCAACGAGCTGACTTGTCAGGGAGAGCTCAATATTACGGCTACTGCAACAGATGACTGTACTCCTACAGCCGACCTTGTTTGGTCATATACATTAGATTTATTTGACGCAGGTACTACGTTGATAAGCAATACGGGAAATACGATCACAGGTACATACCCTAGAGGTACACATAGATTGACATGGAATGTTGAGGACAGATGTGGTAACTTAAGTACATGCAACTACCTATTGACTATCAGAGACTGTAAAGCACCTACTGTGGTTTGTAAGTTTGGTCTATCTACATCTCTTATGCCTATGAATGGTACAGGAATGATAGAAATTTGGGCTAATGATTTTGTTCAATCCGCATCTGATAATTGCACATTAGTAGATGATTTAGAATATTCTTTTAGCAGTGATATAACAGATAAATCGTTGATGTTTACTTGTCTAGATCTTGGTGAGCAAGAGGTTGAGGTATGGGCTACAGATGAAGACGGAAATCAGTCAAGATGTATAACATTCATTGATATTCAAGATAATAACAATGCTTGTGATAATAACGCTGATCAACGTGCCATGATATCAGGTAGAGTATCTACGCAGGATTATGATGGAATACTAGATGCAGAGATCAGCATAGAGTCTACAGATATGATAGAAAGTATGATGTCTATCGACGAAGGAGATTTTGCTTTTGCGGATGTACCGATGTACCTTGATTATGAGGTCAAAGCATACAAGAACGATGACCCAATGAATGGTGTAAGTACATTAGACCTCTTGATCATACAAAAACACATACTTGGTATCAACCCACTACAGACACCCTACGACCGTATTGCGGCGGATATCAATAACTCAGAAAGTATTTCTGCGGTAGACCTTATTGAGTTGAGAAAGCTTATCCTAGGTGTATACTCAGAGTTACCTAATAATGACTCCTGGAGATTTGTGGATGCTTCGTTTGAGTTTGAAGATGAAGAAACTCCATGGCCTTTCCAAGAAGAGATCACTTATAGTAATTTATTGAGTGATGAAATGGATTCAGACTTCGTAGGTGTGAAAATCGGAGATGTCAACGGTTCAGTAACAGCTAGTCTACAGTTAGGCTCATTGGATTCGAGATCAATATATCAAGGTATTGAGCTCTATGTAGATGATGTAGATTATACTACAGGTCAGGAATTTACAGTTCCTATAAGAGTATCTAAAGCGAGTGATATCCAAGGTTTACAAATGCAACTAGTATACGATCACTCATCACTCGAGTTGGTGGCCGTTGCAGATGGTATTATTGAGATCAAACCTTCAGAATATTACAGATCAGAAGGTAAGGTAGGATTAAGTTGGACGAGTATCGAAGAGCAATCTATAGATGCATCTGAAAAGCTAATGAGCCTTGTATTTAAAGCAAAATCTAATGGAAACCTTGAATCATTGCATATTGCTACTGATCAGATAAAACCAGAAGTCTATAATACAGCCCTAGAGACAGGTCCTGTAGAATTAGAGCTTAGAATCATGGATAATGGCGGATTTGAGTTAGCTCAAAACAAACCAAATCCGTTTAAAAACATGACCGAGATTCAGTTTCATCTTCCAGAGGCTGGTCCTACAACTTTGATTGTATACGATGCTCAAGGGAAGTTAGTGCTCTCTCAAAGAAACTACCATGAAGCTGGATGGAACACCATCGAACTTACGAAAGCAGATCTTCAAGTAGGCTCAGGAGTATTATTCTATAAGCTCAAAGCGGGCTCATTTACAGAAACGAAGCAAATGTTGCTTATCGATTAAAACCGTTGTGGTCTAAGTGATCATAACCAACAGTTACGGAGAATTTTGATAGAGTATAGTAGGCAGTCCATGACAAGTGGGCTGCCTCTTTTAGTTTCTATCCTAATACCTTAAAACACCAAACTCTTGATCAACCGCTCTTATCGAAAAAGGCTAAACCGAGAGGATGACGTCTTATTGATCCTGACATAATATAACCCATTGGATAAATCAGAGAGATTAACTTGTTGTGTATTCACATCACTTCCTTCTCCTGTTTGGATTATTCTGCCAAATGAATCAAGTATTTCAAAGTATTTAATACTGCTCGTCGAGTGTAATGTAAATACACCAACATTAGGATTTGGAGAAATGGTCAGATCTGGATTGTCTTCAAGATCGATAAAAGCATCACTTGATGAAACATTATCAAAAAATACGCGACTTTCTCCATCATCATAGTTAAACTGATTTAACTCTGACCAGATGAAATCAACTATACTGCTAAAATTGTCTCTGATCAAAGGATGTATGCTTTGTGGCAAGTCAAATTCTAGAGAAGCTGGTCGTTGATACATCGCCATATAGCAGACAAGCCCACCTAGAAAATAGCTATTGGCAGTACCATGCGGTGCATCATCCTCATACAGTGCTTCGGCGGGGATTCCCCCAGGGATCACATCAGTTAATATGCCACTGATGATAGAACCTGCTGGTATGAAACGGACTTTATATTCAGGTCTTGATTCTCGTAACCAATCTTGATATTCTATCCACCAGTCATGAAAGTCAGTAGCTGTATACTGATGATAAGCATCTAATTCATCATTGGATGCAGGGAAACCATTATTGAGATAAGGGGCAAGATCAGGCCAGTTTTCATACACATAAAATTTCATCTCATCTTCTTGATCCGCCACCCAATCGAATATCGTTTCGGTAGCCGTCAAAGGAGAAAATTGAGGATCAGAAGGATATGGTTCATTGGAAGGCTGCCACTGAACAAAATTACCTGGCGTCAGCAGGATACTATTGAAGTCAGCCTCATCAAAGGCTTCGTTATAGCTATCCCAGGCTGGAGGTACTTGGCTATAGCCCCATGCTGCCGTAGGGGGTAACATGGCGTGACTCGGTAAAAAGCCCCATTGACCTGTCGATGCAAAATATTGTTGGTCATGCGCAGCCAATAGATAAATCCAATGCGCAAGCTTTCCTTCATCCGTATCGATATTAGGAGACTCATAATTGACCAAACTATGTCCAAACATATACATCTTGAGTGAATCCGTTTGCCCTGAGCAACAATAGACACAAACGATAAAAAGTAAACTCCAAAAAGCTTTGATCATAAGTTTTCGTTTTCTTGATTTTTGATGATCAACAATGTAGAATTAATGATACAGCATTCATCACAATATGAATACGGATAAATTTGTATCGTACCCTATAGGTAGTTAAATAAAAGCTTTTCAGGAGAAGAAGCTTAGTAGACTCATTTTTGAATTTCGACGGTCACGTTTAATTGGATTGATGTACTTTCTGTAGTGATAATTGTAATATCTCGAGTGTCTTCGTAATGAAGGTTTTGAGAGTATTTCTAATATTTCATCCGCTTGACTTTCCAATAGCGGAGCTATTATTCTTCGTTTGGTAATGAAATCTTTTCTAAACTCCAGTTCAAGGTAATACTACAGCAAAATGTAAGCATAGATAAGCTTATTTCCTCTACGAGTTTTCCTTTTTCACTCCACCTCCCCAATCTGCCTTCCAGACAACCACTCCTCAGGATCTAACCCTTGTGCCAAATAACTATTGACTTTAGTGGATTGAGCTTTGGTCAATTTTAGGTCTTTATACTTGGAGCGATTGAGGTAGTACTTATCTTGTCGGTCAATGCGATAGTGGTTTAGGGTTTTGGTTTTGACCTTGTTTTGTTTGATGTCTTCATCGGAGAATACTACGTCGGCACATCGTCTTTTATTTGCTTGTTCGATAATTTCATGTGCGGCGATTTGATCTGGGTCATATTTGACTTTCACGACTTCATAGCCGCTCATCCATCCTGCTTCGGTCGTGCTTACGCCAGGCATATTTCCGATGACTTTTTCACCTTCCCAGAAGCAATACATTCCGAGTACCAGTTCTTCCGTATGTGTATACTCAGATCGTAGTAGTGAAAGGTATTTAGGTACAAGGACTTTGCGAGCGGAGATGCCTTCTTCAAGAAGAGAAATCAATCCCAGCATCGAGTAATTACCTGATAAACGATCCACAACATCATTACCTTTCGCATTGACGATCCGAGCTACGGGATTGTTCCAAGTGGGTTCGTTAAATCGGGTTAAGATTTCGCGATCATGACCTTTATGATTGTTGAAGATGGCGAGTGGAATAAATTGATCCTCAATCGTCTCCACAATCAGAGGATGAGTCAGTAGGTTTTTACCATAATTCCTACAAGTACTACATCCGGGCACTTCTTGAAATAGAATAAAAATGTCTTTATCCTCGGCTTCAGCTCTTTTTACCGCCTCATCATAGTTACGTAGCCATTGCACATCACCCAATTCAACATGCTTATCTTGAGCCTCGCTCATCTGAATGAATAAGGTGAAAAAGAGAAGTGTTTGTATCGCCAATCTGAACATAATGTGCTAGATATTAATTTTATCAATGGTTTCCAATAAAACTACAAAATCTAAAACCTAGTATTTATCAAAACCGAAGAGCAAGCTATATATCGTGCAGCGGACTGGTTTCAGTCCATGGGTTGGTCGGCATTCCCATTCCAAACCGAAACTTGGAATAGCATGCTACAAGGCTATTCGGGCTTGGTCAATGCGCCAACGGGAAGTGGTAAGACCTACAGTTGCTTCATGGGTGTTTTACTCGATTTTATCCGCAAGAACCCAGATACCTATCAAGATCCTCGACACGGTTTACAATTGATTTGGGTATCGCCGATACGAGCACTGACCAAAGAAATTAAAATTGCTTGCGACCGAGCTTGTAAAGGCTTAGGACTGGATTGGAATGTGGCTATACGATCAGGAGACACGACCACGGCTCAACGAAAAAAGCAATACGAAAAGCCGCCTGAGGTTCTCATTACGACTCCTGAAAGCATTCATGTGCTATTGGCTACCAAAAAGTATCCTCGCTTTTTCAAAAACCTTAGCACTATTGTCGTCGATGAGTGGCACGAGTTGATAGGCTCAAAAAGAGGAGTACAAACAGAGTTAGCTATCTCCCGATTTCGAGGGATGAATCCGCAATTAAAAATATGGGGAATATCAGCGACTATCGGAAATATGGATGAAGCCGTTGATGTCCTTTTGGGTCACGAGAAGCCACCCAAATGGAAGATGATCAAAGCGGACATCCAAAAGGAAATCGAAGTAGAAACCATCTTACCTGATGAGATTGATCAGTTTCCTTGGTCTGGGCATATCGGCATTAAATTATTAGAAAAAGTAGTACCGATCATCCATGAAAGCAAAACCTCTTTGATTTTTACCAACACTCGTGCTCAATGCGAGATTTGGTATCAAAAGCTACTGGATGCTGATCCTGATCTTGCGGGATTGATGGCAATGCATCACGGGAGTATCAGTCGTGATATCAGAGATTGGGTAGAGGAGGCTTTGTACGAAGGTCGAATGAAGGCAGTTGTTTGTACTTCGAGTCTCGATCTTGGGGTAGACTTTAGACCTGTGGAAACAATTATTCAGATAGGCAGTCCCAAAGGAGTATCCCGATTTATGCAGCGAGCGGGTAGGAGTGGACACCGACCAGGAGCTAAGAGTAAAATCGTATTCGTGCCTACACATTCTTTGGAAATCGTAGAAGCGGCAGCACTTAAAAAGGCGATTAAGAATCAACACTTAGAAAACCGAGTACCCTATATCAGATCATTCGATGTATTGATTCAATATTTGATGACGCTGGCAGTTTCTGAAGGATTCCGACCCGCTGAGATTTGGAAAGAAATTAAGAAAACCTATTGCTATTTCTCCATTACGGAGGAAGAATGGCAGGCCGTGCTCAATCATTTGGTCCATGGATCAGATTCTCTACAGGCCTATGATGAGTTTCAAAAAATAGAAATTGATCAAGGTGTATACAAAGTAACCAGCCGTCGAATTGCACAACGCCATCGGATGTCAATCGGTACGATTGTGAGTGATGCCATGTTGCAAGTCAAGTTTCTAAAAGGTACTCGTTTAGGAGCAGTTGAAGAGTGGTTTGCTTCGCAATTGCAAGTAGGTGATGCATTCTGGTTTGCTGGTAAGGTATTACAGATGGTACGGATCAAGGATATGGTCTTACAAGTGAAACTGAGTAAAAAGAAGTCTGGAAAAATCCCATCCTATATGGGTGGTCGGATGTCGCTGAGTTCGGAGATGTCCGAAGATTTACGACAAAAGATATACGACTTTAAAGACGGTATCGTTGAGGACATTGAAATCGAGCGTATTGCTCCACTTTTTGAAGTACAAGAGGAACGATCTTACTTACCAGACGACGATGAATTTTTGATCGAATATTTTGAATCGAAAGAAGGTTTTCATCTGTTATTTTATCCTTTTGAGGGTCGACAAGTACATGAGGGAATGGCAGCATTAGTCGCAAAGCGCATAAGTAGTACAATGCCCATAAGCTTCTCACTGGCGATGAATGATTATGGTTTTGAATTGCTATCGGAGAAAGAAATCGATCTCGATGCATGCATTCAAAAGGAGCTATTTTCTATTGAAGATCTAGCCGTAGACATCCAAGGTAGTCTCAATGCGGTAGAGATGGCACGACGTAGATTTCGAGATATCGCTCGTATATCAGGATTGATCTTTTCGGGTTACCCAGGAAAGAAAAAGAAAGATCGACATTTGCAAGCTTCATCGCAATTGCTCTTTGAAGTATTCCGAGAGTATGAACCCGAAAACCTACTCTTTCAGCAGACCTATGAAGAGGTGATGACTTTTATACTGGAAGAAGCTCGTATGCGAAAAGCCCTACAACGAATTCAAGGACAACAATTTGTAATCTCACGACTCGAAAAAGCAAGTCCATTTGCCTTTCCCATCATGGTAGATCGACTCAATCGTAATCGCTTTTCATCAGAAACGATTGCAGATCGCATAGAACGCATGAAGGTTCAGGATATAAAGAAGTTTCGGTTGGGGTGATATAGTTTACAGTTGACTAGTTGTCAGTTGCCAGTGGTCGCTTCTTGCTGCTTAGAATACCTTGACCATTATACCTTAGTTCTCTGTTACTAAAAATTCTATACGGAACCTCCGTGACCTTAGTGTTCTCTGTGGTTTTATAAAGCTGTCTATAGGAAACTTATTGTTATGATTGAATAGCGACGATCTCACAGTCTAATATCTAAAATTTTATATCAAAATCTAAAGTTTTATCACCTTCTCAGTAGTCAATCTTACCCCAAATTGATCTATGACCTCTACCAGATATATTCCTTTAGCTAGCTCAGTCATATCGATATTTTTTCTCGACGACTTTAGTAGCAGTCTACCAGCTTGATCGTAAATACTGACGGATAATTCACTTGGGTAAGCAATATTTAGCACATCTCTTGTAGGGTTAGGAAATAGTTCTAAGTTTTTGTATGCTTCGAAGTTAACAGTCTTGATTTCACTCAAATATTCAGTACCATCGTGATCTTCTTGTAGCAATCGATAGTAATTATTCGCATTTGGCTCGTCATCTATCCATGCATAATTTTGAACTCTATTGGTGGTTCCAGCAGCTTCTATTTTGTCAGAGATATCGTTCCATCTAGAACCGTCTTCAGATCGCTGCACGATAAAGTGGCTAGCATTAATTTCTGAAGCCGTTTCCCATTTTAGTTCTACAGTTTTCCCTTTTTGAACAGCCGTAAAAGAACTCAATTCCACAGGTAATATCATAGCACATCCGCCAGGTCCATCAGCATCACCAGTGATTTGAAAAGAAGTACAGTAAGTACCACTTCCTGGTGGATCACGAAGCACAAAGTCACAGCCACCATTACAATCCATTGTGGTCAAGGTATACATGCACAAATTATAGGTCACAGGTCCAGTTGCTGAATTTGGATCACATAAAGCAATAGCTTGAGCCATAATATCAGTAGTATTTGAGGTGTAATCACAGACTCCTGCACCATCGCATACATTATCCCAACGCTGATCTAGTGCATTTCCGTCTTGATTTTGACAAGAACCACCACTTACGAAGGTATTGATATATCCAGAGGGGCAGTTATCTCTAAAACTTGTGGAGATACTTCCGTTAACACTCGTTCCAGGGCTACATGGCGCATTAGCGGAAGTTACACTCAGATTCCAAACCATAGAATTACCACAAACATTTCCCACTTGTCCATACCAGTTGTTTTTATAAGTATTGATTTCTGAGCCAAGTCTCAAAACTTCATCAGTACAAAAACCATTGTCGGGTTGATTACCATTAATAGTCGTGGGTAGGGGAGTATTTCCTGGTTGAAAATGGAGCATATCATAGTATGAAGGAGTTCCATTTACATTGAATATGGCCATAGATCGGAAGAGCCCAGCACTTCCCACTGTAAAATATTGAAGACTATTTCCGCTGTTCGTGGCATAGTCCCAACTTAAGTATTCAGTGCCTCCATGAGTACAACTGCACTCCCAAGAATATCTTCCATTTGGAGTGCCTACAGGTACAGTAGCCCTAAATCGATCATTATTTCCACTATCGCTGACATATACCGCAGAAAGTGTTTGAAATATTGGAGTTGCATTACTAAAACTACCGTCAGGACCTGCACTACTTCCTCTTAATCTCACAGTACAACTGACTCCAGGGCCAGGACCTCCAAAATCGGTTACTCCAGCTTTATAAAAGTCAAAAAATACGTCAAGTGATGCACTCGAGCTTCCATTTAAGCAAGCATCAGATTCTACATTTTGAAAAGAATTGGGAAAGGGGTTAAAGCCTACACCTTGGGCCACTAAAAGAGATGAGTAAAACAGACAAGTAGAGACAAAAAGAAATAGGGTTGATAAAAGTAATTTTAGTTTCATAGTACAACGGTTGGTCTAAAAAGAAATCAAAAAACACCTCGATTGAGAAGAGAAATTATAAGATCAGTATGATATCCAAATCTTAATTCTCTTTACTCGTTCTGTACTAAATTATTATTTTTTCTAAATTCACAAAGAGTGGTTTTTAATTTTAACCACAATGCTTCAAAGAGAACATTATACTTTGGAGCGATGGATGAACCTAGAGAATTGTAAGAGTATGACTCAAAAAATTAAATGGATTGTTACGAGTATCGTGTTATGTTATCATTTGGGTAGTGCAGAGCATGCAATGGCTCAAGAATTTATGATGCAAGGCTGGTATTGGGATTACCCGAAAGGTGGAGCTTGTGGAGCTCCTGGTAGCTGGGCTGGAAATTTAAGCAGCAAAGCTGCCGAGCTAGGTAGTGCATGTTTTACCCATGTATGGTTGCCTCCTTCATCCCGTGCTAGTTTTGGCTCATGTAGCAATGGTTATGATCCAAAAGATCTTTATGATCTGGGAGAATTTGGTCTTGGCCCAACAGGTCTAGGGACTCGTGCGGAAGTCAATGGATTGATTGCTGCTTTAAATGCGAATGGCATAAATGCTATTGCCGATGTAGTTTTCAATCATCGTGACGGAGGAGACTGGGAAGTTAATCCCGCAGTAAGAGATTATGTGATTAATTATCCTTTTGGTTGCGGCTCGGCAACTCCATATCCTGTCAATGGAAAGGCAAGGTATGCATTGCCGCTTGGAGGAGCTTCGGGCAATGGTGCAGGAGATTATTATTTCAAACTGAGCTCTTCTTCTGCCAATACAGGATTTAATGGTAGAAGCTACAAGGTATATTTTGAAACCAATACTGTCGGTTGGCAGGCCATGGCGGATCAATCAGAGTCCGAACCCAATGGAGGAGGAGATTGCGGAGAACCTAATGATCAGGTTCAGTTGGGTATAAATTTTAATTGTACTCAAGAGGTGGGTGGTAGTTGCAATACCGATGAATTTTATCTAAATCTACAGGTGTCAGACTTTAATCCTGTTGGCGATATGCTATACATGGTTGTGGAGGAAATAGGCGGTGGAGGTACCGGTATCGATATTAGACCCTATGGCATATGGAGTACTAGTGCTGGATCAGATATTATCAATCAACTTAATCTAGAAACGCGAACAGATTTTAGTGCTATGCCTAGTGGTCAAGGGGCTATGAATTACACCAATTTTAAACCCAACGGCACAGACCCAACCTGTCTTACGGGTGATATTGACTTTCCGTTTTTCTTTTTTGACGTTGAAGAAAATACCTCAGCAACTGTATATAGCGACTGGGCTTCTTGGCTTCATATTTCGGTAGGATACAATGGTATCAGAATGGATGCCGTAAAACATATGGAAACAGGATATGTAAGCCAAATTTTAGCCAACATGGCAGGTAATGGTGTAAATCCAAGTATTGTAGTCGGTGAATTTTTTGATACCAATGCTGGAGTATTAAAAGGCTGGTCTGATGCTACGGGCTCTATGGTGTTTGACTTTAATATGCGTCAAGCGCTAAAGGATGCTTGTGATGCATTTGGCTATGATGTACGAAATGTATTTAATTCAGGTATCGTAAATGGTGCTGGCGGTACGGGTTTTCAAACGGTGACCTTTGTTAACAATCATGACTATCGTTCTGCAGGAGAACCTGTTCAAAATGATCCTATGCTGGCCTATGCGTATATTCTTACCAATAATCAGATCGGGCTCCCATGTGTATTTTACCCTGATTATTTTGGCGATGCTATTCCTAATGCACCAACTGTGCAACTCAAAAATGAGATCAATGCTTTAATGGCATTTCATAAGAGCTATATCTTTCAATCCAATACAGCAGACTATTTAAGTCGTATAAGTACCCCGTATTCAGCATCATATACATCTGGTTTCCCTAATACAAGCCTCATCTATCAGCTAAGTGGTGGTGTAGGTGGTAAAGAAGTTGTAGTAGCCATAAACTTTGCTGGTGAACCACTAGAAGTCACTCATGGCCTGAATATGACGAACCTAAGTACTGGTGAAAATATGATGGATATGTTGGGCACCTCTAACAATGCGAATACGCCGATCAACGCAGGTGGTCAAATGTATATGAATATACCTGCAAGATCCTATGCCGTATTTGCGAATTGTGCCGCTCTTCCGCTTGATCTTATTTCTTTCGATGTTGAAAAAGGAAATTCAAATAATCGTTTAGAGTGGGTTACGGCCAATGAAGATCAAGTAAGTCATTTTGCCGTTGAGCGATCTCTTGATGGTACGTCTTGGAATGAAATAGCTAAGCTAACTGCTCGCAATACACCCGAAGAAAATTACCAATTTATGGATCGCGATGTAAATTTCAAAACCTTGTACTATCGCTTAAAAATAGTTGATTTCGACGGTAGTTTTGAATATTCTGGAATCCAGACTGTGACTAGAAGTGTTGATACCGATATTCAGATTTTCCCAAATCCCACTCGGGATCGATTAAATGTCATAGGTAAGAATATTGCTAAACTCAGCATCATAGATATCACAGGTAAAGTACAAATACAACAAGCTTACAGCGATCCAATACTTCGCTTAGATGAGTTGAATTCTGGCATATACTTCATTCAACTATATGGCCACAGTGATCAATTAATTAAGGTTCAAAAGTTGATGAAAAACTAGATATTGTAAATTGGATTTTCTTCGAGGTATTGATATACCGCATCGGGCACCAGATATCTTATAGATTTCTTGTTTTTGATACGTTCTCGAACGTAGCTTGCTGAAATTTCAAATTGTGGAGAATCTAGAACCGTGACGTGCTGATGCGATTGTAATTCACCGAGTTCATAACCTGGTCTTCGATATACGATGATCGAATATCGATCAAGCAATACTTCGTAGTTTTTCCATTTAGGTAACGATGCTAGACTATCACCGCCCATAATGAGATGAAAATTATGCTGTGGATATTTCTCAGTGATATAAGCCATAGTATCTACTGTGTAAGATGGCTTAGGAAGACCAAACTCTATATCTGATGGTCTAATATGATCATTCTCATTTGTAGCGAGGCGCATGAGATGCAATCGATCATAATCTTTAGCAAGTGACTTTTTGGGTTTGAGCGGATTATGTGGAGTTACAACCATCCACACCTGATCTAAATCAGAATTATGGATCAGAAAATCAGCAATCAGCATATGTCCGATATGCACTGGATTGAACGAACCGAAAAACAAACCAATTTTCATATGATGGGAAATAACGATTAGTTACTCATCATCACGGGCATGACAAGCATCAGTAGATGTTCACTATCCGTATCTGTTTGTTCGCTTGGCATGAGGATACCTGCTCTATTAGGAGTAGATAACTCAAAGACTACATCGTCAGATTCTAGAATACCCAGCATTTCGATCAGAAACTTAGCGTTAAATCCGATGGTCATAGGCTCGCCAGAATATGTACAGCTCAGTTGCTCAGTTGCTTCATTACTGAAGTCAAGATCTTGTGCAGATATAGTCAGACTACCGTCATTAATATTTAGAATAACTTGATTGGTTGTTTTGTTAGCGTAGATAGCGATACGCTTTAGAGAACTTTGAAAGTCCTTTCTACTTATAGTCAGTAGGTTTGGATTTTCCACAGGAATGACAGCATTGTAATCTGGATATTTAGCATCCACCAGTCGGCATACCATACGAGTATCACCAAAATCTACAAATACATTGGTGCTATTATATGAGAGCTTAACTGTAGACTCATTGGTGACTACATTTTTGATGAGGGTAAGTGCCTTTTTAGGCATGATGAAGCTATTAGTCACCTCAGAGTCTATACCCTCTGTATATTGGTATTTCACCAATTTGTGAGCGTCGGTTGCTACAAATACAATTTTATTAAAATCAACTTGAACATAGACACCTGTCATGGCAAGTCTGAGCTCATCGGAGCTTGTAGCAAAGAGTGTTTTGTTGATTGCATTGGCAAGTACCCATGCATCAAGTGTAATATGATCTACATTCTCTTCTGCGGGTGTCTCTGGGAAATCTTCTGGATTATCACCAGCGAGTTTATATTTTCCGTAGTCGGAGGTCAATTCTATTCCACTTCCATTTTCATCGACTGCAAAAGTTATTGGCTGGTCTGGAAGAGCTTTAAGCGTATCTAAAAGAATTTTAGCTGGTACGGCGATTTTTCCTCCTTCATCTGCTACTACATCTAGTTTGGTAATGATTGTAGTTTCTAGATTAGTAGAGCTGATCGTGAGTACATTGTTTTCTATGTCAAATAAGAAGTCCTCTAGGATAGGTAGTACTGGATTAGGATTAATTGCACCACTAGCTACTTGGAGCTTCTTTAAAAAATCGGAAGATGAAACGCTGAATCTCATAGTTTTACACAATCTTGGGTGCTCTTTAAGATCACCATTATTTATGATTAAACACTAAAAGTATAAATGTACTGCTATTGAGCATTTAATTATATTTTTGCCGTCCTAATTTTAGCTATATGACTTTGGATAGGAGTATTGCTCCAGCAATCGCAGCTTTAGATACCATATTGATCCCACAGATTGATGAGTATAGACTATCCAACGGTATACGCGTTATCGAACTCAACAGCGGAAGTCAAGATATCGTGAAACTAGAGTATGTCCATGCAGGGGGTAGATATCAAGAATCCCAAAAATTGGCAGCAAAGCTATACAGTAGCACTCTCCGTGACGGCACAAGTAGCAGATCATCAGCACAGATTGCTGAGAAAATAGATTATTATGGAGCTACTTTGTCAAGTAGGTCAGGCATGGATAGTTGTTCATTGATTTTATATTCTCTACACAAGCATCTTGATCAATTACTTCCTATTTTTTTGGATGTATGTACTGATCCTGTTTTTCCTGAAGAGGAGATCAGAAAAACATGCGTAAGAAGTTCAGAAAAACTAAAAATTCAACTGGCTAAAAACGAAGTCCTTGCTTATCGAGAGATTACATCATTGATCTTCGGTGATGATCATCCTTATGGATACAATACCTATCCAGAGCAATACCTTAAATTAGATCGTAATCTTGCTCAAGAGCACTTTGATCATTGCATCCATACAGAGGGTAGTTTTATTATCATCTCTGGGAAGATTACAGACGCAATCAGATTAGTGATTACAAGTCGGCTCGAGCAAATACCAATTAAAGAGAATAAACGGCTTGAAAAAGTATTCGATTCATACGAAATGCAAGCTCAAAGATTAAATATTGAGGGTCCCAATTCTTATCAGAAAGCAATAAGAGTAGGGAAAAAACTTTGCTCTAGAGAACATGATGACTATGCCAAATTGTATGTAACTAATACGGTATTAGGTGGCTATTTTGGTTCGAGGTTGATGAGTTCTATTCGAGAGGAAAAGGGATATGCTTATGGAGTGTTTTCTATGCTTGATACTATGGCCAAAGAGGGAAGTTTTTACATTTCTACTGAAGTTGCTATAAAAAATGCTGAAGCTACGCTCTTACTGATGCAAAAAGAGATACAAGAGCTTCAAGATAAACTCATTTCAAAAGAGGAGCATCGCATGGTTACCAATTATATTATGGGTTCGTTTATCAATATGCTCGACGGTCCTTTTAAAACCTCTGAGCTTATACGAACATTATATATTTCAGGTCTTGATTTTCATTATTTAGACAGCCTCATTCATACGATAAGAGATACTAGTAGACAGGAAATCCAAGATATAGCAAAGAAATACTTGCAATGGGAAGATATGTCAATTGTTATGGTTTAGTATATCGTATCAATCAAAATATTTTTGATTATTTATAGACATATTAGGCTTTATTGAGTTAGTTTTGCAATTCCCATTGAGCACGGCACAGTTTTTAGTACATACTAGGTAAGAAGATACCCAAGGCACATGAAATTTTTAAGCTTTTTTACGCAAGAGATAGCCGTTGATTTAGGAACAGCGAATACCCTTATTATACAAGACGGAAAGGTACTAGTAGACGAGCCCTCTATTGTAGCTATCGATAGGATTACGGGTGAGACTATTGCAGTCGGTAAACGGGCCATGCAGATGCATGAAAAGACTCACGAGAATATAAGAACAATTCGTCCTTTGAAAGATGGAGTAATAGCAGATTTTCAAGCTGCGGAAAGCCTTATTCAAGGATTGATTGCGTTGATGGGAGATAAGCGTCGTTTTTTTACGCATCTAAAAATGGTAATCTGTATCCCATCTGGTATCACGGAGGTTGAAAAAAGAGCTGTATTTGACTCAGCAGATCACGTTGATTCTAAAGAAACATACCTTATCCATGAGCCTATGGCGGCAGCTTTAGGAATAGGTCTGGATGTAGAAGCTCCGGTCGGCAATATGATCATCGATATAGGTGGAGGTACTACAGAGATTGCCGTGATTGCGCTTTCAGGTATTGTCACGGATCAGTCTATACGTACAGCGGGTGATGAGTTTACCAATGATATCATAGATTTTATGAAGCGTAAGCATAATCTCCTGATAGGAGAGCGGACTGCTGAGCAAATCAAGATACATGTAGGTTCAGCATTGGTGGAACTTGAAAGTCCACCTGAATCATATGCCGTAAATGGTAGAGATTTATTGACAGGTATCCCAAAGCAAGTATATGTATCCCATGGTGAGACGGCAGAAGCATTAGATAAATCAGTAGCCAAAATAGAAGAGGCAGTTCTCAAAGCATTGGAGGATACACCACCGGAACTTGCTTCAGACATATACCAAACAGGATTGTATTTAACAGGAGGTGGAGCATTGTTACGAGGTCTTGCCAAGCGGCTTGCAGCGGTTACAAAGTTAAAAGTCCAAGTAGCAGAAGATCCACTAAGAGCAGTGGTCAGAGGTACTGGTCTAGCGCTAAAAAATACTGACCAATATTCATTTCTTATAGATCGAAAAAGCATATAATTTAAACCCTAGTTGAAGCCATATGAGAGGACTCTTATATATTCTCATCAAGTATGGTGGTTTCGTTTTATTCGTGGTTTTCGAATGTATTGCCTTTTATCTTATCATTAGGTTTAATACTCATCAAAGCGATATTTATATCAATAGTACCAATCGACTTTCTGGATATATCTATGAGCAAACTCAAAATATCAATGACTTCCGTTCTTTAAATGAGCAAAATGATAGAATTCAAAAAGAAAATGCAGAGCTCATAGAGAAAATCATCAACCTGCCTGGAGTACAATTGACTCCGATAGAGCTATCTCAGGATTCTGCATATCGAGACTCTAGTCAATACCGACTGACACCGGTCAAAATATGCAATAAAGTAAGTCGCCTCAGAAATAACTACTTTACGCTATGTCATGGTACGGCTGATGGATTGCAAAAAGGACAAGGTGTAGTTTCAAAAAATGGTATCGTAGGTAGAATCAAGGATGTATCCGAGCATTATGCACTTGTCATATCTATACTCAATACGCAGTCAGGAGTGAGTGCTTTGATAAAAGATAAAAATTATATAGGCACTTTGGAGTGGACTAGCAATGATCCATTTGTGCTGACTCTTTTTGGAGTGCCTAAGCATGCAAGTATTACATTGGGCGATAGCGTAATTACATCAGGATACTCTACTATATTTCCTCCTGGGCTTTTCATAGGCCTAGTAGATAATTTTAAGCTTCCAGCAGGAGATAATAATTATGAAATTGATGTAAGAGTTACTCAAGATATCATGAGTGAAGATCATCTATACGTAATACAAAATATTAGATCAGAAGAACAGTTAGAACTAGAACAACAGATCATCGTTGAATAACATCATAAGGCATATCATCAGAGCAGTCATTTTGATCTTAGTGCAGGTAGTAGTACTGAAACGGATAGAATTTGGTGATTATGGTTTTGATTATATCCATATCATGTTATACCCCGTGATTATTATGCTGATCCCTATTAGGACTCCAGCGGCTATTGTAGTTTCGACAGCTTTTTTACTTGGTTTTACAATCGATATGTTTTATGATTCTCCAGGTGTTCATATTAGTGCGATCGTGTTTATGGCATATATTAGGTCTTTTGTACTTAAACTTTTAGAACCTTACGAAGGATATAATGTAGATGCTATACCCAACATTTCTAGTCAAGGATTGACCTGGTTTTTGAGTTATAGCGCTATGTTACTTATCGCTTTCTGTCTTTTTTATTTTAGTGTAGAAGCCTTTTCATTTGTTTATTTCAAGGAGATCGTTTTTAGGACTATTTTTAGCTTTATCAGCTCTATTTTGGTTTTGTTTATATACATATTACTAAGTAACCCTAAAGGTTAGTATGGCGCAGCAAAATCAGCATCAAATTATTATTATAGGAGTATTTATACTTTCTGCTTTAGGCTTGATTGCAGCTGCAATCAATATACAACTGGTAGATGAAAAATATAAGGATCGAGCAGATCGGGCAACTATCAATAAAGAGGTGCTATATCCCTCTCGAGGACTGATTTATGATCGTAATCAAAAGTTGCTTGTCTATAATAATCCTTTATATGATATCCAAGCTGTCTATAGTCAGATAGATCCTAATATGGATACTATACGCTTTTGTAAACTGCTAGGAATAGATAAAGCTACATTTATAAAAAACATCAATAAAGATTGGTCAAGGCCTCAGTATGCTAAAACCTACCCATTTACCTTTTTATCTAAGATCAAACCCGAACAATATCATAAGTTTCAGGAACATCTGGATGATTTTCCAGGATTTACTGGCATCATCAGAAATATAAGAGGATATCCGCATAGTAATGCCGCTCATGTACTTGGTTACCTTGGAGAAGTTAATCAAGTTGTAGTAGATACCTCTAATGGTAAATATATTCCAGGTGATTATATAGGTATAAGTGGGCTAGAACGTACCTATGAAGATGAACTTAGGGGTACAAAAGGCATAAAGCTTACCCAAAAGGATAATTTAGGTCGTAAGACTGGGTCTTTCAATGAAGGTAACTCCAATACTCCAGCCGTATCCGGTAGAGACCTCATTACTACCATTGATATAGATTTACAAAAATATGCTGAAAGTTTACTTCAAAATAAACGAGGTAGCGTCGTCGCTATAGAACCTGCAACAGGTGAAATATTGGCAATGTTAAGTGCACCAAGTTATGATCCTAATATTTTCAATCTTGATCGTGATCGACGGGAGTCTATTGCCAGCCTATTGATTGACTCTTTAAATAGGCCCTCTATCGATCGGTCAATCATGTCTAAATACCCACCAGGGTCTATATTCAAACCCATATTTGCCCTTGTAGCGATGCAAGAGGGAATTAGCTACCCTAATAGGACTATCTATTGCGATGGTAGTTATGAAGTTAATACTAGAGGGTTCAGTCAAGGTTGTAGAAATCATCCTACCCCCTATAATTGTGCTATAGCATTAGAACACTCTTGCAATTCTTATTTTTATCAATTAATGAGGGAGTTTCTCAATAGCTATGGTGTAAAGACACCTGGTAAAGGCATGGATCGTCTAGCAGAATACCTATCAGATTTTGGTTTAGGTAAGCCGTTAGAAGTAGATTTAATGTTTGAGAATTCAGGTTTTATACCAGATGGTAAGTTTTACGATGAACTCTACGATTATGTAAGAAATGGTTGGAGATCAACCTATGTACTTTCTCTGGGAATCGGTCAAGGCGAGTTACAACTGACCACAACGCAAATGGCAAACCTAGCGGCAATTATCGCTAATAGAGGGTATTACGTAACGCCCCATCTAGTACGGGGTATGAAAGACGCTAATCAGAGTTATATTCCTACTCCATATAAAAAGAAAACTGTAGGAATAGATAGTGCATACTTTCCAATTGTAGTCGATGGTATGGAACGAGTAATACGATCGGGTACAGCTAGCAACTCTTATGTACAGGGTTTAGATATTTGTGGTAAAACAGGTACTTCTCAGAATCCGCATGGTGATGATCATTCAGTATTCTTCGGTTTTGCTCCAGAAAGTGATCCACAGATTGCAATAGCAGTATATGTAGAAAATGCAGGTTCAGGAGGACATATTGCTGCTCCTATCGGAAGCCTAGTGATCGAGAAGTATCTCAATAGAGAAATCTACCCTTACCGATTGCCTTTAGAACGTAGACTTAAAAATACCGTACTCTTACAACAACCTCAATCATGATAATATCTTGTATAGTAGCCGTAGCAAAAGACCTGGTCATAGGTCGTGACAATGATATCCCTTGGTACCTTCCAGCAGATCTTAAGTATTTCAAAAAAACAACGCTGAATCACCATATTGTTATGGGTAGAAAGTGCTACCAGTCTATAGGCAAACCATTACCTAAAAGGACGAATATTGTGATCACGAGAGATCCATTTTTTATAAGTACAGGATGTATAGTAAGACATAGTATCGAAGAGGCACTAGAGGCGGCATATGATAATGGGGCGGAAGAAGCATTTATCATAGGAGGCGGTATGATCTACGAACAGACTCAAGAATTGTGGGATAAACTGTATCTTACAGAGGTAGATATTCAAGTAGAAGGGGATATTTATTTTCCAAAGATTCAAAACGAAGATTGGAATCTTGTGTCATCAGACCAGCATAAGGCTGATGATAAGAATGAATATGATTATACATTCAAGATCTATGAAAGAAAAGGGGAACAAAAGGAAGTTAGTTGATTTTAATGAAGATTTCCTGCACTATGTGTGGAGGTTGAAAAGGTTTGAGCTCAAGAGTCTTCAAACTGAAAAGGGTGAAAATATAACGATCATCAACGGAGGTGCATGGAATCATGATGCGGGTCCAGACTTTCTAAACGCTAAAATAAAGATAGGAGATACTACGTGGGCAGGTCATGTCGAAATTCATATCCATAGTAGCGATTGGACTAAACATCAGCACCATATGGATCAAGCATATGACAATGTCATACTACATGTTGTATACAGTCACGATCAGGAAATCACATTGTCTGATGGGTCAGTGGTACCATGTTTAAGTTTGAAAGATCGGATTGAGAAAGACCTATATGTCAAATTTCTTAGACTCAAGGATCATCAAGAATGGATACCATGCCAATCAATGATCAGTCAAGTAGATGAACTCAGCTGGAGTTTTTGGAAAGATAAGCTACTTATAGAGCGACTCCAGAGAAAAACTTCCTATATCAAAAAGTTATCCGATGATTATCAGAGCAATTGGCAGTTTGTAATGATACTGTTGACTGCTAGATATTTGGTTGGAAAACAAAATGCAGATTCGCTGGAGTTTGCATTACGGTACTTAGGCCCAAGTATCATCAGAAAGTGTAGCCAATCCAATATTCAGATTTCCGCATTACTATTAGGTACAGCTGGTTTTATATCTGATCCTAAGGAAGATTATATTCAGGAACTGAACAATGAGTATCGCTTTTTGAAAGCTAAATATGAGCTATCGAGCAAGATACTTCCGTGGAAGTATATGCGTATGCGGCCATCTTCTTTCCCAGATCTAAGACTGGCTCAGCTAGCTCAGCTATTGAATACTTCATCCCAGTTGTTTAGTAAAATATTGGATACAGAATCCGCAAAAGAGATCAACAATCTCTTCGATATAGAACTAGATCAATACTGGGATCACCACTTTCGTGTAGGATCTACCTCTGAAAAAGCTAGTAAAAAGCAAATTGGAAAGACGACCATTCAAAGCATTATCATCAATGCAATCGCACCGTTATTATTTTACTATGGTATCTAAAAAGACAGAGTTGATATCAAGCAAAAAGCAATAGACCTCTTACATCAGTTACCTAAGGAGAATAATGCTCTCATCAGAAAATGGAAAGATCTCAATGTATCTTGTCAACATGCGGGTGACAGTCAAGCTCTTATCCAATTAAAAACGGAGTATTGTAATGCTTTTAGATGTCTAAATTGCTCAATTGGGCATAAACTTTTGAGGTGAGAATTACGGAGAACTAGTTGTTAGTTGTTAGTTGCCAGTTCTTGATGCCTAAAAAAACGTTGACCGTTTAAATGGCAAGATCGGTATAATTTCACTCATGAAAACCCCATGTGCTTTAGCTTTGTTTTGTCTTTAACGTATGGTTTCTGTAGTCTAAGATTAAGTTCTAAAAAGAAAAACCTCTAAGCCCTTCATGCGCCTCCATGGTATAGAAAAATATTATGTGCTCTTCAGCTTGTCTCGTCTTTAGCGGATGATCTCTACGTTAAAAAAACTCTAAACCCTCTATGCCTCCGTGGTATATAAAAATTACTCTTCTTCATCAGCCACTGGCTCAAGCATTCCTCTAGATTCTAGGAAGTTGTACCACTTGATCACCTTTTTCATATCACTGACGTAGACACGATCTTCATCATAGTCAGGTACGATAGAAAGGAAGTAATCTTCGATCTCATCATTGTCGGAAGACTTAATATCGATTACAGGATTGGACTCTTGCTGATCTTTTATTTTTTGGAAAATATCTACCAATGGAGTAGTATCAGTATTGGTGTAGATAGCTACCGTCTCTAGTGGGGTAAACTGATGCTTTCTTACAGAGCAAAATCTATTCTTACCACTATCGATATCTGCAACTACAAGACCGTTAGACCTAGAGGATACCAAAGTGTATAAACCAGGAAGCCCACTTACTGCTAGAATATTACTTACATCCATGATATACTTTTCTTTTTTTTTGCGCTGCAAATGTATCAAAAAGCTTGACAGATTATAAAACCTTTGATAGCTATATGTCTTTTAAAATCAATACTCTGCTAAATACTGAAGTTGCTTATCTAAACGATCTAAAGGTAAAAAGAGCTTCTCCAAATTGGCAGCAAATGGCACAGGTGTATCTAAGCTAGCGACTCGTATGATAGGTGCATCAAGATATTCAAATAGATGTTCGCTGATATATGCCGATAGCTCTCCTGCAATACCTCCGAACAGACAGTCTTCATGTAAGAGTAGCACTTTACCTGTTTTCTCCACAGTCATTTCTATAGCTTCATAGTCAATAGGTTGAAGTGACCGAAGATCTATAATGTCTGCGTCTAAATGGAGTCGCTCGCATGCGTCTATTGCCCAATGGACCCCCATGCCATAGGTGATGATGCTGAGCTCCTCGCCTTCTTGTACTGTATGTGCTTTACCAATTTCAGTGGTAAAAGCTCCTTCTGATAC
Source organism: Saprospiraceae bacterium (assembly GCA_020629715.1). Classification (GTDB taxonomy): domain Bacteria; phylum Bacteroidota; class Bacteroidia; order Chitinophagales; family Saprospiraceae; genus JAHDGW01. The sequence continues at coordinate 211,765 of JAHDCU010000009.1, forward strand.
AGGTCCTGAGATTTTCCGATACATACCTTTATGTTCAAAAAATAAGACAGGATTTGGATCTTCAAATGCTGCTAATAATAAGCCTTTGGCATCTTGTGGATTAGAAGGATATACGACCTTAAGTCCGGGAGTATGAGTAAACCAAGCCTCTGTATTTTGACTATGAAAAGGTCCTGCTCCTACACCACCTCCGGTGGGCATTCTGATCACCACATCACTTGGATGACCCCATCGATAATGTGATTTGGCAAGGTTATTTACAATCTGATTAAACCCACAAGTCACAAAATCGGAGAACTGCATCTCTACCATGGTTTTCATACCTCGTATGCTCGCTCCCATAGCGATGCCCAATATGGCGCTTTCACATAAAGGAGTATTACGGACGCGTCCTTTTCCGTATTTATCTTTAAATCCATCCGTGATTTTAAATACTCCACCATAGTCTGATATATCTTGCCCCATAAGGACTAGCTCAGGATATGCCTGCATTGCTTCGTTTAGCCCCTCGGATATAGCATCGACAAAACGTAGTTCTTTGGTGTCAGCAGATGGTGTCTTATCAATATGTGTATGCGGATGATAGATATCTAAAGACTCTTGCTGTTCACTAGATTCTATTGCTGATTCTTGGCCTGCGATCTCCAAATGTTCGTTGATTTCTGCCTTAATCGAAGCTCTTGTTTTTTCAATATACTTGGGGTCGATGATACCGTCATTCAAGAGCTGTTTTTCTAGCTTTTGGATTGGATCTTTCTTCGCCCATTCATCCATCAGATCTTGAGGGACATATTTGGTGCCAGATGCCTCTTCATGACCCCTCATTCTGAAGGTTTGACATTCGATTAGGTAGGGTTCTGGTTTTTTGCGGATTTGTTTGGCTATGGTATTGATTGTATCATATACTTCCAACACATCATTGCCATCTATGGTCATAGCTTTCATACCGTACCCCTTACCACGGTCTGCAAGATGCTCACATCTATACTGTTCTGATACAGGAGTAGAGAGGCCGTAGCCATTATTTTCGATCACAAAGATGACAGGCAGTTGCCATACTGCAGCTACATTGAGCGCCTCATGAAACTCTCCTTCGCTGGTTCCACCTTCACCTGTAAAAGCCAAAGCTATTTTCTTTTCTTTTCGAAGTTTATGAGCCAGTGAAACTCCACTTGCAAGCGATAGCTGTGGTCCCAAATGAGAGATCATACCTACAATGTTATAATCAGGGGCACCCAGGTGGAAAGATCGATCGCGACCTTTAGTAAATCCTGAACGCTTACCTTGCCATTGTGCAAAAAGCCTATGCAGAGGGATATCACGAGTCGTAAATACACCGAGATTACGATGCATAGGAAACATCATTTCATCATCCTTGAGTGCATATGTACAACCTACAGATATGGCCTCCTGACCGATCCCAGAAAACCATTTACTGATTTTGCCTTGCCTCAGCAAAATCAGCATCTTTTCTTCAATCATTCGGGGCTTCAGCATGTAATTGTACAGCTTTCGTAGCTTGGTTTTAGAAAGAATATCGAGTGGTTTTGCCTGACTCATATCATATAAGTATTATGGTATCAAAGATTGAAAATGAGGGTGGTATTACAAAGTGAATTAATACTATTAATATATTAGACGTTATGTCATAAGCTTTCCAGCTTAGAATAAAACACAAATATTATGGATCAGGCAGAATAGCAGTGATCAGCAAATTAACAAATTACATTTCTATGTGGTCAACTTGGCTATGGCATATCATCTTACGGTTTTTCTAGAGATCACATCGCTTCGAGCGATCAGATCTCACTCAAAAATGGACACGGATTTTACCAATCTAAAGGATAAGCGAAGATCTTCAACTTAACAACTCATTGAATGACCCAATCTCTTATCCAAGAATCACCGATAATATATCCAATGACTTCAAAGGCTTGAAGTATGGTAGATGTAGCTGATAGTATTCCATTAGTTTTTTCAGTAGCGCTTGTCTAGCGTTTTTGTTAGATAAAGGTTTTTGACCAGATTGCAATTGAAAAAGTAATTGACTTAGTTGAGGGTTAATACTGTATTTTGGAATACTACCTTGTGGTGCATATCTTCCTTCTTGAAGGTCAAACTCCGCTCCGTCCTGGTAGTTGGCATCGGGTTGTATCCCTAAAAACCGAGATAGGCCAATCATATACTTCAGAGCCGTATAGCTTACTTGGTCTTCTTGATCCAAAGATTGTAAACTCTGAGCGATAAAATCATATAGTTCTTGATTTGACTCATGCTCTTTGATAGCATTTCGAGTGCATTCTACCATGACCGTAGCGATCGATGATTTTACGATATCTTTTTGGATCGTATTGTAGACTAGGGCCAATTTTATTTCTTTGATTCTACTAAGTTGGTGAGGCTCCTTTTCGTAGGCGATGAGGTCTACTATATTCATGATTTGATAAAGCGCAGAGTTGCTTCCTTTTTTTTGCTTTCTTACACCACTTACGATGTATGATCTTAGGCCTCGCTCTCGTGTATATGCGTCTAAGATCAAACTTGACTCTTTGTACTTGAGAGCCTTGAGAAATATGGCTTGCGTTTTATATAGTTTGCTGGACATGGAAAGTCTTATGCCTTAAAAGTAAAAAAACTCCACCTGGAAAGGTGAAGTTTTGTCATCGCTAGATTTTCGAACACTCCCTTCTATAAACTTGGATAATTCTCGGTGTTTTTATAAATGTAGTGGTAAAGACAAATATATAACGTATAAAGACGGTTAATTGTATGTTATTAAGTCGCTAATTATACTATTGACAGTCTATTCGGTTGTTTTTTAATATTAGGTATTATGCCGATAGATATTTCACGTAGTGCTGAGCGTTCGGGACGACAATTTAAATATTAATCGGTGTTAGAACTCCCAGCCTTTAATTGGGGCTTGCGGGTAGCGTTTTTTAGTCTCAATACGCTGTATTTGGCGCTTCAGGATAAGTTTAGAAAGCGTATGACTAGGTTCTTCTGTATTTTGGATCGATAAGGCATGCTGTATATCACTTTCCTTGATATCTAGCCGATATAGGTAGCTAAAGAGTAGTTCGGGATCACGACTCATAAAATCTATTACCCTTGCTTCAATGACGTGAAGCATCTCATCATAGTCGGTATCTTGTCTGGATAATCCTAGGTCTTCTTCTATATCTTTCATGATGCTACGTATGCCAGTATATTTTCAACGTACTCCCGATTATTAGAGAGTCGTGGTATTTTATTTTGCACGGATAATTGTCCTTTATGAGCCATCCATTTTCTGAAAGTGCCCTTGGGTAATGTTTTTATAGTAAGTCTTTTAAGAGCCAAATCATTTTGCCGTTTAGCTTCGTAGTCGCTATTGATCTTTTGTAATTGCAGATCTAAAGTATCACAAAATAGTTCGATGTCTTCGGGTTCTTTTTCAAACTCAATCAACCACTCATGGCCGCCTTTTTTACCACCTTGAAAATATATTGGTGCCACCGTATAGTCTGATACATTAGCAGTCATGCACTGGCAAGTATTGGCGATTGCTTGATCAGTATTGGCTACCATCACCTCTTCGCCAAAGGCATTGATAAAATGAGTAGTACGACCGACGATTTTTATACGGTAGGGTGCTATTCTGCTAAACTTGATCGTATCACCAGGCATATATCGCCATAGTCCGCTACTACTGGAGATGACGATCGCATAAGTATTATATACATCGACTTCAGATAGCGGTACGATCTCATCATCCTTCAACTGATACTGATCATCTAGCGGAATAAACTCATAGAAAATATCATTGTCAAGCAGTAGCATCATGCCATCTGCATCAAAATGATCTTGTATACCAAAGTAACCTTCTGAAGCATTATAGGCTTCCAAAAAACCAAAATCATTGGCAGGTAATAATTGCTGAAACTGTGCTCTGTATGGCTCAAATCCCACTCCGCCATGTACGAGTATCTTGGCATTAGGCCATACTTCGAGTATGTTATCTTTACCTGTATAGTCTAGTACTTTATGGAAAAATACGGATAGCCACGTGGGTACTCCGCCAAACATCACGACATTTTCTTGAGTGCAAATGTGGAGCATCTTATCCAACTTTTCCTCCATATCAGGAAGCAATGCCGTATCAAAATCAGGAGTATAAAAAGGCCTCCCGATCTTGGGCATATGATGCAACCAGATCGCCGATATATCTCCGACTATCGTCTGCGGGTATGGTAAAAACCGTTGTAAGCTACCACCCATGACCATAGTCTTTTCAGCAAACATTTGCGACTCGGGCTTAAAGTGATACAGGATACTCATGATATCCCATGCCGCCGCAATATGGCATTTGTATAGATTTTGCTTAGAGATAGGGATAAACTTGGATGCCCCACCTGTGGTACCTGATGATTTGGCAAACCAATTGATCACCCCGGGCCATAGTACATCGGCCTCTCCATGCATCATACGATCGATATAGGGTCGTATATCTTCGTATTGTACGAGTGGTACTTGATCTTGGAATTCACGATAACTAATGGTTTCTCTTACACCATATTGAATGCCATAATGAGTTCGGCTAAGAGCCTTGATCAGCGCTGAGAATTGGTGCTTTTGTAAGTCTATACCATTTTGATAGTGCTGCTCGATACGCCTATACCTTTTAGAGAGGTAATATTTAACGGCCTTATTTACAGTCTGAGTAATCATAGTCTATCGGATCGAAAAGATAGGCAATATGAATGTAAGGATGCAAATTATAAAGGTATGAAAGTATGTGTTTCAGAGATATTAAGTATTCAATTTTCCAGATCTTGATCTTTTCTTACTACTTAGATTTAAATCCAACTGCTCTAAAATATACTCCCATAACAATTCGAAATTGATGATTTCTATATCTATGGATTGCTCATCTATTTTGAAGGGCTTGCATTGTAGCTTTTTGAGTAGTTTGTTGGCATGTCGTTCTAGTCGTAAAGGATGAAAACCAATCTTAGGAATGAACATCAGCATCTTGTTAAAACAATTGGAGCGAAAAGTCTCATCATTTCGGAGGTATCTGTAACAGTATTGACTAAGTGCATCAGTCTTATCAACCATAAGATCTTGCTTGTTTTGTAATAGCAGAAAAAGTAACTGTACAATGAGCAAAGAGATATTGGACCCTCTTTTATCTGCTGTATATAAAGGTACATTATTGAGGAACTTGTTAAGCCTAAACTTTCGAGGCTCAAAATCTAGAGATTCTTTATCAATTTTCCCCATTTGCAGTAGTGCATGGAGGTAGGCTTCTTTGATTTGAAGGGATTGTTGAAAACTAACATACATTTTAATTTTCGAACTGTTTAATGATATAGTAATTTGGTTTAATGCTAATTCCCATTTTTTTAATGCGAGTAATACGGTCACATAAAAGTTGGAATTTCTATACCAGTTCAGGGAATCAGGAACAATTAATGTAAAATTTTCTTCAATTATCGATAAAGCTTTTTCTGTCTGTGAAGTTGAAAAGTAAGCAGTTAATAGATCGGTGTTAAAGATGAAATCTATAAAATTTACATGGAACGGTTTATTCTGGAAATAGCATTTTGCTTCTTTTATGATTTCAATCGCTTCTAAATAACTTTTGTTCCTTATATGATTGTAGGATACTACTTGGTATCTGTAGTATGCAATTTTAAATGAGGCTGGTTATCTTAATAGTGGCTCTAGATAATTGGAGTACTTATTTAATGTATGTTGATTATTTGTGTTTCTAAATTTTTTCCGAACAAAAATATTTGATACATGACAATAAAATTTTTCTGCTTTTTGTTCTGCTATTCTAATTTCTTCTATTTCATCTATTTCCTGTTCGATTTGCAGGTATCTCTTATGGTTCAAGGTTATATAAGAAAATTGTTTTCTTAAATCGTAAAGAAGAAGTAGTCTTAAGTCATTAATATGATATTTCCTAGCAACTTTTAATGTTCTTTCGATAAGATTAATCCCTATTTTTTTTCCCTGTGATTTAAGATAAGTTTTATTACGCTCAAATTACGCCAAGCAATTATTGAATTGGCCCTATGTTTTGAAATTGTACTTTTATTGGCACCAAGGGTAAATAATAGGTTACAGATGTTATTGATTAGGAGGTTTTTTAGTTTGTTGTATTTAAATTTAGAATCTGATTCATGAGGATAAATAAACCTTGCAATTTCGATCTCATTAAAATCGCCTTTTAGAATTGTATTATAGAGTTTAAGAGCATAGGAGAGTCCAATAGCTTTCTATGAACATTATTTTTTAGATCTTCATTTTTCTCAACAAAATTGATGTCTTTAATAAGTGTATTTTGTTAGACGTATTGGTCAAACTCAAAGTACCTTTAGAATACTTTTGGCACATAACTTAAGCATCCTTCAGACTTATAAAAGAGATATAGAGGGCTTCTAGACATCTTTTTTAATGGCCCGACCTCTCTTTTTCTTCTGCTTGAGATTGTTGTCTAGTAACTCTAAAACCAACTCCCATAATATATCAAATGGGATAATTTCTACATCAAGGTTTTGCTCATTGACTTCATAGGGTTTGGAGGCTAGTTTTTTCTCATATCTGCTAACATATCGCTTTACACGGAGTGGATGATATTCTGCTTCTGGTAGCTTGAGGAGCATTTTGATTAGGCAGTTGGCTCTAAGGTTTTCATCGTCTCTTAAGTATCTATGTGAGTATTGACTTAATGATCCCAATCGTTCTTCTATTTTTGTATATTTTTTATCTTTTAGTAAAAAAAGAAGTTGAATGATAAGTATAGTTATATTAACACCGCTCTTATCCTTGACAAAAATAGGTACATCATTCAAAAACTTATAAAGACGGAAGTTTATATTTTTTGTCGGTTTATATTTATTTAATTGGATTAAGAATGCTGCGAATGCAAACCGGATATTCCAAAGTTGGTATTCTCTTTGGTTTCTCTTTAGCTCATTATCTCCAAAAATTGCAATACTATTCAAACAAAAAGAATTCCAGTCTTTTTCAAGACTATTTATTAAAAGAATATATTTTGATGCGGCAAAATAATTTAATGTCCCTTTCTGAGTTAAGCGAATAGTTTCTTGGGTAATTTTTTTAGCATCTTCAGTCCTAGCTAATCTTATTAGTGCTATTATCTTATCTACCGTTAATAGAAATGTAGTTTTATTTGAGCTAAAATTCTTTCTTTTTAATTTTTCAATGCCCTTGTCACAGGTTTTAATACAAGCTTCGAACTCTTCGTAAAGGCTATATAGATAGGATAAAAGAGTAAAACTCATAAATAGCAATCTGTAGGTTAATTGATCTTGATTTATGATTTGTGTTAATTTTGATATTGATGAATGATAATCCACCTCTTTTCTTAAAAGTTTTGTGTTCTTTATAGTCCCAGCCAAATAAGATATTCTCGAGTATAAAATTTCAATTTCAATTTCTTGTTGAACGATTAATGACCATTTTCTACACTCTTTAAGGTAATATTCATAATTTTTCTTGTCAGGAGCTATGTATGCAAAATGTTTCATAAGCTCCTTTGAAATTAAAGAGCCCAATTCAGAGATTTCATACTTATTACAAATTTGATAATTTTTGTGAGCCAAATTCATTCCTGCATCCCTACACCCAAAAAATGCTAAAATTTTCATTAAAACATATGTTCGAAGAATCGTGAGTATAGATTTTTGACGTAAGTCAGTAACCTGTGAACCGAAATCGAGAAAAAGGCAAGTATTTAGGACTTTTTGATAAAGTCGGGTTTTAACTTTTTTGAAGGCACTTGAGTTTGGCTTGTTTTGGTATAGATAACTAATGGCTTGATCTTCAGTATAGGAGTTATTCTGTCTAATAATATCATAAAGCATCATCTGTTTAGTGGGTAGACGATTGGATGAAGTGAGTATTTGAATATTATCTATTCGTTTTCTCGATATCAATGCTATTATATCTTTGAGGTCTTGCATGTAAGATATTGTTAATCAACATTATAAATATTGTAATACTTCTAGACTTGATGTTTAGTGCTGTCTAATATTTAAAATTTTGTAGTATTTTTTTAAAAATAAGTAAGTTATCTTTGGTATGTCATGAAGATAGATAATTTATTATCTGATTTATAGAAGCTTATGATAATAATGGAGATCATTTGTTAAAATAGACGTGTCTATTTTGATGCACTTTTGTAATATTATAAAAGTGGTATAAAGTATAATTTTATGCTACACTAAAGCGATAATATTATGAATTTATTAGAATGGTTTTTAGGTTTATTTATAGGGGGAGATGAAGAAGTATTGTAGAGAATATCTACATTTAAAATAAAGGTGTTTTTAAAAGTTGGAAGAGCCGAGACCAGTGCTCGGCCATTCCAACGAAATATTTTACAAGTCTCAACTTGTAAAGGGTGTAATTATAAAGGTCTCAATGCTGATGCGTTGAGACCTTTATTTGTTTATGTATTTATATTTCACATATTGAAAAAATACACATTATAAGGTAGTATATAGCGGATCATACCCGAAGTATGGTAGTTTATACGCGATTTTTGACAAATGCTTGACACATAGGCTGATGCGCTGGAATAATTACTTTTTAGCCTGTATATTTATAATGTATTTAGCAAGATAACAGGCTAAAGAGCAGGTTTAGCTAAGGGTGTAAAAAGAGTAAAGTCCTCAGTATCTACCGGTGCTGGGGACTTTTCTTTTAGACTTATATTTATTCTAGTTTAGGATTACTTCATTTCCATCGCCAGATACTTAGCAGTATGGGAGCTCTTATCCTTGATAATCTTTTCTGGAGTACCTGTACATAATATAGATCCACCACGATAGCCACCTTCTAACCCTAGATCAATGATATGGTCTGCCACTTTGATGATATCCATATTATGTTCTATAATGACTACAGTATTGCCTTTATCCACCAGTCGATTGATGACATTGATCAAGTGCTTAATATCTTGGAAATGTAGACCGGTGGTGGGTTCGTCAAGTATATAGATTGTATTGCCCGTTGCTCGTTTAGAGAGTTCTTCCGAGAGTTTGACTCGTTGTGCCTCACCTCCTGACAGGGTTGTTGCTTGTTGGCCTAAGGTAATATAGCCGAGACCAACTTCTTTCAGTGTTTTTAACTTACGGAAGATAGACGGTATGTTTTTGAAAAACTCAACTGCCTCATCTACCGTCATATCGAGTACATCCGAGATGGACTTTCCTTTATAGAGTATTTCTAGTGTTTCACGATTGTAGCGTTTACCAAGACACTGTTCACAATCCACAAGTACGTCAGGTAGGAAATTCATTTCTATAACTCGTTTACCTGCTCCTTGGCAAACTTCACATCGCCCACCTTTTACATTAAATGAAAATCGACCAGGCTTATATCCACGTATTTTTGATTCTGGTAGCGCAGTGAAAATTTTTCTGATATCTCCGAATACTCCGGTATATGTTGCTGGATTAGATCGAGGAGTTCGACCAATTGGGGATTGATCTATTTCTATGACTTTATCGAGATGTTCTAGTCCTTCTATCTTTTTGTAGGGTAAAGGTCGCTGAGTACTTCGGTAAAAGTGCTGCCGTAAAATTGGGTAGAGCGTATTATTGATTAAACTAGATTTTCCACTTCCGCTGACACCCGTAACGCAAGTTAGTGTACCGAGCGGAATTTTAAGATTTACACTTTTAAGGTTATTACCAGTTGCTCCTGAGAGCTTGAGATATTTTCCGGTTCCTTTTCGTCGTTTTTCTGGGACTTCTATTTTTTGCTTATCATCTAGGTAGTCTGCTGTCAGTCCCCCATTTTTGAGAAATTCGGCAGGAGTACCTTGAGATACTAGATCACCACCGTGTTTACCAGCCCCGGGTCCCAAATCAATGAGATAGTCAGAGGCTAGCATGATATCTTTATCGTGTTCTACTACGAGTACGGTATTGCCAATAGTCGTCAGATTTTTCAGTGCTGTGATCAATCGTTGGTTGTCTCGCTGATGTAATCCTATAGAGGGCTCATCCATGATATAAGTAATACCAGTCAATTGTGATCCTATCTGTGTAGCTAAGCGAGTTCGTTGAGATTCTCCACCCGATAGTGTTCTTGTGGGCCGATTGAGACTTAAGTAATCCAAGCCTACTTCCAGTAGGAAACCTAATCGTAATCGGATCTCTTTGATCACATCTTTGGCGATGGTCTTTTGCTTATCATCCAATACCGACTCTATATCAGCAAACCATACTTGTAGATCGGAGAGATCCATGGTCGCCAATTCACCAATGTGTTTTTCTCCAAGTTTGAAATGCCTAGACTCCATACGCAGTCGATATCCGTTACATTCTGGGCAGGTAACGATGGTCATAAATTCTTCTGCCCATCGTCGGATCTTTTCAGAGCTACTCTCTCGGTACCATCGCTCCAGCATATTGACTACACCTTCTGATGCGAGATTATAAATAAAGTCATGTTTACTACCACGGAGGCTCATCTCAAAGCTATCATCACCTCCATTGAGTATGATGTCCATAGCCTCTTTTGGGATGTCTTTGACAGGAGTAGCAAAGGAAAACTTATAGCGTTTAGCAATTGCTCGGAGTTGTTTAAAAGTATAATTGTCACGTACTTCTCCGAATGGTTTTATCCCTGCATCATTGATACTTGCGCCATCATCAGGGATGACCTTTTCCATGTCCACTTTATGCTGCTTACCCAATCCTTTGCAATGCTTGCAAGTACCATATGGACTATTGAATGAAAAGGTATTAGGCGATGGCTCCTCGTATGAAACCCCTGAGTCTGGGTCCATCAGCCGCTTGCTGAAAGGCTTGACCTCCTGAGCATCTACATCCATGATCATGATGAAATCATTACTCTGTTTCATCGCTATTTGGATGGAAGATGCGATACGATCACGTTTATCATCTTGCACTTTGATGCGGTCGATGACCACTTCGATATCATGGGTTTTGTATCGATCGATCTGCATGCCAGGCCTAAGATCGAGGACGACTTTATCTACTCGTACTTTGGTATATCCTTTCTTTCTGATTTGATCAAAAAGCTCTCTGTAGTGTCCTTTTCGTGCACGTACGAGCGGAGAAAGTATCATGATTTTCTTATCAGAGTACTGCTCCAAGATGTGCTGAATGATCTGCTCTTCGGTAAACTTGACCATCTTTTTACCGGACTCAAAGGAGTAAGCTTCACCTATACGAGCATAGAGTAGTCTTAGGAAATCATAGATCTCTGTCGTGGTACCTACTGTAGATCTCGGATTCCAGGCGGTTGTTTTTTGTTCGATACTGATGACCGGACTTAGACCATTGATTTTTTCAACTTCAGGGCGATCCATTTTACCCAAAAACTGACGAGCATAAGCAGAAAAAGTCTCTATATATCGGCGCTGTCCTTCTGCGTATATGGTGTCAAATGCCAATGATGACTTTCCACTACCACTTAAGCCAGTGATGACCACAAGTTGGTTGCGAGGTATTTTGAGACTGATATCCTTGAGGTTGTTTTCTTTAGCTCCTACAATCTCAATATAGTCATCTGCAATGGTATCCATGAGCACGATTATTTGTATCCAATCAAACCACTAAAGATAGATTAAGTTGATAGATTTTAAAGATATACAAAGTGCTATTATAGGGATTTTTACTATTCAAAATGAGTTGGAAGTTTTCGTGTATTCTATTGACATTAAACAAGAAACTCAAATCTATCACCGTTATGTATCCCAAATGTGACTAGATATGAAAAATACAATGTTTGTTTTGGCACTATTATTATCAATCAGTCTAGGCTGTGGACAATCAGAACCTATGGATAATACGACGGATACAGATATCAAAGGCTTTACGCTACTCAATGACCTCATGGGACATTGGATCGGTGAAAATGAAACTGCTTTTGGTAAGTTTGACTGGTTTGCATTTGATTTTAGACCTATATCGGGAAGCCACTTACACTCGATATACGAGGGGGCTACGAATCAAAATATTATCACCTCTGTCTTTATTGCCGACTATCAAGGAAAGCAACAGATTATGGCCCGCAATGGTGGTTGGTTAGGTCCTCAGTATCGAGCAACGTATTTTCTTTTGGATCAATATGAGCAGACTGACCAATCTACTTATTACAGATTGGTAGATGCTGTAGGCGGAGTCAAGAGATCATACATGGAGTTTCGATTTGAGAAAGATACGCTTCATTTTGATGCATATAAAGACAATAGCGGAAGTTTGGATGAACCTATTCATCATATGGGCTTTAAAGGGGTAAATCAAAACCCAAACTTCGCGGATGCAGCTAGAGAACGGTTTTCATTCCCAACTACAGACTCAGAGGTTAACTTTAGAAGTTCATTTAGTAATCTTATTGATCTAGATTCTGCCTTGTATTTGGAAGAAAGTGATGATCCTTTTCCAAAATCTCAGCATGGTCACTTGAGTGATCTTACCATCAATGTACAACGAGACATGGCGATTGAAAATCAAAATCTTCTATTGTATATCTCAAAGAAGGCAATCGTCAATCCACAAGGAGTGGTCGATTTTGAAAGTTTAAATACTCAAGTGATTCGTACCATTACATTGACGAGTACAGAGGATTTTTATAAAACAACTTACCTGCATCCTGATGAATATTACATCACCGTATTCAGAGATGCTGACAGCAATTATTTCCCATCTTCTGGAGATTATACTAGCATCAGTAAGTTGCATACCGTCACTCCAGAGACCGATGGCTCTGTAGATGTTGTGGTGGATTTTTTGATTCCTTAATTCGTGGTCATAATAAAGTTTTAATCACTCCATTCAGTATAGGATTAGCCTTTTGAGCAACCTCGATGACCTCTGCAATGGTCGTAGGAGTCAATTGATCGATAGGGTAGCATACATTAGAGATAATAGACAAAACAGCTAGCTCTATACCACTATGTCTTGCTACTATAACTTCGGGTATCGTGCTCATACCCACCATATCAGCACCGATGATGCGCAGGTAGTTGTATTCTGCAGGAGTTTCTAGGCTAGGTCCCTGCAAGCATGCATATACACCTTCGTGATAGGAAACTTGCTTATCATCACAATAGCTTTTTGCCATAGCTCGGAGTGATGGCGAGTAGGTATCCAACATATCGGGAAATCGCGGTCCCAGTTGCTCATCATTTGCTCCTCGGAGCGGATGGTCTGGCTGTAGAAAGATATGATCTTTGAGCAGAACGATATCTCCCGCTTGATAATCAGGATTTAGCCCTCCTGATACATTGGTGATGATTAGTTTTTTGATACCTAGACTTTTTAGGACCCTGATTGGAAAAGTAATTTCCTGTGCAGAATACCCCTCATAATAGTGCATACGACCGGCCATGATAAGAACTTTTTTATCTCCAATTTTGGCTAGCTGGAGTTCTCCGGTATGACTTTGTACGGTAGATTTAACAAAATGAGGGATCTCTGAGTAAGAGATACGATCTGAAATATCTGCATCTATTGCAATTCCCGTCCCCGTGATGATTGCTGTATCTGCTTGGATTTGATGTTTACTTAAGATATAGTTTCTAGCAGTTTCGATTTTTGAAAACAGGGTAGATTTGCTCATATATGGTTAAACTTTTGTAAAGCTATATTGTAGCAAAAATAGAATGTTTGCAATTATTATTTTTACAACTAAAATTTGAAACTATGAGGATATGGATCGTTTTATTTGCGCTCTGCTGTGCTCATGTGACATGGGCGCAAGAAAGTAGCTTCACGGTGGATACTAGTAAAGACACTTTATTGATGGGCAATTCGTTTACGGTTTCTTTTACGATCAAGAATATGAATGGCGACTTTGATGCTCCTGCACTGGATGATTTCGATATTATGGCTGGTCCCAATGTATCATCATCTTTTAGTTTTATGAATGGGCAATCGTCACAGGAGATGAGTTATTCTTACATATTAAAACCGAAGGTTGAAGGAGCGGTAATTATACCACCAGCATACTTAGTTACGGACTCTGAAACAGTTGAAACTCAAGAAAAGCTCATTTTTATACTCCCTAATCCCGATGGTATTATAGAGCAAGATGGTGGGATCCAACAAAGTATCAGCCCATTTCAGACTCAGCCTCAGGTTCCTATTCAACCTACACCACCTACTAAACCGAAGCGTAAAGTGAGGAAGATATAAGCATGAGAAAAACTGTAAAAGCCTTTTCTATCATATTCGTCTTACTCTTTCCCTTGTTTTTATCTGGGCAAGTAAGTTTCGAAGCTCAAACGGATGCCTCAGAGGTACTAGAGGGCTCCTATGTCAATGTATCTTTTACACTCAAGAATGCCAATGGCCGCAATTTTAAAGCTCCAAACTTTAAAGGTTTTAGAAAAATAAGTGGTCCTAGTCAGTCCTCTAGCATGAGTACTATCAATGGTCGTAGAACCTCGAGTATTTCATATCAGTATACTCTGCTAGCTACAGCAACAGGTAGCTATACCATAGGCCCTGCATCTATCAATGCCAATAATCAATCCTTACAAACCAAACCGATCAAGATCAAGGTGCTGAAGAAGACCAAGTCCAAAGGCTCAGGAGGAGAGGAGGTATTTGCTAAAATGCAAGTCTCAGACAGTCTTACAGTCGTGGGACATCGTTTATATCTCAGTTATCGAGTGTATTATAAGATAGGGCTCAATGTCACTGACTTTGAGTTTGCAACTCGAGAGTCTTACCCTGGTTTTGAGGCTGAGAGAGTCAATAATTTTAACCGAAATGGACTGCAACGAGAGATCATCAATGGAGAAGAATATTATACCAAAATCGTAGCAGAACGTACATTGATACCGACTGAGACGGGAAGTTTTGAAATAGCTCCTATGACCATCAATGCATTGATACCCACCAATAGGAGGCGATCATTTTTTAGTGTAGAATATAAAAGAATAGCGGCTACAACCAATGGTCTCAGCCTCGAAGTCAAAGATCTACCTCTTCGCCGACCACCATCATACTCTGGCGCTGTGGGTAATTATTCGATTCGCTCTACGATAAGTAGGAATAAGATCACTCAAGACGACGCCATTACTCTTAAACTTATCATTACAGGTAATGGTATAGCCAAAGACATCATTGCACCAAGTTTCGATTCTACGGATGATCTTGATATCTATGACCCCAAACTCAATAACGAAAAAGAGTTTGTTTCTAAGGATGGAATCATGCATGAGACCATCTACGAGTACCTTATTGTTCCTAAAAATGTAGGAACTTACACTTATCAACCCTCCTTTGTATATTTCGATACGGACAGTATGGCTTTTCAGACCTTGAAAGCTACTAATCATAGGTTTCAAGTTACTAAAGGTAGTGGTCGCCGTATCGATGATAAAGAAGCAATACAGCAAGAGGAGTTGACTATGGCTCCACCATTTGAGGAGTTATCTTTGGAAGAAAAACCAAACATACCTCGTCAGCGGTCTATCTTAAATTGGTTTTTGCTGTTGATGGCCATCGGTCTGACATCCATGTATGGTATCAAGCTATACATTGATCAACAAAATGCTATAGATCCAGAAATCAAAAAAGCCAACGCCGCAAAGAAAGTCGCATTGGAAAAACTCAAAGCAGCTCAAGAACATAAGGATACAGGTGATACTAGAGCCTTTTATCAAGAGATCAATAATGCGATATTTGGTTACCTACAGGATAAAATAAAAATGCCACTTTCTGACATGAATAAAGCACAAGTGCAAGATGTACTACTTGGAAAAGGGTATGCAGATGATATAGTGAATCCATTGATCAATATTCTCAAAAAAGCAGAACTCTCTCTCTATGCTGGCAATACCGATCCGTCGGCCATGAATGAAGTGTATGACTATACGACACAAGCGATTGTTAACCTAGAAGAACATGCTCCAACCCATTAATAGCTTTTTATAAAATCTGTTAACTTCGTGCTTTTATTTTGATCGTTTGACGATCAGTTACAAGATATATTTTAAAAGTCAGGCTTATGTCTTTCAACAGAACACCGATAGTAGAAGTATTACAAACAGATCCAAAGAGCCAAGACATCACAGTGATGGGCTGGGTACGTACGTTTAGAAATAATCAATTCATTGCATTAAATGATGGATCATGTCTCAAGACGCTACAGGTAGTTGTGGACTATGAAAATACGGATCCTGTATTGTTAAAAAGAATCACTACAGGTGCAGCCATTAAAGTGGTAGGTAGCTTAGAAGCATCTCAAGGTCGAGGACAGAAAGTAGAAGTCAAGGCTAATGCGGTGGAGATATTCGGTGACTCTGACCCGGAGAAATATCCTCTTCAACCTAAAAAACATAGCTTAGAATTTCTGAGAGAAATTGCTCATCTACGTTTTCGGACGAATACATTTGGGGCGATCTTTCGTATCCGACATGCGGTATCATTTGCGATACATCAGTATTTCAATGATCAAGGATTTTATTATATACATTCCCCGATCATTACAGGATCAGATGCCGAAGGGGCGGGAGAGATGTTTCAGGTATCGACGCTTTCTCCAGATAATATTCCCCTTACGGAAGATGGTGCGGTAGATTTCAAGCAAGATTTCTTTGGTAAAGCTACCAATCTCACAGTATCAGGTCAGCTAGAAGCAGAGTTAGCGGCCTTGGCACTAAGCAAAGTATATACGTTTGGTCCGACCTTTAGAGCAGAAAACAGTCATACCACCAGACACCTCGCCGAGTTTTGGATGATCGAGCCTGAGGTGGCATTTACCGACATACATGGCAATATGGACCTTGCAGAGGGTATGCTCAAGTATGTCATCAGATACTGTCTTGAGCATTGCCAAGAGGATTTAGAGTTTTTAGAGCAGCGCCTGATCAATGAGGAAAAGAACAAACCGCAAAACGAACGCTCTCCAATGTCGCTTACGGAGAAATTAGAGTTTTGTATCGCGAATGATTTCGAAAGAGTGACCTATACAGAGGCCATCAGAATATTGAAAAACTCTAAGCCCAACAAGAAGAAGAAATTCCAGTTTGTTATAGAAGAATGGGGAGCCGATCTACAGTCGGAGCATGAGCGATACCTGGTAGAGAAACACTTCAAAAAACCTGTGATCTTAATCGATTACCCGAAAGATATCAAGTCCTTCTATATGCGTCAGAATGATGACGGTAAGACGGTAGCTGCCATGGATATTTTGTTTCCAGGGATAGGTGAGATTGTTGGAGGATCGCAGAGAGAGGAGCGACTAGATAAGTTGACGCAGCGTATGGAGGAGATGGATATTCCAAAAGAAGAGATGGAGTGGTTTTTAGATACTCGTCGATATGGTACTTGCCCTCATGCTGGATATGGATTAGGATTTGGAAGACTCGTACTCTTTATCACAGGTATGGCCAATATCAGGGACGTCATTCCTTTCCCAAGATATCCGGGAAGTGCGGAGTTTTAGATAGGAATCTTCTTAATTCATGATAATGTAGCCCAGGGCTACAAAGACAAGTCCAACGACAAGACTAGCAATGATATAACTACATGCTATGGTATATTGTCCATTTTGTAATAAGTGAAATACCTCGCTGCTAAAGGTAGAAAAGGTACTGAAACCTCCACAAAATCCCGTCATGAGCAATAGTCGTGAAGAGCTGTTCATTCCCTTACTTAAGTCCAAGCCTAAAAGTACTCCTAGTACAAGACATGCACAGGCATTTGCTGCAAATGTGGCCCAAGGAAATCCAACTTTAATAGGGAAAAAATAACTCATGGCGTATCTACTCACAGATCCCAAACCTCCACCGATAAATACTAATGTCAGTTGTAAAGGGGTCATTCTGCGTTTTTACGGGCTTGTACGTTTTTCGATATTTTAAACAAAATACCTGAAAGGATAATAGCCACAGCTAAAATCAATAAGAGCAGATTGAGAGTACCTATACCCTGTAGCTGCACGACAAGAATTATGAATAAAATATTAACAATAACCAATACCGAGGTCGCTTGCATATGACTCAGACCACTATCTAGCAATAAGTGATGGATATGAGTACGGTCAGGATAAAATGGTGATTTTCCCTTCAATGCTCTCATAGTAAATACACGTAGCGTATCAAATAGCGGGAGTATTAAAAAACCAATAGCAACAGCTGGAGCTGACTCAAATGCCCACTCAGAATCAATTTCATTATGTAACTCGATAAACTTAATCGCCAGTACTGAACATACTAATCCTAGCAGTAAAGAGCCTGTGTCGCCCATAAAAATTTGTGCCGGAGTAATATTGTATTTCAAAAATGCAATCAAGGCACCAGCTAATGAAAAAGCAACAATTGCGATCTCAGGATGGTCAACCTTAAAAAACCAATACCCCATGATGGTGGTGATCAATATACCGATACTTGCAGAAAGACCATTGATACCGTCGATAAGGTTAAAAGCATTAATGATCACTAAAATGGTGAACATAGACAATAGATAACTTACGATATAATGGATCTCATATATCCCAAAGATCCCATATAGACTGGTAAGGTTGATATCTGCATTCACTACGAGTATAAAGGATGCAAAGATCTGACCCAGAAATTTTTTAGAGGGAGAAATAGGATCGATATCATCTTTGGCACCTATCAGAAATATGATGATGAATGCACAAAGGATATATTGGAGTTTACCAAAGTTTTCTGCAAAGGGAGTACATAATATGATGCTAAAAATAGTACCTGCAAAAATGGCTATTCCACCCAGAGAGGGAGTGCTTACTGTATGTGATCGTCTGTCTCCAGGCTCATCTACTAAGTTCTTTTTTCTAGCAATACTGATAATAGAGGGTATGGCAAGATACGTCAATGCAAACGAGCTGATAAATGCCAAAATCATATTATACATACACTAAAGAAACTCTCTTTTTATTCAAAGATAAAATTGTAAATCACTAAGACGGTATAAAACTTAAAAATGCGTCACTTTTAAACATTTTAGAATCATTTCTATCGTATTAGTTTTCATTGTTCTGCTCTTACATAATTTCAGTACTTTTGCCGCGTTTCTGAAAGGAAGACAATGAGTAGCTTAAAAGAGCATATTAAAATAGAAACTTTACCCAAACATATCGCCATGATTATGGATGGAAATGGGCGTTGGGCAAAGCAACACTCAAGACCGCGAGTATTTGGACATCGTAATGGAGTAAAAGCAGTTCGCGAAGTAACAGAAGCATGCGCGGAGCTAGGGGTTGAATTTTTAACGCTATATGCCTTTTCTACAGAAAACTGGAATAGACCGTTACTTGAAGTCAATGCACTCATGACCTTATTGGTAGATACGCTATCCAAAGAAGTAAAAACGCTTCAAGAGAATAATATAAAGCTTAAAGCAATAGGTGACCTATCAAAACTTCCACCCAAGACATGTGAGGCATTGCTTAAGGCTATAGAGGATACGGCAGACAATTCAAGAATGACACTCATCTTAGCACTTAACTATAGTGCTAGATGGGAAATTACAGAAGCAGTAAAAAATATAGTCTCAACATTTAGAGAAGAGCCTACAAAAACGCTTGAAGAAATAGATGACCTTCTTATAGATCGAAATCTAAGTACAGCTGGAGTGCCGGATCCAGAATTACTCATACGGACGAGTGGTGAGCATAGGGTATCTAATTATTTACTTTGGCAAATTGCCTATACGGAATTGTTTTTTACAGATACGTTATGGCCCGATTTTAGAAAAGAAGACTTATATAAAGCAATTGTTAACTATCAGAGTAGAGAAAGGCGATTTGGTAAGACAAGCGAACAGTTGCATACATAAATTAAATATGCGTTAAATAAGCAAGAGCAACGACGAGTCTAATTAATTCGTTATAACCTTGCTTTCGAAAACAATAAGGATGATTTCAATGATAAGAATATTTCTACTTTCTATGATGCTTACGTTTTTGACGATAGGTGTCTCGGCACAAGTAGACTCATTATCTGTTCTGGACTACAGCGATAAAAAAGAGTACGAAATAGGTGGCGTTGAGGTAGTAGGAGCAGTCAATCGTGATCGCAATGCTATAAAGTCTATTGCAGGACTAAAGGTTGGTGAAAAAATTACGATACCAGGTCCAGAGATAGCCAAAGGTATCAAAGCGCTATGGCGATTGAGATTGTTCTCTGATGTACAGATCGTACAAACCAAAACACTAGGTGAAGTTATCTTTTTAGAAATTCGACTAGTCGAGAGGCCTACGTTATCACGTTATTCATATGTGGGTGTTAAGAAAAACAAGCATAAAGACCTCAATGATATCGTCAATGCAATTGTATCTAAAGGAAGTATAGTCACTGATGATCAGAAAAATCTATGCGTCGTTCGTATCAAGGAATACTTCATGGGTAAGGGCCGATTGGATACCGAAGTGAAAGTCAATGAATTTCCGGATGAAGTAAAAAAAGGATCAATCAGACTACAATTTGAAATTGATACTAAAGAAAGAGTAAAGGTCGAGGATATATATTTTCATGGCAATACAGTTTTCAAAGACAGAAAGCTGAGGCGAAAGATGAAAAATACCAAGCGTAAGGGTACTTGGTTTAGAAAGACTAAATACGTCCAGTCAGATTATCAAGAAGATAAGCAAAGCTTAATTGCACTCTATAACACCAAAGGCTATCGAGACGCTAAGATTGAAAGCGACTCTATATGGAGAAACGAAGAGGGTAATATCAATATTAGTATCACTTTTGATGAGGGCAACCAATACTACTTTCGTGATATCAAGTGGAAGGGTAATTCAAAATATACGGATGACCAGTTGACCAGTATTCTAGGTATCGCTAGAGGAGACGTATATAATCCTGAGCTACTAGAAAGCCGACTGAGATATAGTTTGGATGGAAGAGATATTTCTTCGTTTTATCTAGATGATGGATACTTATTTTTTGATATACAGCCTATAGAGGTAGCCATCATCAGTGATAGTATTGATATCGAAATGCGAATATTTGAAGGACCGCAGGCTACCATAGAAAATGTAACCATAGCAGGTAACGATCGTACTCATGAGCATGTCATACGCAGAGCGTTGAGGACTAAGCCAGGAAGAAAATTTAGTAGATCAGATATCATAAGATCACAGCGAGAGATCATCAATCTAGGATACTTCAATCCTGAGGCCCTAGATATACAGACTCCAGTAAATGCACAGCGAGGTACTGTAGATATAAATTACACAGTACAAGAGCAGCCTTCTGATCAGCTTGAGCTTTCTGCCGGATATGGTGGTGCAAGTGGCTTGATAGGGACACTAGGGGTCACCTTCAATAACTTTTCAGTAGCCAATCTGCGAGATAAAAAAACATGGAGTCCATTACCGCAGGGAGACGGTCAGAAACTTTCGCTGAGGATACAGAGTAATAGTAGATTTTTTAGATCATACAACTTTACATTTACAGAACCTTGGCTAGGAGGTAAAAGACCTAACTCTTTTACGCTTGGTATGGTATATTCTGATTTTGACTATAGTACTTTTGCTCAAGGAAGGCTCGGTATATTAAGAGGTTTTGTTGGCTTGGGTAGACAGTTGAAGTGGCCTGACGATTTCTTTAGTAGTAGTACGACGCTTACCTTAGAAAATATCTCTCTGGATGATTATGCTAGAGGACAATTTTTTGTAGAAGGTGAATCAGGCTTGGTAAACGTAACAAAAGGTAATTATAGAAACTTTTCCATACGTCAAGTCATATCACGAAGCTCTGTGAGTGAGCCGATCTATCCACGTAGAGGATCGCGGATATCATTATCTATTCAATTGACTCCGCCATATAGTTTGTTTAGATCAGATGATTTTTATGTATTATCAAACGAAGAGAGAACGGCTCGAATAACTCAGGAAAATAGAGAACGCGGTCCAACTAATACAATGACACCAGAAGAAGAAGCTCTTTTTATTGAAGGAGAAGAATTAGCCAATAAGTTTTCTTTCTTAGAATACCACAAATGGAGATTTGATGCAGAATGGTATTTCAATCTATTTGGTAATGTAGTACTTGCAGCCAACGCTAAGATTGGTCTAGTAGGAGCATATAATAGCGATATAGGAGTATCGGCCTTTGAGCGATTTGAGCTAGGAGGTGATGGATTATCCAATCAGACTGTTGGTATTACAGGTAAAGACATACTAGCACTGAGAGGATATGAGGTATCTGACTTACCGCAGAATAATCTAGGAGGAGCAACTATCTTCGATAAGTTTACCTTAGAGATGAGATTTCCTTTATCACTTAACCCATCGTCATCAATCTACTTCACCACCTTTTTACAAGGAGGAAATGCATGGGGATCATTTAGAGATTTCAATCCCTTTGATCTGCAAAGATCGGCAGGTGTAGGAGCAAGAATATTCTTACCGATGTTTGGATTACTTGGATTTGACTATGGTTTCGGTATAGATCGCAACCTAGCGGATGGGACTCCATGGGGAGACTATGGTAAATTTAGTATTGTATTAGGTTTCGAACCCGATTAGAATAAAAGTATTACTAAACTTTCGTTAAAAAATCTTGCAGATAATACTCAGAGATATACATTTGCGTCTCAAAGAAAAAGAATTATGAAAAATATAAAATACACTTTGATCCTTGCGCTTGTGTTTGCATCACTACAATGTGCCATAGCACAGAAGTTCGGACATATTAATTCTCAGCAATTATTATTAGAATTGCCGCAGATCAAAACTGCTGATCAGCAACTGACAGAGTATCAAAAAACACTAATGTCAAAAGGTGAGCAGATGCTTAAAAATTTAGAGTCAAACTACAATGCATACGTGGCTGAAGCTAATAGTGGAACTTTATCTCAGATTCAAATGCAACAGAAAGAAGGTGAGCTAGCTAAAGAACAGCAAGCAATTCAAGCATATGAGTTAGAAGTGCAAAATTTATTAGTAGCTAAGCGAGAAGAGTTATATAAACCAATACTCGATGATGTAAAAGCTAAAGTTGATCAGATTGGTAAGGATGGAGGATACACCATGATATTTGATTCTAGTGGTGGATTTTTACTTCATATGGATAATAGTGAAGACCTAATGACTCAAGTACGTACCGTACTAGGGTTATAAGATATACTCGATTAAAAAAGATATATACGCCGTGTTCTATTCTTTTAGGGCACGGCGTAGTATTTTACCCACATTTGTTTTAGGCAATTCATCTCTGAATTCAATATGTTTTGGGACTTTATATCCAGTCATATTTTCTCTACAGTATTGAATAAGCTCATCTTTAGTGAGTGATTTTTCCTTTTTCACAATAAAAGCCTTTACGACCTCTCCTGATTTATCATCCCGTACACCTACTACAGCTGCTTCAGCTACTTTAGGATGGAGTACGATAATATCTTCCAGTTCATTGGGGAATACATTGAACCCGGAGACAAGAATCATATCTTTTTTACGATCTACTATTTTAATATATCCATCTTCATCCACAGTTGCAATATCTCCAGTATGAAGCCAGCCATTTCTCAAGGTATTGGCGGTTTCTTCTGGTTTGTTGTAATATCCTTTCATGATATGAGGGCCTGATAGGCATAACTCGCCTATTTCTCCGATTCCCAACTCTACACCTTGATCGTTTACAATTTTAATATCGCAAGATGGTAAAGGAATGCCCACTGTACCATCTTTTACCAAACCCTTAGGAGGGTTGAAACTAGTAGCCGGCGAAGATTCTGTCAGTCCATATCCTTGAAGTATAGTGGTACCAGTTTTCTTTTTCCAATCATCTGCTACTGACTTTTGTAGAGCCATACCACCTGCACAATTTAGCTTCAGGTGAGTACATAAAGAACTATCAAATTCTTTATGAGCTGTCATAGCTTGAAACAGAGTATTGACACCCGTAAATAGTGAAACGGGATATTTCTTAAATGCATTAATCACGGTATCAAGATCTCGAGCATTTGGTATTAGGATATTATGAGCACCAATGACAAAGGTTGATATAAAATTGACAGTAAATCCAAAAATATGATACATAGGTAGTGCAGTTACTATGGTTTCTTTACCCTCGCTCAGCGTATCACCCCAGAAGCTATCCATTTGCTTCAGATTGCTCAATATATTTTTATGCGTAAGTATTGCACCTTTACTGACGCCGGTTGTACCGCCAGTATATTGCAGTGCTACCATATCTTCTAGA
This sequence comes from Saprospiraceae bacterium, assembly GCA_020629715.1. Lineage (GTDB taxonomy): Bacteria > Bacteroidota > Bacteroidia > Chitinophagales > Saprospiraceae > JAHDGW01. Next base: position 235,952 of record JAHDCU010000009.1, read on the forward strand.
GTTGGAGAGGCCTTTTGCAAAGAGTAGGACTTACCATGTGCAAGAGCCTTTTTCATACCTATGACATTGGTTAAACTATGTTTTGGTATGATACGCTTCACATTTTTCAGTACAAAATCTACAGCCATTCCTTTAATAGGATTTAGGAACTCTCCGATACTAGTTGATATGATGACATCAAGATTAAGTTCTTGTTTTGCTTTTTCAAGATTGTGTAGAAAGTTTTCAGCAATAAGGATCCCTTTTGCCCCGCTATCTTTTAGTTGATGTTCGATTTCTCTTGGTGTATATAGTGGATTTACATTCACAATCACGAGACCCACACGTATAGCACCGATAAGAGCTACAGGATACTGTATCAAATTGGGAAGCATAATGGCAAATCTATCACCTTGTTTCAAGCCTCTAGACTGCAGATATGCTCCAAATTTCTCGGCATATTTGTTTAGGTCACCATAACTAATATCACGACCCATACAGGAAAATGCAGTTTTTTTGCGGTACTTATCAAGACATCTGTCAAATAGTGAAACCAGAGAGTCGTCTTCTAGATCAGGAATATTGGCAGGTACCCCACTAGGATAATGTTTAGTCCATATACGTTCCATAATAAATATCACTTTTAGAGTATCAATATACATGTTATTAAGCAAAACCATCTATATTACTCTATATCCAATAATTTTAGGCCCAAAACCCATTCAACTTTCAACTTTCAACTTTCAACTTTCAACTTTCAACTTTCAACTTTCAACTTTTTTACTATCTTTGCGCTCCTTTTGTTAACCTCTGATGAGTAAATGTTACTTGTCATACAAATTTTGCTTAAAAATGAGTGACGAATTAAAGCCAGGAGAAGAAGCACCAAAACCAAGTGCTGAAGCTACTGAAATACCAGCGACAGAGGCTACTGTCGAAACAACTGAAACAGCTACTGAAGTAGCAGAAGCGCCAGCTCCTGTTGAAGTTGAAATTCCACAAACTCCACATGATGAGTTTGATTGGAGTATTGGTAATAGACATACATTGTCTTACACGGATAATGAAATTCAAGATTATTTAAAAGACTACGAAAAATCTTTGACCTCAGTTTCAGAAAATGAAATTGTATCAGGAAAGGTAACTTCTATCAACAATGGTGATGTTGTACTTGACATCAACTACAAATCAGATGGATTGGTTTCTCTATCAGAATTTAGAGATACACCAGATCTTGCTGTTGGTGATTATGTCGAGGTATACGTAGAGAATAAAGAAGATTATAGAGGACAGCTAGTACTTTCAAGAAGAAAGGCTAAGTTGATGAGAGCTTGGGAAATGCTTGTGGATTCTTACAAAAATGGTACGATCATTAAAGGTTCAGTTGTAAGTAAAACTAAAGGAGGACTTATCGCTGATTGCAATGGTCTAGAAACATTCTTACCTGGATCACAGATTGATATTAAGCCTATCATTGATTATGATGCATACGTGGGTAAGTCTATGGAGCTTAAAGTTGTCAAAATCAATGAGGCTATCAAGAATGCAGTTGTATCTCATAAGGCACTTATCGAAAGCGACCTAGCAGATCAGAGAGAGGCAATAATCTCAGGATTAGAGAAAGGTCAAGTACTAGAAGGAGTAGTAAAGAATATCACAGACTTCGGTGCATTTATGGACCTTGGAGGTGTGGATGGACTTCTATATATCACTGATATTTCTTGGGGACGTATCAATCACCCATCAGAAGTATTAGAATTAAATCAAAAGCTTAACGTAGTAGTTATTGATTTTGATGAAAATAAAAAGAGAATTTCATTAGGTCTTAAGCAATTACAATCTCATCCTTGGGAAGTGCTAGGAGCTGAGGTAGTTGAAGGTTCTACAGTAAAAGGGAAGATCGTCAATATCGAAGATTATGGTGCATTCTTAGAAATTATTCCAGGTGTTGAAGGTTTGATTCACGTATCAGAAGTTACTTGGAGCAACCAGCCAGTCAATGCAAGAGATTACTTTACATTAGGTCAAGAGTTCGAATCTAAAGTTGTCACCATAGATAGAGAAGAAAGAAAAATGTCTCTTTCAGTGAAACAATTATCAGAAGATCCTTGGAGTATCATTGCACAAAAATTCCCAACCGGAAGCAAGCACTCTGGTCAGGTGAAAAACCTAACACCATATGGTGTATTTGTTGAGCTAGAAGAAGGTATAGGTGGTATGATTCATATCTCTGATCTTTCTTGGACTAAAAGGTATGGACATCCATCGGAATTTACTAAAGTGGGTGAAACTATAGATGTAACAATTTTGGAAATCGATCAGGAAAGTAGAAAACTTTCTCTTGGTCATAAGCAGCTAGAAGAGAACCCTTGGGATACTTTTGAAAACGTTTTCCCTGTAGGATCTTATCATGAGGCAACTATTATCAAGAAAGATGACAGAGGAGCTATCGTACAACTTCCATATGGATTGGAAGCGTATGCACCTATCAAACACTTAAGAAAGGAAGATAACTCAAGTGCCAATGCTGAGGAGACACTTACCTTTAAAGTGATTGAGTTCAATAGAGATGACAAGAGAATTATAGTTTCTCACTCAAGATATTTAGAAGATATCCAGAGAGAAGCTACCGATTCAGTAAGAAAAGAGAAGCGTCAGGTACAAGAGAAGACACGTCAGGCAGTGAAGACACAGCAGTCTAAAATGGAAAGAACTACTCTTGGAGAACTTGATGTATTTAGTCAACTGAAGCAACAGTTAGCAGGTAATACAACTCCGCCACCAGCTCCAAAGAAAGAAGAGCCTAAAGTAGAGGAAGCACCTAAAGTAGAGGCTCCTGTCAAAGAGGAAGCTCCAAAAGCAACTGCTAAGAAAGCGACGGATAAACCTGATGACTTCAAAAAAATTGAAGGTATAGGACCAAAAATTTCTGAGCTTATTTCTAACAGTGGAATCACAACGTTTGCAGCTCTAGCGGAAACTCCTGTGGATCGTCTTAAAGAAATACTTGATGAAGCTGGTAGCAGATATAGAATGCATGATCCTACAACATGGCCAGAGCAGTCTAAGATGGCAGCCGATGGCGCTTGGGATGAACTAAAGAAATGGCAAGATGAATTAGATGGTGGTAAAGCTTAATATCTAAATTCATATCCAAATAATAAAAGCCTTGTTGATTTATCAACTAGGCTTTTTTGCTTTTACCACTCTTCGGTTGATATTTATAATAATTCTACGAACCTCTTTTGTATTACCCTGTTTATTGCTGCATGAGCAGTATTAACGCTAACATAAAAATTGGAGTCGTTGGATCAGGTTTTGCAGGTCTTGCCGCTGCCACTGAATTAGCGGATAAAGGTTTTGACGTCACAGTTCTAGAAAAAAATGATTCTTTTGGAGGAAGGGCGCGAAAGTTTGAGGTCAATGGATTTAGTTTCGATATGGGCCCAAGTTGGTACTGGATGCCAGAAGTATTTGAGGATTATTACGGGAGGTATGGATATAGTGTCTCTGATTTTTATGATTTGAAGAGGCTCGATCCATCTTATCAGATCATGTTCAAAAACGGTGAATCACTGAATATACCAGCAACATTAAATGACTTATATCGTCTTTTCGAAGAAATAGAGCCAGGATCCAGTAAAAAACTAGCCAACTTTCTAGATGAAGCTAAGTATAAGTATGAAGTAGGAATGAATGAATTTGTATGGAAGCCTAGTCATAATATTCTAGAATTTGTAGATACCAGAGTCTTAAAGAGCGCATTTAAGCTCCAAATGTTCTCAAGTATTTCGAAGCAAGTTAGATCGTTGTTTAAGAACGAAAAATTAAGAGCATTGCTTGAATTTCCTGTCTTATTTTTAGGAGCTACACCGCAAGATACACCAGCTCTTTACAGTTTGATGAATTATGCAGACCTATCGCTAGGCACATGGTACCCTTTAGGTGGAATGAATAAAATTGTAGAGGCTTTCACATCAATAGCAAAGGAAAAAGGGGTAAAACTTTTGGCGTCTCAAAATGTCGTATCGGTTTCAGATAAAAACTCAACGATTACTCATTTGCATACAGATAATCAATCACACCACTTTAATTACGTTATCGCAGCATGTGATTATCATCACTTTGATCAACAAATACTAAACTCTTCTCAATCCCAATACTCCTCAGAATACTGGGATACAAGAAGTATGGCACCTTCTTCTCTCTTATATTATTTAGGTTTAGATATTAAGCTTCCAGATAATATTCACCATCACAATTTATTTTTTGATGAGGATTTTGATACCCACGCAACCGAAATATATAAAAATCCTAAGTGGCCATCCAAGCCATTGTTTTATCTATGTAGTCCGAGTAAAACAGATACTTCAGTAGCACCGCAAGGTTGTGAAAATGTATTTTTACTCATGCCACTTGCACCAGGTCTTCAAGATGATGAGGATAAAAGAGATATATATTTTGATATCATGTGTGATAGGATACTAGAGCGATCCTCTATTGATATCAGGAAGCATCTCTTATATAAGCGATCTTTTGCAATGGAAAACTTCAAAAGAGATTACAATTCTTATAAAGGCAATGCTTACGGTTTGGCCAATACACTTTTTCAGACAGCTTTTCTCAAACCAAAAATGAAGAGTAAAAAATTATCTAACTTGTATTATGCCGGTCAATTGACCACTCCTGGTCCAGGAGTACCACCTTCCATTATTTCAGGTTTGGTAGCGGCTAATGAGATTATTAAGAAATATAATTAACCGATTTGATTATGATGCAGTTATTCGATTCAGTCTGTACAGAATGTAGTAAAAATGTAACCACCAGTTATAGTACGTCATTCTCAATGGGAATTAAGGCTTTTGACAAGAGTTTCAGAAAACCTATCTATAATATTTATGGATTTGTTCGTTTCGCTGATGAAATAGTAGACACTTTCCATAATCATGATAAGCGAGAGTTACTTGATAAATTTGAAAAAGATACCTACGAAGCGATCGATCGTAAAATATCTCTAAATCCAATATTGCACTCATTTCAACTTGTTGTCAATAAATATAAAATAGATAAAGAACTCATAAGGGCATTTATTCATAGTATGCGTATGGATTTAACAAAATCCTTTTATGGGGAGGAAGAATATAAAGAGTATATATATGGTTCTGCAGAGGTAGTAGGTCTAATGTGTCTTAGAGTATTCTGTCAAAACGATGCACAGGAGTTTGATAAGCTAAAACCGTATGCATGTTCATTAGGCAGTGCTTTCCAAAAAATCAATTTTCTTAGAGATATGAAAAGTGATTATGAAGAGAGAGGAAGAACTTATTTTCCTCACATAGATTACCTAAGTTTTAGTAATAATGACAAGTCCCAGATAGAGGCAGATATCAAAAAAGACTTCGATCATGCCTTTATAGGAATCCAATTACTACCTAAAGGTGTAAAGTTTGGAGTTTATTTAGCGTATATATATTACACTAATTTGTTTACGAAAATTTCTAATAGTACAGCAAAAGCAGTTGTAAATGAGCGCATTAGAGTCCGCAATAGAAGAAAAATTTATCTCCTAGCAACATCCGCGATCAAGAACGAATTAAATTTGATCTAAATTTTTTTGAAAAATATACTAGCAATTGCAAAATAACCCTATATTTGCGCTCCCATTATGAAAGAATAGTGGATAAAAATTGAAAAGAAGAGATTAAGATTAGTGATGAGTAGTTACTAATTTTGATTGCTTAGGAAGATAAAAAGGAAAATAAATAGGTAAGAAGAATTGAGAGGCAGCGAGAGGATAATCGATAGTAATAACAATACAATAGATGTCTATATTTACGGATATAGATATTAAAGAGAATACTATGGAGAGTTTGATCCTGGCTCAGGATGAACGCTAGCGGGAGGCTTAATACATGCAAGTCGAACGGTAAGGCCCTGCTTGCAGGGTACACGAGTGGCGAACGGGTGAGTAACGCGTACACGACCTACCCTTAAGAGGACGATAGCCCTGGGAAACTGGGATTAATAGTCCATGTGATTTATGATAATAAAGGTTATAAATTAAAGTTACGGCGCTTAAGGATGGGTGTGCGTTAGATTAGCTAGTTGGTAAGGTAATGGCTTACCAAGGCGACGATCTATAGGGGGCGTGAGAGCGTGAACCCCCACACGGGTACTGAGACACGGA